>CAVRTK010000001.1:0-2882213 GCA_963724205.1 uncultured Actinomycetes bacterium | reverse complement strand
GCGGCGGCAACCTGTATGTGGGCGGCTATTTCAGCACCGTGAACCAGGGCCAGCCGACGCAGGTTTCACGGACCGCCCTCACCGTGCTCGACCCGGCGAGCGGGGTCGTCGACGCAAGCTTCGATGCGGGCATCCCCACGGGCAGCCGGGTGGACGCGCTGGAGTTCGCGAACGGAAGCTCTACGCCGGCGGCGGGTTCGACCTGGTCAACCAAGGGCAGGCGACGGAGGCCCCCCGCAAGAACATGGCAGCGTTCGATCCGGCCAGTGGCGCGGTCGACCCGCTTCCTCCCGAACGTCAACGCGCTCGTCCGGTCCCTGGCCATCAGCGCGGGGAAGGTCTACGCGGGCGGGTTCTTCAGTGTCGCCAACCAGGGAGCGGCCACGCAGGCAACTCGCCGCGGCGGCGCCGCGTTCGACGCCTCGAGCGGCCAGGTCGACGCGGTCTTCGACCCTGACGTCGATGGCGGGGTCGGCACCGTGGACGTGTCGGGCGGCAAGGCGTTGATCGCCGGTCAGTTCAACCTGCGGGACTGGTACCCGCGCGAGAACATCGCCGCGTACGACGCGAAGACGCTCGAGCCGGACCCGGACTTCGATCCCAGGATCGCCGCGACCGTTCCGGGTCCGCTCGCGCTCGCGCTCGGCGGCGGCCGGCTCTACGTCGGCGGCAAGATTACGGCCGTGAACCACGGCACGGCGACGGAGGCGGCCCGCAACAACCTGGCCGCCGTCGACCCCGCCAGCGGAGCGGTTGTCGCGGGCTTCGATCCGAACGTGAACGCCCCGGTCGAGGACCTTGAATACGCCGGCGGCAAGCTCTATGCCGGGGGCTCGTTCACGACGGTCAACCAGGGCGGCCACGGAGGCGACCCGCAATCGCATGGCTGCGTTCGATGGGACGACGGGGATCGTCGACCCGAACTTCAACCCCGACGTCGGACGAAGCGCTGGAGGCTTCTTCCCTCCCTCGGTCGGCGCGCTGGCGCTCGGCGCGGACAAGATCTACGCCGGCGGCGACTTCGACCTCGTGAACCAAGGCCGGGCCACGGAGGCGACGCGCAACTACCTCGCCGCCTTCGACCTCGCCGGGGGAGACGTGATCGCCGGCTTCGACCCCAATCCCAACTCGGCGATCTTCGCGCTCGAGCTCGGCGGCGGCAAGCTCTACGCCGGCGGACCGCTCACGTTGACGAGCGTCAACGAGGACCAGGCGACGGAGGCGGCCCGGAACCGGATCGCGGCCTTCGACCCCGACACCGGAATCGTCGACCCGGATTTCGACCCGAACTTGGACAGCAGTGTCAGCGCCCTCAAGCTCGACGGCGGGAAGCTCTACGTGGCCGGCGGGTTCCAGAATGTGAATCAGGGGCAGCCGACAGCGGCGCGCCGGCCTTACCTCGCGGCCTTCGACCCCGGCAGCGGGGAGGTCGACGGCGACTTCGCCCCCGAGATGGACGACTCGCCCCTGGCACTGGCATTCGCGGGCGACGGGCTCCACGCAGCGGGGCAGTTCAACCGCGTGGGCGACGCATACCGGCCCGGGCTTGCCACGTTCGCGTCCGTGCCGGAGTTGTCGGGTGCGCCGGCATCGCTCGGCTTCGGCTCGCGCGATGTGGACGACGGTGCGACGGCGGTGCAGGAGTCAACGGTGACGAACACGGGCACTGCGGACGTCGTTCTGACGAGCGTGTCGCTCGGGGGCGCCGATCCGGGCGAGTTCGAGCGGCTGACCGGCGCGGCCGGCGACTGCACCGACTCGACGACGCTCGCCGCGGGCGCGACTTGCAAGTTGCGGATGCGGTTCGACCCGGGCGCGACGGGCGCGAAGTCGGCGACGGTCACGGTGGCGTCGAACGCTCCGGACGTGACGGTGGCGCTGAGCGGCACGGGGACGCAGACCGCGATGTCGCGCACGCCCGTTTCGCTGAGCTTCGGTTCGCACGACATCGACGACGGGGCGACGGCAGCCCAGGAGTCGACCGTGACGAACACGGGCACGGAGCCGGTGACGCTGACCGCCGTCTCGATCGGGGGCGCCGATCCCGGTGAGTTCGAGCGGCTGACCGGCGATGCGAGCGACTGCACGGACTCGACGAGTCTCGCTGCGGGCGCGACCTGCAAGGTCAGGATGCGCTTCGACCCGGCCACCACCGGGGCCATGGCCGCCACCGTCACCGTCGCCTCGAACGCGCCGGACGTGACCGTCGCACTGACGGGCACGGGGACGCAGACCCAGTTGTCGCGCACGCCGGGGTCGCTCGGCTTCGGGTCGCGCGACGTCGCCGACGGCCCGACGGCGGCGCAGGAGTCGACCGTCACGAACACCGGCACGGAGCCCGTGACGCTGACCGCCGTCTCGGTCGGGGGCGCCGACCCTGGCGAGTTCGCGCGCCTGACCGGCGATGCCAGCGACTGCACCGACTCGACGACGCTCGCTGCGGGGGAGACCTGCAAGGTCAGGACGCGCTTCGACCCGACCACGACCGGCGCGAAGTCCGCCACCGTCACGGTCGCCTCGAACGCGCCGGACGTGACCGTGGCACTGACCGGTACCGGAACCCAGGCGGACGTGCCCGCGACTCAGGGCCCGGGAACGCCGGCGCCTGACCTGCCGATCGCGCCGCCGAGCCTGCCACTCGCGCCGGACCTGCCGGCCGCGCCGGACCTGCCCGGGGCGTCGATCATGCGGGTGTCGATCAGCCACCCGGATACCACCGTCCGCCGCAACCGCACCGCCGTCGGTCTGACCTGCCTCGGCACGGTTAGCGCTCGCTGCACGGGCAGCGTCACGCTCACCGCGACAGGGCTCGAGAGCCGCCTGGCTGCCAGCGGCCAGCGGTCGACGCGCACTTCGTTTGCCCTCGTCGCGGGCAAGCCCCGCACGATCCGGCTGGCGCTGCCGCGGACGACCCGCGCGCGCCTCGCGCGCAAGAACAAGGCCGTCGTGAGGGTGCAGGTGAGGCTCAGCGATGGAACGGTTGCCAGCCGGCTGATCACGCTCGTCAACCGGCCTGTGTGACGCGACGATACGGTCGTCGCGGCGGTGATGCGCGCAATCTAGTGCCGCGGGGTCACGCCTCTATTCCGTGACGAACCGGATCGATCCGATCGTCACGTTCGGATCGCGCGCCAGCGGCGCCGTGCGCGGTTCGCCGGTCTCCGCGTCCTCGACCACACGCGCCGGCGTCAGGCTCACCTCGGCCCTCTTCGGATCCCAGCTGCCCTCCTGTTGGAGCCGGTGCACGATGCTCGTGATGTCGAACATGCGCTTGGCTCCCGCGTGCTCGGCATGTTCACCGTGCTCGTGGTCGGCACCGAAGAACTCGAGGAACCCGACGAAGTGCGGGCTGTCATGGCGGCCGTCCTTGTCAGGGCTACCGGGCAGGTTCAGGTACACCTCATACATCGGAGCGGCAGGGTCGTCGAGCTCGATGTCCTCCATGACCAACGCGACGGTTGACGGGGCCACGTCGAGCGCGGCGAGGCGCTGGATGTCGGAGTCCTGATCGACGTCGAGCTCGACTGAAGCGGACGTCGGCCCGGCGCCGAGCTTGACCGGTCCCGACGCACCCAGCTCCTTCGGTTCGGGGCTCACCGTCCTGGACACCTCCAAAGTCCTCAAGGCCGCGCGGGCCTGCTCGGGAACAATGGCACTAAGTGGGATCGCGCCGGGAGCCGGATCGTCCTCGTAGCGGTAGTCGAGCGCCTCCGTCGAAACGACGTCGCGCGGCGTGCGCGTGACCTTCGTGTTCGAAGCGTCGAAGAAGGCGAACTCCTGATCGAGCCAGCGGTCGTCGTCGGGATTGCTCCGGCCGCCCCCGAGCTGGAGCCAGCGCGACCACAGGCGGTCGACCTGGGCGTGGTGGAGCCAGAAGATCGGGTCGCCCGGACTGGCCGCCGTCGCCATGGGGCCGGCGATAGTGCTGTGGACGTTGTTGTGCGGCTGGCGCTCGACGACGCCCGTCACCCGCGCGCCGAAGTGAGACGGCCTGTCGATGATGCCGCCGCCGAAGCCGAACGTTGCGCTGAACTCCTGGCTGGCTTCGGCGGCTGTCCACTCGACGACGGCGGGAAGCATGCGCGCACCGTCGTTGCCGATCACGCGGTCTTCGACGAACAGCGGGTTGTCGTGCCCGTCGGGAAGCTTGCGCTCGCGGAACGCGGGCGGTAGCGCGCGGTTCGCCTGCCAGTCCCAGTACGGGAGCGCCCAGTCAGCCGGCCCATTGGCCGCGACGACCTCGGCCCGAACGATCTCTTCGAAGAAGAGGATGTACATGCGGTGCCAGGGCAGGAAGAACCAGCTCTGGTGCTGGCACATGTTCCACACGCCGTCCGGGCCGGTGGTCGGGTCGTCGTTGTTGCCATGCATCGCGACCTGGTAGGCGTAGCTCCGCCGGTCCGTCGGGAAGACGCGATCGCCGAGCTTCAGGATCGCCTGGGCGTAGGCGAGCGTGTGCGGATCCCAGATCTCGTTGCGCTCGAGGCCCCAGATCTCTCGTCTGACGAACATCTCGCGTACCCCTCCGTCGGGTTATCCGAATGGGTGCTTCGGGCTGTCGGGACTGACCTTCAGGACAGCTGGGTGATCGTGCAACCGGCTCTGCAGGTCGTCGGGCCCTTCGGCCTCGACGACCTGCTCGTCCGGTCCGAGTGAGATCGGTGGCGCGTCATCGACCGTGCCCCCGAGATCGGCGACGGCGCGGCGAACCTCGTCGAGGTCGCTCGCGGTCGACGTGGTGATCAGCCAGCGCTTCACGCCACGGCGGAATCCTGCTGCGGGAGACTCCGCGCCGCGTCGATGACCCCGTGACCGGTGTCAGGTGACCATGGGCCGCCGGCGCTTGCGACGATCGCGTCACGCACCTGAGCGGGCGATATGTCGCGGTGCGCGGCGAGGATCAGCGCCACGACTCCGGCAGCCACCGGGCAAGCCGCGGACGTGCCGTTGTCGAATGGGGTGGAGGCGTTACCTGCGGGTCGGCCCGGGCCGAAGTTCCCGAAGAAGTGCGAGTAGGCGGCCACGTCAGGCTTCTCCTCCTTGAACATACCTGGGCCCTGGGAGGAGTATCCGATCCGCTCTCCGTTGCTGTTGACCGCCGCGACCGTGATGACCTCCTCGAGGCTGTTCGACCCGTGGATCGACTGGCCCGCGCCGATGCTCGACTCCTTGCAATTGCCCGACGGGCACGGCTTGCCGCAATTGCCGGCAGCGAAAACAACTGGCGCGCCGGAGGCGACGACCTCGCGGATCTTGCGGTGCAGCGGGTGATCGAGATCCCAGATCTCGTTGTTCGGGTCGTCCTCCTTGGGCGGAACCGACACGAACCCCCAGCTGTTCGACACGACGTGCGGCGTGCCGTCCAAGCGGCGCTGCTCGAGCACCGCGCTGAACATCGCCAGCGCGCTGCTCGAGAACCGGACGAGGAACGGGTAATCGTAAAGTTGCGCGTCAGGCGCCGCCACCGCGATGTCGGCGGCGCACATCGAGCCATGGCTGTCGATGCCCGCGGCTCCTGGGCGCTGGCCACCCGCGCGGTTGAAGCCGCCGATCACCGGATACTCACTGCCGTCGACCCCTTCGTCGATGACACCGATGACGATGCCCTCCCCGCGGCTGCCCGCTATTTCCCAGGCGTCAGCGACGTGGAGCTCGTCGCGGATCGCGTCGACGCTGACCGCGGGCCTCCAGTCCGGTCCGCAGTCGGCCTTGATCAGCGTGATCGCTGAGTTCGGCCACACGCGAACGCCGTCGCGGCTGTTCAGGTCGTCGTAGGCATCGGCGTCGAGCTGGACCGCGATCACCTGCGTCGCGGACGTGACGTCATTTGCCTCGTCGGTCGACGCGAACGCACTGAGCCCGCTCAGCCGGGAGACACCCGTCGCCTGTCGGTGCGGCGCGAACATCGGTATCGGCTTCGCGGTCGGCCTGTAGGTCACCTCGCCCTTGATGTCGGCGGGCAACACCTCCTGGACCTGGGCCTGACCGGCGTCAAGCGAGACGCTCGCCGCGGTGAACCGAGCGAGGGCGTTCTGCTCCTCTGCTTCGATCTCGATCAACGCCTCACGCTTCGCCATGATCGCCCTCCGATCTCTGAGTCTTCGTATCAGAGCTATCGGATTAGTCAGCAGCTGTAAAGCTTTTGCGCGAGGCTGGCGTGTCCGGCTCGGGCACGTACGGCGGCGGAGCGCCGTGCGCTCCGCCGCGGTACCTGCAGGCCAGGGAACTGGCTACCGCTTGACGACCAGCTCAGACCGCACGCTGGCCGTCTGGCCGTCGGCGCTGAGGGCCGAGAGACGCAGCGTGTAGCGCCCGGCAGTCGCCTTCTTCCTGCCGATCTTGCCGTTCCAGGCCGCCACGTTCTGTCCCTCCTTCGAGCGTCCGCGGACCGTCGCCACGACCTTCCGGCCCTTGAGGACCTCGAGCGTGGTAACCGTGGGCGCGGTCGCCGCGTAACGCAGCGTCACCCGCTTGCCCGCGGCGGTGCTCAGGCGCTGGTCCCCGGGCGCGAGGACGAGCCTGAACGGGGCCGCGCCCTGCTCGCCCGCGGGGCCCTGCTCGCCGGCGGGGCCCTGCTCGCCGGTGGGTCCCGCCGGTCCGGTCGCGCCGGCCGGAGGCTCGCCCAGGTTCCTGGTGGGCGTACCGTCGGCGACGTTGCTGAACACGCGGTTGTCGGCGTACGAGTCGATCACGCCCGAGCCGACCGTCTGGAAGCCCAGCGTGTTCCCGAAGATCGTCGACCCGTAGATCGTGGCCCGGCTGCGATCGGCCACTCGCAGTGCCGTGCCCGTGTGAGCCAGCGTGCTGTCGCGAATGGCCACGTCGGCCGCGCCCGGGTCGGCGGCTGAGACGTCGACGCCGAAGTCGCATGCGTTGCTCACGTCCACGTTGTTGAGGATCACCTTCGGGCTGGAGGCCGTGGCCGCCACGCGCACAGCAGTCTGCTGGCTGCCGATCGTCGTGTCCTCCACGCGCACCGTCCCCGCGGACAGAACCTCGACGCCCGCCACGCCGCCGTACGCGCAGGGGGATCCGGCCGGCGCGGAACCGCCGTGGATGCCCACGCCGCGAATCACCACGTCGGCGTCCGCCGATGCCTGGACCCTGAACGCCGTCTGGCTGTTGTTCGCCGCGCGGCCGATGCCGGAGAGGTCAACCGTCAGTGGCTTGGTGATCGTCAGAACTCCGAAGCCGCCCGGGTCGAGCGCGTTGACCTCACCGCCGCTGGCGGTCTTGCCGGCCGCGCCGGTGAGCGTCTTGCAGGGCGCCGTGCGGCTGCACGGGTTGACGTCGTCGCCGACGCCCGACACCCAGGTCCGCGAGGCGCCTTGGGCGTCAGCGCGGGGCGCCATGGACGCCAGCAGCGCACACGAGAGCGCCAGTGCCAGTACGAGCGTGGCCATCGTGCGGCGGCGCCGGACGGCATCGGCGGCCGATTCCGGTGGGGTGGTTCTGAACATGGGGGGCACCTCGGTGGGCTGGGGGGTTGCTGCGGCCCATGGTCAGTTCACCCCGGGCTACGGGCAACGCCAGACTTTTCCGGGGGTGACCTGAGGTTTTTGCCGGTCTCAGGCCGCGAAAAGCGACGCGCTGCGGAGTGTGTTCACCGAGATGGCAGAGGATCGCGGGCGAGGACAAGCTTCGTGGTCTTGGCCAGGTAGGCGGTCGGGGCGTCGTCCCACTCGCCGGTCATCGTGGTCACCCGCTCCGCTTCGAAACCGGTCCGGGCGATGAAGTCGAGGAGGTGGGGGAGGGTCGCCCGGGCGTGCGAGACGCCGATGCGCAACGTCGCGTCGGTGGCGTACATCCGCATCAGCGGCACGCGCGTGCCGGTCGCGAGGTAGTAGCCGACCCCGGTGCAAATGCCGCCGGGTGCGAGCACGCGAAGTGCGGCGCGCAGCCCCGAGGCGCGTGAGGTGGCCTCGACGGCGACGTCGTAGGTGCCGAGCGGATCACTCTTGCGGCCGGCGCGGGCACCGAACGACTCAGCGATGTCTCGGCGGGCCGGGTCGTCGTCGCGATAGTCGACGACCGCAGCTCCGTGTGCCACGGCGAGTCCAGCTGCGTAGAGGCCGATGCTCCTGGCGCCGCCGCCGAGGATCAGGACGCGTCCACCCGGGCGCGCGTGAAGCGGGTCGACGACGGCGCGCCAGGCGTCCGCGAGATTGTCGCTCGCCGCCGCCACTCGGGCGGGCGGGATGCCGTCGGGGACGGGAACGAGCATGTGGCTGGCGAAAGGCACTCGGAGCAGGTCGCTGACCATGCCGCCCCACGGGCCGGACGCCGGGCCGAGGCCGTAGGCGGCGAGCTCGCCGTCCGTCGTTGCGCTGCACTTCGACGTAAGCCCCGCCTGACAGCGGTCGCACCGACCGCACGAGACCGCCCACGGAACCACGACGGTCTGTCCGACGCCGAGTTCGCGCACGTCATCGCCGACTGCGACGACCTGGGCGACGCATTCGTGGCCGATCGCGAACGGTCCGCGGAATGGCACTTGACCGCAGATGCACGCCACAACGGGGTCGATGGTCCGCAGCGCGATCCCGATCTGCATGGCCCGCGACACGGGGCGATGCAGTGGAACGGTGTCGCCGTCGCAACGGCCGGCGATGAACGGCCGCACGATCGCGTCGGTGGGTCCGGTCAGAGCCGGTTCTGGCCGGTCCTTCCAAGCCAGCGAACCGGCGCGCTTGAACTGCAGCTCACGCATGGTGCTGCAGACACTGGCGTAGCGCCGCGTGAGGCGGTTGGCAGTCGGCCGGAGCCCTCAGCCGATCTTCTCCGCGAGCTCGACGATGATCCCCTCCGGGCCGCGGATATAGCAGAGCCGATAGCTGTTCCCGTAGGACACGACCTCGCCGAGGAGCTCCGCTCCTCGGGCCTGCAGGAGGGCGACGGCGGCGTCGATGTCGTCGACTGCGAACGTGATGTGGCGGAGGCCCGTGGTGTTCGCCGGCGCGTGCGGGTCGTCGCCCTGGCTTGGGGGCGACTGGAACTTGATGAGCTCGAGCCGCCCGTGGCCGTCCGGCGTCTGCATCATGGCGAAGTCCGATCGCACGCCCTCGAGCCCGACGATGCGGTCCACCTCGCGGCCTTCGACGGTCCCCTTGCCCTGCAGCTCGAGCCCGAGATCGACGAAGAAGTCGATCGCGTTCGCCAGGTCGTCGACCACGATGCCGACGTGGTCCATCCGCTCGACCGTCATGGGCGCGATGCTAGAGCGGCTCGCGCGCGAGCGGCCGTCGTCTGAGGCACGAGCGCAATCAGGACGCCGGGTGCGCGAGCAGACTCTCACCCGTGTCGGCGATCGAGTCCGCGACCGGCCGGGGTTGCCAGCCGAGGCGTTCGCGAGCCTTGGCGTTCGAGTAGTACGCCACCTTGCCGAGGTCGCCGACGATCGAGCGCAGGCCGCCGTCGAACAGGCTCATCGCGCGCACGAGGACGTTCGGAGCGACACGGGTCGGCACCTTGGCGGCGCGATCGCCGAGGCGCTCGCGCAGGACCGCGGCGACGTCGGAGACCCACAGGAACTCGTCGGTGGCGAGGAAGCGCTCGCCGCCGCCGGCGGGATCGGTGAGCGCGCGAATGTGCAGGTCGGCGACATCGCGCACGTCGACGAAGGTGAACCCGAGCCGGGGCATCGCGGGCATGCCGTCGAGGAGCCGCTGCACCGCCTGCAGCGAGAACGAGTGGTCGTCGTTCAGAACAGGGCCGATGATCGCGCCGGGGTTGACGGTCGCGAGGCGGTCCTCGGCGCCGGCGGCACGGACGTGGTCCCATGCGGCGCGCTCGGCAATCGTCTTCGAGCGGACGTACGGCGTTCGCTGCGTATCGTCGCCGTCGGTCCAGTCCTCCTCGGTGTAGGGCTTGTCCTCCGCCGCCGGCCGGCCGTGGCGGACCGCAGCGACCGAGGAGGTCATGACGATCCTCTCGACGCCGGCGGCCAGGCTCGCCTTGATCACACGGAGGGCGCCGTCTCGCGCGGGGACGATGAGCTCGTCGGGGTCCTTGGGCTGCTCGGGAGGGAACGGCGAGGCGACGTGAAGGACGCCGGTGCAGCCCGCGACGGCGTCGGACCAGCCGTCGTCGGCTCCCAGGTCGGCCGCCACGACGGTGAGACGGTCGCCCGCGTCGACACCGGCCCGATCGAGCGTCGCGCGCACCGCCGGCTCGCGAGCGATGTTCCGGACGGTTGTACGTACCTCGTGGCCACGCTTCAGCAGCTCGGCGATGCACCAGCCTCCGAGGAAGCCCGTCCCGCCGGTGACCAGGACTGATGAGGGCGCGTCACTCACGACGCGCGCATCATCTCCGATCGACTGGCCCCAGTCGAGTTCGCCGAACGGACCCGGATCGCTGCGCGCGGCGATCGCCGCGTTAGGCTCGTCCCAGAGGCCAGATGCCGATCAACATCAACCTCAACCTGAGCAAGCTCGGGCGTATTCCCGGAATGAAGACGGTCGGCAAGGCGATGGGCGCCGCCGGCACGGCGTGGGACAAGGTCGACGAGACCGTCGACACGGCTGGCGCTCCGATTCGCACGGCTCGCGTACGCGCGTGCACCGTGGAGTGCGACGCCGAGCTGACCGGGATGGCGGATCGGCCGGCCGTCGCCGGCGTGGCCGGCACCGGCGGCGGGCACGACGTCCTGCTGCTCCGGCTGCGGGTCGCGCGGCCGGACGGCCCGGTCGAGTGCTGCGTCCGCCAGAGGGTGCCGACCGAGCAGAAGCGCGTGCTCGCACCCGGCGCGCGCCTGAAGGTCCTCGCGCACGAGTCCAAGCCCGAGATCGCGATCGTGAAGTGGGACGAGTCGTTCAAGCCGATCGAGGACGTCCCCCACCCGATGCCCGAGGTGCACCAGTACGCCTGGCCCGACCCCGAGGACTGGCCGGCGGAGGGCGCCATCGAGATCCGCGACGACTGGCTCTTCCGGCGCAAACTGGAGCAGCGCCGCGCGACCTGGTCGCCGGCCGGCGCGCGGCTCGTCGACGCCAGGGACACGGGCTCGCGGACCAACGACCGGCCAGACTGGAAGCTCGACCTGCAGCTCGACGACGGCCGCCAGGTCAGGGTCAAGGAACGGGTGCCCGGCCTGCTTCTGGCGCGCCTGGTCCGCTTTCAGTACACGTACCTGGCCCCTGGAATAGTCGACACGGTCCACACGACGATCCTCGCGGGTGCCCCGATCGCGGTGCTGGTGTCGCCGAAGGGCGAGGTCGCTGTCGATTGGGAGGCGACGATGCGCTATCCCGAGCTCCGCAACGCAGCGTCTAGGTGACCGGCCTCAGCTCGACCTGGGCAAGCCCGCACGGTGAGTGCGGGTGGCCGTTCACCGATATCGCTTCAACCGCGGTCAGCCGCGGCGGACGATCTCGCAGCCGACCACGCGGTCGTTGCGGTCGACCGTCGTGACGTCGCGGCCGGAGCCGCAGTTCACTGTCTCGCGCACGTTGTTGCGCGCGTTGATCGAGTCCGAGCCGGCGCGCCCGGAGTAGGAGTTGCGACCGGCGCTGCCGGTGAGGGTGTCCCTGCCGTTGCCACCGATGAGCCTGTCGTTGCCCGCTCCGCCGGTCAGCCGGTCGTTGCCGTCGCCGCCGCTGAGCGAGTCGGCGCCGTCGCCACCGCGCAGAGTGTCGTTGCCGTTCTGCCCCCGCAGGTAGACGTCGTCGCCGGCACCACCGTCGACGCGGTCGTTGCCGTCGCCGCCCCGCACGCGATCGCGCCCGCCGCCCGCGGTGATCCGGTCGCTGCCGCCGCGTCCCTCGATGCAGTCGTCGCCGTCGCCGCCCTCGATCGTGTCCGCGGTGTCGGCTCCTACGAGGTAGTCACCCGCCCGCGTACCGAGCGTGGTGCCGGTCACCGCCCGTGCTACGGCGTTGTTGCAGGCGCCGGGCGCGAGGTCGTCGGCGTCGCAGGCGCGGCCGATGCCGTCGCCGTCGAAGTCCCGCTGATCGCCGTTTGATGCGTTCGGGCAGTTGTCGGACGCGTTCGCGCGACCGTCGCCGTCGAGGTCGCCGTCGCAGGCATCGCCCTGGCCGTCGCCGTCGGTGTCGCGCTGGTCGGGATTGGCGGCGGTCCTGCAGTTGTCCTGTTCGTTGGCGACGCCATCCCCGTCATCGTCCGCACCGCTCACCGACGCGGACTCGAAGCGCTGGAAGATGACCGGCTTGCGACCCGGGCTGTCGATCTGTCCGTCGGGCGCGGTCAGGTCACCGCTCACCGTCCGACCCTCGGCGTCGTAGGTGAGCGCGTCGCCGGGCGCCGCTGCCGGGTCGGCGCCGTCGAGCGTGTACGTCGTGGTCGGCGAAGCCTTGACGGAGAACGCATTGGCACCGGCGCCGGCGTCGACCAGCAGGTTGTCGACTCCCGAATACGGAACCGTGCCGCCGCCGTCCTTCACGCTGTCCGGCGCCACGGTCCACGGGATCGCGCCGCCGCTGGTGTCGGTGAGCCGCAGCGTCGTCTCGCCGAGGGAGCCCGCGCCGCCGGCGCCGAAACCGGCACCGGTAAGGCGAAGCGACGTCGTGTTGGCCGGCGTGATCGCGCCATCGATCGTGAACGGGCCGGCGTCGGCGGCGCCGACCTCGACGCGTGTAGCGGTGACCTGGTCGAGCTCCGCGTCGGACAGCGCGAGCGAGCCGGCGGGGTCGCTTGGGCCAAGCTGAATCGGGCGCGCGGCGGTTGGCGCGCGCAGCTTGGCGACGCCGCCGCCGGCGTTCGTTGGTGCGGCGGCCAGGTTCATGCGATCCGCAGCCAGCGTGACGTTGTTGCCAGCGCTGTGGATGCCGGACCCGACCACCGCGAGCGGAACCGAGTCCTGGAACGAGAACGGGCCGTCGCTGGTCCCCGAAAGCTGGTTGACGATGTTCGCCGGGTTCTGGAGATCGACGTCGCCGCCGCCGGGCACCTCGAGCGTGTTCGCGTTGATCACGCCTGCGGGACCGCTTGCCTGCGACACCAGGCCGGACCCGGCGATGCGTGCGGTGCCCGCGGGAGCGGAGATGCCCTGGCCACCCGCGGCGGCGCCGACCGTGACCGCATCGGCGTCAGCGAACGTGAGGATGGTGCCCGCTGTACCCGCGAGCGTGTCGACGTCGTTGCCCCCGTCGCCGAGCACCGCGCTGGTCGTCGCCGCTACGCGCAGGTTGGGCACGGCCAAGGGGGCCGATTGCGATACCGCTCCGGCGTCGCCCAGGAACAAGGAGCTCGACAACGCCGGGCTGATCGGGGCGGTGATCGTGATGTCGTCCGTGTTCGCGAGCATCTCGATCCTGCCGGCCGAGATGCGATCGAGCTCGGCGTCGGAGATCTCCATCGGCGCGGCGGCATCGGTGGCCGAGCCCAGGATGATTCCGCCACCACCCGCCGTCAACGACTCGAACTGCGCCGGTTCGGGACCGGCGTCGAGATCCGCGTCGGGCTCGATCACGAGGTCGTCCGCCGTTACGAAGAGCGGCTGGTTCCCTGTCGTCGCCAGGGTGTCGGCGGGGGACCCGAGCCGCACCGTCGGGGCGCCTGCGGACACGCCGATGCCGACCACGGACGCGCCGGTGCCATTGGCGTCGTCGACGGCGAGCTCGCCGTTGGCAGAGAGGTCAACGCCCTCCGCGGAGCCCGGCCCGAAGTCGTCGGACCTGACGTCGGCATCCCCGTCGATATTCAGGTCCCCCTGGGCGTCCAGGGTCACGCCCCGGCCGCTCCGCACGTCGTTGTCGAAGTTCGCTCCGGCGGTGCCGAGGCTTATGTTGTCGCCGTGGACCTCGAGGTCGCCCGCGGGAGCCGTGATCGCCTTGTGATTCGCCGTGAACGTGACGTCGCCCGGAGTCGTCAGGTTGACGTCTCCGCTCGTGCCGCCGCCGTGCACGGACTCGGCACCGTCGGTGTCCGACACGGTCATGGCGCCGCCCGCCGTGAAGGCGAGGTCGCCCGACGTCATCACGTTCAGCCCGCTGAGCGAGGGGGAGACGCCACCGACGTTCACGCCGCCGGCCTCGGTCAGGAACAGGCCCCCGCTCGTCGTGACGGCCTCGATGTTCGTGCTCGCGGTCTCGACCCGGTCGCCGCTCGCCCCGATGCCGGTGGCCGCCTCGAAGCCGGCCCCGGTGGCCGTCACGTCGTCACCGGTGGCGTTGCCGTCGACGATCTGAGCGCCCGAACGGACGAGCAGGTTCGTCGCGGCTGCCGGGGCGACGGCTGCCGTCAGCGTCGTGTTGCCGCTGGTCGTGCTCCCGACCCGGAGCGTGCCCGCGGTGACGGTGTCGAGCTCGGGGTCCGAAAGGTTGAGCGATCCGTTCGGATCGCCGGCCGTCCCGACGTTCACCGGTCGCCCGGCGGTTCCCTGGTCGAGCGTCGCGGTGCTGGTCCCGGCAGCGATGGTGCCGCCTCCGAGCGCCTGGACGGGCGCGCTGACAGTCACGCCATTTCCCGTAATCGTGGAGTTGTTCGTGACCGCGGCGTCCGTGCCTGTGGCGGCAACGGTCGCCGTGTTCCCTGCACCGGTCGCGGTGACCGGGTTCGACACCGTGGTGGATCCGTTCGAGTTGGTCACGTTCACGCGGCCATTGGAGGACACGAAGCCGACTGTGCCGGCGACGGTCCCGACGATGGTCGTTAAGCCGCTCGCCCCGACCGTGAGGTCCGTGTTGCCACTCGTCGCGGCGGCGACGAGGAAGGCGAGGTTGCCCGCGTTCGTGAGGGTGAACGGCCCCGCACCGAGGAGGCGGATCTGCTGCGCCACGACGGCCGCCCCGGACGTCTGGGTCGTCGGCCCGCCGGCATCGAGCGTGATCACGCTCGCTCCGGCGGCGATGACCGATTGGTTGAGCGTGAGACCATCTGCGGTGACGAGGTCGACATTCCCGCTCGGCGTTTGCACTCGGTTCTGGCCATCCACGGTCCCGACGGTCAGGGAATCCGCGTCGCGGAAGGCGATTGCGCCGCCTGCCGGCCCGATGGTTTGAGCGGAGAGCGTGTTGACGTCGTTGCCCGCGTTGTTCTCCGTGATACTGCCTCCTGCGGTGAGGCGCAGAGAATTCGCAGTGAGCGCGCCGGAGGTCGTGATCGTGTCGCTCGCCAAGGCCGTGCCGGGCTGCAGCGCCACCGTCGTCCCCGCGAGGTTGAGGGTGCCGGTGTTCATCGTCCCGGCGTCGCCGGTGGCGGTGAAGGACACCAGCCCGGTCGACGGCTGGTCGGCGCTCAGGTTCCAGGTGTCGGTGCCCCCGCCGCCGTTGACGGTGACGTTGGTCTTGTTCGCGAACTCGATCGCCTCGCCGGCGGCGACCTGAACCCTGAGCTGACCGTCAGCGGGGCTCGCTCCCTGGTCGAGCACGATCGCCTCGTTTGCCGCTGTGCCGCTGATCGTCAAGTTGGGCGATGAGACCGTGTCGAGGATCGGCTCGAGCCCGGCGTAGTCGATCCGCTGCACCGTAATGCCCCGCACGTTCTCGAAGCTGCCGGCATCTGGCGTGGCCCCCGGGGTGTGCGATCCCGTGTCGGATCGGCCGCCGCTCAGGCCCATGCCGTCGCCTGGCTTCGTCGCCGGGCCGCCGCCGTCGACATGGATCCCGGCGGCCGGCGCGAACAGTCCGCCACTCGGGTTGACGAGGTCGATCCAGTCGTCGCCGTCGCCGCCGTCGAATGACAGCTCGGTGACGTCGTCGAACGCGATCGGCACGCCGCCGTTCCACGACACAGCGCCGGAGTCCGTGTCCGTGGCGGTTACGACGACGTGGTCGTTCCCGCCCGTCCCGGTGAGGACGAGGTGGCCGCCCTGTTGCCCGCTGAGCGAGACGCTCGGCGGGTCGGTCAGGCCGTCGGCTGACGCAGCCGCCGGCCACGCGAGGACGGCGACGCCAAGCAGGAGTGCGAGTCCACGGAGGCGCAGAACTCCACGTTATGCCGCTCGCGTCGCTGGCGCAAGGGCACAAGCGCGGTGTTCAGTCGGTGACCGCGATCCGGGCCCCGCGCGACGGCGCGAACGTGATCGCCCGCCGCGTCACGCCCTCGCCGCGGCGTCGTGGTGTGCTGCGCAACCGCGCCGAGCGGAGCACCGTCCTCAGGACGATCTTCATCTCGAACAGCGCGAAACTGGCCCCGAGGCAGCGGCGGACGCCGCCTCCGAACGGGATCCACTCGTACGTTCCGGGCGGATCGGCGCCGAGGAAGCGCTCCGGCCGGAACGCGAGCGGGTCCGGGTAGAGGTCCGGCCGCCGATGCAGTAAGTAGATCGACGGCGCGATGTGGACGCCCGCGGGGAGCTGCCAGCCGCCGATCTCCATCGGCGCCTGGAGACGACGCACGACGGCCGGCACGACGGGCCGCAGGCGCAGCGTCTCCTTGATGACGGCGTCGAGGTAGTCGCCCGATCCGGCGCGCTCCTCATCGATCAGCCGATCGAGCACCGAGGGGCGGCGAACCAGGCATTCCAGCGCCCAGGCGAGCGCAGTCGCCGTCGTCTCGTGGCCGGCGACGAGCAGCGTCATCAGTTCGTCGCGCAGCTCCGAGTCCGTGAGCGGGTTGCCGTCCTCGTCGCGCGCGGCCAGCAGCAGGGAGAAGATGTCGTCCCCGGAGGCGCCATCGGGGTCGGCACGCCGCGCCCGGATCTCGTCGTAGAGGAGGGCGTCCGCCTCGTCGCGCGCGGCGGCGAAGCGCGCCCAGGGGCTCCGCGGTCCGGTGCGCTCCGCAGTCAACGCCAGCAGCAGCACGCGGCGGCGGCTGCCGACCATGTCGAGCAGGCGCCGCAGCGGTGCGCCGATCAACTCGCGCCGGTCGCGGTCGTCGACGCCGAAGACCGCGCGCATGATCACCTCGAGAGTGATCGACTGCATGCTCGGCAGCACAGCGAACCGGCGCCTTCTTGGCCACGCCGCGACGTGACGCTCCGCGACCTCGGCCATCAGTGTCTCGTAGCCCCGCATCCGTTCGCCGTGAAACGGCGGCAGCAGCAGCCGGCGATGGCGCAGATGCTCGGCGCCGTCGAGCAGGAGGGTCGACCCGGATCCGAGTATCGGCGCCAGCACGACATTCCCTTCACCGGCGTGGAGCAGGTCCGGACTGCCGGTGAAGACCTGCTTCACCGCAGCCGGATCGGCCGTCACGACAAGCACGCGGTCGCGCGCCGGCCGCAGCGTGAACCAGTCGCCGCAGCGCTCGTGACAGGCGTCCAGGAAGCGCGTCGGCGTGACCATGAACCCGACGCCCATCATCAGACGCGAGAGGTCGGGCCGGGGCGGAAGGCCGGCGCCGGCCGTCACCGGCGGTCGCGCGACGGGTCGATGAGGAATTTGGTGCCGGTGCTGCGCCGGGAGACGACGCTTAGGGACGCCGGGTCGAGGACCCCGGCCAGGCCGATGGTCTCGGCATAGCCGGAGTGGAACGTCGTCTTCGCCTCGGCAAGGACGCGGGCGCGCATCCGGCCGAAGGCCTCGCCACCGAGGCGGCCCAGGGCGTTGGTGAGCAGATAGCCGCCGATGCCCCAGGTGAGGCCGAACCGGCGCTCGACGACGGTCGGCCCGAAGTCCAGGGAGCCGTAGATGTACACCTGCTTGTGCGTCGTCGAGCCGTAAGGCGTCCACGAGGACAACGGTGGCTGGGCGCGCTCCATCGCCGTGAGGATGTCGCTGGCCAGCGACCCGCCGCCGACCGCGTCGAAGCCGAGGGTGGCGCCCGTGTCCGCGATGGCTTCAGTCAGACGGTCGGCGAAGTCCGGCAGCGACGAGTTGACGACATGGGTCGCGCCGATGTCTCGTAGCACCTGAACCTGCGCGCCGCTGCGGACCACGTTGACCAGGCCGACGCCGTCCGCGTCGCATATCCGCACGAGCATCTGGCCGAGATTGGACGCGGCGGCGGTGTGGACGAGCGCCGTGTGACCCTCGGCTCGCATCGTCTCGACCATCGACAGCGCGGTGAGCGGGTTGATGAACAACGCGGCGCCGTCCGCCGTGCTGACGTCGTCGGGCAGTTCCACGAGAGCACCCGCGTCAGCGACGCGGTAGTCCGCCCACATCGAGCCGCCGAAGGTCGCTACTCGCTTGCCGACCATCGACTCGGCGCCGGCGCCGGCAGCGACGACCGTGCCGGCACCCTCGTTGCCGACCGGCAGCGGCTTGTCGAGGCGGTCCCTGTACAGCGGGAGCGCGGCTGCGTCGACGCGGCCGACCAGATCATCACCGTCCGCGACGAGGTCGGCGGGGTTGGCCGCGCCGAGCAGCACGCCGAGGTCGGACGGGTTGATCGGCGACGCCTCGACGGCGACAACCGCCTGGCCATCTTTCAACTCGGGAAGAGGCTGCTCGGAGAGCGACAGTCGCAGCTCTCCATCGGAGGTGATCAGCGACCGCAGCGATCGGCCGGTGGTGGGCGCGTCTTCAGGCATCGCGCCATCCTTTCTCGTCGCGGAACGATGAGTGTGGCCCGGACCCTAGCCTGCCTCCTAAAACGAGCCGGTTGACCCATAGCGGATCAGGCCGGGCGAGACTAGTTTCGCGCGGTGACAGGGGAACTGTTCATCAATGGCGACCGCGCGCGTGAGGTGTTCGGCGCGGCTCTGGTCAACCGGCTCGAGCGTGGCCTGCGCGAAACCGACCAGGTGGGCGACGCGATCGCGGCCGCGTGTGCGGCGCTGCCAGGCGGCAGCGGCATGCGGGCGGTCAACGCCTGGCTGGAGGACGGCACCCGCCCGGTTGACGCCGAGCTGGCCGACCTGCTCGAGCCGCTCGCCGAGGTGCCGGCGTGGGTCGACTGGGACCGCGTCGATCGCGGCAGCGTCGCGTACTGGCGGGCCGGCCTGTGGGTCGGTCTGACGCTCAACTGCGCGGCTCTCGCCGCCGGGTATCGGTCCGGGATCGGCAACAAGCCGCTCGTGATGACCGGGCGGCTCGTCCGGATGGCGGAGCGCCGTCAGCAGGAGACGGCGCGCTGGATCGTGGCTGCGACCGAGCCCGAAGGCCTGCGTCGCGAGGAGCGTGGCTTTCAGGAGACGGTGAGGGTGCGCGTCGTTCATGCGCACGTCCGGCGCCGGCTGCTTGCGAGCGGCAGCTGGAACGCCGCCGCCTGGGGCCAGCCGATCAACGACACGCACTCGGCGTGGACGGTCGCCGGCGAGTTCTCGACGGTCCCGGTGCGGGCGATGCGTGACCTCGGGTTCCAGTTCAGCCGCGACGAGCGCGACGACATCCAGCACCTCTGGCGCTACATCGGCCATCTGCTCGGCGTGCCGGACGACCTCCTGCCTGATGACGCGGCGCAGGCGCTCGAGCTCGCTGCGGTCAAGGACTACGTCGACGCGCCGCCCGACGACGACTCGCGCGCGCTCGTGGCGGCGCTGATCGAGAACGGCACCCCGCCCGAGCTGCTGCTGCCAGGTCCGCTGGTGCGACTCCTCGGTCCGCTGGTCGAGCCGACGCTCTACGGCTTCACCCGCCGCTGGGCGGGCGACACGGTGGCCGATCAGCTGAAGCTGCCGAACACGCCGCTCAAGCACCTGGGCACGCTCGTGCGGCCGGCAATATGGGCGAGCGAGGCCTTGCGCTATGTCGGTGTCGGCGGCTCCGACGCGGACCGCGCCGCATCGACGATCGACCACATACGTGAGGTGCTCGAACGTGGTGCCGCGCCTCGTGGCGTGGTGTCGGTCGAGGAGGCCGTGGCTGCGGCTTCGGCCGCGTAGGCCTGCCGCTAGGCGTTGCCCGCCAGCTTTGTCAGGAATGACGGCAGGCGGCCGGCACCGAAGTCGAAGAACCGCGCCCATACCGGCTCGATGGAGATACGTGCCATCTGGTCGTACATCGACCTGACCTGGCGCTCGAACTCCGGGACCTGGTCTGCGTCCAATGCCTTCCTCGATGCCGCGACGTACTCGTCGGGAACGCCGTCGACGATGTCCACGCTTGCGAGCCCACGCACCAGGAGCGCCTTTGCCTCCGTAGGCGTGTCGCCGACATCGATCGTCACCGCGACGTTAGGACGCGCCGACAGCGCCTTCACCTTGGGCGCGGTCGCCGCCGTGCAGACAACGATCTGGTTTCCGTTCCAGTAGAAGCCGATCGGGATTACTCGCGGGAAGCCGTCTGATCCGTCGTAGGCGAGCCGGAGGAGCGTCGCGGAGTCGAGCAGGTTCCGCGCACCGGGATGCCCGAGCTCTTCGGTGATCTCTTGTGGGTCCATGACCTTCCTTTCTTGGGTGCGTCAGCTGAACGGCTCGCCGGCCCGAGCGCGGGCGGCCTGGCGGACCAGGTGGTCGCGCTCGGCGACGTTCGTCGCGCGCCGGGCGGCGTCGGCATACGCCGTGGCGGCAGCGGGCAGGTCGCCGTCGAGCTCGTGCAGGTGGCCCCGGACGGCATGCCACCGGTGGCGGTCGCCGAGCACCTCGCGCAGCCGATCGGTCTCGAGCAGGCCCGCGGCGGGACCGAGGACGTGGCCGACCGCGACCGCGCGGCCGAGCACGGCGGCGGGGTCCTGGCGCACCGGGTCGCCGGTGAGGGCGACGAGATCGTCGTACCAGGCCAGGATCTGCTGCCAGTCGGTCTCCTCGGCGCTCGCGGCGTCGTCGTGGAGGGCGGCGATGGCGGCCTCGATCTGGTAGCGGCCCGCGGCGCTCCATGGCCAGCGCCGACTGCAGGACGCGCACGCCCTCGGCGATCTCGCGCGTGTCCCACAGGCCGCGGTCCTGACGGTCGAGCGTGACGATCCGGCCCTCGCCGTCGATCCGCGCCGGCAGTCGCGCGTGGTTCAGCAGCATCAGCGCGACCAGGCCGCGCGCCTCGGGCTCCTCCGTGGCGAGCGTGAGCTGGCGGGCCAGGCGGATCGCCTCGGCGGCCAGGTCCACCCGGCCCGCGTGGCCGGCCGTGTAGATGAGGTAGAGCACCCGCAGCACGACGGCCAGGTCGCCCGGCTGGTCCAGACGGCGCTCGCGCAGGGTGCGCTTCGCGCGGCTGATCCGCTGCGCCATCGTCGCTTCGGGGACATAGAACGCGTCGGCGATCTCCAGCGTGGTGAGGCCGCCGACGGCGCGCAGGGTCAACGCCACCTGGGACGCGGGGGAGAGGTCGGGGTGACAGCAGAGGAAGAGCAGGAAGAGGGTGTCGTCGCCCTCTTCCCCTTGGCCAACCCGGCCGGCGGCGGCTCCGCAGAGACCGTCTCCTCGCGGCGGTTCCGGGCTGCCTCGCTGCGGCGGGCGTCGACGAGCCGCCGCGTCGCGACCGTGGTCAGCCACGCGCGCGGGTCGTCCGGCGGGTGCTTGGGCCAGACCCGCAGCGCCTCGATCAGCGCCTCCTGGAGCGCGTCCTCGGCGGAGTCGAAGTCCTCGCCCCGGCGGACCAGGCCCGCGAGCACCCGGGGGACGAGGGCGCGCAGGGCACCCTCGTCCAGCCGTCGCATCGACTCGTCGGCCACGGCGGGTCAGCCCTCGGACGGTGCCTCGAACATGACCTCCCGGACGTCGATCCACTCGTACACCGGCTCGCCGCCGGGGCCGGGCTCGGAGGAGACGTACGCCGCGAGCTCGAGCGCGCGCTCGTAGGACTCGACGTCGATCATGTACCACCCCGCGATCAGGTCGCTGGTCTCGGGCAGCGGGCCGTCGGTGGTGACGGGCGCCGCGTCCGGGCCGCCGTAGCGCACCCAGGTGCGCTCCTGAGTCAGCGCCTGCGCGGCGACGTACTCGCCGTTCTCCTGGAGGGTCTGCCTGAAATTCCTGAGGAAGGCCATGTGCGCCTCCACGTCCTCGGGGGCCCACTGGTCCATCGGGGGGAAGGGGTGGTGCGGCTCCGGGCCGCCGCGGTAGTGCTTGAGAAGCAGGTACTTGGGCATCGGGGTCTCCTGGTGTCGTGGGCCGCGCCTGTCGAGGCCCTTTCACCTGGTGAGCGGAGCCGGTCAGCGCTTCTCGACATGGAATCACTCATTCAGTCCCAGATCGTCGCGTCAGCCGACACCGACGCTGGGTGCGCGCGAGCGAGGCTGCGCCGGTATCGTGCCGACCGAGCGGGAGGGGTCATGCGCAGGGTGGTAGGGGCCATAGTCGTGCTGTCGCTGGCCGTCGCCGGAGCGGGCGCCGCACCCGCGTGGGCGGGCTCGGGCAGCAGCCCGGAGATCCGCGTGCTCTCGAACCGCGCTGACCTGGTCTCGGGCGACGACGCGCTCGTGCAGGTCGTCCCGCCCGCCGGCACCGACGCCCGCGCGCTCAAGGTCACCGTCGACCGGCGCGACGTGACTCCCGCGTTCGCCGTGCGCTCCGACGGCCGCTACCTCGGCCAAGCTCGACGAACCTGCGCAGCGGCGACAACGTGGTCATCGCCACCGCCGGCAGCAAGACCGCGCGGCTGACGATCACCAACCACCCGATCGGCGGCCCGGTCATCTCCGGCCCGCAGATCCAGCCGTGGAAGTGCTTCGACGGCGCCGTCGACGCGCAGTGCAACCGGCCGGTCGAAGTACGAGTTCCTCTACAAGCCGTCCGGCGGCGGCGAGCTGCGTCCCTACGACCCCGCCGCTCCGCCGCCCGACGTCGCAACGACGCAGACCGACCAGGGCAAGACCGTGCCGTTCATCGTCCGCCAGGAGACCGGCGACGATCGCGCGCGACCAGTACCGCATCGCGGTGCTCTACGACCCGAGCAAGCCGTTCACCGCGACCGATCCGCAGGACGGCTTCAACCACAAGCTGGTGATCACGCACGGCGCGAGCTGCGACACCGAGTACGAGCAGGCCGACGCACCCGACGTGCTGAACGAGACCGCCCTCGGCCGCGGGTTCGCGGTGATGTCGCACGCGCTCGACAACGCGGGCCACAACTGCAACATCGTCACCCAGGCCGAGTCGCTGATCATGACCAAGGAGCGCGTGGTCGACGAGTACGGATCGCTGCGCTACACGATCGGCAGCGGCTGCTCGGGCGGATCGCTCACCCAGCAGCAGGTGGCCAACGCCTACCCCGGCCTCTACCAGGGCATCACGCCGGCCTGCAGCTTCCCGGACGCGTGGTCGTCGGCCATGCAGTACGTCGACTACCAGGCGCTGCGCCGCTACTACGAGAACCCGGCCGGCTGGGCGCCCGGCGTCGCGTGGGACCCGGCGTCGATCGCCGCGGTCGAGGGCCACGTCAGCCCGGTGAACGCCGTCACGTTCACCTCGGTGATCCCGTCGAGCGGCGACCCGAGCCGCGACTGCCCCGGCGTACCGCCCGACCAGGTGTACGACGCCAGAGACGAACCCGAAGGGCGTGCGCTGCTCGTTCCACGACTACATGGTCAACGTGTTCGGCCGCCGCCCGCAGGACGGGTTCGCGGGACGCCCCGCCGACAACGTGGGCGTCGAGTACGGGCGCAAGGCGCTCGAGCAGGGCGCGATCTCGCCGGCGCAGTTCGCCGACGTGAACTCGAAGATCGGCTCGTTCGACATCGACTACAACCCGATCAGGCAGCGGGCCGCCGCCGACCGTCCGGCGCTCGAGCGCGTCTACCGCAGCGGCGCCGTCAACCAGGGCGACAACCTCGACCAGGTGGCGATCATCGACCTGCGCGGCCCGGACCCCGGTGCCTTCCACGACGTCTACCGCACCGGCACGATGCGCGCCCGCCTGCTCCGCGAGCACGGCACCACGGCCAACCAGATCCTGTGGCGCGGTCAGGCGCCGATCATCGGCGACCCGACGTTCACCGACGCGTCGATCGTCGCGATGGACGAGTGGCTCGCTGCGGTCGAGAAGGACGGGCGCGCGATGCCGCTGGCGCAGAAGATCCTGGAGGACAAGCCGGCGACGCTGAAGGAGCGCTGCACCGACGGCAACGGCAACGAGCAGCCCGCGGCGACGTGCGACGCGACGGTGACCGAGTACTCCGACCCGCGCCTGGTGGCCGGCATGCCGCGCGCGGACGACACGATCAAGTGCGAGCTGAAGCCGCTGCGCCGGGCCGACTACGCGCCGGCCGTCTTCACCGACGATCAGTGGCGCCAGCTCGAGGAGACGTTCCCGGACGGTGTGTGCGACTACACGAAGCCCGGCGTCGACCGCGTCAAGACGTCGACCTGGCAGACCTACCAGCAGCGCGACGGCAAGGTGATCTACGGCGGCCGGCCGCTCGGCGATCCGCCCGCCAGTGGTTCGGGGGCGTGCGCCACGGCCCGGCCCTACGCGCGCTTCACCCGCACGTCGGTGAACGCCGCGCGCCGGCGCGACGCGCGGCGCCGCCTGACGCTGCGCGGCACCGCGAAGGCACGCAAGGGCTGCGGCCGGATCACACGGGTGCAGGTGTCGGTGGCGCGCAAGGGCGGGCAAGCGCTGCCGCCACATGTCGTCGAAGGGCCGCCTGTCGAAGCCCCGTAGCTGCGCGCGGCCGGCGTGGGTGCAGGCCAAGGGCACGGCGCGCTGGCGGCTGACCGCGCGGCGAGCCCTGCCGCGCGGGACGTACGTCCTGCGCGTGCGCTCGATCGACGCGAACGGCAACCGCGTCGCCCGTGTCGCGCAAGCGCCGTACCGCGGTCACGCTCCGGCTGCGCTGACCTGGAGCTCGAGCATCGCGGCGGCGACGTCACCGGTGGCCGCATCGGGGATCGCCGTCGCGGCGTGTTCGAGCACGAGCAGGCGGGCGCCCGGGATCTCGCGCGCGAGCGCCTCGCCGTTGCCGACCGGGAAGAACGGGTCGCGGCGACCGTGCACCACGAGGGTCGGGATCGCCAGCTCGGGCAGGCGGTCGCGCCAGCGCGGCTTGCAGTTGAGCTTGGAGAACACCAGGCCCATCTGATTCGCCATCTGGACCGCGGGGTCCCTGCCCGGCGTGCGGTCCCAGATGCGCTCGGCGGTCGCGCGTGCCGCAGCGGGGTCGTCGCCGAGGATCTCCGCGCGCGCGGCGGCGAACTCCGCGACCGCGGCGCGGTCGGACCAGTCCGGCATCGCGGCCGAGAACACCCGTTTCATCGTTGCCGCGTCGTGGTCGGGCAGGTCCTTGTCGATCCGGCCCGGTGCGACCGGGCGTGTGCCGGCGAGGGTGAGCGCCGAGAACGCGTCCGGGTGGTCGAGCGCGGCGACCTGGGCGACCATCCCGCTCACGCCGATGCCCGCGAGGTGCGCCGGTCGGTCGTCGAGGGCGCGGGCGAGCGCGGCGGCGTCCGCCGCGAGATCACGCAGCGTGTACTTCGGCGCATTCGGAGTGGCCGTCGTCGACTCGCCGGAGTCGCGCAGGTCGTACCGGACGACGTGACGTCCGCCGCGGGCGAGCGCCTCGCAGAGCGAGTCGGACCAAGAGAGCATGGTCGTGCCGCCCGCGAGCAGGACGAGCGGCGCGGCCGCGTCGCCGAAGTGCTCGACCCCGAGCGTGACGCCGTTGGCCTCGATCGTCGTCAGGTCAGTGTTGGAGTTCATGCGAACAGAGACCGCCGCCCTGCGGCGAACTCATCGCGCGAATTCCCTCCCCGCTTGACGTATGCCGATATCGGCATATGATGCACGCTCATGGCACGAGCAGCGACGACGTCGGACGTCTTCAACGCGATCGCCGAGCCGCAGCGCCGGGAGATCCTGGTGCTGCTGCGGGCGGGTGAGCGGCCGGTGACCGAGTTGGCCCAGGAGCTGGGGATGACCCAGCCGGGGGCGTCCAAACACCTGCGGGTGCTCCGGGAGGTCGGACTGGTGCGGGACCGCAAGGCAGGCAAGCAACGCCTGTACGGCATTGACGCCCGCGGGCTGCGACCGGTTCACGAGTGGGCCGGCGGGTTCGAGCGGTTCTGGAACGAGAGCTTCGACCGGCTGGACGAGTACGTGCAGGACCTCAAGCAAGCAAGGCGGGGGAGTAGCTGATGAGCGCGACGGGACGAGGAGCGCCGGCGCAGTCGGCGACGGCCGACCGCGAGATCGTGATCTCCCGGGTCATCAGTGCCCCGCGGGAGCTGGTGTTCGAGGCGTTCACCGAGGTGCGGCACCTGTCGCGGTGGTGGGGACCGGAGGGGTTCACCACCACCACGCGGGCGTTCGAGTTCCGCGTCGGCGGGGTGTGGGACTTCGTGATGCACGGACCGGACGGGACGGACTACCAGGAGTGGATCTCCTGGACCGAGATCGCCCCGCCGGAGCGGATCGCGCTGCTCCACGGTGAAGTCCCGCGGCGACCCGAACGCCTTCGAGTCGGTCCTCACGTTCGCGCCCGACGGCGCGGCGACCCGGATCGAGATGCGCACGGTGTTCCCCACCAAGGAGCTGCGCGACGAGGCGGTCGAGAAGTACCACGCGATCGAGGGCGGCCGGCAGACCCTGAGCAACCTCGCTGCCTACGTGACCGAGATCGTCCGGAAGGGAGCGGAGGGCTGATGGCCGGAAAGGTGTTCTTCAGCGTGACGATGTCGCTGGACGGTTTCGTCGCGCCCGAGTCCATCGAGGACTTGATGGGGCAGCAGTGGATGGAGCTGCAGCAGTGGATGTTCCCGCAGCGGTTCCTCCGGGAGAACCTGGGGCTCGGCGAGGGCGGCGAGGAAGGGCGCGACAACGACATCTTGCGCGAGACGTTCGAGCGCACCGGCGCGAGCGTGATGGGCAAGCGCATGTTCGACGCCGGCGAGCAGGCGTGGCCGGAGGAGGCGCCGTTCCACACGCCGGTCTTCGTCGTGACGCACGAGAAGCGTGACGCCTGGGAGCGGCCGGGCGGGACCACCTTCCACTTCGTGGGCGACGGCATCGAGCCCGCGCTCGACCAGGCCCGCGAGGCCGCCGGCGACCGGGACGTCCGCATCGCGGGCGGCGGCGCGACGATCCTGGAGTACGTGAACGCCGGCCTGATCGACGAGTTCACGATCGCGCTCTCACCGGTGCTGTTCGGCTCCGGAATCCGCCTGTTCGAGGGCGTGGACGCAGGCCGCGTGGCCCTGGACCCGGTCCGCGCGGAGCCGACGCAGCGGGTGACCCACCTGACCTACGCAGTCCGGGAGCGGTAACTGTCTGCTGCTGGGTTGACGTACCCCGGATTGGGGACATAGGTTGGGCCGACGATGGCCCGTCTGCTGGGCGCGCTCGCGCTCGTCGCTTCGTGCAGCGCGGTCGCGCTCACCAGCGCGAGCGCGGTCGCTTCCGCGCCGCCGACCCCGCGAAACTGCGGGACCGCGATCTTCGGGAACCCTGCCAACGTCACGCCGACCGTTGTGCCCGCCAACGGCGTGGCGACCTCGACGATCGCCGTGTCGGGGCTCGCGGCTCACATCCATGACGTCGATGTGCTGACGAACCTGCCGCACACGGAGTCCAGCGAAGTCGACATGACCGTCACCTCGCCGGCGGGGACCGTGGTCACGCTCACCACGGACAACGGGCAGAGCTTCGACAACGTGTTCGCAGGGACGCGGTGGGACGACGACGCGGCGCCCGGTGGCGTCCCCACGGCCTCGCCCGCGCCCCTCGCCGGACATGTGCAGATCCACCCCTACGCGAACGGCGTGACCGCTTCCCCGCTGGCACCGGAAGAGGCGCTGGGCGCGTTCCTCGGCGAGAACCCGAACGGGACCTGGACGATCACCGTGAGTGACGACGGGGCCGCGGGCGTTGGCAACCTCCTCTCGTGGGGGCTGGAAATCCAGTCGCTCGCGGCGACGCCGCCGCCGGCATCGGCGTCGAGCTACAGCGAGTCGCCTGCGACGCCGATCTCGTCGGGCGGCCCGAGCGTGATCACGGATCAGATCGAGGCGTTCGGAGAGGGCCCGTATCTCGGCGACGTCGATGTGACCACGAACATCTCGCACACGGGGGCCAACGACCTCCAGGTTGCGCTGACGTCGCCCGCCGGCACGACCGTCTTCCTGACCACGGGCGTATTCGCCGACATCGCGGTCGGCGGCGCCGACAATGTGTTCGCGGGCACGCTCTGGAACGACGACGCGAACCCGGGCGGGCAGGTCCCGTACGCGACGAACTCCGGGCTCGGCTCCGACCATCTGTTCCAGAACCTGATGCTGGCGTCCCCGCTCGCACCGAACGAGGGGCTCTCGGCATTCCGCGGCGAGAACGCGAACGGCTTCTGGACGCTCACCGTCGCCGACCAGTTCGCCGGCGAGGGCGGCACCCTGAACAGCTGGAACCTGCTGCTGACGCCCGCGCAGTGCAACCCACCTGACACGGCGATCGACTCCGGGCCCGCGGACGGTTCGACGGTGGCGTCGGCGGACGCGAGCTTCACGTACAGCGCCTCGCCGGCCGGCGTCGCGACCGGGTTCGAGTGCTCGCTCGACGGCGCTGCGTTCACCTCGTGCCCGGGAGGCCGCAGCTTCACCGGATTGTCGAACGGCCAGCACACGTTCCAGGTCGCTGCGCTCGCCGATGACCGCGACCCCACCGCCGCGACGCGCACGTGGACGGTGAACGTTCAGGCGGCTCCCGGGCCGGGTGCCGCGGCGAGCGATGGCGCTGGCGGCTCGACGCCCCCGCCGACCGGTAGCGGCGGTGGCGGTTCGACGCAGGATCCGCCCGTCGTGATCACGGCGCCGTCGGTCTCGGGCTTCGCGATCTCACCCAAGAAGCCGCGCGCGGGCAAGACGATCACCTTCAGGTGGCGCCTCTCGAAGGCTGGCAGCGTGACCGTGAAGATCGCCCGCCTCGTGAAGAGGAAGTTCAAGACGGTCGGCAGTGCCAAGCAGTCGGCGAAGGCGGGCGCGGGATCGCTCAAGCTGAAGGGCAAGATCGCCGGCAAGAAGCTCGTCGCCGGAAGCTACCGCGCGACGATCACCGCCACGGTCGCGGGCGCCCCCAAGGCGTCGGCGGCAAAGACTGTCCGCTTCAAGATCGCCAAGCCGAGGTAGCCAGCGCGGACGGATCACGTCCCTGACCCGCTCTTCGCTACTTCCGATAAGGCCCCGTTCCCGGAAGTAGCTCGCCTCACGAGGCGAGGATCGGTATGACGCGACACTCGGGTGTGACCACAAACGCCGCGCTATCGGCTCAGCGTCTCAGGAAGCCCGAACCAACCGAAGACGGACCCGTCGAACACGACGATGTCGGCGATTGCGCCGTCGGCGATCGTGAGGACGTCGATCGCAAGCGGCGAGTACGCGTCGTCGCCTGGGCCGCGGACGTAGCACGCGACCGCGGGCTGGCGGTTCGCGCGCGTGATGAGGCAGCGCATCGAGCCGAACGCTTCCGTGCCGAAGCCGCCGTCGATCCACCCTTGGAAGACCGCGTCACGTCCCTGCCAGACCTCCGGCTGGGGCGGCATCGAGAAGCGGACGTCGTCGCTCAGGAGCTGCTTCAGCGCTTGCGGGTCCGCCGACTCGCCGTACTCGACGTAGCGTGTGAGCAGATCACGCTCGGCGGCCGTCGCATCGACATCGGCCGACCACTCGGTGCGGCGCTCGGGCAGGTGCTCTCTCATGGCCGCCCGCGCGCGCTGCAAGGCGCTGTTGACCGCCGGCGCGCTCGTCTCGAGCATCACGGCCGTCTCCTTGGCGGAGAGGTCCAGCACGTCGCGCAGGATCAGCACCGCACGCTGGAGCGCCGGCAGGCGTTGGATGGCGACGACGTAGGCAAGCTCGATCGTCTCCTTCGCGACGATCGCGGCCTCAGGGTCGGCGTCCTCTGCGGCCAGCTCGTCGAGCATCTCGTCGGGGTACGGCTGCACCCACAGGACCTCACCCGTCGGCGACACCGTGCGCGGGCGCTTGTCGAGGGCGTCCAGGCAGGCGTTCGTCGCGATCTTGTAGAGCCAGGCCCGCAGCGACGCCCGGCCCGCGTACGTCTCGCGGCCGCGCCACGCCCGCAGGAACGTCTCCTGGACGGCGTCCTCGGATTCCTCGAACGAGCCGAGCATCCGGTAGCAGTGGACGTGCAGCTCGCGGCGGTGGCGCTGCACGTTCGCGTCGAACGACGCGCGGTCGAGTTTGGTGAGCGTGGTGGCGTTCATGTGGTGTGTGACGGCGCTTCCCGCAAAAAATCATCGTGGCGATCCGCGTGCCCGTCGAGTGCTCACTCATTCAGCGGCGGTGACGCGGTCGCCCACCCTGATCTTCCCGCCCGAGATCACGTCGGCACGTAGGCCGCCCTTGTGGATGAGCGCGCGCAGAACGCCGGGCTTTCCCGCTGATGCCGTCAGGCGCTCCAGGTGTGCGCACGGCTCGCACAGTCGCTGCCCGAGGCACTCGACGTCGCCGATCCGAAACCGCTTGCCGACGAGCGCATTGAGATCGACGCCGCGCGTGACGATGTTGCGGCGGGCTTCCTCCGGCTTGAGCCGTCCGCCCGGAAGGGTCAGCTCATCGAGAACCTCGCCCTCGATGAGTGTCAGGTCGTGCCCTCGACTGTGGATGTTGGAGAACGTGCCGCGACGCTCGAAGTAGCGGTCACCTTCCAAGCCGCGGCCGGCGTGGGCCCGTGCGGATTCGACCGATTGCAGAGCAGCCTCGGCCTCGGGACCGAGGACGATCACCTCGACCGTGCCGTCGCCGTGCTCCGTCGCCTCCTGGTTCCGGGACCAGAGCGCAACGTCGGCGGGAGCGATCAGGAATCCGGCCTCGATCGCGTCGAAGGTCTCAGGTCCTCCGAACGGGTGCCATGCGATCCCGGGCGGCGAGCCGAATGCCACAGCCCCGACCTGGCCCGCGCCGTCGGTCGCGTGCAGCAGAGCGAGCCACGGCCCGGGCCAGTTGAAGCCAGCTGGATCGTTGATCGGCACCAGGCCGACCGCTCGCTGGAGAAGCCAGGTGCGCCAGACGGTCCACGGCTCCGGATGCGCCTCGTCCGGCAGCGGGACGTCGCCGATGTCGAGTTCGAGAACCGCGGCCAGGCATGCGGCGACCGACCGCTGGAGACGCCCGCCTGACGCTGGTGGATCGACGTTACGCACCGGCCAATGGTGCCAGCGCCGCGAGTCCGGCCGTCGCAGCCGCCCCGCGCTCCCGGCGCACCCTTCTGAGCCGACTCCCCCACGAGTTGACATAACTCGTCCCCCTCCACCCGGTGCGAGCCCGGCTCGGCTCGCTGCTCTTCAGGCGTACGCCGGCACCGCCGTGGGCTCGCGCGCACCAGTCCGCTCCGCCCCCACTCCCGCCGCCACCACGAACAGGACGCCGATCACCGGCAGCACGCCGGGCGTCTGGCTGAGCGCGACGAAGCCGATCACGAGCGCCACCGCCGGCTCCAGGCTCATCAGCGTCCCGAACGCCGTCGTGGTCAGCCGGCGCAGCGCCAACATCTCCAGGGCGAACGGGACGAGCGGGACCAAGGTCGCCAGCCCGAGTCCGAGCAGCAGCAGTTCGAGGTCGAGCTCGGGGGCGAGCGACGGGCCGCCCACCACCAGCGAGATCACGCCGGCGACCGGCATCGACACGGCGAGCCCGGTGATGCCCGCCACCTCGTCGCCGACCCGCTGGGTCAGCAGGATGTACGCCGCCCAGAACGCTGCCGCGGTCAGCGCGAAGGCGACCCCGATCGCGTCGGCGCCGCCGTGCCACGGCTCGGTGAGCAGGAGGACTCCGAACGCGGCCAGGCCGGGCCATACCTTGGCCGCGCCGTCACCACGCGCGACCGCTACGCCGAGCGGCCCTAGGAACTCGAGCGCCGCCGCGGTGCCCAGCGGCAGCCGCGCCAGCGCCGCCATGAAGAAGAACGTGACGCCCGCGATCGCGACCCCGTGCAGCATCGACGCGCGGAAGCCCGCCCGCGAGAACTGCGACGGGCGCGGCCGTACCAGCACGACCAGGAGCACCCCCGCCCAGGCCAGCCGCAGGCACGCGGCGCCCTCCGGGCCGACGCGGTCGAACAGGCCGACCGACGCCGCGAGCCCAACTTGGACAGACAGGATCGAGGCCATCGCCATCGAGGCGCCGGTTCGGGCTGAGGAGGTCGAGGAGGACATCGCACCCGAAGTGAACGGCATGGGACCGTTCGCGTCCACCTCATATTTATTGACATATCGCTCGAAATAACTGGACAATCAACGGCGATGGAGATCCGCCGCCTCAAACTGCTGCTCGAGCTGTCGCGCCTCGGATCCATGCGCGCCGTCGCCGACGAGCTCGGGTACACCACCTCGACCGTGTCCCAGCAGCTCGGCGTGCTCGCGCAGGAGGCCGGCGCGACGCTGATCGAGCCCGACGGTCGTCGCGTGCGACTGACGCCTGCCGGGCAGCGGCTGGCCGACCACGCCGTCACGATCCTCGCCGCGGTCGACGCCGCGCGCCTCGACCTGGATCCGGCCGCCGAGCCGCGCGGCACGGTCCGCGTGGCCGGCTTCGCCACGGCTATGCGGCGGTCGCTCCTGCCGCTCGTCAGCCGGCTCCGCACTGACCATCCCGACGTCCTCCTGCGCATCCGCGAGCACGAGCCCGACGAGTCGTTCGCCCTGCTCGCCGACGACGACATCGATCTTGCGCTCGTCTACGACTACAACCTCGCGCCGGTCGGCTTCGACCCGTCGCTGGAGGCGACGCCGCTCTGGTCGGTCCCGTGGGCCCTCGGCATCCCGTCGAGCGCCGCCCGGTCGACGCCGAAGGACACCGATGCGGCCACGCTCTTCCGAGCGTTCGCCGACACGCCGTGGATCGTGAACTCGCGCAACATCGCCGACGAACGCGCGGTCCGGACGATCGCCTCCATGGCCGGCTTCGAACCCGACATCGCACACCAGGTCGACTCGCTCGAGCTGCTCCAGGAACTGGTCGTGGCGGGCTTCGGGATCGGGTTGCTGCCTGAGGACCAGCCGACGATGCGGGGCGTCACGCTCGTACCGGTGCGCGACCCCGACGTGACGCTGCGCTCCTACGTCGCGATCCGCCGTGGCCGTGAGAACTGGCCGCCGCTGGCGCTCATCGCGCGCGAGCTCGGCGCTGGCCATGCCGCGGCGCGCAACTTCAGTTGAGCGCTCGTTTTTCAGCACCCGTGCGCGCCGCGCTCGTCATATCGCTGCTGCTCGCCGGGCTCGCGCTGGCTCCTGCCGCTCAGGCCGGCGGTCGCGTCACTCCGTTGCACGCCGGCCCGGTCGGCGGCCCTCGAGTTCTCCGGCGACGACGTCGTCTGGGCCACGCGCAACGCGCCATCGCGCTACGCGGTCGAGCGGCTCGGCCCAGACGGAACGCGGTCGACGCTCGGGGAGTTCACGAGCAGCGCCTACCCGGATCTGCGCCTGGGGGCGTCGTCCGAACGGATCACGGTGTCGGCCGGTGAGGCCAGCTGCCCGGGCGGCTGCAAGTACCAGATGTACGCGCCGGTCTTCAGCGACCTGTCGACCGCGGCCGCCGGCGCGCCGTTCCAGACGGTCAGCCGCTGCGACACCGCCGCCGCCTGCCTTCGGGCGCCGTCGTGCGAAGCAGTCTTCGAGGCGAGTGGCCATGCGGCGCTCGTCGGCTCGTGCCTGCCGAATGCCTCCCCTGCGACCGTGCGCGACTTCGCCGATGGCGGCAAGTCCTATTCGCTGCCGTCCTTCTGGAGACCGCGCCTTGCCGGCGACTACGTCGCGGCGACGCGTACGGACGACGGCGTCAGCGGCAACGTCGTCCTCTACGACTGGCGCGCCGGCCGCGAGGTGATGTCGATCCCGGTTGACCGCCTCGGCTACAGCGTCGCGGTGCAGGAAGACGGGAAGGTCGTCTACTCCGCCTACGAGTCCGATCGTGTCGCCCGCATGTTCTGGGCGTCGCCGGCCGAGCCGTCCCCCCACCCCCTGCCGGTCACTGCCCGCACGATCACGCCGCTCGTCATCACGGGTGACCAGATCTCATTCCGCATCAACGACGCGTTCACCACCGACGTCCCCGAGGTCGGCGTGGCCGACCTGGCCGGCAACGTGCGGCCCACGCGGCGCGACGCGCCGTCCTCCGACTTCGACGGCCACCGACTGATCGGCCTGCGGCGCCCCTGCGGCGTCGCCTACGTCGTCGAATGGGACCTGGAGGGCGACGTCCCTGCGCCACCGGCGGGCCCGTGCCCGGCCGCGAAGGTGGCACGCGCGTCGTCCAAACTGAACTCGGCAACCCGCGCGGTGAAGATCGCCGTGACCTGTCCGAGCCAGCCGGCATTCGGCTGCCACGGGCAAGTGGGGCTGCGAAGCCACCCGGCGTTCAAGCGGGCGCCGCTCTACCGCTTCGCGTATTACCAGCTCGAGCCGGGCGAGACGCAGACGTTCTCCGTGCAGCTCAGCTGGAGCAGCCTCTGTCGCCCACGTAAGGGGCGCGTGACGATCGAGGCGCGGACGTCGTCGGGAGGCCTCGAGACCGGAGTGGCGGCAGGGACAGGCAAGAGTCGCTTCACGGTCACAGGCGTCAAGAGCCGGCCACGCGCCTGCGGACGCCGCTAGGCCCGCGGTCAACCCGCGACGTACGCCGCCAGGTGCTCACCCGTGAGCGTCGAGCGGTCGCGGACGAGGTCCGCCGGCGTGCCCTCGAACACGATCCGGCCGCCGTCGTGGCCGGCGCCCGGGCCGAGGTCGACGATCCAGTCGGCGTGCGCCATGACCGCCCGGTGGTGGGCGATGACGATGACCGACTTGCCGGAGTCGACGAGGCGGTCGAGCATGCCGAGCAGCTGCTCGACGTCGGCCAGGTGCAGGCCGGCGGTCGGCTCGTCGAGGACGTAGACGTCGCCCTTCTCGCCCATGCGGGTGGCCAGCTTGAGCCGCTGCCGCTCGCCCCCTGACAGCGTGGTGAGCGGCTGGCCGAGGCTGAGGTAGCCGAGTCCGACGTCGGCGAGCCGGTCGAGGATCTTGTGGGCGGCCGGCGTGTGCGCCTCGCCGTTGCCGAAGAACTCCTCGGCCTCGTTCACCGACATCGCGAGCACCTCGCTTATGTCACGGCCGCCGAGGTGGAAATCCAGCACCGCCGCCTGGAACCGCTTTCCCTCGCACACCTCGCAGGTGGTGGCGACGCCGGCCATCATCGCGAGGTCCGTGTAGATGACGCCGATGCCCTTGCAGTTGGGGCAGGCGCCCTCGGAGTTGGCGCTGAACAGCCCCGGCTTCACGCCGTTTTCCTTCGCGAACGCCTTGCGGATCGGGTCGAGCACCCCGGAGTAGGTCGCGGGATTGCTCCGTCGCGAGCCGCGGATCGCTGTCTGGTCGATCGACACCACACCGTCCCGCCCGGCCACCGAGCCGTTCATCAGCGAGCTCTTGCCCGAGCCCGCCACCCCGGTCACGACGACCAGCACGCCGAGCGGGAAGTCGACGTCGACGTCCTGCAGGTTGTGGGTGCTGGCGCCGCGGACCTCCAGCTTGCCGGTGGGTGTGCGTACCGCCGGCCTGAGCGCCGCGCGGTCGTCCAGGTGGCGCCCGGTGACGGTGCCGCTGGCCCGCAGGCCCTCGAGGGTCCCCTCGTAGCAGACGGTGCCGCCATCCACACCGGCGCCGGGGCCGAGATCGACGACGTGGTCGGCGATCGCGATCGTCTCCGGCTTGTGCTCCACGACGAGCACGGTGTTGCCCTTGTCGCGCAGCTGCACCAGCAGCTCGTTCATCCGCTCGATGTCGTGCGGGTGCAGCCCGATCGTCGGCTCGTCGAAGACGTACGTGACGTCGGTGAGCGATGAGCCCAGGTGGCGGATCATCTTGGTGCGCTGCGCCTCGCCGCCCGACAGCGTGCCGGACGGGCGGTCGAGCGAGAGGTATCCGAGCCCGATGTCGGCAAAGGAGTCGAGGGTCTCCCCCAGCGCCTCCAGCAACGGCGCGACCGACGGCTCGTCGATGCCACGCACCCACTCGGCCAGGTCGCTGATCTGCATCGCGCAGGCGTCGGCGATGTTGATCCCCTTGATCTTCGACGACCGGGCCTCCTTGGCGAGCCGGGTGCCGTCGCAGTCGGGGCAGGTGGTGAAGGTGACCGCCCGCTCCACGAAGGCACGGACGTGCGGCTGCAGCGCGTCGACGTCCTTGGACAGCATCGACTTCTGGATCTTCGGGATCAGCCCCTCGTAGGTCAGGTTGATCCCCTCGACCTTGATCTTGGTCGGCTCCCTGTAGAGCAGGTCGTGGAGCTCCCTCTTGTTGTACTTGCGGATCGGCTTGTCCGGGTCGAAGAAGCCGCAGCCGCGGAAGATGCGGCCGTACCAGCCGTCCATGCTGTAGCCGGGGATCGTGAGCGCGCTCTCGTTGAGCGACTTGCTGTCGTCGTACAGCGCGGACCGGTCGAAGTCGGTCACCGATCCCATGCCCTCGCAGCGCGGGCACATGCCGCCGAGACGGCTGAAAGTCGCCTTCTTGGTCCTCGTCTTGCCGCCGCGCTCGATCGTGATCCCGCCGCTGGCCTTCACCGACGGGACGTTGAAGGCGAACGCGCTGGGCGAGCCGATCTGCGGCTTCCCGAGCCGGCTGAAGAGGATGCGCAGCATCGCGCCCGTGTCGGTCGCGGTGCCGACGGTGGAGCGAGCGTCCGCACCCATGCGCTCCTGGTCGACGAGCAGCGCGGTCGTCAGCCCGTCGAGCACGTCGACCTCGGGCCGCGCCAGCGTCGGCATGAAGCCCTGCACGAAGGCGCTGTAGGTCTCGTTGATCAGCCGCTGCGACTCCGCGGCGATCGTGCCGAACACCAGCGAGCTCTTGCCCGAGCCCGAGACGCCGGTGAACACCGTCAGCCGGCGCTTCGGGAGCTCGACGCTGACGTCTTTCAGGTTGTTGACGCGCGCGCCCTGCACGCGGATCAGATCGTGGCTGTCGGCGGCGCGTGCCTCCATCTCGCCCCCAGCTTCTAGCACTCCTGGCGCACGCGGCCACGTCGATAGCCTTTTACCCGTGGACTCCGCGCTGGCCGTCTCGGGCCTCGGCAAGCGCTACGGCGCCAAGGACGCGCTCGCCGGCGTCGACCTGGAGGTCGGCCGCGGAGAGCTGGTCGGCCTGCTCGGCCCGAACGGCGCCGGCAAGTCGACGCTGACGAAGATCGCCTGCGGCCTGGTCCGCCCCACCACCGGCACCGCCGAGGTCTGCGGCGCCCCCGCGGGATCGGCGCCCGCCCGGCGCGCGCTCGGGTACCTGGCCGAGCTCTTCCGCTTCCCGGGTTGGTCGAGCGCCGACGAGGTCCTGCAGCTGCACCAGCGCCTCGCGGGCTCCGCCGGCGGCCGGTCCGAGCGGGCCGAGCTGCTCGCTCTGGTCGGGCTGGCCGACGCGAGCGCCGTCCGGGTCGACGCGATGTCGAAGGGCATGCAGCAGCGGCTCGGCATCGCCCAGGCGCTCGTGGGCGACCCCAAGCTCGTGCTGCTCGACGAGCCCACGAGCGCGCTCGACCCGGTCGGGCGCCGCACCGTCCGCGGCTTGCTCGAGTCGCTGCGCGGCCGGGGCGTCGGCGTGCTGCTGAACTCGCACCTGCTCAGCGAGGTCGAGCTCGTCTGCGACCGCGTGTCGATCATCGACGGCGGTCGCGTCGTCGCCGCCGGGCGGCCGTCGGACCTGGCGCGGCCGCGCGGCGTGGAGGTGGACACGGCCGGCGGCACGCGAACGTTCCCGGACGCCGTCCGCGAGGACACGCCGCGCATCGTCGCCGACCTGGTCGCCGCGGGCGAGCCGGTCTACGGCGTACGTGTCCTGCAGGGCACGCTCGAGGACGTCTACCTGGAAGCGGTACGCGACGCATGAGCGGCGCCCTCGTCGTCGTCGGCTACGCCCTCCGCGAGGCTCTCCGCCGCCGCGTGCTGCTGGTCGTCGTGCTGTTGACGCTCGCCTTCCTGGTGCTCTACTGGCTCGGCGCGCGGGAGGCGTTCGAGGACACGAGCGGCTTCGCCACCGGTGCCGAGAACGTGGTCGACACCAAGGCGTTCACCGGCGCGACGATCTTCGGGATGGCGATGTTCGCGACGCTGTTCCTCGGCATCGTCCTGACGATCTTCCTGACGCTGAACGTCGTGCGCGGCGACGCCGAGCGCGGCCTGCTCCAGCCGCTGGTGGTGCGTCCGCTCGGCCGGGCCACGCTGCTGCTGGCACGATGGGCGGGCGCGACGGCCGTGTCGGGCGCGTACGTCGTGTTCGTGTACTCCGCGGCGCTGCTGATCACTCGCAGCGCCGGCGACTGGACGCCGGACCACGTCGTCGGGCCCGCTCTGGCGCTGATCGGCGGCATCGCGGTGGTCGCGGCGCTGTCGCTGCTCGGCTCGGTGTACCTGTCGACCAGCGCGAACGGCATCGCCGTGTTCATGCTGTTCGGTGCCGGCCTGACCGCCGGCCTGCTCGGGTCGATCGGGAACGCCCTCGAGAACGACTCGCTCGAGAACGTCGCGCAGATCACCTCCTGGGCGCTGCCGTTCGAGGCGCTCTTCCAGGCCGGGCTGAGCGCCCTGGTTTCGGAGACGTCCGGGCTGACCGGGGTGATCCTCCAGCTCGGCCCGTTCGGAGTGGCCCGCGACGCGAGCCTTGCGCTGATCCCGTTCACGCTCGCGTATCTGGCGATCGTCCTCGCGCTGGCCGTCGCGGCGTTCGCCCGCCGCGACCTCTAGAAGACGACCCGGTGCGGCGCGCCCCGCCGTCGCGTCGGGTTAACTTCGGCCCGTGAGGCGCGCTTCGCTTCTGGCCACGATCGTGCTGCTGCTCGCGAGCGCTGACGCGCAGGCGCAGTCGTCGCCGACGCGCTACTCGCTGGCCGGCGGCTGCTACACGGTCACCGGCTCGAACGGCCAGCCGATCGCCGGCGCCGAGCGCGTCCGGATGCAGGCCACAGCGCTCGGCCGCTACCTGCTCTATCTGCCCGACCGCACGTTCGTCACCGCAAGCGACGACGGCAGCGTCGGCCCGGCGGCCCAACCGTCGCCGGCGGGCGACTGGCGGGTGGAGCCCGCGGCCGGGGGCACCTTCACGCTCTCTCCCATGTCCGGCGGGAAGTCGCTGGACGGCGTCAAGTTCGCCGCCGCCGACGGCTGCGCGGTCTACCCGGAGGCCGACCTGAACGCGACCGGCCGGCCGCGCGCGACGGGCGCCGACTACCTGTCCGTGCAGGGGCTCCTCGAGGGACACATGCACTGGATGACGTTCGAGTACTTCGGCCGCCGCTTCCACTGCGGCCGCCCGTGGCACCCGTACGGCATCGAGTACGCGCTGCCCGACTGCTCCTCGATCGAGGGGCCGCAGGGCACCGGCGCGCCGTTCCAGAACTTCCTGAACTACGGAAACCCCGCTCAGCCGCACGACACGAGCGGCTACCCGAAGCTCACCGAGTGGTCGCGCGGCAACCTGACCTACGAGGGCACCTACTGGCGCTGGATCGAGCGCTCCTGGCTCGGCGGGCTGCGCCTGATGGTCATGGGCATCAACGAGAACCGCGTGCTCTGCCAGCTCCAGCAGAACCGCGAGACGAACTGCAACGAGATGGACACCGTCCGGCGCGGGATCAAGGCGGTCCGCGAGCTCCAGGACTACGTCGACGCGCAGGCCGGCGGTCCCGGCAAGGGCTTCTTCCAGATCGTCACCGACCCGTACGAAGCACGCCGGGTGATCAACCAGGGCCGCATGGCCGTGGTGCTCGAGATCGAGATCTCCGAGCCGTTCGACTGCCGCGGCTGGGAGCAGCCGAGCTGCAACCAGGAGCAGGTCGACCGCCAGCTCGACGAGATGTACGGGCTCGGCGTCCGGTCGATGCTGCTGCTCAACAAGTTCGACAACCCGCTGACCGGCGTCAGGTTCGACAGCGGCCCTGCCGGCGTGCTGATCAACGCCGGCAACAAGGAGAGCGCGGGCTCGTACTGGAGCGCTCGCACGTGCAACAGCCCGTTCACCGACAACACGATCTTCACCCCGGACCCGCAGAGCAGCGCGGCGATCAACGGGCTGCTCTCGCAGGCCGGCATGCAGGGCGGCACCGCGCCCGCGTACCCGCCCGCCCCGCACTGCAACACGCGCGGCCTGACCGAGCTCGGCCGCCACGTCGTGCGACGGCTGATGGACAAGGGCGCGATCGTCAACCCCGACCACATGAGCCAGGCCGGCGTCGACGACACGCTCACGCTGCTCGAGTCGCGCAAGTACTCCGGCGTGATCTCGCCGCACGGCTGGATGGACCCGGACAACTGGCCGCGGCTGTGGAAGCTCGGCGGCCTCGCGTTCCCCGGGCACTCGAATGCGACGGACTACGTGGACGAATGGCAGCGCTACCGCCCGGGCAAGACGCCGTACACGTTCGGCTGGGGCTACGGCGCGGACCTCGGCGGGCTCTCGCACCAGCCCGACCCGAACGAGGACGGCAAGAGCGTCGCGTACCCGTTCAAGAGCTACGACGGAAAGGTGACGTTCGACCGGCAGAAGACCGGCGAGCGGACGTTCGACTACGGGTCGGAGGGCGTCGCCCACTACGGGCTCTACGCGGACTGGTTCGCCGACCTCAAGCGGATCGGCGGCGACAAGCTCGCGAACGACATGTCCGACGGTGCCGAGGCCTACCTGGAGATGTGGGAGCGCGCCGACGGCGTCCCCGCCCGCAGCTGCTACGCGCAGCGCCGCGAGATCTTCGGCAGCGGCCGCGGCCCGTTCAGGCTCGGCGTCGACTGGAAGACGATGCTGCGCCGCGCCGGGCAGCCGCAGCAGCGCGGCCGCGCCTGGAGCTGGTGCGCCAAGGGGCGGCCGAACGCGCGCGCGGCCGACGTCGCCGTGTTCGACGCTGCGGGCAGGACCGAGCTGATCGGGACCACCGCACGCGGCCGGATGACCCACCGAGTGGCGGTCGGCAGCTCGGTGCGCAGGCTGCCGCGTGGACTGCGCTCGGCCGGGGCCGGCATCCGCTACCGGCGCACCCGCTCGGGCACGGCGTTCGTCTACGTCGTACGAGCGGGTCGCGTGCGCGCGCTCGCGACGCGTGGCGCGTCCGGTCGCCCGGCGGCGTTCGTCGATCCGCCGGGACGTCCGGCTGCTGCTGGCGGCCAAGGCGTCGCAGGCACCGCGCGAGTTCAAGCCGTCGCCGACGGCGCCGTCCCGTCCCGTCGAGCCGGCCGGCCGTCCGCTCGCGGGCACGGGCAACGAGCTGATCAACGAGCGGCTTGCCCTGCTCTGCGGCCTCCAGGTGCAGGGCGCCACGCGCTAGCTATCCGCCGGGTCGCACGAACCCGGCGAGCATCGTCCCGATCTCGATCTGGCCGATGCCGCTGGTCACCGCCGGATCGTTCGCCGCCCGGGCGCGCACATCGTCCTCGTCGTCGGCCTCGACGACACCGAGTCCCCACGACCCCGTGCTGTCGAGTACCGGGCCGAAGACGACCATCTGGCCGGACTCGACGAGTGGCTGCCAGTGGGCGGCGTGCCGCCCCATGATCTCCCGCTCCTCGTCGCTCATGTCCTGGGCGAAGTTCGGCCGCGGGCCGCTGAGTCGAATCACGAAGGTGCTCATGCGGCAGAAGTTAGGGATCGCCGCTTTGGTGGCGCCTAAGACGATCGCCCGCCGCGGCGACGGTGCCCTCGCGGCCGGTGGTGCCCGCGATGGCGGTGCCGGGAGCGATGGCGGTGGCGCCCTCGCGGCCGGCGTGGCTCGCGGGCGCGGTCACCGGTCTCCTCGGGCTCGGCTGCTGGGTCGTCGTCCTCGGCCTCCTCGCCCTCCTCGGCCGGCGCGAAGAAGACGTTGCGGGCGAGCTCGCCCCGAGTGGCGTCGGTGTTGAGCGCGATCAGCTCGGCCAGCGAGTGCCGGAAGTCGACCTTGAAGCGCCGCCGGATCCGCTCGAGCGCGGGATCGTTCGCGTAGAAGAAGCGATCACCGTCGCGGAGCGCCTGGAACTGCCGCTTCCACAGCGCGAGCTGCAGCTGCCCGAACTCGGATCCCCGCCGGTGCGGCTCGGCCACCATGCCCACGAACGCGTCGACATCCTCGACCGACCCGTAGATCGCCTTCAGCCGGGCGGCGAGCGGCGTCCGCCGCGTGCCGCGCACCGCGCGGTCCTCCTCGTTGTCGGAGCCCGCCGGCACCCGGCGGCCGTCGGCGTCCGTGAGCTCGGCGTAGTCCATGATGTCCGGGTCGTCGATCGGCTTCGCTGAGTCGATCTTCGGGTCGTTCGGGAACTCCTCGCTCTCCTCGCCGGTGATCGCGGCGAACGACGTGCGCGCGGGCAGGCCGACTGCGCGCCGCAGGTCGTTGTACGACGGCATGCCGTGGTCGCGGCCGCGCTGGATGTCGAGCGCGCCCAGGTCCACGACGCCCTGGAAGCAGCCGGCTGCGCGCGGATCCCGGAAGCAGGCGGCCGGGTCCGGGGCGCTCGGCCCGGGCAGCTGGAACAGGACGCTGCGCAGCGAGTTGTCGATCTGCTCGTCGTTGTTGTACTGCGGCTCGGCGCCCAGCGACTTCAGCACCGGGCTGAGTCCGATGCTCTCGACCAGGTTCGGGTTGAAGAACGCCTCGCTCAGCGAGACCTGACGCTCGTCGATGTCGAACTCGCCGTGGATCATGCTGTGCGCGCGGTAGGCGACGGTGGCGAACTCGTTCCCGATCGAGGGGTCGACCGACGGCCTGTAGCCGGTGTAGCGCGGGAGCTTCACGCCCAGCGACGGCAGGAACTCGCGGTAGGTGATCCACTGCTGCTCGGCGCCGACGACCCGCCGCGCGATCTGGAACTTCTGCTCCTCCGGGAGCGACTTCGGCAGGCGGTCGACGATGCGGTTGTGCTCGCGGGCGAACAGCGTGTGCACCGCGGTCAGCGCCATGTTCTCGTTCGCACGCACGTCGCCGGCCACAGCGGCGTCGCCGGGATGCATGCGCAGCGCGCCGTCGACCTTCATGTCGGGCGCGGCGCCGGCGTCGCCGCGTGCGGTGGCCCGCGGCAGATAGCCGTCGCGGGTCAGCAGCAGGTGCGCGCCGTTGTTGCTCAGGTCGCCGTCGACGGAGCCCTCGCGCAACCACTCCAGCCGCTCGCGCGTGCCGCCGTAGACCGACCAGCCGTCGATGTACGAGCTGACCGTGTTGGTCTGCTGCCGCGGGGCCGACGGGTCGCCGCCGGTGCCGGGTGCCGCGGCGTCCCGCGCGAACGAGATCGTTCCGAGGTCGTTGCGGAACGTCTCGAGGGGGTCGCCCGCGTCGAAGGCGATCGGGCTCTTCTCCTTGCTCTCCGCCGCGAGCCCGAACGTGTGGTCCATGAACTGGCCCCAGGTCCACGCCCACTGGCTGACGCCGCGCTCGGAGAAGATGTTCTGCGCCAGGTCGTCGAAGACGCGGTTGCTGATGTAGCGCGCGTTCGGCCCGGACCCCTGCGCGCCGGCGCCGTCGGCGTAGGCGGGCGGCGCCACGCGGCTGTACTGCGTGCCGACCTGCCCCCAGGCCGGGTGCGCGCGGTTGTTGGCGCTGCCGTCGAGGCTGCGCACCTCGAAGGCGTCCGCGCCCGACACCGGGCACGCGCTGAACGCCGCGCCCACCGCCAGTACCGCCAGCCGCTTCTTCGCGTCCACCCTCACGGCGGGAGAACGCAGGCGGGCCGGGCCCGTTAGGGCGTAACTCTCGCCTCGATGCCGGCGGCGCCCGCGGAGGCCGCGGCCGCGGCGTCGTTCGCCCGCCGCACGTCCTCGACGGCGAGGGCCGGCGCGAGCGGGTCGACCACCTCGGCGAACGGCGGCTCCGGGCGGCTGAAGTAGTAGCCCTGGATCAGCGGGATCCCGAGGGCGGTGATCGCCTGGCGCTCGGCCTCGGTCTCCACGCCCTCGGCCACCAGCAGCCCACCGCTGTGCGCGGCGTAGCCGACCAGAGCCCCGAGCAGCGCGGCCCGGTCCATGTCGGTGTCGATGCCCGAGACGAGCGACCGGTCGATCTTCAGGTAGTCCGGCCGGAGCGCGGTGATCTGGCGCAGGCCCGAGTAGCCGGCGCCCATGTCGTCGACCGCGACCTTCGCGCCGCGTTCGACGAGCGGCGCGATGGCCGCCTCGATTCCCTCGTCCAGCTCGACCAGCGCCTGCTCGGTGACCTCCACGATCAGGCCGTCGAGGTCGGGCAGCGATGCGAACAGCTCCTGCACGCGCGGATCGATCAGCAGCGGCCCGGACAGGTTGACGCTCAGGCGCGTGCCCTCGGGACGACTGGGCAGCAGCTCGAGCCCGGCGCGCAGGCAGGCCAGCTCCAGGTCGTCGCGGACGCCGAACTCGTCGGCCAGCGAGAACCAGTGCAGCGGGCTGTCGGTGCCGCTGCCGGTGCGGAAACGCGCGAGCGCCTCGTACGCGTGCACGCGCGCGTCACGCGAGTTGACGATCGGCTGAGCGACCATGGCGATCCCCTCGCCGGCGATCAGGCGGGCCAGCGCGTTGCGGGGCCCACCCGGGCCGTCCTCGGCGAAGCTCGCGCCCGCGTAGGCGGAGATCTGGCTGCGGCCGCCGCGCTTGGCGACTCTCAAGGCCACGTCGGCGGCGCGCAGCAGCGCCTCCGCGTCCTGGCCGTGGTCGGGAAACTGGGCGATGCCGATGGACGCGGGAACCGGCAGCGCGGTCGGGTCGGCCAGCGACTCGACGACCGCCTTGGCGGCCGTCTCGGGATCGTCCGTGCACAGGAGCACCGCGAACTCGTCACCGCCGAGCCGGCCGACGACCGCGTCGTCCCCGACCGCCTCGCGTATCCCCTCGACTGCCGCCGCCAGCATCGCGTCGCCGGCGTTGTGGCCGTGGGTCTTGTTGACCTGGCCGAAGTTGTCGAGGTCGATCAGCAGCAGCGCGCCCGACGCACCGCCGCCGGCCAGCGCGGCGACCGTCTCGTGGAAGGCCCGCCGCGAGAGCGCGCCGGTCAGCGAGTCGTGGTCGGCGTCGTAGCGCGCCTCCTCGAGCAGGCGACGGAGCTCACGGCACTCCTCGACCACCGGCGACGACGAGCGGGGCTTCTTAAGCGCGATGGCAGCGTCGGCCAGCGTCGCGCGCGCGACGGCAGCGGTCCTGCGCGCGCGGAGGATGCGCGCGCTCACCTCGGGGTAGAGCCTCCCCACCTGGCTCAAATCGGCACACCAGGCAAAGACTTGAGGCGGGAACCGGGGCTAGGCCCCGGCCCGTACGCCGACAGCGACCACGTCGGCTCAGCTCGACGCGCCCGCGCGCGCGGTCCTCGACGGTGCGCCGCACCACCTCGCAGCGCTCGATCCGCAGCTCCGGCGGCAGCGCCGCCGCGAGCTCCTCGGGCCGGTAGCGAAAGGCTGGATCGCGCGGGCCCCGCCCGCCGTCGCGCCCGATGTCGTTGGCGTGGCGACCGAGCACGACCAGGCGCCCGCCCGGCACGAGCGACCCGACCGCGTCGCGGAACACTCGCTGACGCTGCGACGGCTCCGGGTGGAAGTGGGCGATCAGCACGAGGTCGAACGACTCGCGGGGAAACGCGTACTCGTAGACGTCGCTCAGCACCCACTCGACCGCGAGTCCCTGGTCCGCGGCCCGGGCCCTCCCCTTCTCCAGCCCGACCTCGGAGAAGTCGACAGCGGTCACGCGCCAGCCCCGGCCGGCGAGCCAGAGCGCGTGACGGCCCTCCCCGGCCGCCAGGTCGAGCGCCCGGCCCGGCGCCAGACCGCCCAGCGCTTCCGCGACCAGTGGGTTCGGCTCCGCCGAGAAGACCCGGTCCTCGGCCTCGTAGCGCTTGTTCCACCCGTCCCGGTCCACCGGGAGCGCCTACGCCATCGTCAGGCCGCCGCTGACCGACAGCGTCTGGCCGGTGATGTAGCCGGCCCGCTCGGACGCCAGGAACGCCACGGCCGCGGCGACGTCCTCGGGCTCGCCCAGCCGCCGCATCGGCACCGCGCGCTCCAGGCCGGCGACCAGCTTCTGGCCGGCCTCCCCCTCCCCGGCCATGCCCTCCAGGAGCGGCGTCCGGGTCGGGCCCGGACAGACGGTGTTGGCGGTGACGCCGGTCTTCGCCACCTCGCGGGCGATCGTCTTCGTGAACCCGATGACGCCCGCCTTCGCTCCCGAGTAGACGGACTCGAGCGACGAGCCCACCCGCCCGGCGTCCGAGCCGATGTTGACCACCCGCCCCCACCCCGCGTCGACCATGCCGGGCAGCACGCTCTTCGTGACCCGGAGCATCCCGGTGAAGTTGATGTCGAGGACCCGCAGCCAGAACTCCTCGTCGGTTTCGAGGAACGGCCGCAGCTCGTCCCAGCCCGCGTTGTTGACGACGACGCCGACCGGGCCGAGCGACCCGACGGCTTGATCGACCGCCGCGGCCACCGACGCGGAGTCGGTGACGTCGATCGCCACCCCGACCGCCGGCACGCCGGTATCCGCCGCCTCGGCCGCGGTGGCCTCGGCGCCGTCGGCCAGAAGGTCGGCGACGGCCACCGCCATGCCCTCCGCGGCGAGGGCTAGCGCGATCGCGCGGCCGATGCCGCGCGCGCCTCCGGTGACGAGTGCGACGCGTTGCTCCACGAGGGCGCGCATCGTGTCACACGAAGTAGCGTCCGCCGGCATCCCAGCGGCAACCAGGAGGACGACATGGAGCTGACCGACGTTCGCTACGAGGAGGACGACGGCCTGGCCTGGATCACCATCGACCGGCCCGAGCGCATGAACGCATTCCGGGCGCGCACGGTCGAGGAGATGATCCATTGCCTGAAGCGCGCGTGGGCGAGCGGTGACGTCGGCGTGGTCTGCCTGACCGGCGCCGGCGACCGCGCTTTCTGCACCGGGGGCGACCAGAAGCAGCGCGCCGAGACCGGCGACTACGGCCCGTCCGACACCGGGCTGTTCGAGGTCGAGTACCTGCACCGGCTGCTGCGCGAGATGCCCAAGCCGGTGATCGCCGCGGTCAACGGCTACGCGATCGGCGGCGGTCACGTCCTGCACGTGCTCTGCGACCTGACGATCGCCGCGGACACCGCCCGCTTCGGCCAGACCGGCCCGCGCGTGGGTTCGTTCGACGCGGGCTTCGGCACCGCCTACCTGGCCCGCGTGCTCGGCGAGAAGCGCGCCCGCGAGGTGTGGATGCTCTGCCGCCAGTACGACGCGGAGACCGCGGAGCGCTGGGGCCTGGTCAACCAGGTGGTCCCGGCGGCCGACCTGCACGCCGAGGTGCGCCGCTGGGCGGACGAGATCCTCGCGCTCTCCCCCACCGCGCTGCGCTTCGTCAAGCAGTCCTTCAACACCGACACCGAGCACCTGGCGGGCGTCGGCCAGCTCGCGTTCTCGGGCCTCGAGCTGTTCGTCGACTCCGAAGAGGCGCGCGAGGGCGTCACCGCGTTCGGCGAGAAGCGGCGGCCGGACTACGCGCGCTTCCGGGGCGCGGCATGACGTAACGCATTTGACTTCAACAACACTTGAAGTTGTACGGTCGAGCGATGAGTTTCCGGCGCGCGTCCCGTCTTACGGATACATGACACCGACCTCCCCGCTCGCGATCGAGGCCACCGGCCTGGTCAAGTCGTTCGGCGAGACCCGTGCCGTCGACGGTGTGGATCTGACCGTGCCTCGCGGATCGGTCTACGGCGTGCTCGGCCCGAACGGGGCCGGCAAGACCACGACGATCCGGATGCTCGCCACGTTGCTGACCCCTGATGCCGGGGAGGCGAGCGTCCTGGGCCACGACATCGTCGACGAGGCCGACGCCGTGCGCAGCGCCGTGAGCCTTACCGGCCAGATGGCTTCCGTCGACGAGGACCTGACCGGACAGGAGAACCTCGTCCTGCTCGGGCGCCTCTACGGCTTCAAGTGGGCGGCTGCGAAAGCACGCGCACAGGTTCTGCTCGATGCGTTCGGGCTCGCCGACGCATCCGACCGGCTGGTCAAGAACTACTCAGGCGGCATGCGCCGCCGGCTCGACATCGCAGCGAGCATCGTGGTCACGCCCGAGCTCATGTTCCTCGACGAGCCGACGACGGGACTCGATCCGCGCTCGCGCAACCAGGTGTGGGACATCGTCCGCGCGCTCGTTGCCGACGGGACGACCATCCTGCTGTGCACGCAGTACCTCGAGGAGGCCGATCAGCTGGCTGACGGGATCGCCGTGATCGACCATGGAAAGGTGATCGCCGAGGGAACGCCGGCGCAGCTCAAGGCGTCGGTCGGCTCGGGGGCGCTGCACGTGCGCCTGCTCGACCCGGCCGACCGGCCGAAGGCCTACCGAGTGCTGGACGAGGAGCTTGGCGCGGTTCGCCTCGAAGCCGACCCCGCGGCTCTGTCGGTGACTTGCAGCGACGCCGACCGTGCTGCCGAGGCCGTCGCCCAGCTGTCGCGCTCCGGGGTCACGATCGCGGGCTTCTCACTGGGCCAGCCGAGCCTCGACGAGGTGTTCCTGGCGCTGACCGGCCACCCGGCCGAGAGCGACCCCGGCGAAGGGGACAAGGGCGAGCGCGAGGAGCAGTCGGCGTGAGCACCGACCCGACAACCGGGGCGCCGTACCAGCCCATCACCGCGGACGCGGTACGCAACGCGCTGGCGTCGGGCCCGCGCCCGCCGCGGCCGAGCGCGATGTCCGCCACGCTGTCCTTCGCCTGGCGGGGGATGCTGAAGGTGAAGCACGTCCCTGAACAGCTTCTCGACGTGACGATCACGCCGGTGATGTTCGTCCTGATGTTCACCTACCTGTTCGGCGGTGAGGTCTCCGGGTCGACCGAGGACTACCTCCAGTACATCCTTCCCGGCATCCTCGTCATGTCGGTGCTGTTCACGACCGTGTACTCCGGCATCGCGCTCAACACCGACGTCACCAAGGGTGCCGTGGACCGCTTCCGGTCGCTGCCGATCTGGCGGCCCGCCCCACTCCTCGGATCGATGGTCGGCGACACCGTGCGCTACGTGATCGCCGGGACGGTGATCATCGTCCTCGGCGTGGTGCTCGGCTTCAGCCCGGGCGCCGGCGTCGGCGGCCTGGTCGCTGCCCTCGCGGTGACTGTCCTGTTCGCGTTCGGGCTGTCATGGGTGTTCACCACGCTTGGGCTGTTGCTGCGATCGCCGAATGCGGTCATGAACGCGGGCTTCATGGCGATCTTCCCGCTGACCTTCCTGAGCAACGTCTTCGTCGACCCGGAGACGCTGCCGAGCGGGCTCGAGGCATTCGTGAACGCCAACCCGATCTCCATTCTGGCCACGACCTCGCGCGGGCTCATGGAGGGCAACGCGGATGCCGGTGACCTCGCCATCGTGTTGGCGACGTCGGCGCTGCTGACAGCCGTGTTCGCCCCGATCACCGTGCGCCTGTACCGCCGCGCGTGAGGGCCTGACCGACCGCGGTCAGGCGTCGCCGGTCAGCCGCCGCTCGGTCTGGGACGCGGTGACGACGGTCGTCGGCAGGCCGAGCTGCTCCACCCGATGCGGCAGGTCGCGCCCCAGCCAGCGCGACACGCGTTGCGGCAGAGTCGAGACGATCGCCGCGTCGAAGTCCTCGCGCTCGAGAATCTCGCGGACAGCCTCGTAGGGATCGCTCGCACCGACCCGGCCCTCGACGTGGCTTCCGGCCGCCTCGTCGAGCAGTGGGATGGCGAGCTCGAGGACGGTTGCGGCCTCGTCGGTGTCGGGATCCCAGTACGGCCTCGGCACGAGGAGCGTGAAGCGGCAGGGACGTTGAGCCGCACGCCGCCGAACCTCCTCCAGGAGCTTGGGGGTCGCCGCGGTGCGGTGAGCGACGATCAGGACACGCTCGGCGTCCTGCGCTTCCATACCAACATCATCGCCGAAGAGGCCGCGCGCGACAACGCGAGCGGCGGCGAGGAGAGGGTACGGTCGAGCCCGTGCCGCCCCGCCATCCCTTCCTCGATGCAGCCCGGCCCGTCGCCATCGCGCACCGGGGCGGCGCCGACGACGCGCCGGAGAACACGCTGCCCGCGTTCGCCGCCGCGGTCGAGCTCGGCTACGGCCATCTGGAGACCGACGTGCACCTGACCCGCGACGGTGTCGCGGTCGCCTTTCACGACGCGCGGCTCGACCGGCTCACCGACGTCACGGGCGCGATCGAGGCGCTCGACATCGCGGCGGTCGAGGCCGCCGACGCGGGCTGGTGCTTCACGCCGGACGGCGGCCGCAGCTTTCCGTTCCGGGGCCAGGGGGTGCGCGTCCCGCGGCTGGAGCAGCTGCTGGCGAACTGGCCGGAGGCGCGCCTCATCATCGACCCGAAGTCGGACGCGGTGGTCGAGCCGCTCGCCGCCCTGCTCGATCGCCACGCCGCCTGGGACCGGGTCTGCATCGGCTCGTTCTCGGACGCGCGACTGAAGAGGATCAGGGAGCGGGCCGATGGGCGCGCCTGCACGTCGATGGGCCCGCGCGCGGTGGCCGTCGCGCGGGTCGCCGCGCTCGCGGGGCGCATGCCGCGGCAAGGCGCCGACTGCATGCAGGTCCCTCTGCGCCAGGGCCCGGTCCCGATCGTCACACCGCGGTTCGTCCGCGTGGCGCACCGCGCGGGCCTACACGTTCACGTGTGGACGATCAACGACGAGCCGACCATGCGCGCGCTGCTCGACATGGGCGTCGACGGCGTCATGACCGACAAGCTCGAACTGCTCCGCAGCGTGTTCGAGAGCCGCGGGCTGACGCTCGACGGAAGTTCGCCCTAGCGATCGCTCGAAAATCGCTTACCGTGGCGGCGTGAGGCAGCCGTCTCGTCCCTGGAACCGGCCCTACCGCAAGCAGGAGCGCTGCATCCCGGTGAACGTGGGGCTCGACTCCGACCCGCCCGTGCTGTACGCGGACGGCGAGGAGGTCGGCGCCGGCTACGTGGTGCCCCGCGAGCCGAGCTGGAACCCCGCGACCACGGTGCATTCGAGCTGCGCCGACCAGCCGGGCACGATCAGGATCGACCTGACCGAGACGCTCGAGCCCGAGATCGACGACGGGCCGACCCTCTACTTCCACAAGGGCGGCCAGGGCTACCTGCCCACCACCGTCCCCTACGGCCACCTGCGTGACGACGCGTTGGCCTCCCCCCTGCCCGCACCGCGGTTCAGCCGCCGGGAACTGGACCGCCACGGCGCCGAGCCGCGCAACAGGGACAACGTCGGTGCCGGGCGGGCGATGCGCGACACGACCGGTGACTACGAGGTGATCGCGCGCAGCGTCGGCCCGCCCGAACGGGAGAACGCCTGGCTCTACAAGGATCCCGCCGAGTACCCGGAGCAGCCGCTGGGCGGTGCCCGCTACGACAAGTACGGCGACGCGGGCGGTACGCAGGGCGGCCGCGACCAGCACTTCGCCTACCTGTGCTGGAGCTGGCTACGCCAGGACGGCATGGACGGCGACCGGCGCCTGGAAGTCGGCGGCGGAGGCGCGGTCAGGACGCTGCTGAGGCCGGGTCAGCTCGTGCGCCGCTGCAACGTCGAGCGCATCGTGGCGCCGGCATGGGACCGCGCGGGCAACATGGTCGGGCGGGTGACCGCCGTCTACGTCGAGGTGCCGATCGCCGGCGTGGACCTGTACGGCTGGATGGTGCACTCGCACCAGCCGCGCGTGGACGGCGAGTGGGGCGATCTGCAGCCGCACCTGAGCCGCGTGGACTGACCTGACGTGGAGCGAGCAGCGCCCGCTCCACGCGGGTCGTATCGGTTACGCGACTGCGCGTCCTCCGCCGCGGAAATGCATGACCGCGAAGATCAGTGCCACGACGGCGAGCGCGAAGATGACCGGGTGAACGATCGCCCCGCCGGCGATGGCGATGACGAACAGCACGATCGCGAGAATCAACCACAACATAGGGTTCCCTCCCTCCTTCGAACGTTTGCGTCCTGCGTAGGGGTACGAACGCCCTAGGGCTACCCGAGGTTGGTCGGACGTAACCTGCGCCCCATGCACGAAGCGCGTATCGAAGAGACCGACAGCGGGCGGCTTCCGGCCGACGACGGCTGGTTCATCCTCAACCTCGACGAGATCGCCTGGGAGTCAGTCCCCGGCGGCGGGACCTGGTGCGTGTTCGAGTCGCCGCAGGCGCGCTCGACTCTGCTCGGAATCGGGGTCCACGTCCTCGAGCCGGGCGAGCCGAGCGCGAAGTACCACCTCGAGAGCAACCAGGAGGGCTTTCTCGTGCTCGCCGGCGAGTGTCTGGCGATCGTCGAGGGCGAGGAGCGCCGCATGCGCACCTGGGACTACCTGCACTGCCCGCCCGGCACCGCCCACATCACGGTCGGCGCGGGCGACGGGCCCTGCGCGATCCTGATGGTCGGCACGCGCGCGCCCGACGAGACCGTCCGCTATCCAGTCGATTCCGTCGCGGCACGCCACGGCGCATCCGTGAGCAGGGAGACGGACGACCCGAAGCAGGCCTACGAGGGGCGGCCGCCGTTCACCCCCTCCCGCTCCCCCTGGCCGCTGCCCGCTCGGTAGGAACCCGTCGCCCGGCGGCGAAGCCGCCGGTGTGGGCCGCCAGCTTCCTGCACGCATCCCGCGCGAGCACCGCTCGATCGAGTCGGGCGAAGCCGCGTCCCTGCCCGCGGACCTGACGCCGGAGCTGCTCGCCGACATCGAGGACGCCGCCGAGCTGGTCCGCGGCCGGCGGGCGAAGGCGACGATCCGGGCCTACGACGCCGACCTGCGCGCCCTCCAGGCCTACCTGCGCGACCGCGGCCAACCGGCCGAGCTGCCGGTCGCCCCGCTGCTGGTCGCCGCGTTCGTGTCCGCGGAGTCGCGCTCCGACGAGCGCCCCGGCCACGAGCGCCCCGCCCGCGCGATCGCCACGATCGAGCGCCGGCTGGCCGCGATCGGCAAGGCGCACCAGCTCGCCGGCCTCGACGACCCGACCAAGGACCAGCGCGTCCGCGACGCGATGACCGGCGCCCGACGGCGCCTGCGCACCGCGCCGACGCGCGAGAAGGCGGCGCTCGCGCTCGAGGACCTCGAGCAGATGCTGCGCCGCATCCCCAGCGACATTCACGCCGGCCGGCGCGACAAGGCGCTGCTCCTGACCGGCATAGCGGGCGCGTTCCGGCGCTCGGAGCTCGTCGCCCTCGACGTCGAGGACATCCGCTTCGTCCCCGAGGGCATGCTGGTCTCCGTCCGCCGGTCGAAGACCGATCAGGAGGGCCAGGGCGCGACGCTCGCGATCGCCTACGGCGACCGGCCGGACTTCTGCGCCGTGCGCGCGATCCGCAGCTGGCTCGAGCACGCGGAGATCACGAGCGGCCCGATCTTCCGCCGCATCCGGGCGGGCGATCGGCTGACCGGCGACCGCCTGACCGACCGCTCGGTCGCGCTGATCGTCAAGCGCCACGCCCAGCCGCTCGGCCTGGACCCCGAGCTGTTCGCCGGCCACAGCCTGCGCTCGGGCGGCATCACCGCAGCGGTGCGCGAGGGCCACGACGAGCGCGCGCTGGCCCGCCTGTCGCGGCACAAGAACATGGACGTCCTGCGCGGCTACATCCGCCGCGAGTCCGCGTTCGAGGACGCGGCGCAGGTGCTGGCGTCCCGGCGGCGCTGAACGGCCGCGCGTCGAGCCGCCCCGCTGCGGGTACCGCTCGGGAATGACGCGCATCGCCCTGCACTGCTCGCACGAGCAGATCCCGCCCAGCCGCCTGATCGAGTTCGCGCGTCGGGCGGAGCAGGCCGGCTTCGACGGCGGCATGTCCTCCGACCACTTCTCCCCCTGGAGCGAGCGACAGGGCGAGTCGGGCTTCGCCTGGTCGTTCCTCGGCGCGGTCATGGCCGCCACGGACCTGCCGTTCGGGGTCGTCAACGCGCCGGGCCAGCGCTACCACCCGGCGATCATCGCCCAGGCCGCGGCGAGCCTCACCGAGATGTTCCCCGGTCGCCTGTGGGTCGCACTCGGCACCGGCGAGGCGTCGAACGAGCACATCACCGGCGACCCCTGGCCGCCGAAGGAGGAGCGCAACGCCCGCCTGCGCGAGTGCGTCGACGTGATGCGCGCTCTGTTCGCGGGCGAGGAGGTCACCCACGACGGCCGGGTCGTGGTCGATCGGGCCCGCCTGTGGACGCTGCCGGAGCAGCCGCCGCCGCTGATCGGCGCCGCGGTCTCGGAGGAGACCGCCCGCTGGGCCGGCTCGTGGGCCGACGGGCTGGCCACGGTGAACGCGCCGGTCGAACAGCTGCAACGGCTGATCGACGCGTTCCGGTCCGGCGGCGGGGACGGGAAGCTCGTGCTGCAGGTCCACCTCTCGTGGGCGCCGACCGACGACGAGGCGCTCGACATCGCCCACGACCAGTGGCGCACCAACGTCTTCGATCCGCCGGTCTGCTGGGACGTGGAGACCGCCGAGGAGTTCGACCGCCGCGCCCGCGATGTCACGCCCGAGGACGTGCGTCAGAAGGTCCTGGTCTCGTCCGACCTCGGCCGCCACCTGGACTGGCTGCGCGAGTACGCGGCGCTCGGCTTCGACGAGATCGCGCTGCACCACGTCGGCCAGGACCTGGACCCGTTCATCGACGCGTTCGGCGAGCACGTCCTGCCCGGCCTGCGATGAGCATCAAGGCGACCAGCGACCTGTGGTGGAAGAACGCCGTCTTCTACTGCCTCGACGTCGAGACGTTCTACGACCTCGACGGCGACGGCTGCGGCGACATCGCCGGGCTGACCGAGCGCATCGACTACCTCGGGGGCATCGGTGTGAGCTGCGTCTGGCTGATGCCCTTCTACCCGTCGCCGAACCGCGACGACGGCTACGACATCGTCGACTTCTACTCGGTCGATCCGCGGATGGGAACGCTCGGCGACCTCGTCGAGTTCGTGCGGACGGCGAGCGACCGGGGCATCCGGGTGATCGCCGACTTCGTCATGAACCACACCTCGGACCAGCATCCCTGGTTCCAGTCGGCGCGCGAGAGCCGCGACTCGCCCTACCGCGACTTCTACGTCTGGCGCGACAAGAAGCCCCGGGAGAAGAAGGGCGACGTCGTCTTCCCCGACCAGGAGAGCTCGAACTGGGCCTTCGACCAGAAGGCCGGTCAGTGGTACCTGCACCGCTTCTACTCCCACCAGCCCGACCTGAACATGGCCAACCCGCGCGTGCGCGACGAGGTCGCCCAGGTCATGAACTTCTGGCTGGAACAGGGACTGTCCGGCTTCCGCGTCGACGCGGTGCCGTTCATGATCGAGCCGACCGGTCTCCCGAAGGGCGCCATCACCGACCCGCACTCGTTGCTGCGCGACCTGCGGGCCAACCTGAGCCGGCGGCGCGGTGACGCGGTCCTGCTCGGCGAGGTCAACCTGAGCGCCGACGAGCAGCGCGCGTTCATCGGCGACGAGGACGGCGACGAGCTGCACATGGTGCTCGACTTCCTGGGCAACCAGGCGCTGTACCTGTCGCTGGCCCGGGGCGACGCCGAGCCGCTGGCGGCGACGCTGCGCTCGTATCCCGGCCTGCCGCCGACTGCGGCGCTTGGGCGCTTCGCTCGCAACCACGACGAGCTGACGCTGGACAAGCTCACCGAGGGCGAGCGCCAGGAGGTCTTTCAGCGATTCGGGCCCGAAAAGGACCTCCAGCTCTACGGCCGCGGGCTGCGGCGCAGGCTGCCGCCGATGCTGGACGGCGACGAGCGGGCGCTCCGGATGGTCTACTCGCTGGTGTTCTCGCTCCCGGGCCCGGCCGTCCTGTTCTACGGCGAGGAGATCGGGATGGGCGAGAACCTGGAGATCGACGGCCGCTACAGCGTCCGGGCGCCGATGCAGTGGTCGAGTGAGCGCAACGGCGGCTTCTCGTCCGCGGACGACCCGAAGAAGCTGAGTCGTCCGCTCGCGGACGGCGCCTTCGGCCCCGAGCACGTCAACGTCACCGACCAGCGCCGCGACCCGGATTCGCTGCTCAACTGGTTCGAGCGCCTGATCCGGCGGCGGCGCGAGTGCCCGGAGATCGGCTTCGGCGAGATGACCGTGTTGAAGACCGGCGCGCCGTCCGTGCTCGCGCATCGCTGCGACTGGGAGGGCTCCACCGTGGTCGCGGTCCACGAACTGGCGGGCCGCGCGGTCGAGGTCGACCTGCCCGTCGACGACGGGGACGAGCTGGTCGATCTGTTCGGCGGCGACGATGCAGCGCTGCCGGCGAAGCTCAAGCTGGACCCCTACGCCGCGCGGTGGTACCGCGTGCGGCGGGGCGATGCGCGGCTGCCGCCGTAGGGCAGGCGATGGAGTAGCGTGGCCGAATGGGGCGGCAGGGGAAGCTGGTTCTGATCATGTGCGCGTACGCTCTGGCGTACGCGGCGGCCTGGACCGCGCTGCCCAGCGGCGCCGCTCACGCCCAGGACGCTCCCGCGGTGCGCCCGCCCAGCGAGGCGATCATCACGAACCAGCCGCCGCCGCTCGTCCAGGGGCCGGGTCGCACGCCGCCGAAGCTGTCGTGCGGCATCGACGGGCCCGCCCTCGACCTGGGCGACGACAGCCGCTACCCGAAGGCGCGCGGGAGGTTGCGCACCGCGATGGTGTTCGTCGACTTCAGCGACCACCCGGCCAGTGCTGAAAACGACCCGCAGGAGGTCTACAACCGCCTCGTGCCCGGCGCGCGCCGCACGCTGAGCGAGCTGTCGTACGGCAAGTTGCGGCTGTCGGTCAAGCCGAGCCTGCGCTGGGTGCGCATGCCCAAGCCGCACAGCAGCTACGGCTTCGACGACTTCAAGACCCGCTTCAACCAATACGACCGCTACATCAGCGACGCGCTCAAGACGGCCGGCCGGTCGTTCAGCCTGAAGGGCTACTCGATCGTCTTCATCGTCGCCGGCCCCGATGTCTACACCGCGGAAGCCGCTTACAACCGTCCTCCACACGGCGGCGTGAAGGTGGGCAGGACGTGGGTCGACCACGCCGTGACGTTGAACGGGTACTCGTTCGACACGGACTCGGCGACGACCGTCCACGAGACCGGGCACATGCTTGGGCTCCCGGACCTGTACGAGGTCGGTGCCGACGTCAACTGGTTCCGCTTCGTCGGCCCGTGGGACGTGATGAGCAATGTCTTCCTGGCGCGGCCGATGATGTCTTGGACCCGGCGGCTCGTCGGCTGGCTCGGCGACCGCGACTTCCGCTGCGTCCGCACCACGTCGACCGTCGACCTGAAGCCGGTCGCCGGCACGGGCGGCCCCAAGGGGGTTGTCGTCCGCACGGGCCGCCGCAGCGCGTACGTCGTCGAGGCCCGCACCGACGTCGTCGGCGAGTTCTGCCCGGACGAGGGCGTGCTCGTCTACAAGTGGAACGGCAACGTGGAGACGGGCGACGGCCCGATCAGAGTGGTCGACGCCCAGGAGGGCAACGGCTCGTGCGGCCCGCACACTCAGGCCCTGTTCAAGCCGGGCGAGGGCGGGCAGTCCTCGTTCCAGAACTCGCAGATCGCAGTGTCCGTGCTGAGCGGCGGCCCTGACGGCTTCAGGGTGCGAGTGTCGAAGCGCTGAGCAGGTTGGGTATGGGACCTGGCCAGACGCCCGCCGGCTGGTACCCCGACCCGAGCGGCGGCGAACGGACGCGCTACTGGGACGGTGCCCAGTGGACCGAGCACTACTCGGAGCCCGGTGGCGCGCCGGCGGGAGGCGTGGATCGGGTCCGCTTCACCAGCGCGACCGGCGACGACATCCTGTTCATCTTCGATGGCGAGGTCCTCGAGATATTCAAGGCACAGCACGGGGGCACGGGCGCCCCGGCGAGCGAACGCTTTCACCGGGACCTGCTGACGATCATCTTCGAATCGCAAGATCGGAACGGTGTCCACAAGGTGTGGATCTACGGCGGCCACGGTGTTCAGCTGGGCGCGCGATCGGTTGGCAAGCAACTGATCTACATCGCCGACCAGGACCGCGCCGCCCTCGACTTCCTCGAACGGATTCGCGCGGCGCTCCCGGCGCCGTGATGTTCATCGCGCCCTACGCGCTCGCGCTACGTTGAAGGCATGACGATCAGCAGGGCGGTGCCCAACATCCGCTCCGATCGGCCCGCGGAGACCCGCGACTTCTTCGTGGACCTGTTCGGCTTCGCGGTCGCGATGGACCTGGGCTGGGTCATGACGTTGACGTCGCCTGACAACCCGTCGGTTCAGATATCGATCATGGGTGGTGATGACATGTCGGCACCCGGCATCAGCGTGGGGGTCGCGGACGTCGACGCGGTCCACGCCAAAGCCGTGGAGCGGGGCTACGAGATCGCTTATCCGCTGCGTGACGAGGAGTGGGGCGTGCGGCGCTTCATGCTCCGCGATCCGAACGGGACGACCGTGAACGTCGTGTCGCACCTTCCCGAGGTCAGCGGACCATCTCGCCCACGCCCATGAGGTTGCCGTCCAGGTCCCTGAACCAGACCGCGCGCTCCCCTCGGCCCTTGCTCGGGTAGTTGCCGGGAATCTCGGCGATGCCGTCGGTGACCGTGATCCCCGGCATCTCCACCTGCTCGAGCTCCAGGCCGCGGCGGCGGAGGTCGGCCACGGTCGCCTCGATGTCGTCGACCACCCATCCCATCTGCGTGTGGGTCCCGGACGCGGCGCCCTGGGACTCGAACAGGGCGAACTCGGTGCCCCCGCACTTGTAGAGGAGTCCGCCCGGCCGTTCCTCCGCGGGCTCCAGCCCGAGCTTGTCGGCATAGAACGCGCGCGCCTTGTCCAGGTCGCGCACGGGTAGCCGCGTGGCCACGCGTCCGTCTTTCAGCATCCTTGACGCCTCCTTTAGTGGGTCTGCAGCTTGAGACCCGCCCGCGGCGGCGAAGTCATCGCCCGGGTCTGCCGCCCTCGCCGGTCGCACCAACATGGCACGAGCAGCACCGCGAGCGAGAGTAGCCTCGGCTCGTGGGCTTCTTCAGCAAGTTGTTCGGCGGCGACGAGACCCAGGTGGCCGTCGCGGGGCGAGAGGCGCAGGGCACCGTCGTGAGCCTCCGCGAGTCCGGTCCGTACGTCAACAACCGGCCGACGATCACGATCGAGCTCGACGTCGAGCTGCCCGGGAGCGCGCCCTACCGCGCCCAGGCGAAACAGGTCGTAGGCCGGCTCGTCATCGGTCGGCTCGAGCCTGGCGCGCGGATCCCCGTGCGCGTCGACCCAAGCAACCCCGCCTCGGTCACGGTCGACGAGCCCGCGATGCTCGGTCAGTGACCTCGTAACCGCGCCGCCACTGCTGCAATGCGCGAGAAGCGGAGCCACGGATTTCGTCTCCGCTACTGCAGCCTCGATCGTGCGGATCAGGCGTTGGCGACGACCTCGCGTACCTCGACGTCTTGGAGTTCGACGCCTTCCGGCATCCCCGAGGGAATCTGGTCACTGGCCGCCTTGGCGGCATCCTCGGACGCGAAGACGATCATCGACAGGCCGGTCTGGTCCTTTCGTGTCCAGTAGCCAGCGACGAAGCCGGGCGCCTGCGATACCCGCGGGACGACGTTCTCCTTCAGCGCCGTCGTCGCGCCCTCGGGGTCTTTGATGGAAACCCGGACGATGACTGCATGCATGGCGCTCTCCTCTTCATCTCGGGCTCGTGGTTGCGCACGAGCACGGACGTCAATCGTCGACGGCTGACCGCCTAACTGTCAAGGCCCTCAGCTTTCGCTACCGCTTCGGCGCGAAGCTCCGCTCCTACGAGACCCTGCTCAGGGTCCGACATGCCTGCCTACGCGAATAGTCAACGGTTCGTGTCCAAGGGTGGTCGCGAGCGGGCGCTGGACGAGTACAGCGATCCCGCCGCATCTTGGGGGCACCGCTCCGCTGTCTCCACCCGCAAGGGCGGCGGCTACTACGGCTACAAGCTCCACATGGCGGTTTGCACTCGCACCGGTCTTCCGATGGCGTGGGCCGTCGAGACCGCAAGCGCGAACGAGTCCCTGTAGTCCGGGGACTCAACCGGGTTCGGCTTCATGCGGACCTGACCATCCTCGCCAAGCTCGCCTGCGCCCTCGCCAGGGCGCGAGTCCTGCCGGTCGCCGCGTAGCGCGGCCCCACCGCCAGGCACACGCCCCTCCGGCTATCCGGCGCACCGGAGCGCCGCTTGGACGCAAAGAGGCGTCGTCTACCGCAAAGTTCACCCGCTGGAAGCAGGACCGCTACTGGCTAGGTACCCCCGAAGCGCTCCCCCAAATCGCGGGCGCGACTTTCGCTAGTCGTTTCGCCAAGCCCTCCTAGCGGTTTGCATGGAAGGCAGCACTAACGAGCTCACCGCTGCTTTTCCGCGGATGCAGGAGCGAGGCGGGCGGGGATCGCGCGCGGGCGCACTACTCCTCATCGTCCATTCCGGTCGTCTGATGGCTCGACTTCGAGACGCTCGCAACACGCTGGAAACGACAATCTGCTGGCGAGTTGCGGCGCGCGATCGCCACCGCGCGAAGCGAGCGTCGCGACATGCGCTCTCGAGCGTGGCGAGACGTCACCGGGCTGCGTTCGCACTTGAGGTCCCGGAGCGGGGAGGTGCTCGCCGACTCGTGCGGCGGCGCCCGACGCTTGGCTAGCCGGTCTCGCCCGCGACCACGATGCCGTGCTCGTACGCGAACACGACGGCTTGGACACGGTCGCGCAATCCGAGCTTGAGGAGGATGGAGCCCACGTGGCTCTTGACCGTGGCCTCGGTGACGACGAGCCGTGCCGCGATCTCGGTGTTCGAGAGGCCGTGGGCGACGAGCACGAGCACTTCGCGCTCGCGCGGTGTGAGCTCGGCGAGCACGGCGGAGGGTGGCTCGATCGGGTCGGTGCGGGCGGCGAAGTCCTCGATCAGCCGGCGGGTGATCGATGGCGACAGCAGCGCGTCGCCGTTGTGCACGACGCGGATCGCCTCCACCAGCCGCTCGCGCGACGCGTCCTTGAGCAGGAAGCCCGCCGCACCGGCTCGCAGCGCGCCGAAGACGTATTCGTCGAGGTCGAAGGTCGTGAGCACGAGGACTCGCGGCACCGGCTGGATTGCGCCGCTCGTCAGCCTCGCCGTGGCCTCGACACCGTCCATGTTCGGCATGCGGATGTCCATCAGGACGACGTCGGGGAGCAGGTCGCGCACCCGGTCGATCGCCTCCCGGCCGTCGGCGGCCTCGCCGACGACCTCGATCTCGGGCTGCGTGTCGAGGAACAGCCGAAAGCCGGTGCGAACGAGCTCCTGGTCGTCGACGATCATCACGCGGATGCTCATCGGTCACCTGCCACCGGAAGCCGCGCGGCAACGCGAAAGCCGCCGCCCGCGCGGGGTCCCGTCTCCAGCTCGCCGCCGAGCAGGGCAACGCGCTCGCGCATGCCGACCAGGCCGTGCCCCGGCGCGACGGCATCCTGTCCCTGCGGCGATCCGTCGTCGATGACCTCGAGGTCGAGGCGCGAGTCGTGGAAGGCCAGCGTCACCACGACCTGCTTCGCATCCGCGTGCTTGAGCACGTTCGTGAGCGACTCCTGGACGATGCGGTAGACGGACAGTTCGAAGCCGCCCGGCAGCGATCGCTGCGCGCCGATCCGTTCCAGCGACACCGGGAGTCCGGCGTCGCGATATTCGCCTACGAGCTGGTCGAGCTGCGCGAGCGTCGGCTGCGGGCGCGACTCCGCTCCGTCTGCGGGCTCGCGTAGGAGCGCGAGCAGTCGCCTGAGCTCGGCGAGGCTCTGCTCGGCGCTGGTCTCGACCTTCCCGAGCGTGGTGTCCGCGATGTCGGGGTCGCTGCGCAGCACGTCGCGCGCTCCGCGCACGCCGACCAGCATCACGCTGACCGAGTGCGCGACGATGTCGTGCAGCTCGCGGGCGATCGATGCGCGTTCCTCGTGCTCGGCGATCCGGGCCAGCTGGCCGCGCTCGCGCTCGAGCAGGACCGCCCGGCGCTCCAGCTCTCGCCGATACTCGCGCCGCGTCTCGACGTAGACCCCGAGCCCCCAGGCACCTACGGCGCACACCACGGCGGCGATCGGGTCGTAGAGCCGATCATGCGACGGGCCGGCCACGTACACGGCGAACGTCACGCCGGTTGTGAGCGCGAGGGCGGCGAGCGACACGCGCCGCTCGCACCTGGCGGCGATCGTGTACAGGACGATCAGCGGCGCGAACGCCGCCGGCGACACGCCCGCGATCGCCACGCCGCACACGGCCGCGAGCGATACGCCGAGGGTCGCGAGCGGCGCGCGCCGGCGCCACACGACGACGGCGCCGGCCCCGACCGCCAACCCGACCGCCGCCGGGGGCGGCGAACGGTCGAAGCCGAACACCTGCCCCACCTCAAACGCGATCGCGACGAGCGCGAGCGCGCCGTCGAACGCCCACGCGCGCCAGCCGGCCGGCTCGCGCTCGTCCTGCGCGGGCCCACGCCCCGGGGTCATGCGATGTCGCGCCACCTCTCGGCGACCGTCGCGGCGATCAGGGCCACCAGCGTCCAGCCGACGAGCACGAGACCCGCCGCGCCCCACGAGAGCGTCGTCAGCGTGGCGCCGGCGACGCCCTGAGCCGCACCGAACGGCGTCAGGTCCAGGACCGTGCCGTTGATCGCCTGGACGAGCGGCAGCACGACGAAGACCACGACCAGCGTCCCCGTCACCGCGACCACCTGGTTGCGAACCAGCGCGCCGAGCGCCACGCCGAAGCCCGCCAGCAGCGCCGCAGCCAGCAAGGTCCCGCCGGCGACGAGCGCGACGTCACCGGTGCCAAGCGGCGGCCCGGTCTCGCCGGCGAGGAGCGGCAGGCCGACGGCGAGCGTTACGGCTGTCGTCAGCGCCGCGACGGCCACGCCGGCCACGGCGTAGGCGACCGCGCGTGCGAGGAGCAGCACCCCTCCGTCACGGCCGGTCACGAGCACCGCCGGCGCGGCCGTCCGGTGCCGGTACTCGCCGGCGGCGCCGACGATCCCGAGCAGCATCAGCAGGAGCGGCAACCCGGCAATCGCCTCCTTTTTCTCGGCCAGCGGGATCAGGTTGGCCGACGTCGCCAGGATCGTCACCAGCACCTGCGCGACCGCCAGCACGACTGCCAGCCCTGCGTAGACCAGGATGGTCCGCGTCGTGGTCGCCTTGATGATCTCACCTCTGATCAGCGCGGTCATGCCGCCTCCGTTTCCTCGGTCACGCTGAAGAACACCTGCTCAAGCGACCTGCCCTGCGCGACAAGCTCGCAGATCGCGCCCTGGTGCACGAGCCGCCCTTTGTGGATCACGACCACATCGTCGACCGTCTGGGCGGCTTCGGTCAGCATGTGGCTCGACAGCAGCACGGTGCCGCCGGCTGCGGCGCGATCGCGAAGGAAGTTGCGCAGCCAGCGGATGCCCTGCGGGTCGAGGCCGTTGAGCGGCTCGTCGAGCACCAGGATCGCGGGATCGCCGAGCAGGGCCGACGCGAGCCCGAGCCGCTGACGCATCCCCGTCGAGAACGTCCCGACGCGGCGGTCGGCCGCGTCCTCGAGCCCGACGATCCGGAGCACATCGTCGACGCGGCCGCGCGGCAGCCCGGCCAGAGCGACGAGCGAGCGCAGGTGGTTGCGCGCCGAGCGGCCGGGATGGGCACCCGTCGGCTCGATGTAGACCCCGAGCACGCGCGCGTCGGCGTGCGCGGACCCGATCGGAGTGCCGTGGATGAGCGCACGACCGGCAGTCGGGCGGGCGATCCCGACGATCGCCTTGAGCGCCGTCGTCTTCCCGGCGCCGTTCGGTCCCAGAAAGCCGGTCACCGAACCCGGGCGCACGCTGAACGACAGCTCGTCGACCGCCACCAGCTCGCCGTATCGCTTGGTCAGGCCCTCGACCGTGATCGCGGCCCGTGTCGCTTCGTTGATCATGACCTGAGGATCGACGCGAGCGGCGTCGCCGTCATCGCCCCCGGGGCTGAAGCTCGTCTCCGACCCTGGTAGCAGCTCGCCCGCCGTCGGGTTCGACCTGAGAGCGAACTCGCGGGCGACGAGCCCGCTCAGCTTGATGCGAGCCCAGCCACGGCGAGCTCGCGAATGCCCTGAGCATTCGCCAGGAAGCTCAGCCATCGGGCCGCGTTGTGACGCCGACCAGCTAGTCGGCCAGCGTCAGCGAGTCCTCAAGAGGTGTCACAGCCGGGCCTGCCGTTCTGTCTTTAGGGGTGCGAGTGATCATCGATCGAGGAGTTGATGATGAGAGTGTTTGTGGCAGGTGCGACGGGAGCGATTGGCAAGCAGCTGGTGCCACGTCTGGTTGCCGCGGGTCACGAGGTTCATGGCATGACCCGCAGCGAGTCAAAGCAGGCGATGCTCCGCGACCTGGGTGCTGTACCGGTGATCGCGGACGCGCTCGATCCCGATCAGGTCGCGGACGCCGTGGGCCGGGCGAGGCCGGACGTGATCGTCCACCAGCTGACCGCGATTCCAGCGAGGTTGGACCTGCGTCACGTCAATCGCGAGTTCGTGCTGACCAACCGCCTGCGGACCGAGGGCACCGATTACCTGCTCTCGGCCGGACAGGCGGTGGGGGTGCGGCGGTTCGTGGCGCAAAGCAATGGCGCGTTCCCGTACGCGCGAACCGGCGGGCCGGTGAAGACCGAGGAGGACCCGCTCGACCCGACGCCGCCGCGCGCGATGCGCGAAAGCTGGGCGGCGATCCGACACCTCGAGGAGGCGGTCCTCGGCGCCGAGTGGACGGAGGGCATCGTGCTGCGCTACGGCGGGTTCTACGGGCCGGGCACATCGCTGGCGACGGGCGCGGAGCAGGTCGAGCTGGTCCGTAAGCGCAAGTTCCCGCTGGTCGGCGACGGTGGCGGCGTGTGGTCCTTCATTCACATCGCCGACGCCGCGGAGGCGACGGTGGCGGCGGTCGAGCACGGCAGCCGCGGTGTCTACAACGTCGTGGACGATGACCCGGCCCCGGTGGCCGAGTGGCTGCCGGCGCTGGCTGCGGAACTCGGGGCCAAGAAGCCCATGCGGGTTCCGCGGTTCATCGGGCGGCTGTTCGCCGGTGAGTACGGCGTGGTGATGATGACCGAGATGCGCGGCGCCTCGAATGCCAAGGCCAAGCGCGAGCTGCGCTGGCGCCCGGCGCACCCGAGCTGGCGGCAGGGGTTCCTGGCGGCATGACCGATCGGGAGCAACTGCTCGACGAGCTGCGGCCGGTCGCGTTCGCGATCGCCTACCGGATGCTCGGCAGCGTCTCCGAGGCCGAGGACGTCGTACAGGAGGCGCTGCTGCGGGTGCATCAAGCGCTCGAGACCGGCGAGCAGATCGCGTCGCCGCGCGCGTTCGTGGCCACCGTGACCACCCGGCTGGCCATCAACGAGCTGCGCTCGGCGCGCGCCCGCCGCGAGCGCTACGTCGGCGAGTGGCTGCCAGAGCCGATCATCACAGACGGCGACGATGATCCGGCCCGGCACGCTGAGACAGCCGACTCGCTCTCGCTGGCGATGCTTGTGGTGCTCGAGAGCCTCTCGCCTGAGCAGCGAGCCGTGCTGCTGCTCCACGACGTGTTCGACTACGGCTATCCGGAGGTCGCGGCGATCGTCGGCAAGAGCGAGGACAACGCGCGCCAGCTCGCCGCTCGCGCCAGACGCCACGTCGAGCAGCGCCGCCCCCGATTCCAGACGACACGCGAGCAGCGCGACGAGCTGGCACAACGGTTCTTCGCCGCCGCCGAGCAAGGCGATCTGGCTGGGCTCGAGGCGCTGCTCGCGCACGACGTGGAGCTGACCGGCGACGGCGGCGGCAAGGTTCCGGCGCTGGCGCGGTCGCTGCACGGGCGCAACCGCGTCGCGCGCACGCTGACCAACTGGTTCCGGCTGGTCGGCCGCCTTCCGGGCGTGTCGGTGCGCCCCGTCGAGGTCAACGGTGGCCCGGGAGCGCTCTTTGTCGACGAACAGGAGCGGCTGATCAGCGTGCTGGCGCTCGATATCGCCGGCGGTCAGATCACGGGTATCAACGGGATCGTCAACCCCGACAAGCTGACGCACCTCGGGCCACTCGCCGACTACAAGGCGCTACTGAAGTCGGCGAGCTGAAGCCTCTGGGGGTAGCGTGGATCGGGCCATGGGTCACAAGCACAGCGAGGAGCGGACCCGCCTCACGTGGTGGCAGCGCGCGGGTATCAAGGCGCTTCGTCGCAAGGCCGGCCGGGGCGCCGATGAACCGTTGAAACCGGAGGACTGGGAGGTCGTCTGGAAGCTCCATGAGACCGGAGTGGGCGGAGCGATGGCCTCGCTGCTCCGGGTGCTACCGCACGGCCCGCGGTGCGGGATCTGCGCTGCCCCCTTCGCTGGTCCGGGGCGCCTCATCGCCGGTCCTCTCGGCTACCGGCCCTCGCGAAAGAACCCGACGGTCTGCTCGGTGTGCGTCGAGTTCGCGCCGCCTGGCGGGATGAAGATGCAGACCGGTGTCCTGTTCGCCGACCTCCGTGGCTTCACGGCACGCTTCGACGGAGGCGATCCTGAGCAGGCGTCGCATCTGCTGCGTCGCTTCTACCGGTGCGCCGAGGACGTCCTCTTCCCCGACGCGGTGATCGACAAGCTGATCGGCGACGAGGTCATGGCGCTCTATCTGCCCGACCTCAAGAAGGACATCGACCACGCTCGCGTACCTGAACTGATGCTTGAGCACGCGCGGGGTCTGATGCGTTCGGTCGGATACGGCTCCAGCAAGGGCCCGTTCGTGGAGATGGGCATCGGGTTGGACTTCGGCGAAGCCTTCGTCGGCAACATCGGTCAGCGCGCGCTCTACGACTTCACCGCCATCGGCGACGTCGTGAACACCGCTTCGCGTCTTCAAGGGCAGGCAGCCGGAGGCGAGATCGTCATCTCCGAGCGCGTCGCACGGGGCCTCCCCACCTCGGCCGGCAGCCGCGTCGTGCTGACGCTCAAGGGCAAGGCCGACCCACAGGTTGCCTACCGCGTCAGCGCGTAGCCGGGAAGGCGGCGAAGTTGTCGAAGCGGCCAGGAACCCTTGCGAACGATCCGTTCGGTGGTCGCCAGCCGACCAGCCACGAACGGCTGACGGGACTGCCCTGGGATGCCTCGTACCACGACGGCCCTGCGCCTTGGGATATCGGCCGGGCGCAGCCGGCGGTAGTGCGCGTGGCAGCCGAAGGCGGATTCGCCGGAGCGGTGCTCGATGCGGGCTGCGGGTCCGGGGACAACGCTCTCCACATCGCCTCGCTGGGACTGTCGGTTCTAGGCATCGACGTGGCGGAGACGGCGCTGGCGATCGCCCGAGCGAAGGCCGAAGACCGTGGGATCGAGGCTGAGTTCGCTGAGGCTGACGCGTTCCAGCTGAAGCGATTGGGGCGCAGGTTCCAGACGGTGTTGGACTGCGGGCTGTTCCACACCTTCGACGGCGACGAGCGACCGCGATACGTGGCGAGTCTGGCGTCGGTGACCGAGCGGGACGGAACCCTGTACCTCTTGTGCTTCAGGGACGACGGTCCCGATCCGGGCCCGCACCCCATCAGCCAGGAAGCGCTGAGAGCGGCGTTCAACCCCGGCACCGGATGGCACGTCGCCGCCATCGAACCCGACCAGGTTCAGACGAGACACCATGCCGACGGCGCACCGGCGTGGTTCGCGACGATCGAGCGGGTCTAGATCGCTGCGCTTTCGCTCCCGCGACCTCGAGCGGCTGTCACCCGGCGGGATGAGGCACCGCGCGACCGGGTCATCCGCGCGGGTGACGACTTGCCGGCGGACTCAGCGGATGGTCTCCAGGACCTTTTTACGGACCGGAGGCTTGAACCATGATTGACCGCATCAAAAGGCAGATGGCGTTTGGCGCCTGCGTGGCGGCAGCACTGCTGGCGACGGCGAGCTTGACCACTGGTGCGGCATGGGGAGCCGCCGGCGGACTGCCCGGCACGGGCGACCAGAGCTTCAACCCGGCCGGCAACACCGGGGACAACCACTGCATCAGTCCGGAGGGAGTCGACGCCAACGAACTGCTCGGAATCTCTGAACAGCTCTTTACCCCAGGTTTCTGCGACGTAGTGCAGGCGGGCGAGTTCTACGTCTTTTTCAACGCCGTTTGGTACATGAACACCGCTTGGGAAGCGACGCCTGCCGACTACACGCCCTCGGCGCCGACACCGCTCGCGGACTTCACCTCGAAGGTTCGCTCGATGACCTTCGTCGTCGACCCCGGCACCAGGCACGAGCGCTCCTACCGGTTCAGGGCGCAGTCCATCATGGACGTGCGCACGATTCATGACTTCTTCCCCGAGACCGGGGAGGACTGGCCAATCGCATTCTTCCTCGCGAAGCTCCCGCCGCTTCGCCCCGGTGACCACCGGATCGGAGCCATCATCGACATGAGCGCCCGACATTGCGACGGCCTGGGAACCGACCCTGCCACGAACTGCCTCGGCGCCGGGATCACGAAGCTGACGGTGTGCCCGTTCAAGGTCGTGGCGCGGAACGCGCGGGCCTCGCGACCGTAGGTTTACGAGGATCCGTCGGCGCCCGCCGCGGTCATGAACGGCAGACGTGCCGTCACCGAGTACGTTCGCGCCGCTTTCGCGGGCATCCCGGATCTGCGGCTCGAGAAGCTCGAGGAGTGGGTGACCCCGGGCGGACAGGTCATCGCGAGTTACTTCCGCTTCTCCGGCACTTTCAGCGGGCCGCTCACCGCGCCCGGCCTGCCAACACTCGCACCGACTGGCGGGCGCCTCGAGGTCCTAGGCATGGACCGCAGCGAGATCCGGGACGGTCGCCTCGCCCGACACCAGATCTTCTGGGACATGGTCGAGCTGGGACGTCAGCTCGGCGCCTTCCCCGAACGCGGGAGCCGGGCAGAGCGACTCACGCGCCGGTTGCAGCCCATCGCCGCGCGGCGCATGCGGCGGGCGACTCGATAGACCGCACTTACCCGCCGCCGATCGCCACCACCCGGCCCTCCTCGGGCGCCAGCTCGCCCCCCTCCGGCACCGACCCGTCCGTCGACAGCAACAGCCGCCCGCCGGCCGCCTCCTCCGGCACCGGCCGGGGGAAGGGCGCGAAGTTCAACACGACCGCGATCCGCCGCCCCTCGTGCTCGCGCACGTACGCGAAGACGTCGGGGGCCGCGTCGAGCGAGCGGTAGCCGCCGACGGTCAGCGCGGGCTCGCTTCGGCGCAGCGCGATCAGTGCCCGGTAGAGCTCCAGAAACGACTCCGGGTCGCCCACCTGCTGCTGGGCAGCCAGTCGCTCCGCGTCCTGGTGCACGGGGAGCCACGGGTCGCCCTCGCCGAACCCGGCCGCGGGGCCGGCCTGCGACGGCGGCAACCAGGGCATCGGTGCCCGCTCGGGGTCGCGGCCGTCGACATCCACGATCGCCTCGGCCGGGACGTGCGCGTCGGTCAGGCCCAGCTCCTCGCCCTGGTACACGAACGGCGTCCCGCGCAGTGTCAGCACCAGCATCGCGGCGACCCTCGCTCGTCCCAGGCCGTAGCGCGTGGCCGTGCGCGAGTGGTCGTGGTTGTTCAGGCACCACGCCGGCCACCCTCCGTCGCTGGCCAGCTCCTCGAACTCGTCGACGGCGTCCCGGAAACGGTCCGCGGACCAGGGCAGGTTCATGAAGAAGAAGTTGTGGGCCATGTGCAGCCCGTCGCCGGTGGTGATGTACCGCGCCAGCGCGCGCTGGTCGAGTAGGTAGACCTCGCCGACGGCCACCCGGTCGCCGTCGAACTCGTCGAGGACCTCCCTGATGCCGGCGAACCGCTCGTGGCCGCTGGGCCAGTCCTCGTCGTGACGGCGGCCGGGCTCGTTGTCGCCCAGCTCCGGGTCCTTGCCCAGGCGGTGCGCGACGTCGATCCGGAAGCCGTCGACCCCGCGGCGCAGCCAGAAGCGCAGCACGTCGTGCATCGCCTCGCGCACGGCCGGCTCGTCCCAGTTCAGGTCGGGTTGCTCGGGCAGGAACGAGTGCAGGTACCACTCCCCCGTCCGCTCGTCGCGCGTCCACGCGGGCACCTGGTCGCCGAAGTTGGCGATCCAGTTGTTGGGCGGGCGCTCGCCTGCGCGCCAGACGTACCAGTTGCGACGCGGGTTGTCCCGAGACGAGCGCGACTCCTCGAACCACGGGTGCTGGTCTGACGAGTGGTTGGGGACGAAGTCGAACAGCACCCGCAGACCGAGCTCGTGCGCACGGGCGATCAGCGCGTCGGCGTCAGCGAGCGTGCCGAAGTCGGGCGCGATGTCGGTGTAGTCGCTCACGTCGTAACCGAAGTCGGCCATCGGCGAGCGGAAGACGGGCGACAGCCAGACGGCGTCCGCCCCCAGATCCCGGACGTGCTCGAGCCGGCTGGTGATGCCCGGCAGGTCGCCCACGCCGTCGCCGTTCGCGTCCGCGAACGAGCGTGGGTAGATCTGGTAGATGACGGCGGAGCGCCACCACGGGGTCGACACCGGCGGCATCGTCGCAGGTTGATCGGCGCCGCTGTGCGCGGTTAGGGTCGGCATGTCGTGGAGGCCACGGCCGCCACCAGCACCCGCCCCGCCTCGGCGCGCCTCCTGGTCGTCGCCGCGGTCGGCGCTGCCGTCGCGATCGCGCTCGGCGTGTACGGGAGCGTGCACGACCCGAGCCAGCAGCTCGACTTCACGTTGTGGTTCTCGTCGACGATCGCGATGAAGGTGTGGTTCGCGACCTTCGCGATCGCGTTCGCGGTGGTTCAGGTGGCGACCGCGGTCTGGATCTACGGCGGCTTCGGGGCCGGGGCTCCACCCTGGGCGGGCAGCGTGCACCGGATCTCCGGCCGGCTGGCGTTCATCAGCACGCTCCCGGTGGCCTACCACTGCCTGTGGTCGCTCGGCTTCCAGGACACCGACACCCGCGTACTGGCCCACTCATTGCTCGGCTGCGCGTTCTACGGCGCGTTCGCGGCGAAGGTGACGATCGTGCGCTCGCGCGGCCTGCCCGGTTGGGCCCTGCCGATCGCCGGCGGGTTGATCTTCCTGATCCTCGTGGCGCTCTGGTACACGAGCGCGGTGTGGTTCATCCGTGAGCAGGGCTGGCCGGACTTCTGATGGTCCTGCGCGGATTCGACAAGGGCCTGGAGTTCTTCGCGTGGTGGCTGGCCGGCGTACTCGGGCTGATGCTGTTCATCGGCCCCGTGGTGGTGGCGGAGGACAAGCCTCCGTCGGCGGCCGAGGCAGGCCCCGGGCAGGCGATCTTCCGCGAGAGCTGCGGGTCGTGCCACACGCTCTCGCGCGCCGGCACGAGCGGCACTGTCGGACCGAACCTGGACAACGTCGGGCTGCAGCCCGCGGACATCGAGGCCATCGTCCGAAGCGGCCGCGGTGCGATGCCGTCCTTCGAGGGCCAGCTGTCTGACCAGGAGATCAAGGACGTGGCGACCTTCGTGGCGGGGCCCAACTACTCGTCGTCGGGGCGCTGAGTCCCCGACGCGCCAGGGGCCGGCGCGCCCCTTGCTCCGGATCACGCGTTCCGAATAGGTTCACGCTTCCGGCACAGACAGGGGTTCTCATGCGGTCTCTACTCGCCAAGCCTTCGCCCGCGCTCGTCGTCGCAGTCGTCGCGCTCATAGCGGCCACCGGGGGTTGGGCGGTCGCTGCGATCCCCTCCAGCAACGGCACGATCACCGCGTGTTACGGGAAGTCGGGTGGTGCTATGCGCGTCGTGGACGCGAAGAAGAAGTGCCGGCGGACGGAGAAGCGGCTGCGTTCAACCAGAAGGGCAAGAACGGCAAGGACGGTGCCGCGGCGCGCCCGGCAGAACGGCACGAACGGGACCAACGGGACGAACGGGACGAATGGCACCGACGCGACGATCCCTCCGGTCGAGGGACGCCACGTGGTCGGGCAGCCAATCGAGCCGGCGTTCGCGGTCGCCGTGGACCACTCCATCGGCTTCGATGCCCCGAGCTTCTGGAAGGACCGCGACGGCGTCGTGCACCTGGAGGGCAACACGCTTCCATGCCGGCGGCGCGAACTTCGCCTTCGAGACGATCTTCACGTTGCCGGCCGGCTACCGCCCGACCGACGACCTGCGCTTCATCGTCCCGACCGCAACCCGGGCATACGCTGACCACGCTTCGGGTCGCAGCCCAACGGCGAAGTGTCGCCCGAGGAGCCCAACATCGACGGCGGATCGCTTTCGATGGACGGGGTCACGTTCCGAGCGGAGCAGTAACCCGGCCCCGCACCTCGCCCAGCTCGACGCCGGCGGCGGTTCCGCGGAACACCACCTCGTCTCCGTCCGCCAGCCAGCGCTCGCCGCGGGCGATCTCCCCCAGTGCGCCCTCGGTCCCGGGCTCCGAGCCGCTGATCGTGCCGCTGGCGAACAGGTCGCCGGTGCCGACCGGCGCCCCACCGGCCGTCAGGTGGGCCAGCATCTGCTCGGGCGTCCAGTAGAGGCCGCGGGCGTTCGGCCGGGAGACGACCTCGCCGTTCAGCGAGATCTCCAGCGCCACGTCGAGGGCTCCCGGCGATGCGGCGTCGCGAAGGTGCGGCACAGGCGCCGGGTCCTGCGGACGCGGCGCGACCCGGGCGGCGATCCAGGGCCTCGAGCGGCACCACCCAGGCGGACATCGACGTGGCGAACGCCTTGCCCAGGAACGGCCCGAGCGGCTGGTACTCGAACCGCTGCACGTCGCGGGCGCTCCAGTCGTTCACCAGCACCACGCCGAACAGCGACGGCCCGGGCCCGCAGAGGAAGCCCAGCTCGCACTCGAAGTCCAGAGCCTGCGTGGGTCCGAACGAGCCCGGCCCCAGCATGCCGTGAGGTCGGCTCACCGGCGTGCCACTCACGACGATCGACGACGACCGCCCGTGGTAGCCGACCGGGATGTGGCGCCAGTTCTCGTGCAGCGGCGGCTTGCCCGGCCGGAAGATGCGCGCGAAGTTCGTGGCGTGCTCCTCGGAGGCGTAGAAGTCCACGTAGTCGCGGACGCGGACCGGAAGCGACGGCTCGCACGCGGAAAGCGGTTCGCGCGAGCCGTCTGCCTCCAGCGCCGCGCGCCAGGCGTCGGGACCGAGCTCGATGAGCGGGTTCAGCTCGGGCGCCGCCAGCGCTGCGCGCAGCTCGGGGTCGCCGGTGTCGGGGAACACGACCGAGTCGCCGTCACGAATTGCGACCCGGCCATCGACGACCCCGAACGATCGGGCGGTCAGGTCATGGCCGCCTCCGCCGGCGCGTGCCACGACGTGGCGTAGCTCGGGTCGTCCAGGTCGCGCGCGAGCGTGCTCAGCCGCAGCGGCCGGAACGTGTCGCACATCACCGCCAGCTCCTCGGTACGCGTGGCACCGAGTGCCTTCTCGACCAGCCCGGGCTGCGGCCCGTGCGGAAGCCCGCTCGGGTGCAGCGTGATCGCCCCGACGTCGACGCCCTTGCGCGATCCGAACTGCCCGTCGACGTAGTAGATGACCTCCTCGGACTGGAGATTGGAGTGGTGGTAGGGCAGCGGCACGGCGAGCGGGTCCCAGTCCAGGTTGCGCGGGCAGAACGAGCAGATCACGAAGTTCGGCCCCTGGAACGTCTGGTGCGCCGGCGGCGGCTGGTGCAGGCGCCCGGACTTGGGCTCGAAGTCGTGGATGTTGAACGTGTACGGGTAGACGTAGCCGTCCCACCCGACGACATCCAGCGGGTGGTAATCCAGCACGAAGCGCTGGTACCCGCCGCGGACGCGCACGATCAGCTCGAACTCGCCGCGCTCGCGGTGCGGCTCCAACGAGGCGGGCGGGTGGAAGTCCCGCTGTGAGAACGGCGCGTGCTCCAGCAGCTGCCCGTACCGGTTGCGATACCGGTTGGGCGTCTCGATCTCGCCCGGCGTGGCGAACGTCAGCCACGTGTGCGGCCCGGTGCCCAGCCGGACGCGGTAGGTCGTCCCCCGCGGGATGACCACGTAGTCGTGCGCGCGCGAACGGAAGCGTCCCGAAGATCGTCTCGAGCTCACCGGAGCCCTCGTGCACGAACAGCACCTCGTCACCCTCGCCGTTGCGGTAGAAGGCGTCGAGCTCCTCGGTGGGCTTCGCGATCCCCATCTCGACGTCGGCGTTCCACATCAGCACCTGACGGCCGAACACCGGGTCCCCGCCCGGCGCGAGGGCGCGGTGTCGGTCAGCCGGTGCACGTGCGCGTCCGGCACCCACTCCTCGTGCTCGATCGGCGTGAACTCGCCGACCTCGGCGACGTCGCACGGCGAGGTCAGGTGGTAGAGGATCGACTCGTTCCCGGAGAAGCCCTCGTAGCCCATCACCTCCTCGACCAGCAGCGTCCCGTTCTCGCGGAACTGCGTGTGTCGCTTGGGCGGCACCCGCCCCATGCTCGCGTAGCGCATCAGAGGTTCCCCCTCGCCGCCTGCTCGCGCTCGATGGCTTCGAACAGGGCCTTGAAGTTGCCCTCGCCGAAGCCGCGCGCACCGTGGCGCTCGATGATCTCGAAGAAGATCGTCGGCCGGTCGCCCAGCGGCTTCGTGAAGATCTGAAGCAGGTAGCCCTCGTCGTCGCGGTCGACCAGGATCCCGAGCCGGCGCAGGTCGTCGATCGACTCCGCGATCTCCCCCACCCGGTCCGGTACCTCCTCGTAGTACGAGTCCGGCGTGCGCAGGAACTGGACGCCCTGCTCGGTCAGAGCGTTGACGGTGCCGACGATGTCGCGCGTCGCCACCGCGATGTGCTGCGCGCCCGGGCCCTCGTAGAAGTCCAGGTACTCGTCGATCTGCGACTTGCGCTTGCCCTCGGCGGGCTCGTTGATCGGGAACTTGATCCGGCCGTTCCCGGTGGTGACGACCTTCGACATGAGCGCCGAGTACTCCGTCGAGATCGCCTCGTCGGAGAAGTGGATCATCTCGGTCATCCCGAAGACGTCCTCGTAGTAGCGGACCCAGCGCTCCATGGCGCCGAGCTCGACGTTGCCCACGATGTGGTCGATGCCGACGAGCATCGGGTCGCCGCCGCCGTTCGCCTGCGGCGCGTACGCGTAGCCCGGCAGGAACGGGCCGAAGTAGTCGGAGCGGTCGACGAACCGGTGCACGGTGTCGCCGTAGGTGGCGATGTCGGCCACCCGCACCCGCCCGTGGTCGTCCTCCAGCCAGTGCGGTTCGACCACGCCCAGCGCACCGCGCGCCGTCGCCTCCGCATAGGCGTCGCCCACGTCCGGGACCGACAGCGCGATGACCTTCACGCCGTCGCCGTGGTGGGCGTGATGGCCGGCGACGTCGGTGCCCGAGCGCAGCGTGCCGGTGACGACGAGCCGCACGCGACCCTGCTCGAGCACGTGCGACACGCGGTCGCGCGAGCCGGTCTCGAGGCCCTGGTACGCGGTCTCGCGGAAGCCGAACGCGCGGGTGAAGTAGTACGCGGCCTGCGCCGCGTTGCCCACCCACAACTCGACGTGGTCGATGCCGTTCAGGGGCATGTGGTCGCGCGGCGGCGCCGCGGCGGGCATTGACTCGGTCGCAGCCATTCAGGCCACCGCCTTCGCGTTGCGGCGCATGGCCGCGATCGATGTGTCCGTGCAGTTGGCGAAGAAGCTGCCGACGACGTCGACGACCTCCGCGATCGACTCGGCCCGGTAGAGGACCGGCTGGTAGTGGGTGATGTCGTACTCGGCCGTGCCCATCTCGGCGATGTCGAGCGGGCGGTGCTCCATCGAGCGGAACTCGTCGATCTCGCCGTAGCTCGAGAGGATCCCGGCGCCGTAGGCGCGCAGCTCGCCGTCCTCGACGACGACGCCGAACTCCAGCGAGAACCAGAAGACCCGCGACAGGAACGCGACGTTGTCGTCGTCCTGCAGGCGGTTGGTGGCCTCGCCGGCCAGGCGGTGCAGCCACCCGAACGTCGGCGTGGCCAGCAGGTGCCCGTGGCCGATGACCTCGTGGATGATGTCGGGCTCCGGGGTGTAGAGCGGCACCTCCGGGTGGCGGAGGTACTGGGTCGAGTGGAACGTCTTGCGCTCGAGCGACCCGTAGAACTCGCGCAGCGGGACGAGGCCCGCCGCGGGCACGTAGCGCCAGCCGGTCAGCGGCTCGACGCGCGCGGTCACCTCGTCGAGCTGGGGCACGCGGTCGTGGGGCAGGTCGACCCGCTCGACCGCCTCACGGAACTCGCGCACGGCGTAGTGGTCGTGCTTGGGCGCGAGCTCGCGGCAGACCGTCCGCCAGACCTCGTTCTCCTGGTCCGTGTAGCCGATCCGCGGGATCGGGTCGCCGGGCGACCACGCGAGCGCGGCGGCGGCGATCTGGTTGCGCCGGGCGCGGTAGACGGGATCGTCCGCGCCGGGGTGGTCGTCGGCCAGGTGGACCGTGACCTCGCCGCCCTCCCCCGTGCTTACCGGTGAGTACAGCTGGCCCTCATTGAACATCTCTCACTCCCCGAGCTCTGCCTGCCATCTGCAGTGCAGCACTCGCCGCGTGCGCTTACAACTCTGCCCAGTCCGACTGGGCAGATCGACCATCTGCGTACAGCGGAATGAGCATTACACTGGTCGATATGACCATCGACGAGCTCGACGCCCGGCTGATCGCCACCCTGCGGGCCAACCCGCGGGTCGGGCCTGCTCGAGGTGGCCCGCCAGGTCGGCGTCGCGCGCGGGACCGTGCAGGCCCGGCTGGCGAAGCTCGAGCAGCGCGGGGTCATCACCGGGCACGGGCCCGAGGTCGACCCCGAGGCGATGGGCTACGCGATCTCGGCGTTCGTGTTCGTGGAGCTGTCGCAGGGCCGGCTCAGCCAGGCGACCGCCGCGCTCGAAGCGATCCCCGAGGTGCTCGAGGCCGACGCCATCAGCGGCGCGCAGGACCTGGTCTGCCGCATCGTCGCCCGCAACACCGAGCACCTGCAGGAGCTGGTCAACGAGTTGCTGGCCGCACCGGCGATCCGCCGCTGCACGAGCTACATCGTGCTGTCGCGGCAGGTGCCGCCGCGGACCGGGCCGCTGGTGACAGCGGCCGGGCGCGGTCAGTAGCCCGGGCCGCCGCCCCCGCCGCCGTAGCCTCCGCCGCCTCCACCCGAGGCGGGCTTGCCGGACACCGTCACCGCGTGCCAGACCCCTACGTCCTTGACGCCCTCGCCCTTGGCGTCGCCCGCGGACTTGTCGCCGCTGAACGTGTAGAGAGGCTGGTCCTTGTAGGTCGCCTGCTGCTTGCCGTCCGGGCGGTCCACCTGGGCCAGCGAGCCGACGTCGCCCTTGGCGTCGCCGGGCACCGGCGTCCACGCGGACAGGCACTTGGAGTCGGTGCAGACGAACTTGCCGCCCTTCTCGGCGCTGAGGGCGTAGAGCGTCCTGCCGTCGCCGGTCACCAGGACGGTCTGGCCGAGCTGGTCGTTCTTCGCGGTGGAGATCTGGTCGCTCGAGCCGCTCGCCGACGACCCGCCCGAGTCGCCGTAGTCGCTGCCGCAGCCTGCCAGGAGCAGCGCGGTGAGGGCGAGGAGTGCGATGGCCTTCATCGCTGAGGGATACGCAGGTGCTCAGCGTCTGGCCGCGCCGTAGCGGCGCGCGCGTCAGAAGCGCGATGCCCGACAGCAGCGCGATCGCCAGCCCGACTCCCGCGACCGTGCGCAGGATGCTGTCGGCCCGGTCGCCGATCACGTACGCCGCGACGCCGACGGTGACCGCCCAGGAGATGCCCCCGGCGGCGTTCCAGAAGACGAACGACCGCCACTCCATGCGGGTGATGCCGGCCAGCCACGAGGCCCAGACGCGCAGGCCCAGGATCCAGCGGCCCAGGAACACGGCCTTGCCCCCGTGGCGCTCGAAGAACGGCTCGAACGTGGTGATGACCTTCCGCCGGTGGTTCTCCATGAACCCGGGGCGCTCGAGCAGGCGCCGTCCTCCGTGGCGGGCCACCACGTATCCGATGTTGTCGCCGATGATCGCCGCCACGGCCGCGAGCACGATCACCAGCTCGATGTCGAGCCTGCCCTTGCCCGCCAGGACGCCGCCCGCGATCAGCGCGGTCTCGCCCGGCACGGGTAGGCCGCCGGCCTCGGCCATGATCAGCAGGAAGAGGACCGGATAGCCGATATGGCCGGCCACGTCGACCAGGGCGGCGAGGGTCACGAAGACATCCTGACCGAGGTGGGGTTATCCACACCCCGAAAAGGCCGGTTCCCCGCGCCGAAGACGGGAGCCAGCCCGCTGTTTCGGCGGTCGCCGCGGCGAGAAGCTTGACCCATGCTCGCACCGACCGTCACCTACATCGAGACCGACTTCGCGCACAGCACCGAGACGTGCGCCGAGTACCGCCGCCGCCGGGTCTCGCCGCGGAAGTCGCGCCGCCTGCGCCGGCTGCTCGCGCTGGCCTAGCAGCCGGTCGCCTTACCGGCGCGGCACGCAGCGCCGCACGCGCCGCGTCTTGCGCACCGACCGCTCGCCCACCAGCGACGCCCTGGCGGTGACGCGGCCCCGCTTGCGGCGGATCGCGAGAGTCTTCGTGAACGGAGCGCGCCGGTCGCGCGCCCGAGCGCGGCCGTCGACGTAGAAGTCGACCCGCCGGACGCGGGCGCCGGGCACGGACGCGGTGGCGCGCAGCCCTGAGCGCGTGCAGCGCAGCCGTAGCCGGACACGGCGCCGCGCCGGCTCGATACCCGGGGCCGCCGACTGGCCGGCGGGCAGCACGGGCCGTGCGGGCGCGAGTACCGCGCCGCCGTCCGGGCGCTCGCGGACCGGCAGCCGGAGCTCGAGGCGCTCGACGGCGATCTGGAACTCGCCGGTGGACCTGCGGCTGTAGGGCGGGTCGGCGCCGAGCAGCTCCAGCTTGGCCACGTGCCCGGGTGCGAAGCGCCAGCCGTTCGCGTGCAGCTCGAACACCTGGTCGCCGTCGCCGGTCGGGCGGTAGAGGCCGCGCGCGACGAGCGTCTGCGGGCCGCCGTCGGGCGCGACGTCCCACAGGCGGGCGGCGATCTGCTGGGCGTCGGGCTCGCCGTCGATCCCCAGCCGGGCGATCACCGCGGGCGCGCCCAGCAGCGTGTAGCCCTCCGGGCCGCCGGCCGCCGGCAGCAGGTAGGTGGCGGTGCCGGACTGCGTGCCCGACGGGGTCGTCTTGCAGGCGTCCCCTCCCCCGCCCACCGGGTCGATCGCCGCGCCGATCGACGGGTCGCCGGCCGCCGAGTCGATCGTCTGCGGATCGGGCGCGGTGAACCGCACCTCGCCGCGCGCCAGCTTGGCGAACGTCGGCGCGCGGAACGTCGCTCCCTCGGCCGCCTCGCGCGGGCAGGTCTGGGTGGTGGCGACCACGTCGCGCGGCGCGCGCGGGCCGCCGCGCAGGTGCTCGTCGAACCAGGCGTGGATCGCGGCGACGAGGCGCTCGCGCTCCGCCGGCTTGTTCGACGCGCGCTGGTGGCCGAAGTCGCCGAGCATCAGCGCCGTCGGCACCTTCGGGTGGTCGCGCCGCGTGCGGTTCAGGAACCGGATCGCCTCGTCGACCGGGAACAGGTCGTCGGTGAAGCCGCTCGCGACGAACAGCGGTGGTGGCGGCGTGCTCGCGTCGATGTTGTAGGCGGAGTGGAAGCGCTGAAGCCGGTCGACGACCTGCCGCGCGCTGTCGTCGTCGTAGGGCTCGCCCTGGTCGGCGCGGGCCACCCAGCCCGCGACGTCGGCGTCGGGGTCGGCGCCGGGCGGGGCCAGGAAGCCCATCGGCCGGCCTGGCACGAACGGCTCACCCACTGGCTGCCCCGGCCCCGTCGCGAACTGGGCCGCCAGCAGGATGCCGTGGGCGAACGAGATCTTGAACACGCCGACCGGGTCTGCCGTGGCGCCCGCCGGGGTGGTCGCGTAGGTGACCGTGCGGCCGTTCGGCGCGATCGCCCCGAGCAGGTCGGTCCACGGGATCACCGGCGCGGCGGCGGCTATCGCGCAGCGGCGTGCCCGCCGGGCTGCGCCAGGGCACGAGCGTCCCGTCCGGCTGCATCACCCGGTCGCGCAGCGCGGCCAGCATGAACGACTGGCCGCCACCGTAGGAGTCGCCGGTGACGCCGATCCGGTCCGGGTCGGCGACGCCCTCGTCGACCAGCCGCCCGATCAGCTCCTGGGTGTCCCGGACCTCGTAGCGGACGTCGGCCAGATGGATGTAGCCGCGCGCGCAGACGTCCGGGTTGGCGGCGCGCGCCTGCGGCGTGCCGCACGACCCCCACAGGCCGCGGGCGGTGTAGGTCAGGACGACGTAGCCAGCGCGCGCCCACCCGTAGGCGTTGTCCGTGTAGGCCTTCTCGGCGGGGTTCAGGTACTCGCTCTTGGAGTTCCCGAAGCCGTGGATCTCCGCCACCAGCGGCGCGTGGGCGGTGCCCGCCGCGGGCAGCGTCACGGTCGCGTCCAGCGGCACCCCGTCCCACGTGCGGACGAGGCCGGAGCACTGATGGACACCCTCGACGTCGGTGCACGACCCGAGGCCGAGCGGGCCGGCCGCCTGCGCGCTCGCAGGGAGGGCGCCGGCGAGCAGCGCCGTTGTAGTCAGGAGGAGGCTCAGCCGCACGTTTTTCATCGGCGCGCCGCGATGCTACGCCGCTACGGGGGCATACAATGACTTACGAACGATAAGTCGCGGCGAGGGAACGCAATTGGCGAAGAAGTGGGTGCTCGATACCGAGACGAAGGGCACCGGGGCGGAGATGGTCCCGCTCGAAAAGCTGAAGGAGCGTGCGGGCGGCGCGCGCGGCCCGGTGATCGTCAAGGAGCCGCGGCCACGGCCCGCCAAGGAGCCCGAGCCGCGCCGGCCGCCGACGTTCAAGCTGGTCGACGTCATGACCCGCCAGGTCCTGGCCGAGGACGTCGGGACCAGGAAGGCGGTCGAGGTCCTCGAGGCAATGCGCAGCGTCGTCGACGTGAACATCTACGTCTGGGACCACGCGAAGGACGCGTGGCAGCAGCTCAGCCAGGGCGATCGCCGCAAGCTGTGGCAGCTCCGCGGGCGCCGCGGCTGAGCTTCAGCGCCTTGCCCGCAAAACCGTGCACGGGCCTGCGCCCACGCCGCCCCGTGCACGATCTGTCGACCTATAGGCCGCATTTCCGTGCACGCACGGCCGGGCAGACAACGCGTGCACGAAAACGCGGGTTGCGCGCGACCGCGCCGGCGGTTCAGCCCGTGGAGACGTCGGGCGGCATCGGGACCTCCTGCGGAGGGCGGCCGGCGCCGCCCTCGTCCCACGACTCCCAGGCCCGGCCGTCGCGGCCCGCGTGCTCGCCGCTCCCGCCCAGCGCCAGGAGCGCGAGCCGCTCGGGCCCGCTGTTGACGAGCTGCCGCCTCACGGCGGGCCCGACCCGCGCGAGGCCGCCGCGCTCGACCAGATGGTCCTCGCCCTCCACGACCAGCGTCAGCTCGCCCTCGATCACCAGGTAGACCTCCTCCTGGCGCTCGTGGGCGTGGATGCGGCCGCGCTCGCCCGGGCGCATGCGGATCAGGTTGATGCCGAACGCGCTGACGCCGAGCTCGCGGCGCAGCGTCTGGAACCGATCTTCGCCGTCCAGGTCGAGGGACGCGAATGCGACGTCTTCGGGTGGCGCGGTCATGGGCGACGCACGCTACCGCCCCGGCGGGGTCAGCGGACGACGCGGAAGCGCGCCCGCCGGCCGGTCGACCTGTTGCCCACCGGATCCACCGCCGTGGCGACGATCCGGTACGCCCCGCGGGCCAGCCGGTGGCGGCGGACCTTGCGGAGCTTGAAGCGGTTGGTCCCGGCCTTGCCCGTGACCTTGATCGCGCCGGCCTTGACGAACCGCCGGCCGCGCTTGCGCTGGATGGTCAGCGTGACGCGCGCGGGCTCGGTCAGCGTGAACGACCCGCGCGTGCCTCTCCGCGCGCGGAAGCGGGACGGCTTCAGCCTGAGCCTGGCCACCACGGGCGCTGTCGTGTCGCGCGCCGGCGGCTGTTGGGCGGGCGGCACGCCCGGGTCCTGCGTGGGCTGTCCGGGCGCCGGGTCCTGGTCCGGCTGCGCGGGCTCGGGCAGCGGGTCGCCGGGGCGCGGCAGCAGCACCTGGGCAACGCCGATGTTGCTGCCGGCGCCGCCGGTCGTGCCGGCGATCGCCAGCGCGCCCTCGCGGGTGGCGACGCCGTTGCCGGTGTCGGCCTGCGCGAAGTCGACGGTGATCGGATGTCCGCCGGCGAAGCGCGGGTCGGGCCGCCCGTCGGGCAGGAGCGCCGCCGCGGTGAAGTCGGCGAACGCGCTGTTCGCGAGCGTGCTGCCGGCCAGCACGAGCTCGCCGTCCGGCTGGACGGCGGCCTCGAGGGCGACCTCGTAGCCGGGGCTGTCGATGCGCGCGCGCCCGCCGTCGCCGTAGGCCGGGTCGAGCGCGCCGCCCGGCGTCAGCTTGGCCGCGGTGAAGTCGCCGCGGGCCAGGGTCAGGCTGCGACCGCCTACCAGGACGGACCCGTCGGGACGCACACCCACGCCGCCCGCGACGTCGTCGTTCGCGCCATCGGAGTCGGTGAAGCCGACCTGGGCGAAGCCGTCGCCGTCGAAGCTCCCGTCGGGTACGCCGCCCTGGGTCAGGCGGACGATCCCGAAGTCGCGGCCGCCGCCGGAGTTGGCGGTCGTCAGGCCGGCGGTCACCACTTTGCCGTCCGGCGCGATCGCGACGGCCGTCGCGCTTTCCGACCCGCCCTTGTTCAGGGTCGTGCGGCCGTCGCCGTCGAAGGTCGAGTCGGGCGTGCCGTCGGTCTTCAGCCGCGCCCAGGCGAAGCTCGAGTTGCCGCCGCCGAAGGTGTCGCCGGCCACCACGATCTTGCCGTCAGGCTGGATCGTCACCGCGGCGGCCAGGTCCTGGGCGCCGAAGTCCACTACCGCGCGGCCGATCCCGTTGTTGAACAAGGGGTCCAGGTGCCCGGACGTATCGAGCCGGGCGACGGCGAACGAGAACGTGCCGGTCGCGGGCGCCTCGTCCGAGTTCGTGGAGCCCGCGACGACGATCTTGCCGTCGGGCTGGAGCGCGATCGCGGTGGCGTTGTCGCGTGGGCCGAACGGAATCGCTATGCGCCCGTCGCCGTCGAACGTCTTGTCCGGCGTGCCGTCGGTGTTGTAACGCAGGACGACGAAGTCGCCGGCGAAGTTGCCCGCGAGCTCCGCGCGGGTCTGCCCGGCGACGAGGAGCTTTCCGTCGGGCTGGTAGACGGCGGCGTCACCGGTCTCCGTCTTGCCGAAGTCGGCGGTCAGGCGGCCGTCGCCGTCGAAGGTCGGGTCGAGTTCGCCGGGAGCGGCGTGCGCGGCGGCAGGGACGAGCAGCGCCGCGGCGGCCGCCAGGCCCGCGGCGAAGGTACGAGTGGAAGGCATACGGCGAGGCTGTCAGCGCAGCCCCGCCGTTCCCATGGAGTGTTCCGGCGTATGCCGGTGGGGAATCCCCTACGGCTTGAGGAGGATCTTCACGTAGCCGTCCTCCTTCTTCTGGAACTTCTCGTAGGCCTCCGGCGCCTTGCTCAGCGGGAGCTGGTGCGAGTGGAACGTCTCGACGCCGAGCGGGTCCTCGTCGGTCAGCAGCGGCAGGATGTCGTCGACCCACTTCTTCACGTTCGCCTGCCCCATGCGCAGCTGGATCTGCTTGTCGAACATGTTGAGCATCGGCAGCGGGTCCGCGGTGCCGCCGTACACGCCGGAGAGGGAGATCGTGCCGCCGCGGCGGACGATGTCGATCGCCAGGTAGACCGCGTTCAGTTTGTCGATGCCGGCGTTCTCCATGACCTTCTTGCCGACCACGTCGGGCAGCAGCCCGACCATCGCGTGGGCGATCTTGCCCACGGGCGATCCGTGCGCCTCCATCCCGACCGCGTCGATGACGGAGTCCGGGCCGCGTCCGTCGGTGCGCTCGCGGATGACCTCCGCCAGGTCGCCCTTGTGCTCCTCTAGGTCGAGGACCTCGGCGCCGCGCTGCTCGACGCGCTTCAGACGCTCGGGCACCAGATCGACCCCGATGACGCGGTGCCCGCGATGGAGCGCGATGCGCGACGCCATGTCGCCGATCGGCCCGAGGCCCAGGACGACCACGGTCCCGCCGTCGGGGATGCCGGCGTACTCGACCGCCTGCCAGGCGGTCGGCAGGACGTCGGAGAGGTAGACGAAGCGCTCGTCGGGCGGCCCCTCCGGCACCTTGATCGTCGTGTTCTGGGCCTGCGGCACCCGCAGGTACTCGGCCTGGCCGCCGGGCACGGCGCCGTAGAGGTTGGAGTAGCCGAACAGGGCGGCGCCCATGCCCTCGTCGCGGACCTGCGTGGTCTCGCACTGCGTGTAGAGCTGCTGATCGCACATCCAGCAGTGGCCGCACGAGATCTGGAAGGGCATGACGACGCGATCACCCTTCTTCACGGTCGTCACCTCGCTGCCGACCTCCTCGACGATGCCCATCGGCTCGTGGCCGACGATGTCGCCCTCGTTCATGAACGGGCCCATCACCTCGTAGAGGTGCAGGTCGGAGCCGCAGATGTTCGTGGTGGTGAGCCGGACGAGCGCGTCGGTCGGCTCCTCGATGTTGGGATCGGGGACCTCGTCGACCCGTACGTCGCGCTTGCCGTGCCAGACGACTGCCTTCATCGGAGTCCTTCCTCGATTTGCGTGGTCGGCGCCGCCTACCCGCGTGTGAGGGCGCGAAACGATCGCCGCGACGGGTGGCGCCGCCGCGCTCAGCAGCGGTAGTCGAACCGCGGTGCCGACGCGAGCGCCAGCGCCGCCGGCTGGACGTTCGGGTCCGTGGACGCCTCGAAGGTGAACGGCACCTGCAGGCGCCCGCCCGCGGCGACGGGCGTCTGGAGCGAGTAGCCCGGCGGCAGCCTGCCGGTGCCCGCCGGCCTGAGCCGGTAGGGCAGCGGCGGCGCGTCGGCCACCGCAACGACGAAGCGGCCGCCCGCGTCGGCCGGCGAATACCCCGCCGCGAACCCGCGCACGCAGCGTCCGTCGACCACCCGCGCGGCGCGCGCCGGGCCGCCGGCGGCCGCCAGCAGCGCGCGCAGCGGCGCCGCGGTCCGGGTGCGCCCGTCGGACACGGCCCGCGCCAGCCGCGGATCGCCGGCGGCCACCACGAAGCCGTCGCGGCCGGCAACCCAGCGGAGGGCCCGGCCCGGCGGCCGCTCGAGCAGGCGGTCGCGGCGCTCGTGCCAGCCCTCGCGCTCGAGCGCCGCCCGCAGATGGTCCCACGGCTCCCGGGTGGCGATCAAGATCACCTCGGGCGGCCCGTCGACCCGCGCGAGCGCCGTGACCTCGCGATAATCGACCGCCCGGTCGAGCGGCCCGTCGTCCTTGATCGGGTAGTTGAGCACGGTCGCGGCGACGAGCCCGCGCAGCCGCCGCTGCCCGTCGTTGCCGTGCGCTCCGCCCCGGGGAGGCGCAGTGTCGGGGGGCAGCCCGAGCTCGCGGCGCGCACCCGCGACGTCGAGCGCGATCGCCTTGCGCTCACCGGACGGCAGTCGGGTCAACAGCTCGCCGAACCGCGCGGGCTCGACGGCGTCGCGGTCCTCGCTCCCTCCTCCCCCGCCGCAGCCGCTGGCGGCCGCCGCCGTGAGCATCGCCCACGCGGCGGCGACCAGCGCGCTGCGCCTCATGACGCCAGCGCGTCGATCTCGGCTCGCTCGAGCCGGCCGTCGGCGAACCGCAGGTGTGCGTCGTCGCCCAGGCAGACCACGCTCTCCGCGTCGCCCGTGGTGGCCATCGCCGCCAGCAGGGCACCCGCGATCCGGTGGACGTCGCGCACCACCCCGAGAGAGAGCAGCGACCGCGTCTCGTTGGCCACCTCTCCGTCGCCGACCCGCATCACCACCCGGATGTCTGGCTGCGCGGAGTGCGCGGCCATCCCCACCTGGATGTTCTGAAGGTCCTCGGCGGTCACGGCCGCCACCGCCCGCGCGTGCTCGAGCGACAGGCGCTCGAGGACGGATGGGTCGGCGCCGCGCCCGATGACGACCGGGAGCCCGAGCTGTTTCGCATGGCCCACGTTCTCGCCGTCGTCGGTCTGCTCGACGGCCACCACCGGGACGCCGCAGCGGCGCAGCACGAGGCACAGCCGCAGACCGACCTGCCCGAGCCCGACGACGACCACGTGACCGCGGCGCGGCACCGACCGGCTGCCGAGCACGCCGGTCAGCCGCCGGTCGATCACCCGGTTGACGAGGCCGGCGGTGAACGCGGCAGCGAACACGAACGCGGCGATCGCCATCACCGCGATGAACAGCTTGAACCAGCCCGGCCCCTTGTCGACGGCGCTGTTCGGGCCCACCGTCACGAGCGCCTTGGCGGAGCCGTAGACCGCGTCGACGAGCTTCTCGTCGGTGACCAGGACCGTGGTGATCGCCTCCACCACCAGGACCAGCAGCAGCCCGAGCGCGCCGTACAGGAGCAGCGCGCCGCTCTTGTCGTACGGCTGGACGATCGCGCGGAAGAAGCCGGTCAGCCGTCCCGGCCGCTCGACCTCGAGCGGCTCGGCGCGCACGTCGTCGCCCTCGTCCACCAGCCCCTCGGGCGGGTCGCTGTCCAGGTCGACGGCGGTGAAGCGCTCGTCGATGCAGGGCCCGGCCAGCGACGGCGCGACGATGTCGGCCAGCGACGTGACGCGTGCGTTCTCGATCTCGCGGGCGACGTGGTCGGCCATCGTCGGGTCGAAGATCGTCAGCAGCAGGTCGACCTCCTCGTCGACGCTGCGGGCGAGCAGGGCCAGGCGCAGCACGACGGCGTCCTCGCGGGCCACGATCGCGACCGTGTCGGGCGCGCCGCGCTCGATCGCCTCGCGCACCTCGGACTCGTCGTCGCCGGTCAGCCGCTTGACCTCGGCGTCGCCGGGCTCGAGGGCGCGCTCGGTCTCGTCGGCCAGGTCGCCGCTGCCGATCAGGAGGACCGCACGCCGCATGCGGCCCACTCTAAGGGGCGGCTCCCGTCAGCCGAACACAGGGAAGCGGCGGCGCCGGGCCAGCGCGTCCATCCCGTGCTGGATCGACTGCCGGACCTCCTCGTACTTCGCCTCGACGTAGTCGTCGTCCTTCGCCCGCTCCGGGTCGCTCTCGAGCTCGACCGGCGGCTGGAACGCGGTGCGGATCTTCGTGGGCAGCGGGATCTCCGGCAGCATCGCGGGCGACAGGCCCCAGGGCGCGCTCAGCGAGATCGGCATGATCTTGATCCGCGCGATCTTGTCGAGCTGCATGATCTTCGCCAGGCGCCGGCCCTTGGTCAGGACCGGCATGGAGTCCGGCCCGCCGACCGTCGAGATCGGAACTATTGGCACGCCGGCGTTGATCGCCAGCCTGATGAAGCCGGTGCGTCCGGCGAGCACCGCCTCGTCGCGCTTGGTCCACGGGCGCAGCGAATCGCGCTCGCCACCGGGCCACAGCGCCACGTCGTGCCCCTCGGCCAGCGCCGTCGACATGCTGTCGGGCGCGGCGGGCAGCACGCCCATCCTGCGGAAGTAAGAGCCGATCCCGGGGGCGGCCATCAGCGCGTCGTGCGCGGTGCCGTGCAGCGGCCGATCGCCGCCGAAGCGGCGCCACCACTGGACGCCGACCGTCCAGGCGTCCCACACGAACGGCGCGCCGGAGTGGACGCCCACGAGCAGCACCGGCGGCTCGGGCAGGTTCTCCCAGCCCTCCATCTCCATCCGGAACCAGTAGTCCATGAGCGGGTTCCAGAGGTACTTCTGCTTCCCGATGAAGTCGGGGTCGATCGCGTCGATGTCCCACTGGCCGGCCCGGTCGGCCACCCAGCCGGACACCCCTTCCATCTTCTCGCGCTTCTCGTCGAGCTTCTCGCGCTGCTTGCGAGCATGCTGCTCCGCCTGCCTGCGCTCGCCGTCCCCGTTACGCGCCGCCTGGCGCTGATCCGTCGTCGCCATGAGACCTCCCTCTCTAGGTGGGCTACCCGTCCCGGCGACGCCTGCACATCAGCTTTGGCTTATATAACTGCTATCGTATGCTCTATGTCCGCCGCGACCTTCGCCGTGCTCGCCGATCCATCCCGGCTGCGCATCCTCGACCTGCTGCGCGAGCGGCCTCGCGCCCGTGGGCGAGCTGGTCGACGCGCTCGGCATCAGCCAGCCCGGCGTCTCCCGTCATCTGCGCGTGCTGCGCGACGCGCGCCTGGTGACCGCCCGGCCCGACGCGCAGCGCCGCATCTACGAGGTGCGCGCGGAGCCGCTGTCGGAGATCGACGCCTGGCTCGCGCCCTACCGCAGCCTGTTCGCGAACCACCTGGACGCCCTCGAACGACACCTCGACGAGAGCAAGGAGTGACCCGTATGACCGCCGCCGCCGATGGAACCCTCGAGAAGCTCGACGACGGGCGAGCGCGCCTGCGCTACGAGCGCCGGCTGGCCCACCCCGTCGACCGCGTCTGGGCCGCGCTGACCGAGCCCGACCGCATGCGCGAGTGGTGGGCGGCCGCCGACGAGCTCGAGCTGCGCGAGGGCGGCTCGTTCACGATCCGCTGGCTCAACTCGGACGACGAGGGCAACGTCGCCATCGCCCGCGGGACCGTGTCCGCGATCGATCCCCCGCGGCTGATCGAGCTCGACTCCGACATCCACGGCGTCATGCGCTGGGAGCTCCGCCCCGAGGGCGACGGCACGGCGCTGACCTTCACGAGCACGCTCGACCTGCCGGACGACTTCCGCGAGAAGGTCCTGGCCGGCTGGCACGCCCATCTGGACTTCCTGGAGGACGCGCTCGACGGCCGCCCGGTCGAGGACTGGGACAACTGGCCGATCGACGTCTGGCAGGAGCACCACGACCGCTACGCGGCCAAAGCCGCCAACACGGCCTGAGAACGACGCGCGCCCGCCGGAGTGGCGGGCGCGCTCGTCCTCCCTGATGTCCTCGGCGGTGCTCTAGCCGATCACCTTCACGTGGCGCTCCAGGCCGTGCGGCTTCTGGGCCTTGCCCTTGCCGTGGATGCCCTCCAGCGCCTTGCCCCGCTTGGAGGCCTTCTTCTTGGCGACCGTGATCTTCACCTTGAGCGACTTGGTCACCGCCTTCGAGGCACCGGCAGGGGTGTACGAGACCTTGATCGAGTACGAGCCGGCCTTGACCTTCCTGGGCAGCTTCAGCTTCAGCGAGTAGGTGCCCGCCGAGCCGAACGTCGCGCCCTTCTTGGCCACGATCTTCGACCCCTTGAGCAGGGCGACGTCGGCCTTGCCCGCCGCCTCCGGCGTCAGCGCCAGGACCAGCGCCTTGGCCTTGCCGAACTTGAGCGTCTTCGGCGCGATGACGCCGAGCCCGCCGACGGTCTGCTGCTGCGCGCCGCCGCCGCCGTTCATCGACGCCACGGCCTGAGGCGTGGCCTGCTGCTGAGTGGTCTGCGTGACGCCCGACGTGGTGGTGGTCGTCGTCGTGGTGGTGGTGCCGCCCGGGGTCGTGGTCGTGCCGCCGGGCGTGGTGGTCGTGCCGCTGCCGGGCGTGGTGGTCGTGCCGCCGCCGGGCGTGGTCGTCGATCCGCCACCGCCGGTGCTGGTCGACGCCGGGGCGACGACGATCGTCCGCGTGCCGGTGCCGGTGTTGCCGGCGCCGTCGGTGGTCGTGACCTTCACCTGGTAGGTGCCGGCCTGCGTGTACGTGTGGGTCGAGGCCGCACCGCTGCCGTGGCCGGTGTTGTCGCCGTAGTCCCAGTCGAACTGGCCCGAGACGCCGGCGGGGTCGGACGCGGTCGCGCTGAGCGAGACCAGGTCGCCGACCTTCACGTTCGTGGCGTTCGAGTCGACCGTGACGGCGGGCGCCGCCCGGTCGAGCGTCACGTGGCCGCAGGCCACGCCGGACAGGTTCGCCTGGTTGGACGTGCCGCCGAGCTGGTTGGTGCCGCCCGGGTTGTCGGGCATCGCCGCGTCCGCCGAGCGGGCGCAGAAGTACCAGGTGCCGTCGCCGACCGAGGAGACGTCGGCCTGGCAGTTGAACGAGTTGATCCGGTTGTTGGCGACGTTCGGGATGCTGCAGTCCGCGTCGGGCTGCCCGCCGGGCGTGCAGGCCTGGTCACGGGTGACGCAGGTCCAGTTGGAGGCGCGGCCGTCGGAGCCGAACCACGGCGGGCTCGTGGCGTCCTGGTAGTTGATGCGGAGCGACAGCACCGGGTTCTTCGTGTACGTGTCCTCGCCGTTCACGCTGGCCGTGATCGCCGGGGCGTTGCGGTCGATGACCGTCGTCGGGCAGTTGCCCAGGTTGGCGCTGTCGTTGTGCCAGTTGACGAAGTCGTAGTAGTAGCCGTAGCTGCAGAGCGTGTAGCGCTGGCCGTCGTCGAGCACGGTGTTGGTCGCGAACGGCAGCCACGCGAAGTTGCCGGAGCTCGGGTTCGGGCCGCTGCGAAGGCTGCCGGTGCAGTTCGTGGCGCCGGGGCCGGCAGGGCCGTTGTGGTCCTCGACGACGATCCCGTTACGCAGGGTGCGCTCGCACAGGTAGTAGGTGTAGTTGTCGTTGCCGTTGATGTCGTGGCCGAGCGCCGCCTGCCACTGGAACCAGTAGGTGTTGTTGGCGGCGGTCTTGGTGTATGCGGGTTCCTGGTAGCCGGAGATCGACGCGGAGGCCGACGACACGCAGACGGCCCCCAGGACCGTCAGGGCCGTCAGACACGCGAGGAAGCGCCGGCCGGGACGGCGCGCTGCGTTCATCTGATGCTCCAATCGCGGAAATGCCATTGGAGGCACTGTCGGATGCGACCATTGCCATGACTTTGCGGCTACGTTGCAGCCCGATATAGTTGTGTATACAACTACTAGGCGCGGGCACGAGGAGAGGCGAGAGATGAAGCTCGAGGGCATCCACCACATCACCGCGATCACCGGGGACGCGCAGCGCAACCTCGACTTCTACACGCGGGTCCTGGGCCTCCGGCTGGCCGCCAAGACCGTCAACCAGGACGACCCGACCGTCTACCACCTGTTCTACGCGAGCGAGCAGGGCCAGGCCGGCTCCGACCTGACCTTCTTCGAGTACCCGGGCGCCAAGCCCGGCCGCGCCGGAGCCGGGATGGTGCACCGGATCGTCTCCCGCGTGGGCAGCGAGGACACGATCGACTTCTGGGCCGCGCGGCTGACCGGCGAGGGCTTCGAGGCGACCCGCGAGGACGGTGGCGGCCTGGTGTTCGCCGACCCCGAGGGCCTCGGCCACGAGCTGGTCGTCGACTCGAGCGGCGACGATCCTCTGACCGCCGAGCACCCCGACATCCCGGCCGAGCACGCGTTGCGCGGCTTCGAGGGCGTGCGGGCCTACAGCGACAACACGGTCGCCACCGGCGAACTGCTCGAGGATGTCTTGGGCGCCGCGAGCGCGGGCGAGCGTCGCTGGGAGCTTCGCGGCGATCGCCGCGGCGGCTGGATCGCCTACGACCCCGCACCGCCCGAGCGCGGGCGCCAGAGCGCGGGCACCGTCCATCACGTGGCGTGGGGCACGACCGTGGCCGAGCACCCGAAGTGGCAGGAGCACCTGACCGGGGAGGGCGTCCAGACCTCGGGGATCATCGACCGGCACTACTTCCACTCGATCTACTTCCGCGAGCCCAGCGGAGTGCTGTTCGAGATCGCCGACGACGCGCCGGGGTTCACGGTCGACGTGCCCCTGGAGGAGCTGGGGTCGAAGATCATCCTGCCGCCGCGGTTCGAGGCCCACCGCGAGGAGATCGAACGGCGGTTGACGCCGTTGCCGGATCCGCGGGCCGAGTGGGTTGGCAGGTCCTAGCGCTTCCTCGGAGCCGGTTCAGTGGGCGCCTTCTCTCGGCGCCTGGGTGGTCGCGCGGCGGGATCTTGCTTTGGTGGCGATGCGGGATGCCGCGACGTTCACGGTCGACGATCCGCGCTTCTCGACCGCGCGGGTGATCGGGCCGATGATGCTGTCGGTCGAGGGCGACGAGCACGATCGGCACCGGGCGCCGTTCGCCGCGCCGTTCCGGCTGAAGCCCGTGCGCGAGCGGTTCGGCGGGCTTGTCCTGGCCGAGGTCGACGCGCTGATCGACGGCCTGTCGCCCGGGGCCGACCTGCGGCGCGCGTTCGCCGGGCCGCTGGCCGCGACCGTCGTCCTCCACGCGCTCGGGCTCGATCGGCTCGATCGGGCCGCGGTCCTGGGCTGGTACGAGCGGATCGTTGCCAGCACCAGCGGTATCGCCGCCGGCTCCGAGCCCACTCCGGAGGGCGCGGCGGCCTTCGGGGAGCTCGCGGAAGCGATCGCCGGGTCGCTCGACGGCGAGTCGCTGGTCGCCGCGGCGGCGCACGGCGGTCTCTCGCGCGACGAGGTCGTGTCGAACGCCGCGGTCCTCATGTTCGGCGGCATCGAGACGACCGAGGGGATGATCGCCAACGCGCTGTTCCACCTGCTCGCCCATCCAGCCGAGCTCGAGCGGGTGCGGGCGGACCCCGCGCTCGTGCCGAACGCCGTCGAGGAGTCGCTGCGACTCGAGCCGGCCGCGGCGACGATCGACCGCTACGCCACGCGCGACGTCGAGTTCGGCGGGGCGCCGATCCGCCGCGGCGACCTGGTCACGATCTCGATCGCCGCCGCCAACCGCGACCCGGCGGTGTTCCCCGACCCCGATCGGTTCGACGTCGGCCGGGAGAACGCGCGCCTGCACCTGGCGTTCGCCCACGGACCGCACGTCTGCATCGGGATGCACCTGGCGCGGCTGGAGGCCCAGACCGCGGTCGCGCGCGTGCTGGAACGGCTGCCGGACCTGCGGATGCTCGATCCCGAGGGCGCGGCACCGCGCGGCCTGGTCTTCCGCAAGCCACCCGAGCTGCGCGCGACCTGGTGATCGTTGCCGTGCGAAATGCCGACTTACCGGGCTCCTGTCCCTGTAGGTCGGGAAGTCGTGGCGCACGGGGTCTCGCTTGAACGGCCGCTCTCGCTATCCGGCGCGACTCAGCGGTTCCCGCGGCGCGCGAAGTACTGATGGCCGGCCCGCACGCGCACCGTCCGCTTGCGCGTAAGGTCGCGCACCTCGACGACCCCCTGTCGAACGGTGAGTAGCGTGCCGTCGCAGCGGTCGGCGGTGCGCCAGGTGTTCGTCTTCGCGATGGCGGTCGCCGTGCCGTAGCGGCCGCGCGTGCGGAAGCGGGGGCTCGCTTTGCGGCTGACCAGGAAGCGCTGCTCGGCGCGGCTGCCGGGGCCGGTCCGGGGACAGGGCTTCGTGGATCCGCTCAGCGCGAGCTGGGTGATGGCCTGCTGGACCTGACCCTGTTGGCCCCTGACCGCCTGGCTGAGTGAGAACACCCCACCCGAGAAGAGGCCGCTTTGCTTGGTGATCCCACTGCCCGCGGCTCGCGCCTGCCCGGAGTTCGAGTCGACGGCGATGACCCGTACCTCGCCGTGCCTGACGTCCACGACCGACCCGAGTCCGATCTGGGTGTCCGCCGTCAGCGGCACGAACCGGTTCGTCCCGCGTTCGCGCACGAGGACCTCGCCGCGCACCGGCTCCACGTTGGCGGTGCGCCCGATCTCGGGAGACGGGCACGGTCCCTGGGTTCCGGGGTCGCTGGTACAGCCGTCCTGAGTCTCGTCGCCGAACCCGTCGCCATCGGCGTCCGCCTCGACGTCGGCGTTGAACAGGTACTCGAGGCCGTTGGGGGAGAACGACGGCGAGGCGTTCGCGCCGTCAGGCGGTGACGGCTCGAAGTACTGCGCCGTCGCGCCGGCCAGCGACCGGTAGGGCGCCTGGGCACCCGGTGCGCCGTCCACGGCGATGAAGTCCCCGGCGCGCACCTGCATTTGGACGGGCACGGTGGAGACTCCCGTGCCGCCGGCCGAGGCCGCGTACGGGGTCGACGAGACGAAGATGAAGCCGTTCGGGCCGGGGCGAACGACGCGCAGTCGCGCCTGGCCGGCGCCGCCACGGGACCTGAAGCGGGTGACAACCCCGTTGATCGGGCTCGCGACCTGACGACCCGGTAGCCCCGTCTGCATGATCACGCACGTCACTCCGGACCCGCCGAGGCAGCTGTTCGTACCCTCGGGAGGAGCGGTCAGCTCGCTCCCGATGGTCACGGCCGCCGAAGCCGGCGCGGCACCGCCCGCAACCGACACGACGAGCGCCACGGCTGCGAGCAGGCAGCGCCGTAGCGTGAGGTGGATCGTGGAAGCACCGGACGGAGAGGCCACTGGCAGGCAACCTTTCACTCCCCAGCCGCCGCCCGCAATCGCCACGCGCCGGTTTGGCGCGACATGTCAGGCAGCCCCGAACGCCGCCGGCGACCAACGCCGGCCCGGCTGAGGACGTCCGCGGAGCCGCTAGGCCGCGGCCAAGCCGTGCTCTTAGGAGTCACTGCGGGAACCCGCGCATAGGAGTCCCCCCGGAACGATCACTTCGCTTGCAACCTGTCTCAGCACCTACCTAATCGCGCGGGTCGCGCGCAAAACGCCGCGGCCGCGGCGGTTCGACCCAGGTGAAGCGCTCGACCATTCCGGTCAGGCGGAAGACGCGCTGGACCGGCGGGATGCCCTGCACGACGGCCAGGTCGCGGCCCTTGGCACGAAGGTCGGCGTCCAGCAGGATCAGCAGCCGGATCGCCGCGCAGTCCGTGAAGGTCAGCCCGCGGAGGTCGACTATCACCCGCTGCGCCGTGACCGAGGCGAGCGCCCGCTCAAGGATCGGCGCGGTGGCCAGGTCGAGCTCGCCGCTCGGCGCTACCCAGCCATCACGCGCGTCCTGCTCGACGGTCACATCGAAATGCTGGATATGTCCCGCCGGTGCCCCCACCACAGACGGAACGCCCGCCGGACCGGCCAGGTTGGCTCATTGCACGGGCCCGGGTGGGTGGACGCGCCGTTTCCGGAACGCCGCGCCCCGCTAGGCCTCTCCCGGCCGGTTGCGGCCCAGCAGGTCGTGCGCCTGCACCCACTCCTCGGCCACGATCGCCGAGCCCAGCGACAGCTCGCCCGCCAGCACCGTCGCCGCGACGATCTCCGCGAGCTTGTACACGTTGCCCGCGCCGTAGCAGCCCAGCATCTGGAGCGCCTCGCGTTGCGTCGGCAGCCCGGTGCCGCCGCCGTAGGTCGCCACGATCAGCGACGGGATCGTGACCGAGTAGTAGTAATCGCGGGTGTCGGGGTCGAGCTCCGCGAACACGAACGCGGCCGACGACTCCGCCACGTTCGCGGCGTCCTGGCCGGTGGCGATGAACATCGCGGTGATGCCGTTGGCCGAGTGGGCGCCGTTGTTGTTGACGCCGGACATGAACCCGCCCAGGTTCGACACCTGCCGCGCGCGGAACATGACGTCGGTGGTCGTGCGCATGTGCTTCTGCACGAGCTCGTTGGGGATCGTGCACTCGGCGACGACGCGCTTGCCCCGGGTGCGGAGCATGTTGACCTGCGAGCTCTTCTTGTCGGTGGCGAAGTTCGACTCCAGGAAGAACTGCTTGATGTCGCCTGGGTAGTTCGAGGTGATCCACGCGCAGGCCACGGCCGTCGCCTTGCCGGTCAGGTTCTGCCCGGCGGCGTCGCCCGTCGTCCAGTTGAAGCGCGTGTAGAGGATGCGGCTGGCCGAGTACTGCTCGATGTCCCGGAGCTTTCCGGACTTGGTCGAGGTCTCGCCCGCCTCCTTGATCTCCTCGAAGTGCTCGGTCAGCCACGCGCCGAACTCGCGGGCCTCGCGCGCGGAATCGAAGATGAACGAGGGCGCTCGCTGCATCGCGTCATCCATCACGGTGGTCTTGACGCCGCCGGCCTCCTTGACCAGCTTCATGCCGCGGTTGTAGCTGGCGACCAGCGTGCCCTCGGCCGTCGCCAGCGGCACGTAGAACTCCCCCTTCGCGTGCTCGCCGTCGACCAGCAGTGGCCCGGCCACCCCCATCGGCACCTGGGCCACTCCGACGAAGTGCTCGATGTTCCCGGCGCCCTCGGCCGGGTCGAACGAGTACGACGAGATGTGCTCCAGGTCGGCGCCCGTCTGCTCCCGGACGAAGTCGCGCCGGGCGTCCGCCGCGTCGCGCGTGTAGTCGTTGTCGGCGTCGCGCGGGATCCTGCCGCCGGCGCTCTTCTCGGTGGTGGTCATCTCAGTCTCCGTCCTCTTCCCGGTCCGGCGCAACACTCTGTCACAGCGTTGCAGGCGCTAAGGCAGCGCCAGCCTCCTGCCCTGCGCGAGTCCGGCGGCGATTGCGGCCGCCCGGGGCCGCGCCGCCATGAGGTTCGCCCCCATGGCCCTGGCCGAGGCCGCGTCCGGGGACACGTTCACCACGCGGGCCCCGCGGCGCTCCAGCGCGATCGCCTCGACCGCGGCGGCCGCCCGCGAGACCGGGCCCATCGCGCCGAACGGCGACTCGCGGCTCGGCCGCAGCGACGCCGTCGGGTTCAGGCACAGCACCCGGTCGCCGCGCGCTGACCCTCGCGGCGTCCATGTTCGTCGGGCTCCACGCCCCGCCGTCGACGTAGTCGCGCCCGTCGACCGCGACGGGCCGGAAGTAGCCGGGGATGGCGCAGGACGCCTCGACGGCCGTGCCCACGGTGGTCTTCGGCGCGCCGCGGCGCGCCGAACATCGTGCGCCGGCCGGTCGCGAGCTCGACCGCGGCGACCAGCAGCCGCCCATCCCACCTCGCCCCGCGGCGGTCGAACTCCTCGCGCAGGCCGGCGAGCGAGTTGCGCCCCGCCGGCACGCGCCCAAGCGCCGCGCGGCGCACCAGCGCCCCGCCCGGCGCGGCCGCGGCCAGCGCGACCGGCGCGACCAGCCCTGCTGCTGCCCGGCCCGCCGCGCAGCGCCGCCCGCACGGCTGCGGAGCGGTCGCCGGGCTCCGCGTCCGGCAGCGGCGCCCTCGGCGGCGTCGGGCAGGTCTTCGAGCCGGCTCGCGCGGCCGCACGCCGTTCGCGCAGCGTCGCGGCCACGATCGACCCGGCGGAGGTGCCGATGAACGCAGCCGCTCCCGCGCAGATCGACTCCGGTCGCGTCCTCGATTCCCGCCAGCACGCCGAGCATCCAGGCCTCGCCGACGATCCCTCCGCCGCCCAGCACCAGCACGTCGGGCGCTCGACGGGTCATGCCGCCTTGCCTACCCGGCGGCGGTGCAGCGTGATCCCCAAGGCGCCGAACGGGAGCGGCAGCCAGTACGTGAACAGCCGGTAGGCGAGCGTGGCCAGCGTCGCGTTGCCGGGCGACACGCCGGCCAGCACCAGCGTCGCCGTCAGCCCGGCCTCCACGAACCCGACTCCGCCCGGCGTGATCGGGATCTGGGTCAGAAGCTGCGCGGCGCAGAACGCGAGCAGCACGAGCGCCGGCCGGGGCTGCGACCCGACAGCGGCCAGTGCCGCGAGCAGCGACCCGTAGTCGAACGCCCAGCGCCCGGCAGTGGCCAGCAGCGCCCGCTTCCAGCGCGGGCCGAGCGTGGCCAGGATGCGGTCGCGCTCGCGGAGCAGCCGCGCGGGCAGCTTCGTAGCGGGCGGGGACCCGCGGCGCAGGCGGTTGCGGATGCGCTGGATCGTGCGCCCGACCCAGGCCAGCGGGCGATCGTGGGCCAGTACCAGGATCGCCAGCGCGACGAGCACGCCGAAGACGACGAGGCCGATGATCGTCGCCTCGACCAGGCTGCGGTTGACGCCGCCGCGGATGATCGCGGGCACCGCCAGCACCGGCAGGGCCAGCACCATCGCGAACACCAGCAGGTTGGACGCGGTGATCCCCGCGAGCGACCGCGAGGCCGGGACGCCGGACTCCACCAGCATCCGGTACTGGAGCGCCGACCCGACCGCCCCTCCCGCCGGAGCGATCTTCGACATCGCGTTGCCCGCGAGCTGCGAGTAGATCACGGGGCGCCACTCGCGGACGTGCAGGGCCAGTCGCTGCACCTCCCACAGGCAGGCGACCGACGCCACCTGGAGCGCGGCCATCGCCGCCAGCCACCCCGGCTCGAGCGAGATGACCTCGTCGGCCTCGCCGAGCACGTCGATCAGGCTCGGCGCCACCAGGTAGAGCGAGATGCCGGTGACCGCCAGCCAGACCAGCGTGCTGCGCAGGGAGCGCCCCTCGGGCTGCTCGGCCTGCCCGCGCTCGATTCCCTGCTCGACGTCGGCGTGCTGCTCGAGCGCGCGCTCGATCTTGTCGCCGACGCGCTCGCGCTCGCGCTCGGCTCGCATCAGATCTCGGTGACGATCAGGACCGCCGTGGCCAGCCCGAGCGCGATCGTCACACCGCCGATGCCCGCCATCGCCCGGTCGCTGAGCGACACGTACCGGCCCTCGCGCACCGCCGCGTCGACGATCCGGCCGCGCCTGAACCCGTAGACGACGATCGCCACGCCGAGCAGCGCGTAGGCCGCGCCGAGCAGACCCCAGGCGGTCGAGTTCGAGTCTTCGGCCAGGTCGGGCGCGATCTTGCCGATGCCGACCGCGACCGCGAGGACGGTCAGGCCGGTGCGCAGCCAGGCGAGCAGCGTGCGCTCGGCCGCCAGCAGCGTGCGGCGGGTCGCTTCGCCGGTCTCATCGCGCGTCACGGCGCGATGATCTCACCAGCGGATCGGCAGCGAGTCCAGCCCGTAGACGCCGAGCGGGGAGTCGAAGGCGGGCTCGCCGTCCAGCTCCAGCTCCGGCATCCGCTCGGAGAGGAAGGCGAACGCCTCCTGGAGCTCGGCCCGCGCCAGGTTCGCGCCCAGGCAGAAGTGCGGCCCGGCGCCGAAGGTCAGCGGCTTCGCGCGGTCGCGGTCGGCCTCGATGTCGAGCTCGTCGGGGTCGTCCCAGCTCTCCGGGTCGCGGTTGGCGGACGCGGCCACCGCGAACAGCAGCGTGCCCTCGGGGAACAGCACGTCGCGGTACTCGATGTCCTCCAGCGTGATGCGCGCGGTGAACGGCGTGATCGGCTCGTAGCGCAGCACCTCCTCGGCGGCCGCCGCCGCGAGCGACGGGTCCTCGGCCAGCTTGCGCCACTGGTCGGGCCGGCCGGCGAACAGGCGGATGCCGTGCGCGAGCTGCGACTGGGTGGTGTCGACGCCCCCGACCAGGATCGCGCTGACCAGGTGGACGCCCTCCTCGCCCGCGGGCAGGAGCTGGGTGATCAGGTCGTCGCGCGGCTCGGCCTCGCGCCGGCGCATGAGGTCGCGCGTGTACTCGACGAACTCGGCCGCGGCGCGCTCCAGCTCGGGCAGCTCCTCCTGGATCTTGACCGGGTCGAACTGCTGCTGGATCCGGTTGGCCCACGCGTGCAGCCGCGGCGCGTCGTCGGTGGGCGCGCCCATCACCTCGGCGATCATCAGCGCCGGGTAGGGCTTGGCGAAGCTCTCGACGAAGTCGCAGCTGCCCTCGGCCTCGACCTGCGACCACAGGTCCGCCAGGTGCCTGCGCATCGCGTCGCGCCAGCCGTCGGCCGCCGCCGGCGTGAACGACGGCTGGACGAGCTTGCGCAGGCGCTTGTGGTCGTCGCCCTGCAGGTCGAGCAGGTTGCCCTTCAGCCGCTCGTAGAGCGGGCCGCTGGTGACGCCCTGCACCTCGAGCAGCTTGCGGCCCGGGAACGTCGCCTTGCGCGTGCGCATGAAATGCGCGACCGCCTCGCGGTCGAGGACGAACCAGCCCACCGGCTCCGCGCGGGCGACCCACGTGCGCTCGCGCAGGTCGCGCAGCACCTCGTGGAAGCGGTCGCCGCGCAGGGCGGGATCGGTGTAGTCGAGCGCAGGGAGGTCGAGGTCGGCTACCGACGGCGCGGTCTGCATCCGGCCCGCCACCCTACAGCGCCGAACTGGTCGAGGTTTGCGGCGATACCCGCAGCGAACCTCGACCAGTTGGGCCGTACAGGGAGGGTCCCCCTTGCGCGTGGCGCCGCCGGAGCGGCGCGCGTCAAGTCGTGTGGTTTCGCTCCGCCCGCTCCGCGCGGGCGTTCTCGTGCGCGACGAGGCGCGCCATCGCGGACGAGACCGACTCCGCACGCTCGCGTGCGGTCTCCTCGTCCAGCGCGCGCCGGCTCTCGTGGGCGACGAGCTTGGCCAGGTCGGCGGAGATGCGCTCGGCCCGGCGGCGGGCGTCGATCTCGAGGGCAAGCATCTCGGCCAGGTCGGCGGCGGTCGTCTCCGCGTCGTGGCGGCGCATGCGCTCGCGGTTCTCGGCGGCTTCGGCGCGCTCGGCTCGCTCGACGGCGTCGGGCTGGTCCGGTGTGAAGCGGCGGGCGTTTGTCTCCAGCATCCGTTCCCCTTGGGTCGCGCGAGCCGTCCGGGCTCGCTGTCCATTGGTACCCGCTGCCTGATCGTAACGCAGCGGAAGTGGACGGATGTGCGAGTCAGCGACTAGGCGTCTGTGCGACGTGCCGCGACTCGATCGGCAGCCGCATGCGCACCGTGGTGCCGGCGCCCGGGCTGGTGTCGAGCTCGATGCGCCCGCCGTGGAGCCCGACGATCGTCTTGACGATCGACAGCCCGAGCCCCGCGCCCGGCACCGCTCGTTCGACGGCGCTGGACGAGCGGAAGAAGCGCTCGAAGATCTGCGCCGCGTCCGACTCCGAGATGCCCACGCCGGTGTCGGCGACCTCGAGCACGGCCTCGTCGCCGTCACGGGTCAGCCTGACCTCGACGCGACCGCCGGGCGGCGTGTAGAAGAGCGCGTTCGCGACCAGGTGGTCGACAGCCTGCCCGAGCCGGGCGGCGTCGGCCTCCGCGATCGTGACGGTGTCGGCGTCGACGGACAGGTCCAGCTCCAGGCCGGCGGCGCGCGTCGCGGCCCACTCGGTGCACTCGACGACCACGCGGTCGAGCTGCACATCGGCCCGCTCGAGGGTCAGCGTGTCGGCGCGCGCCTGTGCGATGAACTGCACGTCCTCGACCAGGCGGCGCAGCCGGCCGGCGTTGCGCTGGATCACCGCGAACGCATGCCGGCGCGCGCTCGGTGACAGCTCGTCCTCCTCGGCCAGCAGGTCGACGTAGCCCTGGATCGCGGTGAGCGGCGTGCGCAGCTCGTGCGAGATCGTGGCCAGGAACTCGTCCTTCAGCTGCTCGGTCCGGCGCCGCTCGGTGATGTCCTGGACGTGAGAGAGGAAGTGGACGGGCCGGCCGGCGTCGTCGCTGAGGAGCGATGCGTTGACCTCGACCCAGCACACGCTCCCGTCCGGGCGGACCCACCGCTTCTCGCGCCTGAAGACGTTGCGGGCGCCGCGCACGGCCTCGATGGCCAGGGCCACGTCGCCGCCGACGTCGTCCGGGTGGGTGACCAGCCCGAACGGCTGGCCGATCAGCTCCTCGCGCGTGCGGCCGGCGATCGCGCAGAACGCGTCGTTGACCTCGCAGAAGCGCGAGTCAAGGCCGATCAGCGCCATGCCGATCGGTGCACGCGCAAAGGCCTGCTCGTACGCGGCTGCGGTGTTGAAGAGCGAGGCCATCCCTTCGTTGTCGCCAAATAGGAGAGAACTCTTGAGCGGCAGGCGGGTGTGGCAGGGGTATGAATCCGGTCAAAGAGCCGAAGTGAGGTAGCCTGCCTAGGCAATGCCTAAGCAGAAACGCACCGTGTCGATGAGCGATGCCGCCGCGGACGCTGGGCGTCTCGCAGGACACGCTGCGCCGCTGGGATCGCGCCGGCAAGCTGCACACGACCCGCGACGAACGCAACCGCCGGCGCGTGCCGGTCGACGAGGTCGAGCGGCTGTCCGCGCGCCGGCCCCGGCACAAGACCGGCGCGCCGCTGTCGGCGCGCAACCGGCTGCCCGGCGTGGTGCGATCGGTGGAGGTCGACGGGGTGATGGCCCTCGTCGAGATCGAGGCCGGGCCGTTCCGGGTGGTGGCCGCGGTCACGCGCGACTCGGTCGAGGAGCTCGGGCTGGCCGAGGGCGTCGCCGCGACCGCGACCGTCAAGGCGACCTCGGTCATGGTCGAGCGGAGCGACGGGTGAGGCGCCTGGCGGCCAGCCTGCTGCTCGTGGCGATCGCGATCGCCGGCTGCGGCGGACGACGACTCGGGCTCCGGCTCGGGACCGCTGGTCGTCTCGGCGGCGGCGTCGCTCAAATCCGCGTTCACGGACTACGCGGACGGATTCGACGGCGCCGACGTGCGGCTGTCGTTCGCCGGGCTCCGACGAGCTGGCCGCCCAGATCCGCAAGGGCATCCGGCCGGACGTGTTCGCGGCCGCCAACACCAAGCTGCCCGAGGCGCTCTACGCGGAGGGCCTCGTGGAGAAGCCGGTCGTGTTCGCAGGCAACCGGCTGGTGATCGCGGTGCCCGCGGACTCGGACATCCGCACCGTCGACGACCTGGCCCGCGGCGGCCTGAAGCTGGCCCTGGGATCGAAGTCGGTGCCGGTGGGCGAGTACACGCGGACGGTGCTGGGCCGGCTCGACCCCGGCACCCGCGGCCAGATCCTGGCGAACGTCCGCTCCGAGGAGCCCGACGTGAACGGCGTCGTCGGCAAGGTCGTCGCAGGGCGCGGTCGACGCCGGGCTTCGTGTACGTGACCGACGTCGTCGCCACCGACGGCAAGCTCCGCGCGATCGAGCTGCCCGCCGAGCTCCAGCCCTCGGTGTCCTACGGCGTGGCGATCGTCAAGGGCGGCCGCAACCCCGGCGCGGCACGCAGGTTCGTCGACGGCCTGGTCGGCGGCGACGGCGCGCGCATCCTGCGGGACGCGGGGTTCGAGAAGCCGAGGTGACCGCGTTCCGGGCGCTCCTGGCCGCGGCGCTCGCGGTGGCGCTCGTCTTCCTGACGCTGCCGGTCGTCGCGATCTTCGTCGACACGAGCCCGGGCGACCTGATCGCCAGCCTGGGCGACGGGACGTCTCGCGACGCGCTCGTCCTGTCGCTGCAGACGACGACGATCGCGGTGGCGCTGATCGTGGCGGTCGGCACTCCGGCCGCGTACTTCCTCGCCACTCGCAGCTTCCGGGGCAAGGCGGTCGTCGTCACGCTCGTCGAGCTGCCGCTGGTCCTCCCGCCGGCGGTGGCCGGGATCGGGCTGCTGGCCGCGGTCGGGCCCTCAGGGGATCCTGGGCGGCGCGGTGGGCGACTCGCTCGTCGCTGCAGACCGCGGGCGTGGTCGTGGCGCTCACGTTCGTCTCCGCGCCGTTCTACCTGCGCCAGGCCCAGGCGGCGTTCGCGTCGATCGACCCGGTGCTGCTCGAGGCCTCGCGCACGCTCGGCGCCGGCGAGGCCCGCACGTTCGCCCGCATCGCGATCCCGGCCGCGATGCCGGGGCTGGCCGCGGGCCTGGCGCTGGCCTGGGGCCGCGCGCTCGGCGAGTTCGGCGCGACGCTGATGTTCGCCGGGTCGTTCCGGGGCGTCACGCAGACCGTCCCGCTCGCCATCTACGACCAGTTCGCCACCGACTTCCCGGCGGCGCTCGCGCTGTCGGCCGTGCTGGTGTGCGTGTCGGCGGCGCTGCTGCTGGGCGTCAAGCTCGTCACCGGCACGGGGCCGCTCGGCGTTGCTGCACGTTGAGGCGACCACCCGGCTGGGCGACCTCGACCTCGACGTCGCCCTCGACGTCGGCCCGGGCGAGTGCCTGGCGCTGGCCGGCCCCTCCGGCGCGGGCAAGTCGTCGGTGCTGCGCGTGGTGGCCGGGCTGCTCCGGCCTGCCTCCGGCGAGGTCCGCTGCGGGGACGACGCCTGGCTGAGCACGTCCGCGGGCGTCGACGTGCCGCCGGAGCGCCGCCGCTGCGGCTACCTGTTCCAGGACTACGCGCTGTTCCCTCACCTGAGCGCGGCCGGCAACGTGGCCTATGCGCTGCGCGACCTGCCGCGCGGCCGGCGCGAGCCCCGCGCCCGCGAGCTGCTCGACCGGTTCGGGCTGGCGGCGCGTGCCGACGCGCGGCCGCGGACGCTGTCGGGCGGCGAGCGTCAGCGTGTGGCGCTCGCCCGCGCCCTCGCGCGCGAGCCGCGCGCGCTGCTGCTGGACGAGCCGCTGTCCGCACTCGACGCGCGCACGCGAGCGGGCGCGACCCGCGAGCTGGCCGCGATGCTGCGCTCGGCAGGCGTCCCCGCGCTCCTCGTCACCCATGACTTCGGCGAGGCCGCGCGGCTGGCCGACCGGGTGGCCGTCGTCGACTCCGGACGCGTCGTGCAGGCCGGCACGGCGGCCGAGCTGGCCGCCCGCCCGGCCAGCGCGTTCGTCGCGGACCTGACCGGTGCGGTGGTGATGACCGGCGTCGCGCGGGCCGGGCCGTCGGGCCAGACCGTGGTCGAGCTCGACGGCGGCGGGTCGGTGTCGAGCAGCGACCGGGCGGCCGGCCGTGTGGCGGTCAGCGTGCACCCCTGGGAGATCGCGCTGGAGCCGGCGGGCTCGAAGGCCGGCGGGTCGCCGCTCAACCGGCTGCCCGCCGAGGTGGAGAGCGTGACCGCGGTCGGCAGCCGGGCGCGGGTCGGGCTCGTTGCCGGTCAGCCGCTGGCCGCCGAGGTCACGACGGCGTCGGCCGAGCGGCTGCGGCTGGCGCCGGGCGTGCGCGTCGTCGCCACCTGGAAGGCGACCGCCACGCGCCTGGTCGGCGCCTGAGCGGGCTTCAGCCCCGCGGGCGCGAGTCCAGCACGGCGATCGCGACGTCCGAGGCGACGACCGGCAGGGTCCGCGTCGACCCGAGGTCGCCGTGCTCGTCGAGGTCGGCGAGCACGAGCACCGGGCGCCGGTTACCGGTGAGGCGGAGCAGGCCGGTGGGCGTCCGGGCGGCCTGCCGGCGGGCGGCGGGCGGCTCGGACAGGCGCAGGCCGACGACGACGAGAATCCCGACCCAGAGCGCGAGGACGACCGCCGCGGCCTGGCCGTCAGCCGCCGCGGCCGCGACGAGGAGAAGGCAGGCCAGCAGGCCGATGCCGGCGGGGAGCGCGCGGGCGATACGCCTGCGGTTGCGGGTGCGGGACGCGGTGGGTCGGTCCGCCGCGGGGGCGCGGCGGGCGCTCGTGGGGTTGGTCATGCTGCCTCCAGGCGGCCAGTCAGGGAGTCCTCCCTCACCCTCGACCGGACAGCGCCGCAAGTCAACCCCTACGGCGTGCCGAATTTCGTATGAGCGCTTCTCAGGCGCTCGTTGACGCCGCGGCCGGGGCCCTGCGCGCCCGCTCGAGCACCGCCATCGCGGCGTTGTGGCCGGGCACGCCGCTGACCCCGCCGCCGCGACGGGCCGACGCGCCGCAGCGGAAGACGCGCGGGTGGCCGGTCTCGACCCCCCAGGTGCCGACCTCGTCCGGCGACTCGGCCCACGGCCATTCCAGGTCGCCGTGGAAGATGTTGCCGCGCGGCATGCGCAGCTCGCGCTCCAGGTCGAGCGGCGTCTTGGCCTCGATGCACGGGGCGCCGTGGGCGTCGCGGGCCAGGCAGTCGCGGATCGGCTCGGCCAGCAGGCTCGTCGAGCGCGTCCAGGTAGCGCTCGGTCATGCGCTGGCGCGAGCCGCGTCGTTGTCGTCCTCGAACAGCCGCGCGGGCGTGTGCAGGCCGAACAGCGTCAGCGTGTTGCGGCCCGGCGGGCGCCGCGGGGTCGAGGATCGAACGGTCGGTCAGCGAGTGGCAGTAGAGCTCCGCCGGCGGGCGCTCGGGCAGGCTGCCCGCGCGCGGCCTCGCGCGTAGGCGGCCTCCAGCTCGGCGCTCGCTCTCGTGGACGCGGAAGGTGCCCGCGAACGCGTCCGTCGGCGGGCGTCCCGTCGCGCAGCCGCGGCAGCCGGTCGAGCAGCATGTTGACCTTCATCTGGCTGCCCTCGGCGGACGCGCTGTTCGCGGCCGGCGCGCGGTTCTCGAGCACCCAGCGGGCGGTGGCCGTGTGCTCCGCCGTGCCGTCCTCGACCAGGTGACCTCGCTCGTGTCGGCTCCGTGGTCCACGTCGACGACCTCGGCGCCGCAGCGCAGGTCGGCGCCGGCCTCGGGCGGCAGCTGCGCCGAGCGCGCGGGTCAGCGCCCCCATCCCGCCGACCGGCACCCGCCAGGGGCCCGCCGATCACGTGCCACAGGTAGCAGCGGTTCTGGCGCAGGTCGGCGTCGTCGAGCGACGCGAACGTCCCGATCAGGCCGTCGGTGCCGACCACCCCGCGCACGAGCGGGTCGTCCCAGCGCTCGCGCAGCAGGTCGCCGAGCGGGCGGTCGACGCAGCGCGTCGTCGCCGATCGCCGCCCGCGCGCCGCGCTCGTCGGGCAACGGGGCTCGAGCAGCGAGTCGAACAGCCGCCGGTCGACGCCGATCCCGGGCACCTCGTCCCAGACAGCCGGCCCTCCGCGTAGGCGGCGACGCGCCGGCGGCGCAGCTCGCACCTCGCACGCCCAGGTCGCGCGCGATCGCGGTCCGGGAACAGCGAGACCAGGTACGAGAAGCGCGACAGCCGGTCGGCGTGGCCGGCGAACGGGCTGCCGCTGACGGCGGCGCCGCCCAGCTCGCCCAGCCGCTCGAGCACGCAGCACGCGCAGCCCCGCCCGGGCCAGGTAGGCGGCGGCGACCAGGCCGTTGTGGCCCCCGCCGACGATGACCGCGTCATGCATCGGGCCGACCGTAGCGCCGCGAACTCGCGGACCAGGTCGGGGAGCTGGTAGTGGGCGTTCAGCCCGCTCGGGTTGGGCAGCACCCAGGCAGGCCGGCCGCCGATCGGGTCCGCCTGCGGGCCGACCGCGGCGTCCGGCCTGCCGAAGCCGACCCGGTAGGCGCCGAGCCCGACGACCGCGACGACCCGCGGGCGCGATCTCCTCGACCAGCCCGGCGAGCGCGGCGGCGCCCGCGCGCAGCTCGTCGTCGCTCAGCTCCGCGGCCGCGCGCGTCGGGCCGGTCGACGACGTTCGTGATCCCGATGCCGAGCGCGGGCAGCTCGCCGTCCTCGTCCGGGCGCATCAGCCGCGGCGTCCACCCCGACCCGTGCAGCGCGGGCCAGAAGCGGTTGCCCGGCCGCGCGAAGTGATGCCCGCGCTCATACGACATGAGCGACGGGTTGATCCCGCAGAACAGAACCCGCAGATCCGGCCCGACGACATCACGAAGCGGCTTGGCCACGGCACCGAAGCTAGCCACCGCAATCCGCCATCCGCAATCGCTGCTAACTGATACTGGCTCTCATTATCAGTTAGAGTCACCCCGCCGTGCTCGACACCTTCTCCCTCCCCTTCGTCCAGCGACGCCCTCTGGGTCGTCCTCCCGCTGGCGGTCGCGGGCGGCATCCTCGGCACCTGGATCGTGCTGCGCGGGCTCGCCTTCTACTCGCACGCGGTCGGCACCGCGGCGTTCCCGGGCCTGGTGCTGGCCGACGGGCTGGGCTTCGCGGCCCCGATCGGCGCGCTGGGCGCGGCGGCGGTGCTCGCCGGCGGGCGTCTGGCTGGTCACCCGCGGCCGGCGCACGCGCCTACGACAGCGCGACCGCGATCGTCCTCGTCGGCTGCCTCGCGATCGGCGTGATCCTGGCCAGCGACGTCTTCGAGTCGGGGTCGAACATCGAGACGCTGCTGTTCGGATCGCTGCTCGTCGTCGACGGCGGCGACATCGCGCTGGCGATCGGCGTGGCCGCGCTGGCGCTGGTGCTCAACGGCGGCGCTCGGGCCGCGCTGGCTCGCGCGCGGCTTCGACCCCGAGCACGCGCGCTCGTTCGGCTCCGGCGCCCGGGCGCTCGACGGCGTGCTGCTGGCCGCGGTCGCGCTGGCCGCGGTCGCGGCGCTGTCGGTGGTCGGCGCGCTGCTGGCCACCGCGCTGCTGGTCGTGCCCGCCGCCACCACGCGCCTGTGGTTCCACCGGCTGCTGCCCTGGCAGGTCGCCACGGTCGCGCTGACCGCGCTCGAGGGCGTCGCGGGCGTGTGGCTCGTCGGTCGAGACCGACGCGCCGCCCGGCGCGACGATCGCCGTGCTGGCCGGCGGCGTGTTCGCGGTCAGCGCCGTCGCGCGCATCGCTCCCCGTCCGACGGCGGCGGCGGCCGCAAGCGCCGTGCTGCTCGCGCTCCTGTCGGGCTGCGGCGGCGGCGACCGGCGCTCCGGACGGCAAGGTGGCAGTCGTCGCCACCACCACGCAGATCGCGGACTTCACCCGCGCCGTCGGCGGCGACCGCGTCAGCGTCACTCAGCTCCTCCGGCCCGAACACCGACCCGCACGACTTCGAGCCGCGCCCGAGCGACGTCGCGTCGACCGCCGACGCCCGCGCTCGTCCTCGGCGAACGGGCTCGGCCTGGATCGACTGGATCGACGACGTGGTCGACACGCTCGGGCGCGAGCCCGGCCGTCGTCTACCTGGGCGCGCACGTGCCGGTCGTGCGCCCAGGCGAGGAGCGGCGAGCCCGGCGACCCGCACTGGTTCCAGGACCCGCGCAACGTCGAGGCGCGCGGTCGAGCAGATCCGCGACCGCGCTCGAAGCAGGCCGATCCCGCGGGCGCCGCCGAGCTACGACCGCGGCGCCGACGCGTACCTGCGGCGGCTCGCCACGCTCGACAAGGGCATCGAGCGGTGCATGGCGCAGGTGCCGCCCGCCGACCGCAAGCTCGTCACCGACCACGACGCGTTCGGCTACTTCGCGACCGCTACGGCATCCGGGTGATCGGCGCCGTGATCCCCAGCCAGACGACGCAGGCCCAGCCGTCGGCCGGCGAGACCGCCGACCTGGCGCGACACGATCGAGCGCGAGCACGTCCAGGCGATCTTCCCCGAGGAGTCGCTCAACCCGAAGCTGGCCGAGGCGCTGGCCCGAGCAGACCGGCGTCACCGCGCAGTACAAGCTCTACGGCGACACGCTCGGGCCCGAGGAGTCGCCGGGCGCGCACCTACCTGGGCATGGAGGCGACCAACGCCGACGCGATGGTGCGCGGCTTCACCGGCGGCGGCAAGGGCTGCCCGATCGCGGGGCTCACGTGAGCGCGCTCGTCACGACCAGCGGCCTGAGCGCCGGCTACAACGGCGCGCCCCGCGATCGAGGACGTGACGATCGACGTGCAGCCCGGCGAGCGCGTCGCGCTGCTCGGCCCGAACGGCGGCGGCAAGACCACGCTGTTCCGCGCGCTGCTCGGCGAGATCCCGCCGCTCGCGGGATCGATCGACGCCGCGGTGCGCGCGGGCACCGTGCCGCAGACCGAGCGCTCGCGCCTGGACTACCCGGTGTCCGCGCTCGACGTCGCGCTGATGGGCACGCTCGCCCGGCTGCCCTGGTGGCGCCGGCCCGGTCGCGCGCGAGCGCGCACGCCGCCGCTCGAGGCGCTCGGGCGCGTCGGGCTCGAGCGACCGCGCGCACGACGGTCGTTCGGCGAGCTGTCCGGCGGCCAGCGCCAGCGCGTGCTGATCGCCCGTGCGCTCGTGCAGGACGCGCGGCTGCTGCTGCTCGACGAGCCGTACTCCGGGCTCGACACGCACGAGCGCCGAGCGGCTGACCGCGCTGCTGCACGAGCTGGCCGCCGAGGGCCGCGGCATCGTCGTCGCCACCCACGACCTGGAGCAGGCGCTGGGCTACGACCGCGTGCTGTGCCTGAACCACGAGCCAGGTCGCGTTCGGCCCGCCCGCCGAGGTGCTCGACCAGGCCGACGCTCGAGCGGACCTACGGCGCAGTCGATCGTCACGCTGCCCGACGGCGACCACCGCGGCGTCCTTCCCGCCCACCACCACGACTGCTGATGATCGACTGGCTCACCGACCCGTGGTCGCAGGAGGTGCTGCGCCGCGCGTTCGCCGAGGTCGTGCTGCTCGGCGCCGCCGGCGGCGCGCTGGGCTGCTGGGTCGTGCTCTACGGGCTCTCGTACGGCGCCGAGTCGCTGGCGCACGGCCTGTTCCCCGGGCTCGTCGTCGCCGCGCTGATCGGCGCGCCGCTGCTGCTCGGCGGCGCGGTCGGCATCGCGGTGGCCGCGCTCGCCGTGGCGCGGGATCGGCCGGCTGCACGGGACTCGACCGCGACGTCGGCGTGGCCGTCGTCGTCACCACGCTGTTCGGGCTCGGCGTGCTGCTCGCGCTGTCGCCCGACACCCCGCGCGCGATCCAGGGCCTGCTGTTCGGCGACGTGCTCGGGCCTGACCGACGGCGACCTGGCGCTGGCCGCCGGGCTGGCCGTCGTCACCGCGCGTCGTCGCTGTGGCTGCTGCACGGGCGCCTGCTGGCGGTCGGCTTCGACCGCGGCGGCGCCGCCGCGCTGGGCGTGCGCACGCTCGCCGTCGACGTCGCGCTGCTGCTGCTGGTCGCCGCCGCGATCGTCGTGGCGGTGCAGGGGCTCGGCAACCTGCTGGTCGTCGCGCTGCTGGTCGCGCCCGCCGCGGCGGCGCGGCTCGTCGCCCGCCGCGCGGCGCCGATGATGGGCGCGGTCGGTGGCGATCGCGGTCGTCGCCGGCTGCGCCGGGCTGTACCTCTCCTACCACGCCGGCACCGCCGCGGGAGCGTCCGTCGCGGCCATGTTCGTGCTCGCCTATCTCGTCGCCGCGGGCACCGCCGCGCTGCGCACCAGGGGGGTCTGAGCCGTGGCTACCATCGACCCGGTGGACTGGACCGAGCACGCGCTGACCAGGCTGTCCGAGGCCGGCTACCGCCGCGGCGGCGCGCGCACGGCCGTGGTCGAGATGCTCGGCCGCCAGAGCTGCGCGGTCAGCGCGCGCGACATCGACGACGCGCTGCGCGACGACGGCAAGACGATCGGCCGCGCGAGCGTCTACCGCACGCTCGAGACGCTCGCCGAGCTGAAGCTCGTGCAGCGGCTCGACCTGGGCAGCGGCGAGAAGCGCTACGAGCCGCACCGGCCCGGCGGCGAGCACCATCACCACCTGGTCTGCGACCACTGCGGCAACGTCGCAGCCGTTCGAGGACCCCGACCTGGAGCGCGCGCTGGAGCGGCTGGCCGGGCGGGTCGACTACGCGGTCGACGAGCACGACGTCGTGCTGCACGGCGCGTGCGGTGACTGCCGTGAGTGAGCCGCTCGGGATCGAGCCGGGCGTCGCGCGCTCGGACGAGTTCGTCGCCGAGGGCCGCCTGCTGACCGACCGTCGGCGGAACGATCGGCGTGGCCGTCCTGTCGACCCCGGGATGATCGGGATGATGGAGCGCAACGCCGCGATGCTCGCGCTGGAGCACCTGCCCGAGGGCAAGGCGACGGTCGGCTTCGAGGTCTGCATCAAGCACGTCGCGGGCGCCGTCGAGGGCGCGACGCTGACCGTCGACGCCACGCTGCGCGAGGTCGTCGACGACCGCAAGCTCCGCTTCGACGTCGAGGTCCGCGAGGGCGACCGGACGATCGGCGTCGGCACCCACGAGCGCCGGGTGATCGACGTGTCCGAGCACGCCTCCGCCGCCGGCTCCTAGCACCGTCCGGCCGCTGACCCGCCGGCCTTGCGGACACCCGTGCCCGGTGCGACGCTGGTCTCATGAAGGACGAATGCAAGCCCGAGGAGCCGGTCGACGAGGTCGAGGACCTGGACGTTCCGCCCGAAGAGGGCGACAACGTCAAGGGCGGCATCCAGGACGGCACCAGCAACACGCTGACGGCGTCCTGTTCGACCGGGAAGCACTTTCCCGGCGCCACCATCACGCCGTAGCTCAGTCGGTCAGGCCGATTCGACGGTCGAAGCCCGCCGGGGCGTGGATGTTCAGCATCCTCACGGGCACGGCACCGTCGTTGCGGAAGCCGTGCTCGACCCCGGGCGGCACCAGGACGAACGTCCCCGGGGGCGCCGCCGCCTCGCGGTCGCCGAAGGTGAACGTCATCTCCCCCTCGACGATGTAGAAGGCGTCGTCCTCGTCGTCGTGGACGTGCTGCTCGAGCTCGCGCCCGGGGACGATCTCGATGATCCCGAACGTGAAGCGCGGCGTGTCGGAGGTGCGCGCGAGGAACTCCACGTTGCCCACCCGGTGGCCCTCGCCCGGCGGGACGACGATCGGCTCGCCCGCCGTCAGTGCCGGCTCGACTCCGCCCAGATGTTGATGCCGGCGTCGACCGCGTGCTCCTCGATCGCGCTCAGCTCGTCGTCGGAGAAGTCCAGGCGGTCGAGCGCGCCCAGCGTGTCGTCGAGCTGCTCCACGCTGCTCGCCCCGACCAGCGCGGACGTCACGCGCGGGTCGCGCAGCACCCAGGCGATCGCCATCTGCGCGAGCGTCTGGCCGCGGCCCGAGGCGATCTCGTTCAGCGCGCGCACGTGCTCCAGCCGCTCCTCGGTCAGCGAACGACTCGTCCATGAACACGCCCTTGGCCGCGCGCGAGTCCGACGGCACGCCGTCCAGGTAGCGGTCGGTCAGGAGCCCCTGGCCGAGCGGCGAGAACGCGATGCAGCCCACGCCCTCCGCTCCGAGCACGCCGAGCAGGTCGTCCTCGACCCAGCGGTTGATCAGCGAGTACGACGGCTGGTGGATCAGCAGCGGCGTGCCCAGCGCGCGCAGGATCCCCAACGCCTCGCGCGTCTTCTCGCGCCGAGTACGACGAGATGCCCGCGTACAGCGCCTTGCCCGCCGCACCGCGGTGTCGAGCGCGCCCATCGTCTCCTCGAGCGGCGTGTCCGGGTCGTAGCGGTGCGAGTAGAAGATGTCGACGTAGTCGACGCCCATCCGCCGCAGCGAGTCGTCCAGCGACGACAGCAGATACTTGCGCGAGCCCCAGTCGCCGTACGGGCCCGGGCCACATGTCGTAGCCCGCCTTCGTCGAGAGGACCAGCTCGTTGCGGTAGGGCGCGAAGTCCTCGCGGAAGATGCGCCCGAAGTTGGTCTCGGCGGACCCGGGCGGCGGCCCGTAGTTGTTGGCCAGGTCGAAGTGCGTCACCCCGCGGTCGAACGCGCGGCGCAGCATCGCCCGCTGCGACCTCGAGCGGCTTGTCGTCGCCGAAGTTGTTCCACAGCCCGAACGAGATCGCGGGCAGCTGGATGCCGCTGCGCCCGCAGCGGCGGTAGGGCATCGAGCTCGTAGCGATCGCCGGCGGCGGTGTAGGGCATGGACCGGACCCTAGCTCGCGCCGGGATCGCGGCACTCGCCGGGCAGGCGCGGCAAGCTTGCTCGGGTCGGCGACCACCTGCTCGCCCGGCGGCGGGTTGGTCTTGCACCACACCAGCCGCCCGGTCCGGAAGTCGACGACGCCCTTGAACGGGTAGCCGACCGCCGCGCCCTCGTGGCCGGGGATGTCGCTGGTCACCGCGGTGCAGTCGTAGCCCGCCCGCACGCGCGCGGGGTCGTCCTCGGGCACCGCCCCGCCGGCCCCGCTGCGCGCCGCCGGACGCGCAGTCGACTCGCCGGATCCGGCCCTTCAGCGCGCCCGCGCGCACGCGCGCGCGCGCGTCATCGCCCACCGACGACTCGAGCAGGCCGACCAGCGCGCGGCGCTCGGCCGACGTCGCGGGCCGGCGTCCCGCGCCCGGTGCGGCGCCTGCTCTGCCGCCTGCCGCCGCAGCCGCGCTCGCGCAGCCGGGCCTCGGCGGCGGCCTGCTCGCGCTCGGCGGCCGACCGGTTGTCCTCCTCGCATCGCCGGGATGCCCGCACGCCACGAGCAGCGACGCGCCAGCACGGCCAGGACCGCGGCGCCCGACCCCGACCGCCCGCCACGGGACCGGCGGCACATCGACGTCGCGCGGCGGGGTCCAGAGATGCAGCCAGGCCCCCAGCACCTCCCACCGGCTCAGCTTCGCTCTGTTCGCGCGACCGTGGCATGGAACCCGCCTAATACTCTCGCCTGCCGTGAGCGACCATCCGCGCGGAATCGAAGTCGAGGGACTCGTACGCGAGTTCAAGGAGGTCACCGCGGTCGCCGGAATCGACCTCGAGGTCGCGCCCGGCGAGATCTACGGCTTCCTCGGCCCGAACGGCGCCGGCAAGTCGACCACCGTGCTGATGCTGACCACGCTGCTGCCGCCCACGCGCGGCCGCGCGACCGTCGGCGGCTTCGACATCGCCCGCGAGGGCGCGCAAGGTGCGCGGCGTGATCGGCGCGGCGCTGCAGGAGGCGGCGCTCGACCCGCTGCTGACCGGCCGCGAGCACCTCCAGCTCCAGGCCACGCTCCAGGGCATCGCCGCGCGGCGAGCGCAAGGCGCGCGCCGACCGAGCTGCTCGAGCGCGTCGGCCTGACCGAGGCGGCCGACCGCCGCGTCGGCGGCTACTCGGGCGGCATGAAGCGGCGCCTGGACCTGGCGCTGGCGCTCGTCCACCGCCCGCGGATCCTGTTCCTCGACGAGCCGACCACCGGCCTCGACCCGCAGAGCCGCACGCGCGCTGTGGGAGGAGGTCGCCCGCCTCGCCCGCGACGAGGGCATGACCGTCTTCCTGACCACCCAGTACCTGGAGGAGGCCGACGTGCTGGCCGACCGGGTCGGGATCATCGACCGCGGCACGATCGTGGCCGAGGGCACGCCCGCGCAGCTCAAGGCCGAGGTCGGCCGCCCGAGCGTCGAGGTCGTGCCCGTCGACCCCGGCCAGGTCGACCAGGCCCACGCCGCGCTCGCAGGCGTTCGGCGACTGCGGGCGCAACGGCGGCGGCAACGTCACCGTGTCGCTGCCCGACGGCGACGCCGCAGCTGGCCGACGTGGTCCGCGCGCTCGACCAGGCCGACGTGAAGCTCGCGTCGCTCAACCTGCACGCCCCGACGCTCGACGACGTCTTCCTGGCCAAGACCGGCCGCAAGCTCGAGGGCAGTGGCGACGCAGGCAGCGACAGCGAGTAGCGCGCGGCACGCTCGGCCTGGGCGAGCCCGGGCTGTTCGAGCAGGTCTACGCGCTCGGCCGGCGCGCGTTCTTCCGCGTGCTGCGCCAGCCCGTCGCAGATCATCTTCCCGTTCGTCTTCCCGATGCTGCTGTTCGCGGTGAACGCGGCCGGGCTCGACGCCGCCACGCAGCATCCCGGGCTTCCCGGCCGACGACTACCGCGACTTCGCGCTGGCGGTGCCCGTTCATGCAGGGCGCGCTGTTCACCGCGATCAACGCCGGCACCGACCTGGCCCGCGACATCGAGACCGGCTTCCTCAACCGCCTGCGGCTGACGCCGATGCACGCGCCCGCGCTGCTCGCGGGGCAGCTCGGCGGGGTGATCGTCGTCGGCGGTCATCCAGGCGGTCGCCTACGTGCTGGTCGGCCTGGCCATCGGCGTCGACTTCAAGTCGCGGCGCCGGCCGGCCTGCCCGTGCTGCTGGCGCTGTCGATGCTGATCTCGTTCGCGTTCGCCGGCATCGGCGCGTTCCTCGCGCTCAAGTTCGGCACCGGCGAGGCCGTGCAGGGCTTCTTCCCGCTGCTGTTCGTGCTGGTCTTCCTGTCGTCGTCGAGCCTGCCCCGCGACCTGATCGAGACCGACTGGTTCCGGACCGTCGCGACCTACAACCCGGTCTCGTACATGATCGAGGGCATCCGCAGCCTGATCATCACCGGCTGGGACTGCGGAGGCGCTGGCGCTCGGCTTCGGCGTCGCGCTCGCCGATGCTCGTCGTCGCGCTCGCGGCCGCGAGCGCCGCCCTGCGCACCCGGGTGGGACGCGGATGAGCCGCTTCCTGTCCGTCACCGAGGGCGTCGCCTGGCGGTCGGCCCACAACGCGTTCTCGAACCCGGCGTTCCTGCTGCCCTCGCTGCTGTTCCCGCTGTTCTTCCTGGCCGCGTTCGCGGGCGGCCTGTCGGCGGTCGGCGACGTGCCGAGCTTCGACTACGAGCCCGGCTACACCGCGTTCCAGTACGTGTTCGTGTTCATCCAGTCGGCGGCGTTCGGCGGCGTGTTCCACGGGCTTCGCGATCGCGCGCGACTTCGAGAACGGGTTCGCGCAGCGGCTGATGCTCGCCGCGCCCAGCCGCGGCGGGATCATCGCGGGCTACGCGATCGCCGCGCTGCTGCGCTGGCTGGTCACCGCCGCCGTGGTGACGGTCGCCGCGCTGATCGGCGGCATGGACGTGCCCGGCGAGGGCGTCGACCTGTTCGGGCTGCTGGTGCTCGGCATGCTGGCCAACGTCACGCGCGATCCTCTGGGCCTGCGGCGTGGCGATGCGGCTGCGCATCGGAGCAGGCCGGGTCGCTGATCCAGATGCCGGTCTTCCTGATCCTGTTCCTGGCCCCGGTCTACGTGCCGGTCGAGCTGCTGACACGGCTGGGTCGAGGCCGTCGCGAAGGTCAACCCCGCAACCGCGGTGCTCGAGGCGGGCCGCAGCCTGCTGGCCGGGTCGCCGGAGAAGATCGGGCTGGCGCTCGGGGTCTTCGCGATCGGCATCGCGGTGATGGCGGTCTGGGCCCGGACCGGGCTGCGCAGCGCCGAGCGGGCCGGCGGGAGCTAGGCCGCCGGAGTCCCGGCGCGCAGGTCCGGCGCGCTCGTTCGCACCTCGTCCGCCGCGCGGTCCTCGGGCTCCTTCTGCGACCGCCGCTCGGCGTCCACCCGCGCGCGGTAGTGGGAGACCTCGCGCTCGGCGTCCTCGGCGGACCAGCCCAGCACGGCGCCCATGATCCGGGCCGCCGCCTCGGCCGCCTCCGTCCCGCGGTCCCAGGTCTCGATCGAGATCCGCGTGCGGCGCGTGAGCACGTCCTCCAGGTGCAGGGCGCCCTCGTGCGACGCCGCGTAGTGGACCTCGACCCGCAGGTAGTCGTCGGCGGACTCGAGCGGCTCGCGCAGCGACGGGTCGGCGTCCATCAGCTCCATCAGCTCGTCGATCCGCGAGCCGTAGCGGCGCAGCAGGTGCTCGACGCGCCTGACGTGCAGGCCGCTGCGCTCGGCCAGCCGCTCGCGCTGGTTCCAGAGCGCCGCGAACCCCTCGGCGCCGACCAGCTCGGTGATGTGGGTGACCGACATCGGCACGGACCTGCTCGAGCCCGCGCGCGACCGCGTCGATCGCGTCGCGGGCCATCACCCGGTAGGTCGTGTACTTGCCGCCGGCGACCGCCACCAGCCCCGGCACGGGCGCGGCGACCGTGTGCTCGCGCGACAGCGTGCTCGTGCTCTCCGACTCGCCGGCCAGCAGCGGCCGCAGCCCGGCGTAGACCCCCTCGACGTCCTCGTGCGATAGCGGCTGCGCGAGCACGCGGTTGGCCTGCTCGATCACGTAGTCGATGTCGGTCGAGCTGGCCGCGGGGTGCGCCTTGTCGAGCTCCCAGTCGGTGTCGGTCGTCCCGATGATCCAGTGGCGCCCCCATGGGATCACGAACAGCACGCTCGTCGCGGTGCGCAGGATCAGCCCGGTCTCGAGCTGGATGCGGTCGCGCGGCACGACGATGTGGACGCCCTTCGACGCCCGCACGCGGAACTTGCCGCGCTCGCCGACCAGGGCCTGCAGGTCGTCGGTCCACACGCCGGTGGCGTTGACCACCTGGTGGCTCTGGACCTCGATCTCGCGTCCCGAGCTCAGATCGCGGACGCGCACGCCGGTCACGTGCTCGCCCTCGCGCAGGAAGCCGACGACCGGCGCGTTCGGAGGCGACGGCCGCGCCGTACTTGGCCGCCGTGCGGGCGACGGCGAGGGTGTGGCGGGCGTCGTCCACCACGGCGTCCCAGTACTGGATCGCGCCGGTCAGGTAGTCGCGCCGCAGCGCCGGCGCGACCTTGAGCGCCGCGCGCCTGGACAGGTGGCGGTGGCGCTTCAGCCCCTTGTAGCCGCCGAGCGAGTCGTACAGCACCATCCCCGCGCCCACGTAGGGCCGCTCCCAGTGCTCGGTCAGCGGGTAGAGGATCGGCAGCGGCCGCACGAGGTGCGGGCAGAGCGTGTTCAGGAGCAGCGACCGCTCGCGCAGCGCCTCGCGCACCAGGCCGAGCTCGCCCTGCTCCAGGTAGCGCAGCCCGCCGTGGATGAGCTTGCTCGACCGGCTGGAGGTGCCGGCCGCGAAGTCACGCGCCTCGACGAGCGCGGTCGACAACCCGCGCGTGGCCGCGTCGAGCGCCGCGCCGGAGCCGGTCGCGCCTGCGCCGATCACCACGACGTCGAAGACCTCGCTCTCCATCCGCCGCAGGGCGGCGTCGCGCTGACCTGGGTCGAGCCGGCCCGTCACTCGTCTTCGCTGATCACCCAGCGCCGCGACCGCTCGAGCGCCCGGCGCCAGTCGGCCAGCAGCGCCTGGCTCTCGTCCTCGGACATCCGCGGCTCGTAGCGCTTGTCCTCGGTCCACATCTCGCGCAGGTCGGACTCCGTCCACAGCTCGGTGGTCACGCCGGCCAGGTAGGCGGCGCCGAGCGCGGTCGTCTCGCTGATCTCCGGCACCACCACCGGCACGCCGAGCATGTCGGCCTGGAACTGCATGAGCCAGCCGTTGGCGGTCGCGCCGCCGTCGGCGCGCAGCTCCTCGAGCGGCGTGCCGAGCGCCGTGTTCTGGGCCCGCACCGCGTCGACGGTCTGGTAGGCGATCGCCTCGAGCGCCGCCCGCGCGATGTGCGCCCGCGTGGACCCGCGCGTCAGCCCCACGATCGTCCCGCGCGCGTAGGGGTCCCAGTGCGGCGACCCGAGGCCGGTCAGCGCGGGCACGAAGTAGACGCCGTCGTTGCCCTCCAGCGACCGGGCCAGCTCCTCGGTCTCGGCCGCCTGCTCGATGATCCCGAGCCCGTCGCGCAGCCACTGCACGCCCGCGCCGGTGACGAACATGCTCGACTCGAGCGCGTAGTCGACCCGGTCGCCGATCCCCCAGGCGATCGTGGTGATCAGCCCCTGCTCGAGCACGCGGCGACCCGCCGCCCGGCGTTCTGGAGCAGGAAGTTGCCGGTGCCGTACGTGTTCTTGCCGAGCCCGGGCTCCTGGCAGACCTGGCCGTAGAGGGCGGCCTGCTGGTCGCCCGCGATCCCGGCCACCGGCACCTTGCCGCCGAACTCCGTCGGTCTCGCCGTACACGTGCGCGTTCGGCAGCGCCTCGGGCAGCGAGTCCGACGGGCACGCCGAGCAGGTCGCACAGCTCGGCGTCCCACTCGAGCTCGCGGATGTTGAACAGCAGCGTGCGCGAGGCGTTCGAGTAGTCGGTCGCGTGCCGGCCGGTGAGCTTGTAGACGAGCCACGAGTCGATCGTGCCGAACCGCGCGCCGTCGCCGACCTCGCCCTTGTCGAGCAGCCACTCGTACTTGGTGCCGGAGAAGTAGGCGTCGAGCACGAGCCCGGTGCGCTCGCGGAACATCGGCTCGTGCCCCGCCTCGCGCAGCTGGTCGCAGCGGGCGGCGGTGCGCCGGTCCTGCCAGACGATCGCCCGGTGGAGCGGTTCGCCGGAGTCGCCGTCCCAGGCGACCGCGGTCTCGCGCTGGTTGGTGATGCCGATCGCGGTCAGCTTCGAGCCGTCGATGCCGGCGTCGTCGAGCGCCTCGTGGCCGACCTTCCGGGTGACGTCCCAGATCTCGTTCGCGTCGTGCTCGACCCAGCCCGGGCGCGGGAAGTGCTGCTCGAACTCCGAGTAGGCCGCGCCCCGCGATCTGCCCCTTCTCGTCGAAGACGATCGCGGTCGATCCCGTGGTGCCCTGGTCGATGGCGAGGATCACCCGGTCACCCCTCCCCCTTCTCGATGCGATCGGCCAGCCGGTTCATGCCGAGCTTGCGCGCGGCCTCGGCGGCGCCCGTCGCGGTCGAGCGGCGAGTCGGCCGGCCGCTCGAGGTCGAGCTGCCGCAGCGTCGCGATCTCCTTGAACGCGCGCAGGTCGTCGGCGGTCTTCGTCAGCACGCCCGCGAACCGCGACGTGCCGTCGGCCGCCGCCTCGATCGCGGCCTCGAGCGTCCCGTGCTTCTGCAGGATCGACGCGGCGGTCTTCTCGCCGATGCCCTTCGCGCCGGGGATCCCGTCCGATGGGTCGCCGCGCAGCGCGATGAAGTCCGGCACCTGCTCGGGCAGCACGCCGTAGCGCTTGACGACCTCGCGCCGGTCGACCTCCTGAACGCCCGACCCGGTCTTGACGTAGAGCACGGTCACCGACTCCTCGGTGGCGCACTGGTACATGTCGCGGTCGCCGGTCAGGATCAGCGTCCGCCCGCCGGCCTCGGTCTCGATCGTCGCGTACGAGCCGAGCAGGTCGTCGGCCTCGACCGAGGCGTCGTAGGTCGACGTACCAGCCGAACGCCTCGTAGAACCAGCGCGAGTTGTCGAACTGCCACTGGAGCTCGCGCGGCACGACGGGCCGCTCGGAGTGGTAGCCCGAGAACAGCTCGGTCCGGTACGGGCGCCGCGTCCGGCCCGAAGCACATGACGACCGCGCGCGGCTGGTACTCCTCGACGACGCGCATGACCATGTTGGTGCAGCCGAGCAGCCCGTTGACCGAGTGGCCGTCGTCGTCGGTGATCGACTTGGGCAGCGCGAAGAAGCCGCGGAACAGCAGCGACGGGGCGTCGACCACCAGCAGCGGCGCGCTCATCGCCAGGCCCAGGCGTCCGGATCGGCCGTGGCCTGCGTGACCGCCGCGGGCAGATCGCCACCGGCGACGTCGGCCAGCGTCGTCGTCTCCAGCACCGCGCGCAGCGACGCCCGTACCGCGATCCAGATGTCCTTCATCGGCGCCGCCGACCCCTCGTAGGTCAGCTGGTCCGGTCGCAGCCCGCCGATGTTGGCCAGCGGCCCGTCCACCGCGCGGATGACGTCGGCCAGCGTGATCTCGCCCGGCGGGCGGGCGAGCATGTAGCCGCCCTCGGCGCCGCGCTTGCTGCCCACGATGCCCGACTGGCGCAGCTCACCCAGGATGTTCTCCATGAAGCGAAGCGGGATGTCCTGGCCGGCGGCCAGGCGCTCGCCCTTGACCGGCCACTGATCCTCGAGCGCCGCGAGCTCGATCGCGGCGCGCAGGGCGTAGTCGACTTTCGCGGAGACGCGCACGCGGGCATTGTGGCCCAACGCACGGCTTGACATGCTCCTCCCAGCTACCCAGGAGGCGCCGTGCTCTTCTTCGTCCGCTTCGACGTCACGCAGCCCGCGAACGTCACCAACCAGGACCTGGTCGCGATCTGGAGGCGCGAGGCCGAGGCTGCGATCGGCGCGATGGACGCCGGCGCGGTCCCCCACCTGTGGAAGGTCGCGGGCCAGCGGGTGGTGCTCGGCGTGGTCGACGTGCCGTCGGCCGAGGACCTGGACCGCGCGCTCGCGGGGCTGCCGATCATCCGCGAGATGGGCGCCGGGATGAAGACCGAGGCGCTGCCGATCTTCGACTACCGGACCTTCGCCGAGGACCTGAACTCAGGCGCCCACGGCGAGTAGGCGCTACGCCGCCGCTCGCGCGGCAGGCTTCTCGGCCCGCACCCAGACGATGTCGCCCTCCCGCAGCTCGAGCTCGTCGGCCTCGCCCCGGGTGAGCTGCACGGACAGGGCCGGGCCGTCGGAGGGCAGGAGCTCGACCCGGACCTCGAAGCCCAGGTAGACGACGCGCTCGACCATCGCCTCGAGCGCGCCGGGCCCGGGCTCGCCCAGGATCTGGAGGTCGTGCGGGCGCACGGTGCGCTCGCCCAGCTTGGTGACCGGCCCGACGAACTCCATGACGAACGGCGTGGCGGGCTTCTCGTAGACCTCCGTGGGCGACCCCGCCTGCTCGATCCGCCCCTCGTTGACCACGACGATCTGCTCGGAGACCTCCATGGCCTCCTGCTGGTCGTGGGTCACGAAGATCGTCGTCACGTGCATCTCGTCGTGCAGGCGCCGCAGCCAGTCGCGCAGTTCCTCGCGGACGCGCGTGTCGAGGGCGCCGAACGGCTCGTCCAGCAGCAGGACCTCGGGCTGCACGGCCAGCGCGCGGGCCAACGCCATCCGCTGGCGCTGGCCGCCGGAGAGCTGGGCCGGGTAGCGATCTGCCCAGCCGGTCAGGTGCACGAGCGCGAGCAGCTCGTCGACCCGCGCGGCGATCCTGTCCTTGGGCTCCTTGCGGATCTTCAGGCCGAAGGCGACGTTGTCGCGCACGGTCATGTGCTTGAACGCCGCGTAGTGCTGGAACACGAAGCCGACGCCGCGGTCCTGGGCGCTGACCCGCGTGACGTCGCGGTCGCCGAACCGCACGGTCCCCGCGTCCGGCTCCTCCAGCCCCGCGATCACGCGGAGCAGCGTCGACTTGCCGCTGCCGCTCGGCCCGAGCAGGGCCGTGAGCGATCCGTCGGGGACCTTGACCGTGACGTCGTCGAGCGCCCGGAAGTCGCCGAAGTTCTTGGTGATGCCCGTCGCCTCGATTGCCATCAGACGGCCTGTCTCCTTCGCCTGCGTTCCAGAAGGTTCATGAACAAGAGAACGGTCACGCCCATCAGGGCGAGCACGACCGATGCGGAGTAGGCGCCGACCGGGTCGAACGCCTCGAAGCGCTCCTGCACGCGGAGCGTCGCGGTCTCGGTGACGCCCGAGATCCGGCCGGAGACCACGGCCACGGCCCCGAACTCACCCAGCGCCCGCGCCGTCGAGAGCACCACGCCGTAGCCCACGCCCCAGCGGATCGCCGGCAGCGTGATGCGCCAGAACGTCTGTGCCGGGGTGGCGCCGAGCGTGCGCGCCGCCTCCTCCTGCTCGGTGCCGATCTCGCGCAGCACCGGCTGGACCTCGCGCACGACGAACGGCAGGCAGACGAAGATCGTCGCCAGCACCATGCCGGGCACGGAGAAGATGATTCGGATGCCGTGCTCGGCGAACCAGTCGCCGAACCAGCCGGTGCGGCCGTAGACGCAGGATCAGCGCCAGGCCGACGACGACCGGCGAGATCGCGAACGGCAGGTCGATCAGCGAGTTGAGGACGGCCTTGCCGCGGAACTCGCGCCGCTCGAGCAGCAGCGCGGTGGCTACGCCGAAGACCGTGTTGAGCGGCACGGCGATGGCCACCATGACGAACGTGAGCCAGAACGCGTGCTGCGCCTCCGGCGTCGTCACCGAGTTCCAGGCGGCGCCGAGGCCGCGCTCGAAGGTGCGGTAGAAGATCAGCCCGACCGGCGCGACCAGCAGCAACGCCAGGTAGCCGAGCGCCGCGAAGCGGAGCGCCTTCATCGCGGGCGGGCCAGCCTTTGGCCGAGTGCCAGCAGCACGACGGTCGCCAGCAGCAGCACGACCGACACCGCCGCGGCCCCGTGAACGTTGTCGTTCTCGATCTGGCCGAAGATGTAGACCGACGAGACCTCGGTCTTGTAGGGCAGGTTGCCGGAGATCAGCACCACGGACCCGAACTCGCCGAGCGCGCGGGCGAAGGCCAGCGAGGCGCCGGCCACGATCGCCGGGCCGCAGGTTCGGCAGGACGACCTTGCGGAAGGTCGTGAACGGGCTCGCGCCGAGCGACGCGGCCGCCTCCTCCATGTCGCGGTCGGCCTCCTGCAGCGTGGGCTGGACCGCCCGAACGACGAACGGGAGCGTGACGAACAGCAGCGCCATCGCCACCCCGATGCGCGTGTAGGCGATGTTCACGCCGAGCGGCGACCGTGAGCCGTAGAGCGCGAGCAGCGTCAGGCCCGCGACGATCGTGGGCAGCGCGAACGGCAGGTCGATGAGCGTGTTGACGAACCGCTTGCCGGGGAACTCGTCGCGCACGAGGACCCAGGCGATCAGCGTGCCCATCACCACGTTGACCGCCGTGACCCCCAGCGAGATCCCCAGCGTGAGCTTCAGCGCCGCGACGGCCTGGGGCTGGGTGACCTGCTCCCAGAACTCGCCGATGCCGCCCTCGAACGACTTGGCCGTGACCGCCGCCAGCGGCAGCAGCACGATGACGCTCAGGTACAGCACGGCGACCCCGCCTGCGATGGGCAGGCGGGGCCGGCGGACGGCCGGAAGCGCGAGGGTGCTAGCCCGTGGCGACGCCAAGGTCCTGTTCGATCTTCCCGACGACTCCGTCGGGCTCGAAGAACTTGTCGTTGACCGCGGACCAGCCGCCGAACTTGTCGATCTTGAACAGGCCGCTCGGCTGCGGGTAGCGCTTGGCGTCGACCAGGTCGGGGTTCACCGACCGGTAGCCCTTCTCCGCGAAGACCTTCTGCGCGGCGTCGCTCTTCGCGTAGTCGACGAACTCCTTGGCCCCCTTCTTCGCGTCGGTGGTGACCGCGATCGGGTTCTGGATCAGGATCGTCTCCTCGGGGACGACGTAGTCGACGTCCTCGCCCTTCTGCTGGGCGGTGATCGCCTCGTTCTCGTAGGCGATCAGCACGTCGCCCTTGCCGCGAGGTGAACGTCTGAAGCGCCTCGCGAGCGCTCTTGTCCTGCACCGCGACGTTCTTGAAGAGGCGCGCCAGGTAGTCGGTCGGCGTCCTCCTCGGACTTGCCCTGCTGGATCTGCGACCCGTAGGCGGCCATGACGTTCCACTTCGCGCCGCCCGAGGTGAACGGGTTGGGCGTGATCACCTCGACGCCGGGCTTGGTCAGGTCGTCCCAGGTCTTGATGTTCTTCGGGTTGCCCTTGCGGACGGCGAACACCACGACCGAGGTCGACACGAAGCCGTCGTACTTCGACTTGTTCCAGCCCTCGTCGACGAGGCCCTTGTCGACCAGCTTGTTGACGTCCGGGGCCAGGGAGAACGCCACGACGTCCGCGGGCAGGCCGCCCTGGACCGCACGGCGACTGCTCGCCCGACGCGCCGTAGGACTGGCTGAACTTCACACCGCTGCCCGCCTCGGTCTTCTGGAAGGCCGGGATGACCTCCGTGTAGACCTCCTTGGGTGTCGAGTAGGCGACCAGCGACAGGGATTCGCCGCCTCCGCCACCTCCTCCGCCGCCCGACTCCTCACCCGTGCCGCCGCAGCCGGCGATGGCCGCGACGAGGGCGGACAGGGCGACCAGGAAAACGATTCGCTTGTTCATGATCTCCAATAAACCATAATCTCGACCGGAATTATCGGGAAAGGTAGAACACCCGTCCAACACCCGTCAAGAGAGGGCCTATTGCTCAAGTCGATTCCGGGCGGAACCGATGAAGGCCGCAATGACTGGTCGACTGTCCCTAGCCCTCGCTGCCTCCGCCCTGATCGCGCTGCCCACGACGGCGCTCGCCAAGCCGCCGCTCCACCCGGACGGCGCCGTGGTCGCCAAGACGACGAAGAAGTCGTCGAAGAAGAAGGCCGACGCCAAGGCGCCGGTGATCAAGAAGATCAGCCCGCGCAACGCCAAGGTCGGCGACACGCTGATCATCACGGGCAAGAACTTCGTCCGCGGCAGCGGCAAGAACCAGGTCTTCTTCTACACGACCAAGGGCGGCGGGACGTTCACCAAGGCCGGCGATGCGTCGGCGACCCGTCTCAAGGTCGTCATCCCCGTGAAGCTCGCCACGCTGCTCCCCGCCAACGGCGACGAGGCGCGCATCCTGCTCCGCGTGAAGGGCAAGCGCCTGGGCTCGCGCACGGCGACCAAGATCTCCCCGCTGATCGCGATCAACCCCGATCAGGTCGGCGGCGACAACTCGGGCCCCGGCGCCGGCGGCAACACCGCCCCGACCGCGTGCACCCCGAACCCGAGCGACCCGCTGTCCGACGTGGACAAGGACCTGCTGTCCGACGGCCGTGAGCGCGACCTGCTGCTCGACGCGTGCAACCGCGACACCGACGGCGACGGCGCCTCCGACGGCTACGAGTACTACTCGGCCATCGACCTGAACTCGCAGGCGCTGCCCTACCCCTTCAAGACTCCGTACCCGAACCCGCTGTTCAAGGACAAGGACGTCGACTACGACGGCGACGGCCTGACCCTGTGGGACGAGTACTCCCTGTGGACCAAGTACGGCCAGAGCCAGATCCCGCTGAACTACTCGGACGGCCGGCAGGCCACCCAGCCGACCGCCGCCCCGGACCCCAGCGGCCCGCTCTACTACCTCGACATGAACGGCAACGGCGTCCTCACCGACGACGAGCGTGACGCCGACGGCGACGGCCTGGGCAACTGGGACGAGTCGCACGGCCGCATGACCGCCGACTGGTGGAAGAACGCCTACGACGGCACGAACGGCGTCAAGGAGACCCCGTACCTGGTCACCTTCGGCCCGGTCAGCCTGATCGACCCGGACTCGGACGGCGACGGCGTGGCCGACGGCGCGGACGACACGGACTTCGACGGCCTGTCGAACGCGTTCGAGGTCTCGCGGCCGGGCAACTGGAGCGCCACCTACGTCTCCGTCGGCTACACCACGCACAACTTCAACGCGAGCACGGGCCTCGCGGACTTCGATCCGGCGACCGCCGGCGTGGACGCGGGCTACCGCTACTTCTCGCGCGTCCAGCCGTTCAACCCGTGCAAGCCGGTCTGGTCGGGCAACTGCCACCTGCACTACCCGTTCGGCTACTACGAGCTGACCGAGGACTGGATGGGCTGGGGCGTCCCCGGCGCCGGCCAGGTCATCCCCGCCGCGGGCGCTCGCCCCGGCGACGTCTAGGCCGCTCGCCGGCCGGGCACGACCCGCTCCCCCACCACCGTCCGCGGCGTGCCGTGGCGGAAGCCGGCGGGAGCGGCGGGCAGGCCGTAGTCGGCCGAGCGCCTGACCAGCTCGGCCGCGGCCCGCTCGCACACGGCTGAGATCGTCAACGACGGGTTGACGCCGAGCGACGTCGGTATCGCCGCTCGAGTCCATGCAGAACAGGCCCTCGTTGCCGAACGCCTCGCAGCGGTGGTCCACCACCCCGAGCTCCGCGGACTCGGCCATGCGCGCCCCGCCGAGCGGGTGCGACGCGTAGACGCCCTGGGTCTCGGTCAGCTTCATGAACTTGGCCAGGCCGGCGCGCTCGCCGACCTGCTTCATCGCCCGGTTGGCCCGCTCGCGGACCTCGAGCGACTGCTCGGACAGGCGGTAGGAGAACGTCCCTATCGACACCGGGCCCGAGTTCGGGCGGATCGCACCGCCCTGCGGGGGCGGCGCCTCGAACGTGCCGTCGTGGGTGTCCTCCACCATCGCGAGCAGCTCGATCCGGTTGTTCCAGTTCGCGATGGCCTGCTTCTTCTGGAGCCCCCACCACGAGCCGTCGTCGGCCGGGTCGCGCCCGTCGTCGTAGAGGAAGTTGGTCAGGCTGGAGAGGAAGATCTCCTGGAGCGTGAAGCGCGTGCCGTCGTGCTGGGGCCCGCGGCGCCCGACCCAGAAGTCGTAGCTCATCGTCGTGATCGGCTTGCCCTTGTGGAACTGGCCGTAGCCGGGCAGGCCCAGCACGCTGCGGATCTTCTTCGGGTCGTACTCGAGGGCGGCGATGTGGTCGCCGTTGACGCCCAGGTGGCGGCCCGCCTGGTCGCTCAGGCTCGGCAGGCTCGGCCGCGATCGCATCAGCACCGGCGGCGTGCCCATCGCGCCCGCGGCCATGATCAGCACCTTGCACTCGATCTCGTCGGACGTCCCGTCGGGCTGGCGGGTCGGGTTGTCGCCCTCGTTGTCCATGTGCGCGGCGGTGACGACGTAGCGGTAGCCGTCGGCGTTCGCGTCGGCCCGGCGGATCTGCTCGGCCTCGCGGTTCGGGCGGATCTCGACGCCCTTGCGCTCCGCGGCGCCCAGGTAGTTGGTCAGCACGGTGTTCTTGGCCCCGAAGATGCAGCCCGTGTGGCACCACTTGGCGTCGACGCAGCGCTTGGGGTCGATGGCCAGCGGCACGCGGTCGCAGGAGTGCCCCGCGGCGTGGAGGGTCGCCGCCCACAGGCCGCCGGACTTGGAGACCTGCTTCCAGCTCGGCTGCCTGACGCGCAGCGCGGCCTCGGCGCGGGCGTAGTACGGGTTGAGCGCCTTCCGGGAGATGGGGCCCGGCCACATGCGGCGGTCCTCGCCGTCGTCGGCGCGGTGGTCGCGGCGCTCGAACGTCTCCGTGGGCGAGCGGATCGACGCCGCCAGGTACAGGTTGGACCCGCCGCCGACCGCGTTGGCGGTGACGATCTGACCGCCGTTCGGACCGGGCGCGAGCAGCGTCCCCGTGCCGCCCACGGACTGGATCAGGTTGTAGACCGACGACAGGTGGCGCACGTCCATCGACTGCTTGAAGTCGGTGTGCTTGAAGCGGCGGCCGCGCTCGAGGACCAGGATGCGCTTCGGGTCCGCGCCCGCCGCTGCGTAGAGCTCGGCCAGGCGCCAGGCGGCGATCGAGCCGCCGAAGCCGGAGCCGACGATGCAGACGTCGACCCGCTCAGCCAAGGGAGCCCTTCCGGGTGCGCTCGCGGGCCAGCTTGCGCTTGTAGGAGAAGTTCCGGTAGCCGCCGGGCGCCGTGCCGGGCAGGCCCATGACGCGGTAGCCCGATGCGGTGCTCGCCTGGGCGTTCGGCTGCGTCGCGGCAGCGCAGAAGGCGGTGAACGGGACCGCGGCGGCGGCCTCCCACAGCGTGCGGTTCGGGTTGTCGAAGGCCAGGCCGTTCAGCGCGACCTGCGTGCGCTTGTCGAAGTCGAGGGACAGGAACGGCGCCTGGCCGATCGTCAGCGACCGCGCGCTCAGGTCGGCCAGGAACGGCGGGGCCAGCGTCGGGAACCCGATCAGCGGGTCGTTGTAGAGGCGCAGGGCGTCGGCCTCGACGGCGCCCGGCTCGGGGTCGACCCCGGCGATGGCCTGCGGGTGGATCTCGTCGCCCAGGTCGGTGCGCTCGGCCTTGCGCCCGGGCAGGAGCGTGTCGGCGAACGCCTGCAGGGTCGCGCCGTCGATCGGCACGTCGGCCAGGGCGGGCTCGGCGGCCACCAGGCGGTGCGCGAGCGGCAGCGCCTGCGCGATCAGCGCAGCCGCGCCCACGGTCGACGCCCTGCCCAGCAGCTCCCTCCGCGAGAGCTCCATGGACCTGACACTAACGCGCCAGCCGGGGCGTAAGCTCCAGTTCATGCGGGGGCTCCTGGTGGCGATGGCGGTGCTGTTCGCGCTGCCCGCCGCGGCAGGCGCGCAGGTGGCCGCGTACGACGGGTCGATCCCGTTCACGTGCACGCTCCAGCAGGCGGGCTTCGAGGCCGACGTGCCCGACCCGGACGCGGACCCGTTCTGCATCGAGTTCGACAAGCGGCGCCAGAACGTGACCGAGCTGGGCATCGTCGACTTCCTGTCCAAGGAGCCGGCGCGGGTCGCGAACGCCACGCCCAAGTGCTTCTACTTCCAGCGCGACCACTGGCGCGCGTCGCTCGTCCAGGACCAGGGCGCCGGCGATCTACGAGTGGGACGGGTCGTACTTCTTCGACAAGGCGCGCGGGCTGGGCGGCGTCTACGTCGAGAACTTCAAGGTGGCCGGGCAGACCGGCGATCCGACGCTCGTGCCCGGCTTCCCCGAGGAGTGGAAGCCGTACTTCGGCCCGGGCCGCGGCGGCGTGCAGAAGACCGGCGACGTGCCCGCCGACCCGTCGTGCGCCAACAAGCCCGCGCCCGGGTCGCCGAGCGGGGGATCGGGCGGCGGCTCCGGCGGTGCTGGCGGCGGTGGGTCGAACACGTCACCCGGCGGCGTGCCCTGCCGGGTGCCGGGCGGCATCGTCGGCCGCGGGATCGGCGGCGTGACGCTCGGGATGAAGCGCCGGACCGCCAGGGACGACCTGGGCGCGCCCGCGACGGAGAGCGTCCGCTACGTCACCTGGTGCTTCGAGGGCGGCGGGAAGCTCGTCGCCGCGTTCACCGGCCGCAACGACCGCGCGAAGGCGCAGCTCGTATGGACGAACGCCCAGCCGTTCGACGTGCGCAGCGTGCGCACGGGCAGCGCCGCGCGGACGGCGCGCAAGCGGCTCAAGGGCGAGAAGCGCCTGGCCCGCGGCGTGCTCGTGATCCGCGAGCGGAAGCGCCAGCTGCTCGTGGGCCTGGCCCGCAGCCGGGTCACCTACCTGGCGGTGGCGCCGCCGAAGATGTCCCGCCGCGGCGTGCTGAAGCTGCTCCGCAACGCCCCCTGACCCCGAAATCCGCGAACTGGTCGAGGTTTGGGGCGATAGCGCACCGAACCTCGACCAGTTCGGAGTTCAGGGGTCCGGGAAGGGCTGGAGCGCGACGCCGTGGTCCTGCTCGCGCATCCCCAGCTCGTAGGTCGCGCCGCCGTCGGTCGTCAGCTCCACCGGCGCCGCGCCGTCGCGCTCGACCGTCAGCTTCATCCGCGCCGCCGAGCAGTTGACGGTGTCGTGGCGGCCGCCGTCCGGGTCGGAGTAGATCCAGGCGACGAAGTCGGAGCGGTCGGCGCCGACCTCCCCGCGCACCGTCGCGCCCGCGCCGGGCAGGATGAACCGGCAGCCGTCCGGGTGCTCGTCGATCTTCGTCCCGCGCGTGCGCTCCAGGCCGCCCAGCCGATAGCGCTCCCCGCCGAGGGACAGCTCGCCGTTGCCGATCCACGGCGTCGTCCACGGGCCCAGCTTGATCCGGCCGATCGCGGCGTCGATCCAGGTGCCGTCGGCCGCCGCGCCGTCGAACGCCAGCCCGTGCATCCAGATCCAGCGCTCGGCGTGCTGCGCGCCCCAGTTGTGGCCGATCATCCCGACCCAGCCGTCCAGGTCGACGCGCCTCTCCCCCGCCACCACGTGCCCGCCGAAGCGCGCCACCGGCGCCGGCGACAGCGTCTTCGTGCGCGGGACGGGCGCGGTGTACATCCAGTCGCGCGGAAGGTGGAAGAGCGGGTCGGCGCCGGACTCGATCGCCAGCTCCCACGACGCCGACCGGCCCTGCGCCGACGCGCTGCCCGCCGCCCCGCGGGCGCGCAGCGACGAGTCGCCTATCCGGATCCAGTCACCGTCGCCGCTGCCGAGCGCGGGCGCCGGGTGGGTCTCCTTCACCGCGTACGGCGCGCCCTCCGCCGGGTCGAACAGCACGAACCAGAGCGACGCCTGCGGCTCGACGCCCGGCTTCTTGTGCACGGTGTGGCGGATCCACACCCCGCGCCGCTCGGCCGGGTCGCACGCGCGCAGGTAGAACGACTCGTAGAAGCCGGCGTCGGCCCCGACCGCCGGAAAGCGGGCCGCCGTCGGGTCGACGCTCACGCCTGGGCTTTGGCGCAGATGGCCTTGCGGTTCCTCTTCGCTCGGGTCAGCGCGCGGCGGGCGGACAGCGCCGACCTGCGCAGCTTCGCCTTGCGGGTGGCGTTGTCCTCGCGCCGGTAGGCGGCCAACCGCTTGTTGTAGAGCTTGAGGAGCCGCCGCTCGCGTTCGCGTCGCGTCCTTGCACGCCGGCGCGTAGAACGTCCGCAGCCCGAGCTTCGGGTCGTTGGTGATGATGCCGTCGGCCCCGAGAGCGGTGGCGCGCGCCAGCTCGCCCTCGCCGTCGATCGTGTACGGGATCACCGGCTTGCCGGCGGCGTGCGCCTGCTCGATGAACTCGCCCGGGTCCCCCGCGGTCGGCCAGGCGGGCGAGACGACGGTGTAGCCGCCCGTCCTGGCCAGCCTCGATGCCCCGCTCGTTCGACGCCCTGCTGGAGGAGCAGCAGCGTGGTCGGGAAGCCCGCGGCCTTGGCCTGGTCGAGGTTCGGCGGCAAGAAGCTCTGGATCAGCACGTTCTGCTTGTCGATGCCCGACGCGATCACCGCGTTCAGCACGGTCTGGGCGAACGCCGGCGTCATGTCGTAGTCCGGGTCGGTCGGCTGGTTCTTGATCTCCAGGTGCAGCTTGACCTTGTTCGCCTTGGCCCAGGCGAGCACCTCGGCCAGCGTGGGGATCGGCACGCCCGCCCCCGGCGCGGGCTTCAGCAGCGACTCGGTGCCGAACGTGTCGATCCGGCAGTTCGCGGCCAGGTCGGCGGCCGTCCGCTGGCGCACCTGCCCGCTGCAGTTCGTGGTCCGGTCGAGCGTCGCGTCGTGCATGATCACCGGCACGTTGTCGGAGGTGAGCTTGGAGTCGAGCTCGATCACGTCGGCGCCCAGCTCGTGCGAGGCCTTGAACGCCTCGAGCGAGTTCTCCGGGTGGGCGGCGATCGCGCCGGTGTTCGGACCGCCGCGGTGGGCGTGGATGCCGGCGAACAGCGTCTTGGCGACGGCGGGGGACGGCGCGGCGAGCATCAGCAGCGCGGCGCCTACAAGGATGAGCTTCCGGGCGGTCATGAGCCGGACCCTACCGAGGCTGGTAGAAAGCGCGCCATGCCCGACGACCGCGTCCTGCTCATCACCGGCGCCAGCACCGGCATCGGCGCCGCCACCGCCCGCCAGGCCGCAGCGGCCGGCTGGCGCGTGGTGCTGGCCGCCCGCTCGGAGGACAAGCTGCCGGTCGCTGGCCGACGAGCTGGGCGGGGACGACCGGGCGATCGCCCGGCGCTGCGACGTCACCGATCTGGGACGACCAGGAGGCGCTCGTCGCGAGCGCGCTGGAGGCCTTCGGCCAGATCGACGCGGTGTTCGCCAACGCGGGCTTCGGGGCCAAGCGCGGCTACCTGGAGGAGACCCCCGAGTTCTGGAAGGCGATGGTCGACACCAACGTCACCGGGTGCGCGTTCACGATCCGCGCGACGCTGCCGCACCTGAAGGAGCGCGGCGCGGGCCACTACGTGCTGACGAGCTCGGTGGCCGGCCGCCGCGCGCTGCCCGGGTCGCTCTACTCGGCCACCAAGCACGCGGTCGGGGCGATCGGCGAAGGCCTGCGCCAGGAGCTGCGCGGCGACGACGCCACGAAGCCGATCCGCGTCACGCTGATCGAGCCGGGGATGACCGACACGCCGTTCTTCGACAACCGGCCGCAGGCGGCCCTCGAGCCCGACGACATCGCCCGCGCGGTGATGTACGCGCTGGACCAGCCCGATCACGTCGACGTCAACGAGATCCTGATCCGGCCGACCTCCCAGCCGACGTGACCGCACGGAGCGCCGCGGCCGCGATCCTCGCGGCGTCCGCCGCGCTCGGCTCGGCGCCCGCCACCGCCGCCGAGGTGGAGGTGCGGTCGGGTTCCCTGATCGCGGTCGTTCACGACGACCCGTGGAGCGTCACCTACCGCCAGGCGCGCGGCGCCGACCTGCGCGAGGTACGCGGCATCGGAGTCCGCGACTCCGCGGGCGTCCACCGCGCCACCCGCGCCGGCGAGCTTCGCTCCGACGGCGATGCTGCCGTGGCCGTCGTACAGATCGAAGGCGACCGATCCGTCGGCGTGCGGATCGAGCCCGCCGGCGAGGGGACGATCGCCCTGCGCGTCGACGCGCCCGAGCGGCACCGCGGCGACCTCCGTGCGGTTCGAGGCGGCCGCCGACGAGCGCTTCTACGGCTTCGGCGAGCGATCCGACTTCGTCGAGCGCCGCGGCCACGAGGCCGAGAGCTACGTGGCCGACGGCCCGTACCGGTCCGAGGATCGCGACTATGTCCGCGCCAGCTCGCCGCCGTGGGCCATCCGCGACCGCGACGACGCCACCTACTTCCCGATTCCCTGGCTCTTGTCGAGCCGCGGCTACGGCGTCCTCGTCGACAACCACACGACCAGCCGCCTCCGCCCTGCCGTCGACGGGCCGGACTCGTGGGAGGCCGAGGCCGATGGAGCCGAGCTGATGCTGCGCGTGTTCGCGGGCCCGCGCCCGGCCGACGCGCTCGGGCGCTTCACCACGGCCGTCGGCCGTCAGCCTCCGCCCCAGGCCCCGTGGACCTACGGGCCGTGGTTCCAGACGGGCCAGCCCAACGTGGTGCCCGTCGAGGAGGAGCGCGAGATCACCCGGATCCAGCGCGCGGCCGGCGCCCCGGTGTCGGTCGCGGAGACCCAGATGCACTACCTGCCGTGCGGCGCGCACAAGGGCCGGGAAGCCGCCGAGCGCGAGCGGACCGACTCCTTCCACCGCGACGGGCTCGCGCGGCTCGTCTACTTCAACCCCCTGCTGTGCGCCTCGTACACCGACGTCTACACGCGCGCGTCCGCCGCCGGCGTGCTCCAGCGCGACCGAGCCGGCCAGCCGTTCCTCTATCCCGCGTTCGTCGGCGGGTCGGGGCCGGCGGGCTTCACGCAGGAGCCGCTCGCGCAGTTCGACTTCACCAACCCGGCGACCGAGGACTTCTACGCCGGCCTCGTCCGGGAAGCGGTCGACGGGGGTGCCGACGGGTGGATGGAGGACTTCGGGGAGTCGACGCCACCGACCGTCGTCCAGCACGACGGATCGACGGGCGACGCCGCCCACAACCGCTACCCGACCGACTACCACTGCGCCGTGCAGCGGATCGCCGCGCGCTTCGACCGCCCGCTCGTTCGCTTCCAGCGCTCCGGCTGGACCGGGTCCGCCCGCTGCGCCGAGGTCGTCTGGGGCGGCGACCCGACGACCGTCTTCGGCTTCGACGGGCTGTCGTCGGCGGTCACCCAGATGCTGTCGATCGGACTCAGCGGCGTGTCGAGGTGGGGCACCGACATCGGCGGCTACACGTCGTTCGGCGCAGGCCAGGAGGCCAAGCCCGGCGCCACCGAGGACGAGACGCTCACGCCCGAGCTGCTGACCCGCTGGATGGAGCTCGGCGCGCTCGCCCCGGTCATGCGCACCAAGCGCACCGGTATCGCAATCCCGTCGTACACACGGCCGCAGGTCTTCGACGCCGATCACATCGCCGACTGGACGCGGCTGACCGCTCTGCACTCCCAGCTCAACCGCTACCTGCGCGCCGCCGACGAGGAGCATCGGCGCAGCGGTCTCCCGATCGCCCGCCACCTCGTGCTCGAGTATCCGGACGCGGCCGCGGCGCGCGAGGCGTCCGACGAGTACCTGCTCGGGCCCGACCTTCTGGCCGCCCCGGTCGCCCAGCCGGGCGTCAAGGAGCGCGGCGCGTGGCTCCCGCCGGGCCGCTGGGTCGACTGGTGGCGCTCGGTCTCCTTCGACGCGAAGACGCGCGAGTACCGCCTGACGGGACGCCCGCGCGTGCTCGCCGGCAACGCGACGCGCACGCTCCCGGCGCCGCTCGGCAGCCCGCCGCTGCTCCTTCGCGCGGGCTCGGTACTGCCGCTGCTGCCCGCCGAGGTCGACACGCTGTCGCCCTACGGCCGCGAGGCCGGCCTGACCCGGCTGGCCGACCGGGCCGGGGCGCTGCGCCTGTTGGCGGTGCCGCGCGGATCGGCGCTGTCGCAGCTGGGCGACGGCGCGTCGGCGAGGTCGCTCGAGCGCCGCCGCCGCTGGGTTCTCCGCGTCCGCGCCCGGCAGACGACGCGGTGGTCGGTCGACGCGTCGCTCGCGACCCTGCGGCGCCCGTTCGCACCGCGGCGGGTGCTCGTGAACGGCCGCTCGCTCGCGCGCCGCCGCTGGAGCTACGACCGCCGGACACGGGGCCTGCGGGTCGAGCTCAGGGGCAAGCTCGTCAAGCTCGACGTCCGCGGCTGACGCCGGTCCGGCGCGTACATTCGTTCGCATGGCCGAGCGCCGTGTGATCGCCCACGTCGACATGGACGCCTTCTACGTGTCCGTCGAGCTCCAGCGGCGCCCCGACCTGCGGGGGCTGCCGGTCGTCGTGGCGGGCACGGGCCCGCGCGCGGTGGTCACGACCGCGAGCTACGAGGCCCGCAAGTTCGGCGTCTTCTCGGCGACCCCCGCGGAGCGCGCCCGCCGCCTGTGCCCTGACGCGACCTTCCTGAAGCCCGACTTCGACCTCTACAGGGCCAAGTCGAAGGAGGTGATGGAGGTACTGAGGGAGCAGATCGAGCGGGTCGAGGTCGTGGGGCTCGACGAGGCCTACCTCGACCTGTCCGGCATCGAGCGCCCCAAGGCCGCCGCGCGCCGGGTCAAGGCCGCGGTCCGGCGAGCGCACCGGCCTCGTCTGCTCGATCGGCATCGGGCCGTCAAGCTCGTGGCCAAGGTCGCCTCCGACGCCGATAAGCCCGACGGCTTCTGCGTGCTCTCGCGCGAGATGGCGTGCGAGCGGTTCGCGGCGACACTCCCCCGGCCTGATCCCCGGCATCGGGCCGCGCACGGTCGAACGGCTGGACGCCCTCGAGATCCGCACGCTCGGCGACCTGGCCTCGACCCCCGACGACGCGCTCACCTCCACGTTCGGCGAGCCGCATGGGCCTGCACCTGAAGGCGCTCGCCCGCTTCGAGGACCACCGCGAGGTCACGACCTACCGGGCCACGAAGAGCGAGTCGCGCGAGACGACCTTCGACTACGACCTGCGCGGCCTCGACTCGCTGCTGCCGGTGCTCGACCGCCTGGCCGGCGAGCTGTGCCAGACGCTCGGCAAGCGCCGCCACCGCGGCCGCACGATCGGCATCAAGGTCCGCCTGGACGACTTCTCCACCCACACACGCGCGCGCACGATCGCCGCGCCCACCAACGACGCGGACACGATCCGGCAGGTGGCGTCCGACCTGCTCCGGGAGTTCGACCCGCCGCGGCCCGTGCGGCTGATCGGCGTCCGCGTCGCGGGCCTCGACGAGCCGCACGACGAGCGCGGCCCGCGCAGCCCGGGCCAGATGGAGCTGGCGCTGTAGCGAGCGCTACGCCGTGGCCCGGTCGGCCCCGGCGACGACATGCGTTACCGGGATGTCGAGCTCCTCGCGGAGCTGTTCGACGATGCCGGTCTCCAGCCAGTTCGACCGCCCTGCCGCGAACGTGGAGATGATCACCTCGTCGGCGGCGAACGCGCGCAGCTCGTCCTCCACGGCGCTGAACCCGCCGATCGGGTCGCCGACCGTGCCGCTGGCCTCGATGCCGTTGGCCTTGCACCAGGCGAGCGCGCCCGTCAGCCGCTCGCGCGCCTGGGCGAGCTCGCGGTCGACGTCGGTGGCGATGTAGCGGACGCGCGACGGCAGGATCGGGGCCACGATCCGCAGCTCCGTGCCCGCCGCGGAGAGCTCACCGAGCCGCGCGCGCAGCTCGTCGCCCTCCAGCGTGCGGTTCGCGACGACGAGGACACCGCGGCGCTCCGCCCCCGGGCCGCTCCGCCCCTGGGACGCCGCCTCGGCCATCGGCCGCCGCCGATCGGGGTCGGTGGTGCGGAACTCCCACACGAGCCACGCGCCGAGCGCGAGCACCAGCAGGGCCACCCCCGCGAGCGGGGTGACCAGGACGCCGAGCGCGATCGCCGCGCCCACGAGCAGGGCTCCACCCCACGCGACGTAGAAGGCGTCGGTCTCACTTCGGATGGGATTGCGCATCGAACGCTCCTTCCGGTCTGTACCAGAGGATACGCCCGTTCGAGTCCCGCGGACGGGTCGTCAGGAGCTGCCGAGCACGCGGCCGATCGCCGCGCGGACGACTTCCTCGTCCTCGGCGCCGGTCGCGCCTGAAGCGCCCATCGCCCCGGCGGCCGCGCCGTCGATCTCGATCGGCAGCCCGCCGATCTGTGGCGTGTACCGGCCGCGCGTGGCGGCGCTGATCGACCCGGCGAACGCGACCAGGTCCTTCGCCTTCTTCCCCTGCGCGTCGCTGGGCGCGCGGAAGGCAGCGGCGGTCCACGCCTTGCCCAGCGCGACCTCGGGGGTGATCCAGTCGGCGCCGTCCATGCGGCCGATCGCGACGATGTGGCCGCCGGCGTCGACTACGGCGAACGAGAGCCTGAGGTCGCGCGAGCGCGCCTCCTCCTCCCCCGCCTCGATGAGAGCGCGCGCCTGGTCCAGGGTCAGCACGGCGCGCGATGCTACTGATCGCCCGGCCCGGCACGCCGCTGAGGGCGCACCGGGCAGGCGTTCAGATCTACTTGGTCGACCAGACCTGTGCCGGTCGAGCCGAAGCCGAGCTTCTGCTTCGTCGCGGCGGTCAGGTCGTAGTAGCGGCCACCGACGTAGGGGCCGCGGTCGATCACCTTCACGTTCAGGGTCCTGCCCTTGTTGTGCAGGGTGACCTTCGTGCCGCACGGCAGCGTCTTGTGCGCGACGCCGACGGTCCCCGGCTGCAGGCGGCCGCCACAGGCCATCTTGCGCCCGTAGAAGCCGGGGCCGTACCAGGACGCGATGCGCGGCACGTAGACCGTCACGCCGCCCTTCAGCTGGCGGACGGCCGGCGCGGCGCCGTTGTCGCCCGCGCACGAATGCGCGGATCGCCTTGCGGCCCGTGCCCTTCGCCGCGCCAGTAGGCGGAGAAGCGGCCGCCGCCACGCGTCTGCGTGCGGGCGACCGTCTTCCAGCCCTTGCCGGCGCGCTGCTGGATCAGCACGCTCCGGCCGTCGGCACCCGAGCCGACCTTGCCGCCGAACTTCACCCGCTGGCCGGCAAGCGCGTGGCGCTTGACGCTCACGGTGACGGTCTCGGTCTGAGGCGCCGCCGCAGCGGAGCCCGCTGTCCTGTGCCTGGGCGGCCGACGGCATAGCCGCGACCGACCCGATTCCAAGCACGCCGGCGGCAAGCGCAACGCGGCGCAGGCCGCGCAGGCGCGCGGTCATTGTCATGTTCATTGTGTTGGAGGTCCTCTCCCGGCCTCCGCCTACGGGGTTAGCTGACGGACTCGCGCCGGACCCGTCCCGGGTCCTCAATGCGCTACGACCGGAGCACCGGTCGATTCGCCCCATGCCGCGACACGATGGCCGCGGCAAGTTGGTTCCCCCGTCCGGCCTACCTCAGGGCAGACCGGCTCGGCGTCAAGGCCGATCGAACAACTGTTCGTGACACGTATCGGCCGCCAGCCGCGGGGTCCACGTGAGGGCGGTCACACAGGAACCCCTGAGTTTGCAGGACCTTTCCGGCCCTTGTGCAGCCAGAAGTCAGCCGTGGCGGCGCTCGCCGACGTCCTCGGGCTCCGGCTCCGGCGCGGGGACGTCCGGGCGTCCGGGCGACCGTCGCCGCCAGGACCATGAGGTGCACGCCGGGGAAGAAGTGCGCGCCCTTGTCGAGCTCGCTCGAGGCCCGTCGGGCTCGGCCTCGTAGTGGTCGTGGCGGTCGAGCAGCGCCAGCACCGACGCGGCACGTCGGCGCCTGCGGCGCCTCGTCCCCGACCTCGCACGCCAGGCGCGCCAGCGCGAGGTACTCCTCCGGCGAGCCGTCCGCCCATCGCGCCGGCCGATCGCGCTGACGCAGGAAGCACGTAGACCCGCTCGAGCAGCAGGTCGGCGCGCGCGGCCTCCGGGCCGGGCGCCGGGCCCGAGGTCGAGCGGGTCCTCGCCGGCGACCATCCGCGCCGCCTGCCCGCCCATCACCTCGCGGCACCTGCTCGGGCGTCAGCCCGGCCTGGAGCGCGCAGCGCAGCGTCATCGACCTCCGAGTGGAGCGGCGTGCCGTAGGGCGCGTCGGACCCGAACAGGATCTGCCCCGGCGGGATGAACGCGAACAGCGCTGAGCAGGTCGCTGGCCGTCCACCACGCGGTGTCGAAGAGCAGGTTCGGCAGGTCGGCCGCCTCGCGCCAGATCCAGGCCAGGTCGCAGATGCCCGCGTGGGCCAGGATCAGCCGCAGCCCCGGGTAGCGGCTGCGCGATGTCGACCGCGTCGCGGCCGAGCGCGGGGATGCCGCGCCCCGCGTGGACGATCACCGGCAGCCGGCGCTCGTCGGCCAGCGCGAACACCGGCGTCGAGCGCGGCGTGCGGCCAGCCGGAAGTCCTCCGCGCGCGGGTGGAGCTTGATGCCCTGCGCGCCCGCGGCGAGCGCGCGCTCGGCCTCGGCCAGCGGATCGTCGCGCGGGTCGAGGCGCAGGAACGGCACGAGCCGCCCGCCCGAGCTCGGCCGCCTCGGCCAGGATCCGGTCGTTGGCCGCCGGGGTAGCCGTCGGGGTCGGCGAGCGTGAAGACCGCCGCCCGTCCGTCGATCAGCTCGAGCGCCTCGATCAGCCGCGTCGCGCGGTCATCGCGAAGCCGTCCGGGTCGTTCCACCCCGTGTGGGTGTGGATGTCGAACGGCTCGATGCCCGGGCACGAGCTCGCGGACCGCGTCGTGCCAGGGCTGGATCAGATGGTCGGCGTACACGTCGGCGGCGTAATCTAGGCGCACGAGCTGCCGAGGGGGAGCGATGGCGGACGACAGGCTCACCGGACTCGACGCGTCGTTCCTCCATCTGGAGGACGAGAGCGCGCACATGCACGTCGCGGCGGTGCTCCTCTTCGAGGGCGAGCCGCCCGACCAGCGGGAGGTGGCCGAGGCGCTCGAGCAGCGGCTGCACCTGGTGCCGCGCTACCGCCAGAAGCTCGCGTTCGTGCCGCTCGGCCAGGGCCGTCCCGTGTGGGTCGACGACCCGCACTTCAACCTCGACTACCACGTGCGCAAGACCGCGCTGCCCGGCGCCCGGCAGCGAGGAGCAGCTGCGCAACCTGGCCGGCCGCGTGTTCTCGCAGCGGCTCGACCGCGACAAGCCGCTGTGGGAGCTGTGGATCGTCGAGGGGCTCGAGGGCGACCGCTTCGCGGTGCTGTCGAAGACCCACCACGCGCTGGTCGACGGCGTGTCCGGCGTCGACATCGCGTCCGTCCTGTTCGACACCCAGCCCGAGCCCGCAGGCGCCGCCCGACCCCGGCAAGCGCTGGCTGCCTCGCCCGGGCCCTCGCGGCGCGCAGCTGCTGGGCGACGCGCTCGCGGAGCGGCTGTCGGAGCCCACGGAGATCGCCCGCGGCGTCCGCGCCGCGCTGCGCACGCCGCGGCGGGTCGCGCTGTCGGCGTACGAGTCGCTGGTCGGCGTCGGGGCGATGGCCTGGGCCGGGCTGAGCCCCGCGCCGCACGACGATCTACAACGAGCCGATCGGCCCGCACCGCCGCTTCAGCTGGGTGCGGGTGACGCTCGACGACGTCAAGGCGATCAAGAACGAGCTCGGCGGCACGGTCAACGACGTGATGCTCACCATCGTCGCCGGGGCGCTCGGCCGCCACCTGCGCCGCCGCGGCGTCGACACGGACGGGCTGGTGCTGAAGACGATGGTCCCGGTCAGCGTGCGCGCCGACCTGGAGCGCGGCGCGCTCGGCAACCGGGTGGCCGCGATGATGGCGCCGCTGCCGGTCGGGGTGACGGACCCGGTCGACGCGCTGCACCAGATCAGCGACTCGATGAAGGGGCTCAAGGAGTCCGGCCAGGCCGTCGGCGCCCAGCGGCTGACCGAGCTGTCGGGCTTCGCGCCGCCGACCGTGATGGCGCAGGCCGTCGCGCCTGATGGCCCGCCAGCGCTTGTTCAACCTGGTCGTGACGAACGTCCCCGGGCCGCAGTTCCCGCTCTACCTGATGGGCCGCGAGATGATCGACATGTTCCCGATGGTGCCGCTGGCCCAGGGCCAGGCGCTCGGCGTGGCGATCATGTCCTACAACGGCAAGGTCAACTTCGGGCTGCGTCGGCGACTACGACCTGATGTACGACCTCGACGAGGTGACCGAGGACTTCGACGACTCGCTCGCGGACCTGGCCCGGCGCCGCGGGTGTCCGCCTGAAGGGCCGCAAGAGCGGCGTGCGGCGCTTCGGCAAGCCGGCCGCGAAGGCCGGCACGGCCGCATCCGGAGAGAGAGACGACACCGTTTCCTAGACTGGATCGCGGACACATGCGCGAGAAGGTCAACATCAAGGGCCCGCGAGCTGGGGCTCGACGTCGAGGTGACCACGCTCGACCGGCCCACCCGGACCGTCCAGGAGGCCGCGTCCGCCGTCGGCTGCCAGGACGGCGAGATCGCCAAGTCGCTCGTCTTCGTCTGCGACGGCGACCCGGTGCTGGTGGTCGCCTCGGGCGCGCACCGCGTCGACATGGACAAGGTCGCCGACATCCTCGACTGCGCCGAGGTGCGCCAGGCCACCCCCGACGAGGTGCGCGTGGCGACCGGCTTCCCGTCGGCGGCGTGGCCCCGTTCGGGCACGACCTGCCGGTGATCCTCGACGAGACGCTGCTCGGCCACGAGCAGGTCTGGGCCGCGGGCGGCGACGGCAACACGCTGTTCTGCGTCGAGCCGCACAAGCTGGCCGAGTGCATCCACGCGCAGGTCGCGGACGTGGCCGCCGCGTAGCGGCCGCTAACCGCCCGCCTCATCGCCATACTTGCCGCCCCATGACGATGAGGACGGAGCCACTCCGGGTCGCGCTGGCCCAGATGAACGCCACCGTCGGCGACATCGAGGGCAACACCGCGAAGGTGCGCGACCTGATCGCCGAGGCGCGCGACGACGGCGCCCGCCTCGTGCTGTTCCCCGAGCTGGCGCTGACCGGCTATCCGCCCGACGACCTGCTGCTGAAGACCCACTTCGTCGACGCCGCCGGCGACGCGCTGCAACGAGGTCGCGGCGGGCACCGAGGGCATCGTGGCCCTGATCGGCTTCCCCGAGCGGGCCGACGACGTCTACAACTCGCTGGCGGTCGTCTCCGACGGGAAGGTCCAGGCGATCTACCGCAAGGAGTACCTGCCCAACTACGGCGTCTTCGACGAGCACCGCTACTTCCAGGCGGGCACGCGGCCGGCCATAGCGGAGCTGAACGGCATCGGCATCGGCCTGACCGTGTGCGAGGACATCTGGGAGCCGGGGCCGCCGGTCACCACCGTCGCGCTGTCCGGCGCGCAGGTGATCGCGAACATCTCCGCCTCCCCCTACCACCAGGGCAAGCCGTTCGAGCGCGAGCAGATGCTGATCCAGCGCGCCCGCGACAACGCGTGCGCAGTGCTGTTCTGCAACCTGATCGGCGGCCAGGACGAGCTGATCTTCGACGGCTGCAGCTCGGTGATCGACCAGGACGGCGAGGTCATCGCGCGCGGGCCGCAGTTCGAGGAGGCGCTCGTGTGCGCGACGATCGACCCGGGCGCGGTCGCGGCCGTCCGCCTGCGCGACGCGCGCCATCGCGCGGCCGTACGTCGCAGCCGCGAGCGCGACGAGGAGGCGGCCGAGACGATCGCCCGCCTGAGCGTCGACAACGGCGAGGCGCCCGGCGAGGTCGGCGGCCCGGTGGCGGACCTGCTCTCCCCGGAGGAGGAGGTCTACCAGGCGCTCGTCACCGGGGTGCGCGACTACGTGGGCAAGAACGGCTTCAAGCGCGTCGTGCTGGGCCTGTCGGGCGGGATCGACTCCACGCTGGTGGCGCTGATCGCGGTGGACGCGCTGGGGGCCGACGCGGTGACCAACGTGGTCATGCCGTCGCGCTACTCGTCGGAGGGCACCCAGGCCGACGCGCGCCAGCTCGCGAAGAACCTGGGCACGCAGCTGATCGAGCTCGAGATCAACGAGCCGGTCGAGGCGTACGAGGAGCTGCTCGAAGGACGAGTTCGAGGGCCGCGACGTCGACGTCACCGAGGAGAACCTGCAGGCCCGCGTCCGCGGCAACCTCCTGATGGCCCTGTCCAACAAGTTCGGCTGGCTCGTCCTGACCACCGGCAACAAGTCCGAGATGTCGGTGGGCTACGCGACGCTCTACGGCGACATGGCCGGCGGCTTCGCGGTGCTCAAGGACGTGTTCAAGCTCTGGGTCTTCCGGCTGACCGAGTGGCGCAACGAGAAGGCCGGCGGCCAGCTCGTCCCGCCCGACATCTCCACCCGCCCCCCGTCGGCCGAGCTGCGCGCCGAGCAGAAGGACGAGGACTCGCTCCCGCCCTACGAGGTGCTCGACAGGATCCTCGAGGGCTACGTGGAGCGCGACCTCGAGGCCGAGCAGCTCGTGCGCCTCGGCCTGCCGCGCGAGGACGTCGAGCGGGTCATCCGCATGGTCGACCTGGCCGAGTACAAGCGCCGGCAGGCGCCGCCGGGCATCCGCATATCGACGCGCGCGTTCGGCCGCGACCGGCGGCTGCCCATAACCAACCGGTTCGGCCGCTGAGGCGTTGAGCGGCGGCGCGCTGGCCCTCGCGCTCGGCGCGGCCGCGCTCCACGCGGGATGGAACACCGCCGTCGCGGGCCGCAGGGACCCGGAGGCGGCCAGCGCGGCGCTGCTCGTGTCGGCGATCGTGCTCCTGGTCGTGCCCGCGGTCGTGTTCTGGGACGTGGCGTCGTCGGCCTGGCCGTACGTGGTCGCGTCCTCGGTGCTGCACGCGGCCTACTTCGGCGGGCTGGCGGCGGCCTACGCACGCGCGGACCTGAGCGTCGTCTACCCCGTGGCCCGCGGCGTGGGACCGGTGTTCGTGCTCGTGGTCGGCGCGATCGCGCTGGGGGACGACACCGTGGCGGGCCAGGTGGCGGGTGTGGTGCTGGTCTGCGCCGGGGTGCTGCTCGTGCGCGGCGTCTCGGGCGACGTGCGTGCGGGCGACCTGGCGCTGGCGCTGTTCGTGGCGGCCTGCATCGGCGGCTACACGCTCGTCGACAGCGAGGGCGTCGACCACGCCGCCGAGGTGTCCTACCTGTTCCTGATCAACGCGGGGATGGCGCTGCTCTACCTGCCGCTGGTGCTGAGGATGCGCGGCCGGAGCGCGGTCCGGGACGAGCTCGGCGTGCGCTCGCTGCTGGGCGGAGCGGCGGCGATGGGGGCCTACCTGCTGGTCCTGGTGGCCCTGACGCTGGCCCCGGCCGCCGCGGTCGCGGCCGTCCGCGAGTCGAGCGTGATGATGGCCGCCTTGCTCGCCTGGGTGGTGCTGAAGGAGCCGGTCGGCCCGGCCCGGCTGGCCGGCGCGGCGGCGGTGGCGGGCGGCGTAGCGGCGATCGCGCTGTCGTAGGGGCGCTCAGCCCGCGGGCTTCGGCCGCACCGCCATCGTGACCCGGGTGGTCGCGCACAGGCGGCCCTCGTCGTCGGTCATGTCGACGTCCCAGATCCAGGTCGTGCGGCCGCGGTGGCGGCGTGTGGCGGTCGCGTGGACCGTCCCCTGAGTCGCCGGGCGGACGAACGACGTCGCGTTCGAGAGCCCCACGGCGATGTTGCCGTCACTCCACACGGCAGTCGCGGTGGCGATCGACGCGATCGACTCGGCCAGAGCGGCGTAGACCCCGCCGTGGACCAGCCCGTAGGGCTGGAGCGTCCGCCCTGTCACGGGCACCTGAGCCCGCGCTGAATCTTCCTTAATCTCGATGAACTCGAATCCGAGGTGCGAGTCGAGCGTCTCCTCGGACACGGGTCCGAGAAGCGATCCCTCGGCGTCAGTCACCCGGCCAGGTTACCCTGTCGCCCTTCATGGCCACCTTTGATCAGCTACCAGCCGACCAGCGCGCGATCATCGAGCTCCTCCTCAAGCGGGGACGCTCCTACGACGCGCTGTCCGACATGCTCGACATGCCCGTCTCGCGCGTGCGGGAGCTCGCGCGAGAGGCGCTCACCGAGCTAGCCCCCTACACAGCCGAGCGGGTCGATCCCGACTGGCGCGCCCAGGTCGCCGACTACGTGCTCGGGCAGCAGTCCGGGCCGGAGTCCGCGGCCACCCAGGGCCACCTGAAGCGCTCTGAGGGCGCTCGCGCGTGGCTCCTGTCGCTGATGGACTCGCTCGACCAGCTCTACACCGACGCGTCGCGTCCCGAGATCCCGGCGGCCGACGGCGCCCGCGCCCGCGACCGCAAGGAGCGCGGCGGCGAGCGCGAGCGCGACCGCAAGGACCGGGACGACGGCGGAGCCGCCACCGCGGTCGCCGAGCGCAGAGAGCGCAGGGAGCGCGAGGAGAAGGAGAAGGCCGGAGGGCGGCCCAGCGCGCTGACCGGCGGGCGCGCCGGCGGCCCGCTCTCCCCGGCGGCACGTGCGGTCGTCATGCGGCGGCGGATGATCTTCGGCGGCGCCGCGCTCCTCGCGCTGCTGCTGCTCATCCTGATCCTGACCGGAGCGCTGTTCGGCGGCGACGACAGCGACAAGGACTCCTCGAAGGCGGACACCGCGTCGAACACGACGACCAACGCCAAGCAGCAGCCGACGCAGCTCATCGGCCAGCTCCAGCTCAACGCGCTCGACAAGAAGGACAAGGACACGATCGGCGTCGCCGCCATCGCCAAGACCGGCGAACAAGACCCAGCTCGCGGTCCAGGCCAAGCTCCCGCCGCGCACCGGCGACAAGGAGGCCTACGAGGTCTGGCTCTACAACTCGGCCGACGACGCGGTGTCGATCGGCGCCCAGCGCACGGACGCCCAGGGCAACTACCAGGGCGCGGGCGACATCCCGGTCGACTACAAGAAGTACAAGTACATCGACATCTCGGCGGAGAAGGTCGACCGCAACCGGGCGCACTCCGGCCAGTCGGTCGTCCGCGGGGCGATCGCCGACCTGGTCACGCCCCAGCAGCAACAGCAGCAGCAGGGCGGACAGGGCGGCGCCGGCGGTGCCGCGCCCACGCCCCAGCCTCAGCCCTGATCAGAGACCGAGCACGGCGGGCAGGTCGCGCAGGTCGGCGATGACGTCGCCGGCCGCGGCCAGCTCGTCCGCTCGGTGGGTGGTGGTGACCGCCACCACCCGCATTCCCGCGGCGCGCCCGGCCTCGATTCCGGCGGGCGCGTCCTCGACGACCACGCAGTCGGCCGGATCGGCTCCCATCCGCTCGGCCCCGAGCAGATAGGCGGCCGGGTCGGGCTTGCCGCGATCGACCATGTCCGAGGTGACCATCACGGGCGGGACCGGCAGACGCGCGGCGTCCAGCCGCGAGCGGGCGAGCCGGTCGTCGCACGACGTGACGATCGCGAACCGGCGCGCATGGCCACCGGTCAGGAGGACGGCGGCGCCCGGCAGCGCAGCGACGCCCTCGACGTCGTCGGCCTGCGCCCGGTCGAGGCGGCGCGACTCGCGCGCTACGTCCAGATGGGGCGCAACGCGGGCGATCGTGTAACGCGAGGGCACGCCGTGGATGCCCGGCTCGATCGCTCCGAAGGGAATCTCGTGCTCGGCCGCCCAGCGAGCGCCAGGCGCGCTCGACGGCCGCGGTCGAGTCGACCAGCACGCCGTCCAGGTCGCTCAGGAGGACGGGCTCGCTCACGCGGACGCCAGCTTCGCGCCGCGCTCGGGCGCCGCGGGCACGGCGGTGAGCGGCGCCATGGCGGCCATGGCCAGGCCCAGCAGCGGCAGCAGCGCCAGCGCGGCGGGCAGGCTGGTCAGCTCGGCGAGCGCGCCGATGATCGGCGGCCCGGCGAGGAAGCCGAGGTAGCCGAGCGTCGACACGCGAGCGAGTGCGGGTCCGCTGTCGCGCCCGCTGGCCGCGGCCCGGAAGACCTGCGGGATGACGATCGACAGCCCGGCGCCCAGGCAGGCGAACCCGGCCAGCGCGGCGAGGGAGTCGCCGGCGATGAGCGCGCGCGCCCAGGCCGGCCGCGGAGACCAGCGCGCCCCGGCGGACCAGGGCGCTTGGGCCGATCCTCTCGGTCAGGCGGTCGCCGGCCAGGCGCCCCGTGACCATCGCGATGCTGAACGCCGCGTAGGCCAGGCCGGCGGTGCCCGCGCTCGCCGCCAGGTCGCGGTCCAGGTAGACCGCGCTCCAGTCGGCGGCGGCGCCCTCGCAGAGCAGGCAGCAGAAGGCCAGCACCCCGAGGATCACGAGGCGCCGGTCGAGCCCGAGCGGCCGCCCGCGCCTGCGCACCGGCTCGCCGGTCGCGTCCACGCCGGCGGGCAGGAGCGCACGGGTGACGACCACGCCCACGATCGCCGCCGCGGCCGACAGGACGGCGAGCTCGACCCGGACGTCGATCCCGGCGGCGGCGCCGCCGCGCACCGAGCAGGGCGCCGATCAGGCCGCCCAGCGAGAACGCGGCGTGGAAGGAGGACAGGATCGGCCGGTCGCCCTGCCGCTCGACCGCGACGCCGTGGGCGTTCATCACCACGTCGAGTGAGCCGGCCGAGGCGCCGAGCAGCACGCACGCGGCGCTGAGCAGGACCAGCGACGGCGCGGCCGGCGCGAGCGCGCTCGCCCCGCAGAAAGCCACCAGTGCGACGCGCGTGGTGGGCCGGCTGCCGAATGCGCTCGCGGCGCGGCCCGCCAGCGGCATCGCCGCGAGCGACCCTGCCGCAATGAACGCCAGCGCGATGCCGATCTCCCCCGCGCTCAGCTCGAGGCGGTCGCTCACCGCCGAGATCCGCGCCGCCCAGGCGCCGTAGAGCATTCCGTTGAGGCCGAAGACGATCGTGATCGCGGCGCGTGCCGTCATCGCGCCAGCACGACTTCGACGCCGTGCTGCTCGATGGCGGCCACGGCGCCCGGGGCGGCGTCACCGTCGGTGACGAGCACGTCGAGCTCGTCGATCCCGCCGACCACCCACGGCCCGGCGGAGCCGAGCTTGGTGCTGTCGGCCAGCACCGCGGTGCGCCCGGCGGCCTCGATCATCGCGCGCTCCACGAGCGCCTCGTCGCGGTGGAGGATCGTCACTCCGGCCGCGGCGTCGACGCTGCAGGCGCCGAGCAGGCACAGGTCCGGCCGCACGTGGGCGAGGGTGGCGACGGCGTCGATGCCGACCACTGTGCGCGTCTCCGAGTTGACCGTGCCCCCCAGCAGCTGGACCTCGAGCCCCGGGTGGTCGAGCAGCGCGACGGCGACGTCGGGCGCGTTTGTCAGCACCGTCGCGGTCAGGTCGTCGGGCAGGTGCCGGGCGAGCTCGCGCACCGTCGTCCCGCCGCCCAGCGCGAGCACCTGGCCGGGCCGGATCAGGCGATCGATGGCGACGGAGGCGATCGACCGCTTGGCGGGCAGCTCGTTGCCGGTGCGCTCCACGAACCGCGGCGACACCGGCGTGGGCGGCAGCGCGCCGCCGCGCACGCGGCGCAGCAGGCCGGTCGACGCGAGCTCGTCCAGGTCGCGGCGGACGGTGTCGAGCGAGACGCCGAGCCGGTCGGGCAGGTCGGCCGCGACGATCCGGCCGTCGTCCCGCAGGAGCTGGAGGATCTGCTCGCGACGTTCGACCGACAGTGCCATCTTGTTGCAAGATAGCGCATCTTCTTGCAAGTTCACGCATAAAGACGCAAAACCTCGCCGACAGCCGCGCTGCGGCGGGCCGCCTCCACCACGGCCACGGCCCGCAGACCGTCCGCCGCGGTCACCGGCGGCGGGCCGGTGCCGAGCAGGGCGTCCCGCACACCCTCGTAGTAGCGCTCCCACGATCCCCGCTCTGTCGGCAGCGACCGCTCGCCGGCGTCCGCACCGCCGATCACGAGGCGCCCGTGCTGTTCGCCGGGCTCTGTCCCCCACTCGGCGTCGCCCGGCCGCACGCCGCCGCGCAGCTGATCCTCCTGCGGGTCGAGGGCGTCGTGCTCGTAGGCGCCCCCGAGGCCGCTGAGCCGCACGCGCGGGCCCGCGATCGGCGCGGTCTGGCTCATCGACAGGTGGGCGACGGAGCCGCCGGCGAAGCGGAGGGCCACGAACGCGTCGTCGTCGACCGCCGCGCCGGGGCGCCGCGTGTCGACCTCCGCGTAGACGTGGGTCGGGTTGCCGAACAGCACGCAGGCCTGGTCGATCAGGTGGGGCCCGAGGTCCCAGAGCACGCCACCGGCATCGGCCGGGTCCGCCAGCTCGCGCCACGCGCCCTCGCGGGGCGCCTCGCGGAAGCGCTCGAAGCGCGACTCGAGCCTGGTCAGCTCCCCGAGCTGCCCGGAGTCGACCAGCTTGCGCACGGTCAGGAAGTCGGCGTCCCAGCGGCGGTTGTGGAAGACGCTGAGCATCCGGCCCGCCGCCTCGGCGGCCCCGATCATGCGCTCGGCGTCGGGCGCCGACGCGGCCATCGGCTTGTCGACGACTACGTCCAGTCCGCGGGTCAGCGCCTCGACGGCCAGCGGTGCGTGCGCGCGGTTCGCGGTGGCGACCACCGCCAGGTCGTGGCGATCGGACTCGGCCCACAGGTCGTCGGCGCTCGCGTAGAGCTCGGCGGCCGGGTGCTCGCGCTCGGCCTGGGCGCGCCGGTCGGGGTTGCCGGTGACGATCGCCGACACCTCCAGGCCGTCGACCGCGGCGATCAGCGGCGCGTGGAACACCGCGCCGGCCAGCCCGTAGCCGATGACGGCCGCGCGGATGGGCTCGGAGGGCACGAAGCCGACGCTACCGGCTTTACCGAGTCTTGGTGTGGGGTTGGCGGAGCGCTCACCGCCCCCGCCCGATCCTTGCCTCATGACCCCACAACTGAAGCGACTCACAGCGCTCGGCACGATCGCCGCCATCGGTGGCGTCGGGGCCGCCGCGGCGCTGTCGCAGCCCAGCGGCCCCTCCGACGCGGCTTCCACGAACGCCGCGCAGTCCACCGAGCAGGTACGTACCGAGGTGATCCGCAAGACCGTCCACCGGCGCGCCCAGCGGCGCGACGACGGCGCGGCGTCGCAGGCCTCCGGCTCCGACGGCCAGCGCCGGCGCGGGCGCGGGTCGTCCGGCGGCTCCGCCTCCGGGTCCGGGTCGAGCGGCTCCAGCTCCGGGCCCAGCACGTCGTCCGGCCCGCCGGCGAGCGCGGCCCGCGCCCCCTCGACGAGCTCCGGCCCCTCGGGCTCCGGCTTCGAGGACGGCGTCCACCACGGTCGCGGCAACGGCGATGACGACGGTCCCGAGCACGAGGCCGCCGAGCACGGCGGCGGCGACGACCACGGCGGAAACAGTGGCCACGGAGGCAACAGCGGCCGCGGCGGCGGTGACGACGACGGCGGCCACGGCGGGGACGATGACTGACGCCCCTCAGGCGGATCGGACGGCGGCCGGGGCGCAGGCGCGCCCGGCCGCACGCCGCGGCCCGCTCCCCCCGCGCGGGGTTGCCGTGCCCGCGCTCGCGCTCGCGACGTTCTTCGGGGCGTTCAGCGTGATGTCGCTGCGGATGGGCGCGGGCGATGACCCCGCGCTCGGTTCGGGAGCCGAGGCGTCGACGTCCGCTCCCCCGGCGAAGCGCGTGCTCGTCCGGCGGATCGTCAAGAAGACCGTGATCCTGCCGCCCCGCGAGGCCGCGGCGGCGCCCGCCGGCGGAGGCGCCGGCTCGTTTCCGGCCGCCTCCTCGGGCGGCGGCTCGGTGGCCTCGGCCTCGGGCGGCGGCGGCGGCGGAGGCGGCTCGTCCGCTCCGGCAGCGGCCGTAAGCGCGTCCGCGCCCTCAGCCGCTCCTGCTCCCGCGGCGGCGCCCGCGCCGGCCCCTGTCACCCGCTCCTCATGACCACAGGCGCCCCCAACCCCACCGACCACGCCTGGTGGCTCGCGAGCCGGGCCAGCGGCATCGTCGCGATGATCCTCCTCACAGCGGCGGTCTTCATCGGTCTGCTGCTCGCGACCCGGGTCCTGAAGGGCCCCGGCCTCTCGCGCTGGCTCGCCGCCGCGCACGAGCAGGCGGCGCTCGGCGGCCTGGTCGCGATCGCGCTCCACGGCGTCACGCTGCTGGGCGACCCGTTCCTGAAGCCCGGGATCACCGGCATCGCCGTGCCGTTCGCGGGCGAGTTCAAGCCGCTCTGGGTCGGCATCGGCATCCTCGGCGGCTACCTGGCCGCGCTAACAGGGCTGACGTTCTACGCCCGCAAGCGGATCGGCGCGAAGCGCTGGCGCAGGCTCCACCGGCTGACGATCGTCGCCTACGCGCTCAGCCTGGGCCACACGGTCGCGGCGGGCACGGACTTCCAGGCCGGGTCCTGGGCGCGGCTCGCGATCCTCGCTCCCGCCGGCCCGATCCTGGTGCTGTGGGCCGAGCGCATGCTCATGGGTCGCGGCCCCAAGGCCGCCCCCAAGCCGGCCGGAGCGGCCCGCCCCTCGCGTCCGCCGCAGGCCGAGCCCGCCCTGGAGGCCTCGGGCTAGCTGTCCTGCCAGCTAGCGGACGGCCACTCGCTCGGCGAAGTCCGCCACCAGGGCGATCGTCTCGTCCTTGTCGGTCTCGTTGAAGACCTCGTGGCGGGCGCCCGGCACGATCCGCTCGGTGAAGTCGGGCCCCTTCAGGCGCTCGACCCAGGGCCGGGCCGCCGCCAGCGGGACGAGCTCGTCCGCCTCCCCGTGGACGTAGAGGAGCGGCAGGTCGCCGAATCCCCCGGCCGCCTCGATCGCCGCGTCGGCCGCCACCCACGCCTCGAGCGTGGTGCGCTTGCCAGCCTCCGTGGTAGATCAGCGGATCGTTGGCGTACGCCTCGCCGACCGCCGGGTCGCGGGAGAGCACCGCCACGTCGATCGGGTCGTCGGGCAGCTCCGGAGCGGCCAGCCAGCCCTTGATCCCCTCGCCCATGCCGATCCCCGGGCCGGACAGCACCAGGCCGGCCAGCCCGCCGAAGCGCTGCGCGTAGCGAGTCGCGATCAGGCCGCCCATCGAGTGACCGACCAGCACCACCGGCCGCCCCGGGTGGCGCTCGCGGGCGAGCTCGACGACCAGGTGCAGGTCGTCGGCCATCCGGTCGAAGTCGTCGACGAGCGCGCGCTCCCCGGCCGACTCCCCGTGGCCGAAGTGGTCGGGCCCGTAGACCGCCGCGCCGCGATCGACGAGGACGGACGCCACGTGCTCGTAGCGACCCATGTGCTCGCCGTAGCCGTGGGCCAGCACGACGATGCGCTCGGGATCACGCCGGTCCCACACCGCGACGCTCAGGTCGCCCTCGCTGCCCTTGATCGTCATGCGGTCGTCCACTAGCCCTCCGTCTCGGGCAGCAGCTTGCCCGGGTTCATGATCCCCACCGGGTCGAGCCGCTGCTTGGCCGCCCGCAGGATCAGCTCGACCCCCAGCTCGCCGACCTCGTGCGGTCATCCACGGCGCGTGGTCGCGGCCGACCGCGTGGTGGTGGGTGATCGTGCCGCCCGCGGCGACGATCGCGTCGCAGGCCGCGGCCTTGGCCGCGCGCCACTGCTCGATCTCGGCGCCCGTCTCGCGGCGGGCCAGGAACGTGAAGTAGAGCGACGCGCCGTTCGGGTAGAGGTGCGAGATGTGCGCGCCGACGAGCGGCGGCGTGCCGCGGTCGCCCAGGGCCATCCGCAGCGCGTCGCCGACCCGTCCCCAGAGCATCATCAGGTCGGTCCAGTTGGTCGCGGTCTCGAGCGTCTCGACCATCACGTCGCGGTCGAGCAGCACGTCGCGCTGGTAGGGACCCTCGTAGCGGCGACCGCAGCCACGACTGGCCGGGCCGCGAGCCCAGCGACACCCCGCCGTTCTCGCGCAGCAGCGATCGGGTGATCGAGCGGCGGCGCTCGACGTCGTCGGGCGTCGCCCTCCCAGCCGACGATCGCGATGCAGCCGCCCTCGTGGCCGCGCAGCCTCAGGTAGCCCTTGCCGATCCGCTCGGCCGCGCTGCCGCTGGAGGACACCGCCATCGCCAGCCGCGTCTCCTCCTCGTCGGACAGCCGGGCGACGTCCGGGGCGGCGTGCGCCTGCTCCATCGCCCGGAACGCCTCGGCCCCCGCGGCGAACGAGCGGAACGACCAGCCCTCGTAGCGGCGCTCGGCGGGCAGCGGGCGGACCTTGAGCGTCGCCTCGGTGATCACGCCGAGCACGCCCTCCGAGCCCACGAGCAGCTCGCGCAGCTGCGGCCCGGCGGCGGTCGCCGGGCGCCGGCCTGGTCTCGATGTCGCCCGCCGGCGTGGCCGCCCGCACGCCGACCACCAGCTCGTCGATCCGGCCGTAGCCGGTCGATGCCTGGCCGGCCGAGCGGGTGGCTACGTAGCCGCCGATCGTCGCGAACTCGAACGACTGCGGGAAGTGCCCGAGCGTCAGCCCGCGCGCCTGGAGCCGCGCCTCGGCCTGCGGGCCCGTCAGCCCGGCGCCGAGCGTCGCGGTCAGCGAGCGCGCGGTCGATCGCCACCCCGTCCAGCCGGTCGAGGTCCAGGGCGATCACCGAGTCGAAGCCGTCGTGGACGGGCTCGACCCCGCCGACCACGCTGGTTCCGCCGCCGAACGGGACGACCGCGACCCGCCGCTCGGCGCAGGCCTCGAGCACCTCGGCGACCTCCTCGTGGTCGGCCGGCGACGACGACGGCGTCGGGCGCGACCGCGGCGTCGCCCGCGCGCAGACGGATCAGGTCGGGATAGGAGCGCCCCGCAGAGCGCCGGATGCGCGCCTCGCGCGACGTCGTCGACGTGGTCCTGGCCCGACGATCTCCGACCAGCGCGGCGCGGGCATCGGCCGCCCAGGCGCGAGTGCGGCAGGCCGACCTCCGACAGCGGCACCGGCGGGGTGTGCCGCCCGGACAGGCCGAGCTCCTGGGTCAGCATCGCCAGGCCGGCCTCCGGGAACGTCGCCGGCGGGCCGCTCGCCCCAGCCGTCCCAGCGCATGCGCCGCTCGGCGCTCACGCTCGCCCACCGCCCGCTCGATCCCGTCGAGCGCCTCGTCGAGCTGGCGCCTGGTCGCGCGCCGGAGCATGAACCCGCCGAACCGGTAGCGGCCGTGCAGCTCCTGGTCGGCCCTGAGCTCGACGCGCGTCTCGCTCGTCGCCCGCCGGCTCGACGGCGATCGTGGTCACCGACTCGTCCAGGATCGCCTCGAACGGCGACTCCTCGACCTCCTGGCGCCAGACGATCTTCGTTCGGCGGCCGCCACTCGACCCGGGTGTAGTCGGCCCGCACGGTCTTGCCTTTCGGCGTGCGCAGCACCTTGGTCCAGGCGTCGTCCGCCACCTCCTCGACGCGCTGCACCTGCGGCCACCAGCGCGGCAGGGAGTAGGGATCGGACACGAGCTCCCAGACCGCGTCCGGCGCGGCCGCCACCGTGCGCTTGCGCTTGACGGTCACGCCTCCTCGTAACGGACGAGCGAGCGGACGTCGTAGCCCTCGAGCTGCTCGCGGCCGTCGAGGAAGGCCAGCTCGACCACGAACGCGCAGCCCGCCGACCTGGGCGCCGGCGCGCTCGACCAGGTCGCAGACCGCGCGCGCGGTGCCGCCGGTGGCCAGCAGGTCGTCGTGCACGAGCACGCGCGCGCCGCCGGCCAGAGCGTCGGCATGGACCTCGAGCGCGTCGACGCCGTACTCGAGCGTGTACTCGACCGAGTCGGTCTCGGCCGGCAGCTTGCCCGGCTTGCGGGCGGGGATGAAGCCGGCGCCCGCGCTGCGCGGCGATCGCGCCGCCCAGGATGAAGCCGCGCGCCTCGGCCGCGACCACCAGGTCGACCTCCAGGTCGCTCGCGTAGCGCGACAGCAGCCCGATCGTGTGCTCCAGCGCCGGCGGGTGCAGGAGCAGCGGCGTCAGGTCCTTGAAGACGATCCCCGGCTTGGGGAAGTCCGGGATGTCGCGGATGTGCGCGCGCAGGTCCAAGGCGGCGGGAAGCCTATCCCGCCGCCTCACCCGCCACTGCTCGTCAGCGCTTGGCGTACTCGCTGATCTCGCCGAAGTCGATCCAGACGCAGGACTCGTCGCCGATGACCTCGGCGTCGTGGCCGGGCGGGATCGCGGCTGCCTGGCCGGGGCCGATGTCCTGCTGAGAGCCGTCGTCCATGTAGATCCTCATCGTGCCCGAGACGCAGTAGCCCAGGTGCGACACCTGGCACGAGTCGGTGCCCGCGATCGGCTTGAGATTGACCGACCATTTCCAGCCCGGCTCGAAGGTCCCGCGCGCGACCGGGTGACCGGCCAGCATCACGACCTCGGCCTGGCCCTTGCCCTCGAACGGGCGGACCTCGTCAGGCGAGTCGAAGCTCTTCGCCTCCGCGGTCCTTGCCTCTACGTGTGCCATCGATGCTCCTCTCCGGCGCCCCACGCGACCCTCCCACAGTCGCGTGGCGCCGGGCAAGCCGCGTGGCGCGGCCGGACAGCGATCTACTTCGGCGACGCGCTGTTGGCGCGCATCACGAAGTGGAAGTCCTGCATGGCGACCTTGCCGCCCTTGACGTGCTCCGAGTCCTTCTCGGTGACCTCGAGGTCCTCGACGTCGACGTTCTGGGCCTGATCCTTCTCGTACTCGCTCATTGCTGCCTCCGGGGGGTGCGGTGGGGGGGTTAGTTGCATGGACAAGCATGCCGTCCGCCCCGGGACCGGGCAACCGAAAGGGTCTTTCCGCGAACCTTTATCCGTGGTGTGTGCGCTCAATCACCCGGGCGACCTCCACCCGCGACGAGACCTCGAGCTTGTGGAAGATGTTGCGCAGGTGGCTCTCGACGGTCTTCTGGCTCAGGAAGAGCGCCGTGGCGATCTGAGCGTTCGTCCTGCGATCCCACACGAGCTCGGCCACCTCCAGCTCGCGGCCGGTGAGCGAGGCGACGCCGCCGCTCGCCGGGCTCCCGGGGCGAGTCCGGCGCGTGATGCGGACGCCGAGCCGGCGGAGCTCCCGCACGGCCTCTTCGCGATAGCGCTCGGCTCCGCAGGTCTCGAGGATCTGCGCGGCGGCCTCGAGCTCGGCGACCGCCCGGTCGCGCTCGCCCGCGGCTGCCAGCGCCCGCCCCGCCAGCGTCCGGGAGCGGGCGGCCTCCAGGCACGCGCCGGCGTTCTCGGCGCCTGCTGCCGACGCCAGGGCCAGCTCCGCGGCCGCTCCCGCGTCGCCACCCGCGAGGACGACCGCGGCGCGGGCTCGCTGCGCCAGCGAGGTGGGCAGGCGCAGCGTCAGACCCTCGGCGGCGGCTTCGGCGAGCCCGGCGAAGCGCGCCGCCGGCTGAGGGCGCTCGCGCCTCAGCTCGGCCTGGGTGAGGGACTCGTAGTAGACGCACCGCCGGGGCTCGGGAATCAGGGGCAGCTCGGGACCTCCGGCGGCCGCGAGCAGCTCCTCGACACCGCCGGAGCTGTCGTCCGTCTCGAGGAGCGACACGGCGTGCACGGCCCGGGACAGCGCCGACACGATGCTGTCGTCGAGCTCTCGCGCCAGTTCGACGCTCTCCGCGGCGGCGCGCAGCGCCAGCTCGATGTCGCCGGCGTTCCCCGCGATCCAGGCGCGGTTGAACAGCGCCCAGCAGAGCCGCTCGCGGTTGGCGGCGAGCCGCGCCGCGTCCAGCGCCCGCTCCTGGATCTCTGCGGCTTCGGGGAGCCGGCCGCGCATGAACATGCTGCACGCCAGTCCCTCCATCATGACCGGCAGGCGCTTGCCCTGGCCGGTGGCGCGCGACACGGCGATGCCCCGCTCGAGGTGGGCGATCGAGTCGTCGTAGCGCTCGAGGTAGAACTCGGCCCAGCCGAGCTGGGCGGCTCCCTCGAGCCGAGTGGCGAGCTGCGAGTCGGACAGCGCGTTGACGGCCTCGGTCGCCGCGGAGGCCCGAGTCTCGGCCTCAGCGATCTGGCCGGCCATGGCCGCGCCCGAGGCGAGGATCGCCTCCGCCGCCGCTATCAGCGGCCGGTCGCCGAGCTGCCTCGCCCCCGCGAGCGCCTGCGCGCCGACGTGCTGCATCTGCGCGTACTCCATTCCGTAGAAGCGGTCGAGGGCGAGCTCGATCATCAAGGCGACGGCCTCACGCGAGCTACGGTCCGGCACCTCGTCGAGGGCCGTCGCGAGGCGCCCGTGCGCCACCTGGTGCAGGCCGAGCAGGTGCTCGACGCTTGCGCATTCCGCCGTCAGCCTCACGCGCATCCGTGCGTCATCGGCGGGCACCAGATCGAGCAGCTCGAGCAGGGCCTCCCGGCTCTCGGCCAGGCGGCCGACCGCCGCGAGTGCGGTGGCGAGGGCGCTCAGCAGCTCCGTGCGCTCTGTGGCGTCCGGTCGCCGCTCGGCGTCGGTGCCGGCCTCCGGCAAGAGGCGTAGCGCTGCCTCGAGCCAGCGCGCCGCCGACTCCGGTGCCCGGCCGGCCGCGGCTTCGCCTGCCTCCCGCAGCACTGCGATCGCGGCCCGGTCGCCGGGGCGCGCGGAGTGCTCGACGTGGTGCGCGCGGGTGGTCGCGGCGGCGCCGCGCGCCTCGAGCGCGCGCGCCACCCGCTCGTGCGCGCCCAGCCGCCAGCCTCGGGGCGCGGCGTCATAGACGGCCCGGCGGAGCAGCGGATGACGGAAGCGGAACCGCCTGGGCACGTCGGTCTGGCGCACGATGTCCAGCCGGTGCAGCTCGTCGATGCAGGCCAGCGCCTCCGGCTCGCCCACCTCCGCCGCGGCCGCGGCGATCTCGGGCTCGAAGGGATCGCCGGCCACCGCCGCCGCCTCGAGGAGCTTGCGCGCCGTCCCCGGCAGCTCACCGAGCTCGTCCGCGACCGCGCGAGCGATCGCGGGCGGCACTCCTTCCGCGGCCACCGCCTCGGCGGCCTCGCGCGCCCGTTCCGTCCGCGCGCCGTTCTGGCCTGACGGCCGGCGCCTGCCGTCGGAGCGCGCGAGCTGCTCCAGGTACAGGGGGTTGCCGCCGGTCTCCGCGAAGAGCTCACTGAGCCGGCCGCCGCGGGCGAGAGGGCCCAGCAGGTCGCCCGCCTCGCTCGCGCTCAACGGCCCGAGCTCGAGTCGTTCGAGCGACGCCGCGCTCCCGGCGCTCTCGAACGCGCCCGAGAGCCGCTCCGGCGCCTGACGAGGGCGCAGCGCGAGCGCCACGAGCGCCCCCGCGTGCGGCGGCCGCCGGAGCAGTGCGGCGATCAGCTCGATGGAGGCCGGGTCGGACCAGTGCAGATCGTCGAGGATCAGCACGACCGGCCTCGCGGCCGCCAAGCGCTCGAGCAGCTCACGGAGCGCCCTGTGGGCGCGATAGCGCTCGTCCTGCAGCACCGGCGACGGCTCTCCGGCCAGCCCGGTGAGCGAGGGGAACATCTGAGCCAGCTCCGCGCCGATCTCCGGACCGAGCTGAGTCAGGCGCCGTCGCCCGAGCGAGGCCAGGTACTCGTCGAGAGCGTCGACCAACACCCCGAAGGGAAGATCGCGCTCGAGCTCAGCGGCGCGGCCGGAGAGCACCAGATGACCGCGTGACTCGGCGCTCGACTGAAGCTCCGCGAGCAGCCGCGTCTTGCCGATCCCGGGCTCGCCCGACACGACGACGACCCGCGGCAGGCCATCTTCGACGCAGGTCAGAGCCCGCTCGAGGCACGCGAGCTCTTCGGTACGTCCTACGAGCTGCTCGGCGAGCTGAGTCAGCGCTCCCTCCAGCGCGAGCATAAAGCGGGTGACCGCCGCCTGCAGGATCGGAATAGATTGAGAACAGCGGACCGCTTCGGCGGAGGAGGACAGCGAATGCTCGGCGATGCACGCGTGGACGCAACGATCCCGACGGTGGACCTCGACCGCGCACGAGAGTTCTACGGCGGCACCCTGGGCCTCCGTCCGACGGACCGCGCTCTGCGCGGCCGCGAGGTGGTGTACGACTGCGCCGGTGGGACGCGCCTGCTGATCTACGAGCGGAAGCGGGCGGGCACCGCTGACCACACGCTCGCCCACTTCATGGTGGACGACCTGGAAGCCACCGTGCAGGCGCTGCGCGCCCGTGGCGTCACCTTCGAGGAGTACGACACGCCTGACATCCGCACCGTCGACGGCGTCGCCACGTTCGACGACTTCAAGGCCGCCTGGATCCGGGACCCCGACGGGAACGTCATCGGGCTCAACGGCTGACCTTCCGATCGGCTACGAGGCGTAGGCAGCGGTCGCAGAGCAGCACGTGGAAGAAGGCTGACACGGCGTTCCCGCAGCGCGCGCACGTGACTTGGTGTGTGTGGTCCGTCGTCTGGTTCGTCATGCCCACAGCGTGCGGCGGGGCCCTGCGTCCGACATCGGGGCCGTGCCCGCAACCCGCACCCTGAGAAGACCAGGGGTTGGGATCAGGGAGTCGCCCCGATGATCGCCCGGCCGACCCAGACGACGATCGCGGAACAAGCCAATCCAGGAGGCAATTGTGTTCCGCACCAATCCAATCGCGACGCTCCGCCGGGTGGGAATAGCGCTCGCGGTGCTCGCCGCGGTCGGCCCGGCGTCGGCAAGCGCCGGCACCGTCGAGAAGACCGCTCTGGGCAACTTCTTCTACGACGCCGCGCCCGGAGAGAACAACAGCACCGTGGTATCGCAGACCGGCGGCTTCGTGGTCTTCGAGGACGTCGTGGGCGTGGCGGCGGGCCAGAACTGCCAGCAGCTCACGCCGACGTCGGCCAGATGTGACGACGCCGGGGCCGGCGGCGTCTATGTCTTCGCCGAGGACGGGACCAATGTCGTGAACGTCGAGACGGCCTACACGGCCTACGTCTCGGGAGCCGGAGCCACCAAGAACACGTTCTATGGAGGAACGGGCGAGAACTTCCTTTACGGGAGTGACGGCGACGACAGGCTCTACGGCGCGCCTGGCGCCGACACGATCGACGGCGGCGGCGGCCAGGATGAGATCCGCGCCTTTGACGGCGCCGACGACCTCTCGGGCGGGGCGGGCTCCGACCTGCTCGACGGCGGCCCCGGCAAGGATGCGCTCCACGGGAACGATGACAACGACCAGCTCGACGGCGGCGCCGGCCCCGACACCTTCGACGGCGGCGCGGGCACCGACAACGCCGACTACTCGGCGCGCGTGGCGCCTGTCACGGTCACGATCGCCAGCCAGTTGCTGACCGACGACGGCGAGGCGGGCGAGGGCGACCACGTGCTGGGCAACGTGGAGAACGTCACCGGCGGCGCCGGCGACGACATCCTGAGCGCACCGGCAACGACGGCCAGCAACTTTCTCGCCGGCGGCGGCGGCGCCGATCGGATCTCCGGTGGCGGCGGCGAGGACTCGCTCACGGGCGGGCCCGGCGCCGACCTTCTCCAGGGCGGCCAGGCCCACGACATCCTCCAGGCTGACGCGGGCGACGACACGCTCGAGGGCGGCGACGGTCCGGACGCCCTGCACGGCGTCGAAGGCGATGACCTGCTCGACGGAGGAGCAGGCAACGACTTCGTCAACGGAGGCGGCGGAGCCGGCGACACGGTCACCTACTCCGAGCGCACCGTTCCGGTGAACGTCGACCTCGACGGAGTCCAGTTCGACGACGGCGAGGAAGGCGAGGGCGACACCGTCAACGCGACCGTGGAGCGGATCGTCGGCGGCAACGCCGGCGACAGCCTGGCCGGCAACGCCGAGGCCAACGTGATCCGCGGCGGCGCGGGCAACGACAGCATCGATGGCCTGGCCGGCACGGACGAGCTGCTGGGTGAAGCCGGCGACGACTCGCTCGAGAGCCGCGACGGCGAGCCCGACACCGACGACTGCGGTGAGGGCAGCGACGTGTTCGCCGCGGACGCAGTCGACACGCTGATCGACTGCGAGCCGAAGGCGACGCCTCCGGGCGGCGGTGAGGGCGGCGACACGCCTCCGACCGGCGACGGCGGCACGCCTGGCACGAACGCGGGTCCGCTGGTGCGACTCGGCCCGTCCAGGGTGTCGCTCAGCCGCCGCGGCTATGCGCGGCTGCGGGTGAGCTGCCCGTCCACGGCGCAGGAGCGCTGCATCGGAACGCTCGAGATCCAGCGCCGCGTCCGCGGCCGGACGATCACGATCGGGACCCGTCGGTTCTCGGTCGCGGCCGGCCGCGCAGCGGTGGTCAACGTGCGCGTGAAGCGCTCGGCGCGGCGCTCGATCGGGCGGCGCGGCCTCCGGGCCAGCGCGGTAGCGACCGTGCGCGACGCCGCGTCGGCGCCGCGGACCGCGAAGCGGGACGTGCGGATCCTCCGCGCCCGCCGCTGATCCATCCCACCGGCGCCCCGGGTCGCAGTACGGCCCGGGGCGCCCCGACCGTGCAGACACCCAAGACAGGCAAAGGAGCCGGCAATGACGCAGTTTCGTGACGTACGCCAAGACGCCCGACTCGAGGCGCTCGAGCGCCGGGTGACGGCGATCCTGGAGCATCTGGGCCTCGAGGACCCGGTTCCGGCGACACCCCCCGGCGTCTCCGACCACGTCGCCGAGCTGGTGCGTGCAGGGCACACCGTTCAGGCAATCAAGGCGCACATGGACACCACCGGCACCGACCTAGCCGCCGCCCGAGACGCCGTCGCCGGCGTCGCTCGGACGGCGTGAGGCTACGAGGTGATCCGGCGCAGGTCGCGCACCAGCAGCAGGTACTTCAGGTGCGACGCGGTGGCCGCCAGGTTCTCCAGCGCCTCCATCGCCTCGCGCCGCCGCTCCGGGTTCCGGGAGCGGAGCGACGGGGCCAGGATCTGCTCGAGCAGCGCCGCCTCGCGGTCCGCCGAGGTCCGGAACACGCGCAGGTTGCGGCCGCCGACCCCGAAGCGGGCCAGCTCGGCGACGGCCCGGATGATCTCCCTCTCGGTGTCGTCGTAGTACTGCTCGCCCTCGCGGCGCTCGCCCTTGATGACCCCGTAGTCCTCGAGCTCCTTGACGAGGCTGGCCTCGGCGCCGGTCTCCTCCAGCACGTCGGCCAGCGCGGTAGAGCGGCGCCCCCTCGCGCTTGACGGCGACGGTGGCCCGGCGCAGCGCGCGCGGGTCGGGCCCGCTCTGGCGGCTGCCGCCGACCTCGCGGTCGGCCCGGCCCGCGGCCAGCTCCTGGCGGATCACGCGCAGCGGCAGGAACTCGTCGCGCTGGAGGCGCAGGATCGTCCGCAGGCGGTCGACGTCGGTGGGCGCGTACAGGCGGTAGCCGCCCCGCGTGCGGCGCGGGGTCAGGAGCTTCTGGTCCTCCAGGTAGCGGATCTTCGAGATCGAGATCTCAGGGAACTCGCGCTCGAGCGACTTGCAGACCGCGCCGATCGTCAGCGACTTGACGGGCGGCGGCGCCGCGGCCTCGGGCGCCCCGGCGCCGGCCGGCACCGCGGGCTCGGGGGCCTCGCCCGCCGAGCGGTCGGGTGCGCAGGCGGTCCCGCCGGCTGGGCCGGATCGCGGGCTATGTCGTCGATGCGCTCCGGCATCTCGATCTCCATGCTCATCCCTCGAGATAGGTCAGCTTGTACTTGCCCACCTGCAGCTCGTCGCCGTCGACGAGCTTGTGCGACTCGATCCGGTGCCGGTTGACGTAGGTCCCGTTCAGCGAGCCCAGGTCGTCCACGTACAGCCCGTCGTTGCGGCGCACCAGCAGCGCGTGGTTGCGCGACACGGTCACGTCGTCCAGGAACACCTCGGCGTCGGGGCTGCGCCCGATCCGCATCTGGTCGCCCGCCACCGAGAAGGTCTCCCCCGCGCGTCCGCCGCCCGCCCGGATCACGAGCGTCGAGCCCTCGCCCGAGACGCGGTCCAGGTCGACCGGCTGCAGCTCGCCCGTCTCGCCGACGGTGTAGGCGATCGTCGTGTCGTCGGACGACCCGGTGCCGCCCAGGAACGCGCCGCACTTCTGGCAGTAGTTCGCGCCCTCCGTATTGACGAACCCGCACTCGGGGCAGTGCATGACGACCGGCCCCGCGGTCCTAGTTCGCGTTCTGCGGGCCGTCGGGGTCGGGCTCGCTCGGCATTCCCTTGCCGGCCAGGATGTCGGTCAGCTGCTGGACGTCCGCGCCGGTGATGACGGCCTCGCCCTCCTCGCGCTTCTTGCGCAGGCGGTTCACGAGCTCGGCGCGCAGGATGTCGATCTTGCCGTGCAGGATCCGGCGCTGGTAGCTGACCTCCTGCTCCTCGGTGGTCAGCTGATCGATCAGCTCCTTGAGCTCCTCGTCGCTGAGCGCGCCGAGATCCGGAAATGTGTCCATACGCGTGAAATCCTCTGCCGTCGGAAGCGGGGCGCGAGTATAGCCCGGCGCCGCGCTCAGGCTCAATGAGAAGTTGAGGGTCTGGACGAATCTTTGCGCCGCAGCCCCACGATCCCGTCCCGGAAGTAGATCAGGGTCGCCCCGATCGTCATTGCGAGGCCGAGGTAGAGCAGGCACTCGGGCCACGGATCCTCGGTGACCATCGCGAAGAAGAGCGCCGACATCGTCGGCCAGACCGCCCAGCGGCCGAGCATGTTGATGTTCAGGTCGAGGTCGTGACGCAGCGCGAGCTCGGTCAGGACGAGCATCAGCGCCTCGCGCACGGCGAGCACGGCGAGCGCCCAGCGGGGAAGCAGCTCGAAGTGCCAGCAGACCACGCGCCCGAGAGGACGAGCGCCCGGTCGGTGAGCGGGTCGAGCAGCGCGCCGAGCCGCGAGTACTGGCCCGGTGATCCGCGCCGCCATCCCGTCGGCGTAGTCGGACCAGGCGATCGACCGCGTAGATGATCACCGCGCCGCGTCGAGCGCCCGTCGTCCGAGTTGAACGCCAGGTAGCAGGAACACCGGCAGCAGCGCCAGGCGGACGAAGCCGATCGCGTTGGGGATCGTCCAGGGGTTGAGCGGCTGGCCGCGCTTCGTCTCGCGGCGGCGGGCCGCCCGAGCGGTCGAGGCCGAGCAGGCGGCTGCGTGGTCAGGCGAGCTCGCGCCACAGCTCCGCGGCGGCCTTCGCCGCCCCGTCGAGCGGCAGCGACCGCTTCTCCTGGCCGCGGCGCATCTGCGCCTCGACCTCGCCGGCCTCGATGCCGCGCTTGCCCACGGTCAGCCGCAGCGGCACGCCGAGCAGCTCGGCGTCCGCGAACTTCTCCCCCGCGCTGGCGGTGCGCTCGTCGTACAGGACGTCGAGGCCCTGGCTGGCGCAGCTCGCCGTACAGCCGGTCGGCCACCTCGCGGGCGGGCTCGCCCGGCTTCGCCAGCGTGACCAGCTCGACGTCGAACGGGGCGAGCGACCGCGGCCACGAGATGCCGGCGTCGTCGGCGTACTGCTCGACCGCGGCGGCCATGATGCGCGCCGGGCCGATGCCGTAGGAGCCCATCCAGATCAGCTTCTCCTTGCCGTCCTCGTCCAGGTAGGTGGCGCCGAGCGGCTCGGAGTAGCGGGTGCCGAGCTTGAAGATGTTGCCTACCTCGATCGCCCGCTCGATCCGGATCACCGCGCCGCGACGGGTCGGTGTCGCCGGCCTCGACGCTGCGGATGTCGCCCCAGGACGCGTCGAAGTCGCGGCCCGGCTCGACGCCGCGCAGGTGCGTGTCGGGCTCGTTGGCGCCCGGCGACCAGCCCGTGCAGGCCGCGCAGCGCCTCGTCGGCCAGGATCTCGACCTTCGCGCCGACCGGCCCGATGTAGCCCGGGTGCGTGCCGAACAGCTCGCGCACCTCGTCCTCGCTGCGCCGGGCGCGCCGGGGCGCCGAGCGCGTTCTGCAGCTTGATCTCGTTGACGCGGTGGTCGCCGCGGACGAGCGCCAGCACCGGCTTGCCGTCGTCGCCCACGATCACCGGGAAGGCCTTGATCAGCGCGCCCGCGGGCACGCCGAGCATTCCGCGTCACCGCGTCGATCGTCGTCGCGCCCGGCGTCTCGACCGGCTCGGGCGCGTCGAGCGCCTCCGGCAGTCCGTCGACCGGCTGCGCGCGTCGCGCTCGCCACCTCGACGTTGGCCGCGTAGCCGGAGTCTGGTCAGCGCGACCTCGTTCTCGCCCGCCGCGCAGGGCGCCATGTACTCGTGGGCGCCGAAGCCGCCCATCATCCCCACGTCCGACTCGACCCGGTACCACTCGAGCCCGGCGCGGTCGAAGATCCGGTCGTAGGCGCCGGCCAGCAGGTCGTACTGCCTGTCGAGCCCCTCGCGGTCGCGGTCGAACGTGTAGGCGTCCTTCATGATGAACTCGCGCGTGCGCAGCAGGCCGGCGCGCGGGCGCGGCTCGTCGCGCTCCTTGGTCTGGAAGTGGTAGAGGATCAGCGGCAGGTCGCGGTAGGAGCGGACCTCGCGAGCCACGTGGTAGGTGACCGCCTCCTCGTGGGTCATGGCCAGGACCAGGTCGGCGTCCCTCGCGGTCCTTCAGCTTGAACAGCTCGTCGATGTCGTAGCGGCCGGTCTTGCGCCACAGCTCGGCGGGCGTGATCACCGGCATCAGCATCTCCTGGGAGCCGACCGCGTCGAGCTCCTCGCGGATGATCTGCTCGGCCTTGCGGTGAGCCCTCCAGCCCGCGGGCAGGTACGTCCACAGCCCGGCGCCGACCTGGCGGACGAGCCCGGCGCGCACCAGCAGCTTGTGGGAGACCGCCTCCGCGTCGGCGGGGGCCTCCTTGACGGTGGGCAGCAGGTACTGGGAGAGGCGAGTCATCGCGCGCGGAAGCCTATTCAGGCGCGCGCCCAGATGTCCGCACAGCGCTCGCAGGTCTCCTCGGGAATGAGGCCGACCCGCATCAGCAGCGCGAAGACCTGGCAGCCCAGGCAGAGCGCGAACACCGACTCGAGCGTCGCGGCGCCCGCCAGCACGCCGGTGACGACCCAGGCCGCGGTGTGCGCGTCGAAGGCGAAGTAGAGGACGACCGCGGCGGCCGACATCGTCAGGCCCATCGCCTGGGCGAAGCGCTTGGGCGGGCCGGGCACGTGCTTCGGCGCCCCGAGCCGGGGTGCGACGACCCGGTCGCGAGCTGGCCGAGCGGGCTGAGCGTGGGACCGGTGACGACGCGGGCCAGGAACCCGAGCGCGATCAGCGGCAGCAGCCACTCGAGCTCGAACACGATCGCGGTGACGGCCAGGAGCACGACCCCGCCGGCGACCACGCGCGCCGCCTTCTCGTTGACCGGGTTCGGGAAGCCGATCAAGCCGCGCGTGAAGCGGCGGCCCGCCGTCGGCGAGACCGCCTCGTCGAGCTTCTTCTTCGGCTCGGGCGCCGTGGGCAGCTCGATCGTGTGGCCGTTCCCGCCGTTGCCCGCCGCCTCGGCGTTCGCCTGGGCGCGGGCCTGCTCGGCCTCGAGCTTGGCCAGGCGCTCGGGGGTGAGCTCGCCGGCGTTCTCGTTCTCGATCTTCTCGAGCCAGGCGGCGCCCTCGGCGGCCTTTTGCTGGTCGACCTCGACTTCGCCTCGGTCGATCGACTTGTCGATCTCGACGAACAGCTCGTCGACCAGGCGCTCCTGCGGCACCTTCCGCAGCGGCTTGCCGTGGGCGAAGATCAGGCCCTCGTTCTTGGCGCCGGTGATGCCGAAGTCCGCGTGCGAGGCCTCGCCGATGCCGTTGACCGCGCAGCCGAGCACCGCGACCTCGATGTGGTCCTTGTAGCTCTCCAGCCGCGTCTCGATCTCCGCGACGACCGTGTCCATGTCGAACTGGAGCCGGCCGCAGGTCGGGCAGGCGATCAGCTCGGGGCCGCGCTGGCGCAGCTTGAGCGACTTCAGGATCTCCCAGGCGACCTTGACCTCCTCCTCCGCGTGGAAGGTGGAGAGCGAGATGCGGATCGTGTCGCCGATGCCGTCGGCCAGCAGCGTGCCCAGGCCGACCGCGGACTTGATCGACCCGGTCCACTTGGTGCCCGCCTCGGTGATGCCCAGGTGGAGCGGGATGATCGATGCGCTCGGACAGCAGGCGGTTGGAGGCGATCGTGTTCGGCACGCTGGTCGACTTGATCGAGACCTTGAAGTCGTAGAAGTCGAGCCGGTGCATCAGCTCGACGTACTCGACGGCGGCCTGGACCAGCGCCTCGACCGAGTTCTCGCGCTCGAGCTCGTGCAGGTGCTTGGGCAGCGAGCCGGAGTTGACGCCGATCCGGATCGGAACCCCGGCGGCCTTGGCCTTGTCGACGACCATCCCGGTCTTCTCGTGGCCGCCGATGTTGCCCGGGTTGATCCGGATGCAGTGCGCGCCCGCGTCGATCGCCTTCAGCGCGAGCGTGTAGTTGAAGTGGATGTCCGCGATGATCGGGATCGGGGACTCCGTGACCAGGCGCGCGAGCGCGTCGACGTCCTTCTCGCGCGGGACGGCGCAGCGGATGATGTCGCCGCCGGCGTCGGCCACGGCGCGGATCTGGCGCAGAGTGGCGTCGTAGTCGGCCGTCTCGGTCTTCGTCATCGACTGGACGGCGACGGGCGCTCCGCCGCCGATCTTGACGCCACCGACGTCGATCTGTCGCTCCGAAGGCATTGGGCAGCTAAGGGTATCGGCGCAGTTTCCGATTCATGTACGGATGTCCCTCCAGGCCGTGATCGCCCGCATCAACGAGATCCAGAGCGCGATGGCGCCCGTACAGCCCGCTCAGGCCACCACCCCGGCCGCGCCGGCGACGACCACGTCCGGCGGGTCCGGATCGTTCGCGGGCCAGCTCCAGAGCGCGATGGGCGGCACCGACGACGTCCGACGGCCGCGGCTCCCGCCGCCGACGCCACCCAGACCTTCGGCCAGGCCGCGCCGGGCACCTACCCGCACCTGACCGGCGACCTGGACGCCTCGCCTGAGATCCTCCAGCGCCTCGAGGCCCTCGCCGCCAAGAAGGGCATGAAGTTCCACATCAACTGCGGCCACCGCTCGATCGAGGAGCAGCAGCGCCTGTGGGACAACCGCGCACAACAACCCGCTCCCGGTCGCCCCGCCCGGCAAGTCCCGCCACCAGAGCGGCCGCGCCTGTGACGTGTCGATCGGCGGCCGCCCGATCCAGGCCGTGATCTCCGACGCCGAGCTGCGCGCCGCCGGGCTCGCCCCGCTGAAGGGCGACGCGCCGCACGTCGAGCTGCCGTAGCGGCCGCCTCCGGACCGTCTAGCGGCGTCGCGCGCGAGCGACGTACGTCCCGCCCCGCCTGACCGTCACGTTCTTCTTCTTCGCGATGTCCCGCACGACCACCGTGCCGCTCCTGACCCGCGTCGTCGTGGTGTTGCAGGTGTCCTTGGTCAGCCATACCGTGCCGCGCACTGTCGCCGTCGAATTGCGCCCTCGAGTGCGGAATCGACCGCGACCGCTACCCCACAGGCGGCGGCTGCGGCGCCCGGCCTGCACGACCTCGCGCCCTCGCCGGTTGGGCTGGCACTGAAGCCGCTCGTTCAGCGTTGCCTCCGTGATCGGCGCCCGGCTCGAGCCCACCTGCCGGACCTGGAAGAGGCCCTCGTAGAAGTCGCCGGCCTGCGTGACGCCAGGGTTCTTGTTGCTGGCGATGGTCTGCAGCTGGACGCGGCCGGCCGTCGTGTCGAGCGTCGACCCGAGCGGGATCTGCTTGGCCTCGGTCAGCGGGATGAAGCCCGACGTCGCCCCGGCCAGCCCCAGCCGGCGGGCCTTGGCCAGGCTGGTGCCGGGCGGGAGCTTGATCAGCACCGTCCCGGCCACCGGGTCGGCGTTCGCTGTCTTCTTGAGCTTCGGCGGGTCGAGCCATTCGACCCTGGCGATCGCCACCGGCTCGCCGATCCCCTGGCTGCCGTCGCGATCGCGGTCGAGGAAGACCGTGACGGTGTCCTGGCCGGGTCGCGTGCCGCGCAGCGAGATCGTGGCCCGCCCGTCGGTACCCGTCGTGACGTCGCCGGAGCCCGGATGCGTGCCTTCCGTGCGGTAGCGCAGCGTTGCGTTCGGAAGCGCGACGCCATCGATCAGGGCGGTGGCCTGGATGTCGTGCGTGTTGCCCGGCAGCGCAGCCTCGTCGACGGGTGCCAGCGAGAGCGTGAGCTCCGCCTGGCGCTGCTGCTGTTGCTGCTGTTGCTGCTGCTGTTGCTGGGTCTCCGGCTGCGGTATCGGCGCGGCCCACTTCACCGTCGACCCACCCACCCGTTCGCCCGGATCCATCTGCGCGTCCCCGTCCACGTCGCGATAGATCGTCAGCTCGTCGTCACCGACGTTGCCGCCGAACCACGTCACCTGCCCGGTGCCGCCCCCGCCGAGTCCGAGCGCGCTGTCCGCCACCGGATTCGCACCGGAGACGAAGTAGCGCAGCCGCGGGTCGGCGACCGGGTTGTCGTCCGCATCAAAAGCGGCAACCGACACCGCGTGCTGCTCCCCGATCGTGCGGTTGGCAGTAGCGGGGTCGACGTCAACCCGCGTCGCAGCCTGCGGCGACTCGAGGTGTGCGACGCACTCCTCGGGCGGGACGCTGATCGCCTCCAGCTTGTCGACCAGCGCTCCGGAGTCGACGATCGCGTCGCCCAGGTCGAAGATCGACAGGTAGAGCGTGTGCGTCCCCGGCGTGATCGGCGTCCTGGCGCGCAGCACCCCGGTCCCGACGCCGTAGTTCGTCCCTGCCGCGCCGGCCTCGGTCATCTCGACTACGCCCTGGCCGCCGACCGACAGCGGCCGCCCGTTCACGTCATCCGCGAAGTTCTTCGGCGCCACGACCTGGCCGGACCCGTTCACCTGCCAGTCGCTCTGGTCGAGCTCGGCGATGAAGGAGTCGTTGTACGGGTTGCCGGGGTCCGGGTCCTCGTTCGACAGGAAGCGCAGGTCGAGCGACAGGCAGTTGGCGGTAGCCGGCACGTTCAGGTCGACCCCCATGACCGTCACGTCGTGGGCGCCTCGAATCAGCTCGCCCCCGGCGTGGCCGCCGCCGCCATCGCCAAACACCGCGTCGCCGTTGCCCGTCGTCAGCAGCGCGAACTGATCGCCCGCGCGCGGGAATCCGGCAGCCGATATGCCGCCGATGGCCTTGTTCGCGGGACCCAGCGGGACTGCACCGGGCGGGGACTCCACGTAGGTGCCGCCGGTGGACACGGTCTCCCCCTCGTCGATTGCGAACGCCAGGTTGTCGGCCGGCTCCGACGGCGCACGCCACCCCACTTCGGCCGCCCGGGCGCGGTCCGCTTCCGTAAGGCTGGACGACAGGTCGACGTCCTCGTAGACGACAACGCGGTCGAGCCCGTAGTTCGTGCCCGGCAGGTCGATCTGGAAGCTGCCATCGAGCTCGGTCGTGAACTCCTGGTCGTCCCTCTGGTTGGGCCCTTCGACGAAGTAGCGCAGCGTCTTCTGCTGCGGCAAGCCGTCTGCGCCGGCGTACTGCCCGGTCAACGTCTTGGTCTGGCCCTGGGTCAGCGTGGACTCAGGCGGCGACAGCTCCAGACGGTGCGCGAAGGAGTAGACGATCTCGTGCGGGTCAGACGTGTCGCCGGCACCGAGCGTCAGTGCCGGCCACTGCACGCCGAACCCGACGTCCTGGCGTTCGGGATCTGCCTTATCAGCGAGGTCCTGGCCCGCGCGGACCTTGTCCTCGAGCGAGAAGAAGTCGCCGGCCTCGAAATGCTCCCAGGCAGGCGACGAGCCACCGGTCACCTCGGTCACCTCGATCTCCGCCGCACGGTCTGACGTGGTGACACGCAACCCCTCGCCGAAGTCGAAGGCGCGGCCGACGGACTCCCCGCTGGGAGCGGCGTTCGCAAGGATCTTCGGCGTGAACGTCAGCGTGCCATCGACCAGGAGGCTCGTGAACGTGTAGGAGGCGCGCATCTCGTAGGTGCCAGGCGTGTACACGATCTCCTCGGCGACTTCCAAGGCGGGGCTGGCGACCGCGGGCCGGTAGACGCTGGTCATGCGGATCTGCCCAGGGACCGGTTCATCGATCTGGTGATCGCCGACGAGCCCCCAGCTGTCGCCGCCGGCGAAGCCGTAGAGCGCCTCCGGGGTCTCGACCATCAGGCCGAACTGGCCGAACGCCGCGTCGGGAGGCTCGAATTCACCGAGGCCTGAGGAGGTGAAGCGGACCTGAAGCTCGTTCGCGTCCGAGGTGGAGATCGTCAGCGGGTCGCTCGCGATCTCGCCCTGCGCATGGGCCGGTCCTGCGCCCACTGCGCCCATTGCCAGCGCGACTGCCGTCAGCACGACTGCCGTGAACGCCTTTGCTCAACTCCTCGCACTCCACCCCAACGTGCGCCGCGGTCGGAGGGCTGTCAAGGAAATGGGCAGAATTGCTCAAACGGCTGAGTTCGCCCTCCCGCGGTTACGATCGCGGGCATGTCCCAGACCGTGCCGCAGCCCGTGCCCGGCCAGCGCCTCGACACGCTCGTCAGCGACGCCGAGTCCGGCCGCCAGTTCCGGCGCACGGACTACTGCGGGACCGCCTGGTACGGCCAGCCGCCCGACACGAGCGGCCGAATGGTCTCGTTCACCCAGACCTACCTGAACGAGGACTCGTCGTTCTTCCTGCCGGACTCGCACGCGTACAACACCGCCGACCTGGACGGCGCGGTGGTGACCTGCAGTGTGGCGCTCCAGGCCCAGACCGGCGAGGCCAACTTCATCACCCACGCGGAAGCAAGCTTCACCGGCGACCCGCGCGGCGGCGACCGCAGCTGGATCGCCCTGCGGATCGCGGTCTACGGCCGGCAGCCGCTGGCGGTCGCCTACCGCGTGTCCGCGATCTGCCAGCTGATCGCCGTGCCCTCGAGCCGCGCGATCGACATGCGCGGGATGCTCGGCGGCAGCTAGAGGACCTGCACGCGCGGCTCGCCGCGGGCGACCCGGAACGAGCCGATCGTGCGCGCCTCGGTCGAGCGCTGGAGGGCGTTGACCGCCTTGAACTCGACGCGCAGCTCGGAGTCGGTGGCCGTCAGCACGCCGTAGCCGCGGCTCTTCTGCTCGTCGTACTTGAGGTGCGGGTTGACCGTCCGCAGCTGTCCGGTGAGCGTCGTGATCTGCTCGCCGGTCAGCGGCGCACCGCTCGTGTCCTTGACGAGCTCGGGGATGCCGAGCGAGGTGATCGATCCGCCGACGAACTCGGTGGCCGCGCTCTCCGGCCCGCGGCCGTCGACGCCGACGTCGCCCGCGAAGAACGTGTGGATGTCGCCGGTGATGAAGGTGACGTCCTTGATCCCCTTGTCGACCACGTGCTGCAGGATCTCGCGCCGCTCCAGCCCGTATCCGTCCCACTGGTCCTTGTTGATCGGGCGCGCCCTGGCGCGGTGTCGAGCGCCATGATCATCAGCTGGTTGCCGATCACCTTCCACGAGGCGCCCGACGCCTCGAGCCTGCGCTTGAGCCAGTCCTTCTGGCCCGGCCCGAGCAGCGTCTGGTTGCCGGTCTCCGCCTCCGGGCAGGGGACGAAGAACTCGTCGTCGCAGGGCTGGTCGGAGCGGTACTGGCGCTGGTCGAGCAGGAACAGCTCGGCGTTGCCGCCGAGCGACAGCGCGCGGTAGGTCGGCGTGTCGCGCCGCTCCGGGCCGCCGGAACGGCATCCACTCGTAGAACGCCCGGTAGCCCGGCGAGCTGGCGGCTCTTGAACGGGACGCCCCGGCGGTCGTCGGCCGCGTCGCCCGGCAGGTCGCCCGCGTAGTTGTCCTCGACCTCGTGGTCGTCCCAGATCCCCAGGAACGGATGCGCGGCGTGCATCGTCTGGAGGTCGCGGTCGGTGCGGTACAGCGGTACTTCGGCCCGGTACTCGGCGAGCGTCATGACCTCGCCGTCGCCGTTCGCGCCGAGCGTGTCCTTGCGCGGCCCCTCGTAGAAGTTCTTCTCGTAGATGTAGTCGCCCAGGCAGACGACCAGGTCGACGTCCTCGCGGGCGATCGCGTCGTGCGCGCCGTAGTAGCCCGCCTGGTAGTCCTGGCAGGAGAAGAAGGCGATCCGCACCGGCTGCGCGCGAGTCCGCCGGCCGCAGCGTGTCGAAGCTGCCGACCTGGCTCTGCGTCGCCGCGCGTCTCGAAGCGGTAGAAGTAGCGCTCGCCGGGCTTCAGGCCGCGCTGCACGCGCAGCTTGACCACGCCCTCCTCCGAGGCGCGGGCGACGATGTTGCGACGGAAGACGACGCGCCTGAAGTCGTCGTCGCGCGCGACCTCGACCGTCAGACGGCGGTCCGCCCGATAGCCCGTCGAGCCGCGTCCACAGCGTCATGCCGCGCGGAGTCGGCTCGCCGGCCGCGACCCCCTGCGGGAACGACCCGCGCCGCGCGAACGGCACGGTACGCCGGGTCTGGGCGCCCGCTCCCAGCGGCACCCCGCCGAGGATCAGAGCGCCCGCGCCGATGCCCGCGCCGGCCACGAACCTGCGCCGGCTGATCTGTGACTCGTCGCCGATCAGAAGGCCCGGGACCGTAGAGCAGCAGGCGACAGAAAGTGTCAATTCGTTGTTATCGGGTCGCGCTTGGGCGCATTCTCTGACTAGAGTCAGAGAAATGGACCGCGCCGCCGTCGAGAGCGTCCGCTCGTTCAACCGCACGGTCACCCAGCGGATCGGTGCCCTCGACGACGCCTACATGGCCCAGGGGCGGCCGCTCGGCGCGTCGCGCGTGCTGTGGGAGATCGGCGAGGACGGAGCCGACCTCAGGTCCCTGCGCGCGGCGCTCGACCTGGACTCCGGCTACCTGAGCCGCCTGATCCGCTCGCTCGAGGCCGACGGCCTGGTGGTGGTCGAGCCCGACCCGGGCGACAAGCGCGTCCGCACCGCGCGCCTGACCGGCGCCGGGCGGGCCGAGCGCGCCGTCCTCGACAGCCGCAGCGACGACCTGGCCTGGTCGCTGGTCGAGCCGCTCCGCGAGACCCAACGCACGCGCCTGATCGAGGCCATGGCCGAGGTCGAGCGGCTGCTGACCGCGGGGCTGGTCGAGGTGCGCGTCGAGGACCCCCGCAGCCCGGCGGCGGAGTTCTGCATCGGCTCGTACTTCCGCGAGATCGACAGCCGCTTCGACACCGGCTTCGACCCAGGCCGGTCCCGGGTCACCAGCCCCGAGCAGCTGACCGAGCCGGCCGGGCTGCTGCTGGTCGCCTGGCTCCGGGACGACCCTGTCGGCTGTGGCGCCCTGCGGCTCCACGCGGACGCCCCGGCCGAGATCAAGCACCTCTGGGTGGCGGACGCCGCGCGGCGCCTGGGAGTCGGCCGGCGGATCGTGGCCGAGCTGGAGCGCCACGCCGCGCAGCGCGGTGCGCGCACGGTTCGCCTGGACACGAACAAGGCGCTGACCGAGGCGCACGCCCTGTACCGCTCGTCGGGCTACCGCGAGGTGGCGCCGTTCAACGACGAGGCGTACGCGCACCACTGGTTCGAGAAGTCCATCTGACGCCCCACGGGAAAGGTTCGCTCCGCGCGCCTGAGAGCGCGCGGTTAGTGTCCGCCGCGGGATGGAGAGCTTGGGCGATCGCGCGGTAGCGACGGCGCTGCGGAAGCTGCTGCCGCTGATCGTGCTGATGCACGTCATCGCGTGGGTCGACCGCCTGAACATCTCGTTCGCGAACGACCAGCTGGAGACGGACCTGGCGCTCAGCAGCACCGCCTTCGGCCTGGCATCGGGGATCTTCTTCGTGGGCTTCGTCGTCTTCCAGGTCCCGTCGAACCTGATCCTGCACCGGCTCGGGGCGCGCCGTTGGCTGGGCACGATCATGATCGCCTGGGGCATCGTGGCGGTCGCGACCGCGTTCGTGTGGAACGCCGAGTCGCTCGTCACGTTGCGGCTGCTGCTGGGCTTCGCGGAGGCCGGCTTCTTCCCCGGCGTCGTCCTCTTCCTCTCCCTGTGGTTCCCGCCCGAGGCGCGCGGCCGCGCCATGGCCGCGTTCCTGGGCGGCATCGCGATCGCGTTCATCGTCGGCGGACCGACCGCGGGCGCGCTCCTGGAGCTCGACGGCGTCCTGGGCGCTCGACGGCTGGCAATGGCTCTTCATGGTGCAGGGCGCTCCGGCGGTCATCGTCGGCGTGTACGTCCTGGGCCACCTGCCGGACCGGCCGAGCACCGCATCCTGGCTCTCCGCCGACGAGGCGGAGTGGCTCGAGCGGCGCGTCGTCGAGGCGCGCGAGGAGGCCGACCTCGACGACATGCGCACGGCGATCCGCGACGGGCGCGTGCGGTACCTCATCGCGACGTTCTTCTGCCTCAACCTGGCGAGCTACGGGATCATCTTCTGGCTCCCCGACATCATCAAGCGCGTCGGGGATCTGTCCGACTTCCAGACCGGGCTCCTGACGATGATCCCGTTCGCGGGCGGCGTCCTCGGGCTGATCGTCCTCGGCCGTCGTGCCGACCGCGAGGGCGACCACAGGCGCCTGCTCACGTTCGGCCTGCTGCTGGGCGCCGCCGGCACGATCGGGATCGCGCTCGCGCCGGCGGCGGCCGGCATCCCGCTCGGGGCGATCGGGACGTTCGGCGTGCTCGGCGTCATTCCGGTGTTCTGGACGGTGCCCACCGCGATCCTGCGCGATCGCGCGGCCGCCGGCGGCATCGCGCTGATCAACTCGATCGGCGTGTCCGGCGGGCTGTTCGGGCCCGTGATCGTCGGCGCGATCAAGGACTCGACCGGCTCGCTCGACGGCGGGCTGCTGGTGCTGGGCGGATCGCTGGCGCTGGCCGCGCTCCTGGCGGCGCTGACACCCGTGAAGGACCCCGTCGCCGGAACACCGGCGTAACACCGGGTACAGGGACCGGCCGTTTGCGGTACCCGATTTGCCCGCTAGGGTGACTCCTTCGATTTCCCGACGGAGGATCTGGCCCTTGAGCGTGTTGCGTCATCTGACCGTGTCCGCTGTTCTCACACTGGTCGCCGCGGCGCCGGCGTCCGCCGCCGTGTCGTTCGGCCCGGGCAAGGCGTTCCCGTCGACCGAGGCATCGGGCGGAGTTGCGCTCGGGGACTTCGACGGCGACGGCGACCGCGACCTCGCGTACACCGTGGCGCCCACGAGTGGCCCGGGCGCGATCGGCGTCCGCGCCAACAACGGCGCCGGCGCGTTCGGCGCCGAGACCAGACTGCCCACGAACGAGCAGCCGCAGAACCTGGCCGCCGGCGACCTGAACGGGGACGGCCGGACCGACCTGGTGACCGTCACCAACAACCCGGGCCAGGACTCGCTGACGACCTTCCTGAGCGGAGCGGGCGGCCTCGGCGCCCAGCCCGTGGTGCAGGACACCGCTTCCGGTCCGCGGGCGGTCGAGCTGGCCGACATGGACCGCGACGGCGACCTCGACGCGATCGTGTCCGGCTTCGTCGGCGGCCGCGGTGCAGGCCGGCCGCCGGTCGCGGCCGCGGTGCACCTGAACGCCGGGAACGGCACGTTCGGTCAGGCGACCGAGTTCCAGGCCACCCAGGAGGGCGAGCCCACCGACGTCGCGGCGGGCGACTTCAACCGCGACGGCATCACCGACGTGGCCCTGGCCGACTTCAACTTCGGCACCGGCGGTCGGATCCACGTGCTGCTGGGCACCGGCGGCGGCGCCCTCGGCGCGCCGACCACGCTGGCCGCACCCAACGACGCGACCGAGGTGATCGCGCGCGACCTCAACAGCGATGGCGCCGCCGACCTCGTGATCGGCGGCAACCAGCCCGGCCGGCTCCTGGCCGACGGGTCCGGCGGGTTCGGATCGCCTGCGACCTTCGCCGGCGCCACGGCGACCGGGGCGGAACTGGGCGTCGGCGACATCAACGGCGACGGGCGCACCGACATCGTCGTGGAGGAAGGTGGGCTGCGCGTCTTCATCGGCGACGGGAGCGGCGGGTTCAAGGTCGACCCGGGGCGGTTCGCCCCCGAGGGCTACTCGCGCGCGTTCGCGGCCGGCGACTTCACGGGCGACGGCCTCGACGACGTGGCGGCCGCGAGCTTCGGCGTTGCCGTGTACCCGAACAGCGGCGCCCCGGCGACGAAGGCGAAGCTGTCGGGAGTGCCGCGCGGCTGCGCGAAGGCCCGTTTCAAGCTCCGCGTGAAGACCGGCGGGTCGTTCCGTTCGGTCGAGGTGCGGGTGGACGGCAAGCGCGTCAGCCGCTCGGCGCGCGCCTCGTTCACGGTCACCGTCCGCGCATCGAAGCGTGGCCGCCATCGCGTACAGGCGATCGTCACCCCCCGCTCGGGCAAGAAGCTGAAGACGACCAAGACGTTCCGGCGCTGCTGACGATTAGTTGGGCGTCACAATCCCCGGGAACACTTTGGGGTTCGCAAAGAACGACGGAGGGATGACCCATGGCCGGACTGATGAGCAAGCTCACCAAATTCGCCCGCAGCCCGCAGGGGCGCAAGCTGGCCGACCAGGCCAAGCGCGCCGCGAGCGATCCGAAGAACAAGCAGAAGATCGAGGGCTACCGCAAGAAGTTCGCGAACCGCTCCAAGTAAGGCCCGGCCTCGGGGCGCTCTACTTCGCGTAGAGCGCCTCGATCTCGTCCTTGTACTTCTCGCCGATCGGCTTGCGCTTGAGCTTCATCGTCGGCGTCAGCTCGTCGCCGCCCGGCTCCCAGTCGGTGGGCAGGATCTTGAACTTCTTGATCTGCTCCACGCGCGCGAGCTTCTCGTTGGCCCGGTCGATGCCGGCCTGGACCTCCTCGATGCACCTTCTCGTTCGACGCGAGCGACTCGGGTGAGGCGTCCTCGATCCCGTTCTGCTCGGCGAAGCCCGGCGCGACGTCGGGGTCGAGCGTGATCAGCGCGACGTTGTAGGGCCGCCCGTCGCCGATCGCAGATCGCCTGGCCGATCAGCTGGCTCGAGGTCTTGACCTTGGCCTCGATGTTCGCGGGCGACATGTTCTTGCCGGCCGCGTTGATGATCAGCTCCTTCTTGCGGTCGACGATCTTCAGGAAGCCGTCCTCGTCGAACTCGCCGATGTCGCCGGTGCGCAGGAAGCCGTCGTCGGTCATCGTCTCCTTCGTCTTGTCGGGCAGGTTGCGGTAGCCCTTCATGACGTAGCCCGCCTTGATCAGGACCTCGCCGTCCTCGTCGAGCTTGATCTCGGTGCCCGGGGCAGGCGGGCCGACCGTGCCGATCTTGATGTGGTCGGGCCGGTTGCAGCAGCCCGCGCCGCAGGTCTCCGACATGCCCCACAGCTCGGCCAGCGGCAGCCCGAGCGCGTGGAAGAACTCGATCACCTCGCGCGGGGTCGGCGCGGCGCCGACGTTCAGCGCCTCGAGCTGGTCGAGCCCGAGCCGCTCGCGGATCTTCGACAGCACGAGCTCGTCGGCCTTGGCGTACTCCTGGGCGAGCTCGTCGGAGACCTCCTCGCCCGCCTGCTCGGCGCGCACCTTCTTCAGGCCCACGTCGATCGCCCACTGCGTCGCCTGCTTCTTCTGCTCGTCCTGCTCGTGGGCGACGCCGGCCTCGATCGCGGACTTGAGCTTCTCGTAGATGCGCGGCACCGAGAAGAACCAGCTCGGCCGCACCTCGGGCAGGTAGCCGACGACCTGGCGCGCGTCCGGGCAGCACGTCGTCGAGAAGCCGAACTCCATCGGCAGGTAGTGGCGTGCACGAGCGCTCGGCGATGTGCGCCATCGGCAGGTACGAGACGACGCGCGCGCCGTCGGGGAACTTGATGATCTGGTCGAACGAGCGGCCCGCCGAGAGCACGTTCGCGTGCGTGATCTGCACGCCCTTGGGCGGCCCCGTCGTGCCCGACGTGTAGATCAGCGTGAGCACGTCGTCGGGCTCGACGGCCTTCCAGGCGGCCTCGAAGTCGAAGTCGTCGGCGCCCTTCGCCTCCAGGTCGTCGAGCGACAGCGCGCCCGTCGCCGCCGTCGACCGAGATCACGTGCTCGACCGACCCGCACGCCTCCTTCACCTTCATGACCGTGTCGAGGAACGCCTGCTCGGTGACGACGATGTTGTTCTTCGCGTCGGAGACCAGGTACTCGATCTGCTCGGCCGAGTAGGTGTTGTAGACGGAGTAGGGCGTCGCGCCCAGGTGCATCGCGGCCGCGTCGACCCAGTGGAACTCGGGCCGGTTGTTGAGCATCACGCCGATCGTGTCGCCGCGCTTCAGGCCCAGTCCGGCGAGCCCGGCCGCGAGCACCTTGCACCTTCTCGTTGTACTCCGCCCAGGTCATCGACAGCTCGTCGCCCTTGGTGCGGATCGCGACCCGGTCCGGGAACTCGCTCGCGGTCACCTGGAAGGCGCCGCAGATCGTCGACTCCTTGAGCGCCTTGACCTCGATGTTCTCGCGCGCGCCGGTCTCAGCAGTGGCCATTCTCAACTCCCTCGATAGCTCTTCCCCCTGGGCACCGCGGTACCCGAGGCATGGACTATCTCACGCTGAAGCCGTCGCCGGAAAGCCTGCCGATGTCGTTCGACAATCCGATGACGAAGATGAGCGCGACCAGCATGAAGCCGATGATGCCGGTGCGCTCCATGACGTGGAGCGGAACGGGCTTGCGCCGGATCAGCTCGACGACCGCCCAGAAGATGTGGCCGCCGTCGAGCGGCAGGAACGGGAACAGGTTCACGATCGCGAGCGACAGCGAGATCAGCGCGAGGATCGCGACCGCGTCGCGCGGCTCGTTCGAGGATCGACTGGCGCGTCGTCCTCGTAGGTGCCGACGACGCCCGAGAGCTGCTTGCGCTCCTCGGGGTCGACCAGCTTGGCCGGGAGCTTGAGCGTCTCCTTGGTCACGAACCAGAAGCGGTCGTTCGAGATCGTCGACCGCCTCGCCGAACGGCACCTTGCGGTTCTCCTGCGAGTAGCCGAAGCCGAGCCGCGTCCGCTTCGCGCACCTTCGTCGTAGATCGGCGTCAGCTCGAAGGTGCGGCGCTGACCGTCGCGGTCGACGACGACGTCGCCGGCGTCGGCGGCCTTGCAGCGGTCGACCTGCGGGCCCGCGCACTTGTGGCTCGCGATCTGCTTGCCCGAGCGCCGCCGGGTCGCCGGTCTTGCCGTCGACCGAGACGATCCGGTCGTCGGGCTTGCAGCACGCCGGCGGCGGGGTAGGTCTTCTCGGTCTGGGCGACGATCGGCGTCGACTCGTCGCGCGGCCCGTAGACCCCGAAGTAGGTGACGAGCAGCACGAACGCGAGCACGAAGTTGACCGCCGGGCCCGGCCGCGATCACCACGATCCGCTTCCAGACCGGCTGCGCGTGGTAGGCGCGGTCGCGCACCTCCTCCGGCAGGTCCTCCGCCGGGGACATCCCGCTGATCTTCACGTAGCCGCCGAGCGGCAGCGACCCGATCGCGTACTCGGTCTCCCCGATCTTCTTCTTGCGCGATCAGCGGCGGGAAGAACAGCGAGAAGCGCTCGACGCGCATGCCCACGGCCTTGGCCGCCGTGAAGTGGCCGAGCTCGTGGAGGACGATCAGCGCGCAGAAGCCGGCGAAGGCGATGAACCAGCTCATGTGGCCGCCACCCCGTGGATCAGCTCGTCGGCCTGCTCGCGCGCCTGCGGCGTCGGCCTTGTAGAGGTCGGAGAAGTGGCCGACGGGCTTCGCCGGGATCGCCTCGAGCGCGCGCTCGATCACGTCGGCGATGCCGGTGAACGACAGCTCGCCGTCGAGGAACGCCTGCACCGCGATCTCGTTGGCGGCGTTCAGGATGCAGGGAGCGGTGCCGCCGTGCCGGCCGGCCTCGCGGGCCAGGCGCAGGCAGGGGAACGCGTCCTCGTCCGGCTCCTCGAAGGTCAGCTGCCCGAGCTTCGCCAGGTCGAGCGGCTCGACCGGCACGTCCGCGCGCTCGGGGTAGTGCAGCGCGTAGGAGATCGGCACGCGCATGTCGGGGTAGCCGAGGTGCGCGAGCGACGCGCCGTCGTTCAGCTGGATCAGCGAGTGGATGATCGACTGCGGGTGGACGACGACGTCGATCTGCTCGTAGGGCAGGCCGAACAGGTGGTAGGCCTCGATCACCTCGAGGCCCTTGTTCATCAGCGTCGCCGAGTCGACGGTGATCTTGCCGCCCATGTCCCAGGTCGGGTGCTTGAGCGCCTGCTCGCGGGTGACGTCCTTCAGCTCGGCGCGCGTCTTGCCGCGGAACGGGCCGCCGGACGCCGTCAGCACGAGCTTGTCGACGGTGCCGGGGCGCTCCTCGGCGTTCACGAGCTGGAAGAGGGCCGAGTGCTCGGAGTCGACCGGGATGATCTGCGCGCCGGTGGCCTCGGCCAGCGTGGTGACGAGCTCGCCGCCGACGACCAGCGACTCCTTGTTGGCCAGCGCCAGGTCGATGCCCTCGCCGAGCGCGGCGACCGTCGGCCCGAGCCCGGCGCTGCCCACCACGGCGTTCAGCACCAGGTCGCAGTCGGTGTCCACGATCAGCTCGATCAGGCCGTCGGCGCCCGCGAGGACGGTGCCGTCGGTCCACGCCTCGGCCGCGCGCGCGGCGGCGGCCTCGTCGGCCAGCGCGATCCGGTCGACCCCGAACCGGCGCGCCTGGTCGACGACCTTCTCGAAGCCGGTCTGGGCGGCGAGGCCGACGACCTGGAGGTCGCCGGAGCGCTCGACGACGTCGAGCGCCTGCTCGCCGATCGAGCCCGTCGAGCCGAGGATGATCACGCGCCGCATGCGGCTTCGAGTCTAGGATACGGGTCTGAAGGTGGGCTAAGCGCGGGAGTCGAGCACGCGCCGAGCTACGCGGTCCACCGCGATGCGAAGGCGGCGGAAGTGAGTGGTCCTGCTCATGTGCAGCTCCTCCATCGCGACGTCGTGGCCACCGCTCGGCTCGAAGTAGGCGCGCTCGACCACTGCGCGCAGCAGCTTCTCGTCGTGCGAGTCGCCGAACGCCTCTTCGACGGTGTCACGCAGCAGGCGGCGGACGGATTCGGCGCGCTGGTCGGCCGTGCCGCCCCGCGCCAGAGGACTGGCCGCCAGCGCGCGCGGGTCGTGGAAGGAGCGCAGGGCGTTCCGCACGGTTTCGGTGTTGGCCGTCGCGGCCGGGCGCCGTACCGGCGGCTGCATCCCGAGGTCGCGGTAGACCAGCTTGAGTGTGAACCACAGGATGCCGCCGGTCCCGAAATCGTTGCGGTAGCAACGCACCGTGCGATCGGCGTCCGCGACCTCCAGCTCGTCGACGATCGACCAGTCGAGCGCACGGAGGAACTCGCGCTGATGGTGGCTCTCGTCGAAGAGGCCCATGTAGATCGCCCGGACCGTCGGCAGCCCGGAGCCGAGGACGACGGCGGTGTTGCCGACGGCGACCGCGGACGACTGCAACTCGCCGGCCAGGTCGAGGGCATCCCGCAGCACCAGGGCGTCGCCGTCGGGGAAGCGCGAACGCGCGTCGGCCAGCCACGGAGCCAGGACGCGGTCCTCGGCGGCCCAGTCCGGCGCGCTCTCAGGCGTAACCGCGATCGTCACAGCAGCGATCGCACCAGCCGCGTCGCGGACGACCATGACGTGGTCGGGAGCCTCGTCGAACCAGCGGCGCGTCGCGGGCCACCAGTCGCTGCCCTCTGCTCCGAGGAGCGCCGCGACGGCGTCGGCATCGCCCGGTGCCGGTGCGCTCGCGCGATGGGTCCGCGCGTGTGATGACGGCGAGGTCCCCCACCGCACCGCGGGGTCGTCGATCATCTCGGCCAGATCGGGCAGCAGCCACAGCTCGCCGAGCACTGCGCGTCTGAACGTGTAGTCCGCGATCCGGCGGCGCAGATCGCGCTCGAACTCGGGATCGCGCGCCACCAGGGCGCCCCGCACGGCCTTCCGGACGCGCTCGTGCAGCGTCACGCGCACCCCGAGCGGCTCCGCGAACGATCGGCTGCGAAGCCATGCCTCGGCGTGGTCCGCGTCGACCCCGGGCAGGACGGCTGCCAGCAGACGCGCGTCGACCGCGCGTGCGACCGCGGCCACCGCCATCACCTCCCGGTCCGCGCCCTCCAGCTCGGCACCGGCCAGCCGCAGCATCAGAGCCTCGGCAAGTGCCGCATCGGCGTCGAGCCGGCCGAGGTCGAGCGGCGCGCCTGCCTGCACCGCGTCGGCCGCGATGCCGAGTCCCAGCGGGAGTCCGTCGGCCCAGCGCACGATCTCCGCGATCGCGCCCGGATCGTCCAGCCCGCGCTGCTCGAGCAGGAGTTGTGCCTCGTCCGGGCGCAGCGGCCTGAGCGGGAGCACGCGCAATACGTGCTCCCAGCCGCCGCCCAGCCAGCCGGGCTCGGGCGGCTGACGTCCCGCGATGAGCACGCGGACTCCGGGGCCGACGCGCCCGGACAACTCGGAGCGCAGCAGATCACCGAACGCAGCCACGTGCTCGTACGCGTCCACGACGATCAGGACGGTGGCGTCGTCCTCGATCCCGGCCACCAGCCGCGGGGCGTCCTCCTGCGCCGCCGCGGTGTCCCGGCCGTCGAGCATGCGCACCGACAGCCCCCGCGGCTGGGCCCGCCGCACGACCTCCCGGACCAGCGCGCTCTTGCCGATGCCGCCCGGGCCGTGCACGAAGACCACCGGGGCGACCGGCTCGCCGGCCAGCAGATCGTCGAGCAGACCGAGCTCGTCGCGGCGCCCCACGAAGCCCGGCACCGGTTTCACGACCTAGGCGCCACCGCCGCGCCCGCCGCCGGGCAGGCGCTCGTTCAGCCGCGCGATCCGCTCGGTCAGGCCCTGGAGCGGCTCGGCGCGCGCCAGGGCCAGCTCGACGTTGTCCGACGCCCGGTCGAGCGCCTTCTGCGCGCGCTCCGACGCCGCGATCAGCTGGTCGGCCTGGCCGCGGGCCTCGAGCAGCGCCTCGCGCGACTCGCGGACCTGCGTCGAGTCCCTCGCCGGCGAGCTTCTCCCCCGCCTCGGCGGCGCGCTCGAGCACGGGGATCGACTCAGTGAGCTTCTCGGCCGCCTTGCGAGCGCGCGCGATCTCCGGCACGCCCGCCGCGATCTCCGGCGCCGACTCGACGAGCGCCTCGGCGGCCGCGGTCGCGCGCTTCAGCTCGGCGATGCCGCCCTCGATCACCGGCAGCGACGCCACGATCGCCTCGGCCGCCTTGGTGGCCCGCTCGAGCTGGGCCACGCCCGTCTCGGCGGTGTCCTCCATCTCGTCCATCCGGCGCGTCAGCTCGGACTCCACCTCGGGCAGCCGGGCGGCGGCCTCGGCCAGCACATGCATGTCGTCCTGCATCTGCCGCAGGTCGAGCTCGCCCGCCGCCTGGGCCACCGGCACCACCGCCCGCGCCGCGGCCGCCACCGCCGCCAGGTCGCCCAGGACCCGGGCCGCGATGCCGACCGGGAGCGACAGCGGGTTCATCAGGCCGGGGCGAACTCCGGGTCGTCCTCGTGCTCTCGGAAGAAGTCGACCATGTTGCCGACGTACTCGTCGAACGGCGGGCAGCGCACCCCGCTGCGCGCCAGCACGGCCTCGGCCCGGCGCGTGTCGAACGTGACCGGGTGGTTGAGGTACTGGATCGACTCGGGCGGCGCGCCGTGGAACGCCTTGCTCACCGGCTTCATGCGAAGCGAGTTCTCGACCATCTTCGGAGGCAGCCGGACCTTGGGCTCGCGGTCCGAGTACTCCTGAGCCAGCTTGTTGAACAGCTCGGCGGCGGTGACCGGGTCGGGGTCGACCAGATGCAGCGTCTCGCCCTCGGCGGCCGAGTCGGCCGCGCCGGCCGCGAGCGCGTCGACGATGAAGTCGACCGGCACCACGTTGAACGGCGCCCCGGAGCGGCCGAACCGCGGGAGCGGCGCCCGGCCCGTCCGCTGGAAGGTGCGGAGGATGTAGTAGGGGCCGTCGAACTTCTGGGTCTCGCCGGTCTGCGAGTCGCCCACGACGATCGCCGGGCGGTAGATCGTCGTCGGGACCTTGTCCATCCGCTCGCGGACCCAGACCTCGGCCTGGAACTTGGTCGACTCGTAGTGGTTCTTGTGCTCCTGGCCCATCATCAGCTCGTGCTCGTACACGGTGCCGGTGCGCAGCCCGGCGACGTAGGCCGTCGAGACGTAGTTCAGGCGCTGGAGCTTGTCGGCCCGAGCGCACAGGTCGAGCACGTTGCCGGTCCCGTCCACGTTCACCCGCTGGGCGACGTCGAGCGGCACCGCCAGGTTGTAGATCGCGGCCAGGTGGTAGGCGGAGGTCATCTCGCCCACCAGCCGGTCGTAGGTTTCCTCGGGCAGGCCGAGGTCGCGCTCGCCGATGTCGCCGGTGATCACCTCGATGCGGTCGCTGGCGTCGTACTGCTCCGCGCACTTGCGCGCGTCGTCGGCCATCCGCTCCTCGACCAGCGCGGCGACGCGCACCTCGGGGTCGTCGGCCAGCAGCCGCGACACGAGTCGCCGCCCGATGAAGCCCGGGAACCCGGTGAAGAAGACGAGGCCGCCTGCCATGGGGCGCGTGAGTCTAGTTACAGAACTGCAAGTGACACGTAGTACGCCGTCACCGCCGTGAAGAAGACGGCGTCGAGGCGGTCGAGCGCGCCGCCGTGCGCGCCGAACACGCTTGCCGGTGTCCTTCACGTCCAGGTCGCGCTTGAGGAGCGACTCGAACAGGTCGCCCATCGGCGCCGCGAGCGCCACGCAGAAGCCGATCAGCAGCGCCTGGCCGCCCGGGATCCAGTCGTGGTAGCCGAACATGAAGACCCAGAACGCGAACGTGCCGCCGGCGATGCCGCCCAGCAGCCCCTCGAGCGTCTTGTTCGGCGAGATCAGCGGCGCCAGCGGGCGGCGGCCCCAGGCGCGGCCCGCGAAGTAGGCGCAGGTGTCGCCGATGAAGGTGCCGATCAGCGTGGCCAGCACCAGCGCGCCGCCGTGGTCGAGCTCGCGCAGCTGGACCGCGTGAGGCGAGCGCGATGCCGACCCACAGGACGCCGAACAGCGTCATCGCGATCGCCCAGGAGACGTTCTCGCCGGCGCGGCCGCAGCAGCGACAGCACGAACGTCAGCGGAACGCACAGCGCCAGCGCCAGCACGCACGTGGAACTCGTCGCCGAAGTGCGCGCACAGGAGCACGCCCGTCGACGCCGATGAAGCCGGCCAGCTTCACCGGCCGCACCCGCTCGGCCATCGTGTAGAGCTCGTGCAGGCAGACCAGCGCCAGCAGGATCACGCCGATCGCGAAGACCAGCCCGCCGTAGGAGACGATGAAGCGCGGCGAAGACGATCGCCGGGATCGCGTACAGCACCCGGGCGGTCGTGTCGGACATCGGCTAACGCGCCCCGAAGCGCCGCTGCGCGCGCCGCGAACTCGTCGAGCGCCCCGGACAGGTCGTCCATCCCGAAGTCGGGCCAGAGCGCGTCGGAGAACACGAGCTCGGAGTACGCGCACTGCCACAGCAGGTAGTTGGACAGCCGCCGCTCGCCGCTCGTGCGGATCAGGAGGTCGGGGTCGGTCATCTCGGGCGCGTAGAGCAGCTTCGCGAAGTCGTCCTCCGTCCCTCCGTCGAAGCGCGCGGCGGCGTCGACGATCTCGGCGCGCCCGCCGTAGTTGAAGGCGACGAACAGCGTCATCCGCTCGTTGCCCGCGGTGACCTGCTCGGCCCAGCCCATCTTCTCGCGCAGATCGTCGGAGACCTCGTCGCGGCGGCCGATGAAGCGCATCCGCACGCCCTCCTCGTCGAGCTCGGGCGTCTCCGACTCGATCAGCTCGGCGAACATCGCCATCAGCCCCTCGACCTCGGCGCGCGGCCGCGTCCAGTTCTCGGTCGAGAACGCGTAGACGGTCAGCTCCTTGACGTCGAGCTTCACCGCGTTGCGCACGGTCTGCTTGAGCGCCTTCGCGCCCTGGCGATGGCCCGCGAGCACGGGCAGTCCGCGCTCGGTCGCCCAGCGCGCGTTCCCGTCCATGATGATGGCGACGTAGCGCGCTGCCACGGCGCTGATCAGACTTCCGTTACTTCTGCTTCCTTGGCGTGGAGCAGCTCGTCGATCTCGGCGATGCGCTGGTCGGTGAGCTTCTGGAGCTCGACCTCGGCGCGGTGCTCGTCGTCGGAGCCGGTCTCGCCGGCCTCCTTGAGCTCGCGCAGGTCGTGCATCACGTCGCGGCGCACGTTGCGGACCGAGACGCGGCCCTCCTCGGCGATCTTGCGCACGATCTTCACGAGGTCCTTGCGGCGCTCCTCGGTCAGCTCGGGGATCGTCAGCCGGATCACGTTGCCGTCGTTGCCCGGCGTCAGGCCGAGGTCCGCCTCGAGGATGCCCTTCTCGATCGACTTGATCGAGCGCTTGTCGTACGGCGTGACGGTCAGCAGGCGCGCCTCGGTCGCGGAGATCGACGCGAGCTGCTTGAGCGGCGTCTGCGCGCCGTAGTAGTCGACCATCACGCGGTCGAGCAGGGCCGGCGACGCGCGGCCCGTGCGCACGGTGCCCATCTCGTGCCGGATCGCGTCGACCGCCTTGTGCATGCGATCGCCCGCGTCAGTCGATCAGCTCTCCCAGGAGGCCTTCGCTCATGCGGCTGTCCGGACCACCGTTCCCACGCGCTCGCCGCACACTATCCGGTCGATGTTCTGCTCGTCATCCATGTTGAAGACGTGGATCGGCAGGTCGTTGTCCATGCACAGCGACAGCGCGGTCGAGTCCATCACGCCGAGCCGCCGCTCGATCGCGTCGCGGTGGGTCAGCTCGGTCAGGAACTCGGCGTCGGGATCCTTGCGCGGGTCGGCCGTGTAGACGCCCTCGACGCCGTTCTTGGCCATGAGGATCGCCTCGGCGTGGATCTCGAGCGCGCGCAGCGCGGCGGCGGTGTCGGTCGTGAAGAACGGGTTGCCGGTGCCCGCCGCGAAGATCACGATGCGGCCCTTCTCCAGGTGGCGCATCGCGCGGCGGCGGATGTAGGGCTCGGCGACCTCGGAGATCGTGATCGCCGACTGCACGCGCGTGAACGCGCCCTCCTTCTCGAGCGCGTCCTGCAGCGCCAGGCCGTTCAGGACGGTGGCGAGCATCCCCATGTAGTCGCCGGTCGCCCGGTCCATGCCGGCGGCCGCGCCGGCCAGGCCGCGGTAGATGTTGCCGCCGCCGACCACGATCGCGATCTCGACGCCGCGATCGTGGGTGACCTTGACCTGCCTTCGCGATCGCCGCGATCCGCTCCGGGTCGGCCCCGTAGGCTCGAGGTCGCCCATGAGCGCCTCGCCGGACAGCTTGAGCAGGATGCGGCGGAACGCGGTCAGGGGACTACCCCCCGACCTGGTAGCGCGTGAAGCGGCGGATGACGACGTTCTCGCCGGTCTTCGCCGCCACTGCCGCGCGCATGCTCCTCGATGGTCTGGCCTCCGTGCTTGTCCTTGTTGACGTGCTCCTGCTTGAGCAGCACGACCTCCTCCAGCCACTTGCGCAGGCGGCCCTCGGCGATCTTGCCGCGGACGTTCTCGGGCTTGTCCGCGGCCTGCTCCTCGAAGATGCGCAGCTCGGCGCTCCTGGCTTCCTCCGGGACGTCCTCCTCGGAGACGTACTGCGGGTCGGCGGCCGCGATGTGCAGGGCGATCTCGCGCGCGAACTCCTGGAAGTCGTCGTTGCGGGCGACGAAGTCCGTCTCGCAGTTGATCTCGACGAGCACGCCGATCTTGCCGGTCGAGTGCAGGTACGACGTGACGACGCCCTCGCGTGGCCGCGCGCTCGCCGCGCTTGGCGGCCTGGGCCTGGCCCTTGACGCGCAGGATCTCGATCGCCTTCTCGATGTCGCCGTCGGCCTCGATCGAGGGCCTTCTTGCATCCATCATCCCCGCGCCCGTCGGTCGCGGAGCGCCTTGACGTCCTTGGCTGCGATATCCGCCATCACTCGCTCCCTTCGTCGCTCGGGGTTTCCTCGGTGGCGGTCGGAGCCTCCTCGGCCGCGGGCGCCTCCTCGGCCGCGGGCGCCTCCTCGGCCGGGGCGCTCCTCGGCCGCGGGCATCCTCGGCGGCGGCGGGCGCCTCCGGGGCCGGCGTCTCCGCCGCTGCGTCCGCCGCGGCCGTCTCGTCGACCTCCTGGTCCGGCGTCTTGGCCTGGTCGTGGTCGCGCTGCTCGACCTCGGCGCGTCGCGTCGGCCTCGGCGGCGCCGCGCGGGCGCTTGACCTCGCCCTGGGGCGCCTTTGCGTCGCGCTCGGCCTTCTCGACCTGCTCGCGGGCCACCGGCTCGTCGGGCGCCTTGCCCTCGGCCTGCTGGGCCTGCTCGCGGGCCTCCTTGCCGCCGGCCTGCTCGGCCTGCTGCGGCTCGACCGCGCGCTCGGCCTCGGGCTGCTCTGCGGCGCCGGGCCGCTCGGGCGCTCCTGCTGCGCGGGCGCCGGGCGGCGGCCTGCCTGCTGGCGGCTGGCTGGGCCTGCGCGGGCTGCGGCGGGACGTTGGCCTGGGCGGCGTCGCCCTCCTGCGCCTGCTGGGCCTGCTGCGCCTGCTGAGCGGCGGCCGCCTCGCGGGCGGCGGCGTCCTCGGCCTCCTGGCGGGCGCGCTCCTCCTCCTCGCGGCGGCGCTTCTCCTCGGCCTCGCGGCGCTCCTGCTCCTCGCGCTCGCGGCGGGCGGCCTCCTCCTCGGCGCGGAACTGGGTCGCGCGCTCGGCCACCACGTCGCCGATCGCGTCGATGATCACCTTGCAGGAGCGGATCGCGTCGTCGTTGCCGGGGATCGGGAAGGTCGTCGGGTCCGGGTCGACGTTGGTGTCGACCAGCCCGATGATCGGGATCTTCAGGCGCAGCGCCTCGCGCACGCCGATCTCCTCGGTCTTCATGTCGACGATGAAGATCGCGTCCGGCGGGCGCTGCAGGTTGCGCACGCCGCCGAGGTTGGTCGTGAGCTTCTCGCGCTCGTTCATCGGCGCCGATGCGCTCGCGGGTCGGCAGCAGGTCGAGCGTGCCGTCCTCGACCCACTGGTCCAGGTCGTGCAGGCGCTTGATCCGCTTCGAGATCGTCTGGAAGTTCGTGAGCAGGCCGCCCAGCCAGCGCTGGTCGATGTAGGGCATGCCGGCGCGCTCGGCCGCCTCCTTGACCGCGTCGCGGGCCTGCTTCTTGGTGCCGACGAACATGACGGTGCCCGCCGCGCGCGGCGATGTTCGCCGCGAACTCCTGGGCACGCTTCAGCAGCTCGGTCGGTCTTCTGAAGGTCGATGATGTGGATCCCGCCGCGCTCGCCGTAGATGAAGCGGCGCATCTTGGGGTTCCACCGGCGCGTCTGGTGGCCGAAATGGACGCCGGCCTCCAGCAGCTCCCTGATGCCTACCTCGGTGGCCATCGGAAGTACTCCCTTGTGGTGTTGTGACTGGCTCCCGCCGGCCGGTGCGCGGACCCGGCTCACCGTCGAGCCGGGCAGGGCCGCGTCGTCTCCGACGGGGTTGGTTACTGGACGCGCGAAGGATAGACGGCGCCGCGGAATCCGGGCCCAGAACGGCAAACGGGGCGCCCGAAAGGGACGCCCCGTCTACTCAGTTTCAGCCTCCGTCTGGCCCTTCGGAAGCTGGCTCCCGCGCAGCTGCGGCATATGTCGCACGCAGGTCCGCGGGTAGTTTGGACTCGCAGCGCGACTTCTGCCCCGCCGATCGGGTGTTGAAACCTCAAGCGCCGCGGAATGCAGAAATTGGCGTGTGAGGCCAAGACGGGCGCCGCAGGCCGCCCCGCCGTACTGGCGATCGCCGCAGACGGGGTGGCCGATCGCCGCCAGGTGGACGCGGATCTGGTGGGTTCGGCCGGTCTCCAGCCGCACCCGCAGCAGCGTCGTGCGCGGCAGGTCCTCCTCGATCTCAGAAGTGGGTCAGCGCCTCGCGGGGCTTGTCGGTCGTGGTCGAGTGGACCGTGCGGTCGCGGCGATCGCGCCCGATCGGCGCGTCGATCGTGCCCGATGCGGGCGTCCGGCCGGCCGTCGACGAGCGCCAGGTACTCGCGCCGCACGCGCGCGCTCGCGCAGCGCCTCCTGCAGGCGCGCGGTGGGCCTCGTCCGACTTCGCGACGACCAGCAGGCCCGAGGTGTCCTTGTCCAGGCGGTGGACGATGCCCGGCCGCCACGGGTCGTCGCCGCCGGCGGCCCGGCCGGCCAGCGCCTGCACGAGCGTCGCCTCCGACGTGGCCCGCCGACGGGTGCACGACGAGCCGCGCGGGCTTGTCGACCACGATCAGGTCGTCGTCCTCGAAGGCGACCTCGAAGCTGACGTCCGCGGCGCCGGCCATGTCGGGCTCCGGTGGCGGCGTACGCGTCGACGGAGACCGTCTCGCCGCCGCGCAGCACGTATCGCTTCTGCCGCACGGCGCCGTCGACGGTCACGGCTCCCGCGTCGATCAGCTTCTGCGCCGCGGCGCGCGAGCCCACCCGCGGGTCGGCGCCCAGGGCGACGTCGAGGCGTTCGCCGCGCACGGGCTCGACGGAGAACGCGTCGGTCACGAGCTCTCGCTCCCGTCCTCTGCCTCGCGCGCCGCCTCGGCCACGTAGACGAACCCGAGGATCCCCACGACCACCGCTATGTCCGCGATGTTGAACGCGGGCCACGCGACCGGGTCGATGAAGTCGATGACCGCGCCGTCGCGGGCCCGGTCGGCCAGGTTGCCGAGCGCGCCGCCCGCGATCGCGCCCACCGGCAGCCACAGCCAGGGCCGTGTCGGAGTGCACGGCGAAGTAGCCGACCAGGCCGACCACGGCGACGGTCGTCAGCACCCACACGAGGGCGCCGCCGCCCGCCAGCGCGCCGAACGCGACGCCCGAGTTGCGCACGTAGTTCAGGTCGATGCCGATGAACACGCTCTCGGACTCGCCGAGCATCCGGTTCGCCACGATCAGCGCCTTGGTCACCTGGTCGGCGAGCACCACCAGCCCGACCACGACCAGGGCGAGCCGCCAGCCGTCGAGCCGCGTCATCGCAGATACGGCGGGAGTTCCACGCCGGGCCTACTCGGCGATCAGGCCGACGACGATCCGGCTGACGATCGACAGCACGATGATCGCGACGATCGGGCTCAGGTCGAGCGCGCCCGGCCCGATCCGCACCATCGGCACGAACCGCCGGAACAGGTTGAGGTACGGGTCAGTGGTCTCGCGCACGAACTCCAGGACCGCGTTGAGGACCCGGTTGTACGGGATCCGGGTGAACCAGCTCATCAGCACCCGGATGAAGATCAGGATCGTGTAGATCAGGAACAGCGTGTCGACGTACGAGGCGACGTCGTCGCGCGTGATCGCGAGCGGCAGCCAGGTCATCGGGTCATCTCCACCACTGCGCCGACGGCGTCGGCGAACGCCGCGCGCACGCCGCCCCGCTCGAGCGCCTCGAGCCGCGCGCGCGGTGCTGCCGCCCGGCGACGTGACGCGGCGGCGCAGCGCCACCGGGTCGTGGCCCGCCTCGGACGATGACCGCGGCCGCGCCGGCCATCGTCTGGATCGACAGCCTCGCGGCCTGGTCGGGCGTCAGGCCGTGGCGCACGCCGGCGTCGATCAGCGCCTCGATCACGAGCGCGAAGACGCCCGGGCCGCAGCCCATTGATCGCCGTCGCGACGTCGATCAGGCCCTCGGGCAGCTCGGTGACCGTGCCCGCGCGCTCGAACAGCTCGAGGATCTCGGCCTGCGGGCCGTCCGCGGCCCGCGTGCCGGGGCAGAAGCGTGAACGCCCCGGCTTCACCTCGGCCGGGATGTTCGGCATGAAGCGGTAGACGGGCCGGTCCGGATAGGCCAGCTCGAGCGCGGCGAGCGGCGTCCCGCCCAGGATCGAGACGACGACCTTGGCGCTGTCGCGGATCTCGAGCGCGACGTCCTCGAGCTGCGCCGGCTTGTGGCAGAGCACCACGGCGTCGGCCTGCTCGGCGACCTCGCGGTTGGACCCGAGCGCCTGCCCGCCGGTGGCCTGCGCGAGCGCCTCGGCCCGCGACCGGTCGACGTCGGCCACGAGCACGGGCTCGCCGAAGCCGCGCGCCAGCGCGGTGGCCATGTTGCCTGCTCCGATCAACCCGAGCTTCATCGCGGGCAGAGGATATGCGGGCCGCCGGGCGCGACCCGGTCAGGACTGGTTGAAGAAGCCCTTCTCGATCAACCGCGCGCGCTCCTCGGCCGACACGTCGACGTTGCGCGGCGTGAGCAGGAACACCTTGTCGGCGATCCGCTGCATGCCGCCGTCGAGCGCGTAGGTCATGCCGGAGGCGAAGTCGATCAGGCGCTTGGACAGGTCGACGTCGGTGCCCTGCAGGTTGAGGATCACCGGGATGTGGTCCTTGAACTGGTCGGCGACCTGCTGGGCGTCGTTGAAGCTCTTGGGGACGACCAGGTGGACCTGGATGTCGCCCCGGCCGTTGGTCTCGACCGGGCGCAGGACGCGGGTCTGGCGGGTGGCCGCCCGGCCCTCGTCGGCGAAGATGTCGTCGAAGTCGTCGCGCGGGCGCCGGCGGGTCTGGAGCCTGCGGACGTTGGGACGCTCGCGGTAGCGGTCCTCCAGCTCGGCCTCGGGCTCGGGCTCCGGATCGCGATCGCGGCTTCGTCCCCGGTCCCGGGGATCGTCGTCGTAGCCGTCGTCCTCGGCCAGGCCGAAGTAGACGAGCGCGCGGTGGAATGTGTCGCGGACTGCCATTGGCGTGAGTTTTCGCTAAGCGGGACGGATTCCCTTTCGTTTACAAGTTACAACCCCCGACCCGCTTCTGAAGCCGATTTCCACCCCACTCGACATCGACAGCGACGGCCTCGCCCTCAGCGGCGAGGAGGCCGGCGACGGCCCGGCGATCGTCCTGCTGCACGGGCTGACCGCCACCCGGCGCTATGTCGTGCACGGATCGAAGCTGCTGTCGCGGCGCGGCTATCGCATGGTCGGCTACGACGCGCGCGGCCACGGGGAGTCCGCGGCGCCCGGCGACCGCTCGGCCTACGAGTACGCCGACCTGGCATCCGACCTGGGCCACGCTGCTGGACGGGCTGGGGATCGAGCGGGCGGTCCTGGCCGGCCACTCGATGGGCGCGGCCACCGCGATCCGCTTCGCGCTCGAGCACCCGGACCGCGTCGCCGCCCTGGTGCAGATCACCCCCGCGTACGACGGCGAGCGTGACGAGGAGGACCTGGGTGGCTGGGGCCGGCTGGCCGACGGCCTGGAGTCGGGCGGCGTCGACGGCTTCCTGGACGCCTACGACCCGCCGGTCGACGACGACTTCCGCGACTCGGTGATGAAGTTCACCCGCCAGCGGCTGGAGCGCCACCGCGACCTGAAGGCGGTGGCCGACGCGCTGCGCATCGTGCCCGGATCGCACGCGTTCGACGGGCTCGAGGCGCTTCGGGACGTGGAGGCGCCGACGCTGGTCGTGGCCAGCCGCGACGAGGCCGACCCCGGCCATCCCTACAAGGTCGCGGAGGCCTACTCGGAGTACCTGGCCGACGCGGACCTGATCGTCGAGGACGAGGGCAAGTCGCCGATCGCCTGGCAGGGGTCGCAGCTGTCGAAGGCGATCGCGGAGTTCCTCGAGCGCCGCCAGGTGCGCTGACCGGACCGCGGGACAGTCGCCCGCGGCCCGGAGAGCAGGACTTTTTCGCTAGCCGCGGCTGCGCGGATCGACGTAGACGTCGTCGATCTGCCAGCTCGCGCCGCCGACGGCGCGGAAGCGGAACCGCACGGCGGTCTGCTCGCCCGGCAACAGCGGCAGCAGGTTGGCCAGCACCGGGAGCGGCAGCGTCGGGCTCCAGCGGGAGTTCGGCAGAACGACACCGATCGGCAGCGACTGGACGTTGCCCGCGTTGTCCTCGAACAGCACCTCGACCGTGAGCGTCGAGACCACCGAGAGCAGCGAGTCGCCGCTCGAGCGGGCGAAGAAGCGCATCGTCGGGTGGTCCAGGCCGACGCAGATCGTCTTGCTCGTGGCCGACTTGCCGCCGGGGATGCGCAGCGACTTGGTCTCCCCGTCGCCGTGGACGTTCCAGGGCTCGTTGCCGCTGACGACCGACGCGCCGTTCAGCGTCCAGCCCTGAGCGCCGTCCTCGAACGTCCCGCCCGGGACGATCGTGTAGCTGGCCAGGTCGAGCCAGGGCTTGAAGACCTGGGCGGTCGCCTGGTCTGGACAGTCGGTGGCCGACGAGACCAGTACCCCTGCCTGTGCGCTTGACGCCGAGAGGGCCAGCGCGGCGAGCGCGGCCCCGAGGGCCATACAACGAATCCTGCGAGTCAACTGCGACCTCCCTGTCGCTTGGGACCACATGTATCGGGTGGCGGCGCGCTGGACCCGACTGGACATACGTCGATTGATGCCTCCTCCTCCATTTGCCGATCACTGACCTAGAGGTCTCGCGCGCCCGCGCAGGGGAGCCAGAGAGAGCACGTGAAGCAGATAGGCATCGACAACGACAGCGAGCTGAGCCCGGCCGTCCAGGAGGTCCTCGAGACCTTCGCCGCGGCGGTGCCCCAGCCGCCCACCCGACGCGAGCTCCGCTTCGAGATCGCCAACGCCGCGGCGTTCCTGGCGACCGCCGCCGCGCTCGCCGTGTTCCTGACCCCCGGGCGGTCCGCGCCCTGGCATGTGGCGGTCGCGATGGTCGTCGCCCTTGCGCTTACGAAGCAGGTGCGGTTCGAGATCGGGATCGGCTACGGCCTGGCCACGCAGATCATCTTCGTCCCGATGCTTCTTCTGCTGCCGGCGGGCTGGGTGCCGCTGGCCGTGCTGGCGGGCGTCACGCTCGGCAACCTCCCGCACTGCATACGTGGCAAGACGCACCCGGCCCGGCTCGTGCACATGCCGGGCGACTCCTGGTACGCCGTCGGGCCCGCACTGGTGGTCGGGCTGCTGGCGAGCCCCGAGCCCAGCATCGACCAGCTTCCGGTGTACGCGGCCGCGCTGGCCGCACAGTTCGCGTTCGATCTGGGGGCGTCCACGATCCAGGACTGGATCGCGCACGGGATCCGCCCGCAGCTCCAGCTCTCGCTGATGGGCTGGGTCTGCCTGGTGGACCTGCTGCTCGCCCCGGTCGGGCTGGCGATCGCGCTTGCCTCCGTGGACGCGCCCTATGCCTTCCTGCTCGGCCTCCCGCTCGCGGCGCTGCTGGGCCTGTTCGCGAGCGAGCGCAGCACCCGTATCGAGCACGCGGTCGAGCTCGGGCGCGCGTACCGCGGGACGACGCTGCTGCTGAGCGACGTCCTCGAGCACGACGACGAGTACACGGGCAGCCACAGCCACGGCGTCGTCGCGCTGGCGATCGCCGTCGCCCAGGAGCTCGGCATGAACCCGATCGAACAGCGCAACGTGGAGTTCGGGGCGCTGCTGCACGACGTCGGCAAGATCGCGATCTCCAACGAGATCATCAACAAGCCGGGCCCGCTCGACGACGACGAATGGACCGTCATCAAGACCCACACCGTCGAGGGCCAGCGGATGCTCGACCGCGTGGGCGGCGTGATGCAGGAGATCGGCCAGATCGTCCGCTCGTCGCACGAGAGCTGGGACGGCAGCGGCTATCCGGACGGGCTCGCAGGCGAGGCGATTCCGCGTGCCGCGCGCGTCGTGGCGTGCTGCGACGCCTTCAACGCGATGACGACCGACCGCTCCTACCGCCGGGCGATGTCGCATGACGATGCGATCGCCGAGTTGAAGCGGAACGCGGGCACGCAGTTCGACCCCGAGGTCGTCGTCGCCCTGATCGACGTGGTCGGAAGCGAGGCGCCGGCGCCTCTCCCCGCTGCCGAGCTGCAGAGCGCCTAGACCGAGAGCAGCACTACGCCGGCCAGCGCGGTCGCCACTCCCGCCCACTGGACCCGCGACAGCCGCTCGTGCAGGAACACCAGCGCGAGCGTGACCGTCACGACCGGGAACAGCGTGGCGATCACCGACACCACGCTGAGCAGCCCCTCGCGCGTGGCGGCCGCGTACATCAGCGTCCCGGAGAACAGCAGCACGCCAGGCAGGGCCACCTTCGGGAGGTCGGCGGCGCGGACCCGCAGCGCCCGGCCGAACAGCAGCGTGCCCGCGACCAGCCCGGTCACGAGGCTCAGCCGCGACAGCAGCACTCCCCAGAAGATGCCGGCCTCGGCCGCGGGTGCGATCGCCCACAGGAACACCCCGAAGCACGCAGCCGAGGCGACGGCCAGCAGCACGGTCCGGCGCAGGTCGGCGGCCTCCTCGGCGCTGGCACTCACGCGCCGGGCGGCGAGCGCGACCCCGGAGATGGCCAGCACGATGCCGGCGATGCCGATCGGGCCCGGGTCGTCGCCGGTGGCGATGCCGATCAGCACGGGGACGATCGCGCCGGTCGCGCCGATCGGGGTCACGATCGACAGCGGCCCGCTCTCCGCGGCGGCGTAGAACAGGGCCAGGCCGCCCGCGTTGCCCGCGCCCGCCAGCAGCCCCGCGCCGATCTCGGCCGCGTCCGGCGTCCCTTCACCGTGCACGAGGACGACGACCGCGCTGACCGTGAGCGCCACGGTCTGCCCGGCGATGATCACGGCCATCGTGGGCAGGTCGCGTGAGATCAGCGGCCCGATGAAGTTGGAGACCCCGTAACAGAGCGCCGTTCCGAGGGCGAGCGCGATCGCGGTCACGCCCGTCTACTCAAGCAGGCCGGCCGCTAGCCTGCGCGCGATGGCGCAGCCGATCTGGGAGTCCCACGTCCGCTGGACGAAGAGCTGGCTGCGGGCGGTGACCGGCAAGCTCGTCGTGATCGACGAGACGCTGGCCTTCCACCCCAACGTCGCGGAGATGGCGACATTCGCACGCGACTGGTCGGTGTCGCTCGGCGAGGTCGCGTCGTTCGAGGTGGCGCCGGTGAACCTGCGCCACTGCCTGAGCGGTGGCCTGCGCAGGCGGCTGGCCGTGGTCATGCGCGGCGGGCGGCGCGAGCTGTTCCGCGTATCGAACCCGGAGGAGGCCGCCCAGGAGCTGAGCGCCCTGGCCGGCCTGCCCTACTCGTAGAGCACCGTGCCCAGGCGCACGATCGTCGCGCCCTCGGCGACGGCGACCTCGAAGTCCTGCGTGGTTCCCATCGACAGGCGCGCGAGCCCGTGCTCGGCGGCCAGCTCGGCCAGGCGGGCGAAGTGCCGGCGGTTGTCCTCGGGCCGCTCGACGGCGGGCGGCATGCACATCAGGCCGGTGACGGGCACCGGGCACTCGTCGATGTAGCGGCCGAGCTCGCCGGGGTCGATGCCGGCCTTCGACTCCTCCCCCGCGACGTTCACCTCGATCAGCACCTCGCGCGCGGGGTTGGCCTCGAGCTTGCGCAGCGCCGACTCGCTGGCCACCGAGTGGATCAGCCGGACGAGCGGCGCGACGTCCTTGACCTTGCGCGACTGGAGCGCGCCGATGAAGTCCCAGGTGAACGCGTCGCCCGAACCGCTCGTGCTTTGCGACGAGGTCCTGCGCGCGGTTCTCGCCGACGAGCTCGATCGCCCGCCTCGGCCAGCGCGCCCAGCTCGTCGACCGGCACGTACTTGATCGCGGCGCAGATCTCCACCTCGGCCGGATCGCGGCCCGCGCCGGCGATGCGCTCGCGGACCCGTTCCAGGTTCGCGGCGATGCGCTCGGGGTCGAGGTCCGTGAACTCGCGGCGTCACGTGCGCCAGACCATCCCGCCCTGGCGGCCGGTGACGCCGTCGTCGCGGCGGTGGGAGAAGAACGTGTCGGGCTCGCAGTAAGTGCACCGGTCGACGTCGTGAACGTGCGGCCACCCCGGCGGCTCGCGAGCTTGCGCCGCGGCGACGGCCTTCAGGTCGAGCATCCGCCCGTCGGCCACGCCGTCGAGGTCCGCGAAGGCCTCGAGCACCTCGGGCCCGACCTCGTAGTGGCAGGGGCCGATGCCGGGGCCGATCGCGGCGGCCACCGGCTCGCCGTCGAAGCGCTCGCAGCGCGCGCTCGACGATCCCGCCGGCCAGCCCGCGCCAGCCGCAGTGGAGCATCGCCACGCGGCGTGGGCGAGGCGAGCGCGACGGGCAGGCAGTCCGCGGCCAGCACCAGCAGGCCGACGCCCGTCGCGCGGTCGTCGTGTGGCCGTCGACCTTCTCAGGCGGCGCCCGGCGTGCGTACCGCCGCGCGGCGGCCGTCCCACTCGAGGACGTCGGTGCCGTGCACCTGCCAGCCCATCGCCACCGCTCGGCGTCGACCCCGCGTGGCGGACACCAGTCGCCGGCGGTTCTCGGCCACCCGGTCCTGGTCGTCGTCGGTGAGGATCCCGAGGTTGAGCGACTCGTACGGGCCCTCGCTGACGCCGCCCGCGCGCGTGGAGAAGACGACCTCGCCGCCGGGCAGCGAGACGCGAGATCACCGTCGCCACCTGCAGCGCGTAGCGGAGCTCCTCGTCCCGGCCCTCGACCTCGCCGTCGAGCTTCGCCCGCAGCGTCTCGGCCAGCGCGCGGCCGAGCTGCGGCCCCGGCTCGACTCCGGCCGCGATCAGGTCGTCGCCCGTGATGTCGAGCCGCACGTACCGCAGCCGCGACGACCACTCGAGGACCGGCTCGGGCGACACCCCGAGCGCCAGCGCGAGCGCCAGCGCCTCGGGCGGCTCGTCGCGCAGCAGCGTGTGCGATCGCCGGAGGGCGACAGCTCGACCGCCCGCAGCCCCTCGGCCAGCGCGGTGGCGTCGCGGGCCGCGCGGCGCGACGCTGTCGCGCTGGTCGCGGTCGAGCCCGAGCCCCTCGAGCCACGGCGCCGAGCCGCTCCGGGTCGGACAGCATCAGCGCCGCCAGCACGGCCAGCACGCGGTCCGCCCCGACCTCGCCCGCCCCGATCGCGGCGCTGGCGGCCAGCGTCGGCGTCGAACTCGAGTGCGGGATCCAGGCCGCGGTCGACGCCCAGGTCGTGCAGCCGGCGCGAGCGCCGACGGCGCGTCGTGCTCGGCCAGCAGGAGGAACAGCGCGTCGCGCACCCGCGTGCCGGTCAGCGTCTTCATCGCTCCGATCTCGACGGCGTCGCGGGCCAGGCGCTCCGTGTGCGGGTCCATGCGGAAGCCCAGCCGCGTCTCGTAGCGCGCCGCCCGGAACAGCCGCGTCGGGTCGTCGAGGAAGCTGTCGTCGTGGAGGACGCGGATCAGGCGGTGGTCCAGGTCGCGCCGTCCGCCGTGAGGGTCGTGCAGGTGGCCGAGCTCGTCGCCGCGGAGCGCGACCGCCATCGCGTTGATCGTGAAGTCGCGGCGGCGCAGGTCGTCGGCCAGGGTGGCCGGCGCCACGACCGGCAGCGTGCCGGGCGTCGGGTAGGTCTCGGTGCGGGTCTGGGCCAGGTCCACGCTCAGGTCCTCCGTCTTGACGGTCGCGGTCGTCGAACCGGTCGTGCTCCACGGCGAACCCACCGAGCCGCTCGGCCAGCGCGCGGGCCGTCGCGCGGGCGTCGGCCTCCACCGCGATGTCGATGTCCGGCGACGTCGTGCCCAGCATCAGGTCGCGCACCGCCCCGCCCACCAGGTATGCCGGCGGCAGACCCTCGAGCGCGGGCAGCAGGCGATCCATGCCGGGCAGCGCCCGGATCCGCTCGCGAAGCTCAGCGACGCCGACCGTCACCCGACCAAATATCTCACTCGCGGACAGGGATCCCGGCGGCGCTCATGCGCGCCTTGGCCTCGGCGACCGTGTACTGCCCGTAGTGGAAGATCGATGCGCACAGGACCGCGTCGGCGCCGCCCTTCTCGACGGCGTCGACCAGGTGGTCCAGGTTGCCCGCGCCGCCGGACGCGATCACCGGGATGTCGACGGCGTCCGCCACCAGCGCGGGTCAGCTCCAGCTCGTAGCCGTCCTCGGTGCCGTCGCGGTCCATCGAGGTCAGCAGGATCTCCCCCGCCCCGCGCTCGGCGCCCTCGCGCGCCCACTCGACCGCGTCGCGACCGGTCGGCGTCCGCCCGCCGGAGACGAACACCTCGTAGCCGTCGCCGCCGTCGGTCCGCCGCCGCGCGTCGATGGCCAGCACCACCGCCTGCGCCCCGAACACGTCGGCCAGCTCGGAGATCAGCTCGGGCCGCCGGACGGCCGCGGAGTTGACCGAGACCTTGTCGGCGCCCGCGTCGAGCACGGCCTGGGCCTCCTCCGACCGACTTGATCCCGCCGCCGATCGTGAACGGGATGAAGACGTCGTTCGCGGTGCGGCGGGCCAGGTCGACGATCGTCTCGCGCCCCTCGTGCGACGCGGTGATGTCCAGGAACACCAGCTCGTCGGCGCCCTCGGCCTCGTAGCGGATGGCCAGCTCGACGGGGTCGCCGGCGTCGCGGATGTCGACGAAGTTCGTGCCCTTGACGACGCGGCCCTTGTCGACGTCCAGGCAGGGGATGACGCGGTTGAGAAGCACTCTGGCAACGAGGCTACGCGGCGGCGGGTCGCTCGCCGCTCACGTCCAGCACCTCGTGCGCGTCGGCGATCGTGAACCGGCCCTCGTAGATCGCCTTGCCGGAGATGACCCCGGCCAGGTTCATCAGCCGCAGGTCGCGCAGCGCCCGCAGGTCGTCGATCGACGCGATCCCGCCCGAGTAGATCCAGCGCCCGCGGATGCACGCGCCGATCCGCCTGACCTCGTCGAGGTCGGGGCCGTTCAGCATCCCGTCGCGGTCGGCGTTGGTGTAGACGAACTGCTTGACGCCGCGGTTCTGCATGCGCTCGATGACGTGCTCGGGGAGCATCTGGGTGGCCTCGGTCCAGCCCGAGACCGACACGTGGCCGCCGCGGACGTCGACAGCCACCACGACCTGCACGCCCCAGGCGGCCAGCGCCTCGTCCAGGAACTCGATGTCGTTGTACGCGGCGGTGCCCAGCACCACGCGGGTGGCGCCCGGCGGCCAGCGCGGCCCGGGCACGACGCGAACGAGCGCAGCCCGCCGCCGTACTGGACGGGGATGCGCAGCTCCTCGGTGATGCGCTTGAGGTGCTCGAGGTTCTGCGGCTCGCCCTCGCGCGCGCCGTCCAGGTCGACGACGTGGAGCGACCGGGCGCCCGCCTCGACCCACGACCGCGCGGCCTCGAGCGGGTCGTCCACGTAGACGGTCTCGCGGTCGAAGCGGCCCTGCTCCAGCCGGACGGCGTTGCCGTCGCGGATGTCGATCGCGGGCAGGAAGATCACGCGGCCACCGCCTGATGGAGGCCCGCGAAGTTCGCTAGCAGCAGCCAGCCCCGCCGGGCCCGACTTCTCCGGGTGGAACTGGACGCCGTAGACGTTGCCGCGGCTCGACCGCGCTGACGAACTCGGTGCCGTAGTGCGCGGTGCCGAGGACGTCCTCGACGTCGGCCGGCCGGGCCGCGAACGAGTGCACGTGGTACATCGGCGTCCGCGGTCGGGCAGCCCGTCGGCCAGCGGCGATTCGCCCCGCCAGGCGACGGTGTTCCAGCCGATCTGCGGCACCTTCAGGCCGCCGGTCTCGAGCGCGCGCACCTCGCCCTCCAGCAGGCCGAGGCCCGTCGGCCCCGCCGAGCTCGGTCGAGCGACTCGAACAGGAGCTGCATGCCCAGGCACAGGCCGAGCACCGGGACGCTCGGCATCGACGCGCTCGCGCAGCAGCTCGTCGAAGCCGCGCGCGCGGACCGCCTCCATCGCCTTCCGGAACGCGCCGACGCCGGGCAGGATCGACGGCGCTCGGCCTCGCGCACGAGGTCGTGGTCGGCGGTGCGGACGCTCGTCCTGCGCCGACGTGCGCGAGCGCCTTCTCCACCGAGCGCAGGTTGCCCATGCCGTAGTCCAGGATCGCGATCACAGCAGCCCCTTCGTGGACGGCACGCCGCTCTCGTCGGGGTCGATGGCGACCGCCTGGCGCAGCGCGCGGGCCACGGCCTTGAACGCGGCCTCGACCATGTGGTGGCCGTTGCCCCCGGCCTCGATCGTGACGTGCAGCGTCAGCTTCGCGGTCGACGCGAGCGCGCGGAAGAACTCCTCGGCCAGGCCCTCGTCGAACCCGGCGATGCCGAGCGGCGGCAGGTCGGCCTCCCAGGCGGTGAACGGCCGGCCGCTGATGTCGATCGTCGCGGACGCGCGCGCCTCGTCCATCGGCACCACCGCGTGGCCGAAGCGGACGATGCCGCTGCGGTCGCCGAGCGCCTCGTCGATCGCCTGCCCGATCACCAGGCCGACGTCCTCGACGGTGTGGTGCGCGCCGGTCTCCAGGTCCCCGCGCGCGTCGACCTCCAGGTCGATCCGGCCGTGCCGGGCGAGCGCGTCGAGCATGTGGTCGAAGAAGCCGACGCCGGTGTTCCGGGCGCCCTGCGCCCGACCCGTCGAGGGTCAGCGACAGCGAGATGTCGGTCTCGTCGGTGGTGCGCTGGATCTGGGCGTTGCGAGCTCACGCTCTCCGCTCCATCGATTCGCCGTGGACCGGGAAGCCCTCGGCACGAGCAATGGCCGCGCCGGCCGGTGCCAGCCGAGCCGCGGCGCCGGGCGGGAACGATACCCGCGACATCCGTCGCCGGAAGCTCGCCACGCCGAGCCCGCTGGCGAAGCGCGCGGCCCCGCCGGTGGGCAGCACGTGGTTCGACCCGGCCACGTAGTCGCCGAACGCGGTCGCGCCGTCGCGGCCGACGTAGACGCAGCCTGCCGCGCGGATCCGGGCCGGCGTGCGTCTCGGCCTCGTCGCCGATCAGCTCGACGTGCTCCGGCGCGATCGCGTCGGCCAGCGCGACCGCGGCCGCCGCGTCGGCCGACTCGACCAGCGCGAGCGGCGCCTCGGTGACCGTGGCCCGCTCCGGGGCCAGGCGCTCGACCGCGTCGCGGATGCCGCGCAGGAGCTCGGGGTCCGGCGATATCGCCGCCACCAGCGAGTCGGGGCCGTGCTCGGCCTGCGCCATCAGGTCGAGTGCGACCAGCTCCGGGTCGGCGCCGGCGGTGGCCACCACGACCAGCTCGCTGGGCCCGTTGATCCCGTCGATGCCGACGACGCCGCTGACCTGGCGCTTGGCCTCCTGCACCCACGCGTTGCCCGGCCCGACGATCACGTCGACCGGGCGGATCGACTCGGTCCCGTAGGCCAGCGCGGCCACGGCCTGGGCTCCGCCGACGCGGTAGACCTCGTTGACGCCGCACAGGTGGCAGGCGGCCAGGATCGTCGGGTGGGCGCGCCCCTCGGGACCGGGCGGCGCGCAGACGACCAGCTCGTCGACGCCGGCCACCTGCGCGACGACCGCGCACATCACGACGGTCGACGGGTACGGCGCGCGGCCGCCGGGGACGTAGGCCGCGGCGCGGCGCACCGGCACCTCGTCGTAGACCACGCGCTGTCCGTCGGGCAGGTCGACCGCGACCGGGTCGTGGAGCTGCGCCTCGGGCGACGGCGCGCGACGTTCGCGATCGCCGTCCGCAGCGCGTCGAGCACGTCGGGCTCGAGCGTCGCGACCGCGTCCTCGATCTCCGCGCAGCGCGACGACCAGGTCGCCGGCCAGCTCGGCCCGGTCGAAGCGCTCGGTCAGCCGGCGCAGCGCGGCGTCGCCGCCCTCGCGCACCTCGTCGATGATTCGCGCGCACGTCGCCCTCGACCGACGCGCGCGGGCGGCGTCAGCATGCGTATCTCCTCGGCCCGCGTGCCCGGGCCGAACGTCGCGACCTTCATCGCGCCGGGGCCCGCATGCGCGCGACGACCTCGTCGATCTCGCGCGACTTCAGCTTGTGCGACACCGGGTTGGCGATCAGCCGCGCGGTGGCCTCGGCGATCTGCTCGACCTCGACCAGGTTGTTCTCGCTCAGCGTCGTGCCGGTGGCGGTCAGGTCGACGATCGCGTCGGTCAGTCCGATCAGCGGCGCGATCTCGACGGAGCCCTTGACCTCGACGATCTCCGCCTGGCGGCCGGTGCCCGTGAAGTAGTCGGTGGCGATGCGCGGGTACTTCGTCGCGATCCGGACCATCCCGCGGCGGCGCAGCGGCTCGCCCAGCGGGTCGTCGCCCGCGCGCGCGGCCACCACCATCCGGCAGTAGCCGAAGCCCAGGTCGAGCAGCTCGTAGACCCGCCGCTGCGACTGCTCGAGCAGCACGTCCTTGCCGGTGATGCCGATGTCGGCGGCGCCGTGCTCGACGTAGGTCGGCACGTCGCTCGGCCGCATCGTCACGATCCCGACGTCGGGGAAGACCAGCTTGCGGTCGTTGGCGCGCACCTCGCTCGTGTCGACGCCGAGCGCGTCGAGGCGGTCGAGCGTCTCGCTCGAACAGCGCGCCGCGCGGCACCGCGATCGTCAGTCCCGAGTCGGCGATCATGCGAGCCGCTCCTCCTCGAGCTGGGCCATGTGCACGCGCTGCACGTCGAGCGCGAGCCCGCAGGCGGGCAGGTCGCGCCCGAAGCGGCCGCACAGGTCGTCGTAGCGACCCCCGCCGCCGAGCGCGTAGCCGACGGCCGGGTCGTAGACCTCGAACACCGTGCCCGTGTAGTACGACATGTCGCGGACGAGCCCCAGGTCGAAGATCAGCCGGTCGGCGTTCGCGGGGCTGCGCTCGCGCGACCAGCTCGTGGATCCGGCGCAGGTTCTCCACCGCCGACGGCCAGCGGGCCGGTCGCGCTGCTCGAGCACCTCGGGGCCGCCGCGCAGCGAGGTGGGCGTCAGCAGCAGCTCGCGGGTGGCGGCCGACAGGCCGAGCCGGTCGACGTCGGCCTCGAGCGCGGGCAGGTCGCGCCGCCCCAGGTGGGCCGAGCAGTGTGTCGCGCTCCGCCTCGGGGATGCCGGCCTGGGCCAGCAGCAGCGGGTAGATCGACGCGTCGCCCAGTCCGATCCGGTGGCGGCGCAGCCCGGCGGCCGACAGCGCCTCCAGGACCACGGTCACGATCTCCGCGTCGCCCTCGGGCGCGGGCGCCCCGATCAGCTCGAGCCCCGCCTGGAGGAACTCGCGCGGCTGCGCGGCGCCGCGTTCGACCGCGCGGTACGCGTGCGAGAAGTAGAAGAGCCGCAGCGGCAGCGGCGCGTCGGCGAAGCGGTTCGCCACCAGGCGCGCGGTCGGGATCGTGCCGTCGGCGCGCAGCACCAGCACCCGGCCCTGGTCGTCGAACAGCCGGAAGGCGGCTCCGGCGGCCCGGTCGTCGCCGCGCCGCAGCACGTCCTCGTACTCGAGCGCGGGGGTCTGGACCTCGCCGTAGCCGTCCTGCTCGAACACGCCGCGCAGGCGGTCCGTGAGCAGGCGCAGCTCGCGCGCCTCGTCGGGCAGAACATCGCGCGTACCAGGGGGAAGCGGATGGATCACGCCGGCAACCCTAGTGAGCGGAGGACGACCGGCTAGGCCGGGACGCGCTCGGCCGCGACGCGCTCGATGCGCGCGCCCAGCGACGCGCAGCCGCTCGTCGATCCGCTCGTAGCCGCGGTCGATCTGGCGGATGTTGCCGATCTCCGACTGCGCCCTCGGCGCACAGGGCGGCGATGAGCATCGCCATGCCGGCGCGGATGTCCGGGCTCTCCATGCGCGCGCCGTGCAGGCGGCTCGGCCCGCGAGACGATCGCCCGGTGCGGATCGCACAGGATCACCCGCGCGCCCATCGTCACCAGCTTGTCGACGAAGAACAGGCGGTTCTCGAACATCTTCTCGAAGATCAGGACCATGCCCTCGGACTGCGTGGCCAGCGCCAGCGCGATCGAGGTCAGGTCGGCCGGGAACGCGGGCCAGGGGCCGTCCTCGATCTTCGACACCGCGTCGCCCGCGTCGTCGCGGATGCGCAGCTTCTGGCCGCCGGGCACGACGATGTCGTTGCCGTCGAAGTCCATCCGGCAGCCGAGCCGCTCGAAGCCCGAGGCGGGTCATGCGCAGGTCGTCGGGCACGGTGTCCTTGATGCGCAGCTCGCCGCCGGTGACGGCGGCCAGCGCGACGAACGACCCGATCTCGATGTAGTCCGGGCCGATCGTGTAGTCGGCGCCGCCGAGGCTGTCCTGGCCGTGCACGATCAGCACGTTCGACCCGATGCCCTCGATGCGCGCGCCCATCTGGAGCAGCAGCCGGGCCAGGTCCTGCACGTGGGGCTCGGAGGCGGCGTTGTGGATGACCGTCGATCCGGGCGACGAGCGCGGCGGCCATCAGGGCGTTCTCCGTGCCCATCACCGACGGCTCGTCCATGAAGAAGTCGCAGGCGCGCAGCCCGGTGGGCGCGCTGATCGCGAAGCCGTTGCGGTCGTACTCGACGCGGGCGCCGAGCGCGCGGAACGCGTCCAGGTGGGGATCGAGCCGGCGGCGGCCGATGACGTCGCCGCCGGGGTTCGGCGCCTCGACGCGGCCGAAGCGCGCGAGCAGCGGGCCGGCGCACAGGAACGAGGCGCGGATGCGGCTCGACACGGTCGGGGTCGAGCACGGCCTCGGCGTTGACGTCGGCGGCGCGCAGCGAGACCACGTTGTCCTCGCGCCACTCCGTCCGCACGCCGAGCCCGCGCAGCAGCTCGAGCATCGCGTCGACGTCGCGGATGCGCGGGATGTTGCGCAGCACGACCTCCTCCTCGGTGAGGAGGCACGCGGCCAGGGCGGGGAGCGCGGCGTTCTTGTTGCCGGCCGGGACGATCGTGCCCGACAGCGGGTACGCCGCCTTCGATTACGAACTTGTCCATACGAGAGAGAGCCCAGTCCGAGGCGGAGAGCGGCTCGGGAAGCAGGGTACCGATAGGGGGCATCTCGCGGAGGGTTCGGGGCGGCCCTTGGGCTCCTGCCCCGGTTGGCAGTTCGCAGTTGGCAGTTGGCAGGCGCTAGGGTCGAGTCGTGGAAGTATCTCGCGACGAAGCCTGGCAGCCTGTTCTGCGAGTGGACCGAGTCCGAGTCGCTGCGCAAGCACGTGCTCGGCGTCGAGGCGGCGATGGTCGGCTACGCCCGGGAGTTCGGCGAGGACGAGGAGCTGTGGGCCGCCACCGGCATCCTCCACGACCTCGACTACGAGAAGTACCCGGACCTCGAGACCGGGCATCCGCGCTACGCGATCAAGGAGCTCGAGGAGCGCGGCTACCCCCAGGAGCTGATCGACGCGGTAGCCGGCCACGCGACGTTCATGGGCGTCCCGCGCGAGACGCGGCTGGCCAAGACGCTGTTCGCCGTCGACGAGCTGTCGGGCTTCATCGCGGCCGTCGCGCTGGTGCGGCCTCAGGGCATCCACGGGATGACGCCGAAGTCGGTCAAGAAGAAGCTCAAGACGCCGGCGTTCGCCGCGGCCGTCAACCGCGACGAGGTCCGCCAGGGCGCCGAGGAGATGGGCGTCGACTTCGACGACCACCTCCGCAAGGTGATCGCCGCGATGGAGGAGCGGGCCGAAGCGCTCGGCCTCGGCCCGCGCGAGGAGTCCCCCGCCGCCTAGCGGCGCTTCTTCAGGGCGAAGCTCGCCCGGACCGCCTTCGACCCGTTGCCGGCGCCGTCGGTCGCCTTGACCGTGACGCGGTAGCCGCCGGCGCGCAGCTTCTTCAGCTTGAACCTGTTGACCCCCGCCTTGCCCTTGAGCTTGACCGTGCGAGCGGCGACCAGGCGGGAGCGCCCGCCGCGCCTGACCTTGCGCTGGACGACCACGCGGACGGTCGCCTGCTCGGAGAGGCGGAACGAGCCCTTCTCGGTTCCGCGCACGGCGGCCAGCTTCAGCTTCGTGACGGCCGGGGCGGTTGTGTCGCGGGCGGGCGCGGGAGCCGGTGCCGGCTGAGCGGGCGCGGCCCCGGGCTGGCCCGGGTCGGCCGGAGTCTCCGGTGCCGGCGCGGGTGCCGGGTCCCCGGCCTCGGGCGGAGAGGGGCTGCTCTGCGCCTCCGGCTCGTCGATCTCCAGTGCCACGACCGCCACGTCAAGGGGGAACGTGGCGCCCGTGACCACGGCCTGATCGCCGGCCACCGCGATCGCGTTGGACAGGTCGGTGTCGCCCAGGTCGACCTGCGTCACCCCGTCCCCCGCGAACGCGCTGTCGGGCCGGCCCTCCCGGTCGAGCTCGGCCACCAGGATGTCGTTCGGATGGGGCCCGCCGCCGATCTGGCCTGCGATCACGATCCGTCCCGCCGAGGTGAGCGCGATCGCGTCGGGCAGCGTCGGGGTCCCGGGGGCGATCGTCGTCCGGCCGGCGTCGCCGAACCCGGCGTCGGTCTCGCCCAACGGGCTCAAACGGCTGATCACGCTGCTGTTGACCGAGGTGCCCACCACGAGGGCGGAGATGACGATCCTGCCGTCGGGCTGCACCGCGACGTCCGTGCCGGTGTCCTTGCCGCCAAGGCTCAGCAGCAGCTTGCCGCCGCTCTTGAACTGAGGATCGAGCGCGCCGTCCTCCTTGTAGCGGGCGATCGCGGTGTCCGTGCTCGTCGAGACGAACTGGAAGGAGCCCACGGCCACGACGCCACCGTCGGCGGTCAGCGCGATCGCGCGGATCGACTCCGTGCCCTGGAAGTGGGTGGTCACCAGCCCGTCGCCGCTCCAGGTCGTGTCCGGCTTGCCCTGGGCGGTCAGGCGGGCGACGGTGAAGTCGTTGTCGCCGCCGATCAGTGCGGTGCCGCCGACCACCACGCTCCCGTCGGGACGCACCTCGACGTCGGCGCCGTTCTCCTCGGCGGCGAAGTTGACGGTCCGGCGGCCGGTGCCGTTGAACGAGGAGTCCAGGACGCCGGCTTCCGTCAGGCGGGCGACTGCGACGTCCTTGCCGGTTGTTGCGGCGTTGGCGTCCGTGGTGCCGGCCACGACGATCGCGCCGTCGGGGGCGAGCGCAACCGCGCGCGGGCGATCGTTCGAGACGCCGCCGGGGAGCGCGAACGAGAACTGGACCTTTCCGTCGTCCGAGAACGTGTCGTCGGGCGAGCCGTCGCCGTTGAGCCGCGTCACCACGAAGTCGGACCGGCCGGCGTCGTTGCCGGAGCTGGCCGCGATGACGATCTTGCCGTCCGGCTGGATCGCCACGTCCTGTCCGAAGTCCTGGCCCCCCAGGTCGATCAGCGCGCGGCCGTCGCCGGAGAAGCTGGTGTCCAGGTCGCCGGGGGCGGCGACAGCGTCCGCGGCCGGGACGAGCAGGGCGGCGGAGGCAAGGGCAGTCATGAGGATGCGGTGCATGCCACGAGCGTCCCAGCGGCGGCTGGGCGCGACCATGCGGCGCTCCGGGCACTGCCGCTGGGGCTAACCCCACGCGCCGTCAGCCGCCGGCGAGCTCGATGCCGAGCGGTATCGCAACGGCGGTCACCAGCCAGACGGCGAACGCGACCTGCGCCGTTCTGACGGCGGGACGCACGCCGCGCATCCCCCGCGCGGCCAGGAGCAGCGCGAGCGCGGCGGCCGCCAGCCCGACGCTGGCCACCGCGAGCTGGCCCGCCCACTGCCAGGCCTCCTCCACCCGCCACCACACGGCGCGCCCGGTCGCCTGGGTACCGCACCAATCGCGGCAGCGGCCGTCGTAGGCCAGGTAGGCGACGAACGTGACGACCGCGCCGCCGGTGATCGTCACGAGCGGCGCGGCCAGGCGCGGGCGCGACACGGTCGCGGCACCCCGGCGGCCGCCGGGACGGAACGCCGGCGCCGTCGCGAACAGCGTCATCGTCACCGCGCACACGGCCATCGCCATCGCCCCGCCGAGCAGCGCCTCGCCGATCTGGTCGATCGCCGGGGGCAGCTCGCCGCCACCTGCGACCCGCGTTCCGCCGGCGTCGAGTGCTGCCGCCATCGGGGCATTGTCTCCGCTCGGCCCCCTGCGGACCACCAGCGCTGTTCACGCCAGATTCCGCGGACATCCGTCGTACCCGGGCCGGGGACGACTTCAGGAAGTTTGGCGGTGGGTAGATACATGACCGGAGGGGCCAACCCTCCGGGGCCCCTCAGTGGCAACGAGGCAGGGGCTCGAGCAGCGCGAGAAAGAGGAGAGCGCTCCCGTGCTGGGGCGAACGCGCTGCGCAATCCAACGCTTGGAGGAGTCCCACGGTGCGTTTACCCCGCCGCCCCGTCCGCTGTTTGCTGCCCGCATTCGCGACCGCCGTCCTGGCGGTGGCCCAGCCGGCCGCGGCGGCGCCTGACCTCGGCTCCGACGGCACCCGGCCGATCCCGGACCGGATCATGGTCAAGTTCGACGACGGCACCCCGAGCGATGCCCGCCGGGCGGCGCTCGAGCGCGCGGGCGCGCACGCCGACGAGTCGATTCCGGCGCTCGGCGTCCTGGTGGTGCAGGCGCGGGACGGCAGCGCGGCGCTCCGCTCCCTGCGCGGCTCGCGCGGCGTGCGGTACGCCGAGGCCGACGCGGCCGTGGCGCCGGCCGAGACCGTGCAGAACGACTTCAGCTGGCCGAGCCAGTGGTCGCAGCCCAAGACGGGCACGACGCGCGCCTGGGACGTGACCACCGGCTCGAGCACCGTGGTCGCCGCCGTCCTCGACAGCGGCATCGACTTCTCGCAGCCCGACTTCGCGGGCCAGCTCGTCCCCGGCCGCGACGTCTTCAACGGCGACGCCGACCCGAGCGACGACTACGGCCACGGCACGAAGGCCGCCGGAGTGATCGGGGCCCGCGGCGGAAACGGCGTGGGCGTCGCCAGCTACTGCCCGGGCTGCGCCGTGATGCCGGTGAAGATCGCCGGTGCCAACGGCTCGGCCACGTGGTCGGCGATGGCGTCCGGGCTCACGTGGGCGGCGGACCACGGCGCACGGGTGATCAACATCAGCTTCGCCGGCACGGGCGGGAGCTCGACGGTCCAGAGCGCGGCCAGGTACGCGCGCAGCAAGGGAGCGCTCGTCTTCGCCTCCGCCGGCAACTACAACACGAGCACGCCGTACTACCCGGCGGCCTACCCCGAGGTGATCGGCGTCGCCGGCAGCGACAGCGCGGACGCCAAGGTCAGCACCTCCAACTTCGGGTCCTGGGTCGACGTCGCCGCGCCGGGCTGCAACGAGTCGACGCGGATGATGTCGACCGGCACCCCATACGGAAGCTTCTGCGGCACGTCGTCGGCCTCCCCCGCCGCGGCCGGCATCGCGGCGCTCGCGTTCTCAGCGAACCCGTCGGCGACCGACACGCAGGTCGAGCAGGCGCTCGAGAGCTCGGCCGTCCCGGTCGGCACATGGGTCGCTAACGGTCGCCTCGACTCCTGGGGCACGCTCGCAGCGCTCGGAGCGTCCGCGCCCTCCGCCCCGGCCACGCCGGCGTCGACCGCGGCGCCGATGCTGCTCGCCGGCGACGGCACCGCGCTCAGCGGCACCCCGCAGCCGGGCGGGACGCTCGGCGGGAGCGCCGGCGGGTGGTCGGGTGCCGGGGCGATCGACATCTCCTACGGGTGGCGGCGCTGCGACACATCGGGGGCGAACTGCGTCCCGGTCGGATACAGCCAGCCGACCTACGCGCTCTCGTCATCGGACTCGGGCCACACCATCCGTCTGGCCGTCACGGCCACAGCGTCGGGCGGCTCGGCCACGGAGCTGTCCGCCCCGAGCGCGGTCGTCGGAGGCACGGCGCCGTCGGGCAGCGCGCCCGCCAGCACGTCGGCACCCGCGATCTCGGGCACCGCTCAGCAGGGCCAGGTCCTGACCGCGTCGACCGGCACCTGGTCGGGCTCCCCCACCGGCTACGCCTACCAGTGGCGGCGCTGCGACGCCGGCGGGAGCGCCTGCGCCGACGTGGCGGGCGCCACCGGGCAGACATACGCGCCGGGCAGCGCCGACGTCGGCTCCACGCTGCGCGTGACCGTCACCGCCGCGAACTCCTACGGGTCCGCATCCGCGACCAGCGCCGCGACCTCGGCGGTGACCGCTCCGGCCTCGGGCCCGTCGACGCTCACGTCCACGTTCAGCGGCTCGCTGTCGCAGAAGACGTCGAGGAAGTCGTTCGCGGTCACCGTCGCGGCGGGCGAAGCCCGCGCGTCGCTCACGTTCTCGAAGGTCTCCCAGCTAACGCTGTCGGTCTACGACCGGACCGGCGCGAAGATCGCCACCGCGAGCGGCCCGAGCGCGGTCACGCTCACCCAGACGCTGGCCGCGGGCACCTACACCTACGAGGTCAGCGGAAGCGTGCCGAAGGGCTCGGCTTCCTTCGCGCTGCAGTTGACGTACGCGGCGCCGTAGCCGCTCGGCGGTTGTCATGTGCGGGGCACGAACGTGAAAGTGGCCGACCCGCGGCTGCATCCGCCCGTGCCGCGGCGCACCGAGCTCAGCGAACAGCGCCAGCCACGCGGCGAGCGGAACGTCTTGAGCACGTAGCGCGACTTCGACTTGGCGTTCCTGCAGCTCATCTTGTACGCGAACACCTTGCGGCCGTGGCCCTTGACCGTGATCGCCCCGCACGGCCGGTAGCCGCCCGCAGCGTGGGCGCCGGGCTCGGAGGCCGGCGCCGCGCCCGCGCACATGACGAGCACGAGCGCCGAAAGGGGGCCCGCCGCGGCGGGCCCCCAGATCGAACGGCGTCCGCGCGTCATTACGGCGCGAACGAGAACGGGCACGGCGAGGACTGCGCGAACGTCTTGTTGTTGTTCGCGTTGTCCAGTGCGTTCTTGAGCTTCTCCTGGTAGGCACGGAACGCCTCACCCGGGGTGCCGGAGGTGGTGTTCCCGTGCAGGAAGAGCTCTGCGTTGGCCTCGTCCATGACGGCCTGCACCGTGGCGAACCCGTTGCCGTTGGCGCTGTTCGTGCCCGGTGCGTAGATCAGCGAGCCTCCGCCGACCTTGCCGTTGAACACGTTCATCTCCATCGCGGCGAGCTGCGCCGAGAGCATGTACGCCATGTTCGTGGCGGTGGCACTCAGCAGCCACGACCTGAAGGCCGCGTAGTTGCCCGGATCGAAGGCCGTCCCGTTCGCGTTCCTCAGGTTGAGGGCCACGAGCAGGGCGAGGTCGCCCGATCCGATCAGCGCCTGGCCGTTCTTGTTCGACCAGAAGCCCAGGGTCAGGCCCCCACCGGCCCCGACACACACGTTGCCGTACGTGACGGTCGTGTCGTCGTTCGGCGCGAGCGTGACGTTCCTCGCGGCGGGCGGCGTCGTCAGGAACCAGTTCGCCTCGACCGGCGCGTACTCGGTGACGACGTAGTCGTCCGGCGCGAGGATCAGGTCGACCGGGGTGAAGCGGTCGATGTTGAGGTCATCGCGGATGTTCATCTTCCACCCGGTGATGAACGGCTCGGCCGGATCCTTCAGACCGTCGGTGTTCGCGTCGTAGAACTTGCGCACGTGCAGCTGAGCCGTGTCCTCCTGCGGCGGCACGACTCCGTCGTCGGGCGCCTTGAAGTTGTCGGTCTTCGAGCTGTCGTTCGGGAAGAACGGGCTCGTGCTCACCCAGACCTTGTAGACCCCGCCCGGGTTGTCCGTGTTGTCGTAGCCCGGTGACGCGTCGCTCTGCCGGAGCAGCACGTTGGACAGCTGGATGCAGCTGGCCTCTCCGCCCGTGACGACGTACGGCGTCGGGTCGGCAGCGCCGACGCTCGAGCCGAGGGGATCGCCGCCGGGCGTCGTGACCTTTACGAAGTACTCGCCGTCGGGCAGGCTGGCGGCGCCCGGATGCGCGGGCCCTCCGTCCAGGTAGACGTCGCTCTTGTCGGTGAAGATGTTGATGTTCACGCCCGTGCAGCCCACGTCGGTCGTGAAGATCGCGCCCGGCAGCGGCGGAGCAGCCTGCGCGGGCGCGGCGACCAGCGCGAGGACGAGTGCTACCGCGGCGGCGAGCAGCCCGAACCGTGCCCGGTTCGCGTGTCGTGATGGGTGCTGCGCTCTCATCTGTCTCAAGACCCCCTTCGGGGAGCCTGCCGCGGCTTCTGCCAGGGCCGCCGCGTCCGTTGCGGCGGTCGGCCCTCTGCCAGAGGCGGGTCCCGGTCGTTTTGCGTGGTCTAACGCCCGGTTGATGGCCATTCCTAGGGCCAGATGGCCCATTCCGCGTTCAGGCCCTGAACGATCGGGCCCCTTTGCGCGCCGAGCGGTCCCGAATGGCGCGCTCGCCTCTCATCCGGCGCAGCCGGGCGGCCGTGCGGAGGTGCCTCTGCGGGCAGCCATGGGTACTCTCCCGCCGGATGGCCGACGACCTGCGCATCATCGTCCTGGAGGGCGACGAGACCGGACAGGAGCTGCTCGACCAGGCGATCCGCGTGCTCGATCCGGGCGTCACGAAGGTCGACCTGAAGCTCGAGCACTACGACCTGTCGCTCGACAACCGGCGCAAGACCGACAACGAGGTCGTCGTGGCCGCGGCGAAGGCGATGGCCGAGGCGGGCTACGGGCTGAAGGCCGCGACGGTCACGCCCGAGGGCGCGGACGACGTCGGCTCCCCCAACCGCATCCTGCGCGAGGAGATCGACGGGACGGTGATCATCCGCACCGGCCGGCGCATCCCGGGCGTCACGCCGGTCGCGGGCGTCCACTACCCGATCTCCGTGGTGCGGATGGCGGTCGGCGACGCCTACGGGGCCAAGCAGTGGCGCGAGGAGGAGGACGGCGACGAGATCGCCTACCGGACCGAGCGCATCTCCCGCCGGATCTGCAAGTCGGTCGCCGAGCACACCTTCCGCACCGCCAGGAAGATCCACGGGCGCGTCTACGGCGGGCCCAAGTGGACGGTGTCGCCGGTGTACGAGGGCATGCTGAAGGAGGAGCTCGACGAGGCGTCCGAGCGCCACTCCGAGGTCCCCTACCAGCCCGTCCTGATCGACGCGACCTACGCCGGGCTCGTTGGCGGCGCCGCGGACGCCCCGCTCGTCATCCCGGCGCTCAACCGCGACGGCGACTGCCTGTCGGACATGGTGCTGCCACTGTTCGGGTCGATCGCGGGCGCGGAGTCCGTACTCCTGTCGCTCGACGACTCCTACGAGGTGAAGACCGTGATGGCCGAGGCGCCCCACGGCACCGCGCCGCAGCTCAAGGGCAAGAACGTCGCCAACCCGATGGCGATGATCATGGCCGGGGCGGCGCTGCTGCACTACGTCGCCGAGGACGGCGTTCCCGAGGCCGACCTCGCGTCGCGGGCGATCTACGAGTCCGTGCTCGAGGCGACCGCCACCGGCGTGCGCACGTTCGACCTCGGCGGCACCGCGTCGATGAGCGAGTTCACCGACGAGGTCATCGGCGCGGGTGCGCACGAAGATCGACATCTGGTCGTCTCTCGGCACGACGGTCTAGCGCCGAACAGTCTCTTCCGCCCGCCGCACGCTCACGTCGTCACGGAGGTGCCGCCTGCGCCGCACGACGTAGAACCGGCGCTGGACGGAGAGGGTGGCGACGCCGGCGGCGACGATCGAGAGCAGGTTCACCCCGAGCTGCTGCGCGGCGCCAGCGACCTCGCCCCAGTCCGAGTAGGCGGCGGCAACGGCGATGTTGGCCGCAGCGGGGATCGTCGTGACGGAGATCAGGACGCCCACGAGCGCGCCCGACTTGGCGCTCGTGAGGGAGATCATCCCCGCGGTGCCGGCCAGCACCGCGACGATCACCGAGAACCAGTCCGGGTGCGAGATGAAGTTGGTGAGCGGCTGGCTCGCATCCGACAGGGCGTCCGGGCCCGATGCCGAGCCAGCGCCCGACCTCGGCGGCCACGTAGGTGACCGCTATCCCCAGCGGGAAGCCCACGGCCAGCGCCGTCAGCGACTTCTTCGCCAGGTCGCGCTGCCTCTGGACGATCGCGACGCAGACCGCGGCCAGTGGGCCGAACTCCGGGCCGACCACCATCGCTCCGACTATCAGGATCGGCGAGTCGGTGATGACGCCCACCCCGCCGATCAGCATCGCGATCACCATGAACGCGAGGAACGAGAACGACAGCTCGGTCTCCTCCGACGTGCGGCTCTCGACCTGCTCCCAGACGACGGCGTCGGAGGGGGCGCCGGGGGCGGCCTTCTCGGCGGCGTCGAAGGCGTCCGAGATCGCCGTGTCGACGTACTCGAGCGAGATCGTCCCGCGGTGATCGAGGTCGAGGCCCTTCAGGTCGCTGACGATCACGCTGGCGTCCTCGCGCGCGACGTCGGCCAGGATCAGGTCGCCCTCGGGCTTGTGCGCGGCGCCCTCGAGGACGGCCGACGCCGGCGACCGCCTCGGACGCGCAGAGCAGCTCCAGCACCTGGTGGCTCAGGTCCTCCGGGACCACCAGGCGCATGTGGATCAAGCGGGCGTCTCCACGCTCGCTCGGCCAGGTAGGGCTCGAGCGCCGGCGCGCACGTCGGCGGGGATCGGGCGCTTCGTGTAGGTCGCCGGGTCGATGAAGACGTGGTGGATCTCGCCCTCGACCAGCGAGGCGCCGTCGCTCGCGCGCGTGATCGAGATCGCGGTGCTCATCGCCGTGTTGCCGAGGCGGGTGATGCGCGCGTTCAGGTCGATCTCGTCGTCGAACCGGGCCGGCGCGATGAAGCGCGCGCCGGAAGCGACGACCGACATGTCCGCGCCGTCCTCGAGCATCGCGTTGTACGAGCCCAGGATCTCCCGCCAGAGCTCGGTCATGAGGATGTCGAAGTACGCGTAGTAGTGGGCGTTGAAGACGACGCCCTGGGCGTCGCACTCCGCGTAGCGGACCCGGATGCGGTGGGTGAAGACCTGAGCCATCGGCTGAGCGTACCGCTGCAAGAAGTCGCCCCCCGGGTCCTTTTTCCGTCCGACCCCCTCCCTAGCCTTGCGAACACATGTTCCCGAACACCCAAACCCGCTTCCGAACCATGTTCCGCCGCTCGATCGACGCGGCCATCGACTTCGCGACGCTCGGCGAGTACGGCCTGGCGTCGGCCTGGGAGGACCCGGCAGCCGCCGCCGGGTCAGGGACCGCCACGCGCGCCCGTCAGGACACTCCGAGCCTGGCGTGGCGTGCGGGTGCTCCCGCCGCGGGCGCCGCCACCTCGGTGGCGGAGCGCCGCGCGGCGAATCTTCTCCAGCCTGCCAGCGCGGCGGCGCGCGCCCTGCGCGACAAGGAGCGTCGCGCGGCGCCGGCGTGCGCGGGGCAGCCCACCCGCAGCCGGGCGCTGGAGCCCACGCTTCCCCGCGCCGCCCGCGTGCGCGAGGGGATGGCGCCCCGCGAGCAGCGCTGCCTGCTCGACGCGACAGACTGACCGGCGTCAGACGCGCGGCGGCTGGGGCAGCTCGAGGCCGCGGTCGCGCAGCTCGACCCGGAGCCAGGCGATCGGGTCAGGCGTCTTGCCCTCGGTCGAGCCGTCGAGCTCGACGAAGCGCACGAACAGGGCGAGGTCCGGGATGTCGTCGATCATCTTCGTGAAGCCGCGCTCGTCCAGCGAGCCCTTTCGCTTCATCTTGCGCCAGAGCGCGTAGGGCCGGTCGTGGTGCTGGATGACCGCGAGCATCGCCTGGTCGTCGGTGTAGTCCTCGGCGAACCGGCGAGCGCGATCCGCGTGGTGGTTGCGGCCCATCTTCGGCAGCCGCTCGCGGACGTCGCCCTTGAAGGCGTCGTGCACGAGCGCGATGAAACGCAGCTTCACGCGCCGGTCCGCGGGCTCGTCCCACGTGTCGAGCGTCTCGAGCAGGTCCTCGACGTGGGCGGCCACGCTCCCCTCCGGGTGTCCCGTCCGCGGCTCTCCCCAGGCGAGCCCCTCGAGCAGCTGCGGATCCTGGGTCACACGCGCCTCGAGCTCGCTCTCGGGCTGGAACCCGGGCAGCAATCCGCTGATCGGCCCGGGGTCGGTTGACGGCAGAGACATACGCAGGCTCTACCCGGCTGCGCAGTCCATGACCCGGGCTACTCGATCCGCTCGAGGATCCACTCGCCCTCCGCGTCGCGCGTCAGCACTACGCGCGCTTGACCGTCGTCCCCCATCGCAAGCATGTGCGCGCGATCCTCCTCCACGCCCGGGCGATCGTCAACGAGCACCAGGTGGAGGTCGTTGACGCCGAACTCCGGCCGCTCCTGGGCAAGCGTGCGACGCGCCACCTCCTCGAGAATCGCGCGGTCCCAGCCGCGATCGTTGGCCCGCGCCTGCTCGAGCGCCTGGTCCGCGTTGCGGATGTGTGGGCCGAGCTCCGGGTCGTTGAGCCGCCTCCTGCTCGCGACGAGGCCGCCCACGAAGAGCACCACGGCGAGCACGACGACGACGATCAGGACGATGACGATCACAGACATGCCGGAGGAGTCTACGAACCGGGCGGGATGGCCCCGATATCCCGCCGAACGAGCCCGTGCTCGGGACCGAGCCGGCCCCGGAAACGACGACGAGCCGCCCCGTGGGCGGCTCGTGAAGTAAACCGGCGGCGACCTACTCTCCCAGGCCCTTTCGGGCCAAGTACCATCGGCGCAGAGAGGCTTAACTGCTCTGTTCGGAATGGGAAGAGGTGTTTCCCTCTCGCTATGACCACCGAGATCTAGCGAGACCTCGCGACGCATCGTGCGCTCGAACGGCTGTTGCCGCCCGCACGCGCTCACGCGCCGCGCCGGCCTCCCGGCCGGAGCTTGAAAACCGCACAGTGGCCAATTGGGTCACGGATATCAAAAATATCCGTCAAGCCCTCGAAGCATTAGTACCGGTCCGCTACGCGCATCACTGCGCTTACACGTCCGGCCTATCAAGCTGGTGGTCTTCCAGCGCTCTTACTCTCTTGAAGAGATGGGAGAACTCATCTCGAGGTGGGCTTCCCGCTTAGATGCCTTCAGCGGTTATCCCATCCAGACGTAGCTAACCTGCGATGCCCTTGGCAGGACAACAGGTACACCAGAGGTCTGTTCATCCCGGTCCTCTCGTACTAGGGACGACTCCTCTCAATTCTCCAACGCCCACGGCAGATAGGGACCGAACTGTCTCACGACGTTCTGAACCCAGCTCGCGTACCGCTTTAATGGGCGAACAGCCCAACCCTTGGGACCGACTTCAGCCCCAGGATGCGACGAGCCGACATCGAGGTGCCAATCCGGGCCGTCGATGTGGACTCTTGGGCCCGATAAGCCTGTTATCCCCGGAGTACCTTTTATCCGTTGAGCGACGGCGCTTCCACTTGCTACCGCCGGATCACTAAGGCCTGCTTTCGCACCTGCTCGACTTGTCAGTCTCGCAGTCAAGCTCCCTTATTGCCTTTACACTCTACGCACGATTTCCGACCGTGCTGAGGGAACCTTTGCGCGCCTCCGTTACATTTTGGGAGGCGACCGCCCCAGTCAAACTACCCACCTGACACTGTTCACCGCCCGGATTCACGGCGCGGTGTTAGAAGCCCAGAACACCAAGGGTGGTATCTCAAGGTTGGCTCCACAGCACCCGAAGGCACTGCTTCGCAGCCTCCCACCTATCCTGAGCGAGATGCTCCAGACTCCAATATCAAGCTGTAGTAAAGGTTCACGGGGTCTTTCCGTCTAGCCGCGGGTACTCGGCATCTTCACCGAGACTGCAATTTCACCGAGCCCCTCGTTGAGACAGCGTCCAAGTCGTTACGCCATTCGTGCAGGTCGGAACTTACCCGACAAGGAATTTCGCTACCTTAGGACCGTTATAGTTACGGCCGCCGTTTACCGGGGCTTAGGTTCGGTGCTTCGCGGCCGAAGCCGCTAACACCTCCCCGTAACCTTCCGGCACCGGGCAGGCGTCAGCCCCTATACGTCGTCTTGCGACTTAGCAGAGACCTGTGTTTTTGGTAAACAGTCGCTTGGACCTATTCACTGCGGCCCCCTCGGGCTTCCCGCGCGAAGCGGTACACCCTACCGGGGCGCCCCTTCTCCCGAAGTTACGGGGCAATTTTGCCGAGTTCCTTAACGAGGGTTATCTCGATCACCTTAGTATTCTCTACTTGTCCACCTGTGTCGGTTTTGGTACGGGCACGCGACTCCTGCCTAGAGGATTTTCCAGGAGGCATGGGGTCAGGGACTCGCCGGCCGTTAGGCCAGCTGGCATCGCGCCTCGCCGTAACGCCCGATCGGATTTACCTGAACGGACTAGCTACACGCTTACCCCAGGACAACCATCGCCTGGGCTCCCCTACCCTTCCTCGTCCCCCCATCGGTCGTAACGGAGACAACGTGGTACGGGAATATCAACCCGTTGGCCATCGACTACGCCTTTCGGCCTCGCCTTAGGTCCCGACTAACCCTGAGCAGACGAACTTTACTCAGGAATCCTTGGACAATCGGCGGAGGAGATTCTCACTCCTCTTTCGTTACTCATGCCGGCATTCTCACTTCTGTCCCGTCCACGACTGGCTTCCGCCGCCGCTTCACTCGAAACAGAACGCTCTCCTACCACTTGCAGCAAGCTGCAAATCCGTAGCTTCGGCGGCTAACTTGAGCCCCGTTACATTTTCCGCGCTCGAACACTTGACCAGTGAGCTGTTACGCACTCTTTCAAGGATGGCTGCCTCTAAGCCAACCTCCTGGTTGTCTGGGCATCCGAACATCGTTTCCCACTTAGTTAACACTTTGGGGCCTTAGCTGACGGTCTGGGCTGTTTCCCTTTTGCCTACGAAGTTTATCCCCCGCAGACTGACTGCCTGGGTACACGTGATGGTCTTCGGAGTTTGCCTGAAGTTGGTAACCTGGTGGGGCCCCGCGTCCAAGCAGTGCTCTACGGCCATAACGCAATTAACCAGACGCTATACCTAAATATATTTCGGAGAGAACCAGATATCTCCGAGCTTGATTAGCCTTTCACTCCGACCCACAGGTCATCCGCCCAGTTTTCAACCTAGGTCGGTTCGGTCCTTCACGGGGTCTTACCCCCGCTTCAACCTGCCCATGGGTAGCTCGCTCGGTTTCGGGTCTACCGCCACTGACTGAATCGCCCTATTCGGACTCGCTTTCGCTGCGGCTCCGCTCATCGCTTAACCTTGCCAGTGACGAGTAACTCGCCGGCTCGTTATGCAAAAAGCACGCCGTCACATTCCGAAGAATGCTCCGACCGCTTGTAGGCACGCGGTTTCATGTACTATTTCACTCCCCTTCCGGGGTACTATTTCACCTTTCCCTCACGGTACTAGTCCGCTATCGGTCACCAGGGAGTACTTAGCCTTGGAGGGTGGTCCCCCCAGATTCAGACCGCGTTTCACGGGTGCGGTCCTACTCAGGAACATCAGACGAGAGGCCAGGCCGTTTCGCCTACGGGGCTGTTACCCGCTGTGGCGCGCGTTTTCCACGCGCTTCGGCTACGACATGACTTTGTAACTCTCGCCAGGCGGTGCAACGCCTGGAACTGAAGTCCTACAACCCCCGACAGGCAACGCTTGCACGCTTGCACCTGCCAGGTTTGGGCTGGTCCCCTTTCGCTCGCCACTACTCAGGGAGTCTCGGTTGATTTACTTTCCTCGGGGTACTTAGATGTTTCAGTTCCCCCGCTTGCCTCCGCATGGCTATGTATTCACCATGCGGTGACGGCGCATTACCGCCGCCGGGTTTCCCCATTCGGGAATCCACGGGTCAAAGGCTGTTCAACGCCTCACCGTGGCTTTTCGCAGTCGTCCACGCCCTTCTTCGACTCCTGGTGCCTAGGAATCCACCGTGTGCCCTTACTATCTTGACGGTGATTTCGATTGAGACCGGGGACGGAAAGTTCCCGGTCTCGGTGATACCCGTTTACTAATTGGCCAACTGTGCAGTTTTCAAGGTCCGGGCGGGAGGCGCGCACTACAACCGGTGCCTCCGTCCAAACAGGAGGCGCCGGCGCAGCCGGTCTCTCAAAACTCAACAGCATGTATCGCGGCGCCACCTCGAGAGGTGCGCGCGTTGACGACCAGGTCCGGTCGACATTCCAGGCACGCAGGTCCCTTCCTCCTGCCGGCGGCTGGGCTCAAGGCCCAGCAAGGCGGCAGGTCGGCGACCTGTCGTGGCTCCTCTGTCGAGGAGCTCCCTAGAAAGGAGGTGATCCAGCCGCAGCTTCCGCTACGGCTACCTTGTTACGACTTCACCCCAATCACGAGCCCCACCTTCGGCGGCTGCCTCCCGTAAGGGTTAGCCCACCGACTTCGGGTGTTGCCCGCTTTCGTGGTGTGACGGGCGGTGTGTACAAGGCCCGGGAACGTATTCACCCCAGCATTGCTGATCTGGGATTACTAGCAACTCCACCTTCATGAAGGCGAGTTTCAGCCTTCAATCCGAACCGAGACGCCCTTTTTGGGATTCGCTCCACCTCGCGGTATCGCAGCCCTTTGTAGGCGCCAATGTAGCACGTGTGTAGCCCTGAACATAAGGGGCATGATGACTTGACGTCATCCCCACCTTCCTCCGGTTTGTCACCGGCAGTCTCGCATGAGTCCCCGGCCGAACCGCTGGCAACATGCGACGGGGGTTGCGCTCGTTGCGGGACTTAACCCAACATCTCACGACACGAGCTGACGACAGCCATGCACCACCTGTGAACCTGCCCCGAAGGGAAGGTGTGTTTCCACACCGGTCAGGTACATGTCAAGCCCAGGTAAGGTTCTTCGCGTTGCGTCGAATTAAACCACATGCTCCGCTGCTTGTGCGGGCCCCCGTCAATTCCTTTGAGTTTTAGCCTTGCGGCCGTACTCCCCAGGCGGGACACTTAATGCGTTAGCTTCGGCACGGGAGGAGTCGACACCTCCCACACCTAGTGTCCATCGTTTACGGCGTGGACTACCAGGGTATCTAATCCTGTTTGCTCCCCACGCTTTCGCGCCTCAGCGTCAGTACCGTCCCAGCGAGCTGCCTTCGCCATTGGTGTTCCTCCTGATATCTGCGCATTTCACCGCTACACCAGGAATTCCACTCGCCTCTTCCGGACTCTAGCCCGACAGTATCGATCGGCATCCGAGGGTTGAGCCCCCGACTTTCACAACCGACTTACCGGACCGCCTACGCGCTCTTTACGCCCAATAATTCCGGACAACGCTTGCCCCCTACGTATTACCGCGGCTGCTGGCACGTAGTTAGCCGGGGCTTCTTGTGGAGGTACCGTCACCTGGGCAGGCTATTCACCAGCCAGGCTTCGTCCCTCCTGAAAGGGGTTTACAACCCGAAGGCCTTCTTCCCCCACGCGGCGTTGCTGCGTCACACTTTCGTGCATTGCGCAAGATTCCCCACTGCTGCCTCCCGTAGGAGTCTGGGCCGTGTCTCAGTCCCAGTGTGGCTGATCGTCCTCTCAGACCAGCTACGCATCGCGGCCTTGGTGAGCCTTTACCTCACCAACAAGCTAATGCGCCGCGGGCCGATCCCAATGCGGAAGCCGAAGCTACCTTTACTTCATCCACTGATGTGGAAGGAGCACATCCGGTATTAGCCCGGGTTTCCCCGGGTTGTCCCAGTCATCGGGGCACGTTACCCACGTGTTACTCACCCGTTCGCGGCTTTGCCCCTGGCCGAAGCCAGGTTCGTCGCTCCACTTGCATGTGTTAAGCACGCCGCCAGCGTTCGTCCTGAGCCAGGATCAAACTCTCCGTGAAAGACTGGCGAGTCAGTCGGCCACCGAAGTGACCAGTCGACTCAAGTCTGTACAAAGAGTTGTCAGCTCTGTACTGCGTGGCCGGCGTAGTACACCGTGCCGGCCTCAGATCTGACGGGATGTTCTTAGCTCTGCCGTCCTCGAGAGGACGGCAGTCGAACCTGGACGCGATCCGCGGCCCCCCGTGGGACCAATTCGGATCGCACATGCTGTTGAGTTTTCAAAGACCGCCTGCGCCCCTGGAGCGGGGACTCCGCTCCTCCGACGCTCCGGCCGCCTTTTGGGCAGGCGGATCCGGGCAGGACCGACGAGTATAGCTCGCGGCGCAAGGCTCCTCAATGAAGCCGGCAGCGCGAGCCACCCCCGGCGGACCGGGGCCGGGGAGTGTAGCGCCCGGGCGGACGGACGGACGGCCGTCCGGCCCGCCGGGAGCATCACCCGTTGTCGGCAGCGCGGCGGAAGCGCTTGAACCTGCGCTTGCCCAGCTGAACGACCGCGCCGTCCAGGTCCGCGGCCGGCACGTCCAGGGCGGGCACGGACTCGCCGTCGACGCGCACGCCGCCACCGGTCACCAGGCGGCGCGCCTCCGACCGGGATATCCCGAACGCGTCCGCCAGCAACGCCGGCAGGTGGACGGTGTCGCCGGCGGGCAGCGGGAACTCCTCGATCGCGTCGGGGGCCGAGCGCTCGACGTGGAGCCGGTCGAAGTGCTGCTCGGCGGCCGCGCCCGCCTCTGAGCCGTGGTAGCGGGCCGCCAGCGAGCGGGCCAGGTGGCGCTTGGACTCCACGGGCGGACGGTCCGGGTCGAACGGGTCGTCCAGCAGCAGCTCGTAGTACATCGGCATCGCCGCGTCGGGAACCCGCATGACCTTCCCGAAGATCTCGTCGGCCGGCTCGGAGACGCCCACGTAGTTGCCGTACGACTTCGACATCTTCCGCTCGCCGTCCGTGCCGGGCAGGATCGGCAGGGTCATCGCCACCTGGGGCGCCACCCCGTACGCCTGCTGGATGTCGCGCGCGAGCAGGAGGTTGAACTTCTGGTCCGTTCCCCCGAGCTCCACGTCCGAGCGCACCGCGACCGAGTCGAAGCCCTGCATCAGCGGATAGAGCAGCTCGAGGATCGAGATCGGCTCACCCGCCCGGTAGCGCTTGGCGAAGTCGTCGCGCTCGAGCAGCTGGGCGACCGTGGACGTGCGAGTCAGGCGGAACAGGTCCTCCATGGGCATGTCGAGCCACTCGCCGTTGTGCCGCAGCTCGGTCCGGTCGCGGTCGAGCACCTTGAACGCCTGCTCCATGTACGTGCGCGCGTGCGCGTCTATCTCCGACGGGTCGAGCTCGGGTCGCAGAGCCGAACGGCCGCTCGGGTCACCAACGCGGGCGGTGTAGTCGCCGATTATCAGTACGACGGTGTGGCCGAGGTCCTGGAACTCCCGCAGCTTGCGGAGCACGACCGTGTGGCCGAGATGGATGTCGGCGGCCGTCGGGTCGATCCCGAGCTTCACCCGCAGCGGCCGGTCGAGCGCCAGCTTGCGGTTCAGCTCGCCCTCGGGGAGGCAGTCGACGACGTTGCGCTGGAGGTACTCCGCGGCCTCGTGGACCTGAGTTTCCGTCATGGGCCCAATGCTAGGATCCGCGCTTCCGGACGGGCCTGGCGCCTCCGCGCCGCCGCGCCGTCGCAGCCCCTCCGCCGACTGTTCCGGGCGCTGCCGTCCGGCCCCCATCAGTCATGGCTACTGATCCGCAGCCCATCCCCCTCCGTCCCCCGCGCTCACGCATGCGCGGGAACGGCAACGGGTCCGACCCGGGGGCGCCGACGCCGCCCAAGCGGCGCGGCCGAGGCGGCGGCGGGCGCAGCGAGCGGCCCAAGGTCAAAAAGCTCCGGCTGCTGCTGATCGTCATCCCGCTGATGTTCCTGGCGATCGTCTCCACTGTGTTCGGGATGATGATGGCTGTCGCGCACGAGCTGCCGTCGCTCGAGAACTCCGCGGAGCTCCGCGAGGCGAGGAACTCCGTGCTCCTGCCCGCGGGCGGCGGGCCCCAGATCGCTCGGCTGACCGGTAACAACAACCGGATCATCGTCGACGACTCAGACATCTCGCCGTACCTGAAGAACGCGGTGATCGCGATCGAGGACCGTCGCTTCTACATGCACAAGGGTGTGGACTACCAGGGCATCGCCCGCGCGCTCTGGCAGGACATCGCCCAGCGCGGCGCCGTGCAGGGCGCGTCGACGATCACCCAGCAGTTCGTCAAGAACGCGCTGTCGGCGCAGGGCAACCGGTCCGTGTTCCAGAAGCTGCGCGAGGCGGCGCTGGCCTACCACCTGGAGCGGCGCTGGTCCAAGCAGAAGATCCTCACGCAGTACCTGAACACCATCTACTTCGGGAACGGCGCCTACGGCGTGGAGTCCGCGGTCCGCACGTACTTCGGCGGGCCCGACCGCAAGTACGAGCAGAACGAGCGCACCGCCCGCAACGTCACACCGGACCAGGCGGCGATGCTGGCGGCGATGATCGCCTCGCCGAGCGCCTACGACCCGGTCCAGAACCCCCAGTCGGCGTATCAGCGCCGGAACCTGGTGCTGGCGCGGATGCTCGAGCAGAAGATGATCAGCCGCGCGCAGTACGACACGGCGATCAAGCAGACGATCCCGTCGGAGAACGACCTCAACCAGCCCAAGCCCGACTCCAACGAGCCCTACTTCTCGACCTGGGTGACCCAGCAGCTCGTCGATCGCTACGGCGCCGGCCAGGTGTTCGGCGGCGGCCTGGAGGTCACGACCACGCTCGACGTGCCCTTCCAGAAGGCCGCCGAGCAGGCCATCACCGGCCGGCTGAACGGTGTCGGGCCCACGGCGTCGCTCGTCGCGATCGAGAACAAGACCGGCGAGGTCAAGGCGATGGTGGGCGGCAACGACTTCGCCAAGCGCCCGTTCAACCTGGCCACCAACGGCCACCGGCAGCCGGGCTCGTCGTTCAAGCCGTTCATCCTGGCCGAGGCGCTGCAGCGGGGCATCAACCCGAACCAGACCTTCGCGTCCAGGAAGAAGATCTTCGACGTACCGGGATCCAAGGACGAGAAGTTCGTCGTCAACAACTACGAGAACTCATACGCCGGCGTCACCACGCTGGCCCACGCGACCCAGACGTCGGACAACTCCGTGTACGCCGAGCTCGGCCTGAAGGTCGGCACGCGAAAGGTGGCGCGGATGGCGGAGAAGCTGGGCGTGCGCACGAACGTCTCCACCAACCCGGCGATGGTGCTCGGAGGGCTGAAGGAGGGCGTGACCCCGCTGGAGATGGCCTACGCCTACTCCACGATCGCCAACCACGGCAAGCGGGTGTACGGGACGTTCTCGCCCGTCAAGAAGTCGCCGGTGGCCATCGCGAAGGTCAAGGACGGCGACGAGAGCAAGCACAACGAGCGCAAGACGGTGCGCGTGCTGCCCGAGAACGTGGCCAACACCACGCGCGGGCTGCTCCACAACGTCGTGACGAGCGGCACGGGCACCCGCGCCAACGTCCCCGTGTGGGCAGCCGGGAAGACCGGCACCACCGAGAACTACGGCGACGCCTGGTTCGTGGGCTTCACCGACCGCTACACGGTCGCGGTGTGGGTCGGCTACCCCGACAAGCTGAAGTACATGAAGACCGAGTACCACGGCCAGCCCGTCGCGGGCGGCACGTACCCGGCCGAGATCTGGCACGACTTCATGACCGCGGCGCTGAAGATCGACGAGGGCCGGGGCAAGGGCGCGGAAGACGAGAAGGACGGCTCGGACTCGTCCGTTCCGACGACGCCGAGCGGGCCCGCGACCCCGACCGCGCCTCAGGACTCGCCGGTGTCGCCCGACCAGGGCGGTGGAGCGCCGCCCGACCCGGGTGGTGGAGCGCCGGCGCCCGCGCCGGAGCCCACGCCGCCGCAGCAGCCGCAGACGCCGGCGCCGCAGACCCCGGCCACGCCGACCCCGGCCCCGCCTGACGGTGGGGGCGGCGGTGGGACGCCGACGCCGGGTACTGGCTAGAGCTGGCGGCTGGCGGAGGCTGGCGGCTGGCGGAAGCTGGCGGCTGGCGGACAGCGGCTTCGCCGCATCGCCTCCGGCCATGGTCTTGACACGCACCTGCTGCTCGCGTCGCAGAACCGCCACGGCAGGTCCGCTGCCTTCGTGATGCCGATGCGGACGTCGGTGACGATGTCCGGCTCCGTTGCGCCCGGCAGCGCGGGCTCGATCCGGATCGGGCCGTCGATCAGCGATGTCGTGTTCAGCTCGAGGTCGATCCCCAGCGCCTGCGTCAGCTTGCCCGGCCCGTTCGCCAGGTCCTCGAACCTGTCGATCCCCGGGCGCCGCCGGCGGATCAGGTCGACGCCGTCGGTCGGCTCGAGCGCGCGGATGAGCACGGCCGCGCCGACGCCGTGGTCGTCGACCACCGCGTTCAGCAGCGCGTGGATGCCGTACGAGCGGTACACGTAGGCGATCCCGGCCGGCTCGAACAGGGTGTGGGTGCGGGCGGTCAGGCCGATGTGCGCGTGACAGGCCGGCTCGGACTCGTGGTAGCTCTCCGTCTCGACGATCCGGCCCGCCGTCGGCCCGTGGCGCACGACGCAGCCGATCAGGTCGCGGGCGACCTCGTGCACGTCGCGGTCGTAGAACGCGCGCTCGCGCGGGTCCTGCACGGTCAGCGCGGCGCTCCGGCGACGGCTGCCCGCGCGCGGTCGAGCTGCTCTCGCACCCGCTCCAGCCCCGTCCCGCCCTGCGAGACCTTCGTGTCGAGCCAGCCGCCCGCGAACACCGGCGCCAGGCCCTCGTCGCCGAGCTGCGGGGCGACCTCGGCCACGTCGGCGGCGTCGAGCTCGGACAGCTGCCGGCCCTGCTCGATCGCCTTGCGCACCAGCCCGGCCACTATGCCGTGCGACTCCCGGAACGGGACGCCGCGGCGGACGAGCTCGTCGGCCACGTCGGTCGCGGCCGGGAACTCGTCCGCGGCCGCCGCCTCCATCCGGTCGCGGCGGAACGTGATCGACCCGAGCATCGCGGTGGCGGCCATGAGCGACAGCTCGACCGTGTCGACCGCGTCGAACAGGTGCTCCTTGTCCTCCTGGAGGTCCTTGTTGTAGGTGAGCGGCAGCGCGTGCATCACGCCGTGGAGCGCGCTCAGGTGGCCGACCACCCGCGGCGCCTTGGCCCGCAGGAGCTCGGCGGCGTCCGGGTTCTTCTTCTGGGGCATGATCGACGACCCCGACGCCCACGCGTCGGCGACCTCGCAGAAGCCGAACTCCTCGCTCGACCAGAGCACGATCTCGGCCCCGAGCTGCGACAGGTGGGTGGCGCAGGTGGCGGCGGCCGACAGGTAGTCGAGCACCGAGTCGCGGTTCGACACCGCGTCGACGGAGTTCGGCGACACCCGGCTGAACCCGAGCTCCTCCGCGACGATGCCGCGGTCGGTCTCGAAGTTGACGCCGGCCAGCGCACCCGACCCGAGCGGCAGCTCGTCCGCCGCCTCCAGGCAGAAGTCGAAGCGCGCCCGGTCGCGGTTGAACTTCCACAGCCAGGCCAGCAGGTGGTGCGAGAGGTAGATCGGCTGCGCCCGCTGCAGGTGCGTGTAGCCGGGCAGCGGCCAGTCCAGGTGCCGATCGGCCAGGTCGACCAGCGTGGACATGAGGTCCGTGAGCAGCTCGTAGGCGTTGAGCGCGTGGCCGCGGACGAACAGCGTGACGTCGGTCGCGACCTGGTCGTTGCGCGACCGGGCCGTGTGCAGCTTGCCGCCGACGGGCCCGACGATCTCGATCAGGCGACGCTCGATCGCCATGTGGATGTCCTCGTCGTCCGACTGGACCTCGAACCTGTCGTTGTCGATCTCGTCGCGGACGGCCTCCAGGCCGCGGGTGATCTCGCGGGCGTCGGCGGGCTCGATGATCCGCTGGAGCGCGAGCATCTTTACGTGCGCGAGCGACTGCTCGATGTCGTAGGGCGCGAGCCGGAAGTCGAACGCGATCGACGAGTTGAGCCGCTGGAAGAGAGGATCCTGCGGCGACGCGAAGCGCTGTGAGCTCACGTGTCGCTGAGCCCCGTGGCTATCTGGGCCACCTGCACCGCGATCCCGCAGCCGAGCAGGTAGCAGCTGATGCCCCAGCCCATGTAGGCGTTGCGGTTGCGCGGGTAGAGGCGGCTCTCCGGGTGGCGGCCGATCGAGATCACGACCGGAAGCATGAACGCCAGCCCGGCGGCTATGAGCCCGTAGCCCGTCCAGCCCATCACCAGGTAGTCGAGCTCCCAGGAGAAGTCCGTCGACACCGCCCGGATCGCCTCCCGCCAGACGACGAGCGGCCCGACGAGGGCGAGCACGAAGCCGGCCCAGCCGAGCAGGCGGGCGGTGCGGCGCGAGATGCCGTCGTGCGGAGCGGGGAGATGCGGAGGTGCGTGCTGCACGCGCGGCAATCATTGCACCGCCCCGTAACCTCCCGCCACAGTGCGAGTCCTGGTGACAGGAGCGACCGGCAAGGTCGGCAATGCGGTCGCGCGAGCACTCGCTGAGCGTGGCGACGACGTGCGGGCCCTGGTGCGCGATCCGGCGAGGGCGCGAGCGGTGCTGCCCGAGTCGGTGGAGCTCGTCCGGGGCGACGTCACCGACGGGCCGTCGATCGACGCCGCGGTGGTGGGCTGCGAGCTCGTCTTCACCGCTCACGGGCTTCCCGAGCAGTGGGTCGCCGACCCCGAGATCTTCGACCGGGTGAACGCCCGCGGCGCAGAGGCGGTGGCCCTGGCCGCGCGCGCGGCAGGCGCCCGGAGGCTGGTCCACACGAGCACGATCGACGTCTTCCACGCCGACCGCGGCGGCCGCTTCGACGAGAGCCGCGTGGCGGACTACCCCAAGGGGACCGCCTACGAGCGGTCGAAGCAGCGCGCCGAGGAGCTGGTGCTGGCGACCCGCACCGACGGGTTCGAGGTCGTGATGGTCAACCCCTGCGGGGTCTACGGGCCGGGCGCGGCGGCGTCCGCGTCGCTCGACGGCGAGTTCATCAAGCCGGTCATGGATGGCAAGCTGCCCGCGCTGCCGCCGGGCGGCCTGGGCGTCGTCTACGTCGACGGCGTGGCCCGCGGGCACCTGCTGGCCGCCGAGCGAGGCGTCGACGGCGAGCGCTACATCCTGAGCGACCGGCACGTGTCGCTGCGTGCGCTGGCCGAGGCCGTCGTGCGCACGGCCCACCGGGGCCGCGTCCCGCCGACGATGCCGCCCGCCGTGGCGCACGCGGTGTCGCTGACCGGCGTGCCGATGGCCCGGCTGCTCGGCAAGCCGCCGCTCCTGCCGCGCGGGCAGCTCCTCTTCTTCCTGTGGGACGCCGCGCCGGACTCGGGCAAGGCGCAGGACGAGCTGGGCTGGGAGCCGACGCTGCTGGAGGACGGGCTGGCGGCGGCGGTCGCCGCCCTGTGATCGTCGTCCGGCCGCCCGCGGACGGCGAGGCCGAGGTCGTGGGCCGGCTGCTCTACGAGACGGCGGGCGGCATGTACGACCTGTTCGCCGGCGGGCGCGAGCGCGCCGCGAGGGTGCTGCGCGCGGCCTACGCGCGCGACGGCACCTCCGCCAGCCGCGAGGTGGTCACCGTCGCCGACGCCGCTGGCGAGGTCGCGGGCGCGATGGCTGCGTTCCCGGTGGCCGAGGGCGACGAGCGCGCGCGGGCGTTCCTGCGCCTGACGCTCTCGCGCACGCCGCCGTGGCGATGGCCGCACACGCTGCGGGTCTTCCGCCTGGGCGGGCGGATCACCCCGCCGGCCCCCGCCGACGCGCTGTACGTGGACGCGCTCGCCACCGCCCCCGCCTTCCGGCGCCAGGGCGTGGCGACCGCGCTCCTGGAGGCCGCGGCCATGCGAGCGAGGGCGGAGGGCCTGGGCGCGGTGGCGCTCGACACCGCGGAGCGGAACCTCGCGGCGCAGGCCCTCTACGAGCGGTTCGGGATGGAGCGCAGCGGGTCGTCGGAGGCGGTCGGCGAGATCCCCGGGGCGATCGCCTTCGTGAAGCGGCTCGACTAGCGAGCCGGCGCCGCCGCGAGAACCTCGGCGAGCGCCTCCGCCACCTGGGCGACCTCGCCCTCGGTGAGCTCCGGGAAGAACGGCAGCGCCAGGCAGCGGCGGGCCGCGTCCTCCGCGTGCGGGAACTCCCCTTCGCGGTGGCCGAACCGCTCGCGGTAGAAGCTCATCAGGTGGATGGCAGGGAGGTACGGCTTCGAGTCGATCCCCCGCGCCCGCAGGGCCTCGATGGCCCCGTCGCGGTCGACCCCCTCGGGGAGCTTGACCACGTAGACGAACCACGAGCGGCGCTCCTGCCCCGCCCCGGTCCCGCGCGGGCGCTCCACGCCCTCGAGGCCGGCCAGCGCCTCGTGGTAGAGCCCGGCCACGCGCGCGCGGTCGGCCAGCATCCGGTCGAGCCGCTCCAGCTGGGCGATGCCCAGTGCGCAGGCCAGGTCGGACAGCCGGTAGTTGAACCCGAGCCGGTCGTGGTCGAGCCAGCTCATGTCCGGCGCCCGCCCCTGGTTGCGCTCGGAGTCGATCCGCTGCTTGGCCGCGGCGTCCGGGCAGACCACCATCCCGCCCTCGCCGGTGGTGAGCTGCTTGTTCGCGTAGAAGGCGAACACGGCCAGGTTGCCGCGGGCGCCGGCCTGGGTGCCGTCCTCGTGCACCGCGCCGAGCGCCTCGCAGGTGTCCTCGACGATCCACAGCCCGCGGTCGGCCGCCAGGCGCTCGAAGCCGGCCATGTCGGCGGGCCAGCCGAAGATGTGCACGGGCAGCAGCCCGGTCGTGCGGTCGGTCACCGCTGCTGCTGCGGCCTCCGGCGAGATGTTCAGCGTCTCCGGGTCGATGTCGACGAACACCGGCCGCGCCCGCTCGTACAGCACGCTGTTCGACGAGGCCACGAACGAGAACGGGGACGTGATCACCTCGTCGCCCGCCTCGATGCCGGCCACGCGGGTGGCCAGATGGAGGCCGGCCGTGCCGCTCGACACCGCGGAGGCGTTCGGCACCCCCAGCCGCGAGGCGAACATCTCCTCGAACTGCCCCAGCCGCGGGCCCAGCGACAGGCGCCCCGACCGGAGCGTCTCGAGCACGAGCTGCTCCTCGCGCTCGCCCAGGACCGGGCGCGCGAGGGGAATCACTTGATAGAGGTGCGCTCGCGGGCGAGCGGGCGCACGTGCTCGGTGCGACCGGGCAGCATGCCCGCCTCGAGCGAGTCGACGAGCGCCTCCCAGGACGCCTCGATGATGTTCTCCGACACGCCGATCGAGCCCCAGGATTCCACGCCGTCCCCGGCGTCGAGCAGCACGCGCGTGACCGCTCCCGTGCCCTTGGCCTCGTCGAGGATGCGCACCTTGAAGTTGGTCAGCTCGATGTCGCGCAGGTGCGGGTAGGTCTCGCCGATCGCCAGGCGGAGTGCGCGGTCGAGGGCGTTGACCGGACCGTTGCCCTCCGCGGTGCGGACGTAGCGCTCGCCCTCCACCCAGATCTTGATCGTGGCCTCGGTCTCGACCCGGCCGTTCTCGCGCTTCTCGACGATCACGCGCCAGGACTCGAGCTTGAACAGCTCCTGGTACTCGCCGGTCTCCTTGCGGATCAGGAGGTCGAACGACCCGTCGGCCGCCTCGAAGTGGAAGCCCTGGTGCTCGAGCGCCTTGACCCGCTCGACGATCCGCGAGGCGGCCTGCTCGTCGACCTCGACCCCGCGCTGCTCGGCACGGGACTGGACCGTCCCCTTGCCGGACAGCTCCGAGATCAGCACCGCGCGGTCGTTGCCGACGACCGCGGGGTCGATGTGCTCGAACGTGCGAGCGTCGGCCTGGATGCCGGCGACGTGCATGCCGCCCTTGTGGGCGAAGGCGTTGCGGCCGACGTACGGCTGGTCCGGGTTCGGCGTGAAGTTGTTGATCTCGTCGATCAGGTGCGCGGTCTCCGTCAGCGTGGCGAGCTGCTCGGGGGTCACGCAATCGAAGCCCAGCTTGAGCTGCAGGCCCGGGATGATCGAGACGAGGTTGGCGTTGCCGCAGCGCTCGCCGTAGCCGTTCATCGTGCCCTGCACCTGGCGGGCGCCGTGCTGCACGCCGAGCAGTGCGTTGGCGACGCCGCAGCCCGCGTCGTCGTGCGTGTGGATGCCGATTCGCACGCGCCCGCCGAGCCGCTCGTCGACGGCCAGCACGGCAAGCGTGACGTCGCCCGGGAGCGACGCGCCGTTGGTGTCGCACAGGGCCACGGTCTCCGCGCCCGCGTCGGCGGCGGCCTGAAGGCACTGGAGCGCGTAGCCGGCGTCCTCGCGATAGGCGTCGAAGAAGTGCTCGGCGTCGTAGACCACGCGCTTGCCGCTCGCGCGCAGGAACGCGACCGAGTCGGCGATCATCGCCAGGTTCTCCTCGCGGGAGACCTTCGTCACCTTCTCCAGGTGGAGCGCCCAGGTCTTGCCGACCAGCGTGCAGACGGGGACCCACGACTCCGCCATCTGGCGCAGCCCGGCGTCGTCGGCGGCGGCGACGTCGCGGCGCCGGGTCATCCCGAACGCCGCGATCTCCGCGTGGTCGAAGGTCTCACCCGCGAGCCGCTCGAAGAACGCGGCGTCCTTCGGGTTGGACCCCAGGAAGCCGGCCTCGATCAGGTCTACGCCGAGCCGGTCGAGGGCATGCGCGACCGACAGCTTCTCGTCGACGGACAGGGACATTCCCTCGCCCTGCATCCCGTCGCGGAGCGTCGTGTCGTAGATCTCGACTTTGTCGGCCATCAACGTGGAAATTCGCCGCAACTGCGCGATTTCCGCGCCGCGGCTAGGCCTTTGAGGCTACCGGCACGCGGTCGAGCCACTTGGCGTAGCGCTCGTCGCGCCCGCACAGGGCGTCGTCGAAGACCGACTGGATCGCGCGGGTGACCTCGCCGGGCGGACCGAGCGGGTGGTCGTCGATCTCCCGCACCGGCGTCAGCTCGGCCGCCGTTCCCGACAGGAACAGCTCGTCGCACAGGTACAGCTCGGCGCGGGCGATGTCCCGCTCGACCACCTGGTAGCCCAGGTCGCCGGCGATCTCGATCACCGACTTGCGGTTGATGCCGTCGAGGATCCCGTTGGCCTGACCGGGCGTGTGGATGACGCCGTCCTTGATGACGAACACGTTCTCGCCGGTGCCCTCGCAGACGTAGCCGTTGGCGTCCAGCAGGATCGCCTCCTCGTAGCCCGCCTTCGTGGCGCCGATCTTGGCCAGCACCGAGTTCAGGTACTGGCCCGACGCCTTCGCGTGCGGGATCAGCGAGTCCGCGGAGATCCGGCGCCAGGACGAGACCTGCGCGCGGATGCCGTTGAGCTTGCCCTCCTCGCCCAGGTAGGCGCCCCACTCCCAGCAGGCGACCATCGCCTCGACCGGATTGTTGAGCGGGTCGAGCCCCATCGGGCCGTAGCCGCGGTAGACGAGCGGCCGGATGTAGCACGACTTGAAACCGTTGCGGCCGATCAGCTCGTGGGTCGCCTCGCGGATCTGCTCCTTCGAGAAGGGCATCTCCATGTAGTAGAGCGCGGCGGACTTCTCGAGCCGGTCCAGGTGGTCCTGGTGGCGGAAGATCGCCGCGTCGCCGTCTGGCGTCTCGTACGCGCGCACGCCCTCAAAGACGCCCGTCCCGTAGTGAAGCGAGTGGGTGAGTACGTGTACCTTCGCGTCCTCCCAGGCAACGAAATCGCCGTTGAGCCAGATGAGGTCAGCGGTGTTCACTCGTACTCCCCCCTTTCAGAGGTTCTGGAGGACGGCGCGGGTGGCGTCCTCGGTGGTTGCGTCGCCGCCGAGGTCGGGCGTCCGTAGCCCGTCCCCCAGCGCGCGGTCTATGGCCGAGTCTAACCCCGCGGCTTCCTGTTCACGACCGAGGCCGTAGCGCAGCATCATCGCCACCGAGCCGAGCATGGCGAGCGGATTCGCCTTGCCGGTGCCGGCGATGTCGGGCGCCGAGCCGTGCACCGGCTCGAACAGCCCGGGGCCGCTGCCGTCGCCGATCGAAGCGCTCGGCAGCATGCCCAGCGAGCCGGTGAGCATCGCGGCCTCGTCGCTGAGGATGTCGCCGAACAGGTTCTCGGTGACGATCACGTCGAAATCGGTGGGCCGGGAGACCAGCTGCATCGCTGCGTTGTCGACCAGCAGGTGCTCGAGCGGCGTGTCCGGGTAGTCGGCGGCGACCTTGCCGACCACCTCGCGCCAGAGGCGGCTCGTCTCCAGGACGTTGGCCTTGTCGACGCTGGTCACCTTCGTGCGGGCGAACTTGAACGCCACGCGGGTGATGCGGTCGATCTCGGCGACCGAGTAGGTGTTGGTGTCGTAGGCCGAGTCGGCGTTGCGGCCCGAGTCGCCGAAGTAGATGCCGCCGGTGAGCTCGCGCACGACCAGCAGGTCGGTGCCCTCGATGCGCTCGCGCTTGAGCGGGCTGGCGTCGAGGAGCGAGGGCGCCGGCCGGACCGGGCGCAGGTTGGCGAACAGCCCGAGCCCTTTGCGCAGGCCCAGCAGGCCCTGCTCCGGGCGCGGGTCGTCGGGATTCGTGGTGTCCCACTTCGGCCCTCCGACGGCGGCCAGCAGGACGGCATCGCTCTCACGGCAGGCGTCGAGCGTCTCCTTGGTGAGCGCGGTCCCGTGCTCGTCGATCGACGCTCCGCCCATCAGGTGGTCGGTCACCTCGAAGCCGCCGAGCCGGTCCAGCACCTCCCGGGCGCTGTCCATGATCTCGGGGCCGATCCCGTCTCCGGGCAGGGCGACTATGCGTGCGGTCTCGGGCATCTACTCGGGCTTTCGTGCGTCCATGTTCAGCCGGACGTAGTCCAGCACCAGCGGGGATCCGGCACGTTCGCACACCAGGTCCAGGAACGGCTCCTTGAGCTCGTCGGGCAGCCGCTCCAGGTGGTGGCCCAGGCAGACGACGCGCACGAACTCGCGCGGCTCGGGGGGCGTGACCGGCTTGTCCTGGAGCCAGGTGTCGACGTCGACGAAGCCCGCCTTCGCCAGCAGCTGAGCGGTCTGCACCGGCGTCGCGAAGTTCCAGGGCGTGTCCATGCCGTCGAAGTACGGCGCGTACTCGGAGAGCTCGGCCGCGCCGCTCAGGTGGTCGGTGAACCGCTCGACGTTGCCGACGCCGCCGCATTGCGCGACGAGCCGCCCGCCCGGCTTGAGCGCGGCGTAGAGGCGCTCGAAGAGCCGCGCGTGGTCGGAGATCCAGTGGAACGTCGCCGTCGAGAGCACCGCGTCGACGGGCTCGGGCACCTCGAGCTCGACCAGGTCGGACACCCAGGCGGTCGTGCGGTCGGAGTCGAGCGTCTTCTCCGCCTCCTCGACCATCGAGGGCGACCCGTCGACCGCGAACACGTGGCCGCGGGGCAGCTTCTCCTGCAGCTCCCTGGTCACCCGGCCCGATCCGCAGCCGGCGTCCAGGACGGTCTCGTCCCCGTTCAGCGTAAGCCGGTCGAGCACCTCCAGCGCCCACTCGAACTGCGGGTCCGAGACCCGGGCGTACGCGCCGGCGTCCCAGTCGCGAGGCGGGGTCACAGCGCCGTGGTGACCGGCCCGGGCTGCTCGCGCTCGGCCTCGTAGGCGTCGATCGCCTCCACCTGCTCGAGCGTCACGGCGATGTCGTCGAGGCCGTGCAGCAGCCGGTTCTTGATCTCGGCGTCGATGTCGAACGGAACCTCGCGGCCGTCGAAGCGCACGACCTGGGCATCGAGGTCGATCTCCGCCTCGGTGGCGTCCATCAGCTTCTCGACCTCGTCCTCCGGCAGCGGCACCGGGAGCAGACCGACCTTCGTGCAGTTGGAGTAGAAGATGTCCGCGAACGACGGCGCGACGATCGCCTTGAAGCCGTAGTCCTCGAGCGCCCACGGGGCGTGCTCACGCGAGGATCCGCAGCCGAAGTTGCGCCCGGTCACGAGGATCTCGTTGGGGTCGAGGTCCCAGCCCGGCTCCTTGGCCCAGTCGTAGAACAGGAACTCGCCGAAGCCGGTCCGCTCCACGCGCTTCAGGAACTGCTTGGGGATGATCTGGTCGGTGTCGACGTCGCTGCGGCGCAGGACGCTGATCGGCCCGCTGATCGTGGTGACGGGATCCATGGCTAGCCCCTTTCGCGGATGTCGACGAAGTGGCCCTCGATCGCCGCGGCGGCGGCCATCTGGGGCGACACCAGGTGAGTGCGGCCGCCCTTGCCCTGGCGGCCCTCGAAGTTGCGGTTCGAGGTCGATGCGCAGCGCTCGCCGGGCGACAGCGTGTCCGGGTTCATGCCCAGGCACATCGAGCAGCCCGCGCTGCGCCAGTCGAAGCCGGCGTCCTTGAACACGGCGTCGAGCCCCTCGGACTCGGCCTGCAGCTTCACCTGCTGGGAGCCCGGGACGACCATCGCGTGGATGTCCGGGTGGACCTTGCTGCCCTTGATCACCTCGGCGGCGGCGCGCAGGTCGCCGATCCGGGAGTTCGTGCAGGAGCCGATGAACACGCGGTCGAGCTTGATCTCGGAGATCGGCGTGCCCGGCTCGAGGTCCATGTACTTGAGCGCGCGCTCGTGGCCCTCGTCCTGCGGGTCCGGCACCGCGCCGGTGACCGGCGCGACCATCTCGGGGGTCGTGCCCCAGGTGACCTGCGGAGACAGCGCGCTCGCGTCGACGACCACTTCCTTGTCGAACGACGCGCCGTCCTCGGTGTAGAGCTCGCGCCAGCGGGCGGTGGCCGCTTCGAAGTCGTCCGGTGCGGCGGGCCTGCCCTCGATCCACTCGAAGGTCGTCTCGTCGGGGGCGATCATGCCCGCACGGCCGCCGCCCTCGATCGTCATGTTGCAGATCGTCATCCGGCCCTCCATCGACAGGCCCTTGATGACGTCGCCGGAGAACTCGATCACGTGGCCGACGCCGCCGTCGACGCCCATCTGGCCGATCGTGCCGAGGATCAGGTCCTTCGCGGTGACCCCGAAGCCCAGGTCGCCCTCGTACCGGACGACCATCGACTTCGGCTTGCGCTGCCCGAGCGTCTGGGTGGCCAGCACGTGCTCGACCTCGCTGGTGCCGATGCCGAACGCGAGCGCCCCGAACGCGCCGTGGGTGGCGGTGTGCGAGTCGCCGCAGACGACGGTCATGCCCGGCTGGGTGACGCCGAGCTCCGGCCCGATGACGTGAACAATCCCCTGATAATCCGAGCCGATCGAGTAGAGCGGCACGCCGAACTCGGCCGCGTTCTTCTCGAGCGTCTCGACCTGCACCCGGCTCAGGTGGTCCTTGATCTGCCGGGCGAGCGTGCTGCCGTCGGTGGGCACGTTGTGATCCGCCGTGGCCAGGGTCCGATCCGGGCGGCGCACCTTGCGGCCGGCCAGGCGAAGGCTCTCGAAGGCCTGCGGGCTCGTGACCTCGTGCACCATGTGGAGGTCGATGTAGAGGAGGCCCGGCGCCACTTCGTGGGCTTCCCAGATCTTGTCGAACAGCGTCTTGGGCATCGTCTAGCTCCTCCGGAGGCCGGCCGACACGACGGCGATGAAGTTCGCCTCGGTGTCGCCTTGGTTTTCGAAGTGGTGCGCCAGGTCGGCGTCGAAGGTGACGGCGTCGCCCGTGCCGAGGTCGTACCCGACCCCGTCGCAGACGAGCTTCACGCTGCCCTGGGTGACGAGCGCGGTCTCGCGGCTGCCGGGCTCGTGCATCGGCGGGTCGCCCGGGCCGCCGGTGGCCGCGCCGGGCGCCAGCGTGTGCTGGGAGACCTCGGCCCGCTGGCCGGGCAGCGGCGGGGTCAGGACCTCGTAGGTGTGGCCCTGCTTGCGGGCGCCGCCGGGCTGGCGCTGGTCGGCGCGGACGACGGTGACGCCGTCGGACTCGTCGAGCCGCAGCAGCTGAGACAGGGACAGCTCCAGGCCGCCCGCGATGCGGGCCGCGGTGGCGAGCGTCGGGCTGGTCTCGCCGCGCTCGACCTGCGAGAGCATCGGCGCGGAGACGCCTGCCCGCTCGCCGAGGTCGCGCAGCGACAGGCCCATGGCATCGCGCAGCGCGCGGATGCGCGGGCCGATCTGGAGGTGGTCGCCGTTGGTGGCCGTGGTCGTCGTCATACTGCGCGGCTGTACGCTATCACGTACAACTGTATGTCGGCTGGCTCGTGAGAGGCTTGAGCGCGTGACCGCTGACGAGCTGCGCGCGCGGAGGGCGATCTTCGCGGCATTCGCGGCGGGCGAGGAGCCCGACACCGCGGCGCTCGACGCCGACGCCCTGGCCGGGCTCGAGCGCCAGCACGTCGTGGTGCTGCGCGACAAGCAGGTCCTGATGGCCCACCCGTTCGCGGGCCATCGGCGCGGTACGCGCGTCGCCGCCGGCGATCGCGAATGGTGGGGCAACTGCGCCTGGGACGGCCTGGGGATCGTGGCGGCGCTGGGCCTGCGGTCGGCGGAGGTCGCGAGCGGAGACGTGGTGCTGGAGGTGCGCGACGGCGCCGTGGCCGGCGACGCGCTGTTCCACGTGGCGGTGCCGGCCCGCCACTGGTGGGACGACATCGAGTTCACCTGACGGACGATGCGGCTCGTCCGGTCGGCGGACGAGGTGGACGGCGGCGCGCTGATGAGCGTTCAGCAGCTCGAGGCGCTCGCGTCCCTGTGGTACGGGGACCGGCTCGACCCCGAGTGGAGGCCGCGCACGCGCGACGAGTCGCAGCGGCTGCTGGCGGACGTGGGGCTGGTCGGCGAGTTCTGGGAGCTGCCGCGCTGACAGCTCAGCGGACGACCGTGAAATCGAACATCCTCCCCACGTCCGGTCGCTTCTCGACGATCCCGATGCGGGCGTCGAAGTCCGCCCATTTCTCGATCACGGCACGGTCGAGCCGCAGTGGCGGCGACACCACGGGCCTCAGAGCGTCCAGTTGCGCCCGCACGAGCGCCGGATCCTCGCCACCGGACGCCTTCGCGACCTGACGTGCCGCGGCGCCGGGGTCGGCCAGCGTCGCCCCCACCCCACGCTCGAGCGCGGCCACCGCACGCTCGATGTCCGGGCGCCGGCGCTCGAGCGTCTTGCGCGTCGTGACCAGCACCACCTCCGGGTACGGCGGCGCCCCGTAGTCCTCGACCCTGAACTCGCTGAACTTCTTGCCCCGCTCCCGGAGGATCACGCCCTCCACGTTCCAGAACACCGGCACCGCGTCGACCTTGCGCCCGAGCAGCGATGCCACCGCGTTGAAGCCGATCGTGATCTCGCGGGCGCTGCCGTAGTCCCCGCCGTCGTCCTCGACGATCGCGCGGACGAACGCCGGGTCCGAGGGCAGCCCGGACACGCCGATGCGCTTGCCGTCCAGGTCGCGCGGCCGCCGGACCTCGGGCTGGGCGACGAGCGCCCCGAGGGGCTTCTGGACCAGGGCGCCGACCGCGACCGCGTCGACGCCCCGCTCGCGGGCGATCGCCAGGTCGTGGATGTCCAGCACCGCCAGGTCGGCGCGGCCGCCGGTCACGAGCTTCAGCGAGTCCGGGCGGGCTCCCGGCGGGCGGATCCGCAGGTGCACCCCCTCGTCGCGGTCGAACCCCTCGCGCACCGCCGTGTAGATCGGCGCGTGCACCGGGTTGGGCGTGAAGTCGAGCGCGATCGCGACCGTGGGGCGATCGCCCGCGGAGTCGTCCCCGCCGCAACCCGCGGCGATGACGGCCGCGAGCAGGATCGCGGCGATTGCGCTCCAGCGGGCCATGAACGGCCCGAAAAGCTACCCGCCGGCTACTTCCGGGGCAGGCTGGAGATCTTCCAGCCCTTCTCGGTGCGCTCGAGCTCGGCGATCGAGTCCTGGCCCGTGGTGCGGAGCGTGACGCGGGCGCGGCCGCCGTCGACGTCGACCTTGTGCACCCGGATGCCCTTCGACGATGTCGCGCACCTTGGGCCCGCCGATCGCGATCGTCTTCTTCATCGCCGACGGGCAGTCCGTCGCACCGATGCTCGCGGCCATGGCCACGACCGCGTCGCGAGCGGGCTCCGCCAGCGCGTCGCACGCCGCCTTGCCGTCGCCCGCGGCGAACGCGCGCGCGTAGTTGTCGACCGTGCGCTTGACGGCCGTTTCCTGGTTGGCCTCACCCGGGGTGGGGCCGAACACCATGTAGCCGCCCGCCGCAGCGACGACGCAGCCAGCAGAAGATTGCCCAGCGGTTCATCAGCACTGGTATCGGCAGCCGCGACTTGGCCCTACAGGGCGGCGGCCACGAACGCGCGCAGGCGCTCGGGGCTCGGCGCCCCGCCCGGCGTGTTGCCGAGCTCGGGCCGCCCGGCCGCGGCGTCGACCACCTGGTCGAGCCGCTCGGGGTCGGCCCCGAGCTCGGTCAGCGTGGTCGCGCCCGCCGTGCGGGCCAGGTCCGCGACGTCGCCGCCGACGGCCTTGCGCAGGCGCTCGATCGCGTCGGGCGCCCGCATGGCCATGAAGCGCACGGTGTGCGGCAGCATCACCGCGTTGGTCTCCGCGTGCGGCGTGCCCGCCACGCGCACGATCGTCTGGCAGACCACGTGGTGGAGGGCGTAGCCCGTCGTGCCCATCGCCCACGAGCCGAGCAGGGCGGCCAGCGCCAGGTCGTCACGGAGGGGCTCGCGGGGGTCGGCCAGGCCGCTTCCGAACAGCGCCGCCGCCCGCAGCGCCGCCATCTCCGCCACCGGGTTGGCGAGCGGGGAATAGAGCGACTCCGTCGCGTGGGCCAGCGAGTTCATCGCCGACGCCGCGAGCCCGGGCATCGGCTGCGAGGCCATCAGCGACGGCTCGCAGATCACGAGCGACGGGCGGACGAGCGTGAACTGATCGACCCCCGCCGGCATGCGGTGGATGCGGGTGATCGGCGCGCCCGACAGCGTCGTCGGCACGGCGGCCACCGACACGCCGTCGGCGCCGCCGATCGCCTTCGCCGAATCGATCACCCGGCCGCCGCCGAGCGCCACGACCGGCCGCCCGCCGACCTTGTCGCGGGCTGCCGCGGCCGCCTCGGGCACCCCGCCCGAGGGCACGTCGGCCACCACCGCCGCGGCCTCCACCAGCGCCGGGGCCTGCTCGGCCGCGCGCGGCGTGGTCAGCAGGGCGTAGTCCTCGAAGCCCCGGTCCGCCAGCAGCCGCGGCGCGTCCTCGAGTGCGCCGCGGCCGAAGCGGATCAGCCGCTCGGAGTCGATCCAGGTGAAGTCCGAGTCCTGCAAACCGGCGCTCAGGGCGTCGGCGTTCCCTGCGCCTCGCGGTCGAGGTGGTGCTCCGCCTCGGCCACCGGGGAGTCCGCCAGCGCGTTGGTGAGCGCACGCAGGTAGGCGCGGCCCGACGCCTCGAGGATGTCGGTCGACACGCCCTGGCCGGTCGCGTTCCGGCCCTGGTACTCGAGGATCACCGAGACCTCGCCGAGCGCGTCGCGCCCGCCGGTGACCGCGCTCACGTGGTACTCGCGGAGCTTGGCCTCGTGACCCAGCGCGGCATTGATCGCCGAGAAGAACGCGTCGACCGGGCCGTCGCCCGTGAACTGGCCCTCGACGACCTCGCCGCCCGGCATCCGGATGCCGACCTTGGCCAGCGGCGCGCGGCCCGAGGACGCCTCGACCTCGAACCAGTCGAGCCCGTACGCGGTCGGCGACTCGCGCATCTCGTCCGATACCAGCGCCTCAAGGTCGAGCGCGGTCACCTTCTTCTTCTTGTCCGCCAGCTCCTTGAAGCGCTTGAAGGCGGTGTTGAGCGCCGCGCCGTCGACCTGGAAGCCCAGCTCCTGCAGCGCGTTGCGCAGCGCGTGGCGGCCAGAGTGCTTGCCCAGCACGATCGAGTTGGTCTCGACCCCGACGGTCGCCGCGTCCATGATCTCGTAGGTCGTGCGCTCCTTCAGCACGCCGTCCTGGTGGATCCCGGACTCGTGCGCGAACGCGTTGCGGCCGACGATCGCCTTGTTGGGCTGCACCTGGTAGCCGGTCATGCGCGAGACCAGACGGCTGGTGCGCGCGATCTCGCGGGTCTCGACGCCGGTCCAGTAGCCGTGCGCGGGCTCGCGCACGCGCAGGAGCATCACGACCTCCTCGAGCGACGCGTTGCCCGCGCGCTCGCCGATGCCGTTGATCGCGCACTCGACCTGGCGGCAACCCGCGGTCACGCCCGCGAAGGAGTTGGCCACGGCCAGGCCCAGGTCGTCGTGACAGTGGGTCGACGTAACGACGTTGTGCAGGTCCGGGACGAGCCGGTACAGCTCACGCCACATGTGCGCGTACTCGTCGGGCATCGCGTAGCCGACGGTGTCCGGCACGTTGATCGTGGTGGCGCCCTCGTCGAGCGCGATCTGGAGCACCTCGGCGGTGAACTCCAGGTCGGCACGCGTGGCGTCCATCGGCGAGAACTCGACGTCGTCGGTGTACTGCTTGGCGTGCGCCACGGCGGCGCGGGCCTGGCCCTTGACGTCGTCGCGGGTGCTTCGGAGCTGGTGCTCGATGTGGATGTCGCTCGTCGAGATGAACGTGTGGATGCGCGGTCGCTCGGAGTCCTTGACCGCGTTCCAGGCTGCGTCGACGTCCTGCGAGTTGGCGCGCGCCAGGCCGCAGATGACCGGGCCGTGCACTTCCCGGGCGATCGTCTGGACCGCCTCGAAGTCGCCCGGTGAGCTGATCGGGAAGCCCGCCTCGATGATGTCGACCTGAAGGCGCGCGAGCTGCTGCGCGATCTCGACCTTCTCCTGCGTGTTGAGCGAGATCCCGGGGGACTGCTCGCCGTCGCGCAGCGTCGTGTCGAAGATTCGTACTCGGTCCTGCTCAGTCGCCCTCATGTCGTCTTCCTTTTCGTTCTCCTGCCTTCGTTCTCCTGTGGGTTTGCGGCTGGATGCGGCCGCCACGCGCTATTCCCCCCGAAGGGGGAGGAGCAGAAGGAGAAGTCGGGCGGAGGACACAGACGACATATCGGCAGGCACAGCCTACATCGTCAGTACGACCTTGCCGACGTTCTTGCGCTCCTGGAGAAAGCGATGCGCGTCGGCGCCGCGCTCGAGCGGGAACGCCTCGGCGACGACGGGACGGATCTGGCCGCTCTCCATCCACCCCCGCAGCGGCTCGAGGAACTCGTCGGCCGTGCCCTTGTCGTCCCACAGCGTGAGCATGTTCAGCCCGATGACCGCCTTCGACGCGGGCATCATCTGCATCGGGTGGAAGACCGGGGTCAGGGCGACCATCTTCGCCACCGCCTTCAGGTCGCGCTTCTCGCCGGGGGTCACCGACGACGCGCCGTAGGCCACGAGCCGCCCGCCCGCGCGCAGCAGGCCGTAGCTCTTGCGGAACGAGCTGCCGCCGACCGCGTCCATGACCAGGTCGAGCGGGTCCTTGCGCCCGGCGATGCGGCGGATCTCCTTGGCGAAGTCCGTGGAGGTGTAGTCGATCGGATGGTCGACGCCGAACCCCTTGATCGCCTCGTGCTTGCCCGGTGACGCGGTGCCGTAGATCTCCCCCGCCTCCTTGAGCCTGGCGATCTGGGTGGCGGCGATCCCGACCCCGCCGGCGGCCGCGTGGATGAGCACGCGCTCGCCCGGATACAGCGCTCCGTAGCGGACGAGGCCCGCATAGGCGGTCATGTAGTTGACCGGGAAGGCCGCGCCCTCCTCGTAGCTCCAGTCGTCCGGTAGCGGGACGATGTTGTCGGCGGCGGTGGCGACCAGCTCGGAGTAGCCGCCGAAGCGGCAGCCGCCCAGGACGCGCTGCCCGGCCTGGAGGTCGTCCACGCCGTCCCCCACGGCCTCGACGTCGCCCGCGAACTCGTAGCCGACGACCGCCGGCAGCTTGGGCGCGTCCGGGTACATGCCCTGGCGGGCCATGAGGTCGGCGAAGTTGATGCCGGCCGCCTTCACGCGCACGCGGACCTCGCCGGGGCCCGCCTTCGGCTCGGGGCGGTCCTCGACGCGGAGGACCTCGGGCGGGCCGGCTTCTGGGATCACGAGTGCTTTCACGGACGGGAGCCTACGCCTCGCAACGTCCCCGCAAGGTGCAGGCAACGGGTTTTCCCGATGGTGGCGTCACAGACATCGCCGTAGAAACGTCTAACCCCCAGTCCCCAACCCGCAGAGGTCCCCCATGAACACACAACGATGGACCCTCATGGTGGTGAGCATCGCCACCGCAATGCTGATGCTGGACATCGCCGTCGTGAACACGGCGCTGCCGCGCATCGGCGAGGACCTGGACGCGGGCCTGAGCGGCCTGCAGTGGGTCGTCGACGCCTACACCCTGGCGCTCGCCTCGACCGTGCTGACCGCGGGCGCCCTGGCCGATCGGCTCGGCCGCCGCCGCGTGTTCGCGGTCGGCCTGGTCGTGTTCACGCTGTCGTCGCTGGCTGCCGCGATGGCGAACAGCATCGAGATGCTGAACACCGCGCGCGCCGTGCAGGGCGTGGGCGGCGCGATCCTGTTCGCCGTGTCGCTGGCCCTGCTGGCCCACGCGTTCCCCAGCCAGCGCGAGCGCGCCGGAGCCCTCGCCGTATACGGGGCGACGATCGGCGCGTCGTTCGCTGTCGGGCCGCTCGTCGGCGGGCTGCTCACCTCGGGCATCGACTGGCAGTGGGTGTTCCTGATCAACGTCCCGATCGGGATCTACGCGCTGTGGATCACGATGGCGAAGGTCGAGGAGTCGCGCGACTCCCATGCCCGGCGCATCGACTGGCTCGGGCAGATCACGCTCACCGGCGGCCTGGGCCTGCTGGTGCTCGGCCTCCTGCGCGGCAACGAGGACGGCTGGACGTCGACCCCGATCGTCGCCGAGCTCGGCGGTGCGCTGCTGCTGCTGGCCGCGTTCGTGCTCGTCGAGTCGCGCGTGCGCGAGCCCATGCTCCCGCTCGGCCTGTTCCGCCGGCGCTCGTTCACCGGCGCGCAGATCGCGGCGTTCTCGATCTCCGCGTCGATGTTCGCGGTCTACCTGTACATCACGCTCTACCTCCAGGGCGTCCTCGGGCTGTCGGCCGTCGAGGCCGGGCTGACGATGCTGCCGGGCACGTTCCTGAACTTCGCGGTCGCGGGCGCGACGGCGCAGATCATGGAGCGCGGCGTGCGCCCCGGGGCCCTCGTCTCGGCCGGCCTGGCCCTGTCGGCGATCGGCATGGCGCTGATGACGCTCGCGGGCGTCGACTCCAGCTGGACCGCGATGCTGCCCGGCATGCTCCTGGCGATGGCCGGCGTCGGCCTGTTCAACCCCGCGGTGATCGCGATCGCGCTCGACGGCATCCCCGAGGAGCAGAGCGGTCTGGCCGCGGGCGTCAACGACACGGCGCGCCAGGCGGGCATCGCCGTCGGCGTCGCCGGCGCTGGGTGCGCTGATCCCGGCAGGCTCGGCCCTGGGCGGCTCACCGGTCGAGTACGTGGACGGGCTGCACAACGCGCTGCTCGCCGGCGCGGGCCTAGCGGCCGTCGGCGCCGTGGCCACCGCGCTGCTGATCGGCGTGCGCCGCTCGCGCACTGCGTCGGGCGTGCACGGCGAGCTGGCCGCCGAGGCCGCCTAAGGCCCAACTGGTCGAGGTTTCCCCCGATAGTTAGGGGAAACCTCGACCAGTTCGCGATCCAGCGAGCGCGAAGCGCGAGAGTCCCGAGAACGGCTCCGAAAACCAAGCAGTCCAAGGACGCAGGGAGCGACGCGGCCGGCAGGCCGCGAGCGACCGAGGACGCCGGAATGCGCCGGTTTGCAGGGGCCGCGCTAGGAGCTACAGAGAGACGGCGTGGCCGTCGTGGAAGCCGTCTGTGGCGACGATCCTCTCCACGAGGTCCTGCGGGACCGGCTTGTCGGCGGTGACGGCCATGACAGCCTCCTCGCCGGCCTCGGCACCGACGGCCGCCGATGCGATGTTGACGCCGGCCTCGCCGAAGATCGTGCCGACGCGGCCGATCATGCCCGGCTGGTCCGCGTAGCGGAAGAACGCGAAGTGCGGGGCGACCTCGAGGTTGAAGCTCTGCCCGTAGACCGAGACCAGGTGCGGGACGTTCTTCGGCCCGAAGCCGGTACCCGCCACCTCGACCCGGGCCGAGCCGGCCACGATCGCGACGCGCACGAGCTCGTTGAAGTCCCCGGACTGCGACCGCTTGGTCTCGTCGACCTCGATACCCCGCTCCTCGGCCATCGAGGGCGCGTTGACGAAGTTGACGTCCTCCTCGGTGTGTCCGACGAGCACGCCGTTCAGGACGGCCGTGGTGAGGATCCGCGTGTCGACCTCGGACAGTCCCTCGTACGCGACCTCGACGCGGTCGATCGACGAGCCCTCGGCCAGCGACACCGCGATCCGGCCGAGCGCGGTGCACAGCGGGATGAACGGGTCGAGGATCTCCTTGTCCTCCGGGCGCATCGGCGGAATGTTCACGGCTGTCGTGACGACCCCGCCGGTGAGCGCCGCGGCGACCTGCTCGGCGACCTGCTCGCCCGCGCGATCCTGCGCCTCGGTGGTCGAGGCGCCGAGGTGCGGCGTGACCACGACGTTGGGACGGCCGAACAGCGGGTGCTCGGTGATCGGCTCCGACTTGAAGACGTCGAGGGCGGCTCCGGCGACCTTGCCGGAGTCGATCGCCTGCTCGAGCGCGACGTCGTCCAGGAGCTGGCCGCGAGCGACGTTGACGACGTAGACGCCGTCCTTCATCTTCCCGAACGCCTCGGCGTCCAGCCAGTTCTCGGTCTCGGGCGTCTTCGGCAGGTGGATGGTGATGATGTCCGCGCGCGCGTAGACGTCGTCGGAGCCCTCGGCCTTCTCGACGCCGAGCTCGCGGTAGCGCTCCGCGGCTACGAACGGGTCGTAGGCCAGCACGTTCATCCCCAGGCCCTTGGCCCGCTCCGCCACGAGCTGCCCGATCCGCCCGAAGCCGAGGATGCCGAGCGTCTTCTCGTACAGCTCGATGCCGCCAAATTTGCTTCGCTCCCAGCGCCCCTCGACGAGCGCGCCGTGCGCCTGCGGGATGTTGCGCGCGAGCGACATCATCATCGCGATGGTGTGCTCGGCGGCGGTGACGATGTTCGACGTCGGCGCGTTGGCCACGACGATGCCCCGCCGAGTGGCCGCGGGCACGTCCACGTTGTCGACGCCGATGCCCGCGCGGCCGATGACCTTCATCCGGTCTGCACGGTCGATCAGGTCCGCGGTCAGCTGGGTCGCGGACCGAATCAGGATCGCGTCGTAGTCGCCGATCCGCTCGGCCAGCTCACCGTCGTCCCAGTCGACGCCCATGTCGACCTGGAACTGCGAACGCAGCAGCTCGATCCCCGAGTCGGCGATCTTCTCCTTGACGAGAACGCGCGGGGAGTCGTTCACGCGGGAGCGCCGGCGGGCACGCCGGCCTCCTGGAACACGCGCTGGGCGGCGGCCACCCCGGCCCCCACCTCGACGTCGGCTCCCAGGTCGCGCAGCGCCATCTCGATCGCCGCGACCGAGAGGATGATGTCGAAGGCCCCGAAGTAACCGGTGTGGGCGATCCGGAGGATCTTGCCCTTCAGCTGGTTCTGCCCGCCGTTGGCGGTGATGTTGTAGCGGTCGCGCAGGAGCTTCGGAAGCTTGCCGCCGTCGACGCCGTCGGGGACCTTGAAGGCGGTCACGACGTTGGCGCGATCGTCCTCCGGGCCGAAGATCTCGAGCCCGAGCGCCTTGACCGCGGCGCGCGCGGCGGAGCCGAGCTGCCGGTGGCGCTCGAACACGTTCTCGAGGCCCTCGTCCTCGATCATCCGCAGCGCGACGTCGAGGCCCATGAAGATCGACACGGCCGGCGTGAACGGGCTGTCCGGCGGGTCCTTGCGCTGGCCCTTGAGCGTCTTCTGCCAGTCGAAGTAGTAGGCGTGGTTGTCGACGCCCGCGGCCAGGTCGAGCGCCTTCTGGTTGGGCGACGCGAAGCCCAGGCCGGGCGGGCACATGAGCGCCTTCTGCGATCCGGCCGCGACGACGTCGACGCCCCACTCGTCCTGGGGGATCGGCACCGCGCCCAGGCCGGAAACGGCGTCGATCACGATGATCGCCCCCGCGTCGTGGACCACCTGGGTCAGCTTCTCGACGTCGTTGACGACGCCGGTCGAGGTCTCCGAGAGCGTGGTGTAGACGACCTGTACGCCCTGGTTCTCGCCGAGGACGCGCTCGAGCTCCTCGGGCTCGACGCGATTGCCCCAGCCGAAGTCGTGGTGGATGTAGTCGGCGCCGAAGGCCTCGTTGAGCTCCGCCCAGCGCTCGCCGAACTTGCCGCAGGAGGCGACGAGCGCCTTGCCGGCCGGCGCCAGGTTGGCCACCGCGGACTCCATGCCGCCCGAGCCCGACGCCGCGAACGTGAGCACGTCGTTGTCGGTCTGGAAGACGCGCTTCAGCCCCTCGAGGCAGTTCGCGTACAGCTCCACGAACGCCGGAGCGCGGTGGTAGAGGATCGGCTCCGCCATCGCGTTGGAGACAGCGGGCGGGAGCGGCGTCGGCCCCGCCGTCATCATGTAGTGCTTGATGAACGGTCCCTGCATGGGCGGCCTAGGGTAGCGAACGGGGTGCCCGTCTCCGGGCCGGTCAGGACCCTGTGGCGAACCGCACGAGCCGCACCACGGCGGCGATCAGAGGCAGCGCGGTGAACTCGCTGTCGCCGGTGTCGAACTCGTCGGGAAAGATCGCCGCGAGGATCAGCGTCACGCCCATGAACGACGCGAGCGAGCAGGTGACGATCCCCATCACGAAGCCGGCCTTGGCGTAGCGCCGGTGCACGGTCGCCTCGCCCGAGTCGACGGCCTTCATGCCCCTCCGGCCGACGACGATCGCCACGATCGAGGCGGGGATCGAGATCAGGAACGAGATGCCGCCCGAGAGGACGAACAGGCCGAGCGCCGAGACACCGAACGAGAAGCCGGTGACCGCCTGCGGGTTCGGGCGCTCCGGCTTGTGCAGGTAGCCGGGCGTGTCGTCCTGCCCGACCACGTAGTAGTCGTTCGGGTCCCGGTAGGGGACCGGTGGCGGATACCACCCGTGGGGCGGCGGGCCGCCGGGCGGGGGCTGCTGCCAGCTCACGCCCGGAATGTAGCGCCGGGACGAGGCGTCAGCTCGGGTTGCCGAGGGCGTCGAGCGCCTTGGAGACCTGAGCCTCCGCCTTCTTCACCGCGCGCCCGCCCGCGAGGTAGTCGCCGCGGTCGGCGCTGGACGCGCCGTCGGCGACCTGGTTCCACGCGTCGGAGCTGTCGTTGAGCGCGGCCACCACCGCGTCGTTGGACGCCGCGACCTGGGGTGAGACATTCGCCCGCGACAGGGACCGGGCCGCGGCGTCGTAGGCCCGCGCGATCCCGGTGGCGGCGCGCGCCTGCTGGTCAGGGGTCTTCGCGGCCTTCAGCCCCTTGAGCCCGGCATCGCGCGCTCCCTGGAGGCGCTTGAAGGTGTTGTTCAGGCGCGTCGACGTAGGCGGGCCCGAGGCCCAGGTCGAACGGCTTGGCCCCGTCGAGCTCGAGCGTGGACGCGGCGCGCTCGCACTCGGGCAGGAACTGGGCCGCCTGCGCCGCGTCGGCGGTGCAGGCGACGGTGGCCACGCCCTTGTCCGTCGGCACCGCGTACAGGGTCAGCGCCGGGGTGAACCCGCCCGGGTCGAGGTTGCGGTAGCGGTAGGCCTGAAAGTCTCCGAGCCGCACGGTGTCCGACGTGTCGGGGTCGGCGCCGAGCGACTTGACGAACGCCGCCGGCAGCAGCGTCGAGCCGCTCGCGTCGACGAGGCCCGTCGTCAGCCGGTTGTTCGGCTGCCCCTTCGGGCCGACCGTGATCGGGTTCGTGAACTCGACGCCGGGGATCTCGGGGGCGCTGCTGGAGCGTTCCCAGCTACTCGGGTAGGTGATCGTGATCGCGCCGGACTGCGCGGAGCTCGTGCCCTGGGGCTGCTCCTCACCGCCGCCCCCGCCCTTGCCGACCAGGAACCCGACGATGGCCAGGACCAGCGCGGCGGCGGCGATCCCTCCGATGACCGCCCCGCTGACCCCGCGCTTCTCGCCTTCGCGAGTCGGAACTCCGGTGGGCGTGTCGCCCGTGCGCGGGATCGATGCGGTGTCGGCGTCGACGCCGCTGCCGACGGCGGTCGGGGCACCGCCCATCTGGGTGGCTGCCGCCTGCGTGCCCGCGGCTCCCGCGACCTGCGTGCCCCCCACGCCGCCGAGGCGGGTGGCGTCGGGCTGCCGGCCCGATGTGGTCGGCGCGACGCCGCCCAGCTGGGTGGCGAGCTCGTCCGAGTCCTGCGCGTCCGCGCCGCGGGTGTCGACGTCGACCTCGGCACGGCGGATGCCGGCCTCCTCGGCGGACTCGAGCGGGCCGGGCGGCTGGATGGCCGCCCGCGTGCTCGGGTCGAACGCGCGCTCGGCGGCGGCCATCAGCTCGCTGGCGGACGGCGGGCCGGTCGCCCGGCTCCTTGGCCATGCCGCGGCCGATGACCGCGTCGAGCGCGGGCGGAAGCTCGCCGCGCTCGCGCGTGACGCTCGGCGGCTGGTCGGACATGTGCGCGTAGAGGACGGCCGCCTCGGAGTCCTTCGGGTACGGCACGACGCCGGTCAGGCACTCGTAGAGCACCGCGGCGAGCGCGTAGATGTCGGAGGCGGCCGTCGCGGTCTGGCCGCGGATCTGCTCGGGCGAGATGTAGTCGAGCGTGCCGACGAACTGGCCGGTCTTGGTCAGCCCCTTCTCGCCCGCGGCCTTCGTGAGCCCGAAGTCCGCCAGGTAGGCGTGGTCACGGCCGCCGACCAGGATGTTCTGCGGCTTGATGTCGCGGTGGATCAGGCCCGACTCGTGCGCGGTGTCGAGCGCCTCGGCGATCGGCTTCAGGATCCGCAGCGTCCGGCCGGCGTCGAGCTCGCGCGACAGGATCATGTCCTTGAGGTTCGGGCCCGCGCACCAGGCGCATCGCCATGAACAGGCCGTGATCGGACTCGCCTGCCTCGTAGACCGTGACGATGTTCGGGTGCTCGAGGCCGGCCTGGAGGAGGCCCTCCCGGCGGAAGCGCTCACGGAACGCGGGGTCCTCACCCAGATTCTGGGCCAGGAGCTTGAGGGCAACGGTTCGGTCCAGGGAGAGCTGCGTCGCCTCGTAGACGACGCCCATTCCCCCCTGCCCGAGGATGCCCTCGATGCGGTACCCCGCGAAGGTTGTGCCCTTCTCTAACGCCAAGGCGCGATGAGTCTAGATCGGAATGGGAGCGGAAACGGGAGCGTGGGTATCGGTACGGACGTTCCGACGGCTAATCGGAGCCGCCACCGCCTCCGCCGCCACCGCCGCCGCCGCCGCCGCCGCCGCCTCCGCCACCGCCGCCACCGCCACCGCTGGGGGCGCTGGGGGCAGGGGCCGGACGGCTCGGAGCGGGGGCCGGGGCCGGGGTCGACGGACGGCTCGGGGCCGGCGTGGAGGGCGTGCTGGGCCGCGACGGAGCGGAACCGCCGCCGCTTGCCTTCTTCTTGGCCGCCTTCTTCTTCTTCTCCTTGCGCGGAGCCGGCAGCTTGCCGGAGGGCTCGAAGGCGGCGAGCTGGGTCTGCGCCTGATCGGGCTTGAACGCCTTGCACCGGCGACGGAGCGGGCTTCGATCCGCTCTCGCCGGCGGTCGCCTTGCCGATCCCGAACGCGACCGCGAACGCGGCGACGACGGCGGCGACTGCTATGCCGATCGTCTTACCGGTCATCGCCCGTCACACGACCCCAGCCGCTGGATGCGGGTCGAGCCCGGCTCGAGGCAGCCGATCTGCTTGGGGCCGGCCGCGTTGCGCTTGACGTCCCAGAAGAAGACCTGGCCGATCTGGTCGTCGTCCTGGCTCCCGATGTAGGCCACGAGCCGCGCGCCGTTCGGGATCTTCCGCCCGCGGAACACGTTCTTGGTCGCCGCCCGGACTGAGGCGTCCGACTTCGGAGCGGCCTGCTTGCGGCCGAACTTCTCACCCGAGCCGGGCGCGACGCGCTTGAGCTTGGGCTGGGAGAAGACACCGGCGAGCTTCGGGTTCTTGACGGTGAGAGCCTTGCCGCAGCGCTTGCGAAGACAGGTGACCCTCGCCTCGGAACCGGTCGGGCCGTCAACGCGCACGAACGTCGCGCGGACGCCGCCGCTGGTGGGCTTCCAGGTCAGGCCCGCGTCCGCGATGACCTGCTCGGGCGGCAGCAGCTCGAAGTCGACCTCGACCGGGCCTCCGGCGATCGCGCCGGACTGGTCCTGGAACCCGCCGATCTGCACGGCGTAGATGCCGTTCTTCCTGACGGTCGGGAGGTTGTCTCGCGGGAACGACTCGACGCGCCCGGCCAGGCGGTCCGTGCACGGGCCGCCCGAGGGCACGCCCGTGTCCCGGTTCACGCTCGCCAGGCCGAGGACGGAGTCGTAGCCCGCCGCGGTCACGTCGATGCGGGCCGTGCGGTCGACGGTGAACAGGGTCCAGAGCGTCTTGCCGTACACGCTCTGACCGCAGGCGTCGAACTCGCCGCGCGGGAACGCCGCGCCCGGGCCCTCGGTCGTGTAGTTGGTCGTGTCCGCCGAGATGCCGAGCACCGCGGGCGTGAGCGGCAGAGCCGGGCCGCCGGTGGGCGGCGTGATGACCACGGCGTCGACGTAGGCGTCGCCCGTGGGCGGCGGGACGGCAGACTGCGCCGAGGCGGCCGCCGGCAGCGCGAGCAGAGCGACACAGGCGGTCAGGAGAGTCCGAGACAGCTTCATTCTGGGGTAGGTCCTTCGAATAGACGGGGGTCCGAGGGCCAGTTGACCACGGCACGGGCGGATACGCAACCGGCGCCGCATCAGCGTGACATTAACCGTCGCATCGGTCGCGAGGACGCGTCGACGCGGGCTCCATACACCTGCTCAACACACGGCCGACCCCGCCGTTGCGGACTTCCCACGCAAAGTAGTTGCCGATGTGCCCCGCGCGCGTCACGCGGAGCTCCAGGCGGGCGCCGTTCGGGACAGCGCGGCCGCGCAGGTAGCTGCGCGTGCCCGCGCGCTCGACCGTCCGCTCGCCGGGCAGGCGGCAGGTCCTCCGGCGGCACTCGAAGCCGATCCGGGCGCCCGCCGGGGCGTTGACCTTCACGGTCACGGCCGCCCCGCCACCGCTCCGCTTCGCGGATGCGCGCGCCTGCGAGGTCACGCGCGGAGGCTCGCCGAGCGTCACCGACACCTGGAGGCTGCCCCCGGCCGGCTGTCCGGCGGCGTCCTCCGCCCCGCCCGCCTGGATCGCGTACCACCCGGGCGCGAGGATCGGCTTGTCGTCCCCGAAGTCCTCCGTGGTGGTGGTCATGCGGTTGACGCAGGCGCCGCTGCCCGGCGACAGCTTGGGCCGCTCGGGCTTCGTGAACGGCATGACGGCGAGGACGGAGTCGAACGCGCCGGTCGCGCGCACGTCGGCGGTGACCCACTTCGCGGTGTAGACCCAGCCCCAGGCCGTCTTGCCGTAGCGCGTGGGCGGGCAGCGGTTCGGCTCGGTGATGCCGCCGCTGCGGGGCGGGTTGTAGATGTCCGCCTGGGTGCCGTAGGCCGAGGTGTCGACCGAGAACGACGCGCCGGCCGCGGGAACGGGCTCCGGATCGGCGGGTGGACCGGGGTTCAGGCGGATGGCTCCGAGGTACGAGTCGCCCGGCGCGCCGCTCTGGGCGGAGGCGGCTGCGGGCAGCGCCGCGGCCGCGGCACAGGCGAGAAGTACTGATGTACGGAGGAGCACGCGAGACACCGGGCTGATGTCGGCCCGATTACCGGAACGGTATCGCGCAGGGCGGGTGACCCTTCCGCCGTCCGGCCTACCGGGTTAGGGTAGCCGGGCCAACCGTCCCTCTGAGGGAGTTTCATGGGCTCTAGCAACGGATCCACCAATGATTTCTCTGATCGGCGTAGTCGGCGACGGCTTCGGCGCGCTGCTCGTCTACGTGCCCCGCCTCTACCTGGGCTTCCGGCCCGAGCAGATCGGCATCTTCGGGAAGAACCTGATCCCGACGTCGACGTACCAGCAGTTCGCCTGGAACCTCGGGCAGACCGTCCTGCGCTCCGAGTCGGAGTCGCACTTCCTGCCCGCCGACTGGCCGACGTTCGCCCAGCTCGACGCGTGGGCGCGCAAGGACCCGTCGCCGCTGTTCCGCTCGGCCGGCCGCAAGTTCAACCCCGGCGTGCCGGAGATCATGACCGAGGCCTCGATCGTCGCCGACCGGCTGAACTGGAAGGACCGGATCGTCGGCGGCACCCACGTCGGCTGGATCGTCCGCGAGCCCGGGCCGCCGCTCCACTTCTCGATGTACGACGAGGACGCGCAGCTCCTCGGCCGCGCCAAGCACGTGATGATCGCCGTCGGCCACGGGCCGCTCGCGTTCCCCGGCGTGTACGGCAAGGCGCGCGAGAACCCGGAGATGCGCGACCGCATCGTGCAGGCCTACGAGCCCAAGCAGTACTACAAGGGCGGCCGCTACATCATCATCGGCTCCGGCATCGCGTCGGTCAACGAGTGGGCCAACTGCATCGAGGCGGGTGCCCAGTGCATCGCCCTGCGGCGCAACCCGCATCCCGACCAGCAGGACCTGAACGTGCCGCGCTGCCTGTTCGACGGCTCCGGCATCGACGCGTTCCAGGGACTCGGCTTCGACGAGCGCGTCGACTTCCTCGGCAAGGCGCTCAAGGGCACCGCGCCGACCCGCCGCAACTGGTCCGAGATCATCCGCAACCGGGCGCGACAACGGCCTGTTCGAGGAGGTCATCGGCAACGTGACCGACATCCAGCCCGGCCCCGCCGGCCTGAAGGTCGGCCTCAAGCTGTACGACGGCACCGACGTCGGCGAAATCGACGTGACCGGCATCGTGGCCGGCACCGGGTTCGTCAAGTCGGCGCTCGCGCTGCCGGTCTTCCGGCGCCTGGCGCAGACCTACAACGTCCCCGTCGAGCGCGAGCGCGTGAAGCTCAAGCTCAACTGCGGCGTGCCGCCGCTCGACCGCCCGGACTCGCGCCTGGCGATGATGGGGCTCGCGTCGAACACGATCGTCCCGAACGCGGACACGATCGCCGGGCTGAAGTACCAGGCTCGCCGCTTCGCGGGCGACTGCTTCCGGGCCGAGGGCATCAAGTCCGCGCTCGTTCGCCTCGAAGTGGTCGATGCAGACGTCCCTGGCCCGTGACGTGGTCAAGGGTCTGAAGCGCCTGGAAAAGACCGAGCAGCTGGCCTAACGAGGAGGAGCCAGAAACCCATGTGCCCCACACCGACAGGCCGCATCCACACGCGCACGGCGACGATCATCCTGCCGATGCTCTTCGGCCTGATCGTCTCCCTCGTCGCCGGCGACTGGGGCTGGCTCGTGCTCGATCGGCATCTACTACGTGCCAGGGGATCTTCCTCGACACGATCGTCTACTCCTGGCTGTTCCGCTTCCAGCCGCCGTGGATGACGTTCGTGCTGGCGATCGCCGAGCTGGGCCTCCTGCTGGTGACCTCGCAGATCATCGCCAAGAGCTCGGGCGGAGGGCTCGAGACCATCGGTATCGGCGAGGCGATCATCTTCTACTGGATCGCCTGGATCCTGGCCATCCCGATCACGAAGGTCGTCCTGCTGCCGCTGCTCTCGCTCACCTACCTCGAGTCGGCGGGCGAGATCCGGCGGATCGAGTGGTCGATCCCCGAGTCGCAGGTGCCGCTGCCGGTGCTGGCGTCGGGCGCCGAGGCCAAGCGCGGCCCCGGCCCGGTCGTCCGCGAGGCGTCCGGCGTCGCACGCGAAGCCGCTGCCCCAGCTCCCGAGCCCGTCCGGTGTCCACCGGACGGTTCAGCAAGCCGGCTGAGTAGAGCGCGCCCGCCCTCGTCGATGAACATCGGATGCCAGTGACCCAAGAGCCTCAGCAGGGCGACACCGTCGGACGCTGGCGGCTCGAGGACGTACTCGGCGAGGGCGGGATGGGCCGCGTCTACCGGGCGCGTGGACGAGTCCGGCGGGGTCGTCGCGGTGAAGATCGTGAAGGCCGAGCTCGCGCGCGACTCGGTCTTCCGCAAGCGGTTCGACCGCGAGGCCAGGGTCGCCGCAGCGGGTCGACCACCCCCACGTCGTCCCGGTCATCGAGACGGGCGAGGTCGACGGCATCCCGTACCTGGCGCAGATGTTCATCTCCGGCGGGTCGCTCGAGGACCGGATCAAGGCCGAGGGCACGCTCGCGCTCGACGAGGCGGTGCGAGATCTGCACGGCCGTGGCGTCCGGGCTCGACGCGTTGCACAACGAGGGCCTGATCCACCGCGACGTCAAGCCGGCGAACATCCTGCTCGACCCGGAGGGGACGCCGTACATCACCGACTTCGGGCTGGCCAAGGACCGCGACGCCACGAGCGTGCTGACCAAGGCCGGGCAGGCGCTCGGGTCGATGGACTACATGGCTCCGGAGCAGATCCGCGGCGAGGACGTGAGCGCGCAGTCCGACGTCTACGCGCTCGGGTGCGTCATGTTCGAGTGCTTGTCGGGCAAGCCGCCGTTCGCCGACCGCCAGGGCATGCGGATCCTGTGGGCGCACCTCCAGGAGGACCCCCCGGATCCGCTGGCCGGCCGGACGGACGTACCCGCCGACGTCGGCTGGGCGCTGCGCCAGGCGCTGGAGAAGGAGCCCTCGGAGCGACCGCCGACGGCGACGGCGTACGCGGGGATGGTCCGGATCGCGGCCGGGGGTTGACGGCGACATGGCTTTTGAATTTGCTTTGGGATGAAGTAAGGGGGCTGAATGGCTGAGTTCACGTTTGTAGAGAGGAAGCCGATGGACGGTCGCGAGCACAAGCTCGACACCGACGCGACCGTCGGCCGAGAGGGCTGCGACATCGTCCTGGCCGATCCCGAGGTGTCGCGGCGCCATGCGGCGCTGCGCATCACGGGCGACGGGGCATCCGTGGAGGACTTCGGGTCCACCAACGGGACGTTCGTCAACGACGAGCGCGTCAGCGGCACGCGCCCGCTGAGCGACGGCGACGTCGTGCGGTTCGGGAACACGGAGTGGGAGCTGCGCGGCACGAACGCCGCCGCGGGCGGCGTTGCGGCGCCGCAGGTGACCGCTGCCCGGCCCGTGCCCACCTGCGCCGCCAGCCGGCCCAGCCGGCCCAGCCGGCTCAGGCGCCCCAGCCAGCCGCAGCCGGCCGCGTCCGCGGGTGGCGGCGCCCCCGCGGCCGTCGCGGAGCCGCCGACCGCCGCTCAGCCCGTCGCACCGTCCGCAACGGGCGCCGCGGCGACGTGCCCGCGCCGCCGGACGTCACCCCCTCGGCGATCCGGCGCACGCTGCCGGAGTCCGCGGTGTCCGCGCCGCCGGCGTTCGCTCCGGTCGGAACGAAGGCCCAGACGCGGCTCGGCGGCGACGCGCGGCGGTTACACCGCCTTCTGCTTCGCCCTGTTCATCGCCACGATCATCGGCGTGGTCATCTACTTCATCACCGTCTGACCCGACGCTGCTCCTGCCGGGCGGCCGACGAGCGCCGCCTGGCGGGCCCTCCGCGCAGAGCTGCGGAGGGCGCTGCGGTCTAGGTGAGGCCGAAGTAGAGGAGCACGGCCAGGCCGGACGCGGCCAGCAGCGCGAACGCCGCGATGTTGCGCTGCGACTTGACCTTGACGTCGACCATGCGCGCGAGGGCGCCGTAGTCGGACTCCGCCTCGTCGTCGCCGACCACCTCGGACGGCACGTAGCCCGCGGGCGTCTCCGATGCGCGGAAGCCCACGCCGGGCTGGAACACCGGCGCCGGCTCCGCGTGCGCCGGGCAGCGGCGGAGGCGGCTGGGGCGGCAGGTTCTCGTCCGAGGCCGGCGCGCCGGCCTCGGCCGGCTGTGCGGAGCCCGCAGCGGGGACGAAGCCTCCGCCGCCGGGCGCCGGGCCGCCGAGCTGCTGATCGGGCACCGGCGCGAGCACGCCCTCGCCCACCGCGGTCAGCTGCGGGCGCGGCTGCACGGCCGACGGCCGCTGCTGCACCTGCTGCGGCGAGCGCACCTCGAGCACGGTCAGCCCGATCCGGATGCGGTCGCCCGGGGTCAGCTGGCGCGGCGAGTGGATCGGCTGCTCGTTGACGAACGTGCCGTTGGTGGATCCGAGGTCCTCGACCACGGCGACGCCGTTCTGCGGCGACACGCGCGCGTGCCGGCGCGACGCCTGGGTGTCGTCGGTCAGCGCGACCGGCATGCCCTGGTCGCGGCCGATGTCGAGCGGGCGGTCGAGCTGGAGCTGTCGCCCGGCGTCCTTGCCCTCGACGATTTCCAGGATCAGGTCAGCCATTTCTCTTGTCCCCTGGTCAGTACTGCGGCGGTCGCGTGCCGGTCTCGTTGAACTTGTCCTGGACCCACTTGAAGGCGTAGCTGAGCAGCAGCGCGCGCCCGAAGAAGCCCCAGAAACCGACGTCCTGCGGCAGCCCCGCCATGCGGCGAGCCTCGCGTATGCGCCCGCAGTAGCTGGCGATGGCGACGAACGGCGGCACGATGATGAACCCGCCGAGCGTCAGCGCCAGCAGGGTCGACGTCGGGTTGTAGTTGATCCGCCCGCCCGACCAGACCTCCATCTCCTTCGACGAGCGATGGATGTAGTAGAGGCTGTAGAGCGGGACGAACGCGCACAGGAGCCACTCCGCGACCGGGTTGCGGGGCGGCATCGGGCCCTGCGGCGCGCCGCCCTGCTGGGCGGCCAGCGGCCCGCCGGGAGGCGCGTAGCCGGGTCCGCCCTGCTGCTGCGGCGGGGCATAGCCCTGGCCGGGCGGTGGCCCGCCCGCGGGTCCGCCCTCCGGCCCACCACCGGGCGGCGGGGGCGGCGGCCCGCCGCCGAACGGCGGAGGTGGCGGCGGAGGCGGGCCTCCGGGATCGCCTCCGAAGCCGCCCGGAGGCGGCGGGGGCGGCGAGGAAGACGGCGGTGGGGCCTGCGTCATGTCTCCGGACGCGCCGACGCCGCCGGCGGGCGGCGGGGCCTGCGTCATGTCACCGGGCGCGCCGGGGCCGCCGCCGGGGGGCGGCGCCTGGGTCATGTCGCCGGGCTGGTCGAAGCCGGTGGGCACGGGGCGCATCTCCGTCGCGCCCTCGTCGTCGCCGCCCTCGAAGCGGGGCACGGGCCGCATCGACGTCGCGCCCTCCTCGCCGGTGTCCTCGAAGCCTGACGGGACGGGCCGCACCTCGGTGGCTCCCTCGGGAGCCTCCTCCGGCTCGGGCTCGGGCGGCGGGGCGGGCGGCTCGAAAGCGGCGGGCTGCTCTTGCTCGGGCGCCGGCGGGGGCTCGGGAGCAGGCGGCGGCTCGTACGCCGGGGGCTCGGGGGCAGGCGGCGGCTCGTGGGCGGCGGGCTCCTCCTGACCGGGCGCATCCATGGCGGCCATCCCGCCGATACGCGTGGCCTGCGGGTCCTCGGCCGGAGCGGCGGGCTCGGGCGCGGCGGCCTCCGAAGCCACGCGCACCTCCATCACCGTCGTCCCGATCCGGATCCGGTCGCCGGACTCGACCCGGCGACTGCCCTGGATGCGCTCGCCGGCCACATAGGTGCCGTTGGTCGATCCGAGGTCCTCGACCGTGACAGCGTCGCCCTCGGCGGACACCGTCGCGTGCCGGCGGGAGGCCTCCGCATCGTCGAGAACGATTCCCGAACTGGGATCGCGCCCGATCACCGCCGAGCCTGCGATATCGAATTCAGTACCGGCGCTGGGGCCGTCGATGACTACGAGCTGGATGTCTGCCATTGCGGCGCAATCTAACCGTCCGAGGCGGCCAGCGCCAGATTGGGGTCATCCGATTTCCGGAAAAGGATCAGAACTCCGTGTCGATCCAGTCCATCATCGAGCGCAGTTCCTTGCCCTCGCGCTCGATCTGGTGGTCCTTCCCCTCCTGCCGCATGCGCTGGAAGTTCTCCTGCCCGGCGCGGTTCTCGGCGATCCACTCGCGCGCGAAGTCGCCTGACTGGATCTCACCCAGGATGTCCTTCATCGCCTGGCGCGTCTCGTCGGTGATCACGCGCTTGCCGCGGGTCAGATCGCCGTACTCGGCGGTGTTGGAGATCGAGTAGCGCATGCCGGTGATGCCCTTCTCGTACATGAGGTCGACGATCAGCTTGAGCTCGTGCAGGCACTCGAAGTACGCGAGCCGCGGGTCGTAGCCCGCGTCGACGAGCGTCTCGTAGCCCGCGCGCACGAGCTCGGATGCGCCGCCGCAGAGGACGGCCTGCTCGCCGAACAGGTCGGTCTCGGTCTCGTCCTTGAAGGTGGTCTCGATCACGCCCGCGCGCGTGACGCCGATGCCCTTGGCGTAGGCCAGCACGAGGTCGCGCGCCTGGCCCGACGCGTCCTGGTGGACGGCGGCGAGCCCGGGGACGCCGTGGCCCTCCTGGTACTGGCGGCGCACCAGGTGGCCGGGCGACTTGGGCGCGACCATGCCGACGTCGACCCCCTCGCCCGGCTCGATCTCCCCGTACGTGATCGCGAAGCCGTGGGCGAACATCAGCAGGTTGCCCGGGCTCGATCCCGTCGGCGATGTCGGACTCCCAGATGTCGTGCTGGCGCTCGTCGGGCAGCAGGATCATCACGACGTCGCCGCGGGCGGACGCCTCGGCCACGGACACGACCTCGAGGCCGTCCGACTTCGCCTTGTCGACCGACTCGGAACCCTCGCGGAGCCCCACTACGACGTCGACGCCCGACTCCTTGAGGTTCAGAGCGTGCGCGTGGCCCTGCGACCCGTAGCCCAGGATCGCGACGGTCTTGCCGTCGAGCTTCGAGAGGTCTGCGTCCTTGTCGTAGATCATGGGCGCCGACTCTATTTGAGCCGTCTGCGCAGCAGCTTTCCCGCCGCGTTGCGGGGCAACTCGGAGCGCCGGTGGATCCGCTTCGGCAGCTTGTAGCCGGCCAGGCGCGTGCGGGCGTGGGCCAGGAGCTCGTCGTCCCCGACGCCGTCGGCCACGACGTAGGCGACGACCACCTGCCCCCACTCGGCGTCGGGCTGACCCACCACGCCCGCGTCGCTGACCGCGGGGTGCGACAGGAGGGCCGCCTCGACCTCGGCGGCGGCGACGTTCTCGCCGCCCGTGATGATCGTGTCCCCGATGCGCCCCTCGACGTGCACGGACCCGTCGGGGTCGACGCGGCCGCGGTCGCCGGTGTGGAGCCAGCCGTCGTCTCCCAGCGCGCCCGCCGACACCATCGGCCCTCGCACGAGCAGCTCGCCGTCCTCCGTGGTGCGGAGCTCGACCCCGGGCAGCGGCCGCGCGGGCCCGCCCGGCTCCGACGCGGTGACGACCTGGGACGCGGTCTCGGTCATCCCGTAGGTGGGCAGGAACGGCAGGCCGCGCTGCGCCGCCCAGTCGAGGAGGTCGGCGGGCACCGGGCCGCCGCCGATCAGCGCGGCCCGCAGACGCGGCGCGCGCTCGAGGCCCGCGTCGCGCAGCCGGCTGACCATCGTGGCCACGAACGAGGCCAGCGTGACCTCGCCGCTCTCGAGCAGGGCCTTGACGCGGTCGGCGTCGAAGCCCGGCTCGATCACCGCCGCCGTGCCGTAGATCGCCGAGCGCAGGAGCACCTGGAGGCCGCCGACGTGGAACAGCGGCAGCACGCCGAGCCACGCGTCGCCGGGGTCCACCCCGAGGTTGGCGGCGCTCGCCTGCGCGCTCGCCCAGTGGTTGCGATAGGTGAGGAGAACAGGCTTGGGCTGCGACGTCGTCCCGCTGGTGTAGATGATCGAGTGCGGCGCGTCCGGATCCACCGTGTCGCGCAGCGCGACGTCGGCCTCGTCGCCCTCGAGCGGGGCGTCGACCACGTGGGCCCCGTCGGTCACCCAGGCCCGCTCGGAGGCGCTCAGACGGGTGTTGACCGGCACCAGCACCGCGCCGAGCCGCGGCAGCGCGTGGACGATCGCGGCGAACTCGACGCCGGCCGGCAGCATCACCGCCACCCGGTCTCCCGCCTCCACCCCGCGGGCGGCCAGCCGCCGGGCGGCCTGGTCGGCCCGCTCGGCGAGCTGCGTATAGGAAAGCGTGACCCCGTCGGCCACGAGCGCCGTGCGCGCACCGTCACGGAGAGATGAGCCACTCGTCCAAAGCCGACTATCGTAGGCGCGCCTCATGAGCACTCAGGAACAGGTCGAGATCCGCCCCGGCGCCGACTGGCAGCCCGCCGGCGAGTACGAGGACATCCGCTACGAGACCGCGGAGGGCATCGCCAAGCTGACGATCAACCGCCCGGAGGTGCGCAACGCGTTCCGCCCGCAGACCCTGATCGAGCTCTCCGACGCGTTCACGCGCGCCCGCGAGGACCTGGACGTCGGCGTGATCATCCTGACCGGCGAGGGCCCGCTGGCGTTCTGCTCGGGCGGCGACCAGCGCGTGCGGGGCGACACGGGCTACCTGGCCGAGGACGATGCCGCCAAGCGCGGGGTCGGGCGCTTCCACGTCACCGACCTCCAGGTGCAGATCCGCCGTACGCCGAAGCCCGTGATCGCGATGGTCGCGGGCTACGCGATCGGCGGCGGCCACGTGCTCCACATCGTCTGCGACCTGACGATCGCCGCGGACAACGCGCGCTTCGGCCAGACCGGCCCGCGCGTCGGGTCGTTCGACGGCGGCTACGGCGCCGCGCTGCTCTCTCGCCTGGTCGGGCCGAAGAAGGCCAAGGAGATCTGGTTCCTGACCCGCCAGTACGACGCGCAGCAGGCGCTCGACATGGGGCTGATCAACACCGTCGTCCCCCTCGCGTCGCTGGAGGAGGAGACCGTTCAGTGGTGCCGCGAGATGCTCGCGCTGTCGCCGTTCGCGCTGCGCCTGCTGAAGGCGAGCTTCAACGCCGACGAGGACGGCATCACCGGCATCCAGCAGCTCGCCCACGACACGAACCTCCTCTTCTACGAGTCGAAGGAGGCCCAGGAGGGCCGTGACGCCTACAAGCAGAAGCGCAAGCCCGACTTCGGCAAGTTCCCGAAGCGGCCCTAGCCCCTTCAAGCTCTGGCTCGTCGCCGCCCGGCCGCGCACGCTGCCGGCTGCGATCGCGCCCGTCCTGGTCGGAACCTCGCTGGCCGCCTCCGAGGACGTCTTCAAGCCGCTGCGCTTCGTGTGCGCGCTGATCGGCTCGATCTTCATCCAGATCGGGACGAACCTGGCCAACGACTACTCGGACGCGCGCCGCGGTGCGGACACCGAGGACCGGCTCGGGCCGGTGCGGGTGACCGCGGGCGGCCTCGTGCCGCCCCGGCGGGTGCTGATCTGGACCTACGTGGCGTTCGGCATCGCGGTGCTGGCCGGCGTCTACCTGATCGCGGTCGCGGGCTGGGAGCTGCTGGCCGTGGGCATCGCCTCGATCGTGGCCGGCGTGCTCTACACGGGCGGGCCCAAGCCCTACGGCTACGAGGGGCTGGGCGAGCTGTTCGTCTTCCTGTTCTTCGGCGTCGTCGCGGTCGTCGGCTCGTACTTCGTGCAGACCGAGCAGCTCGAGCGGATCGCGTTCGACCTCTCGGTGCCGGTGGGGCTCCTGGCCGCGGCGATCCTCGTCGTCAACAACGTGCGCGACATCGACACCGATCGCCGCGCGGGCAAACGCACGCTGGCCGTGCGCGTGGGGCGGGAGAAGTCGCGCCGCCTGTTCGCGCTGATGATCGCCTTCGCCTACATCGCGCTGATCGGCGTCGTCTTCGAGCTGAGCCCCTGGGTGCTGCTCCCGCTCCTCACGATCCCGCTGGCCGTGCCGCTCGTGCGGACGGTCGGCACGCGCACCGACGGCGCATCGCTGAACGGCGCGCTGGCCGACACCGGTCGTCTGCTCGGCGTGTTCTCGCTCCTGCTGGCCGCGGGTGTCCTGGTGTCGTGAGGCACTCGGTCGCCCGGCTGTCGATCCCGTTCAAGGAGCCGTTCGCGACCGCGGGCGGCGTGGTGGCCGAGCGCGAGCTCGCGCTCCTGCGCGTGGAGGACGACGACGGCGCGGTCGGCTTCGGCGAGGCTGCTCCCTTCGAGCCCTACGACGGCGTGTCGCTCGACGAGGTGGTCGACGCGCTGAGCGACGGCGCGCCGCGCGACGGGGCGCCCGCGCAGGCGCGCGCGGCGTGGGACCTGGCGCTCATGGACCTGGAGGCCCGCCGCGAGGGGCGCGCGCTCGGCGAGCCGGGCGCCGAGGCGATCGCGGTCAACCGCACGCTGCCCGCCGGGCCGCCCGAGGAGGTGGCGCGCCACGCCTCCGCGGGGGTGCGCGAGGGCTTCTCCTGCTTCAAGCTCAAGGTCGGCCTCCCCGACGACGCCGAGCGCGTGGGCGCCGTCCGCGAGGCGATCGGGCCGTGGCCCGCGCTGCGCATCGACGCGAACGGGGCGTGGACCGTCCCCGAGGCGGTGACCGCGCTCGCGCGGCTGGCCCCCTACGACATCCAGCTGGTCGAGCAGCCGTGCGCGACGCTGGCCGAGCTGGCCGAGCTGCGCCGCGACTGCCCGGTCCCGATCGCCGCCGACGAGTCGGTCGCGACGCCCGAGGACGTGCGGGCCGCCGCGGACATGGGCGCCTGCGACGTCGTCAACGTGAAGCTGGCGGCGAGCGGCGGGTTCCACGGCGCGCGGGAGGCCCTGCGCGCCGCGCGGGAGCACGGCCTGGAGCCGTTCCTGTCGAGCACGCTCGACGGGCCGTGGGGCATCGCGGCCGCCCTCCAGCTGGCCGCGTCCGAGCGGCTCTCGCTGGCCTGCGGGCTGGCCACGCTCGAGCTGTTCGACGCACGGATCGCCCGCGCGCTGCCGCCGCCCCGCGCCGGCCTCCTGCCGGTGCCGCAGGGGCCGGGGCTCGGCGTGTCCGTCGACGACGACGTGCTAGCCGAGGTGCTCGTCGAGGAACTCCAGCAGTAGGTCGCTGAACGCGTCCGGCTGCTCCAGGTGGGCGGCGTGGCCGGCGCGCCGGATGATCGCGGCGCGCCCGGCCGGCAGCGCTTCGGTCATGCGCTGCGCAATCTGCGCGTATCTGTCGTCGCTCTCGCCGGCCACGGCCAGCACCGGCATGCGCAGCTTTTCGAGCTCGTCCCACACCGGCGGCAGGACGCCCTGACCGGTGGCACGCAGCATCGCCGCCAGCTTCGTCGGCTCGTGCGAGAGCCGCCCGCGCCGCTGCCGGTCGACCAGATCACGCCACTGGGTCTCGAAGACACGCTGGTTCTCCCAGTGGTCGACGACCGCGGCGATCGGCGCGCGCTCCATCCAGTCCGCCAGCTCGTCGTCGGCCTGCCTGCGAGCCGCGCGCTTGCGCTCGTTCTCGATGCCGGGCGTGGCGCCCAGCAGGACCAGCGCTCGGTACGCGGAGGGCTCTGCGATCGCCGCGCGGAGCGCCAGGCGCCCGCCCATCGAGTAGCCGACCAGCACGCCCCCGCGGCCCGCACGGCGAATCGCGGCGAGGCTGGCCGCGAGCGTCGGCTCGTCGAACTCGACGGTCGCAGTGCGATAGCGCCGACGCACTCGCGCGAGCACGGGCCCCCAGGTCTCGCCTCGCTGCATGAAGCCCGGGACGAACGCGACGCACGTAGTGTCCCGGCCGTGAGCCACGAGCCGATCATCCCAGTCAACGCCACGTGGGCGCCGCTGCAGGCGTTCGCGGACGAGCTGGCGCGGTCGGGCCTGACCCATGCGGTCACCTCCCCCGGGTCGCGCAACGCGCCGCTCGTCCTGACGCTGGCCGAGGACCCGCGGATCGAGACCGTGTCGGTCCTCGACGAGCGCTCGGCCGGCTTCGTCGCGCTCGGGCTCGCGAAGGCGACGGGCCGGCCCGTGGCGGTCACCTGCACGAGCGGCAGCGCCGCAGCCAACCTGTTCCCCGCCGTCGTCGAGGCCCACGAGTCGCGCGTCCCGCTCCTGGTCCTGACAGCCGACCGGCCGCCCGAGCTGCGCGACGTGGGCGCCGGGCAGGCGATCGACCAGCTCAAGCTCTACGGCACGTTCGCCAAGTGGTTCGTGGAGGTCGGCAACCACCCGCCGGGCCGCGAGTCGGCGACCCACCACCGCGCGCTCGCCTGCCGGGCGTTCGCCACCGCCGCGGGCGGCCGCCCGGGTCCCGTCCACCTGAACTTCCCGCTGCGCGAGCCGCTCGCGCCCGTCCGCGACGCCGACCTGGACGCCGCGCCCTGGCAGGGCCGCGCCGACGGGTCGCCCTGGGTGCGCGTGCACGAGCCCGACGCGCTGCCGGACTCCGCCCTGGTCGAGCAGGTGGCCGAGGTCATCGAAGGCGCTCCGCGCGGGGCGATCGTCTGCGGGCCGGGCAGCGACGAGGTGGCCGAGGCCGTCACGCGGCTGGCCGCTGCGGCCGGCTGGCCCGTGCTGGCCGAGCCGACGTCGGGCGTTCGCTGCGGCCCGCACGACCGGTCGCGGGTCGTCGCCCACTACGACGTGCTCCTCCGCGCCGCGGGCTGGGCGGACCGCCATCTACCCGAGGCGATCCTGCGCGTGGGCGACACGCCGACGTCGAAGCCGCTGCGCGCCTGGCTCGCCGCCGCCGGGAGCCAGGTGGTGATCGACCCGCACGCCGCCTGGCACGAGCCGACCCGCGTCGCCGAGACGATCGTGCACGCCGCGTCGGTCCCCACGCTCGAGATGCTCGCGTCGATGCTCGAGCACGACTTCCCGGCCCGGCGCGACCCGGGCTGGCTCGAGGAGTGGCGGCGGGCCGACGCGCTGGTTCCGGACGCGCTCGGCGCCGTGGCCGAGCCGTTCGAGCCGCGCGCCTACACCGCGCTGGCGGGCGCGCTGCCCGAGGACGCGCCCGTCTGGGTGTCGTCATCTATGCCGATCCGCGACGTCGAGACGTTCTTCCCGTCGCACGAGTCCCCGCTGCGCTTCCTGGCCAACCGCGGGGCGAACGGGATCGACGGCGTCGTGTCGTCGGCGGTCGGCGCCGCGCTCGCCGAGGGCGACCGCGGCTGGCTGCTGACCGGCGACCTGGCGCTGATCTACGACCTGTCGGGGCTCGTGACCGCGCGCCGCCTGGGGGTCGACATGACGATCGTCTGCGTGAACAACGGGGGCGGCGGCATCTTCGACTTCCTGCCGGTGGCCGAGCACGCCGACCCCGACCTGTTCGAGACGCAGATCGTCACCCCAAGCGGGCTGACGATGGCCGAGGTGGCGGCGCTCGGCGACCTGCCCCACGTCGTGGCGGAAGACGGGGCCGCGGTGCGGGCCGCGCTGGGCGAGCCCTGCCTGATCGAGTACCGCACGGACCGCGCGCGCAACGTCCGCCAGCACCGCGAGCTGTTCGCGGCGGTGGCGGAGTCGCTCAGCTGAGCCCTAGTTCGCGTTCAGCCGGATCCGCCGGCTGATGCCCGTCGAATGATCTGCGTCGCCGCTGGGGACGCGGACGCGGTAGGTGCCGTCGCTGCGGACTCGCACGCGCCGCGAGTACGCCGAGCACTGGCCGCCGGTGTCCGTGAGCGTCGCCCGGGCGACCGTGCGGTAGGAGCCCGTCGACGTGCGCCGCTGGATCGCCGCGACCTTGCCGTCGTGCTCCGGGCAGACCGTGCCCGAGAAGCGGACCAGCGAGCCGGCGTTCGGCGTGCTGTCGCTCACCGAGAACTTCACCTGCAGCCGCACCAGCACAGTGGTGATGGCGCTGTTGGTGTCCGGCGAGGTCTTGGCCTCGGCGCGGTAGCGCGTGTGAGCCGTCGGCTTGTGGAGCAGCCGGTAGTCCCCGTTGGCGTCGGTGACACCGGACGCGACGGTCGAGAAGCCGTTGTCCGCGAACGGGAACGGGTCAGCCTGCAGGTTCACGGTGACGCCCGAGTTCGGGTTGACCGCAGTGAGCTTGCCGGTGGCGACCGTCGAGCGCCCAAAGGTGACAGGGCTCGTGGTGGAGAGCGAGAGATTGCCTGTGCCCGGGCCGCCCTGATGGCCCGGCTGGTGATGGCTTGCCGCCGCCGCGGGCATCGCCGCCGCCGCGGCCAGGCCGATGAAGAGAGTGCGCGCAACGCGCTGGGTGGTGCTGCCGACCTGCATTTTTGCCTCCAGGCATAAATCTTCCGTGTGCAGGGGGAAACGCGGCCCACCGCGCAAGGTTGGCCGCGTGCCCTCAGGCCCTGGGACCTGGCGCGTAGGTGCCCTCGCCCCCGCGCGGCCAGAACGGCCACTCCTCGAAGGCGGTGCAGCGGCCGTGCTGGTCGAGCGTCACGAGCCACAGGTCGCGGTAGACGCGGTCGACCGGGTCCTCGTAATCGACCTGGACGCGCACCACGCCGGTCGAGCCCTCCACCGCGACGATCTCCCAGCTCATCGTGAACACCTCGTCCGGCCCCTCCCGCTCGGCGTCCCAGAAGCCCCGAATCGCCTCGAGCCCCGCGTACGGGCGCTCGAACGGCGCCGTGCGGTATGTCGCGCCGGGCGCGAACAGGTCGTCGAGCGCCGCGGTGCCGACGGATCGCCAGGCGGCCTCGTAGTCGTCGACCCAGCGGCCCAGCTCCGCGCGCGTCACGTCAGCAGCGGCAGCAGCGCCTGCAGCTTGGCCTCGTTGGCCTCGAGCTCCGACGCCGGCTCGGAGTCGGCCACGATTCCCTCGCCCGCGTACAGGTGGGCGACGTCGCCGCGCAGGAGCGCGCAGCGCAGCGCGACGCAGAACTCGCCGTCCTCGGCCAGGTCGGTCCACCCCACCGGGCCCGCGTACCAGCCGCGATCGAGACCCTCGAGCGCCGGGATCAGCGGCAGCGCCTTCTCGGCCGGCTCGCCACCCACGGCGGGCGTCGGGTGCAGCATGCCTGCCAGCTCGACGGTTGGGAGCGGGTCCGCCAGCTGGGCGCGGATCGGCGTGGCCAGGTGCTGGACGTTGTGGACCTTGACCAGCGCGGGCTCGTCCGCGGCCGCGACCCACACGGACACGGGGTCCAGGACGCTCTCGATCCGCCGGGTGACGATCGCCTGCTCCTCGCGGTCCTTCGGCGAGGACAGGAGCTGCTCGCCCAGGAAGCTGTCGACGGCGGGATCGGCCGACCGCCGCCGCGTGCCGGCGAGCGCGACGGTCTGCGCGCGGTTGCCGTCCCGGCGCACGAGCAGCTCCGGCGAGGCTCCGACGAACGCCGTGTCCCCCTTGCCGACCAGGTAGCAGTAGCAGGACGGGAACACCGTGCGCAGGCCGTCGTAGACCGGCGCCGGGTCGATCGCCTCGGGCGCGTGCACGCGCACCTCGCGGGCCAGCACCACCTTGTTCAGCTCTCCCGCCTTGATGCGCTCGGTGGCCCGGGTGATCGCCGAGGCGAAGTGCGCGGGCGGTGCGGCGGAGTAGACCTCCGGCTTGGCGACCGGGTCGGGGTCGAGCAGCGGCATCGGCGCCACGCGCAGCGAAGCCGCGCGGCCGGCCGCCGTCGCGGCGCCGCCTGGCCCGTCCGAGTCGACGACCTCGGTGAGCGTCATCCACGCCTCGCCGTCGCGGCGCCACAACGCGACCTGCGGCAGCACGAGCTGGGCCGGCGCGAACCCGCGCCACTCGGGCGTCGATCCGCCGTCGGGCGCGAACGCGAAGCCGCCCACCCAGCGCGGGCCGTGCTGGTCGGTCAGCGCCCCGCGGCCGAGCTCCCGGCAGAGCCGCGCCACCTCGGTGAAGCGCTCGCCGGCCCGGGCCTCGACGACGGCCGCGTCGCCGAGCGCGGCCAGCGCGAACTCGCCCCGGTCCGGTTGCTCGAGGCAGAAGAACCGCTCGCCCGGCGAGCGCGAGGCCAGCACGACCGCGGACACGTCCGTGGCCGGGTCGATCGGCACGTCGATCGACACGATCACGTCCCGGCGATCGCGCCGCGCCCGGCGCACGCCGGCCTCGTACCGCACCTCGAGCCTCGCCTCGTCCTCCGCGCTGAGCGCGAACGGACGGTCGGCGACGCTCGCCTGGCTCACGACCTAGGTGGCTGCGCGCCCGCGCGAGATCGCGATCTCGCCGGTGCGGACCATCTCGATCAGGCCGAACGGGCGGACCATCCGCTCGAACGCCTCGATCTTGGCGTCGGTGCCCGTGACCTCGATCGTGACCGAGCGCTTGGAGACGTCGATCGTCTTGCCCCGGAAGATGTCGGCGAACTGCATGATCTCCCCGCGGGTGTCGCTGTCCGCGGAGATCTTGAACAGCGCCAGCTCGCGGGCGACGGTCTCCTCCGGCTCGAGGTCGCGGATCTTGATCACGTGGACGAGCTTGTGGAGCTGCTTGGTGACCTGGTCGATCGGGTGCAGCGCCCCGTCCAGCGTCAGCGTGATCCGCGACATCGTCGGGTCGTCGGTCGGCCCGACCGCGAGCGTGTCGATGTTGAACCCGCGCCGCGAGAACAGGCCCGCTATCCGGGCCAGGACGCCCGGCTTGTTCTCGACCAGCAGCGAGATGATGTGCTTGCGGCCGGTGTGCAGGCCGCCCGACGCCTCGAGGTCGGCGAGGTTGAAGACTTCCTTCGTCCCTGGCTCACCCATGCCTCAGCCCACCATGTCCCGCGCGGCCTGGCCGGCGGGGATCATCGGGTAGCAGTTCTCTTCCTTGGTGACCGCGACGTCGACGACGACCGGGCCGTCGGCCGCGAGCGCCGTCTTCATGCCCTCGACCAGCTCCTCCTTCTTCGTGATGCGCATGCCGAGCGCCCCGTAGGCGTCGGCGAGCTTCGCGAAGTCGGGGCTCCCGGCCATGTCGACCGCCGAGTAGCGCCGGTCCCAGAACAGCTCCTGCCACTGGCGGACCATGCCCAGGTAGCCGTTGTTCATGATGAACGTCTTCACCGGGATCTTCTCGACGACGCAGGTCGCCCACTCCTGTGAGTTCATCTGGACCGAGCCGTCGCCGGCCAGGCAGACGACCGGTATGTCCGGCCGCGCCACCGCGGCGCCCATCGCCGCGGGCAGGCCGAAGCCCATCGTGCCCAGCCCGCCGGAGTTGATCCAGCGGCGCGGCTCGGGGAAGTGGTAGTACTGCGCCGCCCACATCTGGTGCTGGCCGACGTCCGAGGTGACGATCGCGTTGCCGCCGGTCGCCTCGTACATCGCCTCGACCATGTACTGCGGCTTGATCTCGGAGTCCTCGGAGTCCTCGTAGGCCAGCGGGTACTTCTCCTGCCAGCCCTTGATCCGCTCCCACCAGCCCTCGAGCCGAGAGGAGTCGACGTCGAGCGCGCGGTACTCGCGCACGAGCTTCGGCAGGATCTTGGCGGCGTCGCCCACGATCGGGATGTGGGCTGCGACGTTCTTCGAGATCTCGGCCGGGTCCACGTCGATGTGGATGAACTTCGCCCGCGGCGCGAACTCCGAGAGCTTGCCCGTCACGCGGTCGTCGAAGCGGGCGCCGATCGCGCAGATCAGATCCGCCTCGTCCATCGAGTAGTTGGCCGCGCGGGTCCCGTGCATACCCGGCATGCCGATCCACTGCGGGTGTGGCGCCGGGAAGGCGCCGAGCCCCATCAGCGTGCAGGTGACCGGGAAGTTGTCGGACGTGGCCAGCTCGCGCACCGACTCGGACGCGTCCGCGTTGACGACGCCGCCGCCGACGTAGAGCACCGGTCGGCGCGCGTTGGCCAGCGCCTTGGCGGCCAGCCGGATCTGCTTGGCGTTGCCCTCGGTGGTCGGCTGGTAGCCCGGCAGGTGGACGGTGTCGACCGGCTCGTACGGGATGTCCGCGCGCGAGAGGTCCTGCGGGATGTCGACCAGGACCGGCCCGGGGCGGCCCGTGCGGGCGATGTGGAACGCCTCGTGGATCGCCGCGGGGATGTCGCGCGGGTCCTGGATCATGATCGAGTGCTTGACGATCGGCATCGTGATGCCGGAGATGTCGGCCTCCTGGAAGCCGTCGGTCCCGATCAGGTCGGTGCGCACCTGGCCGGTGATGAAGACGGTCGGCACCGAGTCCATGACCGCGTCGGCGATCGCGGTGACCAGGTTGGTGGCGCCGGGGCCCGACGTGGCCATCGCCACGCCCACGCGGCCCGAGGCCTTGGCGTAGCCCTCGGCGGCGTGGCCCGCGCCCTGCTCGTGGCGGCAGAGGATGTGCCGGATGCCCGAGTCGTAGAGCGCGTCGTAGGTCGGAAGCGAGGCGCCGCCGGGGATTCCGAATACCGTGTCCACGCCCTCGTTCTTGAGGCATTCCATGACGGCGTCGACGGCTCGCATTCTGGCCCAGCGCTCCTTCCGGTTTCGGAGTGACGAAAGCGGCCGAGTCGCCGGCCGCTCCGAACGACCGAGTCTAACAGTGGCTCAGCGCGATTCCAGGCGGTTTTCGGTCGGTTGCGAGGGGGTCCTGCTCAAGGACTATCCACCACAACCGAACACCGATAGAGAGATGCCGCAGAAGACCGATCAGCCGCCCGGTCTCGCGCTGCGCATGGCCCTGGCCGAGGGCCGGCCGCCCGAGCCGCAGCCCCCGATGATCGCACTGGCCTACAACGAGCAGGCCTACGCGTGCGCCAGGGTCGAGGTCCTGCAGTTCGGCGGTGGCGAGCCCGGCGACTTCCTCGGCCAGCCTGCCGCCGACCCCGCGCCCGGGTGGATGCCGATCGACCACGGCACGGTCCACATGACCAGCGTCCGCTTCATCTTCCAGCTGGCCCAGCAGTTCGCCAACATCCCCTACAGCGCGATCGCCGATGCGCACTGCCACGAGGACGGCCTGTGCATCTGGCAGCGCGAGCGCGCGCCGCTCAAGCTCCGGATGGCCGACCCGGAGTGGCACTTCGTGCTCTTCCGCTGGCTGGCCTACGGCGAGTCCCGCTAGGCCCACCGCAAGGCGGCGACAAGGAAGCCGCAACCCGGCTGCTCGACGCTGCCTGGCATGCGAACCATGCGAGCAGCTCTCATCCTGTCCATCGCCGCCGCCGTCTGCCTGCCCAGCGCGGCGAGCGCCCAGAGCGTCAAGAAGTTCTACGTGCAGGTCAAGGGAACGCAGACGATCGACTGGCACCAGGCCCGCGCCTACGGCACCCGCACCTGCTTCGGGACGACCTGGGTCGAGGGCGGCGGCACCGAGAAGCTGTCCTTCGAGTCGCTGCGCAAGAACCGGCTGCTGGCCTATCGCAGCAACCGGTACCTGTACTTCGAGTACAACTCGTGGCGCAAGGGCCAGAACCCCTACGAGGACGGCGTCGACGTCCGCACAAGCATCGACCGCAGCGGCGACTACCAGCAGGGCGAGGACGCCGGCCAGTGCGGCGGCGGCAAGGCGCCGGAGAGCAACGGCCCCTACGACTGCGGCATCAAGAACACGGTGATGGACGCGAAGCTCTCGGACTCCGGAGGCAAGCTCTCGCTGCAGACCAGCACGCAGATCGGCTACCCGTTCCAGGGCTTCCGGACCTGCCCGATCAACGAGCCGAGGGACGCTTCCGCGGAGACGCTCACGCCGATCGAGTGGCCCTACAGCGCGAAGAAGGTGATGGCCGCGAAGAAGCCGGTCGTCATCCGGGCGCGCAAGTCGATCTCCGAGCTGCCGAGCGGCGACGGCACGTCGACCTCGACCGCGAGGATCGACTGGACCGTGAAGCTGACGCCGGTGCGCTGACGCTCAGCCGGAACCGTGCGGGCGCGGCAGGAGGATCTCCTCCGGCCACTCCAGGTCGCGCCCGCACCGGTTGCACACCTGGTCGTGCACGGCGACGACGTTGCCGCACTCCTCGCAGCGGCGGCGGGGCTCGTAGCGCTCCCAGCGGAACAGCAGCGCGGCGATCGTCCCGATGACCGGCAGGCAGAAGCCGATCACGAACCAGAGGAGGAACGACGAGCCCTTGATCTTCCCGATGGTCCCGGCCGACAGGCCGAAGAAGAACATGATCGCGACATAGGCACCGCCGTACATACCGTTCAAGGATAGGTACGGCGCGGGCGCGCCGCGGTGATCCGCTTCAGAACAGCTTGCCGAACGCCCAGACGACGGCGATCAGCGCGCCGATGACGAGCGCAATCCAGGCGACCGCGGAGAGGAAGCCGAGGATGAACTTGAACAGGATCCAGGCGGCGATGAGCAGCACCGCGACGGCGAGTGCCTTCATGCCCAGGTTGGACGCAGCCTCTTTGACCCCAGAAGTGCCTTGTGACATGTGCCCAGCATGCCACAGGCACATGGTGCAGCGCTAAAGAAGGTTGCCCGCCCGGGTCGGCAGCAGCGACGCGCCCCAGATGACGCCGTCGGCGTGCAGGTCCTCCGGCGGCAGCGGCCGCGCGAGAAGGAACCCCTGGGCGCGGTCGCAGCCCAGCTCGCGCAGCAGGCGCAGCTGCTCCTCGGTCTCGACGCCCTCGGCGACCACGTCGAGCCCAAGCGCGCGCGCCATCGACACGATCGTCTCGACCAGCGCGGCGTTCTCATGGTCCTCGCCCAGGCAGGACACGAACGAGCGGTCGATCTTCAGGGTGTCGAGCGGAAAGCGCCGCAGGTAGGACAGCGACGAGTACCCCGTGCCGAAGTCGTCGAGCGACAGGCGCGCGCCGCGACGGCGCAGGACCTCGAAGGTCGCGGAGGCGTCGCCCTCGTTCAGGAGGACGGACTCCGTGATCTCCAGGCCGAGCGTGCCCGGCGCGATGCCGGACTCCTCCATCACTCGCTCGACGTCCGGTATGAGCGAGTCGCTGAAGAGCTGCCGGCCCGAGACGTTGACGTTGACACCCAGCCCGCGTGCGCCCGGCTGGGTGCGCTGCCACTCCGCCACCTGGGCGACCGCGTGCTCCAGCACCCAGCGGCCGATGTCGATGATCAGGCCCGCGTCCTCGGCGACGGGGATGAACACGTCGGGGCGCACCGGGCCGCGGACAGGGTGGTTCCAGCGCAGGAGCGCCTCGACCGCGCGGGTGCGGCCGTCGCGCAGGTCGACGATCGGCTGGTAGACGAGCGACAGCTCGTCGCGCTCGAGCGCCTGGCGCAGGTCGAGCTCGAGCTCGAGCCGGTCGCCGGAGCGCCCCCGCGTCATCGCGTCGTAGAGCACGGAGCGGCCCCGCCCGGCGTCCTTCGCGCGGTACATGGCCGCGTCGGCGTGGCTCAGCAGGGTGGCCGCCGTCTCCGAGCCGTCGGTCGACAGCGCGATCCCGGTGCTGGCGGTGACGAACAGCTCACGGCCGGCGACGACGATCGGCGGCACGATGGCAGCGTCGATGCGGTGCGACAGCGCGAGCGCGTCCGCATCCCCGCCGACGGCCTCGGCCAGGACGACGAACTCGTCGGCGCCGATCCGGGCGATCGTGTCGCTCTCGCGGATCGCGCCCGCCAGGCGGGGGGCGATCGCCTTCAGCATCTCCTCGCCGGCCTCGTGCCCGAGCGAGTCGTTGACCATCTTGAATCCGTCGAGGTCCAGCAGCAGCACGGCCACGCGCGTGCCGTCGCGGCGGGCGCGGCTGAGCGCGTGCTCGATCCGGTCGGCCAGCAGGACGCGGTTGGGCAGGCCCGTGAGCGGGTCGGTGAGCGCACGGCGGCGGGCCTCGTCCTCGGCGGCCGCGCGGTCGGCCGCGACCGCGACGACGTCGGCGAGCGCGGCCAGGAAGTCGAGCTGGTCGGCGTCGAGGAGAGCCGCGGCGCCGGTCCGGACCTGAAGCCCGCCGTCGTCGCGCGGCACGACCAGGTCGGCCGGGTCGGCGCCCAGCGTGTCGCCCGCCAGGCGCAGGGCCTCGGCGGTCAGGTCGTCCGGCTCGGGACCGTCGAGGGCCAGGCGGGCGAGGTGTGCGACGGCGCGCTGTTCGGCCAGCCGCTTCGGTGTGTCGTCGAAGAACACGGCGATACTCCCGTCTTGCATCGGCATTTCCGCCGCAAATCCCAAATGCCCCGGAGTCGGAGGCCGGTATGAATCTCTAGAGCAGGTGCGGCGGGCGCGTCGGCAGGTACCGGTCGAGCCCCGGCAGCGGCTCCGAGCACATGACCCAGCCCGGCCAGAAAACGACGAACCCGAGCTTGCGCAGGCGGCGCAGGAGCCACCACGACAGAGTGGTCGAGTAGACGCTCAGTTGCTCGGGCTCCTGGGTCATCGCGACCCGGTCGAGCGCGCTGAGGACGACCGGTACCAGGTCGCCCGGCTCGGTGGCGACCGCCGGGCCGATGTCGGCCTCCGACGACACCCAGCAGAGCGCGCGCGCCTCGCCGCTGACCGGGTCGAGCGAGGCCAGACAGGTCCGGTCCCGGGCGAAGAACTCGTGCAGCGCCCGGCGAGCTTGGCCGACCGCCGCCGGCTCCATGCGCATCCACTCGGACACCGCCCGGTCCGGCTTCAGCACGTGCACGCCGGGCTCGGTCTGGTCCTCCTGCGAGCGCGCCTCCTGGTAGTGCTCGGTGCGCTGGCGCATGTGCCAGTGGCCGGCGACCGGCATGACGCCGAAGTTCGTGTAGAGCGTCAGGTCGCTCGGCGCCCCGGTCGCGACGACGACGCGACCGAGGTCGGGCGTCGGGGCGCCGGGCCAGCAGCGCTCGAGCAGGCTCGCGCCCGAGGCCCTCGCCCTGGGCCCCGGGAGCGACCATCAGCTCGGTCAGCTGCTCCATGTCGCCGATCCGGACGGTGCGCGCGTAGCCGACGACCTCCTCGTCGCCGTCCTCGGCGACCACGTAGGAGCCGCCGTCCTGCGCGGCGATGAACTCGACGAACGAGCGCTGGCGCACCCAGTCGGCGCGGACGTCGGCGTCGGTCAGGTCACGGCCGCCCGCCGTGTACCCCTGGCGACGGGCCGCTCGTGCATCGTGTGCTGCGCAAGCGCGAACGTGGTGGCCAGGTCGCCCGTGCCACCGTCGCGGAAGGTCAGGTCCTCGACGGCCACGGTCTCAGCCCGGCCGCTGCGCCGGCTCGTGTTTGTCGCCCTCCGACGAGGCCGTCTCCAGGTACCCGCGCAGCGACGGCGGGTGGCCGAGCTGGCCGAGCTCCGAGGAGTCGCGCCCGAAGATCAGCCCGACCGTCCAGTCGGTCATCAGCCGCGCCTTGCGCGCGGTGCCGGGCATCATCGCCAGGTGGTAGGTGCGAGCCGCCCACCAGGCGGGGAAGCCGCTCAGCTTGAGCCCCGACCATGTTCGCGACGGCCTTGTTGCGGCCCAGGTCGACGAACACGCCGAGCGTCTTGTAGGTGAACGGCTTGACCTTGCCGTGACCGAGCTGCGGCCGCGACGTTCTCGGCCGCGAGCCGGCCCTGCCGCAGGGCGTGCTGGCAGGTCGGCGGGCACGGGCCGCTCGTAGTTCTGCGCGGGGTCGGGCACCGCCGCGCAGTCGCCGACGGCCCAGACGTTCTCGAGGCCGCGCACGCGCATGGACCGGTCGACGTCGATCCGGCCGTTCGGCTGCAGCGGCAGGCCGAGGTCGCGCACGACCGCCGGCGGCTTCACGCCCGCGGTCCAGCAGACGAGCCGGGTGGGGACCGTCTCGCCCGATCGACAGCTTCGCGCAGTCGTCCTCGACGCCGTCGAGCATCGTGCCGGTCCGCACCTCGATGCCGCGGGCGCGCAGCTCGCGCGTCGTCCAGTCGGCCAGCTTCGGGTCGACCTCGGGCATGATCCGGTCCTGGGCCTCGACCAGGACGAACCGCATCCCGTCCTGCCGGCAGCGCGGGTAGCGGTTGATCACGTCGGCCAGGTAGTCCTGCAGCTCGGCGATCCCCTCGACGCCCGCGTAGCCCGCGCCGACGAAGACGAAGTTCAGGTACTTGCGCCGCTCGTCCGCGGTCCTCGAGCGACTCGGCGATCTCCAGGTTCGACAGCGCGCGGTTGCGCATCGCGATCGCCTCGGAGATCGTCTTGAAGCCGAGCCCGTGCTCGGCCAGCCCGGGCACGTTCAGCACGCGCGACACCGAGCCGAGCGAGACGATCAGCTGGTCGTACTTGACGACCTCCTGGCGGCCGTCGCCGCGCTCGTAGTAGAGCTCGTTGACGACCGGGTCCGCGCCCGTCACGCGGCCCGAGGCGGATGTCGGTGCCGTCGAGCTCCTCGCGGATCGGGATCACGACGTGGCGCGGCTCGAGCGATCCCGGCCGCCGCGCCCGGCAGCAGCGGCGTGTAGAGCATGAAGTTGACGTCGGTGACGAGCGTGATCTGCGCGCTCTAGCGGCGGCAGGATCTTCTCCAGCCGGCGCGCCGCGTAGAAGCCGCCGAAGCCGCCGCCCGCGATCACGATGTTCCAGGCCATCGGCCCTATCTAAGCGGACGCGGCGCGCTACGCGTACCGCGGCTGTGAGCGCCGGGCGGGCACGCCGCGGTCAGGCGTCGCCTGACGCGCCACGGCGCGCCCGCGAACGCGTGGTTTGCGACCGTGGCGAAGCCCTGCTCGTCGGTGCGCAGCGCCAGCAGCAGGTGGGCGATCCGGTCCGACGGCGGCAGCTCCTCGTCGCTCGGCCACGACGCAGAAGCAGTGGACGACCCGGCCGCCCGGGACCACCAGCAGCGCGCCGCGCTCGCCCACCAGCCAGACGCCGAGGTCGCCGCGCTCCATCGCCAGCCCGGTCTCCCGCTGGAGCTCGCGCGCCTCGTGGCCGAGCAGGTCGCCGAGCAGGCCCTGCGCGACCGGCTCGGCCTCCTCGTGGCGCGCGCCGCGCGGCTTGACGGTGTTCGCGCCGCGGACGGCGTACAGGCCCGGGATGATCCAGGCCTGGGCCAGCGCGATCGCGCCGACCGGCGCCGACGTAGCGGCTCGATCAGGAACAGCACGACCGCGACCACGCAGAACGGCACGACGTGGGCGACCATCGTCAGCGTCCACAGCCGTGCGCGGGTGCGCAGCGTGCTGTCGGTCTCGCGGCGTCGCCAGGGGACGGCCGCGAGCTCGGGGAGCGCGGCCTCGGACATCGGCTCGCTAGCCGCCGGCGATCGGGCGGCGCATGATCACGAGCTCGGCGTCGGCCGGCAGCTCGCGCACCTGCGTGGCGTGGCCCTCGCCCTCGCTGACGACGCCGATGTAGCCCTGGTCGAGCTCGTGGCGGAACGCGGTGACGGCGGCGTCGTAGGCGGCCTGGTCGTCCTGCGTCCACTCGGCGAGCGTCGAGTGCCCGGTGTGGTCCATGCGGATCAGGCGCGACATCCCTACCTCCATGCTCGACAGCGGCTAGTCGGCCGATCATACGCCTGCGCGCCGCGCCGAAAGCGCCTAGGAGCCGATCTTCTCGCGGATCAGCCGGTTGACCTCGCCGCCGTCGGCGCGGCCCTTGGTCTCGCGCATGACGAAGCCGACGATCGCGCCGATCGCCTTGCCCTTGCCCTCCTTGAACTGCTCGACGGCCTTGGGGTTCGCCTCGAGGGCGCGGTCGACGATCCCGGACAGCTCGTCCGCGCCCTGCATGGCCAGGCCGCGCTCCTCGACGATCGCCGCCGGGTCGCCGCCGCTCTCGGCCAGCACGTCGAGCACCTCCTTGCCGGCGTCGCGCGAGATCTTCCGGCCGCTGACCAGCGTCGACGAGCTGGGCGAGCGCGGCGGGCTCGACCTTCGAGTCCTGCGGCTCGGCGTCGCCGAGCCGGGGCACGAGCTCGCTGGTGACCCAGTTGGCGAGCGCGGTCGCGTCGACTTCGCCGTCGCTGCCGCTGGCGAGCGCCTCCTCGAAGTAGTCGCCGAGCTCGCCGCGGAACGCGAGCAGGTGGGCCTGGTCGGCGGGCAGCGCGTGGTCGCGCTCGAAGCGCTCGGCGCGGGCCGCGGGCAGCTCCGGCAGCGTCGTCGCGCGCCCGCTCGGAGCATCGCCTCGGTGGGGGCGATCGGCACCAGGTCGGGCTCGGGGAAGTAGCGGTAGTCGTGCGCCTCCTCCTTCGAGCGCAGCGAGCTGAGCGACCCCGTCGTCGGGTCGAAGTGGAGCGTCTCCTGCTCGACCTCTCCCCCGCCCTTGACGATCTCGAGCTGGCGGGCGATCTCCGCCTCCAGGCCGCGCTCGAGGAAGCGGAACGAGTTCATGTTCTTCAGCTCGGTCTTCGTGCCGAACTCGGCCTGGCCGACCGGGCGGATCGAGATGTTGCCGTCGACCCGCAGCGACCCCTCCTCCATGTTCACGTCGGAGACGCCGGTGGCCTTCAGCGTCGCGCGCAGCAGCCGGGCCCACTCGCCCGCCTCCTGGGGCGACCGGATGTCGGGCTCGGTGACGATCTCGATCAGCGGCGTGCCGCCGCGGTTGAAGTCGACGACGCTGGCCTCGGCGCCGTGGATGCGCCCGCTCGACGCCGGCGTGGACGAGCTTGGCCGCGTCCTCCTCCAGGTGCGCGCGGTGGATGCGCACGTCCCCGAGCCGCCCGTCGCGGGCGATCGGGATGTCGTACTGGGAGATCTGGTAGCCCTTCGGCAGGTCGGGATAGAAGTAGTTCTTGCGGTGGAAGATCGACCGCGGCGCGACCTCGCAGCCGAGCGCCTCCGCCACCATCAGCGCGAAGTGCACGGCCTGGGCGTTGACCACCGGCAGCGTGCCCGGGTGGCCCAGGCAGATCGGGCAGGTCCTGGTGTTGGGCGGCTCGCCGAACGACAGCTCGCAGCCGCAGAACATCTTCGTGCGCGTCGGCGAGCTGGACGTGGATCTCCAGTCCGATGACCGGCTCGTACTCGCGGTCGCCGAGCTGCTCGGTCATCGCCGCCACGGCGCCTCCGGGGGATCCCAGCCGATCGCCTGCTCGAGCGCGTAGGCGGCCTCGAAGATCCGGTTCTCGCTGAACGCCGGGCCGGCGAGCTGGATGCCGACCGGCAGGTCGTCGGAGAGCCCGCCGGGGATCGAGATCGCGGGGATGCCGGCCAGCGGCATCGGCACGGTCAGCGCGTCGTTCAGGTACATCGCCAGCGGGTCGTCGGTCTTCTCGCCGAGCTTGAAGGCGACCGTCGGCGACGTCGGCGTCACGATCAGGTCGACCTGCTCGAACGCGGTGGTGAAGTCCTCGGCGATCTTGGTGCGGACGCGCTGGGCGTTGCCGTAGTAGGCGTCGTAGTAGCCGCTCGACAGCGCGTAGGTGCCGAGCATGATGCGGCGCTTGACCTCTGGCCCGAAGCCGTCGTGGCGGGTCTGCTCGTACTGCTCGGTCAGATCGGCGGCGGCGCTGCGCGGGCCGTACCGGACGCCGTCGTAGCGGGCCAGGTTGGCGCTGGCCTCGGCCGGGGCGATGACGTAGTAGGCGGAGATGCCGTAGCGTCGAGTGCGGCAGCGTGATGTCGACGAGCTCGCCGCCCAGCTCCTCGATCAGCCTGAGCGTCTTCTCGAAGACCTCCTTGACCCCGGCCTCGACGCCCTCGCCGGTCAGCTCGGGCGGCACGCCGAAGCGCTTGCCGTCGAGGCGCTCGGCGGTGGGCAGCGCGATCTCCTCCGGGTGCTGGAGCGACGTGGAGTCGCACGGGTCCTGGCCGACCATGTGGCGGTAGAGGAGCGCGGCGTCGGTGACGTCGCGGGTGAGCGGCCCGCACTGGTCGAGCGACGAGGCGAACGCGATCATCCCGTAGCGGCTGACGCTGCCGTAGGTCGGCTTCAGGCCGACGATCCCGCACAGCGAGGCGGGCTGGCGGATCGACCCGCCGGTGTCGGTGCCGATCGCCCAGGGCGCGAGGCCGGCCGCGACCGCGGCCGCGCTGCCGCCGCTCGACCCGCCGGGCACGTACTCGGTGTTCCACGGGTTCTTGACCGGCCCGTAGCCCGAGTTCTCGTTCGACGAGCCCATCGCGAACTCGTCCATGTTGGTCTTGCCGAGCATCGCGGCGCCGGCGTCCTGAAGGTTGCGGACCGCGGTGGCCGTGTACGGCGGGCGGTAGCCCTCCAGGATGCGGCTGCCGCTCGTGCTGGGCACGCCCTCGGTGCAGAACAGGTCCTTGATCGCGAGCGGCACGCCCGCGAGCGGGGCGTCGGTCCTGAACTCGGGGCGGTCGCCCTCGTCGGGCAGCCAGAGGAAGGCGTTCAGCTCCTCGGCCCCCGCGCGGCCGCGGTAGAAGTCGAACAGCTCCGCCGGGTCGAGGTCGCCCGCGCGGATCCTCTCGGCGGCCTGCGCGCCTGTCAGCTCGACCAGGTCGCTCACGCGTGCGCGCCCGGGCTCGGGACGCGGAAGCCGTCCGCGGCCGCGTCGGGAGCCTGCTCGAGCGCCTTGTCCCGCGGCAGGCTGGGACGCGGGACGTCCTCGCGCAGGACGTTCTCCACGTTCACGACGTGCGAGGTCGGCGGGACGTCGCCCAGATCGAGCTCGCCGATCGTCTCGATGTGGTCGAGGATCGTCGACAGCTCGCCCGACATCCGCTCCACCTCGTCGTCGGTGAGCCTCAAGCGCGCGAGCTTGGCGACGTGCAGTACCTGGTCCCGGTCGATCATCGACGGCGGATTGTAGGAGCGGTCAGTCGAGCCAGGTCTGCCGGCCGCGCTTCGAGCCGGCCCCGCCGCCAGCGGCGCGGCCGCGCGTCTCTGCGGGCTGCTCGGGCCGGGAGCCCGGCGGGCGCGCCCGGGTCGCTCCAGTCGGGAGCCCAGCCGTCGTCGTCGCTCTCGTCCGGGCGCCGGCGGCGCCGGCTGCTCGGCCGCGGCCGGCCGCACGACCGTGGCGGTCGCGCTGTCGGGCGCGGGGTCGACGGGCTCGAACAGCGGCGCGGGCTTCGAGACCGCCTCGGTCTCGTCGGTGTCCGCGGCCGGGTCGTGGACCCGCTCGGGCGGCGGGCCCTCGCCCCACACGCTCCCGTCGCGCTCGGCGTTCCACGCGGAGCGCGCGGCCAGCACGATCGTGCCCAGGCAGACCAGGCCGAGGGGCGCCCCGATCTTGACCACCGCGCCGATGTCCACCGACGGCTTCTGGGCGATGCGCGCGGCCAGGAGCAGCGCTGTCGCCAGGCCCACGCCCGTCGCCAGCCCGCTCGGGGTCCAGGGCGGTTCGAAGCGCATCCCGGCGGCCCGCAGCCACGCGGCCGCCAGCGCCAGCGCGACGGTCGCGAGCAGCGCGAACAGGATCAGCCGGTCGGGGAACGGGTCCGCCTGCCAGGCGTTCTGCTCCGCCTCCTCGGCGGCGATCCGCGCGCTCTCGTCGAGCGCGCGCGACACCTCGCCGGCGGTCGCGCCGCGCGGCTGGATCTGCTGCTCGTCCTTGCGGGCCTGCACGCCGGCGTCCGTGCTGTACCAGTCCATCGCCATCACGAGCAGGAGCACGAGCGCGGCGACCGCCGCCAGCCAGTCGCCGCGGGTGAGCCGTCGGAAGCTCACGGCTACGACTCGGAGGCGCCCGAGCCCGGGCGCGGCGGCTGAAGCGTCTTCACCTCGACGCCCGCGCCGAGCTCACCCTCGGCGGGTCGGCTCCAGCGGCCGTCCGGGCGGCGCATGCGCTCGTCGCCGAGCGCGCGCCACGCGCCCGTGAACAGCGCGACCGACGCACCCAGCGCCAGGAAGGCGCCGTACTCGACGGCCAGCCCGTCGGCGGGCGCGTCGACGATCCGGACCAGCGTCAGGATGGCCGCGAGGAGGGCCGCCCAGACGCCCAGCCCGGCGACCGCGAGCGGCACCGCGGGCGTCGGCTGCTGCGCGGTGAAGAACCACTGGGCCGGGCCGAACAGCGCGCAGCCGAAGAGGATGCCGTCGATGACGGTCAGCTCCTCCCAGGCGCTCAGGGTCTGATCGCCCAGCTCGTACCAGGGCAGGAACAGCGCGACGATCAGCGCGATCCCGGCGGCGAGCGCGATCCAGTCGCCGTTGCGCAGCTTGCGCAGGTCCATTCCGGCAGGGTATCGCTAGCGATTCGCGCGCACCGCAGCCTGCGCCTTCGCCGCTGCGAGCGTGTTGTGCATCAGCATCGCGATCGTCATCTGCCCGACGCCGCCGGGCACCGGCGTGATCGCGGCCGCCTTCTCCTTGACCGCATCGAAGTCGACGTCCCCGACCAGGCCGTCGTCCGTGCGGTTCATGCCGACGTCGATGACGATCGCGCCCTCGCGCACCATGTCCGCGGTGATCAGCTTCGGCACGCCGACGGCGGCCACCAGCACGTCCGCGCGGCGGCACTCGGCGGCCAGGTCGCGGGTGCGCGAGTGGCAGTGGGTCACGGTCGCGTTCTGCGGCCAGCAGCAGCGCCTGCATCGGCTTGCCGACCAGCATCGAGCGCCCGACGACCACGGCGTTCGCGCCCTCGAGCTCGCGCGCCTACGGACGTCAGCATCTCCATGATCCCGAGCGGCGTGCAGGGCACCATCCCGGGCTTGCCCTGCTGGAGCAGGCCGGCGTTGACCGGCGTCAGCCCGTCGACGTCCTTGAGGGGGTCGATCAGCCGCGTCATCGCGTCGTCGTCGATCTGCGGCGGCGCGGGGAGCTGCAGCAGGATCCCGTGCACCTCGTCGTCGTCGTTCAGCGACCCGAGCAGGTCGGCGACCTCCTCCTGCGTGGTGTCCGCGGGGAGCTCGTGGTGGAACGAGCGCATGCCCGCTTCCTCGGTCGCCTTGCGCTTGTTGCGCACGTAGACGTGCGAGGCCGGGTCGTCGCCCACGAGGATCGTGGCGAGGCCCGGCTGGTCGCCGCCCTGATCGATCCACTCGGCCACCTCGCGCGCGACGCGCTCCTTCACCCCTGCCGCGACTGCGCGGCCGTCGATCACGTTGTCGTTCATTTCTTCTCCAGAGGCGCGTAGTCCGCCATCAGCTTTCGTTCACTCCCGTCGGACGCGAACCGCACGACGATCAGGCCCGCCGGCTCGACTCCGATGACGACGCCCTCGCCCATCGTCGGGTGGACGACGTCCTCGCCGACGGAGTAGGACTTGCCGGGGGTGGGCTCGCGGCGCTGTTGCTGGATCGGCGGGTCGGTGGATCCGCGGCCCCGGCCGAAGCGCCCGGCGCCGCCGCCGAAGCCGCCACCGCCCCGTCCACCCCGGTCCCACGAGCTCCACGACTTGCGGCGTTCCTGAGCGACGATGTCGCACAGCTCCTCGGGGATCTCGTCCAGGAAGCGCGACTTCACGTTCGCGCCCCACTGCCCGAACAGCGACCGCTGCTCGGCGTAGGTCAGGTAGAGCTCGCGCATCGCGCGCGTCACGCCCACGTACGCGAGGCGCCGCTCCTCCTCGACGTCGCCCGCCTCGATCGAGCGCATGTGCGGGAAGACGCCCTCCTCCATCCCGATCATGAACACGATCGGGTACTCGAGCCCCTTCGCGTTGTGCATGGTCATCAGGGTCAGGACGCCCTCGTCGGAGGACAGCGAGTCGGTGTCGGCGACCAGCGCGATCCGCTCGAGGAACGCGTCGAGCGTCTTCTCCTCCTGCTCGCCCTGCTCGAACTCGCGCCCGATGCCGACGAGCTCCTCCAGGTTCTCCATCCGGCCCTGCGCCTCGATCGTCCGCTCGGCGCGCAACGCGTCCATGTAGCCGGTCTCGGACAGCATCTCCTGGATCAGGTCGCCCACGGACGCCGACCCGACGCGCTCCTTCAGCCGCTCCATCGTCGACATGAAGCGCCCCACGGCCTTGACCGCCGCGGCGCCCAGCCCGGGGACCGTCTCGGGCGTGGCGGCCACGTCCCACACCGCCTCGCCGATCGTGTTCGCGTAGCCGACGATCCGCCCCTGCGTGGTGTTGCCGATCCCGCGCCGCGGCGAGTTGACCACGCGCTGGAAGGCGATCGTGTCCGCCGGGTTGACGAGCAGCGTGCAGGTAGGCGATCGCGTCCTTGATCTCGGCGCGCTCGTAGAACTTCGTGCCGCCGATGACCTGGTAGTCGACGTTGTAGTTGACGAGCGTGTCCTCGAGCACGCGCGACTGCGCGTTGGTCCGGTAGAAGACCGCGATCTCGTCGCGCGAGGTGCCCGAGTCGACCAGGCGCTCGATCTCCCCGGCCACGAAGCGCGCCTCGGCGTGCTCGTCCTCGAGCTGGCGGACCTTGATCCTGTCGCCCTGGCCCTCGTCGGTCCACAGGTGCTTGGACATCTGCCGCCGGTTGTTGGCGATCAGGCCGTTGGCCGCGTCGAGGATCGTCTGCGTCGAGCGGTAGTTCTGCTCGAGCTTGATGACCCGCGCGTCGGGGAAGTCCTTCTCGAAGTCGAGGATGTTGCGGATGTCGGCGCCGCGGAACGAGTAGACGCTCTGGAAGTCGTCGCCGACGACGCACAGGTTGCGGTGCTCGGACGACAGGAGCTGGAGCCAGCGGTACTGGGCGCGGTTCGTGTCCTGGTACTCGTCGACCAGCACGTGCTGGAAGCCCGGTGGCGTAGCGCTCGCTGCACCTCGGGGAACAGCGTCAGCAGGTCGACGCACCGGAACAGCAGGTCGTCGAAGTCCATCGCGTTCATCGCGTGGATGCGCGACTCGTAGAGCTCGTAGACGTCGGCGGCGGTCTGCTCGAAGAACGACGCCGACCTTCTCGCGGTACATCGCCGCGTCGAGCAGCGTGTTCTTCGCGTCGGAGATCTGGTTCTGGATCGACCGCGGCGTGAACCGCTTCGGGTCGATGTCGAGCTCGTCGATGCACTGCTTGACGAGTCGCAGCGAGTCGGCCGCGTCGTAGATCGTGAACCCGCGCGTGTAGCCGAGCCGCTCGCCCTCGGCGCGCAGCATCCGCGTGCAGGCGGAGTGGAAGGTCATCACCCACATCGCGCGCACCCGCGGCCCGACGAGCGTCTCGACCCGCTCGCGCATCTCCGGCGGCCGCCTTGTTCGTGAACGTGATCGCGAGGATCTCGCCCGGCCTGGGCGCGGTCGGTCTGCACCAGGTAGGCGATCCGGTGGGTCAGGACGCGCGTCTTGCCCGACCCGGCGCCGGCGAGGACGAGCAGCGGGCCGTCCTCGTGGATGACGGCCTCGCGCTGAGGGTCGTTCAGGCCCTCGAGCAGGGCGTCGGTGGCGGCGGCGGGCGGCACAGATCGAGGATAGAGGCGGGCTCGGACTAGCCTGGCGACCAGTGGGGCTCACCGACGACGTCCGCGAGAACGCCGCCGAGGTCGCGGCCGAGCGCGCGCTGGGTGGAGATCGAGGTCGACCGCCTGGACGACGTCGAGCCGGGGCCGCCGCCCGAGCTCGACCCCGAGACGCCACTACCTGGAGGGGACGCGCGAGGACGTCGCCGCCTACCTGCTCACGCTCGACTCGATCAACTTCGGGTCGGGCTGGTTCCCGACGCTGCGCAAGCGCGACGGGCAGTCCGGCTACTTCACGGTCGCCTGGGGCCTGGCCGACCGCTTCCGCGAGCAGGGGCCGTACACGAACGACGAGCTGCGCTCGATGACCGACGAGGAGATCGCCCGCACGATGCGGCAGGCCGCCGGCCATCGCGCTGATGGCGCTGTTCGCCCGGGCGCTGACCCAGCTCGGCGAGTTCCTGGGCGAGCGCACGCCGCTCGAGGCGATCGCGGCGGCGGACGGGTCGGCCGAGCGCCTGGCCGAGCAGCTCGCCGACGGCATGCCGTTCTTCGACGACCGCGGCTTCTTCAAGCGCGCCCAGATCACGCCGCAGGACCTGCAGATCGCGGGCATCGCGACGTTCGAGGACATCGACCGGCTGACGATCTTCGCCGACAACCTCGTCCCGCACGTCCTGCGGACCGACGGCGTGCTGCGCTACCACCCCGACCTGGCCGCGCTGATCGACTCCGAGCGGCTGCTCGAGCCCGGCGAGCCCGAGCGCGAGATACGCGCGTGCGCGGTGCACGCCTGCGAGCAGATCGCCGCTCGCCTGGACGTGCCGCCGCGCACGCTCGACATGTGGCTGTGGAACCGGGGCCAGGCCCCGCGCTACAAGGCGCGCCCGCGCCACCGGACGCGCACCGTCTTCTACTGAGCGCTCAGCGCCGCCGGGCAGACCAGGCCACGATGTCGGAGTCGCAGACGATCGAGCCCGGCCGGGTCGATCTGGCCCTCCTCGTCGATCCGGGCCTGGACCTGGAGCCCGCCCGTGGCCCTGTTGCCGTTCACCTTGCCGACCGCCGCGAACTCGAGCGACCCGTCGTCCGGGCCCGGCGGAGAACTTGAACTTGCCCGACTTCGACAGCGGGATCTTCACCGACGAGGGCGACTGGAAGCCGGCGAGCTGGCGGTCGTTGCCGTCCGTGCAGCTCAGGACCGCGCCCTCCCAGGCGAACTTGACGACCGCCTTCTTGCTGGAGAGCACCTTCAGCGACACCGCGGCGTTCTGCGACGTCTTGCCCTTGTAGTTGCCGGCTCTGACAGCGGCGTCGGCGGTGGCCGCCGTGCCGAGCATGCCGACGGCCAGGGCGACGGCGGTGATGCGCTTGATCATGTCGGGAAGCCTTCCGTGTCTGTGGGTCGAACCGTCAAAGGTTCTTCCTACACCGGCAAGGTCGCGTCCCGCAATCGCGGCTGTGCGTATTGCGACGACTGTGGTAGTCAGCCGCCGGCCGGGTCCGTCCCGCGGACGTTGCGCAGCGGGCGCACCTCGGCGCTCGGCGCGGGCCGCTTGCCGGTCTCGCGCTCGACCATGTCCTCGAGCTCGGCCACGCGCCGGGCCAGCGCCTTGATCGCGTCGGCCACCGGGTCGGGCAGGTGGGCCCAGTCGGCGTCGGGCCCCTCCGGGCGCTTGCCGTCCACGCGCACGGGATGGCCGGGGTTGCCGACCACGGTCGAGTTCGTCGGGCACGTCGTGGATGACGACCGAGTTCGCGCCGATCTTGGCCGCGCGCCCCACGTGGATCGGCCCGAGCAGCTTGGCGCCCGACCCGACCACGACCTCGTCGTCGACCGTCGGGTGGCGCTTGCCGCGCGCGAAGCCGGTCCCGCCCAGCGTCACGCCCTGGTAGAGCGTCACGTTGTCGCCGATCTCCGCGGTCTCGCCGATCACGACGCCCGCGCCGTGGTCGATGAACAGCGCCCGGCCGATCCGCGCGGCCGGGTGGATCTCCACCCCGGTGACCATGCGCGACGACGTAGGCGATCGCGTGCGGCGCGACCGGGACGCCCGACCTCCTTGAGCGCGTGCGCGATGCGGTGGTTGAGCAGCGCCTGGACGCCGCCGTAGGTCAGGAGGATCTCGATCCGGCCGATGTCGCGCGCGGCCGGGTCGCGTTCCGTGCGCGGCGGTCAGGTCCTCGCGCAGCTCGCGGGCCACGCGCGTGAAGGTGCTCGAGGCCGAACATGGTCAGGCGGATTGTGGCGCAGCGCCGAGCCCGCCGCACGCGGGGCAGTCGTCCCGGCGCGCGGTCGACACGATCGTCGTGCTCCATCGACGCCGCGTCGATCTGGAGGATCCGGTCGATGAGCGGCTCCCCCACCCCGGTCAGCAGCTTGATCGCCTCGAGCGCCTGGATCGAGCCGACGACGCCCGCGGTCGCGCCCAGCACGCCGGCCTCGCGGCACGACGGCACCGAGCCCGCGGGCGGCTCGGTGGGGAACGCGCAGCGGTAGCAGGCCGACTCGCCGGGGCGGATCGACAGGACCAGCCCGTCGAAGCCCGAGCACGCCGGCCTCCACCAGCGGCACGCGCTGCGCGCAGCAGGCGTCGTTGACCGCGTAGCGGGTCGCGAACGAGTCCGAGCAGTCGACGACCACGTCGGCGCCCATGACGATCGCCGCCGCGTTCTGCTCGTCGATCCTCACGGGGTAGGGGTCGATCGCGACCTCGGGGTTCAGCACGCCCGAGCTTGAGCGCCGCGTTCTCCGCCTTCAGGCGGCCGACGTCGGGCGTGTAGTGGAGCGGCTGGCGGTGCAGGTTGGAGAGCTCGACGACGTCCTCGTCGACGATGCCGAGCCGGCCGACGCCCGCCGCGGCCAGGTAGGTGGCGGCGGGCGACCCGAGCGCGCCCGCGCCGACCACGATCGCCGTCGCTGACTTCAGCCGCTCCTGCGCCGCGCCGCTCCACTCGGGCAGCACGAGCTGGCGCGAGTAGCGCTCGAGCTCGGACTCCGAGAGCGTCATCGACCTGACGATCGTGACGACGTCGCCCGCGACGGCGACCGTCGTGCCCGTCCTCGCGCGCCGACCGCGGCACGGACTCGAGCGGCTCGCCCGGGTCGAGCCGCACGGCCAGCTCGTCGCCGGGCGCGAGGCGCTCGAGCGCCAGCTTCGTCTTGCACCCAGTTCATCGGGCAGGCGACGCCGGTCAGGTCGATCGACGTCTTGACCGGCCCGGTCACGGCTGGAAGTAGGGCACGGTCACGTAGCGCTCGCCCGAGTCGGGCAGCACCATCGACGATCCGCTTGCCGTCCCACTCCGGCCGGCTGCCGACCTCGATGCTCGCCCACAGCGCAGCGCCGCAGGACATGCCGGCCAGCACGCCCTCCGCGCGGGCGAGCCGCTGGGCCAGGTCTCGATCGCGGCCTCGTCCGGGCACTGGAGCGATCTCGTCGACGATCTCGCGGTTGAAGATCGACGGCACGAAGCCCGCGCCGATCCCCTGGATGCGATGCGGCCCGGGCCGCCCGCCGGAGATGACCGGCGACGACTTCGGCTCGACGGCGACGACGTGCAGGTCGGGGTTGCGCTCCTTGAGCCGCTCGCCGCAGCCCGTGATCGTGCCGCCGGTGCCGACGCCCGCCACCAGCACGTCGACCTCGCCGCCGGTCTGCTCCCAGATCTCCTCGGCCGTCGTGCGGCGGTGGATCTCCGGGTTCGCGGGGTTCGCGAACTGGTTGGGGATGTAGGCGTCGTCGCGCGTGCCGGCGATCCGCTCGGCGGCCTCGACGGCCTCGTTCATCCCGCCCATCGACTCGGTGATCTCGACCTGCGCGCCGTACATCTTCAGCAGCGTCTCGCGCTCGCGGCTCATGCCCTGGGGCATCGTCAGCACCAGGTCGTAGCCGCGCGCGGCGCACACGAACGCGAGCGCGATGCCGGTGTTGCCGGAGGTCGGCTCGACGATCGTCGTCCGGCCCGGCTCGATGCGCCCGTCGCGCTCGGCGGCGTCGATCATCGCCACGCCGATGCGGTCCTTGACGCTGCCCGCCGGGTTGTAGGCCTCGAGCTTGCCGCACAGCTCCGCGCCGCACTCGGGCGCGACGCGGGTCAGCCGCACCATCGGCGTCCGGCCGACGATGTCGGCCAGGTTCGACGGGAAGCTCGACGCGTGGACTTGCGTGCCGCTCGGCATCAGGAAGACAGGTTATCCGGTCGGGTTAAGTGAGTTTTCGGCCTCTTGCAGGCGCCGGCGCGCCAGCGCGTAGGCGGCGGCGAGCGGCGAGACGCCCGTCGCGCTCGGCGTCGTCGAACACCGTGCGGACCGTGTCCTCGATCGACGCGACCCGCCGGGCGGCGACTCTCCGGGTCGTAGCCGCCGGGCTCGAGCTCGACGGAGATGTTGATGATCCCGCCCGCGTTCGCGACGAAGTCGGGCGCGTAGAGGATCCCGCGCGCGGCCAGGTCGTCGGCCAGCCCGTCGTGGGCGAGCTGGTTGTTGGCCGCCCCGCAGACGATCGGGCGCGCGCAGGTGCGGGATCGTCGTCTGGTCGAGCACCCCGCCCAGCGCGCAGGGCGCGAGCACGTCGACCTCCGCGCGCAGCGCCTCGGTCGGCTCGACCCAGTCGGCGCCGAGCTCGTCGGCCAGCGCGCGGCGGGCCGGGTCGATGTCGGCCATCGTCACGCCGCGCGCCGGCGTCGGCCAGCCGCCGGGCCAGCGCGCCGCCGACGTGCCCGGCGCCCACGATCGCCACGCTGCGCCCGGCCAGGTCGCCGCCGCTCTCCGGGAAGCGCCGCTCGACGCAGGCGCGCATGGCGGCCTCGACGCCCTGGGCGGTGAACGGGCTCGGGTCGCCGCTGCCGCCGCGCCTCGCGCGCGAGGCCGCTGACGTGGGAGGAGGCGGTGGCGAGAGTCGCCATGTCGTCGGCGCTCGTGCCGACGTCCTCGGCGGTCACGTAGCGGCCGTCGAGCGCGTTCACGGTGTCGGCGAAGTCGAGCAGCATCGCGCGCCGCCGATCGCCCGCGGGCGGTGGCCCGGGGTCGGCGCAGATCACGCCCTTGCCGCCGCCCATCGCCAGGCCCGGCGGCCGCGTTCTTGAACGTCATCGCGCGCGACAGGCGGAGCGCGTCGCGGGCGGCCGCCGCGGAGTCGACGTAGCGCCACATGCGGCAGCCGCCGACGGCGGGGCCGAGCGCCGTCGAGTGCACCGCGACGATCGTGTAGGCCCCGCTGCGCCTGCCGCGCCGGACGACCAGCTCCTCGTGGTCGAGCGCGACGAGCGGGGCGCCCGCGCTGTCGCCGTCGAAGGCCATCTCCGCCACGGTACAGCGGCTACCGGCGCGCGTACGGGAGGCGCACGGGACAATGCCGTGCGTGGTGGGGGCGATGCACCGAGCGGGTGGCTCGCTGGCGCTTGCCGGCGCCCTGCTCGGCATCGTCGCTCCCGCGCACGGGGCGTCGCTCTACACCGGGCCCGGCCCTCGCCCCGGGCCCGACCTGCTCTACGCCGGGCCGGTGGAGTCGCAGCAGCTCGTCAACCGGCCGCCCTGGAAGGCGAAGCCGATCCTGGTCTCCGGCACCACCGCGTACCGCCGGGGCGAGTTCCTCTACCAGGACTTCCTGTACGACGACAACGGCGCGCGCCAGGTGGCCGACCCGGACGACGGCCGCACCGCGGGCAACCTGTTCTCCAAGCAGAACGGCACCTACCGGTACCCGACCGACGCGAGGTACGCGAACAACGCGGCCGACCTGGTCGAGCTGCGGGTGAAGCCGGCCCGCCGCACGACCGCGTTCCGGGTCACGCTCAACACGCTCAAGGATCCGTCGACTACCGCGTTCACGATCGCGATCGGCGGCCGCGAGGGCAGCGCGCGCGAGTACCCGTTCGGGGCCAACGTCCGCGGCGCCCGCCGACCTGTTCCTGACCGTGCACCCGTCCGGCAACCGGCTCGTCGGCGAGCTGACCCGCGCCGCGTCGGGGCGCAAGCCGCCCGGCGGCGCGCCGAAGGTCGTCCTCAACCTGCGCCGCCGGCAGGTCGAGGTCCGGGTGTCGCACAAGTCGTGGAACCCGCGGCGCAAGACCGTGCGCCTGGCAGCCGGCGTCGGGCTGTGGGACGGCGAGGCGGGCCGGTACCTGCTGCCGCAGGCGGCCGCCGACGCGACCCACCCCGGCGGCGCCGGCACGGCGGACAAGCCCGCGGCGTTCTTCAACGTCGCCTTCCGCACGGACGAGCCGATGGCCCGCCCCGACGAGGGCCTGGCCGTGGTCGCCGACCCCGCCTGGTGGCGCGACCGCAGGCAGGGCAGGCGCGCTCGCCGCCGGCGACATCACGCCGTTCCATGCGGACGTCTCGTTCAGCAAGCTGGCGCGCCGCAGGACCGACGACTCCAAGGTGCCGGCGACCGGCCCGATGGACCGGATCCTGCCGAGCAGCTTCGAGCTCGGCCAGGGCGCCGACTTCTCGCAGCAGTGCCTGTCGCATGCCGCGGACTGCCCGGGCCAGTACCAGGGCCGCCTCCAGCCGTACGCGATCTACATCCCGAAGAAGCCGCGCCCGGCCGCGGGCTACGGGATGACGCTGCTCATGCACTCGCTGTCGGCCAACTACAACCAGTACCTGGGCACCCGCAACCAGTCGCAGTTCGGCGAGCGCGGCGGCGGGTCGATCGTCATCACGCCCGAGGCGCGCGGGCCGGACGAGAGCTACGAGAACTACGGCGCCGCCGACGTCTTCGACGTGTGGGCCGACGTCGCGCGCCGCTTCAAGCTCGACCCCGACCTGACCGTGGCGACGGGCTACTCGATGGGCGGGGTCGGGTCGTTCAAGCTGGGCTCCCAGTTCCCCGACCTGTTCGCCCGCATCCAGCCGACGGTCGGCTTCGAGCTCGAGCCGGACGTCCTCGCGTCGCTGCGCAACGTGCCGGTGCTGATGTGGAACAACACCGGCGACGAGCTGGCGAACAACGCGGCGTTCGACAGCACGGCGGCCAAGCTCGACTCGCTCGGCTACCGCTACGAGATCGACGAGTTCCGGCCCTGCGCGCACCCGCAGTGCAGCCCGCTGTTCCCGAACCACCTCCAGCTCGCGGTCAACGACCAGTACGCGCCCGCCGCCGACTTCCTGGGCGAGGCCAAGGTCGATCGCAACCCCGCGCACGTGACCTACGTGGTCGAGGACGATCGCAATCATCCCGAGCTGGGCGTGAACGGCGACCACGCCTACTGGGTCTCGGGCCTCGTACGGCGCGACCCGGGCGGGCCCGCGGGACAGATCGACGCGCTCTCGCGCGGCTTCGGCGCGGCCGACCCGGTGCCCGGGGCGACCCAGGCGGGCACCGGGACGCTGGCGGGAGGCAACCTGGGCCCCATCGAGTTCACGCGCCGCGTGAAGGAGTGGGGACCGGCGCCGCCCGCGCCACGGGCGAACGCCATCGACGTGCGCGCGACGAACATCGGGCGGGCGTCGATCGACGTGGGCCGGGCTGCCGTCGACTGCGGGGTGACGGTCAACGTCGTCAGCGACGGGCCTATCGACATCGCTCTGGCGGGCTGCGACCGGACCGTCCACGCGGACGCGTCCGGGCCGTTGCCAGGCGTGCCGTAGCCCGCGCGATCCGCGCCGCGGGCCTCTACCCTCCTCCGGCGTGACCGTGCGGGAGCAGTCACCCACCCGGGCGCGGGCAGTTGGCCGTGCGCGCGCAGGCCTTTCGCCGGCCGCCGGCGCCGCCGCCCTGTGCCTGCTGTTCATCGCAGCGAGCGCGTGGTTCCTGGCGGTCAACGAGCGCGCGCCCGACTTCGACACCGGCAAGCACCTCCTCAACTCGTTCGACTACGCCGACCAGATCCGGGCCGGCCACCTGGCGGGCACCTGGAACCTGTTCACCGACTATCCGCCGCTCGGCCACCTGGTCGGCGCGCTCGGAGTGCTCGTCGGCGGCGAGTCGGCGGGAACCCCGATACTCGCGATCGACCTGGTGTTCGTGCCGCTGCTGGTGCTGGCCGTCTACCAGGCGGGCACGCTGCTGGCCGACCGCCGGATCGGGCTGCTCGCGGTCGTGTTCACGCTCGGCGCGCCGCTCCTGATCAGCCAGTTCCGGACGTACTACCTCGAGGCGCCGGCCACGGCGCTGGCCGCCGGGGCGCTCTGGATGCTGATCCGGTCCGACCGGTTCGCCCGCCTCGGGCCCAGCCTGGCCGCGGGAGTGCTGATCGGACTCGGCGTCATGACCAAGCAGACCTTCCCGTTCTTCGTGGGCGGGTTCCTGTTGGTGGTGCTGCTGCGCGGCGGCTGGCGCAACTGGCGCGGGATCGCGGCCTGCGCAATCGCGGCGCTCGTGGTGGCGGGGCCCTGGTATCTGGCCCACCTGAGGGACTTCGACGAGTCGCTCAAGTACACGAAGACTCCGCCCGACCCGCCCCGCGCGTCCGCCCGCAACGCGATGTGGTTCACCTGGGTGCAGGTCAACTGGCAGCTCCTGGTCCCGCTGTCGCTGCTGTTCGTGACCGGCGTCGTGGTGTCGGCGCGGCGCTGGCTGCGCGAGCGCCGGTCAGACGACTACACGCCCGAGCTCATCGCGCTTTGTGTCGTCGCCTACCTGGGCCTGACCTACTCGATGGGGATCCACGCGATCTACTACCTGCTGCCGATCGTGCCCGCGCAGGCGCTGCTCGCCACCGTGTGGATGGGGGCGCTCGAGCCGCGGCGCTTCCGCGTCGCCGCGGCCGTACTGGCCGTGATCGCAGCGGTCAACTTCGCGGCGCTCAATGTGCTGGGCGGCGGGCGCGTGGGCTTCGAGGTCGGCCCCCAGGCCGACGTCGCCAACAAGTCCCGCTACGTCACGATCTACTCGGACGGCGACGTCTACACCGGTCGCCCGGTCACCGACGGGCCGATCCCCGGGATCCTGCGCGCCGCCCGCCGCGACGGGATCCGGGAGATGGAGTTCGACGGCATCGACCGCCACGACTTCAACCAGACCGGCCTGACCGCGCTCGCGCAGATCGAGGGAATCTCCCGGCCGGTGGCGTTCAACCCCGGGACGCTCGGCCCCCGCACCGCGTTCATGACCGTCCACAAGGTCGAGCCCGGGCTGCCGCCGCCGTGCGGGCGTCTGCAGGACGGGCTGGGCATCTACCTGATCCTGGGGAACGCGTACCGGCCGGTGTCGGACTACACGTACTGCCCGACGCGCTAGAAGTACATCGAGCCGAGCGACAGTCGGCGCCTAAGCGCATCGGTGGTGGCGACATCTCGCGCATTTGCGCGATGTCCGGGTCCGATGCGCGGGCTGATCATGAGGCAATGAGACGATTTGCGACAGTGGCAGTACAGGTAGGAGCGATGCCCTCGGACGAGGATGCCGAGCGGCTACGCCAGAACCTCCTCGCTCACCTGATCGACGAGGCGCGGGAAGCTGTCCTGAACGGCGACTACCCCTCAGCGGTGAAGCAGCTCGGGTACGCCACGGCGGCGGTCGGCCATGCAGCCGACGAACTCGCCAATCATTCCCGCGTCCGGGACGTAGCTCAGATGTAGTACATCGAGGCGAACCCGCTTAGCACGATGGGCAGCTCACGCCGCGGCGGCGTTGCGAGAACGGCTAAGGCCGGAAATTGATCCCGTCGAGCGGCGCGAGCCCGGCGCCACCGATCTGGGGATCCACTTGGCCGTCCGGACGCACCTCGACGTAGCGCAGCGTGTCGGCCCCGGCGCGGATGGGGAACTGACGTATTGACGTCGGGCGGTAGCCCTCCGGCAGGATGAATGCCGCCGGTTGCCCTCCTGCGGCTCCCCCGAAGAGCTCGGCCACGCCCTCGAGGTGCACCACACCCCCGCGGTCCTTCCAGTACCCGACGAGCTGATAGCCGTTGCCGTAGTTCCGCCAGCGCCAGTTGTTGGAGCCGGTGCAGAACTGGGCCACAGCCGCGCACTGGCCCCCTCCCGCCGGCGCCGCGGCGACGGAACTCGTCGGCTCGCCCGCGAAGTCGGCCGGAGTGGCGTCCTTGCCCGCCACGCCGGGTGGACCGGGCGGACCGGGCGGACCGGGCACCCCCGCCAGCCCGGGTCGCTCTTGGGCGGCGAAGTCGGCCATCGTCAGGTTCCTCACGTCGGCGCCCGTCAGCGTGTTGTTCCTGACATCAGCTCCGGTGAGGTTCTTGATGTCGGCGCCCGTGAGCGCATCCTTGGGAACGTTGCGGCTCGTGATCTGCAGCGCGGCGTATGAGGTGCCACCGAGCGCGATGAAGACAGCGATCGTCGCCATCACGTTCGCGTACGTAAGGTGAGACCGGACCCAGCTGGCCATCGGGACCTTCTCGTCGGGAGATCCGACCCTCGCACAATTCGGCGCGCGAAATCAAGCTTCGCGGCCAGGCTTTGGCTCTAGCAAGCCAAATCTGGCTCTCCGCCGTACCCGCTTTCAGATGTAGTACATCGACGCGCCCGCCGCCCGCGCCTCGCGCTGCGCGACCTCGGCGATCGTGATCGCCTGGAGCTTCAGGCGCAGCGCGTCGATCGCCTCGGTCCAGACCTCGGCGGTGTCCGTGCTCGCGTCCGCCCCCAGGCGGCCCTCGAGCGCCTCGACCACGTCGAGCACCGTGACCTCCTCGGGCTGGCGCGCGAACGAGTAGCCGCCCTTCACGCCGCGCTGGCTCTGGAGGATCCCGGCGCGGCGCAGCGTCGCGAACAGGCCCTCCAGGAACTGCACCGGGATGTCGCGCCGGCGGGCGATCTCGCCGATCGGGACGGGCCCGGCCGACCCCGTCCGGGCGAGCTCCGCGAGCGCGCGGACGGCGTAGGGCGACTTCGAAGTGATGGTAAGCACGGCGGGGCAAGTCTAAGTTGTCGCCATGACGCTGGCCCAACGGCTCGACCTATGGGTGCCCCCGCTGGCCCTGATGGCGCTGATCTTCTTCCTGTCCGCACAGCCGGACCTGTCGTCCGGGCTGGGCGCCTGGGACGTCCTGCTGCGCAAGCTCGCCCACGCCGGCGTGTACGCGCGTGCTCGTGCTGCTGTGGTGGCGCGCGCTGCGCGACCTCGCGCCCGAGCCGCGCCCGCTGGCCGCCGCCTGGCTGATCGCGATCGCCTACTCGGCCACCGACGAGTGGCACCAGACGTTCGTCGCCGGCCGGCACGGCAGCCCGGTCCGACGTGCTGATCGACGCGGGCGGCGCGAGCGCTGCGGCGCTCTGGGCCATGAGGCGAGCCTGATGCACGACCCGCCCGGCGCCCTCCAGCTCGAGTCCGCCGAGCCGCTGCGCGGCTTCGCGCTCGTGCGGATCGAGCTGGCGCTGTCCGGGCTGCTGGCCGCCGCGTTGCTCGACTTCGAGCACGGCGGGCGCGCTGGCCGCCCTGCTGCTGTTCGTGTTCATCCCGATCGCGTTCGGCATCCTGCTGTTCGCCCAGCGCCACCCGGGCGCCGCCCTCAACCCGCTCGTCGCGGCCGTCGACCTGGCGTCGCTGACCGCTGATCATGCTGCTCGTGCCGGCCTCGTACGCGGCGGTCCAGTTCTGCGCGCTGGTGCTCGCGCTGGCCTATCCGCTGCTGCGCGGCGAGCTGCGCGGCGCGCTGTTCGCCGCGGCCACGGTCGCGGTGCTCGTGCCCGCCACGTTCATCGCCGATCCCCCGGTCGCGGACGACCGGCTCGTCTTCTACGAGCTGATCTTCGCCGTGGCGGCGATCAGCGGCGCGCTGTTCACCGGGCGGATCGCGGCGTCGGAGTCGCTGGCTCGCGCGCCGCGCGCGGGAGCTGACCCGCCGCATCATCGAGGCGGGCTACGAGGCGCGGCGCGAGGTGGCCCAGTCCCTGCACGACGGGCCCGTGCAGGAGCTCGTGTCCGCGGACATGAAGGTCACGGGAGCGATGAACGCGGCCGCCCGCGGCGACCAGGAGCGCGCCCACGATGCTGCTGGACGACGCCCGCGCGATCATCGAGCGCAACGTCAACGCGCTGCGCAACGAGCTGATCGCGCTCGGGCCCGGTCGCCTTCGACGAGCTGTCGTTCCAGGAGGCGGTCGAGCAGTGCGCGCCCGCCTGGAGCCGGCGCTACGACGTCGACGTGCACACGCGGCTCGGCGCGGATCGACATGGCCAACGAGACCTGCGGCGCGCTGTTCGGGATCGCGCAGGAGGCGGTCGCCAACGCCGGGCGCCACGCCGACGCGTCGCGAGTCGACCTGACGCTGAGCGGCAGACAACGGCGTCGATCGTGCTGCGGATCGCCGACGACGGCAGGGGCTTCGGCGACGTCAGCCCGCTCGGGCCCGCGCGAGCCCGGCCACCTGGGGCTCGCGAGCATGCGCGAGCGGGCGCGAGATCGTCGGCGGCCGGCTGGCGATCGAGTCCTCGCCGAGAGGGGCACCGAGGTGCGCGTCGTGCTGCCGTCGACCGCGGCGAGCTAGGCCGGGCGCGGCCTCGGCGGCCAGCCGCGGCCGCCTCCGGCCGCGGGCGCGACCGGCTCGAGCCGCACCGGTATGCCGTTCAGGAAGGCCATGCCCGCCAGCCTCTCGAGGTCGTCCGGGTGCGCCGCTGGCCAGCAGGTTGACGTTGCTGCCGCCGCTGCGCGTTGGCGAGCTGCCAGCCGCCCCGGTGCCCCCAGCCGTGCGGCAGCGCGACCGTTCCGGGCGTCATCTCGTCGGTCACCTTGACCGCGACGGTCGACCGCGCCCGACTTCGACTCGACGCGCACGTCGCCCCCGTCCTCCAGCCCGTGCGCGGCGGCGTCGTCGGGATGGACGCGCAGCGCGTGGACGCGGCCGCCGCGCATCAGCAGCGGCGAGTTGTGCATCCACGAGTTGTGCGAGCGCAGCTCGCGCAGGCCGATCAGCCGCATCGGGAAGCGCCGGGTCGGCGCCGTTCGCGGACTCCATCCGCCGGAGCTCGCCGGCGATCTCCTCGGGCGCCAGGTGCACGCGGCGGTCCTCGTGGCGGACCTTGCCCTTGCAGCACGCCGGTCGGGATCTCGTCGTCGAGCACGATGCCGTGCGGGTGCTTCGCGCAGCTTGCCGAGCGACAGCCCGCCGCGGCGCAGGCCGAACAGGTCGCCCTCGGGCCCGAGCCGCAGCAGCGTGTCGACCAGCCGCCGGGGCGACAGCCGCACCCGTGCGCGGGCCAGCAGGCGAAGCGGCGGGACGCTGTAGGGCTCGATGTCGAGCGCACGGGCCAGCTCGTCGACGACCTCCCACTCCTCGCGCGCCTCGCCGGCCGGCGGCACGACCGGCTCGGTCGACTGGATGAACGGCTTCGTGTAGAAGCCGAGGAACGCGACCGGCACGTCGTCGCGCTCGAGGAAGGTCGTGGCCGGGAGGACGTAGTCGGCGTGGCGGCTCGTCTCGTTGACGTAGAAGTCGAGCGCGACCATCAGGTCGAGCTTGCCGAGCGCCCGCTCGAGCGCGTCGCCGTCGGGCACCGACAGCACCGGGTTGCCGGCCGACACGAACAGCGCGCGGAGCTGGCTGTCGCCGGGCGTCTCGATCTCGCGCGGCATCAGCGACGCCGGCAGGTTGCCGAGCACGTCCGGGAAGCCGCCGAAGCGCGACCGCAGCTTGCCGTAGGTGTCGAGCCCGAAGCGATGGCCGATGTCGTCGAGCGCGATCGCCGGGCGGCCGAACACCGCGCCGCCGGGGCTGTCGAGGTTGCCGGTGACCGCGTTCAGGGCGTCGATCAGGAACGCGACGAGCGTGCCGAAGCGGCCCAGGCACGAGCCGGTGCGCCCGTAGGCCGCGGCGCCGTCCGCCGCCGCGAAGTCGCGCGCGAGGCCGGCGATCGTCGTCGGCGTCGACGCCGGTGCGGGCGGCGACCGACTCCGGCGTGTGCGGGGCGGCGAGCGCGCGCAGGCGCTCGGCGCCCTCGGCCCGCTCGGCCAGGAAGCTCGTCGTCGGCGCAGGCCCTCCTCGAAGATCACGTGGAGCATCGCCAGCAGCAGCCAGGCGTCGGTGTCGGGCGTGATCGCGACGTGCTCGAACTGGCGGGCGGTCTCCGTGCGGCGCGGGTCGACGACCACCACGCGCCCGCCGCGGCGGGTGATGTCGTGGAGCTGGTCGCGGACGCGCGGCGCGGTCAGCACCGAGCCGTGCGAGACCATCGGGTTCGCGCCGATCATGAACAGGAAGCGGGTGCGCTGCAGGTCGGGGATCGGGACGATCAGCGGCGAGCCGTACAGCAGCGCGCTCGCGGCGAAGCGGTTGTTCACGTCCTGCGACCCGGCCGTGTAGTAGTGGCGCGAGCCGAGCGCGTCGAGGAAGCCCTTGACCCAGAGCGTGTGCGAGTACGAGAACGCGCCCGGGTTGCCCATGTACCAGCCGATCGAGTCCGGGCCGCGCTCGTCGCGCAGCGCGCGCAGGCGGGTGCCGATGTCGGCCATCGCCGCGGCCCACGACACGCGCTCGAACGAACCGTCGGGCCGGCGCTTCAGCGGGTGGAGGACGCGGTCCGGGTCGTTCTGGACCTCGGTCATCGCGATGCCCTTGGGGCACGCGTAGCCGCGCGACAGCGGGTGGTCCGGGTCAGGCCGGAGCTGGGTCACCCTGCCGTCGTCGACGGTGGCGACCATGCCGCAGTGCGCCTCGCAGATACGGCAGAAGGTGACGACCTGCTCAGGCATCCAGGGCGATGTTAACCGCCCTGGCCCTGCGGCCGTGGGTTACAGCCAGCCGCGCTGGGTCGCGAGCAGAACGGCCTGCGCGCGGTCCACGGCACCCAGCTTGCAGTAGGTGTTGTGGAGGTGCGTGCGCACCGTGCTCGTCGACAGCGACAGCTCGAGCGCGATCTGCTTGTAGACCTTGCCCTCGGCCAGGCGGCGGAGCACCTCGACCTCGCGCGCGCTCAGCGGGCACGGGTCGATCTGGCGGCGCTGCGGCTCGGTCGGGTTGGGCAGCTCGTACATGACGCTGCGGAGCTGGTCCGGGCCGAGGTCGATGGCGCGGGCCACCTTCAGCATCCGGGCCGGCTCGATCGGCTGGCCGTGCGAGTAGTGCGCGAGCATGTCCGCCAGGCGGATCAGCGCGGCCTCGCCCTCGACCTCGTCCGAGTGGTGGCGCTCGATCGCCGCGGCCAGCCGCGACGGCAGGCCCCAGCGGCGGGTCAGGACGCCGCCGACCAGAGCGTGGTCGACGCCGAGCTCGCGGCGCTCGCGGTGGATGCGCTCCTCGGGCGTCTGGGCGTCGCCGTGGACCTGGCTCCGGGTAGCCCGGGTAGGCGTGCACGAGGACGAGCTTGCCGATGTCGTGGAGCAGCGCCGAGATCGAGCAGCTCGTCACGGTCGGGGTACTGGATCTCCTTGGCCAGGCGGTCGGCCGCGCGCTGCGTCGCCAGGGCGTGCAGGCGGAAGCGCTCGGGAGCGACGTCCCAGCCGGGGGTGCGCTCGAAGAAGTCGAAGACGGCGGTGCGGTTGGCGAGCGCCTCGACGCCGGCGGGCGAGATGATCTCGACGGCCTTCGGGATGCTCGTGACCTTGCCCTTCTTGCCCGGCTGCTGCGTGCGGTTGGCGATGCGCAGCACGGCGATGGCCAGCGCGACGTCGGACTCGACGGCCTGGACGATGTCGCCGGCGGAGGTGCGCTCCTCGCGCAGCAGCCGCAGCAGGCGGTTGCGGGACTCGGCCAGCGCAGGGAAGGCCTCGAGGGCCTCGAAGGCTGCTGTCAGCCGGCGGCCGTGGCCCTCGGCCTGCGGCGGCGCGGCGGGCGTCGGGGCCGGGTTCGGCACCGACCGAAGCTGCGGCTTCATGCGCGGGTCGTCCTTGATGCGAAAGTGAGCATGGGCATGGTGCGTGCCCTTGTGATCGGCACAAGGTGCGAAGAGGTTGAGCGCGATCTGAGAATTAGCGTTTCCGGAGTGCGCCGGAATGCGCCCAGGTGCGTTAATGCGCAGACCTCAGGCGCTCGCGAGCGTGCGCAAGCGTGCGGTCGATCCGCTGCAGGGTCCGTTCGCGGCCCAGCAGGTGCACGGACTCGTAGATGCCCGGGCGACACCGTCGTCCCGGTTATCGCCACGCGGATCGGCTGGAAGACCTGGCCCGGCTTGGCGCCCGGTCTCCTCGACCACGCGCGTCGAGCGCCGCCTGCACGCCCTCCTCGGTCCACGGCTCGACGCCCGCGAGCGCGGCTCGGGCGCGCCTCGAGCCGCTCGGCCGCGCCCTCCTTCATCGTCTTGCGCCAGGCCTTCTCGTCGTAGCCCGGCGGGTCGTCGTAGAGGAAGCCGCACAGGCGCTCGAATTCGGTGAGCGTCTGCATCTTCTCCTGGGCGATCGCGACGGCCGGCTCGGTGTCCGTGCGGCCGGTGAGCTTCTCGATCCGCTCGGCCAGCTCGGCGGTCGGCATCTCGCGCATGTAGCGGCCGTTCATCCAGCGCAGCTTCTGCTCGTCGAAGACCGCGGCGCCCTTCGACACGCGCTCGAGCGAGAAGCGCTCCTGGAGCTCCTCGGTCGTGAAGAACGTGGTGGTGTCGTCGTAGCCCCAGCCGAGCAGGGCCAGGTAGTTGCGGATCGCCTCCGGCAGGTAGCCCGCGTCGCGCAGCTCCTGGACGCTCGCGGCGCCGTGGCGCTTCGACAGCTTCTTGCCGTCGGGGCCGTGCAGCAGCGGCAGGTGGGCGTAGACCGGCGGCTCGGCGCCCGAGCGCCTTGAGGATCATCAGCTGGCGCGGGGTGTTGGAGATGTGGTCGGCGCCGCGGACGACGTGGGTGATCCCCATGTCGTGGTCGTCGACGGCGACCGCGAGGTTGTAGAGCGGCGATGCCGTCGCTGCGCGCGATCACGAAGTCGTCGATCGCCGCGTGCTCGAAGACGATCTCGCCGCGGATCGCGTCGGTGACGGTGGTCTGCGCCCTCGTCGGGGACCCGCAGGCGGACGGCGCCCTCGTCCTCGTAGGCGTGGCCGTCGGCGAGCAGCCGGCCGATCTCCTCGCGGTGGCGGTCGACGCGCTCGGCCTGCGAGATCGGCCCCTCGTCCCAGTCGAGCCCAGCCAGGTCAGCGCGTCGCAGGATCTGCGCGACGTTCTCCGGCGTGGAGCGCTCGCGGTCGGTGTCCTCGATGCGCAGGACGAAGGCTCCGCCCTGACCCGCGGGCGAGAAGCCAGTTGTACAGTGCCGTCCTCGCGCCGCCGATGTGCAGCGCCCCCGTCGGCGACGGCGCGAATCTGACCCTCATGCTCATTCGAAGACCCGATGCTAGTCGGCGGACACGTCTCGACCTCTGGCGGCCTCGTGAAGGCGCACGGCCGCGCGGTCGAGATCGGCGGCGACGCGATGCAGATCTTCAACCAGTCGCCGCGCATGTGGCGGCCCACCAACTGGAAGGAAGACGACATCGCCGAGTTCCGCGGCGCTGATGGAGGACGGGCCGATCCGGTCGGTCGTGATCCACGCGGTGTACCTGATCAACCTCGCCGCGCCCGAGGAGGAGGTCCGGTCGAAGTCGCTCGAGTCGATGATGCACGCGCGTGCGGGTCGGCGAGGCGATCGGGGCCGACGGCGTGGTCGTCCACCCCGGGTCGGCGAAGAAGGACCCCGTGCCGGAGGCGCTCGAGCGGATCGTCGAGGCGCTCGAGCACGTGCTGGCCGAGACGTCCGGCTGCCGGATCCTGCTCGAGGACACGGCCGGAGCCGGCGGGACGATCGGGCGGTCGTTCGAGGAGCTCGCCGCGCTGATCGACGGCGTCGGTGGACGGCGGCGCAGCGGCTCGGCGTCTGCCTCGACTGCTGCCACCTGCTCGCCTCGGGCTACGACATCCGGACGATCGACAAGCTGTCGGCGGTGATGGACGAGTTCGACGTCGGTCGTCGGCGGCGACCGGCTGGCCTGCGTGCACGTGAACGACTCGCAGACGCCGCTCGGGTCCAACCGCGACCGCCACGCGCTGCTGCCGAACGGCGAGCTGGGCCGCGAGGGCCTGGCAGCGTTCCTGTCGGAGCCGCGGTTCGAGGGCCTGCCGGCCCTGCTCGAGGGCGGCGAGGGGCAGGGCGCGGACGCGCAGCAGATCAGGGTGGCGAAGGAGCTGCGCGAGGAGGGGTTGGCGCGGCGCTAACCCGCGTAGGCGTAACCCTTGTACCTGACGGTCAGGCCCGAGCGCGCGGCGCGCTTGACGTCGGAATGGACCTTGACCTTGATTTTCACCCACGCGTTGGCCGGAAGCCGCTTGCTGGTCGCTCCGATGTGCCGCCACTTGCCGCTGAAGCGGCCCGTGAGGGTGACGTCGAACTTGCAGGCGGCGTTGCAGCGCACGAGCAGCGGGATGTAGCCCTTGCGGACGGCGGCAGCGGCCGAGCTCGGCGAGTAGGTCTGGAGCCTCGCGTCGCAGCAGCCCCCAGCCCGCACGGTCTTCGCTCCGGCTTGGGAGACGGTGATCGCGGTGATCGTCGAGGCGACGAGGAGGGCGGCGATTAGCGGCCTGTAACGAGCTTGCATGAACGCCACGCTACAGCGCTTTTGCGCCCGCTAGCGGCTTTCTCCAGGAACTTCGAGTCTCGTTCCAGGTTGGCGCGAAGCGAGGCCCTGGGAAACCCGACACGTCTACGACGAATCGGTCGCCTCACGCCCGCGCGTGCCAGCCGCACTTCTTGCCGCGGCTGTTCCTGGCGGCGTGCTTCGTATGGCCCTTCTTCTTGCCCTTGCCGGCCTTCGCCGGGCACGGCTTGGACCCGTGCGGGACGCCGCCACGGTCCGCCAGCGTCGCGGCGGGTGCGGACAGCGCGATCGCGAGCGCAGTACCGAGAGCGGTCAGCTTCGTCTTCATGGGGCTCCAGGGATAGAAGGTCAGCCCTAGCTATAACGCGCGCCCGGGATTGGCGCCAGTGGCCCCGCGCTTCCTACAGCGAGTCGCGCAGGTCGAACGCGGCCGCGTCGTCGTCGTCGACGCGGCGCGGTGAAGAACCCGTGGTTGATGCACTCGAACGCGTCCCCGTGGCCGTCGTAGGCACGCTCGACGGTCGTGCGGCAGGTGGCGATCGGCCGGCCGGTGAGCTTGACGCCGCCGAAGCCGTGGCGGGTGCGCTCGGCCTCGCCGAACACCTCGACGTCGATCTCCACGTCGAAGACCTTGTTCAGGCAGCCCATGAAACGGCTGCCGGTCTTCTCGTCGTCGTAGAAGTAGAGGTACTTGCACCCCGCGGCCATGCACCCGGCGGGATGCACCACCCGATCACAGAACGTGCAGCACCGGCGGCACTCGTTGATCTCGGTGGGGTGCGCGGCTTTCGGCACCGGCCAATTCTAGCCCCGGTCACGCCCCGCGGCCGTAGGCTCGACGCACGCCCGCCGAGGCGTCTGTGCTGCTGCGCCAGGCCGTCGACGGGCGCTCCCATCGGTGGTCATGGGTCAGCCGGGGTACGGGCTCGGCGGCCGCGGTGGCCGGCGCCTGGGGGGAGCGTCGCGCAGGAGGCGCGGGACCGTCACCAGTCGATAGCCCTTGCGCCGCAGCCCGACCACAATGGAGGGGAGCGCCTGCAGGGTCGGCACGCGGGTCGACCCGCCTGCGTCATGCATGAGAACGATCGCCCCGGGGCGGGCCAGGCGCAGCACGCGCCGCGCGATGTAGTCGGCGTCGGGGTGCTTCCAGTCGTAGGACGAGAACGTCCAGAGCACCATCAGCGCGCGCTCGCGGCGCAGGATCGCGAGCGTGTTGTCGTCGTAGGCGCCGTACGGCGGCCTGAACATGCGCGGCTCGTGTCCCGCCGCGGCGGCCACGGCGTCGGCACCCCCGGCGATCTCGGCCTGCTGGCCCGCCCGCCCGAGTCGCGTCAGACGGGCGTGCGAAGCGGTGTGCGACCCGAACGCGAACGGCTTCTCCGCCTCCGTGCGGGCCAGACCGGGGTTCGCGCGGGCCGACCCGGCCACCTGGAAGAACGTCGCAGGCGCGCGCAGGCGCCGGAGCTCCGCCAGCAGCGCCGGGGTGATCGGCCCGGGGCCGTCGTCGAACGTCAGCGCCACCATGCGGCCTCGCTCGCCCCCGCGCGTGACCCATGGGGTGAGCCGGCGCACGTGTTCGACCGCCTGCGCCTCCCGGAGCCGCCGTCGCGGTCGGTCGGGCCGCGGTCGCGCGGGAAGTGGGCGGGTCGCCGAGCGGCTGACCCCACCGCGCAGAGCCTTCGCCGGGCCGCTGCGCGAGCCGTCGCCAGAGCCGCCGTCGCCCGAGTCGCCGCCGAACGCGATCGCGAGCGCGCCGAACACCAGCCCGGCGACCACGACGGTGAGAACCCAGCGGCTGAGACGCGAGCGGAGCACCGCCGCTCACGCTACGCGCGCGCCTCCGGCGTCAGGCCACCTGCGCGGGCGCGGCGACCGCCGGGACCAGCTCGGCCGCGCCGTCGAGCGCGTCGCGCAGGTCCGCTATGCACTGCGCCGACCCGCACACCCGGAAGTCGTTGCCGAGGACTATCGCCCGCTCGCCGACCCGCAGCTCGAGCTCCTGGTCGCCCTTGTAGCGGGTGACCACGCCCTGCAGCTCGTCGAGGAACGAGGCCGGGACCTCCGGCGCCACCCGCAGCACGAGCCGCGGCGGCGGCAGCAGTGCCTTCGCGTCTTCCTCGGCGAACTTCTCGCGCGCCTTCTCGACCTCGGCCTCGGTCGGCTCGAACGGCTGGACGTCCTGCACGACGACCTTGGTCTCGCCCTGCTCCTTGTGGTCGATCCGCCCGCGCACGATCACGAGCTTGTCGACGTCGATCTTGTCCGCGTTGCCCTGGTAGGCGGAGTTGAAGACGAGGATCTCGACCTGCCCCTCGAGGTCGTCGAGGGTGGCGAACATCATCATGTCGCCCTTCTTCGTCCGGATCCGCTTGGCACTCGACGATCATCCCGCCGACGGTGACCCACTCGCCGTCCTTGCGGTCCGCCGCGTCGGCCAGCGAGCAGTCGACCTTCGCTCGCAGCGCCGGCCGCACCTCCTTCAGCGGGTGCGAGGAGAGGAACAGCCCGAGCGTCTCCTTCTCCATCTCGTTGCGCTGCTTGGGATCGTCGGGGACCGGCGGCACGGGCGGGTGCGATGGCATCGCGAACGGGTTGGACCCTCCGCCCCCTCCCCCGCTCGGCTCGTCGAAGTCGAAGATCGAGCCCTGCCCGAGCTCGGCGTCCTGCTGCTGCTTCTGACCGGCGGCCTGGGCCGAGGGCAGGATCTCCATCATCCCCAGCCGCGACGCGCCGGTCGAGTCGAGCGCGCCGCACTTCACGAGCGACTCGATCGCCTTCTTGTTGACCGTGCGGCAGTCGACCCGCTCGCAGAAGTCCCAGATCGAGGTGAACCGGCCGCCCTCGGCGCGGGCCTCGATGATCTTCTCGACCGCCGCGTGGCCGACGTTCTTGACCGCGTCGAGCCCGAAGCGGATCGACGCCCTCGACGACCACGAAGTCGTGGTCGGACTCGTTGACGTCCGGCGGCAGCACGTCGATCCCCATCTCCTCGCAGCGGGAGACGAAGAACGGGACCTTGTCCTTGGTCGACATCACCGAGGAGATCAGCGCGGCCATGTACTCGGCCGGGTAGTTGGCCTTGAGCCAGGCGGTGCGGTACGAGATCAGCGCGTAACAGGCGGCGTGCGCCTTGTTGAAGGAGTAGTCGGCCGCCGACTCGTTGACCGCCCACAGCTCCTCGATCACCTGCTCCGCGGTGCCGCTGGCGCGCGCGCCCTCGAAGAACATCGGCTTGAGCTTGGCCATCGCCTCGCGGTTCTTCTTGCCGATCGCCTTGCGCAGGTCGTCGGCCTGCGGGCCCGTGAAGCCGGCGATCTCCTTGGCGATCTGCATCGACTGCTCCTGGTAGAGGATCACCGAGTAGGTCGACTCGGTGATCGGGCGCAGCCGCTCGTCCAGGTAGGCGATCGCCTCCGGGTTGCGCTTGTTGCGCGCGTACGTGTCGATGTAGCGCATCGCGCCCGGGCGGTAGAGCGCGACCAGCGCGACCAGGTCCTCGAGCTCGGTCGGCCGCACCTTGCGCAGCGCCTCGCGCATGCCGTCGGACTCGAACTGGAACACGCCGATCGAGTCGCCGCGCGCGAGCATCTCGTAGGTCTTCGCGTCGTCGAGCGGCAGCGTCGACATGTCCGGCCGCGCGCCCGCGGAGCGCTCGATGATGTCGAGCGCGGACTCGATCACGTCGAGGTTGCGCAGCCCGAGGAAGTCCATCTTGAGCAGGCCGAGCTCCTCGACGGGCTTCATCGAGTACTGCGTGACCATCTTGTAGTTGCGCTGGCCGTCCTCGGTGACCTCCCCGCGGTCCTCGGCGAGCTGGAGCGGGCACGATGTCGGTGAGCGGCCGGTCCGAGATGACGACCGCGGCGGCGTGGATCGAGGCGTTGCGCACGATCCCCTCGAGCCCACGGGCGACGTCGACGATCTGCTTGGCCTGCGGATCGGAGGAGTAGGCGGTCGCAAGCTCCTCCCCCGGCTTCAGGCAGTCGTCGAACGACGGCGCCCGCCCCATGATCGGGTCGGGGATCATCTTGGCCAGCCGGTCGCCGGCGCCGTAGTCGTGACCCAGCACGCGCGCGGCGTCGCGCGTGGCCGCGCGCGGGAACATGCGGCCGAACGTGATGATCTGCGCGACCGACTCCTTGCCGTACTTGTCCTGCACGTAGCGCATGACGCGGTCGCGGCCCTTGACCGAGAAGTCGATGTCGATATCCGGCATCGACACGCGCTCGGCGTTCAGGAAGCGCTCGAACAGCAGGTCGTAGGCCAGCGGGTCGACGTCGGTGATCCGCAGGCAGTAGGAGACGATCGAGCCCGCCGCGGAGCCACGGCCCGGGCCCACGGCGATTCCGTTGTCCTTCGCGAACTTGACGAAGTCCCAGACGATCAGGAAGTAGGCCGCGAAGCCCATCTTCACGATCACGCCGAGCTCCATCTCGAGCCGCTCGACCGCTTCGGCCGGCGGCGGGTCGCCGTAGCGGGCCGCGCAGCCCCTCGTGCGCGAGGCGGCGCAGGTAGGCCTCCTCGTCGGAGCCGTCCGGCGTCGGGTACCTCGGGATGAGCTGCCCGCCCGTCTCGATCTCGACGTCGCAGCGCTCGGCGATCTCCAGCGACGTGGGCACGGCCTCGGGCCAGGGGGCGAACGCCGACGCCATCTCGTCGTTGTCCTTGAGATAGAACTCGTTCGTGTCGAACCGCATCTTCGGCTCGGCGAGCGTCGACTTGGTCTGGACGCACAGCAGGGCCGAGTGGTTCGGGTGGTCGTCGCGCGGTGAGGTAGTGGACGTCGGCGGTGCCCACGACCGGCCGGCCGACCTCGGCCGCGATCCGGGCGATGCCCTCGTTGGCCTTGTCCTGGTCGGCGATGCCGTTGACCTGGAGCTCGAAGTAGACGTCCTCGGGCCCGAAGATCTGGATCAGGTCGTCGGCGTGCGCGCGCGCCTCGGCCGGGTTGTCGTCGACCAGCCGGCGGCAGAAGCGCGACGCCAGGCAGCCCGTGAGCGCGATCACGCCCTCGGAGTGCTGCGAGAGCAGCCCCAGGTCGACGTTGGGCTTGCCCCGCCGTAGCCCCTCGAGGAAGCCGGCCGACGACAGCTTGACCAGGTTGCGGAAGCCGACGTCGTTGCGGGCGAGCAGCGTCAGGTGGTTGCGCTCGAACTTGATCGCGTCGTCCTTGACGTCGTCGACCAGGTAGGCCTCGAAGCCCAGGATCGGCTTGATCCCGTTCTTCTTGCACGCCTTGTAGAACTCGAGCGCGCCGTTCATGACGCCGTGATCGGTCAGTCCCGAGAGCGGGCTGGCCGAGCTCCGCGGCCCGCTTGGCGAGGGCGTCGATGCCGCACGCGCCGTCGAGCAGCGAGTACTCGGAATGGACGTGCAGATGGACGGCGGGCGGCGTGGACATGGACCGACGATCCTAGGTCCTGGATCAGACGACAAACGGCCCGCTGCCCGGTCCCTCCCCGCAATCTGCGGGAACTGCCCTCTGGCGCGCATCCCCCAGCGAAAGGCGTTCCCGCTCCCCCGGGCGGGTATACGCAGACCATGTACCGCGAAGGCCCGTTTCCCGCTTTCCTGCACGGCCTCGTCGAGTACGTGGCCGGCGCGCTGTTCATCGCGCTGCCGCTGCTGCTCGGCTACGAGAGCGGCGCCGCCACGGCCGTCTCGATCGTGCTCGGCGTCGTGCTGATCGGGGTCGCCGCGTCGACGGACTGGAGCCTGTCGCTGAACAACCAGATCCCCAAGGTCGCCCACTTCGCGATCGACTGGGGCCTGGCCGCCGTGATGATCGCGTCGCCGTTCCTGTTCGGCTTCTCCGGCGAGAGCACCCCGACCGCGATCTTCCTCGTCGCGGGCGTCCTGCACATACTGCTGACGATCGGGACGCGGTTCGGCCCGAAGGCCGAGACCGAGCGCAAGGCGCGCGCCAAGTCCGGCTCCAGCAAGGTCAGGGCCGCCGCGGACGACCGCACGGTCGCCCCGCGCGCGACCGACGGGCGCACCGACCGGCAGCTCCCCGAGGAAACCACCCCGCCCGCGAGCACGGGCGACCGCGGGACCGCGCGCCGTACCTAGGCGCCGGCCCGGCTCACTGCCGCGGAGCGGCCCTACTCGTCGTCGCCGCCGGACTTCGCCGCAGCGCGAGGCCCGCGACCAGCACGAGCGGCCACGACGCCGGCGGCGCCGAGCTTGACCCGGTTCTGGCGTGACCTTGCACTTCGGCGACCCGCGAGGCGACCTGCCAGACGATCCAGCCGAGCACGGTGTAGCCCTTGGTTGCTCATTCCTCTCCCCCTTCGTTGCGCTTGGCGATGGCGTAGCGCCATCCGCGACTGCAGCGACCAGAGCTCGATGAAGCCCGGGCTGGCCTGCTGCGAGAACAGGCCGCCGGACTCGCCGAAGCCGGCCAGCGCCTGGTCGTAGAGCGCGTGCGGCGACGAGCGGGCCACCGGCCGTGCCGAGCCCTTGTAGAGCCGCATGGTGATCGTGCCCGAGCACTTCTCGTTCACGGAGTCCATGTAGGCGTTCAGGTTCTTCGAGCAGGGCCTCGTGCCACAGGCCCGCGTAGACCAGGAACGCCCACTGCTGGTCGAGCCCGGGCTTGAAGTTGTTCTGGTGGATCGTCCCGACGAGCTTCTCGAGCTCCTTGTGGGCGGGCAGGATGATCGCGGCCGCCGGCACCTCGTAGAGGTCGCGGACCTTGAGGCCGACGATCCGGTCCTCGATGTGGTCGACGATCCCGACGCCGTGCTTGGCGCCGAGCTCGCCCGCCCGCTGGAGCAGGTCGACGAGCCCCAGCCGCTCGCCGTTCAGCGCGACCGGCTTGCCCTTCTCGAACTCGATCGCCACGTCCTCGTGCTCGTCGGGCGCGTCCTTCGGGTCGGCGACCAGCTCGAAGACGTCGTCGCGCGGCGGCTCCGTCGAGGTCCTCGATCGGGCCGCCCTCGGACGAGCGGCCCCAGATGTTGTCGTCGATCGAGTAGGGCGGCGCCTCGGTGCCGCCCTTCACCGGGATGCCGTGCTCGCGCGCGTAGGCGATCTCCTCCTCGCGGCCCATCTGCCAGCCGCGCACCGGGGCGATGATCTTCATGCTCGGCGCGAGCGTGATCACCGTCGCCTCGATCCGCACCTGGTCGTTGCCCTTCCCGGTGCAGCCGTGGGCGATCGTGTCGCAGCCGTGCTTCTGCGCCGCCTCGACCGCGAGCTTGGCGATCAGCGGCCGGCCGAGCGCGGTGAACAGCGGGTAGCCGCCGCCGTAGAGGGCGTTGGCCTTGATCGCCGGCAGGACGTAGTCGTTGGCGAACTCCTCGCGCGCGTCGATCACCTCGCACTCGAGCGCGCCCAGGTTCATCGCCTTGCCGCGGATGACCTCGAAGTCGTCGTCGGGCTGGCCCAGGTTGACCGTGAGCGCGACGACCTCGGCCTCGTACTCGTCCTGGATCCACTTGAGCATCACGCTCGTGTCGAGCCCGCCCGAGTAGAGCAGCAGGACCCGGCCGACCTCCTCCGGGTCGGCCTCGTACGAGGCTGTCTTGATCAGCGTATTGCGGCGAACCTCGGCCATGCGGCCGCCGACAATAGCGGTGGCGAGCGGCGGAACTTCACGAGCGCGATGTCGTCACCCGTGCGGGCGTTCTCGATCAGGCAGAAGGCGACCCGGGCGAGATGTCGCGGTCCAGGTCGACCGCCGACCGACGCGCGCTCCTCCGGCCAGACGAAGACCTTGTCGTAGACCCGGCCGCCGGTGGTGCTGGTGCCGCAGGCCGCGGCGACCCGCTTGCCGAGCAGCTTCTTCGTGGTGCGGGCGTTGGCCTGCTCCGACAGCTTCATCGTCAGGTGCGCGCCGCTCAGGCGGAACGTGACCCCAGCCCGCCGGTCCTTCTTGCGGACCACGTCCGCACCGGCCGGAGCGGCCGCGGCGCCGAGCGCCAGGGCCAGCGCGATCGCTGCGCATCCCCGCCTCATCTACCGGGACCTACCCAGTCTGCGCGGATGCCACCCGTTCGATCCGGTCGAGCGCGTCGTCGATCTCCTCGGGCGTGACGGTGAGCGGCGGCAGCAGCCGGACGGTGTCCGGGCCGGTGGCGTTCAGCACGAGGCGCTCGTCGAGCAGCGCGCGGCGTGCGAAGCCGGGCCCGTCGTCGGTCTCGAAGGCCAGCATCAGCCCGCGGCCGCGCACGCGCCTCAGGCCGATCTCGGCCAGGCCGCGGGCCAGGCGCTCGCCGTAGTCGGCCACGTCCGACAGCAGCCCCGGGTCGTTGACGACGTCGATCACCGCGTTCGCGCCCGCGGCGATCACCGGGCCGCCCGCGAACGTCGAGCCGTGGTCGCCGGGCTGGAGCACGTCGGCCTGCTCGGGGGTCGTGACGCAGGCGCCGATCGGCAGCCCGCCGCCGAGCCCCTTCGCGGTCGTCATCACGTCGGGCCGCACCTCGATCCCCTGCCAGGCCCACATCCAGCCGGTGCGGCCCATGCCGCACTGCACCTCGTCGAAGATCAGCAGCGCGCCGTGCTCGTCGCACAGGCGGCGGGCGAAGGCCAGGTACTCCTCGTCGAGCGGGTGGATGCCGGTCTCCCCCTGCACGGGCTCGAGCAGCACGGCCGCGGTGTTCGAGTCGACCGCCGCGTGCAGCGACTCCGGGTCGCCGCGGCCGACGACCTTGAACCCGGGGACGAGCGGCGCGAACGGCGCCTGCTTGGTCTCCTGCGGCGTGGCGGACAGCGCGCCGTAGGTGCGGCCGTGGAAGCCGCCCTCGGAGACGACGATGTCGCCGCCCTGCGCGGCGCCGGCGGGCGAGCTTGATCGCGCACTCGTTGGCCTCGGCGCCCGAGTTGGCGAAGAAGACCTTGCCGCCCAGCGAGCTGGTCGACGAGCCGCTCGGCCAGCCGCATCTGCGGCTCGGTGTAGAACAGGTTGCCGACGTGCATCAGCCGCTGCGCCTGCTCGGTGACGGCGGCGACGAGCGCCGGGTGGCAGTGCCCGATCTGCACGACGGAGATGCCGGCCAGGAAGTCCAGGTACTCGTTGCCCTCGGCGTCCCAGAGCCGGCAGCCCTCGCCGCGCACGAACTCGACCGGGTTGCGGGCGTAGGTGCCGCATCACGTAGTCGCGCTCGAGCGCCTGGAGGTCGGTCGAGCGTCATTCCTGGTCGGCCCCCTCGAAGATCTTCGTGCCGGTGCCGGCGATCGTGAACAGCTCGAGCAGCAGCGAGTGCGGCTCGCGGCCGTCGACGATGTGCGCGGCGCCGACGCCGTGCTCGACCGCGTCGACGCAGGCCGCCAGCTTGGGCCGCATGCCGCCGCTGACGGTCTCCAGCCGCTCGCGCACGGTCGCGGGCGTGGCCTGGGTGATCTTCGACTCGGGGTCGCCGATGTCGGCCAGCCAGCCCGGCGTGTCGGTCAGGAAGACGAGCTTGTAGGCGCCGAGCGCCTGCGCGACCGCGCGCGCGGCGTCGTCGGCGTTCACGTTGTAGGAGTGGCCGGCGGCGTCGCCGCCCACCGACGCGATCACCGGGATGTAGTTCTCGGCGACGCGGTCGAGCAGGTCGCCGTCGACGCGCTCGATCTCGCCGACGAAGCCGATGTCGCGGCCGCCGGCCGAGAGCTGCTTGCGCACCTGGAACAGGCCGCCGTCGTCGCCCGAGAGCCCGACCGCCGGCTGCCCGTGGCGGTTCAGGTTGGCGACGATGTCCTTGTTCTCCTTGCCGATCAGGACCATCTTCGCGACCTCGACGGTCTCGGCGTCGGAGACGCGCAGGCCGTCGACGAACTCGACCTTCATGCCGAGCCGCTCCATGTAGTGCGTGATCGCCGGGCCGCCGCCGTGCACGACGATCGGGTTCATCCCGACGTACTTCAGGAGCACGACGTCGCGGGCGAAGTCCTCCTTGAGCTGCGGGTCGACCATCGCCGCGCCGCCGTACTTGATGACCACGGTCCGGCCGTGGAACTCGCGGATGTAGGGCAGCGCCTCGAGGAGTGTCTCGACGTCGCGCATGGCCGCCTCATGTCGTGTACTCGCTGTTGATCGTCACGTACTCGTGCGAGAGGTCCGAGAAGAAGACCTCGGTCTCCCCGTCGTCGCCGGGCACGTCGAGGACGTACTCGACCTGGTCGCCCCGGACCGCCTCCTCGAGCGCGCTCCACTCCGCGTCGTCGAGCGGGACGACCTGGCCGCCGGAGACGACCTGGCGGCCCTCGATCTCCAGGTCGACCAGGAACGGCGCGCCGGTCTGCGCGAGCGCCTGGCCCGGCGGACTGGAGGATGCGCCCGAAGTTGGGGTCCGCGCCGTGGAGCTGGGTCTTCACGAGCGGCGATCCGGCGACCGCGCGGGCCACCGGGTCGACCAGCTCGGGCGCGCCGCGGACGACGACGCGGCCGACGCGGCGGGCCCCCTCGCCGTCGGCCACGATCTCGAACGCGAGCTGGCGCAGCAGCGCGTCGAACGCCTCGCCGAAGCGCCAGCTCGTCCGGCGACTCCGGCTCGACGGCCACGCCGCTCGCGCCGTTCGCCATCACGAACACGGTGTCGCTGGTCGAGAGCTGCCCGTCGACCGAGATCCGGTCGAACGAGCGCTTGACGCACACGCCGGTCAGCAGGTCGACGGTCTCGAGCGCCAGCGCGGCGTCGGTCTGCACGAAGCAGAACATCGTCGCGAAGTCGGGCGAGATCATCCCGGCGCCCTTGGCCTGGGCGGACAGCCGCACGCGGCCGCTCGGGAGGTCGACGTCCAGGCAGGCGCGCTTGGGGCCCCGGTCGGTGGTCATGATCGCCCGCGTGAAGTCCTCGGTGTCGGGCCGAGCGCGCGCGGCGGCGGCCTCGACGCCCGTCGGTCAGCCGGTCGCGCGGCAGCTCGCGGCCGATGACGCCGGTGGCGGCGATGCCGACCTGGTCGGCGTCGCAGGCCGAGCGCCTCGGCCGCCGCCTCCTGACCGGCGCGCGCGGTCGCCAGGCCGCGCTCGCCGTCGGCCACGTTGGCGTTGCCGGAGCTGGCGACGATCGCCCGCAGCGCGTCGGTGCGGGCCTCGCTGGCTGGCCACGACCGGCGCGCCGAGCAGCGCGCTGTGCAGAAGCGCGCGGCGGACACCGTCTCGGCCGCGTCGCTGACGAGCAGCCCGACGTCGAGGCCCTCGGGCTTGATGCCCGGCGGCCACGCCCGCGGCCCGGAAGCCCTGCGGCAGCGCCGGTCGGGTCGGCCTCGGAGGCGTGGGCGGGCGCGGTCGACCCAGCGCGAGCGGAAGAACGTCATGCCGACGGCTCCAGACCCTCGCCCTCGGGCAGGCCCAGCATCAGGTTCAGGTCCTGGATGCCCTGCGACGCGGCGCCCTTCCACAGGTTGTCGATCGCCCCGAACGCGAGCACCCGGCCGGTCGCGGGCTCGACGGTCGCGAACACGCGCGCGATGTTGGTCTCGCGCACGTCGCGGACGCCGGGCGGCGCCGTCGGCGATCTCGACGAACGGCTCGCCGTCGTAGAAGCCGGCGTACATCTCGGCGACCTCGGCGGCGGTCAGCTCGCGGCCGGTGCGCACGTAGCAGCTCGCCAGCAGCCCCTGGTCGAGCGGCAGCAGGTGCGGGATGAACGTGATCCGGTACTCGTCGGTGCCGAGCTCCTGCTCGAGCTCCGCGCGGTGGCGGTGGCCCTCGACCTTGTAGGCGTTGACGTTCTCGGCGACGGAGACGAAGTGCGTCGTCCTCGGTGGCGCCGCGGCCGGCGCCGGACACGCCCGACTTCGCGTCGACGACGACGTCCTCGATCAGGTCGCCGAGCGGGGCGAGCGCCAGGATCGCCGCGGTCGGGTAGCAGCCCGGGCCCGGCGACCAGGTCGGCGCCCTGGATCTCGTCGCGGTGCAGCTCGGGCAGGCCGTAGACCGAGCGCGCCGAGCAGGCCGGGCGCCTCGTGCGGCTGGTAGTAGCGCTCGTAGCGCTCGCGGTCGAGGCGGAAGTCCGCCGACAGGTCGACGACCTTCAGGCCCGCGGTTCAGCATGTCCTCGACGACCGGCGCGGCGGCGCCGTGCGGGTAGGCGACGATCGCCGCGTCGGCGCGCTCGGCGACCCGGTCGGGGTCGTAGTTCTCGAGCTCCATCCGCACCCGGTGGCGCGGGTAGATGTGGTCGAGGCGGCGGCCCGCGTCGCTGCGCGCGGTGACCATCGTCAGCTCGAGGCGCGGGTGGCGCTGGACGAGCGACGGCGCACAGCGCACCGGCGAAGCCGGCGGCTCCGAGCACGGCGACCCGTGTGCTCAGCCACGCAGCTGCCCGCCGATCTCGGACTCGAGCTGCTTCTCGATCGCGGCGCGCGGCGCGGCGACGTCGTCGTCGGTCAGCGTCCGGTCGTCGGCCCGGAACTCGAGCCGCAGCGCCAGCGACTTGCTGCCGCTCGCCGACCTGCTCGCCGCGGTAGACGTCGAACACGCTCACGTCGCGCAGCAGTTCGCCGCCGGCCGCGCGGACGACCTGCTCGACCGCGGCAGCCGGGACGTCGTCGCCCACGACGACGGCGATGTCCTGGAGCAGCGCCGGGAACGTGGTCAGGTCCTCGGCCATCGCGTGGCCCGGGTAGAGCTCGACGAGCAGGTCGGCGTCGATCTCGAACGCGGCGACGGCGGCGGTCGATGTCCCACGCGCGCGCGACCAGCGGGTGCAGCTCGCCGACCCAGCCGATCTTGCGCTCGTCGCCGGCCAGGATCGTGGCCGAGCGGCCCGGGTGCAGGTAAGGGCGGTCGCCCGGCTCGACCGACCACGCGACGCCCGTCGGGCGCGAGCAGCGCCTCGACGAGCGCCTTGGCCGCGTAGAAGTCGGCGCGCGCGCGCGGGCGTGCGCCAGGTGGCCGGGCTCGGCCTGGGTGATGAGGCGCGCCGATGTGGTGGCGCTCGCGCGCGGGCGTCTGCCCGCGCGGGCGACCCGCCGTTCATCGGCGCGCCCGCGGTCGGGTCGGCGTTGCGGTAGACGTGAGCCGACTCGAACAGCCGCACGTCGGGGCGGCCGTGCGCGGCGTTGCGGGCGGCGGCGTCGAGCAGGCCGGGCAGGAGCAGCGGCCGCATCACGCTCTGGTCCTCGGACAGCGGGTTGGCCACCCGCAGCGGCGGGCACGTCGCCCAGCCGCAGCTCCTCGAGCGCCTCCGGGCGGGTGAACGAGTAGGCGACGATCTCGGCCAGGCCGCGGCCGCGCAGCTCGTCCTCCAGCCGGCGCCGCAGCCGCTGCGACGGGGTCAGGCGGCCGACCGCCTGCGCGCGGGCGGGCAGCGTGGCCGGGATCTTGTCGAGCCCGTGGATGCGGCCGACCTCCTCGATCAGGTCGGCCTCGCGCTGCACGTCGGCGTCGCGCCAGTAGGGGACCGTGACCTCGTAGTCCAGCTCGGGGTCGGGGCCGGGCGACGTGCTCGTAGCCGAGCGCGTCGAGCGTCGCCTCGATCTCCTCGGCCGGCGACGTCGACGCCGAGCAGCCGCTTGCTGCGCTCGGCGCGCAGGCGGACGACGCGCGGGCGCGCGGGGTTCGGGTAGACGTCGATCGTGCCCGGCACGTAGCGCGCGCCGCACAGCTCGACCATCAGCCTGCGCCGCCAGCCGCTGCGCGGCGATCGCGTTGTCGGGGTGGAGCTGCTTCTCGAACCGGGTGCTGGCCTCGGTGCGCAGGCCGAGCTTCGCCTCCGAGCGCATGATGTTCGGCCCGACCCAGGTCGCCGCCTCCATCAGCACGCGCGTGGTCTTGCCGGAGACCTCGGAGATCTGGCCGCCCATGATCCCGGCGATGCCCGACGGGCCCTCGGCGTCGGCGACGACCGCGATCGACGGGTCGAGCTTGCGCTCCACGTCGTCGAGCGTCTTGAACCGCTCGCCCTCGCGCGCGCGCCGGACGATGATCGCGTTGCCGCGCACCTCGTCCAGGTCGAACGCGTGCAGCGGCTGGCCGGTCGCCAGCATCACGTAGTTGGTGATGTCGACGACGTTCGAGATCGGCCGCTGCCCCGCGGCGATCAGGCGCTGCTTGAGCCACAGCGGCGACGGGCCGATCTTCACGTCCTCGAACACGCGGGCGGTGAAGCGCAGGCAGATCTCGGGGTCGATCTCGATCGACACGTGGTCCTCGGCGCGGTCGCCGCCGGACGGCTCGGGGTCGTCGTCGGTCGGGTCCGGCGCGAGCGGCTGCCCGGACAGCGCGTGCACCTCGCGCGCGACGCCGTAGACCGACAGCAGGTCGGGCCGGTTGGGGTTGACCTCGAGCTCGAGCACCTCGTCGTGGATCGGCCAGCGCGTCGGTCAGCGGCGTGCCGGCGGTCGAGGTCGTCGGGCAGCACCATGATCCCGTCGTGGTCCTCCCCCACGCTCGACCTCGTCCTCGGCCAGGATCATCCCGCTCGACTGGATGCCGCGCAGCTTGGCCTCGCCCAGCTTCTGGCCGCCGGGCATGATCGCGCCGGGCAGCGCGACCGCGACGGTCTGGCCGGCCGCGACGTTGGGCGCGCCGCAGACGATCGTGCGCGGGTCGCCGCCGCTGCCGTCGTCGACCGTGCAGACCTTGCAGCCGGTCGGCGTTCGGGTGCTGCTCGGCGGTCAGGACCTTGCCGACGACGAAGTTCGCGGGGTCGCCGACGCCGAGGCGGTCGATCTTCTCGACCTCGGCGGTGGACAGCGCCAGGCGGTCGGCGAGCTCCTCGGCGGGCCAGCCGCGGGTCGCAGTACGACTTGAGCCAGGCGTACGGAACCCTCATCGGAACTGCTCCAGGAAGCGGAGGTCGTTGTCGAACATCGCGCGCAGGTCGTGCACGCCGTGGCGCAGCAGCGCGATCCGGTCGATGCCCATGCCGAACGCGAAGCCCTGGACGCGGTCGGGGTCGTAGCCCTGGTCGGCGACGAAGCCGTAGACGTTCGGGTCGACCATCCCCGAGCCGAGGATCTCGATCCAGCCCGTGCCCTTGCACAGCGGGTCGCGACCGCCCTCGGGGAGCGTGCCGGAGCCGCCGCAGCGGAAGCAGGAGATGTCGACCTCGACGCTCGGCTCGGTGAACGGGAAGAAGCCCGAGCGCAGCCGGACCTCGCGCTCGCGGCCGAACATCGCCCGGGCGAACTCGAGCAGCACGCCCTTCAGGTCGCCGAGCGTGATGTCCTCGTCGACCGCCAGCCCCTCGAGCTGGTGGAACATCGGCGTGTGCGACGCGTCGTTGTCGCGCCGGTAGACCTTGCCCGGAACGACGATGTAGATCGGCGGCCCCTGCAGCTCCATCGCGCGCACCTGGTTGGGCGAGGTGTGCGTGCGCAGGACGACGTCGTCCGAGAAGTAGAACGTGTCCTGCATCGCCCGCGGCGGGATGGTCGGGCGGGATGTTGAGCGCGGTGAAGTTGTAGTAGTCGAACTCGATCTCGGGGCCCTCGACGACGTTGAACCCCATGCCCAGGAAGATGTCCTCCATCTCGCGCCGGGTCTGGGTGACCAGGTGCAGGTAGCCGGGCGGCAGCGGCGGGTCGCCGGGGAGGGTGACGTCGATCCGGTCCTCGGCTCAGCGAGCGCTCGAGCTCGGCGTCCTCGAGCGCGGTGGCGCGCTCGGTGAGCATCGACTCGAGCGCCTGGCGGACCTGGTTGGCGGCCTGGCCGACCGGCCCGCGCTGCTCCGGCGGCAGGTCGCGGATGCCGCGCAGGACGCCGGTCAGCTCGGACTTGCGGCCCAGGTAGCGGACCCGCAGCTCCTCGAGCTCGGCGGGCTCGGCCGCGGCGGCGACGGCGGACTCCGCCTCGCTGCGCAGCTCGTCGAGGCGAGACGTCTGCGTCAGCCATCGGCGCGCCATCCTAGTCCGCTCGTAGAGCGCGACCGTGGCCGCCATCGCCACGTTCAGCGAGTCCGGGCCGTCGTCGCGCTGATCGGGTATGTGCGCCTGACACGTCGGCGGTGTTCGCGATCGCGGCGCGGCAGGCCCTCCCGCTCGCCGCCCAGGCAGAGCACCACGGGGCCGTCGACCTCGACCTCGGTCGAGCGGCGCGCCGGCGCCCCGCGTCGAGCGCGATCGTGGTGCCGTCCAGGTCGGCGAACGCCGCCCGCGCCGGCGGCCGGGCGAACACCGACCCCATCGACGCGCGGACCGCCTTGGGCGACCACGGGTCGGCGCAGTCGGGGCCGAGGATCACCGGGCCGTCGGCCAGCGCGTGCGCCGAGCGGATGATCGTCCCGACGTTGCCGGGGTCGTGGACGCCGTGCAGGTACACGCACAGCTCGCCCCTCGGCTCCGACCAGCGCTGCGGGAAGACGCCGACCACCCGGGCGCCCGAGCCGAGCGTGCTGACGCGCGGCGAGCAGGTCGGGCTCGACGTCCTGGCCGGCCGTCAGCAGCAGCTCGGGCTCGAGGCCCGCGGCGGTGGCGGCGTCGACCAGGTCCTCGCCCTCGGCCACGGCCAGCCTCAGCTTGTCGCGGTGCTTGCGCTGCTGGAGCTTGCGGAGTGTCTTGAGCTGGGTGTTGTCCTTGCTGGTGATCACTGGGTGTCGGTGGAAATCGGCTTCAGGAACGAAAAAGGGCGCCTCGCTGGGCGCCCCGGGTGATTCGCGTCGGCCGTCTGAGGATCAGGCAGCCGCCGCCTCCCGGGCGCGCTCGGCAAAGCGTCGGAACGTCTCGGGGTCGCGGACGGCGATGTCCGCGAGGACCTTGCGGTCGACCTCGACCTCGGCCAGCTTCAGGCCGTGCATGAACTGGCTGTAGGACATGCCGTGCTGGCGGGCGGCGGCGTTGATGCGGGTGATCCACAGGCGGCGGAAGTCGCGCTTCTTGTTGCGCCGGTCGCGGTAGGCGTAGGTGTCGGCCTTGAGGAGCGTCTCCTTGGCGAGCTTGTAGCTCGACTTCCGCTGACCGCGGTAGCCCTTGGCGCGCTCCAGTACGGCGCGGCGCTTCTTGCGGGCGTTGACTGAACGCTTGACCCGGGCCATTACTTCAGCAGCAGCTTCTTGACGACCTTGGCCTGCGCGGGAGCGACCTCGACGGGCCGGCCCAGGCGGCGCTTCCGCTTCGCGCTCTTGTTGCCGAGCATGTGCGACGTCATCGCGTGACGCGCCCGGACCTTGCCCTTGGCGGTCACCTTGAAGCGCTTCTTGGCGCCCGAATGAGTCTTCATCTTCGGCATGGCGGCGGTCTAGTTAAGCAGAACGGCTCAGCTGCGGCTCACGCTCTCGCAGTCGCGGTCGACCGTGTCGCTGCGGTCGCCCTTCACCCGTCGCGGCCGCTTCCGCAGGAGATCCAGTCGCGGCGGCCGTCGCGGGCGTTGAACGTGTCGTTGCCGGTGCCGCCCTCGAGGTTGTCGGCGCCCGCGCCGCCGGTCAGCACGTCGTTGCCGCCGGCGCCGATGACCAAGTCGTTGCCGTTGCCGCCCGACACGTGGTCGTGGCCGTCTGCGCGGAACCGCGACGACTCGCCGTCGCCCAGCAGATTGTCGTTGCCGTCCTGCCCGTAGACGGTGTCGTTGCCGTTCAGGCCGGCCAGCAGATCGTCGCCCCCGCGGCCGTAGATCACGTCCTTGTCGCCGTCGCCGCTGAACCCCTGGATCTCGTTGCGGTCGTCGGTGGCGGTGGTGGTCGTCAGGGTCGGGGTGCGCAGCGAGACCACCTCGCAGTCCGCGGGCACCGAGTCGGCGCGAGTCGACGATCGCGCGGTCGAGGCCGGCGCCGCATGCGAAAACGTCGGCGGTCGGCGCAAGCTCCAGCTCGTCGGTGGCTCCCTGCTCCTCGGCCCCGTCGGCCACGTACAGGGAGTCGTTCCCGTCGCCGCCGTCGAGCTCGCTGACGTGCCCGTTCAGGTCGCCCTCGGTCAGCGTGTCGTCGCCGTCGCCGCCGAGGATCCGCTCGCGCCCCTCGGCGCCGGCGAGCCTGTCGTTGCCGCCCCCGCCGGAGAGCAGGCCGCCGTCGTCGGTGCCGCCCCCGAGCACCAGCGTGTTGTCGTTGTCGTCGCCGCTCAGCTGGTCGCGCGAGGACGCGCCCTGCACGGACGCGAACGAGCCCTCGTAGGTGTCCGGGTCCGCGCCGCCGAGCTGGGTCGAGAACACGATCGGCCCGGTCTGGTCCTGGAACGACAGCGTGTCCGCCCCGCCGCCGGTGACGATGTGGTCGGTGCCGGTGCCGCCGGCCAGCACGTCGGCCGCGCCGGATGCGCGGACGGAGTCGTCGCCGGGCCCGCCGAACAGGATCGCGGCGGTGTCCGACCGCACGGCGATCGTGTCGTTGCCCTCGCCGCCGTTCACGTCGTTGCCGGAGATCGTGTCGTCGCCCGCGCCGCCGTTGGCGAGCGCGGCCCCCGCCGCCACGTTGCCGGGGATCCCGGCTCCGGGCGTGATCACCGCGATCTGCTCGAGGTTGTCGTTGCCGTCCTCGCCCTTCAGCGTCGCGATGCGGCTGAGCGCGTGGTCGTTGCCGTCGCCCAGGCGGACGATGCCGCCGGGGTTGCGGACGTTGCAGCGGGCCAGGTTGTCGCTGACCCGCACGCAGCCGGTGCCGGGCGTGACCGCCGCGCCGTTGTCGGTGACGTTCACCGTCTGCGCGCCCACCTGCGCGACCTTCACGTCGTTGGACTCACCGGGGAAGGCGTCGAAGATGACGCGGCCGGACGCGACGCGGGCACGGCCGGCGTCGGCGGTGGCGGGCAGCGCACCGATGACCACCGCGGACAGGGCGGCGAGCAGGGTCGCGCGTACGAGGCGGCTCGGCCGCCGGTGAAGATCGGTCATGCGAGTCCTTCGCCGGACTGAGGAGGGTGTGCGGTTTGGACCCCGCCCTCCGTCGGACGGGGCAGCGTCTAAAACCCGGAACGGTCGGGCGAAGTTGCGCTAGAAGCCGCCGGCCGTGGGCGACGCGCCTGCGTCGTCGGCCTCGGGCTGAGCGTCGGCCTCGGGCTCAGCGGCCTCGGGCTCGGCCGCGGCCTCGGGCTCGGCGGCCTCCGCAGGCGGCGTGCCGGCCTCGGGCTCGGCGGCTGCCGCGGGCTCGGCGGCTGCCACGGCCTCCGGGCCGGCCTCGCCGTCACCTTCGGCCGCCTGCTGCTGGCGGTGCTCGCTGCTGCTGGGGCAGCGCGCCGCGCTCGCGGCGGCTGCCGCGCCGCCGGCGCCGCGGGGCCTCGTCAGCGTCGGCCTCGACGGCAGGGTGGTCCCCGGTGTCCAGGTCCTCCGGCCGTCCGGTCGGAGCGAGCGTCATCGTCATGTTGCGCCCGTCCTGGTTGGGCCGCTGCTCGATCGTGCCGAGCTCGCCGACGTCCTCGGCCAGGCGCAGCAGCAGCCGCTCGCCGCGCTCCGGGTGGGTCATCTCGCGCCCGCGGAACATGATCGTGACCTTGACCTTGTCCTGGTGCTTCAGGAAGCGCTCGACATGGCCCTTCTTGGTCTCGTAGTCGTTCTCCGCGATCTTCGGGCGCAGCTTGATCTCGCGCACCGTGACCTGCTTCTGGTGCCGGCGCGCGGACTTGGCCTTCTGCTCCTGCTCGTACTTGTACTTCGAGTAGTCGAGGATGCGGCAGACCGGCGGACGCGCCTCGGGCGCGACCTCGACCAGGTCCAGGTCGCGGGCCTGCGCCTGACGCAGCGCCTCGTCGCGGGACACGACGCCGATCTGGTTTCCGTCGTCGCCGATCAGCCGCACCTCGGGCACGCGGATCCGCTCGTTGATGCGAGTGGGATCGCGTTCCGGCGGGCGCCGATCGAACCTGCGCGGGATCGGCACTAGGCGTGAAGCTCCCGGCTAGACGTCAAAGGCAGGAAGTGCAGGGGGCAAAGCTGGGAAGAGGGCACGGGCGCGTCAGCAGCGGGCGGCGCGTGGTGTAGGTGCTCCTCATTCAGGCGGCGAGTATAGCGGTGCCCCGGACGCTCGCAAGCCCTGGAAGCCTATGCCCGCGCGCGCTGCGATCTCGGCGCTGCAGCCGCTCGATCGCCACGTCGATCGGACGCCGCGCCCTGGTCGCCCTCGCGGTGGCGGCGCACGGCGACCGCCGCCGTCCTCGGCCTCCTTGTCCCCCACCACGAACATGTACGGCGGCCTTCCGCAGCTCGGCGTCGCGGATCTTGCGCTTGACCGACTCGGAGCGGTCGTCGACCTCGGCGCGGATCCCGGCCGCGCGCAGACGGTCCCGGACCTGGGCCGCGTAGTCGTTGTGGCGGTCGGCGATCGGCAGCACGATCGCCTGGAGCGGCGCCAGCCAGAGCGGGAACTCGCCCGCGTAGTGCTCGATCAGGATGCCGATGAAGCGCTCGAACGACCCGAGCAGCGCGCGGTGGATCATCACCGGCATGTGCTCGGCGTTGTCGGCGCCCGTGTAGGTCAGCTCGAAGCGCTCGGGCATCGAGTAGTCGAGCTGCACGGTGCCGAGCTGCCACGAGCGGCCGATCGTGTCGGTCATGTGCAGGTCGATCTTCGGCCCGTAGAACGCGCCGTCGCCCGGGTTGAGGTCGAACTCCAGGCCGCGCTGGACGAGCGCCCGCTCGAGCGCCGCCTCGGCCTTGTCCCACATCTCCTCGGAGCCGATCCGCTTGTCCGGGCGGGTCGACAGCTCGAGCCGCGGCTCGAACCCGAAGTAGTCGTACATCGCGAAGCCGAAGTCGAGGCAGCGGATGACCTCCTCCTCGATCTGCTCCTCGGTGCAGAAGATGTGGGCGTCGTCCTGCGTGATGTGGCGGACGCGCAGCAGGCCGTGCAGCGTGCCGCTCGGCTCGTGGCGGTGGACCAGCCCGGCCTCGGAGTAGCGGATCGGCAGGTCGCGGTACGAGCGGCGCTCGGACTTGTAGATCTGCACGTGCGCCGGGCAGTTCATCGGCTTGAGGCCCATCGCCCGCGCCTCGACCTCGGTGAAGTACATGTTCTCGCGGTACACGTGCCAGTGGCCCGAGGTCTTGAACAGCTCGACGTCGTAGAGGATCGGCGTCTTGACCTCGCGGTAGTCGCGCTGCGGAGTTCTCGGACCGCCAGAGGTCGGTCAGCTCGTTCCAGATCACCATCCCGTTCGGCTGCCAGAACGGCGAGCCCGGCGACAGCTCGCTGAACATGAACAGGTCGAGCTCCTTGCCGAGCTTGCGGTGGTCGCGGGCGCGCGCCTCCTCGAGCCGCGCGCAGGTGCTCGGCCAGGTCGTCCTTCGAGAAGAACGCGGTGCCGTAGATGCGGGTGAGCATCGTGCGGTCGGAGTCGCCGCGCCAGTAGGCGCCCGCGACCGAGGTCAGCTTGATCGCCTTGATGCGCTTGGTCGTCGGCCCGTGCGGGCCCGCGGCAGAGGTCGGTGAACGGGCCGTTGCGGTAGAGCGAGACGGTCTCGACGCCCTGGTCGCGGACCAGGTCCTCGATCAGCTCGACCTTGTAGGGCTGGTCCTCGCGCGCGGAAGCGCTCGAGCGCGTCGCCCACGGGCACGTCCTCGCGCTCGAAGTGCTCGTCGGCCTTGATGTGCTCGCGCATCTTCTGCTCGATGCGCTCGAGGTCGGCCTCCCCGATCGCCACGCCCTCGGGGAACTCGAAGTCGTAGTAGAAGCCGCCGTCGATCGGCGGCCCGATCGACACCTTCGTGCCCGGGTAGAGCTCGACCACCGCGGTCGCGAGGACGTGCGCCGCGTCGTGGCGCAGCAGCTCGAGCGCGTCGTCGCCGGACTTCGCGGTGAGGATCTCGATCGGCTCCCCGTCGCGCAGCGGCGCCGACAGGTCGCGGACGTCGCCGTTCTGCTTGATCGCCAGCGCGGCGCGGGCCAGGCCCTCGCCGATCGCGCGGGCGGCGTCCTCGCCCGTCGCGCCGTCGGCCAGCTCCAGCGGAGTCCCGTCGGGTAGCTCAACGCGCATGCGGCCCTGAGACTAGCCGCGCGACGGTCAGTTGCAGGATGCCACCCACTGTGACGTTTCACACAGGGTTGGTCGGGTATCGGGGTACGGTTCTGAACAAGGCCGCGTTCCCGAACGCCTGTTCGCAGGCGTCGACACGGCAAGTTCCCGCCTCTCGCAGTGCGGGCGCGCGCGATCCACAGCGGTCGCGTCCCTGAGGCCATGGAGGCCCGGATGCACCCGAAGACTGGAGGTCTTCCTATGAACAGGAAGCTACTCGCGTCTGCGATGACCGTGGGCGTGCTTACTGCGCCGGTGGCTATCGCCGTCGCTGATGACAACGACACGAATGTGATTCCGACCCCGGCCGGCGAGGCTGCTCAGATCGATCAGGAGCAGCTGAACACGGTCGCGCTGAAGCGCCACGCCTCGCGCTACGAGGCTCGCCCGAGGCGAAGGCCGAGCGCAAGGCCAAGGCGAAGAAGCGTGCGAAGAAGCGCGCGAAGCTCGCCCGCACAGGCCGCTCAGGCGCAGGGGTCCGCCGCTCCGCAGGCTCAGACTCAGCAGGCGTCCGGCGGCAGCACCGCGTCGGCCGGCCTCGAGGCGATCGCCGCCTGCGAGTCGGGTGGCGACCCGGGCGCCGTCGGTGGCGGCGGCACCTACCGCGGCAAGTACCAGTTCGACCAGCAGACCTGGGCGAGCGTGGGCGGCTCCGGCGACCCCGCCGCGGCCCCCGAGGCCGAGCAGGACAAGCGTGCCGCGATGCTGTACGCGCAGCGCGGCGCCTCGGCCTGGCCGGTCTGCGGCCAGTAGTTACGCAGCCGCAGTACTGAAGGCCGTTCGGATCGCCGGGGCGGCCCTTCGTCGTTGGCGGCAGTGGCGGGCTGGCGCTTGTCAGTTCTGCGCTGCCGACTCCTACTTCCGCTCGACCTGGACTCCCCGGCACGATGTCGTCCTTGCCGGACTGGTCCCAGCGGACCCACGCCTTGTGGCCGCCGTCGTAGTCGGGGCCCCACAGGACGAGCGTCGCGTCCTCGCCCCAGACCACGCAGCGCTCCTCGGACTCCTCGTCCTCGCCGCGCCAGACGCGGATGAACGGGTTGTTCTCCCACTCGTCGCCGACCGTCGTCGGGTCGGTGTGACCGGGGTGCAGCCGCGTCTCGGGCGGCAGCTTCATGAGCTTGTCCATGATCGAGCTCTTCAGGTCGTCGAAGCCGGTCGACCCGGGCGCGCGCACGCCGCCCACCGAGCCCTTGAACAGCGTGTCGCCGGTGAACACGTCGCTCGCCGTTGACCTTGATCGCGAGCATGCCCGCCGCGTGCCCGGGCGTGTGGGTGAACTCGATCGTCAGGCCGCCGACCTCGAGCACCTCGTTCGGCTCGGTCTCGCGGTCGACGTCGTCGATCAGCTCGGCCTCGATCGGGTGGGCGATGATCTCGACGCCGAGCTCCTTCTTGAAGACGCCGTTGTTCATCACGTGGTCGCCGTGGTGGTGGGTGAGCAGCAGGTGCTCGACGGTCAGGTCGTTCTCCTTGATCGCCTCGAGCAGCGGCTCGGGCGGGCCGCCCGAGTCGATGAGCACGCCGTGGCCGCCCGGCTCGTCGCCGACGAGGTAGGAGTTCGACAGGAAGTCGTCGTTCATGGAGCGTTCGATGATCACGGCCCGGGAGATTGACGGATCGCCTCCTAAGCTGTCGCGCCGGATGGACGTCGACCAGTTCCGCGCCGAGTTCCCCGTGCTCGGCCAGACGCGTCTACATGAACGCGGGCACCGACGGCCCGATCCCGCGGCGCGGCGTCGAGGCCGCCGAGCGCGACTGGAGCTCGCCCTCGAGGACGGCCGCGCCGGCAAGCACCACTTCGAGCGGGTCATGGGCGGAGCGCGCTGCGCTGCGCGAGCGGATCGCGCGGCTGTTCGGCTGCGCGGCCGACGAAGTGGCGCTCACCGGGTCGGCCACCGACGGCATCAACGCCGCGCTGCACGCGCTCGGGCTCGGCCCCGGCGACGAGGTCCTGACCACCGACGAGGAGCACCCCGGCCTGCTCGCCCCGCTCGGGCCGCGCGCAGGCGCGCGGCGTCGACGTGCGCGTCGTCCCTTGGGACGAGCTGGCGGGCGAGGCCGGGCCGGGCACGAAGCTGATCGCCTGCTCGCACGTGTCGTGGGTCACCGGGCGGGTGGCCGACACCGCCGCGCTCAAGGCGACGGGCGTCCCGATCCTGTACGACGGCGCCCAGGGCCTCGGCGCGATCCCGGTCGACGCCGCCGACGCTGGGCTGCGACTTCTACGCCGCGGCGGGCCAGAAGTGGCTGTGCGGGCCCGACGGCAGCGGCTACCTGTACGTGCGCGGCGACCGCTGCGAGGAGCTCGACGCGTCGTGGCCGAGCTACATGACCGTCGCCGAGGACGGCGACGCGCTGGCCTTCGACCAGCAGCCCGGCGCCGCCCGCTTCGACATGGGCACCTCGCCGAGCGGGGCCAACGCCTGGTCGATCGCAGCGCACGACCTGCTCGACGAGGCCGGCTGGGGCTGGGTGCACGAGCGCGCGACCGGGCTGGCCGAGCAGCTGGCGCAGATGCTGGCCGAGCGCGGGCTCGAGGTCGCGCCGCGCGGCGCGTCGACGCTCGTCTCCTGGCGCTCCGACGACCCCGAGGGCGACGTCGAGCGGCTGGCCGCGCAGGGCATCGTCGTGCGCAACCTGCCCGGCCGCGGGCTGGTCCGCGCCTCGGTCGGCGCCTGGGCCAGCGAGGAGGAGCTCGACCGGTTAGCGTCGGCTCTGGCGTGACCATCCCCGACCCGAACCAGGTCCACCCCCTCCCCACCACCGACCGCGTCGTCTTCCTGAAGGCGGTGGTGACCTCGGAGAAGATCGAGGTCGGCGACTACACCTACTACGACGACCCGGGCGACCCGACGGCGTGGGAGCAGCAGAACGTGCTCTACGCCTACGGTCCCGAGCGCCTCGTGATCGGCAGCTACTGCGCGCTGGCCGAGGGCTCGCGCTTCGTCATGGCGGGCGCCAACCACGCGATGCTCGGGCCGTCCACGTTCCCGTTCGGGATCTTCGGCGGCGACCTGGGCCGACACGACGATGGACCTGGTCATGTCGGCGCCCAGCCGCGGCGACACGGTCGTCGGCCACGACGTGTGGCTGGGCTACCGGACCGCTGGTCATGCCCGGCGTGACGATCGGCCACGGCGCGGTCGTCGCGGCCGGCTCGGTCGTCGTGGGCGACATCCCGCCCTACGCGATCGCGGGCGGCAACCCGGCGCGGGTGATGCGCATGCGCTACGACGAGGACGACGTCCAGCGGCTCCTGCGCGCGGCCTGGTGGGACTGGCCGGTCGAGCTCGTGACCGAGCACGCGCGGACGATCATGGCGGGCACGCCGGAGGAGCTCGAGCGGATCGCTACTTCGTCGTCATGACGATCGACGCCGAACGCGACGGCGGCGCCTGACCCGGCCAGCGCGATGATCATCAGCAGCGGCGTAGGCGCCGGCCTCGATGCCGCGGCCGTCGCGGCGCATGTCGACCATCCGCGTGGCGCCGACGATCGCCAGCGAGAACGCCAGCGTGACGCCGACGACCGCGACCAGCGACGCGAGCGCGACCTCCCCGAGCGTCTCCCAGTCGACGATCGTCGCGAGCATCAGCCGCGCGCCCCGGCCGTGATCACGGAGCCACGCTGCAGCCGCCGGCCGAACATCGCGGCGATCAGCGCCGATGCACATGACCGACACGACCACCGGCCCGAGCGCGCCGGTGCCGAAGATCCGCGTGATCCCGTAGGCCAGCGCCGCCGATCAGGCCGGCCATCGGGATCGTCAGCACCCAGGCCACCATCATGTTGCCCGCCACGCCCCACCGGACCGCCGACAGCCGCCGCGCGGCCCCGGCGCCCATGACGCCGCCGGAGATCACGTGGGTCGTCGACAGCGGGTAGCCGAAGTGCGACGAGGCGAGGATCACCGCGGCGCCCGCGCCCTGGGCGCTGAAGCCCTGCGCCGGGTCCATCTTGATGATGCGGCTGCCCATCGTGCTTGATGATCCGCCAGCCGCCGGAGTAGGTGCCGAGCGCGATCGCGGTCGCCGACGAGACCACGACCCAGGTCGGCACGTCGAAGTTGTTCGCGGCGAGGTTGCCGTGCGCGATCAGCGCGAGCGTGATGATGCCCATCGTCTTCTGCGCGTCGTTCGTGCCGTGCGCGAGCGCGAGCAGGCCGCCGGACACGACCTGGCCCGAGCCGGAACCCGCGGTTGACCGGGCCGGGCCGCAGCCGGCCGACGATCCGGTAGGCGATCAGGATCGCGAGCCCCGCCGACGCTGAACGCGACGATCGGCGCGATCAGCGCGGGCACGACGACCTTGGCGAGCAGCGACTCGCCGTCCACCGCGCCGGACCCCACGGCGGCGATCATCGCGCCGACGACGCCGCCGATCAGCGCGTGCGACGAGCTCGACGGCAGCCCGAAGTACCAGGTGATCAGGTTCCAGGCGATCGCGCCGATCAGGCCGGCGAACACGATCGTCGGCGTGATCGCGTCGGCGTTGACGATGCCCTTGGCCACGGTCGCGGCGACCTCGAGCGAGATGAACGCGCCGACGAAGTTCAGGATCGCGGCGATGCGTGACCGCCAGCGCGGCGGCATCGCGCGCGTCGAGATCGACGTGGCCACGACGTTCGCGGTGTCGTGGAAGCCGTTCGTGAAGTCGAACGCCAGCGCCGTCGCGACGACGATGACCAGGATTACGTCGCCGCTCACGAGTTCTTGATGACGATGCCCTCGAGGATGTTCGCCACGTGCTCGGTGGCGTCGATCGCGGCCTCCTGGCGCTCGAAGATGTCCTTCCAGCGGATCACGACCATCGGGTCGACGCCGGTGTCGAACAGCGCGCCATCGCCTCGCGCACGATCCGGTCGCCGTCGTTCTCGAGCCGGTGGATCTCGATCATGTAGTGCGACATGTCCTCGAAGCCGCGCAGGCGGGGCATCGCCTCGACGAGCTGGCGGCAGGCAGTCGCGCAGCACGCGCGCCATCTGCAGCGACTGGTCCATCGGCGCCTCGATCTTGTAGAGGCCGAGGTAGTCGGCGACCTCCTCGGTGTAGTCGACGATGTCGTCGAGCGCCGAGGCGAGCGCGAGGATGTCCTCGCGGTCGATCGGGGTGACGAACGTCTCGTTGAGGCGCCGGATGATGTCGTGCGTGATCCGGTCGCCCTCCTGCTCGCAGATCAGGATCTCGCGCGCGAGCTCGCCGTGCTCGGGGTAGGTCGTGCAGCATCTGGTCGAGCAGCTCGGCGGCGCGCAGGACGTTGCCGGCGGCCTCCTCGAAGAGGTCGAAGTACTGGCGGTCGCGTGGGACTAGGACCTCGGACAGGCGAGGCATGGACGTCTTCCTCCTGAGGTTGTGCGGCGGTGCGGCGGCGGCTGACGCCCGGAGCGGCGCGGATGTTAGACGTCGAAGCGGGCGGCCTCGATCCGCCGGGCGATCGTGTCGCCGAAGCCCGGGTGCGCTCCGCGCAGGCGGCCGCGCTGCGGTCGTGGTCGTAGGCGACGCGGCGGTGCTCGACCTCGCCGTCCGGGTGCGATCACCGCCCAGGCGGCCCGGGTGTCGCCGTCGAACGGCATGCCGACGCTGCCCGGGTTCACGAGCTCGATGCCGCCGTCGGCGCGCGCGCTGAACGGCAGGTGGGTGTGGCCGAAGACGAGCGTCGTCTCCTCGACCCCCGCCAGCAGCTCGTCCTCGTCGTCGGCCGGCTCGGGCAGGAACGAGCGCACGTCGGACACCGGCGACCCGTGGCAGAAGCGGACGCCGTCGAGCGGCGTCTGCTCGGGCAGCGCGGCGAGCTCGGTGACGCGCCTCGTCGCCGAGCGCCTCGCGGCACGGCCGCGATCGCCTCCTGCACGACCTCGTCCTCCGGCGCCTCCGCGGGCGCGGCGGTCCAGCGCTCGCCGTTGCCGCGGATCCAGTCGCGCTCGGAGCTCGCGCAGCCGCTCGACGGTCTCCGCCGGCCACGGGCCGAACAGCGCGTAGTCGCCGCCCAGGAGCCACGCTCGACGCCCGGCGCGGCGCGTCGTCCAGCACCGCCTCGAGCGCCGGGAGGTTGCCGTGGACGTCGTAGACAGGCCGAGCGGCCGCAGCGTCACGGCAGCAGCTCCTGCTGGGCCGCCGCGCGGGCCGCCGCGGCGGCGCGGCGGCACGCCGGCGGCCTCGGCCAGCGCGGCCTCGAGGTCGGCCAGGATCGCGCGCTCGGAGCGCGAGGCGACCAGCGGCTCGGCCACCCCGTCGACGTGCACGTAGGTGCGGCGGCCGTCGCCGCGCTCGTCGGCGCCGATCGGCACGAGCGCGTAGACCCGGTCGGCGCGGACCCACTTGCCGTAGCCGAGCGAGATCATGCGGGGCGCGCGGTTGGCCATGCGAAGAGCCTAGGCGCTGATGCCGGAACACGCGCAGGTTCTCGGGCGTGCCCTTCTCCAGCACCGGCGCGGGCTGCCAGACGCGCGCGGTCTCCTCGTCGATCCGCGCGGCGACCTCGTTCGAGATCAGGATCTCGCCGTCGCCCGCGGCCTCGCACAGGCGCGCGGCCACGGTCACGTCGACGCCCGAGGTAGTCGCCGCCGATCCGCGTCGGCTCGCCGAAGTGGACGCCCGCGCGCAGCTGCGGCTTGTAGCCGTCGCAGCGGATGGCGGCGACCGCGTCGAGCGCCTCGCGCGTCCCCGCCACCGCCTCGTCCGGCGCTCTCGAACACGACCATCGTGCCGTCGCCGAGGCGCTTGACGACCCGGCCGTTGCGCGACTCGACGGTCGCGTCCATGACCCGGCCCACCTGGCGCAGCAGCTTCGAGCGCGGCCTCGTCGCCCGCGTCGACCGCCCAGTCGGAGAAGCCGACCAGGTCGGTGAACGCGATCGCCACCTCGCGCGGCTGCTGGCTGCCCGCCGTCCTGGACCCAGTCGGCGACCTGCAGCACGGCCAGGCCCATCTGGCCGAGCAGGCTGAGCCGGCCGTCGGCCAGCTGGTAGGCGCGCCGGGCGACGGCCTGGGTGCGGCTCGGTGCCCATCGTCGACAGCGGGTCGCCGAACTCGGGGTCGCCGGGCAGGAGGCGGCGCATGAGCGCGACGCTCGTCTCCAGCTGGCGTACCTCGTTGACGCGCCGCTGCCGCGGCGCATCAGTTCTGTTCCTGGCGGGCGGATTCCTGCCCCTGTCGCCCCCCGGGTTCCACTCGCGGTACGTGCGACGAGGAGGCTCGAGCGCCGCACAGCGCGCTGTCAACGCCGGTTACCCGCCCGTGTCCGCTCGTACGCGTCCTGGGCGGGTCCCCGCGAGTGCGCCGTGCTGGGCTCGAACCAGCGACCCCCAGCTTGTCGAGCTGGTGCTCTCCCAACTGAGCTAACGGCGCCTGAGCGCGGTCAGCTTAGCAATCGCGAACCGCCCCCAGAAACGGAGAGGGGCCGCCTCCGGCGGCCCCTTTGTCCTCCGCAGCCCGGGTCTCCGAGGGGAGAGACCCGGAACAGTTTTCGCGCGCTCTACGACTGCTGCTCGGCGTACTGACCGGCGCCGCCGCTCGCCTTCTGCGAGACGCACTTGCCGAAGGCGTTCCGCTTGTTCTTGTTGGTGCCGTACTTCTCGGTGAACGCCTGCGGGTCCTCGGTCCTTCGCGCTCCGCCTTGCACTGCTTGGCGGCGTTCAGCTTGGCCTTCTGCTCCTTCTTCTCCTGCTCGTCGGCCTCGGCCTTGTTGGCCTTGGCCTTCTGCGACACGCACTTGCCGAACGCGTTCTTCTTGTTCTTGCCCGTGCCGTACTTCTCGGCGAAGGCCTGCTCGGCTCGTCGCGTCGTGCCGCGCTCCTCGCGGCACTGCTGGGACGCGTTCTTCTTGGCCGCCTGCTCCTGCTTGGCGTCCTCGCGCGCGTTCTGCTTCGCGATCGCCGAGACGCACTTGCCGTGGTTCTTGTACGACGCTCGCGAAGTTCGCCGCACCGGACGCGCTTCTTCAGCTCCTTGCAGTACTTCGACGGCGTTCTTGAAGTCCGCCGGCGTCGGGTCCTGCGCGCGACGCCGCGGCCGGGACGGCCAGCGCGGCGGCGAGGGCGCCGCCCATGATGAGCTTCTTCAAGGTGTGCTCCCTTTTCCGTGGAGGGTCTTCAGCGGTGCAAACGCCCCGGACACCCGAAGGTTGGGAGTTGGACGGCTATTTGATCAGCGGCGCCGGTGGCCGTCGAACGAGTTGACCTGCTGGAAGGTCGGGCGGTTGGCCCAGCGCATCGTGTCCGGGATCAGGCCGGGCAGGAACTTGATCCGCTCGCGCGTTCGCGTCGCTGCGCCAGGCGGCCGGGTCGGCGCCCTGCGCGGCCTCGAGCTCGGCGCCCGCGGCGTCGAGCGACGCCCACAGCGACGCGGCGCACGCGTTGAAGTCGCCCGCTGCCGCAGTAGCGGTTCGCGAACTTGCCCTTGACGTTGCGGCCGAGCAGCGTGCGCAGGTCCTTGTCGATGTAGGAGTACCAGCCGCTGCCGAACGACGAGGCGGCGCCGCCGCGCCCGCGGAGCTGCGCGAAGCGCGGGGTCAGCTCGCCGAGCACCGGCGCCAGGACCGCGTCGGCCGCCTTCGGGTACCAGGCGTCCATGATCGCGGCGCCCGGGTGGTCGATCTTGCCGTCCAGGTCGCGGTCGAGGCGGCTCGACCCCTTCGCCGCTCCAGTCGCAGCAGGATGTCGCGCATGCGGCCGCGCGCGGGCTCGGCGGCGCGCTCGTCTTCATCACGTCGGTCGAGCGACCGGCGTCAGCTCGACGCTGCGCAGGTCCTGCGTGGCGGCGCCGTTCATCACCGACACGACGTCGTTCGGGCGCGCGCGCTTGACCTTCTTGATCGGGTCGAACAGCTCGACGCGGTGGACCGAGCCGTAGCTCCAGTTGTCGTCGGCCGCGCCGAAGTCGCGGCGCCGGGCGGTTGTTCCAGTTGAGGATGTAGCCGTTCCGCGGGTTGATCTGCTGCGGGATGGTCCTTGGCCGGGCAGGAAGCCGCTGCCACTCGTTGCGGCCCGTGCCGCGCGGCGGGCAGGCTCGGGTCGACGTTCTTCGGCCGGATCGGCAGGCGGCCGGTCGAGAACATCGCGATGTCGCGGTCGTCGGCGTAGAAGGCGTTGAACGTGTGCTCGAGCTGCGGGATCGAGCGGAAGAACGTCTTGCGCCGACTCGACGCGGTTCGAGTTCAGGTCGTTGAACGCCAGCAGCGACGAGCGCCTCGCGGCCGCGCGTCGAGCGCTTCGGCGAGATCGCGACCTTCTGGCCGCCGACCGTCGCGTAGCCGATCACCGGCCCGTGCACGGTCTCGTTGAAGACGATCGGCTGGTCGGGCGCGCCGCCCGCGCCCTTGAGCACGCCGGCGTTCGTGGTCGTCATCTGCTTGCACTTGCCCTCGAACAGGTACTGCCGTGTCCGAGTTGCCGCAGAGCGACTCGACGTAGACGTCGATGAGGTCGTTGCTCGCCGAGGTCAGGCTCCAGGAGAAGTCCTGGCCGCGGCCGATGAAGACGTACGGGCCGGCGCCGGTCGAGGCGATGCCGCGCGCGTCGATGCCGCCGCCGTGCAGGTCCATCTCGCCGACGATCTCGGGGTAGTAGTAGCCGAGCTGCGGGCCGGCCACGAACAGCGGGTGCCGGGTGCGCCGAGCGCTTGGCCGAGACGAGCAGCGCGTTCGACATCAGCTTGCGCTCGTCGGCCGCCGGGCTTCGGCGCGGTCTTGGACGCGCGTCGCGGCGAACGAGCCGTCGTCGATCGAGCGCGTTGCCGCTGCGGTCGGCGCGGCGTCGCGTTGTACGGCGCGGGCGTCTCGACCGACGCCGGCGACTCGGGGTCGGTCACGCTGCGGAGGTCGTCGAAGACGCTGCGGCCGGCGGCGTCGCCGAGCTTGGCCTGGAGCGCGGCCAGGAACTGCGCGTTCCGGTGCTCGCCGCCGCCGCCGCGGCCGAAGATCGAGCCGATGAAGCCGGTCAGCGCCAGCATGTCGGTGCGCGTCCACGGCTTGACGGTCGCCGCTCTGGATCTGGCCCGACTGGCGTGTAGAAGCCGTTCATGCCGCGCGACGTAGGCGTCGATGTCGGCCAGCGTCTGGCGGCCCTTGCGGCCCGCGCGCGCGCAGCAGCGCCGGCCTGGCGGTCGATGATCGCGTCGGCCTGCGCGCTCGGGGTGAACGTGCGGCCGGTGACGATCAGGCGGAACGCGTCGATGCCCGGAGCGTCGAGCACGGCCAGGCGGCCCGGGCCGCGCGCCGAGCTCGAGCAGGAGCTGGCGGTCCTCGGCGGCCGACGAAGCCCGCGCCGTACATGACGTCGCGCGCGCCGCTTGGCGGTGATGTGCGGGACGCCCCACTTGTCGCGCACGATCCGCACGCGCTTGTTCGGCGTCGGCTCGACGCGCGTCGGGCCCTGCCCGCGGGTGCCGAACACGTTGGGCTTGTAGAGGCGGTTGACGTCGCGCGGCGCTGACGTTGAAGCCAGCGGCGTCAGCGCCGTCGTAGAGCGCGATCTGGTCGGTCGAGTTCGGCGTCGTCGGCAGGCCGCCGGCCTGGCCCGGAGTCGAGCACGTTGCGCGCCGTGTCGGCGTAGTCGGCGGCCTGGGCGGCGGGCGGCGGCGAGCGCCGCCGTGCTATGACGGCAGCGATCAGGGCCGTGTATAGTAACGCGCCGTCCTCATAGGCGGCCGGGACTGTACGCCCAGCCAGTTGTGAATGCAAGTACCGCAGACGGCGTAGATGCCTGGCCGCTCCTTGCCCCGGCGCCCGGCGGAGTGGGAGGATCGCCGTCATGAGCTCGAAGCAGGAGGAGAAGGTCGTCCAGGGCGTCCAGCCGTTCCTCGAGGAGGGTCGAGGAGGTCCAGGGAGCGATCATCGCCCGCCCGCGGCGGCTGGACGCAGGCGGCGGCCGGCTCGCACGGCCTCGGCAGCCGCCAGCAGGAGCAGGCCCACGCGGGCGCGGAGGCGGGCGGCTTTCAGCTGGCGTCCCCGATGGCGCTCGTGCTGACCCAGAGGCGGCTGCTGTCGGTCGAGATCAGCTCGCCGATGGGCATGGGCAAGGGCGGCGAGGTGAAGGGCATCGCCGGCGAGGCCCCGATCGGCGACGTCGACTCGATCGAGCTCAAGCGGCTGCTGCTCGGGAAGGTCGTCAACGTCAGCGTCCGCGGCGAGCAGTTCAAGCTCGAGGTGAACGCGAAGGCGGACGCGCGGCGGCCTGGCAGACGCCTTCAAGCGCGTCCAGGCCTGACGAGAGGCGCCGACCGGAATCGAACCGGTGTAAACGGCTTTGCAGGCCGCTGCGTAGCCACTCCGCCACGGCGCCGAGCAGCGCCGTGAGAGTAGCGGCGCTCAAGGTCGACGGGACCGTGCCGAAAGCTATACTCGCCCCCCGCGCGGATGTAGCTCAGCTGGCTAGAGCGTCGCCTTGCCATGGCGAAGGTCGTGGGTTCGAATCCCATCATCCGCTTGTTTCGACGGCCCCGCCTCGGCGGGGCCGTCGTCGTTCCGAGGCCTAGAGCGCCCTCGTCGAGCGCCTCGTTCACCAGCTCGTCGGCGCGCTGCGTTGTGCTCGCGGCGCACGTTGCGGACGGCCCAGGCGTCGAACTCGCGCAGCTTCTCCATCGTCTCCGCGTGCAGCGGCTTCAGGCCCGGCGTTCTTGACCTTGTACTCGCCGCCGATCTGGCGGGCGACGAGCTCGGAGTCGTTGACGATCTCGACCTCGCCGGCGCCCAGCTCGCTTCGCCAGCTCGAGCGCGAGCAGCACCGCGCGGTACTCGGCCACGTTGTTGGTCGCCTCGCCGATGTACTCGTTGCGCTCGCCGACGACGTCGCCGTCCGGCGTCGTCGGCGACGGCGGCGACGGCGGCCGGGCCCGGGTTACCGCGCGCGCCGCCGTCCACGTGGACGACGAGCTTCACCTCAGTCGCCCGGCGAGCCGATCGGCGGGAAGGTGCCCTTCACCCGCCGGCGGCGCCGGTCGCGGTCGGCCGGATGCGGGCCGGGCGGCGCCGCCCTGGCCCTCGCGCCGGTCGATGATGACCGTGACGTTGCGGGTCGTCCTTGTAGTAGTCGGACAGCTTGTCGAACAGCTCGCCGGCCAGCGCCTGGGGGACGACGCAGTAGATCATCCCTCGGAGCGTACCCCGACGCCGATCCGCCCGTCGGCGACGGCGCGTGGCGTTCCAGTCGCGCAGGCCCTCGTCGAGCTCGTCGAGCTCGTGGCCCTTGTCGACCAGCGTCACCGGGTCGTGCTCGGCGCCGAGGTCGATCTGGAAGCGGTACCAGGACAGCTCCCAGGCGACGACGAGCTGGACCTCGGCGGGCGACGTCCTCGCGCGGCACGGCGCTCACCCACGGCTCGCCGAGCGTGCGGGCGATGCCCGCGATCGTGCGCGGGTGCTCGGACTGGTTGAACAGCTCGAGCGCGCGCTCGACCTTCACCTGCGCGTTGGTGGGCACGGCGCGGACGTGGCGCGGGTCCTTGGGCTGCGACCGCGGCGGCGGTGGCGGAGGCGGCGGCGGCGTGGCCTCGGGCTCCGGCTCGAAGTACTCGGCGATGCGCGTCCTCGGCGATGTCGCTCGGCGGCGGCGGGTCGGCGTCGAAGGCCCTCCTCGGCCGGCTGCGGCTCGATCGCCGGCAGGCCCTCGTCGCGGCGGCGGCGCAGCCGCCCGAACAGCCCGCGGCGCGGCTCGGGCCGGCGCAGCGACGCGGGCAGGTCGCCGTGCGCGGACTCGCGGATCCAGCCCTCGGCGTGGGCGCGGTCGGTGCACAGCTCGCACACGGTGTGGCGGTGCCCGCCGGGGGCCAGGAAGGTCTCGGTCCGCTCGCCCTTGAGGATCGTGCGCTCGCAGACGTCGCAGGCGATCTGGTCGTGTGTCGGTCGGAGCTCCTTGCGCATGGCCGTCAGCCGACTCTAGCGGCCCGGATGCGGCCTGCGGGAACGGTCGGCAGCTTTTGTTGCAGGCGGGCGCGTTTCCGCGCCACGAGCGGCCTCGCGCCCGCCTGAACGGCCTGTCAGGCCTTGACCGCCTCGGCCTCCGCGGTCGCCTGCTCGATGACCTTCTGCGCCATGTGCGCCGGCACCTCGTCGTAGCGGGCGAACTCCATCGTGTAGTCGCCCCGGCCGCCGGTGATCGCGCGCAGGTCGGGCGCGTAGGAGAGCATCTCCGCCATCGGCACCTCGGCCTGGATCTCGGTCATCCCGGCCTTGGGCTCCATGCCCAGCGGATGGCCGCGGCGCGAGTTCAGGTCGCCGATCACGTCGCCGACGGAGTCCTCGGGCGACGACACCGTGACGGTCATGATCGGCTCGAGCAGCACCGGGTTGGCCTGCTCGGCCGCCTGCTTGAACGCCATCGAGCCCGGCGACCTTGAACGCCATCTCCGACGAGTCGACCGAGTGGTACGAGCCGTCGTAGAGCCTGACCCGCACGCCCCGCAGCGGGCAGCCGGCCACGATGCCCTGCTCCATCGCCTCGACGATCCCCTTCTCGACCGCCGGGATCAAGCCGGTCGGGATGACGCCGCCCTTGATCGCGTTGACGAACTCGAAGCCCTCGGCGTCGGGCAGCGGCTCGATCTCGATGTGGCAGTCGCCGAACTGGCCGCGGCCGCCGGTCTGCTTCTTGTAGCGGCCGTGCGCCTTGGCGCTCGAGCGGATCGTCTCCCGGTAGGGCACGCGCGGCGGCTTGAGGTTGACCTCGGCGCCGAAGCGCTCCTTCATCCGGTCGACGATCACCTCGACGTGGATCTGCGACAGGCCGGCGACGATCTGCTCGCCGGTCTGCGCGTCGCGGTGGACGTCGATCGTCGGGTCCTCCTCCTGGAGGCGGCGCAGAGCGGTGAACACCTTGTCCTCGTCGCCCTTCATCTTCGGCTCGATCGCGAACGCCATCACCGCCGACGGCATCTGCGGCAGCGTGAGCTCGCACTCGCGGTCGGTCGCCGCCAGCACGTCGCCCGAGTGGGTCTCCTTGAGCTTCGCGACGGCGCCCATGTCGCCCGGGCCGATCTCGTCGGCGTGCCCCGTCTCCTTGCCCTGCGGCATCAGCAGCTGGCCGATCCGCTCCTTCTGGTGCGCGCGGCAGTTGTGCACGTGGGTGTCGGGCATCATCGTGCCCTGGTAGACGCGGAACAGGTTGATCCGGCCCGCGAACGGGTCGGCGAGCGTCTTGAAGACGAGCGCGACCATCTCCTTGTCGGGGTCCGGCTCGAGCGTCTCGTCGCCGGCCTGGACGGCGCCGCGCATCTTCGGGCGACGGGAGGTCCTCCTCGATCGCGTCGAGCAGCCGGTTCGTGGCCAGGTTCTTGGTCGCCACGCCGCAGGTGACCGGGAAGATCCGGCCGTCGGTGACGCCCTTCTTGAGCGCGGTGACGCACTCCTCGTGGGAGATCTCCTCGCCCTCCAGGTAGTGCTCCATCAGCTCGTCGGAGACCTCGGCGACCTCGTCCATCAGCTTGTCGCGGTACTCCTCGGCCTGCGCCTGGAGCTCGTCCGGGATCGGGATCTCCTTGCAGTTGTCGGTGCCCTCGCCGTCGTACTCGTAGGCCTTCATGTCGACCAGGTCGATGACGCCGCGGACGTCGTGCTCGGCGCCGATCGGGATCTCGGTCGCGACCACGTGCGGGCCGAACGACTCCTTGAGCGACTCGAGCGTGCGGAAGAAGTCGGCCCGCTCGCGGTCGAGCATGTTCACGAAGATCAGCCGCGACAGCCCGAGCTCCTCGGCGCGGGCCCAGAGTCGCTCGGTGTTGACCTCGACGCCCATCACGGCGTTCACCACGAAGACCGCGCCCTCGCAGACGCGCAGCGCGGCGAGCGCGTCGGCGACGAAGCTGGGCTCGCCGGGCGTGTCGATCAGGTTGATCTTGCGACCGTCCCACTCGAACGAGGCGAGGCTGGAGGCGATCGACATCTGCCGCGACTTCTCGTCCTCCGCGGAGTCCGAGACGGTGGTTCCGTCAGCCACCGAGCCGAGCCGGGTGATCGCTCCCGCCTGGAAGAGCAGCGCCTCGTTGAGCGACGTCTTCCCGCTGCCTCGGTGGCCAACTAACGCGACGTTGCGGATCTTGTCGGCGGGCATGGCCCAGACTCCTCTCCTCGCCTATGCGGAGAGGGCAGCGTAACCAACCGCACAAGCGGGCGGAGTGCCGCCGCGCCGAGGACTACTCGTCGGCCTGGAGAGCCGACTTCAGCCGCAGCACCGCCTTGGTGTGCAGCTGGGATACGCGCGACTCGGTGACGCCCAGGACCTCGCCGATCTCGCGCAGAGTCAGGTTCTCGTAGTAGTAGAGCGCGACGACGAGCTTCTCGCGCTCGGGCAGGCGGGCGATCGCGTCGGCCAGGCGGTCCTTGGTCTCCGTCGCGTCCATCGCGTGCGCCGGGTCGACCGCGTCCGGGTCCTGGATCGTGTCGAGCAGGGAGACCTGGTCGCCCGAGGAGTCAGACAGCGTCCACAGCTCGTCGAGGGCGACGACCGACGAGTTGGAGATGCGGGTCAGCGTCTCCTGGAAGTCGTCGAGCGACATGTCGAGCTCGGCCGCCACCTCGGCGTCGGTCGGCGCGCGGTGGAGCTGGTGCTCGAGCTTGGCGTTGGCCTGCTCGATCTGGCGCGCACGCGCGCGCACGGACCGCGGCACCCAGTCGAGCGAGCGCAGCTCGTCGATGATCGAGCCCTTGATGCGGGTGATCGCGAAGGTCTCGAACTTGATCTCCCGCGAGAGGTCGAACCGCTCGATCGCCGAGATCAGGCCGAGCAGGCCGTACGAGATCAGGTCGGCCTCCTCGACGTGCGCGGGCAGACCGGTCGACATGCGGCCGGCTACGTACTTGACAAGCGGCGAGAACGCGAGAACGAGCTGCTCGCGCGCTCGCTGGTCGCCGTCCTCCTTGTACCTGCGCCACAGCTCGCGCAGCTCGATCGACTTGACGTTCGTGTCCAGTGTTTTCCCTCTGCCTAGGGCCGCTTTTCGGGCCCCCGGAGGCGCCTCGACTCTACCCGAGAGCGTGCCGGCGTAGTACTAACCTCGACGGTCATGGGAGCGTTCTTCATCAACTACGAGGACGGCCGGATCGCCACCCGGGACCAGCTCGCCGACGCGGAACTGGTCGACGAGGACAGGAAGCCGGTGCCGCCGTGGCACCTGATCCAGGGGCCCAGCGACGCCTCGACGATGTGGTACGTGGTCATGCGGAAGCGGGAGCGGGGCATCTTCATGGGGCAGCTGACTGTTCGACACACAGGACAGCAGGCCTCTCTGGAGGAACGCGGCTGGGACGAGGTGCCGATCGAGGCGATCCGGGTCTAGGCGATGTAGACGGGAGCGCCGACGGGAACCTCGTCGTAGACCTTGATCACGTCGGGCACGGCCATGCGGATGCAGCCGTGCGAGGCCGCCGTGCCGAGCGAGCCGACGTCGCTGGTCCCGTGGATGCCCGCACCGTTGTAGATGCCGAGCCAGCGCGCCTTGAGCGGGTTCTGCGGAGTACCGCCGGGGACGACCGTGCCGGCCAGGTCGCCGGCCCAGGCCGAGTTGGGCACGCTCCAGGCCGGGTTCACGGCCTTGTTCTGCACGTGGTAGAGCCCCGCCGGGGTCTCGAGGCCGACCTGGCCCACGGCGATCGGGTAGGTCTCCAGGAGCTTCAGCTTCTTGTAGACGCGGAGCCGGAAGTTCGCCGCGGTCGATGGTGACGACGATCGGGTACTTGTCGGCCAGGTCGTTGACCCCGACCTTCGACTTCGTCTTCGTCACGTGCGCCTCGACGACGCGGTCGGGCGTCGGGTGCGCGAGCTCGTCGCCGACCGCGTCCTGGAGGGCCGCGGTGCGCAGCGTGACGCCCGCCTTGCCCCGGACCTTCTTCAGGCCGGCGCCGGAGAAGTCGACCTTGGCGTTCGTGGCCGGGCGCTCGAGCTTGCGCTGCACCCGCTTGACCAGCCGGTCGACGGCGTCCTGGTCGTAGACGATCTTCGCGTCGATCTCCTTGTTCACCGTGCCGCCGGTGATGCTGCGGGTGACCCGGGAGACGATGTTGCCCTTGCGGCTGGCCTGCACGGCCTCGTCGATCATCGCGTCGACGTCGGCCCGGGCGTGCGCCTGCTCAGCGGTCAGCTTGAAGGTGCGACGCCCGTACTCGACCTTGATGGTCTTCTGGAGCGGCTCCTCGACGTGCTGGGCGACGGCCGTGCGGGCCTCGGCCCTGTCCATGCCCCCGACGTCGACCCCGGCGACGGTCACACCGTCGGCAATCGTGTCCTCCTGGGCGGCGTCGACCGCGTACACGGCGACCGAGCCGAAGATCAGGAGCATCAACAGGCTGGCGAGGACGATGAACGAGCGATGGCGCATGAGGCGATGGCGAGTGTATGACGGCTAACAGGACGTAAGCCACCGTTTTGTCTGAACGTGCACCGGTTTAATTCGCCCCCAAGGGCGTGATTCCCGGCTATACGGAGATCAGGCGCGAATGGTTGGCGCGCCCGGCGTCTCGCGGCCGCTCAGCCGACCGGGCCGCCGGCGCGGCGGGCCATCACCGCGTCGATGGCGGTGAGCACGCGCGGGCGGGCGTCGTACTCGCTCTCGTACTCGCGCAGCGCCTGAAGGTCCCCGTCCTCCAGCGAGTCGAGCAGGGAGACGATCTCGTCGGCCTCCAGGTCGTCGTAGTGCTCGACGGGCGGCGGCGTGGACCCGTTGCCCTGCGCCGGAGGCCCAGGCTCGGCGGGCTCAGCTTGCGCGTCGGGCTCGGATTCGGGCTCGGGCTCGCTGATCGCCTCGTGGGTGGCGGAGGCGCGCGCGGCACGGGCGACGGCCTCGGCCTGCGCGGCGCGGGCGCCGCCGCTCGGGCCGGTGGCCGCGGACGGGTCCCCGTAGGTCGAGAGCAGCTTCTGCAGCTCGACCAGCTCGTCCGCCGACATCCGGCTCTCCTTGCGGAAGTTCGGGTTCTTGACGTGCGGGCTCCAGCGCAGGAAGTCCTCGACCTCGCGCTCGTAGCGATAGGGCTCGCGCATGCCGCGGAGGATCGGCTGGAGCCGCAGGTACTCGGCGAACGCCTGGACCGTCTCGCGCGTCGTGTAGCGGTAGACGAACCCGGTGGCCTTGAGCTTGCGGTTGTCGAGGCCGCGGCCGAAGCGCAGCTGGCCGAGCATCTCCGGCGGGACCGGCACGCCCAGCCGGCGCAGCGGCCCGAGCGCCAGGCCCGTCCCCCACGGCGGCAGCACCGGCAGGTACTGCTTGCCGAGCAGGCCCGCGACCTCGGTCAGAGCGAGCACGCCGTCGGCCGCGACGTTGTAGATGCCGGGCAGGTCGAACTGCGTCACGTGGGCGAGCGCGCGCACGATGTCGTCCTCGTGGACGAACTGGTAGCGCGGGTCGAACCCCAGGATCATCGGCACCACCGGCAGGGCCAGCAGACGGCTGTGCGAGGTCTCGACGTCGGGCCCGAGCACGTTCGCGAAGCGCAGGAGCGTCACCGACGTGTCCGGGTGCTTGTCCGCGAAGTCCGCGACGGCGGACGTCGACTCGACGATGTCGCGCTCGATCGGGGTCGAAGGCGGGTGCGGGCGGCCCATCCCCTCGGTGAAGAACGCGGGGTCGTCCTGCGCCGTGCCGTAGTAGTGCGCGGAAGACTTGAACACGAACTTCTTCACGGTCGAGTCCGGACCGCTGCAGGCGGCGAGGATGTTCATCGTCCCGATGACGTTGTTCTCGTGCGCGTCACGCGAGCGCGCCACCGTCGAGTCGACGATCAGGCGCGTGTCGACGACCGTGTCGATCTCGGCCGCGTCGACGATCCGGCGCAGCAGCGCGTGCTGGGTGCCGACGCGCACGAACTCCGTGCGCTCGAGCTCGCGGGTCGGATCCTGGGAGTCGACGCCGATGATCGCCTCGATCGCCTCGTTCTGCTCGAGCGCCTGCGCCAGGCGGGCGCCCCAGTAGGTGGAGATGCCGGTGACGAGTACGCGACGGGATTCCATCGGCCGGTCTCCCCTACCCGAACCAGACCGACTTGCGCTCGCCGACCATGTCCCACAGGTTCTCCTGGATCCGGGCGCGGATCTCCTGGGCGGCGGTCTGGACGATCGACTTGTCCGACTCCGCGGCGTCGTCGTCGAAGTAGAACGGCTCCAGGAAGCGGATCCGGAACTTGGCCGGCAGGTAGCCGAGCATGCCGAGCACTCCGCCGTGCGGGAACGTCGGCGTCAGCGGGAAGTACAGGAGCCCGGTGACCTTCTGGAGCGCCTTGAGCTGGGCGAAGACGGGCGCGGCCTCCTCGGCGCCGACGACGCAGACCGGGACGATCGGCGCCCTGGCGCGCATCGCGGCCTCGACGAACCCGCCGCGCCCGAACCGGCGCAGCTTGTAGCGGTCCTTGTAGAGCTTCTCGGTGCCCTTGCGGCCCTCGGGGAACACGAGCACGAGCTGTTCCTCGTCGTACAGCAGGCGCTGCACGTTCGCCGGGTGCGCGGCGACGGCGCCGATCTTCGGGAGCAGCATGCTGAACCCGGGATAGCCCTTGAAGAAGTGCTCGACGGTGATGTTGAGCGGCCGCGGGTGCGGGTGCTCCTCCTTGATGGCCTTGGAGATCATCGCCGCGTCCGGCGGCAGGGCCCCGGCGTGGTTGCTCACGAGCAGGGCACCGCCGCTCGAGGGGATGTTCTCGACGCCCTCGACCTCGGCGCGGAACCAGTAGCGGTAGAAGAACTCGACGAGCGTCCGGTCGAGGAGGTTCTCGATCCGCTCCGACCGGCCCCAGTCGTTCAGCCGGCGGTCGGGCTCCATGCCGGGCAGGTACTTGCGCAGGTCGCCGTCGACCGTGCGCACCGCCGGCAGGCTCGTGCCGCGCTCCTTGCGCCGGGCACCGAGGTCGTCGGCGACCGGTTCGCGCACCCGCAGGCTGGACCTAGCTCCCCCTTCGGCCATGCGGGCGAGTCTAGAGGCGTGGCCGTGGCTCAGGCTGCCGCGGCGAGCTCGGGCGCGAGCCGCTCGCGCATCTCGGCCCAGTCGTCGACGCCCACGATGCGCCGCCCGTCGATGACCTCGGCGTTCCAGGGATGGATCAGCGTGATGCCGAGGATCCCCTCGTCGGCCGCCTTCGCCAGGTTCACCGGCGAGTCGTCGATCAGGATGTGGACGCCGAGCTCGACGCACCGGCTGACCTTGTCCCACGAGCAGTGGAGGTCGTCGTAGGGCAGGCCGATCCGCTCGAGCCAGCGGGCGGTGGCCTCGCAGCTCTCGACCGGACGGTGACTCGTGATCTGGATCCAGTGGCCCGCCTCGTGCCATGCGCGGACCGTCTCGACGGCGTCCGGGTAGGGCTCGGCGGCCAGGATGTTCTCGTCGGTGTGGGTCTCCTTGACGCACTCGTGGAGCTGCTCGTGCTCCAGCGTCGTGATGCCCCACGTGTGCTGCTCGGCGTAGGGAAGCGGCGTGTCGAACCGCTCCTGTGCGATGCGGTCCAGCAGGTCCCAGTAGTGGTGGAGGGTGGAGTCGATGTCGATCGCGATGCGCGCCACGCGAGCTACCGTACGCGGTCATGACCAGCCCGTTCACGCCCGCGGCCGCGCCCGCACCGCCCTGGGCGGCCCGCCGCGCCGGAGACGACTACGGGGCCCCGGCCTCGCCCGACTGGCGCGACGTCGACTGGTCGCCCCACGTCAAGCAGATCGCGATCGACGGACGCGCGGTGAACTACTGCGACTACGGGTCGGCACGCGAGGGATCGCGGCCGGTGGTGCTCGTTCACGGCCTGGCCGCCTCCTGGCAGTGCTGGCTCGAGCAGATCCCGCGCCTGGCCGCCGAGGGCCGGCGCGTCATCGCCCTGGACCTTCCCGGGTTCGGCGCCTCGGAGATGCCGCGCGAGGACATATCGATCGAGGGCTACGGCCGGACGGTCGAGTCGCTCTGCGACACGCTCGACCTCGGCCAGGTCGTCGCGGTCGGGCATTCGATGGGCGGCTTCACCGCCGCCGAGTTCGCCATCCAGTACCCGGAGCGGGTCGAGCGGCTGGCGCTGCAGGCGGCCGCCGGGATCTCCACGAACAACGTGCGGCGCGAGCCGCTGCTGGCGGGGGCGCGCCTGGTCGCCGGCCTGGGGACGCGGGCGGCGGCGCAGTCCCGCTTCGTCGCTACGCGGCCGCGCCTGCGCTGGCTGGCGCTGCAGACCGTCGCGCGCCATCCCGGGCGCCTGCCCGCCGACCTGATCTACGAGCTGCTCTCGCACACCGGCCGCGAGGGCTTCATGCCCGCCCTCGACGCGATCGTCTCCTACGACTTCCGCGAGCGGCTGCCGCGGATCTCGTGCCCCACGCTCGTCGTCTGGGGCGCGAACGACATGCTCGTGCCGCGCCAGGACGCCGACGAGTACGCGCGCGTCATCCCCGGTGCCCGCAAGGTCGTCTTCGACGACACGGGCCACTCGCCGATGATGGAGCGGCCGCAGACGTTCAACGACTTGCTGGCGCGAGTTCCTGGCCGAGGAGCGGGAGGAGCGGCCGACGGAGGGCGACCTGGAGGACACGAAGCGGGCGGGCGGCGAGGAGCCGCTCGGCGCCGGGTCGGCCTCCGGCTAGCTCGTGAGCGCGCCCTCGGCCGCCGAGCCGACGTGGCGCGCGTACTTGGCCAGGACGCCGGTCTTGTAGACGGACTCGGGCGGCTGGTAGGCGCGACCCGCTGCTTGATCGTCTCGTCGTCGAGCTCGAGGTCGAGGCGGCGGCTGGCGACGTCGAAGACGACGATGTCGCCGTCCTCGACCGCCGCGATCGGACCCCCGCGCGGCGCCTCGGGGGCGACGTGGCCGGCCATGAAGCCGTGGGTGGCGCCGGAGAACCGGCCGTCGGTGAGCAGCGCGACGTCGTCGCCCAGGCCCTCGCCGACCAGCGCGGCCGTGACCGCGAGCATCTCGCGCATGCCCGGGCCGCCACTCGGGCCCTCGTTGCGGATCACGACGACGTCGCCCTTCTGGATCGACTGCTCCTTCACCGCGGCGAACGCCTCTTCCTCGGACTCGAAGACGCGCGCCGGGCCCCGGTGCTCCATGCGGCCGTGGCCCGAGAGCTTGACTACGCAGCCGTCCGGAGCAAGGTTCCCGCGGAGGATCGCGAAGCCGCCGTTGGGCTTGAGCGGGTTGTCGAGCGGGCGGATGACCTCCTGGCCCTCCGGCTCGTCGCCGTTGGCCGACAGCTCGGCGATCGTCTGGCCGGTGACGGTCATCGCGTCGCGGTGGATCAGGTCGGCCTCGAGCAGCCGGTTGATGACGACCGGGACGCCGCCCGCCCGGAACAGGTCGGTGGCGTAGAAGCGGCCGCCCGGCTTCAGGTCCGCCAGGAGCGGCGTCTGCCAGGCGATCCGGTCGAAGTCGTCGAGCGTCAGCGGCACGCCGGCCTCGTTGGCCACCGCCATGAGGTGCAGCACGGCGTTGGTGGAGCCGCCGGTGGCGGCCACCAGCGCGATCGCGTTCTCGAGCGAGTCCTTCGTGATGATGTCGCTGGGCTTCAGGTCCTTCTCGATCAGGTCCATGACGAGCCTGCCGACGTCGACCGCGGCCTGGCCCTTCTTGCCGTCCTCGGCCGGGACCATCGACGTGCCCATGGCGGAGATGCCGAGCATCTCGAACGCCGTCGACATGGTGTTGGCGGTGTACTGGCCGCCGCAGGCGCCCGCGCCCGGCGAGGCGTGGTTCTCGATCTCGGTGAGCTCGGCCTCGTCGATCTTGCCCGCCGCGTAGGCGCCGACTCCCTCGAACACGTCCTGGATCGAGATGTCCTTGCCGCCCAGCTTTCCGGGTGCGATCGAGCCGCCGTAGAGCATCACGCTCGGCACGTCGAGCCGGGCGAGCGCCATGACGCAGCCGGGGATCGTCTTGTCGCAGCCCGACAGCGCGACGACGCCATCGAACATGTAGCCGCGCGCGACGAGCTCGATCGAGTCGGCGATGACCTCGCGGCTGACGAGCGACGCGCGCATGCCCTCGGTGCCCATCGTGATGCCGTCGGAGACCGCGACGGTGTTGAACTCCATCGGCGTGCCGCCTGCGGCCCGGACGCCCTCCTTGACCTTCTCGGCCAGGCCGCGCAGGTGGAAGTTGCACGGCATCGTCTCGGTCCACGTGTTGGCGATGCCGACGATCGGGCGGGCGAGCGCCTCGTCGTCGTAGCCGATGCCCTTGAGGTAGGCGCGCGCGGGGGCGCGGTCCGGGCCCTCGAGAATGACCCGGCTGCGGAGGCGGCGTTTTTCGGTCACCGGCGGCGGGCCTCGACGGAGTCGCTGCCGCGGCGCTGGCGCTCCCACTCGGCCAGGCGCCAGAGGTCGCGGCGGACCCGGCCCGGGTCGACCTGGCGACCGGGGAGATGCATGTTCGCGTTGCGGATGAGCCGCCGCTCGTCGCCGGTCAGGGCCATCCACTTGGCCAGCACGTCGTCCGAGTCCGGCAGGCGCGACTGCGAGATCGCGCCGGTCAGGTCCGGGAACTCGACGCAGTACTCGCTGAGCAGCCGCCGGGTCTGCGGCACGTAGGCGACGATCGGCTTGTGGGGATAGATCAGGTACGCGTACTGGGGAGTCGCCTCGACCGCCTGCGGTTCCGGCTGCTCCGTGGCCGAGATGACGTCCTGGAACACGGGCCGCCGCGCGGCGAGCCGGCCGTACACCCGGATGAACCCGAGGTCGCGGTACATCGACCACTCCTCGTCGTTGACGCACGAGCGCAGCAGCTCACGTGCGCGCTGCTCGGCGCGGCGCTCCCGGCCGGGATCGCCGAAGTCGGTGCGCGTCGCGCGGGCCTGCCGACGAGTCTGGGCGCGCAGTCGCCGGTCGTTGAGGTCGCGGACCAGGCGCGCGATCGTGGGCGCCAGCAGGACGGCGGCGACGAGGGCGAGGGCGAGCAGCGCGAGCAGCACGAGCCGCGCCGCTCAGCCGCCCGCTGCGCGGGGGAAGAAGATGACTCGCTCGGCGTCCGGCGGGATGTCCCTGAAGTCCTGGACCATCTGCGCCTGGCGCCGCCCGCTGCCGGGTTGGGTCGTGGGAACCGCCGCCCACATGCCCTCGTCGAGCTGGCGTCGGAACTCCGCAACGAGGCGCTCCTCGTCTTCGCGCACCGCCGGATCGCCCTCCGTGAGGACGACCTCGCCGTGGCCGGGCTTCATGCGCAGGAACTTGATCGCGGACTCTCCTAGCCGCGGCCCGGATAGACCGCGACGGCCAGGATTATGACACCTCACTTCCACCTCCCGCCGCGCCGACGGCAGCCCCCGGGCCCGCCCCGGTGCCCTGGCGCGTGATGCCGAACACGTCGACGGGGCCCGCCCCGGCGCCGATCGAGCGCAGCCCGTCGCGCACCGCCGCAGCGGCCACCGTCCTGGCCTCGCGCGCAGCGGAGAGCGGGTCCAGGCCCCGCGCGAGGTACGCGGCCAGCGTCGAGGAATGCGTGCATCCGGACCCGTGCGCCGCCCCGTCCGGGTAGCGCTCGCCACCGATCTCCTCGAGCCGCTCGCCGTCGAAGAAGACGTCGGCCGCCACCTCGCGATGGCCGCCGGTGATCACCACCGCCACCGGCCCGAGGCCGTGTATCGCGCGGGCGAGCTCGGCGGCGCCGGCGTCCCCGGCCGCGGCGTGCTCGGCGAGGACGCGGGCCTCCGGGACGTTGGGCGTGACGACGGTCGCGCGCGGCAGGAGGCGCTCGCGCAGCGCGTCGCGGGCGTCGCCGTCGAGCAGCACGGCCCCGCTCTCGGCGACCATGACCGGGTCGAGCACGACGGGCACATGGCCGATCAGGTCGAGCGCCCGCTCCACGGCCTCGATCGTCGCGACGTTCCCGAGCATGCCGATCTTGACGGCGTCGACGCCGATGTCGTCCACCACGGCTGCCACCTGGCCGACGATCACGTCGGGCGGCACCGGGTGCACGTCCAGCACCGCGACCGTGTTCTGAGCCGTGATCGCCGTGATCGCGCTCATGCCGTGCGCCCCGGCGCGCGCGAACGCCTTCAGGTCGGCCTGTATCCCGGCACCACCGCCGGAATCGGAGCCGGCGATCGTGAGCACGCGCGGCGGTCGCGGCTGCGCTGTCGTCATCGGCATCTCCCCATGGACCCGAGCATAGGTAGCCCCCTAGCCCACCGTCGTGGCCACGAAGCCGCGTAGCCCGGTCCGGCGGATCAGCCCGGTCCGCTCCAGCCGCGCGAGCGCCGCCCGCAGCTCCCCCGCGGGAAGCCCGCTCCGCTTCGCCATCTGCTCGAGCGTCTCCCCCACCTCCACCGCGTCGAGCAGCTTCCCGAGCACCGGGTCGCCGGCGATCCGGTCGCGCGCCATCGCCGCTTCCATTTGTCCGCCGGCCCCGACCTCGTAGAGCCCGTCGAGCACGTCGGCCGCGCCGCGGACCGGCAGACAGCCGTCCCGGATCAGCAGGTTGTTGCCGTCGGTCAGGCGCGCTCCGGCCGGCCCGGGCATCGCTCCGACCGTGCGGCCGAGCTCCATCGCGAACGCGGACGTGATCAGCGAGCCCGACCGCTCAGCCGCCTCGACGACCACCGTCATGTGTCCCGAGCGCGGCCATGATGCGGTTGCGGGCGGGGAAGAGCCAGCGCCAGGGCGCCGCGCCCCACGGCATCTCCGATACCACCGTGCCGGCCCGGCGCACCTCTCCGTAGAGCCCCCGATTGCCCACTGGCGAGGCTCGGTCGGCCCCAGACGCAAGGACCGCGATGGGCCGGCCTCCACCCGCGAGCGCGCCGCGATGACAGGCTGCGTCGATCCCGAACGCGAGGCCGCTGATCACGGTGACGCCGACCGTCGCGAGCCGGCGGCCGAGCTGAAATGCGTTCTCCTTCGCCTGAGCGGACGGGTGACGCGAGCCGACGATCGCCACTGGGCGATCCGCGCACAGCCGCTCGAGGCGGTCAGGCGGGCCGGTGTGGAAGAGCGCGCGTGGGGGATCGGGCAGCTCCCGCAGCGCACCGGGATACGAGGAGTGGTGGACGCACACGACTCCGCCGTCGATCTCCGTCGCGGCGTCCGCTCGTGCGGACTCGCGGGCGGCGCTCATGAACGCGTGACGCTCGCCAAGCGAGACCCCCGTTGCGTCGAGGAGGTCGGCGTCGGACAGGCCCAGCAGCCCGGCGGCGGGCCGGCGGGCTGCGCTCGCCAGCTTGTCGATGCGGGGTGCGAGCGCCTCCAGGAGGCGCGCTCGCGCGAGGCAGTCGGGGCACGCGCGCGTCATGCGGCGGCCGGCTCCGGCATCGTGAGCTTGTACCCGAGCGCCTCCGCGACGTCGTCTGCGGTCACCCGCGCGCGGCCATCGAGATCCGCGATCGTGCGCGCCAGCCGCAGCACGCGGTCATGCGCGCGGCCGCTCAGCTCGGCGGGCGTCACGGCGCTCTCCAGGAGCAGCGCGCCGTCCGCGTCGATCGGCACCTGGGCGCGGGTAAGCGGGCCGTCCATCTGCGCGTTGCACAGCGCGGGGGTGCCGGCGAGGCGCTCGGCCTGGCGCTCGCGGGCAGCGAGAACGCGGCTGCGGACGGCAGCGGACGGCTCGGCCCGCTTCCCACCTCGATCGAGAAGGTCCCCACGCCGTGGAACGTTGACCGTGCAGATCACATCGATGCGATCGAGGAGCGGGCCGCTCAGGCGGCGGTAGTAGCGCGCGGTCTCGGCCTCCGTGCACCGGCAGTCGCTGCGCGGCCGCCCGCACGGGCATTCGTTGCACGCGCCCACGAGCATCACGGCGGCCGGGAAGCGCGTAGTGGTCTGGCCACGCATGACGTCGACCTCCCCGCTCTCCAGCGGCTGGCGCAGGCCCTCGAGCGCTGCGCGCGTGAACTCGGCCATCTCGTCGAGGAAGAGCACGCCGCGGTGGGCGAGCGTCACCTCGCCGGGACGCGGGCGCCCCCCGCCGCCGACCAGGCCGGGGGCCGAGATCGTATGGTGCGGCGCCCTGAACGGCCGCTCGGTGGCGAGGCGCCCGCTGCCGATGCCGGCAACGCTGTGGATGCGGGTTATCTCGACCGCCTCGTCGAACGAGGGTGGCGGGAGGATGCTCGGAAGGCGGCGGGCGAGCATCGTCTTCCCCGAGCCGGGCGGTCCCACCATCAAGAGGTTGTGCCCGCCTGCGGCGGCGATCTCGAGCGCACGCTTGGCGTCGTCCTGGCCGCGCACGTCCGCGAGATCGCCCGACGGCTGCTCCCGCGCCTGGGTGAGGGGCGCGACGGGTTGGGGCTCCACGCGCCCCTCGAGGATGTCGACCAGCTCGCCGATCGTCTCCGCGCCCACGACCTCCAGGCCGTCGACCAGCGCCGCCTCGGGCGCATTGCCGGGCGGTACGACGAGCCGCTCGTAGCCGCACCGCCGTGCTCCGATCGCCACCGCCAGCGTGCCGTGCACCGGACGCAGCGCCCCGCTGAGCGACAGCTCGCCGCAGACCGCGTAGCGCCCGAGCTCGGCCGCCGCGATCTGGCCGCTGGCCGCCAGCAGCGCAACGGCCAGCGCGAGGTCGAAGCTGGGGCCAGCCTTTCTCACGTGCGCGGGGGCGAGGTTGGCGGTGAGCCGCTGCATCGGGAACTCGAGCGCGGAGTTCAGGAGTGCCGCTCGAACGCGCTCGCGCGACTCGCGCACGGCGGCGTCGGGAAGGCCGACGATCTGGAACGCCGGCAGGCCGCGCCGCAGATCGACCTCGACAGTGATCTCACGGCTGTCGATCCCGTCGAGGGCGAAGGTGGCAACCGATGCGAGCATGGCGGCCACGCTAAGCGCGAATTCGTTACAGCAGTGTTACGGATTGCACCAATCTGGTAGCACTTGCGGCGGCGCCGGCGACCGTTACGGAATTGTCACGAAACTGGCACGAACTTTTCACGGGAGCGTGCTGAAACGTGCAGTTCGTCGGCTTACCGTCGCTGCATGTCAGATCCCCGGCGTGCACTCGGATCACTCGGCGAGCGCCTCGCGGCCGAGCACCTCGAACGGGCGGGCTACCGCATCGTCGAGCGCAACTTCAGGACGCGCTACGGCGAGCTCGACATAGTCGCCGCCGGCGGCAGGTGCCTCGTCTTCTGCGAGGTCAAGACACGCGTGCGGGGCCGCGGCGAGGGACCGGGGCCGTTCGACTCCATCGGCGGCGTGAAGCGGTCACGCGTACGCCGGATGGCCGCCCAGTGGCTCGCCGAGCGGCGGTCCGCGGTGGACGTCCCGGCTCATCCCGACCTGCGCTTCGACGCGATCGGCGTGAGCATGAGCCCGAGCGGCCGCCTGCTGGCGCTCGACCACCTCGAGGACGCCTTCTGATGCGCGGGCCGGCGTCAGCCCTCGAGCGCGAGCTGCTGGTAGGCGATCGACGCGAACGAGAGCCGGTGCAGCGGGGTGATGCCGTGGGTGCGGATCGCCGCGCGGTGCTCCGGCGTGGAGTAGCCGACGTTCGTGTGGAAGTCCCACTCCGGGTGCCGCGCCGCGACCGTGCGCATGTAGCGGTCGCGTGTGACCTTCGCCAGGATCGACGCGGCGGCGATCGCCGCGCTCTTCGTGTCTCCGTCGACGACTGCCATCTGGTCGTAGCCCAGGTCCTTCAGCTTGAACCCGTCGACGAGGCAGAGCGTGTCCTCGCAGGCCACTCGCTCGAGCGCCTTCTTCAGGCCGGCGAGGTTCGAGACGTGGAGCCCGCGAGAGTCGATTCCCCGGACGCAGCGGACCACGATCGAGGACTTGGCGGCGGCCCGCAGCACGAGCGGGTAGAGCTCCTCGCGGCCGGCCTCGGTGTGCTGCTTGGAGTCGTTCAGCCGCGCGAGCGCCCTGCGGTCGGAGAGCGTGAGGCGCTCGATGTCGAATAGCACCGCGGCGGTGACCAGCGGGCCGGCCAGGCAGCCCCGCCCGGCCTCGTCAGCCCCGGCTATGAAACGGCGTTCGAACGAGCGGTCGAAGGCGAACAGCTTGCGCCCGCGCGGGCGCTTCCTACGGGGTCCCGATCCGCTTCGGCGGCCAGTAGGTGAAGAAGGCCCCACCGATGACGTAGTCCTTCTTGATCGGTCCCCAGGCGCGGCTGTCGGTGGAGTTCCCACGGTTGTCGCCCATCATAAAAAACTGACCCTTCGGAATCGTGATCGGCTTCGTCAGGTTGCACGTTTCGCACGCTTCGTCCGGACGAATGAAGGGCTCCTTCTGCTGGTGGAAGCGCCCGTCCTTGCCCTTGAGGAAGACGCGGCCCCTCTCCACGTAGATCTCGTCACCGCCGACGGCCGACCACGCGCTTGATGAAGTTGGTGTCCGATCGCTCGGGGACCGCCCTCGCGCACGGTGCGTTCGGAGTGTCCACCGCGCACTGCACCTCGGCGTCGTCGTCGGCGCCCTTCGGCGGCTTGAAGACGATGATGTCGCCGCGCTGGGGATCGCTGAACCGCGGGGAGACGCGGTCGACGAGGACACGCTGACCGACGTCGAGCGTCGGCTCCATCGACTCGCTCGGAATGCGGAACGGCTTGACCAGGAACTGCTGGATGCCCAGCGCGAGCCCGAGTGCCACCACGACGATGACGAGGAGCTCTACAAGGGAGCCCTTGCCGTCCTTCGAGTCCTTACCCGAGTTACCGGAGCGGCTGGCCACTGGCGACGGCTTAGTGGCCATCGCCGCGGCTCAGGACTCGCCCGACTCGCCGGGGGCGTCGCCGGTCGCACCGGCGGCGGACTCGTCCGCACCCTCGGCGTCCGGGTCCGCGGAGGCGGCGGGGTCGTCGGCCTTGGCGGTGTCGCCCGCCTGGCCCTCGCCACCGGCCTGGGCCGCAGCGGCATCGCCCTCGCCGTCGGCGGGCGCGGTGCCCTGCTCGGCGGCGGGCGCCGCGTCGGCGGCCGTCTCGTCCGTGGCGGTGTCCGGCTGCTCCGGCAGGACCGGCGCTTCTTCCTGCGCCCCCTGGGCGTCGAGCGCCTCGGGGACACCCACCGGCTCCGCAGCACCTGCGGGGCCCGTGTACTGGCGCTCGCGGACGCGAGCGCGGCGACCTACCCGGCCGCGCAGGTAGTAGAGCTTCGCCCGGCGCACGTCGCCGCGGGCGGCGACCTCGATCCGCTCGATCTTGGGCGAGTGCACGGGGAACGTGCGCTCCACCCCGACGCCGAACGACTGCTTGCGAACGGTGAAGGTCTCGCGAGCGCCCTTGCCCTGGCGCTTGATCACGATGCCCTCGAAGACCTGGGTACGGCGGCGGGTGCCCTCGATGACCTGGAAGTGGACCTTCACGCGGTCGCCGGCCTCGAAGGCCGGGACCTGGCGCAGCTGGGCGCGCTCGAGGCTGTCGATTACTTCGCTCATCGCAAAAGAAGGGCGCGCGGGCAGAGGCAGCCCAACGCGCGGACGGCAATGGTAGCGAAGGGCTGCGGCGGTGACCGGTCCCGGGCGCGATCAGCCGGAGCCGGGGCTTCCGCCGCGCTGGCGGCTCTGCGCGAGGCGCCATTCGCGGATCCGGGCGTGGTCCCCCGAGAGGAGGATCGGCGGCACCTCGTGGCCCCGCCAGGTCGCCGGTCGCGTGTAGTGCGGGTACTCCGGGTGCCCCTCGAGCGCGGGGCCGAACGACTCCTCGACCGCGCTGTCCTCGTGGCCGAGCGCGCCCGGCAGCTTGCGCAGCACCGCGTCGCAGACGACCATCGCCGCCAGCTCGCCCCCGGCCAGCACGTAGCGGCCGATCGACACGACGTCGGTGGCCAGGTGCTGGTGCACGCGCTCGTCGAATCCCTCGTACCGGCCGCACAGGAGGGCCAGCTCGGGCTCCGCCGCGAGCTCCGTTGCCAGCGCGTCGTCGAACTGCCGCCCGCCGGCGGCCAGCGCGACGACCCGCCGGCCGCGCCGGGCCTCGACCGCGTCCACGCCGTAGCGCCCCTCGAGCGCCTTCTCGACCACGTCGACGCGGATCACCATCCCGGCGCCGCCCGCCGTACGGGGTGTCGTCCACCCGGTTGTTCGCGATCGGCGTCGTCGCGCGGAGGTCGACGCGGTCGAGCTCGTGCCCGAGCTCGATGGCGTTGCGGACGTGGCGCTGCTCGTAGAACCAGTCGAACCAGCCGGGGAACAAGGTGAAGACGTCGATCCGCACCGGCTAGCGCCCCTCCCCCTCGAGGTCCAGGAAAGCCAGGTCGACCTCGATCGAACGGCGCTCCAGGTCGACGCTCAGCACCGCGTCGCGGACGAGCGGCACGAGGGTCTGCGTCGTCGCCCACCTCGAGCACGTCGCACGAGGGGCCGTGGATCACCGCCTTGACCTCCCCGAGCCCGTCGACCCGGCAGCCGATCAGGTCATCGTCGTACCACTGGTCCGGCCCCAGGTCCTCCCGCGCGCCCGGCACGAGGACGACCTCCCCGCGCAGAGCCTGCGCGGCGTCGCGGTCGTCTACGCCCTCGACGCGAATCAGCGGGCGGGCGTCGGTGCCGGCCCGGCGGGTCGACTCGCGTCTGACGCTTCGCCGATCAGCACCTGGGTGCCCTCGGTCAGCGGATGCTCGGCCGCCTCCAGATGGAACGACCCGTCGAGGCCGTGGGGGCGGCCGACCCGCCCTGCGGTGAGCGGGCGTTCGCGATCGGTCAATCGACCACGTCGACGAGGACCCGGCGGCCCTGCCCCGTGGCGCACGCGCGCATCACCGTGCGCAGCGCGTTCACCGTGCGGCCGTGGCGACCGATGATCTTGCCGACGTCGTCGTCGGCGACGGTCAGCTCGTACACGACCGTGCCGTCGTCCTCCTCGAAGCTGTCCACCTGCACCGCGCGCGGATCGTCGACCAGGCCGCGCGCGAGGTACGCGAGGAGGTCGTCCACGGTCGTCAGCTCGCCGGCGTCTGCTGCTCGCGGCGCTTCGCGCGAAGCAGCTTCTGGACCGTGTTGGTGGGCTGGGCGCCGCGGGCGATCCAGTGCTCCAGGCGCTCCTCGTCGAGCACGATCTCAGACGGCTCGACCTGCGCGTTGTAGCGCCCGATCGTCTCGATCACGCGGCCATCGCGCGGGGAGCGCTGGTCGGCCACGACCACACGCCACACCGGGTTCTTCCTGCTGCCCACGCGGGTCAGCCTCACTCGTACTGACAAAGTCTCAGTTCACCTCGTCCGAAAATCCTGGAAACCAGGGGGGAACCCTAGCGTCCGCCGCCCAGCTGGGCCATCGACGGCATCTTCCCCTGCTGGAGCTGGCGCATCATCTTCTTCATCTGGCCGAACTGCTTGACCAGCTGGTTCACGGCCTGGACGCTGGTCCCCGACCCCCGCGCGATGCGGCGGCGGCGCGACCCGTTGAGGATCTGCGGGTTGCGCGCGCTCCTCCGGCGTCATCGACGTGATGATCGCCTGGAGGCGGTCGAGCTCGCGGTCGTCGACGTTGACGTTCCCGAGCTGAGAGCCGACCCCGGGGATCATCTTCAGGAGGCCGGACAGCGGTCCCATCTTGCGGATCTGCTTGAGCTGGTCGAGGAAGTCGTCGAGCGTGAACTGCTCCTTGCGGATCTTGCGCTCGAGCTCGGCCGCCTGGTCCTCGTCGAACTGCTGCTCGGCCTTCTCGACCAGCGTCAGGACGTCGCCCATCCCCAGGATCCGCTGGGCCATGCGGTTCGGGTGGAAGCGCTCGAAGGCGTCGAGCTTCTCGCCGGTCGACGCGTACAGGATCGGCTTGCCGGTCACCGCCTTGACCGACAGCGCGGCGCCGCCGCGGGCGTCGCCGTCGAGCTTCGTCAGGATCACGCCGTCGAAGTTCGCCACCTCGGCGAAGCGCTCCGCGACGTTGACCGCGTCCTGGCCGGTCATCGCGTCGACGACCAGCAGCACGTTGTGCGGCTTCGTGCGCTTGCGGATGTTCGCGAGCTCCTCCATGAGCTCCTCGTCGATGTGCAGGCGGCCGGAGGTGTCGACGATCAGCACGTCCTGCCCGTCGACCTTCGCCTGCCCGCGCGCCCATTCGGCGATGTCGACCGGGTTGCGGCCCGGTGCCCTGCTCGTAGACGGTCGCGCCTGCGTCCCGGCCCACCTTGATGAGCTGGTCGACGGCCGCGGGCCGGTACACGTCGCACGCGGCGACCGCGACCTTCTTGCCGTGCTGCTCGCGCAGGTGGCGGGCGAGCTTGCCGACGGTCGTCGTCTTGCCGGAGCCCTGGAGGCCGGCCATCAGGATCACGGTCGGCCCCGAGCTCGCGAACACCAGGTCGCGGCCGGACGCCGCCCATGAGCTTGGTCAGCTCCTCGTCGACCAGCTTCACGACCTGCTGGCCGGGGTTCAGCGACTGGAGCACCTCGCTGCCGACGGCGCGCTCCTTGACCGCCGACGTGAACTGCTTGACGACCTGGAAGTTGACGTCGGCCTCGAGCAGCGCCAGACGGATCTGGCGCATGGCCTTGTTGATGTCGTCCTCGGTCAGCGCGCCGCGCGAGCGTACGTCGGAGAGCGCCGCCTGGAGGCGTTCGGAGAGCGTGTCGAACATCGGCTTCCCAGGCTACAGGCAGACGCGCGCCGCGAAGCCGACCTACGCGCCCGGCTGCGGCGGCGGCGGAGGCGGCACCGGGTGGGAGATCTCGGGGGTCTCGGGACCGCGTGCCACGGGCCCGGCGGGCGCCGGCGGCACGGGCGCGCGCGGCACCGGCCGGTGGGAGTCGCCGTCGCCGTTCCCGCCCCCGGCCCCGCCGCCCGTCATCGCCTGGCTGAGCTGGCCGAGCGCCGCCGTGAACTCGCTGGGGATGATCCACACCTTGTTCGACTCGCCCTGGGCGATCTGCGGCAGCATCTGCAGGTACTGGTAGGCCAGCAGCTTCGGGTCCGCGTCGCCGCGGTGGATCGCCTCGAACACCGTCTCGATCGCCTTCGACTGGCCCTCGGCGTTCAGGACCTGCGCCTCGCGCGCGCCCTCCGCGCGCAGGATCGCGCTCTGCTTCTCGCCCTCGGCCGTCAGGATCTGCGACTGCTTGTAGCCCTCGGCCTGGAGGATCGACGCGCGGCGGTCGCGCTCGGCACGCATCTGCTTCTCCATCGCCTCCTGGATCGTGGGCGGCGGGTCGACGGCCTTGAGCTCGACGCGGTTCGACGCGGATGCCCCACTTGCCGGTCGCCTCGTCCAGCACCGTGCGCAGCGCCGTCGTTGATCTGGTCGCGCGAGGTAAGCGTCTGCTCGAGCGTCATGCCACCGATCACGTTGCGGAGCGTGGTGACCGTCAGCTGCTCGATCGCCTGGATGTAGTCGGCGATCTCGTAGGTCGCGGCCTTGGGGTCGGTCACCTGGTAGTAGATGACCGAGTCGATGTTCACCGTCAGGTTGTCCTCGGTGATCACGGGCTGCGGCGGGAACGACACGACCTGCTCGCGCAGGTCGATGAGCGGCCGGAGCCGGTCGATGAACGGCACCAGGATCGACAGTCCCGGGTCGAGCGTGCGGCTGAACCGGCCGAGCCGCTCGACGACGCCGGCGCGCGCCTGCGGGACGATTCGCACCGTCCGCGTCAGCACGAGCAGCACCACGAAGGCGATGACGAGAAGGGTGATGAGAGCAGCCATGGCTCCTGTCTCCTATTCCTGGACGAGCGCCGTGGCGCCCTCGATCTTGACGACTTCGACCCGCGCGCCCTGCTTCGTAGACGTCGTCCTCGTCGTAGGGGCGCGCGGTCCACACCTCCCCGCCGATCTTCACCTGACCGTGATCCGCGTCGACGCGGTCGAGCACCAGCGCGCGCGTCCCGATCAGGGCGGCGGTCCCGGTACGGATCCGGGCGGGCGTACGCAGGTGGCGGCGGGCGATCGGCCGGACCAGCGCAAGCGATGCGATCGACGCGACGATGAACGACGACGATCTGGGCCTCGATGGGCGCCCCGAGGGCCGGCGACGAGCGCCGGGACGAGCGCCGCGATGCGCGACCGGGCCGAGGATGAACGTGAACGAGGCAGCGACCTCTCCGGCCGCGAGCACCGCGGCGAGGATCACCCATATGCCCCAGTCAGGCATGGCGCGATCCTACGGGTGACGCGTCGCCCGCGCGAGCGGATCTCCGTGCCGCGCCGACGGGACGGTCACCACGCCTACAACTCGTCGAGGGCGGCTGCCGACGTCGGCGATCAGGTCGTCGGTGTCCTCGCACCCGGCGCTCAGCCGGATGAAGCCCTCGGCGACCGCGTCACGGCCCCACCGCCCGCGGCGCTCGGCGCTCGTGTGGACCCCTCCGAAGCTGGTCGCCGCGGCGACAAGCTCGCACGCGTCGATGAACGCCTCGGCCCGGTCGGCTCCGTCGAGCTCGAAGCCGATCACCGTGCCGAACCGGTCCATCTGGCGCCGAGCCAGCTCATGCGCCGGGTCACCCGGCAGGCCGGGGTACCGGACGCCGCTGACCTCCGGGCGCCCGCTCAGGAACTCGGCCAGGGCGAGCGCGTTCGCGCTCTCGCGCTCGAGCCGGACGTCGAGGGTGGCGAGCGACCGGTGCGCCAGCCACGCCTCGAAGGGCCCGGGGATGGAGCCCGTGTGGGTGCGCCAGTCGACGAGCTGCTCGTACAGGCCCGGGTCGGAGGTGGCGACATGACCGAGCACGAGGTCGCCGTGGCCCGAGACGTACTTGGAGTCGCTCGTCATCGAGAAGTCCGCGCCCAGCTCGAGCGGGCGCTGGCCGAAGCGGCGTGGCCAGCGTGTTGTCCACCGCCACGAGCGCGCCCGCCGCGTGCGCGCGCTCGATCAGCAGCGGGAGGTCGACGACATCGAGTCCGGGATTCGACGGGCTCTCGAGCCAGACCAGGTGGGCACCGTCGATCGCCGCGGCGACCGCGTCGGTGTCGGTCGGGACAAGTCGCACCTCCACCCCGCGCTCGGCCAGGTAGCCCTCGGCGATCGTGCGGACCGACATGTAGCAGTCGCTCGGGGCGACGAGGACGTCCCCCGGCCGCAGCACGGGCAGGAGGATCGCGGTGGCCGCCGCCATCCCCGACGCGAACGCGGTGGCCCGGCCACCCTCGAGCTCGCCGAGGGCGGCCTCGTAGTTGGACCACGTCGGGTTGTGATGGCGGCCGTAGGAGAACGCGACGGCGTGGGGGTCGCCGGCGGCGTGGAACGGCGCGGCGAACGTCGGGCCGGGCAGGAACGGCTCGCCCTGCGCGGGGCTCGGCAGGCCCGCGTGGACGGCGCGGGTCCCGTCGCCCCGGCGCGGACGGTCGCTCATCCCACCTCGAGCAGCGCGCGGGCGAAGTCGTCCGGGTCGAACGGGCGCAGGTCCTCGAGTGACTCGCCGATCCCGATCAGCTTCACGGGGACGCCGAGCTCCTGCGCGATCGCCAGCGCGATCCCGCCCTTGGCCGTGCCGTCGAGCTTCGTGAGCACGATGCCGGTGACCTCGACCGCCTCGCGGAACATCATCGCCTGGCGCAGCCCGTTCTGGCCGGTGGTCGCGTCGATCGTGAGGAGCGTCTCGTGAGGCGCGTCCGGCATCTGCTTCTGGATCACGCGGCGCACCTTGCGCAGCTCCTCCATCAGGTGGTCCTGGGTGTGCAGGCGACCCGCCGTGTCGATGATCACGACGTCGTGGCCGCGGGCCTTGGCCGCCGCGATCGCGTCGTAGGCGACGGCTCCCGGGTCCGACCCGTGGGCTGCGCGGATGAAGTCGGTGCCGGCGCGCTGCGACCAGGTCTCGAGCTGCTCGACCGCCGCCGCGCGGAACGTGTCGCCCGCCGCCAGCAGCACGGACTGCCCGAGCTCCTTCGACAGGTGCCACGCGATCTTGCCGATCGTCGTGGTCTTGCCGGTGCCGTTCACGCCGGTGATCAGGATCACCGTCGGGTCCGGCCGCAGGTCGATCGTGTCGTCGCCGGTCTGGGCGGCCTCGGCCAGCAGCTCGCGCAGGCGCCGGGTCAGGTCCTCGCCGCCGGTGAGCTCGCCGGAGCCGGCCTCGGTCTCCAGGCGCTCGACGATCTTCGCGGTGGTCGACGCTCCGACGTCGGCGTAGATCAGCGTCTCCTCGAGGCGCTCCCAGGTCTCGTCGTCGAGGTTCTGGAAGACGCTCGCCTGAAGCTCGGCGCCGAGCGCCTGCCTCGACTTCGCCATGTTGTCGCGGAGCCGGCGGAAGAAGCCGCCCTTCTGCTCTTCGGACTCGGGCTCGGGGGGCGGGATGTCCTCGCCGGTGATGAACAGCTCTCGCCACGTCTTCGCCATAGGGGCCGCAGGATAGGTGGCGGCCCGCGAGCGGAGGGCGGCGGAGGCAGGCGCCGGACGGCGCTTCGCTCAGGCGGCGGCTTCGGACGAGTCCGGCGCGGGCTCGCCCGCGCGGGCCACCCCGCGCGCGGCCTCCGGGGGCAGCCGCCGGGAGATCACCTTCGACACGCCGTCGCCGCCCATCGACACGCCGTAGAGGCAGTCGGCGGCGTCCATCGTCCGCTTCTGGTGGGTGACGATGATGAACTGCGCGCGGTCGCTGAACCGCCGCACGAGCTCGAGGAAGCGGTCGATGTTGACGTCGTCGAGCGCGGCCTCGACCTCGTCGAGCACGTAGAACGGGCACGGCTTCGCGAGGAAGACAGCGAACAGGAACGCGAGCGCGACGAGCGACTTCTCGCCGCCCGACAGGAGCGACAGCCGCTTCATCGACTTGCCCGCCGGAGTGACCTCGACCTCGACGCCGGGCTCGGACTGGCCGGGCTCCTCCTCGTCGACGTCCGGGTCGTCGGGTGGCGGGCCGCGCCGCTGCCGCGGCCTCGCCGGCCTCCCGCGAGGCCGCCGCGCCCTGACCCGCCTCGCCGGCCGCACCGGCGCCGGCCGCGCTGGCGATGCCCTCGCCCTCGTCGGCCCCGGCGATCACGGGGCGGGGCCCGTCCGGATGGACGAGCCGCAGCCGTCCGCGCCCGCCCGGGAAGAGGTGGCCGACCATCTCCTCGAAGTTGCGGGCCGCGGCCTCGAAGGTCTCCTCGAACGACTCGCGGATCCGCTTGTCGGTCTCCTTGATGAGGCCGTCGAGCTCGGCGAGCGCCGACTCGAGGTCGTCGCGCTGAGTCTCGAGCTCCTCGACGTGCGCGACGGCCTCGGCGTACTCGTCCTTGGCCAGCGGGTTGACCGGGCCGAGCTGGTCGCGGCGACGCGCCAGGCGCTCGATGCGGGCCTGGAGGTCGGACCGCGTCTCGTCGCCCAACGGGCTCTCCGGCGGGTCGCCGGCCGCGGCGTCGAGACCGAGCTTGCCGAGGATCTCCTCGAGGTCGTGGGCCGCTTCGCCCGCCAGGTCGCGGAGCTGTTGGGCCCGGACCTCCGTGCGGGTGACGGCCTCGCCGGCCTCGCGCAGGCGCCCCTGCACCACGACCTCGTCCTGGGCGCACGAGCGCAGCTCGGCGGCGGTGCGCTCGGCCACCTCCTGGTCGGCCTGGAGATCGCGGTTCAGCTCGTCGCGGCGAGCGACCACCGCGGTGTGGGCCGCCGACAGCGCGTCCGCGGCGCGGCGGGCCAGGCCCTCGATCGCGACGTCGCGCTCCACCCGCGCCCGCAGGCGGTCGATGCGCGCGGCGCGCTCGGCCCGCTCGCGCTCGACCTGCTCCGCCAGCCGCTGCTCGGCGCGCAGGTCGGCCGCGATCTCGGCGCGGCGAACCGCGGCGGGCCCCTCGTCGGGCGCTTCGCGGCGGCGCTCCATCAGCCATTCGGTGCGGCGAACCGCCTCGGCGGCCTCCTCCTCGTCGCGGCGCGCGGCGCGAGCGGCACCCGCGGCGTCGTCGCGCTCCGCGTCGGCCTGCGAAACGGCCTTGCCGGCGGCGCTGAGCGCCTCGCGGGCCGTGTGCTCACGCGTCGCCGCGGACTCGGATGCGGTGATCAGCTCGGCGCGCCGGTTGCGCTGCTCGAGCACGCGTTCCTGGCCACCCGAGACGACCTGGCGAAGCTCGCCGGTGGCGCCGACCAGCACGCGGCCCGTACGGGTCACCGCGATGCCCCCGAAGCCCCGCGGGAGCGAGTCGAGCGAGTCGACGAGCCAGGCACCCCGCAGGAGCCGCTCGGCCACGGCCTTCGCCTGGCCTTCGGGCTTCACGAGCGACAGCAGCGGCCGGGCATCGTCGGCGGGCGCTCCGGCGACGCCGACCGGGCCGCTCGGTCCGGCGCCCGCGATCAGCGCGACCGCGCCGTCGCGCGAGGCGCCGTCGAGCAGCCGCTCGCCCTCGCCCAGGTCGGCCACCACGCCGGCGCTGAGGAGCGGGCCGAGCGCGGCGGCGACGGCCAGCTCGTAGCCCGGCTCGACCCCGAGGTCCTCGGCAAGCGCGCGCGCCCCGCCGGGTGCCGCCGCCGCACGCGAGAGGAACTGATTGACGGTGGCCAGCTCGGCGCCGACGGACGCGGCCTCGCGGCGGGCGGCCTCGACGGCCCGCTCCGCCTCGCGGCGTGCCTCGCGCGCCTGCTCGGCGGCGCGCTCGGCCTCCTCGACCGCTTCGCGTCGCTGCGCGGTCACGCCCTGCAGCTCGGTCAGGCGCTTGGCGGCCGCGTCGCGCTCGCGCGCCAGCTCGGCCAGCTCGCGCTCGAGCCGCCCCTCGCGCTCCGAGTCGAGCGATTCGCAGCTCGGCCTCCAGGGCGGCGACGCGCTCGCCGGCCGACGCGTCCTCGCCGGCGCTCGCTGCTGCCTCCTCGAGCGACGTCAGCTCCGAGCGGCGGCGCTCCGCGCCCTCGCGGGCGGCGCGCTCGACGTCCCGTGCGCGCTCGAGCCGCAGCCCGATCCGCTCCGCCGCCGAGCGGGCGGAGAAGAGCTCCCCGGCCAGCGCCTCGCGGACACGCGAGTGCGCGGCGAACGCCTCCTCGGCCTGTTCGCGTCGCTTGGCGACTGCGCTCAGCTCGGCCTCGGCGGCCTGCTGCTGCCTGCGGGCGGTAGCCGCGGCCTCGACGGCGGTGGCCAGCTCGCGCCCGGACGTGCCGACGTCGTCGCGGGCCAGCTCGAGGCGGGCCTCGAGCGACTGGCGCTCGATCCGCTCGTGCAGCTCCGCGGCCTCGGCCTGCCGCTTGAGCGGCCGCAGCCGGGAGCGGGCCTCGCGCTCGACGTCGAGCGCGCGCGCCAGGTTCGCCTCCGTGCGCTCGAGCTTGAGCTGCGCGCGGCGGCGGCGCTTGCGGTGCTTGCCGAGCCCGGCCGCCTCCTCGATCAGCAGGCGGCGGTCGCGCGGCTTGGAGTGGATGATCGCCTCGACCTTGCCCTGGGAGACGACCGAGTGCATCTCCTTGCCGAGGCCGGTGTCGCTGAGCGCCTCGATCACGTCGGCCAGCCGGCAGCGCGCGCCGTTCAGCCGGTACTCGCCGTCGCCGGACCGGTCGAGGCGGCGCATGATCGAGATCTCCGAGAACTCGCTGGCCGACGCGCCGTCCGAGTTGTCGAGCACGACCTCGACCTCGGCCGCGTTACGCGACGGGATCCCGTGACCGCCCGCGAAGATGACGTCCTGCATCGTCTGGCCGCGGACTGCGAGCGGCGACTGCTCGCCCATGGCCCAGAGGACGGCCTCGGTGACGTTCGACTTGCCCGATCCGTTCGGGCCGACGATCACGGACACGCCGGGGGTGAACTCGAGCCGCGTCCGGTCGGGGAACGACTTGAAGCCCTTGATCTGGATCGTCCGGAGGTGCACCTAGTCGTCCTCGCCCTCGGACTCGTCCATGGTGTCGAGCGCGCGCTCGGCGGCCTCCTGCTCGGCCGCCTTCTTGGTCTTGCCCTCGCCGCGGCCGATCTCGGTGCCCCCGACCTCGGCGACGGCCACGAACGAGCGGTCGTGCGGCGGGCCGTCCTCGCTGTCGATGCGGTAGTCGACGACCTCGGACCGCTGCGCCAGGCGCTCCTGGAGCAGCGACTTGTGGTCGACCGGGTTCTCGAGGGCATCCTCGATCTGGTGCTCGAAGGCGTTGACGACCGCCGGCAGGACCCGGTCGATGCCGAAGGCGATGAACTCGGCGCCGATGACGGCCTCGCACACGGAGGCGAGCACGCGGTCCGACTCGATCAGGACGTCGGCGTTCCGGCCCACGCCGGCGGGGGCGGCGGCCTCGAGTCGCTCGGGGATCGCGCAGCCACCTGGCCACCTCGACGCACGCCTGCTCGGAGACGGCCTGCGCGCGCAGCTTGGTCAGGCGCCCGGCGCCGTAGCCCTCGAAGCGCGGGTAGATCGCTGTGGAGACCGCGAGGCTCAGGACGACGTCCCCCAGGAACGCGAGCCGCTCGTAGGAGTCCGCGCGCCGATCGACCCACGAGGCATGGGTGAACGCCTGCTTGGCGAGGTCTTCGGGCAGCTCATCGAGGAGGGAGGCGAGTGTGTCCAGCTGAAGTGTCAGGTCGCGTTCTGGGGCGCGCGGGCCGCGATCCACTCCGCCGCCTGGCCGACGGTGAGCAGTCGGGCGGCCTCATCGTCCGGGATCTTGATGCCGTACGTGTCCTCCAGTTCCATGACCAGTTCGACGAGGTCGAGTGAGTCCGCCTCGAGGTCCTCCTTGAAGCGCGTGCCGTCCTGCACCCGCTCGGGCTCGATCTCGAGCTCCGCGCTCAGGTGCCCGCGGATGCGCTCCATCACCTCGTCCTTGGTCACTGGGAATCGAAGCTACCAGTGGGTGCGGACCGCAAGACGCCCGCGGCCTCGAGACCCCGCTGTGTGCGCTCGATCATGCGCTCGTCGTGGGCGCGCTGGGCCAGCCGGACGGCGTTGGCGATGCCTTCCGGCGTCGATCCGCCGTGGGCGATCACGGCCACCCCGCGCAGCCCGAGAAGGATCGCGCCGCCCACCGTGTTCGGGTCGATCTCGTCGCGCAGCCGGCCCACGCGGCCGCGGATCAGCAGGCCGCCCACCGACGAGACCGGCGACGACGTGATCGCCTCACGGATCGCGCGCGACGACCGTGCGCGACGTGCCCTCGATCGCCTTCAGGGCCACGTTGCCGGTGAACCCGTCGGTGACGACCACGTCGAGCTCGCCACCGGTGAGGTCGCTGCCCTCGACGTTGCCGACGAAGTTGAGGGCGCCCGCGCCGCCGTCGGCGTCCGTCGCGGCGGCGGTCAGCCGCTCGTTCGCCTCCTTGACGTCCGGCGTGCCCTTGCCGGCCTCCTGGCCGTTCGAGAGCAGGCCGACGCGCTGGGCCGCTCGACGCCGCGGACCGACTCCATGAAGGCGGACCCCATGTAGGCGAACTGGACCAGATGCTCGGGGCGCACCTCGTTGTTGGCGCCGGCGTCGAGCAGCAGGATGTCGCGGCCGGGAACCGGGAGCAGCGCGGCGACCGCGGGACGGTGGACGCCGCGGATGCGCTTCACGTGCAGCGACCGACGCGGCCAGCGCGGCGCCGGTCGAGCCGGCGGATACGAGCCCGTCGGCCTCCCCGGCGGCGACGGCACGCGCGGCCCGCACGATCGAGGCGTCCTCCTTGTAGCGCACGGCGCGGACCGGCTCCTCCTCGTTGCCGATCGCCCCCGGGGCGTCGGCCACGTCGAGCCCGGCGAGCTCGGGTGCCGCCGGCGGGGCCGTACACGCGAACGGGCACGCCCGCCTGGCGGGCGCCCTCGGCGATCACATCGAGGCCGCCGTCGGCGCCGAACGCGTCGAGCGCGATCACGCGCCCGACCGGGCCGAAAACGCGCGGAGCGCGATCACCGGACGGCTCCGGCTAGTGGTCGTGGTCGTGCGCCGGGCGCGGCGCGACGACCTCGCGGCCCTTGTAGTTGCCGCAGACCGGGCAGACCCGGTGCGGCAGGCGCGGCGAGTTGCAGTTCGGGCAGTGCGAGAGGCTCGGCGAGCTGATCTTGTGCTGCGAGCGGCGCTTGTTCGTGCGCGAATGCGACTGTCGTTGCTTGGGGACGGCCATGGCGACGCAGGAGTGTAGCGGCGCGGAGCCCACGGACCGGGCGCGGCGCTGCGGATCGGCGCCCTAGTCGAGCTTCAGCTCGCCGAGCTTGGCCCAGCGGGGATCGGGCGCCGCGCTCGTGGTAATGGTCCGGCCCGGCCTCGTTCAGGTTCTCCCCGCAAATCGCGCAGAGGCCCTTGCAGTCCTCGCTGCAGACGATCGCCGCCGGCAGCGCCAGCACGAGCGCATCGCGCGCCCACGCCTGCAGGTCCAGATCCAGGCCGTCGAGGTACGGGCGACGTCAGGTCCTCCCCGCCGCCGGGCTGATCGACCTCGCGAGCGTCGACCTCCGTCGGCGCGCGGCCGGCGTCCTCCAGGCAGCGCATGCACGGGCCGTCGAGCCGCACGGCGTAGCGCATGCGCAGCGCGTAGCCGCTCGTCATGTGCGAGACGTCGAGCTTGACCGGCGACGGACCCGCCCTTGGCGGCGTACCGCTGGCCGGCCAGCTCGAACGGCTCGATCGGAACCTCGAGCTCGAGCGTCCGGCCCTCGCCCGAGTGCAGCCCGAGCGTGCCGAGATCGAATATCTGAGTGCGCTGGGCCATACCCCGAGGAGCTAGCCGAGGCGCAGGCGGCGAAGCGGCGGCGAAACCGGCTCGGCGGGCGCTAGCCCACTTCGGCTTCGGCGCGGCCCTGAAGGCGCTCGCGTCCGCGCTGAACGGCCGCGGTGAACTTCTGGAGGTTGACCTCGAGCGTGTTGAGGATGTCGTCGGCGTAGTCCTCTGCGCCCAGGCGGATCTCACGCTCGCGGCCGCGGGCATCTTCGAGGATGTCCTCGGCCTGGCGCTCGGCCTGCTTGACGACCTCCTCCTCGGAGATCAGGCGGGCCTGCTCGTCGCGGGCCTCCTTGAGGATCCGCTCGGCCTCGCGCTTCGCCTCGGCGAGCATCTCCTGGCGCTCCTTGACGATCCAGCGCGCCTGCTTGATCTCCTCGGGGATCGTCGCGCGCATCTGGTCGAGGATGTCGTAGATCTCTTCCTTGTCGACGCGCACCTGATCCGTGAGCGGAACGGGCTTCGCGTTGTGGATCTGATCGTCGAGTTTGTCGATGAGGACTAGGACATCCATGGCGGGACCTCAGTTCGTCAGCGCTTCAAGGCTTCCTGCAAGCGGGTGGCCACGGCTTCGGTCACGAGCTCGGACAAGTCACCGCCGAACATAGCCAGTTCCTTCACTCCACTCGAGCTCAGGAACGAGTACTGAGCAGAGGACATCAGGTACATGCTCTCGATGTCGGGCGCCATCTTGCGGTTCAGCTGGTTCATCTCGAACTCGTACTCGAAGTCCGAGATCGCGCGCAAGCCCCTTCACGATCGCGCTCGCCCCGTTCTCACGAGCGAACTCGACGACCAAGTTAGCAAAGGGTTTTACCTGCACGTCGGGGATTTCTGCTGGTCGCGTCCTCGATCATCTCGATGCGCTCCTCGATCGAGAAGAGCGTCTTCTGCTTGCGAACCGGCGTGTTGACCACACGCCACGATCACCTGGTCGAACACCTCGGAGGTGCGCGAGATGATGTCGACGTGCCCGAGCGTGACCGGGTCGTAGGTCCCCGGGCAGACGGCTATGCCCTTGGCTTCAGTGGGCGGCACGGTGGATGGCGATGCGCGTGTGCCCGTAGGCGCGCTCGTCTTCCAGCGGGAAGGCGAGCATGAGCGGGTCGCGCTTGTCGGATTCGGACACGATGAGGGCGTTCGGCGAGAGAACGGCGGGGAGTGCGTCGGAGAGCGGCCCCGCCAGACTGCTTGCCGAACTATATGGCGGGTCGGCGAACACGAGGTCATATGGGCCGCGTCCGCCGCCCAGCCAGGCCACCGCATCGGCCCGCACGACCTCGGCGTCGGCGTCCTCGAGCGGGGCGAGGTTCGCCCGGATCGCGTCGAGCGCGGAGCGGTTGTTCTCCACGAGCGTGGCGCTCGCCGCGCCGCGCGACAGGGCCTCGATGGCCAGGGCTCCCGAGCCGGCGAACAGGTCGAGTACTCGCAGGCCGGTGATGTCGCCGAGGATGGAGAAGAGGGCTTCGCGGACGCGGTCGGAGGTCGGGCGGACGTCGGTTCCGCGCGGGGCGTGGAGGCGGCGCCCGCGGTACTGCCCGGCTACTACGCGCATCGGAGCGGCGGCCGGTTGGCGGTGGCGGCTGGCGGATGGCGGGGCTGGGCTCGTCACGCCGGTATCGGGTCCAGTTCGGATCCGAAGCGGCGCTGCTGCTGCTTCGCGCAGCAGCACGTGCTGCGGCTCCTTCAGCTCCGGGTCGTCGCTCAGGATCGCCTCGGCCCGGTCGCGCGCGCGGCTCAGCAGGTCGGCGTCCTCCGGGATCCGGGCGACTCGGAACTGGGGCAGGCCGTGCTGGCGGGTGCCGAGCACCTCCCCCGCTCCGCGCAGATGCAGGTCGACCTCGGCCAGCCGGAAGCCGTCGCGCTCGTTCATCAGCGCGTTCAGGCGCGGCAGCCCGGGGTCGCCGAACAGGATGCACAGGCCGGGATGCTCGCCGCGGCCGATCCGCCCGCGAAGCTGGTGGAGCTGCGAGATCCCGTAGCGCTCGGCGGCCTCGATCATCATCACGCCGGCGTTCGGGACGTCGATCCCGACCTCGATGACCGACGTGGCGACCAGGACGTCGGCGTCGCCGGCCGCGAACGCGCCCATCGCCTCGGCCTTCTGCTTGGCGGACATCTGCCCGTGGATGAGCTCGACGCGGTGGTCCCGGAACTCGGTGCGGGCCAGGTGCTCGGCCTCGGTGGTCGCGGCCTTGGCCTGGAGCGCCTCGCTCTCGGAGACGAGCGGGCAGACGACGAAGACCTGGCGGCCGGCGCGGATCTCCTCCCGCGCCCGCTCGTAGGCCCGGGCGCGGGCGGCCGCCCCGTCGACCGCGTGCGTGGCGACCGGCTTGCGCCCGGCCGGCAGCTCGTGCAGCGCGGTCACGTCGAGGTCGCCGTAGGCGGTCAGCGCGAGCGTGCGCGGGATCGGCGTCGCCGTCATGTGCAGCACGTGCGGCGCGAGGCCGCGCGGCCGCCTTCGCGTCGAGCGCCGCCCGCTGGCGCACGCCGAACCGGTGCTGCTCGTCGACGACCGCGAGGGCGAGCGCCCGGAACTCGACGGCGGGCTCGATCAGCGCGTGGGTGCCGACGATCAGCGGCAGCTCGCCGGTCGCGAGGCGCTCGAGCAGCTCGCGCCGCCGCCCGGCGGGGGTCGACCCGGTCAGCAGCCCGATCGGCACGAGGCCGCCGAGCAGCCGGTCGAGCGTGGCCATGTGCTGCTCGGCGAGCGTCTCGGTGGGCGCCATCAGCGCGGCCTGGAAGCCGGCCTCGGCCGCGCGCAGCATCGCGTGCAGGGCGACGACGGTCTTGCCCGACCCGACCTCGCCCATCAGCAGCCGCTGCATGGGCCGGTCGCGGGTCATGTCTTTCTCGATCGCGGGCGAAGGCGGCGTCCTGGTCGCCGGTCGGGGCGAACGGCAGCGTCGCGAGCCACGGGTCGACCAGCGATCCGTCGCCGCGCACCTCCGGCGCACGCGCCCCCGCGGCGCGGGCCCGCTTGCGCGCGGCCAGCGACAGCTCGAGCAGCAGCAGCTCCTCGAACGCCAGCCGCTCGCGCGCCACCCCTGAGTCCCCGGGCTCCTCCGGGAAGTGGATGGCGCTGAGCGCGGCCGGGCGGTCGGGCAGCCGCTCGGCGCGGCGGAGCGCGGACGGGAGCGGCTCGACGACATCGTGCACGTGGGCCCGCTCGCGCCACATGAGGTTGCGGATCCGCTCCCGGGTCAGCCCCTCGGTCGCCGGGTAGAGCGGCAGCAGTCCCTGCGACTGGAGGACCCCTCCCCCGTTCTGGACCACCTCGTGCTCCTTGACGTGGAACTGGTTGCGCGGCTTGTAGCGCCCGTGCAGGACCAGCGTCTGGCCGGCCGCGAACTGGTCGGCGACGAACCGCGGGCGGCCGAACCAGACCGCGACGAGCGGCCCGGTCTCGTCGCTGACCCGGGCCTCGATCCGCCAGCGCGCCGCGCCGGCGCATCGGCTTGACCGCGACGCTGCGAACCAGGACCGACACCGTCGCGTCCTCCTCGAGGCACGAGCCGCGCCACCTCCGTCGTCTCGCGCCGGTCGGCGTGCTCGCGCGGCAGGTGCTCGAGCAGGTCGCCCACGGTCGCGATGCCGAGCGCGGACGCGGCCTCGCCGACCTTGCCCTTCAGCCCGAGGTCGCGCGCGAGCCGCGAGGGGTGCGGCAGTGCGCGCAGGGGCGCGCCCGCGGCGGCGGCGAGGGTCAGCTCGTCGGACGATGCGAAGGCGGTGGCGATACCGGTAAGAGTGCCGCGCGGGGTGGACTTACTCCCCGCGGCCGCCGATCACTCCGCCGCGACGAGGTACCACCAGGCGGCCTGACCGCCCGAATGGAGCTCCATCTCGGCGCCGTTCGGCAGCAGCGGCTCGATGGCGTCCTGGCCGAGCGGAGCCCCCTCGCCCGCGATCAGCGTGACCACCTCGGCGTCGGCGCCCACCGCCTCGAGGACGGCGCGGAGCGTGGCCAACGGGTCACCCCAGGCGACCAGGTCGTCGCCGGCGTAGCCGACCGCGTCGCCCGCCCGGAAGCGGCCCTGGACGTCGTCCTTGGCGGCCGGGGCGACGCCGCCGGTGACCAGGTCGCCCGCGGCGCCGGCGACCGCGCGGCAGTTCTCCTTCGCGGAGCGCGACGGGTCGAAGGCGATCAGCGACAGCAGGCCCTCCTGCTGCGACCGGGTCGGCACGACGCTCGCGGGGATCTCCGAGAGCTCGGCGGCGCGCTCGGCGGCCATGATCACGTTCGGGGAGTTCGGCAGGACGATCGCCTCGGGCACTCCGGCGGCGTGGATGGCCGCGAGCAGGTCGTAGGTCGACGGGTTCATCGTCGCCCCGCCGTCGACGACGTGAGCGCCCAGGTCGCGGTACATGCCGATCAGCCCCGGGCCGTTGACCACGGCGACCGCGGCACACGCGGCGGCCGCCGCGGGAGGGCGCCCGTCGCCGTTGACGGTCAGGCGCGCGGACCGCTCCGCCACCTGCTCGCGCATGTCGGCGACGTCGAGCCGCGACACCTCGCCGCGCCCGACGAACATCGCCATGGCCAGGTCCGGGCTCGTCGGTGTGGACGTGCACCTTCAGCGTCGTGGCGTCGCCGACCACCAGGACCGAGTCGCCGATCTGCTCGAGCATGCCGACGAAGTCGGGGGTCTCCAGGTCCGTGCCCGTGACCGCGAAGTTCGTGCAGTAGTGGTACTGGCTCGACTCGTGCTGGGGCAGGTGGAGGTCGCGGACCGGCGCTGCCTGGTGGGCGAGCTCGGGCGGGTCCTCTCCGCGCAGGGCGGCGATCAGCCCGGCGACGATCACGGTCAGCCCGTAGGCCCCGGCGTCGACCACGCCCGACTCGCGCAGGATCTCGAGCTGCTCGGGGCCGCGCTCGACGGCTTCCTTGCCCGCCTCCAGCGCTCGTTCCAGCACGTCGGCGAGCAGCATGTCCTGCTCCTCCGTGCCCGCGTCGCCCGACAGCCGCTGGCGCTCCATGTGGGCCAGGTCCTGCGCCACGCGGTGGGCCATCGCCCGGACCGCGGAGAGCATCGTCCCCTCGGCCGGGTTGCGCACGGACTCGTAGGCCGCGTCGGCCGCGCGGGCAAGAGCGGCGGACACCAGGATCGGGTCGACCAGCTCGCCCGGCCGCGAGGCCAGCTCCTCGGCCGCGCCGCGGACGATCTGGGAGAGGATCACGCCCGAGTTCCCGCGGGCGCCGAGCAGCGCCGCGCGGGCGACCATCGCGACCAGCTCGTCGCGCCCGATCTCGTCGATCATCTTGCCGTCGACGGAGTCGAGCTCGTCCAGCACGGCGCGCATGGTCATCGCCATGTTGTCGCCGGTGTCGCCGTCGGCGACCGGGAAGACGTTGAGGTCGTTGACCTCCTGACGGCGGCTCTCGAGCTCCGCATAAGCCGTCGCCACCGCCCGTTTGAAGCGGACCAAACTGGGATCTGGCACCGGGACATTCATACACGGGCAGCGGCAAGGAGGGTCACACCGGCCCCGGTACGCCTCGCGCTCGTGCGCACCGTCTACCTGGGCACCTCGGACTTCGCAGTGCAGGTCCTGCGGCGGCTCGCGGACTCGCCGCACCGGCCCGCAGCTCGTGGTCACCCGGCCCGACCGCCCGAAGGGGCGCGGGCGCAAGCTGCAGTCGCCCCCGGTGGCCGACGCCGCCCGCCTGATCGGCCTGCCCGTCATCCAGCCGGACAGCGTCAACTCCGACGAGGCGCGCGAGCAGATCGCAGCCGCGAAGCCCGACGAGGTGGTGATCTGCGCGTTCGGCGCGCTGATCAAGGAGCCGCTGCTGTCGGAGCACCCGATGCTGAACGTCCACCCGTCGCTGCTTGCCGCGCTGGCGCGGGGCCGCGCCGATCGAGCGGGCGCTCGACGCCGGGGACGAGAAGACCGGCGTCTGCATCATGCGCCCGGTCGCGGAGATGGACGCCGGGCCGGTGTGCCTGCGCGAGGAGGTCGAGATCCGGCCCGACGACGACTTCGCGTCGCTGTCGCGGCGCCTGGCCGACGTGGGCGGCGAGCTGCTCGTCAAGGCGCTCGACGAGCGGCCCGACTGCACCGAGCAGCCGTCCGAGGGCATCACCGAGGCGCCGAAGATCACCGCCGAGGACCGCCGGCTCGACCCCGCCCGGAGCGCGATCGACCTGGTGCGGCGCGTGCGGGCGCTGAACCCCCACGTCGGCACCTGGGTCGAGCTGCCCGGACGGCGACCGGCTCGGCGTGCGAAGCGCGACCGCCGGCGGGTCGGGGGGCGACGCACCACCGCAGGGCGCGCTCGCCGCGCTCGACGGCCGGCTGCTCTACGGCACGGCCGACGAGGCGCTCGAGCTGATCGAGGTCCAGCCGCCCGGCGGCCGCCCGATGGAGGCCGCGGCGTGGCTACGCGGGCACGGCGCCCAGATCGTCGGCTGACCCCGGCCCGCGCCGTCGCCCACCGCGTGGTGCGCCGGGTCACGGCCGACGGGGCGTGGGCCGACCGCGCGTTCCGGGCCGAGGCGGACCGGGCAGGGCTCGATCACCGCGACCGCGCGTTCGCGCAGCGGCTGGCCTACGGGACCGTGCAGTGGATGCGCACGCTGGACCACGTCCTGGCCGCCGCGTCCTCGCGGCCGATCGGGCAGGTCGACCCGGCGCTGCTCGACGCGCTCCGCGTCGGCGCCTACCAGGTGCTCTTCATGCACGGGGTCCCCGACCACGCCGCGGTCGAGCAGACCGTCGAGCTGGTCAAGGCCGAGCAACCGCGCGGCGGTGGGTTCGCCAACGCGGTCATGCGCCGCGTGACCCGCGAGGGCCGGGCGGCGCTCGAGGCGATCGACGACGCCACGCCGGAGGGCGCCGCGCTGCGGTGGTCGCACCCCGACTGGGTGGCGCGCGCCTGGTGGGAACAGCTCGGACCCGACGCCGCCCGGGAGCTGATGGAGCGCGACAACGAGGCTCCGGAGAGCGCGATCCGGGCCAACGAGCTGGTCACCACCCGCGACGAGCTGGCGACCGCGATCGGTGCGCGCGTCGCACCCCGCGCCAGGCCTGCCCGAGGGGCTCGTGATCGACGAGCCCTGGGACGCCCACGGGTCCTCCGAGTTCGCCCGCGGGGCGCTGATCCCGCAATCGCGCGGGTCGATGACGGTGTCGCGCGTGCTCGACCCCCGGCCCGGGGACCGGGTGCTCGACATGGCCGCCGCACCGGGCGCCAAGACCACGCACCTGGCGGCGCTCATGGGCGGCGAGGGCGAGGTCACGGCCGTCGAGCGCAACTCGCAGCGGGCCGAGGCGCTGCGCGTCAACGTGGCGCGCATGCGGGCGCCGAACGTGCGCGTCGCGACCGTCGACGCTCGCGAGGCGCCCGCCGGCCCCTACGACCGCATCCTGCTGGACCCGCCCTGCTCCGACCTGGGGACCCTCCAGGCCCGGCCGGACGTGCGCTGGCGCAAGTCGCCGGAGCAGGTGACGGAGCTCGCGGCCCTCCAGCGCGAGCTGATCGACGCGGCCCTGGAGCGCCTGCGCCCCGGCGGCGTCCTGGTCTACTCGACCTGCACGATCTCGGCCCCCGAGAACGAGGATCAGATCGAAGCGCTGCTGCGAGATCGACCGGATGTCGAACGCGACGACCTGGCCGCGGACCACCCGGAGGTGGCACATCCATCCGATTCCGGGCTACCTTCAACTGCTTCCATACCGGGACGGCGCCGACGGCTTCTTCATCGCCCGCCTGCGCCGCACCGGCTGAGGCTCCCATGCCCGAGACCAAATCAACCGTCAGCGCCGGCCCGATCTGCCCCGCGTGCGGCGCGGACTGCCTGCGCCCGACCAACCTGCCCGGGCGCTACCGCTGCATCTCCTGCCTGCGCCGGTTCGAGCTGCGATCGGACTGCCCCGACTGCGGCAACCACGCGACGATCGCCCGCATGACCGACACCGCGAACGTGCAGTGCCGGAACTGCGGCGGGTCGATGCTCAGAGCGATCTAGCGTCGGCGTCGTTCAAGCGACCGCGGTCGACGCGCCCGCGCTCTCGCGGTCGCTTCCGCCGGCGGGCGCGAGCTCCACCGGGATCCCGTTCAGGACGGCGTTGCCGGACAGCGGGTCGACCGCCGACTCGTCCGCGAGGACGTTGGAGTTGACCCCCGCGTGGTCGGCGGCGACGTCCATCTTCGTCCCCGGCTTGCCGTGGCCCCAGCCGTGCGGCAGCGACACCACGCCGGGCATGACCGTGTCGGTCACCTCGACCTCCGCGACCACCTCGCCGGCACGCGAGCGCACCAGTGCGGAGCCGCCGTCGGTCAGGCCGATGCGCTCGGCGTCCGCGGGCGCCACGTGCAGCGTGCAGGTGTTGGTGCCGCCGACCAGGTTCGGCAGGTTGTGCATCCACGAGTTGTTCGACCGCAGCTGGCGGCGGCCGACCAGGACGAGCCCGTCGGCACGCGAGGCGAGCCCGTCGCGCAGGCGCGGGACGTCGGCCACGATCGGCTCGGGCGCCACCTCGACCTTGCCGCTCGGCGTCCGCAGCACGTCCGGGATGCGCGGCTCGAGCGCGCCGAGGTCGATGCCGTGCGGGTTCGCCTCGAGGTCGGCCAGCGTCAGGTCGTAGGGCCCGGCGCGCAGCATCAGGTCGAGGATGCGGTCGGTCCCGCGCCGGTCGCCCAGGTCGGCGGCCACCTCGGCCGGGTCCATCCCGTGCAGCGGCGAGTACGGGTTGCCGACCTCGGCCTGGATCATCGTGCTCGCGACGAAGTCGTCGATCGCCGTCGACGTCGGCGTCCGGCCCCTGGCCGGAGAGCACCCCGGTCAGCCGCAGCAGGGTCGACCACTCCGACGGGATCCCGTTCTGGATCACGACCGGCGAGTAGTTCGCCACGTTGCGGATGGACAGCTGGTAGAAGGCGACGTCGAACTGGCTCTTCTGGAGCGGCGGCGGCGCGGGCAGCACGATGTCGGCGTGGCGCGTCGTCTCGTTCAGGTAGATGTCGACCGACACCATGAAGTCGAGGCCGTCGAGCGCCGCGTCCAGGCGCTCCGCGTTCGGCGTCGACAGGGCCGGGTTGCCGGCGACCGTGATCAGCGCCTTGATCTGGCCCTCGCCGGGCGTGTCCATCTCCTCGGCCATGCAGGCGACCGGCAGCTCGCCGAACGTCTCGGGCAGCCCGCGCACCCGGCTCTTCCAGCGGCCGATCGGGATGCCGCGCCCGCTGCCCGGCTTGCCGGTCGCGTTCTTGGCGCCGGCCGCGGCCTTGGTGAACATCGCGCCGCCCGGCTCGTCGAGGTTGCCGGTCAGCAGGTTGAGCACGTCGACCAGCCAGGAGGCGAGCGTGCCGAACTCCTGCGTGCAGGTGCCGATCCGGCCGTAGACCACCCCGCGCTCGGCCGCCGCGAGCTCGCGCGCCATCCGCCGGATGTCCTCCGCCGCGACGCCGCACACGGGCGCGACGGCCTCGGGCGAGAACGGCTGGGCGAGCGGCTCGAGCTGGTCGAGCCCGTCCAGGTGCTCGGCGATCCGCGGCTGGACGCTCACGAGCCCCTCGTCGTAGAGCGTGTGGACCATGCCGAACAGCAGGTGCGCGTCGGTGCCGGGCCGCACGAAGTGGTGCTCGTCGGCGGCCTCGGCGGTGCGCGTGCGGCGCGGGTCGACGACGACGATCTTGCCGCCCCGCTCCTGGATCGCGCGCAGGCGGCCGCGCATGTCGGGCGCGGTCATCAGCGACCCGTTCGAGGCGAGCGGGTTCGCCCCCAGGATCAGCATGTGGTCGGTGCGGTCGACGTCCGGGATCGGGACGCTCAGGATCGTGCCGAACATCAGGCCCGCGCTCACCTGCTTGGGCATCTGGTCGACGGTCGACGCGGAGTAGATGTTCTTCGAGCCGAGCGCCCGCAGCCACACGCGGCCGGCCAGGATCGCGGACAGCGAGTGCGCGCTCGGGTTGCCCAGGTAGACCGCGCAGGCGTCGCGCCCGTGCTGCTCGAGCAACGGCATCAGGCGGGCGTCGATCTCGGCGAACGCCTCGTCCCACGAGATGGCCTCGAAGGAGCCGTCCTCGCGCCTGCGCATCGGCTGCGTCAGGCGGTTCGGGTCCTCCTGGAGGGACTTCAGGCCGGTGGCCTTGGGGCAGATGAACCCCTTCGAGAAGACGTCCTCCTTGTCGCCGCGCACGGACAGGACCTGGTCGCCCTCGACCTTCACCTCCAGTCCGCATGTGGCTTCGCAGAACGGGCAGGTTCGGTAGTGCGTGGTGGCCATGCCGGGCAGGCTACGGGAGTCAGTCTTTCATTGCAACCGACCCGGCGGGCTCAGCGCACGCGGACGCGCGCCACGGCCTTCGTGGCGTTCGGCGCACCCGCGCGGGCACGCTTCAGCCCGGGCCGGTTGAACCGGATCGTCACGCGGGCCCGGCCGCGGCCGTCCGTGCGGAGGCGGCGGCCGCCGAACGAGACGCGGGCGCGGCTCACGGCGCCGCCGTTCGCGGTCACCCGGAGCGTGAAGCGGACCCGCCTGCCCGCTCGGACGCGCCTGGGCGCGACCGTCATCCGCAGCCGGGCGCGCGGCTCGCGGCGGACGGTCGGAAGCCCGTCCGAGTGGAGCGCCTCCCCCAGCACGCGGCCCTGGTTGTCGGACGGCGCGCGCAGGCCGAGCAGCCGCGCGACGGTCGGGGCGACGTCGACGTTCTCCGACTGGTCGGGGTTCTGCGCGGTGTCGTCGAAGCCCGCGCGCGCCTCGCCCGCCGGAACGCGCTGCTGAACCATCGACGCCGGCCCGATCACGGCCATGAAGTTGTCGCGGGTCTGCGGACCGCCGTGGTTGCCGGTCAGCGGGTTGATCGGGTCCGAGAACGCCCCGTTCGGTGCATGGGTGACGACCAGGTCGCCGGTGCGCGCGCCGCCGAGCGCCCACGCGGGATGCACCGCGGCGAGCGTGTGCGCGGCGCCGCCGTCGGCCGGGTTGTCCTCGCGGTAGAGCGCCTCGCTGATCGGCCCGGCGCCGCTGATCTGAGCCGCGGCGGCACCTGGCCCGATCGCGGCCTCGCGCATGCGCCGGAGCAGGTCGAAGCGCGCGGGATCGCGGCGGTTCGTCAGGTACACGAGCGACGCGCTGCCGTTCTGCACCACCGTGTAGGAGTCCGACGGGATGCCCGCCGACCCGAAGCGATCGGCCAGCGAGGTCTTCTCCGGTGTGGTCTCCATCGAGTGGTCGGAGACGATCAGCAGCACCGTTCGCGACCCCCACAGCCCGAGGTCGCGCTGGGCATCGACGAACCGGCGGATCTGCGCGTCGGCCATCGTGATCGCCTGGTCGTACACCGCCCCGGTGCCGGTCGCGTGGCCGGCCGAGTCGACCTGCGGCAGGTTGACGAACGTGTAGTCGGGCTTGTCCTCGCGGGCCGAGCGGATGACCTCGTCCATCACGATCGAGTCGTCGGCGGCGTAGCGGGTGGCCGGGTTGATCGCCACCTGCTTGCAGTAGGGCGTGTCGTCGCCCGGGTCCTCGCAGGGCGCCCACAGGTGGTCGGCGTAGTACGAGCCGTCGGGCCGCTTCACGGCGAACAGCCGGCCGAGCTTGGGCTTGCCGAAGATCCCCGCGGTGGTGACACCCGCGCCGTCCTGGCGGTCGATGGCCTGGAACAGCGTCTCCGCGCTCAGGCAGCTCGGGTCCTCCCCGCTCGTCACGACCGGCGGCTTCGACTCGTCGGCCGCGGCCGGGCAGCCGTCCTCGTTCGGAGGCTCCCCGTAGACCGCGAACGAGTTGCCCGGGATCCCGGACGAGCCGCCGTAGGCGCCGGTGGCCATCGACGTGTGGTTGGGGTTCGTCTCCGCGATCATCGTCGAGCGCGACTCGCGGTAGTAGGTGGCCGCCGCCCCCTGCTGCCCGTCGAGCAGCGACTTCACGAACGGCGCCCCGCCGCTGTCGACCTTGTCGCCGTCGAGTCCGTCGATCACGATCACGTAGACCTTGGGCGCGGGCGGGGTCTGCGCGGACGCCGCCGCCGGAAGGGCGACCAGCAGGGCGGCGATGACAAGGGGCGCGAGGCGCATGCGGCGGGCAATGGTGCCGATCCGCGCGGCGCGGTGCGTAGGTCGGGTTACCGACTTGTTACGCCTGCCTGTCGCCGACCCGGTAGAGCCCGTAGAGCAGCGCGCACAACAGAAGCGCCCCGCTCAGGTACGCCACCTCGACCTGCAGGATGCGGTCGTCCCACTCCCAGCCCACCAGGGCCACCACGAACACCAGTGCCGCGCCGACCCAGCACGCGGCCGCCTGCGGCGCTCGGCCCCGGGCCAGCGAGGCCTGGTTCAACGTGGCCGCGGCCAGGTAGAGACCCATGCCGAGCGACACCAGCACCAGCCCGCCGCGGTCGTAGTCGAACTCGGAGCCGAAGAACAGGTCCATCAGCCAGGGGCCGAGCACGAGCATCGCCAGCGCGACGCACAGCGCGAACCCCGCGATCGCGACCAGCGTGACGTTGATCGCGCGCCGGAACTCGTCGGCCTCGCCGCCCGCGTGGCTCTTCGTCAGGCTCGGAAGGATCGAGGTCTGGATGGCCTGGAACAGCTGCAGCGGCGCGCGGGCGATCAGCAGCACGTTGAACGCGAAGCCGGCCAGCGCGGCGCCGTTCGAGCCGGTAGTCGCCTTGAGCAGCAGCGGGCCGGCGTTCAGGAAGGTCTGCTCGGCGACCATGATCAGCGAGCACCGCGGCCGCGAACCCCGCGCCGTTGGCCAGCGTGAACTCGGCCTCTGCCGTCGGCTCGTCGGCGGTGGCGGAGTCCAGTTGCGACGCGCTCCCCTCCGAGGTCCTCAGATGGTGGGTCAGCGCCCACGGCACGACGACGAGCGACACGATCGGCGCCGCCGCCATGCCGAGCGCCACGAACGACTCGCCCGACGCCACGCCCGCCACCGCCAGCACGGCGAACATGACCCGCGCGCAGGCCTCGAAGAACACGAGCGCGCCGTAGAGCGGGAACCAGCGGTGGCCGGCGAGGAAGCCGCGGGCGAAGTACGACGCCGCATAGGCCAGGACCGAGACGATCAGGATCCAGTAGAGCGTCTCGCGACCCGCCGAGCAGGTCGTCCTGGATCGGCCCGCGCGCGATCAGGGCGCCGATCACGAACACGACGCCGAGCGCCAGCTGGATCGTCGCCGCCACCCGCAGGTGATGCGATCCGGTCAGCCCCCGCGCCTCGCGGTCGGCGATCGTGCGCGACAGCAGCTGCTCCACGGGCCGGTAGAGCACCGACACCGTGATGAAGATCGCCGACCACAGCAGCGAGATGCGGCCGTAGTCGTCGTCGCTCAGCGCATGAGAGGCGAGCGCGAAGTAGGCGTAGGTGACGAGCCCGGTGACGCCGATCCCGATGGCCAGGATGCGGGCGCCACTGGTGTACGACTTCTCAGCCGTCGACGCGGACAAGAGCCATCGTCCACGGGAAGGGAGTCCTGACTTCCTCCACCTTCCCGTGGCGCGAGAGCATCGACACGAACGACACCTTGGACCAGTGGTTCACGTGCCCCGGCGTGTTGCCGAGCGTCTTCCAGTACGCGCCGCGCGCCATGTTCGTCATGCGCCAGATCGGCTCGCGCGGTACCGACACGAGGACCCAGCGCTTGGCCACCCGCGCCATCTCCGCGACGGTCGCCTCCGGGTCCGGGACGTGCTCGAGGACCTCGATCGCCGTGGCCATGTCGAACTCGCCGTCGCGGAACGACAGGCTGGTGGCCTCCTCGGCGCGGTACTCCAGGTTCGGGCGCTGGCGCTTCTGCCACTCGGCCTCGAGCTTCGGGTCGGGCAGGTCGATCCCGACGATCCGGCCCTCGAGCCGCTCCGCCCACTCGGAGGTCAGCACGCCCTCGCCGCAGCCGACGTCCAGGATCGAGTCCGGCGCGGCCATGTGCCAGAGCTCGTCGAGCGAGCGCTCGAAGCCAGCCATCAGCCGCCGGACGACCGGGTTCTGGGATCCGTACTTGTCGTACGTGTTCCCGGTGGGTACTGCCTCGGTCGTGCTCACAGCTTGAGTGCCTCTCGCTCGTCGGTCTTCCCCGTGGCGCGCCCGGAGTCGGCGCCTGTCGTGCGCTCGCGCTCCGAGGACGGCTGCCCGGGCTCGTAGTGGGACGGCTCGACGCCGAGCTGCAGCTCGACGCGCCGGACGCGTTCGAGCGTGCGCTGCTGCAGCGTGCGCATGCCGGCCAGGATGTCGCCCATGACGCCCAGCGCCGCCAGCTGGACCGCGGCGATGAACAGGACCGCGCCGAGGATCAGCGACTGGACGTGGCCCGCGCCTTCGTCCTCGACGACGTAGAAGTAGGCGAAGCGGCCCCAGATCACGGCCGCGACGAGGCCGAGGATCGCGGCCATCGTCATGAACACGCGCAGCGGCTCGTACAGCGAGTAGATCCGGAAGATCGCGATCCCGTTGCGGCGGACGTAGGCCGACATCGACGGGAACAGGCGCGACTCGCGCGTCTTCGGGTTCGTGCCGATCGGCGTGTGGTCGGTCGCCACCAGCATCTTGCCCGCCTGGATGATCGACTCGAGCGTGTAGGTGAACTTCGAGACGACCTGAAGCTGGATCGCGGCCTCGCGGTTGTAGGCGCGGAAGCCGCTCGTGGTGTCGGGGATCGCGGTGCCCGACGCGCGCCGGACGACCGCGCTGCCCAGGTGCTGGAGCTTGACCTTGAGCTTCGAGAAGTGCTCGATGTTCTCGACCTGGCGGTCGCCGACGACCATGTCGGCGTTGCCGGCCAGAATCGGCGCGATCAGGTTGGGGATGTCGGACGCGCGGTACTGGTTGTCCGCGTCGGTGTTGACGATGATGTCGGCGCCGAGCTTGAGCGAGGCGTCGAGGCCCGCCTGGAAGCCGGCGGCCAGCCCCTTGTTGTTGGTCAGCTTGACGATGTGGTCGACGCCGTTCTCGCGCGCGAGCTCGACGGTCCGGTCGGTCGAGCCGTCGTCGATGATCAGCCACTCGACCTTGTCGACGCCGTCGAGCTCACGAGGCAGGTCGGCGAGCGTCGCCGGGAGCTGCTCCTCCTCGTTGAAGCAGGGGATCTGGATGATGAGCTTCATAGGATTTAGGGCCGCGCCGGAAGGCTCGTGGCGGGCTCCCGCCGTAGCGTAGCGGCCCGGACCGCGGACGACGGACGGCGGACGGCGGGCGCTAGGGCTGTATTGCTCCGGTTTCGCCCGGCTCTTCGAGGCGTGGCTCCAGCACTTCGCGCGCGTAGCTCTCCCGCACCCCGTCGGGTTGGCGCATCATCCAGATCTGGGCCAGCAGCTCCTGGTCGCCGGCACGGTCGATCACCTCGCGCACGTAGCTCGCCCGCACCGACTTGGGCTGGCGCAGCATCCATGCCTCCTCGGGCGTCTCGACCCGTGCGGCGGCCGCGCGGGTCAGGACGTCGGGGCCGAGCAGGACGGCCCGTGCAAAGCGGTTTGTGCCTGCGGTCGAGATGGGAAATCACCTTACGTGGTGTTAACGCACCCGGGTATTCTCCTGGGCTGCTCGCGCCGGCTTCCGGCTGCCACCGCGCGCTTGTTCATGAGCACCACTCCAACGACTCCGAAGCTTCCGGGGCCGCCATCGGCGCCCGTGCGCGTTCGCCGCCCGGCGGTGCGCCGGCCTCCCGCGCGCGCCCGCGAGCGCGGAGTGCTCCGGTCGCACCCGCTGGCCGTGGCGATCGGGGCCGCGCTCGCGCTCTCCGCGCTCTCGCTGCTCTACCCCTCCACCCCGAGCTACGACCCCTGGGCCTGGATCCAGTGGGGCCGGGACATCCTCCAGTTCGAGCTCGACACCAACACGGGCCCGTCCTGGAAGCCGCTGCCGGTCATCTTCACGACGCTGTTCGCGCCGTTCGGGGACGCCGCGCCCGACCTGTGGCTGGTGATCGCCCGGGCGGGCGGGATCCTGGCGCTGGTCATGTGCTTCCGGCTGGCGAGCCGGCTGGTCGGCGGCGGCCGGGCCGGGGTGGCCGGCGGCATCGTGGCGGCGCTCGGGCTGCTGCTCTCGACCTACTTCCTGCGCAACACGATGATGGGCTACTCCGAGGCCCTGCTGATCGCGTTCGTCCTGTTCGCGATCGAGCGCCACGTGGACGACCACCACGGCCAGGCGTTCGCGCTCGGCTTCGGCGCCGCCCTGCTGCGCCCGGAGGTCTGGCCGTTCATCGCGCTCTACGGGCTGTGGCTCATGTGGCGTGAGCCCGTGCACCGCAAGCTCGTCATCGCGCTCGGCATCGCCACCGCGTTCCTGTGGCTCGTCCCGGAGTGGTGGGGCTCGGGCCAGCCGCTGCGCGCGGCCAGCCGCGCGACCGAGGTCGCCAACGGGTCGATCGCGCTCAGCGACAACCCGGCGCTCGAGCTGCTGAAGCGCGCCCGCACGCTGCTCATGCCGATCGACAAGATCGGGATCCTGCTGGCGCTCGGCTTCACGGCCTGGACGATCGCCCGGACCCGCCGGATCCCGCTCGCGGCCTGGATCGCGGCGGCCGCCGCGGCCTGGGTCGGCATGGTCGCGGTGATGACCCAGGGCGGGTTCGCGGGCAACGAGCGCTACCTGGCCATGCCGGTCGCCCTCGGCTGCGTGCTGGCCGGCGCCGGCTGGGCGTCGCTCGGCAAGCGGCTCAACCGGTTGGCGCCCGCGGACAAGCGCCGCTGGACCGGCCCGCTGATCGCCGCCGTTCTCGTCGCCGCGATGGTGCCGCTGGCGCTCCCGCGCCTGGGCCAGCTCGACAAGGACGACACGACGCTCCGGTTCCAGGCCCAGCTCCGCGACGACCTGCACCAGGCGGTCGCGCAGTACGGCGGGCGCGAGCGCGCTCTGCGCTGCGGCAGGGCCTACGCCGGCGCCTACAACGTCGCGATGGTCTCGTGGATGCTCGACGTGCCGGGCGAGGCGATCGGCTACCAGCCGTCCATACCGGGCGTCATCTTCCGCGGACGCTCGCGCAAGGGCGTGAACCCCACCCCGCCTGTGAACGACGCATGGAGGCCTGTGACCCGAGCAGGCGAATTCACTGTCTTCGAATCCTGCGCCCCCGGAGGCCTATCCCGTTGATCGCCGCCCGCAATCTCTACCCTTCCCGCCGATGGCAGCCGTAGCCGCCCGCCTTCGCGCGCTGCCGTTCCTGTCGGCGCGCACGACCACGGTCGCCCTGACTGCGACCGGCCTCGGCCTGCTCGCACTCGTGTCGCTGTACCTGCGCACGCGCTTCATCGGAGCCGCCTTCTGGATCGACGAGGGCCTGTCCGTGGGCATCGCCCAGCACGCGCTCACGGACATCCCGGGGCTCCTCACCCAGGACGGGTCGCCGCCGCTCTACTACATGACGCTGCACGTCTGGATGAGCATGTTCGGCACCAGCGAGGCTGCGACCCAGTCGCTCTCGCTGGTCTTCGCCGTCCTGTCGGTGCCCGCAGCGTTCTGGGCCGCCGGCCGCGTCTGGGGCCCCCGCGCCGCCTGGTTTGCCGCGTTCCTGGCCGCCCTCAACCCGTACCTCACGGGCCACGGGCAGGAGACGCGCATGTACGCGCTCATGTCGCTGCTGTCGATCCTGGCCACCGGCTGCTTCCTGCGCGCGTTCGTGCTGCGCGACCGGCGCTTCCTGCTGCCGTTCGCCGCCGCGCTCGCCGCGATGCTCTACACCCACAACTGGGCGCTGTTCTTCGCGGTCGCCACGGTGGGCGTCGTCGCGGCGCTGGCCTGGCGCGAGACCGAGGAGCGCCGCGCGCTGATCCGCGACGGGCTGATCGCGTTCGGCCTGGCCGGCCTGGCCTACGTGCCCTGGCTGCCGACGCTGGCCTACCAGTCGAAGCACACCGCGGCGCCCTGGTCGAACGAGCCCGGCACCTACGAGCCGACCCGCCAGCTCTCGCGCGTGCTCGGCGGCTACGGCCCGGCGATGGTGCTGGCGTTCGCCGCCGGCCTCGGCATCGCCGCGGTCTGGCAGCGGCGCGACGCGATCCGCGAGCGCAAGCTGATCGCCGCCTGCGCCGCCCTGATCGGTGGGGATCATCTGCTCGCCTGGGCCGGATCGCAGGTCACTCCGGCGTGGACCAACCGCTACTTCGCCGTGGTGCTCGGCCCGCTCATCCTGCTCGGCGCCGGCGGTGTGCGCCATGCCACACGCGGGGTTGCCGTCGCCGCCACGATCCTGCTCGCGCTGTTCTGGTTCCAGCCGCACGGCTACGGCGACTCGAAGGCGTCCGAGCGCACGGTGATGACCAACGTCGGCACGCTGCTCGAGCCCGGCGACCTGCTGATCTCGACGCACCCCGAGCGCCTGCCGGTGCTGTCCTACTACGGGCCCTCCGGCCTCCAGTACGCCACCACCCTCGGGCGCGTGCGCGACCCCGGGGTCATGGACTGGCGCGACGCTCTGCACCGTCTCCAGGGGGCGCGGGTCGACAATACGATGGAACCCCTGCTTGATACCGTCCCTGTGGGCGGGCATGTCCTGATCGTGCGTCCGGTCATCCGATCGGACTCCAGCTGGAAAGCCCCGTGGACCGCGCTCGTGAGGCGCCGGTCCGCCCAGTGGGACCGCGCGCTGGCGGCCGACGAGCGCTTCGGGCGCATCGACGTCGAGCCCAATCGCTACGGCGACGTCATCGAAGGCGTGCGCGCGAAGCTCTACACCAAGATCGCCGAGGGCTAGCGCCCCGGGCGGCCAGACCGAATCCGACCGACGAAGGGAAATCTCCGAGCCGTGAGCGACACCACCGTGAACACCGAACGGACCTCCGACGAGCTGCCGACGCTCGTGCTCGGCGGCGGCCCCGCGGGGCTCACCGCCGGTTATCTGCTCGCCAAGCAGGGCAAGCCCGTCGTCGTGCTCGAGGCCGAGGACCAGGTCGGCGGCATCGCCAAGACCGTGGTCCGCGACGGCTACCGCTTCGACCTCGGCGGCCACCGCTTCTTCACGAAGGTCAAGGAGGTCGACGACCTCTGGCACGAGATCATGCGCGAGGAGTTCCTCGAGCGGCCGCGCATGTCGCGCATCTACTGGAACAAGAAGTTCCTCCACTACCCGCTTCAGGGCATGGACGTCATCAAGAAGCTCGGCCCGGTCGAGCTGACGCGCGCGCTCCTCTCCTACGTCTGGGCGTCGATCCGGCCCAAGAACAAGGGCAAGGAGGAGAACCTCGAGGAGTGGGTCTCCAACCGCTTCGGCAAGCGCCTCTACACGCTGTTCTTCAAGTCCTACAACGAGAAGGTCTGGGGCGTCCCCGCCACCGAGATCCGCGCCGAGTGGGCCGCCCAGCGGATCAAGAACCTGTCGTTCTTCCGCGCCGCCTGGGCCGCGTTCTTCGGCAACAAGGACAACAAGGTCACGTCGCTGATCGACAAGTTCCACTACCCGCGCTTCGGGCCGGGCCAGATGTGGGAGCAGATGACCCGCGACATCGAGTCGCTCGGCGGCCAGGTGCTGCTGAACACCAAGGTCACCGCGATCGAGCAGGACGAGACCGGCCGCGTCGTGCGCATCCACGCCGGCGAGCAGTCGTGGGAGTGCGGCGAGGTCATCTCCTCGCTCGAGCTGCGCGCGACCGCCGGCATCGCAACCCCGGCCGCGCCCGAGGACGTGCAGGAGGCCGCGCAGGGCCTGCGCTACCGCGACTTCATCACGGTGTCGCTCGTGCTCGACGGCGAGGACCTGTTCCCGGACAACTGGATCTACATCCACGAGCCCGACGTCGAGGTCGGCCGGATCCAGAACTTCCGATCCTGGTCGCCCTGGATGGTCCCGGACGAGACGAAGGCCTGCATCGGCATGGAGTACTTCGCCTTCGCGGGCAACCACCTGTGGGAGATGGAGGACGACAAGCTCGTCGAGCTGGCGTCGAAGGAGCTCGAGCAGCTCGGCCTGGCCAAGGCCGACCAGGTCGACTTCGGCTTCGCCGTGCGCGTCCCCAAGGCCTACCCGATGTACGACACCAACTACGCCGAGCGCGTGGCCAGGATCCGCGAGTGGCTCGAGACGATCCCGAACCTGCAGCAGGTGGGCCGCAACGGGCTGCACCGCTACAACAACTCGGATCACTCGATGCTGACCGCGATGCGCGCCGTCGAGAACATCACGCAGGGCACCAAGCACGACCTCTGGGCGGTCAACGCCGAGTCGGTGTACCACGAGGAGCACGTCGAGGACGAGCACCCGTACATCGAGGCGCCCGAGACCGCCGGCATGGCCGAGCCGCTCGCCGGCACCGCCGCCGACCGTTGATGCTGCGCGCCGGCGTCGTGCCGGCCGCCCTCGCGGTGGCCCTGTCGCTCGGCGCCTGCAGCGCGGACGTCGTCCCCGGCGTGGGCGGCGACGACATCGACTCGAAGACCGGCAAGCAGGCGAAGGCCGCGGTCATGCGGTTCGCCCAGGCGTCCGGCCCGGAGGCCTGCGACATGCTCACGCCCGCGGCGCTGCGCAACGTCTACGGCGCCAAGGAGCCCGCCGGCCCGCCGCCGGAGCTGGAGGGCCCGCCGCCGCCGATTTCGCTGGCCGAGTGCCGTCGCCGGTCGGTCAAGTTCGCCGGCGCCGACGTGGACGTGACGAAGGTCTCCGTGTCCGGCGACCGCGCGGCCAAGGTCGAGGCGACCACCGACGACGGCGAGCGGACGTACTCGATCACGGTCAGGCGCAAGGGCGACACCTGGCTGGTCGACGAGATCCGCGAGAAGTAGACGCGGGCGGGCGCTACTTCAGCGTCGCCTCCAGGTTGATCTCCGGCACGCTCGCCAGCGCGCGCGATACGGGGCAGTCCTTCTTCGCCTGATCGGCCAGGCGCTGGTAGTCGGCCTCGTCGATCCCCGGGACCGTGCCCTCCGCCTTCAGGTCGATGCTCGCGATCGTGGGCGCGCCGTCGACGTTGCGGAGGCCGACGCGCGCGGTCGCCTCGACCGACTCGGGCGTGTGCCCGTTCTCCGCGAGGATGTTGCTGAACGCCATCGCGAAGCAGGCCGCGTGCGCCGCGGCGATCAGCTCCTCGGGGTTCGTGCCCTCCCCCTCCTCGAATCGCGACTTGAACGTGTAGGCGCCCTCGAAGACGCCGTCGCCGACCGTCAGGTGGCCGTCGCCGCCCGCCAGGTCGCCCTTCCAGATGGCGTTGCCGCTGCGTGTGGGCATGTCGCTCGCTCCTCCGTTCGCTGCCGCTTCTGATCCTCGATGTTGGCGCTTCCGTCCAGCGCACGATCTACGGTCCGCTCATGCCCGACGGCCGCAGCCCGCTGACCGTGCCCGCAGAGCGCGCTGAGCCCTATCTGCACCTGGACAACAGAGGCCTGGTCGTCTTCGACGGGGAACGCGGCGTGATCTTCCCGGAGAACCTGCTGGGCTGGGTGCGCGAGACGATCGGGCTGCTGATCGACGAGCGCCGCGCCACGCGCCACCGGGGCGAGCAGTGGTTCGGCGGCGTGGTGGGCGATGACGGGCAGAGCGTGAGGATGTACGCGGGGCCGCCCGGCGCGCTCGTGTCGGTGACGCTCACGATGGAGGGGCTCACCGCGATCCAGACCCGCCTGCACGGGGGCTAGCCGGTCCGCGTCCGCCCGGCCCTCCCCTCCGAGCGGCTGGAGGTCACCCGCTAGCCCGCGGCAGGCGCGCCTCCGCGCCCAGGCCGCCCAGCGGGGAGTCGCCCAGCGCGAGCGTCCCGCCGTGAAGCGCCACCTGCTGGGCGACGATCGCCAGGCCCAGCCCGGTGCCGTCGACGGTCGCCCCATCGCCGCGCGCGAACGGCTCCAGCACCCGCTCGCGCTCGGTGGCGGGGATGCCCGGGCCGTCGTCGTCCACCCGGATCAGGACCTCCGCGCCGCGGTCCTCCAGGCCCACCCGGACCTGGCCGCCGCCGTGCAGCGCCGCGTTGTCCAGCAGGTTGTCGACGATGAGCCGCAGGCCGCCGGCCCAGCCGTGGACCGCCGCGTCGCCGATCTCGTCGACCAGCTCGTAGGTGACGTCGTGATGGCGGCGGCGGGCGGCGAACACCGCCGTGTCGACCAGGTCGGCCAGCTCGACGTCCTCGCGCGGCAACGACTCGGCGGCCTCGCCGCGGGCGAGCGCCTGGAGGCCGTCGAGCAGCGCGACGATCCGCTCCTGCTCGTCGAGCGTGTCGCGCACGAGCTCCGCCCGCTCGCCGGCGGGCAGGTCGGGGTTGCGCTCCAGAGCGTCGAGGTTCGCACGCATCCCGGTGAGCGGCGTGCGCAGCTCGTGCCCCGCGTCCGCGGCGAAGCGGCGGGTCGCGGTCATCGACGCCTGGAGGCGCGCGAGCATGCCGTTGAGCGCGCCGGCCAGCGACCGGACCTCGTCGGGCCCGTCGTCCTCGGGCAGCGGGCTGCGCAGGTCGTCGGCGCCGCTCACCCGCGCCGCCCCGGCCCGCAGCCGGGCGAGCGGGCGCAGAGCCAGCCCGGTGAACGCCCAGGCGGCGAGCGCGGTGGCCAGCAGCGCGGCCGCTCCCAGGCCGAGCACGATGTTGCGGATCCGGTCGACCCGGTCCTCGACCGGCGCGAGCGTGCTCAGCAGCTCGAAGCGCGCGTTGTCGGGACCGCCGGAGCTGACCGTCAGCGACCGCCAGTCCTGGCCGTCGATCGCGACCGTGCGGTAGCCGTCGCGGGCCGGGACCGCGGGCGGCGAGTCGGGCACGTCGCCCTCGCGCTCGACGACCTCGCCGTCCTCCGAGCGCTGCACGAACGTTCCGGCGCCGGCCAGCAGGCCGTCCGGGCGGCCGCGTGGCGGCCCACCCAGCCCGCGCGGCGATGGCGGGCGCCCGGGCGGGGGCGGCCCGCCGAAGCGCGGCACTCCGGGCGGTGGCCCGGGGCCGGCCAGGCGCCGCGCCCGCAGCGCCAGGTCGCGATCGACGTCGCGGCGGCCGTCGTGCTCGATCGCGGCGAGCAGGACCACGGTGGCCACCACGCCGACGGCCAGCAGGGCCCCCGCGGCGGCCAGCGCGATCCGCGCGCGCAGCCCGCCCGGCAGCCTCATGGCCGCAGGGTCCAGCCGACGCCTCGCACGGTGTGGAGGATCCGCTCCTCGCCGCCGGCCTCGAGCTTGCGGCGGACGTAGCCCACGAACACGTCGGCGACGTTCGTCTCCGCGTCCCACGTGTAGCCCCAGACCTGGTCGAGCAGCTGGTCGCGCGACAGCACCTGGCGCGGGTGCCGCGCAAACGTCTCGAGCAGCTCGAACTCGCGCCGGGTGAGCTCCAGGTCGCGCCCTCCGCGCATCGCGATGTGGCGGCGGCTGTCCATCGTCAGGTCGCCGAGCTCGATCGTCCCGCCGACGTTGACGCCGCGCCGGCGCAGCAGCGCCTCCAGCCGCGCGGTCAGCTCGGCCAGGGCGAACGGCTTGACCAGGTAGTCGTCGGCTCCGGCCTGCAGCCCTGCGACGCGATCGTCGACCTCGTCGCGAGCCGACAGGATGCAGACGGGGACGTCCAGCCCGTCGGCCCGGATCCGCCGGACCACCTGGATGCCGTCCAGGTCCGGCATCGTCACGTCGAGGACGACGACGGCCGGCGGATGTCCGCTGATCAGCTCGAGCGCCTCGCGCCCGCCCGCGGCCGTGGACACGGCGAAGCCCTCGAGGCGCAGCGCGCGCTCGAGGGCCTCCCTGACGCTCGCCTCGTCGTCGACGACGAGGACGAGCGGGTCACCGTTACGGTCCACGCCTCCCATGATGAGGCGGGCCGGCCGGTAGCGCGTCCTTGACCTTGTCGACGTCGAGCCCGAGCCGGTCCGCAAGCGCCTTCGCGAACTCGTCGCGGCGCTTCTCGTGCTCGGCCTGGTGCTCGTCGCGCAGCTCGTCGAGCGCCTTCTTCAGATCGGCCTCGTCGACGCCGAGCGCCTTGGCCAGCGCGGCCGTGTCGGGACCGGGCGGACGGCCGGGGCGACCGGGTCCTCCGGGCGGGGGTCCGCCGGGCGGCGGACCGCCGGAGCCTCCGGGCGGCGGGCCGGGAGGCGGCCCGGGCGGTGGGCCCTGCGGGCGCCGTGGCCGCTTGGGGCGCAGCTTGTCGAGCGCGGCCTTCACCTTCGCCTGGTCGATCCCGAGCTTCTTGGCCAGCCCGGCGGCGAACTCGTCGCGCCGGTCGCGCGGCGGCTTGCCCTGCGACTTGCGGATGGCCTCCAGGGCAGCCTTCAGATCGGCCGGCTTGACGCCGAGGCGATCCGCCAGATCGTCGAGCCCGCGGCCCGCGCCGGGCCGGGGCCCTGCCGTCCGTAGGCGACCGGCGCCGTCGGGCCGCCCGCCTGGCCCTGCGTCCTGCTCTGCGCCACGCCGTCGCCGGCCTGCGTGCCGATCGCGTATGCGCCGAACGCCAACACGGCCGCTCCGCCGGCCAGGGCGCCAGTCCGTCTCGTCCGTGGGGACACGGCCACCTCCAGGTTCGCTTCCGTCCTGAGCATCGGCCCTGCGTCTGTGACGGGCCTAAGAAGCGCCCGCTTTCTTAGGCCGGTCACATTCTCCGGCCGCAGGCTGGCGATAGGTCCTAACGCCGCCCGGATCCGCGCGTTGTGGGGGCGGACGACTCGCACCTGGCACCTTGATCTCCCGCTCCTACCGCCTCCTGCCCGATGAGCGCCTTGCGCGCCTCGCGGGCGACGGCAACGACCCCGCGTTCGCCGCGCTGCACCATCGCTACGACGCGATCCTCCACGGCTACACCCGGTCGATCGCGCGCGACGCCGACGACGCCGCCGACGCCCTCCAGAACGCGTGGATCGCCGCGCTGGTCGCGCTGCGCGCCGACCGCCGCCAGGCGCCGGTGCGCCCCTGGCTCTTCCGGATAGCGCACAACGCGGCGGTCGACGTCCTGCGCAGGAAGGCGTCGGCGTCGTCGGTCGTGCGATCGATCGACCGTGGGGTGCTGGCCTGCGTCCCGGGCGTGGACGAGCAGTACGCGCGCACGGAGACGATGGCGGAGGTGGTCGGCGACATGCGCGAGCTGCCCACCAACCAGCGCGCCGCGCTCGTGATGCGCGAGCTGGCCGATCTGGACTACGGGGAGATCGCGATCGCGCTGTCGACCTCGGAGGGCAACGCGCGGCAGCTCGTGTTCGCGGCGCGCGACGGGCTGCGCGAGTCGCGGGCGGGACGGGCACTGCCCTGCGACGCCGTGCGCGGCGTGCTGGCCCGCGCCGACGGCCGCGAGCTGCGGCGCAGGCGGCTGCGCGCCCACCTGGACGTCTGCCAGGGCTGCCGCGCGTACGCCGCCGGCGTCACCCGGCCGGCCCGGAAGGTCGCCGGCTACGCGCCCGGCCCGGCGCTGCTGCAGGGGATCTTCGCGGCGGCGGGCGGCTCAGGGGCCGCGATGACGTCGGGCGGGTCGTTCGCGGGCCTGGCCAAGGGCGCGGTGGCGGCCGTGCTGGTCGTGGCCGGCGTCGGCACGGGCGAGGCGGTGGTCCATCACCGTGGCGGCCAGTCGGACGGGGAGAGCGCCGGGTCCGCGACCGCCGACACCAGCCGCACCGCCCGCGCCGCGGGCGCGCTCGTGGCCGAGCCGGACCCCCGGCCCGCGCCCCCGCCGGCCCGCAACGTGTCCGCCAGGGTCGTCCAGCGCGCGTCGGCCCGGGCGACGCGCGTCGTCCCGCTCGCCCTCGCGCGCGACACGCGCAGGGCGCCGCGCGCGAGCAGGGCGGTCGCCGGCGACCCGGGCCGCCGCCAGTCCCGCGCCGTCAGCACTTCCCCGGGAAGCCGCAGTGCGCCCGGCTCCGATGCCGAACCGCGAGCGGGAGGCGCCGATCCCCACATCGGTGGCCGCCGCGGCGGAGCGGACGGAGCCGGGCCGCGCGGCGACGGGGAAGCGCCCAGAGACGACCGGCGGACGTTCGGGGATCCTCGCGGCGCCCGCGACGACGGCGCCCGTGCGGGCGTCGACTGCGACCCTCAGGCCGCCGACGCCAGCGCGTCGGGCAGCTCCCTGCGCGAGCGGATCCCGAGCTTCCGGTAGGAGTTCGACAGGTGGACCTCGACCGTCTTCGGGGTCACGAACAGCCCCTGGGCGATGTCCCGGTTGGTCTGTCCCTCGGCGGCCAGCTCGACGACGCGCCGCTCGCTGGGCGTGAGCGCCTCGACTCCGCTGAGCGCGGAGCTGCGCGGCTTGGCGCCCGAGGCCGCGAGCTCCGCCCGCACGCGATCGGCCAGGCCCTGGGCGCCGCACGCCTCGGCCAGCTCGAGCGCCCGTCGTAGCGGCACGCGGGCCTCGGTCGGCTGCCGGGCGCGGCGCTGGGCGGCACCGAGCGCCCCGAGGGCCTTCGCCAGCTCGAGCCGGTGCGGTGACCGCTCCAGGTGCTCGACCGCCGCCAGCAGGTCGTCCATGCCCTCGTCGCGCCTGAGGCTTCCGAGGACCCGCAGCGTGCGGCCGATCGTCCCCGGCGCACCCCACTGCCGAGCGCGCTCCAGCTCGTCGAGCGCCCGCTCGATGCCCTCCTCGGTCCGCCCCAGCCCGTCGAGCGCCTGCGCCTGGAGCGATCCCCACGGCAGGGGCGCGGGATTGACCACCCAGGTCAGCCCGGCCGCTCCGGCCTCGGCCTCCTCGAGCGCGGCGGCGAAGGATCCCTCGGCCAGGAAGAGCTCCGCGCGGGACCGGTGCAGCTGGGCGCCGCCGTAGGTCGGCACCTGGTCGAGCGGAACGGGCTCCAGGACCGCGCGCGCCTCCTCGAGCCTGCCCTGCTCGATCAGCGTCCAGGCCAGGAAGCTCGGCGTGTAGGTCTGGATCGGAGGGACGCCCCACAGGTGCTCCTCGGCGACCGCGTCGCGCAGCGACTGCTCGGCCTCGGGCAGGAACCCGTGGCGGATCAGCGTCCATCCGCGCCACAGGTGTGCGCCGAGCGCCCAGAACAGGGACCCGCTGCGGTGCGCCTCGGCCAGCCCGGCGTCCCAGAGCGGCAAGACCTCACGCTCGGCCAGCTCCAGCGTGATCGTGCCGCAGATGTCGGCCGCGCCCTGGACCAGGCTCAGGTTCAGTTCCCCGCCCAGCGCCGCCTCCGCCAGATCCGCACACCTGTCCGCGGGGCCGAGCCTGAGCGCCCAGTCGAACGCCGCCGCGTCCGCGGCCATGCGCGCCCCGGGGCGGTTGTCGAGCGGCCCCGCCCGGTGGCGCTCGAAGACCTCGGCCGGCGGCTTTTCGGCGGCGCCCCAGTAGATGACCGTCATGGCCAGCGCCTCGAAGGTGTAGCGCTCGTCGGTCAGCTCCGCGGGGAGCCGCTCCACCTCGCGCTGGACGAACGCCCCGGCGTCCGTGGCGGCACCCGGGCCCGTGTGCATGGCCAGGCGAGCGATCATGAACGCGGCCGCGGCGCGCTGGCGCGCGTCGGTCAGCTCCTCGTGGGCCAGGTTCAGATGCTGGAAGGCGTCGAGCCCGTTGGTGTCGAGCTCGGCCGAGCCGAGCTCGTAGAGGACGTCGGCGCGCTCGGCCGCGGGCGGCGGCTCCTCGAGGGCCCGGCGCAGGTAGCTCACCGCCGTCTCCATGGCGCCGCGGCGGCGGGCGTCGCGGCTGGCCTCGCGCAGCATCGCGGCGACGTCGGCGTCGCCGCGGCCGGCCGGTGTGTTCAGCAGCTGCGTGGCGACCGCGCCGGGGGACGCCCCGGCGTCGCGCAGCACGCGGGCCGCGCGGTCGTGGTCGAGCTCGCGCTGCCCCGGGGGCAGCTCGCGGTAGATCGCCTCGCGCACCAGCGGGTGGACGAACTCGAGCGGGCCCTCCCGGCCGACGATGTCGGCGCGGGCCAGCGCTGCGATCGCCTCGGCGGCGGTCTGCTCGTCGACCTCGCACAGCGCTGCGACCAGCGGCAGCGTCGCGCTCTCCCCCAGGATCGCGATCGCGCCGGCGACCTTGGCGGCGGGGGCCGGCAGCCGCGAGAGCCGCAGCAGGATGGTCCGCGAGACCGCCCGCGGGCCGATCTGGCGAACCGTGTCGGCCTCCGCGGCGCGCGGCGCGACGCCCTCGCTATCCAGCGAGCTGATCAGCTGGCCGAGCAGCAGCGGGTTGCCGCGGGTCGCGTCCATGCAGGCGGCGCTGAAGCGCTCGTCGGCGTCGCTGCCCAGCCGGGCGGCGACGAGCGCGTGCACGGCGGCCGCGCTCAACGGCCCGGGGCGCACGGTCGTGACCCCCGCGTCGGAGACGATGTCGGCCAGCAGGGCGGGGTCCGTGCCCGGCTCCCCGCTGCGCAGGCCGACCGCGACGAACAGCGCCAGGCCCTCGACCCGCGGCGCCAGGTAGCTCAGGAAGCGCAGCGACGCGCGATCGACCCAGTGCAGGTCGTCGATGGCCAGCATCAGGGGCCCGCGTCCCGTCAGGTTGAGCGTCAGCCAGTAGAGGCCGTGCAACGTGGCGAACGACGAGTCGCGGGGCGCGTCGCCCTCGCCGGCGACCATGCTCGCGGCCTCGAACACCGCCCGGGCCGGCTCGGCCGCGCCGGCCAGCGCGGCCTCCCACAGATCGGGGTCCGTGCGAAGCGGCTCGAACAGCTGGCGCACGGCGCCGTAGGCGAACTCCTGCTCGAGCTCGGTCCCCCGCGCCGACAGCGTTCGTATCCCGCGCTCCGCGGCCCGCTCGCGGGCGGCGGCCAGCACGCGGCTCTTGCCGATGCCCGCCCGGCCCTCGACGACGACCAGCCGCGCGGCGTCGTTGCCGACGTCGTCGATCAGCGAGTCGAGGGCGGCGAGCTCACGCTCGCGCTCCAGCAGTCCGGCGTCGGGCCCCATGCGGGACCAATCGTATGCAGACCGTGCCAGGCTGCCAGGCTCAGCCACCGGCGCCGGCCGGATCGGCCAGCAGCGCCAGGGTGGCCTTGGCGTGGAAGCGGTGCGAGTCGGGCGCGGGCTCGTAGAGCAGCCCGTCGTCGGAGACGGCGCGCGCGAGGCGGGCGGGCTCGCCACAGCTGCCCTCGACCGTGGCGGTCAGGCCGTCGTCACGCAGGTCGAGGGCGACGATCCGCCCGGGCACGAACCCCTCCCCCTCGGCCAGCGCCGCGAGCTCGTTCAGCCAGTCGGCCAGCAGGGCGCCGCGGTCGGCGCCCGAGGCGACGACGCGTGTCTCCGCCTCGCCGCCCAGCCCGGCGCCCGTGTCCTCCTCGAGCAGTTCGCGCATGGCCTCGAGGGCGTCTATGAAGACGCCGTCCTCGGACTCCGACTCGAGCTCCAGCTCGAGCTCGTCGCCGTGCTCGATCCACCGGTACATCGACTGGTTGTCCCCGTGCGGGAGCGGAACTAGTCGCCCAGGCGGCGGCGGAACGCCCCCGCGCCGACCACGGCCGCGCCGCGCTCGCGCACGCGGCCCTCCAGGTCCGCGTCCGAGGTGACGACCGTGTCGGCGTCCGTGGCCATCGCGGCGATGTCGTCGTCGGCGGCGTTCGGGCCTCGCCGCGAGGCGAACCGCACGTCGACGATCTCGGACTCCAGGTCGAACGGCGCGCCGTCCAGCACAACGACCACGCGGCGAGTAGTCGTCGACCTCCTCGAGCGCGGACACCAGCCGCCGCATCGCCCCGTGACGGTCGCGCCACCAGCCGTCGGGCCGCGACCCGATCACGTTCATCCCGTCGACGATCAGGCGGCCCACGGCGGCGCCTGCCTCAGTCCGTGCCGCCCTGGACGAACGACGAGCCGATGCCCTTGTCCAGGCCCTTGGTCCCCACGGGCTCGTTCGGCACCTTGCCGAAGCCCTGCTTGCAGTCGTGCAGGCGGTAGACGTCGATCTCCGGGCCCGGGCGGTTGTACGCGGTCGGGTAGTAGTCGTAGGAGAAGTCGAAGTGGAGCGGGACCGGCTTCGCGCCCTTGTCGTACGGCGATGCGGCGAAGACCTTGTCCGACTCGCGCTCGAGCCGGCGGTAGTAGGCGAGCGCGCCCGGCACCTTGGCGTTCTCCGCCCTGCCGCGGATCAGCGACATCGTCATCACCAGGCAGAAGCCCTTCTGCCGGTACTGGTCGATCACCTCGGGGTTGAGCGACGCCGCGTAGGTGATCGAAGTGCCGTCCGGGGCCTCGACGTTGGCGGCCCGGCGGATGTCGCGGATGAAGCCGCGCACGAACTGGCGCTTGCGCGACTTGGAGCGCTCGATCCGGTAGAAGCTGGTCGGCACCGCGGGCTCGATCACCGCGCGCAGCGACTGCGGGTAGTTCTTGACCAGGTAATCGCGGCCCAGCTCGCGCGTGTCCTTGTTGCCGAGCACCTCCATCGTCCGCACGTCGGAGGTGACCGGGTGAATCAGCACCAGCGCCGTCACCACCGCGACGGCGGCCCCGGCCAGCACGTGACGACGCCCGATCCCCGGGATCAGCCGGATCAGGCCGACGATGCCGGCGCCCGCGAGCAGCGCGATCACCGGGTACATGGGCAGCAGCCAGCGGCCGAAGTAGCGCGTCTGTGACCCCATGTAGAGGTAGAGGGCGATCGGGTAGAGGATCAGCACGAGTCCGCGCACACGGTCGCGGCGGATCTCGAAGAACGCGCCGAGGAGCACGAAGAAGGCGGCGGCGTAGCCGAAGCCCCAGCCCAGCGACTCGATGTAGTACTGGAAGCCGCCGACCTGCTCCTGGCCGAGCTTCTCGGAGCCGCCGGCGGCCTCCGCCTGCTGCTTGAGCTGGTAGAGCGCCGAGATCGGCTTGAGGAAGAAGAACGGGTTGGTGATCGCGAACATGACGACCATCGCGGCGATCGCCACGACCGCCCAGCGCAGGTCGAGCCGCCTGAGCCACGGGGTCTCCGCGTCGCGCCAGGCGCGCACGCCCGCGACCAGCAGGACCGGCAGCAGCGCCAGGCCGGCCGTGTACTTGAACCCGATGGCCAGGCCGATTCCGGCGCCCGCGAGCGCGTACTGCCACAGCTTCCCGTGCTCGTAGGCCTGGATCGTCGCCCAGGTGGCGACCGCGATCGGCAGGAACGTCCCCACGTCGGTGACCGCGATGCGCGAGTAGACGACCGACAGGAACGCGAAGCAGAGGATCGCGGCGGCGGCCAGGCCGACGCGGTCGTCGGGGCGCCCGTCGTCGGTGCGCCACAGCGAGCGGCCCACGAAGAACGTGGCGACCACGCCGACCATCGCGAGCAGGGCGGCGACGGTGCGGGCGGTCTCCCAGATCGGCGTCGGGTCGAACGAGAACTGGCGGGTGACGCTCGGCTCGGTCAGGCCGCCGAGGCCCAGCACGCCGTAGAAGACCTTCAGGACGACGAAGACGATGTACGTGTACGCCGACGGGTTCTGGAAGTAGCCCGGGTTGAGGTCGCCGCTGAAGAACGACACGGCCCGGTTCGTGAAGTGCGTCGCCTCGTCGTAGTTGTAGACGTACGGCAGCCCGTAGTCGTTGTTCTTGAGCCGCACGTACAGGCCGACCGCGCAGATCAGCGCGAGGATCCCCAGGCTCAGGGCCAGGCCGCCCCACGAGCGTCCCGTGCGGGGCGCGCCGGGCGCGGGCCGGGCGCCTTCGGGATCGGGCGCGCGACCGCCGTCGGTGGGCGGTGCTGTGGGGCCCGTGGCTGCCGGGGTGTCGGCGGTCGCACGGGCGCGCGAGAAGGCGGCGCGGGGGCGTCGCATGAAGGTGCAGAGGTTAGCGGCCGCGTCGGCTCCGCCGACCGGCCTTGGCACGAGGCCACTGGTAGATTGACTCGTGAGTCAACTTGCCCGAGAGCACGGCCGCAGAGCGCGACACCAGACACCTGATGCGAGCCCTCGACCTCGCCGCTGAAGCGCGCGGAAAGACCAGCCCCAACCCGCTCGTGGGGGCGGTCCTGGTCAAGGACGGGCGCACCATCGGCGAGGGCTTCCACCACCGGGCGGGCGACCCGCACGCGGAGCGGATGGCGCTCGCCGCCTGCAGCGAGGACCCCGCGGGCGCGACGATGTACGTGACGCTCGAGCCCTGCTGCCACCACGGGCGCACTCCCCCGTGCACCGACGCGATCGTCGAGGCCGGCATCCGGCGCGTGGTGATCGCCTCCGACGACCCGACCGCCAAGGCGGCCGGGCGCGGGGCCGGGATCCTGCGCGACGAGGGCATCCGGGTCGACCACGTCGACGGCGAGGCCGGCGAGGCCGCCCGCCTGCTCAACCAGCCCTTTCGCAAGCACGCCCGCACGGGCCGCCCGCTGGTGGTCTTCAAGGCCGCGATGACGCTCGACGGCAAGGTCGCCACCGCGTCGGGCGACTCCCAGTGGATCTCCAACGAGGCGAGCCGCGAGCGCGCCCACCACTGGCGCGAGGAGGCCGACGCCGTCGCGGTCGGCATCGGCACCGCGCTGGCCGACGACCCGCAGCTGACCGCCCGCGCGCCCGGCGTCGAGCGCCAGCCGCGGCGTGTGGTGTTCGACTCGACCGCCCGGCTGCCGCTCGACTCGCAGCTCGTGCCCACCGCGGGCGAGGTCTCCGACGATCGTCGTCTGCACCCGGGCGGCCGACCGCGCCGCCACGGGACGGCTCGAGTCGGCCGGCGTCGAGGTCATCCGCGTCCAGGGCTCGACCGACGCGCAGCGGGTGTGCGACGCGCTCGACGAGCTCGGCGAGCGCGACGTCCAGCTCATGCTGCTGGAGGGCGGCCCGCGCCTGGCCGGCGCTTTCTTCGACGCGGGTGAGATCGACCAGTACTACGCGTTCGTCGCCCCGGTCGTCGCCGGCGGCGGCCGCGCCCGCGACCGCGGTCGCGGGCGAGGGGGTCGACCGGATCGCGGCCGCCCTGCGCGCCGACGCGATCGAGGTCGAGCGGATCGGCGACGACGTGCTGATCGGCGCGCGCCTGCAGGGAGTGGTGACCGGGTGTTCACGGGCCTCGTAGCCGGCATGGGCAGCGTCAGCGCGGTCGAGCAGGACGGCGAGGGGGTGCGCCTGCGCGTGTCGACGCCGCTCGGGCGCGGAGCTCGCGCCCGGCGACTCCGTGGCCGTGAACGGCGTCTGCCTGACCGCCGTCGACCCCGACGCAGAGCGGGTTCGGCGCCGACGTCATGGCGGAGACGCTGCGGCGCTCGTCGCTCGGCCCGCTGGCCCAGGGTGACGAGGTGAACCTGGAGCTTCCGTTGCGCGCGAGCGACCGCCTCGGCGGCCACATCGTCCAGGGCCACGTCGACGGGATCGGGAGCGTGGAATCCGCCGTCGACGAGGGGTTCGCGCGCGTCGTGCGGATCGCCTGCGGGCCCGAGGTCCTGCGCTACGTGGTCGAGAAGGGGTCGATCGCCGTCGACGGCGTGTCGCTCACCGTCGCGTCGGTCGGTGTGAGCGATTTCACCGATTCGCTCATCCCCGAGACGCTCGAGCGCACTACGCTCGGCAGGCGCAACCCCCGGTCGTGTCGTCAACCTGGAGGTCGACGTGCTGGCGAAGTACGTGGAGAAGCTGGCGGTGAGGACATGAGCGATCGACCCTTCAGCACGATCGAAGAGGCCATCGAGGACATCCGCGCAGGGCAAGATGGTCGTGGTCTGCGACGCGGAGGACCGCGAGAACGAGGGCGACCTGACGCTGGCCGCCCAGTTCTGCACGCCCGACGCGATCAACTTCATGGCCAAGGAGGGGCGCGGGCTGATCTGCCTGGCGCTGCCCCCCGACCGCTGCGACGAGCTGGGCCTGGACCTGATGGCGGCCAAGAACGAGTCGCCCTTCGAGACCGCGTTCACCGTGTCGATCGAGGCGCGCGAGGGCGTCACCACCGGCATCTCCGCGGCCGACCGCGCGCGCACGATCCAGGTGGCGATCGACCCGCGCTCGCGCCCGTTCGACCTGGTGCAGCCCGGCCACATCTTCCCGCTCAAGGCCAAGAAGGGCGGCGTGCTGGAGCGCACCGGCCAGACCGAGGCGGCCGTCGACCTGGCCCGCCTGGCGGGCGTCACCCCGGCCGGCGTGATCTGCGAGATCATGAACGACGACGGGACGATGGCCCGCGTCCCCGACCTCGTCGAGTACTGCCGCAAGCACGGCCTGAAGATGATCACGGTCGCCGACCTGATCGAGTACCGGCGCCGGCACGACAAGCTGATCGAGCGGGTCGTCGAGACCGGCCTGCCCACCGACTTCGGCGACTTCAACGTGGTCGGCTTCCGGTCGCTCGTCGACGACAAGCACCACATCGCGATGGTCAAGGGCGAGGTCGACGGCGCCGACGACGTGCTGGTCCGCGTGCACTCCGAGTGCCTGACCGGCGACGTCTTCCACTCGCAGCGCTGCGACTGCGGCCAGCAGCTCGAGGACGCGCTGCGGCGCATCGAGGACGAGGGCCGCGGCGTGCTGCTCTACCTGGCCCAGGAGGGCCGCGGGATCGGCCTGCTCAACAAGCTGAAGGCCTACAAGCTCCAGGAGCAGGGGCTCGACACCGTCGACGCCAACCTGGAGCTCGGCCTGCCCGCGGACCTGCGCGACTACGGCATCGGCGCGCAGATCCTGGTCGACCTCGGGCTGACCTCGATCCGGCTGCTGACCAACAACCCGAAGAAGATCGTCGGCCTGGAGGGCTACGGGCTGCGGGTCACCGACCAGCTGCCGATCGCCCACCAGCCGACCGAGCACAACCGCGAGTACCTGCGGGCCAAGCGCGACCGGATGGGCCACCTGCTCCACCACCAGGGGCTGGCGCTCGACGAGGAGATGCTGCACCAGGAGAAGGTCAAGGATCGCGAGGAGGAGCGCCAGCGCGAGGAGGAGACCACCGGCGGTGGCTGACGGGTCGCGGTTCGCGATCGCGGTCGGGCGCTTCTACGCCGACCTCGCCGAGCGGCTGGTGGACGGCGCGACGCGGGTCTTCGAGGAGGCCGGCGGATCCGTCGAGGTGCATGACGTCCCCGGGGCGTTCGAGCTGCCGCTGGCCGCCAAGTACTGCGCCGACTCGGGGCGCTACGCGGGCGTGGCCTGCCTCGGCGCGGTCATCCGGGGCGAGACCTCGCACTACGACTACGTCTGCGAGTCGGCGGCGTCCGGGATCCTGCGGGTGTCGCTCGACACGGGCGTGCCCTGTGCGTTCGGCGTGCTGACCGTCGAGAACATGGACCAGGCGCTGGCCCGCACGGGCGACGGCAAGCGCCACCAGGGCGAGGACGCCGCGCGCGCGGTCGTGCGCATGGCAGAGCTGCGCGCGACGCTGTCGTGAGCGGCCCGGCGCTCGAGCCCGCGGACGCGGTCAACCTCGTCTCCGACACCCAGACGCGACCGTCGGCCGGCATGCGCGAGGCGATGGCGACGGCCGTCGTCGGCGACGAGCAGAAGGGCTGGGACCCGACGACGATCGAGCTCGAGGAGCGCGTGGCCGAGCTGCTCGGGCACGAGGCCGGGCTGTTCCTGCCCTCGGGCACGATGTGCAACCAGATCGCGATCCGCATCCACTGCGGGCGCGCGGGCGACGAGATCGTGCTCGACCGGATGGCGCACCCGATCGTCGCCGAGGCCGGCGGGCCGGCCGTGCACGCCGGCGCGATGACGAACCCGGTCGACACGCCGTCCGGGGTGTTCGGCGCGCGCGAGGTCGAGCAGGCCCTGCGCCCGCCCGGCGACCGCTACGTGCCGCGCACGCGGCTCGTGTCGGTCGAGCAGTCGACCAACCTGCGCGGCGGGCGGGTGTGGCCGCTCGAGACCGTCGACGAGGTCATCAAGGCCGCGCACATGCACGGGCTCGCGACCCATATGGACGGGGCGCGGCTGCTGAACGCCGTGGTCGCCTCGGGCGTGTCGGCGCGGGCGTTCGCCGCCGGGTTCGACACGGCGTGGCTCGACTTCTCGAAGGGACTCGGAGCGCCCGTCGGCGCGGTGCTCGTCGGCTCGCGCGAGGTGATCGACGAGGCCTGGCGGTTCAAGCAGATGATGGGCGGCGCGCTGCGCCAGTCGGGGATCCTGGCGGCGGCCTGCCTGTACGCGCTCGACCACAACGTGGACCGGCTGGCCGAGGACCACGAGCACGCCCGCGTACTGGCGGACGCGCTGGCCGAGCTGCCGAACGCCACCATCGACCCAGCGGCCGTCGAGACCAACATCGTCGTGTTGGAGACGAGCGACGCGGGCTGGGTGGTGGACGAGCTGGCGAAGCACGGGGTGCTCGTCGGCGCGCTATCGCCCCACGTCGTGCGGGCGGTGACCCACCTCGACGTCGACCGGGCCGGCATCGACCGGGCCGTCGACGCGCTTCGGCAGGTGCTGTCGTAGCCGCTCCCGTCGTCGTCGGCCTGTTCGTGTCCGAGAAGGCGCGGCGGCTGCCGGTCGCGGTGGAGCGTGCGCGGGCCGTGGCCGGCCGCGGGCTCGAGGGCGACCGCTACTTCCTGGGAAAGGGCTCGTTCTCCCACTGGCGCGGGACCGGGCGAGCGCTGACCGTGGTCGAGGCCGAGGCGCTCGAGGACGCGGGCGTGGGGTTCGCCGAGGCACGGCGCAACGTGGTGGTGCGGGGTGTCGCCCTGAACGACCTGGTCGGGCGGCGCTTCCGGATCGGCGCGGTCGAGCTGTGGGCGCGGCGGCTCTGCGAGCCGTGCGACCACCTCGAGAAGCTGACCGAGCGCGACGGGCTGATGCGGTCGCTGGCGGGCCGCGGCGGGATCCGCGTGGACGTGCTGACCGACGGCGAGATCGCGGTCGGCGACGAGCTGCTCGACGTGGCGGACTGAGTCAGCGCGGGGCGGCCGGGGTGCAGGTGACCTTGCGGCCCTTCTTCTTGAGCTTGATGGTGACGCTCTTCTTGAGCGCCGTAGCGCCGGGCGGCTTGAACTTGACGGCGAGCTGAGCCTTCAGCTGCCTGCGCTTCGCGAGCTTCGACTTCGCGGAGCGCGTAAGGCGCAGGCCCACGTTGACCTTGCCCGCCGCGTCGACCGCCTTCGACACCGACTTGGTCGACTTGCTCGTCACGGTGAGGACGCCCAGGCCCGGAGCCGTCGTGACCAGCGTGGCCGAACCCGCCTTGCACGAGCGCAGGCCGCGAACGGCGAACGGGGTTATCGCCGTCCCGCCCCCCGCTTGCGGCGTGCCGGCGCCGGGCACCGAAGTGGTGCCGGGGTCTGCGGCGGTACCCGTCCCGGTTCCCGCGGCGGGTGGCGGGTCGAGCCCGCGACCGCTGAGCGCCACGTCCTTCGGGCCGCCCGGCGCGTCGCTCGATATGCGGAGAACCGCGCTCTTGTCGCCCTCGGACGTCGGCGAGAAGGTCGCGTTCACCGTGCATGTCTGGCCGGCCGCCAGCACCGTGCCCGTGCACGTGTCCCCGGAGACAGCGAACTGGCTCGTGTTGTTGCCCGTCAGCGCGAGCGAGGAGATCCGCATGTCGATGGCGCCGCCGTTGCCGACCGTGAAGGTCTGGGCTGCACTGCTCGTGCCCACGGTGACGTCGCCGAAGCCGTGCGACGCCGGCGCCGAGGTCACGCTCGCGGGAGTGCCCGGCCCGAGCGCCACGCCGCGGAACGCCGTGTTCGCCGGCGCGGTGGCGATCGACGCCGGCGGGGGGTTGGACGGCGCGGCGTTGTAGCCGCTCGTGTCGGTCGCCTTGAACAGGTTGGTCGGGTTGGTCGCATACAGCGTCACGCCGCCGCTGCCGATGCGGCCTGTAAGGCCGTGGACGTTGGTGACGGGGTAGCTCCCATTCGCGATCCAGGTGCCGCTCACGAGCGAGTACTTCAGGATCTGGCCCGCGCCGTCGTCCGCGGCATACAGCACGTCCAGTCCGGGGACCGCCGGTGACAGGTCGGCCATGTAGAAGGCGAACGGGCTTCCGGTCGTCCCCGGATACCCGGGGAGGTTCTGGATCGAGTTGTTCTCGGAGGTGGGAAGGCCCGTGCCGACGGAGCCCAGACGGAAGTCCACCAGGTTCGTGGGGGCCGATATGTAGAGCTGGCCGCCGAAAGCGTTGACCTGGCGCACGCTCTGGAGGGCCGCCGTGACCTGGTGCAGGTTGGAGTCGCCAGGCACCCAGTAGGTGAGCCCGGTCGTGCTCCCGGTGGCCCAGAAGGTCTGGCCGTCGACGCTGTAGGCGGAGCGGATGTGGCCGCCGCTGGCGAGGGACTGGGACGTGAACGTGGTGTCGACGGAGCCGTCCGGGGTGACCTTGCCGATCACACGTGGAAAGAACATGGCGTCGGAGCCCTGTGCCGAGCCCCCTTGCGTGGAGTCGTAGCCGGTGACGATCAGGTGCCCGCCGTTGCCCGACCTTGTCATCAGTCCCTCCGCGGCCTGGTTGCCTGTGGCGAACAGCGGTCGGTTGCCGCTGGCAGCCGCGGTCGGAAGGTTGGTCGTGCCGAGTGGGGCGCCGGTGGGGCTGAACTCGTCGAGGAAGACCGGGGTCGCCGTGGCGGTGAGCGCGCTGCCGCCGGGGGTCTGGCCTACGCGGTAGACCACCGGGTTGTTGGCCGTAATCGCGGCGGACGCAGACGAAGGCAGGGCCAGTCCCACCAGCACCGCGATCCCGACGCGCCTGCGCACGCATCCACCGTAAGCCTGGTCTCGCGGGCTCGGCAAGCCCTTGCTGCGCCGATTTCGGACCCCCGCACGATGGGTTCGCCGACAGCGGCGCTGCTAGCCTTCCGCGCCGTGGCAAAGGTGTGTTACAGCTGCGGGAAGGGCCCTGCCTTCGGGCACAGCCGCTCCCACTCGATGATCGCCAGCAAGCGCCGCTTCGACGCGAACCTCCAGAAGGTCCGCATCGAGGTCAAGGGCGCGCCGCGACGCGAGTACGTCTGCACCCGCTGCCTCAAGGCCGGCAAGGTCCTGAAGTCGGTCTAGCGCTCCCGCTCTTTGCGGGGTGCGGGCTCAAACGTGCCAGACCGTCCGACCGGTCGGCCACTATGTTTCCGTGCGAATGGAGCCGCCGGTAGCACCGGACGGCGAGGTGACGCCGGCAGGGGTCGATCACCGCGCCGTCTCGCTCAATGACGTCGAGGGAGCGCGCCGGGCGAGTGTGCTCGCCTACTGTGCGCGGATCTGCGATCCCGAGCGGATCGCCGAGGCCGCCGATGCCGCGTTCGCCGAGCTCCGCGGAGCTCTCGAGGCGAGCGATCCCGACCAGGTCGCCGACCTCGACCGCCTGCTGCTCGAGACCACGCGCGACGCCGCCGCCGTGCGCATGGAGCCCGCGGTCGGCTCGCGCCGCTTCGCGCGGACGTGCGAGCAGATGCCGACGCTGCTGGCCGGCCGCGCGTCTGAGCGGCTGAGCGGCGCCGACCGGGCCGGCGTGGAGCGCCACCTGGCGCGCTGCGCGGTCTGCCGCGACCTGGAGCGGCGCCGCGACGAGGCGGAGCAGGCCTACCGGGCGCTGATCGGCACGGACGTAACGCCCGTCGCGGACGCGGCTGCCGAGCCGTTCGCCCCGGAGGATCCGGAACCGGAGGTCCTCGCGTCGCGAGCCGAGCCGGAGGCTGCTGCGGAGGATCTCGCCCACGACGAGCGGGTCTTCCCGGGAGAGTCGGAGCTGACGGAGCCGGAGGGCGCCGTGGAGAACTTCGAGGGCGAGGACCTGGAGCTCGCGGACGAGCCGGAGCTCGCGGAGCCTGTCGACGAGCCGGAACTCGCTGACGAGCCGGAACTCGCGGAGCCTGTCGACGAGCCGGAGCCGGCGGACGAGCCAGAGCTCGCCGACGAGTCGGAGTTCGCTGAGGAGCCGGAGCTCGCGGACGACCCGGAGCTCGACGAGGACGCCGACGACCCGTACGACGAGGATCCGCGGCTGCTCGACCCCCCGGAGTTCGACCCCCCTGCCCCACGCCACCAGCTCCCCTCGTGGCTGCCGCCGTCGGAGCCGGATCGCCGCGACTCGCGCGACCGCCGCGGGCTGGTGGTCATCTCCGCGCTGATCGTCGCCGGGGTCGTGATCCTGGCGATCGGGCTGGTCCAGCTGCTCGGCGCGGACCCCGAGAAGCCGGCCGCGCGGTCCGCTTCACCCGCCGCGAGCCCGCCGCCGGCCTCGCCGAGCACCCAGGTCGAGCGCGCGCCCAGCCGCGCCGAGCTCCGCCGCCGCGCCCGCCTCAGGTCCCTCGGCGACCGCGACCTCGGGCCGGGTACGGCCGGTGACGACGTCAAGGCTCTCCAGAAGCTGCTCGGGGTCAGCCAGACCGGCACGTTCGGCGAGCTGACCGAGTACGCCGTCAGCCAGTTCCAGTCCAGCCACGGCCTGCCCGAGACCGGCGTCGCGGACGCCGCCACGAAGCGCAAGCTCTCGCGCCGCTCACGCCCGCCCGCGCAGGCCCCCGCCCCGCCGGCGACGCAGGATGGGACCGGAGCGACCGGGACGACCGGCCAGAACGGCACCGGGGCCACCGGCCAGGACGGCGCCACGAACCAGGGCGGCACCGCCGCCGGCGGATCACCGGCCCCGAACGCGGGCGCCGGCCAGCCCGCGACGCCTCAGCAGCCCGGCCAGTAGCGCCGGCGAAGGTCGCCCGGCGTCGGCGACCCATGACGCTGGCGCGCTGGGCGAGGTCGGCCCATCGCCGAAATCCTTGGACCTGACGGCGAAAACCGAGCAGTCCAAGGACGCAGGGAGCGTGGCGGCCGCCAGGCCGCGAGCGACCGAGGACGCCGGAGATGCGAAGGTTTGCAGCCGTCAGGCGCTAGGCGGCTTCGCGCTCGCGCTCAGCGCGCTCCTGCTCGCGCAGGGTGCGGATCGCGTCCTTGCGCTGGTCGCGCGAGGTGCGGTCGAGGATCAGCACGCCGTCGAGGTGGTCCATCTCGTGCTGGATCACGCGGGCCTCGAGCCCGGACGCCTCGACCACGCGCGACTCGCCGTACTCGTCCTGGGCGCGGACGCGCACGTGGACGGGCCGCTCGACGTCGACGCCCACTCCGGGGATCGACAGGCAGCCCTCCTCGGCGATCTCCTCGTCGTCCTTGCTCACCCACTCGACCTCAGGGTTGACGAGGGCGATCAGGGGCGCGTCCTGGCCCACGCGGTAGACGAGCAGCCGCTGCGAGATCCCGATCTGCGGAGCGGCCAGCCCGACGCCGAGCGCGTCGTTCATCAGGCCGCCCATCCGCTGCACCTGCGAGCGGAGCGCGTCGTCGAACGTCGACACGCCGGTCGCCTTGCTCTTCAGCACGGGGTCGCCGTACCGGCGGATGAAGGTCATCGCCGCCGCACGCCGGGCGGCGATCTCGGGGTCGAGCTGACGCTCCTCCCCGTCCTCCTCTTCGATCTCCTCGACTTCGGCGGGCTCGTCGGACATCAGAGCCGAGTCTAGCCGTCTACTGCGGGTCCACGTCCACCGAATACGAGGCGCCGCGGTGCGCCTTGTCCGCGGCGACCGCCTCGACCGCGCGACGCACCGCGCGGACCGCCGCCGCCGCGCTCGGCGGCCGGCACCTTGACGATCAGCTGCGCGCGATCGCGCCCCTTCAGGCGAAAAAGCGGCGCCGGGCCGAGCACGGACTGGCCCTGCGCGCCCAGGCGTGCGGCCACCGCTTCCGCGGCCGCCGCCTCGGGCCCGGGCTCGCGCGCCGAGCAGACCACGCGGATCAGCGACGAGTACGGCGGGTAGCGCAGCAGCTCGCGGCGCGCCAGCTCACCGGCCAGGAAGCCCTCGGCGTCGTGCCCCGCCGCGTGCCGCAACGCGCGCGCCCCGGTGTCGAGCGCCTGCACGATCACCCGGCCGCCACGGTCGCCCCGCCCGGAGCGCCCGGCGAGCTGCGCGACCAGCGCGAAAGTGCGCTCCTCGGCCCGGAAGTCGGGGAACCGCAGCGTCGAGTCGGCGTCCACGACGACGCCGAGCGTGACGTCGGGGAAGTCGTGCCCCTTGGCCACCATCTGCGTGCCGACGAGCACGCCCGCGGGCGCCTGGTCGAAGCGCCGCAGCAGGTCGAGTATCGCCCCGCGGCCCGCGGCGGCGTCGGCGTCGAGCCGGAAGACCGGGAGCGGGTCGACGAGCTCGGCCAGATCCTGCTCGAGGCGCTCGGTGCCGGCCCCGTGGCGGGCCACCGACACCGACCCGCAGTCCGGGCAGGATGACGGGCACGCGCTCGCTGTGCCCGCAGTGGTGGCACGACACGCGGGCGGCGGCCCGGTGCAGTACGAGCGTCACGTCGCACTGCGGGCACTCCCACGCCCGGCCGCACGAGCGGCAGGACAGGAAGTTCGACCACCCGCGCCGGTTGAGCAGGACGATCGCCTTCTCGCCCCGGTCGCGCACGCCGCTCGAGCGCGGAGCGCGTCCGCTCGTGCAGCGGTCCGGTCATGCCCGCCGTGCCGACGATCTCGACGGGCGGCATCGCGCGACCGTCCACGCGGGCGGGCATCGACAGCCGCGCGAGCCGCGCCCAGCTCTCCGGGCGCGGCGTCGCCGTGCCCGCCAGCAGCACCGCTCCGGCCTGGGCGGCACGGCGCTCGGCCACCTGGCGGGCGTCGTAGCGCGGGTCGCCTTCCTGCTTGTAGGACGCGTCGTGCTCCTCGTCGATGACGATCAGCCCGAGGTCGGACACCGGGGCGAACACGGCGGACCGCGGCCCCACGCATACCCGCGCCTCGCCCCGGCGCAGCCGCAGCCACTCGTCGCGCCGCTCGGCCGCACCCAGCTTGGAGTGGAGCACGGCGACCGCGTCGCCGAACCGCTGCTCGAAGCGCGCGGCGGTCTGCGGGGTGAGCGCGATCTCCGGGACCAGCACGATCGCCGAGCGGCCGCGGTCGAGCGCGGCGGCGACGGCCTGGAGGTAGACCTCGGTCTTGCCGCTGCCCGTGACCCCGTGGAGCAACAGCCGCCGATCCGCGGTCCGGTCCTCGGCGTCCATCCGCTCGATCACCCCGGCCAGCGCCTCCGCCTGCGCGGCCGTCAGGTCCACCTGGCTGCCGCTCCGGGCGCCGACGCCGGCGATGTCCGGCCGGCTCCGGAGCTCGCCGCGCTCGATCGACACGAGGCCGCGCGCCTCGAGCGCCCGCACCGTCGCGTGACCCGCCCCGGTCGCCCGCGTGAGCCCGGCCACGCTGAGCGGCCCGCCCAGCAGCGCGGCCAGGGCCGCGCGCTGCCGGCCGCCCAGCCGGGCTCCGTCCGCGGCGCCCTCGGGGTCGCTCGCGGCCGCGCGCCCGGCGTCGGTCAGCCCGGCGAACAGCGCCCGCCGCGGGCCGCTCGACCGGCTCGCGCCCGTACCGGTCCCGGGCGGCAGGACCAGCGACAGCCCGCGCGCGGGCGTCGAGCAGTACTCCTCGGCCACCCACAGCCCGAGCCGGACGAGCTCCGGCGGCACCCCGCTCTCGAGCGCCTTCAGGGGCTCGACCAGGCGATCCGGCGGCACGTCGCTCTCCGTGGCCAGCTCGACGACCACGCCCAGCAGGCGGCGCTGACCGAAGGGAATCAGCAGCATCGACCCGACGTCCACGCCGGACATCTCACCGGGCAGGCGGTAGTCGAACGGGCCGCGCAGCGCGCGCGCAGGAGTAAGCGGCTCGACCTTGGCGATCACGGCACCCAAGCTAGGGGCAGGACCGGACGTCGAGGGCCTCTGGCGGGGCGACCCCGGCGAGGGGTACAGTCGCCCCATGGACACCGAGCAGAACGAGCAGATCATCTACGAGGGCCGCCCGTCGTGGCGGTCGATCCTCGGCTTCTACATCGTGGGCCTGATCGCGGTCGCCGCGGCCGCCGGGATCGCGTTCGTGGTGTCCGGCGGCGGGCTCGCCGCCGCGGTCGGGGCGGGGGCGTTCGTGCTGCTGCTGCTGGTCGGCTGGCTCAAGCGGATCTCGACGCGCTACTCGATCACCGACCGCCGCCTGCGCATCCAGCGCGGGATCATCGCCCGCAACGTCGACGAGGCGCGCCTCGAGCGGGTCCAGAACGTCAGCGTCAACCAGGGAGTCCTCGAGCGCATCCTCCAGGTCGGCACCGTGGACTTCGACACCGCCAGCAACCGGCCCGACGACACGTTCCAGTTCCGCGGGATCGCCCAGCCCGAGCGGATCACGCAGCTCGTCGACCAGGCCCACCAGGCCAGCGAGGAACGGCAGCGCCAGACCGGGCAGGCGCCGGCGGTCTAGAGCAGCTCGACCGGGTCGCCGACCGCGATCCGGCCCGGGGCCGCGACCCAGCAGTTGCGGGCGAACAGCCCGTCGAGCTCCTTGTTCACCCGGCGCAGCACGTCGGGGTCCTGCTCGCGCGTGTCCGGGTCGAACGTGGTCAGCACGCAGCGCTCGCAGAGGTGGCCCAGGTCGACCTCCACGCCCGAGCCGATCCGCAGCCGCCGGCCGTCCCAGCCGCGCTCCTCCATCCCGTCGACCCCGCCCACGACGATGTTCGGGCGAAAGCGCCGGCCGTCGTAGCCCAGCGCGGCGATCGCGCCGTCGGTGGCGACCAGCAGCGGCGACTCGTCGAAGAAGTGCCCGCTGTCGCCGGCGGGCTCGAAGCGAGCCTCGGGCCCGGCCGCCTCGGCCAGCATCGCCGCCGCCTCGGGCGACTCCCAGTCCCGGCCCCGGATGGCCAGCAGCCCCGGCTTGGTCCGCGCGGTCACCTTGTTGCCGTCGCCGTCCACGACACGGACCCCGCGGTCACCCGGGAAGCCGTCCTCGCCAACGTCGACGGCCTCGAGTCGCTCGCCCGCCAGGGACTTCACCGGATAGCGCCAGAGCTCCGCGACGTGCACGCGCCCAACATAAGCGTCAGCGTCCAGAGCCATCGCGTGGGCCGACCTGTTTGCACGGCGAGCAGCCGCGCCGGTACGCTCGCGCGCCGTGCCGGACCAGCAACCAGCCCGTGCCCGCGTCGTCGCCCAGCACCGCGGTGGCTACACCGTCAGGACGCCCGAGGGCGAGGACCGCATCGTCACGCCCGGCCGGGTCGCTCCGGCACGCCGGGCAGCACGCCGTCGTCGGCGACTACGTCGACACCGACCACGACACGATCACCGGCATCGCGCCGCGCACGAAGGGCGTGATCGAGCGCGGCGGCGACGGTGCCCCGTTGGCCGCGAACATCGACCAGGCCTGGATCGTCACCGCCCTGGGCCGCGACATCAGCCCGCGCCGGGTCGAGCGCTACCTGGCGCTCGCCGCCGCCGGCCGAGTCGATCCCGTCGTCATCGTCAACAAGGCCGACCTGGACCCGGACCCGCCGCTCGGCGACGCGCTGGGCGAACTGCGCGCCGTCGCCCCCGGCGTCCCCGTGCTGCCGGTGAGCGCGAAGCAGGGCACGGGCCTGGACACGCTGATCCAGATGCTGGCCCCCGACAGGACCGCCGTGCTGCTGGGCTCGTCCGGCGCGGGGAAGTCGACGCTGACCAACCGGCTGCTGGGCGAGGAGCGCCAGGCCACCGCCGAGGTCCGCGTCGCCGACGAGAAAGGGCGCCACACCACGACCCGCCGCGAGCTGATCGAGCTGCCCGGCGGCGGCTGCCTGATCGACACGCCGGGGCTGAGATCGGTGCCGGTGACGGCGGACGCGCTCGGGACGGGCGCGTTCGAGGACATCGAGGAGCTGGCCGCGCAGTGCCGGTTCGGCGACTGCACGCACACCGTCGAGCCGGGCTGCGCCGTGCGCGCCGCCGTCGAGGCGGGCGATCTGGCGGCCGACCGCCTCGAGTCCTACCTGCAGATAGCCGCGGAGGCCGACTCCGAGCGACTGCGCCTGGAACGACAACGCGCGGGCCGGTTAGGGGCCCGCGCGCTGAGACAGCTCTATCGAGAGAGAGGCGACCGCTAGGCCGTCGCGCCCGCCGTCTGGCCGATGCCGGCGGCGTCACGCAGGACGTCGGCCTTGTCGGTCTTCTCCCACGTGAAGTCGTGGTCCTCACGGCCGAAGTGGCCGTAGGCCGCCGTCTTCTGGTAGATCGGCCGGTGCAGCTTCAGGTACTGGCGGAAGGCACCGGGGCGCAGGTCGAAGTGCTCGTTGATGAGCTCGACGATCTTGCGACTTCGTCGACGGTCTCGGTGCCGAACGTCTCGACCATGACCGAGATCGGGTGCGCGACGCCGATGGCGTAGGCGACCTGGATCTCGCAGCGCGCGGCCAGGCCGGCGGCCACGACGTTCTTGGCGACGTAGCGCGCCGCGTAGGCGGCCGAGCGGTCGACCTTCGACGGGTCCTTGCCGGAGAACGCGCCGCCACCGTGGCGGGCGGCGCCGCCGTAGGTGTCGACGATGATCTTGCGGCCGGTCAGGCCGCAGTCGCCCATCGGGCCGCCGATCACGAAGTTGCCGGTCGGGTTCACGAGGAACTCGCCGAGCAGCTTCTTCTCGTCGAACAGCTCGGCCGGGCAGGATCGGGCGCACGACGTGCTCCCACAGGTCCGGCTTGATGAGCGTCTCGGCGTCGACGCCCTCCTTGTGCTGGGTCGAGATCAGCAGCTTCTCGATCTCGACCGGGCGGCCGTCGCGGTAGCGCACGGACACCTGGGTCTTGCCGTCGGGGCGCAGGTACGGCAGCACGTCGCCGCGGCGCACCTCGGCCAGGCGGTGGGCCAGCTTGTGGGCCAGCGAGATCGGGAGCGGCATGAGCTCCTTGGTCTCGTCGGTCGCGTAGCCGAACATCATGCCCTGGTCGCCGGCGCCCGCGACGTCGAACTCGTCGTCGTCGCTCGGGTCGGTCCGCGACTCGTAGGCGGCATCGACGCCCTGGGCGATGTCGGGCGACTGCTCGTCGATCGCGGAGATGACCGCGCACGTGTTGCAGTCGAAGCCGTAGGCGGCGTTGTTGTAGCCGATCTTGTCGACCGTCTCGCGGACGATCTTCGGCACGTCGACGTAGGTGGAGGTGGAGATCTCGCCCGAGACGACGACGAGACCCGTGTTCACGAGCGTCTCGCAGGCGACGCGCCCGGTGGGGTCGTCACGCAGGACGGCGTCGAGCACGCCATCGGAGATCTGGTCGGCCATCTTGTCGGGATGGCCCTCAGTCACGGACTCAGACGTGAACAGGAACTCGTTGTCGGCAAAAGCAGTCATCAGGTAGGCGTAGACCGTCCTCGGTCGCGGTCGGGTGCAAACGGATGCAAGGGCGCGGGCGCGCGAAGGCCCGGCGCGAGCGCGCCGAGGATAGCGGACGCGGCCTAATTACCGATTAGGCAGTCAGGTTGGCGGGGTTTTGACCCCGCGCGGCTCGGTCCGACCGGGTCACCCGGTTACGGCCGTTGTGCTTCGACGCGTAGAGCGCCTCGTCCGCCGCGCCGACGAGCGCGGTCGTGTCCGCGGCGTCGAGCGGGAACGTCGCGACCCCGGCGCTGACCGTCACGGCGGGCTCGTGCCCGCTGCCGGCGATCGCCTGGCGCAGGCGGTCGGCGACGGCCTCGGCCTCCTCGCCGGCCGTGCGAGGCAGGATCACGCCGAACTCCTCGCCGCCGTAGCGGGCCGGGGTGTCGTAGCGGCGCGCGACGTCCTTGAGCGTGTGGGCGACGCGGCGCAGCACGTCGTCGCCGGTCTGGTGGCCGTAGGTGTCGTTCAGCTTCTTGAAGTGGTCGATGTCCATGAGCACCAGGCTCAGGTCCTCGCCTGCCCGCGACGCGCGCGCGGCCTCGCGCTCGAGCGTCTCGTTGAACGTCAGGCGGTTGGCGATGCCGGTCAGGCCGTCCGTGGACGCCATCGCCCGGACCTGCTCGAGCAGCCAGGCGTTGCGCAGGGCCAGGGCGCCGTGCGAGGCGAACCGCTCGACCATCGACACGACCCGGTGCTCGATGCGCGAGCCGGTGCGGAGGGAGTGCTCGGCCACGAGGACGCCGATCGCGTGGCCCTCGGCCGACAGCGGGACGACGACCAGCTGGTGGGATCCGGGCAGGAGACCCGCGAGCCAGGGATCCGTGCCCGGGTCGACCGAGGAGACGAGCAGGCGCTTGCGGGAGGCCAGGACGGCACCCAGCACAGAGCCGGGCCCGGGCTGCACCGCGTCGCCGCCGATCTGGACAGGGCCGGAATGGGTCAGCAGCACGAGGTCGTCGCCGTCCGGGGCGCCGAACAGCACGGCCCGCTCGAAGTCGAAGGCCTCGACGATGCCGCCGAGGAGCGTGTCGGCCACCGTCGCGGAGTCCTCCACCCCTTCCAGGCGGGTCGCGAGCTCGGCGAGCGCCTCCAGGTCGACACGGCGGCGGCGCAGCTCGCGCTCGTTCACCGCGGAGAAGCTCGACGTGGCGATCGCCACGATGCAGAAGATCAAGGTGTAGGCGATGAGCTGCACGAACGGGCTGCCGATGGCCCCCGCGCGCGCGTCGACCTGCGTGAGCAGCTGGGCCTCCTGGGCGTAGTAGAGGACGAGCAGCAGCAGGGAGTGCCACAGCGCGAGCTTCATGCCGGTCCGGTAGGACGCGAGCAGAGCGACCGTGACCAGGTGGAGCACGATCACGAACCGCAGCGGGCTGATCACGCCCCCGGTGGCGTACGAGGTCCACGCCAGGTAGACGCCGTCGACCATCAGCATGATCGCGAACAGCGCCAGCCCGCCCTTGCGCGACACGCGCCAGGCCAGGTGGGCCAGGCCCGACAGGCCGAGATAGGCCGCGGTCACGACCGCGAGCGTGACGGCCGTGGTCTCCAGGTGGTCGCCCACCATCGCCGCCACACCCGCCGCGGCCAGCGCCAGGAGCAGGCGGAAGCCCTGCATGTAGCGCATGCGATCGGCGATCGGTACGAGCTCGCCGGCTCCCGTTTGTGCTGTGGCGGTCTGGCTCATGTCTCTCCGAGTGAGGCGACCGCATCGGTCGGCGGTCGGAACTCAAGGTCTGGATCGGCAAAAACGGGCGCCAACGCAAGCTTCGGGTCATTTCGATCGATCCGGCCCTGCAGGCTCATGAACCCGATGACCACGAAGATGAGGCCGATCGGGAAGGCCGTCTTCTGCGGCTCCTCGGCGATCGCGGCCGCCACCTTGGCCACGGATTCGCTCGCCGCGCCCAGCGGATTCGAGTGCTTCTTCTTGCGCTTGCCGTCCTTCTCGTCCTCGCCGTTGCCGGCGCCGCCCGCCTGGCCCGCGCCCTTGCCCGGGCCGGCCGCGGCAGCGCCACCGGGTCCGCGGCCCGGCCCAGAGCCACGCCCGCCGGCTGCGCCTTCGTCCTTCGATCCGCCGCTGCCGTCGTCCTTGGCGTCGTCGTCGCCGTTGCGCGTCAGGTCGTCGCCGGCCTTGGCGGCGGGGGGCGTCGCCGCGGGAGCTGCCGGCGCCGGCGCGGGTGCAGCGGGGGCCGGGTCGCCGCCGGAACCGCCGGCCGATCCGCCGTCCCCGCCCGACGAGCCCGATCCGGAGTCGCCGCCGCTCGCGCCGCCGCCCGAGCTCGCCGCCTTCAGCTCGTAGTCGTCGGCGGCGGCCGGGCCGGTGTTGCCGGCGGCGTCGGTGGCGCGCACGGAGAACGTGTAGGTGCCCAGCCTCTCGTCGCCCAGGTCGTAGGCCTGCGGCGTGGTGCAGGAGCGCCAGTCCTTGATCGTGTCCCCGCCCCGGCGCAGACGGCACTCGAAGGTGACGCCGGACTCGCCGCGCCAGCCCCACTTGGGCTTGCGGTCGTCGCCCGAGTTTCCGGGCTTCGAGGTGATCTCGGGCGCCTCGGGGTCGGTCGTGTCCAGGCGGTATGAGCTGGCGACGGGCTCGCTGACGTTGCCCGCGGCGTCGGTGGCACGGGTGCTCAGCACGTAGGCCCCGTCGTCCGCCTGGCGCAGGTCGACCTTCACCGGGGTCGTGCAGGGACGCCAGTCGGAGACCACCGTCGAGCCCTTCTCGACCTTGCACTCGAACGCGGCTCCGGCCTCGCCGCTGAACGACCACTCGGGGGTTCGGTCGCTGTCGCGCTGCGGCGGCCGCGCGTCGACGACCGGCTTGGCCGGGGCGACCGTGTCCAGGCGGAACGGCCAGGTGGCCGCCGGGCTGACGTTGCCGGCCGCGTCGGCTCCCCGGACGAAGAACGCGTAGTCGCCGTCCGCCTTGCCGGTCAGGTCGAACGAATGCGGGCTGGCGCAGGCGGCCCAGTCGGCCACCACGTCCGAGCCGAAGACCAGGCGACAGGTGACCGCGGCGCCCGCCTCGGCCGTGAACGACCAGGCCGGGTGGCGGTCGTGGATGATCGGCGCCGGGCCGCTGACGATCGCGATCGACCCGGCCGTGGTGTCGAGCTCGTAGGCGCTGCTGAGGGCGGGCCCGGTGTTGCCGACCGCGTCCCGCCCGCGCACGGACAGCGTGTAGGTGCCGTCGGGGCGCCCGGAAAGGTCGTGAGGCTGGCCGCTCACGCAGGGCGTCCAGTCGAAGACCTGGTCGCCGCCGCGGTCGATGCGGCAGTCGAACGCCGAGCCCGACTCGCCGCTCCAGCTCCACGCGGGCGCGCGCGAGGCGCCGGGCGAGGCCGGTGCGGTGGTGAGCACCGGCTCCGCCGGGCCGGTCGTGTCGAGCTCGTACGAATGGGTGGAGGCGGCGCCGGTGTTGCCCGCGGCGTCGGTCGCGCGGACCTTGAACAGGTAGGACCCGTCGGGGCGACCGGAGAGGTCGTACGTCAGCGGGCTCGCGCAGCTGGCCCAGTCGTAGACGGCCGCGCCCGAGCGCTCGAGGCGGCACTCGAGGGTCGCGCCGCCCTCGCCCGTGAAGCTCCACGCGGGCGAGCGGGTCGATCCGGACGCGCCCGGGTTGGTGGCGATCGTGGGCGCGGCGGGCGCCGTGGTGTCGAGCGTGTAGACGTCGGTCTGCGGGGCGCTGGCCGTGCCGAGCGGGTTGCGCGCGCGCACCTTGAAGGTGTAGGCGCCGTCGGGCGCGCCGGTCAGGTCGTAGGAGCGCGGGCTCGTGCAGGTGGCCCAGTCGGAAACCACCGTGCCGCCGCGCTCGAGGCGGCACTCCAGGGTCGAGGTCGGGTCCGCGGAGAAGCTCCAGGTCGGGCTGCGACCGGTCCCGGCGACGCCCGGTGCGCTGTCGATGGTGGGCTGGGCCGGGGCCGAGCGGTCCAGCGAGAACGCGGAAGTGACCGCCGGCCCGGTGTTGCCCGCGGCGTCACGGGCGCGGACCGCGAACAGGTAGCTGCCGTCGGCCTCGCCCGTGAGGTCGTAGGCGCGGGTGCCGCTGCTGCACGAGCCCCAGTTCGAGACGACGGTGCCGGATCGGGTCAGGCGGCATTCGAAGTCGGCGCCCACCTCACCGCTGTACGACCACGAGGGCGACGAGTCGGCCGAGGGGGTCGGAGGAGCCGTGTCGATCGAGGGGGCGGCCGGGCCGTTTCGGTCCAGCTTGTACACGTCGGTGGCCGCCCCGCTGGTGTTGCCGACGGCGTCCCGCGCGACCACTTCGAACGTGTAATCGCCGTCGACCTCGGCCGAGAGGTCGAACGAGCGCGGGCTCGCGCACGACGCCCAGCCCGACACGATCGTCGCCCCGCGACGCAGGCGGCAGTCGAGCGCGGCGGTGTCGCCGTCACCGGAGAACCCCCAGGCGACAGAGGTGTCGGACGACGGCGAGGCCGGCTCCGAGTCCAGCGTCGGGTCGGCGGGCGGCGTCGTGTCGAGGATGTAGTCCGACGTGGCGTTCGCGCCGGTGTTGCCGGCGGCGTCGGTCGCCTTCACGAGCATCCGGTAGGTCCCGTCGGGCTCGCCCGTCAGGTCGTAGTTCGCGCTGCCCGCGCACCCGGTCCAGTCGGAGACCGCCGTGCCCGCCCGCTCCAGGCGGCACTGGAACGTGGCGCCGCCCTCGCCCGAGAACGTCCACTGGACACCCAGCGCGTTGTCCGGCGAGGCCGGCTCGGTGATGAACGCGGGCGCGGCCGGCGCGGCGGTGTCGAGCACGTAGCCCGAGGTCGAGGCCAGGCCGGTGTTGCCCGCCGCGTCACGCGCGCGCACGGAGAAGGTGTAGGTGCCGTCGTCCAGGCCGTTGAGGTTGTAGGAGCGCGTGCCGCTGCACGAGCCCCAGCCCGAGATGACGGTCGCGCCCCGGTCCAGTCGGCACTCGAACGCCGCCCCGGCCTCGCCGCTGAACGTCCAGCCCGGCAGGCGCCCGTTGCCCGGCGACGTGGGCGAGCTGTCGATGCTGGGCTGCGCCGGAGCGCTCCGGTCCAGCGTGTAGGCCGCGCTGACCGTGGCGGTGCTGGTGTTGCCCGCGGCGTCGGCGGCGACGACCTCGAGCGTGTAGGCCCCGTCGGGCTCGCTCGCCAGGTTGAACGAGCCGCCGCTCGAGCAGGAGGCCGACGGGATCACCTCGGTCACGCCGCGCATCACGCGGCAGGAGAAGGCGGCGCCCGCCTCCGCGGTGAACGACCACGCGGGGGTCGCGTCGTTGCCAGGCGTCGCGGGCGACGTGCCGATCGTCGGCGCCGCCGGGTTCGTCGTGTCGAGCACGTACTGCGACGTGGCCGGCGCGCCCACGCGGCTGAGGGCGTCCTCCGCACGCACGAGGAACTTGTAGTCGCCGTCAGGCTCGCCGGTCAGGTTGTAGGCATGCGGGCTGGTGCAATCCGCCCAGTCGGACACGAGCGCGCCGTCGCGCTCCAGCCGGCAGTCGAACGTCTCGCCCACGGCGCCGGCGAACGTCCACTGCGGCATGCGGCCGGTGGACGGCGTCGCGGGCGAGGTCAGGATGTCGGGCGTCGAGGGCAGGCTGCGGTCGAGCGTGTAGGAGTGGGTCGCCTCGGCGCCGGTGTTGCCCGCGGTGTCGGTCGAGCGCACGCGGAACGTGAAGTCACCGTCGCTCTCCGCCGAGATGTCGTAGGACCGGGGGCTCGTGCACGAGCTCCAGTCCGAGATCGTCGAACCGCCGCTGTGCTCGAGCCGGCACTCGAACGATGCCCCGGCCTCCGACGAGAACGCCCACGCCGGCGTCGTGTCGCTGCCGAGAGCGCCGGGGTTCGAGTTGATGGACGGCGCCGCGGGAGCCGCGCGGTCGAGCACGAAGTCGTCGGTAAGGGTGCCGCTGACGTTGCCGGCGTCGTCCCGCGCCCTCAGCGAGAGCGTGTACGTGCCGTCGACCTCGGCCAGGAGGTCGTAGTCGGCCGGGCTGGTGCAAGTGCCCCAGCCGGCGATCGTCGTCGCCCCGCGGTCCAGGCGGCACTCGATAGTCGCGCCGGGGTCGCCGGTGAACGTCCAGCTCGGCGTGGGGTCGTTGTCAGGCGTCAGCGGCGACGTCGAGATCGACGGCGTCGACGGCGCCGCGCGGTCGAGGGTGTACGCCGACGTCGTCGTCGACCCGGTGTTCCCCGCGTTGTCGCGGGCCCGGACCGAGAACGTGTAGGACCCGTCGGGCTCGCCGGCCAGCGGGTACGACCGCGGGCTCGAGCAGGTCGCCCAGTCGGACACGACGGTGGCGCCGCGCTCGAGCTTGCACTGGAAGGTGGAGCCCGCGTCGCCGGTGAACGACCAGGACGGGGAGTCCGCGGATCCGGGCGACGTCGGCGCGGACGTGATCGACGGCGCCGAGGGCGCTGTCGTGTCGAGCACGTAGTCGGACGTCGCGGCGACGCCCGTGTTGCCGGCCGCGTCCCTGGCCCGGGTGGCGAACGTGTAGGTCCCGTCGACCTCTCCGGTCAGGTCGTACATGCGCGGCGCCGTGCAGGTCGACCAGGCGGACAGGGTGGTGCCGCCGCGGGTGAGCTGGCACTCGAACGTGGCCCCGGCCTCGCCGGTGAAGCTCCAGGCCGGCGAGCGGCTGTTGCCCGGGGAGGTGGGGCCGACGCCGATGGTGGGCGCGACCGGCGCCGCGGTGTCGAGCACGTACGATGAGGTCGTGGTGCCGCTGACGTTGCCCGCGGCGTCGCGCGCGCGCAGGGACAGCGTGTAGGTGCCGTCGACCAGCCCGGTCAGGTCGTAGGAGCGCGGGCTCGTGCAGGTGGCCCAGCCCGAGATCGTCGTGGCGCCACGGTCCAGGCGGCACTCGAGCGTCGCCCCGGCCTCGCCGGTGAAGCCCCAGGAGGGGGAGCGGCCCGACCCGGGCGAGGTCGGCGACGCGAACACCACCGGGCCGGCCGGCGCGATCGAGTCCTCGACGTATGTGGCCGAGGTGGACGAGCACGGCGAGGTCGCCCGCGGCGTTCGATGCAGTGGCGTAGAAGGTCGTGGTCGAGTCGTCCGCGACGGTGACCGCGATGCCGGCGGACCCGAACGCGGCCGCCGTGTCCGTAGCGACAGACGTGGTGCACGACGAGTCCGTGTAGATCGTCACCGTCGAGCCGGAGGCCGCCGAGCCGATCACCTGCACGGTGTTGGCGTTGCCGGTGGACGCCGGCGAGGTTCCCGTGACCGTCGGGGCGCCGGGGATGCCGAGGCCCTCGATCTTGCGCAGCCGGTGGTTGCCGTAGTCCGCCACGAAGGCGTCGCCCGACGGGCCGATGTCGATGCCGCCCGGTCCGCTGATCTTGGCGAGGGTGGCCGGGCCGCCGTCCCCGGAGAACCCGGCGGTGCCCGTGCCGGCGATCGTCGAGATCATCCCGAGGTTGTTGACCTTGCGGATGACGCTGCCGGCGATCTCGGCGATGTAGACGTTGCCGGCCGAGTCGGCCTCGATGCCCCAGGGCCCGTCGATCTGCGCCGACGTCGCCAGCCCGCCGTTGCCCGTGGTGCCCGCCGTACCCGTGCCGGCGAAGCGGGAGATGGTCCCGGACGTGTTGACCTTGCGGACCCGGTGGCCGGAGTACTCGGCGATGTAGAGGTTCCCCGAACCGTCGACGACGACGTCGGCCGGCCCGTTCAGGCGGGCGGCGGTGGCCGGGCCGCCGTCGCCGGTGGCGCCCGCCGTGCCGGTGCCGGCCACCGTCGAGATAACGCCGGCCGGGGTCACCCGGCGGACGGTGTGGTTGAAGTCGGCGATGTAGAGGTTGCCGCTGCTGTCGAGGTCGATGCCGTACGGGCTGGTGAGCTTGGCCAGGGTGGCCTGGCCGCCGTCGCCGGAGTAGCCCGAGGTGGTGCCGGCGTACGTGCTGATAATTCCGCCCGGCGTGACCTTGCGGATCCGTGCGTTGCCGGCGTCGGCGATGTACACGTTCCCGGCCGCGTCGACCGCGATGTCGGCCGGCGTGTCGAGCCGGGCGGCGGTGGCGGCCCCGCCGTCGCCGGTCAGGCCGGCAGTTCCCGTGCCGGCGAAGGTGGTGATCACGCCCGCCGCCGAGACCTTGCGGACCCGGTGGCTGCCGAGGTCGGCGATGTAGCGGTCGCCGTTGGGGGCCACGGTCGTGCCGATCGGGTCGCGCATCGACGCGCTCGTCGCCAGGCCGCCGTCGCCGCTGCTGCCCGTCGACGCCGTTGCCGGCGACCGTCGAGATGTCGCCAGAGGCCGCCGCCGCCTGCTCCGGTATGAGCGCCGTCGAAGCCAGGGCGGCTACCGTGGCGCAGAGCAGGGCGAGGCGTTGGACGAAGGTCCGCATCTCCCCGGTTCATCGGCAGCAATGCGTCCCCGCTTTGGGGCGCCCGCGCGCGCGAGGGCCCTATCGGGACCTATTTGGTATGAAAATGGTCGGATTCAGCGCAAGTTGGCGCGTTTGTCCCTGCCCTGGAAGTCGATGACGAGCGGCACGCCGGCGAGCTCGTAGCGGTCGCGCAGCCGGTTCTCGAGGAAGTACGCGTAGTCCCGCGTCACCCGGGCCCGGTCCGACACCTTGACCACGAACCGCGGCGGGCGCGTCTCGAACTGCGTCATGTACAGGAGCTTGAGCCTGCGGCCGCGGATCGCCGGCGGCTGGCGGATCGCCTGAAGGTCCGACAGGAAGCGGTTCAGATCCGCCGTGGGCAGGCGCTCGCCCGTCCGGTCGGCGAGCGTCGTCGCCCGGTGGAACAGGCGCTTGACGTTGCGGCCGTTCTTCGCCGAGACCGTCATCACCTCGGGGCGCAGGCGGAGCTTCTGGGCGACCCGCGCTCGGGCGTCGTCGATGTCGGTGTCGCCGACGTCCCACTTGTTGAGCGCGAGGATCGTCGCGCACCCCGATTTCATCGCCAGTTCCGCGATGCGCAGGTCGTCGCTGGTGACGCCCTCGGCCGCGTCGCAGACGACGATCGCGGCGTCCGCCCGCTCCGCGGCGCGCTCGGAGCGGATCTGGGCGTAGTAGTCGACGGTGCCCGCGACCTTGGTGCGGCGGCGCAGGCCGGCGGTGTCGACCAGGACCACCTCGCGGCCGTCCAGGTCGATGCGCATGTCGATCGCGTCGCGGGTGGTGCCGGCCATGTCCGAGACGATCACCCGCTCGTCCCCCAGCAGCGCGTTCAGGAGCGACGACTTGCCGACGTTGGGACGCCCGATCACGGCGATCCGCGGGGCGTCGTCCTCGTCCTCCTCGGGCGTCTCCGAGAGGTGCTCCGCGACCTGGTCCAGCAGGTCTCCGCTGCCCAGCCCCTGGGTGGCCGAGACCGGGATCGGGTCGCCCAGGCCCAGGCGGTAGAACTCCGCCGCCTCGGCGGTATTGCGGACGTCGTCGACCTTGTTGGCCGCCAGCACGACCGGCTTCGCGCTGCTTCGCAGCTCGGCGGCGAGCTCCGTATCACCAGGCCTGATGCCGGTTCGCGCGTCCACGACGAGCACCGCGACGTCCGCCTCGGCGAGCGCCTGACGGGCCTGCGACTGGACCGCTCGAGCCAGGTCGTCCTCCTCCGCCAGATCCACCCCGCCGGTGTCGACCAGAACGAACCGCCGGCCGTTCCACTCGGTCTCGATCTCCTTGCGATCGCGGGTCACTCCGGACTGCTCGTGGACGACCGCCTCCCGGGTGCCGGTCAGGCGGTTGACGAGCGTCGACTTCCCCACGTTCGGAAAGCCCACGATCGCGACCTTTGGCAGCGCCATCGGGGCCCTCTACGACCGTTCCCGGGCGAGCGCCGCGATGCGCTCGACGACCTGCTCGATGGTCAGGTCGCTGGTGTCGATCTCGACGGCGTCGTCGGCCGCTTTCAGCGGCGAATGCTCGCGGTCCTGGTCCTGCTGGTCGCGCAGGGCCTGGTCGCGGAGGACCACCTCGTAGTCGGCGCCCAATTCGTCGGCCCTCCGGCGGGCTCGAGCCTCAGGTCTAGCCGTCAAGTAGACCTTTAGGGTGGCGTCTGGAGCAACTACTGTGCCGATGTCCCGGCCCTCCGCCACCCAGTCGCCCCCGTCGTGCAGGAGATCGCGCTGCTTGTCGACCAGCGCGGCCCGCACCGGCTGGAGCGTGGCGACCCTGCTGGCGGCCTCGGAGGCCTCGGGCGTGCGGATCGCGCCGGCCACGTCGCGGCCGTCCAGGCGCACGCCGTCGCGGACGTCGATGTCGACCTCGCGAGCCCGCTCGGCCGGGTCGCCGTCACGCTCGCTGAGCGAGAGGCCCAGGGCGCGGTACATCGCCCCGGAGTCCAGGTAGCGGAAGCCGAGGGATTCGGCGACGGCCCGCGCGACCGTCGACTTGCCCGCCCCGGCGGGGCCGTCGATGGCGATGATCATCGTGCGGATGAGGGTATCCGCGGCGCATTCCTGCCTTCAGGGCGGGACCTGGACAGCCGACAAAAGGGGGGTGACTCGCGCACTCCGACTCGTGGCCGCGATCGCCGCCCTTCTTGCGGTGCAGGTGATCGGCGCCTCCCCCGCGGCGGCCGCCACCTGCCCGACCGGCGGGACGTACGCCGCCGCCGTGCTGGGCACGGCCGGCGTGCAGGGCTACTGGCGGCTCGACGACGCCCCCGGCTCAGCGTCGGCGTGCGACGCGCTCGGCGCCCACACCGGCAGCTACACCGGGCCCGTGCAGCTCGGCGTGCCCGGCGCGCTCGCCGGCGACGCGGACACCGCGGCCAACTTCGACGGGGGGACGGCGTCGGTCGCCGTGCCCGACGCCGCCGCGCTCGACCTGGGCGACTCGTTCAGCGTCGACGCCTGGGTGCGCCGCCTCGACATCGGCGGATCGGAGAACCAGGTGGTCGCCGCCAAGCAGAGCGGCTCCTGGGTCCTGATGTTCAACCCGGCCAATCAGCTCGTCCTGCGCAAGTCGAGCAGCGGGGACGTCGTGGCCTCCACCGTCACGCTCACCGACATCACCTCCTGGCACCACGTCGCCGCCACCAAGAGCGGGTCGAGCGTCCACCTCTACATCGACGGCCGCGACGTGACCGGTACGCCGACACCGCGCACGATGGTCGACAACTCCCTTCCGCTGGCCATCGGCCAGAGCTCCCAGTCCGCATGGTTCGACGGCGGGATCGACGACGTCGCCGTGTACCGCGACGCGCTCACCGCCACCACGGTCAAGTCGCACTACGACGCGGGCCGCGCCACGAGCACCACTCCCCCGCCCCCGGTCCCGGCCCCCACGGACCCGGTCGTCGCGGCGGCGGGCGCCATCGCCTGCGACCCGGCGAGCTACTCCTTCAACGGGGGCTTCGGCACCGCACAGAAGTGCCGGCAGGCCTACGTCGCCACGCTGCTCGACGACACGCTCGCCGGCGTGCTGCCCCTGGGCGACACCCAGTACGAGGACGGGACCCTGTCGGCGTTCGAGTCCGCCTACGACCCGACCTGGGGGCCGTTCAAGGCGATCACCCACCCGGTCACCGGCAACCACGAGTACAACTCGAGCGGCGCCGTCGGGTACTTCGACTACTTCAACGGATCGGGCCGCGCGTCCGGGATCGCCGGCAAGCGCACCCAGGGCTGGTACTCGTACGACATCGGGGCCTGGCACCTGATCGCGCTCAACTCGAACTGCGCCAAGGTCGGCGGTTGCGGCGTCGGATCGCCGCAGGAGACCTGGCTCAGGTCCGACCTGTCCGCGCACAAGAACAAGTGCACGCTGGCCTACTGGCACCACCCGCGCTGGACCTCCGGCGGCGAGGCCGACGGCAACGCGACCTGGATGTCGCCGCTCTACAAGGCCCTCTACAAGGCGAACGCCGACCTGCTGCTGGCCGGGCACGACCACAACTACGAGCGCTTCGCCCCTCAGGATCCCTACGCGGTCATCGACCGCAGGCGCGGCATCCGCGAGTTCGTCGTCGGGACCGGGGGCAAGAACCACCACGCCTGGGGCCCCGCGCTCGCCTCGGGCAGCGAGGTACGCGACAACACGACCTTCGGCGTGCTGCGGCTGACGCTGAAGCCCGGCGGATACGACTTCAAGTTCGTGCCCGAGCCCGGCGCCACGTTCACGGACTCCGGGTCCGGCACCTGCCACTAGGACACCTGGTGTCCTAGCCGGCCAGCGCGGCCAGGTCCTCCTCGAAGCCCGGGTACGACACGCCCGCGGCCTCCATCCCGACCACCTCGACGCCCTCGCGCGAGCCCAGGCCCGCGACCGCGCCGAGCATCGCCATCCGGTGGTCGCCCTGCGCGTCGATGCGGCCGCCCTTGAGCCCCTCGCCGGTGCCGTGCACGACGAAGCCGTCCTCGGTCGCCTCGATGTCGGCGCCCAGGCCGCGCAGGCCGTCGACGGTGGCGGCCAGGCGGTCGGTCTCCTTCACCCGCAGCTCCTCGGCCTCGCGCACGACGGTGTCGCCCTCCGCGAAGCAGCCGAGCAGCGCCACGAGCGGCAGCTCGTCGATCGCCAGCGGCACCTCGTCCCCGGCCACCTCGGTCGCCTCCAGCGGGGCCTGGGTCACGTCCAGGTCGCCGTTCGGCTCCCGGTCCGACACGCCGCACCTGGGGCTCCTCCAGGTCGCCGACGATCACGCCGCCCATCCGCTCGAGGATCCGGAAGAACGCGGTCCGGGTCCAGTTCAGGCCCGACGCCCTGCAGCACGATCCGCGACCGGGGGACGATCGCCGCGGCCGCCGCGTGGAAGGCCGCCGAGGAGGGGTCGGCGGGGACCGTGATCTCCTCCAGCTCGAGCTCGTCGGTGGCGGACACGCGAACGGTCAGGCCGTCGCGCTCGAACGGCACGCGCGCGCGGGCCAGCATCCGCTCGGTGTGGTCGCGGCTCTGGGCCGGCTCGGTGACGCTGGTCTGGCCCGTGGCCAGCATCCCGGCGATCAGCACGCACGACTTCACCTGCGCGGTGGCCACCGGCAGCGTGTAGTCGATGCCGCGCAGGTCGGCGCCGTGGACGGTCATCGGCGTGAACCGCCCGTCGCGGGCGTCGACGGTCGCGCCCATCTCGCGCAGCGGCTTCGCGACGCGGTCGATCGGCCGGCGGCGGATCGACTCGTCGCCGTCGAGCGTCCAGCCCGACCCGGCCTGCCCGGCCAGCCAGCCCGGCAGCAGGCGCAGGAGCGTCCCCGAGTTGCCCACGTCGAGGCGGCCCTCGGTGGTCTCGAGCGCCGCGTGCAGGCCTACCCCGCGGATCACCAGCTCGCCGTCGACGGAGTCGTCGACGCCGGCGCCGAGCGCCCGCAGCGCGTTCAGCGTCGACTGGGTGTCCTCGGCGTCCAGGTAGTTCCGGATCGTCACCGGCTCGTCGTTCATCGCGCCGAACAGCGCCGCGCGGTGGGAGATCGACTTGTCGGCGGGCGGCGTGACGCTGCCGCGGAGCGCTCTCGGCCGGCTTGAAGGTGCGGTTCACGAGCCCTCCGCGACGGGGTAGCCCAGGTCCTCGATCAGCTTCGCGGCCCGGCCCGCGTCGTCGCGGCCGGCGATCCACAGCGTCATCGCGCCGGAGCGCATGTCCTGGGCGGGAGCGAGCGACATGTCCGCGATGTTGACGCCTGCGCGCCCGAGAGCGAGCGCGACCTGCGCGACGATGCCCGGGCGGTTCGGCACGGTCACGGTCAGCTCGCACACCGGGCCGCCCTCCAGGTCGGCCTCCAGCAGGCGGCGGCGGTCGCCCGCGCGCGGTCTCGCTCCAGCCGGTCAGCGCGTCGCCCGCCTCGCCGCGCAGCCACTGCGACACCTGGTTGAGGACGTGTACCGCGGCGTCGATCTCGTCCGCGATCGCCTCCGAGTTCGACAGGTAGATGTCGGTCCAGATGCCCGGGTTGGCGCCCGCGACGCGGGTCATGTCGCGAAAGCTCGGGCCGACGCGCGGCAGGCGCTCGTCGTCCTGGGTCAGCCGGCGGGCGGCCTGGGAGACCAGGACGTTGGCCATCACGTGCGGCAGGTGCGACACGGCGGCCAGCACGCGGTCGTGGGTCTCCGCGTCGATCGCGACGGGCTGGGCGCCGAGCGCCACGAGCAGGCCGTGCAGGCGCTCGTACAGGAGGCCGCCGGATCGCTCGGTCGGCGTCAGGTACCAGGCCGCGCCGTCGAACAGGTCGACGCGCGCGGACCCCACGCCGGCGGACTCGGCGCCGGCGATCGGGTGGCCGCCGATGAAGCGCGGGTCGTTCACCTCGGCGGCGAGCTGGCGCTTGGTCGATCCGACGTCGGTGACGACGGTTTCCTCCCCCGCGTGCTCGAGCGCCTCCGCGACCAGCGTCGGGCAGCGCGCCGACGGGAGCACAGGCGAAGACGGCGTCGGCGCCGACGACTGCCTGCGCGACGGAGTCGCCGGTTGTGTCGATGGCGCCGCGCTCGACCGCGGCGGTCAGCGCTTCGGGCCGCGGGTCATAACCCGACGACCTCCGCGTTCGTGATGCGCTCGCGGCCCGCGAGCCCGATCGAGCCGCCGATCAGGCCGACGCCGAGGACCGCGATTCGCACCTAGACCGCGGTCGTCTCCACGACCTTGCCCGCCAGGGCGGCCGCGGCCTCGACCTGGCGCAGGTAGTCGGCGAACCCGTCGGCGTAGAGCTGCTGCGGGCCGTCGCAGATCGCGGCCTCGGGCTCGGGGTGGGTCTCCACGATGATCCCGTCGGCCCCGATCGCGGCCGCCGCCAGCGACAGCGGCAGCACCAGGTCGCGCTTGCCGGCGGCGTGGCTCGGGTCGATGACGATCGGCAGGTGGGTGAGCTCGCGCAGAACCGGCACCGCCATCAGGTCGAGCGTGAAGCGGTAGGCGGTCTCGAACGTGCGGATGCCGCGCTCGCAGAGCATCACGTCCTCGTTGCCCTCCTTGAGGATGTACTCCGAGGCCATCAGGAGCTCCTCGAGGGTGGACGACAGGCCGCGCTTGAGCAGCACGGGCTTGCCGGCGCGGCCGACCTCGGTCAGCAGCGTGTAGTTCTGCATGTTGCGCGCGCCGAGCTGGATCACGTCGGCGACCTCGACGACGGCCTCCAGGTCGCGGACGTCCATGCACTCGGTGACGATCGGCATGCCGGTCTCCGCCTTGGCCTCGGCCAGGAGCTTCAGACCGGCCTGCCCGAGGCCGTGGAAGGAGTAGGGGCTCGTGCGCGGCTTGTAGGCGCCGCCGCGGAGCATCTGGGCGCCCGCGTCGCGGACGATCCGGGCCGTGTCGAGCATCTGGTCGCGCGACTCGACCGTGCAGGGCCCGGCGATCATCGCGAAGTGGTCGCCGCCGATCTTGCGCCCGCCGATCTCGAGGACCGACCGCTCGCCCTTCTTGAACTGGAGCGAGGAGAGCTTGTAGGGCTTGGTGATCGGCGTCAGGTGGTCGACGCCCGGGAAGCCCTCGAGCCCGAGGTTGGCGACGTGCTCGCGGTCGCCGATGGCGCCGATCACGGTGACGAGCTCGCCCTGGGACACGTGGGTGCGCGCGCCGACGGCTTCGACGCGCTTGACGACCGCCTCGATCTGGTCGGGCGTCGCCTCCTCTTTCATCACGATCATCATCTGAACACTGGACCTTTCGAGAACTGCGCTTCGGAATCCTACGAGTGGTACGACGGTGGCCCTGAAATGGGGCCTCGAAGGCGGCGTCCGGCGAGGGACTTCAGCGGTCGGAGACCGGACGCCTAGCTAAATCGCCAGGTCCAGAGATAGGCACGCGCATAGGCGCCCTGCTGGGCGGCCTCGTAGGTGGGGTGCGTGCCTGGATGCTGCATGAGCAACTACTTCTACCAGCTATCGGCAACCAGGGCCACTTGATGAACCTTGGGGGTTTTCTTGGGGCCGTCCCGATTGCGGTACGGCGCCTCACGCGAAAGGGTGGGGCCATGACAATCACTCGAATCCTGATCGTCCCCGCCGCGGCGCTGGCTCTGGTGGCCGCGGGCTGCGGAGACGACGACAAGAAGAGCGACCAGGGCGCGGCGACCCAGACTCCGGCGCAGACGCAGACAGCACGACGACGCAGGCCCAGGACGCGCCGGCGAGCGACGCAGGCGGCGAGGACGCCGTCAAGGCGGCCGTCCTCAAGTGGACCTTCGAGGGCGACTGCGACCTGATGACCGACAAGTTCCTCGAAGCCCAGGCGTTCGTCGGCGACACCCGCGAGGAGCGCTGCGACTTCTTCAAGAAGGCGTTCGTCAAGCCGCAGTACAAGGAGTCCGACGTCAAGTTCCGCAAGGTCACGGTGACCGGGGACAAGGCGGTCGCGACCGTCGGCTCCGACATCGCGAACATCACGACCGACTACCACATGGTCAACGAGGGCGGCCAGTGGAAGATCGACGAGGCCGACTGACCGCGCGAGTCAGCGCACCGCGATCTCACCACCGAGCACGAACGGCGGTTCCAGCTCGGTGCGGTCGCCGCTCCAGAAGCGGCCGGGGTCGTACCAGCTGGCCGAGCGGCGCTGGGGCAGCAGGCCCATGTGCTGGTACGTCGTGGCCACGAGCTCGGCGCAGTAGACGGTCTCCAGCGGCGGAGTGCTCCGCCGCCGGAACCGTCCGCTGAACCAGCGTCGCGCCAGTCCGAGCGTGGTGGGAAACGGCCGTCCGTCGAAGCGATCGATCACCTCCATGAGCCGGTCCTCGTGGTGGCGCTCGATCGTTCCCTCGAGCTGCCGGAGCCAGGCGCGCTGGCCGTACCGCTCGTTCCAGGTCACGACCGCGTCGCGCAGCAGGTGGAGCTGAACGCCTCGTTGCCGCTCTCCGGTCCACACGTCGGGCAGCGAGCGCCCGAGCTCCGCGTGCCACAGGAGCGGCGGCAGGTCGTCGATCGCGACGACCATCCCCACGTGGTTGACCGGGCTGTTGGTCACGGTGCGGATCGCCATGTCCGCCACCGATCGGCCGCGGAACAGCCAGATGTCACCCGTCGCCGCCGTCGCGACCGCGTCGTCAAGGGTCAGCTCGGCCTGGCTCACGCGCCGTAACCTACGCAGCCGTGCGAGTCCCCTGGAAGCTGATCGGCGTCGCGGGGCTGACGGGCGTGGCCGCCACCGGCGTCGTGGTGGCCCGCCGGCGCCGAGCCCAGCAAGACCTCGATCCCGACGAGCTCCGGGCTCGGCTGCACGAGCGACTCGACCAGAGCGGCGCGCCGGCCGAGCGGGACGTTCAGACGCCCGAGCGCCCGGCTTAGAGCTCGCGCAGGGTCTCGTCGAGCGCCTGGAGGAAGCGGTCGTTCTCGGCGCGCGTGCCGAACGTGACGCGCAGGTGGCCGGGGCCGCCCAGGTCCTTGCCCGCGCGGACGATGACCCCGCGCTCGCCCAGGCCGCGCATCACGGCGTCCTCGTCGTGGTCGCCCAGGTCGACCCAGGTGAAGTTGGCCTCCCCGTCGCTGGTGGCCAGGCCGCGGTCGTTCAGCTCGGACTCCACGTGGACGCGCTCGATCACCGTCCGCTCCACGCGGGTGGCGATGTCGTCCTGGTGCTTCAGGGCCTCGGTGGCCGCCGCCTGGGCCAGCATGTTCACGCTGAACGGCTGGCGGACGACGTCGCAGGCCTGCTTGAACTGCTCGGAGCCGAGCGCGTAGCCCACCCGGAGCCCGCACAGGCCGTAGACCTTGGAGAAGGTCCGCAGCAGCACGATGTTGTTGTGGCGCTTGAGTAGGTCCAGGCTCGCGTCGGGGTCCTGGAGGGTGCCGAACTCGACGTAGGCCTCGTCGAGGATCACGGCCACGTGGCGGGGAAGCTCGGCCACCCAGGCGTCGATCTCCCCGACCGGGATCGCCGTCGCCGTCGGGTTGTTGGGGTTGCAGACCAGCACCATGCGCGTCGCCGCGGTCACCTCCCGCGCCATCGCCTCGAGGTCGTGCGTGTGGTCGTCGTCCAGCGGGACCTCGAGCGCGCGGGCGCCGGTCATCGCCGCCAGGTGCGGGTACATGGAGAACGACGGCCAGGCGTAGACGATCTCCGCGCCGGGCTCGAGCATCGCGGTGGCGGCGGCCAGCAGGATCTCGCAGGAGCCGTTGCCGAGCGTGATCTTCGACGCGGGCAGGTCGTAGCGGGCGCTCAGGGCCTGGCGCAGCTTGGTGCCGGTGGGATCCGGATAGCGGTTCAGGTCGTGCGCCGTCCTGGAGATCGCCTCGATCACCGCCGGGTTCGGCTCCCACGGCGTCTCGTTCGAGGCCAGCTTGGTCAGCTCGCCGTGGAACTCGTAGGTGCTCGCCGCCGGGTAGATCGGGATGTCGCGCAGCGTCTTCGCGAACTCCAGGCCCGGGGTCATTGCGCCCCCGCCAGGTCGGTCCGGAGCCGGCTCGCGTCGCGCAGGTAGACGTGCTCGGGCTTGCGCTCCGCCGGGGCGTAGCAGTGCATCATCACGCGGATCACCTGCGGGAGCTGCCCGTAGACGTCCATCTCCTGCGCGCACATGAGCGGGATGTCGCTCATCCCGATATTGCGGGCGGCCACGGCCGGGAACTCCGCGTTCAGGTCCGGTGTACAGGTGAACAGGCAGGAGACGATCTCGTCGTGTTCCAGGCTGTTGCGGTCGACCATCGCGCGCAGCAACTCCTCGGTTGCGCTGAGGATCGCCTTTGCGTCGTTCGAGCCGACGGTGATTGCGCCTCTAAGCGCTCTGAGCTTCACGGGCGGTGATTCTTCCAAAGGGTTTCCACCTCGGCCGGTGTGAGGCGGCGGGAGTCGCCCGGCGCGAGCCCCTTCAGACGCAGCGGTCCCATGGCCACCCGCTCCAGCTCGTGTACCGGGTGGCCGATCGCCTCGAGCATGCGGCGGACCTGCCGCTTGCGGCCTTCGTGGATGGTGATCTCGATCTCGCTGCCGCCTATCCGCCGCACCTTCGCCGGGTGAGTCGTGCCGTCGTCCAGCTCGATCCCGTCCCGGAGCTGTCGGATATCGGGTTCCTTGACGGCCCCCGTGACGCGCGCCCGGTAGGTCTTCGGCACCTCGTAGCGGGGATGGGTCAGGCGATTGGCCAGCTCGCCGTCGTTGGTGAGGAGGATCAGGCCGGTGGTGTCCGCGTCGAGCCGGCCCACCGGGTAAAGGCGCTTGGGGCTGTCGACGAGGTCGACGACCGTGGGGCGGTTGTGCGTGTCGCTGGCGGTCGAGACCACGCCCTTGGGCTTGTTGAGCAGGTAGACGACCCGCTGCTCCGTGCTGACCGGCGCGCCGTCGACCTCGATCCGCTCCTCGCCGCTCACATCGGTCGCCGGGTCGGTGACGGGCGCGCCGTCGACCGTGACCGTGCCGCTCCGGATCAGCTCCTCGCTTGCCCTGCGGCTCGCCACGCCCGCGTGGGCCAGGTACTTGGCCAGTCTCACCGGGCCGAGGCTAGTGCGACCGCGGCGGCGATCCGCGCGATCGTGGCATCGCGACTCTCCGTCACCTGCCGCCAGGTGATCGGGACCACTCGGTGGCCCCGGGCCTCGAGCGCCGCCCATTTGGCCCTGTCCCGCTCGAAGGCTCGCCGGTCGGAGTGATGCCTCCAGGAGTCGAGCTCGACGATCACGCCGCAGCCGCGGAAGTGGAAGTCCACCTCGTACCCCTCCACCCGGTCGTTGACGTGGACCGGAGGCAGATCGGCGGACCGGAGGAGCGCCAGGACCACGTCCTCGCCCCGCGACCGCGTGTATCCGGAGTCGCCACGAAGGTCGAGATAGGCGAGTAGCCGCGCGCCGCCCCGGCGGCCGGGGAGCCGTGCGGCGATCGCGCGAAGCTGCCGCTCGTTCACCTGCCGCCGGGCGAACGCGGCCTCGACCGCCCGCTCGAACGCGCCGTCGTCCTCCGAATGCTCGGCCAGGTCGATCAGGGTGCGAGCGGGCGTCGTCACCGGTAACCCGTTCCGGCAGGTCACGTCGCACGGATCGAGCCGCTTCGACGTGTGCACGATCACTCCACGGGGTCGCCCTCGGTGGCGCGCGGTGGTGACGTGCACCGGGCGGTCCGCGGGTTCGACGAAGCCGTGCTGCTCGGCCGCCGTCCAGTCACTCAGCACAGAGTCCCGAGCGGCGAGGAGCGCAGCCTGCTCGCGAGCGAGGCGCGGCGGCACGCGGTGGCCGACCAGATACACGCCCTGGTGCATGCGGTGAAGGCGCTTCTGCCTGATCCAGCGGTCGATCGTGCCCCGGGTCATCCCAAGGGCAACGAGCTGCCGGCGGGCGACGACGCCGTGCTGGCGCCCCGCGAGCTCGGCGACGCGCACGTCGAGAACCTGCACAACGTCTGCTCCCCGGTGGGGTTGTGCAGGTTCTGCAGCGTATGCGGGCGTTATCTGCACAACGTCCCCCGATCCGAGGGGTTGTGCAGGTTCTGCATCGGTGATGGGCTCATGCGGTCTTAAGCGGGCCCAGGGGCCGATCTCGCCCCCCACCCGCCGCTGCCACACTTGGCTCGTGGACTTCGAGCTTCTCGACAGCACGCTCGCGGAGCGCGGTGAGCCGCCGTTCCGCTCCCGCCAGGTGTGGGAGTGGGTCGCGCGCGGCGCGTCCTCGTACGAGGAGATGACCAACCTGCCCGCCGGCCTGCGCGCGGCGCTCGCGGAGCGGGTCCCGCTGTCCGCGCTCGCGCTCGACCGGGAGGCCAAGGCGAAGGACGGCACCGAGAAGGCGCTGTTCCACACCCACGACGGCCGGCCGATCGAGGCCGTGCTCATGCGCTACCGCGACGGGCGGCGGTCACTGTGCCTGTCGAGCCAGTCCGGCTGCCCGCTGACCTGCACGTTCTGCGCGACCGGCGCGATGAAGTTCGGCCGCAACCTGACCGCGGCCGAGATCGTCGACCAGGCCCTCCACTTCCGCCGCAAGACCGAGGTCGACCACGCCGTCTTCATGGGCATGGGCGAGCCGCTCATCAACGTCGACAACGTGCTCGCCGCCTGCGAGCGGCTGCCGGACGTCGGGATCGGCGCACGGCGGACCGCGATCAGCACCGTCGGCTGGATCCCGGGCATCGAGCGGCTCCTGGACGACGACGCGCCCAAGGTCAGGCTCGCGCTGAGCGTGCACGCCGCCGACGAGGGCACCCGGACCAGGCTCATGCCGGTCAACACGCGCTACCCGCTCCCCGAGGTGATCGAGGCCTGCCTGGCCTGGTCGCGCAAGCGCAGGCAGGCGGTGTTCGTCGAGTACCTGATGCTGAAGGACGTCAACGACAGCGAGGAGCAGGCACAACTGCTCGCGGACGTCCTTCAGCCGAAGGAGGCCTTCAAGGTCAACCTGATCCCCTACAACCCGACGGATGCCGAGTACGAGGGATCGAGCCGGCAAGCCGATCGCCGCCTTCACCGAAATTCTGGAGAGCCGCGGCCTACGGGCGACGGTGAGGCTGACCCGCGGCCGCGACATCGACGCCGCCTGCGGCCAGCTGGCGGCTAGAGCAGCGGCTCAGCCTCCGCCGCGGCAGCCGGATCCCGTAGCGCCGTAGGCAGCGGCTCCAGGTCGACGACCGGGATCGACAGCCGCCCGTTCTCCATCTCGGTGCAGAAGACCTTCACCACGTAGGGGTCGAGCTGGGTGCCCGCGGAGCGGCGCAGCTCGTCGAGCGCCACCGTGGGTGACACCGGCGGCTGGTAGACGCGGCTCGACGTCATCGCGTGGAACGCGTCGCAGACCGCGATGATCCGGGCGCCGAGCGGGATCTCCTCGCCCTTCAGGCCGTCCGGGTAGCCCGACCCGTCCCAGCGCTCGTGCGACGCCCGCACGAGCCGCGCCACGGGCTCGAGCGCGGGCGCGGCGGCCAGGATCCGCTCGCCGACCAGCGTGTGCTGGCGGATGAAGTCGCGCTCGCGGGAGTCGAGCGGCCCCGGCTTCTGGAGGATCTGGTCGGGCACGGCCATCGTGCCGATGTCGTGGAGCTCGGCCGCGCGGGCCATCACGTCGATCTCCTCGGGGAGCATCGGCAGCTTGTCCGCGACGGCCACCGCGAGCTCGGCGACCTCGTGGTGGTGGTCGTGCAGGTCGGGCTCGCGCTCGCGGAGGATCTGGAGCAGCACGTCGCGCGTCTGCTGGCCGATCGAGGACCGGCGCCGGGCGCCCTTGTTGCCGTACAGCCGCTGGTCGGCGATCTGGAGCGCCGCCGCGGCGTCCTGGGCCTCCGTGGGCAGCAGCGCCACGCCGTGGGACGCCGAGACCGTGAAGCCCTCGCCCGTGCTCGGTCAGCGCCCGGCCGGCGGCCTCGATCACGGCGGCGCGCTGCTCGCTCGCGCCCTCCACCAGCACGCAGAACTCGTCGCCGCCCAGGCGGTAGGCCCGGCCGCTGTCGCCCATGACGTCCGCCAGGCTGCGGCCCAGCCGCGCCAGCAGGCGCGTCGCCCGCGGGATGCCCGAACGAGTCGTTGTAGTGCTTGAAGCCGTCGAGGTCGAAGATGACGACGGCGCGCGGATCGTTCGCGCGAGCGGCCCTCCAGCGCGTCGCGCAGGTCGTTCATCAGCGCCCGCCGGTTGCCGAGGCCGGTGAGCGAGTCGGTCAGCGCCTCGCGCTGCGAGTTGCGCAGCATGCCGAGGTTCTCGCCGAACGTCATCGCCGTCCGGATCAGCACGAGGAACATCGTCGCCGCCGCCAGCAGGACGGCCGCGCGTGGACACGCGGGCGAAGTGGTCGTACACCAGCACCCCGACCGCCAGCAGCGCGAACGCGATCGGCAGGACGAGCGGGCGCCAGCCGTGCAGCTGGATCCGGACGTTCTGGCGGCTCGGGACCCAGGCGGCCCAGCCCACGAGCAGCGTCGCCGCGGGCCACAGCGAGTCGAGCACGGTCCCCTCGACGTACACGCCCTTCGACGCCTGGTAGGCGTAGATCGAGTCGGCCGCCGCCATCGACATCAGGCCGGCGCCGATGAACCCCCAGGCCCGCCCGGGCCGCCAGCCGGTGAGCGCGAACACGCCGATGACCAGCGTCAGCATCAGCAGGTCGCCCAGCGGGTAGGCCAGGTCGGTCGCGACCTCGATCGGCGCGCCCGTCCGGCGTGCTGCTCGAGGATCGGCTGGAAGAAGACGATGACGCCGACCGAGGCGACCGCCAGCGCGGCGACCACCCCGTCCAGCCACAGGGACCGGCGGAACTGCTCCATCCGGCTGCGGACGAGCAGGATCATCGCGCCGTAGCTGGCCGGGTAGAAGACCAGCCAGAACGCGTCGGCGATCGACGGGTAGGGCGGCTCCTCGAGCTTCGACAGGTAGACCGTGTTGATGATCTCGGCGCTCGCCCAGCAGACCAGCGCGAGACCGATCAGCGCCCAGGCCCCGCGGTCGGCGCGAACGAGCACGGCGCGGGAGATGCACCAGCCGGCCGAGATCAGGATCAGGCCGTTGTAGATCCAGTCGTTGAACAGCGTGCCCGAGCCCTCGCCGCCGATGCCGAGGCCCGTGTGAGCGCTGAACGCGAGCAAGCCGACCACGGCCGCGAGCCGGGTGGCTGCGAGCAGGCGACGTCGGGTGGTCGGGACGGGCGTGGTCATTCCGTGACGGTGCAGCAACGGGGTCCATCCATGGACCGCCGAGGTTGCTATCGGTGCCGCGCGCCTGATTCGGCAATCGACGACCCCCACATGATCGAACATTCGCCTATGCCCGAACAGGCACCTGGAACGGCGCTCAGGGCAGGGCAGACGTCAGGTTTTCGGGCCCGCGGCGGCCGGCTGCAGATCGCCGGGAGCGGCACGCACGACGGCGTCCGCGGGCGGCCTGTCAGGCGTGCCCCGGCGCCCGGCGAGCCACGATCCGCCGACGATCAGGACCAGTCCGAGCGACCGTGGTCACGGTCAGCTCCTCGCCCCGCAGCGCGACGCCGTAGAAGACCGCGAATCCGGGCGCGATGTAGGCCACGAGCGACGCCTTCGCGGGCCCGAGCTCGGCGATCAGCGTGTAGAAGATCGCGAACGCGATGCCGGTCCCGCCCACGCCGAGCGCGAGCATGGCGGCGATCGTGCCGCCGCCGGGCGCGCCCGCGGGAGGGGTTGCGAGCGCGACCGGCAGCGACAGGAGCGCGCTCAGCGACATCGTCACCGTGACCAGGCCGATCGCGTCCAGTGGGGCGAAGCGCTTCTTGACCATGAACGCCGCCGATCGCGTAGCCCAGGCTGGCCGTCAGCACCATCAGGCCGCCACCGAGAGCGGAGCCCGCGTCACCCAGGTCGACGCCCAGGATCAGCGCGACGCCCACGATGCCGATCACGATCCCGGCCAGGGCGCTGCCGTGGGAGCGCTCGGAGCTGTCGACCAGCGGGGCCAGCAGCGCCGTGAAGATCGGCGCCGACGCGACCAGGACGCCCGTGAGGCCGGACGAGATGTGCTGCTCGCCGTAGGAGATCAGGAGGAACGGGCCCGCGACCTGCACGGCCGCCAGCACCACGAGCAGCCCGAGCAGCGGCCGTACGCCCCGGAAGGCGTCCCGGCGCAGCGCGAACGGCAGCAGGGCGAGCGCGCCGAGCGCGGTCGCGGATCACGACGACCCACGCCGGCGAGAGGTCCTCGAGCCCGATCTTGATGAACATGTACGACGAGCCCCACAGGGCCGCCAGGATCAGGAGAAGAGCGAGTGCGCGACGTTCCATTCCCCATGAAACGTCGCAGGCGCTGGTTGTGTGAGCAAATGAAGATCGGCGGCGGCAGCCATCAGCCGCGCTGATGGTCCGGACCCAGTGCCTCCCCCAAAGTCACCCACTCGAGCCCGCGCTCGGCGGCCGCCGCGGCGATCGCGGGGATCGCCTCCGCGGTCGGCTGGGCGCTGGGACGGTCGGCGTAGCGAGGCGAGTCGTGGAGCACGACGATCGCGCCGGCCTCCAGGTCGCGGGTGACGAGGTCCGCGATCCGGCTCGCGTCGATCTCCTCCCAGTCGAGCCCCCAGGCCGACCAGTAGACCGGCTGGAGCCCGAGCGCGGCGCAGGCCTTGTACGAGTGCTCGGAGAACTGGCCGTACGGCGGGCGGAAGAGCTTCGGCTTCGCTCCGGCGACGGCCTCGAAGGCCCCCACGCCCGCGGGCCACCTCGTCGCGCGCATCCGGAGGGATCAGGTCCTTGTGCCGAGGGTGGCCGAACCCGTGCAGCGCGAGCTCGTGGCCGGCCAGGGCAGCCCGCCTGGCGATCGCGTGGTGGCGCATGAGCTGCTCTCCCACCAGGAAGAACGTCGCCTTGATCCCGGCCTCGTCGAGAGCATCGAGGACCGCGGGCGTCGCGTCCTCGTCCGGCCCGTCGTCGAACGTCAGCGCCACCCGGTTGCCCTCGAGCCGCTCCACGCGCCGGGAACGACCGCCAGTCCTCCTCGGTCTCGCGCTGCTGGCTGAAGCTCGGCATCGGATGCCGCCGCAGGAACTCAGGTCGTCGCGGCACGCTGCTCGCCGGCCTTGAGCAGCCGTTCGCGCAGCTCCGCCTCGTCCTCGGGGCTCGGGTCGAAGGCGGCCGGGTCGGGCAGGGCGTCGAGCCCGGAGAGCCCGAACAGCTTCTGGAAGAGGTCGGTGGTCCGGTACATGATCGCCCCGAACTGCGAGCGCCCGGACTCCTCGATCAGCCCGCGCTCGAGCAGCGTGCCGACCGCGGACTCGGACGCGACGCCGCGGATGCGGGCGATCTCCGGCCGGGATACGGGCTGCAGGTAGGCGACGGCCGCCAGGCACTCGGCCTGGGCCTGGGTCAGCGGCGGGGTGCGCGGCTTGGCCAGCAGGCGGCGGGCCGCGCGCTCGGCGACCGGGTCGGTGGCCAGCGTGAAGCCGCCGGCGACCTCGCGCAGCACGACCCCGCGGTAGCCCTCGGCGTAGTGCTCGCGCAGGCGGGCGAGCGCCTCGACGACCTCGCCCTCCCCCACCTCGCAGGCCTCGGCCAGGTCGGTCACCGGGATCGGCTCGGACGACAGGAACAGCAGGGCTTCGACGATGCGGGCGAGTTCGTTCAAGGGATGGCCTCCTCCGCCGTCCGCGGTCCACCGTCCGCGGTCCGCGAGATCGTGATCGGCGCGAACGGCTCGTCCTGCTGCCAGCTCGATCTCGCCTGTCTTGTACATCTCCAGCAGCGCGAACAGCGTGATCGCCTCGGTCACCCGGTCCGCGCCCGCGCACCGCGTCGTCGAACAGGAACCGGCCCTTGCCGCGCAGCAGGTCGCGCAGGTGCGACAGCCGCTGCTCCACGGTCACGAGCGGCCGCGCCATGTGCGACATGTCGAGCGGCGGCGGCGTCTTCAGCAGGTCGCCGATCGCCCGTGACAGGCGCTCCGGGTCGTAGACGGCGTCCGCGGTCTCGATCGCCACCTTGCGCAGCTCCGGCGGCAGCGGCGCCGACCGGTAGCGGAAGCCGCTCTCGGCCTCGATCCGCGCTCGCAGGAAGCCGGCGGCGGTCGCGTAGCGGCGGTACTCCAGCATCCGCGCGAGCAGCTCCTCCGCGGCCTGCTCCGGCTCGAGGTCGAGGAGCTCGTCCTCCTCCTCGCGCGGCAGCATCAGCCGCGACTTCAGCTCGAGCAGCGACGCGATCAGCACCAGGAACTCGGTGGCCGCCTCCAGGTCGAGCTCGCCCGCCTGCTCGAGGTAGTCGATGTAGGAGATGACGACGTCGGCCAGGTCGACCTCGAGCAGGTCGACCTCCTCCTTCAGGACGAGGGTCAGGAGCAGGTCGAAGGGACCCTGGAAGACCTCGAGGTCGAGGTCGAGTAGGGCGGCGGAGCGCATCGGCCCCTGAAGGCTAGAGGGGGGTCCCGACGCCCATGCGGTCGCGGACGTCGTGGACGGTCTCCGAGGCGATGGCTCGGGCCCGGTCGGCCCCCTCGCGGAGGATCCGCAGCAGCTCGCCCTCGTCGTGCCGGAGCTCGTGGTAGCGCTCGCGGACGGGCGTCAGGTAGTCGACGACGGCCTCGGCCACGGCGCCCTTGAACGCGCCGTACTGCTGCCCCTCGAACTCCTGCTCGATCGACTCGGGCGGCCGCTCCTGGATCACCGACAGGATCTCGATCAGGTTGGAGATGCCGGGCTTGTCGGGCGCGCGTCGCACCTCGGACCCCGAGTCGGTGACCGCGCTCTTGATCTTCTTGGCGACGACCTTGGGATCGTCGAGCACGTGCACGCGGCCGTTGTCGGACGAGGAGGTGGTCGACATCTTCGAGGTCGGGTCCTGCAGGTCCATGATCCGCGCGCCGACCGGCGGGATGCGGTGCTCGGGCACCACCAGCGTCTCCCCGAACCGCTCGTTGAAGCGGATCGCCACGTCGCGCATGAGCTCCAGGTGCTGGCGCTGGTCGTCGCCCACCGGCACCTCGTTCGCCCGGTAGGCCAGCACGTCGGCCGCCTGGAGCACCGGGTAGGGAACAGCGCGGCCGAGACCAGCTCGCCCTGCTTGCCGGCCTTGTCCTTGAACTGCGTCATGCGGGTCAGGTCGCCGTACGCGGTGACCCCGGACAGGAGCCAGCACAGCTCGGTGTGCTCGCGGACGTCGCCCTGGACGAACAGGATGCAGCGCTCGGGGTCGAGGCCGGCGGCCAGCAGCATCGCCGCCGTGTCGAGCGTGTACTCGCGCAGGTGACGCGGCTCGTAGGCCACGCTGATCGCGTGCATGTCGACGACGCAGTAGATCGCCTCGCCGCGGTCCTGGCCCTCGACGTACTGGCGGATCGCCCCGATGTAGTTGCCCAGGTGCTTCCGGCCCGTGGGCTGGATTCCGGAGAAGATGCGCATGGCGGTGGCGGAGTCTAGGTGGGCGGCGCCAGCACGCTGGCCTCGTACATCTCGATGAGCACGTCGGTCACCTGGTCGACCGACATCCCCCGGCCCGTGTAGGACGCTGCTACGGCGAGCCCGTCGCCGGGGGTACTAGCGACGGGCTCGCAGCAGCGAGAGGGGTGAATGTGGGAAGCGCCAGGGAGACGGCGTCTTCAGGTGGTCGCCGAGACTGCTGCCTCGCTCCGGGCGGACGATGTGCTCGTCACGCACAAGGAGGGCGATTGCGGCGGGTGAGTTCATGCCGCAGACCTTCCCACCGGCGAGGCGCCCGGTCAGTGCGGGAGACCCGCTTTCCGGGGTGGGGCTAACCCCACGGTTTCGGCGCTACTGGCGCGGCTGGCGAACGACCGGCTTGCGCGCGGCGGCGCCCTCGTCCAGGCGGCGGACGGGCGTGGAGTACGGCGCGTTCCGCGCGATCTCCGGGTCCTCCGTGGCCTCCTCGAGGATCCCGCGCATGACCTCGGCGAACTTGTCGAGCGTCTCCTTCGTCTCCGTCTCGGTCGGCTCGACCATCAGGGCCTCGTCGACCAGCAGCGGGAAGTAGACCGTCGGCGGGTGGACCTTGTGGTCCAGCAGGCGCTTGGCGATGTCGAGCGTCTTGATGCCGAGCTTCTCCTTCGCGCCCTTGCCCGACAGCACGAACTCGTGCATGCACAGGCGGTCGAAGGCGACCGGCAGGTACTCCGCGATCTCCGGGTCGGCCAGCAGCGCCTTCAGGTAGTTGGCGTTCAGCACCGCGGTCTCCGACGCCTCGGTCAGGCCGTCGCCGCCGAGCGAGCAGATGTAGGCGTACGAGCGCACGAACACGCCGAAGTTGCCCTGGAAGCCGCGCAGCCGGCCGATCGACTTGGGCCGGTCGAAGTCCAGGTCGTAGCGCGCCTCGGCGCCGTTCTCGGGCGCCACCTCGACGACCTGCGGGCGGGGCAGGAACGGCTCGATGCGGTCGGACACCGCGATCGGGCCCGAGCCGGGGCCGCCGCCGCCGTGCGGCTGCGTGAACGTCTTGTGCAGGTTGAAGTGGACGATGTCGAAGCCCATGTCGCCGGGCCGCGACCGCCCCATGACCGCGTTCAGGTTCGCGCCGTCGTAGTAGAGGACGCCGCCGCCGTCGTGGACGATCTTCGCGATCTCCTCGATGTTCTGGTCGAACACGCCGAGCGTGTTCGGGTTCGTCAGCATCAGGCAGGCGACGTCGTCGCCCATGTTCGCGCGCAGGTCGTCCAGGTCGACGCCGCCCTCGTCGTCGGTGCCGAGCTTCACGACCTCGTAGCCCGCCATCGTCACCGTCGCCGGGTTGGTGCCGTGCGCGGTGTCGGGGGTGAGGACCTTCGTGCGGGTCTCGCCGCGGTCCTCGTGGTAGGCGCGGGCCAGCAGCAGGCCGGCCAGCTCGCCGTGCGAGCCGGCGCTCGGCTGGAGCGACACGTGCGGCAGCCCGGAGACCTCGCTGAGGGCGCCCTGGAGGCGGAACATCAGCTCGAGCGCGCCCTGGGCGAACTCGGGCTCCTGCGCCGGGTGCAGCCGGGCGTGGCCCGGGCAGCGCCGCGACCCGCTCGTGCAGCTTCGGGTTGTGCTTCATCGTGCACGACCCGAGCGGGTAGAAGCCGGTGTCGAGGTCGAAGTTCTTCTTCGACAGCCCGTTGTAGTGGCGGACGATCTCGGGCTCGGAGATCTCCGGCAGCTGGGCCGGGTCGGAGCGGCGCGCGGACTCGGGCAGCAGCTCGTCGACGCCGCCGATCTCGGGGACGTCGTCGCGCGGCGGGGTGAACGCGCGGCGGCCCTCGTGGGACTTCTCGAAGATCGTCTTCGTGTCGGCTCGTGGGGACGTGCTCACGCGATCGCCTCCACGCGGTCGCCGGACAGGACCCGGGCCAGCGCGTCGATCTCCTGGCGCGTGCGGCGCTCGGTGATCGCGACCAGCAGGCCGTCCTCGTACTCGGGGTAGTCGCGCCCCAGGCGGTAGCCGGGGTTGATGCCGGCCTCGCGGGCGGCGGCCACGACGCGCGTCGAGGTCGGGCACGCGCACGGCGAACTCGCGCACGACCGGGCCCGGGTTGATCTGCTCGAGGCCGATCTGCTGCCGCGCGTAGGCGGTCTTGCGCAGCATCAGCTCGCCGATCTCGACGATGCCCTTGCGGCCGAGCCAGGACAGGTAGATCACGCCGGCGAGCGCGTTCAGCGCCTGGGCGGTGCAGATGTTCGACGTCGCCTTCTCGCGGCGGATGTGCTGCTCGCGCGTCTGAAGCGTGAGCACGAAGCCGCGCTTGCCCTCGACGTCGACGGTCTCGCCGGCGATGCGGCCCGGCATCTTGCGGATGTACTTCTCGGCCGCGGCGAAGAAGCCGAACGACGGGCCGCCGAAGTCGAGCCGGTTGCCGAGCGGCTGCCCCTCGCCGACCGCGATGTCGACGCCGAGCGCGCCGGGCGACTCGAGGATGCCGAGCGTCAGCGCGTCGACCTGGCAGACCACGATCGGCGCCGGTCTTCTTGGCCGCCTCGACCAGCGGGCCCAGGTCCTCGACCGTGCCCAGGAAGTTCGGCTGCTGGAGGAAGACGGCGGACGGTGTCGTCGTCGACCGCGGCGGCCAGCGCCTCGATGTCGGTGGCGCCCGTCCTCGGTCAGCGCGCGTCTCGACGACCGTCGTGCCGTAGCCCGCCGAGTAGGTCTCGAGCGTCTCGCGCGAGTGCGGGTGCAGGCCGCGCGAGGTGACGAACTTGGTCCGCTTGTTCTCGAGCTTGGCCAGGTAGCCCGCGGCGGCGACCGACGACGGGCCCTCGTAGAGCGACGCGTTCGAGACCGGCAGCCCGGTCAGCTCCGAGATCGCGGTCTGGTACTCGAACATCACCTGGAGCCCGCCCTGCGAGATCTCCGGCTGGTACGGCGTGTACGGCGTCAGGAACTCCGAGCGGGTGATGATCGAGTCGATCAGCGCCGGCACGTAGTGGTCGTACATCCCGGCGCCCGACGAACGTGACCTCGTCGTCGGCGTGCACGTTGCGGGCCGCGAGCGCCGGTCAGGTGCCGGTTGACCTCGTCCTCCGACATGCCGTCGGGCAGGCTCGAGCGGCCGGTCCAGCCGGACGCCCTCGGGGATCTGCTCGAACAGGTCGTCGACGGACCCGACGCCGATGGCGTCGAGCATCTCCTGGCGGTCCTGGTCTGTTGCGCTCGTGTAGCGGGTCATCCGTGGTTTGCCTGCGTCTACCCCTCTAGGAGTTTCTTGTACGCGTCCACCTCGAGGAGGGATTCCACCTCGGAGGGGTCGCTGAGCTTGACCTTGGCGATCCAGCCGGCGCTCGTACGGGTCGTCGTTCATCGACTCGGGCGAGTCGCTCGAGCGCCCCGTTGACCTCGGTGACCTCGCCGGAGAGCGGGCGCGAACACGTCGGAGACCGCCTTGACCGACTCGACCTCGGCGTAGGACGAGTTGGCGGCGACGGTCGCGCCGACCTCGGGCAGCTCGACGAACACGACCTCGCCGAGCTGGTCCTGCGCGAACCAGGTGATGCCGAACGTGGCCGTGTCGCCGTCGATCTTGGCCCAGTCGTGCTCGGGGTGGTACTTCAGGTCCTCGGGGTAGCTCTCGTCGGCCACGGTCCTCAGCTCTCCTTCTTCGCGTAGAGGGGACGCCCGCGCACCTCGGCGGGGCGCACGCGCCCGCGGACGTCGACCTCGATCGGCGTCCCTGGCTCGGTCGAGCCGACGGGAACGTACGCCATTCCGATGCCGATATCGAGGCAGGGCGACAGCGTGCCGCTCGTGACCTCGCCCGCCGGGGCTCCCGTCGATCAGCACCGGGTTGCCCTGGCGCGGGATTCCCTTGTCGGTGAACGCGAACGGGACGATCGTCTGCATCGGGCTCGAAGTCGCGCAGCACGTCGGAGCCGATGAAGCCCGTGTCGAGCTTGCAGGCCCAGCCCAGGCCCGGCCTCGATCGGGTTGCGGTCCTCGGACAGGTCGTTGCCGTAGAGGTGGAAGCAGACCTCCAGGCGCAGCGTGTCGCGCGCGCCCAGGCCGGCGGGCGTGGCGCCCGAGCGCGACCAGCGCGTCCCAGACGTCGGTGCGCGCGCGTCGGGCGGGATCAGCAGCTCGACGCCGTCCTCGCCCGTGTAGCCCGTGCCGCAGACGCCGACCTCGGGCACGCCGGCCACGTTGGCGAGCGTCCAGCGCATCCGCTTGGGCTCCTCGCCGTCGAGGTGGTCGCGCAGGATCGCGCGGGCGTTCGGGCCCCTGGAGGGCGAGCATCGCGAAGTCGGAGTGGGCGTCGGTGACGGTGACGTCGCCGTCGAAGGCCTCGCGCCTGCTTCTGGAACCAGGCCAGGTCCTTGTCGTGGTTCGACGCGTTGGTGACGGTCAGGAAGCCGCCGCCGCCCTCGTCGAACCGGTACGTGAAGAGGTCGTCGAGGACGCCGCCGTCCTCCTTGCAGAGCACGGAGTACTGGGCGCCGTTCGGGGCGATCTTCGTGACGTCGTTGGAGAGGATCCGCTGGAGGAACGCCTCGGCGTCGGCGCCCGTCGTGCGGATCTCGCCCATGTGGGAGACGTCGAAGACGCCTGCGCCCGTGCGCACGCGCGACGTGCTCCTGGCGGATGCCCTCGTACTGCACGGGCATCTCCCAGCCGGCGAACGGGACGAGCTTGGCCCCGGCCGCCGCGTGGCGGTCGTACAGCGGGGTGCGGCGGAGGGTGTCGGCGGCCATCGACACGGCCACCGAACTTAGCGGCTACTAGTCCTTCAGGAAGCTCGGGATGTCGATCTCGTCGTCCGGGATCTCGAGCGACGAGCGCTGGCGGTCGTCCATCACCGGCGTGCGCCGGGTCTGCGAGCGCGAGCGGTCGCTCTGCTCGCCGCGGCTCGGTCGTGAACGACGGGACGTCCATGCCGGGGCCCACGCCGGCCTTGTCGAAGCCGGTGGCGATCACCGTCACGCGGATCTCGTCGTCGACCTGGTCCTGGTCGATGACGGCGCCGAAGATGATGTTCGAGTCGTTCGACGCGGCCGACTGGATGATCTCGGCGGCCTCGTTGACCTCGAACAGGCCCAGGTCGTTGCCGCCGGTGATGTTCAGCAGGATGCCGGTGGCGCCCTCGACGGACTGCTCGAGCAGCGGGCTCGAGATCGCCGCCTTGGCCGCCTCGGCCGGCGCGGTTCTCGCCCGCGGCCGCTCCGATGCCCATCAGCGCCGACCCGGCGTCGTGCATGATCGTCCGCACGTCGGCGAAGTCGAGGTTGATCAGGCCCGGGATCGTGATCAGGTCGGTGATGCCCTGGACGCCCTGGCGCAGGACGTCGTCGGCCAGGCGGAACGCGTCGAGGATGCTCGTGCGCCGCTCGACGATCGTCAGCAGCTTCTCGTTCGGGATGACGATCAGCGTGTCGACCTGCTCGCGCAGGCGATCGATGCCCTCGGCGGCCTGGCGGCCGCGCTGCGCGCCCTCGAACGTGAACGGCCGGGTGACGACGCCGACGGTGAGCGCGCCGATCTCGTGCTTGGCGATCTCCGCGATCACGGGCGCGGCGCCCGTGCCGGTGCCGCCGCCCTCGCCGGCGGTGACGAAGACCATGTCCGCGCCCTTGAGCGCCTCCTTGATCTCGTCGCGGCTCTCGTTGGCGGCGCCGTAGCCCGCCTCGGGGTTCGCGCCCGCGCCGAGCCCACGCGTGAGCTGGCCGCCGATCTGGAGCTTGATGTCCGCGTCGGTCATCTGGAGCGCCTGCGCGTCCGTGTTGACCGAGATGAACTCGACGCCCTTCAGGCCGGCGTCGAGCATGCGGTTGACGGCGTTCGTGCCGCCTCCGCCTACGCCTACGACCTTTATGACCGCTAGATAGCTACCGGTGTTCATGCGTAAAGCCTCGTTCGTCTCCCAGAGTCGCTGAAGTTCTGCGACAAATTTTCCGTCCGGGGCTCAAGTGATGCTTGAGGGTCTTTTCGCCTTACACGAGCGCCGGAAGATCCCGCACTGTAGGGGTTTTTCGACGCGAGCGTCAACCGCCGGCACGATCTCGCCCAACTCGGAGGCGGGGTAGAAGCTCGAGTAGAGCCTGAGTGTGGGCCTGAAATCTCAAGTCAGGGTTGAGGGTTCGTGGAGCGTGGTTTGAGGGGGTCGGGGAAGCCGCCTGGGAGCGGTCGTTGCAGGGGCGACGGGCTGCGCGGGCGCGGCGGGCTCGCGGCCGACCCTCCGGCGGGCGTCGAGGGTGCCGCGGGCGTCGGGGCGCGGCTGCATCGCCGGTCGCGGCGACTCCGCCGGGCGGAGTCTGGGCCTTGAGGCCACCCGCGACGGGCCGCTTCGGCAGCCGCACGTCGACGTAGGCGGCGCCCTGCGAGTTCGGCGAGGCGAGCACGCCGGCCGCGGCCCGCCACTTGTCGGCCGCCCGGGTGTCGTCGCCGAACATGACCCGCGGGCCGTCCTCATGACGACCACGATCCCCTCGCCCCTTGCGCCGCTCGATCGTCGCGGCGCTTGAGGAGCGACGGGCGGCGCGGTCGCCGCGATGCGGAGCAGCGGAGCGACGCGCTCGTCGGTCAGGCGGGCCGCCGCCGTGCCGCGGCGGCCGGTCTGCGCGACGCCGCCGGACGCGGCATCTCGGGCACCGAGCCGCTGGCGGTGTCGCCCGGCATCAGCGTGCCGTTGCCGGCGATCGGCACCTTGCCGCTGCCGGGCACGACGATCGCCGCGACGGGATGGTTCTCGGTCACGTCGATCCGCAGCCGTGCGGGAAGTCGGGCGTGGCGGTCGAGCGAGAGGATCGAGGGCTCGGCCTCGACCGCTCGCCGCAGGTCCTCCTCGCGCGACGTGAAGCGTGGTCATGTCGAGGCCGGCGCTCTTCAGCGTCTCGCGGACGCGGGCCGCGTCGGGGCCGGTGAGCCCGGTGACCGTGACCTCGCGGACCTGGACGAGCGACGAGTCGCGGAACCAGCCGTAGTAGACGGCGGTGACGGCGGTCGCCGCGACCAGCGCCAGCACCACGAAACGGCGGAAGCGGCGCGGCAGGCGCAGGGCCAGGCGCGGGACGGCGCGCAGGGTCAGGGCGGCGGTACGCATCTGGGGTGCGTGTTCGGGGCCGGCGGGCGGGTTCCTTGCGGCGCGAGCGCGGTCGCAGGCGGTTCGGCGCCGCGTGCGCGAGGAGCCGGTCAGGCGGGCGTCGCGCGGGCGACGCAGCGCGGCGGCCGACCTGGTCCACGTTGCCCGCGCCCAGCGTCACCAGCAGGTCCCCGTCGCCCAGCATCCCCGCCAGCCGGGCCGCGGCGTCGTCCATCGCCGGCAGCCAGTAGACGGGCCGGCCGCGGGCCGCGTCGGCCGCCGCGCGGGCGACCAGGAAGCCCGTCGACGCCCGGGTAGTCCGCGGCGTCCTCGCGCGCGGGGTAGATGTCGACGACCACGACGACGTCGGCCAGGGCCAGCGCGCGCCCGAACTCGCGCTGGAGCTGCTTCGTACGCGAGTACAGGTGCGGCTGGAAGCAGGCCACGACCCGGCGCGGCGCCCAGCGTGCGCGCGGCCTCCAGCGTCGCGGCCACCTCGGTCGGGTGGTGGGCGTAGTCGTCGTAGACCGACGGCGCCCGCGCGCGGTCGTGCCGCGCAGCTCGAACCGCCGCCTGGCGCCCGGCGAAGGTGGCCAGCGCGGGCGCCGCCTCGGCCAGCGGCACGCCCGCGGCGCGCACCGCGCCCAGCGCGCCCAGCGCGTTCAGCACGTTGTGCGCGCCCGGGAGCGGCAGCGACACCGGGACGCCGTCGACCGTGAACCGCGCGCCGGCCGCGTCCAGGGACACGTCCGCGGCGCGCAGGTCGCCCCCGTCGATCCCGTAGGCGACGTCGACGGAGCCGGCGGGCAGCGGCGCGTCGGCCCACGCGACCGTCGTGTCGACGGGCGCCGACCCACGACGCGAACGCCTCCTCCACGTCGTGCTGCCCGTGGTAGGTCGAGTGGTGGTCGACCTCGATGTTGGTGACGACGGCCACGTCGGCCGCGACCTTCAGGAACGACCGGTCGGACTCGTCGGCCTCGACGACGATCCACTCCCCCTCGCCCCAGGCCGCGTTCGAGCCGGTCGAGCGCAGCTCGCCGCCGATCAGGTACGCGGGATCGCGGCCGGTCTCGACCAGGATGTGCGCGGCCATCCCGGAGGTCGTGGTCTTCCCGTGGGTGCCCGAGACGGCCAGGCAGCGCTTGAGCGAGGCGGCCTCGGCCAGCAGGTCGCCGCGGTGGAGCACCCGCTGCCCGCGCGACGCGGGCGATCGCCAGCTCCGGGTTCTCCTCGGCGATCGCCGTCGAGACGACGACCTCGGCATCCGGCGGGCACGTTCGCCGCGTCGTGGCCGATCGACCGGCGCGATGCCGGCGCCGCGCAGCCGCTCCGAGTAGGACGACTCCGCCCGGTCCGACCCGGTCACCTCCGCCTCCAGCGACCGGCGCCACAAGCGCCAGTCCGGACATCCCGGCGCCTCCGATGCCGATGAAGTGCAGCCGCCGTCCGGCCCAGGTCTCGGTCATGCGCGCGTGGATGGTAGAAGTGCGGGGACGACTGACCGAAAGGACTTGCCGTGGCCTACGAAGTTCCACCGCTTCCCTACGACTACGACGCGCTCGAGCCCCACGTCGACGAGGCGACGATGAAGGTCCACCACGACAAGCACCACCAGGCTTACGTGGACAAGGCCAACGGCGCCCTCGAGGGCACCGAGTGGGAGGACAAGCCGATCGAGGAGGTCCTCCAGAACCTCGACTCGCTGCCCGACGACAAGAAGGGCGCCGTCCGCAACAACGGCGGCGGCCACGCCAACCACACGTTCTTCTGGCAGATCATGAGCCCGGACGGCGGCGGCGAGCCGAGCGGCGTCGCTGGGCGACGCGATCAACGAGAAGTTCGGGTCGTTCGACGAGTTCAAGGAGAAGTTCAAGGCGGCCGGCGTCGGCCAGTTCGGCTCGGGCTGGGCCTGGCTCGTCAAGGACGGCGACGGCGTCGACATCACGAGCACGCCCAACCAGGACACGCCCGTGATGGAGGGCAAGACGCCGATCATCGGCATCGACGTGTGGGAGCACGCCTACTACCTGAAGTACCAGAACAAGCGCCCGGACTACATCGAGGCCTGGTTCAACGTCGTCAACTGGGACGAGGCGCAGAAGCGCTTCGACGGCTGAGCCGCGCCGCAGCGCCGTCACCGGCAGTAGGGCGGGGCGCTCCTGCAGCCCGGCACGGGTACGGGGCGCCCGCTAGCCCCGTCATCTCGTATGCTCCCGCCTGCCCCGCGCGGCAGGCGGCGGCCTCTGGCCAATGAAGACATTCGACGTGACAAGCGAACAGACGCGGTGACACCGTCCTCGTGCGCCTGTCCGGCGAGCTCGACATCTCGAGCGCGCCGAAGGTCGAGGACGAGCTGGCCCGCGTCGAGCCCGACCGGCCCGAGCTGATCGTGCTCGACCTGCGCAACCTCGCGTTCATGGACTCGACCGGCCTGCGGCTCCTGATCGCCGCCGACACCCGCGCCCGTCAGCAGTCCCGGCGCCTGACGATCGTCAAGGGCCCGGAGCCGGTCCAGCGCGTCTTCCGCATCACACGTCTCGAGGAGCGCCTCGAGATCGTGGACGACGTGCCGGCCGACAGCCGCTGCGGCTAGCCGTCAGGCGCTAGCGCACGCGTATCGATCTCGAACCAGACGCGGTGTCATGCGGTTGCGGACGACGCCCCAGCGGTCGGCGATGCGGTCGACCAGGTAGAGGCCCCAGCCGCCGGGCCGGCTCATCTCGTCGTCGCGCGGCTTCGGGTCGAAGCCCGCGCCCGGGTCGGCGACCTCGACGCGGACGCAGCTCCCGGTCGATCGTCACGTCGAGCCCGACCTCGCCGCCGTCCGGCCGCCTCGGCGTGGCGGATCGCGTTGGTGACGAGCTCGGAGACCAGCAGGCGGATGTCGTCGAGCACCTGGGGATCGACTCGCGGCTCGAGCGCGATCAGCGCGCTGCGGGCGGCCGATGCCGCGGAGGGGCCGCGGTCGAAGCGGACGCTCAGCTCGGATCCGGCGTGGTCGCTGGTCGCGACGCTCCGCCTCGTCAGGGTCGTGAAGTCGCCGTGCTGCGGCCCGCCTTGCGGCCCGTTTCCGTTGGATGTCGCGTGGCTTGCCATAGAAACTGGTCCAACCCCTGCTGCCAGACGCGTTCGCTAGAACGAATCACCTGAGCTATTGCCGGGGCCGGGGTGCGGAAAACACTCGTCACCCGATTTCACGCGTGGCGTGTGAGCCCAAGCACGCCCTCGGCGATGTCGTCGGCGGCGTCGGGGCCGGGCCAGGCCCGCGGGCGCGCGGCCGCCATCTGCTCCAGGCGGCCGGGCTCGTCGAGCAGCGTCCCACCTCGCGCGCCAGCCGGTCGGCGTCCACCTCGGCGTCGGGCACGACCACGGCGGCGCCCGCGTCGGCCATCCAGCGGGCGTTGCCGGTCTGGTGGTCGGCGGTCGCGTGCGGGTAGGGCACGAGGATCGCCGGCAGCCCGGCGGCGGCCAGCTCGAACACCGATCCGCCCGAGCGCGCGACGGCCAGGTCGGCGGCGGCGAGCGCGTCCGCGAACGGCGTGACGTAGGGCTCCAGGCGGTAGTGCGGCGGGTCGCCCAGGGCGTGCAGGCGCTCGGCCAGCTCCGGGTGGTCGCGCCGGCCCGCGCGTGCAGGACCGCGCAGGGCGCGGCGGCGCCGAAGGCCTCGACGGAGGCCTCGTTCATGCGCTTCGCGCCGAGCGACCCGCCGAAGACCAGCAGGCAGCGCTCGCCGGCCGGGATCCCGAACCGGGCGCGGGCCGCGGCCCGGTCGGCGCTCCCCCGTGCCGGGCGGCACCGGCCGGCCGACGACCTCGTAGCGATCGCCGTCGCGCCCCTCGAGCGCGAACGCCAGGTAGACCCGCTGCGCGCGCGGCGGCGAGCAGGCGGTTGGTGATGCCCAGGTGGGAGTCGGCCTCGGTCAGCGCGAGCGGCAGCCGCAGCGACAGCGCGGCCAGCCCCGCCGGCCCGGCGACGTAGCCGCCGCCGCCCAGCACGGCGTCGGCGCGGATGTCGCGCTTCAGGATCCGCCGGGCGCGTGCCCACGGCCCGGGCCGCCAGGCCCGCGGCGCGGGCGGCGCGCAGCGGGTTCGCCGGTCGAGGCCCGCCACGCGCAGCTCGTGGAACGGGTAGCCCGCGGCCGGGACCAGCTCGGCCTCGGCCCGCTCGCCGCCCGAGGAACTCGACGTGGGCGCCTCTATCCCGCAGCGCGTCGGCGATTGCCAGCGCCGGCACGACGTGCCCCGCTGTCCCGCCGGCCGCTATCGCGATCCGGGGGCTGCGCCGCTCACTCGTCCCTCGCTCTCCGTCGACCGACCGCAGCGACTTGCGCGTCGGACAGGCCGCCGTGGGCGGCCACGTTCAGCAGCAGGCCCATGCCGCCCAGCATCACGATCAGGTTCGAGTTGCCGTAGGAGACGAACGGCAGCGGCACGCCGGTCAGCGGCGCGAGCCCCATCACCGCGAAGAAGTTGAGCGCACGCCTGGGCCAGGATCAGCGACGTCACGCCCGCGGCCAGCAGCATCGAGTAGCGGTCGCGGGCCAGCTTCGCCGTGCGGAACCCGGCGTAGCCGATCAGCCCGTAGAGCGAGGCGAGGATGCGTGATGCCGAGCACGCCGAGCTCCTCGCCGATGATCGCCAGGATCATGTCCGTGTGGGCCTCGGGCAGGTAGAAGACCTTCTGCACCGACTCGCCCAGGCCGACGCCGAAGAACCCGCCCGAGCCGATCGCGATCATCGACTGGACCGCCTGGAAGCCCGATCCGCCGGCGTCGGCCCACGGGTCGGCGAACGACATCAGCCGGGCGCGGCGGTAGGGCTCGACGATCGCCAGGATCGTGACCAGCACGCACAGCCACGCCGAGGATCACGCCCAGGTGGCGCATCGGCACGCCGGCCGCGACCAGCAGCGCGCCGATCGCGAAGCAGATGACCAGCGCGGTGCCCATGTCGGGCTGCTTCATCAGCAGCGCGCAGGCGAAGCCGACGACGAGCAGGAGCGGCCTGACCAGCGCCGCCGAGCGTCTGGAGCTGCTTGGGGCGCGCGGCCAGCAGCTGGGCCGAGTACAGGATCAGCGCGAACTTGAGCAGCTCCGAGGGCTGGAACTGGAGCGGGCCGGCACCGAGCCAGCGCGTCGCGCCGTTCACGGTCACGCCGATGCCCGGCACCATCACCGCGAGCGGTCAGCGCGAACGCGCCGATCACGGCGAGCGGCGTGAGCGCCTTCAGCTTGCGCAGGTCGTGGCTTGGAGATGAAGTGCATCGCCACCAGCCCGACGGCGCCGAGCATCACGTAGCGCTTCAGGTAGTAGGCCGCGTCGCCCTGCTGCGACCAGCGCCTCGGCCGAGCTGGCCGAGTAGACCATCACCGCGCCGCCCGCCAGCAGGCAGAGCATCGCCGTGTACAGGATCGAGTACTCGACGGGGGGCTTCGGTTTCGGCTTTCGGGGTCTTGGAAGCGCGGGCGGCGGCCATCCGTGGCCCCTTCGACGCGACGTGGGCGAAATCATGCAAGCCGCCTGAACATGTCCCCGCGCTCCTCGTAGTTCTCGAACTGGTCGTAGCTGGCGCAGGCCGGGGAGAGCAGGATCACGTCGCCCGGCGACGGCCGCCGCGCGGGCGTCGGCGACCGCCTGCTCGAGCGTGCCGCAGCGGTGCAGCGGCACGGCGCCCTCCAGGTCCGCGGCCAGGCGCTCGGCGGCCTCGCCGATCAGGTAGGCGGCCTTCGCGCGCTCGCCCAGCGGCGACGCGCAGGCCGGTGAACCCGCCGCCCTTGAGCGACCCGCCGAGGATCGCGTGGACGCCGCCGTCGAACGCCTCGATGCCGACGATCGCGCTGGCCACGTTGGTCGCCTTGGAGTCGTTCACGTAGAGCACGCCGTCGCGGTCGGCGACCTCCTCGAGCCGGTGCGGGACGCCCGCGAACGTGCGCAGCGCCTCGGCGATCGCGTCGTCGGGGACGCCCATCGCGCGCGCGGCCGCCGCGGCGAACTCGGCGTTCTCCAGGTTGTGCGGCCCGCGCAGGCGCACCTGGCCGGGGTCGAGCGTGCTGCGGGGCCGGCGGCCTGATCGCCACGTCGTCCGGCGGTCTGGTTGGCGAAGATCCGCAGCTTCGCCTCGCGGTAGGCCTCGAACGTGCCGTGGCGGTCCAGGTGGTCCTCCTCCAGGTTCAGCAGGACCGCGCAGTCGGGGGCGAACTGATCGGTGTCCTCGAGCTGGAACGACGAGCACTCGCAGACGATCGTGGTGTCGTCGCTCACCTCGCCGACGTAGGACGACAGGGCCGTGCCCACGTTGCCGGCCACGGCCACGGGCAGGCCCGCCGCGCGGTACATCGCGCCGATCAGCTCGGTCGTCGTCGTCTTGCCGTTGGTGCCGGTCACGGCCACGAAGCGGTTCGGCAGCAGGCGCCAGGCCAGCTCCAGCTCGCCCATGACCGGGATGCCGCGGGCTGCGCGCCGCCTGGATCGACCGGCGCCTCCTGCGGGCACGCCCGGCGACTTGACGACGGTGCCGGCCCGGTCGAGCAGGTGGATCCCGTCGGTGTTCAGGTGGGCCTCGAAGCCCGAGACCTCCGGCGCCCCGGAGTCGACCCCGATCACCTCGCCGTGGGGCGCGAGCATGTAGGCGGCGGCGATGCCCGAGCGGGCCAGCCCGACGACCAGGTACGGGCCGGGCGGGAGCGGCGGGCGGCCTCTCACGCCACCGACTGCTGGTACAGCGTGAAGCCGATCGCCGAGCAGACCGCGGCGACGATCCAGAAGCGCAGGATGATCTTCGTCTCCGACCAGGCCATCAGCTCGAAGTGGTGGTGGATCGGCGCCATCAGGAACACGCGCTTGCGGAACCGCTGGAACGCGAACACCTGGATCGCCACCGACAGCGCCTCGATCACGAAGATCCCGCCGATGATCAGCAGCAGCACCTCGGTCTGGGTCATCACCGCGAGCCCCGCGATGGCGCCGCCCAACCCCAGCGATCCGGTGTCCCCCATGAACACCGCGGCCGGGAACGAGTTGAACCACAGGAACCCGACGCAGGCGCCGACCAGGCAGCCCGACAGGAGCGACAGCGACTCCTGGCCGGTGATGAACGTCATCGCGACGTAGGCCAGCAGCACGATCGCGCAGCAGCCCGCGGCCAGGCCGTCGAGGCCGTCGGTCAGGTTGACGCCGTTGGTCGCCCCGCCGAGCACCAGGAAGATCAGCAGCGGGTAGAGGACGCCCAGGTCGACCGAGGCGTCGAAGACGCGGAAGCGCAGCTCGCTGGAGCAGCCCGACCTGCTCCGTCGCGACGTACCAGAGCGCCGATCGACATCACGATCTGGGCGGCGATCTTCGTGCGGGCGCGCAGGCCGAGCGAGCGCTTCTTCGACACCTTGGTCCAGTCGTCGACGAAGCCCAGCGCCGGCGCTGGCGAGCGCGACGCCGAGCACCGCCACCGCTGCGCCCGCGTCGTCGGTGTCGAACGGCGCGTCCAGGATCAGGAACGTCACCGCGACGGCCAGGAAGATGATCAGCCCGCCCATCGTCGGCGTGCCCGCCTTGCCGTGGTGGCCGGCGGGCCCCTCCTCGCGGATCTGCTGGCCGAACTCGCGCCCGCGGATGTACTCGATGAACTGCGGCCCGAGGAAGCAGCAGATCAGGAGCGAGGCCATGCCTCCGATGAGTACCTCTCCGAGCACGGCCTACCTCGCTCGGGCCATGTCCGGTTCGAGTACGCGCTCGAGCCCGACCGACCGCGACCCCTTGACCAGGACGCGGTCGCCGGGGCGGGCGATCTCCTCGAGCAGCGCGCCGGCCTCCTCCGGCGTCGCCACCGGGTGTCGCTCGCCCTCGAACGCGTCGCTGTACGGAAGCGCGGCCTCCCCCACGGTGACCAGGACGTCGATTCCCAGCTCGGTCGCGTGCGCGCCGATCTCGCGGTGGTAGCGCTCGGCGTCGGGGCCGAGCTCCGCCATCGTCCCGAGGATCGCGATCCTGCGCTCGGCGGGCGTGCCGGCCAGGTGGTCCAGGGCTGCGCGCATCGACATCGGGTTGGCGTTGTAGCAATCGTTGACGACCTGAACGCCGCCGGCCAGCTCGACGACCTCGCCCCGGAGCGAGCGAGAACTTCACGTCCACCCGGCCGCTCGGGCGCACTCCGGCCAGCGTCGCGGCCGCGACCGCCGCGAGCGTGTTCCGCAGGTTGTGCGGCTGGTCGTAGGGCAGGTCGAGCTCGATGCGCTCGCCGCGGGCCAGGATCGTCGCGTGGCCGTTCTCGAAGTTCTCGAGGTCGAAGTCGCCGCCCTCGCCGAAGGTGCGGGTGACGAGGTCGTCGCGCAGGTGGTCGGCCAGCAGGCGCTCGGCGTACGGGCACGACGCAGCCGGCGCCGGGCCGCAGGTCGCGGATCAGCTCGGCCTTGGCGGCGGCGACGCGCTCGATCGTGCCGAGCAGCTCCAGGTGGACGGGGCCGACGTTGACGATCAGGCCGACGTCGGGCTCGGCGATCGCGACCAGCTCGGCGATCTGCCCCTCGCCGCGCATGGCCATCTCCAGGACGAGCGCCTCGGTGTCCGCCGGCGCCTCGAGGATCGTCAGCGGCAGCCCGATCTCGGTGTTCCAGTTCTCGCGCTGCGCGTGCGTCTTGTTCTGCTGCCGCATCAGCGCGGTGAGGATGTCCTTGGTGGAGGTCTTGCCGGTCGAGCCGGTGACGCCGATCGTCACGGCCCCGAGCTCATGCCTCCATGCCCGCGCAAGCGCGTGAAGGGCTGCCAGAGGCTCGGCGACGGCGATAACGGCACCACTGCCCACTGCCCCCTGCCCACCGCCTGCCCACTGCCCACTGCCCGCTGCCCACTCCTCCGCAACCAACACGCCCCAGGCGCCGTTCTCCATCGCCTGCGGCGCGAACTTGCCGCCGTCGGCTGTCGCGCCCGGCAGGCCGACGAACAGCATGCCCGCGCCCGCCTCGCGCGAGTCGATCGTCGCGCGCTCGAACTCGCCCTCGCCGGCCTGGACGACCCGGCCGCCGGTGGCCTCGCGCGATCCAATTCGCGTCCCGCTTCACGAGCGCACCGCCCTGAGCGCCTCGCGCGCGACGTCGCGGTCGTCGAACGGCTCCTTGCGGCCGTCCTCGAACTCCTGGCCCTGCTCGTGGCCCTTGCCGGCGATCACGACGACGTCGCCGGGCTCGGCGGTCTCGAGCGCGCGTGCGATCGCCGCGCGGCGGTCGACGATCCGCTCCGCCGCCGGTGCGCCCTCCATGACCATGTCGACGATCGAGTCCGGGTCCTCGGAGCGCGGGTTGTCGCTCGTGACGATCACGCGGTCGGCGTGCTCGGCGGCCGCGCGGCCCATCAGCGGGCGCTTGGCCCGGTCGCGGTCGCCGCCCGCGCCGAAGACGACGTGCAGCCGTCCCTGGGTGACCTCGCGCGCGGCGCGCAGGACGTTCTCCAGCGAGTCGGGCGTGTGCGCGTAGTCGACCAGCACGCCGAAGTCCTGGCCCTCGTCGATCGGCTCGAACCGGCCCGGCACGCGGGCCGCGTCGGCCAGCGCGGCCGCGATCGTGTCGAGCGGGACGTCCAGCGCGCGGGCCGCGGCGATCGCGCCCAGCACGTTCTGCACGTTGAACAGCCCCGGCAGCCGCGTCTTGATCTCGACCTCGCCGTCCGGGGTCCGGCAGGTGAACGACGACCCGTTGACGTCGAAGCGCACGCCGATCGCGCGGAAGTCGGCCTCCGGATGATCGATCGCGAACGTGGTCGCCCGGTCGATCTCGCCGGCCAGCCGCGCGCCGTAGGGGTCGTCGACGTTGACGATCGACGCGCCGCCGGGCCGCGTGAACAGCAGCTTCTTCGCCGCGTAGTACTCGTCCATCGACCCGTGGTAGTCCAGGTGGTCCTGGGTCAGGTTCGTGAACAGGCGGACCGCGAACTGGATGCCGTCGACGCGGTGCATGTGCAGCGCGTGCGAGGACACCTCCATCACGCAGGCGCGGTCCCCGCCGTCGACCATCCGGCGGAAGATCCCCTGCAAATCGACGCCTTCCGGGGTGGTCCGCTCGACCGGCTCCTCGCTGCCCGCGATCACCGACGTGACCGTGCCGAGCAGGCCGGTCCGGATCCCGGCGGCCTCGAGCAGCGTCCGCATCAGGAACGCGGTCGTCGTCTTGCCGTTGGTGCCGGTGACGCCGACGACGTCGAGCGCCGCGCGTCGGGTCGCCGTGGAAGCGGGCCGCGACCGGGCCCATCGCGGCGCGCACGTCGTCGACCACGACCTCGGGCACGCCGAGCCCCAGCGGGCGCTCGACCACCAGCGCGACGGCGCCCTTCGACACCGCGTCGGGCGCGAAGTCGTGGCCGTCGACGCTTGTGGCCGGGCACGCAAAAAAAGAGCGTCCCCGGGGTGACGCTCGCGCTCGAATAGGCCAGGCCGGAGACCTCGACCTCCGGGGCGCCATTCCCCATCAGCTCACGGAGGGTCATGGTCGCCGGGATGCTAGCGAGGGGGTCGGCGGGGTTCGGCCTCTCTTCGTGCATCGTTCAGCATTCGCAGGGCTCCTCGGCGTTGCGGGCCATGAACGGCTCGAGCAGCGGCTGGATCACGCCGCGCGCGCCGAGCAGCACGTAGGCCCAGCGCGGGAAGGCGACGGTTCGCGAGCGCCTGCTCGATCCCGCGCACGGCTGCCTCGACGGCATCCTCGACCTCGGGACGTCTTGCTCAGCGGCCATGGGGTCCGCTCGCGGATCATCCTGGCCGCCGGGTTCTCCAGCACGCCGCGGACCAGGTCGGTGTCGAGGAACGAGAAGTAGGCGACGCCCACGTCGACGCCGCGCGGCTTGACCTCGACCCGCAGGGCGTCGGCGAACGCCTCGACGCCGGACTTGGACGTCGTGTACGCGGAGACGGCCGGACCGTGCATCGCCGAGTAGATCGAGCCGATGCACGAGCACGTAGCCGCGCCGCTCAGAACGTGCGGAAGCGCGGCGCGGACCGTCCGCCAGACGCCGAGCAGGTTCGACCTCGACGACGCGCTCCCAGGCCTCGCGGTCGACGGTCTCGACCGATGCCGACGTGGTTGATCGCCCGCGTTGGCGACGACGACGTCGATGCCGCCGAGCGCGCTCGACCGTGCCGGCCACGGCGGCGTCCAGGTCGTCCCAGGAGGTCACGTCGCACTCGAAGTACGGCGCGTCGCCGAGCTCGCGGGCCAGGTCCGCGAGCCGCTCGGGCTCCAGGCCCACCAGCGCGACGCGAGCGCCGCGGCGGTGCAGCGTTGCGGGCCAGCTCGCGCGCCGATGCCGCGCGCCGCGCCGGTGATGAGGACGACCTTGCCGTTCAGCTCCATGGGCGGCGCAGTCTCCCATCACCGGCGCGGGCTGCCGACCTCCCCCCTACCGGATCGCGCGGTGACGCTCGATGCGCGGCACGTCCGCCGCCTTCGGCGGCGCGGTCGCGTTCGACGCCGACTGCGCGCAGATGGCAAAGACCGTCATGCCCTGCATGCCGTCGGAGAAGTTGTCGGCGTCAGCGGTCCAGCCCGCGCCCTGGGGAAACGTCTGCACCGCGGACATGGTCGCGGGGTCGGAGACCTTCAGACCACCCGAGATCGGCTTAGCGCCCGCCGGACAGTCGACGTGCGCGGTGACGCCCATGCGCGGCGGGACGGGGAAGTTCGCGGTCTGGTAGCTCAGGCCCTGGACGCCCATGGCCTGTGGGTCCAGCTTCGCCGCCGTGACCGACCCGTTCGGCAGCTTGTCGGTCGTTACCGACCCGGCCGTCAGCTTCTCGGCCGTTACCGACCGGTTCCTGATCTTCGGCGAGGTGACCGCCCTGTCCTTGAGCTGCGGCGTGCCCACCGATTTGGCCGGCAGCTTGACCGCCGCGTAGCTCGTGCCGCCGACGGCCAGGGCCAGCGCGGTGAACGCGACCGCCATCGCGGGCGAAGGGCGCGGAATGCGTGACATGGATTCCCTCCTCCTCGGTCCGGGCTCCCCACGAGCCCGCTTTGGAGGAAGGCTGCTGAGCGACCGCCGCGCCGTTCAGTCCCCAAAGGGGTGTTTCCTGCTCACCCTCCGGTCAGATGCCGAGCTCGCAGTCGGCCGGGCGGACACCCTCGAGCACGTGCGCGTCACCGTCGCCCGCGTTGAACAGGCGGTGCGGCTCGCCGGGCTTGACCACGACCTCGTCGCCCGGGGTCAGCGGGCGCTCGTCGTGCTCGGCGATCAGGTAGACGACTCCTTCGAGGACCCGGATCGTCGTCAGCTCCCGGTGACAGTGGAGCGCCTCGGCCTTCGCGCGGCGGGGCAGCACGCGGTAGTACGAGGCCTCGGACGAGATGCAGGGCGGATGGGCTCTGACGACGGTCATTTTGCGGCGCTCCTCGGCTGGTGGACGTCGCCATCGTGCGCGCGCCCGCTTGCGACGAGATTGCATGCCGCTTGCGGCCGTCTCCTCCGCTGCCGGCATGCAAAACCTGCACAACGGCCCGCATCGCGAGGGGTTGTGCAGGTTCTGCCCCGCTGAGCGGGCACTTCCTGCACAACGTCGTCGGACGGCGGGGGTTGTGCAGGTTCTCGGCGCGGGCCGGCCGCTCGCGGACCGCTCAGTCCGGCGGGATGCCCAGGTACGGCAGCGCGAACGAGACGATCTTCTCGAACGCCGGCGCGGCGACGACGCCGCCGTAGATCTCGCCCTGCGGCTCGTCGACCATGACGGCGACGAGCAGCCGCGGGTTGCGCGCCGGGGCGTAGCCGATGAACGACGCGACGAACTTGGTCTTGGAGTAGCCGCCGTACTCGTCGGGCTTCTCCGCGGTGCCGGTCTTGCCGGCCAAGCTTGTAGCCGGGCACCTGCGCCTCCTGCGCGGTGCCGCCCGAGCCGAGCACGCCCTCGAGCATCCGCGACACGTCGGTCGCGGTCTTCTCGCGAGACGATCCGGCGCGACGGCGCGGGATCGCCCATCACGATGTGCGGGCGGTGCGTCACGCCCTTCATGGCGATCGCCTGGTAGGCGGTGGCCATCTGCATCGGGGTGACGGCCAGGCCCTGACCGATCGGCAGGTTGCCGATCGACGAGCCCGAGTACTGCTTCCAGCCCGGGACGATGCCCTGCTGCTCGCCGGGCATCTCGACGCCGGTCGGCGACCCGAAGCCGAAGCGGCGCACCCACTTGTCGAACCGCTGGGGCCCGAGGCGCAGGCCGATCTTGACCGAGCCGACGTTCGAGGACTGGGCCAGGATCTGGCCGACGTTGAGCGACACGTAGCCGCGGTCGTGCGACTCCTTGATCTTGCGGTCGGCCACCTGGATCGATCGGCGGCAGGTCGAAGCGCGTGTCGGGCTGGATCAGCTTCTCCTCGAGCGCGCCCGCGACCGTGAACGCCTTGAACGTCGACCCGGGCTCGTAGCTCGCGGCGATCGCGCGGTTCTGGCGCGCGTAGGCGGGTGCCGAGCCCGGGTCGGCGGCGTTCACGCGCGGCCAGTTCGCCAGCGCGAGGATCTCGCCGTTGCGCGGGTCGAGCACGAGCGCGGTCGCGCCCTTGGGCTGGAACGTCTGGCCGACGCCGGCCAGCACGGTCTCGACGCGCTCCTGGATCGTCCGCGTCGATCGTCAGCCGCAGGTCCTCGCCGGGCACGTCGCGCTTCTGCTCGACCAGGCTGATCGGCTTGCCGAGCGCGTCGCGCACGATCTTGCTGCTTGCCGTCGGTGCCGTGGAGCTGCTTCTCGTGCGACTGCTCGATGCCGGACAGCCCGTAGTTGTCGGTGCCGACCGTGCCCAGCACCTGCGCCGCGAGCCAGCCTGCGGGTAGCGCCGCCGCGGCTCGTTCATCACGCCGACGCCGGTCAGCTTCAGCTTCTCGATCGCGCGTGCCCTTGTCGGCGTCGATCTTGCGCTTCAGGTAGACGAAGCCCTGCTTGCGGTTCGCGAGCTTGCGGATCGAGCGTGTCGTAGTCGAGCCCGGTCAGCGGCGAGAGCTGGCCGGCGACCGACGCCGGGTCCTTGATCAGGAACGGGTTGGCGTAGACGCTCGACGAGTCCTCGGAGACGGCCAGCTCGAGGCCGTTGCGGTCGGTGATCGTGCCGCGGCGGGCGGAGACGTCGACCTCCTCGACCTGCTGGGCGACGGCCTTGCCGCGCAGGCTCTTGCCCTGCGACGGTGCCGAGCCAGAAGCCGCGGAGCACGGCTCCGGCCAGCAGGAGCAGGAACAGCGTGAAGAGGAGCGATACGCGGCGCTGGACGAGCGCCATCGGGCTAGGGCGCGGTCGCCGGTCGAGGGCGCGGACGGGTTCGCAGTTGGCGGTTGGCAGTTGACAGCGGGTTGGCAGTTGGCGGTTGGCGGGGCCGCCGTCGTCTCCGCCACCGGCGTCGTGGGCTGCGGTGCCGCCGGCGCCGGTGCCGTCTGCCCCGTCATCGCCGCGTTGGCGGCCTGCTGCTCCTGCTGCACCTGCGCCGCCGGGCGCGAGGCGGTGCCCTCGCCCATGCCCGGGCGCGGTCATGCGCACGGCGGCGCTCTTCGCGTTGCCCTTCACGGTGCCGCCGATGTAGCCGACGTCGCCCGCGGCGGGCAGCGAGTAGCCGCGCTTGACGGCCTCGCGCTGGATCCGCTCGCTGGACGCCAGCGGCGCGATCTGGCGGCGCAGCTTCGCGTTCTCCTGCTCGAGCGCGGTGGCCTTGGCGTTGGTCGCCGCGATGCCCTTGTTCATCTCCAGCAGGGAGACGTTGGAGAAGACGACGCCGACCAGCAGAACGAACACGATCGCGACGCACGCGCGCCCGCGCAGGAGGCCGTCGACCAGCGCGCCGGTCGCGGCCCTGCGCGATGCGGCGGACGAGCGGCGCGGGCCGTCGGCGCCGCGGCGGGCGCGGCACGGGCGGCGCCGCCACGGAGGCGGCGCGAGCCTCCGCGGCGGCGACGGGCCGCTTTCGAGCGCTGGTGCGCCCCTTCGCCGGGCCCGAGCTTCGGCGCGCGGGGCGCCGGTGAGTCTGAGTGGATGTGTGCCGCGGGCCGCCCTGCGCCGGCTTGCGGCGGCGGGCCGGAGCTGCGACGGCGGCGTTGGAGCGTGCCATCAGGCCGCCTCCACCGAGCGGAGCTTGCGGGCGACGCGCAGCTTGCCGGAGCGGGCGCGCGGGTTGTCGGCGACCTCGCCGGGAGTGGGCGCGATCGCGCGCGAGTTCAGGAGCTCGGCCTCGGGCTCGTGCCCGCAGACGCAGATCGGCAGCTCGGGCGGGCAGATGCAGCCGCGCGCCTTCTCCGCCAGGAAGCGCTTGACGCGGCGGTCCTCGAGCGAATGGAACGAGATCGCGCCGAACCGCCCGCCGTCCGCCAGGACGTTCCACGCCGCGGGCAGCGCGCGGTCCAGCGCGGCCGAGCTCGTCGTTGACCGCGATGCGGATCGCCTGGAACACGCGCTTGGCCGGGTGGCCGCCCGCGAACTGCGCCGGCACCGGGACCGCCGACTTGATCGTCTCGACCAGGTCGTGGGTCGTCTCGAGTTCCCCGCGCGCGCGGCGACGCGCGATCGCGCGGGCGATCGGGCGCGCGAAGCGCTCCTCGCCGTACTCGTGGAAGAGCTGGGCCAGGCGCCGCTCGTCCCAGCCGTTGACGATGTCGCGCGCGTCGAGCTCCTGCGTCGTGTCCATTCGCATGTCGAGCGGTGCGTCGTAGGAGTAGGAGAAGCCGCGCTCCCAGGCGTCGACCTGCATCGATGAGATGCCGAGGTCCAGGTACGCCATGTCGGCCCCCAGCCCTTCCTCGGCCAGCAGGTCGAGGCCCTCGGAGAACTCCATGCGCAGGAAGCGGGTGTCGCAGGCGACCTCGGCGGCGAACGCGTCGAAGCGCTCCTCGGCGGCGGGGTCGCGGTCGATGCAGACGAGCGTCCCGCTCGGCCCGATCCGGTCCGCGACCAGGCGCGCGTGGCCGCCGTCGCCGAACGTGCAGTCGACGGCGGTCTCGCCCGGCGAGGGGTCGAGGAGCTCGATCAGCTCCCCGGCCAGGACCGGTACGTGCGCGCGTGTCATGTCAAGAAGGATGGCCAAGGCTCTCAGCGATCCCGACGATCTCGTCCGCCAGCTGGTCCTGATCCGACTGCCAGGTCGCGCGATCCCAGACCTCGAGGTGATCGAGGTTGCCGACCAGCACGACCTCCTTGTCGATCCTCGCGTGCGCGAGCAGAGGCCCGTTCAGCGTCACGCGGCCCGCCGAGTCGAGCTCGACGTCCCACGAGTTGCCCGCGAAGAAGCGCGTCAGCTTGCGGCGCTCCGCGCTGACCGGGTTCAGGTTCGACAGGAACGAGCTCGTCCAGTTCTCGAACTCGTCCGGCGACCAGACCGTGATGCAGGGCTCGAGCCCCTTCGCGAGAACGAGTCCCGAGCTGAACTGCGCGCGAAGCCTGGTCGGCACGGTCAGTCGGTTCTTCGCGTCGAGCGAGTGGTCGAATTGCCCGCGGAACGTCAAATGTGTCTCCGAGTTCCCTGTCCATGGGGCGGGTGTGAAGTAGGTGGCTTCCGACCGAGGTGGCTGAGTGGGAGGAGCCCAGCCACCCCGGTCTTCAAAGCCAGAGCGAGTTCTACCCCACCTGCTCCCACTTTGCAACACCTTTCTCCACACATCCGATCCGTGTGCCCACTTTCGACCATCCCGCGGCCCATGATTCCGCTCTGGAAGCGGGTTTGCGCCGAGTGGACCGAGGTGGGACGAGCGCTCGCCAAAAGCGGGCATCGCGTTGCAGGTGTGGGGTTCGGGCGCCGAATTGCAGGATCGGGCCCGCCGCTGCAACGAATCCTGCAGTCCGGTGGGGCGCGGTGGGACGCCCCTCAGGGGCCGATCTGCACCGGCCCGCCGCTGTCGATCAGCGCCGCCACGAGCGCGGCGGCGACGAGCAGCAGAACGCTCGGCACGAGCAGCAGGGCCACGACCAGCTGGATCTTCGGCCCTGCCCTGGCCGCCTCTTCCTGGATGCGCCGCCGGCGCGCCAGACGGGCGCCGTCGGCCTGAGCGGCCAGCGTGTCCGCCAGCGGGGCGCCGTGCAGCGCCGCCCGGTCGAGCGCGGCCACCAGCGCCTCGACCTCGGTCAGGGGGAGCCGCTCGGTCGTGCCCGCCAGGGCCGCCGACAGCGGAATGCCCAGCTCGGTCTCGCGGCCGACCCGGCGCCACTCCGCCGCGAGCGGGCCGCGGGCCCGGCGGCCGACCTCGGCCAGCGCGGCGGCCAGCGGCAGGCCCGCCTCGACCGTCACGCGCAGCAGGTCGAGCAGGGCAGGCAGCTCGCGCAGCGCCTCCTCCGCCCTGCGCCGGGCGCGCTTCGCGAGCCAGCGGTCGGGCGCGAGGAAGCCGGCGACCGGGCCGGCGGCGGCGAGCGCGATCCCCAGGCGGCCGGGAGCGACGCGCGCCGAGCATCGTGCCGAGCACCGCACCCACCAGCGCGGATGCGAGCTTCGCGGCGGTCAGCTCGCGCGCGCCCAGTCCGCCCGGGTGGCCCGCGGCGGCCAGGCGGGCGGGCAGGTCGCGCGGCGGCGAGAGGTTCAGCGCGCGTCGCGGGCGTGCGCACCCGCGGCCGCCAGTGCGCGCACCGTCCGGGCACCCGTGGCCGGATTGCGGATTGCAGATTGCGGATTGCGGCGAGCTTTCCTCGGCGCCAGGTCGGCCAGCCCGGCTGTCGCGGCGACCGCCGCGACGAGGGCCAGGAGTGCAGGCGTCACGCCCTCACCCGCGAGAGGCGGCGGATCAGGACCGCGGCGACCACCTGCAGGCCGATCGCCAGGCCGGCGAGCCACGCCGTCAGGAACGACGAGGCGAGCCCGCGCAGGTAGCCCGGTGACGCGAGCTCGGCCAGCAGGCCGCCGCCCAGCGGCAGCAGCACGACGATCAGCCCGGTGAAGCGCGCCTGTGCCGTGGCGGCACGCGCCTCGCGCGTCATCCGCGCCGCGTCGTCCGCCGCGCGGGCGCAGTCGCGCAGCAGGCGTGCCAGGTCTCCCCCGGCCTCGCGCTGGAGCAGCGCGGCGGCCACGATCGTGTCGATGCCGTGCCCCCGGATGCGCGCCCGCATGGCCTCGAGGGCGTCCTCGGTCCGCGCGCCCAGCTCGAGCTCGGCGTGCACACGTCGCAGCTCGCGGCCGGGCGGCCCGCCGACGCTGCGCGAGGCGGCGCCGACCGCGCCGCGCAGCGAGTGGCCGCCCGCGAGCGCGTCGGAGACCGCGATCGCGATCTCGGCGGCGCCCTCCTCGACGGCGACGCGGTAGCGCTCGCGCCGCGCGCGCAGGACGCGCGACAGGGCGTACGGCGCGCCGACGGCGGCGGCCACCCCCACCCGCGGGCCCGCGATCGCCGTGCCGGCCGCCAGCGCCGCGCACGCTCCCGCCGCCAGCAGCCTGCGCCGTTCCAGGGCGCCGGGGTCGCGCCCCTCGCGGCCTGCCCGGGCGACGGTCTCGATCAGCGCGGCGATCGCCGAAGCCAGCCGCGGCGCCCGCGCGCGCAGCAGCGGCGCCAGCGATGCAGCCAGCCCCACCGCGCCCGCGACGCCCAGCGCGCCCGCGGCGAACGCGAGCGCGGCGGCGCTCACGCCACCGCGCGCGGCCGCCAGATCGGCCGCCCGTCCTTCAGCCGGTAGAGCTCCCGGGTGGCAGGCCCGCCCGCGAACCGCGCGACCTCGGCCACGGACTCGACGCGACGGCGCCCGTCGCGCCCGCGCGCCTGGTGGACCACAAGGTCGAGCGCCCCGGCCACCTGGTCGCGCACCGCCTCGTGCGGCAGCCCGACGCCGGCCATGAGCGCCAGCGTCTCGACCCGCCGCAGCGCGTCCTCGGGCGAGTTCGCGTGCACGGTGGTCAGCGATCCGTCGTGCCCGGTGTTGAGCGCCATCAGCATGTCGAGGGCCTCGCCCCCGCGCACCTCACCCACGATGATCCGGTCCGGCCGCATCCGCAGCGCGTTGGCGACCAGGCGGCGGATCGTTATCTCGCCGCGGCCCTCGAGGTTCGCCGGCCGCGACTCCAGCCGCACGACATGGCGCTGGCGCAGCCGCAGCTCGGCGGCGTCCTCGATCGTGACGATGCGCTCGCCGTCGGGGATCGCGCCCGACAGCGCGTTCAGGAGCGTGGTCTTGCCGGAGCCGGTGCCGCCGCTGACCAGCACCGAGGCGCGCGCCGCCACCCGCGCGGCCAGGAAGTCCGCGAGCGCGGCGCTGAGCGTCCCGTTGGCCACCAGCTCGTCGAGCGAGAAGCCGTGGCGGCGGAACCGGCGGACGGTCAGGCACGGCCCGCCGAGCGACAGCGGCGGAATCACGACATTCACGCGCGACCCGTCCGGCAGTCGCGCGTCGCACAGCGGCGAGGCCTCGTCGACCCGGCGGCCCAGCGGGGCCAGGATCCGCTCGATCGCGTGGCGCAGGTCGGCGTCGCTGTCGAACCGCACGTCGGTCGGCTCGAGGCGCCCGGCGCGCTCCACCCACACCTCGCCCGGCCCGTTGACCATCACCTCGTCGACGTCGCCGTCCGCGAACAGCGGCTCCAGCGGGCCCAGGCCCGCCGCCAGCCGCACGACCCGCGCGGCCAGCGCGTCGCGATCGGAAGCGGACAGCGCGGGCGCCTCGCGCTCCACCATCTCGCGCACCTGCCCGTCGACGTCGCCGTCGCTCGCGCGCCCGTCGCGCGCCCGTTCGATCAGCCGGCGCCGCAGCGCGTCGGCCAGCTCGTCCAATGCCTCCATGCACGGATAAGGCCCGGGCGGGAGAAACTCGCCCCCGCGCGTAGTCTCAGATCGTGGCCCACGAGCAGATCGAGTCCTGGCTGATGGACATGGACGGGGTGCTCGTCCACGAGGAGCAGGCGCTGCCCGGCGCGGCCGACTTCCTGAGCGGCCTGCGCGATCGCGGCCTCCCGTTCCTGGTCCTGACCAACAACTCGATCTACACGCGGCGCGACCTGGCCGCGCGGCTGCGGGCGAGCGGGCTCGAGGTCCCCGAGGAGTCGATCTGGACGAGCGCGCTCGCCACCGCGCGCTTCCTGGAGGACCAGCGCCCGGGCGGCACCGCGTTCGTGATCGGCGAGGCGGGCCTGACGACCGCGCTGCACTCCGCGGGCTACACGATGACCGACCGGGCGCCCGACTACGTGGTGCTGGGCGAGACGCGCACCTACTCGTTCGAGCGCATCACCAGCGCGATCCGGCTGATCATGAACGGCGCGCGCTTCATCGCCACGAACCCCGACCCGACGGGCCCGAGCGCGGACGGCGCGCTGCCCGCCACCGGCAGCGTGGCCGCGCTGATCTCCCGCGCCACCGGCGTCGAGCCCTACTACGTCGGCAAGCCCAACCCGCTGATGATGCGCTCGGCCCTGAACGCGATCGACGCCCACTCCGAGTCGACCGCGATGATCGGCGACCGCATGGACACCGACATCGTCGCCGGGCTCGAGGCGGGACTGCACACGATCCTGGTCCTGACCGGCGTGACCACGCGAGCGGAGATCGACCGCTTCCCGTACCGGCCCTCGCGGGTCGTCGACGGCGTGGCCGACCTGGTCTCCACCCTCGCAGTCGCGGAGTGAGCGGCGATCCGTTCCGCTGCTTCGGCGGCGGCGATCCTCTTTACGCCGGCTACCACGACCGGGAATGGGGCCGGCCGGTGACCGACGAGCGCGCGCTGCTCGAGCGGATCTGCCTGGAGGGCTTCCAGTCCGGGTTGTCGTGGCTGACGATCCTGCGCAAGCGCGACGCGTTCCGCGCCGGCTTCGCGGGGTTCGACCCCGAGGCCCTGGCGGGGTTCGGCGAGCGCGACGTCGAGCGGCTGCTGGGCGACGCGTCGATCGTCCGCCACCGCGGGAAGATCGAGGCGACGATCGCCAACGGCCGCGCGACCGCCGAGCTGCACGCGGCCGGCGGGACCCTGCGCGAGCTGCTGTGGTCGTACGCGCCCGCGCGCGGCGACGGCCCGGTCGACGCCCTCGGGTCGCTGCCCGCGTCGACGCCGGAGTCGAAGGCGCTCTCGCGCGACCTGAAGAAGCGCGGCTTCCGCTTCGTCGGCCCGACCACCGCCTACGCGGCGATGCAGGCCTGCGGCATCGTCAACGACCACCTGGCCCAGTGTCCGGTCCGCGCCGAGGTCGAGCGCGAGCGGCAGGCCCTGATCGACGCGTCGTGACTGCGCGGCGGCGGCCGCGCCCGCTCGCGCTGACTGGGGAGGCCTGGCGATGTGGCCGCCGGCCGGGGAGGGCAGGCCCGTGAGCGCGCGCGGCGCGGTCGCCGCCGTCCGGACAAGATATTCCGACACCGTGTCGGATACAAGGCGTCGATTGCGCCCGAGATGCTGGGGTAGGCTCGCGCCATCGCCGTCCTGTCGAAACGGAATCCCAGGCGCGACGAACAGCGCCTCGCCCGCCGCGCGGCCGCGCAGGCGCGCCTGATGGAGGCCACGGAGGAGCTGCTGGCCGAGGGCCACACGTTCGCCGACCTGGGCATCGAGACGATCACCGGCCGGGCGGGCATCTCGCGCACGACCTTCTACGACTACTTCGAGGACAAGCGCCAGCTGCTCCTCTCGCTCGGCGCGAAGCTCGCCGCCGACGCGCTCCAGGACGCCGACGTCTGGAAGCCGGGCGACGACCACGACCGGACGAAGGCCGAGCTGCGCCGGATCATCCGCGCGCTCCTGCGCGTGTACCGCCACCCGGTCGCCCTGGCGATCATGGAGGCCACGTTCTACGACGAGGTCGTCCGCAACGCCTGGCGCGAGGCCCAGGAGGTGCGGATCCAGCGAGCGATCCGCCTGCTGCGCGCCGAGCGCGACGGCGGCCGCTTCCAGGACCACGACTCGACGCTCGAGGCCCGCGCGCGCGTCCTCCACTGGTCCGTGCACGGCACCGCCCTCCACGAGGTCGTGCTCAAGCAGGAGCTCGACGAGGATCAGCTGGTCGACGCGCTGGTCGACGTCAACATCCTCGGCGTGCGCGGAACACTGCCCGGCTGACCGCGCCTACCGGCCGTCCGCCTCGACGCACCTGGCATCCTCACCGCCCGTGACCGAGGAGGACACAGCGCGCACCGCGGCGGCGAACGCCGCCGCCGAGCGGATCGAGGCGGGCATGACCATCGGCCTGGGATCGGGCCGCGCCGTCTGGCGGGTGATCGAGATGGTCACCGACCGCTTCGGACCCGAGCCGCCGATCCGCGCCGCCTTCGCCTCCAACCGCACGGCCGAGCTGGCCCGCGCGGCCGGCATCCACGCGGCGCCGCTCGACGGAGCCACCGCGCTCGACCTGGCGCTCGACGGCGCCGACGAGATCGACCCGCGGATGGGCCTCCTCAAGGGCGGCGGCGGCGCGCTGCTGCGCGAGAAGATCGTGATCGCCAGCGCGCAGCGGTTCGTCGTCGTCGCGGAAGAGCGCAAGGCCGTCTCCCGCCTGGGCGAGTCGTTCCGGCTGCCGGTGGAGGTCGTCCGCTTCGGCTGGCCGGAGACCCGCAAGCGCGTGCTCGAGCTGCTGCCCAGCGCCGAGCTCCGCCGCCGCGACCGCGACGAGCCCTACGTGACCGACGAGGGCCACCTGATCCTGGACTGCGAGCTGCCCGCGGTCGACGACCTGGAGCGCCTGGGCGCGCAGCTCAAGGGCACCGTCGGCGTGGTCGAGCACGGGCTGTTCCTGGGCATGGCCGACGAGGCGCTGCTCGGGCCGGACGGACGGGAGCGTCGATGTACGGAGCTGAGGAACGCGACATCGAGCAGATCGCGGAGTACGCCGACTCGAGCGTGCGCCAGATGGTCCGGGCCGGGTCGCTCGCGCCGATCGTCGGCCGCCGCGGCCTGAACGCGTGGCTCTACCAGCAGTGGGGCAACCGCGGCAACGCGATCTACACGTTCCTCGGGAGCCTGCTGACGATCACGCTGTCGGGACTCCTGGCCTGGCTGCTCAACGAACCGCTCGTGTTCCCGTCGCTCGGCGCGACCGCGTTCCTGTTCTTCGAGACGCCGATGGCCGAGGTCGCCAGCGTCCGCAACACGATCATCGGCCACTCCGTCGGCGCCGGCGTCGCGTTCGTCTGGCTGAACGTGTTCGGCCTGGTCGGCGAGCCGAGCGCGATCGCCACCGAGTTCACGGCCGACCGCGTCGCCTGCGTCGCGCTGTCGCTCGCCTTCACCGGCGGCATCCTGCGCCTGCTGCGGGCGGCGCACCCGCCGGCCGGAGCGACGACCGTGATCGTGTCCGTCGGCCTGCTCACGACCTGGGACGAGATCCTGATCCTCATGTGCGGCGTGATCCTCCTGTCCGCCGCCGCGGTAGGGCTGAACCGGCTGCTCGGCGTGCCTGCGCCGCTCTGGGCGTCCGCGCGGTGACGCCGGCAGCGCTCTACGAGCGCGACGGCGACGCCTGGCTACCGACGGAGCTGACGCGCGGGCCCTGGAACCCCGACCACCAGCACGCCGGGCCGCCGGCGGCCCTCCTGGCGCGCGCGGTCGAGGAGACGAGCACGATCGCGGCGGGCCAGACCGACCCGGCTGTCGTTCGACATCCTCGGCCCCGGTGCCGCTCGCCCCGCTGCAGGTGGCCACGCGGATGCTGCGCGCCGGGACGGCGCATCGAGCAGATCGAGGCCACGCTTGTCGCCACGACGGCAAGCCGCTCATGCGGGCCACCGCCTGGCGGATGCGGGTGACGGAGACCCCCGAGGTCGCGACGCCCGAGCCGCCCCCTCCCCCGCTCGCCGCCGCAGTGGCGACCGGATTCGAGGGCTGGCCCGCCGACGACGAGGTCGCCTACCGCGACGCGCTCGAGTGGCGCTGGCTGACCGGCAGCTTCACCGAGCCCGGGCCCGGCGTCCGTGTGGACGCGGCTCAAGGTGCCGCTCGTCGCCGGCGAGGAGACCTCGCCGCTCGAGCGCCTGCTCGTGATGGCCGACGCCGCGAGCGGCGTGTCGGCGATCCTCGACTGGAACGAGTGGCTGTTCGTCAACCTCGACCTGGGCATCCACCTGGAGCGCGCCGCCGCACGGCGAGTGGATGGCGATGGACGCGCAGACGCGCATCGGCGACACCGGCGCGGGCCAGTGCACGTCGGTGCTCTCGGACGGGCTGGGGCGGGTCGGGATGTCGACCCAGAGCCTGCTCGTGGAGCCGCGCGAGCCCGGGCGCTAGCCGCAGCACCCACTCCTTGCGCAGCGGATCGTCCGGCGAGTCCTCGTCGGCGACCGTGCCGTCGATGACGGCGGGCCCCTCGGCCTCGGCCTCGGCGGCGGCACCGGCCGCGGCCAGCTTGCGACGACATGAAGACGTCGAGCCAGACGCCCATCTTCTGCGGCGAGAGCGGCTTCGACAGGAAGTAGCCCTGCGCGTAGTCGCAGCCCATCTTGGCCAGGTCGCCGTAGATGCGCTCGGTCTCGACGCCCTCGGCGATGACCTTCAGGCCGAGGTTGTGGCCCGAGGTCGATCGTCGACTGCACGATCGTGGCGTTGCCCGGGTCCTGGTCCATCGTCAGGACGAAGGACTTGTCGATCTTGACCGCCGACACCGGCAGCTCCTGCAGGTAGGCCAGCGACGAGTAGCCCGTGCCGAAGTCGTCGATCGACAGCGTCACGCCCATCTTGTTCAGGCGCGTGAGGATCGACATGGCCCGGCGGTGGTCGGACATGATCGTCGACTCGGTGATCTCCAGCTCGAGCGATCCCGGGGGCAGGCGCCAGCTCGTGAGCAGGCGCGCGATGTCGTTCGGCAGCCGCAGGTCGAGCAGGTTCTGCATCGACAGGTTGACCGCGATCGAGACGTCGAGCCCGCGGGCGCGCCACGCGTTGCACTGGCGCAGCGCGGTGTCGAGCAGGTAGACCGTCATCGGGCGCAGCAGGTTGGAGCGCTCGGCCAGCGGGATGAACTCGTCCGGCGAGATCAGGCCGCGCTCGGGGTGGTTCCAGCGCGCGAGCGCCTCGACGCCCTTGACCTTGCCGGTCTGGAGGTCGACCTTCGGCTGGTAGTGCAGGACCAGCTCGGCCTCGTCCATCGCGCGGCGCAGCTCGCCGACGAGGGCCAGGCGGCCGGCGTCGTGGCGGTGCTCGTGCAGCGCGGCGTCGTAGAACTCGTGGCCCGAGCGCTGCTCCTTGGTCACGTACATCGCGACGTCGGCGGCGCGCATGATCGCCTCGACCTGCTTGCCGTGCTCGGGGTACAGCGCGATGCCGATCGAGCCCTCGCACTGGAGCGCGAGGCCGCCGACGACGACGGGCTCCTCGAGCGTCTTCAGCAGGCGCTTGGCGACGTGCACGCAGGCCTGGCGGTCGGACACCTCGGGGATCAGGATCGCGAACTCGTCGCCGCCCAGGCGGGCGATCGTCTCGCCGTCGCGCAGCACGCCCTGGAGCCGCTGCGCGATGCGCTGGAGCAGCAGGTCGCCGTTGTGGTGGCCGAGCGTGTCGTTGACCTCCTTGAAGCGGTCGAGGTCCATGAGCATCACGGAGACGAGCTTCTTCTTGCGCTGCGCGCCGAGGATCGTGCGCTGCACGAGGTCGTTGAACATCGTGCGGTTCGGCAGCCCGGTGAGGCCGTCGGACAGCGCCTGCTGCTCGCGGTCGGCGGCCTGCTTGCGCAGCCGGCGCGACGCGACGGTGGTGACGGCGAGCAGGCCGACCCACAGGGCGCGCGAGGCCGGCGACCAGGATCATGAGCGTGCTGCGCGAGTCCGCGGCGACGGTGGCGGCCACGGGCGCGTAGTCGGTCCACACCTCGGCGACGCCGGCGGGCTTGGCCTCACCCGCGGGACGCAGCGGCACGGTGGTGGCGACGACCTTGCCGCCCTCGCCGTCGGGCTGCGCCTGCGACGCGACGTGGCCCTCGAGCGCGCCCTTGAACTGGATCGTCGCCGGGGCGACGCGGCCGACCGACGCGCTCGTCGGTCGAGAAGATGATGCGGCCGCTGCGGTTGCGGATCGACGCGGCGACGACGCTGCGCCCGATCGCGCCCTCGGTGAGCGCGGTCTCGATGCGCGCGGACCTTCTCGGCTGGCTGACGTCCCGGCTGAAGTCGTCGGCGGCGAGCTGCGGCTCGATCGCGAGCTGGGCGGCCACGACGGCCTCCTGCTTGGCGCTGCGGAGCGCGCGGTCGCGGATGCTGCCCCGGAGGCTCTGCGCGACGATCATGCCGAGGACGATCACCGGCACCAGCGATACGACGCCGAACTCGATCAGCCAGCGTCGCTTGTGACGTTCAGTGCATCAGCGGGTCTCCCCTTACTCGCCGAGGTGGCGCGTCGCTACCGCCGAGGGCGGGCGCCGGGATCGCGAACTTCGAAGGCTTGGTCGGCACGACCGGGTTCTCGATCTGGCCGAGGCGGTCGATCAGGTCGTTCCACTGGCCGGGCTTCAGGACGGCCATGGCCTGCTGGCCGAGCTTCTTGTTCTCGCCGAACAGCGGGCGGAAGCCGACGTGGATGTGGTCGTCGTGGTCGCCCATCGCCAGCGTCGGGCCGCCGAGGTCGAGCAGCGAGATGACCTGGGCCGGGGTCATCGTGCCCTGGAGCTGCATGATGCGGCGCACGGCCTGCTCGGTGATGCCGCCGCGGCTCCTGGTGGCCGAGGATCGGGACGCCGTTGATCCGCGAGATGTCGACGGCCGTGCCCATCGAGTGCTGCGAGACGTTGCCCGACGCGGTGTAGTAGCCGTGGCCCGACTTGAGGCTGACGACACCGTCGGGCGCAGGCCGACCTCGGCCAGGTACTCGAGCAGCGCCAGCACGCGCCGGTCGATCTGGCCGTTCTTGATGTCGTTGCGGCCGCCGGGGTAGATCTCGATGCGGTTGTCCTCCAGCACGCGCTTCTCGAGCATCGGCTTCGGCAGCAGCAGGATCTGGCCGATCGAGAAGCCGTCCGAGTCGTCGCCGTGCAGGACGTTCTTGCCCGACGCGCGGTAGATCGCGGTCGACTCGAGCAGCTTCCAGCCGTCGAGGATCGGCTTCGGGTCGATCGACGGCGCGCCGCGGCCGGCCGGGCGGATCTCGAAGCGGACGTGCGAGGCCTCGCCCTTGGTCGGCGTGCCGACGCGGCCGAGCACGGTCGACGCGACGACGTGCGAGCCCTTCTTCAGCTTCTTCAGCTGCGCGTTCTTCGAGTTCAGGCCGAAGCCGCGGGCGAAGTAGGCCTTGTAGGTCTCCCACTCGCCGCCGCTCTGCGCCCCCGCCTCGAACATCTGCTCCTCGCCGCCGTGCTTGCGCGCGTTGGGGCGGTCCGGGTGGGCGAACAGGCGCTTCTTGACGACCGGCACGAGGCGGCGCTGCGCGGCCTGCTTCGGCGCGCCCTTCTTCTTCGCGCTCTTCGCCGCGGCGTCGTCGTCCTCGACCTGGCGGCCGGCCGACGCCGGGGCGGTCGGCTTCGGGTCGTTGGTGCGCCTCGGTCTTGCGCTCGCTCGGCTTCGTGTCGTCCTTCGGGACGGGGTAGTACTCGGCGACCGAGCCCAGGTCGCGGTAGGTGTAGCGGTTGCCGTAGGTGTCCTGGAGGACGACGATGCGGTTGCCGAACCGGTCCTTGCCGATCTTCTTGACCTGACGCCGTCGGAGACCGCGACGACCGCCGAGCCCTCCTTGGCGAAGATGTCGATGCCGCGGCGCGAGTCGTCCGACCCGACGACGTTCGCGGCGTTCTGGCCGTTCTTGACGCGGCGCTTCGCGTCCTTCTCGGACAGGTCGTCGGCGTAGCGGGCGCGGGCGGCGACCGGGAAGCGGCCCTCGGTCAGGCCCGTGAGCGAGCCGACCAGGTTCGGCGGGATGCCCGCGATGAGCTTCGCGCGCAGGACGACGGAGTCGACGTACCAGTCGGCGTGGTTGTAGGCGAAGATCGCCTTGCGCATGTCCTTCGGCGCACCGGCGGCCTTCAGGTAGCGGGCGCTGGCGAAGATCGCGTCGACCGGGTTGAACGGGTCCTTCTTGCCGTCCTTGTTGGCGTCGACGCCGTACGCCTTCCAGGTCTGCGGCATGAACTGCATCCAGCCGAGGGCGCCCGCGGACGAAACGTTCAGGTTGCGGCCGTAGTCGGTCTCGATCTCGTTGATCGCGGCCAGGTACTCCCAGCGGACGCCGTACTCGATGCCGGCGGCCTGGTAGATCGGCAGCAGGAAGACCGGCACGCGGAACTTGCGGATGACGAAGTTCGGGACCGACGTGGTGCTGCTGCTCGGGCCGGGCAGCGCGTCGAAGAAGCTCGGGTTCGCGCGGGTCGGCGCGCCGCCGCGGGTGCGGATCGGGGCCGGGTGCGCGGTGCTGGTGCCGCCGGTGTTGGTGTTGCCGCCGTGGGAGTGCGAGCTGCCGGAAGGCTTGCGGTCCTCGTGCTTGCGGTCGCCGTGCGCGCGGTGCTCGGACCCGGAGCTGCGCTGGCGCTTGCGCTTCTTGGCCTTCGGCGTGTCCTCGTCGTCCTCCTGGACGACCGGGGCGTCGTCGGTCGCCTCGTCGCCGTCGACGGGCTTGGGGCCCTCGTCCACGACGGCGGGCGGCGTGTCGGGGGCGGCCGGCTGCTGGGCGTCGGCGGCGGCCTGGGCCTGCTGTGCGGCGCCGCTCGTGTCGGTGGCGGGCTCCGGGGCGGGCTCGGCGGCGACCGGGGCCGGCGCCGGGCAGGCGATGCCCTGGCTGACGGCGGTCTGCCGGTCGGCGGCGCAGAGCGCGGCCTGGTCGGCCGTCAGGCCCTGGTCCTGGGTGACGGCGATGGCCGGGATGCCCATCGGCACCGACGCCGCGGCGAGCATGCCGGCGACGAGCGCCAGGTGGCGGCGGGCCTTCTTGGTCGTGAAGCCGGGAGCCGCGTTGACGAGCGGCGCAAGGCAGGTGCTCCTCCGGGTGCGGCAGGTCGAGCAGGATGCCCTCGCCGGTCTCGATCGCGAACGCGACCCGGCGGTCCTCGAGCAGGTCGAGCGCGACGTCGAAGCCGGCGCGCCAGCTCTCGCCGTTGTCGCCCGCGAGCAGGTCGGGCAGCGGCTCGTGCCGGTAGACGTTGAGGCCGTCGTCGGCGATCAGCACCGCGTCGAGCGCGGCGGCCCCCGGAAGTCCGTGGTAGCGGCCGAGAACGCGCAGGAGGACGCGATCCTCTCCTGCGAGGACTTGCTCGAACCTGTCCAGCTCCATGCCGGACGGTGCGAATCGATGGGGGATCTGCGCGGGGATGGGAGGCACTCCTGCTCGGCTTCACCCTCCATCGGCAGAACGTCCAGGGCGCTTGACCGAGTCGGCGTCCATACCGGACGCAGTCCGGGGCTGTCAGCGGGTTGTCCGCCGTTATCGGCGCGTTAGGTCCCCGTGAGAGACGCGTTGTCACAGGCCGGCGCCGCCGGCCTCCACTCGGCCGGAGCGGCGGCGGTCGCCGGGAGCCCGCGGCAGCAGGCGGATCTCGCGCGCGAAGTTCTGGGCCGAGGTCAGGTAGACGGCCTGCCTCAGCGTCACGCGCAGTGTCGCGGTCGCCGTGGCCGCGTCGTCGCCCGGACCTACGCCGCCTTCACCGGCCTCGAGCCCCAGCAGCTCGACGTCCTCCAGCGCCAGCGCCGTGCGCCCGGCGTGATCGCTCGTCTCGGTCGTGACCAGCACGTCTACGCGCGCACCCGGACCGGCCAGGTCGCCGAGCCCCTCGAGCGCCCGCGACCTTCAGCTCGATCGCCCGTTCGCCGCGGGCCAGCCCGCTGCCCGGCCGGCTCTCCTCGTCCCCCGGGCCCGGCCCGAACGCGCTCGCGGTCACGTAGCTGCCCGGCTCGAGCGCGCCCGCCGTCGTCAGGCCGCCGGCCTGGGCGGGGTCGGCCAGCGCGTCCGGCGGCGCGTAGCGCGCGGGTACCTGCACCGTTTTCAGGTCGCCGGGCCGGAGCTTCGTGCCCGGGTCGACGTGTCGTGTGGCCGCCACCACCGGCACCAGCGGGCCGACCCGCGCCTCTACCGCGCGGGTGCGGCTGCTGACCTCCGATGCGGCGAGCCCTCCCGACGCCAGCGCCAGCGACACCAGCACGAGGCCTCTCCGGCGCCGGGGCCTCACGATCCCGCCACCGGGATGTCGATCGCCGGGTGGCCGCTCGTCTCGAGCCGGCCGCCCGCGTCGTGTGCCGCCGCCGCGGCGATCGCCAGGCCGCGCCCGCGCCCGCCCGGTCGCGGCTGCCGCCGTCGCCGTCGCGCCGCCGGAATGCCCGGCCCGCGGTCCACCACCTCGATCCGAACGCGGGCGCCCGCGCGCCGCCCGCGCACTACCACGGGCCCGCGCCCGTGCTCGGTCGCGTTGGCCACCAGGTTCCCCAGCGCCTGCGCCAGCCGCCGCGGATCCGTCCGGGCCACGGCGCGCCCGGCGTCCCAGTCGACGGCCGCCGCGCCGCGCGCCGCCGTGCGGGCGACGTCGAACAGGTCGACCCGCTCGCGCCCGGCCCGCGCCCGGCGTCCGCTGCGCGCCGCCGCCAGGTCCTCCAGCCCGAGCCGCACGCGCGCGAGCTCCGCCCCCGGCGGCAGCCCGCGCTCGGCGGCCATCAGCAGTGCGGTCAGCGGGCCGCGCAGCTCGTGATCGGCGCGCGCGACGAGCTCCAGGCGCCTGCGCAGCACCCACACGCGCGCGAGCGCGGCCAGCGCCACCACGGCCAGGACGGCGGTGGCCATCAGCCGCTCACCGCCACGAGCCGGTACCCCACCCCGCGCACCGTGTGCACGAACGGCACCCTCCCGCCCGCCAGCTTGTTGCGGATCCGGCACGCGTGCGTGTCCACCGTGCGGCTCGCGCCCGGGACCGCGTAGCCCCACACGTCCTTCATCAACTCGCCCTTGGTCCACACCCGCGCCGGCTCCCGCGCCAGCACGTGCAGCAGGTCGAACTCCCGCATGGACAGGTGCACCGGTTGCCCGCCGAGCGCGACCGTCCGCGCCACCGGGTCCAGCTCCAGGTCCGCCACCCGCACCACGCCCATCTGCCCCCGCGGCTCGGTGCGCCGCAGCACCGCCTGCATGCGCGCGACCAGCTCGGGATAGCTGAACGGCTTGACCAGGTAGTCGTCGGCGCCGCGCTTGAAGCCGCGCAGGCGCTCGACCTCGCTGCCGCGGCCGCTCAGCACGATCACCGGCAGGTTCCGGTCGACCCTTGCGTTCAGCCCGTCGGCGCCGCGTACGGTGTCGAGCACCGCCAGTCCGTTCGCGTCGCCGAGGCCGATGTCGAGCAGCACGACGTCGGGCCGGCGCACCTCGATGGCGCGCACCCCCTCGGGCACGGCCGCCGCGGCCCAGACCGCGAACCCGTCGGCCGCCAGGTTGTCGGTCAGGAACGCGGCCGTCGCCTCGTCGTCCTCGATCACCAGCACCCGCTTCGCGTCCATGCCTATCTGAGTCCGCGACCGGCTTGAATTCGCCCCCGTGCCCGCCTGGTGGGGGATCCACAACAACCGTCCCGAGATCGACTTCGTCGACGAGGGCTTCGTCGCGCTCGGCTGGGACGCGATCGACCACGACGTCAGCGGCCTGGTCACCGACCGCGACGCTCTGAAGTCCGAGCTACACGCCGCCTACCCGCACAAGGGCACCCGCGCCGTCGCGGCCTGGGCCGGGATCTTCGTCCGCTTCGTGGTCGACGCCCGGGAAGGCGACGTCGTCGTCCATCCCCACAAGGAGGAGCGGACGATCAACTTCGGGCGGTTCGCCGGCCCCTACGAGTACGCCGCGGACGCCCCCACGCGGCGCCATCGGCGGCGCGTCGAGTGGACGGCCACGGGCGTTCCGCGCGACGCGTTCACCCAGGAGGCGCTGTGGGAGATCGGCTCGACGCTGACGTTCTTCGGCATCCGCAACCACCTCGGAGAGCTCCAGAAGTTCGCCTGATGCAAGGGCCGTTGCAATCCGTCCGGCCGTGAAGGAATCCCGGATAGATTGCCGACGCCCGCCCACTACTTCAGGTCCCCGCTGGGAGGCCGAGAGGGACCCACATGGAGATGGACAAGACCCGACGCGGCAACTACGAGTCCGGCGCCGACTACGTGCTGGAGTACGGCGAGCTGCGCTTCACATTCAACGAGCGCGACTTCACGGAGCGCGTCGAGCAGGCTGCGATCCGGCTCGGCTTCGTCGACGCCCCGCTCGAGGAGACACGAGCGCGAGGACCTGGTCAACCTGGCCGTCAACGGCGAGGTGTCCGAGCCGTCCTCCGACCTGGGCGAGCACATCAACGACTGCTGGGCCCGGCTGCACTCCCCCTCCGACCGCTCGCTCGTCCACTGGCTGCGGCGGCTGGTGTTCCGCGGCGCCTGGCTCGACCAGCGGGTCAAGGAGGGCGAGCTCGAGCTCGTCTTCGACGACCGCACGCACACGTTCGGCTACGCGCAGCCCGACCGCGACTTCGAGGTCATCGAGCTGTCGCCCGAGCCGTCCTGGCGCGAAGTCGCGTACCGCCGCTGACCCAGAGCGTCAGCGCCGCGTGCGGCTTCGGGCGGTATAGCTCCGGCCTGCGCGGACCCTGACGTTGCGACGCTTGGACAGGTCCCTGACGACGACGGTGCCCTCGCGGACGACGGTCGTGGTCGCGTTGCACGAGTCCTTCGTCAACCAGGCGGTCCCCCGCACGGTTGCCGTCGAGAAGCGCCCGCGCGTGCGGAAGCGGCCGCTGCCGCGACCCCACAGTCGCCGCGCCCGGACGCCCGAACCCTTCTGCCGGCAGGCGAGTGCCTCGCTCAGCCTGAGCTCGGTCACCGCACCCTCGGATCGCTTTTGCGACACCTGGAAGATGCCGCCGTCGAAGGCAGCGGTCTGCACGGGAATCGGGCGCCCGCCGCTCACCTGAGACTGAGGGCTCCGCTCAGCCGCCGACGTCAGGCGAATCTGCCCGCGCCGGGCGTCGACCTCGCACCCGACGGGAATCCGCGCCGCATCCGAGAGCGGGGTGAAGCGGCGATCGTCGCCGCACCTCGTGGCCACGGCTCCGCTCACCCGCGCGACGCTGATGCTCTTGTTGACGACAGGGTCCGGGATCGGCGTGGTGGTCCCGACGTCGCCGAACACCGACACGGTGTCGCCGACCGTGTCCGTCACATACACGCGCCCGTCGCCATCGACCGCGAGCCACTCCGGGTAGTAGAAACGCCCCTCCGCATAGTCGCCCTCGACCGATCCGCCGAACTCACGGATGAACTGGCCCGTAGGAGTGAACTGCCGGACGCGCGAGGAGAAAGTCTCGACCGTGTAGACGCTGTTGTCGGGAGCTATCGCTATCCCCACGCCGGACACGCCGTTGAAGCCCTCGTTGCCTGCGGCATCGGTCCCTGGCCAGCTCGTGAGCGGCGTGCCGGTGGAGCTGAACTGGAAGACGCGGGTGCCGGCGCCCGACGATGCGGTAGCGGTCGCCCAGATGTCGTCCTGGCTGTCGACCGCCAAGCCGCTGATCTCACCAAAGCTCGATTGCGGCGTGCCCTGAACGCCCCACATCGCGACGAAAGCGCCGCCGGATGTGAACTTCTGGATGCGCGCCGGAATCCCATTTTTCGCCACGTAGACGAACCCGGCGGAATCGACGGCGATGCCCCTCGGCAGGAATAGGTCCCCCTCCTCCGTCTCGGCGCTCTGCCAGCTCCGGACGAAGACTCCGTCATCGGTGAACACCTTCACAGCCACGTCGGTCTTGTCTGCGACGAAGACATGGCCGCGATTGTCGACGGCGATGCCTTGCGGATCGACGAGCTGGCCGTCCTCGATCCCTGCGCCGCTCCACTCGGCGACGAACGTCCCGTCCCTCGTGAACTTCTGGATCCGGGCGTTCTCGGCCTCGGCGACGTACACGAACCCCTGGCGGTCGGTCGCGATGCCCGCCGGTTCCTGGAACTCACCTTCCTCGCGGCCCTGCGATCCCCACCGGCGCTCGAACCCGAAGCCGAACGCTTCGGGCGCCGCGATCAGCAGCCACGCAGACGCGGCGACGACGCACGCGAGTCGTCGACCCATGCCCCGACGCTAACCGGTCGCGCCGTGGTCCGCCCGCGAGGCGTTCGCTCGCTGACGCCAGTTGGCGCGCCGTGCGAACCGGCTACTTCAGCAGCTCGGCCCGCGAGCGTCCCCGAGCCGTCGTTGACCTTGCCGCCCGCCTCGAGCAGCACGCGCGTCGTCGCGACGCGCTGAGGCTCGCCGGCCAGGCCGGTCGCGGCCAGCACGGTCAGCGACCCGCCGTCCTCCACGGCCCGCGCGGCGCCGAACACGCGCCGGGCGACCGCCGGTGGCAGCGCGTCCAGCGAGTCGACGACGAGCGCCGCGTGGCCGCCGCGCTCGACGACCCGCTTGGCCCGCTCGACCGCCAGGTCGGCGATCTGGGCCTGCTCGTCCACCGGCCGGTCGAACGCGCCGCCGGCGACGGCGACGCCCTCGAGGCGCTGCCACTCGGTGACCTCCTCGGGACGGGCGCCGACCAGCAGGACCACCAGGTCGATGTCGGACTCGGCCTTGAGGGCGTCGACCGCGCTGCGCAGCAGCGACGTGACGCCGGCGCCGGGCGGTCCGCCGATCGCGACCCGCGAACCGCGGCCGTAGGGCACGTCGGACAGGCCGGAGAGCTTCTTCGTGGCGAACACCGGCGTCAGGTCCTCGAACCGCGGGCGCTCGGCCGGCGGCTCGGGATCGCCGTCGTTGACCTTGTCGACGCGCACGAGCGACGGGTGGCGCTCCGATCGCCGCGGCGGCCGGACCGGCCCGCTCAGCTCGTCGCCGGCGCGCAGCTCGCAGCGGCGGATCTGCGCGGGCGAGACGTACACGTCCTCGTTCGAGTGGCGGAACAGCTCGACGCGCATGAAGCCGCTGCCGTTCGGCAGGATGTCGAGCACGCCGGTGCGCGGCTCGGCATCGGCCTCGTCGTCGCGGTCGTCCCGATCGTCGCGGTCCTCGCGCTCGTCGCGCCGTCCTTCGTCGCTTGTCCTTGTCCGCGCCGCGCCCGCGATCGCGAGCGCTCGGCGCGCTCGGGCCGGATCGTCGCGCGACCCGCGGCCGTCGTCCGCGCCCGCCGCGACTGCGGCGCTTCGGGCGGTCGTCGTCGCCGTCGTCGTCGGAGCTTCGTCTGTCTCTGCGCTTGGGCTCGCTGACGGGCGTCTCACCGGAGAGGATCGCCTCGATCAGGTCATCGCGACGCAGGCGGCGGTAGCCCTCGATGCCGACCTCGGACGCGATGGCGTGGAGGTCGGCGAGCGGGCTCTGCTCGAGTTCGCTTCTGTCTAGTACAGGCATAGGAGCGGCAGAGGATGGCATACGCGTCGGCGTGCGCCCGGCCCCGGAGGCTCAGCCCGCGCGCCGGGAGAACACCCGGATCGCCGCACGGACGCGGTCGCGCTCGTCCGGCTCGGCGAGCTCGAGCGCCTTCTGCGCGGCCACCTCGGCCTGCCGCTGGTTGCCCGCGCGCGAGGCCAGCTCGGCCAGCGACAGGTAGGACGCCGCCGACGGCTTCTCCCGGGCCACCACGCCGCGCGGCGTCGGCGGCGTCGGCGGGCCGGTCGAGCCCGTTGGCGTACACCCCGACCATCAGCGACGCGATCGGGACCTCGGGGCGCCCGCGGGTCGCGTCCAGGTAGCGCGGCCACACCTCGGCGGCGCGGAGCAGGAACGGCCGGGCGCTCGGCCGGTAGCGCCCGGTGCCGGGGTCGACGCGGTTCCCGGCGCCCGCCGTCGCCGCGCGGATGACGCCGGCCATCGCGAACCGGTCGCCGGGGCTCCTTCGACCAGCGCCGCGTCGGCCTTGCGCAGCCGCGCCGTGTCGGGGTCGACGTCGTCGCCACCGCAGCCCGCGAGCACGATCGCGGCGACGAGCGCCGCCATCAGCCCGCGCGTCACGACAGCGGCCTCTCCCACTTCAGGCGCTCGTCGGCGGGGTCGAAGTCGGGCACCTCGGCCTCGCCGCGCAGCACCGCGCGGACGCGCAGGAAGTCCGTGACGGCGGCGACGTCGTGCACGCGCAGGATCGCCGGCGCCGTGGTCGACGCCGTGGGCCACCGCGGCCAGCGTCCCGCCGATGCCGCTCGAGCGGCCGCCGCCCCGTGATCGCGCCGACGAAGTACTTGCGCGACACGGCCAGCAGCAGCGGGCGGCCGAGCGGGCGCAGGTCGTCCAGCCGCCGCAGCACCGCCACGGTCTCCGCGGGCGTCTTCGCGAAGTCCGGGCCCGGGTCGATCACCAGCTGGTCGTCGGGCACGCCCAGCTCGTGCGCGCGGGCGATCAGGCCGCGCAGCATCGACTCCACGTCCGCGAACGGGTCGTCGTAGCCGGGGAAGTGTCTCCTCCTTGGGCGCCGCGCGCGTGTGCATGAGCACGAGCGCCGCGCCCGACTCCGCGGCGATCGACGCGAGCTCGGGCTCGTGCCAGGCCGCTCACGTCGTTCAGCATCGACGCGCCCGCGTCGACCACGGCCCGCGCCACGCGGGGCTTCCAGGTGTCGACCGACACGAGCACGCCGTCGGCCGCGAGCGCCTCGACCAGCGGCAGCACCCGGGCGATCTCGTCGTCCTCGGACACCGCGGCGCGGTCGGTGCGGCCGGACTCGCCGCCGACGTCGATCAGGTCGGCGCCCGCGGCGACCAGCTCGCGCGCGCGCTCGAGCTGCGCGTCCAGCGTCAGGTAGCGCTCGCCGTCGGACACCGAGTCCGGGCGTCGTGTTGAGGATCCCCATGACCAGCGGGAAGCCGCTCGGGTCGACGATCGTGTCGCGCAGACGCAGCCGCATCAGAGCGCGTAGCGCAGGAACAGGTAGTCGTCGGCGGTGGCGGCCGACAGCAGGCGGGCCGGGCGCGGGCCGCCGCGCGATCGCCGTGGCGTCGGACAGCGATGCGCTCCGCCGCCGCCGACGATCAGCGGCGACAGCGACAGGAACAGCTCGTCGACGAGCGTCGTCCGCCAGTCAGCGCCTCGTTCAGCGCTCGGCCCGCCCTCGCAGACGACCGACCGCACGCCGTAGTCGCGCGCGCAGCGCCGCGCAGGATGCGCCCCGCAGTCGGCCCGGCCGGCCACAGCCGGGAACGCGGAGGTAGTCGACCGACGCGGCGTGATCGAAGCCCAGCGTCGCCGTCGGACGGAGTCGCGATCACGACCCGCGCGTCCGGCTCGCCCAGCAGCGGCAGGTCGGCGGGCAGGTCGAGCCGCCCGCTGACGATCACCACGAGCGGCTGGTCCGCGCCCGCCGGCACGTCGGGGAACAGGCCGCCGTAGCGCTCGTTGCGCACGGTGCCGGCCCCGACCAGGAGCGCGTCGGCCTGCGCCCGCAGCGCGTAGACGATGCGCTGGTCGACGGGCCCGGTGAGCGCGCCGACGCGGCCGCCGATCGTCGCGCGCCCGTCGATCGACTCGACCATGTTGAGCGCCACGAACGGCCGCCCGTCGGGCGCGCGCTCGGCGAGGCGCAGGTCGCCCAGCAGGGCGGTCGACCGTGGTCGGCCCCGGGTCCGGGTGGAGCTGCCGTAGCGCCACTAGCCGGCCGCGGCGGGCTCGAGAGCGGACACGTCGATGCCCTCGGCGTCGGACTGCTCGTGCCAGTCGGCGACCTCGCGCGCCGACGCGCGCGTCGTCCCAGCCGAGCTCGCCGCCGAGCGCGGCGGCCACCGCCCGCGGGCCCTCGGCGTCCGGCGCGCACAGCGCCCGCGCGTCGAGCAGCCCGAGCCGGGTGCGGCGCAGCAGCACGTCGGCGACCGTGCGGGCCTGCTCGTTGCGAGCCGAGAACACCGCCTCGGCCAGCAGGTCCGGCTGGCCGGGCACGATCGGGCGGCGCAGGTCCGGGCGCTCCTCGGCGAGGGCGAGCAGCTCGCGCGCGGCGTAGCCGTAGCGGTGGGCGAACAGCGCGTAGCTCGCGTCGTCGACCCCGTCGACGTGCGGCATCTGCTCGGCATCGATCGGCAGGCCGAGCGGGATCTCGTGCGTGCGGCAGGGCGCCTCGCGGCCCTCGCGCTCGACGATCCGGTCGATCGCCAGCTTCGCCATCCGCCGCCAGGTCGTGAGCTTGCCGCCGGTGATCGTGACCAGGCCGGAGCTCGTCTCGAACAGCTCCGCGCGGCGCGAGATGTCGACGGACTTCTTGTCGTCGCCCAGCGAGATCAGCGGCCGCACGCCCGCGTACGCGCCGGTCACGTCCGCGAACCGGAGGTCGCCGGGCGAAGAAGTTGCGGCAGGCCTCGAGCAGGTACTCCACGTCCGTCGTGCTCGGCTTGACGTGGTCGACCGGCCCCTCGTAGTCGTTGTCGGTCGTCCCGACCAGCGTCCGCCCCAGCCAGGGCAGCGCGAAGATCGACCGCCCGCCGCCGGCCGGGACGATGATCCCGACGTCGATCGGCAGGTCGGCGTGGTCGAGCGTGATGTGGGTCCCGCGGCTCGGCCGGATGCGCGGCACCTCGGCCTCGTCGTGCAGCTCGTCGGGGCGGATCGTGTCGGCCCAGACGCCGGTGGCGTTCACGACGTTGTCGGCCCGGATCTCGAGCTCGCGGCCCGGACATCTCGTCGCGCACGCGCACGCCGTCAGGCCCGCCCGTCCTCGTCGAGCAGGCCGGTGACCTCGCAGCGGTTGGCCATCACGGTGCCGAACCGCTCGGCCTCGCCCAGCACGGTCAGCACCAGGCGCACGTCGTCGGTCTGGCAGTCGTAGAAGAGGTAGGCGGCGCTCGGGTCGCGCTCGGCCAGGGCGGGCGCGAGCTCGCACGACCTCGTCGGCCCCGATCACCCGGTGGCGGTCGGGGTACCAGTCGGGCGTGCCGTCGCCGTCCGAGTCGCGGTCGCGGCGGCGCTTGCGCCAGGCCCCGCGCTCGCGCGCCATCACGTCGTACATGTGCAGGCCGACGCCCATCACCCGCTCCGGGTTCTTGCCCTCGAACGACGGGACGAGCAGCTCCAGCGGCTTCACCAGGTGCGGCGCCAGGTTGACCAGGATCGACCGCTCGAGCAGCGCCTCGCGCACCAGGCCGAGGTCGAAGTTCTGCAGGTAGCGCAGGCCGCCGTGGACGAGCTTGGACGACCGGCTGGAGGTGCCGACCGCGTAGTCCTCGCGCTCGACCAGCGCGACGCTGTAGCCGCGCGTGGCGGCGTCGAGCGCGACACCGGCGCCGGTGATCCCGCCGCCGATCACGACGACGTCGAAGCGCTCCGACTCGAAAGCCGCCAGTGCCTCGTCGCGGGCTATCACGGCAGATACGTTACGTAGTCGCCGGACGGTGCCCGGTCGGGCGGCCTGCTTCTCCTGGCGCGGCTGGCCCAGGTGGATCAGGGCCAGCACGCGCTCGTCGTCGGGCACGCCGACCGCGGCGCGCCCCTCGGGCGTGCGCAGGACGGCCGGGGTGCGCCAGTAGCCGGCCAGCCCGCGGGCGTGCGCGGCCAGCAGCACGATGTAGATCGCGGACGCGGTGGCGGCCAGGTCCTCCTCGTCCTGGACGGGCTCGCCGTTCTGCTTGGCCGAGGCGACGACCAGCGTCGGCGCGCGGTCGAGCTTGGGCGCGGACTCCGGGCCCGCGGCCTCCTTGAGGCGTGCGAGCGACTCGGGCCCGACGACCCGGAACCGCCACGGGTTCGTCAGCTCGTGGTTGGGCGCCCAGCGGGCCAGCTCGAGCAGGTCGTCGAGCTGCTCGCGCGGCACGGGCTCGGGGCCGTACGCCTTGTGCGTGCGGCGGCTGCGGATTGCTTCTTCCAGGTCCACGCTTGTGAGGCTACGCGGGCTGCGCCACCGCCCCGTTGCGCTTGTACATCAAGCGCGCGAACGCCCCCGCCGTAAGGAACATGAACATGCTGTAGACCGCCGCCGGCGTGGCGAGCGTGTTGTCGATCGTCGACGCCACAGCGATCGCCAGCGTGCCGTTGTGGACCCCCAGCTCGAGCGCGATTGCCGTCGACTGCGCAGCGCTCAGCCGGGCCAGCTGGGCGATCGAGAACGACACCGATCATCGCCGCCACGTTCAGCGTAAGGGTGGCGAGCGCGAGGTCGGCGAAGTTGTCCTCGATCACGTCGAACTCGCTGATCACCGCGCCGGCGATCACGACCAGCAGGAACCCGAACGCCAGCTTCTTGACGGTCGGCTCCAGCCTCGCGGCGCGCTCCGGGTCGCGCGAGCGCAGCCACATCCCGAACGCCAGCGGGATGATCGTGATCGCGAACACCCGCGCGACGATCCCACCCATCGACACGTCGTCGCCCACGTCGGCGTCGAAGTACTCGATCGACAGCCCCAGGTAGAGCGGCACGGTGATCACCGCCGCCAGGCTGCTGATCGCGGTCATCGTCACGCTCAGCGCGGTGTCGCCGCGGGCCAGGTGCGTCATCAGGTTCGCGGTCGTGCCGCCCGGCGCCGAGCCCATCAGCACCAGCCCGACCGCGAGCTCCGGCGCCAAGTCGTACAGCTCGGCGATCCCGAACGCCAGCAGCGGCGAGATCAGAACGAGGTTGACCATGCCGATCGCTACGCCCTTGGGGAAGACGAAGATGCGCTTGAAGTCCGCGATCGTCAGCGACAGCCCGAGGCTGGTCATGATCACGGCGAGCGCGATCGGCAGCAGGACCAGCGCGAAGAGGGAGTCGTCGCTCGAGGACGTCGCCGCCAGGATCATGGGCGGCATCTTTTCCTATGCGGTGATCGCGTGCGCCCGTTCGATGCGCGGGCGGGCGATGTGCTCCGGGTGCGGCTCGTCGTGCGGCGCTCCCTTGCCCAGCAGCCCGTAGGCCAGGCGCGATGCGAGCGCCATGATCGTGACCTGCGGGTTGACGCCGAGCGAGCTCGGGACGACCGAGCCGTCGGCCACGTAGACGCCCTCGGCGTCGTGCAGCTTCAGGTCGCCGTCGACGACGCCGTGGGCGGGGCGGGCATCGGCGCGCGCCGTGCCGAGCGGGTGGAACGCCATCAGGACCAGGTCGTGGGCCCTGATCGTCGCCTCGCGGAGCTGCTTCGTGTCGCCGTCGTGCAGCTCGCCGACCCGCTCGACCGGCGGGTAGACCACGCGCGCGCCCGCCGCCCAGTACAGGTCGACCAGCAGCTCGATGCCGCGCTTGAACGCGGACGACGTCGTCGGCGTTCAGGTCGTAGCGGATCTCGGGGCGGCCGAACCGCTCCCGCACGCTGCCGCGGGACAGGTCGCTGACCATCACGCCGAACTGGCTGAAGTGGCGGTAGCGGAGCATCAGGTCGCGGTGGCGCTCGCGCGAGAACGGCATCGACATCGCCAGGTAGTCGGGCGGGCCGGCCGCGCCCTCGAACATGATCCGCTCGTCGGCGAACTCGTCGATGTAGAACGACTGGGGCACGCCGCGGGCCATGTCGATCTCCTCGTCGAACAGCGCCCTCACCCCGGTCGCCGGGTGGATCGCGAGGTTGTCGCCCAGCTCGCCCGAGCTCGTGCCCAGGCCGTTGCGGCGCAGGAACAGCGGCGTGTGGATCGCGCCGCAGGCCACGATCACCGTGTCGGTCTCGACGCGCAGGCGGCCGCCGCCGGTGGTGCGAGCGTTGACGGCGCGGGCGCGGCGATTGCGCATCTCGATGTGCGTCGCCCGCGTGCCCGTGTACGTCGTCGCCCCGGCCTGCCAGGCGAGCGGCACGTAGCTCATGTTCGCCGACTGCTTGGCCGACGTCGGGCAGCCGAACACGCACACGCCCGAGCCCACGCAGCCGCGGACGTTGCGGTAGATGAAGTCGCCCGACCAGCCGAGGGCGTCGGCGCCGCGCTTGACGACGAGCGCGTTGCGGCCGGCCAGCTCGGGCGGCACCTGGGCGACGTTGATGACGCGCTCGACGCGGCGGAAGTACGGGTCGAGCTCGTCGGGCGTGAGCTGCTCGAGGCCGAAGCGGCTGCGCCACATCTCGAGGACCGCCGGCGGGGTGCGGAAGCAGGTGCCGGAGTTGATCGTCGTGGTCCCGCCGACCCCGCTGCCGAGCGGCAGGACGATCGGCGCGTTGCCCACCGTGACCGTCATGCGCCGCGTCGCGGTACAGGTGCGCGGTCATCTCCCGCGGGCGCGTCGTGAACTCGTCGGTCGTGTGGTGGTCGCCCTCCTCGAGCATCACCACGTCCATGCCGCCCTCGGCCAGCTCCTTGGCCACCGCCGCGCCGCCGGCGCCCGTGCCGATCACGCAGGCGTCCGCGCGGATCGTGCGGTCGTTGTCGATCGCCGCGCCGCGCTCGACGCGCGGGTTGTCCTGGCGCGGGATCGCGCTGCCGTCGGTGTAGGCAGACGTGCCGGTCGGGCGGGCGGCGCCGGTCACGGCCGGCCCTCCGCGGCGCGCAGCTCGCGGGCCCTCCGGAGGTTGGCGTCCGCGTCGTAGCCGAGCGTCTTCAGCACGCCGTCGTCGCCGTAGTAGCAGAGGAACGCGATGCCCTTGAGCGCCTTGACGGCCTGGCGGACCGGCGGCGCCCGGTGCTTCTCCACGCGCTGGAGGAAGCGGACGCGGTCGTCGCGGCCGAGCCTGCGGAGCGGGCGGCGGAAGCCCATCGCGACCGGCGCGGCGTCGAGCGCGAACAGGCCGCCGCGCAGGCCGACGGCGTTCAGCCGGGGCGCGGTGGCGATCCAGGTGGCGAAGAACTCGGCCGCGTCGGTGTCGGCGACCGGCGGGAGCAGCGGCTCGGGCGCGACGACGATGTCGGCGAACGCGGTGAAGATCGCGGCCTCGCGCCCGGTCATGCCAGCCGCTCCGTCTGGGCGTCGGCCAGCGCGCGGGTGGCGGCGGCCGCGGCCTGCGGGTCCTGTCGCGCGATCGCTTTTGCCGCCTCCGCGTACAGCGGAGCGAGGCCCAGGTGGTCGTCCACGACGCGGGCGAACAGGTCGGCGCGCTGGAAGTAGACGTGCCGGATCGAGTTCATCACCAGCGCGAGCACCAGGTTGCCGGCGGCGTCGACGATCGTCGCGTAGAAGGCCCAGTCGAGGGCCTGCGCGGCGGCGTGGTCCGGCGCCTCGGCGATCCGCTCCGCGGTCTCGCTCGAGCGCGGTGGCCTGGTCGTCGCTGCGCCGGGTCGCGGCCAGGCGGGCGGCCTCGCTCAGCATCAGCGCGCGGGCCTCCATCAGGTCGGCGAGCGTGCTCGTGTCGAGCCCGCCGGCGCGGAACAGCAGGTGCGCGAGCACGTCGAGCCCGCCGCTCGTGCGCCAGTCCGCGACCCGCATCGCGTCGCCGTGGCGGACCTCGACCAGCCGCAGCTGCTCGAGCCGCTTCACGGCCTCGCGAACGCTGGCCATGTTCACGCCCAGGTCGCGGGCGAGCGCGCGCTGCGTGGGCAGCTTCTCGCCCGGCTCGTAGGCGCCGCCGAGGATGTCCTCGGTGAGCCGCCGGAAGACGTCGTCGGAGACGAGCACGGTGGCGACCCTACCGAATTGTTCGGAACAATTCCCGCGCTACCCCCAAAACCGCGAACTGGTCGAGGTTTCCCGCAATAGTTCGGGAAACCTCGACCAGTTCGTGAAAATCGGCGCTGGGTCAGCCGGCCGAGCGGGTCGCCGCCGCGGCGCATCCGCCACCAGCCGACGCCCATCAGGATCAGCGCCGCCGCGACCGACGATCAGCGACCGTGCGGGTCGACGTCGCCGTTGCCGTCGCTGCCGTCCAGAGTCTCGCTCGTCTGCTTGCCGGTCACGCCCGGCGTGCCCGCGGCGGCGCCGGTCGTGGTGCCCGTGGACGCCGGGCATCGTCGGCGGCGGCCGTCCTCCTTCGCCGCCTTCTCCCGCTTCGCCGCCGCGCGGCGCTTGCGCTTCTCCTCGGCGGCGCCTCGCGTCGCCGCCGGATGCGGACGACCCGCCCCCGCCCGCGCTCGACTTCCGCAGCGCCGCGGCCTTCAGCGGGAACGCCTTGCGCCGGAGCGCGGTCAGCGCCTGCGCCGTCACCCACACCGGCGTCTGCGCCGAGCGCTTCGAGTAGCGGAACGACCCGTCGCCCCGCTGCAGCGAGCGCCAGGAACTGCATGGGCGAGCGGCCGCCGCGCTTGAACCGCGCCGGGTTGCGTGCCCGCCGCGACGAGGCCCTGCACCGCCCAGGCGGTGGACTGCGCGTTCGAGGGCTGCGAGGGCATCTGCCCCCAGCCGCCGTCGGTGTGCTGCGTGCGCTTCAGGTAGGCGACCGCGCGGCGCGCCGCCGGCGACGACCGCTTGCCTCCGGCGGCCAGCCCCTGGAGCACGGCGCCGGTGTCGTCGGCGTCGCTGGTCGCCGCGGGCGAGAACCCGTAGCCGCCGTCGCCGTTCTGCTGCTTGACGAGGTACGACACCGACCCGCTCGGCGTGCCCGCCCCGGACGCACGCAGCGCCATGATCCCGAACGCGGTCCAGTTGATCGTGCCGAACGACCCGTTCGACTTGCGCCGCCGCTCGAGCTCGGCGACCAGGTCGCGCCCCGACCAGTCGCGCGGCGTCGACGCCCGACGCGCGCAGCACGAGGATCGTGCGCTCGAGCTCGCCCGGTGTCGTTCAGCGAGCCGGCCCCGCCGCGCAGGTAGTCGATGACCGAGTTGCCGCCGCTGCTGCACCTCGCGCGGGTTGCGGCCGGCCGACGCCAGGCCGAGCGCCACCCAGCCCGAGTGGAGCTGCGTCGATCCCTGCCCGGGCGCGCCGCCGAACCCGCCGTCGCCGTTCTGCGCGTTCTCCAGGTAGGTGACGGCCCGCGCTGTCGACGCGGCGGCGCGCGCGGTCGGCGGCTGCGCGAGCGCGCTGGCCCCGACCAGCAGCGCGACGACCGACCGCCGCCACCGCGGGCGCGTGCGCGGGCAGCGTCCCACTCGACCTCGAACCGGCGCCGGTAGCGCTGCAGCGCGCGCACGAACGCGGGCCCGATCAGCAGGCAGAAGACCACGTTGCCGACCACGTGCGCGATGTTGAACCCGAGCGAGCGCGCCGACACCGCGGCGTAGGCGCCGAGCGTGTGCGGCTCGCCGAGCGTCCACTGGAACAGGTCCATCACCAGCGCCGAAGAACAGGCCCGCGACCCCGCAGGCGATGGCCAGCGGCACGCGGCCGAGCTCGCGCCCGCGGGCGACGCGGCCGAGCGCCGCGCCGAGCAGGCCGACCCCGCCCCACGCCGCCATCTGCCACGGCGTCCAGGGGCCCTGGCCGAAGAAGAAGTTCGACACGAGCGCGGCCAGCGCGCCGACCGCGAACCCGGGCGCGCCGCCCAGCGCGTAGCCCGAGAACAGCACGATGTCGGTGGTCGGCTTGACGTTGGGCACGGCCGCGAACGCGATGCGCCCGACGACCGCCAGCGCGGCGAGCGCGCCGACCAGCGCCAGCACGCGCGCGCTCGGGTGGCTGCGCTCGTACCAGGCGAAGCCGAGCGCCAGCGCGACCGCCAGCACCATCAGCGACGCGGGCAGCCAGCTCATCGCGCCACCAGCTCCCGGTCGAGGAGGACCGCGCCCTGCTCGGCGGTCAGCGCGCCGCCGGCGCCGCCCAGCACGCGCGCGACCTCGGTGGCGAAGTGCCAGCCGCCGCTCAGCACCTCGGCAGCGGGGCCGTCGGCGATCACGACGCCCTGGCCCATCAGCACGACCCGGTCGGCGAACGTCGCGGCGAACTCGGTGTCGTGGGTGGCGACCAGCACCGCGCCGCCGTCCGCCGGCGAGCGTCCGTGAGCCGCGCGGCCAGCGTGTCCTTGCGGGCGCGGTCCATGCCGCGGGTCGGCTCGTCCAGGCAGACGACCGCGGGCGGCTCGTCGCCGCTCATCACGATCTCGAGCGCCAGCCGCTGGCGCTCGCCGCCGGACAGGTCGCGCGGGTTCGACGCGCTCGCGCCCGGCCAGGCCGGCGCGCTCGACGGCGGCCGCGCCCGCCTCGTCCTCGGCGTGCTCGTGGATCAGGTAGTCGCCCGGGTTCTGAAGCAGCAGGGCGACCTCCCCGCCGCGTCTCGACCCGCCCGCGCGTCGGCTCGAGCAGGCGCCTTGGCGTGGCGCAGCAGCGTGCTCTTGCCCGCGCCGTTGCGGCCCATGAGGACGACGCGCTCGCCGGGGTCGATGCGCAGGTCGACGCCGCGCAGCAGCACCGGGCCGTCGCGCAGCTCGTGCCACACGCCGCTGCAGCTCCAGCGCGGCGGCGAGACGCGGTCGCGACGACGGCGCCTGCGCGCGCTTGCCGGCTTCCGCCTCCGGCACCGCCGCCGTCCGGCAGCAGCCCGGCAGTCGCGCAGCGCGGCGCGCGCCTGCTTGACCGACGCGGGCAGCGGCCGCAGCCCGGCCAGCGAGAACAGCCGCGCCCCCGGGCGTCGCCAGCGCCGGCGCCTGCGTCCGCCGCCCAGGTCAGGAACTCCGCCGGCGGGGCGTCGCACGCGACCTGCGCCGTCGCGCAGCGCGAGCACGCGGTCGGCGGCGCCCAGGCAGCGCTCCAGCCGGTGCTCGGCGATCAGCACGGCCGTCCCCCACTCCTCGTTCAGGCGCCGCAGCAGCCAGACCAGCTCGTCGCCGGCGACCGGGTCGAGCTGCGAGGTCGGCTCGTCGAGCACGAGCAGCGCGGGCCGGTGCACGAGCGCGGCGGCCAAGCGCCACGCGCTGCAGCTCGCCGCCCGACAGCGTGTCCGTGCGGCGGTCGAGCAGCCCGGCGATGCCGAGCACCAGCGCGGTCTCCTCGACCGCCCGCGCGATCGCGGCCGGGGCGACGCCGCGGTGCTCGAGCGGCAGCGCCAGCTCGGCGCGCACGCCGCCCATCACGACCTGCGTCTCCGGGTCCTGGAAGACCGTGCCGACGATCGGCGCCAGGTCGCTCGGCCCGTGGTCGCGGATCGACAGGCCGCCGACGGTCAGCGACCCGCGTCGCCGCGCCGCCGTGGAAGTGGGGCACGAGCCCGCAGGCCGCGCGCACGAGCGTCGACTTGCCGCACCCGGACGCGCCCGCCAGCACCGTGAACGATCCGGGCTGGAGGTCGAGCGTCACGTCGCGCAGCGCGTCGACCTGCGACTCGGGGTAGCGGTAGGTGAACCCGCGGGCGGAGAGGATCGGGTCAGGCACGCGCCACCCCCAGCTGCGCGCCGCGCGCCCGCCCAGCGGCAGCGAGCGCCAGCAGCGACCACGCCGCAGCGCTCAGCGCCAGGAACGGCGCGCCCAGGTCGAGCTCGATCCGCGGGTAGGCGACGAAGCCGCCGCCCGCCGACCACGCCGACCGCCACCGTCAGCACCGCGATCGCAGCGCCGCCGTCGCCACGCGCAGGTCGTGCCGCGACCACGGCGCGTGCACCGGCGCGCGGCCGGCGGGCGTCGCCGTAGCCGCGCACCTCGAGCGCGGCCGCCACGTCGACCGAGCGGTCGAGCGCGCCCGACAGCGCGGCCTTGCGCGCGCTCGGCGCGCCCCGGCGGCCGCGGCCGGCAGCGCGCGGCGTCGCTCATCCGCGACGCGTCGCGGGCCAGCAGCGGCACGAGCCGGGTGGCCAGCGACGCGGTCAGCGCCGAGCGGTAGCCGAAGCGGCGGAACAGCCGCAGCATCTCGTCGGGGTCGACGACCGCGGAGTACAGCGCGAACACCATGATCAGCACGGCGGCGCGCAGGCCGAACGCGGCGCCCCAGACGAGCGCCTCGAGCGTGATGTCGCCGACCCGGTGGCCGAAGACCTCGTCGCCGCGCACGAGCAGCGTCGTCGCCCTCGCTGGTCACCAGTGGGTTGATCACGGCGATCATCACCCCGATCGTGGCGGCCAGCCGCGCGCCGCGGCGCATCTCCGACCCCGACCCCGGCCGCGACGCCGGCGGCGATCACCGCGACCAGCGCGCCCGCCAGCACGACCGGGTGCTCGAACACCACGGGCACGAGCGCGAGCGCCGCGCAGTAGAGCGACGCGACACCGCGCGCGCGCGGCGTGCAGCGGGCTGCGTGCCCGGCCGGTAGACCGGGACCACGCTCATCCCGGGCTGCCCCCTGCCTGCACGGGCAGCTGTCACGACGCCGCCGCCGGACGGCACCGCGACGGCGAACGCGTTGCGCAGCGTCTTCGCGTCGAGCGCGCCGCGCGGCCGCCTGCGACGCCGTCCGCGTCGACGCCGGTGACGATGAACGAGATCCCCTCCTCCTCACCCGCCTTGGTCGCGGCGACGAGCCCGCTGCCGGGCCCGGCGGTCCGGCGCCACGCGCCCGCGCGCGTCGAGCAGGTCGAGCTGCGCGCCCTCGTCGCGGAAGCGGGCGAAGACGCCGCTCTCCTGCGGGCCGCTGCTCGAGCGATCGCAGCGCGCGCACCGTCGCGCAGGTCCGACCACTCGCCGACGAACATGCGCAGCACCTGGCCGCGCTCGCCGGCGCCCGAGCGCCCGCGCTCGACGCGGTGATGCCGGCCTCGGCCAGCCGGTCGCGCACGGTGCGGCACAGGTCGCTCGCGTCGGTCCGGGCACTCGACCCGGACCGGCAGCTTCTTGCCGTCGAAGCCGTGCAGGAACGGCTCGGGATAGGCGCCGACGATCGCCGGGATCGACATCGTCGCGCTCCAGTCGCGGTAGTCCCACTGGACGACGTCGCCGGGATGGAGGCTGGCGGTCGGCCGCGCCGACGCTCGCCTCCTGGCCGTTCACCAAGTAGAACCAGTCGCGGCGGCCGTCGCGCCCTCGCCGGTGAGGCCGTCGATCGACTGCACGAAGCCGCCGCCGTAGCGGAGCGACACCTTGCGCTCGGACTGGAGGAAGCGCATGACCGTGTCGCTCTCCTTGACCGATCGGGCGGTCCGCGGTGGCGAGCTGGCGCTGGCCGAAGTCGCGCGTGACGCGCAGCTCGGCGCCGCCGCCCTGGTCACCGCCCGGCGCCGAGCCCGCAGCCGGCGAGCGCGGCCGCGACGGGCGACCAGTCGCGGCCAGGCGCGCATCAGGGGACGCGATACCTCCACCGGGTACGAGCGCACCAGGCCGTCCTTGCGGGCGACGAACCGGTAGGCGCCCTCGCTGGCGAGCAGCGTCGGCGGTGCCGTCGGGACCGGTCGTCGCGGGCTCGTCGCCGCCCTCGATCGTCGCGCCCTCGACCGGCACGCCCTTGCCGGCGTTGTCGTAGCCGCGGACGCGCACGGTCACGCACCGGTGTTGGCCGCCGCGAACGGCTTCAGCTCGAGCGTCCGCTGGCAGCCCTCGCTCGTCCTGGAGCGACACGCACCAGAACCAGGTGACGCGCTGGCCGGAGCGCAGCAGGCCGCGGCCGAACGGCCCGCTCGGGTCGGCGGCGCCCGCGGGTGCCGCCTTGTTGCCGACCTTGTAGACCCAGCCGTCGGGGTCCTCGGGGCCGGAGATGACGTCGCGGCCGATGCCGCGCACGTAGAGGCCGCCCGCGTCGCGCGCGCGCGACGCAGCACGACCCGAAGTCCTTGTAGCGGCAGCGTGCCCGGCTTGCTCCGGACGAGCGCGGCGAGCGGCGTGCCCTGCCCCGACCGCGCAGCGCTTGCGGCCGACCTTCACGCGCGTGGACGACGCCCGCACGGACTTCGACCTTCGCGCTGCCGTCCTTGAAGACGACCATCTGGTTGACGACCGGAGCGGCCGCACCCGCGGGCGCCGCGGCGACGAGACTCGCCGCCGCGGCAACCGCGATACCGATGATGCGTCTAACGGACACGGACGATCAGCGCGTTGGAGCGGATCGCGCCCTTGCGCTCCGCCTTGACGAGCAGCAGGCCCTTGTCGGTGCCGACCATCGGTCGCCACTCCCTTGGAGTTGGTCTTGGCGACGCCGCTCGACGTCGGCGCCCTTGACCGGCTTGCCGCCGTTCTTGGTGTCGGTGACCTTGACCTTGAACGGCTCGTTCAGCTTGCGCCGTCTTCGGGCCCGACAGGGCGAGGAACTGCTTGGCCGAGAACATGTCGTAGGCCCAGAGCACCTCGTCGCCCGTCTTGACCTGGACCTGGCAGCCGCCGAGCTCGGTGGCGGTGCCGTTCAGCGCGGTGCCCCAGAACTGCGTGTCGGTCGCCCGGTCCGGGCCGATCCGGTTGACGAGGAAGTCCGAGAACGACGTGTTGAACGTGCCGTCCCAGGCGACTGCGTCGTCCAGCGCGCTCGTGACGGTCGGGCCCGCGGTCGGGTTGGCCCCGCCGTTTGTCCCGTCGCAGGGCTGCGGACCGTTCTTGTCCTGCTCGATGGCGTGGCCGTCGGTCCTGACCTTGCCTTCGAAGAGCGTGTCGTCGGCACCTTCGACGCGCAGGTTGACGGTGGCGGGTGCCGCCAGGGCACTCGGGCATGCAAGCGCGAGCGCGAGGACCGCAAGGGCCCCGATACGTGACTTCATTCTGGTGAGCCTCCCCTTCCGCGAGGGATTCGTGGCTGTCGGCCGGAGGTAGGTCTCCTGGCTCCCGGTCGATGCCTGCGCCGCGCCTTCCCGGTCGTCCGGTGGACGACCAGTGGCTTCTCCCCGTGCGGCGGGCCTACCCGGTTACAGTGGCGGGACCGCGCCGGTTTCTCACCGGACTTCCCTGACCACCGACCGCTTGACGCGGGAGAGCATACACCCGCTCAGGCCGCTCGCCAGAGGGTTTCAGCCGGGGCGCTGGTCGGCGATCGAGACCGCCGCGACGAGCGCCGCCGCGAGCAGCGAGATGGCGATCGCGGCGAGCGTCGCGATGGTGTGGTCGCTGCGCGAAGCCGGACGATCCGGTCGAGGCTCGCGAGCGCGATGCCGGTGCCGGCGGCGGCCGCCACCGCGGCCGCGGCGCCGATCGCCCCGCGCGGGGACGGGACGCGCGTGCGCGCGGCTGCGCGCAGCGTGCCGGGCTCGGGCCAGCGCGCGTCGGCGGCGCGCAGGCCGGCGAGCGCGACAGGCACCAGGTGGTCGCCACCAGGTAGCCGCCGACGATGTCGCTCGGGAAGTGCCAGGCCAGCGCGACGATCGGACAGGCCGACCGCGAGCGCGAACAGCGCGCCGATCGCCGCGACCACGGGTCGCCAGTGCGCGCTGCGCGACGATCAGCGCCGCGAGCGCGAGCGACATCGCCGCCGTCGCGTGCCCGCTCGGGAACGCGGGCGCGTCGATCACCGGGCTGACGAAGTGGTCGAACCCGACGACGCCGCCGTCGAAGCGCGCCTTGGCCAGCAGCGGCTTGAGGATCTGCGTGGTCACCGCGGCGCCGAGGAGCAGCGCGGTGACGGCCGCCGCGCGCCGCGGGGCGCGCCGGATGAGGGCGACCGCGACGATCGTGAACGCCGATCAGCAGGAACGGGCCCGGGTCGCACAGGCTCGCGACCGCGTCGGCGACGGCCTGCCGGCGCTCGTTGTCGACCGTCGACAGGAACCCCTCGAGCGCCGCGTTGTCGAGCCAGCGCCCCTGCGCCGTGTGGTAGACGCCGACGAGAACCGCCGTGAACAGGACGGCGCACCCGGCGGCGGCGATAGAGGAGCGTGTCGAGCGCTTCAGTCGCATCGGTTCGAAGGTTACGGTCGCCTAGGTGATGCGCCGCTAAACTTTCGCGCCGGCTGCCGAGCCGCCATCGTCTAGGGGACTAGGACGCCGCCCTCTCACGGCGGAAACCGGGGTTCGAATCCCCGTGGCGGTACTGCACCCGATCAGCGCGCGTCCCATGAGCGACCTCGGCGTCACCTGACTGTCGCCCGGCTCAATTGCGGATCGCTGTTCTTGGCCTGTTCACGGGTGGCTCGGCTCTGGTAGACCTGCGGTCCTCGCCATGGACAAGCCTTTCGAGCTTCCCGTGTCCGAGACGTCGATCACTCGCCGCGATGCCCTTAAAGGCGCGGTCGGGTTGGCGGCGCTCGGCGCCTTGCCGGCCAGCGCCGCCGGAAGCGGACGACCGAGGTCGGGGCGTGAACGCGTGGCGATCATCGGCGCCGGTGCGGGCGGCGTGGCCGCAGCCTATTTTCTTGCCGGTAGCTTCGACGTCGACCTCTTCGAGGCGCGATCCAGGATCGGCGGCCACTGCGATTCGCGGGTGATCGACTACCGGGGGCGGAGAATCACCGTTGATCTCGGCGCCCAGTTCTTCCATCCCGACACGCACCCGATCTACGTCACGCTGCTGGAAGAGCTGGGCCTCTACGACCCTGAGCACCCCGACGTCGACGCCACGTTGGAGGCTCCCGCGAGCCTGTGCATCTTCCGGACGGCCGGGGGCGCGCCCATCTTCTCGTCGTCGCACCCGCTCTCGACGCCGCTGCATGCGATCGACTTTGCGATGTTCACTCAGCTCGCGCGGCAGGCGGTTCTGTCGGACATGTCGTGGGAGATCACCGTCGACGCCTGGATCCGCAGCCTGCCCCTGCGGCGATCATTCAAGAACGACGTCCTGTATCCGTGGATCACGGCGACCATCGGGTGTGCGCCGCGCGACGCGCGGCGATCGTCGGCGCGGTCGATCCTGCAGACGTTCGCGCTCGCGTTTCCGGCCGACATTGTCGAGGGCGCCACTACGTACAACTCGAAAATCGGCATGCAGGGGAACCTGCAGCGCATGCTGGACCGCAGCCCGACCGCCCAGGTGCACCTCAGCACGCCTGCGCGGGCCCTGAGTCGCAAACGCGCCGGCTGGTTCCTGCGGACGCCGGCGGGCCGGAAGGGGCCGTACCGGTTCGTGGTGTTGAACGCACCTCCGCGTGCTGGACGCGAACTGCTGCGTCCGCTGCCCGCATTCGCCGACGTCACTGCGTTACTGGACGTGTACAGCTACTTCGACTCGCGCCTTCTGGTTCACACCGACCCGGCCTACATGCACCGCGATCGCCGCAACTGGGCGGCCTACAACGCCGGGGTTCACGGTCTCAATTGCGAGGGCAGCGCGTGGCTCGGTGCTCTGCAGGAGAAGTCTGCCTCGGGCGCGCGCATCCACGTGTTCAAGTCGTGGGCCCAGCGCCGGCGCGCCGATCCGAAGCAGATCCTCTTGGAGCGGCGGTTCAAGCACCCGCTGATCAGTCGCTCGACCATCAAGGCTGCACGCGCCTTGCGTCCGCTCCAGGGCCGAAAAGGCCTGTACTTCAGCGGCCACTACACGACCGGCACGGACCTGCAGGAGTCGGCGCTCTACTCGGCCATGAAGGTGGCCGAGGCGCTAGCTCCCGGCAGCCGGACCCTGGCGTCGCTGAACACACGCTTGAGCGCGCGCGGACGCGCCGGCATTTCATACGACCTCTGACGGGGCGGCAGGGGTTACACGCGCCTTCCAGCTGAGACGGTTACCTTCGTCGACGACGGAGTGGACGGGAACTAGGTACGTCGGCGTCGGACGGGGAGGGGCGGCAGGGTGACGTGGGTGATCTATGGCGTAGGGATCCTGGTCGGCGTCTGGATCGAGAGCGTCGTCTCGCCGCACGCCGAGAACCACCCGTGGACAGTGGCCATCGTGATCGCCGTCCTCGCCGTGGTGATCGGGAGCGCGGTGTGGCTGCTGACCGACCTGAGCGGCCTCGCCGTGGTGGCGATCCTGCTCGGCGCCGCCACCTGGGGGCTCTTCAGCGGCTGGGACGCGCGCGACAACTACCTCACCCCCTACTGCGCCTACGGCGCGGAGTCACAGGCGCAGATCGACGACTGCCTGGCCGACGTCAACTCCGATGACGTCGACGAGCTCGACACGCCCGCGGCCCAGTTCGCGCGCGGCGAGATCGGATGCGGACGCGGCGCCGGGCCGCTCTGTGCCGAGAACGAGCCGACGTTCTGAATCCTGAACCGGCCGGTACGGTGAATCCGTGACCGGCCGGGCCACAGCCGTTGCGCTCGCCGCCCTGGTGATCGCGGCCGCCGGCTGCGGCGGCGACGACGATCCGAAGCCCGCACCCGGACAGGGAGCGAGCGGCCAGTCCGCCCCGGGCCGCACCGCGGCGAGCGGCGACGCGCGCGTGATCCGCCGCTGGTCGGACCTGCTCCGGCGTGGACAGGTCGACGACGCGAGCGCGCTCTTCGCCGTGCCCGCGACCGTCGCGAACGGCACGGCGCCGATCCAGCTCGGGTCGCCGCCGGAGGTCCGCGCGTTCAACGACTCCCTCCCCTGCGGCGCGCGGCTCCTGTCCACCACCCGGCGCGCGCCCTACACCGTCGGAACGTTCGAGCTGACGGGCCGCCCGGGCGGCGACTGCGGGCCGGGCACGGGCGAGAAGGCGGCCACTGCGTTCCGGATCGAGCACGGCCGGATCGTCGAGTGGCTGCGCGTGCCTGTCCCGCCGGAGAAGCCGGAGCCGGACCCGAAGCCCGAGCCGCGCCGCCCTCCGTCGGACCGGGTCTCGCCCGAGCCCGCGGTCTGAGAAGGGCTTAGCGCCGCCTGGCGCGCGCCGTGTAGGAGCGACCCGCCCGCACGACGATGTTCCTGCGCTTGACGAGGTCGCGCACGGTGACGCTCCCGCGCCTCACCTGGGTGGTCGTCGACGTGCACGAATCCTTGGTGAGCCACTGCGTGCCCCGCACCGTCGCGGCGGAGTACCGGCCGCGCGTGCGCGTGCGTCCGCTGGCATTCGCCCAGAGCCGCCGCGACCGCCGCGCCGGTGAGAGAGTGTCCTTGCCCCTGCCGCACTGAAGCGCGGCGTTCAGTGTGAGCTGGGTGACCGGCCGCGTCGTGCCGCCCGTCTGCCTGACCTGGAAGACGCCGCTGTAGAACTGCCCGCGCTGTGTCTGGCCCGGCTTCGACAGGCCGACCGCGGTCTCCAGCTCGACACGCCCCTTGGTCGTGTCGAAGGTCGACCCGAGCGGCACCTGCGTCGTCTCGGTGAGCTGGACGAAGCCGTTCGCCTGCGCCGGGCCGAGCGCGGACGCGCGCAATGTCGCGCCCCTGGGCGGCTTGACGAACACCTTGCCGGAGATGGGAGCCGCGTTGGCCGTCTTGCCGACTACCGGCGGCGTGACTCCGGCGGAGGGGCCGACCGCCACCGCGCGGATCATTCGCGGGGATCCGGAGTTCTGCCAGACCGCGACGCCAATGTGGTCGGGCGCCACGCCCAGGCGCATCGCGCCCGCCGTGTCGCTGATGTCGGTCGGGTTGCCGACGTCGAACTTGCCCGCGTTCCAGTTGCTGCCGTCGTCCGAAACCGCGTAGCCGACGTGGGCGCCGTCCGCGTCACCGAACGGCCAGACGACGTGCAGACGGCCCGCGGCGTCCTGGGTCATGTCGTCCGACCCGCCCGTGATCGGCTTCGAGGGCGGAGGTATGGCGACCGGAGGACCGAAGCCGCCCGCCATGCCGGCGAACCTGCGCACCTGCAGGTCCCCGTTCGCGTCGTTGCCCAGGACGAACGTGCCCGCGGGCCCGCTCGCCAGTCGCTGGTACGAGTTGTAGGGCGCGAACGTCTGGGCCGGGCTCCAGCTGGCGGCGTTGTTGGGATCGCCCTGGCCGCCGAAGACGCGGAACTGAGCCTCGCCCGAGCCGCTGGCAAAGACCGCGATCACCGAGCCCGCGTCGAGCAGCGCGACCGACGGGTCGTAGGGGTGGTCGGGAGCCAGGCTCGCCGGCGTGACCACGGGCCCGGAGCCGTCAAGCGGCGCGAGCTGGTAGCTCGACTGGCCGACGTTCTCGATCAGCGAAACGCTGTTGCCCGGGCCGCGCACGGCGTCGTGGAAAGCGATGGTGGCGATCTGCGTGCCGGCGTCGAACGTGTCACCACCGTCCGTCGACGTGAGCATGTAGACGGCGGCGAAGCGCGGGCCGCCCGTCAGCCCGTAGCGGTAGGAGAGCACCTTCACCGTCGAGCCGTCGACGACGGTGTACGGCCGCGTCAGGCTGGTCCCGGGCACGGGGATCTGCCGGTTGACCGCGCACGCCGCCGCGCCCCGCGGCAGGCGGCAGAAGTGAAGCGACGTGGTGTTCGACTCGTTGCCCACCCAGGTGATGTACGCGGTGCCCGCCGGGTCGACGGTCACACCCGGGGTGTTGCCTTCGCCGATCGCGACGGGCGTCTGGGCACGGGCCATGGGAGCCCCCACCAGGAGGACGAGCACGACGATGAGCGCGGTCCCTTGCTTCATTGGCTGGGCGACAGGGCGTCCAGGACGGGCCGCGCTACCGCCTTGTGACCATACGCCAGAAACCGCCCGGGAGCCAATGGCAAACCGGGGTTTTCTATCGACCCAGGTAACCCACCGCCCTCTTCATCACGTCGTTGCGCGTCGGCGCCCCGGCGATGCCCTCGAAGCCGAAGCCCATGTAGAGCGTGTCCGGGGTCCGGACGACCGAGCCCTCCTTGATGCCGAGGCCGCCACGCCGCACCCAGTCGTTGCGGTTCGCGCCCTCGATCCCGTCCGGGTCCTGCGGCGCGCCGGAGACCGCCCAGCCGTCCATCGTGTCGCCGTCCTCCTCGAACGAGGTGTTGCCCTCGCCGGTGGACACGGCGATGTCGTCGATGAACACACCGGGGAACTGCTGGAAGCCCCAGTCGCTGAGAGCGGTGATCGAGATCTCGACCTGCTGCCCCGCGTAGGGCGAGAGGTCGACCTGCCACTGCTGCCAGCCGCTCGAGCTGCCGTTCGCCGCGTTCCACTGGCCGGTGGTGCCGGTGGAGGTGCAGGTCCCGTCGGGCTGGAACGTCTGGTAGTGCGTCAGGAACGGGTGCAGCACGTTGGCAGCGTCGGCCGGGTTGCTCCAGCCGCCCGGGCACGACTCGTCGCTGCTCAGGTCGCTCGACGTGTGACCGTTCTGGTCGGCCAGCGTCGTCCAGTTGTCCTGGCCGACGGTATGGGCCTCGACGACCATGTAGTCGAAGTCGAGCTCCAGGTTGTAGCTCGTCCAGAACGACATGTTCGCCCCGCCCGCGGGCACCGTGATCGTGCGGGTCAGGCGCTTGTACGCCTCGTCGGCCCGCTCCGACCACATGAACGAACTGCCGGTGTGCGGGTCGAACGGCCCCGCGATCCCGCTGATGTACTCGGCCGCCGGCGTGCTCTCGAACTGCGGGAACGAGTCCGCCGGATCGGTCACCTTCAGGAAGTCGCCGGTCGCGATGAACGACGAGTCGGTGACCTGGTTGTTCGCGCTCCCTCCGCCGTTCAGCTTCAAGGTCAGCCCCTGCAGCGGGTCGGCGATGCCGGAGATGTCGAACAGCTTCCCGCTGCTCGGATCGATGCCCCCGTCGGGAGTGGTGATCGCGGCCCCGAACGTGTACTCGATCGGGTCGCCCTGCGAATCGCCCGACCCCGACAGCGCCAGGCACCGCGCCAGGATGGCCGGTGCGGAGCTGCACTGCTTGTTCTCGAACGGGTCGTACAGCTGGGTGCCGCGCGCGGTCGTGTACTGCTGACCGGCCGCCTGCCCGGTGTAGAACACGCGCCCGCCGGCGTTGACGAAGTCGCGCACCTCGAGCAGCTCCTGCATGGCCAGCCGTGACGCGTTGCCCACTCCCCAGCCCGGCTCGCGGGTGATGACGTCGTCGCCCGTGTACCAGACCACCGTGTCGTAGTGGCTTAGCACGCCGAGGTTGTCGGGTGCCGTTCGGCTGTGGGCGTCCACGTCGTAGACGTCGAAGGCGATGCCGTTCGCCCGCAGCGCGTCCGTGTACCACGACAGGTACTTCGGCGGATGCTGTCCGGGCGGGGCCAGCTGCGACGCGCCCGTGTAGTCCTCCGCTGCCAGGACGAGCACGTCCCGGCCGCTGTCGGACTCGACCTTGTAGGTGAACGAGTCGCTCTTCTCACCGCCGCCGGTGAACCACACCTTCACCGTGTCGCCGGCCTTCGTCCCGGTCACGGTGCCCCTCATCACGTGGTAGTAGTCCTGGTGGCCGGGGCCGTAGCGCTCGCCGCCGCCCCACTCGCTGGTCGACTTGGTCTGCGTCCCCCCGCCGTTGACCTGGTAGTTCACGGTCACGGCGCCGAGGCTGCGCTTCGCGAGCACCCGGACCTCCTGCGGATCCCCGTAGGAGACCGAGAACTTGAAGTCGAACAGCGACTGCTGTCCGTTCTGCGGGTCGATGTCGTCCTGGTCCAGGTAGAACGGCTCGACGTCGATCCCCACCGGCGAGTCGGGATTGGCCGGGTGGGCCGCCGACCGGGCGAGGCCCTCGTGGAAGTCGAGCGTCTTCTCGAACTCCGCCTGCACGAGCCCCTCGTCGTCCGGGAACACGAAGCCCGCGCCCGCCGTGCCCTCGCCCAGCTCGGGCGTGTACGCGACGGTGCCCGCGGTCGTGTCCGCGTAGTCGGTCGTCTCGCCGTTGGTGACGTAGAGCGTGTCGGCCGACTGCCCTGGGTTGAAGCCGGGGATCGCCGCATCGGCATCGGTGCCGCCCAGCGCCACGTAGATCGGGTTGTCGGCGTCGAGCGTGCCGGTCTGCCAGCCCTGCGGGTACAGCAGCCACTGCCCGTACGAGTGCAGGTTCGACTGGAACTTCGGCTTGATTCGCCGGATCAGCCCCTGCATCGCCTGTGTCTCGGGCTCCGAGGCGACGCTCGGCCCGCGGTAGGTCTCGTCCGCCTTGTCCGGTGACGACCCCTCGTTGTCGTAGCCCCAGTGCTCGGCGAAGTTGCGGTTCGGGTCGACGCCGTCGCCGGGAGTGATCTCCCCGTTGCCGTCGTTGTCGCGCAGGTTCTTCCGCCACAGCCGCTCGTGGTCGAACGAGTACTGGTAGCCGTCCGGGTTCGCCGAGATCACGAACCACAGCTCGGTCTTCTTCAGCAGGTCCCTGATCCCCGCGGCATTCGACCGGTAGCCGTCGACGAAGTGGTGCAGGAGCCGACGGTTGACCTCGAGGCTGATCCACTCGCGCGCGTGCTGGTTCGACGAGTAGAGGACCGCTGGGCGCGATCCGTCTCGCTGGCTCGACGCCGCCTGGGTCACCTTGAGCGCGATCAGGTCGCGGTTCTGGTGCGTCTTGCCCAGGACCTCGAGCTTGACGATCGAAGGGTTCTTCGCGGCGATGTCCTGCAGTTCGTCCCGGATCCCGCCCGGCTCGTCCCAGGAGCGGTACACGTTGTAGCCACCGACGGCCTGGGCGCGCGCCTGCTCGGTGACGGTCTGGCCCTTGCCGTTGCGCTTGAGCGTGACCTTGACGCCGAGCGCCCTGAGCTTCGCGGCCTGGCCGCTGGTCAGGACCGCGTCGGCCCTGACGCCGTTCGCCGTCTGGCGCTGTCCGGCCAGCTCGACTCCCTTGGCGCCCTCCGCAATCTCACCCGGTTGCCCCTCCAGGGTGTACATCTCGAGCCGCTCGCCGGCCTGGCCGGCGGCAGCGGGCGCGAACACCAGGGCCATTACGGCAGCACAAGACACGGCGACAGCGCCAGCTCTCGTCCACATGGAAGCTCCCTTTGACCCTCGGCTACACGAAGGCCCGGCTCCGCATAGCCGGGGGCTCCTTATGAGTACTACTTGCCGGGTTGGCGGCGCACATTACTCCTCTGTCAAGCGAGATGCATCGATCCATAAACTCTGCTTCTCGTTTCTCCAGGAACGCGGTCACCGCCTCCGCCGGCGCCTTGCCGTGCAGAGCCATGATCTGCTGGCGGTCCTCGTACTCGATCGCCGCGCGCTCGGACGCGATCTCGAGCGCCGACCACATCCCCTGCTTGGTCAGCCGGATGCCCCACGGGCTCCAGGCGGCGACCTGCTCGGCGGCCTCGACCGCCCGGCCGATCAGCGCGTCGCCCTCGACCAGCCCGGCGACCAGTCCGATCCGCTCGGCCTCCTCGGCGCTCACCCGGCGACCGGTGAGCATCAGCTCGTGGGCGCGCGATGCGCCGATCAGCCGCGGCAGGAGCCAGCTCACTCCCATGTCGCAGTTCGACACCCCGACGTTAAGGAAGACCGCGCGGAACACCGCGCCCGGCACGGCGTAGCGGATGTCGCTGCCCAGGGCGAGCGCCAGTCCGAAGCCGGCCGCCGCCCCGTTCACCGCCGCGATCACCGGCTGCGGCGTCTCGCGCAGCTTGAGGATCAGCCGCGACATGTGCTCCTGGTTGCCGAGCAGGTCGCGCGCCGGGTCGCTGCCGTCGTTGCCGGGTGCGGCGCCGTAGCCGCCCAGGTCGACCCCGACGCAGAACGCCCGGCCGGCCCCGGTAAGGACGACGGCGCGGCACGACCGGTCGGCCGCGACGTCGTCGAGCGCCTGGTGGAGCGCGCCGCACAGCTCGGCGTTCATCGCGTTGCGGGCCTCGTCGCGGTCGAGCGTGAGGACGCGGACGGCAGGGGACGGCGATTCGATCTTGAGCATGGGCGGGATTCTCGCGCGGGCGCGTTCACTGGGGTTGCGCCGGTCGCGCCACGCGCATACGGTCGAGGGGAATGCGTCTACCGAGCGCCATCGCCGTCGCGGCAGCCGCGCTCGTCACGCTGGTTCCGTCGGCGCACGCGCAGTCCAACCTGGTGTCGACCGTCGCGGGGACGGGGACGCAAGGCGCCGCGGGCGACGAAAAGCCGGCGACCGAGGCGCAGTTGTCCAACCCGATCGGTCTCTCAGCGGTGCCGGGCGGCGGCTTCCTGATCGCCGATCAGGGCAACTGCAAGGTCCGCCGGGTCTTCCCGGACGGGAGGATCAGCACGGTAGCCGGCGGTACATGTGGGGCCGCGGCGGGCGACGGAGGGCCGGCGACATCGGCGACGCTGAGCGCGGCGATCAACGACGCGGTGATGACCCCCGACGGCGGCGTGCTGATCGCGGACTCCCAACAACCACCGCATCCGCCGCGTCGCACCCGACGGGACGATCACGACCGTGGCGGGCACGCACCAGCGGCTTCTGCGGGCGATACCCCCGGGCCCGCGGCGAGCGCGCTGCTCAACTTCCCGGCCGGCCTAGCCGTCCAGGGCGACGGCGGCTACCTGATCGCCGACAACGACAACCACCGCATCCGCCGCGTCACCCCCACCGGCGTGCATCAGCACAGTTGCCGGATCCGGCCCGGCAGGCATCGGCGCCGGCGGGTCAACCGGCGACGAGGGGCCGGCCACCTCCGCACGCCTTAACGACCCGACCCGCGTCGCGGCCACGCCCGACGGAGGCTTCCTGATCAGCGACACGGACAACAACCGCGTCCGCCGCGTCACGCCCGACGGAGTGATCCACGCGGCTGCCGGCACCGGCACCCCCGGGTTCTCGGGCGACGACGGACCCGCCGTGAACGCAAGCCTGAACTCCCCGCAAGGAGTCGCTTCGACTCCCGACGGCGGATTCATCGTCGGCGACCGCCTCAACAACCGGCTCCGGCGCATCAGCCCGAACGGGACCATCACCACTGCGGTCGGCATCGCCGGTCCGGGCGGCTTCAACGGCGACGGCCAGCTCGGCACCCAGACTCAGCTCAACCAGCCGTACGGAGTGGCCGTCAACCCCGAGGGCGACTACCTGATCGCGGACCTCAGCAACCAGCGCATCCGGTCGCTGGACGTCGCCGCGCCGCCACCCCCGCCTCCCCCACCCGCCCGCACCCCGCTCCCGGCGTCGATCACGCTCGACCCGACGGCGGCGAACCGCACGCCCGGCGACGCCAACACCGTCACCGCGACCGTGCGCAACGACGACGGCTCCGCACCCGTGAACGCACCGGTCCGCTTCTCGATCGCCGGCGCCAACCCCGGCGGCGGCACCGCGACGACGGTCGCGGGCGGCACCGCCGCGATCTCCTGGGAGGGCGTACACGAGGGCGAGGACAAGCTGACCGCGTTCGTCGACACGAACGGCAACAGCGCGTTCGACCTGGGCGAGCCCACCGCCACCGCGACGGTCACCTGGGCGCTGCCCGCCCCGGTGCAGGGCAGGACGTTCAACCTCGAGCCGGTGAGCGGCATCGTCAGGGTCCGCGTGATCAAGCGCGGCAAGGGCGTGCACGCCGCGGGCGCCACGTCGTCGTTCACCCGCCTGAACGAGGCCGACCAACTGCCGCTCCAGACCACCGAGGTCGACGTGACGAAGGGCCGCGTGCAGATGACGCTCGACGCCGGGACCGGCGACAACATCCAGAAGGGCGAGTTCTACGACGGCATCTACCAGACGACGCAGTCCGCGCGGGGGGCTCGCCCGATCACCGAGCTCCGCCTGAGCCAGCGCCTGACCTGCCAGCCGAGCCGCAAGGGCAAGGTGGTCGCCGCCGCGCGCCGATCGCGCCGCCTGTGGGGCAACGCCCGCGGCCGCTTCCGCACTCGCGGGCGCCACTCCACGGCTACCGTGCGCGGCACGGTCTGGCTGACCAAGGACTCCTGCAACGCGACCACGACGGTCGTGCGCCAGGGCGTCGTCGACGTCCGCGACCTGCGCAAGAAGAAGACCGTGCGGGTCAGGACGGGCAAGCGCTACACGGCGCGGGCCCGCAAGCGCTGACGCGGCGGATCAGCCCAGCTCGCGCTCGACCTCGTCGACCAGGTCCAGGTGCAGGTCGAGCAGCCTGTCCAGGAACTCGTTGACGATGGCCAGGTACTTGCGCCGGTGCGGGAGGGCCTCGGTGGACTCGCGCGTCTGCTCGAGCCGGGCCCGCAGGTCGGCGATGTCGTCGCGCAGCGCCAGCATGCTCGCGCGCGTCGGCTCCTCCCCCGCCAGGTCGGCGATCAGGAGGCGCAGCAGCGGCTCGCTCTTCAGCGGCGTGAACGTAACCGGCGTGCGCGCGTACTCCCGCAGCGCGCGCAGCCCCTTCGGCGTGAGCGCGTAGACCGTGCGCTCGCGCGTCTTCCCCGGCTCCTTGCGGGCGGCGAGGTATCCGAGCCGGGCCAGGCGCTTGGGCTCGACGTAGTACTGGCTCTCCCCCGCCCAGTCGAAGATGCGGCCGCGGCGGGCCATCCGGAGCAGGTCGTGGGCACTCGCCCCGCCCTGGCCGACGAGCCCCAGCACCTCGTACGAGAACAGGGTCAGTTCACTGGTTGACAAAGCTATTTTCCATACGTTATAGCTATGGAACGTAGCTTTACCCTAACCGAAGGGGCGGACATGTCATCCGCGACGATGCAGACGGGCAGCGCCGAGCAGGCCCGAGCGCTCTGGGGCGCGCGGCCGCGCGACTGGGCGACGATCGAGGACCAGCAGGTCCCGACCTACGAGGCGGCGATCGACCGCGTCGGCCTGGCCGCCGGGGAGCGAGTGCTCGAGGTCGGGTGCGGGAGCGGGGTGTTCCTGCGCCTGGCCGCCGCACGCGGCGCCGAGGTGCACGGGATCGACGCCTCCCCCGATCTGCTGGCGCTGGCCCGGGAACGCGTGCCTGAGGCGGACCTGCGCACCGGCGACATGCAGTTCCTGCCCTGGGAGGACGACACGTTCGACGTCGTCGCGGGCTTCAACGCGTTCTTCTTCGCCGCCGACATGATCGCGGCGCTGCGCGAAGCCGGCCGGGTCGCCCGGCCCGGCGCGCCGGTCGTGATCCAGGTCTGGGGACGGCCGGAGAACTGCGACCTGACCGCGATGAAGGCGGCGATCGCCGAGCTCGCGCCCTCCCCTCCTCCTGGTGCCCCGAGTGCGCCCGCGCTGTGGCAGCCCGGAGTCCTGGAGCAGATGGCGACGTCCGCCGGCCTGACGCCGGAGGACGCCTTCGACCTGACCTGGGCCTACGAGTTCCCGGACGCCGAGACACTGGGGCGGGCGATGGTCTCCCCCGGCCCCGTCAACGCCGCGGCCCGCACCCACGGGGAGGTGCGAGTGCGAGCCGCGATCGTCGACGCCCTGGAGCCTCACCGCACGCCCGACGGCGGTTACCGGCTCCGGAACGAGTGGCGCTTCGTCATCGCGCGGGCCTGACGGCCCCGCGAATCAGACGCCCTAGCTGAAGTTCGAGCCCGTCGAGTAATCGATCTCGATCTTGAGGCCCTGCTCCGGGCCGAGCTTCTTCCCGAGGCCCAGGCCGCCCTTGACCTGCTCGGCGTCCGACGTCGGTACGTCGAGGTCCTCGACGGCGTGCTCCTCGTGCTGATGGTCGCTCATGCGATCCCTTCGGCTGGTGTGGTTGTCGCGTTCCACGGTGCCGGTCGCGGCGCACCCCGGCCATCGGGCGGGCGGCAGGACGATCCTGCGGAAAACCCGAGGACCCGGAAATCGGCGCCGGCCGCCTGTCAGCGGACGACGAACACGGGCGTGCCGAGCGGCACCCTGCGCATCAGGACCCGCATGCTGCGCTCGTCCGCGCGCAGGCATCCGGCCGTCCCGCCCGCGAACGTGCCGGCGCGCCCGGAGGTGCCGTGGATGGCCAGCCGTGTGCCACCCCGCCAGGTCGCGGGCGGCTTGGGCTGGTGACCCGAGAGAGCGAGGATGCAGCACCCGTAGACGCCGCGGTAGGGGGCGCCGGAGAGCTTGTCGGTGACCGCGAAGCGGCCCGTCGGGGTCGGTGATCCGCTCCCCCCGACGCCCACGGGCACGCTGCGCAGCGTGCGCCGGCCGGAGCGCAGCTCCATGCGGCGGCGCGAGCGATCCACGCGGAGCACCATCCGCGTGCGGTGGCGCTCGAGCGCCCGCGAGCGGCCGTCGACCCAAGCCAGCTTCCCGTTGGGCAGCTCCGACGTGGTCACCCCGAGCCAGCGGCCGCGCCGCTTGGCGACCGTGAGCGTCAGCCTCGACCCGAACTCCGTTCGTGGGCCGACCCGGCGGAAGACGCGGCCGCGCGGCTTCACGCGAAGGGCCGCCCGGCGGCCGCGGTGCAGGTGGAGGATCGTGAAGCCGGCCTGCTCGCGGGCGCGGCGGCGCCGCTCCTCCCGCGCCGACAGGCGGGCGGCGATGTCGGTCGGCATCGTGATGTCGGCGGCCCTTTCGACGGCGGGCGCGGGCTCAGGCGGCATGGGCGGATCCGGCGCCGGCGGGGTGTCCGCCGCGCTGGTAGCCGCTGCCAGTCCGCCGAGTCCTGCCGCCGCCGCGAAAGCCTTGGCTCTGCGGTGTCGGGACATGGCGAGTGGAGCTGCAAACGCGCATGTGTCCAGAAGGTTGGCCGGTTGTGGCGCGTAAGCCCAGCTTTGCGTCGCCTCCTTCGTCAGGCCTGTGCGAAAACCGGTAAGAACCATCCCCATGGCGGCAGGGAGGCGCGCGGGCGCCCTCGCGGTGCTGGTCGCGGTCGCGGCGATGGCGGCGCCCGCAGGCGCGCCGGCAGCCAGCTGGTACGCGGGCGACGACCACGTGCACACGTGCTTCTCGCACGACGCGTACTGCGGGCCGGACGACGACAACACCGGGCCCGACACCGCCTACTCGTCGGGCGGCACGGTCGCCCAGCGGTTCGCGGAGGCGGCCGCGAAGGGGCTCGACTTCCTGATCGTCAGCGACCACGACGACGTCCGGGCGCAGTCCGACCCCGCGTTCGGGTCGCAGGGCGTGGCCGCGGTGCCCGCCTACGAGGCGTCGCTGGCCGGCGGCCACGCGCACATGCTGGGGGCGACCCACCTCTACCCCGAGGGCGACACGACCGAGGCGGCGGGCGTGCGGGCGCTGGCCGACGCCCTGCGAGCGGACGGCGGCCGCTTCCAGGCCAACCACCCGAGCTACAAGGACGAGGCGCCGTTCGACTCGTGCGACCAGGCCGACGGCCCGGACCCGGGCGCGATCCCGCTGCACTGGAAGTACGGCTTCTCGGTGGAGCCCGACTCGATCGAGGTCTGGAACGCGACGACGCTGCTCCAGCCCGCGGAGCTCTACTGGGAGTGCTGGCTCCAGCGCGGCGTGCGAGTCGGCGGGACGGCGGGCAGCGACTCGCACGGCGCAACCCAGCCCAACATCGGGCTCCCCACGACCTGGGTGCTGGCCGACTCGCTGCGACCGGGCGACGTGCTCGGGGCGATCGCCGCGGGCCGGACCACCCTGTCGCGCACCCCGCCCGCGCTCGGCGGCGTGCGGCTGCTGCTGGAGGGCGACGCCGATCGCGACGGCCGGTACGAGTCGGCGATCGGCGACGAGGTGCCGCCCGGCACGCCGCTGCGGGTGCGCGCCGACGGGCCCGCGCCGCCCGCGCTCGTACGCGTGCGCGCGAACGGCGAGACCGTGGTCGACGGCGCCGCTCCTGATGCCCGGCGGGACGGTGGACCTGCCGGCGCCCGCGGCGGGCTGGGTGCGGGCGACCATGTACCTGGCCGACGGCACGCAGGCGGTGGACCCGGGCTGCCTGCCGGTCGGGCAGCCGATCGACACCTGCACACGCGACCTGGCGATCGGCGCGATGACCTCGCCGATCTACGTCGGGCCCGCGCCGACGGCGGAGCCGCTCACGGACGGGCCGTCGGTCGCGCCTGCCGCGACCGTGGCCGCGGACGAGCCCGACGACGACCCGCCTCTGCCCGCGGTGCGTGCAGTCGAACGGCGCCGCGCCGCTGCCGGCCGTTCCGTCGCAGCGGACGCGCGGATCGGCGCTGGCCGCGCTGCGCGCCCGGCCGCTGCGCCGCTGCGGATCCCGCCGTCGCTCCACGCGAGTGCGCGTGAGCTGGGCAGCCGCGGACCGGCCCGTCCAGGTCCAGCTCCGGGAGCGCGGGCGCTGGCGAACCGTCGTGGCCGCCGCCCGCGGATCCTCCGCGGTGCTGCGGGTCCCGTGCGGGCAGGTCGCGCGGGTGCGCGCCCGGTCGCGGCCGGCCGGCGTCGCCCGCGGCCCGTGGCGGCGCGCGTCGGTCCCTCTCCCCTAGGCAGCCGATATGACAAGCGGGTTGCAGCCGCCCCGGACCGCACCTAGGTTGGCTGCAATGCACGGCGAGCACACACGGGCCCAGACCACCCAGCTACGGCCCGGGGAGGTCTTCGCCGACCACCGCATCGAGGGCATCCTCGGGCAGGGCGGCATGGGCGTCGTCTACCGGGCGACCGACCTGCGGCTCAACCGCCGGGTCGCGCTCAAGGTGATCAAGCCCGACCTGTCGGGCGACGAGGACTTCCAGCGCCGCTTCCGGCGCGAGTCCGAGCTCGCGGCGTCGGTCCGCCAGCCCAACGTCGTGACGATCTACCAGGCCGGCGACTCGGCCGGCCTCCTGTTCGTGACGATGGACCTGATCGACGGGACCGACCTGCGCGAGGTGATCGCGCAGCACGGGCGCCTGGACGTGATGACCGCGGGCGAGATCACCGTGCAGGTGGCCGCGGCGCTCGACGCGGCGCACGCCAGCGGCCTCGTGCACCGCGACGTCAAGCCGCCGAACGTGCTGGTGGCGGGCGGCACGCCGCTGCACGTCTACCTGACCGACTTCGGGCTGACCAAGCGAACGAGCTCGCAGACGGGCATCACGCAGACCGGGCTGTTCGTGGGCACGCTCGACTACGCGGCCCCCGAGCAGATCACCGGGCGGCGCGGTCGACGCGCGCACCGACGTGTACGCGCTCGGTTGCGTCCTGTTCGAGATGCTGACCGGCCGCGCGCCGTTCCGCCGCGACCACGACGCGGCCACGCTGTACGCGCAGATCCACGAGCCGCCGCCGTCGATCCGCTCCATGGTTCCGGCCATTCCTCCCGCGTTCGAGGACGTCATCGCCCGCGCGCTGGCCAAGGACCCCGATGGGCGCTACCCGTCCGCGGGCGACCTGGCCCGGGCCACGCTCGCCGCCGGGTCGGGCCAGATGCCCACCGAGCCGGAGCGCACGGTCGCGATCGGCTCGGCCGCGCCGGCGCCGCCCGTCCAGTACCACCCGCCCACGCCGGCGACGCAGATCGAGACGTCGCCCGAGCCGGTCCAGTACCAGCCTCCGGGCCCGCCGCCGTCGCACGTGACCTCGGTGCTGGCCCCGCCGGCGCGCAACCCGTGGCCGGCGGTGATCGTGGCGCTCGTGGCCCTGGCGGTCGCCGGAGCGATCGCGATCGTCCTGATCATGCAGGGCGGCGACGAAGGGTCGCAGCCGGCCTCCACGCCGCAGCAACCGGGGCAGGCCGCCGGCCAGCCGAACCAGGGGCAGCCCGCCCAGCCGTCGGACGCCGCCCTGCGCAGCGACGTCGAGGAGCTGGGCCAGATCGTCGACCTGTCCGAGCAGGGTCGCGCGGCCACGGCGGCCGGGGACTTCTCGTCCGCGGCCACCAACCGGCAGGAGGTCCTCGACCGCATCGACGCGCTGGAGGTCCAACCCGAGCTCGACCAGTCGCGGTCGCTCCTGCGCGGGGCGATCGCATCGTCGCTGCGGTCGAACGTCGCGCATCAGCAGTGCGGCAGCTGCGCCCGCGCCCAGGCCGCGGACCGGAGCGCGACCGAGCTGAAGTCCTCGTTCGCGACCGAGTTCAACCCGTTCGCGCAGAAGTACCTCGGGCGCTCATACGACCCCTCGGAGATCTGACCCGCCTGGCCGTCGCCTGCGCGCTGGCCGCGCTCCTCGCGAGCTGCGGAGGTGGCGACAGCGAGACGAGCGACGAGCCGACGGCGGCGCAGACGACACGGCCGGCGGAGACAGCGACCGGCCCCGACCTGGCCCCGCCCCCCGCCGACCGTCCCCCGTCCTCCGAACCGTCGACGCCGAAGCCGCGCATCGCCCAGCGCCCGATCCCCTTCCCGGCGAAGCGCAAGCAGGAGATGCGCGCCTACGCGCAGCGCCACTACGGGATCGACTCCTACGCGCTCGACCGCCCGCGCGTGGTCGTCGAGCACGTCACGGTGACCGACGACTTCGACGCGGTCTACAACACGTTCGCCGCGGACACGGCCGACCCCGAGCTGGGTGAGCTGCCCGGCGTCTGCTCGCACTTCGTGGTCGACACCGACGGGACGATCTACCAGCTCGTCCCGCTGTCGATCATGTGCCGGCACACGGTCGGCCTGAACTACACGTCGATCGGCATCGAGCACGTCGGGCGCACCGACGCCGACGTCCTCGGCAACCGGCGCCAGCTGCGCGCGTCGCTGGCGCTGACGCCGCTGGCTGCGCTGCCGCTACGACATCGCTCCCCGCGACGTGATCGGCCACAACGAGAGCCTCGGGTCCCGCTTCCACCGGGAGGACGTCGCGCGCCTGCGCACGCAGACCCACGGCGACATGACGCCGGCGTCGATGGAGGTGTACCGGCGCAAGCTCGGCGAGCCGTCCTGCTGAGAGCAACATTCGCGCGACATGTGTCGCAGCCGTGCGTCTGGGTAGGCCTTGAAGTACACGATGTTCCGCTAACCGAGGAGGAGCAGAAGACAGATGGCTCAGACCACCAAGGCCGATCGAAAGGCCGCCGGCCAGAAGGCCGCCGCGACGCGCAAGCGCAACCAGACGCGCTCGACTTCGCAGACGCGCGGCAAGAAGGCGGCGTCGACGAGCCAGGCGCGCGGCGCGCAGGACAGCCTGGGCCAGGCACGAGGCGCAGCCACCTCGGCCGCGAAGGGCGTAGGGACCGCGGCCAAGTCCGCGGGCAGCGCCGCCGTGCAGGCCGGCAAGTCGGTCGCGACGCGGGCGGGCGTCGTCAAGGCCGACGCCAAGAAGAAGAAGCGCTGACCTCAGCGCCATCCGGGTCGGCGGGTAGAGCGCTCGTGTAGCCTCGCCCGCCGCCCCATGGCCGCCCCCGTCTCCCTCGTCATACCGTCGTACAACGAGGAGCGGAGACTCCCCCGGCTGGCCGCCGCGCTGCGCGACAGCGCGCCGCGCGACCTGGCCGACGCCGGCCTGGAGCTGGTCGAGACGATCGTCGTGGACGACGGGTCGCTCGACTCGAGCTCGGACGTCCTGCGCCAGGAGGAGGCGATGACCCCGGGGCTCGCCCCGCTGATCCGCCACGGGCGCAACGAGGGCAAGGGCGCCGCCGTCGCCGCCGGAGTGCGGCGAGCGAGCGCCGAGCTGGTCCTCATCTCCGACGTCGACCTGGCCGCGCCCCTGCACGAGGCCGGCCGGCTGCTCGCCGCGCTCGAGGACGGCGCCGACGTCGCGATCGGGTCGCGGGCGATCGACCCGAGCCTGGTGTCCGGGATCCCGCTGCGGCGACGCATGATGGGGCGCGTCTTCAACGGGCTGGTCCGCGGCCTGAGCGGCCTCCCCTACCGCGACACGCAGTGCGGCTTCAAGCTGATGCCCACGCGCCTGGCCCGCGAGCTGACCGACGAGCAGATCACGCCCGGCTTCGCGTTCGACGTCGAGGTGCTGATGCGCGCCCGCCGCGAGGGCCTCCGGGTCGAGGAGGTGCCGATCGAGTACCACCACGACCCCGACTCGAGCATCGCGGCCGCGCAGCGCGTCGTTCAGGATGGCGTGGGACGTCGCGCGGCTGGCCCGGCGGCTACGACGTTGAGCACGAGGCGGCGCCGCGGCGCAGCACGCGCCCGTCCGCCGTGCGGAACTCGTACGTCGCCCGGCCCGGCCTGAGCTCGATGCGCAGCGCGGCGACGTGGTCGTCGTCCGCCCACACCAGCCGCCGGTCGCTCTTGTCGATCCCGTACAGGTTCGGGCCGCCCGCGCCGGCGATCAGCTCGACGGTCCCGCCGCGGCGCTTGAGACGCTGTGAGCCGTGATCGTGGCCGTTCAGGACCAGCGCCGCCCGGCCCTCGACGGCGTCCCACAGCGGAGCGATGTCGGGCGCGTCGCCGTGGCGCGCTCGCGCTGAAGCGAGGCCGGTGCCAGAACGCGATCCGGCAGTCGCCGGGGCCCAGGCGGCGGGCCGAGCCAGCGCAGCTGCGGCGATCCGCGCCCGTGGCGCGCCTCGGAGTTGAGCGACAGGAACCGCCAGCCCGCGAGGTCGAACGAGTACCACGGATCCAGCGTGCGGCCGAGCTTCTCGCTTCCAGTACGGGAAGTAGCCCGTCGCGCGGTTGCCCCACTCGTGGTTGCCCGGCGTCGGCGCGGTGCGCGCGGCCAGCGCGCCGTAGACCGGGTCGTAGTTGCGGTCGAAGTCGGCGGCGGTCCCGGACGGGTAGACGTCGCCCAGGTAGATAAGCCGGTCGGGGTCGTCATCCGTGATGGCCTGGGCCAGCTCGCTTCGCCGGGCGCGTGCCGTTGGCGCCGTCGCCGACGGCCCACACCACGGACGGGTCCGACCCCGCCCCGAACACCGCCACCGCGGCAAGCAACTCGGCAAGCATCTGCTCACAGGTTGCCTGATCGGCCTGACGGCCCCGGCAGCGGTGGGCGCGCAGGCCACCCACCGGGAGATCGTGCGCGACGACCCGCCGCTCCGGATCGACGTCCTCCAGGCCCCGCCGGGGACGCCCGCCGAGGTGCGGCTGGCGAACGGCGTGGTGGCGGGCGTGGCGCGGCCGAGCGTGTTCGCGCGGCGCGCGGCCGGCGGGGTCAACGGCGCCTACTTCGTGGGCAGCGGGCCCGACGCGGGCGACGTCGTCGGCGCGCACGTGAGCGGCGGCGAGCTCGCCTCCGAGCCGGTCGACGGGCGCAGCACGCTCGTCCTGAGCGCGAACCCGCTCGTGCGCCCGCGCGTGACCTCGCTGTCGTTCCGGGGACGTGTCCGGGTCGGCGGGCGCTCGCGCCTGCTCGACGGCGTCAACCGCGTGCGCGGCCTGATCTGGGGCTGCGGCGGCCACGGCGGCGACCGCCCCACCCAGCGGCCCGTGCACGGCATCTTCTGCACGGACGCGAGCGAGCTGGTCCAGTTCACCCCGCGCTGGGGTGCGCGTACGCCCGCGGCGGCGCGCCGGCACGGAGGCGGTGGTGCGCGACGGCGCGGTGGTCGCCACCCGCCGCGGCGGCGGCACGCCGATCCCGCGCCGACGGCTTCGTCCTCTCGGGCAGCGGCGACGCCGCGCGCTTCCTGACCGCCGCGCGCGGGCCGGTCGAGGTGACGACGTCGCTGCGCACCGCCCGCGGCGCTCCCCTGCTCCTGTCCGACCTGGCGGGCGTCGTGTCCGGCGGTCCCCGGCTGCTGGATCGCGGCCGGATCGCGGTCCGCACGAAGGCGGAGGGCTTCGACCGCCCCGGGCTCTACGGGCGCTTCGTCGCCGCCCGCAACCCGCGGACCCTGGCCGGCGTGACCGGCACCGGCGCCCTACTGCTGGTCACGGTCGACGGGCGCCGGCCGGGCTACAGCGCCGGCGTGTCGCTGCCCGAGGCCGCCCGGCTGATGCGCGATCTGGGAGCGGTCGACGCCCTCAACCTGGACGGCGGCGGGTCGAGCACGATGGTGTTCGGGGGCCGGGTGGTCAACCGGCCGTCGGATCGCGCGCGGCGAGCGGGCCGTCGGCGACGGGGTGGTCGTGCCGAGCCCTAGGAGCGGAGCTCGAGGTGGTCCTGCCACTCCGCGTCGCTCTCCTCGAGCACGCGCGTGACAGCGGCGACCGCGTCGTCGTAGCCGTCCTCGCCCACCGAGATCGGCACGAACCCGGCGGTCTGGGGCTGGGCCAGCACGCCGAGCTCCGACTCGAGCCGGCGAAGCAGCCGCGAGGCCTCGGGACCGGGGTTGCGCACGCGGAGGACGACGATCGAAGTCATCGTCTTCCATCGTACGTGCCGCGACGACCGCGGCGGAGGCGCCTCGCCCGCCGCGCAGCCCCGATCAGGGCAGGCACACGAAGGACACTTCAGGGGTACACCCGTCCTGCCGATTACGGGGCTGTGAGCGGGAGAAACGACCTCACGAAGGAAGAACTTGCCCTGCTCAAAGAGGCGGGTCGTCCTGACGTGCCCGAGCGCAAGGTCACCGTCGCCGACCGCTCGCCCCACCCGCGCCGCCGCCGCAGCGACTACGCGAAGAAGGCGGCGCTGGACTCGACCGAGGCCGAGAAGCAGGCCGCCGGGTCGCTGCGCAAGGAGGTCGTCTACCCGTTCGGCCTCGGCGTCCTGGTGGTCATCGCCTCGACCGGCGTGATCGCCGCGATCGCCGACCGCGGCGGCTCGAGCGTCTTCACCGCGGTCGTCGCGTCCGCCGCCGGCCTGACCGCCGGCCTCCTCTGGTGGGCCGGCACGATCCTCAACGGGCGCGACCCAGCCCGCCATCGATCAGCTCAAGAAGGGCCTCCAGGAGATCGAGGACGGCAACTACGACGTGCGCCTCAACCGCGTCGGCGCCTCCGAGTTCTCCGAGCTGGCCGAGGGCTTCAACCGCATGGCCACGATCGTCTCCCACCAGCGCGACCGCCTGAAGCTGATGGCCGACACCGACAGCCTGACCGAGCTGGCCAACCACCGCCGCTTCCACGAGTTCCTGCGCACCGAGCTGAAGAACGCGAAGGAGTCGAAGGGCCGCTCGCTCGCGGTCATCACGATCGACCTCGACCGCTTCAAGCGCGTCAACGACGAGTTCGGCCACGCCCGCGGCGACGAGGTGCTGCGCGCGGTCGGCAGCGCGCTCAAGAAGGTCGTGCGCGACGAGGACTGCGTCGGCCCGCCTCGGCGGCGACGACTTCGCGATCGTGATTCCCGGCGCCGACCCCGGCATGGCCCGCGACGTCGCCGAGCGCGCCCGCGAGGCGATCGACCGCACGCTGCCCCGAGAACATCGACTTCACGGTCTCGGCCGGCTACGTCGTGCTACCCGGAGCACACCGACGACGACGAACCTCACCGAGCTCGCCAGCTCCGCGCTGGCGATCGCCAAGAAGCAGGGCGGCGACCGGACGCAGCGCTACGACAAGGTGCAGCGCCCAGGCCCTGCCGACGCGTGCGCGAGCAGCGCGAGGAGATCGAGGAGCTGCTGGCCGACCCGCACCCGATCACGCCGGTCTTCCAGCCGCTCGTCGAGCTCGCGACCGGGCGCATCGTCGGCTACGAGGCGCTCGCGCGCTTCAGCCGAGCGCACGCCCGAGGCGTGGTTCAACCAGGCGCAGGCCTGCGGCCTGTCCGAGCGAGCTCGAGGGCGCGGCGCCATCGAGGCGGCGCTGGAGCACGACGACCGCCCCGCCGGCACCTACCTGTCGCTCAACTGCTCGCCGTCGGCGATCTCCTCCGGCCGCGTGCGCAGCATCCTGCCGGACAGACCTGAGCAGCTACGTCATCGAGATCACCGAGCACGAGCTGGCCTCCGAGGACGGCGCGCTCGAGCAGGGCCTCCTCGAGCTGCGCAGGCCGCGGCGCCCGCATCGCGGTCGACGACGCCGGCGCGGGCTACGCGGGCCTGAACCAGGTCATGCGCGTGCACCCCGGACATCATCAAGCTCGACCGCTCGCTGATCGAGGGCGTCCACGCCGACTCGGCCAAGGCCGCGCTGATCGAGTTCTTCGTCCTGTTCGCCCGGCGCGTCGGCGCCGACGTCTGCACCGAGGGCATCGAGACCGTCGAGGAGCTGACCACGCTGATCGACCTCGGCGTCGGCTACGGCCAGGGCTACCTGCTCGGCCGCCCCGCCGAGCCGTGGGCCGAGCTGCCGGCCGAGCTCCAGAAGAAGCTCGCCGCTGGGCGCGCTGCGCACCCACCGCGGGCGTCGAGCCGGCCGACGTCCGCAGGGCCCGGTGAACCGCCGCCTGAACCGCTACCACGTGGTCGGCAGCGGCAAGGCCGCGCGCCGCACTCGCTGAGTCCCGGCGGCCGCCGGCCGGCGTTTGCCCGGGCGCCATAACGGCCGTCTTTCATTTCGTCCGGCGCAGCGTTATCTTGGCGCCATGGAAGAAACCCATCGGCGCTCGGACGATGCTGAAGGCGTCGCCGCCGATGTTCGAGACGGCCTGGCTCGACAAGCTCTCGCGCGTCCACCCCGCCGTCCCGGTCGTCATCTTCGTCCCGGCCATCGGGATCCTCGCCAGCTTCGCGTTCGCGCGCCTGTCGGCCCTCGTCGGCCATCGGCCTGATCGCGCTCGGCTACGTGTTCTGGACGCTCACCGAGTACTGGATCCACCGCGCGATCTTCCACTTCGAGCCCGAGGAGGGCCTCGGCGCGCGGCTTCCACTGGATCATCCACGGCGTCCACCACGACCACCCGAACGACCCGCTGCGGCTGGTCATGCCGCCGTCGGTGTCCGTCCCGCTGTCGTCGCTGTTCTGCCTGGGCTTCTGGGCGCGTGCTCGGCACGCCGCACTGGTACGCGTTCGGCGCGGGCTTCCTGGCCGGCTACCTGCTCTACGACATGACGCACTACTACCTGCACCACCACAAGCCGCGCACGCGCGTCGGCCGCTGGCTGCGGGAGCTGCACATGCGCCACCACTTCCAGGACGACACGAGCGGGCTTCGGGATCAGCGCGCCGTACTGGGACAAGGTGTTCGGGACCTACTCGCGGCGGCGCAGCCGGCGAGACGCGCGCGTAACGCGAACGTGCTATCCTGACCGCCGCCAGGCGGATGTGGCGGAACTGGCAGACGCGCGGCGTTCAGGTCGCCGTGGGGGCAACCCCGTGGAGGTTCGAGTCCTCTCATCCGCATCGTCAGCCGAGCGGCCGTCCTCCGGGGCGGCCGTTCGTGTTTCGGTGCCGCTTTCGGCGGGTGGTTCGAGGCGCCAATCACGTGCACCAGGCCGCTTTCTTGCCGGGAATCGGCCGATCGCCGAATTCAGGACTCGGGTTATCGGCCCTCCCTGCCGATTGTGTCTATATGTCAGGCCCTCCTGCCCGCATGCCCGATCCCTTCGCCGACGAGCTCCCCGACGCGCTGAGCGCTCCGGTCGACGCCCCGACGCGCCGCCGAGGAGGCCGACGCCGACGACCTCGCGCGCCAGGCGGCCGACGTCGAGGCGCGCCAGCAGCTGGCCGACGAGCAGGCCCGCCGCTTCGCCGAGGACCAGGCCCGCCACGAGGCTCTGCACGACCCGCTCACCCGTCTTCCCAACCGGGCGCTCTGCCTGGACCGGCTGAGCCACGCGCTCGCCACCACCGTCTGGACCCGCACCAGCGTCGCCGTGCTCGCGCTGGCCGTCGACCTGGACCGCGCCGCGCTCGGCGACGAGCGCTCCGAGCGAGCTGCTCAAGGCCGTCGCCGGCCGCCTGGTCGAGGTCGTCGGCGCCGGTGACACCGTCGCCCGGCTCGAGGGCGACGAGTTCGCGATCGTCACCGAGGGCCTCGTCGACGAGTCCGAGGGCGTCGCGCTCGCCGAGCGCCTGGTCGGCGCGTTCGACCGGCCGTTCCTGGTCGGCGGCGTCCCCACCCCCGCCCAGGTCAGCGTCGGCGTGCTCGTCACCAAGGACCACCACTCCGAGGCCGCCACCGTGCTGGTCGAGGCGGAGGACGCCTGGCGGCGCGCCAGCGACCGCGGGCCCGGCAACTACGAGCTGATCGGCCAGGCCGAGCGCGACCGCGCCGATCGTCGCCGCGCGCGCCGAGGCCGAGCTGCGCCACGCGCTCGAGCGCGGCGAGCTGCGCGTCTTCTTCCAGCCGCTCTACACGCTGGTCGGCGGCCACCCCTTCGGGGCCGAGGCGCTGATCCGCTGGGAGCACCCGCAGCGCGGCCTGCTGCCGCCGGGCGAGTTCCTGCCGCTGGCCGAGCAGCACCCCGACCTGATCGCCGCGATCGGCGAGTGGGTGCTGGGCGAGGCCTGCGCCCAGGCCATGACCTGGCCCGAGCCCGAGCCGGGCACAGCCGCTGCTCCTGACCGTCAACCTGTCGCCGCGCCAGCTCGCGCGACCCCGGCCTGCCGGACGCGCTCCGCCGCGTGCTGGAGCGCACCGGCATCGACCCGGCGCGTGTCGGGCTCGAGGTGTCCGAGGACGTCGTTCGTCCAGCAGCCCGTCGGCGGCGACGCCCTCATCCGCCTGAAGGAGATGGGCGTGCGCCTGCTGCTCGACGACGTCGACGGCGCCTCGTCGCCCAAGGGCGCCATCGACCGCTTCGCCTTCGACGACCTGAAGCTCGACCGGCTCCTGATCGCCGCGCTCGACGCGCGCGACGACGCCGAGGCCGCGATCGCCGTGGCCACGATCGTCGAGCTGGCCCGCTCGCGCGACGTCGGCGTGATCGCCGAGGGCGTCGAGTCGATCACCCAGCTCGAGCGCCTGTCGCGCCTGGGCATCGACCTGGGCCAGGGCTACTACTTCTCGCGCCCGCTGCCGGCCAACGGCATGGACGCGCTCGCGCGCCGCACCAACTCGCCGGCCGTGATGCTCGACGACTGAGCCAGCGCCTCTGAGATCTTGGCCGCCACGTAGAGCGGCTTCTCGGTGAGCTCGGTGTCGGTGAAGCCGAGCACGGTGTAGCCCATCGCCGCCAGCTTGGTGAGCTTGCGGGTGTCACGGTCGTGGGCGCTCCTGTTGCCGTGGGTGGAGAACGGGTTGACCTCGACGATCACGTCGTGGCCGGCGAAGAAGAAGTCGACCTCGAAGCCGTGCAGGGGGTAGTTGGTCCGCGGCTGCGGCAGGTCGGCCTCGCGGCAGATCCGGCGCAGGATGCGCTCGTACTCGCTCCGCGTGAGGCCGGGCCGCTCCTGGAGGATGCGCCGGAGCGCGCGGACGCCCGGGTGATGGCCGGAACGCTCCGCCACCTTCCGTAATCCGGCGGGGGTGACCAGCTTCAGGACCAGCGCCTCGGCGACGGCGGCCTCGAGCTCCCGGTCGCCTAGCACGGCAGCCAGGTCGAGGATCGTCCGCGCCGGCGAAGTGACCGGCAGCCCGAGGCGAGTGCTGAAGTCGCGTGGGTCTGTGAGCTCGGTGCGATGGACCAGCACCTCTCTGCGGCCGCGGTGCGATCCCGCGGTGATGGTCACCTCGACCGGCAGCTCGGGCGGCTCGCGCAGGATGCCCCAGAGCCATCCCGCCCAGCGGTGGCTGATCACGGCGTCGTCGCCGAAGGTCAGTACCGCCGCCCGGGCGAGCGTGCGCAGGCTGGGGCGTTCGGGGCCGAGCAGGTAGATGCCTCGCCACAGGCGGCGCATGAGCCCGCGCTCGAGGCGGTGGGCGATGGCGTTCCACGAGAAGCCCGCGGCCGCCAGCTGGTCGGCACGGACGACGCGCATCTGTGTGGCCGCCAGCCGGGCAATAGCGCGATCGTCAGCCATGAAAAAGCTCCAACGAGGCCGCGACGAACGCTCGTCGGAGCGTTTTGTCCCCTCTGGCAATGAAAGAGCTCCAACGAGGCCGCCGGAGCGATTCGTTGGAGCTTTTTCCTGGTTGGGACGCGACGCTCACACCGGGGTAAGTCCCGGCGCCGCGTACCTCGCCCCCCTACTGCGCGTCGAGCCAGTCCAGCATCACCCGGGCGATCTCCTCGCCCCGGTCCTCCTGGAGGAAGTGGGCGGCGCCCTCGATGCACACCTGCTCCCCGGCCGTCGGGATCGTGTCCGTGAACCTCTCCCCCGCCCGCGGGAACGGGAAGACGGGGTCGGAGTCCGAGAACGCGACGAGCGCGGGCTTCTCCCACGCGGCCAGCGCCTCGTACACGCGTTTCATCTCCGCCGCGCCGGGCTCATCCTCGGTCGTCGGGACGAGCAGCGGGAACGTCGCCGCCCCCGCCTTCGCCTCCAGCGACGGGAACGGCGCGTCGTAGGCGGCGACGATGTCGTCGGGCAGGTCCGAGGTGGTCGCGCCGTTGATGACGACGCCGACCGGCAGGTCGGGGTTCTTCTCGGCGAACTCGCGCCAGGCCAGGAACCCCTTCGACACCCGCCCCGTGAACAGGCCGGTGTTCAGGATCACGAGCGCCGCGACGCGGTCCGCGTTGTCGACCGCCCAGCGCAGCCCGATCGGCCCGCCCCAGTCCTGGACGACGACGACGGCCTCCGACAGGTCGAGCCCGCCGAGCAGCTCGGAGACGTGCGCGCAGTGGCGCTCGTACGAGTACCAGTCGAACGCGACCGGCTTGTCCGACCTCCCGAAGCCGACCAGGTCCGGCGCCACCGCGCGGCGGCCGGAGTCCACGATCGGCGGCACCATCTTCCGGTACAGGTACGACCACGACGGCTCGCCGTGGAACATGACGACGGGCTGGCCGGACCCCTCGTCCACGTAGTGCATCCGCAGCCCGTCGACCTCGCGCGTAGTGCGGCTCGAACGGGTAGCCCGGCAGTGACTCGAAGCGCGAGTCAGGGGTTCTGAACGCATCCATGCGCGAACCATATGCTTCGCGGCGCCGGTGATCTTCCGCCAAGTCACCCACGACGACCTGGGCTGCGCCTCGTACCTCGTGGGTGACGAGGACGCCGGCGTCGCGGCGGTGATCGACCCGCGCTTCGAGATCGGCGAGTACCTGGACCTCGCGCGCTACCTGGGCGTCGAGATCGAGCACGTCCTGGAGACCCACAACCACGCCGACCACGTGAGCGGACACGGGCGCCTGGTCGAGGCCACCGGCGCGACCATCCACGTGCACGAGCGAAGCGCAGCCCGACTACGAGCACGAGCCGTTCGCCGACGGCTGGGTGCTCGAGCTGGGCGACGTGCGGATCCGGGCGATCCACACCCCGGGGCACCGTCCCGAGCACACCTCGTTCGCGCTGATCGACACCGCACGCGGCGACGAGCCGTGGGCCGTCCTGACCGGCGACTCGCTGTTCGTCGGCGACGTGGCACGCCCCGACCTGGCCGTCGACAAGAGCGAGGGCGCGCACCTGATCTACCACTCGCTGCACGACCGGCTGCTGACGCTGCCCGCACGACACCGAGGTGTGGCCCGGCCACCTGGGCGGATCGCTGTGCGGCGGCCCCGGCATGGACATGAAGGTGTCGTCGACGATCGGCTTCGAGTCGCGCCACAACGACCTGCTCGACGATCGAGGACGAGGACGCGTTCGTCGACGAGGCGATCGGCGCGCTCGGCCCGCAGCCGCCCAACTTCGAGAGCATCGTCGCGCTCAACAAGGGGCCGCTCGTGACCGCGGGCGTCGAGCTGCCGCCGCTCACCCCGCGCCAGATCGAGGGCAAGCGCCGCGACGGCGCACTGCTCGTCGACGTCCGCACCGACCTGCAGTTCGACGAGGCACACATCCCCGACTCCGTGTCCAACAGCGCCCAGCGCGCGGGCTTCGGCACCAAGCTCGCCTGGATCGCCGACCGCGAGCAGGAGATCGTCCTGATCGGCCGCGACGACGACGAGTCGCGCAACGCCGCGCGCCTGGCCGTGGCGGTGGGCATCCGCAAGCTCGGCGGCTACCTGCACGGCGGCATGACCGTCTGGCGGGCCGACCGGCGCCCGGTCGGGCGGGTCGAGCGCCTGCCGGTCGAGGACCTGGCCGCCCGGATCGACGCCGACCCCGAGCGTCCAGATCCTCGACGTCCGCGAGCAGTCCGAGTGGGACGCGGGCCACATCCCCGGATCGACCCACGTGCCCTACCACGACATCCACGCGATGCCCGACGGGCTCGACCCGGAGAAGCCGATCGCCGCGATCTGCGCGTCGGGCCAGCGCAGCGCGGTCGCGGCCAGCCTGGTCCAGCGCTTCGGGGCCAGGCAGCCGATCCACGTGGTCGACGGGGGCGTCGGCACGTGGGAGCGCGCCGGCCACCCGATCGAGCGCTGACCCGCCTCCCCGCGCTAGGTGGCGACCGGCACGCGCGCCTCGCCGGCGCCGACGAGCTGCGCGATCTCGCTCAGCTTCCAGGTCCGCCCGGCGCCGCCCCAGTTGCCGTCGCGCAGGTCGTGGACGAGCACCCAGACGCGCATCGCCGCGGCCGCGTCGTCTGCCGCCGCGCCGTCGGCGTCGAGGATCAGCTTGGTGATCTCCCCTACGAGCCCGTTCTTCTTCTCGGGCGTGAGCGCGCCGTCCGGCACGGTCACGTCGACCCGGTAGCGGGCAGGTCCGCCGTCGAGCGGCGCGCCGCCGTTGTAGACCCGCTCGGCCTCGTGCACGAAGCCCCAGGAGATCTCGCGCGACGCGTCGTTGTCCGGCGCGCCCTCGTAGCGCAGCAGCGTGGTCGTCATCTCGCCCATCAGGGCGTCGATCTTGTCGGCGGCGAGAGCGCCTCGCGGAAGGGTGAACTCGATCTGCGGCACAGGGTCCTCCAGGCAGTCAGTTGCTGAACGCAACCGACTCTACCGAAGTCGGTTGCTCTGCGCAACCGACGCGGCTATCTTTCTCTTCATGGCCCACGAGCTCAACTGCTCCATGTTCCGCGCCCTCGACGTCCTGGGCGACCGCTGGACGCTGATGGTGCTGCGCGAGGCGTTCATGGGCGTCCGCCGCTTCACCGACCTGCAGCGCGACCTCGGCATCGCCCGCAACGTGCTGACCGACCGCCTGAACTACCTGGTCGACACCGGCATCCTCGAGCGCCGCCAGTACCAGGACCGCCCGGTCCGCCACGAGTACCGCCTGACCCAGATGGGCCGCGACCTCCAGCCCGCGCTCCTGACGCTGATGCACTGGGGCGACACCTACCTGTCCCCCGAGGGCCCGCCCGCACTCGTCGAGCACACCGCCTGCGGCCACCTGACGACCCCCCTCCTGGTCTGCGAGCACTGCCGCGAGCCGATAACGACGCGCAACGTCCAGCCTGCAACCCGGCCCCGGCTACATAGCCGGCGAGGACCCGGCCGCAGAACGAGCCCGCGCAGGCGCCAAGGCCGCCTGACCTAGCGTCGAGGCTGCCCGGCCGGCTGCCTCGCACGGAGCCGGCGCTCGAGCTCGCCCTCCTCGAGCCGCTTGCGCAGCACCTTCTTGTCGAACTTCCCGACGCTCGTCTTCGGCACCTCGTCGATGAACGCGAACTCGTCGGGCACCCACCACTTGGCCACCCGCGACTTCAGGTGCTCGGCCAGGTCCCCGGTGGAGACGTCCTCGCCCTCCTTGAGCACGACGCAGGCGAGCGGCCGCTCGGTCCACTTCTCGTCGGGCTTGGCGATGACCGCAGCCTCCTCGACGCACGGGTGGGCCATCAGCTCGCCCTCGAGCTCGACCGACGAGATCCACTCGCCGCCGGACTTGATCACGTCCTTCGACCGGTCGGAGATGCGGATGAACCCGTGCGAATCGATCGCCGCGATGTCGCCCGTGCGCAGCCAGCCGTCGTCGAACTTGTCGTCGCCGCTCGGGTCGTTGAAGTAGGCGCGGGCGATCCACGGCCCGCGCACCTCGAGCTCGCCCGTGGACTCGCCGTCCCAGGGCACCTCGCTGCCGTCGTCGGCCGACCAGCCGCGCCTCGACCAGCGGGTTGATGCGCCCGGCCTTGTTGCGGTAGTCCCAGTGCTCGTCACCCTCGAGCTCCGCCGGCGGCCGCGCGACCGAGCCGAGCGGGCCGGTCTCCGTCATGCCCCACGCCTGGATGATCCGCACGCCGTGCTTCTCCTCCCAGGCCTGCATCAGCGACAGCGGCACCGCGGCGCCGCCGCAGATCACCCGCGTCGACGCTGCGACAGGTCGGGCGAGTGCTGCTCGGCGTACTTCAGGAGGTCGGCCCAGATCGTCGGCACCGCCGCGCTGATCGTGACCTTCTCGGACTCGATCGCCTTGGCGATCGGCTCGGCCTGCATGAACTTGTTCGGCATCACGAGGTTGCAGCCGGTCAGGCCGGCCGCGTACGGGATGCCCCAGGCGTTGGCGTGGAACATCGGGACGATCGGCAGCATCCGGTCGGACGCCGACAGCGCCATCGCGTCGGCCAGGCAGGCGCCGAACGAGTGCAGGACGTTCGACTTGTGCGAGTAGAGGACGCCCTTCGGGTTGCCGGTCGTGCCGCTCGTGTAACAGAGGCCGGCGGCCTGGCGCTCGTCGACCTCGGGCCAGTCGAACGGCTCGTCGGGCTGCTCGGACAGCAGCTCCTCGTAGCGGAGCACCTTGCCGGGCAGCCCCTCCGCGTCGCCGTCGCCCATGACCACGTACTTCTCGACGGTCTCGAACGTGTCGGCGCGACCTTCTCGAGCAGCGGCACGAGCGAGTCGTCGACGAAGACGATCTTGTCCTCGGCGTGGTTGGCGATGTAGGTGAGCTGCTCGGCTGAACAGCCGGATGTTCAGCGTGTGCAGCACCGCGCCCATGCACGGCGTCGCCAGGTAGACCTCCAGGTGGCGCTGGGTGTTCCAGGCGAACGTGGCCACCCGGTCGGACTCCTCGATGCCGAGGCCCTTCAGCGCGTGCGCGAGCTTGTCGACGCGCTTGACGACGTCGGCGTAGGTCGCGCGCTGCGGTCCGTCGTCGGTCAGCGTCACCACCTCGGAATCGCCGTAGACGCGGCCCATCCGGTCGTAGGATGTGCTGAAGCGTCAGCGGAAAGTCGTTCTGTACGAGTCCCTCGAGCATGGGCTCCTCCCCTTCAAGTTCGCGCAGGCAGGCGCACATCGTAAGCGCCACCACGGAACGGCCACAGCGCCTTCACATAGGCGCGCAGCTCGGGGTCCGACCCGTACACGAGCAGCACGAGCATCGTCCCGTAGATCGGCAGGTGCCCGGCCAGCTCGGTGGTGCCGTAGAAGAACAGCGTCGCGTTGATCGGGACGCCGATGATCACGACGCCGATCTGGGGCAGCGCGCCGCTGATCACGAGCAGTCCGAACAGCACCTCGATGCACCCCGCGATGCGCACGAACTCCAGGTCGCCGATCGGCAGGCCGACCTCGCGCAGGATGTTGAACTCGGGCCGGGTGTGCAGGAAGGCGACCGCGCGGTCCGGGTCGACCAGCTTCTCGGCGAACGCGACGACGATCAGCGCGGTGCCGACCGCCACCTTGAGCGCCCACACCGCGACGCGCATCTGGTCGCGCGTCGCCTCGCGGGCCCGCCCGAGCTCCCAGTCCGCCGACCAGCGCCCCGGCCCGGTGATCAGCACGAACAGCGCCGGGCCGAGCATGTCGACCCGCTTGATGACCTCCCAGAACCCGAACTCGATCATCCCGATCGGCCCGGCGGCGATCAGCACGATCGCCGCCTCGCGGGTGTTCCAGCCGGTGACCATGCCGATCGCGACCACGACCATCACCGCGCCGAGCAGCACTCCGACCACGTTGAAGTGCAGGTCCATCGTGGGCGACAGGTAGTAGCCCAGCGACAGCAGCGCGATCAGCGACACCGCCAGGTGGATGCGCAGCGCGAACGGCATCCACGGCGCCATGCGGGCCAGGAACGGGATGTCGACCCCGGGCCAGGCCCGCGCGATCAGCCTCACGACCAGCGTGACCGCCACGGCGGCCGCGAGCAGCACGAGCGTCGTCCCCTCGGTGGCGAACTCCCAGGAGCGCTCGAACGACCCCTGCTCGAACCACTCGACGTGGGCGAACGTCATTCGCAGGTCAGCGGGGCCGCTCGTCCGGCCAGTGGCCGTGCTCGTCGAAGTACACGCGCGCCGCTTCCTCGCGGTCGCGGTCGCTCTCGCCCTGCACGCCGATCCGGAAGAAGACGTTCATCAGGATGACGGCGAAGGCGGCGCCCATCAGCATCGCGCCGATCTCGGTGCCGCGCTGGCTGTCGTGGTCCACGGCGGCGACGATGCAGCCGGACAGGAAGATCAGCGCGGGAAGGCCGTATCTGACGAACTGGAGAAGCACCCCTCCGAGGCTAGCCAAGCCCAGCCGCGACTAGAGTCCTGCCTCGTGTCAACGCGCCGGGCGATCGTCATCGGGGCAGGCCCCGGCGGGCTGGCCGCGGCGGCGATGCTGAACCGCCGGGGAGTCGACAACGTCGTGGTCGACCGGGCCGACACGGTCGGCGGCGCTCGTGGCGCCGCCACTACGACCGGCTGCACCTGCACACGGTCCGGTGGCTGTCGCACCTGCCCGGCTACCGCTTCTCGCGCCGGCACGGGCGCTGGGTCTCCCGCGACGGGGTGATCCGCTACCTGGAGGGCTACGCCCGCCATCACGAGATCGAGCTCATGCTGGGGACCGCGGTCGAGCGGGTCGACCGGGCGAACGGAGGCTTCGTGCTGCGCACCCCGCGCGGCGACCTGCGACGCGAGCAACGTCGTGGTCGCCACGGGCTACAACAACCGGCCGAAGATGCCGGACTGGCCCGGGACGCGAGTCGTTCACCGGCGAGCTGGTGCACGCGTCCGACTACCGCAACGCCGAGCCGTTCGCCGGGCGCGACGTCCTGGTCGTGGGCGCGGGCAACACGGGCGCGGAGATCGCCGTCGACCTGGTCGAGGGCGGCGCGGGCCGGGTGCGCATGGCGATCCGCACCCCTCCCCACGTCGTGCTGCGCGAGTCGAACGGGATGCCGACCCAGGCCACCGGCGTGATCATGCGCCGGGTCCCGACGCCGATCGGCGACCCGATCGCCGCCGCGGTCTCGCGCCTGACGGTCGGCGACCTGACGCCGTACGGGATCGGAAAGCCGCCGCGCGGCCTCTACACGCGCGCGGTGAAGGAGCAGCAGATCCCGATCATCGACGTCGGCCTGATCGACCAGCTCAAGGAGGGCAACGTCGAGGTGGTCGGCGCCGTCGAGGGCTTCGACGGCGCGGACGTGCTGCTCGCGGGCGGTGAGCGGGCACGGCCCGACGCCGTGATCGTGGCGACCGGCTGGCTGCGCGCGCTCGAGCCGCTCGTCGGCCACCTGGGCGTGCTCGGCGAGCGACGGCCGGCCGGTCGTGCACGGCGGCGACACGCCGCCGCAGGCACCCGGCCTCTACTTCACCGGGTTCGTGAACCCGGTCAGCGGCATGTTCCGCGAGCTCGGGATCGACGCGCGCCGGATCGCCCGGGCGATCGCCCGGCGCTCCGCCTGAGTGACGCCTATTCCGCCGACCTGAGGAACTCCTCCAGCCGCTCGGCGAAGCCGGGCGCCGCCGCGACGAAGTGCCCGGCGCCGGGGGCGACCAGGCGCTCGGCTCCGAGCTCGACGGCCACGTGGTCGCAGATCCTCTCCAGGGCGGGCGCGTGGTCGCCCGAGGCCACAAGCGCAGGGATGCCCGCTTCCCGCAGCACCTCCAGCCGCGGGTGGGCCTCGCCGGTCAGCCGGGTGCCGTGGGCGCGGCGCACGCCGTTCGCGACATCGTCCGGCAACGGCCCGTCGCCGACGGGCGCGCCGGCGATGCGCAGGAACTCGCGCAGGTCCGCGGGGTCCGTGTCGAGGCCACGGGTAAGCACCTCGTCGCCGAGGTGCACGAGCCGTGCGACGTCGGGGTCGTCGCCGACCAGGTGGCCGAGCGGCGGCTCGATCACGGTGAGCGAACGTACGTCCCTGGGCGCGCGAGCGGCCGCGATCAGCGCGCCCAGCGATCCGTACGAGTGCATGACCAGGTGCGGGCGCCGGACGAGCAGCGGCTCGATGTCGGCCGCGTCGACCTCGAAGTCCTGGCGCCCGCCGGGCGGCGGCGGGCTGGGCGGGTAGCCGCGCCGGTGGAGCAACGCGAGCGACCAGCGCGCGGCCAGGGGCGCGAGCGCTCCCCATGTCGCCTGCGGCGACGCGCCGCCGTGGACGAGCAGGACCTCCGGCCCCTCGCCCGTGTGGACGACCTCGACTTCGCGCACGCGTTACGGCTTGATGCGCGTCAGGTTGTTCGCCTTGGTGTTGATCACCCAGACGTCCGGCACGCCGTGGATGCCGACGGCCACGCCCTGAGCGCCCTTGCCGACGTCGATCGGATCGCCGATCGGCTGCTTGGTCTTCAGGTCGATCCGCTGGACCTGGCCGCGGGTCGGGAACGTCGCCCACAGCGCGCCCAGCCCGACGTCGTAGTACGAGGCCCCCTTGAGCGACACCGGCTCCTCGACCGTCGACGACGTCGGGTCGATCTCCACGATGCCGCTGCCCGTGCCCACGTAGAGCGTGCCCTCGACGACGCCGACGCCGCCGGGCTGGAACGTCGAGCTTGATCGGGTCCTGGAAGACCTCGCCGGTGGCTGACTCGATCTTCGTGATCGTGCTGTCGTTGTAGTTCGACACCCAGACGCCGCCCTCGCCGACCGCGAGCGACAGCGGGCGGTCGCCGACCTTGATCGGCTCGCCCTCCGGCTGGAGGGACGACTGCGACACCTTGGTCACGGTGTCGGTCTTCTCGTGGGCGATCCACAGGAAGCCGTCGCCCGCCGCGACCGACGACACGTCGCCGCCCGTGTCGGTGACCGTGCCGACCACCTGGTTCGTGGCCGGGTCGATCTTCTGGATCTGGCTCGGGCCGCTGACGTAGAGGGCGTTGGCGTCGAAGTCGACCTCGAACGGGAACAGGTCCTTGACCGCGATGTTGGTGGCCTTGCCGGTCCCCGGGTCGACGCGCGACACGGAGTTGTCGTCCAGGTTCGCGGTCCACACCGCGCCGCCGCCGAACGCGATGTCGCGCGGGCCCTTGCCCAGCGTGATCGGCGCGCCCTCGACCTCGCCGGCGGCGTTGCCGCCTCCGCCGTCGTCGCCGCCGGCAAGCGTCAGGACGACGACGAACGCGACGATCGCGGCCAGCGCGGTCCCGGCGATGAGCGCTATCAGGGGCAGCTTGCTCTTCGCCTGCGGCGGCGGCGCGTAGCCGGGCGCGGTGCCCGGCTGCGACCCGTACCCGCCCGGGTAGGACTGGGGGCCGCCGGGGTAGGACGGCGGGCCGCCGCCGTAGCCGCCCTGCTGGGTCCCCGGAGCCCAGCCCTGGGCCGGCTGGCCCGCACCCGTGCCGGGCTGGGAGCCCCAGGCCGTGCCGGCCGGGGCCGCACCGGCCGCGGTGGGCGGAGCGGCCGACCCGGTCGCGACGCTGCGCTCGTCGGACTCGCCGATCATGCGGTCGGCGGCCGCGGCCCGCGCCGCGCGAGCCAGGTCGCCGGCCGACGGATAGCGGTCCTCGGGCTTCTTGGCCATGGCCCGGGCGACGACCTCGTCGAACGTCGGCGGCACGTGCGGAGCGACCTCGCGCAGCGACGGCGGCGGCTCCTGCATGTGGGCCCAGATCTTGGCCGGCTCGGTGTCGCGCGGGTAGGGGACCCGCCCGGTGAGCATCTGGTAGAGCATGCAGCCGAGCGCGTAGACGTCCGCGCGCGCGTCGACCGGGCCGCCCTGGAGCTGCTCCGGCGCGATGTAGTCGAGCGTGCCGACGAACATGCCGGTCTTCGTCATGCCGCCGCTCGTCGCCGCCTGCTTGGTCAGGCCGAAGTCGGTCAGGTAGGCGAACGGCTCCTCCTGCGTGCCGGCGATCAGCACGTTCGCGGGCTTGATGTCGCGGTGGACGAGCCCGCGCGCGTGGGCGGCGTCGAGCGCCCCGCAGACCTGGGCCAGGACCTCGGCGGCGCGCTTGGAGGGCACGGCGCCCTCGCGCTCGATCATCGCGCGCAGGTCCGTGCCCTCGATGTAGCGCATCGTGATGTAGAGCTGCCCGTCCTGCTCGCCCGCCTCGTAGAGCGGGATCACGTGCGGGTGCTCGATCTGCGCCGCGATCTCCGACTCGTGCTCGAACCGCTGGCGGAACGACGGGTCGGCGGCCAGGTCGGCCGCGATCAGCTTCAGCGCCACCTGCCGGTTCAGCCGGATCTGGGTGGCGCGGTAGACGACCCCCATCCCGCCCCGCCCGGCGACCGCCTCGAGCCTGTGCCCGGCGATCTCCGAGCCGATTGCTGCCTCACTCATCGGAGCGTTTATAGCGTGAGGCCCAGGCGGCGATCTAGAAATCGTCCGCCTGCGGACGCGAATCGCGCTCCCAGCCCTGGAGATCGGCGGCCGCGGAGACCAGCTCGACCACCTCCTCCGGGTCGTCGGTCACGCGGATGAGCGCGGTGTCCTGGACGCCGATCTTGCCCTCGGCGAGCGCGACGTCCCGCATCCAGTCGAGCAGCCCCTCCCAGTAGTCGTGCCGCAGGAGGACGACCGGGAAGTAGCGCACCTTCCGGGTCTGGATCAGCGTCAGCGCCTCGAACAGCTCGTCGAGCGTGCCGAAGCCGCCGGGCATCACCACGAACGCGCTCGCGTAGCGCACGAACATGACCTTGCGCGTGAAGAAGTAGTGGTGGTCGAACTCGAGGTCGACCCAGGGGTTCATGTTCTGCTCGTAGGGCAGGTCGATCCGCAGGCCGACGGACAGCGCGCCGGCGTCGCGGGCGCCGCGGTTGGCGGCCGCCATCGCGCCGGGGCCGCCGCCGGTGATGATCGAGAAGCCCGCCTCCCCCAGCAGCCGGGCGGTCTCGCGCGCGAGCTGCGTAGTCGGGGTGGTCGGGCAGCGTGCGCGCCGAACCGATGATCGACACCCCGCGGCGGACGTCTCGCAACGCGTCGAAGCCCGCGCGGAGCTCCGCCGACATGCGCTCGATGCGGGTCTCGTCGGTCTCGGTGGAGACGACCGCCGCGATCTCGGCGCCGAGCAGCTCCTCGTCCAGCGTCGAGGGCGGCTCGGGTGCCGCCGCATGAAGCGGCTTGCGCGCCCGCGGGTCGCTCGGGCGGTGGCCGAACTCGCTCATCGGCCGCTCGTGCGACGGGTCACTCGGATCCGCCCTGCTCCTCCTCCTGCTCCGTCTGCTGGAGCCGGCCCTCCTGGGCCTGCTGCTCGCGCTCGGCGGCCTCCTCCTCGGCCTCGCCCTGCTGCTCCTGCTGCTCGTTGTCCTCGCTCATCCGAACCTCCCGGGTCACTGTTAGGGGCGGCGATCCTTGCACGTCGCGGGCGCGGACGGCTCGATCAGCAGCACCCTGGCGGTGTCGGGCTCGGGCAGGTCGACGCGCAGCCCGCGCGCGAGCTCGGCCGACGTCGCGGTGCCCGCGGGAGCGCCGTCCGGGCCCGCTCGGAGCGCGAAGCAGCGCCGCGGCCGGCACGTCCTCGAGCCCGATCCGGGCGGTCGCGCTCGGGTCCTGCTGGCGGAACGCGAGCAGCGCGCCGCGCCCCCGCCGCGGGTCCCAGGACTGGAGCGCGGTCCAGCGCTTCTCGAGCGGGTCGCGCCCCAGGGGGATCGTCATCTGCGTCAGCAGGTCGCTCTCGCGCCGGTAGAAGTCGACCCAGGGGCGCGCCCGGGCGACGACGTCGTCGGGCAGCTCGCGCAGGTCGTCGAAGAAGGTCAGGTGGCTCGGCAGGGCGGCGGCCATGAGCGTCTCGACCGGGTAGCGCTCGTACGCGCGGCCGCCGAGGAAGTGCTGGCCGAGCGCGAACGCGGGCACGTAGGGCGACAGGTTCCAGACGTTGTGCAGAAGCTGCTCGGGCGGCGGGTTCCCGTTCTGGAACCAGGTCGGCCCGCGGCTGACCGACTCGAACGGGAACAGGCGGTAGTCGTTGGTCTCGTCGATCTGGAACGTGACCTCGGGGTGGTCGCGCTGGAGGCGGTCGAGCATCGCCACGAACGAGTCGTGGTGCGCGTACAGGTCGCCCTGGCCCGCGCAGTCGAGCCAGAGCAGGAAGTCGAACTTGAAGTAGGTGACGCCCCACTGCTCGATCGCGGTGCGGATGCGCTGCTCGACGTGGGGCCAGGCGGCCGGGCCCCAGGCGCCGATGCCGGCCTCGTTGGAGCCCTCGTCGGGCTGGAGCAGGTTGTAGGCGGCGAGCCCGTGGCCGAGCGGCGCGCAAGCCCAGTCCGGGTGGTCGCGGTAGGCGCGCGAGCGCGGGTTGAAAGATCCCGGGCTCATCCACAGGCCCAGGCGCATCGGGGCGATCGCGCGCCGGACCGCCTCGAAGCGGGAGTCGGGGAAGCGGGGCGCGAACTTGCTGCCGGGCAGGCCGTCCCAGCGCGGCTCGGGATGCTCGGGCGAGTCGGGCTCCCAGTCGCCGGAGGCGGCCTGCCAGCCGTCGTCGAGGATGAACGTGTCGATCCCGAGCGCCCGCGCCTTCGGGGCGTCGCGCTCGATCGCGGCCAGGTTCATGTCGTCCTTCGCGCCGGTCGAGATCTCGTCGCGGTCGGTGCCGTTCGAGTTGAACGTGACGGCCTTGGGGTAGGCGGCCAGTCGCCGGGTCAGGTACGAGTGGAACTGCCAGGTGTCGTCACGGCCTCCGGTGCCGAACCCGGTCCAGGCGGGCTCCAGCGCCAGGTCGGCGCCCGGCGCGATCGTGCGAGTGCGCCCCGCGCCGCTGCCCGGGTTCTCGACGTGTGCGTTCTCCTCGAAGGGGCCGAGCGAGACCACGTCCTTCGTCCAGTCGACCTGGAGCTTGGCGGTCGTGCCGTCGTAGGCGGCGCGGCTCGAGGGCAGGTCGTTGCGCTCCGCGACCATCGTCAGCGCGCGCCGGCCCGTCTTGGCCGTGAGCCATTCGGCGGGGCCTTCGAGCGGCTCGCCCGCCGGCGCGCTGCGCGTCTCCCGCCAGGTACCGGGATGGTTGTAGCCGACCCAGAGCGGCGGCCCCGGCCAGTCCGGGTCGCGCCAGTCGGCGCCCGCGCGGAACGAGTGGATCGTCGTCTTGACGCTGTCGCCCGTGGCGGCCTCGTCGAGCGTCGCGCCGCTCAGGACGAGCGGCGCGACTGCGTGCAGGGTCGTCTGCGTGCGGAAGCCGGCGATGCCCTGGTAGGCCTCGGCGGTGCGGGTGGCCGTCAGGCCGGCGGCGGCGGTGCCGCGCCGCGGGACGAGCTGCATGGTCACGCGGACGCCGCCGCCGTCGAGCCGCCGCGCGGTCGCACTCTCGACGCGGAACGAGTCCGACCCGATGGTCACGCCGCCCGCCAGCGTGAGCGTGAAGTCGCGCGCGCCGCCGGCTCCAGAGGCGCCGACCGTCGCGCAGATCGCGCAGCCGCAGGGTCCGGAACGACTCGCGGTCCCAGATCCGCTGCGCGACGCCGTTGTCCAGGACGACCCGATCGTCGGTGACGCTCGCCGTCACCCGCGCATCGGCGGGCGCCGCGGCCCACGCGAGCGCGCACGCGACGACGACCAGCGCCGCCCCCGTCCGGCTCAGGGCGCGTTCCCCTTCGGGGGCTGGCGCAGCGGGTCGACGCCGCGCAGCACGTTCGGGAACTGGCGCCCGTCGTACAGCGACGCGGGCTTGACCAGACACGGCGGCAGGCCGGGCTTCGGGTCGGGCCGCTCGCCGTTCCCCGGGAGCCCCGTCTGGCGGCACGTGAAGCTCTCGATCCCGCCCAGCTCGAGCGCGCGCGTGTACGCGTTCGGCTCGGGATAGGTGTTGCCGGTGAACTCTGGCGGGACCGAGTCCGCGTCGTCGAGCGTCTCCAAGCCGGACGAGTTGATGATGCCGAAGCCGCGCACGTAGCGCTCGGGATCGCTCTTGCCGTCGAAGCCCTGGATCCCGCCGTTCAGCGTCGCGCCGCCGGTCACGATGAACAGCGCGAGCTTCGCGCGGTCGAAGTTGGCGTACGACAGGATCGGGTTCAGCTCCTCGAGCAGCGGATAGACGTCGGCCAGCAGGGGCCGCGCCGCCGCCAGCACCTCGACGAGCCGCGGCAGCGAGTCCTTCGACGCGCTCGTGAGCGCGTCCAGGTCGCGGAACAGGTTGCTCAGGTCCGGCGACAGCGCACCGACGTCGCGCACGGTCGGGCCCAGGTCGTCGGCCACCGGCTTGAGGTCGCGGACGAGCGGGCGCGTCTCGTTCGAGAACGTCTGGAGCCGTCCCATCGTCGCGCGCGACTCGTCCAGGAACGTCGGGAAGATGCGCATCGTTTCGGCCAGCGCGTCGTCGCGCGACGCGGTGGCCGAGAAGACATCGTTCGAGCTCTGCACCAGGTCGGCCAGCGCACCATCGCGCTCGTTCAGTGCCTCGAACACCTCGCCGGTATTGCGGATCAGGAGGCGCGTCGCCTGGCGGTGCGAGTCGAGCACCGTCAGCAGGTCCGTGCCCTCGCCGGCGAACCCGGGCAGGTTCCCGAGCGCCTGGTTGATCGACCGGCCGCGGCCGGAGCGCAGCACGCCGTCGAGCTCGTCGAGCCAGTCGCGGAACGCCTGCCGCGTGTCGGGATCGAGCGCACTGAAGACCTCGTCGACCTCGACCGTCGGCTGGATGTTCTTGTTGGCCAGCCGGCCGCCTTCGGGCAGCGGCGGGGCGTTGGCGTTGCCCGGGGTGAGCTCGACGTAGGTCTCGCCGAGCAGCGTCTTCGCGCGCAGGATCGCCTTCGTATCGCGCCGGAGCGGCGCGTACTCCGGCTTGATCTCCATTTCGACCACCGTCCGCCCGCGCGGGCCGAGCTTCATGGTCTTGACCTTGCCGATCGTCACGCCGGCCAAGCGCACGTCGGCCTCCTTGGCCACCGTCGTCGCCTCCGGGAACGCCGCCTCGACGCGGTAGCCCTGCGACCGGAGCGGTATCGATCCGCCGAAGGTCAGCCAGAGGAACAGCAGCACCGCGAAACAGGTCGCGGCGAACACGATCATCGCCACGATGCGGCTGATTGAGGGCGCCTGTTTGTCCATCAGGGCACCGGCTTCCCGCAGATGTCGGGGTCGTCGAACAGGTCGGAGAGACCGAAGAGCTGCTCGAGCGCGGGCTCCTCGGCGACCAGCGAGCGGCGCAGCGTCGAGCAGCTGGCCAGGAAGTTCGCGCGCCGGAACGACGAGAACGCGTCCGACACCGAGAACAGCGAGTTGGTGTTGTGACCGACCCACGCGAGCCAGTACAGGTAGCCCTCGTCGCGCTTCAGGTCGGTGGGCAGATCACCGGTCAGCTTCTCAGCGCCCTTCGGGTTGTAGGCCGCCATGTTGAAGAATCGGTTGAGCTCGTGGAACGCGCTCGTCAGGTCGGGCGTGGCGGTCGACAGCTGCTCGGCGGCCGGGCGCAGCTCGCCCACGTACGGCCGCGCGGCGCGCACGAACGGCCGCACCTGCTCGCGCACGATCGGCTCGCTGGAGCGGGCGAACGGGATCACGTCCAGGTTGGCGCGGCCGAGCGACCGGAACGCGGGCCGCAGCGACTCGAGCGTCGGCGCCAGCACACGTGAGTAGCCGTCGAGCTTGGCGAACGTCTGCTGCGTCTGGCCGAGCGCGGGCGGCAGCTTCGCGATCGTCGCCGACAGGTTCCCGTCCTCGGAGGCGAACGTGTCGAGCACGCGCTCCGACGACGCGCACGAGCTGCACCAGGTCGCCGTCGCGATCGCCCAGCTCGTCCATCAGCTCGGAGTAGTTGTGGACGAGCCGCGCCAGGTTGCGGCGCCGCTTGGCGAATGCTCGCGTGACGCGCGCCATGTCGCGGTGCAGCGGCTCGAGCGCCGCGAACGTCTGGCGCAGGTCGCCGCCGCGTCCGCGCAGCCCCTTGCCGCCGCCCGAGATCAGCATCTTCAGGTAGGTGCGCGTGTCGCTGTCGAGCGCCGACAGGATCTCGTCGGGGTCGATGTCGGGCGCGGTGCTGGCGATCCGGATCATCCCGCCCTCAGGGACCAGCGGCGCGCGCTTCGTGCCCGGCTCGAGCTCGACGAACATGTCCTTGAGGCCGGTGCGCGGCCGCAGCATTGCCGTCGCGTCCTCGTGCACCAGGTCGTCGTACTGGGAGTCGAGCTCGACGGTCACGATCGCGCGGCCCTCCTTCAGCTCGGCCCCCGCGATGTCGCCGACGCGCACGCCGGCGACCCTCACCGTCTGCCCCTGGCCGGGCAGGACCGCCTGGGCATCGCTCAGCTCGAACTTGATCGTGAACGTGTCGTCCTCGATCAGCGGGAAGTGGATGCGCTGGTTGGCCAGGATGTAGCCACCGACGCCGATGCCGATCAACGCCAGGCCGACCAGGGCGACGAAGTCGCGCATGTGCCTGGAGATCGCGTCCTTCACCGGCCGTCCTCCCCCTCAGCGCGGTCGACCTTCCGGTAGCGGCCGTCGGGCAGCTGCTCCAGGCCCAGGCGGCGCGCCTCGAGCTTCAGCCCGCGATCGCTGAAGCGCAGCGGATCGATCGTGGGCCGCCCGGCCTGCTTGTCGCGCAGGTGCTGGAGCACCAGGTCGAGGTCCTCCTGAGCGAGCGCCCGCCGCTTGCGCGCGGCTTCGTCGAGCACGGGCTTCGCCTGGATGTTCTGCTCGGCGCGGTTGCTCGGCGCGTTCAGGTCCGGCACCTCCTGCGTCTCGCACGGCACGTCGGGGCGGAAGCTGGGACGCCGCACCGGGCGCGCTGGGCGAGCGCCCAGGATCGGCAGCAACGAGGTGCCGAACAGCTGCTTGCCCTCGTCGGTGGTGACCGCGATCTCCTGCGGGCCGACGGTGAACGCCGCGCGCTGGATCGGCGAGTTCGAGTCGTGCAGGCGGCTCTCCGACGCCAGGCCGACCAGGCCGCGCGCCGACGACTGGTAGAACGGCTCGCCGTCCAGGTAGGGGTAGTCCGGGTCGGGCACCGGCTTCGTGGCCAGCGGCACGAGCACGTTCGACGTGCACGAGCTGACCAGCGCCTGCTCGCGGAAGAGTCCGACCGACGATTCGTTCAGCCGCGCGAGGGGCGGCACCGTCACCCGCAGGTCGGCCGCCAGGCCGCGCAGCTCTGGCGTCGACAGGAGCGCCCGCGACTGGCGAACGAGCGGCAGCGACGCGTCGATCGCCGGGCCGGACGTGACCGTCGCCGGCAGCGCGTCGCGGGCTGAACGCGCGCAGCGACGGCAACGCAGTCGTCGACGGACCGCAGCGCCGGTGTGCCTACAGTCAGCGCGCCATCCAGTGAGGGCATCGTCGCGCGCAGCGCGTCGTCCTCGCGGGCGAACGCGGCCGCGGTGACGTTGAAGCTCGTGATCAGGTCCTTGAGCGCGCGCTCGTCGCTGCTCAGCGCGGCGAATGTCTTCGCCTGGCCGCGCAGCAGCCGCGACAGGTCGCGCGGCCGCGTCCCGAGCGAGGCGTCGTTCGCGATCGATGCGTCGCGGTAGGCGGGCTCCCAGTAGCGAAGCGACCCGTTGAAGCCGCGCGCCCCACTGCCCTCGAGGCCCTTCGAGTACTCCTTGAGGAGCGTCTGGAGGTCGGCGCGCGTGTCCGACTGGAGCGCCGCCAGCAGCTCGTTGAACTGCACGGGCGCGTCGGTCTGGTTGGCGGGCACGACGGCCCCGTCACCCAGCTCCGGTGCGGACGGCGAGCCCGGGCGCAGGTCGATGAAGAAGTTCCCCTCGAGGAACATCCGCGGTCGGATCTTCAGCGTGGCGTCGCGATGGATCGGCAGCCCGCCCTCCTCGATCTCCATCGTCACGCGCGCCGCCGGCTTGTCGCCGTAGTGCTCGACCTTCGTAACCTGCCCCACCTCGATACCCGCGATCCGGACCGGCGAGCGCGGCTTGATGTTGTTCGCGTTCTTGAAGACCGCGTTCAGCTCGTACGGGTCCGAGAACGGGTTGGCCTGGGTGAAGGCGAAGTAGACGCTGATCGCCGTGAGGCCCAGCGCGATCAACGCCGCCTTGATGGGCCCCATGCCGGTGCGGAAGCCGCGAGCCGCTCGTTTGGCGTCCATCGTCAGGGCACCGCCTTCAGGCTCGGAACGCCGGTGAACGTCGGCCCGGCCAGGCCCGGGGTATTCGGGTTCATGACCGTGCTGCTCGCACCCGAGTGGTTGTCGTCGAAGTCGGGGCTGCTCTCCGCGGGCGGGGCCTTCGCGTCGGTCCACTGCTCGACGTAGCCCCACTGGCCGGCCTGGCAGTCGGCGTTGCCCTCGTCGTCGATCGCCGGCGGGTAGGCCTGCGTGAGGTTCTTGGTGAGCGGCTCGCCCGCATCGGTCTCCGCCGCCTGTGAGTCGAGCTCGACCGGGACGTCGGCCGGGCGGTCGCTCGGGAAGTCGGACAGGCGGTTGTTCTGCTCGCGGTTCGTCGAGTTGAGCATCGAGTTGAACGCCGTCCCGCCGGGCACACCGGCCGAGAACACCCCGCCCAGCCCGGTGAAGAAGTAGCTCGCGTAGTTGCAGACCGACTGGTAGGGCGCCACGTGCTCGATCAGCGGTCGCGTCGACGCGGTCAGGTCGTCGACGTCGCTCAGCGCCTGCTGCGTCGTCGGCGCGGTGGCCAGGCGATCGAGCTCGTCGAAGACGTCCTCGGTGCGCTCGTTCAGGTCCTCGCTGCGCGGCAGCACGTCGCGGCCCACGCGCAGCGCGCCGGTGATCGCGGGCGCCGAGCGCGGCAGCTCCTGCGCCGCCGGGCGCAGCCGCCGCGAGAGGTCGCTCGTGTCGACGACGAACGGCCGCTGGACGCGCAGGCTGGCGATCGAGGTGTCGAGCGTGGGCGGCGCCTTCTCGAGCGTCGCGCGCAGCGCGTCCGGATCGCGGCCGAAGGCAGCGAACGTGTCCGCCATGTTCGCGAAGAGCTCCGCCTGGACGCGCGCGACTGGGGCGAGCTGGCCGGACGTGCGGCTGAGCTCGACGACGAAGCGGCGGAGCCCCGTCGTCGGCTCGGCCAGCGTCCGCATCACCGGCGTCAGGTGCGCGAAGAACGGGCGGAACTCCGCGATCGCCTCGTTGATGGACGGGCCGCGCCCCGCCAGCGCGTCGCCGAACCCGGTCGTCGCCGCCTGCGCGTTGTCGCGCGTCGCGGCGTCGAACATGCTCAGCACCTCGTCGTACTCGATCGGCGGCCGCTCGCCGGGCACCAGCGCGATCGTCCCGCCCTCCTCGATCTTGGTGGGAGCGGTTCCCGGCCGCAGCTCCATGTACTTCAGCCCGAGCACCGACCGCGGCCGCACGACCACCCGGCTGTCCGTGGGCAGCTCGCGGACCGTCCTATCGAGCTTCATGTGGGCAACAGCGATCGAGGCTCGCCGGCCGCGCCTGCAGCTTGGTGCGGGGCTCGATCTTCTCGATCGTCCCGACGCGGAAGCCTCCCAGCCGGACCTCGTTGCCGACGACCAGGTTCGCGCCGCCCGGCAGCTCCGCCCTCACGTCGTAGGTCGGCACGAACGGCAACCCGGCGTTTGCGTTGTAGGCCAGCCAGACGGCAACCAGCGTGACCAGCACGGTGATCGACCCGATCAGCAGCGGGCTGGCGATGATCGAGTTGGCCGGGCGGCGGCTCATGGTGCGAGCAGGAAGTCGAGGAGGTCGCTGGTCACGTCGGGCGCCGGCGGAGGGCTCGGGGAGCTGGGCCCGGCCGGTGCGCCGCCGGGCAGCGAATCGATCAGGTTCTGGACAGCCGGCGGCAGCTCCGGCGCGCGGCCCCCGCCGTGCGACCGCGACTCGGGCGCGCCGCGGCCGCCGCCGCGACGGCGGCCCGACGACCGGCGACCGTGACCGCGCCGCTCACGCCGCTCCGCGTGCTCGCCGCCCTCAGCCGGTGGGGCGAACTCGCCCGCGAAGCGGTCGGGGATGCCGTCGTTGTCGCGATCGGTCGGGTCCTCCCAGCGGCCGCCGCCGGGCTTCTGCAGGCCGGGCTGGTACGGGCCCATGTGTGACGCGCACTGCTTCTGGAGCTCCGGCGACGGATCGGTGCTGTACGGCGCGCACGGGCTCTCGTTTCCGATCGTCCGCAGGATGTGGCTGATGCCGTCGAAGCCGTTGACCGCAAGCCCCTGCCAGTAGACGTAGTTCCAGATCGACTCGAAGCCGGTGAAGCCCTTGCCGCGCGCGTCCGCGGTCTTGTCGGGCGGCGGCGGCGCGGTCTCGGCGGCCCGCGGATCCGGGTTGACGGACCGCTCGCGCGTGTCGAGCGTCTCCAGGAACTGGCGCAGCGACTTGCCCATTCCCGGCGCGTCGTCGGCGGCCTGGCGCAACGTCGTGACCTCCTCCTGGCTGCTGCGTAGCGCGCGCGTGCCGGCCGCCGACATCCGGCCGAGCGAGCGGACCGACGGCCGCGCCGTCTGCGCGAACGGGCCAAGCTCGTCGAACAGCGCCTTGGTGTCCGGAGCCGCCGCCTGAAGGTCGCGCAGGAGCGGCATCTGCTCGTCGGTCAGCTCCTCCAGGCGCGCCATCGTCGGCTCGAGCTCGCCCAGGAACGTGGGCAGCCGCTGGAGCTGGGCGGCCAGGTGCTCGCGGCGGCTGGCGGTGATCTCACCCGTACGGCCGGTCTCGGTCACCCAGCGCGCGACGTCGCGCTTGCGCTCGGCCAGCGCGGCGACCACCACGTCCGAGTCGCGCAGGAACGACTCGAGCTCGCGGTTCTGGTCACCCAGGACGCGCAGCACGCGGGTCGTCTCGCGCAGCCCGGGATGCGCGCGGCGCAGGACCTCCTGGATGTCCTCGGGGCGCCCGGCCAGCCCGCTGCCGAGCTCCGAGATGATCAGCCGCAGGCGCTCGCGGACGGGCAGCCGCAGGATGTTGTTGACGACGTCGAGCGGGACGGTCGAGTTCGTCTGCCTCACGGGCAGCGTGGCGCCGTCGTCGAGCTCGCGCCGCGCCGAGCCCTGCTGGCAGTCGACGAAGTACTCGCCGATCATCGACTGCTGGCGTACCGCGCAGGTCGCGTCGGCGCGGAACGAGTCGAACCCCGGCTCGGTGATCTCCAGCTCGACGCGCGCGATCGGCCGCTCACCCTTGAACACCGCCTCGACCTTGCGCGTCTGGCCGGCGCGCACGCCGCCGACGCGCAGATCGCCGCCCTCTACCAGCCCGAACGCGTTGTCGAACTCGGCGTAGTAGCGCGTGCCGCCGCGCTCGCCGGCGCCGCCCGTCACGAGGAACGCGGCGACGGCCGCGCCGGCCAGCGCCAGGACTGCCAGGACGCGCGCCCTCACGGGTCGACCGCCCTGTCTGCTTCGCGGCAGCCCAGCTCGCGCTGGAGCTCCGCGCTCGGAACGTTCGAGCCGTCCGGCGCGGGCGCCTCGCCGCCGCCTGGACAGCGGCGCACCTCGCCCAGGTCCATCAGCTGCTTGAAGTTCTCCGCCCGGTCGGGCAGCGGGACTGGCTGGACCTGGTCGCCGCCCTGCGCGCTGAACCCGTTGAATACGACCTGGAAGCGCAGAAGCCCGCCGAGCGCGTCGTAGGTGCCCGGCGTCGAGAAGTCGTCGAACCAGCCGAACAGGTCGGGCGTGTAGGGCCGCCCGAACTCGATGATCGGCCTCGCGTCGCGGCTGGCCTTGGCGATCTCCTCGAAGCCGCCCGGCCGGCGCTTGCCGTTGCGCTCGTGGGCGTCGACCGTGACGCGTGCGAGCGGCTCGATCGTGCGCGTCAGGTCGATCAGGTCGTTGTCGTCGCCGCCGCGGCGGAGGACCGCGCTCAGGTCGGCGACGGCCGGGCGCGCGTCGCGCGCGAACGGGCGCAGCTCGGCCAGGAACGGCTGGAGCTTGCGCGCGACGGGCTTGCTCGCCTCGACCAGCGGGTCCACGTCGTCGAGCGCGAAGCGCAGGTCGACGAACGTCGTGTTCGCCTGGCGCATGAAGTCCGGCAGCCGCGCAATCGAGTCGGCCAGCGCATGCTTCTCGGCGCCGAGCGCGTGCGTCGTGGTACGCAGGTTGCCGATCAGCGCCGCCAGGTCGTCGCGGCGCTCGGCGAGCGCGCTGACGAACGTCGACGAATCGACCAGGAAGCGCTCGAGTGCGTGGGTGTCGCGGGTCAGCTCGGAGAACAGGCGCTGCGACGAGGACAGCGCCGGGCTCAGGTACGCGTAGCCGCGGTTGGCCTGCTCTCCGCGGCCGGCGTACTGGGCCGCCGAGCCCTTGAAGAGATTCTGCAGTCCGCGCCTCGTCGGCGGGTCGAGCGTGTTCAACAGCTGGTCGAGGTCGACCGCGGTCTCGGTCTCGTCGACCGACAGGCGCCCGCCGTCGGCGATCGTCGCGCCGCCGCTGGGCGGCATGGCCAGGTCGACGTAGCGGTTGGCGACGCCGGACTGCGACGCCTGCTTGATCGTCGCGCGCGTGCCGCGGCGCAGCGGCGCGTAGCGCTCGTCGATGTCCAGCTCGACCTCGGCCTGGCCGCTGCGGGTGATGTCGATGTCGGTGACCGTCCCGCCGGCGACTCCGCCCACCAACACCTGGTTGCCCTTCACGAGCTGGCCGGCGTTGACGAACGTCGCCGTGACGCGGTAGCCCTCGTTGCCGCCGAACGGGCTGAACAGCAGCAGCACGGCGACGATCACAGCGAGGGCGACCGCCGCGAGCGCGGCGGCTCGCGCGACGTTGGCTCGCTGCAAAGCCGGACGCACGCGGCGCCTCGGCGCAGCCTCGGTTCTCCCTGCCAGCTCTTCCTCCCTGCGTGATCCCTGTGCGGCCTCAGGCCCCTACTGCGGCCCTACCGCTCACGCCGCGCTCTCTCCCTGTCGAGCGCGACGCGGCACGTTACCGATCGCCAACGCGCCAGGCGTCGGTCAGCGCGCCGGCCGCCCCTCGGCGGTCGGAGGAGGCGCCCTCAGGCTCAGCTGTCGGCGGCGGCCACGGCCGGGTCGGCACGCAGCTTCTCGAGCCCGAGCCGCATCCGCGACCGCGCGGTGCCGAACGGGACCCTGGCGGCGGCCGCCACCTCGCGCGCGCTCATCCCGCCCCAGTAGGCGAGCACGAGCGCCTCGCGCTGCTCGACCGGCAGCCGCCGCAGCGCCTCGCGCAGTACGCCGCGCTGCTCGCGGTGCTCGGCGACCGCGGGCGGGGACTCGCCGGCGGGCGCCTCGTCGCGCCCCGACACCGCGCTGGAGGCGATCGCGGGCGCGGCCGTCGGCCTGCTCGTGGCGGAGCAGGTCGAGCGCGCGCGAGCGCGCCATCAGCCGCAGGTACGGCCCGACCTCGCCGCGGCGGGGGTCGAACCGCTCGGGCGAGCTTCCAGAAGCGGACGAAGACCTCCTGGGTCACGTCCTCGGCCTCGCACGGCCGGCCGAGCACGCGCAGCGCGGTGGCGTACACGCCGGGCCGGTTGGCGGCGTAGAGGGACGCGAACGTGGGCGTCCCGGCCGGCTGAGAGTGGCTGCCCGGTCCCATAACGCCCCCAGCAGGCTAGGTGTCGAGACGCGGTCCGAGTAGAGCCGAGATGGTCGCTGTCGGTCCTAACCTGTGGTTTTGACCAGATGGTCGATCAGCGCCCGCGCGGCGGGCCGAGCGTCTCGTGCGCGCCCATCAGGATCACGAACCGGCGGGCGAAGTCGATGCCCTCCACGGGCCGCTCCACCAGGCCGTCGCCGTTGCCCCGCACCGCGAGCCGCGAGAGCAGCACCGGCGCGCCCTCGGAGATCGCGGTGGCCTTGGCCGCGCTGGTCGACCCGACCTCGGCCAGCGGCGGCGCCAGCGCCAGCCCGCGCGACTCGAGCGCGGCCTCGATCGTGCGCCGCGTGTTGGCGCTCGGGTCGCGCATGACCATCGGCGTCGTCACCAGCTCGTCGACCGGCACGGCGTCCAGCTTCTCCCACGGATGGCCGCTGGGAACGGCGACGACGACGGCGTCGTCGCAGAACGGCAGCTCGCGCAGCACCCCGTCGGGCGAGGCGCCGGCGTCCACCGCCGCGATCCCGAACTCCGCCCGGCCCTCCCGCACCAGCTCGCGGACGACCAGCGAGTTCGCGATCACCAGCTCGACCGACAGGTGGCGCTCGCGCTTCTGCTCGAACTCGACGAGCGGGCCCGGCAGCACGTACTCGGCGATCGTGTGGCGAGGTCGCGAGCCGCACGGGCTGCTCCTCCCCGCGCAGCCCGGCCATCAGCGCCTCGACCTCCTCGGCCTGGGCCAGCAGCTTGCGCGCCTCCACGTAGAGCCGCGTGCCGGCCGGCGTCAGCGTCACGCCGCGCGGCGATCGCTCGAGCAGCCGGGCGCCGGCCACCGCCTCGAGCGTCCGCAGCCGCTTGGACAGCGCGGGCTGCGACACGCCCATCAGCCGGGCGGCCCGCCCGAGCGAGCCGAGGTCGGCCGCGGCGCAGAACGCGCGCAGCTCGGCGATGTCGGCCAGGCGGACGGGGCCGCTCATAACCCAAGGATAGGAGCGCGCGCGGGGCGCGCGGAACGGTCGGTCAGTCCTCGTCGAGCTCCGGCGCGACCTCGCGCAGGAACACGGACGGCGAGCGCCGGCTCGAACGACGACCCGCTCATGCGGGCGATCTCGTCGAGTGCTTCGGAGACCGGCCATGCCTTCTTGTACGGGCGCTCGGACACCAGCGCGTCAAACACGTCGGCGATCGTGCAGATCCGCGACTCGAGCGGGATGTCGTCGCCGGACAGCCCGAGCGGGTAGCCCTGGCCGTCCCAGCGCTCGTGGTGGGTGAGCGCGATCCGCTCGGCCATCTGCACCACGTCGGACGAGCTGCCGGCCAGGAGCTGGGCGCCGATCGTGGTGTGGGTCTTCATCAGCTCCCACTCGTCGGCGTCGAGCTTGCCCGGCTTCAGCAGCACCCGGTCCGGGATGCCGATCTTGCCGATGTCGTGCAGCGCCGACGCCTGCAGGAGCATCTCGGCGCGGTCGCGGTCCATGCCGACGGCCAGCGCCAGCCGGTAGCTCAGCCTGCTCATCCGCGAGACGTGGCGGCCGGTCGTGTCGTCGTGCCACTCGGCCGCCTGAGGCCAGGCGGTGGACGATCTCCAGGTTGGTGCGGCGCAGCTCCTCGGTGCGCTCGGCGACCGTGTCCTCGAGGGCGTGGTTGTGGCGGGCCAGCTCCTCCTTGGCGAACGTCAGCGACCGGGCGACCGTGCCGAGCATGTCCCGCACGGCGGCCGGGTGGCGATCGAGGACCTGGTCGAACCCGACCTTGTCGACGACCACGGTGACCGTGTCGGCCAGCGCCACCAGCGAGGCGGTGCGCGGCGACGAGTTGAGGACGGCCAGCTCGCCGAAGACCTTGCCCGGCCCCAGGACGTCGAGCACGACGTCGTCGTCGTGGCTCGGGCGTACGACCTTGACCGCGCCCGAGCGCAGGACGTGCAGGCAGTCGCCCTCCGTCGCCCTCCTCGAAGATCGTCGAGCCGGCCGGGTAGTGTGCGGATCTGGGCGTGGCGCGCGAGGTCGGCCAGCGCGGGGTTCGGCAGGCTGCCGAACAGCTCGACCGCCGCGAGCTCGGGCGGATCGACGCGCCGCGGGCCGTCCGCGTTGGGCGCCAGGGCGCCACGCAGCACAGCTTCACGCTCGTCGAGCGATGTATCTCGCGCCGCCATCGCGGCTATTCATCTCCCCCGAGGGCTGCCCCTGCGTGCGCAGGCGCGGGCCAGTACGTGCGCATGCCTTGGTTATCGGCCGTTCGGCCAGGCGCATTAGCAGCGGTCGCCCGGGGAACTGGCCGTTTGGGCTTTTTTCGCGCCAGATCGCTAAAGCGGCCTTCGTGAGCGCGCCGATAGCGGCCTCTGCCGGGTCCGCGCGGAAGAGCGCGCGGCGGATGAGACGACAGGAGGGACCGCAGTTGGTGACTTACGCCGTGGTTGACGCCCAGACGGGCTCGATGATCTCCAGCCATGGGTCCTTCGACGACGCTCGGGCCGAGGCGGCGCACGCCGCGCACGACCACCCCGATCACGTGTCGATCTTCGTGTTCGACGACGCGGGCTACGTCGGCGGCGAGTGCGCCGACTCCCTGCACGACCAGGCCGCCTAGCGCGACCCGCCCGTCGCGGCCTCCTCGGCCGCCGGTGCGATTCCCAGCTCCTCGACCAGCACGAAGAACGCCTTGGCGTAGGCGGACCCGTGCGTGCGCTCGCGCACGATCTCCCAGTCGATCTGCTCGCGCAGCGCCCGGGCGATCTGCAGCACGCCGGCGTAGTCCAGCGAGTGCTCGGTGAGGGCCTCGAGCTTCGTGGTCAGGACGTCCTCCAGCGCCATCACCCTCATCTCCATGGAGAGGACGTTCAGCGTGTCGCCGCGCTCGATCACCTCGTCGGTCATGTCGATCCCTGACGGGCCGAAGATCAGGTCGATCAGCACGTCGCCGTCCCACACCTTGTAGAGCCATTCCTCGGGCGGCTGCTCGGCCTCCATGCCGAGGCCGGTCAGCACCTCGAGCGCGCGCCCGGCGTCCTCCGGCTTGAGCATGAAGTCCAGGTCGTGGGTGGTCTCGGGGCCGCCGCGCGCCCAGCTCGCCAGGCTGCCGCCGAGCAGGAACGGCACGTCGGCCTCGCGCAGCGCGGCTGCAGCCTTCTTGAGCGAAGCCTCCATCTGGCTGAACGGCTGGTCGTCTGTCCCCATGACCCAGATTGGTACCCCGGCGCGGTGGGGTAATGAACCCCTGTGCCACTGAAGCCCCCCGGCTCCCCCGAGCCGAGCCCCGACGGCAGGACCGTACGGATCGCCGCCGCGGGCGACATCCACATAACCGACGCCAACTGCCACGCCGTCGCGCGCGCGTTCGCCGAGGTCGACGAGGAAGCCGACCTGATCCTGCTGGCCGGCGACCTGACCACCCACGGCGAGCCGCATCAGGCCGAGCTGCTGGCCGACGCCATCCAGGGCGTCGAGACGCCGATCATCTCCGTGCTCGGCAACCACGACTGGCACGTCAACCGCGTGCCCGAGCTGCTCGCGATCCTGGAGGACGCCGGGATCAAGGTGCTCGACAAGGCCTGGTCGATCGAGCGGATCGGCGAGTGCGAGGTCGGGATCGTCGGGGCCAAGGGGCACGTCGGCGGGTTCCCTGGCTCGCATCTGCCGGACTTCGGCGAGCCGTCGCTGCGGGCGGTGTACGCGGAGGCGACCGAGGAGGTGGACGCGGTCGACGCCGGGCTCCGCGCGGTGGCCGCCTGCCCGGTCCGGATCGTCCTGCTGCACTACGCGCCGACGACCGAGACGCTCGAGGGCGAGCCCGAGCCGATCTGGGCCTTCCTCGGCACCGACCGCCTGGCGCCGCCGATCGTCGAGCACGCGCCCGACCTCGTGCTGCACGGCCACGCCCACGCCGGCACGTTCGCGGGCCACCTCGGCGAGGTGCCGGTCTTCAACGTCTCCGTGCCGGTGATGGGGCGCGACTTCTGGGTATTCGAACTGAACACCGCCGACAAGCTTTCGTCGTCGATCCACTGAACACGAGGAGGACCAGGCAGATGGGAATCACCGACAAGATCACGGGCCGCGTCAAGCAGGCCGCGGGCGACATCACCGGGGACGAGAAGCTGCGCCAGGAGGGCATCGCCGAGGAGCGCAAGGGCGACGCCAAGAAGGAGGCCACGGAGGCCGACCTGCGCGCCGAGCAGGAGCGCGAGCGGCCGACGAGCTGCGCCGCGAGGCGGCCCGTCTGGAGACCGGCAGGACTGGCGAGCAGCGCGGGACCGACCGCGCCGACGCCGGAACCAGCGGCGGGACCGACGCCCCGCCGCGCTGACCTCTGAGCCGGGGCGCGCCTAGCGGCCGAGCGCGCGCTTTGCGCGCCGGCCGAGCGCCGTCTTGCCCGGGTTCAGGTCGCGCTGCTCGACCATCGGCACCTGGGCCCAGGCGAGCCGCAGCTCCTCCTCGGCCTTGCGCACGTTCGCGTGCTCCTTGGCGAGCAGCTCCGCCATCTGGCCGGCCGTCCCCTCGGCCTCCTCGCGGGCCTGCTTCTCCGTGGCGAGCTCGGTGCGGACGCCGGCGACCAGGACCGCCATCTCGTTGGCGTCGGCCTCGGCCTTGGCCCGGCCGGCGCGCTCCTCGGCGAGCTGCGTCTCGAGGTGGGCGATCCGCGCGATGGGATCCGTCTCCTGCGGCGCGACGGCGCGCAGATGCGGGTGCGACGAGGCGCTCCGCGGTCAGCTTGTCCACCAGCTCGGGCCCGGCAGGGGCGCGCAGCGAGTCCATCGCCGACTGCTGATCGGTGCCGTCGCTCATGAGGTCTGAATCTCCCGGGGGGCCGAGGCCTCGAAGGGCCGTGGGGTAAGTGGCGCGACCGACTCCCGCTTCCGGCCGCGCAGATTCTCACCTTTACCGCGTCCGAGCGCCGAAGTCATCGACTTTGGACGCATGTTCGGCCTTATTTCGGCGCATCCATTAACGCTGGTGGCCGCGTCTAAACCGACGATCCGAGCTACATCTGCGCGGTATGTTGCATTTCGCCCGTCGATCAAGGAGGAGCCTGATGTCGTCTGCCGTCTCGGCCCCCACGCCCAGGAAGCGGCGCCCGATCCCAAGGCCCTGTGCCGCTTCCTGGACGGCGAGCACCACGACATCAAGCAGGAGGTGCGCGAGCGCCTGGACGACTTCGGCGTAACCCCGCCCGGCGAGCAGCTCGCGCGCGAGGAGTACCGCGCGCAGGTGACCGAGTGGATGCAGCCGGCTGGCGGAGACCGGCCAGCCCGCGATGCTGTTCCCCGAGTCGGCCGGCGGCGGCGGCAACCCCGGCGCCGCGATCGCCGCGTTCGAGATGCTCGGCCACGGCGACCTGTCGCTGCTCGTCAAGTGCGGCGTGCAGTTCGGCCTGTTCGGCGGCGCCGTGCAGCACCTGGGCAACGAGGAGCACCACGAGCGCTACCTGGGCGACATCGCCACGGGCCGAGCTGCTCGGCTGCTTCGCGATGACGGAGTCGGGCCACGGCTCGAACGTGCAGGCAGGTCGAGACGACCGCGACCTACGACGACGACGCGAGCGAATGGGTGATCGACACCCCGACGCCGTCCGCGCGCAAGGACTACATCGGCAACGCGGCCCGCGACGGGCGGATGGCCGTCGTCTTCGCACAGCTCGAGGTGGGCGGCGAGGGACACGGCGTCCACGCGCTGCTCGTCCCGATCCGCGACGACGACGGCAACGTCCTCGACGGGCGTGACGATCGAGGACGACGGCGACAAGCTCGGCCTCCAGGGCGTCGACAACGGGCGGATCTCGTTCGACGGGGTCCGCGTGCCGCGGGAGAACCTGCTCGACCGCTACGCGAAGGTCGGCGAGGACGGGCTCTACGAGTCGCCGATCGAGAACAAGGACCGCCGCTTCTTCACCACGATCGGCACGCTGATCCAGGGCCGCGTAAGCATCAGCGGGGCCGCGCTGTCGGCCACGAAGTCGTCGCTCACGATCGCGGTCCGCTACGCCAACCGGCGCCGCCAGTTCGGGCCGCCGGACTCCGGCGACGAGGCGCTGCTGCTCGACTACCGCGGTCACCAGCGGCGCCTCCTCCCCCGCCTGGCGACCACCTACGCGATGCACTTCGCCCAGCGCGAGCTCGTCGCCGAGCTGCACAAGGCGCTGACCGACGACGACTATGGCGACCGCGAGCAGCGCCAGCTCGAGGCGCGCGCGGCGGGCATCAAGGCGGCCTCGACCTGGCACGCGACCGACACGATCCAGGCCTGCCGGGAGGCGTGCGGCGGCGCCGGCTACCTGATGGTCAACCGGTTCGCCGCGATGAAGGCCGACACCGACGTCTTCACGACGTTCGAGGGCGACAACACGATCCTGCTCCAGCTCGTGGCCAAGGGCCTCCTGACCGACTTCAAGCAGCGCGTCGGCGACCTGAACGCCCTGGAGATGGTCCGCTTCTACGGCGAGCAGGTCATGGACCAGGTGGTCGAGCGATCGCTGGCGCGGCAGGTGATCGGCGCGTTCCGCGACATCGTCCCGTCGAGCGACGACGAGTCCTACGACGACGAGCGCATCGAGGATCGCGAGTGGCAGCTCGAGCTGTTCCGCTGGCGTGAGGAGCACGTCCTGGGCGGCGTCGCGCGGCGGCTGCGCGCCGGGCTGGACGACGACGCGGACACCTTCGACGTCTTCAACGACTGCCAGGACCACGTGCTGGCCGCCGCCCGCGCCCACGTCGACCGCCTGATCGTCGAGGCGTTCGCCCGTGCGGTCGACGCGTGCGACGACCAGGCGCTGCGGCCCGTGCTCGACCGGCTGTTCGACCTGCACGCGCTGTCGCTGATCGAGCGCGAGCGCGGCTGGTTCTTCGAGCACGGCCGGATGACCGCGCCGCGGTCGAAGGCGATCACGAAGGCCGTCAACCGGCTCTGCGCCGAGCTGCGCGGCGACGCGGAGGCGCTCGTCGACGCGTTCGGCATCCCTGACGGGGTTCTGGCCGCCCCGATCGCCACGGGAGGCGACCCCGCGTCGGCGACTGGCTAAGGAGTCCGCCGTCTCCGGTCGAAAAGGTGTGTGACGAGGTGCACGCCGTAAAGGCGGACGCTCACTCTTACGGAAAGTAAGCTGTAGGCAGATTCCGATGAACTCAGATCGCGCACAGGCATACGGCCGGGTCATGAAGACCCTCTCCGACATCGGCCCCTCCAAGCTGCACGCCGACGAGCAGGAGCTGATCCGCGAGGTGGCGGACACGCTCTTCTTCGCCGAGGACGCGGCCGCCGAGCAGGCGCTCGTCCGCGTCGACGCGCTGGCCGGGAAGCTGGTCGACTCCGACCGGCTGCTGGCCGAGACGGCGGATCAGCTGCTCCGCGATCTCGAGGGCTGCGGGCCGGCGACAGCGGTCGCCTAGCCCGGGCGGCGCTCCGGGCCGGCTGGTCCAGCCGGATCAGCCGCGAGTGACACGGCGTGCATCCTTTGGCGCCGCGTGTCTGCAATTGAAGTAGCCGAGACGATTGTGCTGCTGCTGGCGGCGGCGATCGTGCTGGCCTGGCTGGCGCGGCGATTGAACGTGCCCGATCCCGTCGTGCTGGTCGTGGGCGGCGGGATTCTGGCCTTCCTGCCGCTCGGGATCGACATCACGCTCGATCCCGAGCTGGTGCTGCTGCTGTTCGTCGCGCCGCTGCTCTACGCGGACGGCTACTACGCGCCCGTGCGCGAGTTGCGCAGCAACGCGGTGTCGATCGCGCTGCTCTCGTCCCTGCTCGTCTTCGCCACGGCCGTCGTCGTCGCGGTCACGGCTCACGTGCTCCTCGGGATCTCCTGGGAGGTCGCGTTCGTGCTCGGCGCGGCGCTCGGGGCGACCGACGCCCTCGCGCCGGTGCAGGTGATGGGCGGCGCGGGCGCCGACCCGCGCCTGGTCGCGGTCGTCCAGGGCGAGAGCCTGTTCAACGACGGCGTCGCGTTCGCGCTGGTCGCGACCGCGAGCGCGGCGGCGGTCAGCGGTGCGTTCGAGGCCGCGAGCGCGACCGGCTCGCTGGCGCTGTCGGTCTTCGGCGGCGTCGCCGTCGGGCTCGTCGTCGCCTGGGTGGTCGGCCAGGCCCGGCGGCGCACCGACATCGTCCTGATCGAGGCCGGGCTGTCGCTGCTGACCCCGTTCGCGGCCTATGTCGCCGCCGAGGCCGTCCACGGGTCGGGCATCCTGGCCGCGGTGGCCGCCGGCATCTGGCTGGGCCAGCGGCAGCACGACTGGGTCGAGCCGCTCACCCGCGTCGAGCTGCAGGCGACCTGGCAGATCGTCGCGTTCGTCCTGAACTCCCTGCTGTTCCTGCTGGTGGGCCTGGCCGCGGGCGACATCGCCGGCGAGGTCGACCAGCCCGCGGGCGAGGTGATCGCCGCCGGGCTGGCGATCACCGCCGCGGTCATCGGCATCCGCATGCTGTGGGCGATGACGATCGCGCCCGCCTGGCGCGGCGCGGCGTCGCGCATCGCGGACCGCGTGCGGCCCGCATCGCCGCGCGCCTGGCGGCTGGCCGTCGCCTGGAGCGGCATCCGCGGCTCGGTCGCGCTGGCCGCCGTGCTGTCACTGCCCGCCACCCGCGACGACGGCGTCGTCGATGCCCGACCGCGACCTGATCATCGTGCTCGCGCTGGTGGTGATCGTCGTGACGCTGCTCGGCCAGGGCCTGACGCTCCGGCCGCTCATCGAGCGGCTCGGGCTGACCGACCCGCAGGGGCCGGAGCGCGAGGAGATGTTCGCCCGCCGGGCGGCGACCGACGCCGCGCTCGAGCTGCTGGAGGACGCCGCCGACCGCCACGACCTGAACGAGGACGAGCGCAAGTGGCTGAAGCACGAGTACATGCTGCGGCGCGGGCAGGCCGAGGAGGACGAGGACGGCGTGCCCGCTCGCGAACGGCTCGAGGCGGCCGAGCAGACCGACCTGGAGCTGCTCGAGGCAGCGCGGTCGGCGGTGCTCGACCTGGAGGAGCGGGGCGAGGTCCGCAGCGACGTCGCGCAGAAGGTGATCCGCAAGCTCGACCTGGACAGCGCGCGGCTGCGCAACTAGGCGGCCCGCCTATCGTCAGGGCGATGCTGGCCAGCCGGCCAACCGACGCCGAGTTCGACCGCGCGATCGCCGTGGAGGCGCTCGGCGACGGCCGCTACCGGCGCGATCGTCGACCCGGGCTGGGGGGCGCCGATGGGCCCGAACGGCGGCTACCTGGCGGCGATGGCCGTGCGCGCGCTTCGAGGCGGAGCTCGACCCGGCCGGCGAGCGGCGGATCCGGTCGCTCACCTGCCACTTCCTGCGCCGCCCGGCCGAGGACGCGATCGAGCTGCGCGTCGAGGTCGTGCGCGGCGGGCGGCGGTTGACCTTCGGACGCCTGAGCGCGTTCCAGGAGGGCCGCGAGGTGCTGTCGCGCCGGCGCGGCGTTCGCGGTCCCGGGCCTGCCCGAGGTCGCCGCGTGGGCGCCGTCGATGCCCGACGTCGGGCCCGCCGCCCGGGCCGACGGACGACTGGGCGGCGTGGGACGACCGCATGCCGGCGCTGATGCGGCGGGTGCGGATCGCACCGCGGATCGGACGGGACGCTGTTCTCCGGGCGCGAGCTCGCGCCCGGCGAGGCGCCCGCCACCGGCGGCTGGATCGAGCTGCGCGAGCCGCGCGGGGTCGACGCCGCGTTCGTCGCCCTGTGCACCGACGTGTGGTGGCCGCCGGCCCTCGAGCCGCTGACCGAGCTCGCCGGCGCGCCGACCGTCGACCTGACGATCCACTTCCGTGCCGAACTGCCGCGCGGCGGGCTGCCCGACCAGCCGCTGCTCGGGCGCTTCTGCACCTCGGCGGCGGCGGGCGGGTTCATCGAGGAGGACGGCGTGGTGTTCGCGTCGGACGGGACGCTGCTCGCGCAGTCACGCCAGCTGGCGCTCTTCGTCGCGCTCGGCGGCTGACTCCTCCTCCTCCTGCGGCTTGGGCTCCGCACGCAGCGAGAGCACCGCGGTCGCGCTCAGGATCACGACGATCAGCCCGAGCGAGACCCAGATCGGCACGTGCCAGACGTCGATCAGCATCATCTTCACGCCGATCACGCCGAGGATCACCGCCAGCCCCTGCGACAGGTAGACGAAGCGGTCCATCACCCCGATCAGCAGGAAGTACAGGGCCCGCAGGCCGAGCATCGCGAACGCGTTGGCGGCGAACACGATGAACGGCACCGTGGTGATCGCGAAGATCGCCGGGATCGAGTCGATCGCGAAGATCACGTCGGTGGTGGCGACGACCACGAACACGGCCAGCAGCGGGGTGGCGATCCGCTTGCCGTTCTGCTTGGTGAACAGCTTGCCGCCGTCGTAGTCCTTGCTCATCGGCACGCGCTTGCGGATGAAGCGGAACGCCGGGTTGTGCTCCGGGTCCACGTCGGCGTCCTCGTGCCGGGCGAGCTTCCACGCGGTGTAGAGCAGCAGCAGCCCGAAGAAGTAGAACGTGATGTGGAACGCGTCGAGCAGCGCGGCGCCGAGCAGGATGAAGATCAGGCGCAGCACCAGCGCGAGCGCGATGCCCCAGGACAGGACGCGGCCCTGCACGATCGTCGGCACCGCGAAGTAGCTGAACAGGACCGCGAAGACGAAGATGTTGTCGAGCGACAGCGAGCGCTCGATCAGGTAGCCGGCCAGGTACTCCGACCCCGCGTCGGATCCGCCGTAGGCCCACATCACGCCGGTGAAGCCGATCGCGAGCGCCAGCCACACCACCGACCAGATCGCGGCCTGCTTGATCGTCACCTCGCTGCGGCCGCGGGCGAACACGAACAGGTCGAACACGAGCATCACGACGACCGCGACGCCGAGGATCGCCCAGGCGGCGAACGACGGGTCGACGGATGCCTCACCGGCGGAACCTGCGGCGATCGTTAGTGACATGGGGGTCTCCTTCTCCGTCTCGGGGAGAAGGTTTCGCCCGCCCTGGGGCCGACGGTGCCGGGCCCCAGTTGTGAGGCCGTCCTGACGAACACCGCCCGTCGGAGCTACTTCCCTTCGGAGAGGGAGGTTAGCGGCTGGGGCGCTTCATCCGCTGGAGCTGCTGCTCCAGCGCCTCGACCTGGGCGCGCTGCTCGTCCACGGGGGTCTGGCGAAGCCGCTCGCGCTGGGCCTCGGTGAACAGGTCCGCGAGCTGGCGCTCGGACCCGGCGCGCTGGGCCAGCCGGGCCTCGTGCAGGGTTCGCTCGGCGTCGAGCAGTGCCTCGGCGTCGGTCGCGCGCGTGCGCGCGGCCTCGAGCTGCTCGGCCAGCTCCCCCTCCAGGCGCTCGGCGTCCGCCCCGCGCTCGGTCGCCTCGCGCCGGACTCGCTCGATCTCCGCGCCGCGGTCGACGACCTCGGCCTTCAGGCGGGCGACCTCGGTGCCGCGCTCGACGACCGCCTCGCGCAGTCGGTCGATCTCCTGGTCGGCCTCCGTGAGCTCCGACTCGAGCCGCGCGTTCTCCTCGGCGCGCTCGGCGGTTGCGGCCTGCAGTCGCTCGAATGCCTCGGCGATCTCGGCGGTGTCGCGCTCCAGCCGTGCGACCTCCTCGACGCGCTCCGCACTCTGCGCCTCCAGGCGCGCGATCTCCTCGACGCGCTCGGCGGCCTGCGCCTCCAGGCGCGCGATCGCCTCGGCGTGCTCCGATCGCAGACGCTCGACCGCCTCGGCGTGCTCCGTTCGCAGACTTCGATCGCCTCGGCGTGCTCCAATCCCAGACGCTCGATCGCCTCGGCTGTGCTTCGCCTCCAGGCGCTCGACCGCCTTCGTGCGCTTCGCAGCCTGAGCCTCGATCGCCTTGGCGTGCTTCGCCTCCAGGCGCTCGGCCTTCTCGGCGTGGTCCGCGGCCTGCCGCTCGATCTCTGCGTCGCGCTGGGCGACGTCCGCCTCGAGCCGCTCGACCTGCCCGGCGCGCTCCGCGAGCTCGGCCTCGAGCCGCTCGACCTGCTCGGCGCGCTCCGCGGCGTCGGCCTGGAGCCGTGCGCCCGCGGCCTGCGACTCGGCGCGGACCTCCTCCAGCTCGTCGCGCGCGGCGGCGGCGTCCGCCTCGGCCGCGGCCTGGGCGGCGGTCGCCGCGTCCACGGCCTCGGCGCTCCGCGCGTAGGCGCTCTCGCGCTGCTCCAGCAGCTCACGGAGCTCCCAGATCTCTCGATAGGCCTGAGCCAGCTTCGTCGCGTCGGTGCGCTCCTCGCGCCCGTCGAGGGCGACCCGCTCGGCGATCGTGTAGCGCCGCTCGAGCACCCGGACCAGCCCGGCCAGCTCGTCACCGGCGACGCCGGCCGCGACCGCGTGGTCGAGCTCGCCGTCGGGCACGCCGATCGCCGCGCGCTGCACGGGCTCGGGGATTCTCAGGCGCAGGTCGGTGCCGATCGTCAAGGTCAGCGGGTCGGAGATCGCGCGGCGGTCGATCGCGAAGCCGATCCGCGCGAGCCCGGCCTCGGGCTGGAAGGTGACGGAGCAGGCGTCGATGTCGTCGCCGTCGGGCAGCAGAAGCCGCGCGTTGCCGGGCAACGCGGAGGCGTGCGCGTGGACCGTGACGGTCAGCAGCGCTGAGTCGTCACCGAAGTGGCGGTACTCGCTGGAGGCTGCGTCCATGGTTCGCTCGGTCGCGCCCGACGTCGCGTCTGAAAGGTGCGCGGAGGGGTGCACACGACCGGCATCGGTAGAACATTCGCCCAGCTTGAGCGCTGATGCTCATGGGCCCGATTCTGGCGCATCCGACTCGCCGTCGATTTGCCTGTCAGGTAAAGATGCGCGGCATGGCAGACCATCCCACACCGCTCTGGTCCCCGACGGAGGAGCGCAAGGAGAAGGCCACGCTGACCCGCTTCGCCCGCGACCGCGGGCTGCCCGAGGACTACGGCGAGCTCTGGGAGTGGTCGGTCGGCGACATCGAGGGGTTCTGGGGCGCGATCTGGGACTTCTTCGACGTCCAGTCGGACGCGCCGTACGACCGTGTGCTCGGCAACCGGGACATGCCCGGCGCCGAGTGGTTCCCGGGCACCCGGCTCTCCTACGCCGAGCACATCTTCCGCGGCAAGGACGAGAACACCACCGCGATCCTTCACGCCTCCGAGTCCGCGTGAGCTCGGCGAGTGGACTTGGGGCGACCTGCGCCGCGCGACCGCGCGGATCCGCGCCGGCCTGGTGGAGCGGGGCGTCGGCGAGGGCGACCGCGTCGCCGCCTTCATGCCGAACATCCCCGAGACCGTCGCCGCGTTGATGGCCACGGCGTCGCTGGGCGCCACCTGGTCGTCGGCCGCGCCCGAGTTCGGCGTGCGCAGCGTCGTCGACCGCTTCCAGCAGATCGAGCCCAAGGTCCTGCTGGCGATCGACGGGTACCGCTACGGCGGCAAGGACTTCGACAAGGCGGACGCGGTCGAGAGGATCGCCTCCGAGATCGGCGCGCCGGTCGTCCGCTTCGGCTACCTGGACGAGAGCGGCTGGGAGGACGGCTTCCTCGGCGGCGACGACGCGCAGCTCGACTTCGTCCGCGTGCCGTTCGATCACCCGCTCTGGGTGCTCTACAGCTCGGGCACCACGGGCCTGCCCAAGCCGATCGTCCACGGCCAGGGCGGCATCCTGCTCGAGCACCTGAAGAAGATGCACCTGCACCTGGACGCGCAGGAGGGCGACCGCCTCTTCTGGTTCACGACGACCGGCTGGATGATGTGGAACTTCCTGGTCGGCATGCTGCTCACCGACGCGTCGATCGTCCTCTACGACGGCAACCCGGCGACGCCGGACATGGGCACGCTCTGGGACCTGGCCGAGCAGACGGAGATGACCATGTTCGGCACCAGCGCGGCGTACATCGCGAGCTGCATGAAGGCGGGGATCGAGCCCGCCGACGGCCGCGACCTGTCGAAGCTGACCGCGGTGGGATCGACCGGCTCGCCGCTGTCCCCCGAGGGGTTCGACTGGGTCTACGAGCACGTCGGCAGCGACACCTGGCTGTTCTCGACGAGCGGCGGCACCGACGTGTGCACCGCGTTCGTGGGCGGGGTGCCGACGCTGCCGGTCTACCTGGGCGAGCTCCAGGCGCGGTCGCTGGGCTGCGACGTGCAGTCCTGGTCGGAGGACGGCGAGCCGCTCGTCGGCGAGGTCGGCGAGCTCGTGATCACCCAGCCCCTCCCCTCCATGCCGGTGTTCTTCTGGGGCGACGACAACGGCGAGCGCTACCGCGAGTCGTACTTCGACATGTTCCCGGGCGTCTGGCGTCACGGTGACTGGATCGAGATCACCGAGCGGGGAACAGCCATCATCTCCGGCCGCTCCGACTCGACGATCAACCGCGGCGGCATCCGCATGGGCACCAGCGAGATCTACCGCGCGGTCCTGTCGCTCGACGAGATCGTCGACGCGCTCGTCGTCGACGTCCCGAAGCAGGGCGAGGAGAACTGGATGCCGCTGTTCGTCGTCCTGCGCGAGGGCGTCGAGCTGGACGACGACCTGAGGAAGCGGATCGCGCACGCGCATCCGCGAGGACTGCTCGCCGCGGCACGTGCCGAACGAGGTGCACGCGATCGCCGAGGTCCCGCGCACGCTGTCCGGCAAGGTGCTGGAGGTCCCGGTCAAGAAGATCCTCATGGGGCAGGACCCGGACAAGGCGGCCAGCCGCGACTCGCTGGCCAACCCGCGGGCGCTCGACCCGTTCCTCGAGCTGGCCGGGTAGCGGCCGTGACGGACTTCGCGGGCAGGGTGGCCCTGGTGTCCGGCGCGAGCGGCGCGATCGGGACGGCGCTCGCGTGGCGGCTGGCCCAGCACGGCGCGGCGGTCGGGGTCGGCTACCACCACGACCACGAGTCGGCGCGGCGGATCGTGCGGCGGATCGAGTCGAGCGGCGGCCGGGCGGCCGCGCTCGGCGCCGACCTGAGCGAGCCGGCGGCGCCCGACGAGCTGGTCGAGGCGGCCGAATCGCAGCTCGGCCCCGTCGACCTGCTGCTGGCCAACGCGGGGGTCGTGCAGCCGCTCGGCATCGAGGACATCGACGCCGAGGAGTTCGACCGTGTGATGGCGGTCAACCTGCGGGCCCCGTTCCTGCTCGCCCGGCGCGTGATCCCCGGCATGCGCGAGCGCGGGTTCGGCCGGATCCTGTTCACGTCGTCGGTCGCGGCGTTCACCGGCGGACTCGTGGGGCCGCACTACGCGGCGTCGAAGGCGGGCCTCGGAGCGATCGTGCACTACCTGGCCAAGCGCCTCGCGCCGGAGGGCGTCACCGTCAACGCGATCGCGCCCGCGCTGATCCGCGACACGGGCGACAAGAGCGCTCTAGGCGACCCGAACGAGCTGGCGCAGAGCGTGCCGGTCGGGCGGCTCGGCACCCCCGCGGAGGTGGCCGACATGTCGCTGGCCATGCTCCACAACGCGTACCTGACCAACCAGGTGGTCCTGCTCGACGGCGGGATGCACCCGCGCTAGGCCGCACCTCCGGCAAGAACGCCGGCGACCGCGGGAACCAGGACACGCTCGATCTCGGCCACGGGCCGGCCCTCGAGCCCGGCCGCGCCGCTGGTCACGAAGTTCAGGATGCTGCCCGCGGCGCCCGCGCGGAACGCCAGCTCGGCGTCGTCCAGGTCCGGACGGGCGGCGGAGAGCGCCGACATCAGCTCGAGGTCGGCCTGCAGCGACGGCGCCGCGACCTGCGACCGGCGCTCCTCGGAGCAGGTGCTGAGAGTGCGCCCGACGACGCGCATGTAGACCTGGTCGGGACACGGCGACGCGGCCACGGCGCGCACGACCGGCCCGCACCAGGCGGCGGCGATCTGGTCGACGGTCGGGCTCTCAAGGGAGCGCAGTCCCTCGACCTGGTCCTGCACCAGCCGGTCGACCGACCCCTCGATCGCCTCGCGGACGAGCGAGTCCTTCGAGCCGAAGTGGTACGAGACCGCGGCCACGTTGGTGCCGGCCGCCTCGGTGATCGCTCGCAGCGACACCGCCGACTCGCCGCGATCGGCGATCAGGTCGCGGGTCGCCTCTATCAGGCGCTGGCGGGTGCGCTCGCCCGCCTCGCGCCGGCCGTCTGTCGTGGCTTCCGTGTGTGTCATCACAGACAATTAAAGCAAGCGCTTGACAAAACTGCCACCGCCTGCAAGGGTTGTTCAAGCAAGCGATTGATTTCTTCCATGACCGCCTCCACCGACACCCACACTCACACCGGCGACATCAAGCGCACGGTGGCCGTCGTGGCCGCGGTCCTGGTCCTCACGCCTGCCCTCGGAGTGGCCGTGGCTCTGGCTGCTCTCCCCTTCATCGCAGTCGCAGGGCTGCTCGTCGCCGCTTCCCTCGGCGCCGGCTCCCTGCTCGCCCTCGCTGCCGGGCCGGGAAGTCGCGAAACGCGGCGCCCGGCCGGTCAGCGGGCGCACAACTAGCTCGCGAGCCGCGTAGGCTCCCTCCCATGGCCGAGGGCGACGGACTCGAGCAGCTCTCCTCCGAGCAGCTCCACGACCTGGCGGTGCACCGCGCCCGCCGGCACCTGGACGCGCGCTTCTTCTGGAACCTGATGAAGATCCTGCCCGCCGCCGAGGCCGCCGCCGGCGACTGGGAGGACGTGGAGGCCGACGTGCAGCGCATGAGCGCGCACATCGACGACGTCACCGACGCCGGCCGCGGCGAGGTCGCCGAGAACCTGCGGCCGTTCTACATCGAGTACCTGCGCGAGCACGGCGTCACCGCGCCCGGCGACTGACTACAGCCGGAAGCCCAGGTCCGCGTCGACGTCGGCGACGTCCATCTGCGCCTTCTGCAGCTTGCCCGCGTAGTCCCAGTTCATCGACTGCCAGCGCGTGAACTGATCGAGCACCCAGACGCCCGACTGGCGCGACCCGTTGCCCGAGCGTGCCGTTGCCGCCGAACGGCAGGTGCGCCTCGGCGCCCGATGTCGAGTTGTTGATCGAGACCATGCCGGCGGTCACCTGCTCGCGGAAGCGCAGCGCGTGTCGCGGGTCGTTCGTGTAGATCGCGCTCGAGAGGCCGTAGCCGTGGCCGTTCGCGAGCGCCATCGCCTCATCCCAAGTCCCGAAGCGCGCCACCCCGACGAGCGGCCCGAACGTCTCGGTGTTGGCCAGGTCGTCGTCGGCCCGGACGCCGGAGACGACGGTCGGGTGGCAGAACAGGCCGGCCTCCGGGTCGTCGCCGACGAAGCCCGCGCGCGGGTTGGCGGCCGTGATGCGGCCCGTGCCGGTCGACCCGTGTATCGCGTGGTGGTCGCGGATCAGGTTCAGGTGCTCGTTCTCGAAGCGCTCGAGGAAGCGCTCGTGGATCAGCGGCCCGTACAGGACGTCGCGCATCGGGTCGCCGATCGCCGCGCTCTCGACGGCCACGGTCAGGCGCCGCAGGAACTCGTCGTGCACGGCGTCGTGGACGATCGCCGTGCCGAGCGACGTGCAGCGCTGCCCCGCGGTCCCGAACCCGCCGAACAGCGCGCCCTCGACCGCCAGGTCCAGGTCGGCGTCGTCCATCACGACCATCGGGTTCTTGCCGCCGAGCTCCAGGCACGGGCTCTGCAGGTTGCGGCCGCAGAGCGCGCCGATCTCGCGCCCGACCACACTCGATCCGGTGAAGCCGACCTTGTCGACCAGCCCCTCGTCGAGCGCCTGCTCGAGGCCCGCGAACGTCGACGGCCCGTCCGCGTGGACCACGTTCAGGACGCCCTCGGGCAGCCCGCCGTGAAGGAACAGCCGCGCGAACGCGTCGGCGATCGCCGGCGTGTAGTCGGCCGGCTTCCAGACCACCGCGTTGCCGCACAGGAGCGCCGGCACGAGGTACCAGGACGGCACCGCCACCGGGAAGTTGCCGGCGGTCACGATCACCGCGACGCCGACCGGCTCGCGGAACGTGAAGAGCTGCTTGTCGGGCATCTCGCTGGGCACGGTCTGGCCGTACAGGCGCCGGCCCTCCCCCAGGAAGAAGTCGCAGGTGTCGATGACCTCCTGCACCTCGCCGAGCGACTCGGGGTAGGGCTTGCCGATCTCGCGGGTGACGAGCCGCGCCAGCGCCTCCTTGTTCGACTCGACGATGCGCCCGATCTGCTGGATCGCGCGGCCCCGCTGGGGCGCCGGGACAGCCGCCCACTCCCGCTGCGCCGCGCGCGCGGCGCGGGCGGCGTCGACCAGCGTCTCCGGGCCGGCGAGCGACACGCGGGCGACGGTGCTGCTCGTGTCCGCCGGATCCGTGGAGGCGACGGGCGCGCCGTCGCCCGGGACCGAGCGCCCCGCGACGATCGAGCTGACCTCGGTGACGGCGGCGTCGGTGGTGGTCATGCTGAGCGCTCCTTCCTGCGGCGGTACCAGCGCGGCGAGGTCGTGATCGGCGGGGTCAGGGCCGCTGCGACCACTATGACGTTCGCGCGCCCGCCGGTCACGCCGCCGGCGAGCGCCCGCTCGAAGTCGGGGCCGAAACCGTCGACGCTCACGGCCGGGATGCCGAACGACTCGGCCAGCTTCGCGAAGTCCGGCCGGGCCAGGTCGACGCCGAACGGCTCCCGGCCTGCGCTCGTCTGGTCGTAGCGGAGCATCCCGTAGCCGCCGTCGTCGACCAGCACGACGGTCACCGGCACGTCCTCCTGCGCGACGGTGGCGAGCTCGCCGCAGGCGAACAGGAAGCCGCCGTCACCGCACACGCATACGGCCGGGCCGGCGCCGGCGAGCGCGGAGCCGATCGACGCCGGGAACCCGAAGCCGAGCGTGCCCCACCCCATCGGGTAGGCGAGCTTGCGCGGCGCCGGCACGCGGCGGTAGCCCAGCCAGTAGCCGGGGATGCACATGTCGGCGACCACGACCGCCTCGGGTGGCAGGACGTGCTCCAGCGCGGCCAGGAAGCGGACCGCCTCGGGGTCGTCGCGGGTCGCGGCCTCGATCACCGACGCGCCGATCCGCCGCAGCCGCTCGGCCAGGGCGTCGACGCCGTCGCGCGGATCGACGCGCTCCGCGAGCCGCTCGACCAGTGCGCGCGCATCGCCCACGAGCGTGAGCTCGACCGGGTAGCTCTTGCCGGCGTCGGCCTCGTCGACGTTGATCGCGATCAGCCGCGGGGGCGCGGGCATCGCCCAGTTCTGGGTCATCATGCCGTCCAGGTCGCTGCCCACCGACAGGACGACGTCGGCCTCGTCCCACAGCGCTCCGACCTCGGGCGCGTGCACCGGCCCCTGCACGGCGCAGGGATGCGACGGCGGCAGCAGGCCGCGGCCCATGTACGTGGTGACGACCGGCGCGGCCAGCCTCGTCGCCAGGTCGCCGAGCGCCGGGCCGGCGCCCGAGCGCAGCGCGCCGCCGCCCGCCCAGATCAGCGGGCGCTCGGCGGCGGCGAGGATCGCGGCGGCGGAGTCCAGCTCCTCGTCGGCGGGCCCGTCCGGCCGCGGTGTCCGTGTCGGCCGGCTCGGCGCCGATGGCCGCCGCGGGCTGCTTCAGGAGGTCCGTGGGCACGCCCAGGTAGACCGGCCCGCTGGGTGCCGCCTGCGCACGGCGGCCCGCGGCCACGACCGCGTCGCCCAGGTCGTCTGCCGCCCGCGACCGTGTCCGCCGCCTTCGTCACCGGCGCGAACATCGCGGGCTGGTCGCGCGTCTCGTGCAGCACGCCGCGGTACACGCCCGGCCGCCGCAGCGCGGAGGGGATGTCGGTGGCGATCACCAGCACCGGTGTGCTCGAGGCCATCGCCTCACCGGTCGCGCCGAGCGTGTTGGCGGCGCCCGGGCCCGTGGTCACCAGCGCGACGCCCAGCCGCCCCGACGCGCGCGCGTAGCCGTCCGCCGCGTATACGGCGGTCTGCTCGTGGCGCACGCCGACGAGCCGGATGCGCGACCCGCGGAGCTCCTCCCAGATCGTCAGGTTGTGCACGCCGGGCAGGCCGAAGACCAGATCGACGCCGAGCACCTCGAGCGCCTGCACGACGCGGCCCGCGCCCGTGTCAGACAACGTTGAACTCCGGCCGGAGGGCCTGGGCGTCGAAGCGGTCGACGCTGAGCGGCGCGACGTCGGCGAACGGCTCGCGGCCCAGCACCAGGTCGCGCACGATCTCCCCCACCGCCGGGCCCTGGAGGAAGCCGTGGCCGGAGAACCCGGTCGCGTAGAGGAAGCCCGACACGCCGCTCGCCTCGCCGATCACGGCGTTGTGGTCGGGCGTCACCTCGTAGAGCCCGGCCCAGCCGCCGCGGATGCCGGCCGCGGCGATCCGGGGCGCGCGGCGCTCGGCGGCGGCCTGCAGCGCGGGCACCCAGTCGTCGCTCGTCTCGAGCTTGAAGCCGGGCGTCTCGTCGGGGTCGGCCATGCCCATCAGCACGCCCGGGCCCTCGCGATGGAAGTAGAAGCTGGTGGCGAAGTCGATCGTCATCGGCAGGCGGGCCGGGAGCCCCGGGATCGCCTCGGTGAACATGATCTGCCGCCGCACCGGGATCACCGGCAGCGCGACGCCGGCCAGCGCGGCGCATCCGCGCGACCAGGCGCCCGCCGCGCAGACGACGGTGCCGGCGGCGATCGTCCCCTTGCTCGTCCCGACAGCCGTCACGGCGCCGTCCTCCACTGCGATCGACGTGACCTCGCAGCGGGTCTCGACGTGGGCGCCGTGCGCCCGGGCGCCGTGGGCGTAGCCGTGGACGACGGCCTCGGGCGTGGCGGTGCCGTCCTCGGGAGAGAACGCGCCGGCCAGCACGTCGCCGGTCTCGACGACCGGGCACAGGTCCCGCGCCTCGGCCGGGGTGACCATCCGCGACGGGACGCCGTGCTCGTTCTGGAGCGCGACGCTCTGCTCGAACTTGGCGACGTCGTCGTCCTCGGTCAGCAGGAACAGGTAGCCGACCTGGTGCAGGTCGATCTCCCACCCCGGCCGCCGCCCGAAGTCGCGGAACAGCTCGAGGCTGCGCCGGGCGATCTGGATGTTGAGCGCGTCGGAGAACTGCGCGCGCACGCCGCCGGCGGCGCGGCGGGTCGACCCGCCGGCCAGCTCGTCGCGCTCGAGCAGGACCACGTCCACGCCGGCCTCGGCCAGGTGGAACGCGGCGCTCGCGCCGATGACCCCGCCGCCGATCACCACGACCTCGGCGCTGTCCGGCAGCGGATCGCGGGTGCGGGTCAGGGCTCCTCCAGGGCCGGCGGCGCGCTCTCGTAGTGGGCGGGCGTGCGCGACAGGCGGATCGGGTTGCGCGCCGTGCGGAACGGCTCGGCGCCGTCGCGCGGGATCTCGGCGATCGGGTCGAGCCCGAGCGACTCCGCCAGCGCGAACGCCTGGCCGATGTCGTTGACCCTGCCCGCCGGCACACCCGCCGCGTTCAGGAGGTCGATCCACTCGTCCGCGGGGCGCCGGGCCAGCGCGGCCGACAGCGCCTCCCGCAGCTCGGCACGGTGCTCGACCCGGCTGTCGTTGCGCGGCGAAGCGAGGGTCGGCCGCGACACCGGGCACCCCGGCGATCGCGCACAGGTCGCCGAACTGGCGGTCGTTGCCGACGGCCAGCACCAGGTCCGCGTCCGCCGCTCCGAACACCTCGTAGGGCGCGATGCTCGGGTGCTCGTTGCCCATCCGCTGCGCGACCACGCCCGCGCCCGTGTAGGCCTGCGCCTGGTTCACGAGGCCGGCCAGCAGGGCGGACAGCAGGTCGACCTCGACGCGCTGGCCCTCCCCCGTGCGGTCCCGGTGGCGCAGCGCGGCCAGGATGCCGACGCTCGCGAACAGGCCCGCGATCACGTCGACCAGCGCGACGCCGACCTTCTGGGGCTCGCCGCCGGGGTCGCCGGTGATGCTCATCAGGCCGCCGAGGGCCTGCACCAGCAGGTCGTAGCCCGGCAGCGCCGCGCCCCCGGCGGCGCCGAAACCGGTGATCGAGCAGTAGACGATCGCGGGGTCGGAGGCCGCCAGGTGCTCGTAGCCCAGGCCCATCCGTTCCATCACGCCGGGGCGGAAGTTCTCGACGATCACGTCACTGTCGGCGGCCAGCTCTCGTGCTCGCCGCCGGCCGTCCGGGTCGCCGAGGTCGATGACGACGCTCCGCTTGTTGCGGTTGACCGACTGGAAGTACGTCGCGGTGCCGGTCGCGTCGTACGGCGGCCCCCAGGAGCGGGTTTCGTCGCCGGTCCCCGGGCGCTCCACCTTCGTGACCGTCGCGCCCAGGTCGGCCAGCACCATCGTCGCGAGCGGGCCGGCGAGCACGCGCGAGAAGTCGAGGATGTGGAGGTCGCCCAGCGAGCGGTCGGGCATCGGGCGGAATGATCCCGGACTACCGCACGGACTGTGGTGCGGACTAGCGTCCGGCGTGGACGGTGATCAGTCGCTTGAGTGGCCTGCGCGCGGCTCCGTCGCCGCTCATGCGGGCGGTGAGCTCCGCGATCGCCTTGCCGCGCTTGTCCAGGCGGGCGCGCAGAGCCTTGGTCGGTTGGACTCTGATCGTTGCGCTGCGGCCGGCGGCGATGCTGAAGCGGGCGCGGCCGGCGGCGGCTGCGGTCAGGCGGGTTTCGCGTGAGGTTGCCTTGAGTGTCAGGGTGCCGATGCAGCGCTGGCCGGCGGCGCTGCGGCAGATCAGGCGGACGACGACACGGCCGCGGTCGAGCACCACGCGGCGGTGGCTGGCGCCCAGCCGGGGCGGGACCGGTTCGCCGGGAGCGGCGGGCGGCGCGCACCTGACGGTGACGGCGACGGTCGTCTCGGAGCCGCCGTTGAGCTTGTAGCTGAAGGAATCGGGCGTGCCGCCGGGCTGGCTGTTGCAGTAGCCGGCGGCGGGGGCGTAGGTCACCCGTGTCCCGTCGGCGGCGACAGCGGCCGTGCCGTTGGTGGGCTGGGTTACGGACGCGACTTGCCTGGGGCCTGCGTCGATGTCGGTGTCGTTGGCCAGTACGTCGATCGGGCTCGTGCCCGAGTCCTGGTCGAAAGTTGCCGCGTCGCCGACGGCGACCGGGGCGTCGTCGACGCAGGTGACGGTGACCGACACGGTTGCCGTGCCGCCCCCGGTCAGCGTGTAGCTGAAGCTCGCGTCCCCGCAGTAGTTGGACTCAGGGGTGTAGGTCAGGTCGTCGCCGCTGTTCGTGATCGCCACGGAACCGCGGGCCGGGGCGCCGGCGTTGACCGACGCGATCTTGTCCTTGGCGCCGTCGTTGTCGGTGTCGTTGGCGCGCACGTCGAACGTCGTCGCCGCGGCATCCTCGCCGACCGTCTGGGAGTCGTTCACGGCGACCCCCGCGTCCTCCGCGCAGGTGACGGTGACCGACACGGTTGCCGTGCCGCCGCCGGTCAGCGTGTAGGTGAAGCTGGCGGCGCCGCAGTAGTTGGCTGCGGGGGTGTAGGTCAGGTCGTCGCCGCCGTTCGTGATCGCGACGCTGCCGTGGGCCGCGGCTCCGGCGTTGACGGATGCGATCTTGTCCTTGGCGGAGTCGATGTCGGTGTCGTTGGCGCGGACGTCGATCGTGGTCGCGGCGGCGTCCTCGCCCACCGTCTTGGCGTCGTCGGCCGCGACCGTCGGGTCGTCCGCGCAGTTGACGGTGACCGACACGGTTGCCGTGCCGCCGTTGGCCAGCGTGTAGGTGAACGTCGCGTCGGGCTCGGCGTCGTTCGGCGGTCCGGCGTTGCAGTAGTCGGCAGCGGGCTCGTAGGTCAGGTCGTCGCCGCCGTTCGTGATCGCCACCGTGCCGTGCGTGTCCGCGGTGGTGGCGACGGACGCGATCTTCTCGTTCCCGCTGTCGTTGTCGCTGTCGTTGGCGCGCACGTCGATCGTGGTCGCGGCGGCGTCCTCGGCGACGGTCTCGGCGTCGTCGACCGCGACCGTCGGGTCGTCCGCGAGCAGGATCGTCACGTTGTCCGAGTTGAGGTTGGCGGTGGCGAGGTCTTGTCTGCCGTCGCCGTTGAAGTCGCCAACCACGACCGATTGGGGAGCGTCGCCGCCGGGCTCGGGACTGGTGGCAGCGGGGGCGAAGTTGCCGGTCCCGTCGCCGATCAAGACCGTCACGTTGTCCGAGCCGCCGTTGGCGGTGGCGAGGTCCTGTTTGCCGTCGCCGTTGAAGTCGCCAACCACGACCGATTGGGGAGCGCGGCCGGCGGGTTCGGGACTGGTGGCAGCGGGGGCGAAGTTGCCGGTCCCGTCGCCGATCAGGACCGTCACGTTGTCGAAGAACAGGCTGGTGGCGGCGAGGTCCTGCTTGCCGTCGCCGTTGAAATCGCCGACCGCGACCGATACGGGAGTGGCGCCGGCGGGTTCGGGGCTGGTGCCGGCGGCGGTGAAATTGCCGGTCCCGTCGCCGAGCAGGACCGTCACGGTGGCCGAGTCGAAGTTGGCGGTGGCGAGGTCCGGTTTCCCGTCGCCGTTGAAGTCACCGACCGCGACCGAGCGGGGACTGGCGCCGCCGGTGGGTTCGGGGCCGGTGGCGGCGGGGGTGAAGTTGCCGGTGCCGTCGCCGATCAGGATCGTCACGTTGTTCGAGTCCTCATTGGCGGTGGCGAGGTCCTGTTTGCCGTCGCCGTTGAAGTCGCCGACCGCGACCGAGCGAGGATTGGTACCGGCGATTTCCGGGCTGGTGCCGGCGGCGGTGAAATTGCCGGTCCCGTCGCCGAGCAAGACCGTCACGTTGTTCGAGAAATAGTTCGCGGCGGCCAGATCTGGTTTGCCGTCGCCGTTGAAGTCACCGACCGCGACCGAGCGGGGAGCGGTGCCGGCAGTTTCCGGGCTGGTGCCGGCGGCGGCGAAGTTGCCGCTCCCGTCGCCGAGCAGGACCGTCACGTTGTTCGCGTTGCTGTTGGCGCTGGCGAGGTCCGGTTTGCCGTCGCCGTTGAAGTCACCGACCGCGACCGAGAAGGCCCCGTCGCCGACACCTTCGGGGCTGGTGCCGGCGGGACTGAAGTTGGCGTTCGTGCGGGCCGGCGTCTGGTTGATCAGGATCGTCACGTTGTCCGAGTTGACGTTGGCGGTGGCGAGGTCGGGTTTGCCGTCGCCGTTGAAATCGCCGACCGCGACCGAGAGGGGAGCGTCGCCGACGGCTTCCGGGCTGGTGGCGGCGGCGGTGAAGTTGCCCGTGCCGTCGCCGATCAGGACCGTCACGTCGTCCGTGGTCCTGTTTGCCGCCGCGAGGTCCTGTTTGCCGTCGGAGTTGAAGTCGCCGACCGCGAGAGACAAGGGACCGTCGCCGGCGTTTTCGGGGCTCGTGGCCGCGGGGGTGAAGTTGCCGGTCCCGTCGCCGAGCAGGATCGTGACTTTGTCATCGATGAAGGTGGCGATGGCGAGGTCTTGTTTGCCGTCGCTGTTGAAATCGCCGACCGCGACCGACTGGGGAGCGTCCCCGGCGGCTTCCGGGCTGGTGCCGGCGGCGGCGGTGAAGTTGCCGCTCCCGTCGCCGATCAGGACCGTCACGTCGTCCGAGCCGCCGTTGGCGGTGGCGAGGTCCTGCTTGCCGTCGCCGTTGAAATCGCCGACCGCGACCGACTGGGGAGCGTCCCCGGCGGCTTCCGGGCTGGTGCCGGCGGCGGCGGTGAAGTTGCCGCTCCCGTCGCCGATCAGGACCGTCACGTCGTCCGAGGCGATGTTGGCGGTGGCGAGGTCCTGTTTGCCGTCGCCGTTGAAATCGCCGACGGCGACCGAGTACGGAGCGTCCCCGGCGGCTTCCGGGCCGGCGGCGGTGAAGTTGCCGCTCCCGTCGCCGATCAGGATCGTCACGTTGTCCGCGAATTGGTTGGCGGTGGCGAGGTCGGGTTTGCCGTCGCCGTTGAAATCACCGACCGCGACCGAGACGGGACCATCGCCCGTGGGTTCGGGGCTGGTGGCGGCGAGTTCGGTGAAGTTGCCCGTCCCGTCGCCGAGCATGATCGTGACGTTGTCCACGGCGTTGTTGGCGGTGGCGACGTCTGGCTTGCCGTCGACGTTGAAGTCACCGACCGCGACCGATTGGGGACTGTCGCCGGCGGCTTCGGGGCTGGTGGCGGCGGCGGTGAAGTCACCTGCGACGGCCAGCGCGACGGGCGCGTTGAGCAACAGCAGGCCGAACGCGACCGCCAGGGCAACGCACCAGGCGCGGGCACTCGGTCGACCAGACCACGGCAAGCCCAACACAGCTCCTCGCATTACGACACCGCTTCCGTTCGGCGTACTTCAGGCCAGAGAGTGCGACCCTCCCACAGAAACTGGCGCGGCGCCACTCTGCCCGCCGAGCGATGAATATCGCGGCTCCAGGCCGTCCCAGGACAACACCGATCTCGAGGAGCACCGAATGGGAAAGCTGGTCGCAGGAATCTCGATGTCGCTCGACGGCTACGTCGCCGGGCCGGAGCCGACGCTCGAAGAGCCGCTCGGACAGGGCGGGGAAATGCTCCACGAGTGGGCGATCAACGCGCACGCGTGGCGCGAGCAGCACGGCAAGAGCGGCGGTGAGGAAGGGATCGACTCCGACATCCTCGAGGCCCACCACGGCGCGGCGGGCGCGACGATCATGGGCCGGAAGATGTTCAGCGGCGGCAGCGGCGGCTGGGACGACGACCCGCGCGCGAGCGGCTGGTGGGGCGACGAGCCGCCCTTCCACCACCCGGTGTTCGTCCTCACCCACCACGAGCGCGAGCCGCTCGAGCTGACCGGCACCACGTTCACGTTCGTGACCGGCGGAATCGAGGACGCGCTGGAGCAGGCGCGTGCCGCGGCGGGCGAGAAGAACGTGACGGTGGCCGGCGGCGGCCAGGCGATCCAGCAGTTCCTGCGCGCCGGCCTCGTGGACCAGCTGGAGGTGCACGTCGCCCCGGTGTTCCTGGGCGGCGGCGCGCGGCTGTTCGGCGATCACGTCGCCGATGCGCCCGCCAGGCTCGAGCGCACGAGCGTCGCCGAGTCGCCGTCAGGCGTCGTCCACCTGAGCTACGCGCCGCCGCGCTGAGCGGGCCGCGGCGCCCAGGCGACGACGTTCTGCTCCCGGGAGAAGTGCACCAGCGGGGTCCCCGTCAGCTCGATCCCGTGAGCAGCGGCCAGCGCGTCGAGGCGGATGTCTGCCGCGGCCGGCTGCAGCGGCCACGGCTGATGGTGAACCTCGGTGCGTCTGAGCCCGTGCTCCCGGGTGACGCTGTAGAAGCAGTAGCGCTCGGTGAGCCAGTGCTCGAGCGAGCCCGGTCGTGACGGCCGTGCGGCTGCAGTGGGCCGGTAGGTAGCGGTAAACGCAGCAGCCGGCCAGCCGGGTTCTTTCCGCGAGGAGTCGAATTCGATCGCGTCGCCCTGTCGCCGCATGTCCACACGTGCCCGCAGGTAGGGCAGCCCGTACAGCCGGCGCCCGATGGACACCGCGACCGGATTGCCGGCATCGAGGCTGAGGAAGTAGACACCCGGACGGCCGCCGCTGACCACGTAGGTCCGGAGGTTGAGCTCAGGAAAGCTGGAAGTGCCCAGAACGGGTGGACACCAGGCGAACCGAACGGTGCTCATCCGGAAGGGCACGACCCCCACCCAGCACTGACCTTCGAACGCGTCGATCTCCAGCGACTCAGGCACGACGCGGCGCAGGACGTCGCGCGGTACGGGCCAGTGCGCGAAGAGCAGATCGCGCCAGCTCTGACCCACCAGCCAGCGCCCTCCCGGAACCGGCCAGGGGCGATGCGCGAGGTGCCTGAGGCTCCGCCGCTGCGCGATCGCGGACCGCGCCGACCGCAGCGGAGCAGCTTCGATGATCAGAGCGCGGCGGCCGCGCGGTCCCGCGCGGCCGTCTCCCAGTCGGGCCGCAGCGGCATGCCGGCGCGTCCGTCCTCCGTCTTCGTGCCGAGCACCTGATGGAGCTGGATCGAGTTCATGTCGAACGACACCTCGGACGCCGCCAGGTACAGGCGCCACACGCGCGCCCGCTGCACGCCCACGTCGGCCACCGCCTCGTCCCAGTGCTCGTCGAGGTTGCGGCTCCAGCGCGGCGAGCGTGCGCGAGTAGTGCTCGCGCAGGTTCTCCTCGTGGCGCAGCTCGAAGCCCGCGTCGTGCATCGTCGAGATGATGCAGCCGGGGCCGCTCAGCTCGGCGTCGGGGAACACGTAGCGGTCGATGAACCCGTTCTTCGGCAGGTTCGGGTCCGTGTTGTTCGCGCGGGTGATGCAGTGGTTCAGCAACCGGCCCTGCGGCCGCAGCTTGCTGTGGAGGAGAGCGAAGTAGTCCGGCATCCGGCTGCGCCCGATGTGCTCGGTGAGGCCGATCGAGGAGATCGCGTCGAAGTCCGACTCCGGAACGTCGCGGTAGTCGAGCTGCCGGACCTCGGCCCGGTCCGCGAGCCCGGCATCGGCGATGGCGGCCTGCGCCCACTCGACCTGGCGGCCGGCGACCGTGACGCCGAGCGCCTCGACGCCGTAGTGGCGAGCGGCGTGCAGGACCATGCCGCCCCAGCCACAGCCCACGTCGAGGAGCCGCATGCCCGGGCGCAGGTCGAGCTTGCGGCAGACCAGGTCGAACTTCTCGAACTGCGCCTCCTCGAGCGTGGCGTCCGCGTCGGGGTAGGCGGCGCACGTGTAGGCCATCGAGGGCCCGAGGATCCAGCGGTAGAAGCGGTTCGAGACGTCGTAGTGGTGCGACACGGCCTGGGCGTCCCGGCGCTTCGAATGCATGCGGCCCCGCGGGCGCGCCTCCTCGGCCGGCGGCTCGACCGGCCGCAGCGTCCGCAGGCCGAGCGCCCGCAGCATTCGCCAGCGCTCCCGGTACGGGATGTTGCCGTCGCTGACATCCCACAACCGGGAGAGCGCATCGTGAAGATCGCCGTGGACCTCGAGCGTCCCGGTGACGTAGGCGCGCGCCAGGCCCAGGTCGTTGCGGGCCTGGACGACGTACCTGACCGCCTTGGGCGAGCGCACCTCGACGGTCACCGGCGCGTCCCGGGGGCCCGCGCGGCTGCCGTCGTAGGCGCGGAACTCGATGCCGGTCGCGCCTCCCGTAACCCGATCGAAAACGTCAGCGACCTGCACGTGTCTCCCCTCTAGCTCCGCTCGACGCACTTCGCGTAGAGGCCGAGGAGCCTGCTGTCCGGGTCGTACTTCTGCTTGAGCGCAGCGTACGCCTGGCCGTTGTAGAGCCGCCAGAACTCGGCGCGATCGTAATAGGCGGTCGAGTACAGCGACTTGCGCCCGCCCAGCTCCGCGACCACGTCCTCGATGCGGCGGTTGTGGGTGCCGTCGGGCTCGCCGTTCTCGAGCGGCACGCTCGACCAGAAGCCGAAGTTCACGTAGGTCGTGTCGGGGTCGAGGGTGTACAGGTCCCACGTCGTCTCGCGATCCCGCACGCGCAGCGGGCACACCCAGAAGGGCAGGATCGGTATCTCGCCGATCATGAAGTCGAAGTAGTCGGGCGCCGCGGCGATCGGCACCTCGATGTCCTGCACGACGTCCTCCCACGGCGGCAGCCCGCGCATGCGGTCGATGCGCCGCATGGGCCCGTACCGGCGCTCCAGCTCGATGAGCTTCCAGTAGGAATCGGACCGCAGCCAGCGCTTGGGCACGAACCGCCGGATCCGCGGGTTCTGCACGCCGAAGACGCGCGAGCACCAGAACCAGTCGGTGTCCCAGCGCCACAGGTAGTCGCGAACCGTCAGGTGGTCCTCCCGCCTGCTCTGGAGCGAGCGGTAGTAGATGTCCATGCCGGTGTAGTCGCTCGTGGCCGGGGCGTCGTCGCTGAACGTCCCGAAGGTCAGGTACATCTCGCCCCGCCCGAACACGGCCCCGTCCACGAAGTCGACGCGCTCGCCGCCGTGAACGCCGCTCGCGCAGACCTCGTCCATGACTGCGAAGCACTCGGCGCGGTCGGCGAACGGCAGGTGACGGAGCCGCACGTACGGCCGCACCGGCTCCAGCTCGATCGTCAGGCGGAGCGCGTAACCCAGCGTCCCGTACGAGTTCGGGAAGCCGCGGAACAGGGCCTGGTGCTCGTTGTCGCGCCGGGCGACGACCACCTGACCGTCGCCGGTCAGGATCTCCATCTCGACCACCGACTCGTGCGGCATGCCGTTGCGAAACGACGAGGACTCGATGCCGAGACCGGTCACCGCGCCGCCGAGCGTGATCGTCTTGAGCTGCGGGACGACGAGCGGCATCAGACCGTGCGCGAGCGTGGCGTCAACCAGATGCTCGTAGGTCGTCATGCCCTGGACGTCCGCCGTCCGGCGCTCCGGGTCGACGGAGATCACGCCGTCGAACGAGCGCACGTCCAGGCGTTCCTGCCTGCCGTTTCGCTGCCGTGTACGGAACAGGTTGGAGGTCCGCTTGGCGAGCCGCGCCGACGATCCGGGCGGGATCGCGGAGTACTGCTCGATCAGGCGGGCGCGGCGTGCTTCGTAGTCCGCTCGCGCGTGGTCGTCCACCGGCGGCAGCCTAGGGTGCCGGCGCTGTGCACGGCGTGCGGCTGACCACGGTCTCCTCCGAGCCGTCCGCCCAATGGGGGCCCCTGCGCCGGGTTCGTCGCACATGCAGACGATCGGGCGTAGGGTCGGGAAGACCAAGGCCACTTGCGCTACCGCCGCAGCCGAGTCGGCCTCTTTTCCGACGAAAGTCGTCCCGGGAAGCATGCGTGCGGCTCGGACGGCGTTCTGGAGGTGCCCCCCGATGATCTGCAAGTCACCAGCCAGGCCGCTGGCGCTGTTCTGCGCCACTGTGCTGGCCTCGATCGGATTCGCCCTGGGGATCGCCGGCAGCGCCCACGCGGCGTTGCCCGCCGCGGACCCCAACCAGGTCTCGTTCACGCTGGAGGGCTGCCGCCCGTCCAGCCCGTTCGTGTTCACCGGCAACAACGTCTGTCCTGATGGCGACTACACGAGCGGCAACCTCGGCAAGTTCTGGAACGAGGGCGACCTCGTGCCGTACCGCGTGACGCTGAAGAACAACAACGGCGATCAGCACTATGCGTTCCAGATCGCTGCGGACTACCGGCGCGGCAACACGCTCGGCTACGACTTCATCACGATTCCGACACTCAACGCGGCCTCCGACGCGAGCTGTCCCGCGCTGAGCTCGTCGGGTCTCCAGTACACCTCGGGCGCCGGCGCGGCCGGCGGCGCGGACGAGACGATCTTCCGCACCGAGGACATCCAGCAGGCCGCCGGCACGACCTGCATCTACGACTACTACATGCGGCTGGCGTTGCCCATGCCCGGCCGGCTCTCAGCCGGTGACGGGACGCCGGCGCCGCTGGGCGCCTCGAACTACACGGGCTCGTCGCTTCATGGGTACGTGCTGAACCAGCAGGGCACTTCCTCGGGCATCGGTCAGAAGCGCGTGCCGATCCCCGTCAACCAGATCCAGCCGCAGACCTTCACGAAGACCGTCACCGGGAGCCGCGGGACATCCAACACCTGGGCGGTCACGAAGAGCGCGGGCACGGTCGAGCTCCCGGACACCTGCAGCGGCGACACAGAGGCGACGGTGCAGGTCACGGTGTCCTGGACCAAGACTCCCGGCGTTGCCGGGCAGACGAACGTGACGACGAGGTTCATCTTCGACAACCCCGCCCACCGCAACCTGCTCGTCAGCGTCGACGACGTGCTGTACACGGACGCATCGAAGGCGACGCAGCTCGACGCATTCACGTTCACCCCGCCGAACGGCGGGATCCTCCCGCCAGGGCATTCCGAGTTCGCCGTCACCCGTTCGGTGGCAATCGCGCCTGCGGTCACCACCCTGTTCAACACGGCGACCGCGACATACACCGACCCGGTGACGAACCAGCCGTTCGGCGCCATCGAAGCAACCGCGTCCGGCTCCATCACGACCGGGATCGGCAACAACGACACCGCCACCATCACCGACAGCGAGACGATCACCGGTAACGACCTTTCGTTCTCGGTTGCCGCACCGGCGATCGGAAGCTTCACGAACGGCTACACGGCCGGAACGAAGGTCGATCAGAACGGCGGCTCGGTGGACTGGAGCTCCGGGACGGTGAACGCCTCCGGCTCGGTGACCTTCGACAAGACGGTGTACGTGACGCCGGGGGCCACGACGAACGGTTCGATAGACGACACCGCGACGCTCACCCCGGCCAATGCGGCCGCCACGACCGCGACGGCATCCGTGCCGATAACCGCAGTCGGGTGCGCGAGCGTCAGCGGGCGCAAGTACAACGACGTGAACGCGGACGGGACGGACAACGGCGGCACCGATCCGGGACTCGCCGGGTTCACGTTCTACGTCGACTACAACGGGAACGGGGTGCTCGACGCGGGCGGGAACGACCCGGAGCCGTCGGCCACGAGCGACGCGAACGGCAACTGGCAGATCAACGGGGTCAAGCCAGGCACGAACGACGTGAAGGAGGTCGGCCAGGCCGGTTGGACCTGCACGCAGCCCTCGCCGGACTGCCTCTACTCGATCGACGCCAACGGCGCGGTCATCCCCGGGACGCTCGTGTTCGGCAACTCGACGCCTCCACCGCCGGTGGCATCGCCGCCGCAGGCGGAGCCACCAGCGCCCGTGACGCCCCCTGTGGTGCTGGGCGAGCGGGTCCCGGTCGTTCCCGGCTCGGCGCGCCTGGGTGGGAAGACCGGCTGCGTGCCGCGGAAGTTCACGGTCCGTGTCGGCGGCAAGCAGATCGACCACGTCGTGTTCGCGATCGACGGCAAGCGCGTCCGAACGGTCCGCACCGCCAACTCGAGCGGCAAGTTCGTGCTCACGGTCGACCCGCGCAAGTTCAAGGCCGGCAGCCACCTCGTGACGGCCAGGACCGTGTTCAAGGCTGAGAGCCAGACCCCGGCGAAGACGCTGAGGCTCCGCTTCTCACGCTGCGTCCGGGCTGCTCAGGCCCCGGCGTTCACCGGCTGAGCACGCAGTCATGAACGGTCTCGCGCCGGTCCATCCGGACCGGCGCCGGCCGTTCTGGGTCGTCGGCTTCCACCGGAATCGGGTAGGGGGAGTACCCTGGAGGTACAAGGTCACTCGCTGCTTTCTGCGAACTGCCTCGCACGCCACCCCGGCCCACGCGGCCCGCGGTGACCTGACGGACACCATTCGTTTCGAGCCGAAGAGAGCCATCTCTCAACGGGCATGCAGGCGCTCCGGCGTTTGTACGTGCTCAGAAGGCGCTCGATGAAAACTGAGGCGCAAGGCCTGACCCGCACGAGGACGGACACGCCCGTCGTTGCGCGGCTGCGCGCGGACGCGCGCTACGCGAGTGAGCGGCGCGCCCTGTACCGCGCGAAGACGTACGGGCCCCGCCCGACGAGCCCGGCTCGCCTGCGCGAGCTCGAGCGCGAGTACGAGCAGGCTGCCGAGCGCCTCAAGCGAGCCGAGCTCAAGCAGGCCGCCGACACCCCTACACGAGAAGAGACCCCGTGATCGACCGTACCTCCATGCCCGAGCACATCACCGCTCCCGGGCCCGTGGCCGCGACCGAGGCGGTCTCCGACCTGCCGCTGCTCGACTACGACTCCCACAGCCCCGGCTACATCACCGCTGCGCTGCGTGGGTTGAGCCAGCGCGAGCTGCGCCAGATCGACGCGCACGAGAGCCAGCACGCCGACCGCTCCGAGATCCGGGATCACATCGCCAAGCTGACCTGCGACGAGCCGTGGATCGGCTACGACACGCAGGACGTCGAGGTGATCCTGCGGTTCCTGCGGAAGTCCGGCGCGGCCCAGGCTCGAGAGGTACACGCCTACGAGCGCGCGCACCGAGATCGCGCCGGCGTCGTATCGGCCGCCGACAAGCGGTTCATCACCAGGCCCGCGTAAGTTCGTCAGCGGTCGGCTCCGGCGCTCGCGTCGCGTTCCCGCGGCGGCCCGCCGTGCCAGTCCAGGCACAGGACGGTCGCGTCGTCGCGCAGGTCTCCCCCGCACGCCTCGACCACGGCTCGGGTCAGTTCCTGCACGGCCTCGCGGGGATGCAGGTGCCGGGTGGCCGCGAGGACCGAGGCGGCGTCGACCGCGCTCGCGTTGCGTTCGAGCATTCCGTCGGTGAGAAATACCACCCGGTCGCCGGCTTCCAGCGGAAGCTCCTGCACGCGGTAGTCGCCGATCTTCGGCGCCGCAAACGGCGGGTCGGCGAGCAAGTCGACCGCCTCCGCGTGCCCGTCGCGTACGCGGATCGGCGGTGGGTGACCTGCGTTGACGATGCACGCGACGCCGGAAGGCAGATCGACCCTGACGACCTGACCCGTGACGAAAGCCCCCTCGCGCGCGTGCCTCGACAGGGCGGCGTCGGCAACCGCAGCCTGCTCGGCGAGGTCAACACCACGGCGGCGGGCGTGCCGGAGCGCCCCGACCAGGATCGTGGCGAGCAACGCGGCATCGAGCGTGTGGCCCATCGCATCGGTCATCGACAGGTGCAGCGTGTCGCGCTCGACGCTGAAGTCGAACGTGTCTCCCCCGACGTCCCCGGCCGGCTCGAGCCACCCGGCCAGAGTGAACTGGCCGGCCTCGCAGGTGTAGGAGCCGGGCAGCAGCCGGTGTTGGATCTCCGCCTCCAGGGAGAGCGGCAGCGAGCGCTGCCCCCACTCGTAGAGATCCGTGAAGCGGCGGTTGGCGATCACGACGTAGGCAAGTGCATGAGCCGCGCCCACGACGGCGGCGAGGGTGTGCTCGTCGGGCGCGTCGGCCAGCCCCAACTCGAGGACTCCGACCGCTTCGCCGCGGCTCGTGACCGGGGCGAACAACCGGCTGCCGCCCTGCTCCGTGACCACCTCGACCTCCTGGCCGGCGAGAGCCCTCCCCTGAGGCGTCCCGGCGAGCGGCACGACCTCGGTGCGCTCACGGCTGGGGCTGCCGGGGCCGGCCCGACCGCCGACGTGCGCCAGGCGGATCAGCGACCGACCGCTGTAGTCGGCGATGAGGAAGCTGACGTCCCTCGCTCCGAGGTCCTCGGTCAGCGCGGCGCCGAGCACCTCGGCCGCCGCGATGGGCGGGGCTGCCTCGACCGCAGACAGAAGCACGTTCAGATTCAGCGGGGATCGCCGTCGATCGGTCACCCCCGGACCGTAACCGGCTAGGCGGTTAGTGTGCGCGCGTGACCGCAGCTGCGTCTGGCAAGGGGCGGATCCGATGGCTGCGGATCATCGCCGGGATCGGAGTGATCGTGTTCATCGCCGGTCCCTGCCTGCTCGGGGCGATCGTGCTCGCGATCGGGGGCAACTACCAGCTGCGCGACAACGCGCTCACCGAGGGGCGGGCGCCCGGCCGGCTCAGCTTCGACGCCGAGCGCGAGCGGTACGTCATCGCGCTGAGCGCCAAGCCCGACGGCACCCTGTTCGACGGACTCAGCCGAACGGAGCGCCGTCGGAAGTACAGGGTCCGCGACAGCGACGCGAACGAGGCGCGCTGCACCATCACCCACCCCGACGGCTCCACCGAGAGCGTGCGTGGCGATCGGCAGAAGGTCAGCGAGACCGTCGGCACCGTGTACGCCACGGTCGGTGAGTTCGACGGCCGGGGTGGGGCCACCACGGTCGACTGCCGCTTCGACCCTCCCAAGGACCTGCTCGGCACGCCGACGGAGACGCCGCTCATGGTCCACGAGGCCAACGCGACGCTGCGATACCTGACGTGGGGCCTCTTCGCCGGCGTCTTCGTGTTCGCCGGGCTCGGCACGCTGCTGATCCTCTGGGGCACCGTCTGGCGCAGGGCTCGGCCTGCCTGAGCCCGGGGTTCCGGGCTCAAATGCGAAAGCCCGCTCAGGCGAGCGGGCTTTCGTCGGTTATCGGGGCGACTGGATTTGAACCAGCGACCGCTCGGCCCCCAGCCGCGGTGGTTGCGGTGTAGATGCGTCCTTTCGCGTCCCCACCGTCCCCACCGTCACCCCACGACTAGACGTCGTGGACGCATCGGACCTGAAGAGCCCGTCCTGGCCGAGCGTCGGTCATAGGAAATTCCTAGCGGAGACGCGATCGAGCTCTGTCCATGCTCGCCGCGTGCAAACGGCTAAGGCCCGACAGTTGGCGGGTGGCCGGGCCGCGGTGCCCGGGTTATGGTCTGGGTTTGAGGCGAGCGGGCGACGGTTCGATGCGGCTGGTTGGCGCGTTACTTCTGCTGTGCGGTGGCTGTGCGGTAGCACTCGTGGCGCCGCCTTGCGCGGTTGGGGGGGCGTTCTCCGGTGGGCCAGCCGGGCACGTGTCGGTGTTCCACCCACTTTCTGACGAGCGGCGTCCGGTGTTGGCAGTGTTCAGTGAACCGAGTCGTCGGCCGCGGGTCGCGAGGTTGGCGCCGCGCGGTAGTGCCGATGCGCGGGTAGCCGTGAACCGCGCTGGTGGGGCGGTCGCCGCCTGGAGGCAGGAGGAGGCGCTCTGGGCGGCGGTGCGCGCTCCGGGCGGACGGCGCTTTGAGGCGCCGCAACGAGTGGGCGTTACATCTGGGTTTGCCCTCCCTTATGTCGCCATCAACCAGCGTGGCGACGCTGTCGTCGCGTGGGAGACCGACGAGGAATCCCAGACCTTGGCCGATTCCGTGTGGCGGTCATCGTGGCGCCCGGCGGCGGGCCGCTTCCGAACGGGGAGAAGACTGCGGGTCACGCCGTCGTATCTTGCGCTTGACGATCGAGGTACGGCGCTTGCGGTCGGCTCGGATGAGGACTTGAACGTTGCGGCGTCGAGTTTGCCGCGCGGGCGCGCGTGGGGCAAACCACGCGTGGTCGGCGTTCCGACGATAGGCACCGAAGTGGACGTGGTAGCGGCTTCCAACGGACGCGGCGGCGTGCTGGCCGCTTGGGCTGACGCGGCGGTCGACGAGTTAGAAACCCCAGACCGCTGGCGAGCGGCCCAACGCGATCCGAACGGCCGATGGCACGCAGCGACCACGCTCCTCGTCTCGCGCGATATTCACCGCGAAGCGGCGCTGGCGCTCGGGGACTCGGGCGACGCTGTTCTCGCCTACTGGGACGTGGGCGGATTCAAGGCGGCCGTTCGTTCGGCCCTGGCCGCTGGGGACGCCCGCAGCGGCTGGCGCCTCGGGCAAGGCGCCCCCCGTCGAGGCATCCTTCGGCAGCCCGCAGGCTGTCGTCGCTTCAAATGGTGATGCGGCAGTCGCGGGCTGGACCGAGCGAGGCATTGTCGCCGGGTACGGCCGACACGGGCGGCCGATGCGGATCACCAAGCTGACGCGCCGCCCGCGCCCCGTAGGACAGATCGGTTCGTTCAATTCTCGCGCGGAGGTCGGGCTTGCGCCGGCCGGGCGCGGTGCGCGAGGCGCTTGGCAGGAACTCTCTGGCGGGCGGGTGCGCCTGGTGACGCGCGACTTCAGTTCCGCGACGACCGGACCGCGGCGGGTGGCGGCGTCGGTGTCCTTCCATCGAATCGGTCCTCGCAGCGCCTGCACCCCGCCGGAATCGACTACCCACGCCGAGAGCGGCATCGCACGGCTCTACACGCTGGACGGCCGCTGGTATGCATGCATGTACAGCCGCGGCGCGCCTACCCGGCTCGACTGGGAACAGCCCGGCTTTGGCGTGCGCGGTCCCCTTCTGAGCGGCGCGTTCGTGGCGGTCGTCGACTATTCGTACGACGGCGCATCCGACATCGAGGTCGATCAGTACTCGGTACGAGTCATCGACCTGCGCACCGACAACGTCACCTCCTCACAGTCGCCGAACGACGCACCGATCCGCAGCTTGGTCCTGAGCTCGCGCGGCGGTGTCGCGTGGATCGCCTGTCGCGGACCGTGCGAAGTCCGGCGTCGTCAAGCCAGAGAGTCCACCGAGGTAATCGCACGCTCAGCCTCGATCGACCCCGAGTCCCTCCACCTCCTTGGCGACGTACTCTCATGGACCGACGACGGCGCCGTGCGAAACGCGACGCTCCGCTAGCGCAGGGACCTACCCGCTTCGCCTCGCGAGAGGGTCACTAACTACGCTTCCTGTCCTACTTCGCGCCAACTCGCGAAGACTGGCGTTTGATGCACTTAAAGGACCTTGACCGGTCTCGCGCGCGTTGGGAGAGTCGACCTAGCGGGTGCGGCATAACGCCCCTCGCCCGGCACGGGGAGATGTCCGATGAGGAAATGACCTCGAACGCTCGCAGCGGCAGCCACGCTGGGGGCTGCACCAGGCCTGGCGGACGCCGCACCGGCGATGATCTCGTGGCTGGGTCGGGTCAGGGCCTGGAGGAACGCCCTTCGGTCCCCTTCCGAACCATGTCAACGTGGACGCCGAGGGCGACGCCGATGAGGCTCACCGGCACTGATCCGCGCGCTTCGGCAACGGAGCCAGAAGCGGTGTACATCAGGGGCGCGGTGCAATGCGTCAAGCCGTCGGCAACGAGGCTGTCGCTCACGGTGCAGGTCGAGGAGTCGAACACACCCATCGTTCCGGTGGGTCGTTCCTCTTCCGCAAGGTCATCGACAACGGCCAGGGAGCGGGCGACCCACCCGACAAGTTCGCGGTCGCGGCCGGTGTTCTGGCCTTGCTCGGCGGAGCACTGGCGCTGTGGCGGCTCGATCGACAGTCCGTGGGGAAGCTGTCCGCGATCGCGTGGGCGGCGATGTTCGGCGCGCTGGTCGCAATCGTGAGCCTGGGCTAGCGCCGCAGCGGGCTTTCGTCAGTCGGGGCGACTGGATTTGAACCAGCGACCGCTCGGCCCCCAGCCGAGTGCGCTACCAGACTGCGCCACGCCCCGAAGCGGGTGCGGGAATCGACCCGCCTAGGCGGATTCTAACCCGGCGGCTCGCGGGCGTCAGGCGCGGATCGACACCTGGGTGCCGAGCGGGATGCTGCGCATCATCCAGCGGGCGTCGTCGGCGGGGACGCGCATGCAGCCGAGCGTGACCGGGCGGCCGATCGACGAGGTCGCGGGCGTCGCGTGGATGGCGATGCGGTCGCCGCCGCTCCACTCCGACGGCGTGTCGGGCTGGTGGGCGGTCAGCGCCAGCGCGCAGCAGCCGTACGGGGAGCCCGCGTCGGTGAACGGGATCTGGTCGGTGACCGCGAACGTGCCGTGCGGCGTGGGCGTGCCCTGCCTCGCCGACCGCGGTGCGTCACCCGGCGCGACCACCCGGCCGTTGCGGATCACCGTCAGCCGGCGCTCGGACACGTCGACCCGGATCCGGTACTCGACGATGCCCTGCTGGGTGTCGCGGGCGCGGATCCAGCCGCGCTGCCGTTCGGCAGCTCGGAGGCCATCACCCGCAGCCAGCCGTCGCGCTCGGCCAGGACGGGGACCACGCGTGCGCTCTTGAACTCGGTCTTGCGTGCGCATCCGGGCCAGGCGAGCGCCGCCGCCCGGTGCGGATCGCAGGATCGTCGGGCGGAGGATCACCGCGATGCGCCCCTCGGGCCTCCGCCCGGTAGCGCTGCCCGCCGGGTGGACCGCTCGCCGCGCTCCGGCCGGCGGGGCCGACGCCCGCGTCGTCGCTCGAGAACAGCCCGGCCGCGGCCATGATCACGATCGCGAGTGCGAGCGCGCCGCCGAAGGCGATCGCGACCCGCGCGGCGGGGCCGGGCGTGCGGCGGCGGTTGGACAACGCAGGCGGCATGGGGGCCGCCCGATTATGCAGCCGGGCCGCGCTCGGCCTAGAGGCCGGGCGGGTGGACGGCGGTGTAGGCGCCGGTGTCGCGCATCGACGACTGCCAGCGCGATCCGCTCGACCCGCGGCCGCTCGTGTCGAAGCGCAGGCCGGCGACGATCATGAACACGTGGCCGTCGTTGGCGTAGATCGTCACCCAATGGCCCTCGCCCTCGTCGCCCCAGCTCATGAAGCCGGTCGAGTTCAGGGGTGACGACAGCAGGCCCGCGCCGGCAAGCGCGAACGAGACGGAGCCCGAGCAGTCGTAGCCGTCGTCCTGCCAGGCGCCGTGGCCGCCGCCCCACTTGTAGGGCTCGCGGGCGATCTGGTTGCCGGCGGCGATCATCGCCTTGACCTCGCCCGGGGCGTTGCGCGGGGCGACCGCGTCGCCGTTCGGCAGCACCTTTGCGCGCGGCCCGTTGACGCCGGGGCCGCTCGAGCGGAGCTCCTTCTTGAACGCGGCGAGCTCGGCGCGGATCTCGTCGTCGGACGCGCGCGCGGCGTCGCGGGCGGTGCCGCTGCCGGCGGTCTCGCCGTCGTCGCCGGTGTCGGCGCCCGCGGGCGGCTCCTCCCCGGGCCCGACGGCGACGGCCACGCGCGGGCGCGGCGCCGGGTAGTCGGTCGATCCCTCGGACGGCGGCGGGACCTGGGCGGCCGCGGGCCTGGCCTGGGTCGGGCTCGGTGGCGCGTCCCGCTCGAGGCCATCGTGTAGAGGCCGAGGCCGGCGGTGCCGAGCACGGCCGCGAGCAGGGTGATCAGGAAGACGTTCCTCACAGGGCTTCTATCGACAGGGCGGCTCGACTCTCAAGTCGCCCTCCGAGGACGCAGGGTAGGCGCACGCGGCCGCCGCGCGCGCCGCATGGGGGTGCGGCGCGCGCGGGGCGTCAGGCGTGCGCCAGGCGGCGGGGCGCCACGCGCGGGAAGCGGCGGCGCGAGCGCGAAGACGCGTGGAGCTGCCGCGAGCGGGTGCGCAGCAGCTCGACGAGCCCGGCGGTGGGCCGGAACGGGTCGGCGATCGCGCGGTCGCCGGCCAGAGCGGCGACGATCTCGCCGTTCGCCTCGGCCACGAGGACGCTCGACCCCGGCCCGGGGGCGGGCGCGCCGTCGAGCGCCGCGAGCCGTGCGAGGGCCCGCGCGTCCGACGCGTCAGCGGAGCGGATGACTATGTCGGTGCGGGATTCGTTCATGAGATCGAGGTTGGCACCTGCGGGCCATCAGTTCAAATGAAATATCGAGCTAAGAGCGATAAGCTCTGCTCATGCTCGATGTACGCCGGATGAAGGTCCTCCGGGAGGTCGCGGCGCGCGGGTCGTTCTCCGCAGCAGCCGAGGCGCTCTCGTTCACGCAGTCGGCGATCTCCCAGCAGGTCGCGGCCCTCGAGCGCGAGACGGGCACCAAGCTCGTCGAGCGCGGGCCGCGCGGGATCCGCCTCACGCAGGCCGGCGAGGTGGTGGTCAAGCACGCGGACGCGGTGCTCTCGCGGCTGTCGTGCGCCGAGGAGGAGCTGCAGGCCCTGGCCGGGCTGCGCGGCGGCCGGCTGTCGCTGTCGACCTTCCAGAGCGCCGGGCGCGACGCTCGTCCCCCGGGCGATCGCGGCGTTCCACCAGCGCTACCCGGACGTCGAGCTCGCGCTCATCGCAGGCCGAGCCCGAGGAGGCCACCCAGCTCCTGCGCGGCGGCGAGCTCGACCTGGCCATCGTCTACGACTTCGACGGCATCCCGGGCGGGCTGGAGGACGGGCTCGACGCCGTTCACCTGATCGACGACCGCTACGACCTGCTCCTGGCCCGCGACCACCCGCTGGCCGACAAGGCCCGGATCCGGATGGCCGACCTGGCCGACGAGCGCTGGGTCAACTCGACCGGAGGCTGCGGCTGCCACCAGGCCGTGATCCACGCGTGCGCGCAGGCGGGGTTCGAGCCGCGCGTGGCGTTCGAGACCGACGAGATCCTCTCCGTGCAGGCGCTGGTGGCCAACGGCATGGGCGTGACGCTGATGCCGCAGCTCGCGCTGACCGCCGTGCACCCGGGCGTGGCCGTTCGGCCCGTGGGCCGAGAGGCGCCCATGCGGCACATCTACGCGGCGCGGATGCGGGACGCCTACCGGTCGCCCGCGACGCAGGCGATGCTCCAGCTGCTCGTGGACATGGCCGAGGAGTTCCGGCCGCAGGTCGATCCCGCCTCGGGCGAGGCGATCGTCGCCGCGTAGGCAAGTCGTCCGCCGGCAGCCCACCCGGCCGCTTTGCGGCGTAGGATTTGAGCGGAACCGACCTTCGAGCTTCGGAGCAGACCTTGTACGAGCAGACCAGCAGTGCCTATGTCCCCAGTCGCGAGGGTGCGATCAGCACGACGCGGCTCCTCGGCCAGGTCATGTTCCTCGTGGCCGTGGCCATCGGCTTCCTCGCCCTCGGCAGCGTACGTCGGCAAGGAGCTGTCGTTCAGCACGGCGAGGATCCTGTCGTTCGTCGGCTTCGGGATGCTGATCCTCTCTTCGTTCGGCGGCGCGCGGTTCCGCGTCGGAGCGTTCGCGATCGGCTGGCTGTACGCGACCGCGTTCGTGATCGGCCTGGGCCTCGGGCCCGTGATCAGCTACATCAGCGAGACCGACCCGACGGCGATCACCTACGCCGCCGGCGGCACCGCGCTGACCGTGGCCGGCATGGGCGCGGCCGGCTTCGCGATGTCGAAGGACCTGGCGCCGTGGATGCGGCCGCTGTCGTTCGTGGTCCTCGGCGCCGTGGGCGTTTCGCTGATCGCGCTGATCTTCGGCGGCGCGGGCTCGCTGTCGCCGATCATCTCGCTGGTGATCTTCGGCGCATCGGCCGCACTGATCATGGTCGACTTCAACTACCTGCGTAAGCACGGCACGGCGGACGACACGGTGCTGCTCGCGACCGGCATCTTCGTGTCGATCGTGAACATCTTCATCTCGCTGCTGAACCTGTTCAGCCGGTAGCCGCCGGCTCGACGTACTTCCTAGCGTTCCGGCGCGTGGGCGAAGGAATCTCGCCCGCGCGCCGATAGGGACCGCATGGCAACCACGATCTCGCTGGCCGACGGCTCCAAGGTCACCACCCCCACGCCGGCGAACACCGTCGCGCAGAGCTGCCTCGAGGGCAAGACCCTCGTGCGCATCGAGACCGTCGCGCAGAACATCGTCACCTGGATCAACCCGGGCCAGATCGTCTCGATCGTCGAGATCGGCGCGGCGCAGCGCGCGGCGTAGCGGCCGTTCTGGGCTAGGCCGGCGACCACCTCCAGAACGACGAATCCCGCTCTGGGAGCGGGATTCGTGAGCGGGGCAGGCAGGACTCGAACCTAGAATCGCCGGTTTTGGAGACCGGAGCCTAACCAGCTGAGCTACTGCCCCTCGGGCCACACCTTACAGGCGCGAATGTGATCGAACCGCGGCGTCCGTCCGACGCCTATGCGAACATTTGTTCGTGTGGTCGCGGCGCAAGATACGAACGGGTGAGTGGGCTGTTTGCGACCGGCGCCAGCGACTACGAGATCGCCCGGCGCACGGGAGTACCGCGCAGCACGGTTCAGAGCTGGCGCACGGCACCGCGGCCCGACCCGGCGGGCCAAGGACCCCACTCACTGGCAGATTCCCGACGCCGCCGACGTACTGCTACGCACTCGGGCTCTATCTGGGCGACGGCCACATCGTGGTTCGGCAGGGGCGGCCCCGCTTCCTACGGCTTTGCCTCGACTCGGCGTACCCCAGGCTCATCGACGAGGCCGCCTCAGCATTCGAGCGCACCTTCCCTCCGTCGCGGCGTCGGCCGGTACACCTGGGGAGACGCGAATCGGGTGGTCCTGCAGATCTGCAACGTCGCCTTGCTCGCTGCCTTCCCCCAACACGGCCCCGGCCGCAAGCACCACCGCCGAATCGAGCTGACCGACTGGCAGCTCGAGCTCACCCGCGCCCACCCCGGCGCTCTTGTCCGTGGCCTCATCCACTCCGACGGCTGCCGCACCATCAACCGCTTCACCACCAAGCTCCCGAGCGGCCGCGTCAGCGGAGTACGCCTACCCGCGCTACTTCTTCTCCAACGAGTCGGCCGACATCCGCGGCGATCTTCTGCGAGCACTGCGAATTGCTCGGCGTGCGCTGGACGCCAGTCGAACCGCCGCAACATCTCGATCTCGCACCGCAAGAGCGTCGCGATCATGGACGAGGTGGTCGGTCCGAAGACGCTGACGACGACATAGACTCGCCGGTGACTGCGGGCGTGCTGGAACTGGTAGACAGGCCGGGTTTAGGTCCCGGTGTCCGAAAGGGCGTGTGGGTTCGAGTCCCTCCGCCCGCATGAAGCGATCGGTCGCTCCCCGGCCGCCGCCGGGCGCACGCTCGCGCCCACTCCTTCCGCAACTGCCCTCGCGCGCGTAGGCTGGCGTCCAGGCATGCCGGTAGGAGGGCGCGGGTGAAGGTCGAGGACGTCGACGAAGCACTGATAGACAGCGTCTGCGCGCGGCTCCACGAGCAGCTGCACGACGGCGACGCCGACCTGCGCCGAGGCGTTCGCGCGGCAGTACTACCGCTGGGTCTCGCCGGAGGACCTGGCCGAGCGCTCGGCGATCGACCTGTACGGCGCCGCGCTCGCCCACTTCAACCTCGCGCGCACGCGCACCCCCGGCGAGCCGAAGCTGCGCGTCTACAACCCGCAGTTCGACCAGAACGGCTGGCAGTCGACGCACACGGCGGTCGAGATCGTCACCGACGACATGCCGTTCCTGATCGATTCGGTGACGATGGAGCTGAACCGCCGCGGGTTCGGCGTGCACCTGATCATCCACCCGGTGATGACCGTCCGCCGCGACGCGGACGACACGCTGACCGAGGTGCTCCCGCCGCACCCGACCTTCCACGGCGGCGAGCTGCCGGAGTCGATCATCCACGCGGAGGTCACCCGGCACACCGACCCGGCCGAGCTGGAGGCCATGCGCGGCCACCTGCTGCGCGTGATCGGCGAGGTGCGCGCCGCCGTCGAGGACTGGCCGGCCATGCGCGAGCAGGCGCTCGAGATCGCGGGCGAGCTCGACGCGGCGAAGCTGCCCGCTCGACGAAGGCGGAGGTCGACGAAGTCAAAGCGTTCCTCACCTGGCTCGAGGACCACCACTTCACGTTCCTCGGCTACCGCGACTACGACATCGTCGACCACGAGGGCCGCCCGGCGCTCGCGGCGGTCGAGGGCTCGGGCCTCGGCATCCTGCGCCGGCCCGCGGACCACGGCGCCCGCCCCCTCGACGAGCTTCCGCCGAGCGCCCGCGCGCGCGCGCTCGACCCCACGCTGCTCAACCTGACCAAGGCCAACTCGCGCGCGACCGTGCACCGGCCGGCGTACCTCGACTACGTCGGCATCAAGCGGATCGACGCGAACGGGCGCGTGGTCGGCGAGCGCCGCTTCCTCGGGCTCTACACGACGACCGCCTACCACGCGAGCCCGCGCGAGATCCCGATCCTGCGCCGCAAGGTCGAGGCCGTCCTCAGCGCGCGCGGCGTTCCCCCACGGCAGCCACAACGAGAAGGCGCTCCTCGAGATCCTCGAGAGCCACCCGCGCGACGAGCTGTTCCAGGTCGACGTCGACGAGCTGTTCGAGATCGTCATCGGGATCCTCCACCTGGGCGAGCGCCAGCGCGTGCGCCTGTTCGTGCGCCGCGACACGTTCGGCCGCTTCCTCTCCTGCCTGGTCTTCGTGCCGCGCGACCGCTTCAACACCGAGAACCGCCGCCGCATCGAGGCGATCCTGAAGGTCACGTTCCGCGGGTCGAGCATCGACTACACGACGCGCGTGTCGGAGTCGGTGCTCGTCCGGCTGCACTACATGGTCTACCTGGAGCCCGGAACCGAGATACCCGAGTTCGACGCGAGGCGAGATCGAGGTGCGGCTCGTCGCCGCGACGCGCTCGTGGGCCGACGACCTGGAGAGCGCGCTCGTCGTCGACTACGGCGAGGAGGCGCGGCAACGACCTGCGCCGCCGTTACGGCGACGCGTTCCCGGCCGGCTACCGCGCCGACTGGGTCGCGCGCTCGGCGGTCGCGGACGTCAGGCGCATCGAGGCGCTCGACCGCGACGACGACATGGCGATCAGCCTCTACCGCCCGCTCGAGGCGCCGCTCGGCGCGGTGCGCGCCAAGCTCTACCGCTCCGGCGGCCCGCTCGCGCTCTCGGACATGCTGCCCGTGTTCGAGAACATGGGCGTGACCGTCGCCGACGAGCGCCCCTACGAGGTGACCCCCGAGGGCCGCGACCCCGTCTGGATCTACGACTTCGGCCTGACCTACGAGGGCGCCGACGAGCTCGAGACCGAGCAGGTGCGCGAGTCGTTCCAGAACGCGTTCATCCGCACCTGGCGCGGCGACGTCGAGGACGACGGCTACAACCGGCTGCTGCTGCGCGCTCAGCTCACGTGGCGCGAGATCACGGTGCTGCGCGCGATCGCCCGCTACCTGCGCCAGGCCGGCACGACGTTCAGCGACACCTACGTCGAGCAGGCCGTCGTCGCCCACCCGCAGGTCGCGCGGCTGCTCGTCAACCTGTTCCACGCCCGGTTCGACCCCGAGCACGCCGACGAGGCCGGCGCCGATCGAATCGTCGAGCAGATCGAGCACGCGATCGACGCCGTCGAGAGCCTCGACCAGGACCGGATCCTGCGCGCGTTCCTGGCGTCCTCCAGGCGATGCTCCGCACGAACTACTTCCGCCCGGGCGCCGACGGGCTCCCGAAGCTGTACCTGTCGTTCAAGCTCGACCCGCAGCGGCTCGTCCTGGCTGCCCCTCCCCCGCCCGCGCTTCGAGGTCTTCGTCTACTCGCCGCTCACCGAGGGCGTCCACCTGCGCGGCGGCCACGTCGCCCGCGGCGGCCTGCGCTGGTCGGACCGGCGCGAGGACTTCCGCACGGAGATCCTCGGGCCTGATGAAGGCGCAGATGGTGAAGAACGCGGTGATCGTGCCGGTCGGCGCGAAGGGCGGGTTCGTGATGAAGCGCCCGCCGCTCGGAGGCGACCGCGGCCGCGATCGTCGCCGAGGTCGAGAACTGCTACCGCACGTTCATCCGCGGCCTGCTCGACGTGACCGACAACATCAAGGCGCGGCGAGATCGTGCCACCGCCCGACGTCGTCCGCTACGACGACGACGACCCGTACCTGGTCGTGGCCGCCGACCGCGGCACGGCCGACGCTCTCCGACGTCGCCAACTCGATCGCCGCCGACTACGACTTCTGGCTCGGCGACGCGTTCGCCTCCGGCGGGGCGACGGGCTACGACCACAAGAAGATGGGGATCACCGCGCGCGGCGCCTGGGAGTCGGTCAAGCGCCACTTCCGCGAGCTCGGCCACGACACCCAGACGCAGGACTTCACCGTCGTCGGCATCGGCGACATGTCGGGCGACGTGTTCGGCAACGGGATGCTGCTGTCGCCGCACATCCGCCTGGTGGCCGCGTTCGACCACCGCCACGTCTTCGTCGACCCCGACCCGGACGCCGCAAGCGAGCTTCGAGGAGCGCCGCCGCCTGTTCGAGCTGCCCCGCTCGTCGTGGGACGACTACGACCGCGATCTGATCTCCGAGGGTGGCGGGGTCTTCCCGCGCGCGGCGAAGTCGATCCCCGCTGTCGCCGCAGATGCGCGAGGCGCTCGGCATCGAGGCCGAGACGACGACCCCCGCCGAGCTGATCCGCGCGGTCCTGTGCGCCCCGGTGGACCTGCTGTGGAACGGCGGGATCGGCACCTACGTGAAGGCGTCGTCGGAGACGCACGCGGACGTGAGCGACAAGACCAACGACGCTCGTCCGCATCGACGCGCCCGAGCTGCGCTGCGCGCGTCGTCGGCGAGGGCGGCAACCTGGGCCTGACCCAGCGCGCGCGGATCGAGTACGCGCTCGCGGGCGGGCGCCTGAACACCGACGCGATCGACAACTCGGCGGGCGTCGACTGCTCGGACCACGAGGTCAACATCAAGATCCTGCTCGACGACGCGGTCGCGAGCGGCGACCTGACCACCAAGCAGCGCAACGAGCTGCTCGCGAGCATGACCGAGCGGGTGGCCGAGCTGGTTCTGCGCGACACCTACGAGCAGACCGAGACCCTGTCGCTGGCCGAGGAGAACGCGGCGAGCATGCTCGACGTCCACGCCCGGCTGATGGCGCGCCTGGAGCAGGCGGGGACGCTCGACAGGCAGCTCGAGGGACTGCCGGGCGACGAGGCGATCTCCGAGCGCAAGCACGAGCACCGCGGGCTGACCCGGCCCGAGCTCTCGATGCTGCTCGCGCACAGCAAGATCGACCTGTACGCGCGGCTGCTCGACTCCGACGTGCCCGAGGACCCCTACCTGTCGGTCGAGCTCGAGGACTACTTCCCCGATCCGCTGCCCGAGCGCTTCCGCGAGCGCATGCGCGAGCACCGCCTGTGGCGCGAGATCACCGCCACCCAGGTCGTCAACAACGTCATGCACGGTGGCGGGTCCACGTTCACGTTCCGCATCGCCGAGGAGACCGGCGCGACCCCGGCGGAGATCGCCCGCGCCTACAGCGCCGCCCGCGAGATCTTCTCCATGCGCGACCAGTGGGCGCGGATCGAGGCGCTCGACAACGCGGTCGCGGCGGAGACCCAGGTCGCGATGCTGCTCGGCGGCCGCCGGCTGCTGGAGCGCGGGACGCGCTGGCTGCTGCGCAACCGCCGGCGCCCGCTGCCGATCGCGGAGACCGTCGAGTGCTTCCGGCCCGGCGCGGCGACCCTGTACGGGTCGGTCGCCCGCCTGCTCGCGCCGACCGACGCCGAGCCGCTCGCCGCGCGGACCGACGAGCTCCGCGAGGCCGGCGTCCCCTTGGAACTGGCCACGCACGTCGCGAGCCTCGGGACGATGGTGTCCGCCTTCGACATCGTCGAGGTCGCGAACGAGACCGGGCTCGACGTGGAGAGCGTGGCGCAGGTGCACTTCTGCCTGGGCAGCGAGCTCCAGCTGCACTGGATCCGCGACCGGATCGTCGAGCTCCCGCGCGCGGAGCGCTGGGCCGCGCTCGCGCGCGCGGCGCTGCGCGACGACCTCTTCGGCCTGCACCGGGCGCTGACGTCGGACGTGCTGACGAGCGGCGACGACTCGTACTCTGACCTGCGCACCCGGGTCGAGGCCTGGATCGGGGCGAACCCCGCCAGCGAGCGCTACATCGCGACGCTGGCCGACGTCCGCGTGGGGCGCGTGTACGACCTGACCACGCTCCCCGTGATCGTGCGCGAGGTGCGCAACCTCATCCAGGCGCCCTCCGCGCGCGGTCCCCGCCAGTAGCGCGCCGCGAACGGCGCCGGACGGTCAGATGTAGCGCTCGCGCGCGCGGGCGTTGTCGCGCCCGACGGCGCTCGACATGCCGGCCACCACGGCGAGCACGAGGCCGGCGACGATCGCCGCGCCCGCCAGCCATGCGAGCGACGACGTGCCGGTCGACCACGCGGCCTCGACCGCGTCGCGGTCCGCCTCCCGCGGCGTGAGCACCTCGACGACGTGGGCGCCCACGAGCGCGCGGGCGACCAGCACGATCACGCCGGCGACGGCGACCGCGATCCCCGCCCCCGCGAGCGCGCGACGCCGCCACCCTGCCGCCGCCAGCACAGCACCGAGCAGGACCAGCGGCGCGAGGATCAGCAGCACGCTGGCGGTGCGCTGGAGCTGATCGGTCGCCTCGCGGGCGCCGCGGATCTGATCGCCCGCCACGATCTCGAGCTGCGCGACGCCCGGCGGGATGGCCGTCAGCGGGATCCCCAGCTCGCGCTCGACGGCGCGGATCAGCGGGCGCAGGTCGAGGGTCACGACGTCGCCGCTGCTCGCGTCGTCCTCCTCGATCAGGCGGACCAGCTCGCGGTGCGCCTCGACGTTCGCCGCCCGCCAAACCCGCTTGGCCCGCTCGCTGTCGAGCTGGTCGGACACGCGGTCCTCCACGGATCCGGTCAGGCCCGAGGGCACCGCGTCGCCGCTGACGCTCTGCAGCTGGTCGACGAGGTAGACCGCCACCCGGTCGCGGATCTCGTCGTTCTCGAGCAGCTTCTCGCTGGTGCCGGCCCACGCGCCGTCGTCGAGCAGCTGCCACTGAGCCCAGCCGGCCAGCAGGGCAAGTGCGGTCAGCAGCGTGCCGATCACGAGCAGGAGCGGCGTGAGCACACGCCCGCCGCGCCGGATGCTGTAGGCCGGGGCCGCTACGGCGTCTGAGCAGCGCGGCGCCCGGCGCCCTGCGACTGCTGGCCGGAGACGGTCATCCCGTCACCGTAGCGATCGGCCGCTCGGCCATGAACCCCGCTATCGCCTCGGCGGTGCGGTCGGGCTGGTCCTCGCTCACGAACGCCTTCGACTTCTCGATGTGCACGACGCGTCCGTCGGGGATCAGCTCCGCCAGGCGATCCGCGTGCTCATCCGGGAAGAACGCGTCCTCGGGCGCCCAGATCATCAGCGCCGGGATCTCCATGCGCGGCATCTTCTCGGCCGCCTCCTGCGTGTAGCGCGACCGGAGGGCGCGCAGCACCTTGCCCAGGTCCCGCCGGATCCCGCCGTGCTTCACCTGCCCGGCGTAGGACTCGAAGATCACGGGGTCGTGGAGCGTCCGGGCCAGCGGCGCGAGCGTCGCACGCCGCACCTTCTGCGGCCGGGCCGCCTTGTCGAGCAGCCACAGCGACCCGCGGCAGGTAGCCCAGCCCGATCACGCCCTTGAACAGCTTCGGCGGGAAGTTGTCGAACGCGTCGCCGGTCGTCAGGACGAGCCGCCCCACCCGCTCGGGGTGCGACGTCGCGACCAGCTGCGACAGCGCGGTGCCCGTGTCGTTGCCGACCACGGTCACGTCGCGCAGGTCGAGCGCCTCCATGAAGTCCGCGATCAGCTGCGCCAGCCCGGGCGGGGTCAGATCGGCATCGCGCTCGAGCTCCACGGAGTGCGACCCGAGCGGCCAGTCCGGCGTGATGCAGCGGTAGCGGTCGGCCAGCTGCGGCACGACCTTGCGCCACAGGTCGCCGTTCACGAGCAGCCCGTGCACGAACAGGATCGGCTCGCCCTCGCCCCGCTCGCGATAGCGGACCACTCCCTGCCGAAGCCGTACCTCGCGCTGATCGCCCAGTGACTCCGAGACCGACATGGCTGCTCCTCTTCGTTCGCGTACAACCTGTATGTAACATACACATTGTATGTAAGACCTGCGCGGCGGTCCCCGGCGGCGGGGATCGCCGTCGCGGGAAAGCCACGGCGCTGCCGGTCCGGGCGCTAGCTTGAGACGCCGATGGACAAGCTGAGGACGAGGCGGGCCGAGCAGGCCGAGGGCACGCGGGCCGCGCTGATCGAGGCAGCCCGCCCCCTGTTCGCCGAGCGCGGCTACGCCGCGGTGGCCACGGAGGAGATCGTCGCCGCGGCCCGCGTCACGCGCGGAGCGCTCTACTACCACTTCGAGGACAAGCGCGACCTGTTCCGCGCGGTCTACGCCGAGGTCGACCGGGAGCTCGTCGAGGGCATCGCTCGCGTCGCGGTCGCCGAGGCCGACCCCTGGCAGCGCCTGATCGCCGGCTGCGACGCGTTCCTCGACGCCTGCGTCGACCCCGCGCTCCAGCGGATCGTGTTCCTGGACGCGCCGTCGGTACTCGGCTGGCGCGAGTGGCACGAGGCGGCCGAGGCCGCGTCCGCGCTGGGCGTCGTCGAGTTCGGGCTGCAGGGCGCGGCCGAGGCGGGGTTCGTGCGCATCGGCAACGTGTCCGTGTTCGCCCACCTGGTGCTCGGCGCGCTCAACGAGGCGGGCATGTTCATCGCCCACGCCGACGACCCGCGGGCCGCCCGCGACGACGTCGGCCGAGCGGTGCGCGAGCTGCTCGAGGGAATGCGCGCGAACGCCTGACGCCGGGCCGTCCGCAACGAGTGATGCAAGCGGCCGCGCTCGGCCGTAGACTGCGCGCACCATGTCGATGGCGGAGAGCGACGGCGAAACAAGGATTCGCCACCCGAACCGGGAGAAGTCGTCCTCGCAGGTGACGAAGGCGTTCGTCGCGCTGCTGCTCGTGGCCAGCGCCGTGCTGGTCGCGATCGTGACGATCGGCGGCTGGAACGCGCTTCAGGGCGCGCAGATCGTCTCGGTGCTCTACATCATCGTGTACCTGGTCATGGCCTACTTCGTCATGAAGCTGGAGCCGCGAGGCGTGCTGCCGCTGGCGGCGGCGCTGGCCGTCGGGCTCGCCGTGTTCGCGGCGATCGCGGCCCCCGGCTGGTTCGACCGCGCGCATCCCAACTACGCCGACCCGGCGCTGCCGCCGCGCCTGCTCGGCCTGCTGACGATCCTCACCGGCATCGTGCAGGTCATCCTCATCATCGCCTCGATGATCGGCTTCCAGCAGAAGTGGAACATCGAGGTCGAGGAGTCCGTGGACGACGGCGGCGGCCAGCAGGGCTACGGCGGCCAGGGCCGCGCGCAGCCCGCCGGCGCCACGGGCTACGGGCACTAGGCTCCTCCACCGCTCGCCCGGGTGGTGGAATTGGCATACACGATGCACTCAAAATGCATTGCCCCTTGGGCTTGCGGGTTCGAGTCCCGCCCCGGGCATGACCGGCTCGTCCCGTGATCACCGACGTCCCCGGAGTGCAGGTCGGCCACGCGACCAACGCGGCCGCCCGCACCGGCTGCACGGTGGTGCTGCCGCCCCCGGGCGCCGTCGCGTCCGGTGAGATCCGCGGCGGCGCGCCCGCCGAGCGCGACTTCGCGCTGCTCGCCCCGGAGCGGAGCGTGCAGAACGTCGACGCCCTGGTCCTGAGCGGCGGGTCGGTGTGGGGGCTGGCGGCGGTCGACGGCGCGCTGCGCTGGTGCGAGGAGCAGGGCCGAGGCCTGGAGACGCCGGCCGGGCGCGTGCCGATCGTCGTGGGGCTGTCGATCTTCGACCTGCTGGCGGCCGAGCCCGGCATCCGGCCGGGCGCCGACGACGGCTACGCCGCGTGCCGGGCCGCGAGCGATCGTCCGCCGGAGACCGGCGCGGTCGGCGCGGGCGCCGGCGCCACCGTGGGCACCTGGCGCGGCGTCGACCACGCGCGGCCCGCCGGGATCGGCGGCGCGTCCGAGCGCGAGGGCGACCTCGTGGTCGGCGCCCTGGCGGTGGTCAACGCGTTCGGCGACCGGCTGGAGCCGGCCGGAAGCCGGCCCGAGGTCGGGACGCTGGCCGAGCTCCCCTTCGCCGGCAACACGACGCTCGTGGTCGTCGCCACCAACGCGCGGATCGACAAGCTCGGCTGCCACCGGGTCGCCCAGTCCGCGCACGACGGCTTCGCCCGCGCGCTCGAGCCGGCGCACACCGCGCTCGACGGCGACGCCGTCGTCGCGCTCGCGACCGGCGAGGTCGACGCGCCGCTCGAGCTGGTGCGCACGCTGGCGGCGCGGGCGGTGGAGCGGGCGATCAGGGCCCCGCTGGGCGCCACCGGCGGCTGACCATCCCCGGCCCCACGAACGCCCGGCTCAGCGCCCCCAGAGGATCATCGACTCCGGATAGTCAGGGTCGACGCGCACCTTGACCGCGGCGCCCTCGGACACCCAGCTGCCCATCGACTGCGCGTGCATGAACTGGGTGAAGCTCGCGAGATAGGGCGCGCCGCCCTCGGGGCGCACCTCGACTTCGAAGTGGTACTCGGCGCCGCCCCCGAAGTCGGTCCGCCCGGTCGGCGCCATCCGGTTGATGACGGCGGGCTGGTCGACGCCTATCTGGTTCAGCCGCTGGGCCCTGTTGCGGTTCGCCAGGTCCGCGGGCGTCGGCATCCCCATCGCTCCGCCCGCGCCCTTCAGCTTGTCCATGAAGCCCATGTGGTCTCTCCTCGATCTGACTGGGATCGGAGCGACCCTAAACCGGGGCCCGGGAGTTCCGTCAAGGCGCCCTGTCAGCAGAACGAAGACGGGCGGGGCCGCAGCCCCGCCCGTTTCAGGCCTCGGTCAAACGGATCGGATCAGGGCGCGGTCTGGTCCGTCCACTGCTGGCCGTCCCAGTAGCGCAGGCGGGCCTCGCCGCGCGGATCCTCGTACCAGTCCGGCGCGGGATTGCCGCTGCCCGCCGCCTGGGCGCCGGGATCCGCGGCTCCGGCCGCCGCCGGGGCACCGCCCGCCTGAGCGCCGCCCGCGGGCTCGCCGCCGTAGCCGGCCGCCGGCTGGCCACCGGCCGGCTCGCCGCCTCCGGCGTAGCCGCCGGGCTGACCGCCTGCATAGCCACCGGGCTGACCGCCTGCGTAGCCGCCGCCGGGCTGTCCGCCGCCGAGCGGGCCGCCGCCCGCCCGCGCCGAGACCGGCGCCGCCGACGCCCGGGACCGCCTCACCGCGCTCCTGCGCGGACAGGAACCCGCCCGCGGCCATGCCGAGCGCCGCCAGGAAGCCCAGGAAGATGCCGATCGAGCGGCCGACGCTGGCGTCGTTGCCGGGCGACAGGTCGTTGAAGCGGTCGACCAGGTCCTTCGCGTCGGAGACGTCGCCCGGAAGGAAGACGATCCGGAACAGGATCAGCAGCGCCGCGAGCGCGCCCGCGCCCGAGGATGACGGTGCTGAGCGGGACGGGCAGGTTCGACGGTCGCGCCGATGGCCCGGATGACCACGCATGGCGATGACCGCCGCGAGGCAGAGGAACAGCAGGAGGTCGATGAGCCCGAACGCCTTCCACGCGTTGCCGCCCTCGCCGCCGAACCCGGGCCCTGACGTCGATCTCGTACCAGTCGAACAGCGAGCATGAAGATCAGCAGCAGGATCGCGCTGCCGCCGGCGATCATGTCGCCGAAACTTGAGCTCGGTTTGCATCGAAGGCCATGAGGTCCTTTCAAAGCGTGCAGTTGAAGCCTGCGCGGCATGCTAACGACGGATCCGGCGGTTCGGAGCCACGCAGTGGACGCATTCAGGGGCCGGTCGGCACGCGACCGGCCGCCGCCATACTGCCGCGGCGTGGATTCGCTGGCCGAGATCGACGAGCTGGTCGCCCACGAGGGCCGCGTCGCCGGCACCGACGCCGAGCGCCGCGCGGCCCGCCACCTGGCTCGCCCGCCTGCGGGACACTGGGCCGCGAGGCGACGACCGAGGCGACCAGCGTCCACCCCCGCTACGCGCTCGCCCACCTGATCCACGCGCTGATGGCGCTCGCTCGGCGGCCTGGCCGCCACCGGCGACTCCGACGACGGCCGGCTCGCCGGGCACGCTCGTGGTGCTGGCCGCGGCGGTCTCGGCGTTCGGCGACCTGAACGGGTCGTTCCACCTGGCCCGCCGCCTGACCGGCCGCCGCGCGTCGCAGAACGTCGTCTCGCGCGAGGAGCTGCGGCAAGCCCGGGCACGCTCGTCCTGACCGCCCACTACGACGCCGCCCGCTCCGGCGCGATCTTCAGCGACCGCGCGATGCGCCGCCGCGCGCGCATCGGCCGGCTGCTGCACCGCCAGATCGGCCCGTTCGAGCCGTTCTTCTGGTCGATCATGGCCGTGCTGCTCTGCTGCGCGCTGCGGCTCGTGGGCGTCGAGGGCATCGCCCTGAACGCCGTCCAGTTCGTCCCCACGATCGTGCTGATCGTCGCGGTGCCGCTGCTGGCCGACATCCTGCTGTCGAGCGTCGTGCCGGGCGCGAGCGACAACGCGTCGGGCGTCGCCACCGTGCTGCGGCTGGCCGACCGCTACGGCGAGCGAGCTCGACTCGTTCGACGTCTGGGTGCTGCTTCACCGGCGCCCAGGAGTCGATGCAGCTCGGCATGGGCGCCTTCCTCAAGCGCCACCGCAACGAGCTCGACCAGGCAGAGCACGATCTTCCTGTGCGTCGACGACGTCGGCGCGCGGCCAGGTCCGCTACGCGACGCAAGGAGGGCTACGTCCTGGCCTACCCGTTCCACCCCGACCTGGTCGAGCTCTGCGAGCAGCTCCGCGAGGAGGACGCCGAGGACCCCTACTACGAGGTCGAGCCGATCGTCTCCCGCATGCGCCACCGACGCGCTACCGCGCCCGCGTGGCCGGGCTACCCGGCGATCGCCGATCGGCTGCGCCAACGAGCTCGGCTACGCGCCCGACTTCCACCAGCCGACCGACACCGCCGGACACGATCGAGCCCCAGGCGCTTCAACAGGCCTACGAGTTCTGCTCGGAGCTGATCGAGCTGATCGACGAGAAGATCGGCCCGCAGCTGGAGGCGCCCGCGGAGCACGCGAGCCGGTAGCGTCCGCCCCATGAGCATCGCCGGCAAGACCGTCTTCATCACCGGCGGCGCGCGGGGCATCGGCGCGGAGACCGCGCGGCGCGCGGCGGCCCGCGGAGCCAACGTGGCCGTCGTCGGGCCTCGAGCCCGCGGAGCTCGACCGGGTGGCGACGCGCCTGCGGCGCGACCGCGGCGCCGCGTTCGAGTGCGACGTCACCGACCGCGAGCAGGTCCAGCGCCGCGGTCGACGGGCACGCGTCGATCGCTTCGGCGGCATCGACGCCGTCGTCGTGAACGCCGGGATCGGCAACGGCGGGCTGATCCGCTACATGGACCCCGACGCGTTCGAGGCCGTGCTGCGCGTCAACCTGATCGGCTCGTACCGGACGATCCAGGCGACCCTCCCCCACCTCGTCGAGCGCCGCGGCTACGTGCTGCAGATCGCGTCGGTGGCCGCGGTCGTGCACTCGCCGGGCATGGCGGCCTACTCGGCCAGCAAGGCCGGGCGTCGAGGCGATGGCCGACTCGCTGCGCGGCGAGGTCAAGCACCTCGGCGTCGACGTCGGCCAGGCGTACTTCTCCTGGATCGGCACGGAGATGGTGCGCGGCGCCGAGGACACCGTGGTCGGCCGCCGGATGCGGCAGGAGCTGCGCGGGCCGTTCGCGAAGCGCTACCCGCCGTCGATGGCGGCCGACGCGATCATCGAGGGCATCGAGCGAGCGCAGGCGGATCGTCGTGACGCCGGGCTGGGTGCGGCCGATGATCGCCATGAAGACCGCTGCTCCAGCGTCTCAGCGAGACGCGCGTCCGAGGACGCCATGGCCGAGGTCGACGAGCTCACCCGCCAGGAGCAGGAGCAGAACGCGGGTATCTGGGAACCGAGCGGCGCCGGGGGCCGTGCCTTCCTGGAAGCGAACCGCAACCGCTAGCGCGATCGCCGCGGCGCTGCTGGCGGGACCCGCCGGCGAGTCCGCGCTCGCGCAGGGCGAGTCGTCGTCGTTCCCCGCCTGCACGGAGAACCTCCAGGCCGACCAGGTCGCCCCCAGCCCGGCGAAGCGGCCCCTGCGCTTCGGCGTCACGCCCGGGGTGCAGACCGGCCAGCTCGGCGCCGGCGCGGTCCCGCCGCGGCTGCCCGAGGACCCGGCGAAGACCCGGAGGCGCTCGACCGCCTGCGCGCGCCCGACGGCCCGTTCGTGCTTCGCCTGCACCGCTTCTTCTGGTCCGACGGCGAGGACGGCGTCAAGAGCTTCCTGGCCCTGAAGGACCGCTACACGCGGGCGGGGTACTTCGTCGAGCTCCAGCTCCGCTACCACCCGAACGCGCAGCAGGAGGGCGACATCGGCGCCTGGACCGAGCACGTGCGCGACGTGGTGCGCCGCTTCGGAGCCGACCCGCGCGTGGTCGCCATCCAGGTGACCAACGAGGTCAACCTGACGTTCTCGCCGGACTCGAGCGACGGCTCCTACGCCCGCGCGAAGGACGCGCTGATCGAAGGGGTCGTCGCCGCCCAGGACGAGAAGCGCAGGCAGGGGTTCGACCAGCTCCAGATCGGCTTCAACTGGGCCTACCGGTCCACCCCCGACGAGGAGCGTGCGTTCTGGGAGTACCTGCGCGACCACGGCGGGCCGCGGTTCGTGAGCGCGCTCGACTGGATCGCGCTCGACGTGTACCCGGGCACGTTCTTCCCGCCCGTGAACACCCCGGGCGGCGAGCGCGACTCGCTCGTCAACGCGATGAGCGCCCTGCGCGAGTGCTTCACGCCGGTCGCCGGGATCCCGCCGAGCGTCCCGCTCCACATCGAGGAGAACGGCTTCCCCACCAGCGAGCCGACCCGGACCTACGCCCGCCAGGCCCAGATCGCCGAGAACATGATCCGCGCCTTCCACGACTACTCGGGCAACTACAACCTGCACGACTACCGCTGGTTCAACCTCCGCGACGGCGACTCGACCTCGCCGAACTTCCAGCAGCAGTACGGGATCATGCGCGACGACTACACGCCGAAGCCCGCCTTCGACGTGGTCGCGGGGCTCGTGCGCGAGCTGGGCATCAATGCGCCCGCCCCGCGCGCGCGGCTGCGACTGCGCTGCGGCCGCGCGACGCTCACCGGCGGCGATCGGGCGTCGGTGGACTTCTACGTGAACGGCCGCCGGATAGCGCGCGACGCGCAGAGGCCGTTCACGACGCGCGTCAGCAGGCGGGCCCGGCGGGTGACCGCGCGGATCGTGGACCTGCGAGGCACGGGCGGGCGCATTACGCGCCGCGCCCGTGCCTGCAAGTAGGTCGGAGGCCGCTCCCTCGTCGCGACGCTGGCGCGGCCCCCGCCCACAGTCGGGCTACCCGGTCGAAGGTCGCCTAAGCGTCAGCCTGCGGGCGCGGCATCGGCCGACCGCCGGCGCTGCACGATGAGGTTGAGCACCATCACAGCAGTGCGACCAGCCAGCAGCGCGGTCGCGATCACGTTGACCTGCGGCGGGATCCCCTGCCGCGCCGCACCCCAGATGAACAGCGGGAAGGTCTGCGTCTCGCCCGAGTTGAAGTTCGTGATCACGAAGTCGTCGAGCGACAGGACGAACGCCAGCAGGCCCGCCGCCGCCAGCCCCGGGGCGATCAGCGGCAGGGTGACCTTGCGGAACGTCGTCCACTCGATTGGCGCCCAGGTCCATGGCCGCCTCCTCGATGTGGCGGTCCATGCCCTCGAGCCGCGCCTTCACGGTCACCACGACGTAGGAGACGTTGAACATCACGTGGGCTATGACGATCGTCACGAATCCGGTGGCGACGTTCATCGTCAGGAACAGCGCGAGCAGCGCGGCGCCCAGCACGACCTCGGGCGAGGCGAGCGGCAGGAACGTGAACAGGTCGACGGCGCCGCGGCCGCGGAAGCGGTAGCGGACCAGCGCGAGCGCCATCCCGGTGCCCAGCACCAGCGCGATCGCCGTCGAGATCAGCGCGATCTCCAGCGAGTTGGCGACCGCTTGGCCAGCCCCTCGACCCCGAACGGGTCCTTCCAGTGGTCGAGCGTGAAGCCCTGCCACGTGTAGTTGAAGCGGCCCTCGGGTCGTTGAACGAGAACAGGACGACGAGGAAGATCGGCAGGAACAGGTAGAGCAGCGCCAGCCCCGACCAGAGCGCGAGCGCACCCGTGCGGATCCGGTCCCAGACGCGCGCCGGGATGCGCGGCCCGGTGGCCACGGGCGCGCCGGCAGCGGGCCGCGACCCGGCGTCCGCCGACGCGGTCGTCACAGCGCCGCCTCGGTCAGCCGCTCGCGGCCCAGCGACGCGCGTGTAGGCGAACACGCCGACCAGGATCAGCGCCATCAGGATGAACGACAGCGCCGCCGCCTCGGGGTAGTCCTGCACGCGCAGGAACTTCGACTGGATGACGTTGCCGATCATGTACTGCCGCGGCGAGCCGAGCAGCTACGCGTTCACGAAGTCGCCGACCGCCGGGATGAAGGTCAGCAGCGACCCGGCGAAGATGCCCGGCAGCGCCAGCGGCAGCGTCACCTTGCGGAATGCCGTCACAGCGGCCCGCGTAGAGGTCGGTGGCCGCCTCGATCAGCCGCTGGTCGATCTTCTCGAGCGACACGTACAGCGGCAGCGCCATGAACGGCAGGAAGTTGTAGGTGATGCCGCAGACCACGGCGACGCCGGTGGCAAGCAGGCGACCGTCGTCGGCGACGAGGCCGACCGACTGCAGCGTGTTCACGACCCAGCCGTCGTCCGCGAGGATCGTCTGCCAGGCGATCGTCCGCATCAGGTAGCTCGTGAAGAACGGCAGGATGATCAGGAGCGAGCAGCAGCGGCTTGAGCCGCGGCCGGCGCCTTGAACGCGATGTAGTAGGCCAGCGGGAACGCGATCACGAACGCGAGCGCGGTCGCCGCCGCCGCGTACCAGAGCGAGCGCACGATGTGCTCGTCGTATTCGGCCGATCGCCTCGGAGTAGTTCGACCAGTTCCAGTCGAAGGTCTGCCCCGTCCTCCGGCGTGCCGCTCCAGAGCGACACGTTCAGCTGGTTGAGCGCCGGGACCAGGAAGAAGATCGCGAGCCAGATCAGGCCCGGCGCCAGCAGCAGATAGGGAACCAGCTGCCTGCGCCGGCGACGGACTCACGCGCCGGTCACCTTCTGCATCGCCTCCGTGGCCTCGCGCTCCTCCTCGAGCGACAGCTTCGGGTACGGCTTGAGCTTCTCCAGCGTCCTCGTCGGTCGGGAAGATCAGCTGGTTGTCAGCCATCTCGGGATCGGTCTTGGCGAGCTCCTCCTTGCGCGCCCTTGCACCGGCGTGACGTAGTTGACGTAGGCCGCGATCTTGGCGGCGACCGCCGGGTCGTAGACGTAGTTCATCATCGTCTCGGCGGCGTACGGGTGCGGCGGCTTCTGCGGCAGCATCATGTTGTCGGTCGCGATCAGCGCGCCCTCTTCGGGGATGAGGAACTCGAGCTTGGGGTTGTCGGCCTTGAGCTGGACGACGTCGCCGGAGTAGGCGACGACACACCCACAGGTCGCCGCTCGCGAGGCCCGCTGCGTGTAGTCGTTGCCGGTGAACTGGCGGATCTGCCCCTTGTCGTTCTCCTCGGCGATCTTCTCGATCGCCGCCATCACGTCGTCGAGCGTCGCCGTCGCGGGTCCTTGCCCTGCGCCGAGCATCACCAGCCCGGCCGAGTCGCGCCACTCCTGCAGCATCGTCACGCGGCCCTTGAACTTCGGGTCGAACAGGTCGTTGACCGAGCCCAGCTTGCGGCCGGTCTTCTCCGGGTTGTAGCCGATCGCCGTCATGCAGCTCTGCCAGGGCAGCGATGTACTGGCGGCTGAGGGTCGAACTTCGGCGAGGCGAGTGTCGGCTGCAGGTTCTTCGCGTTCGGGACGTTCTTCCGGTCGATCGGCTCCACCCACCCGGAGCGGATCCAGCGGGCAACCATCCAGTCGGTCAGGACGACGATGTCGCGGTCGATCGAGCGGCCGCGTCGGAGGGTCTCCTGCACCTTGCCGGTGAACTCGTCGTTGTCGTTGATGTCCTCGAGGTACTTGGTCTTGCCGCCGTACTTCTTGTCGAACTCCTTGATCGTCTTCTCGTCGATGTAGAGCGGCCAGTTCGAGAACTTGAGCTCGCCGATCTCCGTCTTCGGGTGGTTGACGGTGACCGCCTTCGACGCGTCGCCGCCCTTGTCCGTCCCCTCCGTGCCGCCGCAGGCGGCCAGCAGCGTGCCGGCGCTGGAGACGGCCAGGGCGCTCGCGCCCAGCGGTGCGGACGAAGTGGCGGCGCGAGACGTCACGACCGTCCAGCAGCCGCTCGAGCGTCTCTTCGAAGGGGTCAGGCATGCGTGGCTCCTCCCGGTTGACTACGAAAGTGTGCTCAGGCTTCCAGGTCACGAGCACCTCGCGACCGGGCCCGATCGAAGACCCGTCGGCAGCCGCTGTTCTGCTCGATCACGGTCAGCTCCTCCCCGCCGGCCGTCCGGACGACGTACTGGATCGACACGCCGAGGAAGCTCGCCAGCTCGACCCGGCCGCGCAGCACGTTGCAGGCCGTCGGCCGGCGGCTCGCGTCGTCCGCGGGCAGCAGGCGCACCTTCTCGGGCCGCACGCCGCACATCAGGCTCGCGCCGACGGTCTGCCCGTTCAGTCGCTCGAGCGGCAGCGCGACGCGCGCGCCGTCGTGGGTCTTGAACTCCGCGCGGGAGCCGTTGCGGTGGCAGAGCGTGCCGGCGATCAGGTTGGAGACGCCGAGGAAGTTGGCCACGAACTCCGTGGCCGGGCGCTCGTACAGGTCGAGCGCGCTGCCCTGCTGCTCGATCCGCCCCTCGTTCATGACGGCGATGGTGTCGGCCATCGCCATCGCCTCCTCCTGGTCGTGGGTCACGTGGATGAACGTGATCCCGACCTCCTGCTGGATGCGCTTGAGCTCGAGCTGGAGCTGCTTGCGCAGGCGCAGGTCGAGCGCGCCGAGCGGCTCGTCGAGGAGCAGCGCGCGCGGGCGGTTGACGAGCGCCCGCGCCAGCGCGACGCGCTGCTGCTGGCCGCCCGACATCTGCCCCGGCCGGCGCTTCTCGAGGCCGCTCGAGCTGGGTCAGCTCGAGCGCCTCGGCCACGCGGCTGCGCGACCTCCTGGCGGCCGAGCTTCTGGCGCTCGAGGCCGAACGCGACGTTCTTCTGCACGTCGAGGTGCGGGAACAGCGCGTACGACTGGAAGACGGTGTTGACGTCGCGCTTGTAGGGCGGCAGGTCGGTCACGTCGGCGCCGCCGAGGAAGACGCGGCCCTCGGTCGGGTCCTCGAAGCCGCCGATCATCCGCAGCGTCGTCGTCTTGCCGCAGCCCGACGGGCCGAGCAGCGCGTAGAAGGCCCCGCGCTCGATCTCGAGGTCGAGGCCGGCGACCGCGGTCGTGTCGCCGAAGCGCTTGACGACTCCGTCGCAGCCGGATATCCGGCTCGGTCGTCGGCCATCTGTGGGCCGACGCTACGCGCGGGCGCGGAAGGGGGCAATTGGGCGATTGACCGAAAATGCAAGCGGTCGGTTGTACGAACTGGACAACGCCTTAGGCTGGAGTTCGAACCATAACTAGCTTGCCCGGCCTGCCTACCCGGCCTTTACCGTTGTCCGCAGCGGCAGACCGGGGAAGGAGACCACGGCGCATGGCAACGACGGCTCGAGACCGCAACGCCCGAGACCACGCGACCAGTCCGACCTGCAGGAGCTGGCCAAGCGCCACCTGTGGATGCACTTCACGCGCATGGGGACCTACGCGGACCACGAGCTCCCGTGATCGTGAAGGGCGACGGCTGCTACGTCTGGGACGAGCACGGCAAGCGCTACCTCGACGGCCTGTCCGCGCTGTTCTGCGTGAACGCGGGCCACGGGCGCGCCGAGCTCGGCGACGCGGCGGCCGAGCAGGCCAAGGAGCTCGGCTTCTTCACCAACTGGAGCTACGCCCACCCGCGCTCGATCGAGCTCGCCGCGCGCGTCGCCGGGCTCGCCCCCGAGGGCCTCGACCGCGTCTTCTTCACGAACAGCGGGTCCGAGGCGGTCGAGACCGCGATCAAGCTCTCGCGCCACTGGCACCGCATCCGCGGCGACGGCCAGCGCCACAAGTTCATCGCCCGCGAGATCGCCTACCACGGCACCACGCTCGGCGCGCTGGCGGCCACCGGCATCCCCGGCCTGCGCACGCCGTTCGAGCCGCTCACCCCGGGCGGCTGCCACGTGCCGAACACCAACACCTACCGCCAGCCCGAGGGCCTGCGACCCGCTGTGGGCCGCCGACGCGATCGAGGAGCGGATCCTGTTCGAGGGCCCCGAGACCGTCGCCGCGGTGATCCTCGAGCCGGTCCAGAACGCGGGCGGCTGCTTCGTCCCGCCCGAGGGCTACTGGCAGCGGGTGCGCGAGATCTGCGACCGGCACGGCGTGCTGCTGATCTCCGACGAGGTCATCTGCTCGTGGGGCCGGCTGGGCCACTACTTCGGCGCCCAGCGCTACGACTACCTGCCCGACATGATCACGACGGCGAAGGGCATCACCTCCGCGTACGCGCCGATGGGCGCCGTGATCGCCTCGGAGAAGGTCGCCGAGCCGTTCATGGAGGCCGGGAGCGCGGCGATGTTCGCCCACGGGTCGACGTTCGCCGGCCACCCGATGGCCGCCGCGGTCGCGCTCGCCAACCTGGACATCTTCGAGCGCGAGGACCTGTGCGGGCACGTGCGCGCGAAGGAGGACGAGTTCCGCGGGATGCTGGACGGGCTGCGCGACCTGCCGATCGTCGGCGACGTGCGCGGCGCCGGCTTCTTCCACGCGATCGAGCTCGTCAAGGACCAGGAGACGAAGGAGTCAGTTCTCCGACGAGGAGTCCGAGACGCTGCTGCGCGGGTTCCTGTCCGGCGCGCTCTACGAGGCCGGCCTGATCTGCCGCGCCGACGACCGCGGCGACCCGGTCGTCCAGCTCTCGCCGCCGCTGATCGCCGACACCGAGCAGTTCGAGGAGATCGACGTCGATCCTGCGCGACGTGCTGACGCCGCGCGTGGGACCAGCTCGGCCGCGCGCTAGGAGGTCTCGCTTGCTGACGGTCGGCAGCCTCGTCGAGGGCCTCGGGCTGGAGCTGGCGGCGGGCCGGTCGGCGGCCGCGACGCCCGTCCGCTGGGTGCACATCACCGAGCTGCCCGACCCCACGCCCTGGCTGTCGGGCGGCGAGCTGCTGCTGACGACCGGCCTCCAGGTGCAGGGCGACGACGAGCTGCGCGCGTTCGTGCGGCGGCTCGAGAAGCACGGCCTGGCCGGGCTCGGGTTCGGCACCGGCTTCCAGCACGACACGCTGCCCCCAGGCGCTGGTCGACGAGGCGGCGCAGCTCGGCTTCCCGCTGTTCGAGGTCCCCTACGACGTCCCGTTCATCGCGCTGACCGAGCGGGCGATGACGCGGCTCGTCAACGAGCAGTACGAGGTGCTCCAGCGCGGCGATCGCGATCCACAAGCGGCTCGAGCGGATCGTGCTCGAGGGCGGCGGGCTGGACGCGCTCGTGCAGGCGGTGGCCGAGGCGATCGGCGGGGCCGCCTGCGTGCTCGGGTCGCGCGGCGAGCAGCTGGCGACCGGCAAGACGTTCCGCGAGTTCCCGGCCGGCGCGCTCGCAGGCGACCGCGGTCGAGGCGAAGCGACGATCGCCGCCGGTGACGTTCGCGCCCGAGCACCCCGACCTGGGCGGGCGCGCGCTGGCGCTGCCCGTCGCGGGCGGCGACCAGGCGTGGCTCGTCGCGATGCGCGACGGCGGCCCGCTCGGCCCGTTCGAGCGGCTGCTGCTCCAGCAGGCGGTCACGGTCGTCGCGCTGCAGCTCATGCGCCAGCGGATCGTGCGCGACACCGAGCGCCGGCTGGCGGGCGACGTGTTCGCCGAGGCGCTCACCGGCAGGCTCGACCAGAGCGACCTGGAGACGCGGCTGGCCCCGTTCGGCGTCGAGTCGGACGCGTTCGTGATGGTGTTCGGCGGGCTCCCCGAGCCGGCCGCTCACGAGGAGGCGCTCGAGCGCGCGCTGGCGGGCAGCGGCGTCGCCGGCCGCCTGGTCGCGAGCCGCGGGCCGCTCCTGTGCGCGGTCGTCTCCGGAGGCGACGAGATCGACCCGATCGAGCTGACCCGCGCGGCCGCGCGAGCAGCTCGGCGGCCCGCGCGCGGCGGTGTCGCGGCCGGCTCCGCTCGGTCAGCTCCGTCGCGCGTTCCACGAGGCGCGCTGCGCGCTCGAGGCCGCGAGCATCGCCAACGGCAACGCCCCCGAGGTCGCCTCCTACCGCGACCTCGGCGCCTTCCAGCTGATCCTGTCGCTCCAGGACGACGACGCGCTGCGCCTGTACTGCGACTCGCTGCTCGGACCGCTCGAGAACGGCGGCGGCGAGTACGGCGACGAGCTGGTCCGCTCGCTCGAGGCGTTCATCGAGCAGAACGGCCAGTGGGAGCGGGCCGCCCGCGAGCTCTACTGCCACCGCCACACGCTGCGCTACCGCATCCGCCGCATCGAGGAGCTGACCGGCCGCGACCTCGGCCGCGCCCGGGACCGGATCGAGTTCTGGCTGGCGTTGAGAGCAAGGGAGCTGTTGAGGTGAGAGTCGGAGTCCCCACCGAGATCAAGCCCGACGAGTACCGAGTCGCGATGACGCCCGCCGGCGTGCGCGACCTGACCGACGAGGGGCACGAGGTCTACGTCCAGGCGGGGGCCGGCGAGGGCAGCGCGATCGACGACGCGCGACTACGTCGCGCAGGGCGCGCGAGATCCTTCCCGACGCCGACGCGGTGTTCGAGGCCGCGGAGCTGATCGTCAAGGTCAAGGAGCCCCAGCCCGTCGAGGTCGCTCGGCTGCGGCCCGAGCACCTGCTGTTCACCTACCTGCACCTGGCCCCCGACCCCGAGCTGACCCGCTCGCTGGTCGAGTCGGGCGCGACCTGCATCGCCTACGAGACCGTCGAGGACGAGCGCGGGCGGCTGCCGCTGCTCGCCCCGATGAGCGAGGTGGCCGGCAAGATCGCCACCCAGGCCGGCGCGTTCATGCTGGAGAAGCCGCTCGGCGGGCCGCGGGATCCTGCTCGGCGGCGTGCCCGGCGTCGGCGCCCGCGACGGTCATGATCATCGGCGGCGGCGTGGTCGGCCTGAACGCGGCGTTCATCGCCGTCGGGATGGAGGCCGAGGTGTTCGTGCTCGACCGCAACATCGAGCGGCTGCGCGAGCTCGACACGGCGCTGTCGGGCCGGGTGTCGACGGTGTTCTCCTCGACGGTGGCGATCGAGGAGCTGCTGCCGCAGGGCGGACCTCGTGATCGGCGCGGTGCTCGTGCACGGGGCCAAGGCGCCCTACGTGGTCACCCGCGAGCGGCTCGGAGCTGATGAAGCGCCAAGCGGTGCTCGTGGACGTCTCGATCGACCAGGGCGGCTGCTTCGAGACCTCGCGCCCCACCACCCACTCCGACCCGACCTACGAGGTCGACGGCATCACCCACTACTGCGTGGCGAACATGCCCGGCGCGGTGCCGATCACCTCGACCTACGCGCTCACCAACGCGACCCTGCCCTACGTGCTCGACCTGGCGAGCACGGCGCTGCAGGGCGCGATCGAGCGCCACCCGGGCCTGCGCATGCGGCGTGAACGTCGCCGACGGCCGGGTCACCCACCCCGCGGTCGCGCAGGCCGTCGGCATGGAATTCGTCGCAGTCTGAGGCTGACTTCAAGGAGACGACATGGCAACCATCGAAGGCACCAGGATCCGCAACTTCATCGGCGGTGAGGAGCGCGACCCCGCGAGCGGCGAGACGCGAGGCGATCCTGAACCCCGCCACCGAGGAGGAGATCGCCCAGGCGCCGAGGTCGGACGAGCAGGACGTGAACGCCGCGGTCGAGGCCGCGGCGCAAGGCGTTCCACGGCTGGGCGCGAGACCACGCCGGGCGAGCGCGCGCTGGCGCTGCTGCGGATCGCCGACGCGATCGAGGAGAACGCCGAGGAGCTCGCCCGGATCGAGTCGCTGAACGTCGGCAAGCCGTACCAGGCCACGCTCGAGGAGGAGCTCCCGGTCGTCGCCGACAACCTGCGCTTCTTCGCCGGCGCTGCGCGCAACCATGGAGGGCAAGGCGGCGGGCGAGTACATGCAGGGCTACACGTCGATGATCCGCCGCGAGCCGGTCGGCGTCGTCGGGTCGATCGCGCCCTGGAACTACCCGCTGATGATGGCCGGCTGGAAGATCGGGCCGGCGCTGGCCGCCGGCAACACGGTCGTCCTGAAGCCGTCCGAGCAGACGCCGATGACCGCGGCGCGCCTCGCCCAGCTGGCCGCCGAGCACCTGCCGCCCGGCGTGCTGAACGTGATCTACGGCCACGGCGAGCCGGCCGGCGCGCGCGCTCGTCCGCCACCCGGACGTGGCGATGGTGTCGCTGACCGGCGACGTCGCCACCGGCAAGGAGATCGCCCGCACCGCGGCCGACACGCTGAAGCGCGTGCACCTGGAGCTGGGCGGCAAGGCGCCGGTGCGTGGTGTTCGACGACGCCGACGTCGAGGCGGCCATCGAGGGCGTGAAGATCGCGCGGCTACTTCAACGCCGGGCAGGACTGCACGGCGGCGTCGCGCGTGCTGGCCGGGCCGCGGCGTGCACGACGACTTCGTGTCCGGGCTGGCCGAGGCGGTGTCGTCGCTCGCGATGGGCGACCCGCAGGCAGACGACACCGAGCTCGGGCCGCTCGTCTCCGCGTCGCAGCGCGAGCGGGTGCAGGGCTTCCTCGACCGCGCGCCGTCGAACGCCGAAGCGTGGCCACCGGCGGGCACGCCGGGTCGGGCGCGGGCTACTTCTTCGAGCCGACCGTCGTCGCGGGCCTGCAGCAGGACGACGAGATGGTCCAGCGCGAGGTGTTCGGGCCGGTCGTGACCGTCCAGCGGTTCGAGTCCGACGAGCAGGCGATCGAGTGGGCCAACGGCGTCGACTACGGCCTGGCGGCGTCGGTGTGGACGCGCGACGTCGGCCGGGCGATGAACGCCGCGCGGCTGCTGCGCTTCGGCACCGTGTGGGTCAACGACCACATCCCGCTCGTCTCCGAGATGCCGCACGGCGGCTTCAAGCAGTCGGGCTACGGCAAGGACATGTCGGCCTACGCGCTCGAGGACTACACGGAGATCAAGCACGTGATGGTGTCGCTGACCTAGGACCGGCGACGGCGAGTTCGCGCAGAGTCCGGGCCGATCAGTCGCGGGAAGTGGGCTCAGGCGGCGCCGGGCAGCACGATCAGCGCGACCACCGCGTAGTGCAGCGCCGCCGCGGCGATCACCAGCGCGTGGAAGACCTCGTGGTAGCCGAACACCTTCGGCACCGGGTTCGGCCGCTTGGTCGCGTAGATGATCGCCCCGACCGAGTAGAGGACCCCGCCCGCGGCGACGAGCGCGGTGCCGGTGATCCCGACCTTGTCGATCATCTCCGGGAACGCGGCCAGCGCCACCCAGCCCATCGCGATGTAGACGATCGCCGACAGCAGGCGCGGGGCGTCGACCCAGCACAGCTGCAGCACGACGCCGGCCAGCGCGCCGCTCCAGACCACGATCAGGATCGCCGTCGCCAGCGTGCCGTCCAGCGCCAGCAGCGCGAACGGCGTGTAGGTGCCGGCGATCAGCACGAAGATCATCGAGTGGTCGAGCCGGCGCATCCAGCGGCGCGCCGTCAGCGACCGCCAGTTGACGCGGTGGTAGATCGCGCTCGTGCCGAACAGCGCCATCACGCTCACCGCGTAGATGCCCGCGGCCGTCATCGCCTCGCCGTTCGGCGCCAGCAGGATCAGGACGGCGCCGGTGAAGATCGACACGAAGAAGGCCCACTGGTGCGAGACACCGCGCAGCTTTGGCTTGGCCGACGGGTCGAGCCAGTGCGGCGTCATGGACGGCATGTCGTTCACTCCAGTTCCCCCAGCACGGCGTCCGCAAGCCTCAAGGCCTGCTCGACGGTGACGCAGGTTCACGTTGTCCGGCACGTCCGTCGGCCAGTGGTAGTTGTCGATCGACTTGTACTCGTTGATCGAGACAAGTGTGGCAGTCGGGTACCCGGCGCGGAGAGGCACGACGCCGTCGGTGCTCGTCCTGGCGCGCATGCCGCGCCGCAAGGGCACACCGGCGCGGTCGGCGGCGCGCGGCCACCAGGTCCTTGAAGTCCTCCGTGTACTCGCGCATGCGGAACGGTCCCTCGCCCTCCAGCAGCGTCAGCTCGGGGCTGCCGACGGAGTCGATGTTGAGGAACCAGGTGCTGTCGCGTCGGGAGCTCGCCGAAGTGCTTCTCGGCGAAGCCGCGGATGCCCTCCTGCAGCGTCTCCTCCGCGCCGGCCGACACGCAGGATCACCCGCAGGCCGCGCGGCGGGCGCTCGTCCAGGGCGTCGCCCAGCGCGACGAGCACGGCCACGCCGGTCAGGTTGTCGTTGGCCCCGGGGACCGCCTTGTGGCGCCCGATGTCGGCCATGACCAGGGCGGTGACCGCGCTCATGAAGCGGCCGACGCGGCGCAGCCTCCGGCCGCCGAGCGCCGCCAGCGCCGCACCGGCCACCGACCGGCCACCACATCGCGACAGCGGTGTCGTTCTTCTCGATGACGCTCGGGAACTTCCTGCCGATCCAGCGCTGCGGGCCCCGAGTGGAAGATCAGCCCGGACTGCGCCGCGTCGTGGTGGGCCATGACGACGAGCGTGCGCGGGCCGTCCGGATCTCCGCGCTCGGCGATCACGTTGACCGCGGTCTTGCGGCGCCCGAGCGAGCTTGCGGGTCAGGTAGGTGCCGCAGTCGATCTCGTCGACCAGCGCCAGCGTCGCGCCCGCAGCCATCGCCCGGTTGCCCACCGCGGCGATCGCCGCGAGCACGCCGACCGGCATCCAGAACCCGCCGTGCACCGGATGGGTCTCGAGGCGGCCGTTGCCCAGCCGGGCCGCGAGCCACTCGGCGGCGTGCCGCTCGCCCTCCGATCCCGGCGGCCGCTCGATCGGGGCGAGGGCCCGGATCGTCTCGTCGAGCTTCGACCGCACGTTCACGGCGCGTCAGATTAGGCGCTCGCGCGTGCAAGGATGCGCGCGTGATCCCCGATCTCCACCAGCGCCGGATGGAGAGCGCGGCCGAGCCGCCGTTCCTCGACGAGCTGGAGGACGTCTGGGGCGCGCGCTGGGGCGCCTGGGACGAGGTCGGGACGCTGCGGCGCGTGCTGGTGCGATCGCCGGGCGACGAGCTGGGCGTGGTGCGCGCCGATGCGTGGGACGAGGAGGCGCAGGCGCTGGTCGACCCCGCCGGCCGTTGGTACTGGACCGACCGCCAGCCGCCCGATCTGGCGCTGGTGCGCGAGCAGCACGACGGGCTGGTGCGAGCGCTCGCCGCCAGCGGCGCCGAGGTCGACGTCGCGGAGCCGATGGGCGGCGGATTCACCAAGGCGATCTACGTCCGCGACCCGGTGATCACGATTCCCGGAGGCGCGATCGTCGGCCGCCTGGCGGTGGCCATGCGCCGCGGCGAGGAGGCCGACCTGACCCAGGTGCTGGCCGGCCTGGGGATGCCGATCCTGGCCACGCTGACCGGAACGGCCACGCTGGAGGGCGGGTCGTTCGTCAAGCTCGCCCCGGACACCGCGGTCTTCGGCACGTCGATCCGCTGCAACCCCGAGGCGGCCCACCAGCTGAGGCGATCCTTGCGCTGCACGGCATACGCCTGATCGTCGTGCCGCTGTCGGGATACACGATCCACATCGACCTGCACCTGGCGATGGTCGACGTGGACAAGGCCCTGGTCGACGTCCCCGGGCTGCCGTTCTGGTTCCTGGAGGAGCTCCGCACCCGCGGGATCGAGGCGATCGCCGCCGACCCGGACGAGGCCTGGGGCCTGAACGCGCTCTGCCTGGCCCCCGGCCGGGTGCTGATGGCCGCCGAGGCCCCGCGCACCGCCGAGCGGCTGACCCGTCGCGGGCTCGATGTCGTGACGGTTCCCTACGGCGAGATCCACAAGAACGGCGGCGGCGTGCACTGCTCGACGATGGAGCTCGTGCGCGACCCGGCGCGATGAGCCCGGGCGAGCGGGCGCTCCGCGCGCTCCGTGACCTCGACGATCGCAGCGGCGGCCGGCGCGTCGCGTGGACCGACGTCTGGGCCGAGGAGCGCGGCCGCTGGGCGGCCGAGATCGCCGGGCTTGCGGGCGTGACCGTCGCGACCGACGCCGCGGGCAACCAGTGGGCGACGCTGCCCGGCCGCGAGCCCGGCACGGTCGTCGCGGGCAGCCACCTGGACTGCGTGCCCGGCGGCGGCTGGCTCGACGGCTGCCTGGGCGTGCTCGGCGCCGCCGAGGCGCTGCGCGAGCTCGCCGAGCGCGGCGAGCCGCCGCGGCGCAGCGTCGCCGTGGTCGACTGGGCCGACGAGGAGGGCGCGCGCTTCGGCCACTCCCTGCTGGGGTCGTCGGCGGCCTGCGGGCTGCTCGACGTCGACGAGGCGCGCACGCTGGTCGACGCCGACGGAGTGCGGCTGCCGGACGCGCTGGCGGCCCACGGCGTGGATCTCGAGCGGCTCGAGGGCGTCACCGGCTGGATCGCGGACGCGCGCGCATACGTGGAGCTCCACATCGAGCAGGGCCCGGTGCTGGAGGCCGAGGGGCGGGCGCTCGCGGCGGTCAACGGCTGCCTGGGCGTGCGCCGCCACCGGCTGGTCTTCCACGGCCGCGAGGCCCACGCGGGCGCCTCGCCGATGGACGACCGTCAGGACCCGGTGGTGGCCGCGTCGCGCACGGTCCTGCAGGCGACCGAGGCGGCGACGGAGCTGGGCGGTCTGGCGACGGTCGGCTCCATCCGCGCGTACCCCGGCACCCCGACGGCGGTGGCCGGACGGTGCGAGCTGACGCTGGACCTGCGCCACCGGGACCTCGACGGCCTGTCCGAGCTGGAGCGGCGCGTGCTCGACGGCCCGCGCGCGGCCGGGGCAGCGGCGGAGCCCCTCTGGTCGATCGACCCGATCACGTTCGACCCGGGCCTCGTCGAGCGCGCCCGGGCCGCCACCGGCGGCGGCGACCCGCTCGTCTCCGGCCCCCTGCACGACGCCGCGGCGGTCGCCCGGGCCGGCGTGCCCACAGCGATGCTGTTCATCCGCAGCCGCGGCGGCGTGTCACACAGCCGCGAGGAGAACTCGGACGACACGGACGTGATCGCGGGCGTCGACGCGCTGGTGAAAATCGTCACAGAGCTAGCCGACGAGTAGCCGGCCCCACCCCGCCAGCCGCCAACCGCCAACCTCCGCCAGCCGCCAGCCACCGCCAGCCGCGAGCCGCCAGCTCAGGACTCGACCGACGACCCGCAGCGTGCGCAGCCGCCGGTCGCTCGCGCCGCGCAGGTACCCCCCCTGCTCCAACGTCTTCTGCACGTACTCGATCGTCTCCGCCGACAGCCGCTCGCCCGGCAGCACGTTGGGGATGCCCGGCGGGTAGGCGGCCAGCGACTCGGCGGCCACGCGGCCGACGGCGTCGGCCACCGGCACGACCTCCTGCGGGCCGAGGAACGCCTCGCGCGGCGACAGCGCCAGCGGGCCCCAGGGCGGCGGCGGCGCGAACGCCTCGTTCTCGCGCGGCGGCCGCGCCGCGGCCCGGTCCGCCGCGCGGCGCAGCGCTGGCACGAGCACGCGCCGCGGTCTCCCCCACCGGCTCGCCCATGCCGAAGATCGCGACGACGACGTTCTCGCCGGCCAGCTCCAGGTGGATGTCGTCGTCCTCCCGGATCCAGTCGGCGATCTCGTAGCCGCTCGCCCCGGTGCCGCGCACGTCCACGGCCAGCCGCAGCGGGTCGAAGTCCTGCACGCCCCCGCTGCCGCAGATCCGCTCGTCGAGCACGTCGAGCCCGTCGATCGCGCGCACCTGCTCGCGCAGCCGCGCGGTGCCGTCGATCGTCTCCTCGATCAGCGCCCGCCCGTCGACCGCGGCGTGGCGGCGGGCTGCGTCGAGCGAGCCGGCCAGCAGCGCGCTCGGCGACGTCGACTCGGTCAGCGTCACGCAGCGGTCGACGATCCCGTGGTCGATCCGGTCGGTGCCCACGTGCAGCATCGCCGACTGCGTCAGCGACCCGATGATCTTGTGCGTGCTGGAGACGACCAGGTCCGCGCCCGCGTCGAGCGCGGTGCGCGGCAGCCGGTCGTGGAAGGCGAAGTGCGCGCCCCAGGCCTCGTCGGCGATCAGCAGCGACGTCGTGCGCGTGGGCCACCTCGACCAGCCCGGCGACGTCCGCGACCGCGCCGAAGTAGGTCGGCGAGACGATCGTCGCCCCGACGGCGCCCGGCGTCGCGGTCAGCGCGCGCGTCGAGCGCCTCCGGGGTCACGCAGTGCGCGACCTGCAGCTCGGGGTCGAGCTCGGGCGCCACGAACGTCGGCCGCAGCCCCGACAGCACCAGCCCGTCGATCGTCGACGAGTGCACGTTGCGCTGCACGACGACCTCGCTGCCCAGGTGGGCCAGCGCCATCATCGCCACCTGGTTGGCCTGCGACGCGCCGTTGGTCAGGAACCAGGTGCGCCGGGCGCCCCACGCCGCGGCGGCCAGCGACTGCGCCTGCTGGAACGGCGTCGGCACGGGTCCGATGTCCACCCCGTGGGTCAGCGACGGGATGTCGAAGGCGAGCGCCCGGTCGCCGATCGCCTCGACCAGCCCCGGATCGGCCCCGATGCCGCCCTTGTGGCCCGGCACGTGGAAGCGCCCCGGCCGGCGCTCCGCGTAGGCCAGCAGCGCGTCGAGGTACGGCGCTACTTCCGGCTCTTCTTCTTCTCCTGCTTCTTCAGCCGGACCGGACACCGTTTACACCTCGGCTTCGACTGACAGCACTTCTTCTTGGGCTTGAGTTTCTTCTTCTTGCTCAGACTGGGGTCACCGCGTTGTTCCTTGCCGGCCAGTCGCGCGCCTTGCCCGCGCAGATCCGGTAGCGGCGCGCGAGCTCGGCGCGCAGGTCCTCGGGCTGGATGACCGCGTCCACCACGAGCTCCGACGCCAGGTGCAGGATGTCGATCTCCTCCGCGTACTCGGTGCGCAGCTTCTCCACGAACTTCGCGCGCTCGTCCTCGTCCTCGATCGCCTGGACCTGGTTGTAGAAGACCGCGTTGATCGCCGCCTGCGGGCCCATGACCGCGATCCGCGCGCCCGGCAGCGCGATGCACGCGTCGGGGTCGAACGCCGGCCCCGCCATCGCGTACAGGCCGGCGCCGTAGGCCTTGCGGATGATCACCGACAGCTTCGGCACGGTCGCCTCGGACACCGCGCTGATCATCTTCGCGCCGGCGCGGATGATGCCCTGGCGCTCGACGCCGGTGCCGATCATGAAGCCCGGCACGTCGGCCAGGAACAGCAGCGGGACGTTGAACGCGTTACAGGTCCAGATGAATCGCGCGGCCTTGTCCGAGGAGTCGACGAACAGCACTCCCCCGCGCTGCTTGGGCTGGTTGGCGACGATCCCGACCACCCGCCCGTCGATGCGCGCGTAGCCCACGACGAGCTCCTTGGCCCAGCGCTTCTGCACCTCCAGGAACGAGTCGCCGTCGACCAGCGATCTCGATCAGCTTGACGACGTCGAACGGCTTGTTCTCGTCGGCCGGGACCAGGTCGCGGATCGTGGTGTCGGTGATCGGGTCGGCGGGCGGCGCGGTGGGCGGCTCCTCCTGCCAGTTGGTCGGGAAGTAGGACAGGTAGCGCTTGGCCAGGTCGATGCCCTCCTCGTCCGACTTGACCAGGAAGTGGCCGACGCCGGAGACGCCGGTGTGCATCTTCGCCCCGCCCATCTCCTCGAGCGACACCTTCTCGCCGATCACCATCTCGGCCATCCGCGGCGATCCGAGGTACATCGACGCGTTGCCCTCGCGCATGATCACCACGTCGCAGAAAGCGGGGATGTAGGCGCCGCCGGCCGCGCTCGGGCCGAACAGGACGCACACCTGCGGGACGAGCCCGGACATCTTCACCTCGGTGTGGAAGATGCGCCCCGCGCCGCGGCGGCCGGGGAACATCTGCACCTGGTCGGTGATCCGCGCGCCGGCCGAGTCGACCAGGTAGATCATCGGCACCAGGTGCTTCAGCGCCTGCTCCTGGATGCGGATGATCTTCTCGACGGTCTTCGGGCCCCATGACCCCGCCTTGACCGTCGGGTCGTTGGCCATCACCGCCACCGGGCGGCCGCCGACGGTCGCCATTCCGGTGACGACGCCGTCGGCGCCGAAGCCGTCGTTCTCCCAGTTGGCGAGCAGCGCCTCCTCGGCGAACGAGCCCGGGTCGACCAGGCGGTCGACGCGCTCGCGCACGGGCAGCTTGCCCTGCTGCTGGGACTTTTCGTGGTGGCGCTCGGGACCGCCGGCGCGGGCGCGGTCGAGGGCTTCCTGAAGGTCGCTCACGGCGGCCATCCTAGTGGCCGCGTTTGGCCGCTCTGCCGGAGGGGAAAAGCCCGAAGAGAGCCGAGCCCCGCGGGGAGATCACGGGCCGGCCTTCCCTTTGAGAGCCCTCCGGAGGATCGAGAATGCGTAGAGCCCGTGCCGTGCTGACCGCGTGCGCGGTCCTGGCGATGTCGCTCGCTGCCGCCCAGAGCGCGGCCGCGGCCGACTATGTGTCCGACCAGGTCATCGTCAAACCACGGGCGGGGACGTCCGTCGCGCAGTTGCTCGCGCTGCCCGGCGTCCAGCAGCGAGTCGGCACGGTCGACGGCGTCGGCGCCTACGTCTTCACGGTGAAGGGCAGCCCCGTGACGCTCTCGGCCGCGCTGTCGCGCTCGCGCCTCGTCTCGTACGCCGAGCCGAACTTCATCCTGACCTCGTCGGCCACGCCCAACGACGCCCTGTACTCACAGCAGTACGCGCTCAACAACACGGGCCAGGGCGGCGGCACCGCGGACGCCGACATCGACGCGCCCGAGGGCTGGGACGCCGCCGGCCTCGGCACGTTCCCGGCGAGCGGCGGGCCGCGCGTCGGCATCGTCGACACCGGCATCGACCAGAACCACGAGGACCTGCGCGGCAAGACCGTCGCGTGCGCGCAGTCGCGCGGCCTCGGCGGGCTGCTCGGCGGGTCGATCCAGGTCGGCTCGTGCACCGACGACAACGACCACGGCACGCACGTCGCGGGCACGATCACGGCCAACACCAACAACGGCGTCGGCGTCGCCGGCGTGGCGTTCAACTCGCCGCTCGTGATCTGCAGGGCGCTGGGCGGGCCGCTCGGCTCCGGCGCGACCTCGGACGTCGCCAACTGCATCAACTGGACCGCGCAGAACGGCGCGAAGGTGATCTCGATGAGCCTGGGCGGCGGCGACTCGTCGACGCTCAAGGCGGCTGTCGACAACGCCTGGAACGGCGGCAACGGCGCGCTGCTCGTGGCGGCGGCCGGCAACGACGGCGACTCGACCCAGAACTACCCGGCCGCGTACCCGAACGTCGTGTCCGTGGCGGCCACCGACAACCGCGACCAGCGCGCGTCGTTCTCGAACGCCAACGCCGACGTCGAGATCGCGGCGCCCGGCGTGAACGTCCTGTCCACCCGGCGCGGGGGCGGCTACTTCACGCTCTCCGGCACGTCGATGGCGACGCCCCACGTGTCGGGCGTCGCGGCGATCCTGTTCGGCCGCTCACCGGCATCGAACGCGGCCACGATCCGCTCGAAGCTGGACGCCGCGGTCGACGACCTGGGGCCGGCCGGGCGCGATCCGAGCTTCGGCTTCGGCCGGGTCAACTTGCAGAAGGCGGCTACCGGATAGCCAGCCGGCGGGGGGAACACCAAGCGTACGGCGACAGCACGGGGCGGGCCCGCATAGGGGTCCGCCCCGGCTAGCTCGGAAGCTCGGTGACGGCGATCGTGCCCGCGTCGCGCAGCGCCTTCTCGCTCGCGTGGGGCAGCTCGGCGACCGTCGTGTAGGTCATCCGCTGGGGCTCGAGGCCGACGGCCTCGGCGTCCTCCGGGTCGAGCCGCTCGAGCAGCGCCTTCGACGCCAGCGTCACGCCGCCGCGGGCCGACTGCTGGATGCGCAGGGCCTCGTTGAACTCGTCGCCCAGCGCCGCCACCTCGAGCCGGCCGCCGGTGGCGATCTGGCCGATGTAGAGGGTCGAGCCCCAGTGGACGCCGGTGTTGAACCGCCAGCCGCCCGCGTCGAGAAGGCGCCCGGCGCGCCCGCCCGCGGCGATCCGCTCGGCGATCTGCGGCGATCTCCCGGGCGACCTCGAGCGCCGCCCGTGACGCGGCCGACTGCGCGAGCCGTGCTCGTCGGCCAGGAAGAAGGCGGTGACCCCGTCGCCGGTGTGCTTGCCGATGACCCCGCGGCGGCCGACGACCGCGTCGTCGATCGCGGTGACGAGCTCGCGGATCAGCTCGAAGTAGACGGCGCTCGGCAGCCGGCGCGACAGCGCGCCCGAGTCCTCCAGGTCGGCGAACAGGACCGCCGCCTGGCGCCGGCCCGGGTCGGCCAGCTCGGCCATGCGGGTGAACGCCTGGGCGTCGCCGCGGGTGAGCAGCCCCAGCACGCTCGCGGGCAGGCTCGGCCCGTAGATCAGCACGTAGCCGAACGTCGTCCCGTGCTCGTCGACCAGCCGCTCGCCCAGGTAGTGCAGGCGGCCGGTGAACTCGCGGCCGTCGAACTCGATCTCCGACACCCAGCGGGACGGCGCGGGCTGCGGCTTGAGACCGGTCAGCGCGTTGCGGTGTCCGGGCGGGAGCACCTCGGCCAACCGCTCGGGCAGCTTGGGGTCGTCGTGGAGCATGTACGGGCCGTTCCGCTCGATCCAGCGCGCCCGGTGCTCCTGCGTGACCATCTTGTAGGCGGGTCCGTAGCGGCGTCTCGAGCAGGTGGCGGCCGACGCCGATGCGCTCCGGATCGGACTCGTACAGGAGCTGGCAGAGCTCGCTGGAGACGTGGAAGAGCCGCCACTGGGCATCGGCGATCTCGAAGGCCCAGCCCGTCCCCTCCAGCTCGTCCGCGACCTCCCGCAGGCGGCGCTCGTGGGCGCGTTCCTCGAGTGCGACGACTTCGGCGCTCATGGCGTGCTCCCGTTCCCGTTGCCGTTGCCGGGGTACGCCCGACGGGGGCCGCGATGATCAGGCACGTGCTGGTGCCGTGGGCGAGCAGCTTGCCCGATCCCTCGGCCCGGAGCCGGCCCTCGGCGGTCGCGATCGTGCCTCCGCGGTGCACCACCTCAGCCTCGCACAGCACGCGGCCCGTGTCGCGGGTGATGGGCCGCACGAAATTGGTCTTCAGCTCGAGCGTCGTGTAGCCGACGCCGCGCGGGCAGCGTGGTCTGGACCGCGCAGCCCGTGGCGGAGTCCAGCAGCGTCGCCGCCAGGCCGCCGTGCACGACGCCGATCGGGTTGTAGTGGTACTCCGACGGGCTCCGCAGCGAACACGGCGCGGCCCTCGCCCAGTTCGACGATGTCCATGCCGAGGGTCAGCGCGATCGGCGGCGGGGGCAGCTCGCCGGACTTGATCGCCCTCGAGATATTCCATGCCACTCAGGCTTCGCGCGCGATCGAAAGTCGTCGCGGGGTCCTCCCAGGTGATCGTGCGAGTGCGGCTAGGCCGAGTCGGTTGCTGCATGCAACCGACCCTATCGAATTCGAGTTGCATGACGCAACGCAGACGGCGATACACTCGGGACGCAGTGCTGAGACGCACCTACGACAACCAGAACTGCTCGATCGCGCGCTCCCTGGAGACGATCGGCGAGCGCTGGACCCTGCTGATCCTGCGCGACGCCTTCCTCGGGACGCGGCGCTTCGACGACTTCCAGAAGTCGCTCGGCATCGCACGCAACGTGCTGACCGTGCGGCTCAAGTCGCTGGTCGACGCGGGCATGCTCGAGCGGCGCCGCTACCAGGAGCGGCCCGACCGCTACGAGTACCGGCTGACCGAGAAGGGCATCGACCTCTGGCCCGTCCTCTTCACGCTGATGAAGTTCGGCGACAAGCACGCTGTGAGGTGAAGACGCGATGCCGCCGACGCTCGTGACACACAAGGCCTGCGGGACGGCGATCGATGACCACATGTGCTGTCCCGAAGTGCGGCGTGCAGGTGGGGGCGCGGGATGTGGTGGCGACGCGGGGCGAGGACGAGCGCGCTGCCGCTGCGTTCACCGCGGGCTGCTGCTTAGTTAGACGGCGGATCGCGGACGGCGGACCGCGGAGGTTGGCAGACGGCGGATGGCGGTTGCGCTAGCGCCATCCGCCATCCGCCAACTCGCTGCCAACTGCCAGTCCGCCGATCCGCGGTCGACTAGAGCCCTAGATCAACAACCCGGGGCTCATCCCCGGAGTAGTCGTAGAACCCGCGGCCCGACTTCCGCCCGTACCAGCCCGCCGCGACCATCTTGCGCAGCGTCGGCGGCGCGGCGAAGCGGCGCTCGCGGTACTCGTCGAACATGATGTCCGCGATCGACTTGGTCGTGTCCAGGCCGACGAAGTCGAGCAGCGTGAACGGTCCCATCGGGTGGTTCGCGCCGGCCTTCATCGCCGCGTCGATCTGGTCGATCGCGCCGACGCCCTCCTCGTAGGCGCGGATCGCGTCGAGCATGTACGGCACGAGCAGCCGGTTGACGATGAAGCCGGTCTTGTCCTTCGCGTGGACGGTCAGCTTCTTCAGCTTCTCGCCGTACTCGAAGCCGGTCTTCAGCGACTCCTCGTCGGTCGTCACGGTCTGGATGACCTCGAGCAGCGGCATGACCTGCGCGGGGTTGAAGAAGTGCAGGCCGATGAAGCGGTCGGGGCGCTTCGTCGACGCCGCCTGGTCGATCACCGACAGCGACGACGTGTTGGTCGCGAGCACGGCGCCGTCCTTGACGATGCCGTCGAGCTCGCTGCCACATCTCGAGCTTCAGCCCGAGGTCCTCGGTGATCGCCTCGATCACCAGGTCGCAGTCGGCGAAGTCGCCGTAGTCGGTCGTGCCCTGGATCCGGCCGCGCACGTCGTCGGCGTCGGACTGCTCCATCTTGCCCTTCTCGACCGCGCGGCCGAGCTGCTTCTCGATCTTGCCGATGCCCTTCTGCAGCGCCTCGTCGCTCACCTCGCGGAGCACGACGTCGTAGCCCGCCTGGGCGCTCACCTGTGCGATCCCGTGGCCCATCAGCCCGGCACCGAGCACTCCCACCTTCTTGACGTCCATTAGCCTCCGTCCAAGTCTTCAAGTCGAATTTCGAGCGCCGGGAGCCTACATGCCACTCGTCGATATCGAGGACCGCGGAGCGGTCCGTCACATCGTCATGACACGCGCGGAGAAGCGCAACGCTATGAACGGCGAGATGGTCGTCGCGCTCGGCGAGGCGTTCAAGGACGCCGCCAACGACGAGTCCGTCCGGGTGGTCGTCGTGCGCGGCGACGGGCCGATGTTCTCGTCCGGGATGGACCTCGGGAACCTGCACGACCTCGCCGGCCAGGTGCACAGGCTGCGGCCGTTCCGGGCCGAGTGCATCGAGGCGTGGAACCGGCTCGAGGAGATGACCAAGCCGACGATCGTGCAGATCCACGGCGCGTGCATCGGCGGCGCGATGGAGCTGGCGCTCGCCGCGGACCTGCGCGTGATGGCGGAGGACTCCGTCGCCGGACTGCTGGAGACGCGCCTCGGGCTGATCCCCGACGTGGGCGGCTGCTCGCGCCTGCCCGCCGTGGTCGGCGTCGGCATCGCCAAGGAGCTGATCATGACCGGCAAGGTCTTCGACGGCCGCGAGGGGCACCGCATCGGCTTCGCCAACCGGATCGCGCCGGCGGACGAGCTCGACGCCGCGACCGAGGCGCTCTGCACCGAGCTGCTGGCCTGCGCGCCGCTGGCCGTCGGCCTGGCCAAGCGCGTGATCGACTCCGCCGCGAAGCCCGCGCTGGCCCAGACGCTCGAGCAGGAGGTGACCGCGCAGACCGTGTGCGCCGCCTCCGACGACTTCGCCGAGGGCGCCCAGGCGTTCCTCGACAAGCGCGATCCCGAGTTTGCCGGCAGGTAACGGGCGCCGTGGCGTCCTGGCGCTGGGGGCGCTGCTTGCCCTAGCGGCGCTCGTCCGCATTCTCGGGATCGGATCGCAGAGCCTCTGGCTCGACGAGGTCGTCACCGCGCAGCTCGTGGCGCTGCCGTTCGACGAGATGCTGCGGACGATCCCGCACTCGGAGTCGACGCCGTACCTCTACTACGTGCTGCTGTGGCCGTGGGCGCGAGCTGTTCGGCCACAGCGAGGCCGCGCTGCGGTCGCTGTCCGCCGTGTTCGGCGTGCTGACGGTGGCGGCGGTGTGGGCGGGCGCGCGCTCGCTGGCCTCGGACCGCACGGCGCTGGCCGCCGCCGCGCTCGCCGCGCTCAACCCGTTCCTCGTCTGGTACTCGCAGGAGGCGCGCGCCTACGCGCTGCTCGCCCTCCTGTGCGCGGTGTCGTTCTGGCTGTTCGCGCGCGCGCTCGCGGAGCCCGGCGGCCGGGCGCTGGCCTGGTGGGCGATCGCGTCGGCGCTCGCGCTCGCGACCCACTACTTCGCCGCGTTCACGATCGTGCCGGAGGCGATCGCCCTGGCCGTCGTGACCGGGCGCACCCGCGGCCTGGGCGCTGTCGTGCGCCGCGATCGGGCTGACCGCGGTCGCGCTCGTCCCGCTGGCGGCCGAGCAGCGCCGCGGCGGCGGCGCCGACTGGATCGGCGACATCTCGCTCGTGCACCGGATCGCGGAGATCCCCAAGCGGTTCGTGGCCGGCGAGTTCGGCAACCAGATCGCCTACGTGTTCTGGCCGGTGCTGGCGCTGGCGCTGGTCGCGCTGGCGCTCCTGCTGGTCCGCGGCACCGAGGGCGAGCGCCGCGGCGGCCTGCTCGCGCTCGCGGTCGGCGTCACCGGGCTGCTCGTGCCGATCGCGATGGCGCTGGCCACGCTCGACTACGTCTTCCCGCGCAACCTGATCGGGTCGCTGCCGGTGCTGCTCGTCGTCTTCGCCGTGGCGGTCACCGTCGCCCGAGCACGATGGGCCGGGCGCCGCGATCCTGGCCGCGGTGCTGGCCCTCAGCGCGATCGCCCTTGTCGACACCGCGACCGACGACGCGCTCCAGCGCGACGACTGGAAGTCGGTCGCCGCCTACCTCGACACCCGCCACGCCGGCGCCCTCGTCGTCTCGCCGGCGAACGACGCGCGGGCGCTCTCCTACTACCTGGGCCGCGTCGACAACATCGTCGACCCCGGGGTGGGGACACGCGAGATCGCCGCGATCCAGCTCGACCCGCGCACCGCTCGCCGAGCGCCAGGCCCCGCGCCCCGTGCCCGGCTTCGCGGTCGCCGAGGTGCGCGACACCGGCACCTACCGGATCGTGCTGCTGCGCGCCCCCGCGCGCACCGTCGTCGGGCCGGCGCTGGCGGCAAGGGCCGCTCTGTGGCCCGAGAACGTCGCGCTGGTGGCGGACCTGACGCGCTGACTGAAACAACCGTTGCGGCTTTCCGTAACGGCGGTTTTCGGAAGGACGGCCTCATACCCGGGCGGAAGGGCGCAATGCCCGGAAACGATCTCGGGAGGATCGCCAATGAGAGCACGACGCTTTCTGAAGCTGACAATCGCTGCTGTTGCCGTACCCGCCGTAGTCGCCGCCCCTGCCGGGGCCGCCGTGCCGCACACCGTGCAGCCCGGCGAGACGCTGTGGTCGATCGCGGCGGCCAACAACCTCTACACGCCTGCGCTCGCGGCGTTCAACGGCATCTCGCCGGACGCGCAGGTCGTGCTGGGATCGACCATCCAGGTCCCCAGCGAGGGCGAGGCGCTGACCGCGGTCAACTCCGCGCCCCAGCCCGCCGCTCAGACGAGCACGCCGTCACAGGCGAGCGCGCCCGCGGCGGCGCCCTCGTCGTCGTCCGGCGGGCCGCCGCCGGCCGGCGGCTACACCGTCAAGGCCGGCGACACGCTGAGCGGCATCGCAGCGGCGGCGGGCGTGTCTCCGCGAGGCGCTGGCGGCGATGAACGGCCTGTCGGCCGACTCGCACGTGATCAGCGGCACCGCGCTCAAGCTGCCCGCCGGCGCGCCCCGCAGGCGTCGCAGCCGCAGCCCGAGCCGACGGCGATCCCGCAGGGCGGCCCGCAGCCGACGGCCACGCACACATCGTCCGCGGAGATCAGCCAGATCGCCGGCCAGAACGGCGTCCCGGGGTCGCTCGCGTCCGCGATCGCCTGGCAGGAGAGCGGCTTCAACAACGCCGCCGTGTCGTCCGCCAACGCGCGCGGCGTCATGCAGGTGATGCCGGGCACCTGGGACTGGGTGCAGCAGAACCTGGCCTCGTCGCAGCTCAACCCGGCGTCGGCCCAGGACAACGTCCGCGCCGGCACGCTCTACCTGAACCAGCTCCTGAAGGACACGGGCGGCGACGAGCGCACGGCCATCGCGGCCTACTACCAGGGGCTCGGCTCGGTGCGCCAGAACGGGCTGCTGCCCGAGACGGAGCAGTACGTGAACAACGTGCATGGCGCTTCGCGGGCCGGTTCGGCGGGCCCTAGCCGCCTAGGGCTCGTGGCCGGGCTCGATGTCCTTGGCCTCCTGAAACGACAGCTCGTCCCCGTCGCCGCTCGCCTGGGCGGCGACGGGCTCGAGCACGAAGCCTGTGTGGTCGCCGGACCAGTCCAGGCGCTGCACGATCCGGCCCGCGAACCAGTCGCCCAGGCCCGCGACGATCGGCGCCCCTCCGGGCCCCGGGCGCCAGTCGACCTGGGCGAGCTTGTCGGTCTCGTCCGCGGTCTCGCCCCCGAACAGCTCGGCCAGGTCGCGGCGGTCCTCCGGCAGCACGTGGACGACCAGGTGATCGGCGCGCTGCGCGATCCGGTGCGTGCGGTTCTTGTCGCTGAGGCAGACCAGGAACAGCGGCGGGTCGATGCTGGCCTGGGTGGTGAAGCCGACCACGCAGCCGTCGCGCTCCTCCCCCGCCGCGGCGGTGACCACGAACAGCGGGTAGTCGAGGGCGCCGACCAGGCGCTGGAAGTCCTTCTCGGTCCCGCTCATCCCGCGTCGAAGTCCCGCGCGATCCGCCGTACGGCGGCGAGGCATCGGTCCGCGGCGTCCCAGTCGACGCGGTCCGGCGTGTCGGTCGGCAGGTGGTAGTTCGGCAGGCCGCCGTCGAGCACCCCGAACATCGAGATCGCCGGCAGGCCCGCGAACCGGGCCAGGATCGCGTCCGTCCAGCCCGCGGCGTGGTAGGTCGGCAGGCCCGCGCGCTCGACGTCCTCGGCGCCGGTAGTGGGCCAGCAGCGGCGGCCCCTCGCCGGTCAGCACGTGCGGGTCGCCGGCGCCGATCTGGTCCAGGCCGACGACCAGCGTGGTCTCCGGGTGGAGCTCGCCCGCGCGAGCGCCGCAGCCAGGCCGCCGTCCCGCCCATCCCGGACTCCTCGGCGCCCACGGCGACGGCGATCACCTCGGTCCGCTCGAGCGGTTCGCGGGCGTAGCGGCCGACCAGGTCGACGAGTCCGGCGGCGGCAGTCGCGTTGTCGTTCGCGCCCGGCACCGGGCGGTGGCGGGCGACGTCGGCGGTCAGCGCCAGCGACAGAGCCAGGAACGCACGCGCGGCGGTCCGCACGCGGCCCGCGGCCCAGCGCCGCCAGCCCGAGCGAAGCGAGCACGGGCGTGGCCGGCGACGGTGACTTGCCCGTCCGCCGGGCGACCCACTTCCACGACCCGGTGAACGCGGGATGCCACATCAGCCCGGTCTGCGCCGCGTCGATGTGCGCGAGCAGCACGAGCGTGCGCTCGCGGGATCCCCGCGGGTGCACGCGGGCCACGACGTTGGCGCCGTCGCCGCGCGGAAGCAGCGGCCGCGACCACTGCAGGCGGCCGCTGAAGTCGAGCGCGTACGAGATCCCGGCCAGCGCCGCCAGCGGGCGCGGCCCGAGCAGGCCCGCCGCGTAGTGCAGGATCGCGGCGTCGGTCCAGCGCTGCGAGTAGCGGAACGCCTGCACCTGCGCCGAGTGCGCGCCGGCGGCCGCGAACTCGTCGCGCAGGAGGGCGGCCGCCTGGCGCTCGCCGGCGCTCGCGGACCCGCGCTCGAGCGCGCACAGCGCTTCGACCAGGTCCTTCAACGGATCAGTGCCAGTCGACGGGGCCGGCGGTCAGCAGGTGCCCGGTCAGCGGCCGCCCGAGCACGGACTGCACCTCGCGGGCCGCGGCCAGCAGCTTCTCCAGGTCGACCCCGGTCGCGTAGCCCATCTCGTGCAGCATCGAGACCAGGTCCTCGGTGGCGATGTTGCCGGTCGCCCCCTTCGGGACCGGGCAGCCGCCGAGCTCGCCGAACGACGACTCGAACGAGCGCACGCCCGCGTCGAGCGCCGCCACCACGTTCGCGAGGCCCTGGCCGCGCGTGTTGTGGAAGTGGGCGGTCAGCTCGACGTCGTCGCCCAGCCGCTCGCGCGCGGCGGGGAAGAACTCGCCGACCTGGCGCGGGTTGGCCATGCCGGTGGTGTCGCCGAACGCGATCTCGGCGCAGCCCGCCGCCAGCAGCCGCTCGGCGATCCCGAACACGCGGTCGGGCGGGACGTGGCCCTCGTAGGGGCAGCCGAAGGAGACGGAGATGACGCCCTCGCAGCGCAGGCCGGCCTCGCGGGCCCGGGCGACGACGCGCTCCAGGCCGGACAGCGACTCCTCGACCGAGCGGTTGACGTTCTTGCGGTTGTGGGTCTCCGAGGCGGAGAGGAAGAGGTTGACCTCCTCGAAGAGCGTCCCGGCACCGCCACCCTTACGGGGCCGCGCGTCCTTCAGCTCGAGCGCCTTGTCGAGGCCCTTCTCGTTGGGGATCAGCACCGACCGGGCGACGCCGTCCGGCACGTCGACCGCGCGCAGCACCTCGGCGGCGTCGGCGAGCTGCGGGATCACGTCCGCGCGGACGAAGCTCGTGATCTCCAGCCGCTTCAGGCCCGTGCGCGCCAGTTGATCCACCAGCCGCACCTTGTCCTCGGTGGCGATCACCTCGGGCTCGTTCTGGAACCCGTCGCGCGGGCCGACCTCGCGGATCCTCACCTCTTCCACGGGACATCGAGGCTAGTAGGGTGGCGCGCCGCATGGAGACGGTCCCGATCATCGGCGGCACCGGCGCCCTGGGCTTCGGCCTGGCGCTGCGCTGGGCCCGGGCGGGCGTGCCCGTGGTGATCGGCTCGCGCAAGCAGGAGTCGGCCGACGAGGCCGTCCGCAAGGCGCGCGAGAAGGTGCCCGACGGGCAGATCGAGGGCGCGGTCAACGCCGACGCCGCGAAGCGCGGTCCGATCGTGGTGCTGACCGTCCCGTTCCGCGCGCAGTCCGAGAACCTGACGAACCTGCGCGAGCACCTGGAGCCGGGGCAGATCCTGGTCGACGCGACGGTCCCGCTGGCCGCCGCGATCTCCGGCAAGGCGACCCGGCTGCTGGGCGTGCCGCAGGGGTCGGCCGGACAGCAGGCTCAGGAGATGGTGCCCGACGGGGTGCACGTGGTGTCGGCGCTGCACACGGTCAGCGCCGCGACGCTCGGCGACCTGGACCACGACCTCGACGAGGACATCCCCGTCGCCGGCGACAAGCGCGACCACAAGCGCCAGGTCGCGGACCTGATCGCCCGGATCGACGGCCTCCGGCCCGTCAACGCCGGGCTGCTCGAGGCCGCCCGCCTGATCGAGGGCCTGACCCCGCTGCTGATCGGCGTCAACGCGCGGCACAAGACCCACGCCGGCATCAAGTTCACGGGTCTGCCCGAACCGAAGTGGTAGTCACTCCTGGCCGGCGGGACCGGCGGGGCCAAGCTCGCCGCCGGGATGCAGGACGCGATCGGCGCCGGCCGAGACGTGCGTGGTCGCCAACACCGCAGACGACGTCGAGGTCTACGCCGCCCACGTCTCCCCCGACCCCGACCTGGTCACGTGGTGGCTCGCCGGGCTGATCGACGAGCGCGGCTGGGGCATCTGGGGCGACACCTTCCACGTGATGGACGCGTACGAGTCCTCGGGCCGCGATGCCTGGTTCCGGCTCGGCGACCGCGACCTGGCGTTCTGCCTGATGCGCACCGAGGACATGGCCGCCGGCCTTCGACTGACCGAGGCGCACGCAGGCGTGGTGCGGGCGGCCGGCGTCGACGCGCGCGTCCTGCCGATGAGCGACGACCCCGTGCGCACGCACGTCCGCGTGGGCGCCGACTGGCGGCCGTTCCAGGAGTACATGATCGTCGACCGCGCCGAGCCGCCCATCGACGGCCTGGCCTTCCGCGGGATCCAGGAGGCGAAGCCCTCGCCCGAGGTGCTGGAGGCGATCGCGGGAGCCGAGGTCATCGTCATCGGCCCCTCGAACCCGATCATCTCGATCCGCCCGATCCTGAACCTGCCCGGGCTGCGCAAGGCGATCGCCGACTCGCCCGCGCCGGTCGTCGCCGTGTCGCCGTTCGTCGGCGGCCACGCGATCAAGGGGCCGAGCGAGAAGTTCATGGAGTTCGCCGGGCTGCCGCTCGGCCCGGACGGCGCGCTGGCCGCCTACGCGGGAGTGATCGACGGCCTCGTGACCGACGAGCCGCCGAGCGGCGACGACGCCGGGGTTCCGGTCCTCGTGACCGACACGCTCATGGCGGACGAGGCCGCGCGGCGACGGGTGGCCGAGGCGACGCTGGAGTTTGCGAGAAGCCTGCGCGCTCCGGGGCAGGGCGCGACGGGCTGAAGCGGTAGAGTCGGCGCACCCGCAGTCCGACCGACCCGCAGGGCCCAATGCGGACACTCGCCGTCGTGCCAATCAAGACGTTGTCGGCCGCGAAGCAGCGGCTGTCCGGTGCGCTCGCAACCGGAGCGCGGCAGTCGCTCGCGCAGGCGATGTTCTCGGACGTCCTGGCCTCGCTGCGGCGATCGGAGCGCATCGAGGCGATCGCCGTCGTCACCGCCGACGTCGTGGCCACCGCGGTCGCCCACGGCGAGCGCGTGACGGTGCTGCCCGACGACCGCCAGAGCGGCCAGTCCGACGCGGCGCTGATCGGCATCCGCTACGCGGTCGCCGCGGGATACGAGCGCGTGCTGCTCGTCCCGGGCGACACGCCGCTGATCGACGCGGTCGAGGTCGACGAGCTGCTCGACCGCTGCCACGCGGACGGCATCGCCGTGGGCGTCGTGCCGGATCGCCACGGGACCGGGACCAACGCGCTGGTGATCGCTCCACCGGACTGCTTCGAGCCGAGCTTCGGCGAGGGCAGCTTCAACCGCCACGTGAACCACGCGAAGGGCGCCGGCCTCGTGCACCGGGCCGAGGGCGTGCCCTCGCTGGCCCACGACGTCGACACGCCGGAGGACCTGGCCGCGCTGTCGGATGCGGTCGAGGGCGCTCGGACGATCGCGCCCCGCACCCGCGGCGCGCTGCGCCAGCTCGAGCGCTCCGGCGCCCTGGTCAGCTGAGCGGCTTCAGCGTCACCCCGTTTCCCGGGCTGCCGGAGATACGCCCCGGGGACGACCTGCCCGCGCTGCTCGCGGACGCCGCGCCCGGGGACCTGGGCGACGGCGACATCGTCGTGGTCGCCCACAAGGTCGTCTCCAAGGCCGAGGGCCGGGTGCGGCGGCTGGACGACGTGACGGCCGGTGAGCGAGCCGAGGCGATCGCCGCGGCGGCGCCGGGCGGCAAGGACCCGCGCTCGGTGCAGGTGGTGCTGGACGAGGCGGCCGAGGTGCTTCGCGCCGAGCGCGGCGTCGTGATCTGCGTGACGCGCCACGGCTTCGTGTGCGCGAACGCGGGCGTCGACGCCTCCAACGCCGCCGACCCCGGCGAGCTGATCCTGCTCCCGCACGACCCGGACGCGTCAGCGCGCGCGCTGCGCGCCGGCATCGAGCGGGCGCGCGGCGTCCATCCCGCCGTGGTCGTCTCCGACTCGTTCGGCCGCGCGTGGCGGATGGGCCAGACCGACGTCGCGATCGGCGCGGCCGGCCTGGCCGTGATCGACGACTGGCGCGGGCGGCCCGACCGGGCGGGCCGCGAGCTGCGGGCGACGGCCATCGCCGCCGCCGACGCGGTCGCCGGCGCCGCGGACCTGGCCCGGGCCAAGGACTCGTACCAGCCGGCCGTGCTCGTCCGCGGGCTCGGCCACCTGGTCACGCGCGAGGACGGGCCCGGGCGCGGCGCCGCTGCTCCGCGCGCCCGAGGACGACCTGTTCCGGTGAGCGGCCTCGGCATCGCCTTCGAGCAGACCGAGGTCGACGGCGTCCCCTGCTTCTGGGCCGACGCCCCCGGCCCGCTCGGCGTCGGGCTGCTGTTCCGGGTCGGCCGCGCCGACGAGCTGCTCTCGGTCAGCGGGATCACCCAGCTCGTGCAGCGGCTCGCCCTGTCCGGCCTGGGCACGCAGCGCTACGACTACGACGCGCGCGCCGACTCGGCCACTGCCGCCTTCTACGCCACCGGAGAGCCGGACGACGTGCTGTGGTTCGTCGCGCACCTGTGCCGCACGCTCCACGATCTGCCGCTCGACCGCCTGGACTCCGAGAAGCGCGTCCTGGCCATCGAGGACGAGCGCGAGGAGCGCGGCCTGCCGGCCCGGCTGCTGATGATGCGCTACGGCGCCGCCGGCTACGGGCTGCCGTTCTACGAGGCCCTCGGGCTCCGCCGGCTGCGCGCCGAGGACGTCACGGGGTGGGCGGCCCGCTGGTTCACCGGCGACAACGCGGCCCTCTGGATGACCCGCCCGCCCCCGCCCGGCCTGCGGCTTCCCCTTCCCGGCGGGACGCGCGTGACACCGCCGGTGCCGCAGGTCGTCCCGGGGCTCCGGCTCCCCGCGTTCGCGGCCGCCGGCACCGGGGTCGTCGCCTCGGGCATGGTGGCACCGCGCTCGGCGGCCATCGCGTACGCCGGGCGGACCGCCGCCGACCGCCTCCGGGCGCGGATCGAGGCGGACGTGGACACCTGGCAGCTACCGCTGACCGCCGGCCTGTCGCACCGCTCGCTGTCGGTCGCCTGCGAGGACGACAGCGCCGCGGAGATGGTGAGCGCGATCGACGAGGTCTACGACGAGCTCGCATCCGGCGGCCCCACGCGCGAGGAGCTGGAGCTCGCCCGCGACGACGCGCTGGCGGCGCTGGCCGCGGACGAGGCCGTGCCCGGCGGCCTGGACCGGATGGCGGTCGACGAGCTGCTGGGCGCGCCGCGGGCCTGGAAGGAGGACCGGGCGCGCGAGGCCGAGGCGGTGTCCTACGCCGAGGTGGCCGCGGCGCTGCGCGAGGCGCTCGCGACCCAGTTGCTGCTGGCCCCGGCGGTCGTGCCGGGTCCCGACGCCCGCCGCGGCGACTACCCGTGGTTCTCGGCGACCCGCGTGACGGGCACGGAGCTCAGGCCCGCGGGCCGGGGCCAGGCGGCGGTGCGGCTCATCGCCGGCGAGGACGGCGTATCGCACGTCTCGAAGGAGACCGGCCACGCGAGCACCGTGCGCTTCGCCGAGCTGGCCGCGGCCGTGCAGGAGGCCGACGGGTCGCTGACGCTGATAGGGCGCGACGGCGCGATCGTCCCCGTCGACCCGGCCACCTTCCGCGACGCGGGCAAGGTGGTCGCCAACCTCGAGCAGAACCTGCCGCCGGAGCTGATCGTCCCGCCGCGTGAGGGGAGCGGGCTCGAGGCGCTGGCCCGGCGCAAGCTAAGGCCCGGCGCGCCCGTCGGGCACCTGCTGCGTCTGCTCGGCCAGCGGCTCGACCACGACGAGGAGGTCGTGACCATGTGCACCGCGATCATGGGGTTCAAGGGCGGGCTGCTGGCCCTGACCGACCGCCGGGTGATCTGGATCCACCAGGGCCCGCGCGATCCGCTGGTGCGCGAGCTGCCCTACGGCCACGTCCTCGGCGTGTCGCACAGCCGCGTGCCGAGCCACATCGTCACGCTGCGCTCACCCGTGGGCGAGACCGCGTTCTCGAGGATCGAGCCGAAGGAGCGCGCCGGCGAGTTCGTCGACGAGATCCGGAAGCGGGTGGCCGCCGCGGCGGCCGCGCCGCCGCCTCAGTAGGTCGCGAGGACGCGGTACAGCGTGTCGCGCTGGGCGGCCGGGCGGCCCGCGGCATGTGCCGCGCCGACCAGGTCGTCGGGGTCGAGCTTCACGCCGTGGTAGGAGCCGGCCATCCGGCTGATCGACTCCTCCATCAGCGTGCCGCCCAGGTCGTTGACCCCCCAGCGCAGCGCCTCGGTAGCGGCGTCCAGGCCCATCTTCACCCAGCTCGCCTGCACGTTGTCGATCGACCGCCCGAGCGCCAGCCGGAACACGGCGGTGTGCTTCAGGTTCTCGTCGCGCGAGATCTCCTCGATGCCGTGCGTGCGGCCGAGCATCGTGTGGAACGGGATGAACGACAGCGGCACGAACTCGGTGATGCCGCCGGTCCGGTCCTGGAGCTCGCGCACGACGCGCATGTGCTCGGCCAGCTCCCACGGCTCCTCGACGTGGCCGAACATCACCGTCGAGGTGGAGCGCAGGCCGGCGGCGTGGCTCGCCTCGATGATCTCGACCCAGCGGGCGACCGGCAGCTTGTTCGGGGAGATGCGCTCGCGGACGCCGTCGTGCAGGACCTCGGCGGCGGTGCCGGGAGTCGAGTCGAGCCCGGCATCGCGCAGCCGGTGGAACACCTCGACGGGCGGGAGCCCCGAGGTGTGGCACATGTGGTCGACCTCCATCGCCGAGTAGGCGTGCATGTGGACGTCGGGCGCGACCTCCTTGGCCACGCGCAGCCAGTGCTCGTAGTCCTCGAGCCCCCAGTCGGGGTGGATGCCGGACTGCATGCAGATCTCGGTGGCGCCGTAGTCGATGGCCTCCTCGACGCGGCGCTCGAAGTCGGGGCGGTCGTGCTCGTAGGCGTCGGGCGATCGCTTGCCCTGGCCGAAGCCGCAGAACGCGCAGCCGACGATGCAGATGTTCGAGATGTTGATGTTGCGGTTGACGACGAACGTGACGGTGTCGCCGGCCAACTCGGCGCGCAGCTCGTCGGCGGCCTGGCGCATGTCCTCGATCGCCTCCGGCCGGGTCTCGGCGAACAGCGCCGTCAGCTCGTCGGGCGTCAGGTGCTCGCGGCCCTCGCGCCCCTTGGCGATCGCGCCGGGGACCAGGTCGCGCCTGATCGCCCGCTCCTCGCGGCGACCCGACCCGCGGCGCGGGATGAAGCTCCAGTACTTGGTCTTGATGACGTCGAGCACGCCCTGCTCGAGCCAGTCCGAGTCCATGTACTGCGGGTAGACGCACAGGCGCTCGGTCAGCGCGTAACCCTTCGGCTGGAGCTGCTTGCGCATCCGGTGCGGTGACGGGAACGGGTGCTCGGGCGAGATGTGGTCGCCGTTGGCCGACAGCCCGCCGAGGTCGGTGGCGCCTTCCTCGATGAGCGGCAGCCACCAGTCGGAGAGGTTCGGCGGGATCTGCACCCCGACATCCGGCATGAGGCGCTTCGACTCGCGAACGAGGAGCCGCATCTCGTCGAGCGTGACATCGGATCCCCACGCGGGCATCGGGACCGGTTGGCGGTTGGCAGTTGGCAGTTGGCGGTCCTGCTGCGCTTCGTCGGCGATCTCCGCCGGCTCAGCGCCGTAATAGCGCGGATGCGGGACGAAGTTCTGCAGGATCACCTCCTGCAGGTGACCGAACTCGGCGTGGACGGCGGCCAGCGCCTCCGAGCGCCGCACGCGCTCGTCGAGCGCTCTCGCCGATGCCCGACGAGGATGCCGCTCGTGAACGGGATCTTCAGCTCACCGGCGGCCCGGATCGTGTCGAGCCGTCTGAGCGGGTGCTTGGTCGGCGAGCCCTGGTGGGCGACCAGGTCGGGATTCACCGACTCGAGCATCAGCCCCTGCGACGCGGTCACCTCGCGGAGGCGGGCCAGCTCGTCCCGCGACGCGACGCCGATGTTCGTGTGCGGGAGCATCCCCCGCTCGAGCGCGCGCTCGCACGCCCAGGCGACGTAGCTCGTGAAGTCCTCGTGGCCGTAGTCGTGCAGCCGCTGCCTGACCTCGGCGTTGACCTCGGGCTTCTCGCCGGTCAGGACGAGCAGCTCCTTGGCACCGCGGCGTGAGGCGTCCTCGAGGAGCTTCTCGACCTCGTCCGGCGCGTACAGGTGAGCGCGGTGCGTCGCGAACGCGCAGTACTTGCAGTAGCACTGGCACGTTCGCGACAGCGACAGCGTGAAGTTCCGCGAGAAGGTGACGCGCCGGGGCACTGCTCGCGGCAGTCTACGCGCGGCTTCCGCCGGGATCGGTCAGCCGACCGGCTCCATGCCCTCCTCGCCCTTGCGGCCGGGCAGGATGAACATCTGGAAGTACAGGAACGCGGCCAGCAGGGCCCCGATGAGCGGGCCGATCACCCAGACCAGGAGCCAGGTTCCCGCGCTCTCGTTGAACGCGTCGGCGATCAGTGCCGGGCCGAACGCGCGCGCCGGATTGAGCCCCGCGCCGCTGACCGGCCCGAAGATCATGACCATCGCGCCGAGCGTCGCACCGATCGCGAAGCCGGCCCAGTCCTTGACCCCGCGCGGGCTGACGGCCACGCCGACGATCGCCCAGACCAGGAAGAACGTGCCGATCACCTCGGCGGCGAGCGCCACGGTGGTCGTTCCTCCCGCGGCCCCGCCGATGGCCACCGCGCCGAAGGTCGGGTCCTCGGTGCCGGCCGCGTTCGGGTTGTCGAACATGAGCTTGACGACGAACGCCGCGGCGATCGCGCCGACGAGCTGCACCGCGATGTAGATGGCGGCGTCGATCGGGCGGATCTGCCGGATCGCCGCCAGGGCGGCGGTGACCGCCGGGTTGAAGTGCGCCCCGCAGACGACGGCCAGCGCCTGGATGAGCGCGAACAGGATGAAGGCGTGCGCCAGGCCGATCACCGACCAGTCCTGGAAGGGCTGGGTGGCGGGCAGGCCGGGCTGCGCCGCCGGGACCTCCGGGTGCGCGTACAGCGTGACCACCGCGCAGACGACGAACACCAGGCCGAACGTGCCGACGAACTCCGCCACGTAGGCGGCCGGACCGCGCTCGGGCGGGTCGGGGATGCCGGCCAGCAGCCCGCGTCGCCGCGGGACCCTGTTGTCGACCCGCGTCTTCTCTACGCGCTCTTCCTCCGCCGCGCCCACGTCATCGTCCTTATCGCGGCCCACGTCCGACTCCGCCACCTGATCACCCCTAAGTCCGCTTTGCGGCGCGGCAGTCTAACCAGGCGGGTGGTCGGCTCCCTGGCGCGTCGGCCCCGGCGAGGACCGCCGTCACCGAGTGATCAGCGGCGCCCCACCTTCTCCGACAGCCCGAGCACCAGTCCGGGGGCGACCGCGCGCAGCGACGTGAACACCCGGTACGGGAACTTCGGGACGGTGACCTCGGGCTTGCCACCCGGGCCCGCGGAGACGATCGCGTCGGCGACCTTGTCGGGCGTCTTCACCATCCAGCCCATGCCCTTCCGCGACTTGATGTCCTCCTGCGGGAACCCCTCGGTGGAGATGAAGCCCGGAAGCACCATCCCGACATGGACGCCGTGCGCGCGCTCCTCGTGCAGCAGCGCCTCGCTCCAGCCGATCAGCGCGAACTTGGACGACGAGTACGCGGTCCCGCGCGCGTTCGCGATCCGGCCGGCGACCGACGCCACGTTGACGATCGACGAGGGCGCCGAGGCGCGCAGGAGCGGCAGCAGCTCCTCCGTGAGGCGCAGCACCGCGTCGAAGTTGAGCGCCATGATCCGCTTCACGTTCGCGTAGCCGCCGTTCTCGCGGTCGCCGAACGCCGCGCGCTTGGACGCGCCCGCGTTGTTGACCAGCAGCCCGAGCGATCCGCCGTGGCGCTCCTCGACCGCCGCCCGGACCTGCGCGGGCGCGTCGTCCGCGGTCAGGTCGACCGCCACGTACGAGGCCTCGCGCAGCGACTCGCACAGCGCCTTGCAGTCGCTCCTCGCGCCGGGCCACCAGGATCAGCTTCCAGCCGTCGGCGTCGAGCCGGCGGGCGGTCGCCTCGCCGATGCCGCTGGAGGCGCCGGTGACGACCGCTACCCCCGGCGCGCTCACCCTGCCACCAGCCCGTCGACCAGCGCCGGGCCCTCGCGGTTCATGCGCGAGCGCGGCACGACCAGGTCGAAGCCCGCGGCCTCGGCCCGCGCCCGCACCTCGACCTGCACGTGCGGGTAGAAGCCGAGCGTCGCGACGTCGCCGCGCTGCCCGAACGCCTCGATGTCGACGTCGTCCGCGGTCAGGTCGACGACCAGGACGTCGACGCCCTGCGCGTCGCCGCGCAGCACCTCATGGCCGGCGGCCTGGAGCGCGCCCTCCACGTTCGATCCGAACAGCAGGTCGGGGCAGAGCACCGCCACGCGGGCCATCTACTGCGCCCGTCGGCGCCGGAACTCCTGGCGCACCGACTCGGGCCGGCCCCACATCTGCACGACCTCGACGCGGCCGGACCGCGCGTCGGTCGGGCGCAGCTCGCCCTCGATGCCCTCGGCGTCGAGCACCGCCAGCGTGCCCTCGACGGTCTCGGGCGCCGCCGCGTGGCCGAAGTCGTGCGCGGCGCGCAGCTTGAAGTGCCAGTCGTGCTCCGAGTAGGGCTGCGCGTTGATCTGCGTGAGCAGCGTGGCCGCCTCGATGTACTTCGTCTCGTCGGCCAGGCGGAGGTCCACCGTCAGGTGGGTCCAGTCCGGCGGCAGCGAGTCCACGATGCGCTTGAAGGTCTCGGCGAGGGCCATGCCGGGACTCTAAAGGGAACGAGTTCCGCGGCACCCTGCTGCTCCTATCATCGGCTGCATGGCCCTTCTCACGTCCGACTACGAGCGACTGCGGGAGAGCGCCGGCCTGGTGGACCGCTCCGACCGCGGCAAGCTGCTGCTGACAGGCGGCGAGGCGGCCGAGTACCTCCAGGGGCAGGTGACGAACGACGTCGAGGCCCTCGAGCCCGGCCGGGGCTGCTACGCGGCCCTCCTGACCCACAAGGGCAAGGTCGTCGCCGACATGCGCATCCTGCGCGGGCCGGACTGGTTGCTGATCGATACGGAGGCCCACGCGCTCGCGCCGCTGTCGCGGAACGTCGACATGTACTCGATCGGGCGCGACGTCCAGCTCCGCGACGTGACCGGCGAACGGGCGATCCTGTCGCTGATCGGCCCCGAGGCGCGCGCCGCGCTCGACGCCGACCCGCCGGCGGAGGAGCACGCCTGGGTGGAGGGCGATCACGGCCTGTACGTGACCACCGACCTGGGCGTCGACGTGATCTGCGCCGCCGACGACGCCGACGCGGTCCGCGCCGCCCTCGGCGTGGAGCCCGCCGGCCTCGAGGCGGCCGAGTGCGTCCGGGTGGAGAGCGGCCGCCCGCGCCACGGGCTCGACTTCACCGCGGACACCATCCCCCAGGAAGCGGGCCTCAACGAGCGCGCCGTGTCGTTCACCAAGGGCTGCTACGTCGGCCAGGAGACCGTCGCGCGCCTGCACTACAAGGGCAAGCCGAATCGCCACCTGCGCGGGCTGAAGCTGTCAGAGCCCGGACACACCGGGGACCCGGTGTCGCCTGGGCGACCGCGAGGTCGGCCGGCTGGGATCCACGGCCGTATCGCCCGTACATGGCCCGATCGCGCTCTCCCTCATCCGCCGCGAGGCCGCCCCGGGGGCCGAGGTCACAGTCGGCGAGGGCGGCGCAACGGCGGTGGTCGCCGATCTGCCCTTCATTTAGGGTGGACCGCAACTTCACGGCTGGCGCTGGGTCGGTCGAGCAGGTACACAAAAGGACTCCCCCCATGGCTGGCCGCCTCTCTTCCGCACTGATACTCGTCTGCGCCGCGCTGGCAGTCGCCCCCGCCGCCCAGGCGGCCGGCGACCTGCACCGGTTCGGCGACACGCCCGACCCGGCGACCGGCGAGGACGCCCTCCGGCTCGCCAAGCGGATCACCTCGGGCCAGGGCGTCGAGACCGGCCGCGAGCTGACCCCGGTGCTGAAGGTCCTGGCCGCGAAGTACGACGAGCTGAGCGGCGCCGACCGCCGCCGCGCCGACCGCTACCTGGCCCGGCCCACCCAGGGTCAGGCCAACCCCGGGGAGGCCACCTACACGACGGCCGAGCAGGCGCCCGTCTGCAGCGCCCACTTCTGCGTCCACTACGTGGCCACCACCGCGGACGCGCCCCCAGGCGGGCTCTCGTACGTCAACGCGATGCTGAACGAGTTCGAGAACGTCTACAACGTCGAGAACGTCCAGCTCGGCTGGCGCACGCCGCGATCCCGGACGGGGCGTCCGTGGCGGCGACGCCACGCACCGACGTCTACATCGCCAACATCGGGCCCGACGGCCTGTACGGGTACGCCGCCCCGGACCCGGGCCAGACCGGCCAGCAGTTCGCCGCCTACCTGGTGATGGACAACGACTACGGCGAGCCCGCGTTCACCCAGCGCTACGGCAGCAACTTCCTCGCGCCCCTGCAGGTGACCGCGGCGCACGAGTACAACCACGTCCTGCACTTCGCCTACGACCAGAACCAGGACTCCTGGATGTTCGAGGCCACCGCGACGTGGATGGAGGACAAGGTCTACGACGACATCAACGACTACCGCGGGTACCTGACCGAGTGGGCGCGGCGCTCGACGCAGCCGCTCACCCAGTTCAACCCGCCGGAGTCCCAGGACAGCAACGCCAAGGTCTACGGCGACGCGGTGTTCAACCGCTGGATCGACGAGCGCTTCGGCGCCGACACGATCCGGCGCGCCTGGGAGGTGTCGATCGAGACCAAGGACTTCGCTCCCGGTGCCTACCAGAAGGCCCTGAACGAGAAGGGCACGAACTTCTTCGACCGTGTTCTCGCGGTTCGCCGCCGACACCGCGGAGTGGCGCTCGGCCAACTCCGCGTTCGAGGAGGGCAACACGTTCCCGGACATGACGCGCGCGCTGAGCGGCGGCGCGATCGAGCCGCAATCGGTGACCGGCAACCGCTCCGACTTCATCGAGGGCGGCATCGACCACACCGCGTACGCGCTGCTGAACGTCGACCCGATGGGCCAGGACGACCTGACCGCGGGCGCCACGCTGCCGCGCGGCGTGGCCGGGGCGGTCGCGCTGGTCGGCCGGACCGGCACCGACACCGGCGGCTCCTCGGTCGTCCAGATCAAGGCACTGCCGAAGGGCGGCCCCGGGAAGGTGACGCTGTCCAACGCCACGAGCTTCTCGCGGGTAACCGCGGTGATCATCAACTCCGACGTCGACATCGACATCGCGGCCGACACCGACGGAACCAGGGACGGCTACGACCAGAATCGCGGCGATTGGATCTGGGCGGGTGACTCGTCGCCGATCACGCTGGCGGTCAACGACATCACCGCCGCGAAGCTGGCCAGCGTCAAGCCGGGACGTTCGAGCGTGCAGCTGCGCTTCAACGAGTCGGTCAGGGGCATCTCGGCCTCGAGCGTCAAGCTCACGGGGCCGGGCGGCAGGAACGTCCGCGTCCGGGTCTCCCGGAGCCGCAGCGGCAAGATCGTTTCGCTGCGACCGACGCGGACCCTGTCGAGCGGCCGGCGTTACACGGTGAAGCTCGCGGCCGGCATCACCGACCCGGGCGCCAACCCGATCGCGTCGAAGTCCCGGGTCAAGAAGTTCACCGCTCGGTAGCGGCCGGCTGCGTGTTCGAGCTGGCAGCGGCTCAAGCCCGTCCGTCCCGCGGCCGAGCTAGAACCTGAGTCCTGCCCGCATGGCCCGTCGCCTTCTCCCTGCCCTGATCGTCCTGTGCGCCGCAGCAGTCGCCCCCGCGGCTGCGAGCGCGGCGGATCTGCACGCCCGGCCCGGCGTCCCGGCGGAGCCGCGCACCGGCCAGGAGGCGCTGCGCATGGCCCGCGACCTGCGCGCGGGCGACGGCGTCACCACCGGCCGCGAGCTCTCGCCCGTGCTGCGGTCGCTGGCGGAGAAGCTGCCCGGCCTGGAGGGCGCCAACCGGCGACGGGCCGATCGCATGCTCGCCCGGCCGACCAGCGCTCAGGAGGCCAACCCCGGTGAGACGACATACGACGTGCCCGAGGCCCCGCCCCTCTGCGGAGCGCACTTCTGCATCCACTACGTGGCGACGACCACGGCGGGCCCGCCCGAGGACGGGCAGTGCCGCAACCCGGCCGACGACCGCCCCGACCTGACCGACTCCGACGGCACCGGCGTCCCCGACTACATCGAGACGATGCTGGCCGTCTTCGAGGGCATCCACGGAGTCGAGAACGACCAGCTCGGCTGGAAGGCACCAAAGAGCGACGAAGGGCGCGGCGGCGACAACCGCACCGACGTCTACATCAAGAACCTCGGGCCCGAGGGCATCTTCGGGTACGCCGCCCCGGACGCCCGCCAGGACATCAGCGACCGCCACCGGCTGGCCGCGTACCTGGTGATGGACAACGACTACTGCCAGGCCGAGTACCGCAACTACGCGCGCTTCCTCGAGCCGCTCCAGGTGACCGCGGCGCACGAGTACAACCACGTCCTCCAGTTCAACTACGACGCCCAGCAGGACAACTGGATGTTCGAGTCGACCGCGGTCTGGATGGAGGACCGCGTCTTCGACGACGTCAACGACTACCGCAACTACCTGCCCCGCTGGGCGCGTCTGTCGCTGACGCCGCTCACCCAGTTCAACTCGCTGAACCCGGGCGACTCGGACAACATCAAGGTCTACGGGGACGCCGTGTTCAACCGCCGGATCGACGAGCGCTTCGGGCCCGACACGATCCGGCTCGCCTGGGAGCTGTCGGTCGCCCAGAAGTCGTTCGCGCCCGGCGCCTACGACGCCGCGCTGCGCCAGCGGGGAACGACGTTCTTCAACGTGTTCACCAGCTTCGCCACCGACACCGCCGAGTGGCGGTCGGCCGGCGGGTCCTTCGAGGAGGGATCGACCTTCCCCGACGTGACGCGGGCCCTGAACGGCGCCCGACTGGAACCCCAGACCCGCACTCGCGCGCGCAGCGACTACGTGGTGGGCGGTATCAACCACACCTCCTACGCGCTGTTCGACGTGGACCCGAAGGGTGAGCGCGACATCACGGTCGGCGCGACGTTCCGGCGCGGGATCGCCGGCGCGATCGCCCTGGTCGGCCGCACGGGCGACGAGGTCGGCGGGATTCCGGTCGTGCGCCTCAAGCGGCTGCCCCGCGGCGGTCGCGGGCGCGTGACGCTGCGCGGCGCCTCCGGCTACTCGCGGGTGACCGCGGTGCTGATCAACGCGCACACCGCGGTCAGCCGCTACTCGGCCGACCTGGGCGACTGGGTCTGGCTGGGCGACGACGAGCCCGTCACGCTCGCGCTCAACGACTTCACCACCCCGCACACCGTGAAGGTCGAGCCGAAGCGCGGCGCGCGCGACGTGCCGGCCCGGACCGCCGTGCGGATCAAGTTCGACGAGGGCATTGCGGGCGTCTCCGGGCAGAGCGTCCGGCTGCTCGCCCCCGGCGGGCGCAGGGTGCCCGCGGTGCTGTCGCAGAGCAGCAACGGCCGGACCGTCGTGATGCGCCCGGGCCACGCGCTCGAGGCGGGGCGGCGCTACACGGTCAAGCTCAGCGCGGACGTGACCGACGGCGGCGGCAACCGGCTGCCGTCCTCGCACCGCACCTGGCGATTCACCGTCGCCCGCTGACGGTTTCGCGGGCATCCACCCGAGGATTCTCCGGGGTACTGCTTCGTCCGCCGAGATTCGGGGTACGATGGTTCGAGCCGCAGGCGCGGCGACCACGTATCACCCGCCGAGACCAATGACGACGTTCATCTCAGATCAGCAGGCTCGGAAGCTGGCCGACATCGAGGCCCGCAAGAGTCAGGCGTGGGCGTCGTACAACGACAGCCTGCGTGACCTCAGCGGGAAGGACTACGAGGATGCGGAGGACCGGTCCTGGGACCGCCTGCAGGAGACGCTGAGGCGACTCGACGAAGAGCGTCAGCTACTCGCGGACGCCTGAGCGTCGACAGCCCGCTGCTCGGCGGGCCTCTGACAACTGGCGCAGGAGCGGAGGACCCGCGGGCCGACCGGCCCGAGTTCGATCCCAACGAGGACGTCTACCGCCTGCCGCAACCGCGGCGGGAAGGTGAGGCGCGCCCGGACCCGCGCGAGCTGCGCGAGCTGCTGCCGCCGCCCGACGAGTCGCGGGCACTCGACGACTGGGGCCGATCCGAGCGGGTCTTCCAGCTCGTCGAGCCGGTCCTGAACTTCTACTACCGCTACTGGTTCCGGGTGGAGCAGGAGGGCATCGAGAACGTCCCGTCCGAGGGCGGGGCGCTGCTCGTCGCGAACCACTCCGGTGCGCTGCCCCCGGACGCGCCGATGATCATGCAGGCGATCCGCAACGAGCACCCGCAGCCGCGGCCGCTCTACATGCTCGGCGAGAACTGGTTCAAGGGCTACCCGGGCGTCGGCATGCTCGCCAACAAGATCGGCCTGGTCGCCGCACACCCCGCCAACGCGCAGCGGCTGCTGGGCGACGAGGGCCGGCTGGTGATCGTGTTCCCCGAGGGCCAGAAGGGCTCGCGCAAGCTCTACTGGCAGCGCTACAAGCTGCGCCGCTTCGGGCGCGGCGGCTTCGTGAAGACCGCCCTGCGGTCGGGCGTGCCGATCGTCCCGGTCGCCGTCGTCGGCGCCGAGGAGGCGATGCCGATCTTCGCGCACGTGCCCGCGCTCCAGCGGCTCACGGGGCTCATCTACTTCCCGATCAACCACGCCTTCCCGCACTTCGGTCTCGCGGCAGGGCTGATGTACCTGCCGGCGAAGTTCAAGCTGCGCTTCCTCGAGCCGATCGACCTCGACGGCTACGGGCCCGACGACGCCGACGACCTCGAGCTCGTGCAATCGCTTGGCGAGCAGATACGCGAACGGATTCAACGGGCGGTCGATGAAACAGTTTCTGAGCGGAAATCCATCTGGTTCGGTTAGGGTGTCGCCGCAGGGATGAGGGGGATGCGACAAAACGGATGGACCCGTCGTGCGGCGGCACTCAGCGCCGGCGCGCTTTTGCTTGCCGTCGTCGCCGGTTGCGGCGGTGACGACAAGTTCAAGAACGAGGCGCGGCCGCCCGTGCCGACCCAGCTCACCGGCGTCATCACCGACAAGGAGGTGACGGTGTCGCCCGACAAGCTTCCGCTGCCGCCCGAGAAGGGCCAGCAGGAGGCGTCGACCGACCTCGACACCCCGATCATCCTGGTGATCTCCAACCAGAGCCAGGAGCCGCACACGGTCACGCTCACGGGGAAGACCCGCGACGGGAAGCCGATCGAGTCGAACACGCCGCCGATCGCGCCGCTCGACACCGCGCAGATCCAGGAGACGCTCCCCGCCGGCACGTACGAGATCAAGGCCGGGTCTGAGAAGGCGGTGGAGCCCGGCGAGCAGATCGCCTCGGCCACGCTGACGGTCAACCCGAACCGCCAGACCAGCTCGGACGACGTCCTCCTTCCCTGACGCGGCCGGCCGCGCCGGCGCGCGTCCTCAGCCGCGGGTCAGAGCAGCTCTGACTGCTCGGGCTCGGGCGGCGACGCGGCCGCCTGGTCGCCCTCGGCGGCCAGCACGAGCTCGTCGATCTGGCGCAGGTGCTCGCGTACCCGGTCGGCCATCACATCGATGATCTCGGTCGCTCGGTTGATCTGCGTCTTAGCACCCGTCAGCGAGCTCTTGACCCGGCGCACGTCCTCCATGCCGGCCAGCGCCCGCTCGACCACGTCGCGCACCGCCGCGCCGTCGACGCCCTCGGACTCCGACCGCGCCATCAGCACGCGCGCCCGCGCCAGCGAGTAGGCCAGCTCGAGCGCCAGCCGCGACTCGCTCCTCGGGGTTCCACACGACGACCAGCTTGTCGCCGTTGTACTCGCGCAGCGGACGTAGCCTGGCCGGCACCTCGTCGTCGGTCGGCACGATCAGCACGGCGTAGTCGGCGTCGCGGTGGGCCAGCGCGCCGTCGAGCTGCTTCATCGCCTCCGGCTTCGAGATCCGCCGGTCCTTGGCCTCGAACACGATCCGCCCGCGCGCCGGGCCCTGGCAGGCGTCGATCGCCACGACGACGTCACCGCGCTTGCCACCCTGCGCCGGGCGTGTCCCCGACCGCGTCGCAGTCGTCGCCCTGGGCCACCGCGATCTCGTCGAGCGCGTCGGCCACCAGCTCCTCGAAGTCGCGGCCCTTGGCGGTGCCCCGCTCGCGCTCGGCGGCGACCTCCTCGAGCTTCTCGCGCTCGTCGCGCAGCGCCTGCAGCTCGCGGCGCATCTCGGCGAGCTGGCCGTGCAGCGCGTTCATCGTCTTCGTCTGGCGCTCGTCGGCCGCGCGCAGCACGTCGATCGTCCCGCGCTTGAAGTCGGCCAGCGGGTTCTGCCCGTCGGCGGAGGAGAACTGCCGCAGCAGGTCCTCGCGGGACCTGGTCATGACCTCGGCCACGACCTCCTTCACGCGGTTCTGGACGGCGCTGGACGAGCCGTCCGAGAAATGCCTCTCGAGCGCCTTCGTGACGTGGCCGCTCTCCGGCGCGAACGCCTCGTCGACCTTGCCCTGGAGCTGATCGGCGACCTGCCGCGCCCGCTCGGTGAAGGCGGCGTCGACCTCCTTGGAGACCTTCTCGAACTCGTTGCGCACGAACTCCGCGTTGGCTCCGGCCGCCTCGCGGTCGAGCACGCGCGCGCCGATCTCGATGGCGTCGACGACCGCGCGGACGGGGTCGTCACCCGCCTGCTCGCGCTCGCGCACGAGGCGGACGGCGCACTCGTCGCCCACGACGAGCCCGTCGACGGCGAGGCGGTCGCCGACGGTGCGGACGACGGGTGAGCGAAGTGGAGTTGCGGCTTCCATAGCGACTCGTCAGCGTAGGCAGGGGCTCGGATGGAACGGTGACGCCGTCCGCCCGCCCGGCGCGCAACCATCTGGGGGTCGTGACCACGCCCGTCCTCACCCAGCGTGCGATCCGCGCAGCGGTCCAGGTCGCCCGCGACCACGGTCTCGAGACCGGCGACGAGCCGCGGGTGGTCCACGAGGGATCGAACCTGCTGCTGCACCTTCACCCCGCGCCCGTGGTGGCGCGGGTCGCCACCACGACCGCGATCGTCCGCCAGGGCGACGCGTGGCTCGCCCGCGAGGTGGCGGTCGCCGCGCACGTCGCGGCGAAGGGGGCCCCGACGGTCGCGCCCACGTTGCTGATGCCCCCGGGCCCCCACCACTTCTCCGGGCTGACGATGACGTTCTGGGAGCAGGTCGAGGAGCTCCCCGAGCCGCCGGACCCGCGCGCGGCGGGGCGCGCGCTGCGCGCCTGCCACGACGCGCTGCGCGACTACGAGGGGCCCGCGCCGCTGTCCCCGATGGCGGTCCTGCGCGAGACGGAGGAGCTGATCGAGCGCTTCGCGGAGGACCGCACGCTCGCGAGCGACGAAGCGGGCCGGCTCCGCGAGGCCGCCGCCGGCGCGAACGCCGCGATCGCGGAGCTGGGCCTCCCCCACCAGGCCGTCCACGGCGACGCGCACCTGGGCAACGTCATCAACACGCCGGAGGGCCCGCTGTGGACCGACTGGGAGGACACCTGCCTGGCCTCCACGCAGTGGGACCTCGGCCTGCCTGCTCGCCTCCGGGCGCTACTTCGGCACCGACCCCGAGCCGGGCGAGGAGGCGGTCGCCGCCTACGGCGCCGCGCCGCACGAGGCGTTCCTGGAAGCCCGCTGCCTCCAGGGCACGCTGTGGAGCCTGGTGTTCGCCTACGACCACCCCGAGATGCGCGACTACGCGACCCGGCTCATGGCGCAGTACCGCTAGGCGCACGGTTCCCCGTATGCAATACTTGCATGCGTGCAATCATCTACTTCGCGTAAGCAAGCGTCGATAGAGGCCGCTCTCGCCGACGTCCCCGCGGACGTCGCCGAGCTGGCCGACAAGCTCGGGACCCTCACCCGCTGCGCCATGCAGACGGGCGAGAACGACTTCTTCCGGGCCATCGACGACCTGCAGCTGTCGTTCACGCAGTTCAAGCTGCTGATCGCGCTCTGGGAGCACGACTCCGAGCTCTCGGTCAAGGCTGCGGGCGACTTCCTGCACCTGTCGCTGCCCGCCATCAGCCGCGCCGTCGACGGTCTCGTGCAGCGCGGGCTCGTCACCCGCGTCGAGGACGAGGCCGACCGCCGCGCCAAGCGCATCAGCGCTACCGAGGACGGCCGCGACCTGCTCGACCGCCTGGTCAGGCTCCGCGCGAAGGCCATCGTCGACCTGGCCGCCTCGCTCGACCCCGCCGAGCGCAGCGCGCTGTCCGACGCGCTGACCCCCGTGGTCACGCGCGCGCTGGAAGGAACCCCCCATGCCTGACCGCATTCGCATGACCGAGGACAACCGCAAGTGGTGGACGCTCGCCGCCATGTGCTTCGCGCTGTTCATGGTGATGCTCGACAACACCGTCGTGAACGTCGCCCTGCCGTCGATCCAGGACGACCTGGGCGCGTCGCTGTCGTCGCTCGAGTGGACGGTCAACGCCTACACGCTGAGCTTCGCCGTGCTGCTCATCACCGGCGGCCGCCTGGGCGACCTGTTCGGCCGCCGGCGCATGTTCCTGTTCGGCGTCGTGGTGTTCGCGGTCTCGAGCGCCGCGATCGGCCTGGCCCCCACTCAGGAGTGGCTGGTCGCCGGTCGCGCGATCCAGGGCATCGGCGCCGCGTTCATGATGCCCGGCACCCTGTCGATCATCTCCGACGCGTTCCCGCCGCAGGAACGCGGCAAGGCGATCGGCACCTGGGCCGGCGTCTCGGCGCTCGCGCTCGCCCTCGGCCCGGTGGTCGGCGGCGCGCTGGCCGAGCACGTCTCCTGGCGCGCGATCTTCTTCCTGAACCTGCCCGTCGCGGTGGGCGCCGTGCTCGTGACCCTGTTCGCCGCGCGCGAGTCGTATGACCGCACGGTCGAGAAGACCGTCGACATCCCCGGCATCGCGGCGCTCTCGCTCGGCCTGAGCACGCTCGTGCTGGCCCTCGTCGAGGGCAACAAGTGGGGCTGGGGATCGCCCGAGGTCATCGGCCTGCTGATCAGCGCGGCCGTCGGGATGACGGCGTTCGTCCTGATCGAGAAGCACTCCCGCGCGCCGATGGTGCAGTTCGAGTTCTTCCGGTCGAAGTCGTTCCTCGGCGCGAACCTGGTCGCCTTCGTCGTGTCGTTCGCGATGCTCGCGATGTTCTTCTTCATGGCGCTCTACATGCAGAACATCCTCGAGTACTCGCCGCTCGAGGCCGGCGTCCGCTTCCTGCCCTCCACGCTGATGATCGTGATCGTCGCCCCGATCGCGGGACGGCTCGCGGACCGCATCGGGCCGCGCTACCCGATCGCGGCCGGCCTCGCGCTCGCGTCGGTCGCCCTGTTCATGCAGTCGAACGTCGACGCGACGTCCGGCTACGGCGAGCTGCTCGTGCCGTTCACGATCATGGGCATCGGCATGGCGCTGACGATGTCGCCGATGTCGACCGCGGCGATGAACGCCGTGGACACGTCGAAGGCCGGCGTCGCCTCCGGCGTGCTGTCGATGAGCCGCATGGTCGGCGGCACGTTCGGCGTCGCGGCGATCGGCGCGCTCTTCCAGAGCCTGTCCACCAGCCGCTTCCAGGACCTGATGGCGAGCGTGCCGGTCGGAGACGCGAAGCGCGCTCAGCTCGAGGACGCGCTCGGGTCGGGCGCGGCGCGCGACGCCCTGAAGGGGCTCGACCCGCAGACCGCCCAGCAGGCCGCCGACGCCATGCGCGAGTCGTTCGTGCACGCGCTGTCGGGATCGCTCAAGCTGTCGACCGCGGTCGCCGCCACCGGCGCCGTGTTCGCGCTGGTGCTCATCGAGGCGAAGCCCGCCCGTCACGCGGACCCGGCCACAGAGCCTGTCGCCGCGGCCGAGGAGCTGGCCGACCCCGTCGGCGTCTAGGGCTGGTAGGGCGGCGCCTCGCCCCAGCCCCAGCGCGGCACCGGAGCCTCCGGCGGCGGCGCCGCCCCCGGCTGCGAGTTGGCGACCGCGAGGCGCGTGCCCCACTCCACGTAGGCCAGGAACGCCGACCGGAACTCCGGGTCGGACGGCAGCCCGGCGTCGTCGGCGGCGAGCGCCACCAGCTGCACCCAGCGGAAGCGCTGCGCCTCGGTCAGCCCGAGGCCGCGGTGCTTGCCGAGCATGTGCGGGTAGCCGCCGTGCTCCTCCGTGTAGCCGGGCGGGCCGCCGAAGACCTCGGCGAACCAGATCGCCACATGGTGGGGATGGTCCTCGGGCATGTGGGCGAAGACCGGGGCCAGGATCTCGTCAGCGCGCACCCGCGTGTAGAACGCCTCGGTCAGCCGGTCGAACGCCTCCATCCCGCCCGCCCAGTCGTAGAGGGTCGGTGGCGCGTCTGAAGTGGCGGTGTCCTCGGTCAACGGTGCTCCTCATACGAATCTACGGCATCGCAATCGGCGCATCGGGTACACCCAGTTCATGATCGGATTTCTCGTCTTCGGCCTCTTCGTGGGCTTCATCGCCCGCCTCCTGCTGCCCGGCAAGCAGCACATCGGCCTCCTGTGGACCCTCGCGCTCGGCGTGGTCGGATCGCTCATCGGCGGCACGATCGCCAACGTGCTGGGCAGCGGCGACATCTGGGAGCTCAACTTCATCGGTGCGGTCTCCGCGATCGCCGCCTCGGTGGTGGTGCTCGCCGTCGCCGAACGCTCCGGCCTCGGCCAGGGCGACGCGCGCGACCGGCAGAGCCTGGGCGGCGGCCCCGCCTAGCCGACCGGGCGCCCACGAGCGCCCGCCGCCCTGCCCGGAACGGAGCCGTGCCAACCGGCGGAGGGTAGGATCCGTGCCCTCTTTCCGACCCGGAGGACCGATCCGAGACCATGACGAGTGTTGACCTGACGAACGTTGCCGACGTGGGCACGGAGCCCGGCACGCTGCCCGAGAAGATGACCGCCTGGGTGATCCGCCAGGAGCGCGAGGGCGAGCCTGTGGACGCCTTCCAGCTGGAGGAGATCGAGGTACCGGAACCCGGTGCCTTCGAGGTGATCGTCCGCGTCATGGCCGCCGGCGTGAACTTCAACAACGTGTGGGCCTCCCTCGGCCAGCCCGTGTCGGTCTTCCGCTACCACCCGAACGAGGACCACCACATCGGCGGCTCCGACGCCTCGGGCATCGTCTGGAAGGTCGGCGAGGGCGTGACCAAGTGGCAGCCCGGCGACGAGGTCGTCATCCACTGCAACCAGGCCTCCTACGAGGACATCGAGGTTCACGGCCTGGACCCACTGGCCGCCCCGTCGCAGCAGATCTGGGGCTACGAGACCTCCTGGGGCTCGTTCGCCCAGTTCACCAAGGTCCAGGCGCAGCAGCTGCTGCCCAAGCCGAAGAACCTGAGCTGGGCCGAGTCCGCCACCTACGGCCTGACCTACTTCACGGCCTACCGGATGCTGATGGACCAGTGCAAGATCCAGCCCGGCCACAAGGTCCTGATCTGGGGCGCCGCCGGCGGCCTCGGCGTGTTCGCCGTGCAGCTCTGCAAGGCGGCGGGCGCGCAGGCGGTGGGCGTCGTGTCGTCGGCCGAGAAGGGCGAGCTCGTCAAGCAGCTCGGCGCGGTCGACTACATCGATCGCAACGAGTTCAAGGGCATGATGCGCAAGGGCGGCGAGTCCGGCGACGAGGAGAAGGCGCGCTTCAAGGAGTCGCGCCGCTTCATGAAGCACGTCACCGAGCTCCTGGGCGGCCAGCCGGACATCGTGTTCGAGCACGTCGGCCAGGCCACGTTCCCGACCTCGGTGCTGACCGTGAAGCCGTTCGGCAAGGTCGTGATCTGCGGTGCGACGTCGGGCTACCAGCTCGACTTCGACGTCCGCTACCTGTGGATGCGCCAGAAGCAGATCATCGGCTCGCACTTCGCCAACGCGTACGAGGCCTACAAGGCCAACGAGCTGATCGAGCTGGGCCTGATCCGGCCGGTCGTGTGGAAGACGCTGCCGTTCGAGGACGTCGCCAACGCGCATCAGATGATGCACGAGAACAAGCACCTCGGGAAGATCGCGATCCTCGTCGGGGCGACCGACGAGAACGAGGGCAAGACCGAGGAGGGCCCGGGCGCCATCCGAGCGGAGGTCGGCGCATGAAAGACGGCGACTACGTCATGTCGATCGTGTGGCACACGAACGGGTGGCGCGGCGACAAGTTCGAGGAGGCGTGGCGCCCGGCCGCGGAGGCGGTGCTGCGCTACGGCGCGACGGAGTGGCTGTTCATGCGGTCGATCGACGACCATCTGGACTTCGTCCAGTACGCCGTGTTCCCGGGCGGGAAGAGCGACTTCGAGCGCTACTGGTACTCCGAGGAGATCTCCGAGGCCCGCGCCGCGGCCTCGGGCTGGTACCAGGTGCCGCTCCTGCCGACCTTCTACCGCGTCGCGGGGACGGGCGAGCTGGTGCCGGAGGGCGTGGCCTCGGGCCGAGGTGACTGAGGGCCACGTCGGAGACCGGCCGTAGACACTGGGTCGCCGGGATCCCGCTCTCGCGGGGACGCGGGTTCCTCGGCCGGCTGGCCACGCAGGGAGGCGACCTCGTGCTGGACGAGGCGGCGGTGTCGTTCGTGGCGCTCGGCGACACCGCCCCTCTGCACACCTATCCGCTCGAGCGCATCACCGCCGTGACCGCGTTCGCGGACCGGCCCCCGCGCCTGATGCTCGAGGTCGACGGCGAGAAGAAGCCGGTCGTGTACGGCGTCCTGCCGCGGCGCCGCGCCCGAACTGGACCAGGGACACGTCCGCGCGGGACGACGCCGTCGCGGCGATCGCCGCGGCGATCAGGGACCGGCGGGCGAGCGGTTAGGCGGCGCGGGCGCTCGCCTGGTGGAACCCGCGCAGGGTCTGCGCGGTGTGCTCCAGGTGGGCCTCGGTCAGGCCCGGCCAGCAGCCGATCCAGAAAGTGTTGGTGGCCACCAGGTCGGTGACGTCGAGCGACCCGACCACGCGGTGCTTGACGTCCGCGTAGGCGGGCTGGCGCAGCAGGTTGCCGGCGAACAGCTGGCGGGTGGCGATGCCGTTCGCCTCCAGGTGGCGGACCAGGTCGCGCTTCTCGTAGGGCGCGTCGGGGCGGACCGTGATCGCGAAGCCGAACCACGAGGGCTGCGAGCCGGGCGTGGCCTCGGGCAGGATCAGGTCGTCGCCCAGGTCGGCGAGCGCATCGCCCAGGTAGGCGTGGTTGCGCGCGCGGGTGGCGACGAAGTCCGGCAGGCGGTCGAGCTGCGCGGCGCCGATCGCCGCCTGCATGTCGGTCGCCTTCAGGTTGTAGCCCAGGTGGGAGTAGACGTACTTGTGGTCGTAGCCGTGCGGCAGCGACCCGAACTGCTGGTTGAAGCGCTTGCCGCAGGTGTTGTCGCAGCCCGGGTCGCACCAGCAGTCGCGGCCCCAGTCGCGGATCGACTCGACGATCAGCTTCATGATCCCGCGGTTCATCAGCACCGCCCCGCCCTCGCCGGTGGTGATCTGGTGGGCGGGGTAGAACGACAGCGTCATCAGGTCGCCGAAGGTGCCGACCGGCTTGCCGTGGTAGGTGGCGCCGAGCGCGTCGCAGCAGTCCTCGACCAGCATCAGCCCGTGGCGGCGGCAGAAGTCGACGACGGCGCCCAGGTCGAACGGGTTGCCGAGCGTGTGGGCGATCACCACGGCGCGGGTGCGGTCCGAAACCGCGGCCTCCATCGCCTCGACGTCGATGTCGTAGGTCGGCAGCGTCACGTCGACGAAGACCGGCACCAGGCCGTTCTGCACGATCGGGTTGACGGTCGTGGGGAAGCCGGCGGCGACGGTGATGACCTCGTCGCCCGGGTGCAGCCGGCGGTCGCCCAGCCGCGGTGAGGTGAGCGCGGACACGGCGGCCAGGTTCGCGGACGACCCCGAGTTGACCATCAGCGCGTGGCGCACCCCGGCGGCGCGGGCCAGCTTGCGCTCGAAGCGCTTGTGCTCGGCGCCGGCGGTCAGCCAGCCGTCGAGGCTGGAGCGCACCAGCTCGACGATCTCCGGGGCGCCGATCAGCTTGCCGGAGACCGGGACGGAGGGGTTCGTGGGGTCGAAGACCGGAGCGGTGTGGCGCTCGGTGGCGTGCTGGGCCACGAGCTCGAGGATCTGCTCGGTGGAGGGGGCCATCCATGCTCCTATCGCCCGCAGCGCGCGCAGCCTTTAGGAAATCCGTCCAGGGCCGATGTAGCCCGTGATGAGCGTTCCCTCCACGCCCCATCGCCCCAAGGTCGTGCTGCTCTGCGGCGGCCTCGGTACCCGCATGCGCGAGGAGACCGAGTACCGGCCCAAGCCGATGGTCGAGGTCGGCGGCAAGCCGCTCCTCTGGCACATCATGAAGACCTACGGGGAGTACGGCCTGACCGACTTCGTCTGCTGCCTGGGCTACCGCGGCCAGATGATCAAGCAGTACTTCCTCGACTACCACGCGATGCGCTCGGACATGACGATCGCGCTCGCTGAGCGGCGACGTCGAGTACGCCAAGCGCGACGTCGAGGACTGGACGATCTCGCTGGTCGACACCGGCGACCAGTCGATGACCGGCGCCCGCGTCAAGCGCGTCGAGCCCTGGCTCGGCGAGTCCGACATCTTCCTCTGCACCTACGGCGACGGGGTCGCCGACATCGACATCGACGATCTGATCGCGTTCCACCGCTCGCACGGCAAGCTCGCCACCGTCACCGGCGTCAAGCCGCCGTCGCGCTTCGGCGAGCTGGTCCACGACGGCGTCGAGGTCAGCCGCTTCGCGGAGAAGCCCGCGGGCGACGGCCTGATCTCCGGCGGCTTCTTCGTCTTCGACCGCGCGGTGATGGAGCGCCTGTCGGCCGATCCCTCCTGCGTCCTGGAGCGCGGTCCGCTCGAGGGCCTGGCCGAGGACGGCGAGCTTGCCGTCTACCGCCACGACGGGTTCTGGCAGTGCGCGGACACCATCCGCGACGTCGAGCTCCTGCGCAGCCTGTGGGAGCGCGGCGAGGCGCCCTGGCGCGTCTGGGACGACCGCCGTACGCAGACCGACCTCCACCCCGGCCGCCGCGCGGGCGACCGGGTCGACGCGCTGCTCAAGGCGGCCGCCGCCCCATGAGCCTGAGCGCCGAGCGTGCGCACGCTGCACGGCTGACCGTCATCGAGGCGGCCGTCGCCGCGCGGACCGCGCACATCGGCTCCTCGCTGTCGATCGTCGACGTGCTGGCCGTGCTGTACGCCGACGTCCTCGGCGACGACGACCGCTTCCTCCTCTCCAAGGGCCACGCGGCCTCGGCGCTGTACGCCACGCTGGCCGCGGCCGGCCGCTCCGGGCTGACCCACGACAACGTGGTCGCGGGCTACTGCTCGGACGGCGGCGAACCTGGCCGGCCACCCCGAGCGCGGGGTCGTCCCCGGCATCGAGATGACCGGCGGGTCGCTCGGCCACGGCCCCGCGATCGCGGTCGGCACCGCGCTCGCCGACCTCCACGACGGCCGCGACGCGCGCACGTTCTGCCTGGTCGGCGACGGCGAGCTCAACGAGGGCTCCGTGTGGGAGGCGCTGGCCATCGCCGGCCACCACGGCCTCTGGAACCTGACGCTGATCGTCGACGCGAACGGCCTTCAGGGCCTGGGGACGACGGCGGAGGTGCTCGACCTCGAGCCGCTCCTGCCCAAGCTCCGGGCATTCGGCTGGCACGTCTCCCGGGTCGACGGGCACGACCACGACGCGCTCCGCCGGGTGCTCGCCTACTCGCCGCAGCAGCGGCCGCACGCGGTCGTCGCCCAGACCGTCAAGGGCTTCGGCGTCTCGTTCATGGAGAACGAGCTGATGTCGCACTACAAGTCGCTCTCCCCCGAGCAGCGCGAGCCCGTGCTCGCCGAGCTCGAGGAGCTGCGCTCCCGGGGGTCCGAGTGAGGGACGCGTTCTTCGACGCCCTGGCCGAGCTGGCCGCCGAGGACCCGCGCGTGTGGGCGCTCACCGGCGACCTCGGCATCGGCCTGTTCGACCCGGTCGAGAAGGCCGCCCCGGGGCGCGTCCTCAACACCGGCATCGCCGAGCAGGCCATGGTCGGCATCGCGGCCGGCCTGGCCTACGCGGGCAAGCTCGCCGTTCGCCTACTCGATCGCGCCGTTCGCCACGTCGCGCCCGCACGACCAGATCCGCGTCGACGTCGCGATGGCGCACGCCGACGTGAAGCTCGTCGGCGTCGGCGGCGGCGTCTCCTACGGCTACCTCGGCCCCACCCACCACGCGATCGAGGACCTGGCGCTGATGCGGTCGCTGCCCGGCATGACCGTGCTGGCCCCCGGCGACCCGGGCGAGGTCCGCCGCGCCACCCGCGCCGCGGCCGCGGCCGACGGCCCGGTCTACCTGCGGCTCGGCAAGAACGGCGAGCCCGACCTGCTGCCCGCCGACGCCCCCTTCCAGATCGGCCGCGCCGCCCTGCTGCGCGACGGCGACGACGTGACGCTCGCCACCACCGGCACGATGCTGGCGGAGACCCTCGACGCCGCCGACCGGCTGGCCGCCGCCGGCGTCGCCGCCTCCGTCCTGCACTTCGCCACGATCAAGCCGTTCGACGCCGAGGCGCTCGTCGGCACCGCCGCCCGCACCGGATCCGTGATCACGGTCGAGGAGCACTCGATCGTCGGCGGGCTCGGCAGCGCGGCCGCCGAGGCGCTGGCCGAGGCCGGCGTGCCCGCCCAGCTCAAGCGGATCGGCCTGCGCGACGAGTTCGCCTTCGCGGTCGGCTCGCGCGAGCACCTGCTGCGCGAGTACGCGCTGACCGGAAACGACATCGCACGCACGGCGCTCGCCGTGACCAGCACCCACGACCCCGAGAGGACCCTCGCATGAGCGCCGACCGCCGCCGCCAGGTCTACGACCGCGCCATCCGCAAGGAGTTCGCGTTCCTGAAGTCGACGGACTCGATCGCCCACCTGCACGCGCACTCGATCGTGATCGGCGACGGCGACGGCCTGCTGGTGCCGGTCTGCGAGCTGCACGCGGACGACGACGCGCTGATCGCGACGCTGTCGGAGTGGCGCCGCGACAACTACTTCGCCTTCCCCACCCAGTTCCCGGTCACCGACGAGGGCACGAAGCGCTGGCTGCGCGCCGGCGTCCTGAAGGCCGAGGACCGGATGCTGTTCCTGGTCTGCGACCGCCACGGCCGCCCCGCCGGCCACCTGGGCTTCGCGAACGCGCTGGCGGGCGACCGCCAGATGGAGATCGACAACGTCGTGCGCGGCGACAAGCAGGCCCAGCCCGGCCTCATGTCCGCCGCCATGGAGGCGCTGATCGGCTGGGGCGAGGAGATGTTCTGCCCGCGCGAGATCCACCTGCGCGTGTTCGAGGACAACGAGCGCGCGGTCGCGTTCTACGAGCGCCTGGGCTTCGTGCGCTGCGGCGCGATCGCGCTGCGCTGCGAGGAGCGCCCCGGCGGGGTCGTGGCGTTCGTCCCGGTGTCGGAGACCGGTGACGTGGACCGCTGGTTCCTGCGCATGTGCCACGTCCCCGAGCCGTCGGCCGAGGACGCGGCGGAGATGATCCTGACCGCCGGACCGTCGATCTCGGCCCGCGAGACGGGCTACGCGCTCGACGCGGTCCGTACCGGCTGGAACCACCGCCACAGCGACTACCTGAACGCGTTCACCGAGTCGTTCCGCGAGTACGTCGGCACCGAGTACGCGCTGCCCACCTCGTCGTGCACCGGCGCGCTGCACCTGTCCCTGCTCGCGCTCGGCATCGGCCCGGGCGACGAGGTGATCGTGCCCGACCTGACCTGGGTCGCCACCGCCAACGCGGTGGCCTACACGGGCGCGACGCCGGTGTTCGCCGACGTCGAGGAGGACTCCTGGTGCCTCGACCCGGTCGCCTTCGAGCGCGCGATCACCCCGCGCACCAAGGCGGTCATGCCGGTCCACATGTACGGGCATCCGGCGCGGATGGACGCGATCGTCGCGGTCGCCCGCCGCCACGGCCTGAAGGTCGTCGAGGACGCCGCGCCGTCGATCGGCGCGGAGGTCGCGGGCCGGCGCACGGGCGGGTTCGGCGACGCCGCCGCCTTCTCGTTCCAGGGCGCGAAGCTGCTCGTCAGCGGCGAGGGCGGGATGCTGGTCACGAACGACCCCGACGTCTACGAGCGAGCCCGCTACCTCTGGAACTTCGGCCACGAGGGCGACTTCTGGATCGGCGAGACGGGCTGGAAGTACAAGCTCTCGAACCTCCAGGCCGCGGTCGGGCTGGGCCAGCTCGAGCGTGTCGACGAGCTCGTCGAGGCCAAGCGCCGCATCTTCGACTGGTACGCCGAGGAGCTCGACGGCGTGGCCGGCGTGACGCTCGCCCGCGAGGCCTCCTGGGCCCGGTCGATCTACTGGATGACGAGCATCCGCGTCGATCCCGAGTTCGGCCTGAGCCGCGACGAGATGCGCGCCGCGCTGACCGCGGCGGGCGTCGACTCGCGCCCGGTGTTCCCGGCGATCAGCCAGTACCCGATGTGGGCCGACCGCCAGGAGCCCGGACGCATGGCGAACGCGATCGGCCGCTCGGGGATCAACCTGCCGAGCGGCGTGTGCCTGCGCCGCCACCACGTCGCCCGCGCGGGCGAGGCCATCCGCGCCGCTCTGCGCGCCGCCGACGACGCCGGGACGGTCGTGGCGCCCGAGCCGGGCCGTATCGCCGCAGATCGGCCCCACGACGTGTGGCTCGACCGCCTGCCAGGCGCGCAGCGACCCCTCGGTTAGGGCAGGTTGCCCGCCGGGTCGACGGTCTCCCACATGTCCGGGTCCGCCGGCTGTCCGAACGGGTCCGGCATCGCGTAGGGATGCACCGGTAGGCCGGCGTCCTCGGCCGCGGTCACGGCGTCCGTCCCCCAGCGCGCGAGCACGATGCGACCGGGCCGGTACAGGTCGGCCGGGGTCTCGGTGGGGATGACCGCGACGTCCAGCTCGGTCTCCCCGAAGTGGGGCTCGAGCAACGTCATCGCGGCATCCAGGCGATCGGGATGGACCGCGATCGCCAGCCGCTCGAGCAGCGGGCCGAGCTCGTCGATGGCGGCCGCGAGCGCCGCAGCGTCGGCCTCGCTCCCGGGCGCCTCGGTCACGCCCTCGAACGGGATCCCCGGCGCGGTCAGCCCGGACTCCCCCACCATCGCGTGGTACATGCCGCGCAGTCCGTTGTCGGCGGGCTGGCGGGCGAGCGCCTTGCCGACGGTCATGTAGCCGGCCCAGCCCTGACCGACCCTGCGGATCCCGTCGGCGTGCAGGTTGCGCGCGGTGGCCGCGGCGATCGCGGCGACCATCGGGTCGCGCAGCGGGTGAAGCTCGGCGGGCATCTCCTGGTCCAGGAAGACGTGGTCCATCGTCGCGGGCAGGTCACGGCCGTTGAAGCCCGATCGGTTCGACTGAAGATGGCCCGAGCCGGAGTGGACGCGGTAGGCGATCAGCGGCTCCTGAAGTGTCACCACGCGGTGACGCAGCGACAGCCGCAGCCAGGTCAGCCAGTCCCCCGCGTAGAGCGACCGTGCGTCGAACCCGCCGACGGCGCGCAGGATGTCGGTGCGCGCCAGGACCGACTGCGGCCAGACCCGGTTGTAGGGGGCGATCTTCGTGAACAGGCCCGGCGGGTCCAGGACCTCGGGAATGTCGGAGATGTCCGGCGAGTAGCCGTTGACCGTGCCGTGCTCGTCGATGTGGAACGCCCGCGAGTGCGCCCACGCGGCGCCGTGGCGCTCCAGCGCCTGGACCTTCGTCGCCAGGTTGCCGGGCTGCATCAGGTCGTCGTGGGCGAACGGGACGTACAGGTCGGCCTCCGTCTCGGCCAGGACGCGGTTCAGGCTGCCGTAGTAGAAGACGTTCTTCTCGTTGACGCCGACGTGGACGCGGGGGTCCTCGGCGGCGTAGCGCTCCGCGATCGCGACGGAGTCGTCGGTGGAGCCGTTGTCGCGGATCCGCAGCTCCAGGTCGACGCCCTCCTGGGCCAGGATGCTCTCGATCGCCTCCCCCATGAAGTCGGCGCCGTTGCGGACGGCCAGCGCGACGCAGATCGTCGGTGTCATGCCGGGTTGTCTACCAGCGCTACGCGCCCGGCAGCAGGGGCAAATCCATGAGAAGGTCCGCAAGATGGAAGGTTCTCTCGCTCAGGATCGGCTCACCGATATCTCGCCGAAGGCCTACGAGCATCCGGCCGACCGGGCGGCCACGGCGGCTCTCGGCACCGTCCCGATGCTCGACCAGGTCGTGCGCAAGCTGATCGAGCTCCAGTACGAGCGGGCGATCCGCCAGTCGTTTCTGGCCTCGTCGATCAAGCTCGGGCCGGACCAGATGCCCGCCGTCTGGCGGTCGTGGGAGCGCGTGCTCGCGCGGCTCGACATGACCGAGGACCACGACCTGTACGTCACGCAGTTCCCGCTGGCCAACGCGTTCGTGATCGGGTCCGGGAAGCCGATGGTCGTCTTGAACTCCGAGCTCGTGACGCTGCTCGACGAGCAGGAGATGGCGACCGTTCTGGCCCACGAGGCGGGCCACATCCTGTCGGACCACGTGCTCTACCAGACGGCGCTGCTGATCCTGCTCCGGGCCGCCAACCCGGCGCGGCTTCCGCTGATGGCCGGGCTGCCGCTGATGGCGGTGCGGTCGGCGCTGATGGAATGGTTCCGCGCGACCGAGCTGAGCTGCGATCGCGCCGCCACGCTCGTCAACCGCGACCCGATGGTCACCTGCCGCACGCTGATGACGCTCGGGGCCGGCATCCCGTCGTCGCAGCTCAACGTCGACGCGTTCATGGTGCAGGCGACCGACTATGCCCAGTGGGACTCGTCGTTCGACCGGATGTCGCGCTTCCTCGGCGAGCTGCGCCTGACCCACTCCTATCCGGTGCGCCGGGCGATGGAGGTCCAGGAGTGGGTGCGATCCGGCGATTACAACCGCATCGTCGGAGGTGAGTACCCGCGCCGCGGCGACCCGGTCGACGCCCGCACCGAGGCGAGCGGAGCGGTCGACTTCTACTCCGAGCGCTTCCGGGCGATCTTCCGCGACGCGGGGGACCAGGTGGCCAAGACGGGTCAGCGCGCCGCCGACTGGGTGCGCAGCTCGGGCGAGGACGACCGGGCCGGCTGACGCCCCTACCCGGCCACCGCCGCGGGCACGCCGACCCACTCGAGAGCGAGCATCGCCTGGTCGTCGCCTCCGCCGCCTGCCTGGAACTCGGCCACCGCCCGCTCCACACGGGCGATCAGCTCGGCGGCGCCGACCGGGCCCGCGGCCGCCACCTCGAGCAGGCGCCCCTCGCCGAACCGGTCTTCGGGGCCGCTCGCCTCGGTCACCCCGTCCGTGTAGAAGAGCAGCGTGTCGCCGGGCGCGACGCTCGCGTACGACTCGGTCCAGAGTCCGTCGTCGGCCGCGCCCAGCACCAGGTCGTGGTGCCCGATCGGCACCACGTTCCCGCCGGCCCCGACCAGTAGCGGAAGGGGGTGCCCGGCGGACACGAGCGCGACCTCGACGCCCGCGCCGGACGGCCGCAGCAGCGCACACACGACCGTGACGATCGACAACTCGGGCTGCTCGCGCAGGACCGCGTTCACCTGCTCCATCACCGCCGCCGGGCGCGGGTCGAACCGCGCCGAGGTCTTGGCGGTGTGGCGGGCGAGCGCCGTCAGCGCGGCCGCCTTGACGCCTTTTCCGGTCACGTCTCCGAGCACGACCATCAGTCCGTCGGGCACCGGGAACACGTCGTAGAAGTCGCCACCCACCTCGGTGCCCCGCTCGCCGGCACGGTAGGCCGCAGCTATCCGCCAGCCGGGCGGCTGGGGCAGCCGCTCGGGCAGGAGGCTCGCCTGAAGGGTGTAGGCGGTCTGCGCCAGCCGGGTGTAGAGCCGCGCGTTCTCGACCGCGGTGCCCGCCCGCGCCGCGATGTCCTGCGCGAACGCCAGGTCGTCGTCGTCGAACGCCCGCCCGCTGTCGGCGTTCACGAGCGTGAGCGCCCCGATCGTCGCGCCCTCCACCTTCAGCGGGACGACCATCGCCGAGCGCATTCCCAGCGAGGCGATCAGGTCGCGATGGCGCTCGTCGCTGACACCCGCTTCGATCATCTCGTCGGTGATCGCCGGATAGATGGCGGGCTCGCCGCTGCGGAGCACCGCCGCCAGGCCCGTGTCCGCGTTCAGATCCGGCGGGTACTCGTCGGCCAGCGCCTGCCCGATGTCGAGCTTGGCCGGGTCGCTGTGGGCGAGCGCCACGCGATCGACGTCCCCATGCTCGAGGATGTCGACCGAGCACCAGTCGGCGAACGTCGGGACCATCAGCCAGGCGACGCGCTCGAGCGTCTCGTCGTAGTCAAGCGAGCTGCTCAGGGTCCGGGTGGCCCGGACCAGGAAGCCCTGGCGCAGCTCGGCCTCCTTGGCCTCGGTCACGTCCTCGATCACGTTGACCGCGAGCGGGCGCCCGTGCTCGTCCTGGACGACGCTGGCCTTGACAAGCAGCCAGTGCGACTCGCCCGTCGCCCGCAGGACGGTCCGCGTGAGCACGGGCGGCGCGTCCTCGCCTGCGATCACCCTGCGGCCCGGGAAATCGCCGAGCTCGACGGGGCCGCCGTCCTCGCCCGTGATGATGAAGCGGGTCGCCAGCTCCCCTGGATCGGCCGCCAGCACCTCGTCGACGGACTCTGCGCCCAGCAGGCGCACCGCCGCCTCGTTGGCGTACACCGTCCGCCCGTCCGCGTCGTGGACGGTCACGGCCTCCGCCAGGGAGCCGAGGATCGCGTCGAGCCGCCGCCCCGTCGCCTCGGCCTGCTTGCGCGCCGCCACCGCCTGCGACCGCGAGCGGTAGAGCCCTGTGCGTGCCTGGGCGCTCATCACGGCGAGCGCGCTTCCGAATGCCACCACAAAGCATCGGGTCAGGTGCCCGAAGTTGAGGAAGACGTCGTTCCAGACCCCGCTCCCGATGGCCAGCGCGGTGGCCAGGACCGCGAGCACCATGACAGGGCGCGGGCGCTCCACGATCGCGAGCGCAAGCGGCCCGAGGATGTAGATCGTGGTGAACGACTCGTCGCTGGCGATGTCGGCGACCACCAGCAGGGCCTCGAAGAGAAGCGCAACGTAGAACCACGGTGTTGGGGATCTGCGAGTCGTTCTCATCAGGAAAGGCGGTGCGGGCCATGCACCGGGGCCAGCCTAATTCGTCGCGGTATGCCTTGGGAGGGTCTCGAAACGACCGCCCCCCGGCTCGCAGCGGAACCTGACTTCCGTCAGCCCTGCTCGAGCGGCGCCATCGTCAGCCCCGCCTCGTTGAGCAGCTCCCAGTAGTGCTCCGCGGGCTCCTTCGGCCCGGTCCAGACGATCGCCTGCCCGGTGTTGTGGATGCGGTCGGCGATCGCCAGCCCCTTGTCGTACGAGACCCCGGGGATCACGCGGGCGAGCGCGGTGGCCACGCCCTCGAAGGTGTTGTGGTCGTCGTTCAGGACGATGACCCGCCAGGCGCCGCCCAGGCCCTCCCCCGGGCCGGCGACGCGCGGGCGCTCGACGGTCTCCGACATGGTCGCCACGGCGGTCATGCCGCTTCGCGCTCCCGCCGCTTCGTCCAGTAGCGCTCCAGGCCCATCCACATCTGGTCCGGCGGGGCGGCCTGTGTCAGGCGCTCGGCCACCGCGTCGTCGCCCGCGCCCTTGACCTCGGCGGCCAGGTGGTTCGCGAACGCCTCGCGGTCGCCGCCCTCGGAGAGCGACGCGTGCTCGCGCAGGTGCTCCCGGACGGCCTCCAGATGGCGCTCCACGTCGTCGTAGCGGCCCGCGTGCGTCAGGCAGAGCGCCTTCGGCTTCCAGTCCGCGACCAGGTCGACCGACGCGATCCACTTCTCGATGTCGATGTCCGGCGGCGGGGTGGGCGGCAGCACAAAGTCGCTCGGCGGCGTCCGCACGCCGGCGACGTCGCCCGTGTACGCCTCGCCCGAGTCGGGGTCGAAGTAGCAGACGTGGTGGGACGCGTGGCCAGGCGTGTACTCCACGCGCAGCCCCTCGACGACCTCGCCTCCCGACAGCGTCGTGACGTTCTCCTCGGGCACCGGGACGACCTCGCCCCAGAGCCGGTCCATGTCGTCGCCGTACAGCTGGCCGGCCGACTTCAGGAGCTTCGAAGGATCGATCAGGTGCGCGGCACCCCGCTCGTGCACGTAGACCTTCAGGTGCGGGAAGCGCCGCACCAGCGCGCCCGTCGCGCCGGCGTGGTCCAGATGGATGTGTGTGAGGAGCAGCGCGCGCGGCTCGGGACAGGCCTCGAGCAGCTTCTCCACGCTCGATTCCGGGCCCGGGTCGACGATCGCGCCGTCCCGCTCGAAAGCGACTATTACGCGATCTCGGCCCAGGTGGTGGACGTCTATGGGGCGGCTTTGCACCCGGCTGACCTTACAATCCGTTGCGTGACCGAACCACGCCTCGAACAGCCGGACCGCCCGTGGGTCATGCGCACCTACGCCGGCCACTCCACCGCGAAGGACTCGAACGCGCTCTATCGCAAGAACCTCGAGAAGGGCCAGACCGGCCTCTCGATCGCCTTCGACCTGCCCACCCAGACGGGCTACGACCCCGACCACGAGCTCTCGCGCGGCGAGGTCGGCAAGGTCGGCGTGTCGATCGCCCACAAGGGCGACATGCACCAGCTCCTCGACGGCATCCCGCTGGGCGAGATGAACACGTCGATGACGATCAACGCCACCGCCGCGTGGCTGCTGGCGCTCTACATGACGGTCGCCGAGGAGAACGACGTCGACCGCAAGCTGCTCCAGGGGACGACGCAGAACGACATCATCAAGGAGTTCCTGTCGCGCGGGACGTACGCGTTCCCGCCCGGGCCGTCGATGCGCCTGATCGCGGACATGATCGCGTTCACGGTCGACGAGGTCCCGAAGTGGAACCCGATCAACATCTGCTCGTACCACCTGCAGGAGGCCGGGGCGACGCCGGTTCAGGAGATCGCGTACGCGATGTCGACCGCGCAGGCCGTCCTGGACGGCGCCCGCGAGCGGGTCGACGACGAGACGTTCCCGCGCGTGTTCGGCCGCATCTCGTTCTTCGTCAACGCCGGCATCCGGTTCGTCGAGGAGCACGCGAAGCTCCGCGCGATGGGTCAGATCTGGGAGCAGCTCGGCCGCGAGCGCTACGGCGTCACCGACGAGCGGTTCCTGCGCTTCCGCTACGGCGTGCAGGTCAACTCGCTGGGCCTGACCGAGGCGCAGCCCGAGAACAACGTCATCCGCATCGTGCTCGAGGCGCTGGCCGTGACGCTCGGCCGTGACGCCCGGGCCCGGGCCCTGCAGCTGCCGGCGTGGAACGAGGCCCTAGGCCTGCCCCGGCCCTGGGACCAGCAGTGGTCGCTGCGGATCCAGCAGATCCTGGCCTACGAGACCGACATGCTCGAGTACCCCGACATCTTCGAGGGCTCGCACGTGATGGAGGGCCTGGTGTCCGAGCTGGTCGAGGGCGCGCGGGCCGAGATGGCGGTCGTCGCCGAGCACGGCGGCGCCGTCGACGCGGTCGACTACATGAAGACCCAGCTCGTCGAGTCGCACCGCGAGCGCGTGGCCAGGATCGAGCGCGGCGACCTCAAGGTCGTCGGGCAGAACACGTTCACCTCGTCCGAGCCGTCGCCGCTCCAGCAGGGCGAGGACGGCGGGATCCTGACCGTCGACCCCGGTGTCGAGCAGGGTCAGATCGACGCAGTCCAGGAGTGGCGGTCGAAGCGCGACGACGCCGAGGTCGGCCGCGCGCTGGACGCCCTCTCCGAGGCTGCCCGGGACGAGAACACCAACATCATGGAGGCGACGATCGCGTGCGCCCGCGCGGGCGTGACCACCGGCGAGTGGGCCGCGCGGCTGCGCGAGTGCTTCGGCGAGTACCGGGCGCCGACCGGCGTCGGCGACGCCGCCGTGCCCGCCGAGGACGGGTCGCTCGACGACCTGCGCGACAAGGTCGAGCGGGTCTCGGAGTCGCTCGGCCGCCGGGTGAAGATCCTGGTCGGCAAGCCCGGCCTCGACGGCCACTCGAACGGCGCCGAGCAGATCGCCGTCCGCGCCCGCGACGCCGGCATGGACGTCGTCTACGAGGGCATCCGCCTGACCCCGGCGCGGATCGCCGCGACCGCGGTCCAGGAGGGCGTGCACGTCGTCGGGCTGTCGATCCTGTCCGGGTCGCACCGCGAGCTGATCCCCGAGGTCATCCGCGAGCTGCGCGAGGCCGGCGTCGAGGTGCCGGTCGTGGTCGGCGGGATCATTCCGGCTCGCGATGCGCAGGAGATGCTGGAGATGGGAGTGGCGCGGGTGTATACGCCTAAGGACTTCGAGATCAGTCGGATCATGGGGGACATCGTGGATTTGGTCGCTTCGCGTAACGGGGTTGTTTCCGCTGCTTGAGCTCGGCTGGCGGTGCGGCTAGCGGGGCTAGCGGCTGGCAGGGGTTGGCAGTTGCGCAGCTGGCAGTGACGCCGCCGCGAGCTCGGCCGCCGTCTTGCCTCGGCTGATCGGTCTGCTGCTCCTGCCGCGCTGAACGTCATCGAGGATCGGTCGCTGCGCGGGCGCTCCGCGGCGGCCGACTTGCTTGCTCAGGTCTCCCCCGCTTCGCTCGGCGGCGAGGCTCCGGCTCACGTCATCGGGCTCACCGGGCCGCCCGGTGCGGGCAAGTCGTCGCTGTTGTCTGCGCTCGTTCGCGAGTGGCGCGATCGGAGGCGGACCGTCGCCGTGCTGGCCGTCGACCCGTCTTCGAAGCGGTCGGGTGGTTCTCTTCTTGGCGACCGGGCGCGGATCGACCACGACCCCAAGGACGACGGGATCCTGATCCGGTCGACGGCCGCGGGCGGGCGGCTCGGCGGCCTGGCCGCCGCCACGCGGGAGGCGGTTCAGGCGCTCGCGCCCGCGTTCGACATCGTGGTGGTCGAGACCGTCGGCGTCGGGCAGTCCGAGACCGACGTCGAGGAGGTGTCGGACACCACGGTCGTGGTAGTCCAGCCGGGGTCCGGCGACACGCTGCAGTTCATCAAGGCCGGGATCATGGAGGTCCCGGACCTGCTGGTGGTGACGAAGGCCGACCTGGGCGACGTGGCCCTGCGAGCGCGCCGCGACCTGGCGGCCGCGCTTCGCTCGCTCGGGTCGCGCGACACCAATGTGCTCGCGGTCGCCTCGCTCCCGCCGCCGGAGGGCATCGACGAGCTGGCCGATGCGCTCGACGCGCACCGCGCCGCGGTCGACGTCGACGCGCGCCGCCTGCGCGCCCGGCGGCTGGCCGCGCTCGACGAGTTCACCTTCGAGCACGGCGAGCGCGCGCTGCGCGCGCTGGGCGGGCGGCGCGAGGCGGAGCGCTTCCTGCGCGAGCAGGACGAGGGGCTGGACGTGCCGGGGCTCGTGGCAGTGCTGGAGCGCCGGGCGGCCCCCTGACCACCCCCGGGTGGTAAGAGTCCGTACGCATGCGGATCGCGCGCCGGACCTCATGCCGCCCTCATCGCGATCGTCATCGCGGCGCTCGGCGCCGCCGGCGCGGCCCAGGCAGCGGGCCGTTGCGGCGACCGCCCGTGGTGCGACACGTCGCTCTCGCCCGACCAGCGGGCGGCTCTGCTGGTCGATGCGCTGACGCCGGAGGAGCGGATCGGCCTGCTGGCGGGCGACCACGCGGAGGGGGTCGGCGGCGGCGCGGGGACTCACACCGGCGCGGCCGACGGCGTCCCGCGCGTCGGCATGCCCCCGTTCTTCCAGTCCGACGGGCCGATCGGCGTCCGGCAGGGGAAGGCCACCGCGTTCCCGTCGTCGATGGCGCTCGCCTCGACGTTCGACCGCCGCCTGGCGCGCTCGTACGGAGCGGCGATCGGCAACGAGGCCAAGCTGAAGGGCAACGACCTGGTCTTCGGGCCGACCATCAACATGCTGCGCACGCCGGTCTGGGGCCGCTCGTTCGAGACCTACGGCGAGGACCCGTACCTGACCAGCCGCATGGGGGTGGAATGGATCAAGGGCCTGCAGGGCGAGGGTGTGATCGCCAACGCCAAGCACTACGCGGCCAACAACCAGGAGGGGCGCGGCAGTTCGCCCCAGGGCCTGGAGGGCAGCCGATTCATGGTCGACGCGCGGGTGGACGAGCGCACGCTGCGCGAGATCTACCTGCCCCAGTTCGAGGCGGCCATCAAGGAGGCGCGGGCCGGATCGGTCATGTGCTCCTACAACCGGCTGAACGGGCCGCACGCGTGCGAGAGCGAGCCGCTGCTCAAGCAGGTGCTGCGCGAGGACTGGGGCTTCAAGGGCTTCGTGCTGGCCGACTACGGGGCGTCCAAGCACATCGACACCGGGCTGCGCGCGGGCCTGGACTATGAGCCGTTCCCGTTCGTCGACTGGGACGGCGGCGAGAACTACACGCCGCTCCAGGTGCAGCTCGCGCTGGCCACCGGCCGGATCGACCAGGGCCTGGTCGACGCGGCGGTCAAGCGGCTGCTGAGCGGCCTGTTCGCCTACGGCTTCTTCGACCGCGACGCGTACGCCGACGACGACTCGCGGGTCGACAGGGCGGCCCACGAGAAGGTCGCGCGCACGGCGGCCGAGAAGGGCACGGTCCTGCTCAAGAACCGGGGCGCCCTCCCGCTCGACGCGCGGAAGCTGAAGTCGATCGCCGTGATCGGGGTCGACGCTGACCGCTTCGTCAACGGCGGCGGGTCGTCCGACATCGATCCGTACTCGTTCACCAGCCCGCTCGCCGCGATCCGCGAGCGCGCCGGCCAGGGCGTGGACGTGCGGTTCGACCGCGGCGACGACGAGGACCGCGCGGCCGGCGTCGCTGGCGGCGCCGACGTCGCGATCGTCGTCGCCGCCGACGCGTCCGGTGAGGGCGTCGACAAGCCGTGCCTCAACCTGGACTGCGGCCGGTCGTCGACCGACGAGACCGCCAACGTGAAGCGCGACGACCTGATCGAGCGCGTCGCCGCCGCCAACCCGCGGACGATCGTGGTGCTGGAGACGGCCGGGCCCGTGCTGACGCCCTGGCGCGACCGCGCGGCGGCGATCCTGGAGTCGTGGTACCCGGGCGGCACGGCCGGCCCGGCGATGGCCCGCATCCTGTTCGGCGACGCGGACCCGGGCGGGCGGCTGCCGGCCACGTTCCCGGCGCGCGAGCAGGACCTGCCCACCGCCGGCATGCCCGAGCGCTACCCGGGCGTGAACAACGTCGCCGACTACAGCGAGGGCGTGCTGATCGGCTACCGCTGGTACGACTCACAGCGGATCGTGCCGGCCTATCCGTTCGGGTTCGGGCTGAGCTACAGCCGCTTCGCGTTCCGCGACGTGCGCGTGCGCAAGGCGCGGCGCGGAGTCGGGGCGACGGTGACCGCGACGGTCGTCAACCGCGGGCGGCGCACCGGCACGGCGGTGCCGCAGGTCTACGTGGGGATGCCGGGGGCCGCCGGGCGGGTCCAGCCGCCGCGGCAGCTCAAGGGCTTCCAGAGCGTCCAGGTGCGGCGCCGCCGGGCGCGGCGCGTCACGTTCCGGCTCGACGAGCGCGCGTTCTCGTACTGGGACGCGACCGCGCACGGCTGGAAGGTCGCGCCGGGCTGCTACCGCATCTCGGTCGGCAGCTCGTCACGCGCCATCGCCAAGCGGGCGAGCCTGGCGTTCGCCGGCGGCCGCTGCCGCCGGTAGGGCTAGAAGCGCGGCGGCTCGATCGCCCCGTCGCCGATGGCGATCGCCACGGCGTGGGCGCGGCTGCGCGCCTCGAGCTTGCGCATGATGTTGCGCAGGTGCGTGCGCACGGTGTGGGGGCTCATCGTCAGCGACAGCCCGATCTGCTCCGTCGACTCGCCGCACGCCAGGCCACCGAGCACGTCGCGCTCGCGATTCGACAGGCGCGACGATCGGCCGGCGGCCACGTTGTGCGAGTAGGTCGTCATCGCTCTAGCCCATCCGGACATAGCCGAGCGCCGACCCGGCCGGGTGCTGGCGCCGGGAGACGCGATCGGAGGAGTTGCCTTCGATGGTGTTGACCGTGCCGCCCGGTCCGACCGACTCGACGATGCCGATGTGCTCGTCCCAGACGATCAGGTCGCCGGGCTGAGGGGTCGCGCCGCGCGGCAGGGCCTTGCCGGCCTGCTGCGCCCAGGAGTAGAGGGCGTCCACGGAGCCGAAGCCGCCGCCGTTCGGGCCGACCGGCACGCCCGCCTCGTGCGCGACCCAGGAAGTGAAGTACGCGCACCAGGGCCCCGGGCCGGGAGCGCCGGCCGTGGCCGACCGGTACTGGGCGATGCGCGGGGAGTTGTTCGACCCGGGCGGGGACTCGGCGACGCCCACCTCGCGGGCGGCGATCGCCACCATCTTCTGGCCGGCGCTGCCGCCGGCCGGGATCGGGGCGGCGCCCGCAAGGGCGCTCGCGCCGGAGGCGCCCGGGGTCATCGCACCCTGCAGCATCGACGCGAAGTCGCCCGTGCCGGTCGACGTGCCGCTCGTCGTCGGAGCGGCGGGCGTCGTCGGGGCGGGCGCGGCCACCGGAGGGGCGAACGCCGCGTTCAGTTCATTGATGCGCGAGAGGACGGTGTGGAGGCTCACCAGGAATCGCATCGACACTTCGAAACGGCGGCTTTAGCGCAGCTGGCGGCTGGCGGAAGAGAAACGGGCGGCCCGTGGGCCGCCCGTTTCCTGATCCGTTCACCCGGGTCGTCCCGGGAGGTCTCGTAACTCCTTAGCGGAGGAGCGACAGCACGTTCTGCGGGGCCTGGTTGGCCTGCGCGAGCATGCTCGTACCCGCCTGCTGCAGGATCTGCAGCTTGGTGAACTGGACCATCTCCATGGCCATGTCCGCGTCGCGGATACGGCTCTCGGAGGCGGTCAGGTTCTCCGTGTACGAGGCGAGGTTGGCGATCGTGTGCTCGAGCCTGTTCTGCACCGCACCGAAGGTGGCGCGGGCGGCCGAGATGTTGTTGATCGCGATCGTCGATCTGCTGGATGTCGGTCTGCGTCGAGGACGACGACAGAGCGAACACCGTTCGACGCCACCTGGGCGCCGACCGAGATCGTCGCGACGGTGATCTGCTGCGCGTCGGCTCGCACCGACCTGGAACGAAATGGCCGTGGACGACGAGTTCAGCAGCTCGATGCTGTTGAACTCGGTGTCCGTACCGATCCGGTAGATCTCCGCCTTCAGCTGATCGACCTCAGACTGGATCGCCTGCTGGTCGCTGCTCGAGAGCGTGCCGTTCTTGTACTGAACCGCCAGCTCGCGAACCCGCTGAAGCATCGAGTGGACCTCGTTCAGCGCACCCTCGGCCGTCTGCACGAGGCTGACGGCGTCATGAGCGTTGCGCGAGGCCTGGGTGAGGCCGCCGATCTGACCACGCAGCTTCTCGCTGATGGCCAGGCCCGCGGCGTCGTCACCGGCGCGGTTGATGCGGTAACCCGACGACAGTTTCTCCATCGCCTTGCCGAGCTTGTCGCTGTTGTGTACGAGCTGACGCTGGGCGTTGAACGCCTCCACGTTGTTCTGGATCCGAAGGGACATCGAACATCCTCCTTGATGAACGTGTGTATGAGGTCCCAGGGCGCCTCCATGGCACCCTTGCTTGCACACCGGGGGATCGGCGGATCACGGCCCCCCTGCATCGAACATACGTCCAGGAACGCAGACGGGCGGCCCGAAGGCCGCCCGTTGCGGATCACTACGCGGGGGCAAGCATCCCCGCGGTACTGCTTGAGCGACAGGGACATGCCCTGCCTATGGGTCTGGCTAGCGCAGCAGCGACAGAACGTTCTGCGGCGCCTGGTTGGCCTGCGCGAGCATGCTCGTGCCGGCCTGCTGCAGGATCTGCAGCTTGGTGAACTGGACCATCTCGCTGGCCATGTCCGCGTCGCGGATACGGCTCTCGGAGGCGGTCAGGTTCTCCTGGTAGCTCGCGATGTTCGCGATGCTGTGCTCGAGCCGGTTCTGCACCGCACCGAAGGTGGCGCGAGCGGCCGAGATGTTGTTGATCGCGTCGTCGATCTGCTGGATGTCGGTCTGCGTCGAAACCGACGACAGAGCGAACACCGTGGACGCAACCTGGCCCTGGACCGAGATCGTGGCGACGGTGATCTGCTGGCCGTCGCCCGACCCGACCTGGAACGAGATCGTGGTCGAAGCCGAGTTGAGCAGCTTGGTGCTGTTGAACTCGGTGTCGGTGCCGATCCGGTAGATCTCAGCCTTGAGCTGATCGACCTCAGACTGGATGGCCTGCTGGTCGGTGGTGCTCAGGGTGCCGTTCTTGTACTGCACGGCGAGCTCACGCACACGCTGAAGCATGCTGTGAACCTCGTTCAGGGCGCCCTCAGCGGTCTGAACCATCGAGATGGCGTCAGACGCGTTGCGGGAAGCCTGGGCGAGACCGCCGATCTGGCCGCGCAGCTTCTCGCTGATGGCCAGGCCCGCGGCGTCGTCGCCGGCGCGGTTGATGCGGTAGCCCGACGACAGCTTCTCCATCGCCTTGCTGAGCTTGTCAGAGTTGCTGACGAGCTGACGCTGAGCGTTGAACGCCTCAACGTTGTTCTGGATACGCAGGGACATCGAACATCCTCCTTGATGAACGTGTGTGTGGTTGTCCCAGGGCGACTCCTTGTCGCCCCTCCTACGACCACCGTGATCGGTTTGCGAGAAGAATTCTTGAAGGGCGGTGCGCGTCGAACAACCGTCCACGCGCGCTCAAACCGCCCAGGCGCCCTCCGCCGCGGCCCGCAGGTCGTCCGCGGTGGCGTGGTGAAAGTGGGGAACCAGGCGGAACGCCCCGCGCGGCGGGTTCAGCGACAGGACCGCGTCCACGCTGGCCGCGAGCGCCGCCTCGTCGGGGTGTGATCGCGGGTAGGGCAGGGCGAGCAGGTCGGCGCTCCCCTCCCCCGCCAGCCCGGCGATCGCCGCCGTCTGCAGTAGGCGCTGCTCGAGCTCGGCCTGGTCGACGCGCGGCGCGTAGATCACCAGCGTGGCGTCGTCGGCGCCGCTGAACCGCTCGCCGTACGCGCGCAGGAGCTGGGGGTCGAACAGCAGCTCGTCGGCGTAGGCCATCGTGGCGAAGCCGCGCGCGCCGTCCACAGAAGCGCCGCGCGGCCGCTCGGGCAGCGGCGCCTTGAGCCCGTTGGCCCGGTAGCCCAGCGGGAAGGCCCGCCGCACGTCGAGGTCGCCGTACTGGGCGATCCGCTCGCCCGTGGCGCGCAGGTCGCCGATCGCCGTGGCCCGGTCCCCGTCGCGCCCGTCGGGATACGAGCCCATCGTCGACGCGATGTCGACGAGCATCTGCCCGAGCGTCCCGAAGCAGTCGTTGCGGGGAGCGATGTCGACCGCCGCGAAGCCCGCGTCCCGCATCACCCGCTCGAGTCCCCAGGGCGTGTAGCGGAAGAAATCGAACGGCAGCTCGTGCAGCTCCCACACGAACGGAGTCGTCATGTGGAGCTCCCCGCCCGGCCGCAGGATGCGATGCATCTCGCGCAGCACCGCTGTCGGGTCGGCGGTGTGCTCCAGCACCTCGGTCAGGAGGATGTGGTCGAACGACTCGCTATCGATCGGCAGGTCCTCGGCGGGGCCGACGACGTCCACCGCGCGAGCGCCCGGGTGGACGCTGTGGGTCCAGTCGCTCGTGACGTACTCCGTGTGGTCGAACAGCTCGCGGTACGGGGCCTCCCCCGCTCCCACGTCCAGCACCCGCGCACCGTCGGGAATCGCCTCGGCGACCTCGCGCACGAAGTCCAGGATCGGCCGCCGGGTCCAGGGCAGCGCGTCGGTGAACTGGCGCAGCCGCGCCGAGACCGCCCCGCGCGGGCGGCGCACCGGGGTGCCGCCCGCGGCCGGCTCCTCGCTGCGCTCGCGCGTGTCGCGCATCGCGGCCACGTAGGCGCGCAGCGTGGCCTGCGCCGTGTTCTCCCAGGTCAGGTCGACCATGCGCCGCTTCAGCTCTGCGATCTGCTCGGCGTCGCGGTCGCGCGAGTCGATCGCGTCCTCCACCGCGGCCCTGATCGACGCGGGGTCGGCCGGGTCGCAGTATCGAGCCAGGTCGCCGAAGTACTCGAACTCGGACGACCTGTCGCTGACCACGATCGGGCAGCCGGCCGAGGCCGCCTCCAGGTTCGCGAGCGCCGCGCCCTCGGCCCAGCTCGGCAGGACGTGCGCGGCCGCCGCGTGGTAGGCGGAGGCCACGAGCTCGGGCGGCACGCGGTCGATGTGGATGACCTCGCCCCCACCCGCGGCCTGGGTCAGCTGCATCGTCTGCGGCTCGAACGCCGGGCCCAGCAGCACGAGCGGGATGCCGCTGTCACGCAGCGCGTGGGCCAGCATCGGCTGGTTCTTGCGCATGTCGACCGCGCCCACGCAGAGCGCGAACGGAGTGTCCCCCAGCCCCGCGTGCGCGCGGAACGCGGCGGGGTCGGCCTCCGCGAACCTGTCGGCGTGCACGCCGTGAGGGGTGTGGCTGAACGGGGTTCCGCGCAGCCCGACGTCCTGGGAGATCAGCTGGGCCTCGTGCATCGAGCAGACGACGATGCGGTCGGCCAGGCTCACCATCTCCCCCGCGGCCTGGTAGAAGCCGGGCAGGGGTTCGTTCTTGCTCCAGCGCGTGACTCCGCCCGCGTCGATCGCCCCGGCTGTGAACGCCGCGATCAGCTGCTCGCGCTCCTCGGCGGGGCGGCCCGGGTCGAACAGGGCGGGGACGGTCCGATGCGCCCACGACAGCTCGGAGTAGCCCAGGTAGAAGGGCTGCCACACGACCGTGGCGCCGGCGGCCCGCAGGTTGCGGAGCTGCTGGAGCGCCGTGCCCGGGTTCCAGCAGTTGATCGCGTGCACGACGTCGAAGCCGCTCACGTCGGGCTCCACGTCGTACGTGACCTCGGTGGAGACGCCGAGCGCCTCCAGGGCCTCCGCGGTCCGGTGCATCACGGATGCGGCGCCGCCCTTGGTGTCGACGTCCTCGCGGTAGGCGAACAGGACCCTCTGCGGCTCGGTCACGGGCGCGCAGGCTAGCGCCGGGGCCGGTCGCCTCTTTACTTCAGCGCGTCGCGCAGGGCGCTGACCGCATCGCGATCCGCGGCGGGCACGATGCGCCGGGCGCGGCGCAGCAGCTCGGGCCGGGAGGCCGGGTCGGCCGGGCCGTCGGCCAGCACCGCGTCGGCGCTCGCGGCGAGCGCGATCAGCGAGACGGAGCTGGGCACGACCAGCGCCAGGTCGGGCAGCGCGGACTCGTCGCGGCCGGCCAGGCGGGCCATGATGCGGCCGCCGATGGCGTCGGCGTCCCCGTCCACGTACAGGGCCAGGGTCACGTCGTCGGCGTCCGTGAAGGTGTCGAGCCACGCGTCGAGCGCGGGTCCCCACGCGGCCTCGTCGTCCCAGTCGGGCGCGTAGACGGCGAACGACCCGCGCGCCTCGATCTCGGCTCGGCGCAGGCTGCGAGCCAGCGGCAGGCCCTCGGCGCTGCATCACTCTCGAACTTCTCGACTGCGCCGGTCCACGAACGCCCGCCAGGTGTAGGCGCGCGCCTGCTCGATCCCGCGGGCGCCGCGCTCGCGGCGGCCCTCGGGGTCGGCCGCGACGGCGCGCAGCCTCTCGGCCAGCGCCGCCGGGTCGACCTCGTGCACGTACCCAGGTGCGGCAAGCTCGGGGAGCTGCATGTGGGAGGGGATCGGGATTCGCCGGGCGGGCAGCGGCCAGCCGCCGATGTCGCCCACGAACTCCATCGTCGGGCCCTCGCCGTTGTGGATCACCGGCACGCCGCAGGCCATCGCCTCGAGGGCCGGGAGGCAGAAGCCCTCGGCGCGGTACGGCAGCACGACCACGTCGGCGGCGCGGTACAGCGCGGGCAGCTCGCTGAACGGCAGCTCGTCGTCGATGTAGGCGATCGGCGCCGCGGTGCCGGAGGCGGCGAGCGCCTTGAAGTGATCGCCCGCGGTCTGGTTCCTGTAGGAGCTGTTGACGCCGAAGTCCTTGACGACCAGCTGCACGTCGTCGTCCGGGCCGAACGCCTGGCGCCAGCCCTCGAGCAGCACGTCGGCGCCCTTCCGCCAGGTGGTGCCGCCGACGAACAGGAACGTCGTGCCGGCCGTGCTCGGCAGCTCGTACTCCCGCCCGTCGGGCGTGAACAGGTCCAGGTCGGCGCCGCAGGGGATCGTCTCGACCACTCCGGGCGGGACGCCGGCGTCGACGTATCCGCGGCGAACGTAGTCGCTGGCCACCCAGACGCGGTCGACCTTGCGGTGGATCTCCTCGACCCATTCGCGCGGCGGCGAGCCGAACTCCCAGTGCAGCACCGTGACCGTCGGGCCGTCGCTGCCGGGGTCGAAGACCGGCGGCCAGGACTGCGAGACGACCGGCGCGTTGGCGGCGACCGGCTTCGCGGCCGGTGCCATCAGGTGGACGTTCTCACCGCGGTCGGCGAGCTCCGAGGCCAGGCCGTCGTTGACGACCGCGAGTGAGTCGACCGAGCCGAAGCGGCCGCGGATCGCGGCGTACAGCGGCTTTCGGCGGCGCTCGCCGTGGCGCTCGTGGACGTCGGCCGCGAGCTGGCCGATGCGGTGGGCGGTGGCGTCGGGGCCGAAGCGGCGGATCAGCTCGTCGCGGGCGGGCGCGGCCTTGGACCGGGCGGCGGCCGGGTCGGACGCGATCTGCCGCATCGCGGCGGCAAGCTCGTCGACGTCGGCCTCGAACCACTTGTGGCCGGTGTAGAGCTTGTTGAAGAGCTGGGCGTCCTCGGCCACCGGCACGAGCTCGCCGTCGATCAGCCAGCTGGTCGCGTCGTCCATGAACTCGAGGTTGCCGCTGAAGCGGCTGGCGATCGTGGGCAGCCCCATCGCCAGGGCCTCCATGTACGGGCGGCCCCAGCCCTCGCCGCGCGAGGGCAGCACGTAGGCGTCGGCGCCCGCATACAGGCGCGGCATCGCGGCGCTCGGCAAGCGGTCCCAGATGATCTTGATCGGCGCCATGCGGTCGGTGGCGCCGGCGCCGAGCTCCGTGCGCAGGAAGTCGTCGATCTTGGCCTGCACCGAGCCGTCGCCCACGTAGAACGAGCCGGTCTTCAGCACCAGGCAGACGTCGTCGTCGGGACCGAACGCGCGCGCCCAGCCGTGCAGCAGCTGCTGCCAGCCCTTGCGCTCGGAGAAGTCGAAGTTCGTCAGGAAGACGAACGAGCCCGCGGGCGCGCCGAGGTCCCACGGCTCGACCTCGCCTGGTGTGAACGCATCGAAGTCCATCGTGCCGCCGAGCACGCGCATCTTCTCCTCGGGGATGCCGCTGCGGGCGAAGGTCTCGACGTTGAACTGCGAGGGGACCCAGAGCTCGTCGCGGTCCATCAGCGGGCCGACCCAGCCCTGCGGAGCGCGGTCGGTCTCGAACATCACGCGCATGACGTTCACGGCGCCCTGGACGGTGGGCTGCCCGTCGCCCGGCAGGTACTCGTGGATGGCCACGAGCGGGTCGACGGGCGTGCGCCGCTTCATGCGCTCGATCTGCTCGATCTCGGCGGCGGTCAGGCCGGCCATCGCGTCGGTCCAGCGGATCTCCTGGACCGCGGGCTCGTACCCGTGCGCCTCGAGCGCGCGCAGGAAGCCGCGGAACTCGTCGGCGTGGCCGGACGGGTCCATGACCGCGCCGAGCCAGAGCTGCGACACAGTCGTGCGCGCGGCGTCGCGGAGGATCGGGGCACCCGCCCCGGTGAGGGATGTGGCGGAGGGAGCCACTGTGGTTCCTATCGGCGCCCGCGCCGGGCGCTTTAGTCAGACCCGGATGTCGACGTGCGGGTTGCCGTCATCCGAGTCCTCCTCGGAGACGAGCCCGGGATCGTGCTGCTCATGCACCCGCTGGAGCTGCGAATCCGCCCAGGCCCGCGCGGCCTGCCGCCGGGCCCGCTCGCGCTGCTCGCGCTGGCGGCGCTCGCTGGCCTCCTCGGGCGTCTCGCGGCGCACGCGCGACTCGTCCACGCGCGTGACGGCGGTGACCTGAGGCTCGTACGGGCCGATGCGACGGATCGGGTCCATTAGGTTCGTATCGGACGGCACTAGCAGGGGCTTTATCGGTGGCGGGCCCTAGCACGGCCCGCCGCGAAGCCCTCTAGCGCTCTCGCGCCGCCGCCTCGCGCTGCTCGCGCCGCTGCTTGGCGATCTCGTCGACGTACATCTGCCGCGTCCGGCGGGCCTGCTCGCGCCTGGCCTCCGCCGCGCGGGCCTCGCCGATGATCAGCTGCTTCCAGATCTGCACGGCGGCCACCCAGACGAGCAGCCAGCCGGCGACGCCGCCGGCCAGGGCGCGCATGCCGGTGTCCCAGGCGGGCAGCCCGGCCCGCGACCCGAGCCACAGGCCGACCACGAAGCCGATCACGCCGCCGAACGCCTTGGCCCGCGCGATCGACCGGAGGGCCCTGGGATGGGCCTCCAGGCGGACGAAATCGTCGGGATCGCCGCGGTCGAGGATCCGGGTGTCCTGGGCGTCGGCCATCAGGACCTCACCCTCACCTGGGTGCGCTCGCGCTCGAAGACGAAGTGGATGAGCCGGTCGCGGTCGCCCTCCTCGATCATCTCGAAGCGCACGCCCTTGTGACCCTCACGCGTGTCGCGGACGACGCGCCCGCGCGCGTGGACCGCCGGCTCGTCCTCGCCGACGTCGATGTCGAGCTTGACCACCTCGTCCATGTCGAGGTTGATCGGCCTGCCGAGCATCAGGCCCGCGCCCGAGAGGTTCAGCGTCGATCCCTGGACCTTCGTCCCGTCCGCGCGGGTGACGACCACCGGCGTCGTCGTGTCGATGCGGACGAACTGGCGGCGCTGGATCACCTCCGCGCCCTGGTCGAAGTCGATCCGCGCCGCGTCGGCCTCCTGCCCGTGCTGGCGGAGCGTCCCGACCAGCCGGGTGACACCGCGCGTGCCGGCAGCCTCCACGATGCCCTGGATCGGCCCGATGCTCTGAAGCGGCGGGTCCGGCGTCTTGAACAGGCCGACGATCGCGTGGTCCTCGTCGATCGCCTCGACGCGTGCCTCCATCGCGGGCAGGTCGCCGATCATCAGGTTCACCCGCTGGCCCTCCTCGATGCCCCTGACACGCCTGCTCACGGCAGCACCAGCGCAGCGAGCGCATCGGGCTCGGCGGGCTCGAGGCCCTCGGACACGCCGGTGCCGCTGCCCACGTAGGAGAACGGCTTTCCGCCGCGGATCGCGACCTCGACGGCGCCGCCGATGTGGCTGGTCTCGTCGAGGTGGGTCAGGCAGATCCGCGAGATCCCGAGCGGCGCCAGGTCGGCGACCAGCTCGCGGGCCGACGCCGTCGACACGGTGGCCGGCAGCGTCAGGTGGATCTCGTACAGCATCTTCTTCAGCTCGTCGGCGAGCGCATCGACGGCTCGCTCCTGCTGCGGGCGCACCGCGGGCGTGTCGACGACGACGATCGAGTCCTCAGGCATCTGGCGCATGCGCGCGCGAGCGGGGTCCGGGCCGTCGACCACGTGCACGGGCACGTCGAAGCGGTCGAGCAGGTCGCGCAGCTCGTCGCCGTCGTCGCGCGGGCGCAGCGAGAACACCGATACAGGCTGGTCGCCGCCCTCGGCGTACGCGGCGGCCAGGCGGGCCACGGCCAGCGTCTTGCCGCTGCCGCCCGAGCCGACGAATCCGATCCGCCGGCCGACCCCGCTCCAGGTCGCCTGGGTGGGGATCCGGCGGGCCAGCTCCTGGCGGACCATCGTCTTCAGCTCGCTCGGGAACCCGAACGGGAGCAGGTGGGCGACGGTCTCGTCGACGATCGCCCGCGCCAGCCGGGGCGACAGCCCCGAGCCGCACAGCGTCTCCTCGATCGTGTCGGCCGACGCGGGCCGGGACGAACGCCGCGCGGGCTGCTGCCGGCGCACGGGCTCCAAGTGGGTCGAGGCGGCCGCCTGGTCGGCCGGCTCCTCAACCGGCCGCGGCTCTGCAGTCGCCTGTTCATCGGCCTCGGCGCTCGCCCTGCCCGCGGGGTCCTCCACCCCGCGCGCGCGGGCGAGCGAATCGAGTGCCGCCTCGACGTCTGGTCCTACCTCGCTGCCGGCGGACTCACGCTGTGCGCGGTCCGCGGCGCTTAGGTAGTCCGCGAACGGCGCTGCCTGCTCGAGCATCGCCTGTATCGCGGGTGATGAAAGTCCTTCGCCGACCGCCTCGTCGTCCTCGTCCATCGGGACGGACGGCGGCGGGGCGACGCTGTCGTCGTCGTCGTAGACGTCCAGCACCGGCGCGCGGCGCGACGTCGCCTGCACGCGCGGCGTGCCGGCGCGCGCCTCGATCTCGACGAACTGCTTCTGGAAGAAGCCGGCGATCCCGCCCTGGAGCCCCTCGCGCTGGCGCGTGATGATCGCGTCCGGCCCGAGCTCCTCGCGGATCTGCGGCAGCACCTCCTCGAGACTGCGCCCTCGGAAGATCCGCACCTCGCCCCCGTTCTCGCTCACAGCTCAACCACTCCCACGGTCTCCACGCCGATGCCCGGCATGATCTCGTTGTAGGAGCATATGGCGAGCTGCGGAAGGCTCTGCTCGCACAGGCGGCGCAGGTGGCGGCGCACGCGCGCCGAGCACAGCAGCACCGGCCGCCCGCCGCGGGCCAGCGCATCGTCGAGCTGGCTCTTGAGCTGGGTGACGAGCGCCTGGGCGCGGCTCGGCTCCATGACCAGGTACTCGCCGTCGCTGGTCTGCGTGATCGCGTCGGAGACCTCCTGCTCGAGCGCCGGGTCGAGCGCGATCGCGCGCAGGTTGCGCTCCGTGTCCAGGTGCGGTGCGGTGATCGAGCGCCCGAGCGCCTGGCGCGCGTACTCGGCCAGCACGCCGGGATCGCGGGTCAGGCGGGCCTTGTCGCCGATCGCCTCGATGATCGTGCCGAGGTCGCGGACCGACACGCCCTCGCGCAGGAGCGACTGGAGCACGCGCTGGATCTCGCCGAGCGACAGGACGTCCGGGACGACCTCGTCGACGACCGCGGCGTTCGACTCCTTGAGTCGGTCGAGCAGCTCGCGCGTCTCCTGGCGGGTCAGCAGCTCGTGGGCGTTCGAGCGGATCGCCTCGGTCAGGTGGGTGACGATCACCGACTCGCGGTCGACGACCGTGTATCCGAGTGCTTCCGCCTCGGCTCGTTGCGGGTCGGCGATCCACGTGGCCGGGATGCCGAAGGCGGGCTCGGTGGTCGGGATGCCGGGCAGCGTGCCGACCGCATCGCCCGGGTCGAGCGCGAGCTGGTGCCCGGCCATGATCCGGCCCTGCGCGATCTCCGCGCCGCGGACCTTGACCACGTACTCGTGGGAATCCAGGCCGACCTCGTCGTGGATGCGCACGGACGGGATGACCATGCCGAGCTCGGTGGCGATCTGGCGCCGGATGGCGGTCACGCGCGACAACAGGGAGCCGCCGGCGGACTGGTCGACGAGCGGGACCAGGCCGAAGCCGATCGCCAGCTCGAGCGGATCGATCTGGAGCGCCTCGACCGCCTGGTCGCGCGGCGGCTCGAGCGCGCCCGCGGGCCCGCCGGGCACGCCGGGCGGCAGCGCGCCGCCGCCGGCGCCGGCCAGCGCCAGGCCGGCATCGTCGTCCTGCGGGAAGATCACGTCGAGCTTCCAGCCGACGGCCAGGAAGAGGCAGCCCATGAGGATGAAGGGGACCTTGGGCAGGCCCGGGACCGCAGCGAGCACGATCAGCGCGGCGCCCGCGACCATCGGGGCGCGCTTGTTCGCCAGGACCTGCTTGGCGGTCTCCGTGCCCAGGTCGTCGTCGGACGCGGTACGGGTGACGATGATGCCGGTGGCGATCGAGATCAGCAGCGCCGGGATCTGCGCGCACAGGCCGTCGCCGACCGTCAGCAGCGAGAAGTGGTTGGCCGCCTCGCCGAACGGCATGCCCTGCTGGAGCACGCCGATGATGATGCCGCCCAGCAGGTTGATCAGCACGATCAGGATGCCCGCCATCGCGTCGCCCTTGACGAACTTCGAGGCGCCGTCCATCGCGCCGTAGAAGTCCGCTTCCTTGGAGATCTCGGCGCGGCGCTGCTTGGCCTGCTCGTCGGTGATCTGGCCCGCGTTCAGGTCGGCGTCGATCGCCATCTGCTTGCCGGGCATGGCGTCGAGCGTGAAGCGCGCGGCGACCTCGGCCACGCGGCCGGCGCCGTTCGTCACCACGACGAACTGGATGACGATCAGGATCAGGAAGATGACGAGGCCGACGACCACGTTGCCGCCGACGACGAACTTGCCGAACGCGGTGACCAGGTGGCCGGCGTCGCCCTCGAGCAGGATGAGGCGCGTGACCGACACGTTGATCGCCAGGCGGAACATCGTCGTCAGCAGCAGCAGCGACGGGAACGACGACAGCTCGAGCGCCTTCTTCATGTAGAGCGTCGAGACGAGGATCGCCAGCGCCGCCGCGATGTTCAGGGTGATGAACAGGTCGAGCAGGAACGGCGGCAGCGGGATGATCAGCATGCAGACGATCAGCACGACCGCGGCCGCGCCGAGCAGGTCCGTGTGCTTCATCATCTTCGTGATCGCTGCTGTTCCGTCGTTGTTCTTCACGGGGTTCACCTAGACGACCTTTCGGCCGGCGACGCGGTAGACGAAAGCGAGCAACTGCGCGACCGCCTGGAAGAACTCCTCGGGGATCTGCTGGCCGATCTCGACGGACTTGTGCAGGCCGCGGGCCAGCGGCGGGTCCGAGATGACCGGGACGTCGTGCTCCTTGGCGATCTTGCGGATCTGGAAGGCGATCAGGTCCTTGCCCTTGGCGACGACCTCGGGCGCGAGCTTCTCGCCGTCGTAGCGGAGCGCGACCGAGTAGTGGGTCGGGTTCGTGACGACGACGTCGGCGGTGGGGACGTCGTCCATCATGCGCCTGCGCGCCTGCTCCATCTGGCGGCGGCGGATGGCCTGCTTGACCTCGGCGGGCGAGTCCTGGGACTTCGCCTCCTCCTTGACCTCCTGCTTGGACATCTTCAGCTGCTTCTCGTGGCGATACTTCTGCCACCCGTAGTCGATGAACGCGATCAGCAGGTAGGCCGCGCCGGCGCGCACGGCGATCCCGAGGATCAGGTGGGCCAGGTGCGGCAGCAGCGCCGCCGGGGGCATGCCCACCAGCGCGGCCAGCTCGTCGAACTTCGGGAACAGCGCGAGCGCGGCGATCACGCCAACCGCACCGACCTTGACGATCGTCTTGCCGCCCTCGAAGTACATCTGCGGGCCGAACGTCTGCTTCGCGTTCGTGAGCGGGTTGATCTTCTTGAAGTTGGGCTTGAGCGGCTTGGCGGTCGGCGACCAGCGCACCTGGGCGACGTTGGTGACGAGTCCCGCGACCATGCACACCGCGGCGATCGGGCCGATCACGCGGATCATCACCATGACGTTGTCGGTAACGATCGGTCCCAGGCCGTCCTTGGTCACGACGTCCGGCGTCTGGATCGCCAGCAGCGTCGTGGTCATGACCTGCTTCAGCCCCTGCATCATCTTCGGGGCCATCGCGGAGAGCACGAGCAGCGATGCCAGCAGCACGACCGCGCCGTTCATGTCCATCGAACGTGCGACCTGCCCCTCCTTGCGCGCGTCTGCCCTTCGCTTTGGAGTTGGCTTCTCTGTCTTGTCGCCCGCGCCGCTTTCAGCCATCGACCCTCACCCCCTCCCCTAACGAGCCTTGATCGAGTTGAGGGAGTCGGAGATGCCGCCGCGCAGCGAGTCGTCGATGAAGCCGGCGACGAACGGCAGCGACGCGCCGAGGATCAGCAGCGCGACGATGATCTTCGCGGGCATGCCGACCGCGAAGACGTTCATCTGCGGTGAGACGCGCGACACGATGCCGAACGCCGCGTCGGTGATCGTCACGGCGATCAGGACCGGCGCGGCGATCTGCAGCGCGCTGATGAAGATGTTGACGAACGCCGCGTTGGCGCCGCCGACGAGCGCGCCCATCGACGGGAACGCGAGCAGCGGCACCAGGTCGTAGGTCTCGGCGAGGCCCTTGATCATCCAGCCGTCGCCCCCGATCGCGATGAAGATCATCACGCCGACGAGCGAGTAGACCTGCGAGAGCACCGGCGACTGGTTGCCGGTGATCGGGTCGACCAGCGAGCCGAACGAGTAGCCCACGAGCGTGTCGAGGAACGATCCCGCGATCGACATCGCCTGGAACACGACCCCCACGGCGAACGCGAACGCCAGGCCGATCAGCAGCTCCTTGACCGCCAGCTCGGCGAGCGGGAAGACGTCGGTCGGCACCTTGCGCTCCGAACCCGCCATCGCCACCGGCGCCATGCCGATCGCGAGCGCGACCGCGGCGACGCCCTTGGCGCGCGTGGGGATCATGCGCGACGAGAAGATCGGCGCCAGAACGAACAGCGGCGAGATCCGCGCGAGCACGAGGATGAAGCCGGCGGTCTGGTTCGCGCCGACAGCCTGGATCAGCTCGTTCACGTTCCGACGAGCCCCGGGATGTCGGTGTACAGGTTCTGGGTGTAGGTCAGGAGCTCGCCGAGCATCCACGGGCCGGCGATCGCCATGACCAGGCCGAGCGCCAGGATCTTCGGGATGAACGTGAGCGTCATCTCCTGGATCTGGGTGACCGCCTGGAAGATCGAGACGAGCAGGCCGACGATCAGGCCGACCAGCATCAGCGGCAGGCCGATCTTGAGCGCGATGCCCATGGCCTGCATCGCGAGGGAGATGACGACGTCCTGGTTCAAGGCGTACTACTCCCTCAGTTGAAGGACTGGACGAGGGATCTGGTGACCAGATCCCAGCCGTCCACCAGGACGAAGAGCAGGATCTTGAACGGCAGGGAGATGAAGACCGGTGGGAGCATCATCATTCCCATCGACATCAGGGTCGAGCTGACCACCAGGTCGATCACCAGGAACGGCAGGAAGATCAGGAACCCGATCTGGAACGCCGTCTTCAGCTCGCTGATGATGAACGCGGGGATCAGGACGTGGGTGGGGATGTCCGCGCGCGTCTTCGGGCGGTCCATCTTGGCCAGCGAGACGAACAGCGCCAGGTCCTTGGTGCGCGTCTGCTTGAACATGAACTCGCGCAGCGGCTCCTGGCCGCGCTTGAACGCCTGGGCCTGGCTGATCTGACCCTTCTGCAGCGGGTCGATCGCGTTGTCCTTGACCGCGTTGAAGGTCGGCGCCATCACGAACAGCGTCAGGAACAGCGCGATGCCGACCAGCACCTGGTTCGGGGGGCTCGTCGGCGTGCCCAGGCCGCTGCGGATGAAGCCCAGGACGATGAGGATGCGGGTGAAGCCGGTGACGCAGAACAACAGCGCCGGGATCAGCGTGATCCCGGCGACGAGGATGAGGAGCTGGACGGCGCTGCCGCCGTCGGCGCTCTTGCCCCCTCCCCCGGAGAGGTCGATCTGCGCGAGGACGCTGGTCGCCCCGTGCATCAGCGGACCGTCCGCTGGCGGAGCTTCTCGATGCCCTGCCTGAGGGCGTCGCCCGGCTTGGCGAAGCCGGCCTTGGTGATCGGGTTGGGGGCCACCTTGCCGGCGCCGTTGCCGCCGCCGGTCGTGGCGTCGTCATCGTCGTCGTCGTGGCCGATGAGGCCGGCCTCGTAGGCCTCCTCCTCCGTGTAGCTGCGGATCGGCGCGACGCCGTGCTCGGCGACGCCGACCAGGACGATCTCGCGGCCCGCGCGGATCATGTGCAGCGAGCGGTTGGGGCCAAGAGGAAGCGAGGCCAGGCTGTGGAGCCCGGAGCCGGACGCCTGGTCGGCCTGGGCCGTCTTGACCTTCTTGAGGATCCAGTACAGGCCGTAGATCACGGCCACGACCACGATCAGCCCGATGAACGTGCGCATGAGGCCGCCGCTCGTCGAGTTGGAGCTCGCGCCGCCGGCCTGGGACTGGACCTGGTCGATCGGCAGGTCGACGGGCTTCTTCTCGGATTCGGGAATCGCGAGGGCCGTCTGGACCTGCCATATGAGGGTTGTCGCGGCTACGCCGCCAGCGAGGAGGAATCGCTTCATGGAGGATTGCGAGCCCGCCTTGGAGGAAGGAGGAGGGTCGGGCCTGCACGACCTACATCGGCGTTTCGTCCAGGGGCTTTAGGGGTGGCGGGGCGCGAGATCGCCGGCGCGCCGGCCCGCTCGTCCGACCTACCATCCGAATAGGTGGGGAATCCTGTCCGATCTGTCGTCGTAATCGCGGCGTTTCTCTTCGCACTCGCCGCGTGTCCGGCCGCCTCGGCCGGGATCCTCTCCTACTCCCACGCCGAGGGTCTGCTCGTCTACGACGGCGAACCGGGAGAGCGCAACGGGGTCAGCATCAACCACTTCGCCCCGCGATCGGGGACACGGCGACGATGCGGCGCGGGCCGGGCTGCGACCCTCCGCCCGACGGCTCGCCGCCCTGGACCGTGGCCGCGTACTCGGACCCGCACGCCCTCCAGTGCTGGGCGGTGAACCCGGCAGGCATTCGCCTGCGCCTGGGCGACGAGGCCGACAGCGTCGACCAGCAGAGCACGCAGCAGCAACAGATCAGGACGATCGACACCGGCCCGGGCGACGACCGCGTCGACATCTTCTACGCGCAGGAGGTCGACGGCGGTGAAGGCAACGACAGCCTGACCTTCGACCTCAGCGATGTCCGGGGCGGCGAAGGGAACGACGTCCTGGTGGGCGGCGGCGTCATGGATGGCGGGCCGGGGAACGACACGATCGTCAGGCACTGGAAGCTGAGCGGGCTGGTCCGCCCGGACGTCATCCGCGGCGGCGACGGCGACGACACGATCAGCTCGACACACCCGTCGTCCTGGCTCAGCCTCGACGCGGGCACCGGCGACGACCACGTCGACAACGAGGCGTGGGCAGGCTTCATCAACGGAGGCGACGGCAATGACACGCTCGCGACCCGCGGGGCGGGCGCCCAGGTCGACGGGGGCCCGGGCAACGACACGCTGAGCGGTCCGCTCGCGCTCCTCGGGGGACCCGGGGACGACGCGCTGTCGGTCACGGAGGCGCCAGGCCAGTCGGGGCCCACGGCGGTCACGCCGCTTGCGTGCGGGATCACGTCGCCCCCGGATCCGCCGGGGACGCCGTTCCCGCGCGCCGACGGCGGTGAGGGCGACGACGTCGTCACGGGATCGCCCCGCGACGACCACCTGGGCGGCGGCGACGGCCGGGACCGGCTGACCGGCGCCGCCGGCTACGACGACCTCGACGGCGGCTACGGCGACGACGAGCTCGACGGCGGCCCGGGCAGCGACGGCCTGACCGGCGGCCCCGGCGCGGACCTGCTCCTGGGCGGCGGCAGCATCGCCGACCCGCGGGCGCACACCGTGGACACCGGCGACCGCTTCGACGGCGGCCCGGGCCCGGACCGGATGGTCGGCGCCGACGGGAGCTGGGACCTGGGCTGCTACGGCAACCGCGGCGCACCGGTGTCGGTCGACCTGCGCACGCCGGGCGGCGCCGGCGAGCCCGGCGAGAACGACACGCTGGCGTCGATCGATCAGGTCGTGGGCACGCCGTCCGGCGACACGATCGTGGCCGGCGCATCGCCGCTGCTGGCTCTCGGGCTCGGGGGTGACGACACGCTGGCCGCCGGCCCGTCCCCCGCCACGTTGCTGGGCGGCGACGGCGCCGACCGGATCCTCGGCGGCCCGTCGCGCGACGAGCTGACCGGGGACGCCGGCGCCGACACGATCGACGCGGGCGGGGATGCCGACCACGCCGAGGGGGGCGACGGCGACGACGACCTGTCGGGCGCCGCCGGTGACGACGACGTGAGGGGCGGCGACGGCAACGACCGCGTGCAGGGCGGCGACGGCGCCGACACGCTGCACGGCAACCATGGAGACGACTGGGTGGAGGGCGGAGCCGGCGAGGACCTGCTGGTCGCCGACGAGGCGGGGCCGGTCTTCAACCACAGCCCGCTGATCTCGATCGTCCACGAGGACCAGCTCTGGTGTGGAGCGGCGCCGGACATCGCGCTCGCCGACTACGCGGACGCGGTCGGCGGCGACTGCGAGATGGCCGTGGAGGGCACGCCGAAGTGGCGCAAGGTCCGGGTCGGCAAGTCAGGCCGGTTCACGCTCGGCGCCCGCTGCGCCTGGCTCGTCGCGAGCCCCTGCACCGGGGTACTGCGGGTGACCGGCGCGACGCCTCCGCCCGCACCGGCACAGCGGCGGGCAGAGGCTCCGGCCGGGGCTCAGCTCGCCCCGCCGCGCGAGTGCCGGTCGCTGCGCCAGACCGTGGTGCGCACGCGCTTCAACCTCCGGGCCGGCCGGGTCGGGTCCATCCCCATGCGCCTGAGCTCCGCCAAGCGCAAGCTGCTGCGCAAGCGCCGGTGCGTGCCCGTGATCGCGCGGTTCGACTTCAAGGGCCCCGACGGCCGGGCCCACGGCGCGACGCGGACGCTCCTGCTGATCACGCCCGGTACGCGGGTCTCACGTCCGACCGCCAGGACCGGCGGTTGAGGACACGCGGGGTACTGCTGGCCGCCGTGATCGCGACGGCGGCGCTGGCCTCTGCGCCCCCGGCGCACGCCGGCCGCTTCACCGCTGACGACCGGGTGACGGAGTTGATCTCCCGCTCCGCCGGGGGCGGGTTCCCGAACGGCGCGTCCCGCAACGCGGCGGTGGCGCAGGACCGCCAGCGCGCGAGCTACGTGGCCTACGAGTCGGACGCCACCGACATCGTGGCCGGCGACACCAACGGCGCCGCCGACGTCTTCCTGGTCGCCCGGGGCGGCGACTTCGGCCTTGAGGGCGGCCCGTGGCAGCCGGGAGCGACCCGCATCGTCTCGCGGGCGCGCAACGGCGGCCCAGCGAACGGGCCCTCGGGGCGGCCGGACATCGGTGGCGACCAGTTGCACGCGCCGGGCTGCGTTGCCTTCGTCTCCCGGGCGTCGAACCTGGTCCCCGGCGACACGAACGAGCGGGCGGACGCGTTCGTCTACTCGCTGCGCACCCGCCGGATCGAGCGCGTGTCGCTGGCGACGGGCGGGCGCCAGTCCGACGGCGACACCTTCGAGGTGCAGGTCGACGGGTCGTGCACGCGGGTCGCGTTCGTATCGGACGCGACCAACCTGGCGCTCACCCGAGCCGGGTCGGGCGCCCGCCGGGGCGCGCGCACGACGCGCCCGCCCCGCGGCACGCGGCAGGTCTACGTCCGGGTGCTGTCGGGGCGCGGGGCCAACGCGGGGCTCGCCGGGACGACGTTCCTGGCCTCGGCGTCGACGGGCGGGCGCGCCGGCAACGGCGACTCCGGGCATGTGTCGTTCTCCAAGCTCGGCGGGGCGCCGGGCTGCACGCGGGGATGCGGCGCCCGCGTGGGCGAGGCGGTCGCGTTCGACTCGACCGCGTCGAACCTGACCCCCGGGGACCGCAACCGGGTGTCCGACGTCTACGCCCGCTCGTTCGCGCGGGCGCGCGGGACGCTGTCGATGCGGACGACCCTGGTGTCGCGCACCCGGGGCGGCGCCGCCGGCGACGGGCCCTCGACCCAGCCCGACATCGGCGACAACGGCGCGTACGTGGCCTACCGCAGCGCCGCGACGAACCTGCTGACGCGCGACCGGAACGGCCACGCGGACATCGTGCGCACCAACGCCCAGGCGCCGGGCCGGCACGTCTGGGTGTCGCGCTCCCGGGCCGTGGGCTCGGCGGCCAACGGCCCTCGGCCGAGCCCACGATCACGCGCTCGGGCTCGATGGTCTTCTTCGAGTCGGAGGCGACCAACCTCCAGTCCACGGTGCGCGCGGGCGGCTTCTTCGACCGCAACGGCACGGGTGACGTCTTCTTCTGGGCATTCCTGTCGGGCAACGTCTCGCTCCAGTCGCGCGACTCGGGCAACGAGATCCTGAACAACCCCGACGCCGACGCCGACCCCGCCACCCACCAGCCGCACGCCCCCGCCCGCCGTCCGGTGTCGAGCTACTACGGCAACTACCTGCTCTGGGAGAGCGCCTACCCGCTGGTCGACCTGAGCGTCGCCGCGGGCGCCTTCCCGGGGCTGACGCCGCGTGCCGCGGCGGAGCGCTCCAACAGCGACCCCGCGCTCAACCAGGTCTACCTGCGCTACATCGGGCCGGCGTAGCCGCCTACCCTCCCCCACCGTGGCGCAGCAGACGCTCAGGGAGATGCGCGAGGCCCATCCCGAGGACTGGGAGAAGGTGCAGCGCGAGATCGCCGACGTCGTCAACACCGGCGACATCGACGACCTCAAGGCCTACGTCCAGCGCGTCTCCCAGGGCCGCGGACACAACGAGATCCAGAGCGCCATGGCCGCCGAGGCGCTGCGCAAGGTCTGCGTCGCCGCCGCCACCGGGGTCACCAGGGGCAAGGTCCGGTTCAACCTGTGGAACGGCTGGCTCGCCCAGAAGCTGCTGTTCAAGGGCAAGGGGCTCGAGCGCAAGCCGGTCTCGGGCGCCGCGTTCCGGCTGATATGGCCGGTCCTCACCCAGAAGCGCTTCCTGATGCCGCTCGTCGAGCCCAAGGGGATCTACTGCTTCTACTCGCGCAAGCTGGTCAAGGAGCTGGCGAGCGAGATCGGCGAACGCAGCGCCCTCGAGATCGCCGCCGGCGACGGCACCCTCAGCCGCTTCCTCAGAGGCGGAGGGCGTCGACATCACCGCCACCGACGACCACTCGTGGTCGCACGCGATCGACTTCCCGGACGACGTCCTCGACGAGGACGCGCGCACGGCGCTCCAGAAACGACAGCCCGAGGTCGTCATCTGCTCCTGGCCCCCGGCGGGCAACCGCTTCGAGGAGCAGGTCTTCAAGACCCCCTCCGTCGAGCTCTACGTGGTGATCGCGAGCCAGCACGCGTTCGCGTCCGGCAACTGGACCGCGTACAGCAGCCAGACCGGCTTCGACTACGCCGAGGACGAGGCGCTCGGCAGGCTCGTCCTTCCGCCCGAGCTCGAAGGCGCCGTGTACGTCTTCCGGCGCCGTTCGAACGGCGCCTCGTAGGCCGCCGAGTCGTACATTTCGGCGTCACCCCTACGCCGCATGTCGAAAAGTCATTCCTTTGCCGTCAGGACGGGCCGCGACGCCCCCGCCGCGGTGCGGGAGGCCCTGCGCGAACGCGGCGCCCATCTGCCCGACCCGGTGCGTGACGACCTGCTGCTCCTGCTGACCGAGGTGGTCACGAACGCGGTCCGCCACAGCGGCGCCCAGAGTGGCGACCCGATCGAGATCGCGCTCGACGAGAGCACCGATCACGTCCGCGTCGAGGTGACAGATCCGGGAACCGGCTTCGAGCGGCCGCAGCGCCTGGTGCCCGACCTCACCCGTACCGGCGGCCTCGGGCTGGTGCTGGTCGACAGGCTCGCGCGCGCGTGGGGAACGCAGCGAACGCCGACGGGCGCGCTCGTCTGGTTCGAGCTCTCCCACGACCGCGGCGAATGGCGCACGGACGCTAAACCTGCATAGTCCATCGGACAAAGGGAAATAGAAGGGGGCGTGACACCCAACACCGCCGAATGGGGACTCGGCGGCGGGTACCACGTCTGCCTGGTCCATGATTCGCGGGCGGAGCGGCTGCGTGCGCTGGAGCGCGAGGTCGCCACCGCGTTCGAGGCCGGCGAACGGGTGCTCGTCGTCCCCGACTCAGCCGACGACGAACTGACAGCCGACCTGGTCGCCCGCACCGGGCAGGGGTCGCGCGACGGGCAGCTCGTCGTGCGCGCGCCCGCCGAGGCGTACCTGGCGTCCGGGATCTCCGACCCGGACCGGATGGTCGGCACGCTGGTCGACGAGAAGCGGTCGGCCCTGGCCGAGGGCTTCACCGGACTGCGCCTCCTGGCCGACATGAGCTGGGCGGCGAGCGCCGACGGCCCGGACACGGCCGCGCTCGCGAGCTACGAGCGGGCGGCGTGCACCGTCTTCGCCGACGGCCGCGCGTCGGCGATCTGCCAGTACGACCGCACCCGCTTCCGCCCCGCCGCGGTGGCGGCCTGCGCCGCGGCGCACCCGCTGCTCGAGTCGGCCTTCGAGGAGGCCGAGACCGTCGAGCACCGCGGCGTGACGATCCACATCGGGCGCCACGGCACGGTCAAGGCCCGCGGCGAGATCGACATGGCCAACGCCGAGCTCCTGACCCGCGCCCTGGAAACCGCGCGCGAGCGCTCCGGCGACGTGTGCATCGACGCGAGCGAGCTGACCTTCATCGACGTGCGCGGCCTGAGCGCGGTCTTCGACGCCGCCCGTGCGGGCGGCGTCGCGCTGCTCGCCCCGTCGTCCTCGCTGCGCGGGATGCTGAGGGTGCTGGGCGCCGACGGCGCAGTGCCCGGGCTGCAGCTCGGCTGAGCCCCGCCCCTACTCCCCCGCCAGCCAGCGCCGCGGGTTGTCGACCAGCATGGTGTCGAGCTGATCGTCGGTCATCCCGCCCTCGCGAAGCTGGGGGATGATCTGCTCGAACAGCAGCGTCATCGACCAGTCCTTCACGGCGCCCGCCTCCATCAGCTGCTCGACCTGCTCGTCCGGGAACCAGTCGAGCGCGACGACGAAGTCCTGGGACAGGAACATGCGGTCGGCGAAGCCCTTCTCGAGCAGCGCCAGCACGGTCGCGTTGCGGCGGTCGGCCGGCAGGTACATCTCGATCCCGTAGCGGTCCATGCCCAGCCACACGCCCAGGTCGAGCATCCGCTGCAGGTAGTCCAGGTCGTCGGTGTCGCCGCAGTGGGCGATCTGGATCTTCGCCGGGTCAACACCCTCCTCGAGCAGGACCTCGACCTGCTTCGGGCCGGTCTCGGACGCGGGCCGCGAGTGGGCCATGATCGGCGCGCCGGTGCGCACGGACGCCCGCGCCGCGGCGCGGTGGAGCTTCTCGATGTTCGGCGTCACGCCCGGCTCGTCGGCGGCGATCTTGATGAACCCCGCGCGCGCGTCGGTGCCCTGGATCCCCTGCTCGATGTCGTGGACGAACAGGTCCGCGATGAAGTCGGGATCGCGGCTCTCGAAGAAGATCGGCAGGTGGTCGTAGGTGTAGATGCCCGTGCAGGGGACGATCTGCAGGCCGCTCTCCTGGGCCAGGCGGATCAGGAACGGGACGTCGCGGCCGAGCATCATCGCGGTCGGCTCGACGACGGTCTTCACGCCGTGGCCGGCGACCGCCTGCGCCATCTCCAGGGCCATCCCGTATTCCTCGTCCTCGTCGTGCAGGTGCGGCCACTGGAACACGGTGGCCTCGTCACGACCCCGGAAGTGCTCGTGGATCAGCGTCGTGCCGAGCTCGGCGGCATCGACGGGACCGGTGACGGTCTGCACCTGCGGCATACGTGGCTCCTCACCTCGGGAGCCGCCGATGTTCGCAGAGGCGCCCGCTACTCGGCGGGCGAGGAGGCGTCGGTCAGGCGCTGGGCCGTCGAGACGATGTCGGTGACGCGGAGGCCGAACTCCTCGTCGATGACGACGACCTCGCCCTGCGCGATGACCTTGCCGTTGACCAGCAGGTCGACGGGCTCGCCGGCCAGCCGGTTCAGCGACACGATCGAGCCGGGCGCCAGGGACAGCGTCTCGCCGATCGTCATCGTGGTCCGGCCGATCTCCACGGCCAGCTCCACGGGGACGTCGATGACGCGGCCCAGGTCGGCCGCCTCCGCCGTGATGGCGGCCGCGGGCGCCTCGAGGGCCTCGAACTGGATTTCGGTCTCGGTTTCGGTCGTCTGTTCCATGACTTGACCTCGCGGCTACTGCACGGCGATGTCGGTGAGGAGGATCTCCTCGACCTTGACATCGGAATGCGCCTTGATCTCCTTGAGGATCCGCTTCTTCAGCTTCGCGCGCTTCTTGCGCTTGGTCAGGTCATCCGAGGACACCCCGCTGGCCTCGTTCACCACGATGTCGCGGATCACGGCCTCCTGCTCGAGCGTGCCGTAGCCCTCCGGCGGCTCGACCGGGGCGGCGTGGCCGCCGGCCGGCGCGGGCGCGGTGGGCTGCGAGTGGTCCAGCACGAGCGCGACGTTGAACTTGGCGAAGTGCCCGTCGTCGAGGTTGACCACGAACTCCTTGGGGAGCACGTAGACGACGCCTTCGATCTTGTGCTTCACCTCGACGGGCGGCTTCGCCAGGGCGAACTTGTAGACGCCGCCGAGGAGGATGAGCACCGTGAGGGGCACTATGAACTTGAGCTTGGACTTCATTGGGGAGAGTTGGTGTGGGGGGAGTTAGGGGGAGGCGTTGTCGTTGACCCGCAGCAGCACGATCTCCACCCGGCGGTTGCGTGAGCGCCCCTGGGCGCTGCTGTTGGACGCGATCGGGTGGAGCTGGGCGTAGCCCACTGCTCCGAGACGATTCGCCGGCGCGTTGTCCGCGATCAGGAGCCGTACGACGCTCGCGGCGCGAGCGGTCGAGAGCTCCCAGTTCGTGGGGTATTGCGACGAGTGAATCGGGACGTTGTCTGTATGTCCTTCCACATTGATCGGATGCTCTCGATCAACCTGAAGGAGTCCGGCGATCTTTTCCATCAGCGGCATGGCGCCCGGCTTGATCTTCGCCTCGCCGGATTCGAACAGCACGCCGTCGGTGAGCAGGCGGATGACCAGGCCGCGCCGGGTGACCTCGGTCTCCAGCTTCTTCTGGAGGTTGTGGGTCTTGGCGTAGTCGTCGAGGTTGCGCTTGACCTGCTTGAACTGCTCGTCCTCGCTGCCCTTGGCGGCGCCGCGCTTCTTGGCGTCCTGCTTCTTGAACTCCTTCTGGATCAGCGGCTGGATCGCCGGAACGGGCGGCTCGACCTTGCCGGCCTCGTGGCCCTTGGTCGTGCCTCCGGTCTGCAGCACCGCCTCGCCGCCGGGCAGAACGCGCCCGGAGAACGCCTCCTTGAGCGACTTCTGCAGCGCGTCGAACTTCGAAGTGTTCACCGACGAGATCGAGAACATGACGATGAACAGCGCCATCAGCAGCGTGATCATGTCCGCGTAGGTCAGCAGCCAGCGCTCGTCGGGCCCGTCGTGCCCGCCACCGCCGCCGCCGCGCCGCTTGCGCCCGGCTGCCATGGCGCTAGGCCGCCTCGGCCAGCTTCGGCTTCGATGCCCCGGCGCCCTCGTCGTCCTCGGCGTCGCGCTCCGCGGGCGGCACGAAGGCCATCAGCTTGTCCTCGACCACGCGCGGGTTGTCGCCCGCCTGGATCGCCAGGATGCCTTCGAGAGTCAGGGTTCTGAGCTCGATCTCCTCTTCGGTGATCGACTTCAGCTTGGTGGCCACCGGGAAGTAGATGACGTTCGCGGACCCCACGCCGATCAGCGTCGCGATGAACGCGCCGGAGATGGCGGGGCCGAGGATGGCTGGGTTCGAGAGGTTCTCGAGCACGTGGACGAGCGACATGACCGTGCCGAGCACGCCCATCGTGGGGCCGTAGCCCGCGGCCTTCTCGAAGACCGCGGTGCCGGCGTGGTGGCGGGCCGCCATGCCGTCGATCTCGTTCTCCAGGATCTCGCGGACCAGGTCGGGGTCCGTGCCGTCGACGACCAGCTGCAGGCCCTTCGTGGCGAACGCGTCGTCGAGCTCCTCGATCTCGTCCTCGAGGGCCAGCAGGCCCTCGCGGCGCGCGCGCTCGGCGAACGACACGAGCTGCTTCACACGCCGGGCGGGATGCACCTCCGGCGGCGAGAACGCGATCTTGTACAGCGACGGGATCTTCTTGAACTGATCGATCGTCGTGCCGGCCATGGTTGCGCCGGCGGTGCCGCCGAGCACGACCAGGTAGGCCGGGATCACGAAGAACGCCGGGATGGCGGTGCCTTCCATCATCGCCGACATCAGCATCGTGACGATGGCGAAGACGATTCCTATTGCGGTGAGTGCCTTCATGGGAGGGTCTTCTGTCTTCATCGGCGCGCGGGCGTCCCTCTTGAGGACACCCGCGCACCGATTTGGAGGGGTTCGAGCTCTGCGTGCTCCTAACCGGCGACCATGACGCTGCCGGTCATGACGGCGAGGACGCTCGCGCGCCACTCGCGGATCGCGTCCGCGACCTCCTCGGGCGACTCGTGGACAAGCATGCGCTTGCCGTTCGTGAGCGCCACGATGGTGTCCGGGACCGCCTCGACGGTCGCGATCAGGTCGGGGTTGAGCTGGAAGGGCTCGTCCCAGTGAGCAAGGCGATGCAGAGTGATCATCGTTCTCTCCTACTCGTTCAGGCCGTGAGCGTCAGAAGCGCGTTTAGCGCTTCATGTTCACCAGCTCGGTGAGCATCTCGTCCGCGGCACCGATCACCCGCGAGTTGGCCTGGAAGCCACGCTGAGCGGTGATCATGTTCGTGAACTCGGTGGCCAGGTCGACGTTCGACATCTCGATCGTGCCCGAGGTGGTGACACCCCAGGTACCGGCCGCCGTCGTGCCCGGCGTGCCCACGTTCTCGGTGCCGGAAGCCGGCGACGCGAGCCAGCGGTTGCCGGACTGGCGCTGCAGGCCGGGCTCGTTCGCGAACTTCGCGACCGAGAGGTAACCCGCCGTCACGCGGGCGCCGCCGCCGGTCGGCACGTATGAGACCGAGCCGTCCTGGGCGATCGCCACGTTGGTGGCACCCGTCGGGATGTTGATCAGGCCGTCGGCTGCGCCGGGGCTGTAGGAGACCGGCGGACCGGGCGCCGCGACGGCGACCTTGCCGACCACGTAGTAGCCGTCCTGGGTCACCAGGTAGCCCTGGTCGTTGCGCGAGAAGTTGCCCGCGCGGGTGTACTCGATCGTGCCCGGGACGGCCGGGGCGGTGCCCTGACCGACGCGGAACCAGCCCTCGCCCTGGAGGGCGACGTCGAGCACGTTGCCCGTCGTCTGCAGAGCGCCGCCGCCCATGACCGAGTCGATCGAGGACAGGCCGACACCGAGTCCGACCTGGGCGGGGTTCTGGCCGCCCTGGCCGGCCGTCTGGGCCGCGCCGCCGCGCTGGAGCTGCGACAGCGAGTCCTTGAAAGTCACGCGGTTGGCCTTGAAGCCGAGCGTGTTGACGTTGGCGATGTCGTTCGCCGTGACGTCCAGCATCGTCTGATGCTGCTTGAGGCCTGAGATGGCCGCAAACATGCTTCGCATCATCGGTACATCACTCCCTTCCTGTGGGTAAGCGGCTCCCTCTGATGCGAGGTCCGGCCGCGTCCTTGGTAGAGCTGGTTGAGGTTTCGGTCCGTCATGCGATGACGGCGCTGTCGATGTTCGTGAACACGTGCTCGCGCATGTGCTCTGAATCGACCGCCGTGATGACGGTCTTGTTTCGCACCGAGACGACGAACGCCGTCCCGTCCACGAAGACGACGGAGTCGCGTGCGCCCTTCGACGCGGCGCGGTCCACGCCCGACTCGAGCCGGGCAAGCGTGTTGTTGGCGTCCAGGTCGATGCCGCGCCGCTCCACGCGCTGAAGGGCGTGCCCGGAGAACTTGACGGTGCCTACGCGCTGGCGCAGGACCTCGTCGAAGGCCGGGCCCCTCAGCGGAGCGGTGGGACCGCCCGGCGCGGGCTTCTTGACCGGCTCTACGCCGGGCGGAAGCAGCGCTGGGTTGATGGTCGGGTCGTGCATCAGCGGACCTCGATCACGTTGTCAGGGTCGATGCCCGCAACGCCGTTGATCGTCAGGCTGACCTTGTCGCCGGCCGTCTGAACCGTCTCGACCGTCCCCTCGACCGTCGTGCCGTCCTTGTCCGAGTACGACACGGTGTGGCCGATCAGGCCCACCGTCGAGGACAGCTTGGTCTGCTGCGTGAGCGCCTGCGTCGAGGCGTTCATGTTCTGCAGCTGCTCGAGGATCGAGTACTGGGTCATCTGAGCCATCGACTGGCTCGGGTCGTTGCCCTCTCCGGAGAGCGGGTCCATGTTCTTCATCTGGCCGACGAGCAGCTTCAGGAAGTCGTCCTTCCCGAGCGTGCCGCCGGTGTTGCGCGTCACCTGGTTCGGCGACGAGGTGATGGCGTCGGCCGCAGTGGTGCCGGTGACGCCGTCGGTTGTTGCCATCAGCTTCCGTGCCTTCCTGACGAAACGGGGCTACGCGAGGACGTCCACGAGCACGCCGTCAGGCAGCTCGAGCGTCGACGTCGCCGTCGTGTCGTCGGTCGGGGTCAGGTCGCCGCCATCCGTTGCGTGCGAGTTGCTTCCGGAGGACGAGCCATGCTCGCCATCAGTCTGGGTCTCGGAGGAGCGCTTGCCCGAGCGGTCGTCACCCGAGTACGAGATGTCCAGGCGCTGCAGCTCGATCCCGTGGGCCTCGAGCTGGCGGCGCAGGTCGTTCCCCGCCTGGAGCAGGGCCTGGGCCGCCTCGACGCCGTCCGCGACGACCGAGGCCACGAGGCCCGAGGCGGTCTGCTGCAGGCGGATCTCGACGCCGCCGAGCTCCGCCGGCCGCAGCGACATCCGCGCATGGCTGACACCGCGCGTGGAGCCGAGGCGGATGACGTTCTCGACCGCCTCCGCAGCCCGCGACAGCGGGACGGAGCGGGCGAGCGCCGGGGCGGCCGCGTTCGACACAGCCTGCGGTGCCGGCGTGGCGGCGGGAGCCGTCACGGGCGCTGCGGGCTGGGCGGCCGGAGCCTGGGCATGGACGGCCTGAGCGCGAGCTGAGCGCGGGGCGTCGGCGGCCGGTGCGGCAGGTGTGCCCTGGGCCTGCGGCACGTGCGCCTGCTCGGCGGGACGCTGGTCGGCGCCCTGCCTCTGCGGCTGTCCGTCGCCGCCCTGGCCCTGCTGATGCTGCGACTGGGCGGGCTTGTCCGCACGCCCGGCCGGGGCCGTGGGCGCCGTTTCCGGCGCCGGCGTTCCGGCGGCGGGCTCGTCGCTCGCGGCGGAAGCCGCAGGCTGCGGGGCCGTCGTCGCCGGCTGGGCCGTCGGCTGGGCCGCGGGCTGCTCGGTCACGGGTGCGGCGGCCTGGTCGGGCTGCGGCTGAGCGGTCGGCTGCTGAGCGGCGGGCTGCTGCTCCGGCGCGGGTGCAGCGGTCGCCACCGGCACGGCAGCCTCTACGGCCTCCGGAGCGGCGGCGGGAGCACCGTCGACCACGACGGGAGCGGTCTCGTTCGCGGCAGGCTGGGGCTCGGCCGGGACCTCGGCGGCAGGCTGCTCCGCGACCGGAGCACCGGCCTGCGGCTGGGCCTCGCCCAGGACAGGCTGCGTCAGCTCGACCAGCGGGTCGGCCACGAGCGCGGGCGTCTCCACCGTGGGCTGCTCGCCCTCGGACTGCGGCTGCTCAGCCACCGGCTGCTGCGCGTCGGTGCTCGGCGCGTCGGCCCTCTTCGGCTCGCCCTGAGCCTGCGCCGGCATCGGCGGGTGCGCAGGATGCTCACGGTCGAGCTTGCGCTCGCGCTGCTCGAGCTTGCGCTCGTGCTGCTCGAGCTTCCGCTCGGCCTTGGCTTCCTTCTTGGGGCCTTCCGCAGTGGCGGTCCGGGCCTGGTGTTGGTCGAGGAGGGCGCCGAAGTCGGTCGACGCTCGCCTCGGCGACGCGCTGCTCGTCGGGGAGCTCGCGCCGCCTGGCGGCCATTCGGCCGCCGGCGTGCTGGAAGTTTTCATATGAGGGTTAGGTCGTCGAGTACGGGAGTCGTGCCGATGCGTCAGCCGCAGCGGCGGGGGACGGAGCAACCTGGCGCCGGTAGTCCTCGGCGTAGGCCATGACCTTCTTGACGTAGTTCTGTGTCTCGGCATAAGGCGGAACGCCTCCATACCTTTGGACCGCACCTGGACCAGCGTTGTATGCCGCGAGTGCTTTTCGCACGTCGCCGCCGAAACGATCGAGCTGCTGCTTCAGGTAGCGGGTGCCCGCATCGATGTTCTGAGCGGGGTCCCACGGGTTGTTGCATCCGAGCGCCCGGGCGGTGGCGGGCATGAGCTGCATGAGCCCCTGCGCGCCGGCCCCGGAGCCGGCCTTCGGGTTGAAGTTGGACTCCTGCTTGATCACCGCGCGCACGAGCGACGGGTCGACGCCGTACTTCTTGGCGGCGGCGTCGATCTCGTTCGCGAACGGGGTGGCGGCGCCCGTGCCCCCGGTGGCGGCGGCAGTGCCGTCCGCGGCGCCGGTCGCGTCGGTCGTGCCGCCCGCGGTCGTGGCCTGGTCGAGCGCGGTCGCGAAGGTGCTGCCGCCCGCGGCCGGCGGGGCCGGGGTCGCGGTGGCGGCGGCCGGGTAGCCCGTGGCCGCCGCGATCAGCGACTGGAGCTCGGCCACGCGCGCGGCTGCCTGGGTGGCGTCCATCACGCGGCCTCCGCGCGGCGGCGGTGGGTGTTGAGGGCCATCTCGTCGAGCGCGACGCCGGCGACGCGCTGCGACTCGGCCGCGTGCTCCTGCCGGTGCTTCTCCTTGAGGCGCTCGAGCGCCTCGCGCTCGCGGGCCGCCTCGATCAGCGCCTCGCGACGGGTCTCGACCTCGGCGTCGCAGCGGTCCAGGTCGAGCATGCGGGCCTCGCGGCGGCGCTCGGCGTGCTCGACGTATGCCTGGGCCGCGACCAGGTCGATGCCGCTCACGACCTCGTGGGTGCCGGTCGAGCGGCGCGTCTCGCGCGCAGCCTCGAGCTGGGCCTCGGCGGCCTTCAGCATTCCCTCGCCGCGCAGGCGGAGGGCGAGCGAGGCGGCCAGGTCTTCCTGGGCCTGCTCCTCGGCGCGCTCGCGCACCGAGCGGACTCGCTCGAGGCGGAAGTTGAACGGGCGGCTTTCCACGTTCCGGGTGGTCGGACGAAGTCCCGGACTCTTTAGTCGTCCGTGGACAGGCGTTCGAGCGCGGTGTCGGTGACCATGATCTCGTCCACCGTCAGCGCCCATTCGCCCTCGACCATGACCAGCCGGCCCCGGCCGTAGTGCAGCCCGTTGACGTACAGGTCGATCGGCGCGTCGTGCTCGCAGTCCAGGTCGACGAGGATGCCCTCGTCGAGCGCAACGGCGTCGGCCAGCGGCATCCGGGTGCGGCCGAGCTCGGCCCAGACGCGAACCTTCACGTCCATCAGGGCGGCGGCCGACAGGGCCTCGTCCCGCTCGACGTCGAACTGCTCGCTCATCGCCTGACCGTCCCCAGCGACGAGCGCACCTGGACGGCGCGACGGTTGCCGTTGCGGCCCGGGGCGGCCTCGTAGGCCTCCACGTCGCCGACGCAGAGGGTCACGCCGCGCTCGACCGGGCGGCGCAGGCGCAGGGTGTCGCCGGGCGCGAGCGCGAGGACGTCGGCCAGCGGCAGCTTCAGGGCGGCCGCCTCGGCGCGGATCTCGACGTCGACCTCGCCGACCGCGGTGCGCATGAGCTCGCGGTTGCGCGCGTCGGCGTCGGTCGGGGCGCCGAACATCGCGCCATGCTCGAAGTGGTGCATGATCGGCTCGACCGACCGGTGGGGCATCAGCAGCGTGAGCACCGACGCCAGGCCGTCGACGGCCACGGAGATGTTCATCAGCAGCGTCGGCTCGCTGGAGGGGACGAGCTGGATCTGGGTCGGGTTGGTGCTCGTGCCGGCCATCGACAGCGACACCTGGGCCAGGTCCATCCAGGTCGAGGACAGCGACTCGACCAGGCTCGCCACCGCGCGGCGGGCGACGGCGGACTCGACCGCGGTCAGCGAGACCGCGGGCTGGCCGCCCGGGGCGCTCGGGGACCCGCCGAGCAGGCGCTGCACGAGCGTCTGGGCCAGCGGCATGTCCATGATCAGCGCGAGCTCCGTGCCCAGGGTGTCGATCCGCAGCACGGACACGAACGCGTGCCGCGAGACCTCCTCCCCCATGACGACGCTGTAGGGAAGCTGGTCGGTGCCGGCCACGCCGAGCTGGAACTCGGTGCGAAGCTCGGCCGACAGGCGGCTCGACGCGGACTGGCAGAACCCGTCGTGCGCGTGCTCCAGGCGGCGCACCTGCTCGCGGGAGAACTTGTTCGGCCGGCGGAAGTCGACCTCGCGTACGCGGTGGCGACGGGACCCCGGCTGCGCGGCGGTGGCGCTCATGGCTTTTTCATCGGCAGATCAGACGGAGAGGTGAAGGGGCGGAATCGCGCTCTCCCCCGCTCCGGGTGGCGGTGGCTGGTCCATGACCGGCCCGTCCATGTCGATCGCCGGCTCGCTGCTGCCCGCAAGCGCGAGCAGCATCGCGTCGGCCATCTCCGCGTCGGACAGGTCGTCGAGGTTCTGCTGCAGGAACGCCTCGATCGCGGGCCGCTTGGCGACGGCCTCGTCGACCACGGGATCGGTGCCCGGCTGGTAGGCGCCGATCGCGATCAGGTCCTCCTTGTCGCGGTAGGCGGCCATCAACTTGCGCAGCTGCATGCCGGCCCTCCGGACCTCGGGCGAGACGATCTCCCCCACGAGCCGGGAGACGGACTGGAGCACGTCGATCGCCGGGTAGTGGCCGGCGTGCGCCAGGTGGCGCGAGAGCACGACGTGGCCGTCGAGGATCGAGCGCACCGCGTCGGCGATCGGCTCGTTCATGTCGTCGCCGTCGACGAGCACGGTGTAGAGGCCGGTGATCGACCCGCTCGGCGACGTGCCGGAGCGCTCGAGCAGCTTCGGCAGCAGCGCGAACACGCTCGGCGTGTAGCCGCGGGTGGCGGGCGGCTCGCCGATCGCCAGGCCGACCTCGCGCTGGGCCATCGCGAAGCGCGTGACGGAGTCCATCATCAGCATCACGTCGGCGCCCTGGTCCCGGAAGTGCTCGGCGATCGCGGTCGCGGTGAAGGCGGCCTTGATGCGCACCAGCGCGGGCTGGTCGGAGGTGGCGACCACCACCACCGAGCGCTCGATCGCGTCGCCCAGGGCGCGGTCGATGAAGTCGCGCACCTCACGGCCGCGCTCGCCGACCAGGCAGATCACGTTGATGTCGGCGGAGGTCGAGCGGGCGATCATGCCCATCAGCGATGACTTGCCGACGCCGGAGCCGGCGAAGATGCCCAGGCGCTGTCCGCGCCCGCAGGGAACGAGCGAGTCGAGCGCGCGCACGCCGAGCGACACGCGGTCCTCGATGTGCGGCCGGTCGAGCGCGTCGGGCGGCGAGGCCATCGTCGAGCGCGGGTCGCCCTCCAGGTCGGCCTGCTTGTCGAGCGGCTTCCCGAGCCCGTCGATCACGCGGCCGAGCAGGTCGTCGCCCACCGCGACCTCGAACTGACGGCCCGTGGCGGTCGCCGCGCGGCCGGGCGCGATGCCCTCCATCTCGCCGAGCGGCATCAGCAGGGTGCGCGAGTCGCGGAAGCCGACGACCTCGGCCGGGACCGGCGGGCGGGTCCGGCCGGCCTCGACGTAGCAGAGCTCGCCGACCTCGGCCTCGAGGCCCGTGACCTCGAGGATCAGGCCGATCAGGTTGGAGACACGCCCGTGACGGCGGTGCAGGTCGCCCTCGTGGAGCGCCCGGCTGAAGCGTTCGAGCAGCATCAGGAGCGCGCGCCGGAGAGCTCGGAGCGGAGCAGCTCGCGGGCGCGGTCGAGCTTCGTCTCGATGCGCGCGTCGATCTCGCCGGTGGTCGACCGGACGATCGCGCCGCCGCGCTGGACGCGGCGCTCCTCCTGGACGTCCAGGTGCTCCATGCCGCCCAGCTGCTGCACGAGGCCCTCGACCGCCTCGCGGACGATCGGCAGGTCCTCCGGGTGGACGAGGATCGTCACCCGCTCGCGTTCGACCAGGCAGCGCAGCGCGCCGCGCACGACGTCGACGACCCGCTCGGGCTGAGCGGTGATGGCGCCGGTCAGCGCCTTGTCGGCGATCTGGAGGCCCAGGTGGACCGCCGCCTCCTCCATCTGCTCGGCGACCCGCTCGCGCTCCGCCTGAGCCTCGGCCAGGACGGCGGCCAGCGCCTGGACGGCGGGCGCGTACTGCGCGGCGGCGTCGCCGCGCCCGGCCTCGTAGCCCTCGGCGTGACCCACGACGCGCGCCTGCTCGCGAATGCTCTCGGCCTCGGCGTTGGCGGCGGCCACGATCTGCGCGGCCTCGTTGCGCGCCACCGCCGGATCGACGCGGCGCGTCCCGGCCGGTGAGGGCGGAAGCTGCTGGAAGGCGAAGTCGTCCTCGACGAAGGCGCCGGTCGCGACCGCGGCGCCGCTAGACGAGTTGCTCATCGTCATCCTCACCGCCGCCGGCGCGCGAGATCACCAGGGCGCCCGCGTCCTCCAGCGTGCGGATGATGCCGACGATGCGGCCCTGCGCCTCCTCGACGACCGAGCGGCGCTGCGGCGGCTGCAGCTCGAGCTCCTCGAGCAGCATCTCCGCGCCGCGCTGCGACATGTTCTTGAGGATCTTCTCCTTGACGTCGTCGGAGACCCCGCGGAGCGCCAGCGCCAGATCCTTCTGGTCGGCCTCCTTGAGCACGAGCTGCATGCCGCGGTCGTCGATCTTCACGACGTCGTCGAACACGAACAGCAGCGAGCGCACCTCCTCGGCCAGCTCGTCGTCGAGCTCGGCCAGGCGGTCCAGCACGTTGCGCTCGGTCGAGCGGTCCGCGGAGTTCAGGATCTCGGCCAGCGGCTTGACTCCACCCGACGCTGCGTACTCCTGGGAGATCACGCTGGACAGCTTCTGCCGCAACACGGCTTCCACGTCCTTGATGACCTCCGGGGACGTCTCGTTCATCGTGGCGATGCGCACGGCGGTGTGGGCCTGAATCTCGGGCGGCAGGTGGGCGAGCACCTGGGCGGCCAGCGTGGTGTGCAGGTTGGCGACGACCAGTGCGATCGTCTGCGGCGACTCCGTCTGGAGGAACGAGGCGATCTGGTCCGGCGGCGTGCGGCGCAGGAACTCGAAAGGCCGCATCTCGATGATCGCGGCCAGGCGGCCGAGGATCTCGGCGGCGCGCTCCGCGCCCACGGACGCCTCGAGCACCTCGCGGGCGAAGCCGACACCGCCCTCGGAGTAGAAGCCTGCCGCGTGAGCCGTCTCCACCACCTCGTGGTAGATGGCGACGGTCTGCTCCGGGGGAACCGCACCCAGCTGGGCCATCTCCAGCGACAGGCGCTCGATCTCCTCCTCGCGCAGGTGCTTGAAGACGCCCGCTGCCTGCTCGGCGCCGAGCGACACCAGCAGCGCGGCCGCCTTGGACACGCCCTTCAGCGCGGGCGGGGGCGCCTTCTCGGGAACCGCCGGCGTCTCGGAACGGGCCACCAGGGCCATTTCCTCGTTCAGACCCTCGGTCAGAGCCTCCACGATCAGGCCCCCGCGTTGAGCCAGGCGCGCACCTGCTGGGCGACACGCTCAGGGTGCTCTTGGACGATCTCCTCGACCTGCTGGCGCACCGGATCGACCGGCGCCTCCAGGCGCGGAGCGGGCAGCTCGCCCTCGAGGTCGGCAAGCGTGGTCGGCGTCTCGATCTCGCGCAGCCACACCGGCTCGAGCTGCTCGCTCTCGTGGCGACGCAGGTGGCGGGTGATGAAGAACAGGAACAGGAGCATCGCCAGGCCCAGGAGGATCCACTTGGCCATGCCGGCGGCGCCTGCGGCCGGGCTGGGCTTCTCCGGAGCCTTGGGCTTCGCGAAGGCCACCTGCGACACGGCGATGGTGTCGCCGCGGGCGGGGTCGATGCCCGCCGCGGTGGAAAGGGTGTCCTCGAGCGCCTTGACGTCGGCCGGGGGAACCGACTTGTCGACGACCACGGCGACGTTCTGCTTGTTCACGGTGCCGGGGGCGACCTTCGTGCGCTCGACGGTCTTGCCGATCGCCTGCTCGCTCTCCTCGGTCTCGTGGTTGTAGTTCGAGTCGCCGCCGCCGGAGCCGCCGTTGGCGTACTGCGGGATGTTGCCCGCGGTGCCCGCCGCGCCTCCGCCACCGCCGGAGCCCTCGAGCTCCTCCTTCTCGGTGCGGGTCTTGAGCGGCGTGCCCTTCTTGTCGTAGGTCAGCTTGTCGCGGGTCGTCTGGTCCGCGTTGACGTCGGCCGACACCTGCACCTGGCCCTTGCCCGGGCCGAGCGTCTGGATCAGCATCGCGTTGAGCTTGGCCTCCTGGGTCTGCGCGAAGCGCTGCTCGGCCTGCTGCTTGGTCATCACCGAGCCGTCGCCCGACCCCTGCTTGGGCCACAGGAGCGTGCCGGTCTGGTCGGTGATCGAGACGTTCTCCGACTTCAGGCCCTTGACGCTCGAGGTGACGAGCGAGGCCACGCCGCGGATCGAGCCGGGCTCGATGCCGTTGCCGTCGGTGGTCAGCAGGACGCTGGCGCGCGCGGGCTGCTGCTCGTCCTGGAAGAGCTGGTCGTCGGCGAGCACCAGGTTGACCTGAGCGGCGTTGACGCCCTGGACACCTTCGACCGTCCGCGCGATCTCGCCCTCGAGGGCGCGCTGGTAGGTGACCTTCTGCTGGAAGTCGGACGCGCCGAGCTTCTGCTTCTCCATGAGCTCGAAGCCGGGCTGCGCGTGGCCGGGCAGGCCGGCGCCGGCAAGCGCGACCTTCGCGTCGCCGACCTGGGCCTTGTCGACGGCGATCGCCGTGCCGTTGTTGCGCACCTCGTACTTCACCCCGGCCTTGTCGAGCGCCTCGGTGATCTTCGGCGTCTCGCCGGGGTCGGCGCCCGACACGACCTGCTCGTAGGCCGGGGCCGACGCGATCTTCATGAGGAAGAACGCGAGCACCACGACGCCGAGCGCGGACGCGGCCATGACGGCCCGCCCGCGCGGCGTCGTGTTCTGGATGAGGTTCCGGATTCCGTTCACTGGAGGGTCTCTGCTGGAGGGGGTTGGAGGAGGGGGGTTGAGGAGCTGGAGGGTCCTGCGTTTGCTGCGGCGCTACACCTGCGTGTGGAAGATCTCTTGCTGGGCCTCGACGAGCTTGGTGCGGATCTGGCTGGCGAGCTGCATGCCGAGCCGCGCCCGCTCGACGGCCATCACGACCTGCGACGGGTCCGCCGCCTGGCCGCTCGCGAGCGCCTGCGACTGGGTCGCGGCCTCGTTCTGCAGGCCCTGGAGGTTGTGGACCTGGTTGGAGAGCATGTCGCCGAACGAGCCGCCGGAGGCGTCCGCCGCGCCCGTGCCGGGCGTCCCCGCGGGGATGTCCCCGGAGATGCCGGGGACCTGCCACTCGGTGCCGCTGACGGCCATGCTGGGGTCGATCGGCAGCGGCATCAGCGCAGCAGCTCCAGCGTCTTCGTGAAGAGTGTCTTGGCGGCCTGCATCGCGGTGACGTTGGCCTCGTAGGCGCGGGAGGCGGAGATCAGGTCGACCATCTCCGACACGGAGTCGACGTTCGGCATCTCGACGTAGCCCTGCTGGTCGGCGTCGGGATGGCCGGGGTCGTAGACGCGGCGGTTGGGAGTCGTGTCCTCGGCGATCGCCGCGACCTGGACGCCGGCGGGCTTCGACGCGCCGCCGCGGCTCATCGCCGAGGCGAGCTGGTTGCCGAACGAGCTCTGGCCCGAGCCGGACTGCTGCTCCAGCACGACGACCTTGCGGCGGTAGGCCGCGCCGTTCGCGCCGCGCGTCGTGTTCGCGTTGGCCAGGTTCTCGGCGGTGACGTCCATCCGGAGGCGCTCCGCGGAGAGCGCGCTGCCCGAGATGTCGATGGAGTCGAACAGACCCATGACTACTGGACCCCCATCGCAGACTTGAGGATGGCGATGCGCGCCGACGCGACCGAGACGAGCGCCTCGTACTCCAGGCCGTTCTTGGCCAGGTTCGCGTTCTCGACGTCGATGTCGACGGCGTTGCCGTCGGCCTGCATCGGGGCGCTCCCGTCGGTCGCCGCGGTGAAGGCGACGTGCTCGACGTCGGAGCCGGTGTCCATGGCGGCCTTGAGGGCGCCGTGGAAGTCCACGTCCTGACGGCGATAGCCCGGGGTGTTGGCGTTGGCCACGTTCGACGCAAGCGTCGTCTGACGCATGGCCGAGCCGCGGATCGCGGTTTCCAGGGAGAGCTGGGTGACGTCGAAGAGAGTCATGGAAGGGTGCTGCGGGTGACGCAAGTTTTCGGCCCTTCCATGGACCTCCATGACCGCGATCCATGCGGTCGCCTTAGGTATCGGCGCTGCTCCGCCTTTCTTGAGGCTTCAGCTACCGCCAGCCGCCAGCTAGGCCGCGGCGTTGAAGGTGCCGCGCTGCGGCGTGGCCTGACGGCCGTAGCCGCGGGCGGTCTCGCCGGTCTTGTCGACCTCGCCCATCTCGGCGGCGATCGCGTTCTTCGCCTCCGTCAGGACGCGCGTCGTCTCGGCCTGGATGCGGGCCATCTCGGCCAGCAGCGGCCTGGCCGCGGCCGGCGGCTTGTCCGGCAGGCCGGCCATCACCGAGCGACGCTCGGCGTCCAGGCGGTCCATCCCCTCTACGTCGCCCTGCACCGCCAGCTCGTGCTCGAGCTTGGCGAGCGTCAGCAGACGGTGGTAGGGATCGGTCAAACCTCGGCCCCGGGGCAGAGCTGGGCCCACGCGTCACGGATGTCCTTGATCAGGCTCTGGACATGCTCGACCTTCTCGGGGCTCTTCGCGATCCGGGCCTCGCCCAGCGTGCGGCGGGAGTACAGGTAGATCGCGTTCAGGCGGTCCGCCAGGTCCCCGGCGTCGTGGTCGAGGGTCGCGATCAGCTCGTCGATGATCGCCTCGGCCCGCTGCAGCTTGCTGTTCGACTGCATGTAGTTCCCGGCGCGCATGGCGACCGTCGCCTGGAACAGGAAGCGGTGGATCCCGTCGTAGAGCATCAGCACGAGCTGCTCCGGCGGCGCGGTCATGACCGCGCTCTCCTTGTAGGCACTCGAGGGAGCCGCCGCGTATGCGTTCATGTGGGTGAGGGACCTTCCGGGGTCAGATCGTGGGGAGGGACTGGACCTAGTCCCCTAGATCGGCCGCTCCGCGGGATCTTTTAGCCCTGGTCGGGCGGCCGGGGTCAACCGAGCTGGCCGGCGAGCCACGACTGCGTGGACTGCGACCTGCTGATCGCCGCCTCCATCGCCGCGAACTGCGCCCGCAGGAGCTTCGTGCGCTGCTCGATTCGCTTGTCGAGCGCGGCGATCTGGTCGTCGAAGCGCTTCTGCTCCTTGTCGGCCGACTTGATGCGGCCGCTGAAGTCGCCGTCGTCCTTGACGACAGGTTCGAGCAGGTCGCTGAGCAGGTTGCCGAGCCCCGGGACGGTGGAGTCGCCGCCGAGCAGCTTGCGGACCGTGAGCGGGCTGTTCGACAGCGCGGCAGTCAGCTTCGCGTCGTCGATCACGAGCTTGCCGGCCAGCGCGTCGGCGCTGGCCGCCGCGCCGGTGGCGGCTCCGGTCGAGATGCCGATCTCGGTCAGCTGGTCCACGTTCGCGTCGCCCGTGTCGAACGCCGTGCCGATCGACGAGCGCAGCCGCGTGAGCAGGCCGTTCAGCATCGAGTCGTTGTAGAGGACGCCCTTGGCGCGGTCCGCGTCGGTCTTCGGATCCTTGACCTTCTGCTCGGTCAGCTCCGACCGGATGAGGTCGATGGTCGAGTTGTACTGCTCGACGAACTTCTTGATCTTGTCCTTGACCGCGGTCTGGTCCGTGCCCGGGGCGGACACGTTCAGCGTGACCTCCTGGCCGACCGGGATCGTCCCCTTGAGCGTGAACTCGATGCCGGGGATGCCGTCCTTGACGACGTTCGAGGCGGAGTTCTTCGTGGTCAGGCCGCCGTCCAGCGAGTAGTGCGCGTCGTCGGCGATGCGGAGCTGCACGGCCTGGTCGAGCGCGTCGGTGGCGGACACCGGGCTGACCGAGAACGCGGCCGCGTCGCCGGTATCGCGGCTCGACAGGACGAGCCGGTCGCCGACCTTCACCGCGTAGACCTTCGAGTTCGGGTTGGAGTTGATGATCCCGACGGTCTCGTCGAGCGACTGCCCGGCGGCCAGATCGACGGTCTGCGTCGCGCCGCCCTGCATCGTGATCGTGAACGACGTCGCCGCAGCCGGCGCGTTGTAGGCGTAGCTCCACTGGTCGCCGCTGGCGAGGTTGGAGACGCTGATCGCGTAGCCGCCCGGGGCGGCCCCGCCCACGCGGCTGGCGGTGATCTTGGCCGTGTTGCTCGACTCGACGGTCTGCGTGTCCGCCCAGGTCGTCACCGACTTCAGGCTCTTGGCCTCCGTCTGGAGGTTCTTGACGCGCGTGAGGATGTCCCGAAGCGTCTGCTCGCGCGCCTCGGACACCTTCTTCTGCTGCGCCCAGCGGGTACCCGGCTGCGCCTCCAGCTGCATGAGCTGGGCGATGACGCTGTCGGTGTCCATCCCCGAGGCGAGTCCGCCTATCTGAAGTCCGGCCATCTACACGACCCCTAGTCGAGCGGCGCTCCGGCGATCACGTCGAGCGCCTTCGAGGGCGGGATGGTGCGGAGCACGTTGCCTTCGAGGTCCCGGACCTCGACCACCACGCGGTTCCGCTCGTCGTCGTGGGTGAAATGAAGCTCGCGATGCTGCGACCGCAGCTCCTGGTAGCGGCGGCTCGCCGCTTCCATCTCCGCCAGCACCTCGGCCGGCGGGCGGCTCGGCGTCGCGTCGACCGTCGCAGCGGGCAGGACCTGGAGCGGGTGCGGTGCGGGCTCCGCGGTGTTCGCTTGCGTGCTCGCACGGACCGCCGCTGCTGCGGCCGGGTCCTGCGGGCCCACAGGCGGTACCTGGATGCTCATGCGACCGATCCTCCTGAAATTCCAACGTTGCCCATACCTGGGCCTCCCGGTTTACACCCGGTATGGGTGCTTGTCCGGGGTTGTCGGCCGGTCGTTTCAACTCTTGAGCCGGTGTCCAGGCGGCCTAGACGGCCGGGGCGAGCGCCGCGAGCAGGCGGGCCGCCCCCTCGTGGCCGGGCTCGATGGCCTGGGCCTCGGCCGCGAAGACGACAGCGTCCTCGGGCAAGTCGCGTGCGTAGGCGACCTGCGCCAGGCCGATCAGCGCGCGGGCGTCGGGCCCGATCTCCTGGCAGGCGCCGACCCACTCGTCGGCCGCCGACTCCAGGTAGCCGCGCCGGAAGTAGATCAGGGCCAGCAGCTCGCGCCGCTCGCGCGCGGGCATCGGGCAGGCGTCCACGACCGGGACGAGCTTCTCGAAGGCGTCGAACTCCTCGACGCGCAGCAGCGCCTCGAGGATCGTGCCGAGCAGCGCGGCGGAGTCGGCCGACAGCGTGCGCGGAGCCTCGCCGCCCGTGTGGACGGAGTGCCAGGCCTCGAACACCTGGATCTGGCCGGCGTCGACGCCGGCCGCGCGAGCGCGATCCACGCCCTCGGCGAAGGCCTCGTTGTCGCCGCCCATGATCGCGCCGAACATCTGCGAGCTGCGCCGAGCGCGGCGAAGCCACCGACGTCGGCCAGGCGGGCGGCATCGACGGCCTCGGCCCAGCGGCTCTGGGACAGCAGCGACTCGGCGATCGCGACGTGCACGGCGCCGTTGTCGGGCTGCGCGGCGACGACCGTGCGGAACTGCGACTCGGCGATGACCGGGTGGCCGGCCTCGTAGAGCGCGGCCCCGACCATGAAGCGGACGCTCGGCGTCATGTCGGCGACCAGCTCCTCGATCGCCGCGACGACGATCTGCGGATCGGCCTCGTCGGCCAGCATCGCCTGGGCGAGCGGCAGGACGGCACCGAGGTAGCGCGGGTAGTCGGCCAGGCTCTTGCGCAGCATCGCGACGGCCTCGGCGCGGCGGCCCTGGATGCGGCGGACGTCGGCGGCGCTGACCAGCGCGAGGAACGTGCCGCAGCCGACGGTCGCCGAGTACTTGCTCGGGGCGTCGCCCATCTTCACGCACTGCTCGAACTGCTCGGCGGCCTCGTCCAGACGGCCCTCCGCGGCGAACGAATGGCCCTTCTCGAAGACCAGGTCGGTGAAGCCCGGGAAGATCTCCAGGCCGCGGTCGGCCTGCTTGCGGGCCTCATCGAAGCGGTTGTTGACGCGGTAGGCGCGGACCAGGCGGCCGACCAGCGAGGGCACGAAGCCGTAGCCCTCGATGCCCTCCTCCTCGAGCAGCTCCCACGACTTGGCCAGGTGGGTCAGCGCCCCCGGGTTGTCGCCCGCGGCGGCGTACTCGGAGCCGAGGTTGAAGTGCAGGAACGGGCCGGTCTGGCCCTCCTTGACCTGCTGCTCGAGCAGCTCGATGTTGCGGACCGACTTGGCCTTCGCGTCGCGGACCGAGGCCAGGTAGCCGTAGTGCTCGATGCGGACCGAGGTCGCCTCGAGGCGCTCGGGGTTGTAGGCCGGGAGCTTGTTGGCGATCTGCTCGTGCAGGCGGCCGTCGAAGCGGTACTCGTCGCGGTTGCGGAAGACGCGCAGAGCGTTGTGGGTCAGAGCCTCGCCGTCGGCCAGGTCACCGGTGAAGTTGGTCTCCACCAGGTAGAAGGCCTCGCGCCAGGTCTTGCCGGTCAGCTCGCGCAGGCGCTCGACGTCCTCGGTGACGAGGACCTCGTCCGCGTCCAGGTAGATGACCCAGTCGCCGGTGGCCGCGTCGAACGAGACGTTGCGCGCGGCGGCGAAGTCGCCCGTCCACTCGTGGTGCAGGACCTTCGCGCCGAACGACTCGGCGATCTCGACGGTGCGGTCCTTCGAGCCCGTGTCGACGATGATCATCTCGTCGACCGCGTCCTTCACGGCGGCGAGGCACTGCGGCAGCATCTCCTCCTCGTCCTTGACGATCATCGCCAGGGAGAGGGTCAGGCCCGTGGCCGGCTGAGCCTTGGCGGCGACGCGCTCGGCGCGGACAGCCAGGCCCTTCAGCGGGACCGAGATGTTGGCCGGCATGCCGGCGGCGGCGTCGAAGCCCTGCCGGCGGCGGCGCTGGATCTCATCGAGGTTCTTCTTGACGTGCGGGAGCTGGTCGTCCAGGCGGCGGGCTGCCTTGAACAGCGCCTCGGCGGCCTTGTGCGAGCCGAGCTCGTAGAACGCGATGCCGGCGTAGTTCAGGAAGACGGGCTCGCGCGGCTCGACCTCGAGCGCGTCGAGCGCGCCGGTGGCGACAGCCATCATCAGCGGGGCGATCGCGGTGGCGCTCGCGTGCGTGCCGCCGAGCTTCTCCAGGCCGAGCTCGATCAGCGTGCGGCGCGCCTTGTACGCGCGGTTGTAGTCGCTCTCCTGCGCGCACTCCGCGAACAGCTCGCGGTAGCGCTTCAGGTCGTTCGACGCGAGCGCGGCGCGGCCGAGCTCGTTGGCCTCCTCGCCCGGGCGGCGAGTGGATTCGAATGCGGTCTTGGCGGTGGTGAGGCGAAGCGCCATGAGAGGGAGGGACCTCCGGGAGGGGGCGGAGCAAGAGGGGTTCTCGAAACCTCTCATCGGCGTTTCGTCCAGATCCATGAGTCCTAGGCGGATCTACGTGCGCGTGTACCCCAAACGGGCTATGTAGGGCTTGGCGCGTTCGGCCGATAGATGCCCCGTCCGGCACACACCGGACGCCCCCCGGATTCCCCTCCCCTCTCCCCCTCGCCGCTACAGGAGCCCCAGACGATGAAGGTCGATCCCAAGCGCCGCCGGATCTCCGCCGATGAGGCGCTCGAGCTCTGGACGCAGTACCGCGCTTCCGGCGACGGGCAGCTCCGCGACCGCCTGATCATGACGTTCGCGCCGCTCGTGAAGTACATCGTCTACCGGAAGATCCGCGAGCTGCCGGCGCGCTGCGAGGTCGAGGACTTCATCTCGTGCGGGCTCGAGGCGCTGATCGCGTCGATCGACCGCTACGACCCCGACAAGGGCGCGACGCTCGAGCAGTACGCGTGGACCCGCATCCACGGCGCCGTGCTCGACGAGCTGCGCCGCCAGGACTGGGCGCCGCGGTCGCTGCGCCGCTGGGAGCGCGACATCAACAAGGCGCGCGAGCAGTTCACGGCCGTGCACGGCCGCCGGCCGAGCGAGGACGAGCTGGCCGAGGCGCTGGCCACCACCGTCACCGACCTGCGCCGCCGCGAGCAGGAGATCCAGGCTTCCGAGATCACCTCGCTCAACACGCTGGTGATCTCCGACGACGACACCACGATCGAGCGCATGGACACGCTGATCTCGCAGGACGAGGGCCTCGACCCCGAGTTCCAGACCGCGAAGACGGAGGCCAAGGAGAAGTTCCGCCGGGCCTTCGAGCGCCTCCCCCAGCGCGAGCGCGAGCTCGCCGTGCTGCTCTACGTGAAGAACATGACGCTCCGCGAGGTCGGCGACATCCTGGGTGTCTCCGAGTCGCGCGTCTGCCAGATCCACTCGCAGCTCAAGCGGCGACTTCGCGATCAGCTCGGCTCTGAGACCGGGCTGTTCTCAGAAGTCGCCTAGGCTCGCGCTTCGCGCTCGGCTCGGGCCTAGCGGCCCTCACGGCTCGGCGCTGCGCGCCTGCGGATCGGGCCTTCGGCCCTGCGGTTCGGCGCTGCGCGCCTGCGGATCGGGCCTTCGGCCCTGCGGGCGGAGACGCCGACGACGGCCTTGCGGCAGGTCGGGATGCTCGCGCAGGAAGTCGGTGAAGCGGTCCTCGAACTCGCTGCGCGTGTCGGGCGCGTCGGTGGCCTCCTCAAGCAGCGCGCGGAGCGGCTTCGTCCGGCGGCCCGGGCTGTTCTCGATGATCTCGGCGACCTTGCGGACGTCGAGCAGGCCCCGGCGCTGAGCCTCCTCCCACGCTCGCCGGAGCGGCTGTAGGTCACGGGCGCCGGCCAGGTCGAGCAGCACCCGCTCGACGGTCGTCACGGGAAGACCGTCGACCTCGGTGATCGAGCTCGGGCGCCAGCGCACGCACGCGATGGAGGATGATGCCCGGCTTGCCGTGGAAGGACCGGTGCGCGGACGTCACGTGCGGGCGCGACGACGTCGGCCTCAACAGTCCCCAGATCTCCGCGGCCGTCCGGTGACTGAGCACCGCGCCGCGCGGGAACGCGAGGACGGCTGCCATCAAGCGGCCATCCCGTCCGATCCGCCGGTGGCCGACGGCATACACACCCTCGTGCAGCACGTGTAGCCGTCCTACCGCGACGCGATAGGCGATCGCCTTCGCCCCGAGCCCCAACTCGAGCAACTGCCACCGCGCGATCACACCGAACTGCCGCGCAGCCCACTCCGCTACCAACAGATCCACTGGGCGCCTTTCGTCTCGCATTTGGAGGTGAAAGGCGCCCAGCAGAAGAGTTCGCCCCCCTCCAGCGGCGGGTGGGCGCTTTGCGTCTCGTATATGGAGACGAAAGGCGCCCAGCGGTCAGACGCCGCGGGCCGCTCGGTCCAGCCGGTAGGCCCAGGCCAGCGCCTCGGCCACCGCGATGAAGAGGTCCTCGGGGATCTGCTCGCCCAGCTCGAGCGAGGCGAGCGCGTTGACGAGCGCCTCGTCCTCGCGGATCGGCACGCCCGGCGGCGGCCGCGATCTCCAGGATCCGCTCTGCGATCAGGCCCTGCCCGGTGGCGACGACCTTCGGCGCGCCGTGGCCGCCCTCGTAGTGCAGCGCGGTCGCGCGCTTGCGGTCAGGCGGAGACATCGAACGACCCCACTCGTGGAGCGACTGTGACGCTGGCGGCGCGATCCGTGGAGGAGGCAAGCCGGTCGCGCAGCGCGTCCGCGGCCGCCGAGGCGAACTCCAGAGGCGCACCGGCGGCCACGCGCACCTCGCACACGACCCGCGCCCCGTCCATCCCGATCCGGAAGTTCACGTCGCCGAGCGCCGGCGACGAGTAGGTCAATGCGACCGCCGAGACGTCTCCGTCCCCGGTCCCCTCGGCGGAGGAGGCCTGGTCGTCCACGATGATCTGCGAGGGCGGCTGGCCGGGAAACGCGAGCGGAATCGCGGTCTGGCCCTGCTGCTGCGCCTGCGGCGCCTCCTTGCCCTCGTGCATCTGCATCACGACCTGCTCGGCGGTGATGTCCCGCACGGCGAGCTTCAGCACGTCGCCCGCGCGCACGTGCTCGGGCAGCTGGGCCACGAGCGGCTGCCCGGCGATCATCAGGATGCCGCGATCGCCGTGGCGCTCGGCCACGCGCGCCAGGAGCGACTGCCCCAGCCGCAGCGTGACGTCGGGCATCACCTGCTGGAGCGTGATCAGCTGTACGGCGATCGGCTGCATCACCCGACGTAATCGGCCGCGGCGCCTAAAGGATGAAACCCCGGGGCCGATGATGAAGAACAGATGGAGCGCGGCCTCTACATCGCGGCATCCGGCATGCTCGCCGAGCTTCGGCGGCAGGACCAGATCGCCAACGACCTGGCGAACGCCGCGACCCCGGGCTACAAGTCCGACCGCTCCACCCAGCAGAGCTTCGGCGAGATGCTCCTCGCCAACGGGCGCACCGGCCAGACCATCGGCGCCCTGGGCCTGGGAGTCCAGGTCGACGAGACCACGACGGACTGGACGCCGCAGGCGCTGCGCCAGACCGACGAGCCGCTCGACTTCGGAATCCAGGGCGAGGGCTTCTTCGCGGTCCGCACCGGCGAGGGCGTCTTCTACACGCGCAACGGCCAGTTCACGCTGTCCCCCCAGGGCATCCTGACCACCGCGCGCGGCGACATCGTCATGAGCCAGAACGGCACGCCGATCCAGGTCGGCGCCGACGGCAAGGTCGACCCCCGTCAGGTCGGCGTCTTCAACGTCGCGGGCCCGCGCAAGGTCGGCGACAACCTGGTCCAGGGCAACGCCGCCGGACAGGCCACGGGCCAGGTCCAGGCCGGCTTCCTGGAGGGCTCGGGCGCCGATCCCGCCCGCTCCATGGTCGACATGATCGCCTCCTTCCGGTCGTTCGAGGCGACGCAGAAGGTCGTCCGCACCCTGGACGACACGCTGCAGCTCGCTGCCGGCAAGGTCGGATCGCTCCAGTAGCTCGGCCTTTTGTCCGCAAGCGCTCAAGTTCTGACCGCGCGGGCCGATTCCTGAGAGCGAGAAGTACCCCGACCGGCTGGACCCCACTGGGGAAGCCGGTCTCCCAAACGGAGACCCAAATTGCTCGAAGGCCTGTACACGGCCGCCGCAGGTATGGCGGCTCAACAGCAGCGGATGGACCACCTTGCCAACGACGTCGCGAACGTCAACACGGCCGGGTACAAGCACGTCCGCACGGGTTTCCGCGACCTGATGTACCAGCAGACCGGCCGCGGCGCCGCGGGCACCGTCACCGCCGGTGCGGGTGCGGCCGCCCAGATCGTCGGCCGCTCGTTCGCGCAGGGCTCGCTCCGCCAGACCGGCGAGCCGCTCGACGTCGCGCTCGAGGGCCCCGGCTTCCTGCAGGTCCGCACCGCGGACGGCCAGACCGCGCTCACGCGCGACGGCGCCCTGCACGTCACGAACTCCGGCCAGCTCGTCACCTCGAGCGGCGCCCAGGTCGTCCCGCCCGTCAACTTCCCGGCCGGCACCAACATGCAGAACGTCTCGATCGCGCCCGACGGGACGATCACCTCCGGCACGCAGACGATCGGCCGCCTGGTCGCCGTCGACGTCACCTCGCCGCAGGCGCTGACCTCGATCGGCGAGAACCTCTTCGTCGCGAACGCCGAGTCGGGCGCGCCGCGCAACGTCGCCACCTCGTTCGCCGGCGGCTACCTGGAGGCCTCGAACGTCGAGCTCGCCGACGCGATGGTCGACATGATGAACTCGCAGCGCGCCTACGAGCTCTCGTCCCGCGCCATCCGCCAGCAGGACGAGATGATGGGCATCGCCAACGGGATCAAGCGATGAGCGACGGCCTGTCCGGCATCTCCTCGCTCCCGGCCGTGCTGCCCGCCGAGGTCCGCAACGGCGGGTCCGAGGCCAAGGAGGCCTACGGCGCCGCGCTGGGCTTCGAGCGCATGCTGGTCAAGCAGCTCACGAAGTCGATGACCGACTCGTCCGCGCTCGGCGCCGGCGAGGACGGCAAGGGCGGGTCGCCCGCCGCCTACCGCGAGATGATCTCCGACGGCATCGCCGACGCGATCACCCAGGGCGGCGGCATCGGCCTCGCGCTCGACCTCTACAAGCAGGTCCGCCCGGAGGACTCCAAGTGAGCGCCCAGGGCCTGCCCGCCGCCACCCCGCTCGGCGTCGAGGTGATCGAGCACCTGCAGGAGCAGATCTCCTCCGGCCGCCGTCTGCTCGGGTCGATCCTGGCCCAGGGCAAGGCGATCCGCGAGCAGGACGTCGAGGGCGTCGTCGCGCGGCTGGCCGACATCAAGGCCGAGATGGACACGCGCGGCCGCCTCGAGGGCACGCGTACCGAGCTTCTGACCCGCGCCGGCCAGCACCTGGGCATCCCGCCCGCGGCCGTGACGCTCGAGGGTCTGACCACGCTGATGGCGCCGCTCGAGGCCGCCGCCGCCCGCGAGCGCAGCGCCGAGCTGCGCGGGCTGCTCGAGGAGATCACCCGCGAGCACGGGATCAACCGCGCGCTGATGCGTCAGGAGCTTGCGTTCCTGGACCACCTGATGCGCCTCGTCGGCGGCGAGCCGGACGCCGGCTACGGCCCGCAGCCGGGCGCCGCCCAGCCCGGCTCGACCCCCGCCAAGCACCGCGTCCTGGACCTGCAGGCCTAGAGCGATGACCCAGATCTCGACCTTCTTCGGCCTCCAGCAGTCCCTGCGCGGCCTGCTCGCCCACCAGCGGGCGATGGACGTCACCGGCCACAACATCACGAACGCCAACACCGAGGGCTACTCGCGCCAGGAAGCGGTGTTCGCGGCGGCGACGCCGTACGACATCGAGGCCGGCCTGCTGGTCGACGGCGGCGGCGCGATGCTCGGCGGCGGTGTCGACATCCAGGCCTTCCGCCGGATCCGCGACGGCTTCCTCGACCTCCAGTACCGCGCGCAGTCGCTGCGCCTCGGCGAGTACGAGGGCACCGCGTCCGCGATGTCGCAGGTCGAGCAGGGCCTCTCCGAGCCGGGCGAGAACGGCATCGCCGCTCAGCTCGACAAGTTCTGGTCCTCCTGGTCGGCGGTCGCCAACGCCCCGGAGAACCTGGCGACCCGCCAGAACCTGATCGAGCAGGCCCGCACGCTGTCCGGCGCGATCAAGGACCTCGACGCACGGATCTCCACGATCTCCAGCCAGGTGACCGCGGAGTACGCGTCGATCACCGGCGCGACCGGCGACGTCAAGTCGATGGCCGACGAGATCGCCAAGCTCAACCAGGCGATCAAGTTCGCGGTGGCCGACGGCGACCAGCCGAACGACATGCTCGACCGCCGCGACCTGCTGCTCGACCAGCTCTCGTCGCTCGCGCAGGTGTCGGTCACCGACCTGGGCAACGGCGCGATCCGCGTCAACTTCGGGGACGCCGCCACGCCGCTCGTCGACGACGGCACCGTCACCTGGCCGCAGGCGCTGACCGCGCCCGGCGGCAAGCTCGGCGCGCTGCTCCAGCTGACCGCGCCGCTGACGGCCACCCCTCCGGGCACCTTCGAGAGCTACCGCGCCGACCTGAACGCGTTCGCCAAGAAGCTGGCCGACGACGTCAACGCGCTGCACAACCCCGGCGGCACGGGCACGAACTTCTTCACCTACGGTGCCGCCGGCACCGAGGCCGCCTCCCTGACGGTCAACGTCGCGGCCACCGGCGTCCGTTACGCGACCGGCGCCGCGGCCGGATCGAACGACATCGCGATCGCGATCGCCAAGCTGCGCGGCTCGGGCGCCGACCAGCAGTACCAGTCGCTGGTCGCCCGCATCGGCTCGGACGTCCGCAACACGGAGCGCCTGCAGGCCAACGCCTCGGTGCTGACCGGTGCCATCAACGACCGCCGCCAGAGCACCTCGGGCGTGTCGATGGACGAGGAGATGTCGAACCTCGTGCGCTTCCAGCGCGGCTACCAGGCCAGCGCCCGGGCGATGAGCACGATCGACGAGATGCTCGACGTCCTGATCAACCGCGCCGGACGGGTGGGCCTCTGATGACCATGCGCCTGTCCAACCAGATGCTGTCGCGCAACACGCTCGCCGACCTGAACCGGGTCAACAACGACCTCTACCGCACCCAGCGCAAGATGTCGTCGGGCAAGGAGATCACGAAGCCCTCGGACGACCCGTTCGGGACCACGCGCGCCGTGACCGGCCGCCGCGACCTCGAGGAGATCCAGCAGCTTCAGAAGAACGTCGACGACGCGCTGTCGTGGCAGGGCGTGACCGAGGTTGCGCTGGCGCGCATCACCGACGTCGCCCAGCGGGCCCGCGAGCTGCTCGTCCAGGGCGCCTCGGACTCGAACGGCACCAGCGAGCGAGAGGCGATCGCCAAGGAGATCGACCAGCTGATCGAGACGGCGAAGACCGAAGCGAACGGCTCCTACGCCGGCCGCTACATCTTCGGCGGCAGCGCGACCCTGACCCGGCCCTACAACGTGGGCGGCGCCGACGCCTACGCCGGCGACACCGGCAGCATCGCCCGCACGATCGGCCCGGGTGTGTCGATCCCGGTCAACGTCAACGGCGCCTCGTTCCTGGGCGGCGACCCGGCCGTGGCCCAGCCCGACGGCCTGCTGCTGACCACGCTGCGCGACATCGCCACCCACCTGCGCGGCGGCACCGCGGCGGACGCGAACGCCCTGCGCGGCGCCGACCTCCAGAACCTCGATCGCAACCTGGACAACATCACGTCGATCCGCGCCACGGTCGGCGCGACGACCAACCGCCTGGAGACCGCGACCGCGCGTCTGCTCGAGCTCCAGGAGGCCTCCGCGAACAACCTCTCCAAGGTCGAGGACGCGGACATGGCCAAGACCCTCACCGACTTCTCCCTCCAGCAAGCCGTCTACCAGTCCGCCCTGAAGACCGGGGCGAACATCGTTCAGAACTCACTACTGGATTTCCTCCGGTAGCGAGCTGTTGTCAGGAACCAAGGAGGTTCAATGCCAGTGACGATCGAAAGCACGCGCTTCGGGATCATCGATGTCCCGGACGAAGGTGTTGTCGAGTTCCCCCACGGCCTCATCGGGCTCGCGGGGACGCGCTACGCACTGGTCGCCAAGGAGGAGGACAGCGCTTTCCTGTGGCTGCACTCCGTCGACGACCCGTCGCTCGCGCTTGCAGTTACGAATCCGTTCCAGTTCTTCCCGACCTACGAGGTCCTGCTGTCCGACAGCGAGGCCGAGCGGATCGGGATCACGTCTCCTGACCAGGCCGACGTGTTCGTGACCGTGCGGACAGCTCCGGAACTCGAGAACTTCCGGTGCAACCTGCGCGCCCCCATCCTCGTTTCCGCGGGGAAGGGCTTCCAGGTCATCAACGAGGCTGAGGACGCTCCCGTGCGGGCGCCTTTGTTCGAGGCGCTGGCTGCTGCCGGCCAGTCCGCGGCGTAGCCGTCACGCACTTCCAAGGAGGAACCCCACCGTGTTGATCATCACAAGGCGAGCCGGGCAGAAGATCATGCTCGGCGACGACGTCACCGTCCACGTCATGGAGATCGTCGGAAACTCCGTGCGCATCGGTGTCGAAGCGCCCAAATCGCTGCCCGTCTACCGCGAGGAGATCTGGGCCGCAGTCAAGGAAGAGAACCAGGCGTCGGCAACGGCCGACAGCGAGTCGCTGCCGCGTCCCGCCCGCGCCTGATCCATCGCAAGGAGCAAATACCACCATGTCACTCCGTATTCAGAGCAACCCCGAGGCGATGAACGCCCATCGCCAGCTTCTCGGCACCAGCGACAAGCTGCAGAAGTCGATGGAGCGGCTGTCCTCGGGCTACCGAATCAACCGAGCAGCAGACGACGCGGCCGGACTCGCGATCAGCGAGAAGCTTCGTGGTCAGATCAGCGGCATCTCCCAGGCCATGCGCAACACCCAGGACGCGGTGTCGCTCGTGCAGACCGCGGAGGGCGCGCTTCAGGAAGTCCACTCCATGCTGCAGCGCATGCGTGAGCTGGCCGTCCAGTACAAGAACGGCACGCTCTCGACGTCGGACCGTCAGGCCATCCAGTCGGAGACGGCCCAGCTGCAGTCGGAGATCGACCGGATCGGCACGCAGGTCCAGTTCAACGGCGTCCAGCTGCTGAGCACGACCGGCTCGATCACGTTCCAGGTCGGTGCGATGGACAACCAGTCGATCACGGTCTCCACGGTCTCGCTCGGCGCGGCCGTCGGCACCGCGGCGTTCTCGCTGTCGCCCACGGGTGCCAGCGACATCGACGAGATCGACACGGCGATCAACAACATCTCGAGCCAGCGTGCGCAGTTCGGCGCGGTTCAGAATCGCCTCGATCACACCCTGGCCAACCTGGCCACGTACCACGAGAACCTGGTCGCCTCGGAGTCGCGCGTGCGCGACGCCGACATGGCTCAGGAGATGGTGGACTACACCAAGCTGCAGATCCTGCAGCAGGCCGGCACCTCGATGCTGGCCCAGGCCAACCAGATCCCGCAGTCGGTCCTGACGCTGCTCCGCGGCTAAAGCGACCTAGTCGGATTCAGCAAGCGCTACGGCCCCGTCGCCCTCCTCGGGCGGCGGGGCCGTCTGCGTTCCGGCACCGTCGAACTGCAGCATGATGCGCTCTCCCCAGGGCGCAGCAAGCGTGAGCTCCCAGTGCTCTCCCGCCCGTGCCTCCAGTAGCGGGAGCTCGTAGCGCCCCCGCCTGACCAGCACGATGTGATCGCCGTCCGACTCCCCCTCGTCGAGTCGCAGGACGAGAAGCTCGTCGTCGGTGAAGTGCACGGTGGTGCACATCGCGCGCGGCGAGCGGCCTCCATCGGCCATCTGGACGAACACGGCAGCTTCGTGGATCCCCGTTCCCACGCGACGTTCCACGCAGCGGACGGATCTCTGTGACGGGCACATGCCAAAAACTGGCGCCCGCAAGAACTGGCGTTCGCACCCTGGTCTCTGTTTAAGTAGTCAAGCGCTGTTCGCAGGTCAGGCCCGCTCCGTGAACGGCGACTCGCAAATCCCATCGAGGAGGGGTTCATGCCCATCCGTTGTCGCCGGCCGCGCCTGCGGTCCACCCGTCTCTGCGCTCTTGCCGCGACCAGCGCCGTCCTGGGCGCAGGCGCGCTGGCACTGCCGTCGCCCGCCGCCGCGTACACCGACCACTTCTGCCAGTTCACGACCCTCGGGTCGGGCTGGCAGTGCTTCGCTCCGAATGCGCACACGCTCCAGAGCGTCCAGGGATGGACGATCAACAGCTACAACCGCATCTGCGCCGCCTCGTTCACGAGCCCCTGGGGTACGCAGAACTCCTCGTGGCGCTGCGACTACGGCTACACGCAGAAGTACCTGGGCGGCAGCGTGGGCGGGGTCGGCGCACTTCACAACGGCGACCCATCCACGTTCGTCGCGTACGGGACGCAGGACTTCTAGGAGGCGACGATGAGCTATCCCAAGACCCTTCTGGCACTCCTGTGCGCGTCCGCCTGCGCGTGCGCGGGCGGCGCGATCGCCACTGCCGGCGACGACCCGGCCGTCGACCCGACGCCCGAGATCCTCGACGCGTCCTCTGCCCCCGTCACCAGCGTCGAGCCCGAGCAGGCGGAGGAGATCCGGCAGCTCCGACGCGACCGCACGAGCGACGATGCCCTGCCCACGCGCTGGGGCGACGAGCTGGCGGACGCGCGGGCACTGGGGCGCCAACCCCGGCCTGTCGCGACGCACCGCACCGGGCGTCTGGCTCGTGCCGGGCAACGACTACGTCTGCCTGGCCAGCACGAACGGCGACGGCGACCTGGGCTTCAGCTGCGCGACCCCCGAGGACGTCGAGCGCGGACTGCTCGCGCCGTCGGACGTCGACGCGAACGGCAACGGCGTGCTGACCGGTGCCCTGCCCGACGGCGTGGCCGAGGTGACGCTGGTTAACAAGGACGGCGCCAGCCGCACCGTCCCGGTCGATCGGAACACCTATCGCGCGGCGATCGACGGGAACCTCAAGGAGGTCCGCTTCACCGGTGCCGACGGCGGCGAACACGTGCTGCCGATGGCCTGGCAGCCCTAGCCAACCGAGACCTCCCGCCGGGCGCTGTCACACAATGGCCGTGCCCGGCGAGGAAGTCTTGGAAGCGTCTGGATGTCCAAAGAAGACTCGCGGACCGATGAAGATCTCCTACAAGCCACCCCGGACGACCCGGAGGCTTTCGGCATCTTCTACAGGCGTCACGTCGACGCCGTGCTCGCGTTCTTCCGCGCGCGCACCGGCGACGCCGAGCTGGCGGCCGACCTGATGGCCGAGACGTTCGCGGCCGCCCTGCTCGCCGCGCCCCGATTCAAGCGCCGGCCCGAGCCGGCCGTGGCCTGGCTGTTCACGATCGGGCGGCACAAGCTGATCGACTCGTGGCGGCGCGGCAAGGTCGAGGACGCGGCCCGTCGCAAGCTCGGCCTCGAGCCGATGGAGCTGGACGACGGCGGCCTCGCGCGCGTCGACGCGCTCGTCGACGAGGAACGCGACCCGCAGGCGCTCGTCGACCTGATGAACAGGCTGCCGGCCGACCAGCGCGAGGCGCTGCGGCTGCGGGTGCTGGACGAGCGCGACTACGCGGACATCGCGCGCGAGCTGAGCTGCTCCGAGGCCGTCATCCGCCAGCGGGTCAGCCGGGCCACCCGCAGCCTGCGGTCGATGCGCGAGGGCGAGGGCGAGCGATGACGTTCATCGACGCCTACGAGGAGCAGCTCGTCGAGGCGGCGCGCCGGCAGAGCGACGAGCGTCAGCGCCGGCGTCTCGGATGGCTCCCCCGGTTCCGCCTGCCGCGCGGTCGGGGGCCGGCCGTGGCTCTCGCCGCCCTGCTGATCGGCGTCCCCGCCGCGGCGGCGGTGACGGGCTTCAACCCGTTCGACGATCCCGGCCGGAGCCCGCGGCTCCCCGCCCCCTCGACCAGCCAGGGGCCGGTCGACCCGGAGCTGGCCGCGACGCTCGGCGTGCTGCGGCGGAGTCAGACGGACGCCGACCGCGGCGCGTCGGTGACGCGGGCCGCGCGGGCGTTCAGCGCGACCGGCGGCTACCGCGGCGCCCAGGTCGGAGGCATCCGCGTGCTCGATCCCGGGCGCGAGATCGTGCTGATCCCCTTCGTGCGCGGGCCCGTGCCGCTCGACAGCGAGGGGCGGCCGGTTCCGGGGTTCGACCCCGCCACGTACACGAACGTCGCCTGCCTGTTCGAGCCCACCGGGAACGGAGTCGGTGGCGTCGGGTGCCACACCGCGGCGAAGATCCGCAGCGGGCGGGCGATCGCCACGGAGAGCGGCCGGGTGACCGGGCTCGTGCCCGACGGCGTCGCGCGCGTCCGGCTGGTGCGCGGCGGCCGGCCCACCGAAGCGGCGGTGGTGAACAACCTGTTCGTGGCCCGCGCCGAGCCGCCCCAGCGCGTCGACTGGCTGTCCGAGGACGGCGCCCTGGTCCGGCGCATCGACCTTGCGGCCGCGCCGCCTACGCCCTGAGCGGCAGCCCCGCCAGCCAGGCGGCGAGCATGCCGGCGGCGCTCACGTCGGCGCGCCCGAACCGCAGCGTCGCCTGCTGACCGTCGAGCGCCGCGAGCTCCACCCGCTCTCCCCCGCGCGGCGTCGGGCGGCGGATCATCGCCAGGTCGTTGCGCCCCTGCCGCATGACGACCTGGGGCGATTCGTCGGGCCCGGCGACGACCACCAGCTCGTCCCGCGTGAGCAGCAGCGTGCCGGCCGTCGGGCGGGCGAACCGTCCCCGGTGCTCCTGCTCGATCCCGACCGGCGCACGCTCGACAACGCGGCCGAGATCAACCGGATCGGACTTGTTCGCGAGCTCCATCCCACTTCCCCCCGTGGCGTGCGCGGCGAATGCTAAACGATCGTCTACCGGGAGGCCCGGCGGGCGTCCGTATGCTCCGGTCGTGGACCGGATGACCCACCAGATCGCGGCCGTCCTGGCGGCGTTCGCCGCGGGGACCGGGCTCGCCGAGCTGCTCGGCGCCGCTTCGCTGGGGATCGCTCTCGGGTTCGGGCAGATCGCGTTCGCGGTCGCGCTCGGAGTCGTCCTGCTGCGCGCCTGAGGCGACCCGCAAGGTCCGGGCAATCGCGCTGCAATGCGCTACGCCGAGGCTCCTGGCCAATGACCCCCGGCTCAGGAGCAACCATGAGGAAGACCATCAAGGCGGCTGTCGGTGCGGCGTGCATGCTCGCGCTCGCACCGGCCGCCGCGTCGGCCGACTCGATCGCCTACGTCAAGGACGGCAACGTCTGGATCGCCAACCCGGACGGGAGCGGCCAGTACCAGGTCACCCAGGACGCCAACGAGCAGATCCGCTACTACTCGCCCAGCCAGGCCGATGACGGCACGATCGTCGCCGCACACGGCGAGGAGATCGTGCGCCTCAAGCAGAACGGCAAGGTGCTGTCCCGCTTCAACCCGCCGCCGGTCAAGAACTCCGTCGGCGGCATGAGCGACGGCGTCCCGGTCGACCTCTCGGTCTCGCCCGACGGGACCAAGGTCGCCTACACCCTCTACACCGTCGGCTGCCCGGTCGGCGTCTCCTGCGGCGCGCGCGGCGTCGTCGCCTACTCGTGGTCGGACCGCGAGACCGACCCGTCGGTGTTCGGCTGGACCTACAACACGCGCTCGCCCGAGTGGGTCACGAACGACCGGGTCATCACGACCGGCGGCTACGGCCGGCACGCGAACTTCGACTCGCCGGACGGCGGCGAGGACAGCTACGTCAACTGGTTCAACGACGACGAGGACGTCGCCGACGCCGAGATCTCCCGGCAGGGCGATCGCATCACCTACCTGCGCTCCTACGGCGACGACACCCACCTGGCGATCTACCTGACCGGCGGCGACGCGCGCACCGAGGTGCCGCCCGCCCCGAGCCCGGACGGCGGCTGCCACAGCGGCACCGACGCGACGCTCGACGACCCCACCTGGTCGCCGGACGGCGAGCACATCGCGTTCGCGGACTCGGCCGGCGTCGAGGTGCTCGACACGCCCCGCTCGGCTCCCTGCGACGGCGGACCGACCCGCGTGATCCTGCCCGGGGCCTCCGAGCCCGACTGGGGGCCCGCGAGCGTCAACCCCGGACCCCGCGAGACGAGCCAGGACGACCAGTCCGGCGACGACAGCGGCCAGGTGTGCGGCAAGGGCTACTGCTCCCAGGCCTTGCAGCCCCAGCCGCCCATTGGACTCGCGCTCCGGGCTAAGCTGCGCGCGGCGCTGAGCAGGGGCCTGCTCGTCAGCGTCCGCACGAACGGCACCGGCAAGGTGAAGGTCGAGCTGCTGAGCGGGAAGAAGGTCGTGGCGAAGGGCGCGGCGAGCCTCGACGGCTCGTACACCGCCAAGGTCAAGGCGAAGTTCACCGCCGCGGCGCGCAGGTCGCTCGCGAAGAAGCGCTCGGTCAAGCTCAAGGTGCGCACCACCTGGTCGCCGGCGGCCGGCGGATCGCCGCTCCAGTCGACGAGCGCGGTGACGCTCAAGCGCTGAGCTCGGCCTCCGCCTCCGCCAGGTCGTCCGGGGTGTTGACGCTCCGGACGATCGCCGGCGGCACGGCCACCCGGCCCGGCGCGAGCGCCTCGACCATGTCGGTCAGGCGCCCGTCGGGCCGCGCCGATCGCAGCGGCTCCAGCGCGGCGAGGGCGTAGACCGCGAACAGCGGCTGGACCACCCCGTCCGCGACCGCGACGGCCGCGGGGGCGGTTCCCCCGCCCGCGATCACCGACGTGCAGGCGTGAGCCGTCACGTACGGCATGTCGGCGGCCACCACGAGCACGGCCGCGCCCGCCTGCTCGAGCGCATGCACGATGCCGGCGACCGGATGCCGCGGCTCAGCCGGCTCGTCCCAGCGCTCGACTCCGGGCAGGGCCGGAAGCTCGGTGTCGGCCTTGGCCACGAACGCCAGCCGGTCGCACACGCCCGCGAGCGCAGACGCGGGGTAAGCGGCGAGCGGCCGTCCCGCCACCTCGATCGCCGCCTTGGAACGGCCGCCCAGCCGGCTGCCCCGTCCCCCGGCCAGCAGCACGCCGATCATCGGCGCAGGGCCCGGGCGACGCCGCGCGGCGAGTGGCGGCGCACGGTCTCGTACACGTGCAGCGCCGGCCGCTCCATGTGGGCGGTCCCGTCCCCGGTGTTCCAGCGCGCGATCGCCAGCACGTTGCGCCCGCGCTGTCGCATGAGGCCGGGCGGGAACACGAACCGCTCGTAAGCCCCGCGGCCCGCGCGCGCGATCAGGACGCCGTTCAGGTAGACGTTCGCGGGCTGCGAGTCGCGCGGCAACTCGATGCCCATTCGTGCCTCGTGCCCGCGCGGCACGCGCGCGTCGAAGCCGGTGCGCAGCCAGCCGACCTCACCAGGCCCGATTGGCAGGTCGTCGGGCAGGGAGCGCTCCGCCCAGCCGTCGTCGACCGCGGGCCCCGTGCCGGCCCAGCCCAGGCGCTCGCCCCGCAGCCCGCTGGTCGCCGGGTAGGCCAGCGGGTCGTTCGGCTCGATGCGCCAGTCGATGCCGCCGCCCGGCCGCGGCACGGACGGGAGCGTCACCGGCGACCCGCCGCCCAGCGGCACCGTGGTCTCGCCGCCGATCGTGAAGCCGCAGGGCGGCGACCCGGGACGGTCGAGCGACGCCGAGATCAGCCCGCGCGACTGCTTGGCCTGGTTGGCGGCGCCCGCGTCCATCGTGTGCCCCCAGCTCTCCACCATCACCGCCACGACGTTCTCGCCGTCGCCCGTGGCGTCGGCGGGGAACGGGACCGTGACCGGCGCGGATACGGGCGGCGCGGCCCCCAGGCCGCCGAAGCCGTTCGGCCCCGGCACCTCGTGGCCGCTCGTCACCGTGCGCAGGGGACGCCCGTTGACCCAGACCGAGAAGCGATGGCGGCCCTCCAGGCAGATGCCGCCCGCCCGCCCCGTGAAGCGGCCGCGGTACCAGATGAAGCCCGAGCCGTTCACGCCGTTGTCGTCGGCGGCCAGGACGGGCGCGGTCTGCGGCTGCATCTGGTTGGTGGTCGTCGTCCTCTCGAGCGCCGGCCAGCCGGAGTCGTCGAAGCCGGGCGCGGCCTCGGGCGTATCGGCCCGGAAGCGCCAGCGCGACAGCACCGGCGGGCGGACGCGCCGCGGGCCAGCCAGCTTGGTGCGACGCACCCGCCGGCCGGCGATCTCGAAGACGGCGGTCCGGCGCGTGGTCTCGATCTCCCTGGGCGTGACCAGGTAGGGGCCGATCGTCACCCGGCCGCGCGCGGGCCACAGGCGCGACGCCGCCAGCCGGTCGAGGACGACGATCCGGCGGCCCCCGCTCGCGCGGATGAACCGGGGACGCCGCTGCGGCTCGAAGTCGACGGCCCTTCCGTCCACGTACGCGCGGTACGCGCGCCCGCGGTCGCCGAACAGGACCAGGTTGCGCCGGTCGACGTGCGCGATCTCCGCCGAGCTCAGGTCGACCCGCCAGCCACGGGTGTCCAGCCGCGCGACCAGCCAGCGAGCCGAATGGCCGGGCAGGTGGACCGGCGGCAGCTCGCGGCCGTCGACGGCGATCCGAGGCGCGCGGTCGGGGTCCGGGTCCGCGTTGCGCAGGAAGATGTGGAGCGCGTCGCCACCCGCCTCCCGGCGGACCGCGTAGACCGACCCCGGGTCGCTGGAGCTGACCCCGGCGGCGGCCGGGTCGACGCGGTCGGTCGCCTCGACGTGGCCGCGCAGCGCCGCCATCTGGAGGCCCGTGCGCCGGAGCTCGTCGTAGCGCGGCCCGAGTCCTCCCCACTCCCTGACCGGGGCGGCGTAGTCGTAGCTCGACCCGTCGTTGGGGAACAGCAGGTTGCCCCACGTCGTGCCGCCGAACGTCATGTAGCGGTTGATCATCGTCAGGCCCTGGCCGAGCAGGGACAGGTCCTGCACGGTGGAGTAGCCGGCCAGGTGGCGGTAGCGCTGGTCCTGGGTCTGGCCGTCGTCGCCCGCGATCGGCGCCATTCCGCCCTGGATCTCGGCCGTGTAGAGGGGCGATCGCGTCACGCCCTTGCCGCGGTAGTACGACTCGAACTGGTCGACCTGCTCGAACGTTGCCTCGTTCCACTCCTTGCAGCACGTGAAGCCGTACGGGTAGTTGTCGAAGCCGAACAGGTCGACGATGTCGGTGAACAGCCCGCGCGAGAGCTGGAAGCCCAGGAACTGCACGTCGTTGTGGGTGACGGGGACCGTGATCCCGTCCGCCTTCGCGGTGGCGACCAGGTCGCGCATGTACGCGCGCGCCTCGTCGGTGTCCCCCGGGTACTCGTTCTCGACCTGCACTCCGATCACGGTCCCGCGGGCCGGGCCGCCCACCTGCCAGCGCGCGATCCGCGGCATCACGTTGGCGAACCATCTCTTCCACGCCGCCGTGTAGTTCGGGTCGACCGTGCGCAGCACACCCGGGCGGCCGAGCAGCCAGCCCGGGAAGCCCCCGCCGTCGATCTCCCCCTGGATGTACGGCCCGGGGCGGGCGATCACGTACAGCCCGGCGTCGCGGGCGTCGCGCAGGAAGCGCTCCAGGTCGAAGCGCCCGTCCCAGCGGAAGGTCCCCGGAGCGGGCTCGTGGAGCGACCAGGGGATGTAGATCGAGATCTCGTTCAGCCCCGCGGCCCGCAGCTTGCGCAGCATCGGCGGCCAGGCCGCCGGGGCCGGCAGCCGGTACGGGTGGACCTCGCCGCCGTTCACGAGCACGCGCTTGCCGCCGACCTGCAACGAGTAGCGGTCGAAGGACACGGGCGACTGGGCGGCAGCGGGCGCGGGCGCGGCCGCAGCGACGATCACCGCCGCGGCCAGAGCGCAGGTCACGGCGCGGAGCACGGGCTTTATGCTGCCACGCCTGGCCGTCGGCACCTTCATCTCCGTCGGGCGTTCGCTCGAGACCGCGATGCAGCGCGCCGCCGAGGCGGAGCGCCTGGGCTACGAGTCGGCGTACGTGACGCACATCGCAGGCCGCGACTCGCAGACCGTGCTGGCCGCCTACGCGACCCGCACGGAGAAGATCAAGCTCGGCACCGGGGTGCTGCCGATCTACTCGCGCACGCCCGCGGCGTGCGCGCAGATCGCGGCCACCGTCGACGAGCTGGCGGGCGGCCGGGTGATCCTCGGGCTCGGCGTCTCCCACCGGGTCACCGTCGAGAACTGGTACGGCACGACGATCGACAAGCCCGTGCGCGAGATGCGCGAGTACGCGACCACCGTGCGCTCGATCCTCGACGGCGGCGCGCCGCCGGAGGACAACCGGAAGTTCCCGACGAGCTTCCGCTTCATGGGCTACGCCGCGCGCCCGGACTTCCCGATCTACATCGCCGCGCTCTCCCCCGCGATGCTGCGCCTGGCGGGCGAGATCGGCGACGGCGTGATCCTCTGGCTCTGCAACCCGGACTACATCCGCCAGGTGGTCGTGCCCGAGGTGACCAAGGGCCGCGAGCGGGCGGGCAAGCCGCTCGACGGGTTCGACATCGTGGCCGCGGTGCCTTCGGCCGTGACCGACGCTCCCGAGGAGGCCCGCGCGAAGCTGCGCAAGGACCTGATCCCGTACTTCTCGCTGCCGTTCTACCGGGCGATGATCGAGCGCTCCGGGTTCGAGGCCGACGTCGCGGGCTACGACGCGGGCATGGCCAAGGGCGACGCCGGAGGCGGCGGTCGAGGCGATCTCGGACCGCTTCATGGAGACGCTCACCGCGATCGGCGACCAGGGACAGGCCGTCGCGTCGATCGGGCGCTACCTGGACGCCGGGGCGACCTCGCCGTGCATAGGCGGCGTAGTACAGACGGACTTCGACGCGACGCTCGAGGCGCTGGCGAGCCTCGCGCAGGGCTGAGCTGACTCACTTCTCCCCGGTCGCCTGCCTGCCCGCCGAGACGATCTTGTAGCGGCCGCCCTGCTTGACCAGGCGGATCGTGTCGGTCACCGGCGGGCCGCCCGCGACCGTCGCCTGCACGACCGCGGCGGCGGTGTCCCCGCGCACGTTGATCGAGACGATCCGCACCCGCGGCTGTCGCAGCCCGCCGGCGGTGTCCTGGAGCACGGACGGGCAGCGGTCGCCGCCCGCCGCCTCGCGGGCCTCGATCGTGAACAGGTTGCCGCAGATCGTGGCGAAGTCGCCGTCGGCCAGCGCCCGCTCGAACTGGGTGAGGGTGGCCGCGACCTGCTTCGTCGCCTCGCCCACGGAGCGCGGCGCCTTTGGCTCGTCCTGGTCTCCGATGTGGCCGCCGCCCAGGAACGCAGCGGCGATCCCGGCCCCGGCCAGCCCGAGTGCCAGCAGGACGGCTCGACGGCCCGGCGAGCTCCACGGGGCAGTCCGCCTGCGGCGGGGCTGATCGATCCGGTTGGCCACCGGGCGAGTTATAGCCCCGCGACCAGCCGCCACCGGCGGTGGGCCTCGACGCTTCGACCATAATGAGGTCATGGAGGGATCGGCGCCCGACGAGGTTGGGACCTCAGCCAGCTGGCTGCGCTGTTATCGCTGCTGGTCGCAGAACCTCGAGGTGCAGGTGCACTACGAGGGTGTCCTGAAGGTCGACCCGGAGACCGGTGACGCGGTCGACCCGGTCGAGGAGGTGCAGGAGGCCGTGGTCCAGTGCCTCGACTGCCTGCACGACCAGCCCCACCTGAACCTGGCCTTCTACGAGGAGAACGGGCGCCGGATCAGCCGTATCGAGGCCGTCGACGACCGCTGGGAGCGCATGGTCGTCGGCACGCCCTGGGTCGCGTCGTGCACGGTGACCGTCGACCAGGACCAGGTCGAGTCGTGCTCCGGGCCCGAGGCCGCCGACTCGCTGGCGTTCGGCGCGTTCGGCGATCACGGCACGCGCGAGTTCTTCACCCACGTGCGCTTCCACAAGCACGACGGCGACCAGATCGTCATCCACATGCTCGTCGAGCTGTACGCGCGCTCGGCCGAGGAGGCGAGCGAGGTGCTCGAGGAGGCGGCCCGCGGCCCGCTGTCCCTGACCTCGCTGGCCGAGGAGTCGCGCCCGCCGGCGTCGTCCGGCACCACAGGCGAGGACCCGCACTGACCGCAGCCCCCGACTTCGGGGTGGCGATCTTCCCGACGGAGTACTCCGTCGCCCCCGCCGAGCTTGCGGTGATGGCCGAGGAGCGCGGCTTCGAGTCGCTCTTCTTCCCCGAGCACACGCACATCCCGGCGTCGCGCGCCACGCCCTACCCGGCCGGTGGGGACCTGCCGCGCGAGTACTGGTCGACCTACGACCCGTTCATCGGGCTGAGCGCCGCCGCCGCCGTCACCTCGACCCTGAAGGTCGCCACCGGGATCTGCCTGGTCGTCGAGCGCGACCCGATCGTCACGGCCAAGGAGGTCGCGTCCCTCGACCGGCTGTCGGACGGCCGCTTCCTGTTCGGCGTGGGCGGCGGCTGGAATCGCGAGGAGATGGAGAACCACGGCACCGACCCGCAGACCCGGTTCGGGCTGCTGCGCGAGCGCGTCGAGGCGATGAAGGCCATCTGGACCGAGGAGGAGGCGTCCTACTCCGGCCGCCATGTCGAGTTCGACCGCATCTGGTTGCAGCCCAAGCCCGTGCAGAAGCCGCACCCGCCGATCCTGGTGGGCGGCAACGCGGACCGGACGCTCGACCGCGTGGTCCGCTACGGCGACGAATGGCTGCCGAACCGGATCGGGTCCGACGACGCGATGATCGCCCGCTTCGACGACCTCCAGCGCCGCGCCGCCGAGGCGGGACGGGATCCGATCCCGGTCACTCTCTACGGCACACCGCGTGACCCGGCCCGCATAGAACGGCTGGCCGAGGCCGGCGTGCACCGGTTCGTCCTGTGGCTGCCGTCGGCGCCGCGTGAGGTGATCGAGCCGCTGCTCGACGAGCGGGCGGAGCTGATCACCGCCGTCGCGGGCGCCGCCTGAGCCCCGCCACCGTCAGGGGGTGGGCGCTTTCGCTCATCCCTGTGCGAAAGCGCCCACCGGAACCCATCCCTGACGTCCCCTTGCCCGCCTGACTGGAGCTTGTGCGGCGCCCCCTGCCTGGATGCGCCGCTGGTCCTATGTAACGACGGGCGGGCCGGGACGGCCATTGGCAGCGTGTCTACACAGGCCCGAACGCCCCGAAGGGGCTCTGGACGGACGTACTAACCCGTCGGGGGCCGGCGGGCCCATCCGGGCACACGAATGCGGCCACCGGCCGCCGGTTACCGGACAGGCGTCCAGAAACGACGACGGCCGGGCGTCCACCCCGCGGTGGACACCCGGCCGGAAACTGCAGTCAGGCGGCTCTAGGAGACCGCGTCGACGATCTCGTCGGAGAGCGCCGGGTACTTGCGCAGGTACTCCGTGCGCTCCGTCTTGAGCGTGTCGACGATCTTGGAGTACTCGTCCGAGCGGCCGAGCTTCTCGTAGAGCTCCTTGGGCCGCAGAACCGGGTCGTCCTCCTCGATGCCGGGCACCGACTTCGCGACCTGGTAGCCGAAGTCCGGGTCCTCGGTCCACTCGATCGTGCCCTCGGCGATCGCCTTGACGATCGCGGACGAGTGCTTGATCCGGACCTTCTCCGAGCCCTCGACGTCGTCGGCGCCGCCCACGCGGCCCGTGTTCATCAGGTAGACGTCGAGCGAGTGCTCGCCCATGAGCTCCAGGAAGCGGTTGCCCTGGTGGTCGTGGTCGTCGGGCCAGAACGGGTTGGTGCCGGGGACGCGCAGGAACTTGCCCGCCTCCTCGGCGCCGCCGGCGCTGGTGCCCTGGGTCTCGCCGAGCATGAAGTACGCCGCGGCCTGCTCGGCGTCCAGCTTGGCGACCGCGGGGATGATGTTCTCGTTGCGGTTCAGGATCAGCAGGAAGTCCGCCGACTGGAGCTCGCGCGCGTCGGCGGCGTCGATCGAGCTGAACGAGAACGTCGCCCGGCCGTTCTGGGTGTACGACGTGTCGAAGAAGTCGACGTTGCCGTCGTCGTCCTGGGACACGTTCTCCAGGTAGGCCTCGGGCTTCGTGACCGCGCCGTGGATCGTCGGCTCGTCCTCCTCGGACAGCGCGAACGTCTTGGCGAAGCAGCCGGCCTCGGTCGCGTAGACCTTGCCGCCCGGCATCATGGCCACGAAGTCGTCCTGCACCGGCAGCGACCCGTTCTGCTTGGTGAACGTGGTGGTGGTCTTGCCCGTGCCGGACAGGCCGACGATCAGGCCGACCTTGTCGCCGTCGTCGGTCGGGATGACCTTGCAGCCGGCGTGCAGCGGGAGACCGCCGCGGTCGTAGACGAGCTTGTTCCACATCCGCAGCCCGCCCTTCTTCGACTCACCGAAGTAGTCGGAGTGGCAGACGCGGGTGACGCCCTGCTCGAGGTCGACGGAGATGACCCGGTCGTTCGGGTAGCCCTCGACGCTGAGGTTGGGCGTGTAGATGACGGTCAGCTCGGGCTCGAACGAGTCGGCGTCGTCGACGTCGAAGTAGAGCTGCTTCTGCATGCCGGCGATGTTGGCGTTGGCCGCCTCGATGTAGAGCCGCGCGGCCGTGCGGAACTCGGGGTCGTCGCCGATGTAGCCGTCGACGACGATCATGTCCTGCCCGGCGATGTACTCGTCCTGGAGCTGGGCGACGCGGTCGCCCTCCTCGCGGGAGATCGCCTGCTGCGAGCTGCCGTCGGGGTCGTCGAGGATGAGGAACGTCGATGCCTTCGAGCGCGCAAGGACCTCGGTCTGGACATTCAGGTTGTCGTAGACGGTCCGGCGGGCGTTCGGCATCTGAGCCGCGAGCTCTTTCAGCTCGTCGGCCGAGGGATTCACCCGGACGTTCTTCGCGTCCGGCAGCGGCGACATCTGCTTGGCCATCGGTTGAGCGTCAACTCCTAAGTGCGATCGGAAGGATGCGGCGGCACGTTATCGGCGCGCGGCGACGCCAAGCGCCGCCTGCAGGAGGCAGAAGATAGCCACCGTAGACTCGAATCTGTGACAGGCGGACGCCCGATTCTACGCCCAATCCTCCACTTCGTCGCCTCCGTTCTCATGTGCAGCGGCGTGCTTTTGCTGGTGGATGCGGGACTGACGCTGGCCTGGCAGGAGCCCGTCTCGGCCTTCATGGCGAGCCGCGAGCAGTCCGCATTGGGCAAGGAGCTGAACGGGCTCGACAAGCAGGCGCTTCTGGACAAGCAGTCGCTGGCGAGCGAGCGCGACGTGCGGCGGCGGCTGGCCAAGCTCGCGCGCCTCCAGGCCCGCCGTGACGAGGAGGGCGACCCCATTGGCCGCCTGCGGATGCCGAAGCTCGGCCGCTCGTACGTGGTCGTCGAGGGCACCGACCTGACCGACCTGCGCAAGGGCCCGGGCCACTACCCGAAGACCCCGCTGCCCGGCGAGGGCGGGACCGTCGGCGTGGCCGGCCACCGCACCACCTACGGCGCCCCGTTCCGGAGCGTGGACAAGCTCAAGCCGGGCGACGCCCTGGAGATGGAGATGCCGTACGGGCGCTTCTTCTACCGGGTGGACAAGGTCCAGGTCGTGAGGGCCGGACGCCACCTGGATCGTGGACAAGCGGAAGAAGGAGATGCTCGTGCTCTCGGCCTGCCACCCGCTCTACAGCGCCGCCCGGCGGATCGTCGTGTTCTCGACGCTCGTCCGCTCAGAGCCCGAAGTAGCGGCAGGATCACGCCGCCTCCCTGGTCCACGCTCGAGTCGTCGAGCGACTCGAACAGCAGCACGAGCAGGAACACGATCACCAGAGAGACCGCCAGCACCGCGAGCCAGTAGAGGGCCTTCAGGGCCAGCTTCCGCGCGTTCATCTCACCTGGCACGGCCTGCCCGCCGCCGGTTGAACTCCCTGTTCACCTGGAAGATGGTGACGACCTTCCCGGCGCGCACGTCGCGGAGGAGGTCGCGGGCGAGCGGGTCGCGCGGGCTGATCGCGACGGCCCGGGCGATGTGGCGCTCGGCCGGGACACGGCTCCCCGCCGTGGATTCGAGCGCGCCGAGGGCGAGGTGCGAGTACTCGTCCTGGTCGTCGCGCTCGAGCGCGTCGCGGTAGTACGGCGCGGCCAGCGCCGGGCGGCCGCCCGCCACCTCGATCTGCGCCTGGAGCAGGCGCGGCACCGTGGAGAACGGGTTCAGGCCCGCGGCGCGGTCGAGCCGGTCGAGCGCGTCCGCGGCCCGGGCCGGGTTCTCGCGGTACAGGTCGACGGCGTCCTGGTTGGACCGCATGGCCAGGAGCGGCGGCACGATCGCCACCAGCAGCAGGGCGCCGACCACCGCCGCCACCGCGAGCGCGGCCGGTGTCGCGACCAGCGGATCGCGCGCGCGCCGGGTCCGCGGGTGGATGGCCCGCCGGGGCGCGAGGCCCGCGGCGATGCCCAGCATCGCGAACGCGATCCCGCCCAGCGCCGGCAGCTCCCAGAACCAGTCGACCGCCCCGTGGACGGCGAAGTACGCGAACGACGTCAGCGCCGCCGCGCCCGTCGCCCTGGCGAGGCCGCGCGATCGCCGGATCGCGCGCAGGGCGGCGGCCGAGGCCAGGCCCACGGCGGCGAACAGGAGCGCCGCGCCGACCAGCCCGGTCTGCCCCAGTGTCCGGAACACGGCGCTGTGGGGGTAGTAGGGCTCCTCGGTGGACTCGCGCTCGAGCAGGTAGCGGTGGCGGAAGTTGTCGGCGCCCGCGCCGGTCAGCGGGCGGTCCTCGAACTCATGCCAGGCGACCTTCCAGAAGTCGTAGCGGTTCGACCCGAGCGTCTGGGTGAACCGCGCGCCCGATTCGGCCTCCGGCTGGGGCCCGCCCTTGAACTCCTCCCAGCGGTCGTCGAGCCAGGTGGCCGGGTTGCCCTCCTTGACCACGAACGCGACCGCGCCGACCCCGACCACGGCCAGGGCGGCGACGAGCATCGCGACGCCCGTGCGGCGGGCGGCGACCGCCCCCACGCGCGCGCGCCGGTCGAACCACCCGGCCGCCGCCCCGAGAACGCCGGTGACGGCGGCCATGACGAGGATCGCCTTGACGGCGGAGTCGATCTTCGCCGCGGCGCCCGGCGAGCCGATCGCGTCGTAGGCGTCGAGCACCGTCGGGCCCACGATCAGCGTGGCCACGCTCACGGCGATCAGCGTCCACGCCACCCGGACCCGGCCGGGCGACACCGCGAGGTAGATCAGGACCACGATCGGCAGCGCGAACAGCCAGCCGCGGCTCTGGCCCAGCAGTGACGCGGCGACCAGCACGACGGCGAGCGCCAGGAACAGGCCGCGCAGCAGGGGGTGCACCTCGCGCCGGGCGGACAGCGTCGCGCACGGCCAGAACGCGAGGAACCAGAGGGCGACGTTGCCGTTGGGGTAGTTGACCGGCCAGGCCAGGCGCCCGCTGACCGACAGCGACTCGGGGTCGGAGGCCGCGCTCAGCTTCAGCAGCGCGACGACGCCAATGACCCCGACCGCCGCCGCCATGGCGCCGACCAGGAGCGCGGCTCCCCGCCGCCCGAGCGGCCACAGGGCGAACAGGCAGAACAGCAGTGCGTAGAACGCGGTGCGGTTGGCGCCGTCCCACGCGTCGGCCTTCTGCTCGGCCCAGGTGATCGACAGGTAGCTCCACCCGGCGTAGCCGCCGAGCAGCGCCGCCGCCCACACCACGGGGCGGGCGGGCCGGCCGGCGGCCGGGACGACGACGAACGCCAGCGCGACCAGCGCGAGCACGAAGAGGTTGACCACCTGCCAGTCGTCGGGCAGGGCCTCGTAGCCCGCATCCCCGCGAGCCAGGTAGACGAGCACGCCGATCGCGGCGACCGCCGGCAGGAGGATCGGTGCCCGTCCCAGCAGCCCGCGCGCCGACGCACGGGGATCGCGCGCAGCCGCCACGGGCGGGATTCTACGAGCGGGCCGGTCGGTACCTGCCCCGGCGATGCGAGGCAAAGGGCTGTCGCATCGCGCCAACCGGTGCTACCTTTGCCTTTCACTCGAACGGACCGGCCGGGGCCGCTCGAGGGGCCAGTACCGCGGGTTTTCCGCCGTTACGGACCAAATATTCCGTGCAGAGCCAGCGTTTGGGCGCCAGTTGCTTCGAATGCACTGTAGGACTAGAGTTTGGGGCGAGCGGTAACTTGGTACAGGCGGAAGCAGAAGACGCTCGGCCAGGGAACGGCCGGCTAATTCCGGCTGATTGGTAAGGAGGCCACACCACGATGGTAGGGAGACCACAGTTCATGCGTGGACTTAACAAGCTTTTCGCGGCACTGATCGTCGGGGCCTTCCTGGCACTGCCGGCAGGCGCCGTCGCACAATCGGCAACGGGCGGATACAACCAGCCCGGTGGTGTCGTGCAGGACCAGATCGAGTCGGAGCCTGCTCAGGCTGAGTCGGAGACGACTCCGCCGGCGGCGACGACGGCTGCGCCCGCGGCCCAGTCGGACCAGGGCGGCGAGCTGCCGTTCACCGGTTTCGACCTGGCCCTCGTGGTTGCTGCCGGTGGCGTGCTGCTGCTCCTCGGCTTTGGCATCCGGCGCTTCACCCGCGCGACTGAAGTGGCCTGACGCCGTTTCGGCGTCATACCGCCTCAAGTTGATACGGCTCCGTACCGACAGGACGGACAGGTGATTGCTTGTCCAGTACGGGCCGAATCGGCGATGAAATAGCACCGGCGCCCGCCCCGGAGGCTCCTGAGACGGAGGCCCTGGAGCGGGCGCTGAAGGCTGCCGGGGACGAGTTCCCGGTCCGTCGCCCCCGTCGTCGTCACGTCCTCCAGGGCCGCGGCTGGACAATCGCGTCCGTCGCGGCCGACGCGTTGATGCTGATCCTGGCCGTCGGCGCGGCCCTCCTCGGCGCCGGCGAAGCCGGTGTCAGCAGCGACTTCACGATGATCTGGGCGTTCCCGCCGCTCGTCATCGGCCTGCTCGCCCTGCGCGGCCTGTACCGGAACAAGCTGCGCGTCCAGATGCTCGACGAGGCCGGCCACGTGGTCGGCGCCACGTCGGTCGCCGCGATGGTCATCGTCGCGTTCTCCGCCTTCACCACCAACGCCGGTGAGCACGCCGAGCTGCTGGCCCGCGTCTGGGTGTTCGGGATGCTCTACGTCGGCGGCAGCCGTGTGGTCCTCGGGTTCACGCAGCGCAAGGCCCGCATCGAGCTCGTGGTGGGCAAGCCCACTCTGATCGTCGGCGCCGGCCGGGTCGGCGCGCAGGTCGAGCGGCGCCTGGAGGAGCAGCCCGAGCTGGGCCTGCGGCCGATCGGCTACGTGGACGCCAGCCCGCCGGTCGCCGAGCTGGTGCCCGGTCGCCGCGCGCCCGTACTGGGCGGCCCGGCCGACCTGCCCCGGGTCGTGGCCGAGACCGGCGCCGAGCACGTCGTCCTGGCCTTCCTCTCCTCGCGCGGCTCGGACGCCAAGCTCGTGCCGCTCGTCCGCCAGTGCGACGAGCTGGGGCTCGAGGTCTCGCTGGTCCCCCGCCTGTGGGAGAGCATGAACATCCGCGCCGCCCTCGAGCACATCGGCGGCATGCCGCTGTTCCGGCTGCACACCGTCAGGCCCAAGGGCTGGCAGTTCGCGCTGAAGCACGCCGGCGACCGGCTGCTCGCGGCGGTCATGATCCTGGTGCTGTCGCCGCTACTGCTTGCGGTCACGCTGGCCGTGCGCTTCTCCTCCCCCGGCCCGATCTTCTTCCGCCAGCGCCGCATCGGCCGTGACGGGCGCCCGTTCGACTTGCTCAAGTTCCGCTCGATGCGCATAGCTCAGGACCCGGGCCCGGGCGGCAACCCCTCGGTGCTGCTCCCCGAGGACACGGCACCTGGGGGCGTCGAGGGCGCCGACCGCCGCACGCCGATCGGGAAGTTCATCCGCCGCAGCTCCATCGACGAGCTGCCCCAGCTGTTCAACGTGCTCCTCGGCCAGATGTCGATCGTCGGGCCCCGCCCCGAGCGACCCGAGTTCGTCGAGCTCTTCGAGCGCCGCATCGACCGCTACGACGACCGTCACCGCGTCAAGAGCGGGATCACGGGCTGGGCCCAGGTCCACGGCCTGCGCGGCAAGACGTCGCTGTCGGATCGCATCGAGTGGGACAACTACTACATCGAGAACTGGTCGCTCTGGCTCGATGTCAAGATCCTGCTGATGACGGCAACCGCCGTGCTCTCGTCGGCGGAGTGATTCCCCGCGCCGCCGCGCGCGCTCTCTGCAAGCGGCGCTCGATCGTATTCGGCTACCACGGCGTCGGCGAGGCGTCGGCACAGGACGACCCCCATTTCCTCTGGGTGACGCCGTCCACCATGCGGGCGCACATCGAGTTGCTCCTCGACGCCGGCTTCCAGTTCCGGACCGTGGCGCAGATCGCCGAGCTGGCCGGTGGCGGCACTCCGCCGCCCGGCTACGCCGCGCTGTCGTTCGACGACGGCATGGAGGACAACCACTCCGTGCTGCTGCCGATCCTGCGGGACTACGGGATCACGGCCACGATCTACGTCACCACGGGCATGATCGGCAAGCCGAACCCCTGGCTGGCCGATCACCTCGGCGCCCGGATGATGACCGAGGAGGAGATCGTCGCCGTCGCCGACGCGGGCGTCGAGATCGGCGCCCACAGCGTGACCCACCCGGACATGTCCGAGCTCGACCGGGAGGCGTGCGCGTCGGAGATGGCCGCCAGCCGCGACCATCTCCAGCAGTTGCTCGGGCGACCGGTCACGACGTTCGCGTACCCGTTCACCCGCTACGGGCCCGAGGCGGTCGCCGCGGCCCGCGACACCGGCTTCGCCGCCGCCGTCACCGGCGAGGGCCGGGGCAGCTGGAGCCCACTCGAGATGGGCCGGGCCGGGATGATCACGGGGAAGGACGGCATCCCGAGCTTCCTGCTGAAGTCGGCGGGGTCCTACCAGCGGCTGTTCGACAGCGCGCCTGTGCGAGTGGCGCGGGCGTCGTCGCGCCCGCTGCGCCGCGCGCTGCGCGGTTAGCGCGGCTAGTCGCGATCGCCGAGCTTGACCTTGCGCGCCCGGCGTTCCGCGGTGGCGTCGACCGCGGCGTAGTAGTCGTAGCTGCTCGGCGTCGCGGTGCGATCGCGGTTGAGCAGGAGCCCGAGCATCGGCGCGTGGACGGCGTCGAGCTGACGCAGTGCCGCCCGCACGGACTGGTCGGTCGAAGCGGAGAGGTCGAGCACCACGACCACACCGTCGACCCAGCCGGCGACGACGGAGGCGTCTGCTCCGATCGAGAGCGGCGGGCAGTCGATGATCACCAGGTCGGCCTCGCGGGACAGCTCCGCCACGAACTCGTTGCCGCGGCGTGACTCGAGCAGCGCCGACGGGGTCGGCGGCAGCGGGCCGGACGGGACCAGCGACACGTTGGGACGGCCCGTCTTGAAGATGACGTCGTCGAGCGTCGCGGCCTCGACGAGGTAGTTGGAGAGGCCGGGGCGGAGCGGCTCGGTCTCGTTCGGCATGAGCTCCCGCTGGAGCGCGGGCCGCCGGAAGTCGGCCTCGACGATGATGACGTGCTGGCCGACCTCGGCGGACGCGATCGCGAGGTTCGCGACCGTCGTCGTCTTGCCCTCCCCCTCGCGGCCGCTCGTGATCGCGAGCGATGCGACCCGCGAGCCGCGGGCCGCGAACTGGAGGTTGGTCCGCAGGATCCGGTGAGCCTCCTTGAACGCGGTGATCGACGCGTCGGAGCGCCCACGGCGCGGGACCCGCGCGAGGACGGGCTTGTCGAACGCTGCCTCGACGTCCTCCTGGGTGCGCAGCCGCCGGTCGAGCCGCTCGCGCAGGAAGGCGAGGGCCACGCCGAGTGCGAGGCCGAGCAGCGCGGCGACCATCGTGTACAGCGTCGGCTTGGGGCGGGCCGGCGACTCGGGACGAGGCGCGGCGTCGGCCAGCGTGATCGTCGCCTTGGTGGTCTCGGCCAGGTTGGTGCGCGCGTACTCGGTGAAGACGGTGGCGTAGGCGTCGGCGATCTGCTTGGCCTGGTCGGGGCTCGGATCCTCGGCCGTGATCTTCAGAAGCTGCGTCTCGGGCACCGGCTCGAAGCTGGTCGCGTCCTCGACGGTGCCGGACGAGACCCCCACGCGCTGGGCGACCTGGTCGGCGATGTTCGGGCTGCCGATGATGTCGGCGTACGACCGCGCGATCGCCTGGCTGGCCTGCACGGTGTCGAAGGTGGGCGCGTCGCTCGACGAGTTCTGCGCCACGAGCAGAGTCGCCTCGGTGGAATAGACCTTCTCCAGCGTCTTCGAGACGATGGCCGTGGTGATGGTCGCCGCAAGGAACGTGCCGATGATGATCCACTTGCGGCGCAGAAGCACCGACAGGGGGGAGTCGTTGCGCATCAGCACATCGTAGCCTTGCCCCAAGACGCCTGCGCGGGCGTCTCAGCCAGCGTGATCGACATCCACTCCCACATCCTCCCCGGGATCGACGACGGGGCCGACGACCTGGAGGTCGCGCTGCACATGGCCCGCGCGGCCGTGGCGGACGGCGTCTCGACGATGGTCGCCACCCCGCACGTCGACGACCGCTACGGGCTCGACCCGATCGACATAGGACGACACGTGGGGAATCTGAACCTCGCGATCGCGCGGGCGGGCATCGCGCTCGCAGTCCTGCCGGGCGCCGAGATCGCGCACACCCGCGCCGCCTCCCTCTCCGACTCGGCGCTGCGATTCGCGTGCCTGGGAGGACACAGCTCGACGCTGCTCATCGAGAGCCCGTACCAGGTCGTCTCGTTCTTCGAGGACCTGCTGTTCGACCTCCAGGTGCGCGGCTTCCGCATCGTGCTGGCGCACCCCGAGCGCTCGGCCATGTTCCAGACCGACCTCGACCGGCTGGCCGGGCTCGTGGACCGGGGGATCTACTGCTCGGTGAACGCCGGGGCCCTCACCGGCGGATTCGGGACGAAGGCTCAGAAGGCGGCGCTCGCGATGCTGAACCGCGACCTGGTGCACACGCTGGCCTCGGACTGTCACGACGAGAAGCGGCGCCCTCCCGGGCTGCGCACCGCCCTCGCGGACGCCGAGCGCGTCATGCCGGGCCAGGCAGAACTCAAGGCGTGGCTCACCGAGGCCGCGCCGGGGGCGCTGGTGGCGGACAAGCCGCTGCCGCCGCGGCCCGCCAAGCCGCCGCCCGCCCCGTCGGGATGGCGGCGCCTGGGCCGGCGGCCTGCCGGCGGCCGCAAGCGCCGCTGACCTCCGCCCACTCGGCTACCGTGGTCGCGGGCCTTCGCCCCCCGGGACGCATGCAACCGCAACGCCTCCAAACGCTCATTCCACCGCTGCTCGGCGTCGCGCTCGGCGTCGTCTGCCTCCAGGTCGCCTACCACACGAGCCCGCTCGTCCCGATCGTCATGGGCGGCGCGGTCGGTGCGTCGGTCCTCGCCCTCTGGCGGCCGATGTGGCTGCTCTACGGGTCGATCCTGCTGATCCCCCTCGAGCTGTTCTCGCTGAAGATCGGCGGCGTCGGGCTCTCGCCCGCCGAGGCCGCGTTCCTGCTCACAGGCGGGGGCTGGGCCGCCCGCAGGCTGCTGGACGGCGAGCTCCCGTGGTCACCCTCGCCGGTGGGAGTCCCGCTGGCGCTGCTGATCGCGGCCGCACTGCCCGGCATCGCGGTCACCGACGAGCCGTTCCTGGTCTACAAGCTGGTGATCGTCTGGACCGGGCTCCTGCTCGTGTACCAGATGGTGGTCACCGACGGCGACGAGACCGTCGTGCGGAACCTCCTGTTCGCGCTCGCGATCTCGGGCGGCATCATCGGAGCGATCGCCATCGGCGGAGCGGCCGGCAACGCGCCCGAGCTGGTCAACGCCACCGAGGCGCAGGGGCGGGCGAAGGGCTCGTTCGGCCACCCCAACACGCTGGCCACGTTCCTGGCGCTCGCGCTGCCGGGCGCACTCGCTCTCGGCCTCATGGGCCGTCCGTCGTGGCGGCCTGTAGCGCTCGTCGCGTTCGGCGCGATGCTCGTGGGGCTCTCCCTGTCGCTGTCGCGCGGCGGCCTGCTGGCGGTTGCCGGCGCACTCGGCGTGATGCTTCTCTGGAGCCCCGCCCGCCGCGCGACGCTGGTCGCGGGCGCGGTGGCCGTCGCCCTGTATGCCGCCGGCGCGCAGCCGCTCAACCAGTCCCCCCAGGTCCAGACGCTCACCACGCGCGTCGAGAGCATCGGCTACTCGGCGGAAGGCGTCGATCCGCGATTCGGGATCTGGGAGCGCGTCCCCGCGATGGCGATCGACTCGATGCCCTTCGGCGTGGGCGCGAACAACTTCTCCGAGGTCGCCGCGCGCTACGGGGTACTCGGGCCCAACGGCTCGCCCTACGAGCACGCCCACAACATCATCTTCACGTTCACGATCGAGCTCGGGCTGCTGGGCCTGATCGCGCTCATCCTGGTGGCGAACTCGCTCGCCCTGACCCTGTGGCGGGCCTACGTGGCGGCGGACACCGCTCGCCGCGGCCTGGTGCTGGCAATCGCGGCCGCCCTCGTCGCGCTCACGCTGCAGGGCATGGTCGACTACACGCTCAGGACCAACGCGGTCGTCGCGCCGATCTTCGTGCTGGCCGGGGCCGCTGTGGTGATCGCGCGGTCCGTGCGGACGGCCCCGGACGGCGATCAGCGGCGCGCGAGCGCGGCGTAGCGCTCGCGCATCGCGGCCACCGTGATGTCCAGCCGGAAGCGCTCGGCGACCCGTCGCGACCCGCAGGCCGACATCCGCTCGCGCCCGGCGGGGTCGGCCAGCGTGGCCGCGATCGCGTCCGCCAGCGCCTGGCGGTCGCCCTCGGGCACCAGCCGGCCGCAGTCCCCCAGCACCTCGGGTATGCCGCCTCCCGAGTAGGCGACCACCGGCGTCCCGGCCGCCATCGCCTCGAGCAGCGCGAACGGGCAGGCCTCGCGGCCCATGCCGCGCTCGTCGGGGACGCTCGGAAGCACCACGACGGTCGACCCGGCCATGAGGTCGACGGCATCCGTGCGGTGACCGGCGAACACGACCGCGTCCTCGAGCCCGAGCTCCGCCACCCGGCGGCGCAGCAGCGCCGCGTAGTCCGCCTGGAACGGGTCCTCGCCGCCCACGAGCAGGAAGCGTGCTCGCGGCTCGCGCGCGAGCACGGCCGGCGCGGCCTCGATCAGCTCGATCATGCCCTTGGCCGGGTGCTGGCGGCCGACCAGCGTGACCGCCGGGCCTCGGTCGTCGCCGCCGATCAGCTCGGCCACCGCCGCCCTGCCCCGCGATGCGTCGGCGCTCACCTCGGGCAGCCCGTTGGGCACGACCCGCACGCGCCGCCGCAGCCGCGGCCCGAACGTCGCGGTTATCGCCTCGGCGACCGCGACCACCTCCGCCGACCCGGTGGCGATCGCCCGGGCAAGCGGTCCGTCCCAGCTGAAGTCGTGCTTGAGCCAGAGGACGGGGATCCCGGTGCGCGGGGTCGCGAGCACGGCGACCAGCGCCGCCTTGACCCCGTTCGCGTGCACCACCGCGGGACGCAGGCGCTTGAGCTCGCGCCGCAGCCCGCGCGCCCCGGACAGGATCCCCAGGCGGGCCCCGGTGGGCACGATCGCGACGTCGTGGCCCTGCTCGCGCAGGCGATCGGCGAACGGGCCGTCCTGGAGGCTCACCACCCCCGCGATCCATCCCGGCTCGAGCGCGCCGAGCAGGAGCTCCAGGTAGCGCTCCGATCCTCCGCCGTGCGCGTGGGAGGAGACGAACGCGACCGGGACCGGGCCGTCTACAGCGGCGTTCGCCACGCCTCGCGCGCTCCGTCGGCCAGGCCCCGGAGGCCCTCCCATTCGCCGTTGACCGTCCTGTGCGCCGCGAGCAGCAGGATCAGCAGCGCGAACTGCGCCCGTGCGAGCGGTGTCGGGTCGAAGTTCTTGCGGAACAGGTACGCGCGGTTGACCACCACGTCGCGGTTGAACCGCCGGCCCGCGCTGCCCGACCCACCGGTGTTCTTGTGCTCGAGCCACACCTCGGGCACGAACCGGACGCGGCCCCGCCGCGACAACCGGTACGAGAAGTCCTCGTCCTCCGCCAGGCCGTATCCGGGCAGCTTCTCGTCGAAGCGGACCTCGCGCGCGACGGAGGTGCGAGCGGTCATCAGGCAGCCCTGCATGAACTCCACGTCGCGCGGAGTGTCGAAGTCCTGCAGGCGACGCGGGTAGCCGAAGCGCGTCATCGTCCCCTCGCGTCCGCCCGGCATCAGGACCGCGCGCACGCGCGAGCGGCTGTTCCCGAACCGCCGGCCCTGCGGCTCGTCCACCCGCCCGGTGGCTCCCACCACCGCCTCGTCGTCGTAGGCGGCGGCCAGGCGGGCGAACAGGTCGGGCGCGAAGCGCACGTCGTCGTCGACGAACACCACGACGTCCCCCTCGACGGCGTCGAGCGCAAGGTTGCGCTGGCGGGTGAGCCCGGGCGCTGAGTGGAGATAGCGCACCGGCAGCGGCCCGGCGCGGTCGCCGAAGGCGGACACGACAGGCTCGGCCGAGCGCCCCTCGTCGCCGTCGACCACGACCAGCTCATGAGGGCGCGGATCGGCGGCGAGCAGGCTGTCGAGCGTCTCGCGCAGGTCGCCGGGCCGCCCCTTCGTGGCGATGGCCAGCGACAGACGGGGCTCCGTCATGCCCTGGAGCTCGCCAGCACGCGCTCGTACACCGATGCGGTCGCGTCCACCATCCGGTCGACCGTGAAGCGGTCGCCCGCGACGGAGGCTGCCTTCTGCCCCAGCGCGTCGAGGCGGGCCCGGTCGCCCAGCAGCCCGGCCATCGCCCGGCCCAGGGCATCGGGGTCGCGGGGTGCGACGAGCTCGCCTGTGACCCCGTCCTCGACGGCCTCCGGCACACCCCCCACGGACGTCGCCAGCACGGGCAGCCCGCAGGCCATCGCCTCCAGCACCGCGATCGGCAGCGCCTCCCAGGCCGAGGGCAGCACGAACAGGTCGAGCGCGCGCAGGTAGGGCGCCACCTCGCCCTCGAACGGGAACAGCCTGACGCGGTCCCCCACGCCGCGGTGGGCGATCTCCTCCTCCACCGCGCCTGCCAGCTCGCCGTTGCCGACGATCGCGACCCGCGCGGTGGGCCGGTCGCCGCCGCCCAGGTGGACCGCGGCCCGCACGAGCGAGAGCGGATCCTTCTGCGGACGGAGCACCGCGACCATCCCGGCCAGCGGCAGATCGCCCTTCCACGCGACGAGCGCCGGATCCGGAGCGGCGTCCGGGCACTCGCCGACGCCGTTGGGGACGACGGTCATCCGCCTGTCTGCTCCGCGCAGGGCCTCGCGCCCCTCCCGGCGCTCCCACTCGCAGACCGCGATGATCGCGCCTGAGCGCCGCACCAGCGTCTGCTCCACGGCGGTGTAGAGCAGCCGCCGCCGGCGGTCGAACTCGGCCGCGAACGCGAAGCAGTGCGGCGTGTAGACCAGCCGGCGCGAGCGCGGGAGCGCGGTCCGTACGAGAGCGCCGGCCTTCGACGAGTGGCCGTGCACGACGCCGAAGCGGCCGCGGCTGTCGATCGATCGCAGCCTCCTGCCGGCGCGCACGTCGCCGGGCTGCGGGGCCCGCCCCATCGGCAGCTCGTGCACGGTGATCCCCGAACGCTCGAGCGGCGCCCGTATCGAGCTCGTCCCCGGCACGGCCACCTCCACCGGCCAGCCGCGCGCGCTCAGGCCGATCGAGAGGTTGAGCACGTGCTCGGCGACCCCTCCGTCCTCGGGCTGTGCGACCTGGAGAATCGAGGGAAACGGCGCTGGCACGCCGAGAGCATAGGTGCGCTCTCGGACCATCGAACAAACGTCCAGGCGGCGTCCAGCCGTTTAGGGCGCCTTTCGGGAGAGTCGACGTCAGAGGGGCAAGCAGTCGACCGCCGCCCTCCTCGCGGCCGCACGAGAGCCCCAGTGATCCCCTCCCTCCTCCTCGGCCGCCGCCCGCGGCTCATCCTCACCGCAATCTGCCTGTCCCTCGCCGCCGTGCTGGCTAATGTCGGCCACCGCCATGGCCCTGCCCGGACAGGAAGCAGGAATCCAGGCCCACCTCATGTGGGCCCAGTACGACAGCGACGCCGCCGTCGACAGCCAGCTCGACCGCGCCAAGGAGGCCGGCGCGCACATCCTTCGCGTCGACGTGGGCTGGGCCAGCATCGAGGACAGCGGCAAGGGCCAGTACAACCAGTGGTACCTGCGGCGGCTGGACAAGGTCGTCGACAAGGCGCAGGCCCGCGGGATCAAGCTGCTCCTGACCTTCTGGGAGACGCCCTGCTGGGCCTCGAGCGCGCCGGAGACGGCGAAGCAGGGCTGCACCGGCCGCTGGTGGGACCGCGAGGTCCAGCGCTACGCCCCGAACGACCCCCGCGACTACGCCGACGCGCTCGCCTACGTCGCGAACCGCTACAAGGGCCGCGTCGCGGGCTGGGAGATCTGGAACGAGCCGAACCACCCCGTCTACTTCAAGTCCGGCGACCCGGTGCGCGACTACGCCGCCCTGGTCAAGGCCGGATACCCCGCCGCCAAGGCCGCCGACCCGGGCGCGGTGATCCTCGCGGGCTCGCTGGCCGACGCCGACTTCGCGTTCACGGAGAAGCTGCTCGACCAGGGCATCGCCGGCAACTTCGACGCCTACTCCGTGCACCCGTACAGCGGCGACCGCTCGCCGCTCGACGAGGGCGACGACCGCTGGATCCAGAACTCGTACCTGCGCGGCGTTCCCGCCGTGCGCGAGACGCTGCTGCGCCGCGGCCAGGACGTCCCGCTCTGGCTGACCGAGTTCGGCTGGAGCACCTGCACCGTGCGCGACCGCCAGTCGTACGCCAACTGCGTCGACCCGGACGTCCAGGCCCGCCACCTGACCGAGGCCTTCACGCAGATGCGCTCGTGGCCGTACGTCAAGGCCGCGTTCTGGTTCAACCTCCAGGACACGAGCGACGACACGGGCGACCGCCTCGAGAACTACGGCCTGCTGCACACCGACGGGCAGCCGAAGCCCGCGTTCCAGGCGTTCGCGGCCGCGGCCCGCGACATCGGCGGCGGTCCGGTCGATCAGCCGGCACAGCCGACGGACAGCGGCGACTCGGCCTCCGGCGGAGACGCCGAGATCGCGACCGAGGCGGGCGACCGCGTGACGCTGAAGGCCAAGCGCTCGCGCAAGCGCGTCAAGGTCCTGGGCTCCGCTCCGCGCGGCGAGACCGTCACGATCCGCGTCTACCGCTACATCGCGCGCAAGCGCCGGTTCTCGACGCGCCGCTCCTACGCGATGAAGGTGAGCGTCAACAAGCGTGGGCGCTACTCACGGAACCTCGGCATGTCGGCGCTGCGCAAGGGCCGCTGGCGCATCACGGCGCGCCTGCACGGCTCCACGGGGCCGCGCCTGGCCCGCGCCGACATCGGGCCGTTGCCCCGCCGGCGCTCCTGACCGACGCCCTCAGGCTGTACTAGCCGGCCTCGGGCCAGACGACGCGCTTGTCCGCGTCTGAGCCCGAGCCGAAGATGTCGTCGAGGATCGAGCTCGGCTCGTCGAGGTCGAACGCGCGGCGCAGGTGCGCCTCGACCTCACCGCGGTTGCCCCCGGCTACGGCCATCTGGAGCGCCACCAGCCGGGCCCCCAGGGCCTGGTCCGGGTTCGCTGCGGCCGACTCGGCGCCGTTGGCCTCCGCGCCGCCCTGCACGGGCGCGCCGTCGGACGGCGTCGCCGCCTCGGCTGTGATCTCGGCGTCGGCGGGAGCCTCCGCCTCCGCCTCGGCTGCTTCGACTGCTTCCGCTTCCGCCTCTGGCTCGGCGACCGCGTCGGCCTCGGCCTCGGCCGACACGTCCTCGTCGCTCTGACGCTCGCGCTCGGCCTCGCGCACGCGCTCGATCAGCTCGATCTCCTCCGGCGTGGGCTCGGTGCTGACCTCGCTCTCGGCGCCGGCCTCGCTCTCGGCGGCGGGCTCGGGCTCCTCGACGGGCTCGGCCTCCTCCGCCGTGCCGAGATCGATCGAGTTGGGCTCCAGGGTTCCCGGGCGCAGCGGGGTCGGGGCCGGGAGCGGCTCCTCCTCCTCGTCCGGCTCGGCCTCCACGACGGCCTCACTCTCCGGCTCGGCAGCGATCTCCGGCTCGGCCTCGGGCTCTGGCTCGACCTCCGGCTCTGGCTCGGCTGCCTCGGGCTCGCCGGCGGGCTCGGGCTCCGCCACGGGCACCGGCTCGGCGACGGGAGCGGCGACGGCCTCGTGAGTCGGCGCGGACCCAGGCGGGGCGATCTCCGGAGCGCGCGGGCCGGGCATGGCCCGGACCTCGTTCGCCAGGCGCGCCGTGGTCTCGCCCAGCGCCGTCACCAGGCCGGCAAGCTGCGAGCGCACCTCCTCGGCGACCTCGAGACGCTCGATCACGGACTGCCCGCGCTGGAGGAGCTCGTCGCTCAGATCCGACACGCGCTGGAGGCGCTCGGCCAGGAAGCGCTCGGCCTCGCGGCGGGCGTCCTCGATGATCTGAAGCGCCTCGGTCTCCGCCGCGCGGCGGCGCGCCTGGGCGTCCTGCTCAGCCTGATGGCGCAGCGCGTCGGCGGCGCCCTCGGCGTCCCCGATGATCGAACGGATGCGCTCGGAGACCTCGGCGGCAACCGCCTTGCCTTCGCCCGGCCACATCGGTCCTTCGCGCTCACTCATACCTTCAAAATTCCCCTCTGCCGGTCAAGCCCCTGCCGGACGCGCATTCTGGCGCTACCGGAGGGGCCAACCGTACCACCGTGAGCGGCGCGTAACCACAGGCCAAATGGCCTGCTTATGCGCTTACTCGCCGGGTTCGCGGCGCGGCACGAGGACCGCGCGCTTGAACGTCGCCACGAGCGTGCCGTCCTGCTTGTAGGCGTCGGTCTTGACCTTGACGACACCGCGGTCGGACTTGGAGCGCGACGGGGTCACCTCGAGCACCTCGGACTCCACGAACAGCGTGTCCCCGTGGAAGACCGGAGCGGGGTGCGACAGATCCTCGGTGGCGAGGTTGGCGATCGCCTTGCCGGAGACGTCGGCGACCGACATCCCGAGCATGATCGAGTAGACCAGCGGGCCCACGACGACGTTCCTGCCCTGCTGCGACTGCGCCGCGTATACGTCGTTGATGTGCAGCGGGTGGTGGTTCATCGTCAGCAGGCAGAACATGTGGTCGTCGGCCTCGGTGATGGTCTTGGCCGGCCAGTGCTTGTAGACGGCACCGACCTCGAAGTCCTCGAGATAGCGGCCGTAGGGCCGTCCACCGGAGGCCTCGCGCTCGCGCTGGCCGGTCTGAAGCTCATGGGTTGCGGTCTCGCTCATGAAGTCCTGTGTGTCGCTGGCTGGGAGGTGGGGCTCGCGGCGGCGCGCCCGGCAGTTGACTCACGAGTCAACGCGTGTGGAATCCTAGTGGCCGACTTCAAATCGAACGCCGCCAGGAGAACCTCTTGAGAAACCCACGCGACTTCGGAAAGCCGCTCTGTGTGGGCGCTCCCACGCCCGTCCTCGACATCCCGTTCAGGCCGTCGCGGATGATCCACTTCTTCGACCCGAGCAACGAGAAGATCGTCGGCAAGCTCGAGGGGATCGCCGAGAAGGCCGACATCGTGCTCGGCAACCTCGAGGACGCGATCCCGGTCGACAACAAGGAAGCCGCCCGCGCGGGCCTCGTCAAGGCCGGCAAGGAGAAGGACCTGGGCAAGGCGCAGCTCTGGACGCGCGTGAACGCGCTCGACTCGCCGTGGGTGCTGGACGACCTGACCACGCTCGTCACCGAGATCGGCGACAAGCTCGACGTGATCATGGTCCCGAAGGTCGAGGGGCCGTGGGACATCCACTACGTCGACCGCCTGCTGGCGCAGCTCGAGTCGAAGGCCGGCCTCCAGAAGCCGCTGCTCGTGCACGCGATCCTGGAGACCGCGCTGGGCGTGACCAACCTGGAGGAGATCGCCGCGGCGTCCCCGCGAATGCAGGGCATGAGCTTCGGGCCCGCCGACCTGGCGGCGTCGCGACGCATGAAGACGACGCGCGTGGGCGGCGGCCACCCCGGCTACCGGGTGCTCAGCGACCCCGACCCGGACAACCCCGAGGCGCCGCGCCCGAGCTACGAGCAGGACCTCTGGCACTACTCGATCGGCCGCATGGTCGACGCCTGCACGTCCAACGGGCTGCTGCCGTTCTACGGGCCGTTCGGCGACATCAAGGACCTGGCCGGCTGCGAGGCCCAGTTCCGCGCCGCGTTCCTGATGGGCTGCGTGGGCGCGTGGTCGCTGCACCCCGCCCAGATCGACGTGGCCAAGAAGGTCTTCTCGCCGCCCGCCGACGAGGTGCGCTTCGCCAAGAAGGTCATCGAGGCGATCCCCGACGGACGGGGCGTGCACATGATCGACGGCAAGATGCAGGACGACGCCACCTGGAAGCAGTGCAAGGTGATGGTCGACCTGGCCGAGCAGCTCGCCGAGGGCGACCCGGAGCTGTCCGAGGAGTACGGCTTCAGCGGGAATGGCGCTTCCGCAGACGATGCGTCTGTAATCGAGTCGAAGAGCTGACGAACCCGCATTGACAGCGGCGCCGGGCCGTGTTCCCGTGGACTTGCGGACATGGCCCGGTGCGGACTTCTGCTGGCGGCGACCATGGCGCTCGTCGCCATCGCTGCGCCGAGCGCGCAGGCCGCGCAGTTCGCCACCGACGGGTTCGGCCTCGCGGGCCCTCCCGGCGGGGACCTGAAGTCGCACGCCAACCAGTTCCTTCGCGATGGGTTCCCGAGCGACTGCGGTGCCGACAGCCTAGGGGGCAATCCCATTACGACGGCGGACCGTCGCGCCTACAAGTCTCGTGCATTCACGAGTGTGATCAACGAGGAGGCATGCGTGACCGTCACGGTGAGCACATCGTGCCAATTCGGGCCCCCCAACAACGAGATCATGAGCGAGACCTACTCGCCGAGCTTCGACCCTGAGAACATCACTGCCAACTGGATCGGCGACCTGGGCTACTCGCCGCCGACGTGGACCTCCTACTCGGTCGTCGTCCCAGCGGGCGCCCGCTTCGAGACCGTCGTGGACGAGGTCCTGGCCACCGCCAACTGCGGCGGCGTGGACCTCACCTGGAGCTCGGACCGGCCCTGGGCGCGCAGCCGCCCGTCGGCCTTCGGAGTGCCGGCGATCGGGCGGACACTCACGCGCGGCCTCAGCGTCTGGGCCGGCACGCCCAGCGTCACCACGCAGTGGCAGCGCTGCGACGCCGCCGGCAACGGCTGCACGGACATCCCCGGCGCGACCGGGACGAGCTACGTCGTCACCGACGCCGACCTGGGCCGGACGATCGGCGTGCGCGAGACCGCGACGGAGGTGGCCTGACCAGCACCGTCGACGGGCGGGCGATGAGCATCCCGGTCTTCATCCCAGCCGACTCCGCTGAGAACGCGTCGCTCGCCTCCGGCGATTCGGCCACTTCCGCCGGCCTGAACACGAACACCACGCCGAGCCGCTGCGGAGCACCGAAGCCGGCACCGGGCGCGTCGGCCAGCGCTCCGCGCTTCTTCGACACATACGCGGCGTCAAGCATCGTCAACGAGCCGGCATGCGTCTGGCTGATCCACGAGGGGTGCCTGGCGACGACCGCCGTCTACAGCCCGCAGTTCGTCCCGGCCGACATCAGGCAGAACTACGTCGCGGACGACTCGGGGTCGTTCGCTCTGTCGTTCTCGCTGGCTCCGGGGGCATCCGCCACGGCGGTCGTCGTACGAGGCCTTTCCCGGGGCCGGCTGCCCCACGTACTCGATGGTGGTCGGATCGGACGGCCCGTTCGCGGCGGACCGGCCGGCGCTCGGCGGCGCGCCGGCGGCGGGCACGCCGCTCGCGACGACCAACGGGACATGGACGGGCACGCCCACCTTCGCGTACGCCTGGATGCGCTGCGACGCGGCCGGCGGCGGCTGCGCTCCGATCGCCGGGGCCGACGGCGCCTCGTACACGCCGACCGCGGACGACGTGGGCAGCACGCTGCGCTCACGCGTGACCGCCACGCAGGGCGCAGTCGCTGTCGGCGGACTCGGCGCCGTCGGCGGTGGTCGCGGCCGCTTCACCGAGTGGCCCGGGCGGCGGGCCGGGCGGCGGAGGCGGACCGGGCGGCGACAGCGCAGGTGACACCACCGGCCCGAAGGCCACGCTCGCGCTGAAGCGGACGACGCTGCAGAAGGTCGTCAAGAGCGGCCGCATCCCGATCACGGTCACCTGCGACGAGGCGTGCGCGCTCACGCCTGCGCGCGGACGTCACGAAGAAGCTCGGCAAGCGCCTGGGCGGAGTCAAGATCGCGAGCGGCAAGGGCACGGCCCGTCGCGGGGCGGAAGACGACGCTGAAGCTGAAGCTCACCCGCAAGGCCCGCAAGGCGCTGCGCCGCCAGAAGTCGGTCGCGTTCACGCTGAAGGCGACCGCCACCGACGCGGCGGGCAACCGCGCGACCGCGCGAGCAAGAAGGCCAAGATCAGGCGCGGGTCGTAGGCGGCCCGGGCTCCGCGGCGGCCGACGAGCCGCGCGAGTTCGCGGGCGCCAGCCGCCCGTCCCGCCAGACTATTGGCCGATGACCCCACGACTCTCGATCCTGCTCCTCCTTGTGCTGGCCGCCCTCGCGGGCGGCGGGCTGACCGCCTGCGGCGACGACGGCAGCGACGAGCCGAAGGGCTCCGGGCCGGCGGGGCTGCCTACGGACGACAGCCTGCTGCTGGCCGCCGGCGACATCGCCCAGTGCGATTCCAAGGGCGACGAGGCGACCGCCCGGGTGGCGGCGAGGTTCCCGGCCGCCCGCATCGCCGCCCTCGGCGACCTGGCCTACCCCGCCTCCCGGCCGAAGGACATCGAGCGCTGCTACGACCCGTCCTGGGGGAAGCTCGGCAATCGCGTCTGGCCGGCCGCCGGCAACCACGAGTACCTGTCGGGCGACGCCACCTCGTTCTTCCGGCACTTTGGAAAACGTGCGGGACCCTCCGGGAAGGGCTGGCACTCATACGAGCTCGGCGACTGGCACATCGTCGTCCTGAACTCGAACTGCGAGTCCGCGCCGGGCGGCGGATGCGCGCGCGGCTCGGAGCAGGAGCGCTGGCTACGCGACGACCTCGACCGCAGCAAGCGGCTGTGCACGCTCGCCTACATGCACCACCCGCCGCGGTCGAGCGGATTCCACGGCGACAACCCGAGCGTCGAGCCGCTGCGGCGCGCGCTGACCGACGCACACGCCGACGTGCTGCTGGCCGCCCACGACCACCACTACGAGCGGTTCGCCCCCCGCGACGGGATCCGGGAGTGGGTGGTCGGCACGGGCGGCGCACACCACTACGGGGTTCGCAAGCCGCAGCTCGGCAGCGAGGTGAGCCATACCGGCACACCGGGTCTGCTCGCGCTGTCGCTGCGCGACAAGGGCTACGACTGGCGGTTCCTGGCGGCCACGCGGACCGACTTCAAGGACTCGGGCGACGGCCGCTGCAGCTAGGCGGCAGAGCGGCGCGACCGCGCCTCGGCCACCCGCCGGAGCGCCTCGAGCAGGGCGAGCAGGAAGAGCGCCGAGCCGATCAGCTCGAGCACTTCCTCGATCGTCGCGAGCGACCCGTAGCCGCTCACGCGCCCCTCGTCGGGGTTCGCCTGGAAGTACTCGTCGATCTGAGCGATGACCCAGGCGGCCGCGCCCAGGGCGAACAGGCGCTGCTCGCGCGATGCGAGCCGGCGGAACACCAGCAGCCAGGCGATGCCGCCGAGCGCCGCGATCGGCAGGTACATCTTCTGCCAGTCGTACTCGAGCGCATCCTGCAGCTTCTCGTGGAAGGTGATCGCCTCGTCGAAGCCCATGAACGCGAGGAAGGCGCCGAGCGCGTACCAGCGCCGCCGCCACTCGGACTCGGCCGGGAGCGTGCCGACCAGCGCCGCGAGGGCGCCGGCGCTCAGCAGCAGGAACGCGGAGTAGGCAGCGGGCGGGTTGCCTTCGCCGTCCAGGTCGAACAGGCCCAGCGGCGCGCCGGCGCGCTCTATCGCTCCGAGCACGCCGATCACGGCGATGCCCGCGAAGACGTAAATCGCGACCGTGCGCGGCGACAGGCCGATGGCCCATGCTCGAACCCGCTCGAGGCGGGTTGTCGTTGCGGGGGCTGCTGTCATCCGCGCGCTCACACCCGAGTCGTCGGCAGACCCCCGGGAAGCTTTAACACTCGCACGTTCGCGGTCTCCACGCGTGAGTAGCCTTGGGGGGTGTCCCGGCGCGCCAGGCTCTTCCTCTTCGCCGTCCTGGCGGCCGCGGTCGCCGCGGCCGTCCCCGCCGGCCCGGCGACGGGGCGTCCGGCCTCTTCACCGGTGCTGGTGCGCGCCGGCAACCCCCCGGCGACGCTCGCTCCCGGGGACCGTCTGACCGCGCGGTTCCGGATCGTCCACCGGTCGTCGGGCCGCTCTCCGAAGGCGACGGTGACCGCGCGGCTCGCCCCCCGGTCGGGCCGCCGCCTGCTGCTCAGGGGGAGCAAGCGCGTGCCCGTGCTCGGTGGCCGCCGCGTCGTGAGCGCGAGCCTGCGGACGACGGTCCCGGCGAGCGCACCCGCGCGCACGTACCGCCTGATGATCTGCCTCAAGGTGCCCCACGTCGCGGCGCAGTGCCGGACGGCGGAGCGGCGACTCCGGGTCAGGGCGCGGAGCACTGCTCCGCCGCCCAACCCGGCCCCGGCGCCCGCGCACAAGGACCCGCCCGCGGTCTCGATCACCTCCCCGGTCGAGGGCGCGGAGGACGCCGCCCGGCGGCCGGAGCTCAGCGGCTCGGCATCCCCGGGATACCCCCGGACGGTCACCGTGGCCATCCACCCCGGCACGGGCACGTCCGCGGCGGCGGTGCAGACTCTCCAGGCCACGGTGGCCGACTCGGGCGCATGGTCGGTCACGACCACCGGCGACCTCCCCCCTGGCCCCTACACGGCGGTGGCCACGCAGGGCAACGACGCGGGCGACCCCGGCCGCAGCACCGAGCGGCACTTCGGCGTGCCAGCCGTCCTGGTCTCCGCGGGCGACATCGCGGGCTGCGACACCTCCGGCGACGAGGCGACCGCAGCCCTGCTGGACCAGCTCGGCGGCGACGTCGTCGCCGCGCTCGGGGACAACGTCTACGAAGACGGCACGCTGCAGGAGTTCCAGGACTGCTACGGCCCGACGTGGGGCCGCCACCTGGCCCGCACCCGGCCCGTGGTCGGCAACCACGAGTACACGACCCCCGACGCGGCCGGGTACTTCGACTACTTCGGCGCGGCCGCGGGCGAGCGCGGCAAGGGCTACTACTCGTACGACCTCGGCTCCTGGCACGTCGTCGCGCTCAACAGCAACTGCACGGAGGTCCGCTGCGACAGCGCCTCCGCCCAGGCGGCCTGGCTCCGCGAGGACCTGGCCGCGCACCCGGCAGCGTGCACGCTCGCCTACTGGCACCACCCGCGCTTCAGCTCGAGCGCCCTGACCGGGCCGACGCCGGCCGTCGCGCCGCTCTGGCAGATCCTCGACGACGCCGGCGCCGATGTCGTGCTGAGCGGCCACGCCCACATCTACGAGCGCTTCGCTCCCCAGACCTCGGCCGGGGCCGCGTCCGCCGACGGCATTCGCGGGTGGATCGTCGGCACCGGCGGGCGCAGCCTCCACGCCATCAGCCCGCTGCCGGCCGACAACAGCCAGGTGCGCGACAACAGCACCTTCGGCGTGCTCGACCTGACCCTGCGCGCGACCGGCTACGACTGGGATTTCGTGCCGGTCGCGGGCGGGACGTTCAGTGACCGCGGGAGCGCGAGCTGCGTCTGACGGCTCAGCCGGCTCGCGTCCCGACGACCTCGAGGTAGTCGGCGGGGACGGCCACCGCGCCCCCGGTGCCCAGGCGGTCGTAGCGGGCGACCAGCGCGGTCAGGTCGGCGGCCAGCGCCTCACGGCCCGCCTCGTCGAGCGCCGCGAACGCCTTGTGGGTCGGCCCGTACCAGGTACGGAAGTAGTCCACGAAGTGCTCCGGCGAGCGGTAGCGGAACGTGTACGTGCGCCGCTCGAAGCTGAGCGCCTCGACCTGGTCGCCGAACAGCGAGCGGACGTGAGCCTCGGTGCCCCACAGGCCCGGGGGCTGCAGGCCCGCCGGCGGCGGGACGTGCGCACCGGTGGTGCGGAACAGGTCGCCGATGAACGAGTCGGGCGCCCAGTTGGCCAGCGCGATGGTGCCGCCGGGGCGAGCCACGCGGACCATCTCGGCGGCGGCGCGCTGGTGATCGGGGGCGAACATGACGCCCACGCACGAGATCACCGCGTCGAACGACGCGTCGGCGAACGGCATGGCCTCCGCGTCGCCGTCGACGGTCTCGTACGCGAGGCCCTCGGCGAGGGCGCGCTGGCGCGAGCGCTCGAGCAGCGACGGCACGTAGTCCAGGGACACGACGTCGGCGCCGATGCGCGCGGCGGCGAGCGCGGTGTTGCCGCTGCCGCCGGCGACGTCCAGCACCGACCAGTCGGCCTGCAGGTCGGCGGCGTCGACAAGCTGCTCCGAGATGATCTGGATCGTCGCGGCAACGGCGTGGTAGTCCCCACTGGCCCAGGTCTGCTGCTGCTTGGCCTTGATGGCGGCCAGGTCGGGCGTGGCGGTGGTAGCGGTCATGGGAAGGGCCTCCAGTTGGTGACTCGACTGATGAGTCGATGGTCGGCCCGGCATGGCGCGCGGGCAACCTTAGGGTTTCCACCCCTGGACCTGAGGTTTTCCGGCGGCCGGCGGGCCCGCCGGGGCCGCCCGGCACGGCAAAACCGATTCGCGGGTCAATAGACTCCGCCGCCGCATGAGGTTCTACGAGTACGAATCCAGGCGCATACTGGCGCGCGAGGGCATCCCCCTCTCCAAGCACGGCTTCGCCACGACAGCGGACGAAGCGAAGGCGATCGCAGGCGAGATCGGCGGCCCTGTCGTCATCAAGTCACAGGTCCTGACCGGTGGCCGGATGAAGGCCGGCGGAGTGAAGTTCGCCGACACGCCCGAGGAGGCCGAGGCACACGCCCGGGACATCCTCCAGCTCGAGATCAACGGCCACATGCCCAAGGGCGTGCTGGTCGACTCGCGGGCGCAGATCAAGCAGGAGTACTACGCCGGCGTGATCTACGACGGCACGGCGAAGAAGCCGACGTTCGTCTTCTCGGACATGGGCGGCATCGACATCGAGGAGGTCGCGGAGACCCATCCCGACCACATCGGGCGCGGCCATTTCTCGACGATCCTCCCGCACATGGACTTCATCGCGAAGGACGTGATCGCGTCCGTCGGCCTCAGCGGTTCCGAGCTGAACCGGCTCACGCCGATCCTGTCCAGGCTCGCGAGGCTGTTCGTGAAGTACGACATGACGCTCGCGGAGATCAACCCGCTGGCGCAGCTCGAGGACGGCACGTTCGTCGCCGTCGACGCGCACATGGACATGGAGAACGAGGGCCGTCCCCGGCAGAAGGCGCTGCTCAAGGAGCTCGGCGTCGGCGACGAGGAGACGCGCGAGGCGCGCGAGCCCACCGCGTTCGAGATCGAGGGCGAGAAGATCGATTCGGTCGACCACCGCGGCGTGGCCGGCAACGTCACCGAGTTCGACGGCAACCTGGGGCTCGTGATCGGCGCCGGCGGCGGATCGCTGACGCTGTTCGACGCGGTTCGCCGCTACGGCGGCAAGCCCGCCAACTACTGCGAGATCGGCGGCAACCCGTCGGTGTCCAAGGCCAAGAACCTGACGAAGCTCGTGCTCCAGAAGCCGGGCGTCGAGAAGATCGCCGTGATGATGTCGATCGTCTCGAACACCCGGGTCGACATCGTCGCCCGCGGCGTGATCAAGGCGTGCGTCGAGCTGGGCTTCGACCCGGCCGAGAAGATCGCCGTCTTCCGCATCCCGGGCGCCTGGGAGGACGAGGGCTTCAAGATCCTCGAGAAGTACGGCGTCGAGTACTACGACCGCACCGTGTCGATGCACGAGGCGGCCAAGCGCGCGGTCGAGAAGATCCAGGGAGCGGTGACCGCCTGATGCTGATCGACGAGAACACCACCTTCATCGTCCAGGGCATCACGGGCCGCGAGGCAGTGAACCTGACCCGCGAGTGCCTGGACTACGGCTCGAAGATCATCGGCGGCGTCACCCCCGGCCGCAAGGGCCGCGAGGTGCACGGCGTACCGGTGTACGACTCGGTCGCGCAGCTGGTGCAGGAGACCGGCCAGGTGCCGGACGGCTCGGTCGTCACCGTGCCGCCCGCGTTCACCAAGGACGCGGTCTTCGAGGCCATCGAGTCCGGGGTCAAGATCATCGTGATCGTCACCGAGCGCATCCCGCGCTTCGACGTGGCCCAGATGGTCGAGCTGGCCAACCTGCGCGGCGCCCGCATCATCGGCCCCAACTGCCTGGGCATCATCCGCCCGGGCATCGCCAAGATGGGCGGCATCGGCGGCCCGGCGAAGGACGCTCAGAAGGCGTACGCGCCCGGCCGCATCGGCGTGATGTCGCGCTCCGGCGGCATGACCACCGAGATCTCGTCCACGCTGACCGCCGCGGGCCTGGGCGTCTCCACCGCCTGCTCGATCGGCGGCGACGCGATCATCGGCTCCTCCTACGCGGAGCTGATGCCGCTGTTCGAGGCCGACGAGCAGACGGAAGCGATCGTCATCTACACCGAGCCCGGCGGCCGCATGGAGGCCGAGCTCGCGCGCTGGGTGACCGAGAACGACTCGCGACTCCCGATCGTCGCGTTCATGGCCGGCCGGTTCATGGACGAGATGCCCGGCATGTCGTTCGGGCACGCCGGCACGATCGTCGAGGGCAAGGCCGACACCGCCGCGGAGAAGATCAAGCGGCTGAACGACGCGGGGATCACGGTGGCCGAGGAGATCTCGGAGATCCCGGACCTGGTCAAGGAGAAGCTCGGGGAGAAGGTGGCCCAGGTATGAGTGGACTGTTCATCGACGTCGTCGTCGACGACGCGGTCGCGAACGACGCCGAGCTCGCGCAGAAGCTCGAGGACGCCTGCCCCGTGGACATCTTCGCCAACGAGGACGGGCACGTGAAGGTCGTCGAGGAGAACCTCGACGAGTGCGTGCTGTGTGAGCTCTGCGTCAAGGCGGCTCCCGCCGCGACCGTGAAGGTGCTCAAGCTCTACGACGGGACAACGCTGACGTCCTGACGCATACTGGGCGAGATGCGCGCACGCCTCGCGACTCTCGCCCTGCTCGTGGCCGGCTCACTGGTGCTGGCTGCGCCCGCGGTCGCGTCCGAGGAGCTCCTGCCGGACCTGACCCAGGGGGTTCCGTACGAGCTCGGCGTCAGCACGGACGGGAAGACCTTCCACCTGGGCTTCGCCTCGGTCGTCTACAACTACGGCGAGGGGCCGCTGGCCATCAAGGGCGCGCGCGCGTCGACGAGCGATCCCACGATGACGGCGACCCAGTACGTCGATCTGGAGGACGGCTCGCAGGTGACGTACGGCGGGATCGGCGACCTTCGCTACGTCGACGCGATCACCCACATGCACTGGCACTACCTGCGCTTCTCGGCCTACTCGCTGCGCAGCCCGGACGGCCGGCGGACGCGGGTCGATCGCAAGACCGGCTTCTGTGTGGGGGACAGGGTCAGGGCGCCCGACCCGGCGCCGCGCCGCGCGGACGAGATCTCGTTCGGCGGCAACTGCGGGAACTACGAGCCGGACCTGCTGGAGGTGAACGAGGGCATCGCGCCCGGTTACGGCGACGACTACGGCCCCCAGCTCGAGGGCCAGTACCTCGACCTGACCAAGGTCCCCGCCGGCCGCTATGTCCTGGTCCACACGGCGAACCCCGACGGAGTGCTGCGCGAGACGACGCTCGGCAACAACTCCTCCTCCGTCCTGATCGACCTGCGCTGGCGCGGCCGGACGCCTATCGTCAAGCAGGTGGCGGGCTGCCCGGGCAGCGCGACGTGCCCGCTCGTGCCCGCGCTTACGCCCGAGCGCGCCGTGGCCCTCGCCCGCTCGGCGTTCCGGCGCGGCTTCAAGCGGCCGGCCGACGGGATCTCCTGCGGGGAGCCGGTCGAGGGCAAGTCGTCGTGCCTGGCCACCCTGGACGGCCGGCCGGCGGTCGCGACCGTCGGTTACGTGAGCGCCGGCGGCCGGCTCTACTGGACCTACGCGGCCTGGGGGCAGGGGCGGGCGAAGCCGCGCCGCGGCCGGGTCGCCGTGTCGCTGGGGAAGGCGAAGACGGTGCCTCTGACCCGCCAGCCGCGCGGATCGCAGCGGGCGGCGCGGGTGGGCTACTGCCCGATCATCGGGCGCGCACGAGCTGGCGCTCGATGACGTTGCCGAGCAGCTTGACGATCGCCGGCTCGCCGGTGACCGTCACGTGGCCGACGTCGTAGGCCTTCTGCCAGTCGCGCAGGGTCCCGTCGACCGCGAGCTTGTTGAAGTCCTGCCGCTGGACCTCGACGTGCAGCCGCGCGTCGGCGGCCGGGTCCTTCGAGACCTTCGGCCCCGGAACCTCGACCCGCCAGGTCGGCACGTCGCCCCGGGCCCGGAGCTCCAGGCGGATCACGAGGGCGACCTTCGCCAGCGCCGGGACCTGCTCGTAGAAGCGGGCGACGGCCTGCTCGATCAGGTGACGCGTGTCGGTGCTCGACATTGGGCGATCCTAGCCGCCCCGGTCTCCGGACCGATCAGGGGCGGCGCTAGATCTCGGTGACCGGGCGCGGGCGGCCGACGCGGTTGCCCTGCCCGTAGCCGATGCCGTACTGGCGCAGCATCACGAGCGTCTCGTCGTCGGGCACGTAGACCGCGATCGTCTGCGTGCCGGTGCCGCGGGCCACGTCCATCAGCGCGTTCAGCAGCAGCTGGTTCGTGCGCGACTCGGGCAGCGTGACGATCAGGTCGCCGTCGAGCTTGAAGTAGTCGACCGGCATGTCCTTCAGGTACTTGACGGTCGCGAACGTCGACCCGAAGTCGTCGAGCGCGAACCGGGCGCCCACCGAGCGGATCCACTTCGACAGCTTGATCGTCTCCTGGACCTTGGCCAGGCAGGCGCTCTCGGTCACCTCGATCACGAGCAGGCGCGGGTCGATGCCGGTGGCGTCGAGCTCCGCCTCGATCAGCTCGGTCAGGGCCGGGTCGTCGATCGAGTCGGCCGAAAGGTTGACCTCGAGCATCAGTCGCCGGCCGTCCTGGGCGGCCTGATGGATCAGGGCGATCGCGTGGCGCACGACCCACTGGTCGATCTCCGGCATCAGCCCGGCCTCCTGCGCGGCGGGCAGGAACTTGTCCGGCAGCAGCAGGCGGCCGGAGTCGTCGTTCATGCGGAGCAGCAGCTCGTACTGGGTGATCTCCGACGTACGAAGGTCGATGATCGGCTGCGCGTAGAGGATGAAGGCGTCCTCGACCAGCGCCTGCCGGATGCGGCTGACGATCCCGTCCGGCGACGCGAGCGCGGCCTTGGGCGCGGCGGTCCGGTCGATCGGGGCGGGCAGGTTGTCGCCGCTCGACGGGGCCTCGGCGGGCTCGTCGGACGCGGGCTGCGCGGCCTGGGCGGCAGGCTCGGCGTCGTCGCGCTCGTCGAACAGGGCGACGCCGACGTCGATCGTCACGCGGATCGACTGGTCGCCCACCTTCACGACCTGCGGGCCGACCGCCTCGACGATGTTCTCGGCGATCTTGCGCGCCCGGGCACCGTCCGCGTGGGGCAGCAGCACCGCGAACTCGTCGCCGCCCAGGTGGGCCAGCATCTCGGCCTCGCTGATGTTCTTCTTGAGCGCGTCGGCGACGGTCCTGAGCAGCTGCTCGCCCTGCTCGGTGTCGAGCTCGGAGAAGTTGTCGTCCAGGCCGAGCATGAGCGCGGCACCGCGGTCGCCGTGCTTGGCGGCCTCGGCCACGTGGCGTGACAGCTCCTCCTCGAAGCGGCGGCGGTTGAGCAGGCCCGTGACCGGATCGTGGTCCTCGACCGCGGTGTGGGCGTCCGCGTCGCTGGTCTCGAACTGGACGAGCAGCGTGCCGTCCTCGAGCAGCGACCCGGTCTCGCGGACGGCGACCTCGTCGCCGCCGGCGTGGATCAGGCGAGCCTCCGCGGCCGACGAGGCGGCCTCGCCGGACAGCAGCGACTTCTCCGTGGCGGCGTGCGCGTCGCGCTCGTCGGGATGGATCAGCTCGACGGGGTCGATCTTCAGAAGCTCCTCGGCGTCGCGCCCGGTCAGCTCGCACAGAGCGCGGTTGACGCGCGTGAAGCGGCCGTCGGCCTTGATCGCCATGCCGATCGCGGCGTCCTCGAAGACGCGCTCGAACACGGGGTCGACGGTCTCGACGGCGGCGGCCTCCTCGGCGGCAGTGCGCGCGGCCTCGGCGTCGGCCTTGGCCTGCTCGGCCTCGGCACGGGCGGCCTCCGCGTCGGCCTGGGCCTGCTCGGCGGCGGTGCGGGCCTCCTCGGTCTCGGCGATGGCCTTGTCGGCCTCCGCGCGCGCCTTGACGGCGTCCGAGCGGGCCTCCCCCAGCTCGGCCTGAGCGTCGCCGACGGTCTTGCCGGCGGACTCGGCCTGGGCGTGGGCGGCGTCGAGCTCGGCCCGGATGGCGGTGGTCTCCTCCTGCGCGGTCTTCAGCTCGGCACGGGCGGCCTCGAGCTCTCCCTCGGCCGTCTCGGCGCGCTCCGCGGCCGCGGCCAGCTCGGCGCGAGCGGCCTCCAGCTCGGACTCGGCGGACTCGGCGCGGGCGGTGGCCTCAGCGGCGGCGCTCTCGGCGGCCTCCGCGGCCTCGCGGGCGGATTCGGCGTCGGCGCGGACGGAGCCGGCCTCCTCGCGCGCGGCGTCGGCCTCCGTGGCGGCGGCCTCGGCGGCCTCGCGGGCCGCGTCGGCGTCGGCGCGGGCGGTCTCGGCCTCCGCGCGGGCGGTCTCGAGCCTCGGCGCGGGCCGTCTCGGCCTCGCCGCGGACAGTCTCGATCTCCTCGCGGGCGGTGTCGGCCTCGACGCGCGTGGCCTCGGTCTCCTCGAGCGCGGCCAGCAGCTCGACCCGCACGGTCTCGGTCTCCTCCTGCGCGGTCACGAGCTCGGCGCGCACGGCCTCGATGTCCGCGGTCGCGGACTCGGCCTGCTCGCGGGCGGTCGTGAGGTCGGCCTCGAGCGACTCGACCCGCTCGCGCGCGGCAGTCAGGTCACTCTCGAGCGACTCGGCCTGCGTGCGGGCGGTGGCCAGCTCGGCCTGAGCGGCGTGCGCCTCCTCGCGGGCGGATGCGACGGCGGCCTCGGCGGCCTCCCCGCCCTCGCGCGCGGCGGCCGCGTCCGCGGCGATCTCCTCGGCACGCTGCTGGGCGGCGGCGACCTCGGACTGCGCCTGCGCCAGCTCGGCGGTCAGCGACTCGGCCTGCGCGCGGGCCTCCTCGAGGGCGGCGGTGGTCTCCCCCGCCGCCTCGACCTGCCCGCGAAGCTCGTCGATCTCGGCCCGGAGCCCGTCGCGCTCCTCGCGCGCGGCCTCGAGCTCGGACTGCGCGGCGGCGAGCTGCTCGCCCAGCCGCTCGTGGTCGGCCTGCGCCTGGCTCAGCTCGGCGCGGACCCGACCCAGCTCGGCGGCGGTCGACTCGGCGCTGGCCTGGCTGCCGGTGGCGGCGGAGCGAAGGCCCTCGAGCTCGCCCCGGAGGCGCTCGGTCTCCCGGCGGGCCTCCTCGGCCTCCGTGTGCGATGTCTCGGCGGCCGACTCGAGCTCGGCGGCGCGGGCGCGCAGCTCCTCGGCCTCGGCGCGCGCGGAGTCGGCCGCGGCCTCGGCGTTGCTCCCGCCCGCCTCGAGCGCCTCGAGCTGCGACCGCAGGCCGTCGCGCTCCTGGCGCGCCGCCTCGGCCTCGGCGCGGGCCTCGGCGGCCGCGGCGTGAGCCTCGTCGATCTGGGCCCGGACGCGCTCGGCCTCGGCGCGGACCAGGTCGGGGTCCTCGGCCGCGGCGGTGCCCACCGGCGGGCCGCTCGGCGTCCCGACGGGACCACCCAGCCCATTCCCGGACGACGATTCCTCCGCCGCGTGCGGCGGAGCGATCGTGAGCGCGGTGGAGTCGATGTGGAAGACGACGAGCGCGCCGGCCAGGCGGACCTCGCCGTCGGGGGCGGGCGGCTGCTCGGCCAGCGAGTCGGAGATCATCCCGAGCACGTTCGCGTGCTCCTCGCGCACGCGGCCGATCTCGCTGGCCACGCCCGACGCGGTCGAGGTCGAGACGTCCTGAAGGAACGCGTTCAGCTCATAGGCCTTGGCCAGCTGGATCGGCACGATCGACAGCTCGACCGGCAGCTGGCCGCCGGCCTGGTGCTGGACCAGCGCCCGGACGCGGCGCCCCGCGCCCTTGGTGGCGGCACCCGAGAAGAACTCCTCGAGCTCGCCGGCGCCGAAGCCCAGCCCGGACACCAGCAGCTTTTCGAACAGCGACATGCCGCTGACGTGGTGCACCGACCAGCCGAAGGCGGCCTCGGCCCGCGGGTTCCAGCCCGTGACCTGGCCGCGAACGTCGATCGAGAAGAAGCGGCCTGCGAGCAGGTCGTCGACGAGCGCGTGATGCGCACCGACAAGGGCGCCGTCCGGCTCGATATGTGCGACCGGCGGTTGGGCGTCCGCCGCGGCCTGCTCCACGAGATCTCCTCCCTCGGCCGCTGGAGGCCCGGCCGGGGGCATGCTGGAAGTTGACGCACGCGCTCGTGCGCGTATACGTCTTCCGGTCGGCCGCGGCGAGCCCTCACTTCACGAGCGGAGGCTCGCCTCGCATATATGTCCAATGCGCTAAAGGTCTGGCGGCAACCCGCCGATACGCAAAGGGCTGCTCTAGATCTTGTGGCGCTGCAGGAGCTTCTTGCCGATCACCATGCGCTGGATCTCGGATGTGCCCTCTCCGATGAGGAGCAGCGGCGCGTCGCGGTAGAGCCGCTCGATCTCGTACTCCTTGGAGTAGCCGTAGCCGCCGTGGATGCGGAACGCGTCCTCGACGACCTCCTTGCCGGTCTCCGAGGCGAACAGCTTGGCCATGCCGGCCTCGAGGTCCGAGCGCTCGCCGGCGTCCTTCATGCGCGCGGCCTTCAGCGTGAGCAGGCGGGCGCACTCCAGCTTGGTCGCCATGTCGGCGAGCTTGAACTGGATGGCCTGGTGCTTGGCGATCTCGCGGCCGAACGTCTTGCGCTCCTGCGAGTAGCGGAGGGCGAGCTCCAGGGCGCGCTGCGCGATGCCGACGCCGCGGGCGGCGACGTTGACGCGGCCGACCTCCAGCGCGTCCATCATCTGCGAGAAGCCCTTGTTCAGGCCGGCTTCCTCGCCGCCCAGGATGTTCTCGGACGGGCACTTGTAGTCCTCGTAGACGAGCTCGGTGGACTCGACGCCCTTGTAGCCCATCTTCTTGATCTGCGGCGGGACCGTGAGCCCGGCGTACTCGCCGGTGTTCTCGCTCGCGCCCGGCTCCTTCTCGGTGATGAAGCAGGTCATGCCCTTGTGGGGCGGGTCGGCGTCCGGGTCCGACTTGGCCAGCAGGAAGACGAGGCCGGAGCGCAGGCCGTTCGTCACCCACATCTTCTGGCCGTTGATGACCCAGTGGTCGCCGTCCTTCTTGGCCCGGGTGGAGATGGCCTGGACGTCGGAGCCGAGGCCGGGCTCGGACAGCGAGAACGCCGCGCGGATCTCACCGGTCGCCATCCGCGGCAGGTACTTCTCCTTCTGCTCGTCGGAACCGAACTTCATCAGCAGGTAGGAGCCGATGAAGTGCGTGTTGACGACGCCGGAGATCGAGATCCAGCCGCGCGAGAGCTCCTCGACGATCATCGCGTAGGTCGTCAGGTCGAGGCCCATCCCGCCGTACTCCTCGGGGATCGTGACCCCGAACAGCCCGAGCTCCTTCATCTGCTCGACGACCTCTTCGGGGAACGAATCCTCGTGGTCGTGCTTCTCGGCGATCGGCAGGATCTGCTCGTCGACGAACTGGCGGACCATCTCGGTGATGGCCTTCTGCTCGTCGGTCTTCTCGGTGTACGGCGAAGTGGCTACGGCCATGTTCTCGGCGGCTCCAGAGACGTTGACTCGCTAATCAAGTTGCCCCCGGAGGATACCCGCGGCCGGGCGCTGGAAGCCGCGCCCGGCGCCTCTGCGCGCGCCGTCAGCGCACGCGCACGGGCAGCACGAGCTGGTCGCCCGACGCCTTCAGCACGACCCGGTACTCGCCCCGGGGCGTCTTGCCCGGCTTGAGCCACGTACCGAGCCGCACGGCGTTCCGCCCGCGCCGGCCCTTGCTGCGCAGCTTCCGGCCACGGACGTGCCGCCACTTGCGCGCGCCGCGCCGCTCGAGCGTGACCCCGACCGGCCCGGCCTCCGACAGCGTGTAGCGCAGCACCGGCTTGGCCGACCCCACGAGCCCGGCGGAGGTGAGCGCGAAGCTCGTCGTGGTGGAGGACGTGAGCGCGCGCTCGTAGGAGAGCACCGAGTAGCCGCTCAGGCCGCCCGAGGGGCCGCGCACCAGGACCTGGAGGCGGGCGTCGAGCGTGCGCGCGACGTTCGGCCAGGAGTAGCTGCCGCCGCCGCCCGCGCCGATCTCGACCCGGTCGGTGGTCGACCACGCCCCGCTCGACGAGCGCTCGCGCGAGACGACGAAGCCGTCGCTGGCCCGGATCATCACCAGGATCGCCTTGCTGCCGTCGGTGGCCAGCGACGGGATGCCGGTAGCCCGAGAGCTGGAGCTCCGGCGCGACCGGTGCGATCGCCGCGGTGAAGCGCTGCACCAGGACCCCGCCGCTGCCGTTGTCGGAGGCGGTCAGGGTGTCGCCCGAGCTGAGCGCGATGCCCGACGGCGAGCCCTCGGCCGCGACCGCCGCCCCGCCCGAGCTCGACTGCCAGCTGTCGAGGGCCGCCGCGGTGTCGTGCTTGTAGACCCGCAGCACGCTGCTCGAGCCGCGGGCGACGATCCGCATCCCGGCCGCGTTCGGCACGAGGGATCCGAAGCGGTTGGAGGAGCTGGTCGTCGAGTAGATCGCCTTGCGCGAGACCAGCGGCGGCACCTCGGCGCGCAGGTCGGTGAACCACGCGGTGACGATCTCGTACGTGTCCTCGGTCGCCCTCCGGCTCCACACCAGGACGCCGCGCGAGGACCCGTCCGCGGCGCGCTCGAAGCCGACGTCGGCTCGGTAGGCGCCCAGGACCGGCGCGTCGACCGTGGACGTCGAGCCCACGCGCGGCCCGCTCGGCGAGTCGAGGTCGCTCAGCCGGACCATGTAGACGGCCTGAGTGGTCGCGTAGCTGGGCGCGCTCCACACGACGTACGCGCGCTCGACGCCGTCGGCGTCGCGCGCCGTGGCTATCGACGCCGGCCAGTTGCCGGTGCCGCTGTTGGAGGAGAGCTGGCCGTCGGCCACCGCGCCGGTCGAGGCGGTCCGCCACGACGAGCCCGGGTCGCGCCAGGCCAGCTGGACGCCGCTGCCGTTGCGGCCGTGCAGGGCCAGCGTGCGGCCACCCGCCGTCGTCACCAGCCGGTGGTTGCCGGCGAAGTAGGTCGGCTCGGTCGAGCCGGTCGGCGCCGATGCGACGGTCGACAGCCCGCTCGGGGGCGGCGGCGGCGGTGTGCCGGACTTCTCGACCTCGACCAGCAGCTCGGGCGGCGTCGACGACTGGCGGCTGGCCCAGCGGCTGCCGTCGTTGCTGGTCGAGTCGATCGCCAGCGACCGGCGGCCGTCACCGGTGACGAACCCGGCGCCCAGGTCGACCGTGTACCAGTTCTCCGCGGACACGGCACCGAAGCTGGCCGCCAGCGAGCCGTCGATGGCCGGCCGGTTCTCCCACGTCGTGGCCTCGGTCCAGGAGTTCGAGCTGATCGGGAACACGCGGCCGCCGAGCGGGGAAGCGTCCTTCTGGAACATGCGCAGCTTGACGCCGACGACCTTCCGGCCGGCCAGGCCGCTCACGGGGAACGAGACGAGCGACTGCGAGACCGGGCTCGCATCGGCGGTGAACCGCGACGACGTGCCGTAGGACGTCTTGGGGTTCGACTGGTCGACCCAGGTGTCGGCGTCCGGCGTGAACTTCAGGACGTCGGTGCCACCCGTGGCGGCGCCGTACGTCGCGGTCAGCGTCGTGTTGCTCGACGGCACGGTGATCTGGTGCGTGCGCGCCCCGCTGTCGGACCACGTCTGGAAGCTCTGCGTCAGCCCGGCGCTCGTGAACGTGTCGGCCGCGGAGATGAACGGCTTGTAGCCGATCGCCACGGTCTTCGTGAGCGGTCCGGCGACGGCGGTCTGGCCGTCGTAGGAGAGGGGCGCGCCGGTCGGGGTCGAGGCCAGCGTGAGCTGCACGGTCTGGGGCCGGACGTCGACCGTCTTCGTCGTCGATCGACCGCCCGAGTCCGTGACCGTCAAGCGGATCTCGTAATAGGAGTCCGCGTCGTGGTCGGTCGCCGGCGTGAACGAGCCCGTCCGGCCGGGGAAGCTCGAGTACTCGTGGATGTGGGTGGCGTGGTGCAGCCGGATCTGCCACTGGAAGGCGGACTCGGGCAGCGTGCCGTCCTCGGCGTCGCTGCCGGTCGCGCTCACGCCGAGGGCCACGCCGTCGCGGTAGGTCGACTCGTCGGCCGGTGCGGTGATCGCGGCAGTCGGCGCCGCGTTGCTGCCCACCTGGATCTCGACTGTCGTGCTCGGGAAGCGCCTGGACCCGTCGTCCACCGTCAGCTTGGCGGTGTAGGTCCCGGTGTTGGTGTAGGTGTGCGACGGGTTCGGGGAGGTCGAGTGGGCAGTGCCGTCGCCGAAGTCCCAGTCGTAGGTGAGCGGAGTCGCCCTCCGGGTCGGTCGAGCTGCGGCCGTCGAACTGGACGGCGAGCGGCGCCGGGCCCGAGGAGGGCGTCGCGGTCGCCCGCGGAACGGGGATGGCGTTCCCTCCGGCGTAGGTGAAGCGCTTGATCCCGTCGCCGGGCGACCCGCCCCAGCCCAGGTCCATGTAGGTGATGTCGCCGCTGCCGGGCAGCGGCTCCATGTCGACGCCCGACCCCCACTCGGTGGCGAAGTCGGAGGCGCCGGTCACGTTGTCGTTCGAGTCGACGGTGAGCCGCTTGACCCAGCCCTGCACGTAGTCGGCCACGAAGATGCTGCCGCGCATCGACGCCGGGTAGTTCGCGCCGGCGTAGACGGGGCCGGCCTGGCTGGCGGCGCCGGCGCCGTGGGCGTAGCTCCACGACGGCGGGCTGGCCGCGTCGGCGGTGCCCTCCTTCTGGTACAGGGCCTGGCACTGCGGCTGGTCCTGGTAGTTCCCGTTCTTCACCGGGCCCTCGTAGCACGGCCAGCCGTAGTTCTTGCCCGGCTTGACCAGGTCGATCTCCTCGTAGCGGGAGTCGCCGACGTCACCCGCCACCGGGCCCTTGCCCGGGCGCAGGCTGAAGCGGAACGGGTTGCGGAAGCCCTTGGCGTAGATCTTCGTGCAGGTGTGGTCGAGGTTCGCGTCGGAGGGGCAGAACGGGTGGTTGGGCAGCCCGCGGCCGTTGCGGTCGACGTGCATGATCTTGCCGGCCATGCTGGCCTCGTCGTAGGGACGCCAGCGCGACGCGTCGATCGCGTTGGAGTGCGTGTCGCCGGCGCCGAGCCAGAGCGTCCCGTCCACCGGGTCCGACTTGACCGTTCCGATCGTGTGCCACTTGTAGTCGGCCGGGATGCAGTCGACGTTGTTGTCCGAGACCGGGCACGGCTGGCTGTAGGCCTTGCCGACGATGACCGTCTCCGGGTTCTCCGGCGTGTCCGCTGGGAGCGACCGTGTTGTCCGGGTTCACCTTGATGCGGGTGAGCCGCGCGGTCATCGGCGAGTCCTCGTCCGGATGCAGCGGGTTCAGCTCGAAGACGTAGAGCAGGTACACGTAGCCGTTCGTGGCGAAGTCCTTGTCCACCTCGATGCCGAGCATCCCGCGGTCGCTGTAGTGGTTGACCTTGTTGCGAAGGTCGAGCAGCGGAGTCGAGCGGAGCGTGCCGTTCGCGTGCACGACCCGGACGTAGCCGGCCTTCTCGGCCACGAAGATGCGGCCGTCGGGCGCGTAGGCCATGTCGACGGGCGAGTTGAAGCCACTCACCATCGTGACCTCGCTGAAGCCCTGACGGGAGGACGGTGGCCTGCGCGGGGCGCCGCGGCCAGCAGCGTCAGGCAGAAGAGCGCAGCGGCGAGGGCGGCGACGGTACGGGATAGAGGGGTAGCCGTCCGACGGCCCCCTGCACTCAGAGTCGGCATGTAAAGACGTTACGGGCGTCCTGGCGCCGGCGCAATAGACACGCGGCATCGTTCATGTGTCTAGACGCCAGCGGCTCGCTCAAGCCGCCCGGGCCGCCCGCGACCCCGCTCATCCGGGCAAGCACGTACCGTGACCGGGCGATGACGATGCGATCCGAGATGCTCGAGACGCTCGCGGCGACCGAGCCGCTGGCCGGCGAGTGGGACGACCTGGCCCAGACCCTGGGGCGGCCCTACTGCGCCCCCGGCTGGCTGCTGCCCTGGTGGCGCCACGTCGCGCCCGACAAGGCCCTGCTGCGGATCGCCGTCGCCCGCGACGACGACGGGCGGCTGGCCGGCGTCGCGCCGTTCTACGCCGCCCGCCGGCGGGGCGTCTGGACCTACCGCCTGCTCGCCGCCGGGCTCGCCGCTCGCGTCGAGCCCCTGGTGCGCCCGGACAGCGGCGAGGAGGCCCTGCGCGCGCTCGCGCGCGAGATCGCCGGCGCCGACGCCGGCCCCCGCACTCGTGCTGCTCGAGTCGGTCCCCGAATCGGGGCGATGGAGCGAGCGGCTGCGCGCGGCGTGGCCCGGCGGCGGGTTCGTGCACCGCCGCCCCGCCGGAGCGGCGCCGACCGCCGCGCTCGCTGCCGACGACGTCGGCGACGTCGACGCCTGGCTCAAGCGGCGGTCGTCGAACTTCCGCAGCCAGATGCGCCGCTTCCGCCGGCGGCTGGACGAGGCAGGCGCCGTCTACCGCGTGACCGACAGCCCCGAGCGGCTCGACCAGGACCTGCGCGAGTTCGAGCGGCTGCACCGCGGCCGGCGCGAGGAGCGCGGCGGCACCGATGCCTTCCCGCCGGGCGCCTTCGAGATGCTCCTGGACGCCGGGCGGGAGCTGCTGCCGGCCGGCCGGCTGCGGCTGGCGACGATCGAGCTCGAGGGGCGCGCGATCGCGTCCCACCTCTACCTCGGGGCGGGACGCGAGCTCTCCTACTGGAACGGCGGCTTCGACGACGAGTACGGGCGCCTGCGCCCCTCCTACGTCGGCCTGGTCGATGCCGTGGCGGCGGGCATCGAGGACGGGTACGAGCGCTTCGACCTGGGCCCCGGCACCCAGGACTACAAGTACCGGTTCGCCGACGGCGAGGACGAGCTCGAGTCGGTCGCGCTGGCCCCACGTGGTGCGCGCGGGGTCGCAGGCCGGGCCGCCTATGCGCCGGAGCAGGTCCGCTTCGCGGTCGCCTCGCGCCTGTCCGACGAGCGCAAGGAGTGGATCAGGACGCCGGCTACGCCGCGGAGGCGATCAGAAGCCGGCGGGGTGACGCGCGGTGAAGCCGCGCGTCGAGCGCTTCTTCTTCGCCCAGCGCGGTCCGCGACCCGGGATCTGACCGCGGACGGTGTTGTCCCGCATGCCGGTGTCCAGGCGCAGGCCGGCGATCATGATGAACGCGTGGCCGGGGTTCGTGTAGACCGTGAACCACTTGCCCCTGCCCTTCTGGCCCCAGCTCATGAACGAGCCGGAGTCGAGCGGGTTGCCGGTCAGCAGGCCGGCGCCGCGGAGCGCGTAGGAGACGGTGCCGGAGCAGTCGTAGCCCGAGTCCTCGATGACGCCGTGGCCGCCGCCGTACTTGTAGGGCTTGCCCACGATCTTGTTGGCCGCGTCGATCGCGTTCTTGACCTCGGGCGGCGCGTCGGCGGGCGGGATGGCCCGGCCGGCGACGAGCTTGGCCTTGCCCGCGGGGCGGAACTGAGGGTCGTTCGGAGACACGCCGCCGGTCGTGGCGCCGCTCGACTGGGGCGCCACCGCTGGTGGCGGCGTGGGCGCTCGCAGGAAGGAGCGCGAAAGCTACCGCCAGCAAGGCGGCAGCAAGCAGCATGTTAGGGCGGCTTACAGGCATCTCTTTCGTACGCCTGCGGGGTTAGCTGACGGGCTGCCGCTGAAAGAGCTCGCGGCCCTCCACAAGGAGGTTCGCCCCAACAATTGGTTCCCCCGCTCCACTCACGTGGACTCGGCGTGGGTCGGCAGGCTAGCAGCCTGTCCGGTTATGTGCATTTCCTTCGACGGTCGGTCTCTAAACCTTTAGCCCTCATTTCGGGCCTTTCGCGGCCCTCGTGACCGTCCGCATACCCTCCTCCACCCGTGAACTTCGCCCGCGACGTGGTCGACTCCTCCCCGCCCGGCGCGCCCGCGCTGGTCGCCCTGACCGCGCGGCGGCCGGAGCGAGATCGCCTTCGGCGAGGTCAGCGACCGGTCGGCGCGCCTGGCCTCGACGCTGGCGGCCCACGGAGCCGGCCGCGGAGCGGTCGTGATGACGCTGATCGGCAACCGGCCGGAGTGGGTCTACGCGATGGTCGCCTGCTTCCGGATTGGCGCGGTGGCGCTCCCCTGCACCGAGCAGCTCCGCCCGGCGGACCTGCGCGCCCGGATGGAGGCCGTCGACCCGCGCCTGGTAGTGGCCGACGAGCGCAACCTGGAGACGATCGAGGCCACCGGGTTCGACGGCCCCGTGCTCGCCATCCCCGACGAGAGGCTCTTCGACGCCGACCCCGCGCCCGCCGTCGATCTGGAGCCGACCGACCCGTGCCTGATCACCTTCACCTCGGGCACGTCCGGAGAGCCCAAGCCGATCCGCCACGGCCAGCGCTACCTGCCCGGCCAGCAGGTGCAGGCCGAGCACTGGTTCGGCGCCCGTCCCGGCGACCTGACCTGGTGCACCGCGGCGAGCGGCTGGTCGAAGTCGGCCCGCAACGTCTTCATCGCGCCCTGGGTGCGCGGGGCCGCCGCGCTGCTCCACGACGCGCGGTTCGACCCCGAGGAGCGGCTTCGAGATCATCGAGCGCGAGCGGGTCGACGTGCTGTGCATGGCGCCGACCGAGTACCGGGCGATCGCCAAGCGCACGGGGCTGCGGCCGCTGCCCTCCCTGCGCCACGCCGTGGCCGCCGGCGAGCCGCTCAACCCCGGGATCGTCGAGACCTGGCAGGCCGAGGTCGGCATCGCGCATCCACGACGGCTACGGCCAGACCGAGACCGGCGCGCTGACCGGCATGCCGATCGGCCCGCCGGTCCGCCCGGGGTCGATGGGCAGGCCGCTCCCGGGCTTCCGCCTCTGGATCGAGGACGGAGAGCTGTGCGCGGACCCGTCGACCATCCCCACGTTCTTCATCGACGGCCCCGACGACGTGTGGCGCACGGGCGACCGGGTGAGCGAGGACGAGGACGGCTACCTGTGGTTCGAGGGCCGCTCCGACGACGTGATCATCTCCGCGGGCTACCGGATCGGCCCGTTCGAGGTCGAGAGCGCGCTGTTCTCCCACCCCGCCGTCGCGGAGGCCGCCGCCGTCGCGGCCCCCGACGAGGAGCGCGGCCAGGTCGTGCGGGCGGTCGTCGTGCTGCGCGACGGGAAGCGGATCCGAGCGACGCGCTGAAGCGCGAGCTGCAGGACCACGTCAAGGCCGAGACCGCGCCGTACAAGTACCCGCGGATCGTCGACTTCGCCGACGCGCTGCCCAAGACGGCGAGCGGGAAGATCAAGCGGGCGGTTCTGCGCGGGGGCGACGGGTAGCCTCGCGGCTGATGGCCAACCGGCTGGCGCGCGAGACCTCGCCCTACCTCCTGCAGCACAAGGACAACCCCGTCGACTGGTACCCGTGGGGCGACGAGGCGCTCGGGCGCGCCCGCGAGGAGGACCGCCCGATCCTGCTGTCGATCGGCTACTCGGCCTGCCACTGGTGCCACGTGATGGAGCGCGAGTCGTTCGAGGACGAGGCGACCGCGGAGGTGATGAACCGCCTGTTCGTGCCGGTCAAGCTCGACCGCGAGGAGCGCCCGGACCTCGACGCCATCTACATGGAGGCGTGCATGGCGATGACCGGGTCGGGCGGGTGGCCGCTCAACGTCTTCCTGACGCCCGACCAGGTGCCGTTCTACGCCGGGACCTACTTCCCGCCCGAGCAGCGCGGCGGGCATGCCGTCCTGGACGCGCGTGCTGGAGGCGGTGGCCGACGCGTGGGAGACCAGGCGCGACGAGATCCGGGCGGGATCGGGGCGGATCGTGCAGCGGCTGTCGGGCGGGGCGCTGCTCGAGCCGAGCGACGATCCGATCGATGCCGCGGGCATCCTCGACACCGCGGTCGAGCGGCTGCGCACCGGGCACGACCGCGAGAACGGCGGCTTCGGCGGCGCGCCCAAGTTCCCGCCCGCCGACGCGATCGAGTTCCTGCTCCGCCGCGGCGAGACGTTCGTCCCCGAGAACACGCTGCGCAAGATGGCGGGCGGCGGCATGTACGACCAGGTGGGCGGCGGGTTCGCGCGCTACTCGGTCGACGAGCGCTGGCTCGTCCCCCACTTCGAGAAGATGCTCTACGACAACGCGCTGCTCGCACGGGCCTACCTCCACGGCTGGCAGGTCACGGGCGAGGGCCTGTTCCGCGAGGTGTGCGAGGAGACGCTGGACTGGGCGCTGCGCGAGATGCGCGGGGCCGAGGGCGGCTTCTACTCGGCGCTCGACGCCGACTCCGAGGGAGTCGAGGGCAAGTTCTACGTCTGGTCCGCCGACGAGCTGCGCGCCGTGCTGGGCGACGACGCGCCCGCCGCGATCGAGTGGTTCGGCGCGACCGAGGGCGGCAACTTCGAGGGGGCCAACATCCTCACCCGCGGCTCCGGCGAGCCGCCGCCGAACCTCGGCGAGATCAAGCGGCGCCTGTACGACGTGCGCGCGGAGCGGGTCTGGCCCGGGCTCGACGACAAGCGCCTGACGGCGTGGAACGCGCTGATGATCGCCGCGCTGGCCGACGCGGGCGCCGTCCTCGAGCGGCGCGACTACGTCGACGCGGCCGCGGCCTGTGCCGAGTTCCTGCTGCGCGACCTGCGCGACGCCGAGGGGCGCCTGCTGCGCACCTGGAAGGACGGCGAGGCCAAGCTGAACGCGTACCTGCAGGACCACGCGTTCCTGCTGGAGGCGCTGATCGTCCTCTACGAGGCCACGTTCGACCCGCGCTGGTTCGCCGCCGCGCGCGAGACCGCCGGCGCGATGATCGACCGCTTCGCCGACGACGAGCGGGGCGGCTTCTACGAGACGTCGTCCGACCACGAGGCGCTGGTGGCCCGCCGCAAGGACCTGGAGGACAACCCGATCCCCTCCGGTAACTCGAGCGCCGCGTACGGCCTGCTGCGGTTGGCCGCGCTGACCGGTGAGCACGAGTACGAGAAGCGCGCGGTCGGCGTCTTCCGTCTGCTCCACAAGCTCATGCCCCAGCACCCGCAGGCGTTCCCCCACCTGCTCCAGGCGCTCGACTTCCACGCCGCGGCCGTGAAGGAGGTCGCGCTGGCCGGCGACGCCGAGGGGGTGAAGCCGCTCGAGCGCGTCGTGCGCTCGCGCTTCCGGCCGCACCTCGTGCTGGCGGGCGGCGATCCCGACGGCGTGCCGCTGCTGGAGGGCCGCGACCCGGTCGACGGGCGGGCGGCCGCCTACGTCTGCGAGCACTTCGCCTGCCGCCGCCCGGTCACCGAGCCAGGCGACCTGGAGGCTCTTCTGGCGCAGTAACCCAGCCGGGCGTGGCACGTTGGGCAATCGGTGATTCGCGCGTCACCGGGGTGGGGTAAGACTCGACTGAGGTGCCAGGGATCGGCAAAGCAGGCGTGCCCCACATCGCGGAGTTGGCCGGGAGCCGCGCTCCCGACCTACTCGAGCGCGCGTTGGGGTCGCTCGCCGTGGGCGTCGTCATCTCCGACGCGGACGATCCGGACCGCCGGATCGTCTACGCGAACGCCGCCTGGGAGCGACTGACGGGCTACGACCGCGTCGAGGCCATGGGCCGCAACTCCGCCTTCCTCCAGGGCCCGGAGACCGATTCGGAGGCCGCCGCCGAGCTGCGCGATGCGGTGCGCGAGCGGCGGCACTCGCGGGTCACGATCCTCAACTACCGCAAGGACGGCACGCCGTTCTGGAACGAGGTGTCGCTGTCGCCGCTCGTCGACGAGGACAGCGCGGTGCACTGCTACATCGAGATGCAGCACGACGTCAGCGAGCAGAAAGGGACCGAGGCCGCCCTCCGGCGGGGGGAGGAGCTCCACCGGTCGGTGGTCGACTCGCTCGAGGAGGGTGTGCTCGTGTTGCGCAGAAGCGGCCAGGTCGTCGCGGCGAATCCGAGCGCCGAGCGCATCCTGGGCTTCGACCCGCAGTCGCCGGATGCGATCGACGCGTGGCGCGCCGCCGACGCCCGCTGGGAGGACGGCACCGGCGCCACCATGGACGACAGCGTCAGCACGCGCGTGCTCCAGACCGGTGAGCGCGCCCGCGACGTGCTGATGCAGTTCCGCCGGCCCGACGGCGAGCGGCGCTGGCTCTCGCTCAACTACCAGCGCGTCATGCGAGCACGGGCGACCGACGAACACGAGTTGGTCGTCTCGTTCCGCGACATCACCGCGCAGCGAAAGGCGGTGGAGGAGCTGCGCCGCAGCCAGGATCGGCTCCGGACGGTGATCGGCAGCGCACCGGTGGTCCTGTGGGCGCTCGACGCGGACGGGACCATCGAGCTGGCCGAAGGCCGCGGACTGCGTGGCCTCGGGCTGGAGGGCGAGCAACTGGTCGGGCGCCCGGTCGAGCACATCTACCGCGACAACGCGCAGGCGCTCGACGTCACCAGGCGAGCCCTCAGGGGCCAGGAGGTCACCGCGACCCTGGAGTTCGGAAGCGTCGTGACCGAGGCCCACCTCTCACCCATCCGTGACGAGCACGGCGAGGTGCTCGGCGCCCTCGGCGTGGCCGTCGACGTGACAGAGCGCCAGCGGGCCGAGGAGCGGCTTTCGCACATGGCGCTGCACGACGACCTCACCGGCCTGCCGAACCGGTCGCTGTTCCTCGACCGCCTGGCCCACGCGCTGGCCCGCGGTCACCGCGAGGGCACGCGCTGCGCCGTCCTGTTCATCGACCTGGACCGCTTCAAGCGGATCAACGACTCGCTCGGCCACAGGGCCGGCGACCAGATCCTGCTGGAGACCGCCGACCGCATCGGAGGGGCGCTGCGGGCCGACGACACGGTGGCACGCCTCGGGGGCGACGAGTTCACGGTGCTCTGCGAGAGCATCGCGACCGACGAGGAGGCGCTCGGCATCGCCGACAAGGTGTTCGAGGAGCTCGGCCACCTGTACGAGGTCGACGACGGCGAGCTCTACATCACGGCCTCGATCGGCGTGGCGCTGTCCGCCGGCGAGACGTCGCCCGAGGTGCTCCTGCAGGACGCCGACGCGGCGATGTACCGGGCCAAGGGTCGTGGGCGGGCGCGCACCGAGCTGTTCGACGAGGTCAGCCGCACCCACACCGTCAACCGGCTGGCGCTGGAGAGCGCACTGCACGGCGCGCTCGAGCGCGGCGAGCTGCGGCTGTTCTACCAGCCCAAGGTGTCCGTGGCGGCCGAGCGAGTGGTGGGCTACGAGGCGCTGCTGCGCTGGGAGCACCCCACGCGGGGGATGCTGGTCCCGGACGATTTCATCGGCGTGGCCGAGGACAGCGGGCTGATCGTGCCGATCGGGCGCTGGGCACTGAGCGAGGCGGCGCGGCAGGCGGCGGAATGGGGCGGCGGGCGCGAGCCCCCGCCGGTCATGTGCGTGAACCTGTCGGCTCGGCAGGTCGCACAGCCGGACATCGTCGAGACGATCGCCGAAGCCCTCGACGAGAGCGGCGTCAACCCGCCGTCGATCTGCCTGGAGATCACCGAGAGCGTGGTCATGGAGCAGTCGCACGGCACGGTCACGACGCTCAGCGAGCTGAAGCGGCTGGGCGTGCAGCTGGCGATCGACGACTTCGGCACCGGCTACTCGTCGCTCGGCTACCTGCAGCGCTTCCGGCTGGACTACCTGAAGATCGACCGCTCGTTCGTCGACGGCCTGGGCCGCGACCCGGGGCAGACGGCGATCGTCGACGCGATCGTCCGCCTGGCCCAGGCGCTCGGGCTGGGCGTGATCGCCGAGGGCGTCGAGCGCCGCGAGCAGCTGGATGCGCTGCGCGAGCTGGGCTGTGACCTGGTGCAGGGCTACCTCTTCGCCCACCCAGAGCCGCCCGAGGTGGCCGGCGAGCTGCTGAACCGGCCCGTGCTCGCCCGAACTTGACTTAATTAATCGACCGGTTAATAATTACGGGCGAACTTCCGACCCGAAGGAGCGCCCGTGAGCACGATCGACCAGCCGACCGCCTTCGACCGGCACGAGGACGACGACAGCGCACTCTCCGTACTGCTGGACGGCGACATCGACAAGGTGATGGCCGGGCTCGACCGGATCGTCGAGGCCGCCCCCACCTACAGGAAGCTGTTCTCCCGCTGGGAGAAGCAGCACTGGAACTCCGAGTCGTTCGACTTCACGCAGGACCGCGCCGAGTGGGAGTCGGATCTCTGGACCGACCTGGAGCGCGAGTACATGCAGTGGAGCCTGTCGTCGTTCTTCCTCGGCGAGGAGCGGGTGACGACCGAGCTGCTGCCGTTCGCGATCGCGGCGCCCTCGATGGACGCGCGCGCCTTCCTGGCCACGCAGATCTCCGACGAGGCGCGCCACATGGTGTTCTTCGACCGCTTCTACAAGGAGGTCTTCGGCAGCGACGCCGAGACGATCGCCGCCAACCTCGCGAAGCAGCGCCCGTCGATGAACCAGCAGTGGGGCGAGCTCTTCGACGGCATCCTCCACGACTGCGCCGAGACGCTGCGGAAGGACCCGTCGGACATGGACGCGCTCGTCCGCGGCGTCACCGTCTACATGGTCGTGATCGAGGGGACCCTCGCGCTGACCGGCGCCCGCTTCATCCTGCGCTACCTGAAGGAGGTCGACCGGCTGCCGGGCTTCCGCCAGGGCTTCACGGCCGTCAACCGCGACGAGTCGCGCCACGTCGGCTTCGGCGTGAAGTTCCTGGCCGACGCGATCAAGGACGACCCGCGCCACAAGCAGACGGTCGCGGACACGCTCCAGGAGACGCTCCCGGTGGGTACGCTGGCGCTCGCGCCGCCGATGGTGGACGATCCGTACTCGTTCGAGACGCCGTTCGGCTACCGCTCCGACGAGATCTTCGAGTACGCGATGAAGTCGCTTTCCAAGAAACTGGCCGCCATGGGGATGGAGCCGCTTGGCGCCGGCGTCTGACCTGCCCGCGCGCCGCGGGCGCCCCTCGTCGGGCGCCCGCGAGCGGATCCTGGCCGCTGCCCTCGACGTCCTGAAGACCGAGGGCTACGCCGGTCTGACGACGGCCAAGGTCGCCGCCCGGTCGGGTCAGAACAAGGCGCTGATCTCGTACCACTTCGGCTCGAAGGCGGGCCTGGTGGCCGAGGTCGCGCGGGTGATGGCCGCGGCGATCACCGACGAGCTGCTCCAGGGCATCGGCGATCCACGCGACGTGCGCGGCCTGGCACGCGGAGTGCTCGACGGCGTGGCCGCCGTCTACCGGCGCGACGAGGGGCTGGCCCGCCTGTACTTCGACCTCGCGGCGCACGCGATCGTCGATCCCGAGGTCAGCCTCGTGATGCGCGAGATGAAGAGCGGGTACCGCGCGGTCCTGCGCCAGCAGCTCGCGCGGGTCAGCGACGGCCCGAAGTCGAGCGCCGCCGCGGAGGCGGCGGCCGTCTACATGATGGCCTGCCTCGAGGGGCTGATGCTCGAGCAGATGGAGAGCGGCGAGACCCCCGCCCTGAAGCGGGCGGGGAAGCTGTTCGTCGACTCGGTCGCCGCGATCTAGAGGATCGAGAGGTAGCGGTCCAGCTCCCACTGTGAGACCTGGACGCGGTAGTCCTCCCACTCCTGCCGCTTGATCTCGATGAAGCGGTTGAACATGTGCTCGCCGAGGGTGCGCAGCACGAGCTCGGACTCGGCGGTCAGCTCGATCGCCTCGCCCAGCGTCTCGGGCAGCTGCTCGATCCCCAGCCGCTTCCGCTCGTCGGGCGACAGGTGGTACAGGTTCTTCTCCATCGGCTCGGGCAGCTCGTAGCCCTTCTCGATGCCCTCGAGCCCGGCCTGCAGCAGCGCCGCGAACGTCAGGTACGGGTTGCACGCCGGGTCGGGGCAGCGCAGCTCCATGCGCGTCGCCTGCTCCTTGCCGGGGTGGTAGAGCGGCACGCGCACGAGCGCCGACCGGTTGCGGCGCGACCAGGCCACGTAGACCGGCGCCTCGTAGCCGGGGACGAGCCGCTTGTACGAGTTCACCCACTGGGCGAAGATCGAGGAGACCTCGCGGGCGTGCTTGAGCTGGCCGGCGATGAACGCCTTGCCGACCGGCGACAGGAAGTACTGGTCGTCGGCGTCGTAGAACGCGTTGCGGCCGTCCTTGAACAGCGACTGGTGCGTGTGCATGCCGGAGCCGTTCTCTCCGAACAGCGGCTTGGGCATGAACGTCGCGTGCCAGCCGTACTTCATCGCGTATTCCTTGACCGTGATGCGGTACGTCATGCAGTCGTCGGCCATCTTCAGCGCCGGCGCGTAGCGCATGTCGATCTCGTGCTGCGAGGGCCCGACCTCGTGGTGCGTGTACTCCACGTGGATGCCGAGCTGCTCCAGGGCGAGGACGGTCTCGCGGCGCACGTCCGAGCCTGCGTCGAGCGTGGTCAGGTCGAAGTAGCCGCCCTCGTCGAGCGTCTTCGGCGGCTTGCCCGGCTTGGGCTTGGCGGACTTGAAGTAAAAGAACTCGAGCTCAGGCCCAACGTTGAACTGGTCGAAGCCCATCGACTCGGCGCGCTGCAGAGCGCGGCGCAGTACGTGGCGCGGATCGCCCTCGTAGGGCTGGCGGTCAGGCGTCACGATGTCGCAGAACATGCGGCCGACGCCGGCCTCGCCCGGGCGCCAGGGGAGGACGTAGAACGTCGACGGGTCGGGCATCGCGATCATGTCCGACTCCTCGATCGCGTTGAAGCCGGTGATCGACGAGCCGTCGAAGCCCATGCCGCCCTCGAAGGCGTCGTCCAGCTCCGCGGCGTTGATCGAGAACGACTTGAGCTGGCCGAGGATGTCGGTGAACCAGAACCGGATGAAGCGGATGTCGCGGTCGGCGACAATCGCCTTTACATCGTCGGCACTCTGGGTCTGCTCGGCATCGGGCATCGGCACTCCTTAGCGGGTGGGCGCGAGTACGCTACCGCGCCGCCTCTGCCACGGTGGCCTGAGCTGTCCGACCGTCAGTCGATACGGGACGTCAGTCCCGCCACTCGTGCGCCCACGACTTGAGCGAGCGCACGACGGGCTCCAGCGCGGCGCCCTTCTGCGTGAGCGAGTACTCGACCCGCACCGGGGCGCCGTCGATGACACGGCGCTCGACGATCGCCTCGGACTCGAGCTCCTTGAGCCGCTCCGAGAGGAGTCGGTCCGAGATATCGGGGACCAGGTCGCGAATCTCGGAGAAATGAAGCGGTCCATCCATCAGCACGAGCAAGATCGCGCCTGTCCAGCGCTTTCCGATCAGTTCGATCGCGTGGTGATAGAGCGAGCAACATTGGGTGCGCTCGCCGGACTGCCTCTCCTCCGTCGCAGCCATGGTCGCCGTTGCTTCACGAGCGGCCATGCGCCCAATCCTAGGGCATCGCTCGGGCGGACCTGACGCCGGCGTCAGGCAGCTCGGAGGACGCGGCTGTCCTCGCCCGATCCATCGCGCGGGACGTTGCCCGCGCTGGTGACGAGGTTCGCGAACGTCGCGAGCGCGACGTGGGCCACCGCCTCGAGGATCTGCTCGTCCTCCCAGCCCGCCTCGCGCGCCTCCTCGTGCAGGTGCATCGAGGGCGGCCCGTCGGTTTCGAGCACCCCGCGGACGTATCGGAGCATTGCCGCCTCACGCGCGTCGCGCGAGTCGCACTCGCGGGCCATCGCGATCTCGTCGAGGCCGAGCCCGGCCTCGCGGGCGGTCCTCTGCAGCATCGACAGCCAGTACTCGCTGTTCTGGTGCTGGGCCACCGCAAGCGCGATGCGCTGCTGCGTCTTCAGCGGCAGCGAGCCGTGGCGCAGCTCGGACCGGAACCGCGCGTACGCACGCAGCACGGACGGCGCGCCGGCGAGCACGCCCAGGAAGTTCGAGAGCTGTCCCCCGCCTGCCACGGCGCCCTTCAGGATCGGAAGGCTGCGCTCGGGCGCGGTCAGCTCGTCGTGGACGTGGAACCGACTCTCCTTGGTCTTCATCGCGTCACTTCCTGCGGCTCTAGGGGGGATGGGCGACCCCGTCACTTACTCGTAGTACGTAAGCCGGTGCCGCACCGGATGTCCTATGCCCGCCGGATTAACGACGCCTAATGGGTGGCGCGAGCGAGGGCGAAAGGGCTGCCCTCGGAGTCCTTGCATATCGACCACTGCTCGCCCGGGTGGATCACCGTGCCGCCGAGGTCGGGCACGCGCGCCAGCGCCGCCTCCATGTCGCCGACCTCGAAGTACGGGAGCGAGTAGGAGTCGCCCGGCCCGCGGCCGCGCTCGTGGATGCCGATCGCCGGCGAGCCCGCGCGGGACTGCCATCCCTGCCCCTCCCCCGCGTCGCGCGGCTCGAGCTCGACGCCGAGCAGGCCGGTCCAGAAACGCAGGGCGCGCTCGGGGTCGTCGGCGGGGAACTCGATGAGGGCGGCGGGCACGCCGGGGACGCTACCGCGGGAGGGCAGGCCGCGAGCGACCGAGGACGCAGAAATCCGACGCTTTGCAGGAGCCGCTAGCCGCCGACCAAAGCAGCCAACAGCGCAAGGAAGATCGCGAAGCCGAAGCCCCACGCGGCGATGCGGTCCGGGCGCGGGCCGCGCATCTCGGACGGCGTCGGGCGGAGCGCGGTCTGGGCTCCGTGGCCGCCGATCCTGACCGTTCGGCGCGGGGCGCCGGTCGTCGAGCGGGCGTACTCGGCCGCCGCCCCGGTCGGGCGGCGCGGCCGGCTGCGACCGGCGGACGGGATGTCCAGCAGATCGTCGTCGAGCCGCCAGTCGGGAACGGGGCGCAGAGCGGGCCGAGCCTCGGTCTGCGTCAGTTCCTCGTGATCCCGCTCAAAGCGGGCGTGGGCCTGTGGCAACGTGAATTCCTCTTTCGTATGCCTACGGGGTTAGCTGACGGGCTCGCGCTGAAAGAGTTGCGCTACGCCCACAAGTGGGCGATTCGCCCCATTCGGCTTCCAGAGCGGAAACCGACTGGTTCCCCCGCGCCTCGCTTCCCAACAAGGCTTCGGCGGTATTCGAAGCGGCCCGCATGCTAACAGCCTCCGCGGACGACTTCGCCACCCTTATTCCCCGCAAAGAGCGGGAAAGAACCCGCGCGGCGCGTGCCGTGGGGCGGCGGAGACCGCCTAGCGCCCGGCTACGTCGGTGACGTACGCCGCGACGGCCTCGGCGCTCTCGCCCTGGAGCAGGTTGGCCGGCATCTGGCGCTCGCCGGTGCCGCCGAGCTTGATCGCGTTGAGGATGCGCTGCTCGCTCTGCTTGCGGGCCTCGGGCGTGCTGCTGTCGAGCCCAATATCGTCGAGGTCGGGCCCGGTCACGCCCTGGGCGTTGACCGCCTTGAGCGTGTGGCAGGTCGCGCAGGTGTCGTGGAAGAGCTCCTTGCCCTCCTCGAGCTTGCCCGTCGGCACGGTGTTGGCCAGCGCCCCCGTGTTGCCTTCCTTCTCCTCGTGGTTGGCGATCACCACGGCGGGGACCGCCACTCCCAGCCCCACGTAGAGCAGCGGGACCGCGATCTTGAAGAACGTGTTGCCGCGCGTGAGGTACGCCTCGCGCGCCGCGCCCGGACCGCCGGAGAACGCGATGAAGAACACCGCGCCGCCGACGAGCAGGAACAGGAGGATCAGACCGAGTGTGGCCATGCCGGCGGGATGCTATTGAAGCGCGCCGACGACTGGCGCGCCGGGCACTCAGGCGCTGGTCGCGGCCTCCCGGCGCGCGCGCTTCCAGCTTCCGTAGCAGGCGAACACGTCGGTGAGGGTCGGCAGCGACTCATCGGTCGCAGCCTCCTGCTGGTAGTCGACCATCAGCAGCCGCTCGGGCTGGAATCCCAGCCGCGCGGCGACATTCCTGATCGCCTCCTGCACCGCCTCCTCGGACGCGTGCTCGCCACCCTCGTCGGCGTTCTTCGCCTGTTGGGCGAAAACACCAGCGGCGGTGCCGCGGGCGCCTGGGTTCGCCTCGGCGGTCGGGCGCGCCCGGCCCGGGCCGATCATGAGCCTGCAGTGCTGGCAACGCGTCGGCTCCGGTGGCCATTCGCCCTCTACTCCGCTCTCCACGAGCAGGAAGCAGTGTGGGCAATAGGCCTGGGCCTCGGCGCTCCTTGTCTTCTGGGCAGATGCCTCAGCCATCCAGTGGTCCTTTCAATTCCTCCAACTTCCCCCACCTAGATGGTCGCCATTGGAGGGCGAGGACAAACCTGCGAGACCGCCCTGGAGCCGCCCTTGCAGCGGTTCACGGCCGATTTGGCGCGGCGCTCCAAGAACATTTGTCCGAGAAGCCCGCGCAGCGGTCAGCGGCGTTCGAGCAAAACGAACGGCCCCGCCTCGAGAAGCGGCCGCGGACGCCGGCGGCGGCGCCGGAACGCGTTCGCGAGCAGCACCACGCCGACGCCGACGGCTATCGGCACCGCCCGCTCGATCAGCTTCTCGCGCAGATCGTTGCGAGTCTCGATCGCCTTGCCGCTCAGCTGGTCGACCGAGCGGGCCAGGTCCTCGCGCGCGGCCTCGACCTCCCGTCGGCGCCGCTCGACGTCGTCGACGGACTCGTGCGCGCTCACGCCGCCAGCGCCTGGAGCTCGCGTTCCTCGGCCAGCCGCATGAGCGCGCGGCGCTCGAGCTTGCGGACGCCCTCCGCAGACAGGCCGACGTGCTCGGCGACCTCGCGCAGCGTCAGCGGGTCGCGCCCGCCGATGCCGAACCGCAGCTCGATCACCAGCCTCGCCTTCGGGTCGAGCCGGGTCAGCGCGCGCCGGATCGACTCCTCCTCGAGGTCGACCTCGACCTCCTCGTGCGGCGTCGGCCCCTCGGCGGGAATCAGCGCGCCGAGCTCGGTGTCCCCGTCGGCCCCGATCGGGGTCTCGAGGGAGACGGGCACGCGCTCGCTGGCCCGCAGCGCCTCGAGCTGGTGCACGTCCATCTCCAGCTGCTTGGCCAGCTCCTCCACGGTCGGGTCGCGCCCGAGCTCGGTGCCCAGCTTGCGCTCCACCGCCCGCACCTTGGACAGCTCCTGGGCGACGTGCACGGGCACGCGGATGGTGCGGGCCTGGTGCTGGATCGCCCGCTGCATCGCCTGGCGGATCCACCACGTCGCGTAGGTCGAGAACTTGAAGCCACGGCGCCAGTCGAACTTCTCGACCGCCCGGATCAGGCCGAGGATCCCCTCCTGGATCAGGTCGAGGAAGGGCAGCCCGAGCCCGCGGTAGCGCTTGGCGTTGGAGACGACGAGGCGCAGGTTCGACTCGATCATCCGCTGCTTGGCGGCCTGGTCGCCGCGCTCGATGCGCTTGGCCAGGTCGATCTCCTCGGTCGCGGTCAAGAGCGACCGCTGAGCGATGTCGCGCAGGAAGAGCTGGAGCGAGTCGCTGGTCGCGTCGGCGATCGCGGCAGGCGAGTAGACGTCCTGCGCGTCGCGCCCGCAGTCGTCGGAGAGCTTGATGCCGCGGCGCTGCGCCTCGGCGTACACATGCTCGACGGACTCCTCGTCGAGCACGCCGCCCTCGATCGCCTCCGCGACCTGGGAGAACTCGAGGCAGCCGTTGTCGGCGGCCCGCTCGAGTAGTTCGTCGATGGCCGGTTGCTGAAGCATCACTCCCCCTGCGCGCAGGATACGCCCTCGGGCGACGCGTACACGTTGAAGCCCGATTCGCGGACGAAGCCGCACAGGACCATGCCGCGATCGCGGGCCAGGGAGACGGCCAGCGTCGACGGAGCGCCCACCGCGACGATCCCCGCCAGGCCCGCCAAACTGGCTTTCTGGACGAGCTCGAACGACGCCCGGCCGCTGACACAGGCGAACTCGCCGTCGAGCGGCCAGCGCCCCGCGAGCAGCTCCGCGCCGATCGCCTTGTCCATCGCGTTGTGGCGTCCGACGTCCTCGCGGACGACGAGCAGTTCGCCGGTCGCCGCGTCGAACAGCCCGGTGGCGTGGAGCGCGCCGGTGCGGTCGAAGGCGTCCTGCTCACCGCGGATCGCCGCCGGTGCCCCCGCTATCGCCCGGGAGTCGAGCAGAGGCGGCGCCGCCACCCGCGGAGGAGCGGCGACACGGACGTGCTCGAGCGCCGCCTTGCCGCACACGCCGCACGACGAGGTCAGGTGGAAGGTGCGCTCGCCGGCCGGATCGCGGCTCAGTCCGCCGGTGGTGCGCACCTCGACGACGTTCGCGGCCAGGTCCTCGGCGGGCCCGACGGCGGCGATGTCGCTCGGCCCCGCGATCAGGCCCTCCCCGGCCAGGAAGCCGGCCGCGAGCTCCTCGTCCTCGCCCGGGGTACGCATGGTCACCGCGATCGCGGCGCCGTCGACCCGGATCTCGAGCGGCTCCTCGACGGCCAGCTCGTCACGCGCGTGCTCGCGACTGCCCGCGCGAACGCGCTCGATCCAGTCCTGTGCGACGTGGCGCTCGACGGCGGCGGGCATGTCCCCATCTTCCCGGGTCGGGCGGCGCGCAGTCCCGCCGGTGCGCATTAGGCTGCCGGGCCGTGCTCCGGATCGTGACCCGCATCGCTGTGTCCGCGCTGCTCATGGCCGGCCTGCTGGCCGCACCCGCGTCCGCCAAGGTCGACGAGGCCGGGAGCGTCCTCCCGCCGGGCCAGAGCGGCTTCGTGCCCCTCTCCGGGCTGGCGACCGGGACCGGGTCGCCGCACCTGACCGATCAGCTCGACCTGTTCACCACGTTCCGGTTCAAGAACGCGATGCTGGGCCAGCCCGGCACCGGCGAGACGGAGTCGCCCGAGCCCGGGGTGACGATCACCCGCGACGCCTACGGCATCCCGACGATCAGCGCCGGCGACGACACGAGGGTCTGGTTCGGCGCGGGCTACGCCACCGCGGAGGACCGCCTGTTCCAGATGGAGCTGTTCCGCCGCGCGACGCAGGGCCGCCTCGCCGAGATCCTCGGGAAGAGCTACCTGGAGGACGACGTCGTCGCGCGCCGCGACTTCTACACGCCCGAGGAGGCGCTCGCCCAGCTCGATCGGCTCCAGCCCCAGTTCAAGGCCCGCGTCGAGGCCTACCGGGACGGCGTCAACGCCTACATCCGCAAGGTCAATGCCGACCCGTCGAAGCTGCCCGGCGAGTTCGTCGCGGTCGGCGCCACCCCGGACGAGTGGCGGACGATCGACTCGATCACGATCGGTATCTACCTGGCCCGCACGGTGCCGAGTGACGACGGCGAGGAGCTGAGCAACGCGCGTGCGCTGGCCGGGATCGGGGCGCGGACGTTCGACCGGCTGCTGCCGATCCGGCTGAAGGACCAGGTGGCGACCGTGCCCGCCGGCAGCGGGAAGTTCCCGGCGCAACCCGGCCGCACGGTCCGCCAGGAGCGCAAGGGCTTCTCGAAGTCCGTCGCGTTCATGCGCGGAGTGCCGCTGCCGGAGGAGAAGCCCGCCGACGCGGGAGCCAAGCAGCGGGCGGCGATGGCGGGAATAGGACGCACGGGCGGGTCGAACATGTGGGCGATCCGGGGCCAGGGCGGCGTGGCCACGCTGTTCAACGGGCCCCAGCTGGGCTTCCAGATCCCCGAGCTGTTCGTGGAGATGGAGCTGCACTCGCCCGGCCTGAACGTGCGCGGCGCGACCGCACCCGGAGTGCCCGTCCTCGGACTGGGCCACAACGAGCACGTCGCCTGGGGAGTCACGTCCGGGCTGACCGACGACGACGACCTCTACGTCGAGCAGCTCGCGGGCGGCGACGAGAAGTACACGTTCCGCGGCCAGACCCGCGACATGGAGTGCCGCGACGAGGCGTTCCGCTACCGCGCGGCCCCGACCGACGCGGGCCCGAGCCTCAACCCGGGCGAGGCGTTCGGCTCGGAGACGCGCCGGCTGTGCCGCACCGTCCACGGGCCCGTGCAGTTCCGCGCGGGCGACCGCGCGTTCGCCCGCCGGTACGCGATCTGGAATCGCGAGATCGACACGCTCGACGGGCTGGCCGACGTGAACGTGGCCCGCGACATCAAGGACGTCGACGCCGCCGTGGACAAGCTGACCTGGAACGAGAACCTGATGGCCGCCGACGACAAGGGCAACATCGGCTACTGGCACCCCGGCCTGCTCCAGCTCAAGCCGCGGCTCTGGGACGAGCGCCTGCCCTACCCCGGCACCGGCGAGGCCGAATGGCGAGGCCTGCTGCCGCCGAACCGCCGTCCCCAGGTGATCAACCCGAAGCAGGGCTACCTGTTCAACTGGAACAACGTGCCCTCGAGCGGCTGGACGCAGGGCGACGCGCCCGCGCGCGAGCGGCTGGCCGGCCCCTTCCACCGCGCGGCCTGGCTCGCCCGGCAGGTCAAGGCGTCGCACCGCAAGGGCGGCGGCTACGACCAGAGCGCACGGGTCGACCGGCTGACCGGGACGATCGCCCAGCAGCGCCCGCTGGCCTCGCGCCGCCTCGCGCTCGGGCTGCGCGACTCGAAGGGCGACGACCGCACGGTCCTGTCCACGATCCTGGCCTGGAACGGCTCCTACCACCAGGTCGACGGGAGCGGGACCGTAGACCCCGGTGTCGCCGCCTGGGAGGAGTTCAAGACCGCCGCGAAGCAGGTCGCCCTCGGTCGCTTCCCCGAGCAGGCCGAGCTGCTCGACGGCGGGCGGGGCACCTCGCACGAATTCGACATCTCGAACGGTGAGGCGTTCGCGCTGAGGACGCTGACGCCGCGCGGCTACCGCCAGGCGGCCAAGCTGGCCTTCCGCAGGCTCTCGACGAAATTCGGGTCCGGCGACCCCGCCAAGTGGCGCGAGCCTCGGCGGCTCTACAAGCCCTCCGCGCAGGGCGCCGCGTCGTTCCCCGAGCCGTTCCCGTTCTTCGACCGGGGCACCTTCCAGCACAACACCGCGCTGGGGCCGTGACGCGGTTCACGCGCAGGCGGCTGATCGGCACCGCGGCGGCGGGAGCGGCCGGAGCCGCGCTGCCGGGCGCCACGGGCGAGGCGATCGCCGCGCGCAGGCTCACGCCGCGCCAGCGCAAGGCCGACGTGATCGTGGTGGGCGCCGGCCTGGCCGGGCTGACCGCCGCGCGCGAGATCGCGCGGGCCCGCAAGCGGGTGCTGCTCGTCGAGGCGCGCCGCCGCGTCGGCGGGCGCATACAGAACCACTCGATCGGCGACGGCGAGATCGTCGAGGTCGGCGGTCAGTGGATCGGTCCGACGCAGGACCGGCTGGCCGAGCTCGCCTCGTCGCTCGGCGTCGAGACCTTCAAGACCTACAACGACGGCAACAACGTCTACTACCGCAACGGCACGCTCACGCCCTACAGCGCGTCCGGGCCGCTCGGCGCGATCCCGCCCGACCCGACCGGCATCGCCGACGCGGCCACCGCGATCGCGAAGCTGGACCAGATGGCCTCCACCGTGCCGCTCGAGGAGCCGTGGAAGGCGCCGAACGCCGCCGAGTGGGACGGCCAGACCTTCGAGACCTGGAAGCAGGACAACACGACGACCGACAGCGGCCGCTTCCTGCTCGACCTGGGGATCGAGTCCGTGTTCTCGGCCGAGCCGCGCGACCTGTCGCTGCTCTGGACGCTGTTCTACATCGCCGCCGCCGGCAACGAGCAGAACCCTGGGTCGTTCAACCGGCTGATCAACACCGCCGACGGCGCGCAGGACTCGCGCTTCGTGGGCGGGTCGCAGCGCATCTCGATCGAGGCCGCGCGTCGGCTTGGCAGCCGGGTCGTGCTGGGCCAGCCCGTCCGCCGGATCGCGCAGTCGCGCGGCGGGGTGCGGGTCGAGACCGACCGCTACTCGCTGAGTGCCAAGCGGGTGATCGTGACGGTGCCGCCGGCGCTCCGATCGTCGATCCGTTACGAGCCGCAGCTCCCACCACTCCAGGCGCAGCTCGCCCAGCGGTTCCCGATGGGGACGGTCTACAAGGTCCAGGCGACCTACGACAAGCCGTTCTGGCGCGACTCCGGACTGACCGGGCAGGCGACGAGCGACACCGGCCCGGTGAAGATCACCTTCGACAACTCACCGCCCGACGGGTCGCCCGGAGTGCTCCTGGGCTTCATCGAGGGTGAGGACGGCCGCCGCGCGTTCGCGCAGACGCCGGATCAGCGGCGCGAGGCCGTGCTCGACTCGTTCGCCCGCTACTTCGGCGACGCCGCTCGCAAGCCGGGCAGCTACGTCGAGAAGAGCTGGGCGCAGGAGCTGTACACGGGCGGTTGCTACGGCGGCTACCTGGCTCCCGGCGTGCTGAGCGACTTCGGGGAGGCGATCCGGTCTCCGCACGGCCGCGTGCACTGGGCGGGCACGGAGACCGCGACGTACTGGGCGGGCTACATGGACGGCGCCGTGCGCTCCGGCGAGCGTGCCGCCCGCGAGGTGCTGGCCGCGCTCTAGCGGCTCAGCGGACCCGGATCGTCTCGCAGCCGCTGACGCGGTCGGCGCGGTCGACGGTGGCGACGTCGTCGCCAGTGCCACAGCTGACGCTGTCGATCTCACCGTTCGCGGCGTTGATCGTGTCGTCGCCCGAACGGCCCGAGTAGCGGTTCGGCCCGGCGCTGTCGCTCAACCTGTCGTCACCGGGGCCGCCGTTCAGGATGTCGCGTCCCGAGCCGCCGCCGAGCACGTCGTCGCCGTCGCCGCCCGAGGCGCTGTCGCGTCCCGAGCCGCCGGACAAGCGGTCATTGCCCGCTCCGCCGCGCAGCCACAGGTCGTCGCCGGCGCCTCCGCTCAGCCGGTCGTTGCCGCCGTCGCCGCGCAGGCGGTCGGCGCCGTCACCGCCGTCGAGCCGGTCGCCGCCGGCGCCGCCCTCGAGGCAGTCGGCCGCGCCCGCGCCGCTCAGCGTGTCGGCGCCACCCAGGCCGAAGAGCGCGTCACCGGCGAGCGTCCCGTTCAGCGTGTCGGAACCGTCGGTGCCGCGCTGGGGGTTCGAGCACGAGCCGGGCGCGAGGTCGGCGTCGTCGCAGGCCCGGCCGGCGCCGTCGCCGTCGAAGTCGCGCTGGTCGCCGTTGGCCACGGTGCGGCAGTTGTCGCGCGCGTCCTCGATGCCGTCACCGTCGGCGTCGGCGGGCCGGCTCTCCTCGCTCGCCTGCGACGCGCGCGGGGCGAAGGTGCGGCTGAACTGCGTCGCCGCGTTGTTGCCGGTGCCCTGGCTGTCCTGGGCCGCGCCCGCGGGGATGTCCGCGGTCACCGCGCCCTGACCGGCCGGAACGAGGTCGAAGGAGTACGAGGCGCCGCTGCCGCTGAAGTTCGAGACCGACCCGTTGCCGGTGACCACGTCTCCCGCCGTGAAGCCGGTGACGCTCTCGTCGAACGTGACGGTGACCGGGATCGGCGAGGTGTTGGTCGGGTTCGGCGCGGCCGAGGACATCGACACCGACGGCGGAGTGCGGTGCACGTAGGTGACGGTGTTGTCCGTGCTGCTGGATGCGGAGTTGTCGTTGCCGGACGGGTCGTCGGCGACGCCCGCGGGGATCGAGGCCACGACCGTGCCGTCCGCCGTCATACCGGTCACCGAGACCGTGTAGGTCGACCCGCTACCCGTCACGGCGGCGGTAGCGCCGGGCGCGGTGCTGCCGGCAAGGCTGACGTCCGAGCTCGTGAAGCCCGTGACCGGCTCGCTGAACACCACGTCGTACTGGATCGGGGCGTCGAGCGTCGGGTCGTTCTGGCCCGCGGCCTGATTGATCGTGACCGACGGCGCCGTCTGGTCGCACTGGAAGCCGTTGACTGCCGGGTCGGTGTCGACCTGGGCAGTGAGGAACGGGGTGTAGTCGACCTGGCTCGCAGGATCGATGATCTCCTCGCCCGTGCCGCCGGGGTTGCTGGCGATCGTCGGCCCGGTCGCGCTGCCCCACCAGTTGTACTCGGCGCCGAGCGCTCCGCTGTAGTCGCCCACGTCGAGCTCGACGCCTGCACCCGGATAGCCGCTCAGGCTGTTGCAGCTGAACGAGACATTTGAGGTCTGCGGCACGCCGCTCAGCCCGATGGCATCGATCCGCATCGCCCGCATCCCCGCGGCGTTCCCGCTGAAGACGTTCTGCGTCACGCTGAGCCCGGACACGCCCTCGAACAGCCGGACGTCGGCGCTGTTGACGAGCGTCGAGGTCTGGACCTCGTTGCGCGTGAATGACGACCCGAGCAGGTTGGCCGCGGCCAGTGCGCGGCCGTTCGCGTCGAAGTCGTTGTCAGACATCGTTACGCCCACAGCCGGCTGCGATGCGCTCGTCGTCGAGAACGCGATGCCGGCGTTGTTGTTCGCGCTGAAGCGGTTGTCGTCGATCACGACGTTGCTGACGGTCCCCCCGGCCACGAACTCGTCGCTGTAGATGCCGGTGCCCGACACCGGCCCCGATTGGTTGTTGGCGAGGAAGAGGTTCTGGGCGATGGTGGTATTCGAGCTGCCGAGAATCAGCCCGATGATGTTGTTCGTCACGACGTTGTTCTGAATTACGTGCCCGGTCGTCCCGGCGCCGGTGAGGATGCCCGCGCCGAACGTGTTCTGGTTGCTGTTGTCCTTGGCCACGAAACCGTCGATCGTGACGTTGCTCGCGGTGACCTGGAAGGCGGTCGTCTTCGTGCCCCCGCTCGGCGCCCCGTCGACGACCGACTCGGTGGCGTCGGTGCCCGGGCGCGAGCTCGAGCGCGGATCGACGCCGGCCTGGGCGCCTAGAAGTGTCAGGGACTTGTTCACGTTCACGAGCTCGGAATACGTCCCAGGGCAGACGATGATCGTGTCGTTGGGCGTCGCGGCGTTGATCGAGGACTGGATGGTCGTGTCGGTGGTGCCGAGCGTCGAGTCGCAGTCGATCTGGGTTCCGAGCCCGTCGAAGTCGACGACGCGAGTGCCGGCCGTCGCGGCCTGCGCACCGGCGAGCCAGACGGTGAGCGCGATTAACGCGAGGAGCCTCCTGCGCGGAAGCACTCTTCCGTGGTGCATGAGTCCACCCTCCGCCCGCCCGGCACGAGCGTCAATACGCCAAGCCCAGCTGGCGCGTCAGGCTAATCAACGATTCTGCTGCAGATAGCGCCCGAGCGCCTCCGCCGGGTAGTGCCGCGCGGCCTCGGCCAGGATGTAGAAGGTGTCGGGCGGCACGTTGGCCTGAAGCCAGTCCGCGTGCGGCCAGGTGCCGTCCTCGCGCTGCTCGCGCAAGAGGTAGGCGACCCCGCGGGCGACGGCCTCGGACGACCCCTCCCCCGCATCGATCAGCCCCGTGAGGACGAGGCCGGTCAGCGGCGGCATGCTCGGCCCCACGCCCGCGAACGCAGAGTCGCGGTACGAGTCCGGCCCCTCGCCCCAGCCGCCGTCCGCGTTCTGGCACTCGACCACGAACGCCACGGCGCGCCGCACCCACGGCTCGGACAGGTTCGCGCGCACGCGCGCGAGTCCCATCAGCACACAGGCGGTGGCAGCCAGGTAGTTAACGGTCCAGCGGCCCCAGAACCCGCCGCTGTCGCACTGCTGGGCGCGCAGGAAGACGATCGCCCGGCGGACCTCGGGCGCCTCCGCCGTGTAGCCGATCCGGCCGAGCCCGTCGAGCACACGTCCGGTCAGGTCCTCGGTCGACGGGTCGCCGAGCTCGGGGGGCGGGCGCAGCAGCGTCCGCAGCACCGCGGCCGGGTCGTCCAGCGACACCCCGATCGTCTCCGTGAACATCGGGCCGGGCTCCTTGCCGGGCAGCCCGCAGACGAACGCCGACCAGCCGCCGTCGGGGTTCTGCATCCCGAGCAGCCAGTCGCGCCCGGCGTCGAGCGACTCCCGGACGCGGGCCGACGCGACGTGGTTGAGCGATCCCGCGCCCTCGGCCGCCAGGGCGTCGCCGAACGCGGCCAGCACGGCCCCGGTGTCGTCGTTGTCGACCATCGTGTGGTTGCCGGGCTGGAAGGCCCAGCCGCCCGTGCGCGGCGCGCCCGGCGTCCGGTTGTCGACCTCGGGCATCGGTATGCGGGACTGGCTGTCGATCAGCCACTCGAGGCCGCGCACGGAGCCCTCCTCCCCCGGCCGCGCGCCCGCCGCGTACAGCGCCCGCAGGTTGGCCGCCGTGCACCAGACCGGGCTGGCGAACACGTCGAAGTGCAGGCCCTGGTCGTCGCGCACCCGGCGGCTGGTGAGCCAGGCGACCGTGCTCGTCACCATCGGATGGCGGGCGCTCAGGCCGGCGGCCCGCAGCGCCGGCAGCGCCAGCGCGGTCTGGACGGTGTTCGCGTTCCAGCTCCCGTCCTCGTTCTGGAACGTGGCCAGCAGCGTCAGCGTGCGGCGGCAGTACCTGCTCGCGATCGTCCCGCGCGGCGGTCCGTCGTCGCCCCAGTCGCCTCGCAGCCGGCGCGCGAGGATCGAGATCTGCCCGCTGACCATGAGGATCCCCGAGTGAAAGCGGCCCTCCATGAACCGCACCGCCGGGCGGATCAGGCCGGGCAGCATCGGCGGCGCAGGCAGCCTGCGCGGGTCGATCAGACCCGCGAGCGCGAGGTAGACGGCGCCCAGGTCGCCCAGCGCCAGCAGGCCGACGACCGCGTCGGTGCCGCCCTTCGCCTCGACCCACCCGCGGGCACGGGCGATCGCCTCGGCGCTCTCGTCCGGGGCGGCCACGTGCAGGGCGGCCCACACGCAGGCGGTGGCGCCCAGATCGCCCTGTGGGGCCGTCGGGTAGGCGGCGAACGACCCGTCGGCGCGCTGCTGCGCTCGCATCCAGCGGCAGGCATCGGCGGCGTCAGCCGGATCGAGGCAGCCGACGTGGTGAAGCGCGACGACCACCTGAGCGGTGGGCATCGAGCCCATGTCCCCCGGCGAGTCCCACGAGCCGTCGGGGAGCTGGGTCCGCCAGAGGACCGCGGCGGCGCGGTCGAGCGCGCTCGCGACGGCCTGCGTGTCGACTGTCGAGACGGGCGGCAGGCGGCCCAGTCTAAGCCTCTTGAGCGCTGGCGCGACGGCGCTTGCCAACCGTGTCGCCCGACGGCTACCGTGGGTTCCCGATGGGGTACGCGGACACCCTGCTGGACGATCTCCGCTTCGAAGGCGACCCACCGCTCGATGCGATCGTCGACGAGCTGGCCCGGTGCGGAGAGATCCGCACGGTCAGCGAGCTCCTGCGCCACCTGGTCGACAACGCGCAGCCGGTGCCCGAGGAGCTGCCGGGCTCGATCGCGCAGTGGCTGGAGGACACGGCGAAGCTGCCCGACTGGGCGGACCCCGACCGGATCGCCCGCGGCGCCGACCTGGTGGTCGACCACGGCCCGCAGGTGGCGATGATCCTGGCGACCGCGTCGCTCGTGTACTGCTACGCCGGCTATCCGGGCGTCAAGGTCCTGAACTTCAGCCACCGGCTCGACCAGGACCCCTACCGGCGGGTCGGCGAGACCGCCCAGTTCGTGCTCGACGTGACCAACCCGGGCGGCATGGGCCCGAACGGCGGCGCCATCCGCAAGATCCAGAAGGTCCGTGTACTGCACGCCTCGATCCGCCACCTGGTCGCCAACAGCCGCCGCTGGGACGCCCGCGCCTGGGGCGTGCCGATCTGCCAGGAGGACATGGTCGGGACGCTCATGACGTTCTCGCAGCTGGTCGTCGACTGCCTGCGCAAGGTCGGCGTCCGGGTCAGCGACCAGGAGGCCGAGGACTACCTGTACCTGTGGCGCGCCGTCGGCGAGATGCTCGGCGTCGAGCCCGAGGCGATCCCGTGGAGCATGGACGGCGCGCACGCGCTGGCCGAGGTCATCCGGCGCCGCAACCACCGGCGCTCCGAGGACGGCGTCCACATGACCGCCGCCCTGCTCGAGATGCACGCCAACACCCTGCCCGGCGCGAAGTTCGACGGGCTGACCCCGGCGCTGCTCCGCTACCTGCTCGGCGACGAGATCTGCGATCTGGTCGACGTGCCCCGCAACGCCCGCTGGGAGCGCGCGATGTCGTTCAACACGCGGCTGGGCAGGGCGCTCGACATGGCGCAGTCCGGCATGGCAACGTCCTCTCTGATGAACATGCTCGGATCGATGATCCTCAACAACCGCGCCATGGAGATGGCCGGCAACCGCAACGCCAGCTTCTCGATCCCCGTCCCGGCCGAGATGCAGCGGCGCTGGACCGCCAGCGGGGTCTTCCCCACCCTGGGCTCATGAGCGGGCGCCCCGTCAGCGTCGTGATCGTTGGCGCCGGGTTCGGCGGCGTCGCCGCCGCGATCGAGCTGAAGCGCCACGGCTTCGAGGACATCACGATCCTGGACAAGGCACCCCGGGCCGGCGGCACCTGGTTCCACAACACCTACCCCGGAGCCGCCTGCGACGTTCCCAGCCACCTGTACTCGTTCTCCTACTCGCAGCGGCGCGATTGGTCGTCGCTGTGCTCGCCGCAGTCGGAGATCCTGGACTACCTGCACGACGTGACCCGCGAGTACGGGATCGAGCCGCTGATCGTCCCGGACAGCGAGGTGACCTCCTGCGCGTGGGACGACGCCGCCGCGCGCTGGACGGCGACGACCGGCGACGGGCGCACCTACGAGTCCGACGCGCTGATCATCGCCACCGGGCAGCTTCACCAGCCGTCGGTGCCGCGGATCGAGGGCGCCGACACGTTCGCGGGCCACACGTTCCACTCCGCCGAGTGGGACCACGAGTACGACATGCGCGGGCGCAGGGTCGCGGTGATCGGCACCGGCGCGAGCGCCGTCCAGTTCGTGCCCGAGGTGGCGGACGCCGCGGGCCACCTGACCGTCATCCAGCGCACGGGCAACTGGTTCCTGCCGCGCAAGAACCACCCCTACCCGGACTGGGTCAAGGCGATCATCCGCCACGTGCCGGGAGTCCAGGCGTTCCGGCGCCGGTTCATGTTCAACTACTGCGAGACGCTGACCGCGGCGATCCGCAACCCGAAGACCGTCGGGCGGATGCTCTACCTGCGCTCGTGGCTGTTCATGCGATCCCAGCTGCGGGACCCGGAGGTGCGGCGCAAGGCCTGGCCCGACTACACGTTCGGCTGCAAGCGCGTCCTGTTCAGCTCGCATTTCCTGCCCACGCTCCAGGAGCCGCACGTCGACCTGGTCACCGACCCGATCGCCCGCATCGTGCCCGAGGGAATCGAGACCGCCGACGGGACGCTCCACGAGGCCGACTGCATCATCTACGGCACCGGGTTCCGGACCACCGACTTCATGTTCCCCATGAAGGTGACCGGATCCGAGGGGCGCGACCTGCGCGACACCTGGTCGGACGGGGCGTTCGCCCACCTGGGGATGACCGTGCCGGGCTACCCGTCGCTGTTCGTCATGTACGGGCCGAACACCAACACCTCGGGGGGCTCGATCATCCTCTACGAGGAGGCGCAGGCGGGCTACGTGCGCCAGGCGCTCGAACGCGTGCGCGACAGCGGCGCCGCCGCGATCGAGGTCCGCTCCGAGGTGGCCACGACAAGCGACCGCGAGCTGCAGGAGCGCTTCGACGGCACCGCGTGGACGCAGTGCGACTCGTGGTATCGCGACGAGCGCGGCCGCATCGTGACCAACTGGCCGGGCTACATGCGCGAGTACGTCGATGCGACCAGCAAGCTGAACGACGCCGACTTCACGCTCGTGCCGCTGCCCGACCGGGTGGCGGCGTGAGCCAGGCGTAGAGCTACTTCTAGCCGACCGCCGCGACGGCCTCGCCGGCCGCGGCATCGTCGCCGCCGCGCGACTGGAGCCACGCGTCGGTGGCGCGGGCCGCCTGACGGCCCTCGGCGATCGCCCAGACGATCAGCGACTGGCCCCGGCGCGCGTCGCCCGCGGCGAAGACGCCGTCGACGCTGGTGGCGAAGTCGGTCGCGTCCACGTTCCCGCGAGCGTCGAGCTCCAGGCCGAACTGCTCGATGATCCCGTCCTGCTGGGGATACAGGAAGCCCATCGCCAGCAGGACCAGCTCGGCCGGGATCGTGAACTCCGACCCCTCGACCTTCTTGAACTCGGGCGGCGGCCCGACCTCGTGGCCGTGCAGGTGCGTGACCCGCCCGTCCTCACCGGTCAGGTGCGTGGTCATCATGCTGTAGCGCCGATCGCCGCCCTCCTCGTGCGCCCCGGAGGTGCGCAGGATCAGCGGCCAGCGCGGCCAGGGAGTCAGGTCGTCGGGCCGCTCGGGCGGCGGCTCGGGCAGCAGCTCGAACTGTGTGATCGACGCGGGCTCCTCGCGATGCGAGTTGCCCAGGCAGTCGGCGCCCGTGTCGCCGCCACCGATGATGATCACGTGCTTGCCGGCCGCGGAGATCGGCGTGCCATCCGGGAACTCGCCGGCGACGAAGCGGTTGCGCAGCTCCAGGTACTCCATCGCGAAGTGCACGCCGTCGAGCTCGCGGCCCGGGACGGGGAGGTCGCGCGGGATCGTGGACCCGATCGTCAGCACGACCGCGTCGAACTGCTCCTGGAGCTCCTCGGCGGTGATGTCGACGCCGACGTTGACGCCGGTGCGCATCTCGATCCCCTCCTGCTCGAGGATGTCGACGCGCCGCTGGACGACGCCCTTGTCGAGCTTGAAGTCCGGGACGCCGAAGCGCAGCAGCCCGCCGATGTGCGTGTTGCGCTCGAACAGCGTGACCGTGTGGCCGGCCTTGTTCAGCTCGGCCGCCGCGGCCAGGCCCGCCGGGCCGGAGCCGACGACCGCGACCGTGCGGCCGGTGCGGTAGGGCGGCTGCTCGGGGACGATCCAGCCCTCGTCGAACGCGCGGTCGGCGATCGACTGCTCGATCTGCTTGATCGACACCGCGTCGTCGTTGATGTCGAGGACGCAGGCGGCCTCGCACGGCGCCGGGCAGATGCGGCCGGTGAACTCCGGGAAGTTGTTGGTCGCGTGCAGCGACTCGATCGCGTCGGACCAGCGGCCCCGGTAGACCAGGTCGTTCCAGTCCGGGATCAGGTTGCCGAGCGGGCAGCCCGAGTGGCAGAACGGGATCCCGCAGTCCATGCAGCGAGCGCCCTGCTCGCGCAGCTGGGGCTCGGCCTGCGGGAGCGCGTACTCCTTGAAGTCGTGGACGCGCTCGGCGATCGGCCGCTTGCGCGGCTCGACCCGGTGCAGCTTCAGGAACCCGCCGAGCTCACCCATGGCTGTGGTAGGACCCTCTCGCCGGCTTCGCCCTCGGCCTGCTCGGGCACGCCGTTGCCCTCGGCGTCCTCCGCCGCCCGCGCGGCGTCCCGGTACTGGCCGGCCTGGCCGGTCCGGCGTGCCTCCTCGTGGCCGTCGGCCGGCATGTACGGCCCCTGGCCGTCGTCGTCGGCCGGGCCCGCGCCGTCGGAGGAGCTGCGCTCGGCGACGAGGGCGGGCTCGCCGGCCTCGGCGGCCTGGCGCTCCGCCAGCTCGCGCAGCGCGCGCTTGTAGTCCATCGGCATGACCTTGACCCAGGCGTGCCGCAGCGACTCCCACTCGTGCAGCACACGCTGGGCGACCGTGGATCCCGTGCGCTCCGCGTGCTCGGCCACCAGCGCCCGGACCTCCTCGAAGTCGTCGTCCGCCGGGTCCTCCAGGTCGACGATCTCCTGGTTGCAGCGATCGGGGAAGGTGCCGGCCTCGTCGAGCACGTACGCGATGCCGCCGCTCATGCCCGCGGCGAAGTTGCGTCCCGTCGGCCCGAGCACGACCACCCGGCCGCCCGTCATGTACTCGCAGCCGTGGTCGCCGACGCCCTCGACGACCGCGTGCACGCCGGAGTTGCGGACGGCGAAGCGCTCGCCCGCGAGGCCGCGGAAGAACGCGCGGCCGGCGGTGGCGCCGTACAGCAGCGTGTTGCCGACTACGACGTTCTCCTCGGGCACGAACGTCACGTTCTCGGGCGGCCGCACGGCCAGCACGCCGCCGGACATGCCCTTGCCCGTGTAGTCGTTGGCGTCGCCGTCGAGAAGCAGGGTCACGCCCTTCATCAGCCAGCCGCCGAAGCTCTGGCCGCCGTGGCCGTGGGCGTGGATGACGATCGACTCGTCGGGCAAGCCCTCGGGGCCGTGCCGCTTGGCGATCTCGGACGACAGGATGCCGCCCACGCAGCGGTGCTGGTTCTGGACGCGGATGTTGTCGATCACCACGCGCTCGCCGTCCTCGATCGCGGGGCGGGCCTTCTCGATCAGCTCGTGGTCGCGGTGATCGTCCAGCACCGGATCCTGCGGCCGGACCTTGCGGCGCGGCACCTCCGGCGGCGCGTCGGCCGGCGCCAGCAGGTGGGTCAGGTCGACGCCCTTCGCCTTCCAGTGGTCGATCGCCTCGTCGGTCTCGAGCAGGTCGGTGCGCCCGATCAGGTCATCCAGCTTGCGGATGCCGAGCTGCGCCATGTACTTGCGCACCTCCTCCGCGACGAAGAAGAAGAAGTTGACGACGTGCTCGGGCTTGCCGCGGAAGCGCTTGCGCAGCTCCGGGTCCTGGGTGGCGATGCCGACCGGGCAGGTGTTCAGGTGGCAGGCGCGCATCATGATGCAGCCGGTCGAGATCAGCGGGGCGGTCGAGAAGCCGTACTCCTCGGCGCCCAGCAGCGCGGCTACCACGACGTCGCGGCCGGTCTTCATCTGGCCGTCCGTCTGCACGGTGATCCGGTCGCGCAGCTTGTTCTTGACGAGCGTCTGCTGCGTCTCGGCCAGCCCGATCTCCCACGGCACGCCCGCGGACTGGATCGACGACACCGGCGACGCGCCCGTGCCACCGTCGTGGCCGGCGATGAGGACGTGGTCGGAGTTGGCCTTGGCCACGCCGGCGGCGACCGTGCCGACGCCGACCTCGGAGACCAGCTTCACGCTGATCCGCGCGCCTGGGTTGGAGCAGCGCAGGTCGAAGATCAGCTGCTTCAGGTCCTCGATCGAGTAGATGTCGTGGTGCGGCGGCGGCGAGATCAGGCCGACGCCCGGCGTCGAGTGGCGAATGTTCGCGATGTACTCGTCGACCTTGTGGCCCGGCAGCTGGCCGCCCTCGCCCGGCTTCGCGCCCTGGGCCATCTTGATCTGGAGCTCGTCGGCGTTGATCAGGTAGTGCGCGGTCACGCCGAAGCGGCCCGAGGCCACCTGCTTGATCGCCGAGCGGCGCAGGTCGCCGTTCGGGTCGGGCTCGTAGCGGCGCGGGTCCTCCCCGCCCTCGCCCGTGTTCGACTTGCCGCCCATGCGGTTCATCGCGATCGCGAGCGTCTCGTGCGCCTCGGCTGACAGCGAGCCGAGCGACATCGCGCCGGTCGCGAAGCGCTTGACGATCTCCTTGGCCTCCTCGACCTCCTCGATCGGGATCGCGGCGCCCTCGGGCTCGCGGATCTTCAGGAGGCCGCGCAGCGTGGCCTTGCGGCTCGAGTCCTCGTTGACGAGCTTCGAGTACTCCTCGTAGGACTCGGCGCCGCCCGCGCGCACGGCGTGCTGGAGGGTGGCGATCGTCTCCGGGTTCCACTGGTGGTGCTCGCCGTCGCGGCGCCAGGCGTGCACGCCGCCGACCGGCAGGCGGTCCTCGGAGTACGGGAACGCGCGCGCGTGGCGGGTGAGCGCCTCCTGCGCGAGCACGTCCAGGCCGATGCCGCCGATGCGCGACGTCGTCCCGGCGAAGTAGTCGTCGATCAGCTCCGGCTCGAGCCCGACAGCCTCGAAGATCTGCGCGCCGCAGTACGAGCGCACGGTCGAGATGCCCATCTTCGAGATCGTCTTGAGGATCGCCTTGCCCATGGCCTTGACCATCGAGCGCTCGGCCTCGGCCGCGTTCTCGACGTTCGGCAGGAGACCGCGGTCGTGCATCACGTGCAGCGTCTCGAAGGCCAGGTACGGGTTGACCGCCGCCGCGCCGTAGCCCAGCAGGCAGGCGATGTGGTGCGGCTCGCGCGGCTCGCCGGACTCGACGACGATGCCGGCCTGGCGGCGGGTCCCCTCGCGCACGAGGTGGTGGTGCACCGCGCCGATCGCGAGCAGCGCCGGGATCGGCACCCGCTCCTGGCCCGCGTTGCGATCGGAGATGATCAGGATGTTGTCGCCCTTGGCCAGGCACTCGCTGGCCTCGGCGCGCAGCCGGTCGAGCGCCTTCTGCAGGCCCTCGACGCCCTCGTCACCGGCCAGGTGGCGTCGAGCGTGTCCGACTGGAAGATGTCGTGCTCGACCTGGCGGAGCTTCTCGAGCTCGCCGTTCGACAGGAGCGGCTGCGAGATCACGAGCTGGTGCGCGTGCTCGGGCGTCTCGTCGAGCAGGTTCGACTGGCGGCCGACGGCGGTCGACAGGCTCATCACGATCTTCTCGCGGATCGGGTCGATCGGCGGGTTCGTGACCTGCGCGAACAGCTGCTTGAAGTACGAATAGAGGAGCGGCCCGCGGTCGGACAGCACGGCAAGCGAGAAGTCGTTGCCCATCGAGCCGATCGGCTCCTCGCCCTGCCCGCCCATGCGCGCGAGCGTGATCCGCAGGTCCTCCTGCGAGTAGCCGAACAGGAGCTGGCGGGTGTGGACGGCCTCGGCGGGCAGCTCACACGGCGCGACGTCGTCCATGTCGTCCAGGTGGACGACGTTCTGCCGGTACCAGTCGCCGTACGGCTGCTGGGTCGCGATCTTGGCCTTGAGCTCGCCGTCCTCGACGATCTCGCCCTTCTCGACGTCGACGTAGAAGATCTTGCCGGGCTGCAGCCGCCCCTTCGCGACGACCTCCTCGGGCGGGTACTCGAGGACGCCGGTCTCGGACGCCAGCACCACGAAGCCGTCGGCGGTCAGCTGCCAGCGGCCGGGGCGCAGCCCGTTGCGGTCGAGCGTCGCGCCGAGGCACTTTCCGTCGGTGAACGCGACCGCCGCCGGGCCGTCCCACGGCTCCATCAGGCACGAGTGGAAGGCGTAGAAGTCCTGGAGGTGCTGGGGCATGTCGTCCCGCCCCTCCCACGCCTCCGGGATCATCATCATCAGCGAGTGCGGCAGCGAGCGGCCGGCCAGCACGAGCAGCTCGAGCACGTTGTCGAACGTCGCCGAGTCCGACCCGCCCGGGCGCACCACCGGGGTGACGTGCTCGAGGTCCTCGCCGAACGCGTCGGATACGAGCTGCGACTCACGCGCGCGCATCCAGTTGACGTTGCCGCGCAGCGTGTTGATCTCGCCGTTGTGGGCGATCATCCGGTACGGGTGGGCGAGCTGCCAGCTGGGGAACGTGTTGGTGCTGAAGCGCGAGTGCACCAGGGCGAGCGCCGACACCATCCGCTCGTCGCGCAGCTCGGGGAAGTAGTCCGGCAGCTGCGGGCTGGTCAGCATGCCCTTGTAGACGATCGTGCGCGCGGAGAACGACGGGATCGCCAGGACCTCCTCGTCCACGGCGCGCTCGACGATGCGGCGGATGACGTAGACCTTGCGCTCGAAGGCGAGCTCGTCGCAGTCCTCGGGAAGCGTGGAGCCGACGAACACCTGGCGGATGCGCGGCTCGGCCGCGGCGGCGCTCGCGCCCGGGACCGTCGAGTCGACCGGGACGTCGCGCCAGCCGAGCAGGTCCTGGCCCAGGTCGGTGACGGTCTTCTCGATCAGCTCCTCGACCTCGCGGCGCCTGTCGTCGTCGGTGGGCAGGAAGCAGACGCCGACGGCGTAACGGCCCTCGGGCGGCAGGTCGAAGTCGACCTCATCGCGCAGGAAGCGGTCGGGCAGCTGGAGCAGGATGCCCGCGCCGTCGCCGGTGTCGGCCTCGGCGCCGCTGGCTCCGCGGTGCTCCAGGTGGTCGAGGACGTGAAGGGCGCGCTCGACCGTCGAGTGGCTGCGGTTGCCGCTCAGACAGGCGACTGCGCCGACGCCGCACGCGTCGTGCTCGAAGTCCGGGTCATACAGGCCCGCGGCCTTTGGTCGCAAGGAAGTCATCGTCTATTAAGAGGAGGCGGCCTTCGGCCGGAGGGCGGAACGTCGATTGTACCCGCGCAGGGGACGGTTCAGTACGTGCTTCCTTGAATTTCTTTCGTGGGCCGACGTGGCCCCTCTGGCATGCGTCATGCCGGTCTCCCTGTCGTTCCGCGGCACGTGCGCGGCTCGCGCGTGGACCCCTGATTCCACGCGGTCGGCGGCGAAGCGAGCGGCTGAGGTTAGCGAGGATCTCGGCGGTCAGTGTTTTCGGCTGTGCGCTACTGCCAGCCGCACGCGAGGGCCTGGGTGGCCCAGCGCAACCGCAGCGACAGCACCCGCGCCAGCTCGAACAGCAGGTTCTGAGCGATGCGCGGATCGTCCTCCGCGAGCCGCTCGAACGCCGCGTAGTCGAGCCGCAGGAGCTCACCGTCCGTCATGCCCTTGATCGTCATCGAGCGGGGCCGGTTCTCGACGAACCCCATCTCGCCGATCACCGCCGGGGCGCTGATCGTGCGGACCAGGCGCTCCGCGCCGTTGACCTGGGGCAGCATCAGGTCGAGCCGCCCGTCGGTGACGAAGTACAGCGCCCGGTCGAGCTCGCCGGATCGGATCACCGGTTCCCCCGACTTGAAGCGCATGTGCTCGGTGTAGGAGACGAGCGACTCCCAGTCCGCCTGGGTGCCCTGGGCCATGAAGACCCACTCGTCGCGGCGAGGCTCCTCGCCGGTGTCCGGCGCCTTGAAGAAGGAGTCCGCTGCAGTGGCCCTCGCTACGTCGAGGGACGGGTCGGACTCCTCGTGCTTCCGGCGCGGCGTGCGCATGCCGATCTTCATCGCGACCTCCTTCGCGGCCTTCAAGTTAGCTCGCGGGGCAGCGGAATGGAAGGAGGGACCGTGGGGTTAACCCCATGGTCGGCCCGCGGCTGAGCGACGATGATCAGTGGGATGGGCCGACGCCTTCTCATCGTCGACGACCATTCGGGCTTCCGCGCGAGCGCTCGACGCATCCTCGAGGCGCACGGTTTCGAGGTCGTCGGCGAGGCCGAAGATGCCGCCGGAGCTGTCGCCATGGCGCTCGAGCTGCGGCCCGAGGTGGTGCTGCTCGACCTCCAGCTCCCCGACGGCGACGGGTTCGGCGTGGCCGCCGATCTGAGCGCCCAGGGGCTCGACGCGGCGATCGTGCTGACGTCCAGCCGCGACTGGAGCGACATCTGCTCCCGCCGCCGCGAGGCCGGCGCGGTCGGCTTCATCCCCAAGGACGAGCTCTCCGGCGCTCGGGTCCGCGAGCTCGTAGGCTGACTTGTGGCGCCTTCGGGCGATTGCGCCGAGGCGCCCAAAAGGTGCATGATCGTTCCGTGACCCGGCCCTACGACGCACTCGTCGTCAGCGAAGCGCGGACGAAGGCGATCGTCGACTCCGCGCTCGACTGCGTGGTGACGATCGACGCGGGCGGGCGGATCGTCGAGTGGAACCCCGCGGCCGAGCGCATCTTCGGCCGCACGTGCGCGGAGGTCGTCGGCCACGAGATGGCCGAGCTGATCATCCCGTACGAGCTGCGCGACGCTCACCGCGAGGGGATCACGCGCTACCTGGCGACCGGCGAGGCGCGGATGCTCGACCGCCGCATCGAGACCACCGCCGTCCGGGCCGACGGGACCGAGTTCCCCGTAGAGCTCGCTATCACGCGAATCGACGTGCCCGGCGAGCCCGTCTTCACCGGCCACCTGCGCGACATCACCGAGCGGCGCGAGGCCGAGGACGAGGTCCGCGCCTCGCGCGCGCGACTTGTCGAGGTGGCCGACGAGGCTCGCCGGCGGCTCGAGCGCGACCTGCACGACGGGGCCCAGCAGCGGCTGGTCAGCCTGGCGCTGGACCTGCAGCTCGCGCGGGAGACCGCCGACGACCCTGAGGCCACGCGCGAGCTGCTCGACAGCGCGATCAAGGACCTGCGCGCGGCGATCGACGAGCTGCGCGAGCTCGCGCGCGGGATCCACCCCGCCGTCCTGACCACGCACGGGCTCGCCGCCGCGTTGCCCGACCTGGCCCGCCGGTCGCCGATCGACGTGCGCTTCGACGGCGACGACGTCGGCCGGCTGCCCGACGCGGTCGAGGCGACCGTCTACTTCGTGACCGCCGAGGCGCTGACCAATGCCGCCAAGCACTCGGGTGCCGACTCCGTCCTGGTCGTCCTCGACCGCAGCGACAACGGCGTGGCCGTCGAGATCTGCGACGACGGGACCGGCGGCGCGTCGGTCGGCAGGGGCACCGGGCTGCGGGGCCTTTTCGACCGCGTGACCGCCATCGGAGGTACGTTCGTCGTCCGTTCCAAGCCCGGGGAGGGCACAGTCGTGAGAGTTGAGCTGCCGTGCGAGTGGTGATCGCCGACGACACCGTGCTGTTGCGCGAGGGCATCGCGCAGCTGCTCGAGCGCCACGGCTTCGAGGTCGTCGGCCAGGCCGGCGACGGCGATGACCTGATGCGCAAGGTGCGCGCGCACAAGCCCGACCTGGCGCTGGTCGACATCCGCATGCCGCCGACCCACACCGACGAGGGGATCCAGGCCGCGCTCTCGATCAAGCAGGAGATGCCGGAGGTCGGGGTCGTCGTCCTGTCGCAGTACGTGCAGGAGGCGTACGCGATCCAGCTGCTGTCCGGTGGCGCCGACGGGCTCGGCTACCTGCTGAAGGACCGGGTCACCGACATCGAGAACTTCACCGACTCGCTCCGCCGGGTGGCCGACGGCGGTTCGGCCGTCGATCCGGAGGTCATCTCCCACCTGCTCCAGCGCCGTCCGGCCGACGACCCGCTGTCCGAGCTGACACCGCGCGAGCGCGAGGTGCTCGGGCTGATGGCCGAGGGGCTGACCAACCGCGGGATCGCCGAGAAGCTGGTCGTCACCGACGGCGCGGTCGAGCGCCACGTGACCGGGATCTTCTCGAAGCTGCTGCTGGACGCCGGGCCGAACGAGCATCGGCGGGTGCTGGCGGTGTTGACCTTCCTGGGCGGGGCGCCGGCGGGGTAGGCAGCTCGGCTGGCGGCTGGCGGCTGGCGGAGCTGGCGGCTCGCGGCTGGCGGGCAGTTTCCGCAGGCCGAAGGCCGATCCGCAGGCCGAAGGCCGAGCCGCAGGCCGAAGGCCGATCCGCAGGCGCGAAGCGCCGAGCCGCGAGGGCCGCTAGGCCCGAGCCGAGGCCCGAAGGCCCGAGCATAGAAAGGGCCCGCTCTCGCGGGCCCTTCCCTTAGCTGGCCGGTAAGCCGGATTCTGTCGTGGGCAACCATCCATCTCGCCCGCTTGCGCGGGCCGGGCCATCTCAGGCCCTGCGGCCGACCTGGGACTCGGCGGGCAGCGTCGACGTCCCTGCTTGGCCTTGCACCGGGTGGGGTTTACCTGGCCGGCGCGTCGCCGCGCCGCCGGTGCGCTCTTACCGCACCATTTCACCCTTGCCGGCGACGGGGGCACGTGCGGCCCCGCCGCTTAGGCGGTGTATTTCTGTGGCACTTTCCCGCGGGTTTCCCCGGGTCGCGTTACGCGACCACCCCGCCCTTCGGTGTCCGGACTTTCCTCGAACGGCCGGTTGTCTCTCCGGTCGCCCGCGGTTGCCTAGCCAGCACGGTCAAGGGTAGGCGCGCGCGGGGCCGCAGTCCACCGCCCGGTCGCGGACTTGCGGGGCGCATGGCGCCCTCGCCCTGTTGTCCCGGGCGCTCGTCGTGTAGACACTCAGGTCGTGGACTCGATCGTCGTGCCGTCGCGCTTCAACGGGCCGCCGGACTCCGGCAACGGCGGGTACACCTGCGGCCTGGTCGCCCAGGCGCTCGGCGGCGACCGCCCCGTCGAGGTGACCCTGAAGGCGCCGCCGCCGCTCGACCGCCCGCTGACTGTCGCGCGCGACGACGGGTCGGTGCGGGTGAGCGACGGCGAGACGCTGATCGCGGAAGGCCGGCACACGGAGGTCGACGTCACACCGCCCGCGCTCGTGCCGCTCGACCGAGCCGCCGAGGCGGAGAGCAAGGGCCCGTTCCTGGGCGCCGACCACCCCTTCCCCAGCTGCTTCGTGTGCGGCCCGCATCGCGACGAGGGCGACGGGCTGCGGATCTTCGCGGGACCCGTCGACGGCACGGTGTCGGACGGCAAGCCCGTGTTCGCCGCGGCGTGGACCCCGGACCCGTCGCTTGCGGGCGCCGATGGCGTGCTGCCCGCGGAGATCGTCTGGGCTGCGCTCGACTGCCCGACGAGCGGGCCGGTGGCCAACGACCCCGAGCGGCCCGGCTTCCTCCCGATCGTGCTGGGCCGCCTGGCCGCCCGCATCGACCGTCCGGTCGTGGCCGGCGAGCAGCACCTGGTGCTCGCGTGGGAGATCTCGGTCGACGGCCGCAAGCGCTCGGCGGCGGCCGGCCTCTTCACGTCTGGCGGCGACCTCTGCGCGGTCTCGCGCGCGCTCTGGATCGAGTTGCGGCCGTCCTAGCGCTGAGCGCTGAGCGCTAGTCCCAGAAGTCCTGCGACATCTCGATGTCTTTGTTCTCGGTGTTCGGCGCGCCGAAGGCGATGATCTCCGCGCCGTCCGGCCCGCCTCCGAAGCTGTGCCAGGCGCCCGGGGATACCCGGAGCGCATCCCACTGCTGCAGCTCGATCACGTCGTCGCCGACCTTCGCCCGGGCGCTGCCCGAGATCACGACGTAGACCTCTTCCTGCTCGCTGTGGGCGTGGCCGAACGGCGTGTCGAAGCCGGGCGCGACCTTGAAGTACGAGACCCCTGACTTCTCGAGCTCCAGGTTCTTCCGGGCAAAGCGCGACTCGAGCCCGGGTGAGAAGCCGAACTTCGGCGCCATGTCCTCGACATCGCTCTTGAAGTTGACGACGGTGTAGTCGGCCACGGTTCCCCCTAGCTGATCCGGGTGCCGCAGCCTCCGCACACTCCGGCATCGCCGCGACGTTCCATCTGAGCGCCGCACACTAGGCAGTCCGCGGCGCCGACGGCGAGCAGGCCCTCCCAGACGCCCGTGAGCTTTCGCTCGAGCGTGAGCCCACTGCCGTCGGAGCACTGCGGACGCCGAGGCGCCCGCGCGGTCTCGATCAGCGCCCGGCGCCCGGGCTCGGTGTCGAACCGGAGCTGGCGCAGCCGCCTGGTCGGAATTGAAGTCATCGGTGTCATGACACCCTCCTGCAGACACCGACCACGCGGCCGAGGATCTGCACGTCGCGGACGCGGATCGGGTCCATCGTCTCGTTCTCCGGCTGGAGGCGGATGTGGTCGCTCTCCTTGAAGAAGCGCTTGACCGTGGCCTCCTCCCCCACCAGTGCGACGACGATCTCGCCGTCCCCGGCGGTTTCCTGCGGACGCACGACCACATAGTCGCCCTCGAGGATGCCGGCGTTCTTCATGGAGTCGCCCTGCACGCGCAGGACGTACTCCCCCGCGTCGCCGCCGGCGATCTCCGGCACGTTGACGTACTCCTCGATGTTCTCCTCCGCGAGGACGGGCGCACCCGCCGCGACCCGGCCTACCACCGGCAGCCCGCTGGGCCCGGGCACGACCTTCTTCGCCGCCTGCCCGAGCAGCTCGAGCGCACGTGGCTTCGTCGGGTCGCGACGCAGCACTCCGAGCTTCTCGAGGTTCGCCAGGTGCGCGTGCACCGTGGATGACGAGGTCAGCCCGATCGCCTTGCCGATGTCACGGACCGTGGGCGGGTACCCGTGCTCGGACGAGTAGCGCTTGATGAACTCGAAGATCTCCTGCTGGCGCTTTGTCAACTTCAGATCCACCACCGTTCCGCCTCCTTTTCATTGCGACGGAATTGCGATCTAACGAACATGTGTTCGTAGACTAGGCGGGTGATCGGACGGCATCAACCAGGCCCCGGATTCGGCCGATGATCGGCTCTATACTGCGCACCCCGCACGCGCCTGTGGCGGAATTGGTAGACGCGCAAGGTTGAGGGCCTTGTGGGCGTATTTCCCGTGGGAGTTCGAGTCTCCCTGGGCGCATAATCGCTGCAAATCGGCGCCTTCTTCAAGGCTCCGGGTTCCGTGGTCGTCGAGCGGTAACAAATCCCTTCGGCGTTGCACAAAGGCCCGATTCGGCTTTCTAGAGCTAAAGCAACCGCACAAGGGCGCGCACCTTTGTGGGCCGTGTGGCCCGATGGGAGTCCCAGTGCCCGCGCGCACTGAGGAGAGCCTGCAAGTCGGGACTTTTCTTGCCGCTGGCGCGCGACGCGCACGCTCGGAATTGCTCGACGCGGTAACGCGCGCGGTAACAAGCGGTGTCGGCGGCCGTCGTCTTACTGGTCGCGCAGCGCATGCGCTTCGTCGATCGGATCCGCGATTTTCCGCTGAATCTCGTCGCGCGCTCCATGGGGGCGACGTCGATGACTGCCGCGGGATCCTCGGCATGCGTGGCGCGCCATGCGAGGAGGGACGCGGTAACGCACGGGGTGACACTGGCTCTGAGAGGGCTGCCGGAACGTTGCGTGCGAAACCGCAGTGCAGGGCGGTTTCAGTGCTCGCGTCAGCGCCTCATCCGGCTCAGACTGGAACCAGGCACCGGAACGGCGCTGTGACGTTGACCATGCGGGCCGCGCTCCTCGGTGCTCACCCGCCGGGTGCTCGAGCCCGTCCACCGAACAGTCCTGACCCCGACGTTCGGCACCTTCGGGCTCCTGCTCGCCACCTGACACGTCCGGCTCAAGGCGGAGTAGCGGCCGAGCGCCGCGCCGGATTGTGTCGTGGCATTCGGCCCAGTCCACGCGCTCGTGCGGCTGGCGACAAAGCCGGCTCCGGCTGCAACGTCAGCACAACGAATCCCGTCTCGGGGAACTCGGTGCGGATCGCCGGGCCACCCAGTCCCAGCAATGACTACGCGGCGAGGTCAGTGGAAGATGCGCAGGTGGCCCTGGAAATCGCAATCGGCTGCGCTCTTGTGTTCTCGGTGACGAACGGGCTGCACGACGCCGCCAACGCGATCGCGACACTGGTGGCTACTCGTGGCGCGCGACCTGGCCAGGCAATCGCCCTGTCGGCGGTCTTCAACCTGCTCGGCGCGACGCTGTTCGGGACGGCGGTGGCCACGACCATCGCCGAGATAGTCACCGTGCCTGCCTCGCGCGGCATCGCCGTGGTCGGCTCGGGCGCCCTGGCAGCGGTGGTGTGGAACATCGCGACGTGGTGGCGCGGCCTCCCGTCGAGCTCCGGGCACGCGCTCGTGGGTGGGCTCGTCGGAGCGGCGCTGGCCGACGCGGGCGGCGGTGCCGTCAACTGGGGCGGCTTCAATGGCTGGCATCCCGTCGGGGTGCTCGGGGTGTTCGTCGCGCTCGCGCTGTCGCCGGTGCTCGGCTTCGCGCTCGGGTTGCTGTTCCTTCGCGGCGTGAAGCTCGCTCTCCGCCGCGCCACGCAGCGCCTGCACGAGCCCATCCGAGCCGGCGAGTGGGTCATGTCGGCCGCGCTGTCGTTCAGCCATGGGGCGAACGATGCGCAGAAGAGCATGGGCGTGATCGCCGCGCTACTACTCGCGGGCGGCCAGACGGACTCGCTCGTGGTCCCGCTGTGGGCGAAGGTCGCCTCCGGCGTGGCGCTCACTGCCGGCACCGCACTGGGCGGATGGCGAATCGTGCGCACCGTCGGCCGCCGGATCTTCCGGCTCGCTCCCATCGACGGCTTCGCCAGCCAGACCGCTTCGACCGCGGTGATCCTCGCCGCGTCGAGCCTGGGCGCGCCCGTGTCGACCACGCAGGTGGTGGCCTCGTCCGTGGTAGGCGTCGGCGCTGGGCGGCGGCGCTGGCGGCACGTACGCTGGGAGGTGGTCCGTGCAATGGCGATCGCCTGGGTGCTCACGGTCCCCGCGTCGGCCGCGCTCGGCGCCGTTACGCTGCTCGCCTGGGACGCGATCGGATGAAGCACCGGCGATGGTTCCTTCCACAGACGCTCGACGTCCTCGGGATGCTGCAGTCGCAGACCGCCGTGACCGAGGAGGGAATGGAAGCGCTCCTCGCCTGGGCGCGCGGGGACGCGGACGCCGCCGATCGGGTGCGCCAGTGCGAGCACCGAGCAGACACCGCGAAGCGGGAACTACGCGAGGCACTGACGGTCGCCCTGACGACACCACTGCAGCCGGAGGATCTGTTCGAGCTCTCACGCGGCATTGACGACGTGCTGAACAGCGCCAAGAACACGGTCCGCGAGGCCGAGGTCATGGGCGCCCCGCCGAACGATGCGATCGCGGAGATGGCGAGCCACCTGAGTGCAGGCATGCACCAGCTCGCAGAGGCGTTCGCCGCGCTAGCCACCGGCGACCGCGTAGCCGCCGGGATAGCGGCTGACGCAGCGGTCAAGAGCCAACGCACGCTCGAGCATGTCTATCGGCGCGCGATGTCAGCACTCGTCGAGATCGACAACCTGCGGGAGGTCGCCGAGCACCGCGAGCTGTACCGCCGGCTCGCCCGCACCAGCGAGCGCCTCGTCGACGTCGCCGAGCGGGTCTGGTACTCCGTAGTCAAGGAGAGCTAGGTGTAGTCGCGACGACCGCGATCAAACGGTCCAACTCGAATTGTCGCGAGGCTAGCTAGCGCCGTGGGACGCTTAGCCGGCTGCGGGTTCTGCTCGGAGAACGAACGATTCGACCGCCATGTCGGGGTCGATGTGGTTGTCGCTCATGAAGGCGATCACTTCGCGTTCGGTGATCGTCTCGACCGCCGCGACCAGGTCGTCGCGCATCGTCTTCTGAAACTCGTGCCGGATCTGGAGCACCAGGTCCGCCTTGCCGTCGTCCGCGAGTTTGCGTTCGGCCTTGGTGAGCGTGTCGGCCATGACCACGCTGACCAAATCGCGCGAGATGCTGGTTCGCGCTTTGGTCGGGCCTCGGCCGGTGTACTGGCGGACCAGGCCGACGCCCGCATTCGATACAGCTGCGCTCACAGTGCCGTCGTCGCGCGCTACGTGCTCGTGACGGTCAGTCATTGGGTTTCCCGTCTCGCCTCTTCTGTGCTGAGCCGCTGGAAGGGAGAGAGAGGCGTGGAAGACCCGAGCAGCAGCCCTTCAAGGGTAGCCGTTCCCAGTGGCCTTGAGGCGCAAAGAAGTGACGCGGGTCCAGGACCGCCCCTCTAGAGGAACCGCGCCTGTCCCCGCGTCGTGCAACGTGCCTAGCGCTGGGCGAACCTAATACCCAGAGACGCCGAGCCGGTGCACAGTGAGCCTAGCCCCCAAGGACGCGCTGAAACCCCACAGAATCACGAGGCGACGGCTTACGGCGTACGCCCGCTTTTGTGCGCCGACCTGCGGTCAATCCTCCGCCCGCGGGTTGTGGCCTGGGATGATCTGGCGGTCAGCCGTCACGTCCGAAAGATCCGATCTCCGCATCGTCCGCCCTGCCGGAGCACTCGACAGTCATCACCGGGAAGTGGTCGGCGGGAGCGAGCATGAGCACCGGAAGCCGCCGGCCGGCCTTGCGCTCGACGCCGTCGAGGTAGCGATTGGCGGCCGTCAGTTGCCGCCACACCGTGTCGCGCTCGGCGCCGCCGAGCTCGCGCGCCAGCACATCGACGTCCTGCCGGCCGATGCGCACCTGGGCGTTGGGAGCGGCGCACAAGTTCAGGTACCAGGCCGGAGGGTGGGCGGCGCCGCCGTCGGCCGCGACTACGACGAACGCACGGTCGTGCGGCAGGTACTGCACGGGCGTGATGCGGTTACGTCCGGAGCGTCGTCCCACGGTCTGTAGGAGCAACACGTCTTGACCGCCGATGCGTCCGAGGATCCGCCCGCCGCTGAGCCGGTACAGGAGTGCGTGGGCGCGGGTGCCGAGGCGCTTCAAGGTGTTGCCTCTACCGGCTATGCGCCGGCTGCGGCTCCAGCATTCCCGCGCACGCGCGCGCGAAGGCGTCGACGGCGTCCCAGTCCGTGTACTCGACGTCTTCGCTCATGTCGGTCGGGTGATGCCCGCGGGCCATGATCAGCTTCATCAGGAGACGGGTCGGCAGGTTGTACTCGCGGTACAGGAGTGCGCCGGCGAACGACGCCGTGGTGCGTGGCGTCCACCCCGTGTCCTCGAGAAAGCCGTCCAGGTATCCGCGGGTGGCCAACAGGGCCTCGTCGGTGTCATCCACGGCTGTGAGGCTCACGGAGAAGAACGCCGACGGGACCAGGTCCAGCGCCGCTGCGTGCTTGCGCGCCCACTCGACCATCTCGTGCTGATGGTGATCCCTGTGGATGGACGCGCCGGCGATCACGAGGTCGTATGTCCCGACCTCCGGATCGGCTCCCGCGCGAACATCGACCACGTGCGGCGTCGCGCCCGAGGCGAGGACGCCACCGCCGATGCGCGTGGCGATCTTGGCCGTCTGGCCGTGGGTACTCGCGTACAGGATCAGGACGTCAGGCATATGGCAACTCCCCATCGGGGTTTGCAGGATCCGGTCAACTGCCCACCGCCGGCCACGGCTTTCGTGAAGGTGGCGGCTCGACGCGTATGCGGGCGTCCGCGACGACGGCGCCGCTCGCGGACGCGATCACCGGGTTGAGGTCCACCTCCACGATCTCGGGGTGCTCGTCGACGAGCGCGCCCAGGCGCAGCACGATCTGCTCGAGTGCGCCGATGTCGACGGGCGGGGCGCCGCGGAAGCCTTCGAGCAGCGGATAGCGTGCGCAGTGACGCGACCATCTCGTGCGCGTCGCGATCGGTCACCGGCGTCAGTCGGACGGCGACGTCGCCGATCACCTCGGCGGTCGTGCCCCCGCCGCCGCACGCCACGCACCGCACCGAAGACGGGGTCGTGGACCATGCCGACGAGCATCTCGACGCCGGGCTCCGCCATGCGCTGCACGAGGTAGCCGTCGAGCTACGAACCCGGCCGCCGCGACCGCGTCGCCTGATCCGGCGCGCCGCGGCGACTGCTGTCGCCCGTCCCGACACCCCTACCTCGACCGCCCCCGCGTCGGTCTTGTGCAGCAGGCCCGGGCGCGATCGCCTTGATGGCGACCTTGCCCCCGAGCTCGCGCGCGGCCGCACGCCCGACCTCGTCCGGCGTCCGCGCGATCGCGCCACTCGGGCGTCGGCAGCCGTAGCACGACGAGCAGCGCCGGCGACCTCGCTCGTGCTCGAGCCAGCCCGGTCCGCGCTCGAGCGCGCCCGCGATGGTCGCCGCCGCCTCGTCGCGCGTACGTCGCTCGAAGGTCCGGCACGACGCCCGGGGTCGCGCGCGAGCCAGCCGCCGTACGCGCACGCCTTGCCCAGCGCGCCCGGCGGCGTCCTCGGGATACGTGTAGACCGGCAGGCCGCGACTCGGCAGGCGTCGAGTTGCGCCGGGCGCTCGTGCGCGGCGAACACGACGAGCAGCGGCAGGCGCCGAGCCGAGCTCGCGTCCCGCGCGCGATGAGCGCCTCGGCGACGTCCTCGGGCCGAGTCACGAGCGGCGGGATGAAGATCGCCACGATCGCGTCGACCGCGCGCCGAGGCGGCCAGCGACCTCGATCGCGCGCTCGAAGTCGGCCGCGCTCGCGGTGGCGATCATGTCGACCGGATTGGTGGTCGCGGCGCTCGGCGCGAGGAACGCCGCGAGCTCCGCCTGCACCTCGTCCGGGCAGCTCGGGCACGTCCAGGCCTGCGGCCTCGCAGGCGTCGGCGCAGAGGATCCCGAGCCCGCCGGCGTTGGTGACGATGCCGACCCGGCCGCCGCCCGGCACGGGCTGGGAGGCCAGGAGCTCGAGCGACTCGAAGCAGCTCGGACAGCGTGTCGGTGCGGATCACGCCCGCCTGGCGGAACAGCGCGTCGACCGTCCCGTCGGATGCGGACGACGAGCGCGCCCGTGTGCGAGCTCGTCGCCTTCGCCCCTGCGGCCGAGCGACCGCTCTTGACCGCGAGGATCGGCTTCTGACGAGCGACCCGGCGTGCGATCCGCCCGAACTTGCGTGGGTTGCCGAACGACTCGAGGTAGAGCACGATCAGCTCGGTCGCGTCGTCCTGCTCCCAGTACTGGAGCAGGTCGTTGCCCGAGATGTCGGCCTTGTTGCCGTTCGAGACGAACGACGAGATGCCGATGCCCAGTGCGAGCGGCGTGGTCGACGATCGCGAGACCGAGCGCGCCGCTCTGCGAGAGGAAGCCGATCGAGCCCGCCGGCGGGAACGCCGGCGCGAACGTCGCGTTCAGGCGGACCGCGGGCGCGGTGTTCATGACGCCGAGGCAGTTCGGGCCGACGAGCCGCATCCCGGCAGCCCGGCAGACCGCGAGCAGCTCGTGCTGGCGCGCCGTCCCCTCCGCACCCGCCTCGGCGAAGCCGGCCGACAGCACGACGAGCGCCCGCACGCCCTTGGCGGCGCAGTCGCGCGCGACGCCGACCACCGCCGCCGCCGGCGTCGCGATGACGCGCCAGCTCCACCGGACCCGGTATGTCGTCGACGGAGTGGTACGCGCGAAGCCCGGCGATCTCCTCGGCGAACGGGTTGACCGCGTAGACCGGTCCCGCGAAGCCGGCCTGCACGAGGTTCAGCAGCGTCGCGCTGCCCCACCGTGCCGGGGTTGCGCGATGCGCCGACCACCGCGACGGACGGCGGGCTCGAGGATCGACCGCACGGCACGCGGCCGCGGCCGTCCGCTCGCGATCCTCGAACCGCCTTCGTGCATCGTCCGAGAGCGCCGTCGGGAACTGTGACCTCGATCACGCCGGGCAGCGAGCGGGTCTCGATCGGCGAAGCCGCTTTCGCGGAAGACGTCGACCATCTGGTGGTTCTCGGCGAGGACCTCGGCGCGAGAACGCCCGGATCCCGGCTGCGTCGGCCTGCTCCGCCAGGTGGGCGAGAAGCGTCGTGGCGATCCCGCTCCCCTGGAGCTCGTCGGCGACCGCGAAGCGCGACCTCGGCGTGCTCCGCGTCGTTCCGCCCGTACATCGCGTGCGCCACGACGCGGCCGTCGCCGCGCGTCGCGACCAGGCCGTAACCTTGCTCCAGCGCGGAGTCCACGGCGAAGCGGGACGCCTCGTCGACGTTCGCGGCGCCGGAGAAGAAGCGCAGCCGGCGCGACCGGTCCGACAGCGACGCGAAGAACCGAGCCAGCGCGTCACGATCGCCGGCCCGGAGCGGTCGGACGTGCACCGTCGAGCCGTCGCGCAGAACGATCTCGACGCCTACCGCGGAGTGACCGGCGGTTTCCCGAGCAGCAAGCACGCTGGTCTCAGGCGGTCGCGAGAGCCGCCGGCGCTTCGCTCGCGGCGGGCTTCGGTGCGTCGTTCGGATACAGGGCGACCTTCACGACGCCGTCGCGCTGGTTGCCGAACAGCTCGTAGGCCTCTTCGATGTCGTCGAGGGCGAACGAGTGAGTGATCAGCGGCGACAGGTCGAGCTTGCCGCGCCGCACCAGCTCCATCAGCTTGCGCATGCGCTCCTTGCCCCCCGGGCACAGCGTCGACCGGATCTGCTTGTCGCCGATGCCGTAGACGAACGACTCGACCGGCAGCTCCAGCTTGCCGCCGTAGACGCCGAGGCTCGACACGATGCCGCCGGGGCGGGTCGCGTCCAGGCAGTGCTCGAACGTCTCCTGCGTCCCCAGGGCCTCGATCGCGACGTCCACGCCGCGTCCGCCCGTCAACCGCTTGATCGCGGCGATCGGATCCTCCTGGGTGAAATCGATGACTTCGTCGGCGCCCATCTCCCGGGACAGCCGGAGCCGCTTCTCGATCGAGTCGATCCCGACGACGAGCGACGCGCCCCTCAGCCGTGCGCCGGCTGTGGCGCACAGCCCGATGGGGCCCTGCGCGAAGACCGCTACCGACTGCCCGATCTGGACGTCTGCCGTCTCGGCCGCGGAGATCCCGGTCGACGCGATGTCGGCCAGCAGCACACATTCCTCGTCGCTCATGTCGTCGGGGATCGGGGCCAGGTTGGCCTGCGCGTACGGGACGCGGAAGTACTCGGCCTGAACGCCGTCGATCGAGTTGCCGAGCCGCCAGCCGCCGATCATCTCCCACTCGTCTTCGTGGCCGCCGCACTGCGACTCGCTGTGCGACTGGCAGAAGAAGCAGCTGCCACACGGCGTGATCGCGCCGACGAGCACGCGGTCGCCGACGGAATAGCCGCTGACGGCGCCGCCGATCTGCTCGATGACACCGACGGGCTCGTGCCCGACGATGCGACCGGGCGCGACTGGGTACTGCTCGCGCCAGATGTGGACGTCGGTCCCGCAGATGGTGGTCAGCGTGACCTTCACGATCGCGTCGTTCGGGCCGCATTCGGGGACCGCGTGCTCCTCGAGCACGATGCGCTCGCGACCGCGGAAGACCGCAGCCTTCATCGTGGCCGTCATCGCTGCGGCTCGAGCAGCTCGACGCCGCCAGCGGGGTCACCCTGGGCATGGATGACCGCCGGTCCCGCCGTACCTGGGTTCGGCGGTGGTGCTCCCCGCTCGACGGCGTCCAGGTAGGCGGCCAGGTGCGGAGCGGCGACCTTGCTCGGCGGCCACCACAGTGTGTGGTCGGCTGCGGTGGAGCTCGCGTCTCCCCCATCCGGCTCGAGCGCCCGGCGCAGGTACTTCGCGCGGCTCCCGGTCAGCAGCTTCGCGCGGAGCTCCGGCTCGAAGGCGATCGGCTCGACGTCCGCGCCGGCGCGCTGTGCGATCGCCAGCGCAGCCACATCGGCCTGCTGCGCGGCCAAGCCGCCCTGCTTTACCGCGACGACCGTGCCGTCTCCAGCCGCGAAGACGTTCGACAGGCCTCGAACGCGACAGTGATCGTCGATACGGACGAAGCCGTCGTCGTCGCTCGTGACGCCGGTGATCCCCGGCCCGCGGAGGATCGGGACCGTCACCACGCGGTCGACGGCCAGGCGCTCCCCGGCCGGGTCGAGGAGCACGTTGCCGTCTCCTGACTCACGCACGTGCGCGTGGGACTTCAGCTCGATGCCCGCATCCTCCAGCGCAGCGGCAACGGCACCGCTCGCACGCTGTCCGAAGATCACAAGCGGCAGTTCCTCGGGCGTCACGAACACCAGACGCACTTCCTGACCCATCTCCGCGGCGCGCTCCGCCGTCATCAGCGCGAGCTCGTAGAGCGGCAACGGCCAGGTCACGCCGCGCGGTACGACGAACGCAATCCGCTTGGCGTAGCCCGCCTCGACGTCCTGGATCAGGCCGTGCATCGCTTCGGCCTCGCGGTCACCGGTGAAGACGATGGCCTTGGCCTCGAACCCGCGCTGCCGTCGCGCACCGACGGCGACCAAGAGTGAGTCGAAGGCCAACCGGTCGCCCTCCGACGTCGTGACGAATCCCAGCCCCGCGTCCACGGCTGTGACGGACGCCGGGATGTACGCGGCGTCGTGCGCGGCGCACATGTCCGGAACCGACCAGCGCTGCGCCGCGGGCCGCGCGAACGGCTCCTCCACGCTTTGCGCCTGAAAGAGGAACACGGGATCGGGTGCGAGGACAGTGGTCTCGATGCGGTCGCCCGCAAGGCCATGGAGCGAGATGAGCGCCTCGAGGCCGGCCACGCCGGCGCCGGCGATAAGGACGCGATGAGGGCTTGAAGAGGTCATGAACCCAAGCTACGCCGGGCTCCGGTCCCCGCCATCCGGGGTGGGCCACCACGTCCCTCCGTAGGAATCACGCATCGCGCTGGCGTCGAGCAGAACCGTGCGCGCCTGCCGCGCAATCTCTAGGTCCTCACGCGCCTGGACGACGAGCACGTGGGCAGCGGCACCGTCGGCGCTGATGTCGGCATCGCCCACGGCGGCGGCGTTGCGGGCGTCGTCGATCGCCACCCCCAGGTGACGCAGGCCGGCGCACGCACGCGCTCGGATCGGCGCGGACCGTTCGCCGACGCCGCCGGTGAAGACGAGCGTGTCCAAGCCACCCAGAGTCGCCGCCATGGCTCCGATCGAGGAGCGGAGCGAGTGCACGTAGACGTCGAGAGCGAGCGCGGGCCTCGCCGTCGTCCCGCGCCAGCACTTCGCGCATGTCCGCCGTTCCCGCCAGTCCCAGGAGCCCGGAGCCGTGCTCGAGCGCGTCGGCCAGCACGTCGACGTCGATGCCCTCGCTCTGCTGTAGCCAGAGCAGCAGGCCCGGGTCGACGGAGCCACAGCGCGTGGCCATGACGAGGCCTTCCAGCGGCGTGAATCCCATCGTCGTGTCCACCGACTCGCCGTCCAGCACTGCGCAGAGCGAAGCGCCCGCCCCCAGATGGCAGGTCACGACCCGGCGGACGCCCGCCGCGTGCCCCTGCGGCGTAGGCGTGGGACAGGCCATGGAAGCCGTAGCGGCGTACGCCGTGGCGCTCACGCCATGCACGCGGCAGCGCGTAGGTCGATGCGGCGGCCGGCAACGTCGCGTGAAAGGCCGTGTCGAAACAGGCGACCCCGGGAGTGCCGGGCAGCGCGCGTTCGACCGCCGCTATCGCGGCGAGCGACTTCGGCTGGTGCAGCGGCGCCAGAGCGGTGAGCGTCGGCGCAGTGCGGCGAGCACTTGATGGTCTACCCGAACCGCCGAACGGAAGCGGTCACCGCCGTGCACGACGCGGTGGCCGACCACGTCGGGCGGCGTCGGCAACTCGGCCAGGGCCCGGCGCCACGGCCCGGGCGTCGACGACAGCGCGCGGGGCGGCGATCTCGCGCGACCACGCAATCCTGTCGTCGGCGTCGAGCAGCGTGAGCTTCAGGCTGCTCGACCCCGCGTTGACCACGAGGACGCGCATGCGCAGCCCCTCAGGCGGGCAACCCGAGCGGCGGGTCGGACTGCGCGGGAGCGCGCCCGGCCAGGCCCAGTCGCGCACGTCGGGCGGGTCGTCGCCGTGCTCGCGGGTGTAGGCGCGGTGCCGCAGTCGCTCGTCCTCCATCTCCTGGCGCAGCGCGGCCGCGCGCTCGCCGAGGCCCGGCACTCGGTCGATCACGTCCATGACCAGGTGGAAGCGGTCGAGGTCGTTCAGCATCACCATGTCGAAAGGCGTCGTCGTCGTGCCCTCCTCCTTGTAGCCGCGCACGTGCATGCCGGCGTGGTTCGTCCGCCGGTAGGTGAGCCGGTGGATCAGCCACGGATAGCCGTGGTAGGCGAAGATGACCGGTTGGTCCTCGGTGAACAGCGCGTCGAACTCGCGGTCGGGCAGGCCGTGCGGATGCTCGGACTCCGGCTGGAGCCGCATCAGGTCGACGACATTGATCACGCGCACGCAGGTCCGGCAGGTGCTCGTCGCAGCAAGGCCGCGGCGGCAAGCGTCTCGAGCGTCGGGATGTCGCCGGCGCACGCGAGCACGACGTCCGGCTCGTGACCGTCGTCGTTCGAGGCCCAGTCCCAGATCCCGATGCCACGCGTGCAGTGCGCGATCGCGTCGTCCACCGACAGGTAGTCCAGTGACGGCTGCTTGCCGGCGACGATCACGTTGACGTAGTCGCGGCTGCGCAGGCAGTGGTCGGTCACCGACAGCAGGCAGTTCGCGTCCGGCGGCAGGTACACCCGCACGATCTCGGCCTTCTTGTTGACGACGTGGTCGATGAAGCCGGGGTCCTGGTGCGAGAAGCCGTTGTGGTCCTGCCGCCACACGTGTGAGGACAGCAGGTAGTTGAGCGAGGCGATCGGCCGTCGCCACGGGATCTCGCGCGTCACCTTCAGCCACTTGGCGTGCTGGTTGAACATCGAGTCGACGATGTGGATGAACGCCTCGTAGCAGTTGAACATCCCGTGCCGGCCCGTCAGCAGGTAGCCCTCGAGCCACCCCTGGCAGAGGTGCTCGGACAGCACCTCCATCACGCGGCCGTCGGGGGCCAGGTGGTCGTCTCCGGGCAACCGCTCAGCCATCCACGCGCGGTTCGTGGCCTCGAACACCGCGCCGAGCCGGTTCGATGCTGTCTCGTCAGGCCCGAACACGCGGAAGTTCGCTGCGAGTCGTTCGGCGCATGACGTCGCGCAGCCAGCCGCCCATCACGCGAGTTGCCTCGCTCGCGCTCGCTCCCGGCCGCTCGACCTCGACCCCGTAGTCGCGGAAGTCCGGCAACTCAAGGTCGCGCAGCAGCGCGCCGCCGTTGGCGTGCGGGTTCGCGCCCATGCGGCGAGTGCCGTCCGGCCGCAGCGCGCGCAGCTCGTCGCTGAGCGCGCCGTCCTCGTCGAACAGCTCCTCCGGCCGGTAGGAGCGCATCCACTCCTCGAGCTGACGCAGATGCTCGGGATTGTCGGCGAGCCCGGCGAGCGGCACCTGATGCGATCGGGCGGTGCCCTCCGCCGGCAGGCCGTCGACCATCTTCGGGCCGGTCCACCCCTTCGGCGTGCGCAGCACGATCATCGGCCACCGCGGCCGCTCCAGGTCTCCGTCACGCGCGCGCTGCTGGACCGCGGCGATGTCGTCGAGCGCCCCGTCGAGCGTCGCCGCCAGCTCCTGGTGAACCGTGTCGGGGTCGTCGCCCTCGACGAACCTCGGCGAGTAGCCGTAGCCCTCGAACAGAGCGCACAGCTCCTCGTGCGGGATACGGGCGAGCAGCGTCGGGTTCGCGATCTTGTAGCCGTTCAGGTGGAGTACCGGCAAGACCGCGCCGTCGCGGGCAGGGTTCAGGAACTTGTTGGAGTGCCAGCTCGCGGCGAGCGGCCCGGTCTCCGCCTCCCCGTCCCCCACCACGCACAGCGCGAGCAGGTCGGGGTTGTCGAAGACCGCGCCGTAGGCGTGCACGAGCGCGTAGCCGAGCTCTCCACCCTCGTGGATGGAGCCCGGCGTCTCTGGGGCGACGTGCGACGGGATGCCGCCGGGGAAGGAGAACTGACGGAAGAGCCGGCGCATGCCCTCCTCGTCCTCGCCGATGTGCGGGATACACCTCCGTGTAGGTGCCCTCCAGGTAGGTGTTGGCGACGAGGCCGGGCCCACCGTGTCCGGGCCCGGTGACGTAGATGGCGTTCAGGTCGCGCTCCTGGATCGCTCGGTTCATGTGCGCGTACAGGAGGTTCAGGCCCGGCGTGGTGCCCCAGTGGCCGACCAGCCGAGGCTTGACGTGGTCGAGCGTCAGCGGCTCGCGCAGGAGCGGGTTCGCGCGCAGATAGATCTGGCCGACCGACAGGTAGTTCGCCGCCCGCCAGTAGGCATCGATCAGTCGCAGCGCTTCGGCGTCGAGAGGCCCGCTTCTGGTCTCGACTTCGATCATGCGGCCTTCTCTCGTGGTCGGAGCAGCGGCTCGATGACCGCGAGGTAGTCGAGAAGCGAGTGCGTGCCCAGGAAGAGCTCGGCCACTCGCGTCCGTGCGGCGGCGCCCATGCGGCGCCCCGTGTCAGGGTGGGACAGGAGGTCGACGACCGCGGCGCCGTAGGCCGCCAGGTCGTCTGGATGGTCGACCAGGATGCCGCTCACGCCGTCGACGATCTGGTCCTCGATGCCTCCGACGCGGCTCGCCACGATCGGGCGCTCCTTCCACATCGCCTCGGCCACAGTCAGGCCGAAGCCCTCCACGAGGCTCTTCTGCACCACGACCTCCGCCTTGCGCTGGAGGGCGTTCACGATGGCTGCGTTCTCCTCGAGGTCGTCCATCGGGAGCTGCACCAGGTGGATACGGCCACGGATGTCGGGCGCCAGGGCTTCGCGGTGCTCGCGCGCGACGTTGAAGATCTCCCGCCCCTCCGGGTCATCGGTCACGGCCTCCACGTCGGGTCCGGCGTAGACCAGGTGTGCCGCGGTGTGCGGGGCGATGTGCTCGGCAAATCCGTCGATGACGCCCAGCGGATCCTTCAGCGCGTCCCAACGTGAGACCTGAAGGATGTACCGGTCGTCGCGGACGAGCGGGCGGTCCTCGGCGATCCGCGCGCGGTGCGTGACCTGTCCATTGGTCCCGTCGAGGCGCTCGAAGACGGCTTCGACGGCAGCATCCGAGTCCTGTAGCCCCGCGGCCGCGAGTATCGCTGAAGCCGTACCGCTGGAAAGCTCCTGGTTCTTGGGCGAGAGCGGGTCGATCGAAGGCGCGACGATCGCCCGCTTCTGCGGCAGGACGAAGTCCCACGCGTACTGGAGTCGCGAGAAGACGACACGATCCGCCAGGACCACGTAGGGCTGCAGGAAGCGCCAGGCCTCCATCACGTGGTCGTTCGGCTCGTCGACGCCGACGTGGCAGCGCCAGATGACCGGGATGCCGGCGACGGCCAGTCCAGGGATCAGACCGGCCGTCTGCGGGTCGTGCAGGATCACTACATCGCCCGCCCGTACCCGGCGCAACAACTCAGTGCTGCTCGCCGTCAGCGTGCGCTCGTACGCGGTGCGCTCGTTCGGCCCGAGCGCACCGTGGCTGCCGGGCGCTCCGTGCAGCCGGTTGTGGATGCGCTTGGTGATCTGGAAGAACTCCTGATCCCCGCCTATGACCAGCCAGTGAGCGTCGATGCCGATGCCGCGCGCGTAAGCGATCAGCGGGTAGAGCATCTCGGCGACCCCGCCGCCGCGGGCCGTCGAGCTGACATTCCAGACAGTGCGTCCCTGGAACTCCGAGCGAGCGGTCGCCTCGCCCTTGCGCACCCGCGCGGCCGATGCGGGCCCGAGCAGAGCGTCCAGCCGGTGGACGTCGCGCGCACCCGTCGCGACTTCGTACAAGACCGGGGACACGTCTAGCTCCGGCCACTGAGCCGGACGAGGTCCGTGTCCGATGCGACTCCCTCTGGCATGGCGCTATCGCGCGGAGCGACCAGTAGGTGCGAGACGTTCGCATCGAGCAGAAGGTCCGCGGCTTTCGCGAGGCCGGCGCTCGGCGAGATCGTGTGAACGGCCTCGGTGATGGCCTGCTGCGCGGTGTGCGCGACAGTTCGATTGGCCACGGACATCAGGATGCCGCGCGCTGTGATCCAACCCAGTGGTGCGGCCGTGTGCCGGTCGGTCACGAGCAGTGCGTGGACCTCGTGCGCGACCAACGCTTCGTGAGCGTCGCGAAGGCTCGCGTCACCGGGAATCGACACGACGCCGTGGGTCATGACCTCGCGCACCTCACTGTCCAGCGGAAGCGACAGGGTGAACGTCGACGAGGTATGCCTCATGAGAGATCCCCTTGTGTTGCGTGGGCAACGGCGAGCGGTGCGCGCTCCGAAGCCGGTGAATCGCCTGCGAGGTACGGTGCGAGATAACGACCGGCGATCTTCGTCGGAGGCCACCAGAGCGCGTGATCTGACACCTCGGAGATACCGTCGCGCCGGCGGCTGACCTCACCACGGAGGAAGAGTGGGTCGCGGCCCGTCAGCAGCATGCCTCGCATGACGGGGCGGAAGCCGCGCGGCTCGAGCGATGCACCCGCGCGCTTGGCGATCACCTCGGCGATGGCGTCGGCCTGCTGAGTCGCGATGCCGCCCTGCTTGATGGGGAACTTCGTGCCGTCGCCCGCGGCGTAGATGTCCGGGACGCCGTTCAACCGGCCGTGCATATCGGTGGGAATGAAGCCATCGGCGTCGGCCGGGACGCCGCGCGGGGCAGTGCCGTGCAGCGTCGGCACGGTGACGATCCGGTCTGCGGTGATGACCTCCCCCGACGGGCGCACAATGACCGTGTTGGCGCCCTGGACCGAGGCGTATCCGGAGGTGATCACCGTGATGCCGGCGTCGCTCAGCATCGCGTCGACGCCGGCGCTCGCGTCGGTCCCGAAGGCCGCGAGCGGCGACTCCTCGGGCGTCACAAGCGTGAGCGTGGGCTCGGCGCCCATCTCGGCGCTGCGGGCGGCCAGCATCAACGCCAGCTCGTAGAGCGGGAGCGGCCAGGTGACGCCTGGCGGAACGACGAAGATTATGCCCTTCGAATAGCCCTCCTCGACGTCCTGCACCAGGCCGCGGACGCGCTCCGCGTCCTCGCGGCCGGTGAACGTCGTCACGCGCTCGAACGGCCGTTCGCGGCGCGCGCCAAGCGTGAGTACCAGCGCGTCGTATTCGATCTCCGCGCCGTCGGTCGTGAACGCAGCGTGTTGTCCAGGCGCGACCCAGGCGAGCGTGCTGCGGCGCAGCTCAGCGTCGAAGTCGTCTGTGATATCGGCGAGGAGACGGCTGTACGGGGCGGCCTTGGCGAACGGCTCCTCAACCGACATCGGCATGTAGACGAAGTCCTCGTCCGGCGCGACGAGCGTGATCGCTACGCGCCCACCGGCCAGATCGCGCAGGGCGATCATCGTCTCCAGGGCGGCGACGCCGCCTCCGGCTATCAGGACTCGCAGCGGATCTAAGGTCATGCCTCGACCGTAGGGCCGCGCGCGTACCGGTACATCCGTGCAGTCCGCCCGCCTGGCTGCGGCGCACTACGGATGGCGTCGATGCGCCTCGTTCGATCCCTAGCCGGAAGTCGTGCCCACCAGTGCCCCGATCCCTGCCGTGACCGCCATCGCCAGGGCGCTCCAGACGAGGATTCGCAAGGTGGCCGGAAGTCTTGGCGCACCGCCCAGGTGGGCTCCGGTGGCGCCGAGCAGGGCGAGCGCGACGAGCGTCACCGCGACGCAGATGAGGGCTCTGTTCGACCCTGGACTGACGCCGATGGCGACCAGCGGCAGGATCGCCCCGGCCGAGAACGCGAGCGCCGACGCCCACGCCGCCTGCATCGGGCGGGCCCGCCGCTCCTCGTCGAGGCCGAGTTCGTCACGTGCGTGGGCCGCGAGCGCACCGCGGTTCGACAGTGCGACCGCGACCTGCATGGCGAGGTCAGCCGGCAGACCGCGGCGCTCGTAGATGCGGGCGAGCTCGCGCAGCTCCCCGCCCGGGTTGTTGCTCAGCTCTCTTTCCTCCAGGCGGAGGTCGGCCTCCTCGGCGTCACGCTGCGAGCTCACCGACACGTACTCGCCTGCTGCCATCGACAGCGCCCCCGCTGCAAGGCCCGCTATCCCCGCGGTCACGATGGCGGTGCCCGAGGCGCCGGCCGCCGCCACGCCGAGCACCAAGCTCGCGGTCGACACGATTCCGTCGTTGGCGCCCAGTACCGCGGCTCTCAGCCAGTTCGACCGGTGGCTGAGGTGGGCTTGTGGCCGGGCGGCGCCCGCCGGAAGCAGCCGGCGCCGCCCAGACATCACGGCTACGCGCCGGCGGCAGCGGAGCGTCGGCCCCGGACGTTGACCTGCCAGTTGGCCAGCGGGAGCAGGAGCAGAACCGCACCCAGCCCCATGAGAATGAAGCCGGCCATCGTCGCGATGGTGCCGACGACGCTCCAGCCCCATGCGTTCAGCAGGAGTCCGCGCAGGGTCTCGCCCTGGAACAGCGAGGCCTTCTGCGCCGCGAGCTCTTCATTCTTCGGATCGGCGAGGGCCGCGGTACTCACCTCGGCGTAGGTCTTGCCGCCGGCGATGTCCTTCAGGTGGGCGCCGATGAAGTCGTTGGCGTACGCCTTCGCCTGCCCGCCGTCTGTGACCTGCTGGCCCGCGTACTGCTCGATGGCCGGCAGGAGCGCAGGGCTGTCCGCCGCCGGGAAGGAGATCTTCTGCGGCGTCAGCTGGTCGTGCACGACGTCGTTGGCGTAGTTCCCGCCGACGAGCGCCAGGACGCCGATGACCATCATGCCCGCCGCCGTGACGGCCGCGATGGAGGTCAGGCTCGTGATCCTCGCGAGCAGCGGGCTCTTCGGTGGCGGCTGACGGCTGGAGGACGCGCCGCGTCCCTCGCGCCGGGGCTTTCCGTTGGGGACGACCGTGGGGACTTCGGGTGTGACGGTACCGGGCATGGGCAGCCCTTCCTGGCTCGAGTTCCTGCCTACGAAAGTCGACCGTAGGGGGCAGAGGAGCGCGTTACATCGGGGGTCTGGCGTCACCGCCGGGGGAGAACTACGGACCGTCGCGGGCCCGGCAGCGGACTATTGTTGGCCCGAGATGAGCGCCGGCCGTGACCCGCTCCGCATGCGTCGCCTGCTCGACGCCGGCCGGGCCCTCGTAGCTGAGCTCGATCCGCAGGCTGTCCTCGATCGAACGCTCGCCGTGGCGCGCGAGGTCACGGGAGCGCGGTATGCGGCTCTCAGCGTCCTCAACGAGGAACGGACAGCGGTCGAGCAGTTCCTGACCATCGGGGTCGACGAGCAGACGCGCGCGGCGATCGGCGACCTACCCAGCGGCCGGGGTGTGCTCGGGCTTCTGATCGCCGAACCGCACCCGCTGCGCCTGAGCGACGTTCGGCGAGATCCACGCAGCTACGGCTTTCCAGAAGGCCATCCCGAGATGCGGGATTTTCTCGGGGTGCCGATCCTCATTCGCGGAGCGGCGTGGGGAAGCATGTACCTGACCGAGAAGCAGGGAGGCGACTTCACCGAGGCCGACGAGGAGGCGGCCGTGATCCTCGCCGCCTGGGCGGCGACCGCCGTCGAGAACGCCCGCGTGTACCGGCACAGCGACCATCGCCAGGACGTCGCGGCCGCGGCCGGCGGCGACACCGGGCTCGAGCGCGTCCTCGAGCTGATCGTGAAGCGGGGCCGCGCGCTGATCGACGCGCGTGGCGCGGACGCCGGCGCCACCGTGATCGAGGACGATGAAGAGCTCCTTCGCATGTTCGCTGCAAGCGCTGAGACAGCGGTCGACATGGCGCAGAGCGTGGAGTCGAACCGGGTGCGCGGCTTGATCGCTGCCGCCGACGCGGAGCGAAGCCGGTGGGCGAGGGAACTTCACGACGAGACCCTCCAGGGCCTCGGAGCCCTGCGTCTGCTGCTCGCCGCCGCTCGTCGCCGCGGCGACGCAAAGCAGACCGAGCTCGCGGTCGACGAGGCGATCGAGCACATCGAGCAGGAGATCGAAAACCTTCACGCGATCATCAGCGACCTGCGCCCGGCCGCGCTCGACGAGCTCGGGCTGCGGCCCGCGCTCGAAGCACTCCTCGAACGCCGGAGCGACCACGGCGCACTGACGATCTCCAGCAGGCTCGCGCTGCCGGACCCAAGGGCAGACGAGGACCGCTTCGAGCCCGAAGTCGAGTCGACCGTCTATCGCCTGGTGCAGGAGTCGCTCACGAACATCGTCAAGCACGCAAGCGCGGGTAACGTCCGGGTCTCGGTCACCGCATCGGAGGGCGGGGTATCGGTCGAGATCCAGGACGACGGCGTCGGCTTCAACCCCGACGCTGGGGGGTCGGGCTTCGGCCTCGCGAGCATGCGGGAGCGCGTCTTCCTTTCCGGCGGGACCGTGTCCATCGATTCCGGCGCCGAAGGGACGGTCGTGCGAGCGGAGCTGCCCGCGCGCCCACGCGGCGTCGCCGGCCGGTCGGGTTTCGAGCAGGACGCGACCTAGCGCGTCACGCGAGGCGAGCGGCCACGCGGGGACTCACGTACTCCTCGCCGCGCGCGGCGCTCCGCACGCCGTGCGCGAGTTCTGCGTCGGCCGCGTGCCGGAGGACGAAGCCGAGCGCACCGGCTGCGAGCGCCTGCCGCGCAAACACCCCGCTCGCCTCCATCGTGAGGACGACGATCCTGGTGCCTGGCACCTTGTCGTGCAACTCGCGGATCGCCTCGAGGCTCGTACCGTTCGACAGGCTCAGGTCGATCACGAGCACGTGCGGCAGGTAGCCATGTACGTACCGCATGGCGGTGGCGAGGTCGCCCGCTTCGGCGACCACCTCGACGTTGTCTTCGCCTTCGAGCAGCACGCGCAGGTTGCGCCGCATCAGCGCGTGTCCGTCGGCGAGTACGACGCGAATCGACTCCTGGGGTGCTGAGCCGGTGGATGCCGGCGCGACTGGCAGATGAGCGGGCACTCCCGTCAAGCTAGCTCGCCGGTCGCCCGCCGATCAGGGGGGAAAGGTGCGGCCCGGCAGCGGCAAAACACGGACCACGGCGGAGTCAGGTGTCCACGAGCCCGCGGTCGAGCGCGTACCGGACGAGCTCGGCACGTGACGAAAGCACGAGCTTCTGCTGGATGTGCGAGCGGTGGGTCTCGACCGTGCGCACTGATATGTGCAGGCGCTCGGCGATCTGGGTGTTCGTGTATCCGAGCGCGATCAAGCGCAGGACGTCGACCTCGCGGTCCGAGAGGTTGTCCGGGGGGCCGGGGGCCGGCTCCGCTGCGATGCGGGCTCCCAGGCCTGGGTTCAGGTAACGCTCCCCGGCTGCGGCCAGGCGCACCGCTTCGACGAGCTCCATATCGGCTGCCTGCTTGAGCACGTAGCCGGTCGCGCCGGCGGCGAGCGCCTCGCGCGCGTAGGCCGGCTCCGGCTGCATCGTCAGCACGACGATGTGCGTTTCGGGGAACTCGGTGCGGATCGTCGGGATCGCCTTGAGCGTCGAGCCGCCGGGCATGTTGAGGTCCAGCACGAGCACTCTCGGATGGTGGCCACTCAAATAGCGCCGCGCCGACTCGATGTCGCCCGCCTCGGCGACCACCTCGAAATCGAGCTCGTCGTCGAGCAGCATGCGTAGCCCGCGACGCACGACCGGGTGGTCGTCTGCCAGGACGATCTGAATCGCCGTCCGCGACCCCTCGTCGCCGTCGGGAGGAGCCGCGTCCGAGTGGGGCATGACGCAACCGTAACGCCACCCCCAAGTCGGACTCCCCCATCGCGCGGTCCCGGCGGGTTCCGCCGCAACGCCCTCGACAAGTCGCGGGCGCAAGTGAAAACGTCGCAGTGACGCGGTAACAGCCGCGGTAACAAATGCCCTGCCATATGCGTCCGGACCGTCCGCCGCCGCGGACGGAAACGCGACTACTGAGCGGAGCGGACACAGCGCACACCCCGTCGGCAAGGTTGAGGGCCTTGTGGGCCGTATGGCCCGTGGGAGTTCGAGTCTCCCTGGGCGCACTGGACGGGCCGGCATCGCGCTACAGCGAGGGCTGGCCTCGCGGTCCGCCGGCGTAGCGCGAGCCTGCTGACCTACTGCCGGGCCATCGCTACCCGGATGCGCTCCTCGTCGGACACCAGGTGGTCCTCGTCGTCTGTGGACAAGTCGATCTGCACCCAGGTGACCTGCCCCGAGAACGCGTTGTCCCGTCCATAGTCCTCGCTGACGAGCGCACCGCCCTCCTCGCCCACGTCGAGGGTGTCGTCAGCCGAGAAGATCATCGCCGCCGTAGCGTCCACCCGCCCCTCACCGGTCTTCTCGCCGTCGACGTAAAGCGACACCGTGCCTCCCTTGGCCAGGCCACCACCGTCGTAATCGAACTCCATGCGGACCTGGTGCCGGCCGACCGCGATCTCCGGGCTGCCGCCGTTGCTGTCGACGTGGAAGCGCTGTACGCCGAAGAGGTTGTAGCAGTACTTCAGCCGGCCCTCGTGGGCGTACAGCGCCCAGCCGCCGATGCTGCCTCCCTGCGCGGCGAGTGGCGCCGTCCCCTGGGGCGGCGCCACCGGTCTTGCCCGAACACGGTCTCCGCGAGCTATTTACTGCATGCGTGGCAGGGGCACGGGCAGACTTGGACCCGCCACACCCGCCACGATCGCGAAGGTGGTCACGGCCCCGTCGATCGCGCAAAACGAAGTCCTACTCACCTCTGGACGGCGGGATTGCTAATTCAGCGCTCCATCCCAGACGCTCCAGAGCTGTCGCGCCGGCAGCGCCTTGTCGCCGGTCCGGAACTGCAGGCGGCGGGCGTCCATCTGCAACGGCTTACCGCTCGCGACTTCGTCACGTGGCAGGTGCATCGCGAAGGGGCGGCGGTAGTCGGTGGTCGTGGCGTTGATGATCGGGAAGTAGCCCGCGTCGCTGGCCAGGCCGAAATGCGGGATCCACACGGTCGTGGACGAATCGCACGGCTGCAGGGTGAGTCCCTGCCTCCGGTCCGCGACTCTCTCCAAGCCCACGCACAGCTCGGTTTCAACCCCGAACGGCGCGTACTTCTGTTGTACGGCAAACAGGTTTCCGTACCGGCGGTTCGCCTCGGCGGACGCGAGCCCCTCGGCGTGGAACTCGGACACTGATTTCCCGATCGGCACGATGTCCTCTGTCGGGTCGGTTCTGTCTGCCGGCTTCAAGCCCACCGGCTGGCCGACCTGCGCTGCGCCCCCACCGAGGACGGCCTCGACGAAGTTCGGCTGTAGGTGGGTGCCGAGTTCGCTGCTGAGAACCGAGATGCAGTGAGAACGTTGCTCACACGCTTCCGTAGCCGCACTCGCCACCCCGGTTGCTGCGCTCAGGGCGCCGACGATCGTCAGCGCCAGGAAGGCCACCACCTTTCGTTTCGTGGACAGCGCCTGCGTGGACGATGAGCTCATGGTGGACTCCTTTCAGAAGACCGGACGGGTTGTGCTTCTGGCGTCCCCAAGCCTCTCCGTCTGGCCGCCGGCGTGGCGCCCGTGGTAGCCCCTGGCCTAGCCCCTGGTCTAGTTGTTGCCTCGTGGTTGCTGCTTCGTAGCACCGCGTCAAGCACGCGCAGTTCGCTCGTCGGGAGCGGCATGAGCGCCCGCCCCGGGGAGCGGGGTGCGACCCACCTCGAGCAGGTCGTCGTGCCGGCCTACGTCTTCACGTCCGGCTAGTCCGTCTGAGGGTCGAACAGCTCGACCCACTGGGCGCGCCATGCGGGCGCCTCCCAGGGCTCGCCGAAGTAGATCCGCTCGCGGACGACCTTGTCGTCGCGGAACTCCATGATGCCGACGACCATCACCCGTTGGTCGTCGTAGGTGATCGTGTACTCGTTGACCCATAGGTCATTGCGGCCGGTTGTCCGGTGGAGCTCGAACAGAAGCGTGCCTCCCCGGCGGACCTTGCCGGAGGCATACCGCGCGACGCCGAGCATCAGCATGAGGTGCTCGTCGATTCCCCGGCGTGCCTCCTCGAAGTCCATGTCGGCAAGGCGTTCGTAATACGGGCGGCCGGCCGTGACCATGACGTGGTCGATCGGCCCCGAGAGATGCTCGAAGAACCCCTCGAGGGCATCCAAATCGTTGGCGTCGAACGTTGCGGTGCTGAGCGCGCCCAGGTCGCTCGCCGCGTCTTGCAGCCGCGCGGGATTGCGGCCGGTCAAGATCACGTCCGCTCCCTCGGCTCGCGCACGCCTCGCCGTCTCCAGGCCGATGCCGGCGCTGCCGCCGATCACGACGACGGTTTGCCCGAGCAGCTCCGGCTCGCGCACGACCGGAGGAACGGCGGTTGCGGTGTTCATCGGCTCTCCTTCATCAGCTGGCCACTGGTGGTCCCGCGACCGGCTTGGACGCGGCGGCGATCTCGTCTGCGGAGCGCCTTCAGCGCGGAGACGTAGATCTCCGAGAACGTCGGGAACGGCTGGATCGTGTCGCTCAGGACGTCGATCGGGACGTGCGCCCGGATCGCCAGCGCCGCCTGCTGCAGCCACTCGCCTGCCTCCGGGCCAAGCGCGTACGCGCCGGTCAGCCGCTCGCCGTCGCTGAGGAGCGTGAGGAAGCCGTTGCGACTCGGCGTACGCGCGCGTGTAGGTGGCCGTCTTCGCGACCCCCGAGACCGGGACCATGGCGCTGAACCGGCCGGCGTCGGCGCCCACCGCCGCGGCCTGCGGGTCCGTGTAGGTCACCCGCGGAACGGCCTCGTAGTTCGCCTTTCGCGGCTCCCCGAGGATGTTCGCGGCGACCACGTCGCCCTGGTACTTGCCGACGTGGGTCAGCGGCCAGAGCCCGTTGACGTCGCCGATCGCCCACAGACCCTCGCGCCGCGCGCAGGTGCGCGTCGACCGGGACTCCGTGCGCGTCCGGCTCGACGCCGACGGTCTCCAGGCCGATCCCTCGAACCCGCGGGCGCCGTCCGGTGGCGACGAGCAGCCGGTCGCCGCGCAACTCGCGCCCGTCGTCGAGCTCGAGGACGTACTCGTCGCCGTCGCGTCGCGCGGCCGTCGCGTTCGCGGACAGGACGAGCTCGATGCCCTCGCGGCTCAGCACCTCGCCGAGCGCCTCACCCAGCGGCGCGGGCTCCCGGCCGAGGACGTGCTCGGCCATGTCGATGACCGCCACCTCGCCGCCGAGCCGGCGCACGGCCTGCGCCATTTCGACGCCGACCGGCCCGCCACCCAGGATCAGCAGGCGGCGCGGAATGGCCTTCATGGAGGTCGCCTCACGGCTGGTCCAGACACCCTCGAGCTCGCGCAGGCCCGGAACCGGCGGCACGATCGGATCGGCGCCGTTGGCGAGGACGACGTGCTCGGCGGTATGGCGCACGCCGTCGACCTCGACCACGCCCGGACCGGCGAGCCGCCCGCTGCCGCGCAGCAGGTCGATGCCGTTGTCGGCCAGCCAGCGCTCCTGCCCGGCATCGGAGTAGTCGGAGACCATGAAGTCGCGCCAGGCGAGCGCCGCCTCGACGTCGACCTCGGCGGTAGCGGCGGCCTCGCGCGCCGCGTGGACCGCCTCGCCCGGCCGCAGCAGCGTCTTCGACGGGATGCACGCGTAGTACGAGCACTCGCCGCCCACCAGCTCGCGCTCCACGACGGCCACGCGCAGACCACCCTCCGCAAGCTCGCCCGCGCAGTGCTCCCCCGGCGAGCCGCCGCCGATCACGATCACGTCATAGTCGCCGTTCATGAGTTCGCTCCTTTCGCGGGTGGTCCGCGTTATCCGAACGTGAACACGTACGAGTGAACTTCGGGGTCGAGGAAGGTGATCTCGAACGTGGGATTGGACGAGACCCCGCCGGCGGACGGGGTCTCGTTTACGAGGGTCAGGCGCGCGACGCGACGACGTCCTTGACCTCCGCCATGTAGCGATCGGCGGCGGCGTCGGCCTCGTCCGGGGTGCTTCCGCTCTCTCGGGCGGCCATGTACGCCGCGTACCAGTCCCACCAGTCGTGGGGTGGGGCGATCGCCTCGTACGAGCCGTGATGCTCGGCCGTCTCGTGCAACAGGTCTGCCAGCGAGGCGACGTCCATGTCAGTCCTCCCACTCCCGCCCGGGCAGCCGGGTCGTGACCTCCTGGAGCAGCCAGCCGTTGCCGTCCGGGTCGCTGAACGACGCGTACGCGAAGTACGAGCGCCCAGGCAAGTCGGGGAACCCGGGGGGCTTCGGCTGCTCCTCCACCTCGCTGACGTCGACGCCGCGGCTGACGAGATCTTCCCGGGCGGCGTCGATGTCCTTGACCGCCAGGAACAACCTCTGAAGGGAGCCAGGCTCCATCGCCTCGACGCCCGGGACGCCCTTCCCGAAATGGATCGAGCACGGCGAGTGGGGCGGCGTCATCTGCACCAACCGGGCATCCTCGCCGGCGGCAAAGTCGGCGTCCAGCCGCCATCCCAGGCTCTGATAGAAGCCCTTCGCCCGCTCGACATCGGAGACGGGCACCGTCACCACCTCGAGCCCCATGTCGATCGTCCCCAGCTCCGCCGTCTCCGTCGAACTGGTACTGCCTACTTCGGTGCTCATGTTGACCTCCACTGGATCGGGTCCATGGCAGATTCGGCGCCCGGCGCATCGGTCGCGCCCGTGTGATCACTGGTCCTGACCCGGGCCGATCCCAGACCAGTGACCTGACCAGGGGGTCGCCGGGCGCGAGCAGGCGCGCCGCGCGGCAACGTGACGACATCGACCTGAGCAACACGATCACTAGCGCGGCGAGCGGCGTGCACCGCACGGACGGTTACCTGCCGATCGGTGACTACGCGCTGCTCTCGGACTGCCACTCGGCCGCGGTCGTCGGCCGCGATGGGTCGATCGACTGGCTCTGCCTACCGCGCTTCGACAGCCCGGCCCTGTTCGCGCGCGCTCCTCGACCCCGAGGCCGGGCACTGGCAGATCGCGCCCGAGGCGACGACTACGAAGCCGAGCGCCGCTACCTGCCGGGCACGCTCGTGATCGAGACGACCTTCCGCGCCGTCAGCCGGCGCCGTGCGCGTGACGGATGCGATGTGCTTCGCGGAGGGCCAGCGAGGGCACGCGGTCGGAGAGCACGCGCCTCATGAGCTGCTGCGGCTGGTCGAGGCCGTCGACGGCGAAGTGGAGATCGCGATGACGCTCGCACCCCGACCGGAGTACGGACTGGTGCGCCCGCTGATTCGCGTGACCGAGGACGGCGCTCGCACCTTCGGCGGCCCGAACCAGATCGGCCTGCGCTCCGACCGCGGGGTGGACGTGACAGACGCCGCGATGCATGCGTCGTTCAGACTCGCGGCCGGCGAAGAGGCGGCGTTCAGCCTGCACTGGGCCGCCGCCGAGGATGCACTGCCTGAGCCGACCCCGCCGGAGCGGGTGCGCGCGCGGATCGCGGACACCACCGAGGCCTGGCGGTCCTGGGAGGCCGAGCACGACGTCTACGAGGGCCCTCACCGCGACATGGTTCGCCTCAGCGCGCGCGTGTTGAAGGGACTCACCTACATGCCGACCGGCGCGATCGTCGCCGCACCCACCACCTCGCTTCCGGAGACGACCGGCGGCGAGCGCAACTGGGACTATCGCTTCGCGTGGATCAGGGACGCTAGCCTGACGCTCGAGGCGCTCTACATCGGCACCTGCCCCGAGGAGGCGGTGAACTTCGTCTCGTTCATGACGAGCTCCGCGGGCGGCGTCGCGTCGCGGGACAGCTCGCTGCAGATCATGTACGGCATCGGCGGCGAGCACGACCTTTCCGAGCGCGAGCTGCCGCACCTGCGCGGCTGGCGCGACTCGCGTCCGGTCCGCGTCGGCAACGGGGCCTGGAGCCAGACGCAACTCGACGTGTACGGCGAGCTGCTCAACTCGCTCCACCTCTACCGCGAGAAGCTCGGCGACCTGCACCCGGAGATCCAGCGCTTCGCCGCGGATCTCGCCGATACGGCCGCCGTCCGCTGGCGCGAGAAGGACCAGGGCATGTGGGAGATGCGCGGCGAGCCTCTTCACCATCTCTCGTCGAAGGTGCTGTGCTGGACGGCGCTCGACCGTGCGGTGAAGCTCGCGCCCCAGCTCGGGGAGTTCGCGCGCGTGGACGAGTGGACGGCGGCGCGCGACGCGATCCACGCGGCCGTGCTCGACCAGGGCTGGAGCGAGAAGCGCCAGGCGTTCGCCCAATCGTTCGACTCGGACGAACTCGATGCGGCGCAGCTGCTGATGCCGCTCGTTGGCTTCCTGCCCGCCGGTGACCCGCGCATGCGCTCCACGATCGACGAGATCGCGAAAGACCTCACGGAGGGCGGCCTCGTGCTCCGCTACCGCAACCAGGACGGCCTGAACACGGATGGCCTCGAGGGCGAGGAGGGCACGTTCGTGATCTGCTCCTTCTGGCTCGTGTCCGCCCTCACGCTCGAGGGCGAGGTCGAACGCGCGGAGGAGCTCTTCGACCGGCTCGTCACGTGCGCGAACGACGTCGGGCTGATCGCGGAGGAGATCGACACCAGGAGCGACGAGCTGCTCGGCAACTTCCCGCAGGCGTTCAGCCACGTCGGCCTGATCACGGCGGCCAACCAGCTTGGCCAGGCAAAGGAAAGGCGGTCCAACCATGCGCTCCGACATCGCACCCGGCGGCACGTTCCCGGACTACGAGCTGCCCGATCACACGAGCGTCCCCCGAAGGCTCAGCGAGCTCCAGGGCGACGACCCCCTGATCCTCACGCTCGCGCGCGGTCACTACTGCCCGAAGGAACACCAGCAGCACCTCGAGCTCGCCGCGTTCTATCCCAAGGTCGCCGTGGCCTACACCCAGATCGCCACGATCGCGACCGACGACCACCACACGCTCCAGGAGTTCCGCGCATCGGTCGGCGCCCAGTGGCCCTTCCTCTCCGACCCGGACGCATCGTCCAGAAGGACCTCGACATCCAGGAGTACACCGACCCCGACCACGACCCGATGATCCCGCACACGCTCGTGCTCAAGCCCGGGCTGGTCATCCACAGCATCTACAACGGCTACTGGTTCTGGGGGCGCCCCTCGCTCGTCGACCTCTGGCACGACCTGCGGGATGTCACGCGCGAGATCCGCCCCGACTGGGACCTCAGCACCCCCGGGCTGCGCGAGGCCTGGGACGCCGGCGACCTCTCGCCCTTCCACGGCTGGGACAAGCGGGCAGAGCGGAGCATGGCGTGATGGAAGGAGGTTCTTCGATGGACGAAGCGACGGCCCGAGCCATGATCCAGGCGCACTTCGACGCCTCGAACGTCGGCGCCGCCGGCGGCGGACCAGGAGACGACATCGCCCGCGCCTCGGAGATCTACGCCGACGACGCTGTCCTGGAGTGGCCGCAGGGCGGCGAGCGCGTGCGCGGCAAGGCGAACATCATCGGGTTCAGGTCCACCTATCCGGCCCGCCAGCACTTCGAGCTCCACCGGACCACCGGCTGCGACGACCTCTGGGTCAACGAGTACACGATCCGCTACGACGACCAACCGGTGATGGTCGTCGGCATCATGGAGTTCCGCGACGACAAGGTCGTCCGCGAGCGGATCTACTTCGGCGACCCCTGGGAGCCGCCGGCCTGGCGCGCCCAGTGGGTCGAGCGGTTCGACCCTCGGGACCCGGACTCGTAGGTTCGCGACAGCGGAGCGGGACGGGCGATCGACCAGGGAGCGGACCAGGGCATTCCCGGGCGCGACGTACCGACGAGACGACCAGGCTTCCTGCCGTGCCCCGACAAAAGCCCCGTCACATGTCGTGAAAGGTGATTCCCTCATGTCTAACGCGCGAGAAGCCGCCCGTGGGCGGCGCTGGTACCACCTCCGGCCGGACGCTCGCCGCCGCACCGACCTCATGGGATTCAACTCCACCTGGTGGATGGTGGTGGCGTGGCTGATCATCATCGTCCTGGCCTTCTCCCCGTTCCCGTGGTGGTAGTGACATGACCACCGTCAAGACCACCTACGACGCCCCGGCTCCCGCCGGCAAGGTGATCGCACGCGACCAGGCTCGGGAGCTGCTCGGCCACGTCATGGGATACGTCGCCGTCACGGTCGGATTCGCGGCGCTCGGCGCCTATCTCGGCCGCGATCTGAGCGGCGTCGACCGGCCTGGTGCTGTTCATCGGCGCGTTCGCATGCATCTTCGGCCTCAACATCGCCGCCGCCAACGGCCGCGAGCAACTCGCGATCGGACTGCTGTTCGGGCTGGGCCTCGTGCTCGGACTCGCGGTCGCCCCCGTCATCGCCGACTACGCCAAAGCCGACCCGTCCGCTCTGTGGCAGGCGGCCGGAGCCACCGCGGCGTTCGTCGCCGCGTGTGGTGCGTACGGCTACGCCACGCGCAGAGACCTCTCCTCGTGGGCGCGCACGCTGTTCTGGGCGCTGCTCGGCCTGATCGGGTTCGGGATCGTCGCGATCTTCGTGTCGATCCCCAACAGCCACATCATCTACGCCGTCGCAGGACTCGGGATCTTCGGCGCGTTCACCATCTTCGACTTCAACCGGCTGCGCCGAGCAAGTGCCGACAGCGCCGTCGTGATCGCCGCGAGCATCTTCCTCGACATCTTCAACGTCTTCCTGCTCTTCCTCGACCTGTTCGGCGGCCAGCGCGAATGAGCCGGATCGTGGGACGGTTGCGACATGCCGTGGGCGCCTGAGCTCTTCACCACGCCGGCGCTGCAGCGGCTTTTGGACGAGCGGCGGCGGGACGCGCTCGTGGCCGTGCCGTACTTCGACGGTTTCCTGGCGGGGGAGCCGGATGCACTGATCGAGTCGTTCGCCGGCGAGCCGATGCTGTACGACCCCGTGCGCGGACGCGTCAAGGGCGTGCCCGCGTTCAAGGCGTTCGTCGCCCACATGACTGATTGGCTCGTGCGGCGAAACGTGTCGGTTGAGAACGTCGACAACGTCGTCCTCCCGCGGGGCGGCTTCGAAGAGGTCGTTCTGCACCTCGACGGTGACACCGGCCGGGTCGCTCTGCCGTTTGCGATCGTCGGAGACCGCCGGGGCGACGGACGGGTCGACGAGCTGCGGATCTACCACAGCAACCGGCCTCTGACCGGTCGCCACGCGAGCCGCCCACCGCTGCTGCAGCCCGACCCTGAGCTGCGCGCGTTAGACGTGGTGGCCGAGCACCAGCGTGCGCTCGCGACCGGGGACGTCGACGCCGTCGTTGCGGCGTTCGAACCGGACGGCTACGCCCGCGACCCCGCGGGCGCCGATCAGGTCCACCGGGGCGGGATGGCCTGCGTGCCTTCTACGACCGAATGTTCTCGTACGGCGGCGGCATCGCGCAGGAGCACTGCGCGGTCGTCGCCGACGGGCGCACGTGCGCGCTGGAGTACAACGTCGTGCGGTGGGGGGCGCAGCTGCTGCCGCAGGCCGGGGTCGCCGTCTACGTACTGGGTGACAGCGGCAAGCTCGCGGCGGTCCGGGTCTACGACGACATCGACCGCCGCTCGGCCAGGCGGCGAGTGTCTTCTGATCTCGCCCCGTGATCGAGGGGCCCTAACGGCCGGCTCTCGGGACAAATTGGGGACTCCCTGCGCGAACAGCGGTAGGTGGTGATGCACGCACGTTGGACCCAGCGGATCTACGTCGCGCCCGCGAACATCCTGGTCCGCTCCCTGGTCTGCCCGCAGTCTCCTAGCTTGACGCTTGTAGCCAGACCGGAGAGCATCCGAGTCCCTACGCTTGGAGAGGCGATGCAGCCCAGGCTGCGCGGACGGCAACGCGAGTGCGAGGTCATCGACGACCTACTCGCGACGGTGCGGACCGGGGAGAGCCGGGTGCTCGTTCTTCACGGCGAGCCGGGGACCGGCAAGTCGGCGCTGCTCGACCACCTCGCGAGCAGGGCGACCGGCTTCCGGGTCGCGCGGGCGGCGGGCGTCGAGTCCGAGATGGAGCTTGCCTACGCAGGGTTGCATCAGCTCTGTGCACCGTTCGCGGAGCGGATCGGACGCCTGCCCGCGCCACAGCGCGACGCTCTCGGCATCGCGTTCGGACTGCGGAGCGGCGACGCGCCGAGCCGGTTCCTGTCGGCTTGGCCGTCCTCGGCCTCCTCTCCGAAGCGGCGGAGGAGGGTCCGCTCCTCCTGGTCGTCGACGACGCCCAGTGGCTCGACGAGGCCTCGTCCCAGACGGCCGCGTTCGTCGCCCGCCGGCTCGCTGCCGAGTCGGTGGCGATGGTGGTCGCGATGCGCGACCCCGAGCGCGGGCACGACTACGCGGGCTCCGACGAGCTGATCATCCGCGGGCTGGACGATGGCGACGCGCGCACCCTCCTCGACGGCGTGCTGACGGGCCCGCTCGACGAACGCGTCCGCGACCGCCTGGTCGCCGAAACGCCGAGGCAACCCGTTGGCGCTCCTCGAGCTGCCGAATGGGCTGACGCCGGCGGAGATGGCGGGGGGCTTCGGCCTCCCCGACGCGTCCTCCCTTACCGACGCGCATCGAGGAGAGCTTTCGCCGCCGCCTCGGGCCGCTCGCGCCCTCGACGCGGATGCTGCTGCTCGTCGCATCGGCGGAGCCGGCGGGCGACCCGGTGCCGGTGTGGCGGGCGTTGACCTCGCTCGGGGTGGAGCCGGCGGCGCGGGACCCGGCGGCGGACCTGGTCGAGTTCGGCGGCCAGGTGCGCTTCCGCCATCCACTCGTCAGGTCGGCGATCTACCGGGACGCCTCGCCGGAGGAGCGCCGGCGTGCGCACGGTGCCCTCGCCGACGCGACGGATCCGCACGCCGATCCCGACCGCCGCGCATGGCACCGTGCGCACGCGACCTCGGGACCGGACGCCGACGTCGCCGCCGAGCTCCAGCGCTCGGCCGGTCGGGCCCAGCGCCGCGGCGGCCTGGCCGCAGCCGCGGCTTTCCTCGAGCGCGCCGCGGACATGACGCCCGAGCCCACGCTCCGCGCTCGCCGCGCGCTTGCCGCGGCGCAGAGCAAGCAGCGCGCCGGCGCGCCCGATGCCGCGCTGCGGCTGCTCGCTGTGGCCGAGGCCGGCCCTCTCGACGAGCTCGATCAGGCGCGGGCGCAGCTGCTTGGCGCCGAGGTCGCGTTCGCCGTCACGCGCGGCGGCGACGCACCGCAACTGCTGCTCGAGGCCGCCAAGCGGCTCGAGCCGCTCGACGGCGCCCTCGCACGCGAGACATACCTGGACGCGCTCGCGGCGGCGTTGTTCGCCGACCGCCTGGCTCGCGGCAGCGGCGTGCGTGAGATCGCGGAGGCGGTGCTGGCAGCGGACTTGAGCGAGTCGTCGCGGAACCCGCCCGACCCCTGCGACATCCTGCTCGAGGGGATCGCTGGTGTCACGGTCAGGGGCTACGCGACCGGCGCGCCCATACTCAAGCGCGCGGTGCGCGCGTTCCGCGAAGGGAAGGTTTCCGACGAGGACGCGTTGCGCTGGCTCTGGCTCGCATGCCGCGCCGCACGCGCGCTCGGCGACGACGCAGGCTGGGACGAGCTCACCCACCGGCAGGTGCGCCTGGCGCGCGAGGCCGGCGAGCTGTCGATCCTGCCGATCGCGCTGGCGGAGCGTTTCAGCGTGGAGCTCTTCCTCGGCGATCTCGACGCGGCGGCGGCCCTGGTCGTGGAGACCGAGGCCGTGGCCGAGGCGACCGGCAGCCACCTGGCGCCACAGGGCGCGATCGCGCTGGCCGCCTGGCGCGGTGACGAGGCGAAGGCCACCGCGCTGATCGACGCCGGGCGGCGCGAGGTGGTCCGGCGCGGCGAGGGACTCTGGTTGGTCGCCACCGAGTGGGCGAGTGCGGTGCTCTTCAACGGGCTCGGTCGCTACGAAGACGCGCTGATCGCGGCCGAGCATGCCGTCGGGCATCCGCACGAGCTCGGCGTGTCGACCTGGGTGCCAACCGAGCTGATCGAGGCGGCGGTGCGCAGCGGTCATCCCGAGCGCGCGGCCGGCCCGTTGCGACGGCTCCAGGAGATCAGCGGCGCCGCGGACACCGACTGGGCGCTCGGCGTCGAGGCGCGCTCGCGCGCCTTGCTCAGCGAGGGTGCGGTCGCCGAGAGCCTCTACCGCGACGCGATTGCACGGCTCGGCCGCACGCGGGTACGGCCTGCACTCGCGCGTGCCCACCTGCTTTACGGCGAATGGCTGCGACGCGCAAACCGGCGCACCGACGCGCGCGAGCAGCTTCGCATCGCCCACGGCATGTACGCCGAGATCGGCATGGACGGGTTCGTCGAACGCGCCCGCCGCGAGCGGATGGCCACTGGCGAGACCGTGCGCAAGCGCAGCCCGGAGACGCGCGACAACCTGACCGCGCAGGAGGCACAGATCGCGAGGCTCGCCGCCGAGGGCTGCACGAACCCGGAGATCGGCGCACAGCTCTTCATCAGCCCCCGCACGGTCGAGTGGCACCTGCGGAAGGTGTTCGCAAAGCTCGGCATCAGTTCGCGCAAGGGCCTGCGTGCCGCGCAACTCGAGTCGTCCGCGGCCACCGCGACGCACGAGTGGTCCGGCACGGCGCCCGGCGCATAGCCGAGCTGTGTATCAGCAGGTTCCCGACCCAGTCGGCAGCTCCCTCGGGCTGAGCGCACTCTTCGCGGTACTACCGCTGGTGACGCTGTTCGTGCTGCTGGCCGGCCTGCGGGTGCGGGCCTTCCGCGCCGGCCTGATCGCGCTGGGGGTGGCGCTCACGGTCGCGATAGCCGTGTACGGGATGCCCGTGGGACAGGCCCTCGACAGCGCTGCCGAGGGCGCGGCGTTCGGGATCTTCCCGGTCGGGTGGATCGTGGTGAACGCAGTGTGGATCTACACGATGACCGTCGCGACCGGGCACTTCCACACGCTGCGCCGGGCGGTCGTGGCGGTCTCCGGCGACCAACGCATCCAGGTGCTGATCGTGGCGTTCTCGTTCGGCGCACTGCTGGAGGCACTCGCGGGGTTCGGGGCCCCCGTTGCCATCACCGTCGGCATGCTCCTCGCGCTCGGCTTCGAGCCGCTGAAGGCGGCCGGCGTAGCCCTCGTCGGCAACACGGCGCCGGCGGCGTTCGGGGCGATCGCCACGCCGATCGTCACGCTCGCGGGCGTCACCGGGCTAGGCGAGGACGACCTGGGCGCGACGGTCGGGCGCCAGCTCCCGTTCCTGGCCCTGCTCGTGCCGTTCGTGGTCGTCTACATGGTCGACGGCCGGCGCGGACTGCGCGAGACGTGGCCGGTAGCGCTCGCTTCCGGCTCGGCGTTCGCGGTCGCGCAGTTCGTGACGTCGAACTACGTATCGGTCGAGCTGACGGACGTCGTCGCCGCGCTCGCCTCGCTCGGCGCAACGTTCGCCTACCTGTGGCTCCGGCATCGCCCGGCCGCCGAGCGCCCGGGCATGGGTCGCGAGACGTTCGCGGCACTCTCGCCCTACCTCATCCTCATCGCGGTCCTGACGCTCGCTCAGGTCGGTCCGATCAAGCGCTTCCTGGCCGATCGGAGCGCGACGTTCCGCTGGCCGGGGCTCGACGTAACGAGCGCGGCTGGCGACCAGCTCCGCGCTCTCACGTTCAACCTCGACTGGCTGGTCGCGCCGGGCACCCTGCTCCTGCTGTCCGGGCTCCTGACGGCGCTCGCGCTGCGCATCCCGCCGCGTGTTGCGGTACGCGCGTACGGGGACACGGTCGTGCGGTTGCGGGAGCCGATCGTCACTATCGCGGTGGTGCTCGCGCTCGCCTACGTGATGAACCTCTCCGGGGAGACGGTGACGATCGGGCTGTGGGCGGCGGGCGCCGGCGGCCTGTTTGCGTTGATCGCTCCGCTGATTGGCTGGCTTGGCGTCGCGGTCACCGGCTCGGTGACGTCGTCGAACTCACTGCTGGGTGAGCTTCAGGTGGCGGCGGCGCAGGACGCGGGGCTATCGCCCACGCTGATGGCCGCGGCAAACAGCTCGGGCGGCGTGCTCGCGAAGATGCTCTCGCCTCAGCACCTGGCGATCGCAGCGGCGGCAGCCGGCATGATCGGCCGCGAGGGCGACCTGATGCGCTCGGTGCTCAGGTGGAGCGTCGCCCTCGTGGCGGTCATATGCGTGATCGTCTACCTGCAGTCGACTGCGGCGCTCGGCTGGATGGTTCCGTGAGCCGCAACCGTGTGGTTCAAAGCACACGCCAGTGGCTCAGCAGCGCACGCAGGCGTTGGGCCGACCAGGGTCCCGACCAGTGAGGTGACGGGCGCGACCCCCCCTCGCCGCGCGCGATCGTGTCCGGGCATGGACCTGCATACGGCTCATCAATTGCCGGTGGAGGGTGAGCTCCCGTCGCTGGGAGGCGCGACCGGATGGATCAACTCCGAGCCGCTCACCGCGAAGTCTCTTCGCGGACGGCCCGTCCTGGTCGAGTTCTGGACCTTCACCTGCATCAACTGGATACGGACCCTCCCCTATGTTCGCGGCTGGTACGAGAAGTACCGAGGCGATGGGCTCGTCGTCGTCGGCGTGCACACCCCCGAGTTCGAAGTCGAGCGCAGCGCCGGAAACATCCGCCGGGCGGCGGAGGAGATGAGGGTCGAGTTCCCGATCGCGGTCGACGCCGACTACGCGATCTGGAGCGCCTTCGGCAACCAGCTACTGGCCGGCCCTGTACTTCGCAGACGCCGACGGCCGTGATTCGCCACCACCGCTTCGGAGAGGGCGACTACGGCTACTCGGAGCTCGTCCTCCAGCGTCTGCTCTCCGACGGGGGAGGCAGCGACGTCAGCCGCGACCTCGTATCGGTCGAGGCCCAGGGGGTCGAGGCTCCGGCAGACTGGGACGACCTGCGGTCTCCTGAGACCTACCTTGGCTACGAACGCAGCACGAGCTCCGCATCGCTCGACGGCGATTGGACAGTGGGGCGCCAGGCAGCCGTGCTGGACACGGCAGGTGGCCGGATTGCGTATCGCTTCCACGCACGCGATCTACATCTGGTCATGGCGCCGGCGTCGGACGACCAGCAGGTGCGCTTTCGCGTGCTATTCGACGGCCGGCCGCCCGGACCGGACCACGGCGTCGACACCAGCGAGCTCGGCGAGGGGACCGTCTCCGAACCGCGCCTGTATCAGCTGATCCGCCAGCGCGCCCCGATTTCTCAGCGGACGTTCGAGATCACGTTCCTCGACCCCGGGGTGCATGCGTACGTCTTCACGTTCGGATGAGGAGGCTTCTCGATGGGCAGCGACTACGACGGAGCTGAACACTCCGCGCGGTAACAGCCGCGGTAACAAATGCCCTGCCCTATGCGTCCAGAACGTCCACGCCGACGGACGAAAACGACGCAGCAGAGCGGAGCGGACGCATCGAACACCCCGTCGGCAAGGTTGAGGGCCTTGTCCCGGATTTCCGGGGTGGGAGTTCGAGTCTCCCTGGGCGCACTGAAAGCCGCGCGTTTGCGGTGTTTTCGCGAGGGTCGCGCGAGCAGGAATTGCGCGACGCGGTAACGCTCGCGGTAACAAATGTTCTGGGACCTGCCGCGGCAGAGCCTCGCTGGCGCTTTCTAGAGCCATTGGCGTCGTCGCCGCTTCGACGAGATCGCTGCCCACCAAGGCGCCGTACCTTGGGGGCGTCATTCCGCCATCGGCCGCGCCCGCCTCCGCATCGCGGCCGGACGCAGCGCCACGGTCAGGGTCGAATCCACCAGGGCGCTGCGCACCGCCTCCGCACGGGGCCGAGCGATCGCCGAACTAACCGCAAGGATGAGCGGCGACGAGTCACCCGCAGACCGCCCGAGCGGCTGATCACCGTAAACGCCCGCCGACGGCCCGCGACTGGCGTCAGGCGGCGATGTGTGGAAGGGTCGTACTCACTGGCCCCGAGGCAGGCCGAAGGGAAGCGGTGTCCTGATGCGTCGAGCTGTCTTGGGGTCCCGCGCCTCGTGCGTTGCCGTGGCGGTGGCGGCCGCCCTGCTGCTGCTCAACGCGCCCGTCGCCCTGGGCCAAGCTGGTGACTTCAGCGCCGCCGCCACCAGCCCCGAACCCGTCGGCGCCAGTCCCCGGTCGGTCGCGGTCGGCGACTTCAACGGCGACGGCAAACCCGACCTCGCCAGTCGCCAACCAACTCTCGAACAACGTGACGATCCAGCTCGGCGACGGCACCGGCGACTTCAGCGCCGCCGCCACCAGCCCCGAAACCGCCGGCAACGATCCCCTCGCGGTCGCGGTCGGCGACTTCAACGGCGACGGCAAACCCGACCTCGCCATCGCCAACCCCGGCTCGCGACAACGTGACGATCCTGCTCGGCGACGGGACCGGCGACTTCACCGCCGCCGCCACCAGCCCCGAACCCGCCGGCGACGCTCCCCATCGGTCGCGGTCGGGGACTTCAACGGCGACGGCAAACCCGACCTCGCCACCGCCAACTTCAGCTCGGACAACGTGACGATCCTGCTCGGCGACGGCAGCGGCAACTTCACCGCCGCCGCCACCAGCCCCGAAGCCGCCGGCGACGGTCCCCAATCGGTCGCGGTCGGCGACTTCAACGGCGACGGCAAGCCCGACCTCGCCATCGCCAACGGCGGCTCGGACAACGTGACGATCCTGCTCGGCGACGGGACCGGCAACTTCACCGCCGCCGCCACCAGCCCCGAAACCGCCGGCGACGGTGCCCGCTCGGTCGCGGTCGGCGACTTCAACAGCGACGGCAAGCCCGACCTCGCCATCGCCAACATCAACTGCGACCAACGTGACGTCCTGCTCGGCACCGGCACCGGGCGACTTCACCGCCGCCGCCACCAGCCCCGAGCCGCCGGCACCAGTCCCGCCTCGGTCGCGGTCGGCGACTTCAACGGCGACGGCAAGCCCGACCTCGCCGTCGCCAACTTCAGCTCGCGACAACGTCGACGATCCTGCTCGGCGACGGCAGCGGCAACTTCACCGCCGCCGTGACCAGCTCCGACCCGCCGGCGACGGTCCCGCTATCGGTCGCGGTCGGCGACTTCAACGGCGACGGCAAGCCCGACCTCGCCATCGCCAACTTCAGCTCGGACAACGTGACGATCCTGCTCGGCCAGACGCCGCCGCTCGATGCCAACTTCAGCGCGGCGCCCAGCAGCCCCGAAGCCGCCGGCACCAGTCCCGTCTCGGTGGCGGTCGGCGACTTCAACGGCGACGGCAAGCCCGACCTCGCCAGTCGCCAACCGCAGCTCGCGACAACGTCAGCGTGCTGCTCGGCGACGGCAGCGGCAACTTCAGCGCCGCCGCCACCAGCCCCGACGCCGCCGGCGACGGTCCCGCCTCGGTGGCGGTCGGCGACTTCAACGGCGACGGCAAGCCCGACCTCGCCGTCGCCAACCAGTCGTCGGACAACGTCAGGTGCTGCTCGGCGACGGCAGCGGCACCTTCAGCGCCGCCGCCACCAGCCCCGACGCCGCCGGCGACGCGCCCATTCTCGGTGGCGGTCGGCGACTTCAACGGCGACGGCAAGCCCGACCTCGCCGTCGCCAACGGCGGCTCGGACAACGTCACGCGTGCTGCTCGGCGACGGCAGCGGCGACTTCAGCGCCGCCGCCACCAGCCTCGACGCCGCCGGCGACGGTCCCGCCTCGGTGGCGGTCGGCGACTTCAACGGCGACGGCAAGCCCGACCTCGCCGTCGCCAACCAGCTGCCGACAACGTCACGGTGCTGCTCGGCGACGGCAGCGGCAACTTCAGCGCCGCCGCCACCAGCCCCGACGCCGCCGGCGACGGTCCCGCTCTCGGTGGCGGTCGGCGACTTCAACGGCGACGGCAAGCCCGACCTCGCCACCGCCAACGCCAGCTCGCGACAACGTCACGTGCTGCTCGGCGACGGCAGCGGCAACTTCAGCGCCGCCGCCACCAGCCCCGAAACCGCCGGCACCAGTCCCTTCTCGGTGGCGGTCGGCGACTTCAACGGCGACGGCAAGCCCGACCTCGCCACCGCCAACGGCGGCTCGGACAACGTGACGATCCTGCTCGGCGACGGCAGCGGCAACTTCACCGCCGCCGCCACCAGCCCCGAAACCGCCGGCGACGGTCCCATCTCGGTCGCGGTCGGCGACTTCAACGGCGACGGCAAACCAGACCTCGCCACCGGCAACGCCAACTCGGACAACGTGACGATCCTGCTCGCGGACGACCCGACGGTAGCGGGGGACGACGCCAAGACCGTTTCGGAGGACTCCGCCGCCGCCACGCTCGACGTCCGCGCCAACGACACCGACAGCGACTCGGCGAACGAGCAGATCTCGTCCGTCAACGCCGGAGCGCCGGCGCACGGCGCCGTCGCGATAACGAACGGCGGCGACAACTTGACCTACACCCCAGAAGGCAACTACTGCGGCGACGCCACCTTCACCTACACGCTCACGAACGGCGGCACGGCGAGCGTGGCGGTCACCGTCAGCTGCGTCGAGGACCCGGCGGCCGCCGCCAACGACAGCACGACCGTCGGCGAGGACGCCGCGGCGGCGACGTTCGACGTGCGCGCCAACGACACCGACAACGACACCGCCAAGGACAAGATCGCCTCGGTTGATGCCGCCGCCCCCGCGCACGGCAGCGTGGCGATCACAAACGCCGGCGACGACCTGACCTACACCCCGGAAGGCAACTACTGCGGCGCCGCCACCTTCACCTACACGCTGACCGGCGGCGGCACGGCGAGCGTGGCGGTCACCGTCAGCTGCGTCGACGACGCGCCGGTCGCCGTCAACGACGCGGCGAGCGTCGACCAGGGCTCGGGCGCGACCCCGGTCGACGCGCTCTCCAACGACAGCGACGTCGACGGCGGCCCCAAGCAGGTCGCGTCGGTCACCCAGCCGGCCAACGGCACGGCAGCCGTGGCCGCCGATGGGTCGCGGGTGACCTACGCCCCTGCCGCCGGCTACTGCAACAGCCAGACCGGCGGCGCGCCCGACACCTTTACGTACAGGCTCGCGAGCGGCTCCGAGGCGACGGTCGCGGTCACTGTGACCTGCGCCGCGCCGCGCATGGCCGTCAGCCACCGCCGCGTCGTGCTCGTCCGCAATCGCGTCGTACTCCGGCTGATCTGCCGCGGCGCCCCCGGCCAGCGCTGCGCCGGCAGCCTCACCCTCAAGGCAACCAACCGCGACTCCCGCGTCAGCGCCGCCGCGGCCGGCCGCGCCCGCTTCAACATCGCTGCCGGACGCAGCGCCACGATCAGGGTCCAGCCCACCAGGGCGCTCAGCACGCGCGTACGCAAGCGCCGCAGAGCGGTCGCCGAGCTCACCGCCCGGATGACCGGCGACGGAGCCACCCGTAGGCCGCTCAAGCGGCTGATCACGGTCCACGCCAGACGCTAGACCGAACTAAGCCTGCCGGGTCAGCGCGACTAAAGGATGCAGTCGTCGATCACGTGACGAAGTCACGCGCGGTAACAGCCGCGGTAACAAATGCCCTGCCATATGCGTCCAGAAGGTCCACGGCCGCGGACGGAAACGCGACTACTGAGCGGAGCGGACGCAGCGCACACGTAGCCGGCAAGGTTGAGGGCCTTGTGGGACGTATGTCCCGTGGGAGTTCGAGTCTCCCTGGGCGCATAATCGCTGCGAATCGGCATCCGCTTGTGAGGCCCCGGGTTCCGTGCTCGTTGAGGGGTAACGAATCCCTTCGCCGCTGCCCAACGACCCGATTCTCCTTTCCAGAGCCAACGGGACCCACAAAGCCGTAACCCGCTGCGTCGTGGGCTCGAGCTTGAGCGTCCGGGGCGGCGCCGTTGCCCGCCAGGTCCATGAGCTTCGCGCCGCCGCCGCGATCGATGTGCCGGCCCGGAACCCGGCGGTAGCGATCACGCTCGCGCGAAGTGCGCATCATTTTTCGGCAGGGTGGGTAGGGCTCTTAGGACAGATCGAAATGTGTCCGAGCGCGACGAGCGATGCCTCGGCAGGGGAGAATCACATGAAGACCATCACCTTCGGACGTGGGCCGCTATTCGCCGCGCTCGCGTTGATGCTGGGCCTGGCGCTCGCCGCGCCCGTAGCTCAAGGCGCGGCCGGCAAGCACGACGGGCGCGCGGCCAAGGACGGCAAGTCGCAAAGCCGGGACGGCGTGAAGGGCAAGCGCAGCAAGAGCAAGTCGTGCAAGGCGAAGCGGAAGAAGGGCAAGCCGTGCAAGAGCAAGCCGCGCTCTAAGGGCTCTGGAGCGACGTGCGTCGCCGGGGGCGATCCGGCCAATCCCGACAAGACGATCGAAGCGCTGCGCTCGAACGACTACAACCTGGCGCAGTTCGACGACGTCTTCCGCTGCCTCGGGAAGTACGACACGCCGATGCCTGGCTGGGACGTCGAGGCCAAGGGCTGGGTTCGACTGGCCCCGGACGCCGGTCCTGGGGACAAGGCTGCGATGCAGGCGCTGATGAACGTCTGGCAGGGCAAGCACTGGTACACGCGACCCGACGGCGGCTACATCTACAACCGCATGTTCGACAACCGCGAGACGTGGTACCACCGCGTCACCTCCACCTCGACCACGCTGGTCGACGATCGTCCGGCGATCTTCGTCGACGCGTCGCCCGTCCCAGGGGTGGACAACATCCGCATGGTGCAGCCCGGCGTCTATCTGGGCATCACGCAGACCGATGGCGTCAAGCCGATTTGGGGTCCGGACTCGACCACGACGGTGCCTCGCGGTCTGGCGCACGGGTATTTCATCCTCGATTTCGACAAGATCGAGATGTCGCGGGATGAATGCCCCCTGTGCACCCCGACCGACCACGAGGGTCCCTGACGTGGCGACCCAACTCTCTCAGGCCACCAGTGAACGCCGGTGGCCGCCAGCGCAGGCCGAGATCCCACCGCCGCGCGATCGCTCGCCCCAGCCGCGCCTCGATGCGCTCGCGCGTCTGCCGGGCGCCCGGCTGGCCGAGCGCTTCGCGGCGGCGCGCGCGCCGGCGGATCCGGCGATCCTGGACGGCGAGCCGGTATGCCGCGCGTTGTTGCCCGGCGGTGCGCTCGCGAGCGGCTGGGCGCGCTCGGAGCGCTTTCCCTGGATCGGCAAGTCGTTTCGCCAGGATGGACCGGGGCGCCTCACCGGCCACAACCGGCTCACGCTCTTCGGCGGGGCGCGAGCACTGTCGTTCGTCGCCGCAGTAGGACCGTCCCTGCTCGACGGCGACCCGGCGCTGATCTTGCGCTACGACAGCCCGGGGACCGCGAACCCCTGGTGGCAGCGGCGCATCCACGACGAGCTCCGGGAGGTCGAGCCCGGCTTGCTGGCCGGCCCCGTGATGTGGCTCGGACGCCGCGGCGCGCGAACGCTGTGCTGGTTCGCGATCGACGTCGAGGCCGGCGTCAGTCGCGACCGGGCTCGTTGAGCGCGAGGATCGCGTCGATCGCCTCGACGGCCAAGCCGAGGTCGGGCTCCTGGTCGGCGATCAGATCGCCGTAGGCGAAGGACTCGGCCAGCCGCACGATCACGAACGCCAGCATCCTGGCGTTCATCTGCAACCTCAACGCACCGGACGCCTCTTCCTCGATGAGGATGCGCTCGACCGCTTCGGCACACGTGCGCTGCACGCCGGAGGCGCTCGTCGTCAGCAGGCGCAACGCCACCTCCGGCTCCTGCTCGAGGAAGCGCACGAACGGCTCGCTCGCGTGCACCATCTCCATCATCGCGCGCGTCGCCCCCACCACCCGCTCGCGTCCCCGCAGCCCCTCCGCCGAACTCTGAGCCGCGGCCAGCGCCAGCTGGGCACTGTGGAGCAACACCGCACCCAGCACCGCGTCGCGTTTACCGGCCCGCAGATACAGGGTCGAACGACTCACGCCGAGCTCCTCGGCCAAGCGCTTCATGTCGATCCGCCGACCTGCCAGAAAGGTCGCCAGGGCAGCCTGAAACACAGACTCGGGAAGCTCCGGCGCGACCGTGCGCGGCATCCGCGCGATCAGCGCGACCAACTCCGTGGCGGCTTCCTCAGCCTCCTGAGAGCTGACCCCGGCACTCAGCGGCTCCCGTCCCTTCGCCATCGGCCAGAGGGTACGCGGGGCGTGCGAGCATCGTCCGACGACCGCATCGACCGGTCGTAGGTGCGTACACCGGCCGCCCGGACCCGGGGGAACGTCTAGCCGGGCGTAGGCACGCCCGCGGGCGGCCGATACCCGAGCACCTCGCCACCAGAGGGGGTGAGGCGCTTGGCGTCGAGTTGCTCGACCAGGAGCTTGAGCATCGTCTGCTGCAGCGCGCGGGAACGGTCGTCGGCGTGGCTCGGGTGCGCGAGGTTGCGCTCCTCGATCGGGTCGACGGTGAGGTCGTACAGCTCGTACTCATCGGGCTCGGGTTCGGTCACAGTGTCGGTGTGGCGGCCGTGCAGGCGCTCGTCCCGCTCGCCGGGCACGGTCCAGAACTGCGCGTTGTCGTAGTAGCGGGAGAATTTGACGAGGTGCTGCTCGCCGTCGACGTCGACCTCGGCGATCACGGTCTGCAGGTGGTTCGGCTGCTTGACCTCCGAGTACCGGTGGAAGCGCCGGGCAAAGCGCTGGAACGGGCTGGCTGACCGCTCCGAACCCTCGCTGATCTCGTCATCGGTGGTGAACAGGACGGGCTCCGACGGCGCGACGGGCTCGGCGGTCCGGATCGCATCGGAGAGGTCGCGCCCGACCAGCGGATGCGCGTCTGTGTGGTCGGTCCGCAACTCGGCAAGGGCCTGGTCGTGATCGATACCGGCGAGGCCGAGCAGGGTCGGGATCAGGTCGGCGTGGTTCGTGGGGATGTCGAGCTCGCGCGCCCCGCTGGGCAGAAGTGGGCTGGAGACGATGAACGGCACGTGCAGTGCTTCCTCGTAGGCCACGTGCCACTTCTCGTGCATGCCGCCGTGCGAGCCCTGTAAGTCACCGTGGTCAGAGCTGAAGATCACGATCGTGTTCTCGTACGCATCGCGCTCTCGCAGGGCGTCGAGCACGCGCGTTATCTGCTCTCCGACCGCGGCCTGCATCTGGTAGTAGAACTTCAGGTGCGTCTCGATCCAGGGCTGCGGCGAGATGATCGTCCCCCATGTATCGACGTAGCTCTGGTGGCATGAGGGCTTGGTCGAGAGGTCCTCGTTGTGCGTCGGCGCCTGGTCGACGTGAGGCACAGCGGAGGGGTGGTAGCGCAAGCCCTGCGCCAGCCCGATCACTCCGAACAGCGAGTCGTCGTGCGGATTCAGGAACGAACAGACGGTCAGCCACGGCTCGTCGCCGTCGTCGGCGTCGAGACGCTTCAGCAGATCGATCGTCTCATCGGCGGTGAAAGGGTCCTTCACCATGCCTGTGTTGTGCTGGCCGAGCCCGTGCGGCTCGGGGCCGACCCATTCCGAGAAGCCCCAGTCGTCGAGCACGTCCGCCTTCAGGTAACTCTCGATGTTCGCCTCGATCGGCGTGCCGTCATCGTCAATCGACAGCAGCAACCCGTCACCCTCCTCGGCGTCGAGGTGTGCGTGCGAGGCGTGCCACTTGCCCTTGAAGTAAGTGCGGTAGCCGCCGGCGCGGAACCAGTCGCCGAGCGTCGGCACCCTGTCCGGCGCCAGCCAGAACATGTCGTCGCTGTCGGGGTTCTTCGCCAGCCCGTCGGTCTGCGTCACACCGTGGAGCGACGGGTACTGGCCGGTCAGCAGCGACGCACGGCTCGGCGCACAGGCGGCCGCCATCGGATAGTGATGGCGGAACGAGACGCCGTTCCGCCGTAGGCGCTCCATCCCAGGCAGGTGCTCGCGGCGGTACTGCGCAAGCTCCTCGGACTCATACGGCGGCGGGTACCGCTGCTGGTCGGTCAGGATCACCAAGACGTTCGGGCGGGAGGCCATGGGGCGATGCTCACGGTTCGCGCCGGGGCGCGCATCATCCAGATCGGATGACACAGCAGACGATCGACCCGTTCGGGTCCTAAGCCACGGCGCTCGCGACGATCGTCAGCGGGAAACGGCGGTGATGCGTTTCACCAGTTCCGAACGATGCCCTCCGGGCCGCGGTGCTGAATGGACCGCGCGCGGCAACAAACGGCAGGGCGTCGGGGGCGCGCTGTCAGGTCTCGACCGACGAGGCGTCGACCGTGCCCTCGGCGTCACTGAACGTGAAGGTCACGGTCCCGGACGCGGCCCCTTCGGCGCCGCTGACGTTGCACGTGACCGTCGTCCCGACCTTGACGATGATGTTCTCGGGACAGGTGACATTTGCGTTGGGCGCCCCCTGAGCAGCGAGCGACTTCTCGACGGCGGCGGCTGCTGTCGAGCCCGGTACCTCGACCGATCCGGCCTTGAGCTCGTACGTGTACCTGTTCGCGCCCTGCTGCGTCACGGTGGCCTTGCCGCTCGCACCGTTGTCGAAGGTGACGGTGCACGTGAACGTGTCGTCCTTCTGCACCGGCACGTCGGTGGGGCACTTGGCGCTGATCACCTTCGCCGACGTGGTCGACAGGTCGTCCTTGATGCCCTGTTCGACCTGCGCGTCGTCGACCGTCTTCGGTGCGGCGTCCGTCGAGGTGTCGTCATTCGAACTGCCGCAGCCCGCCAGCAAGCCGGCGGCCGCCAGGGCTGCCGCCGCGAATACCCTCATTACTGCCTGGCCATCGCCACTCGAATGCGCTCCTCGTCGGATACGACGTGGTCGGCGTCGTCGGTGGAGAGGTCGATCTGAACCCAGTTGACGCGGCCGCTGAAGGCGTTGTCGCGGCCGTAGTCGTCGGTCACGAGGCCTCCGCCCTCCTCGCCCACGTCGAGCGTGTCGTCGGCCGAGAAGATCATCGCCGCGGTCGCGTCGACGCGGCCCTCGCCGGCCTTGCTCGCCGTCGACGTAGAGGGAGACGGTGCCGCCCTTGCCGAGCCCGCCGCCGTCGTAGTCGAACTCCATGCGCACCTGGTGCTGCCCGGCCGGTATCGCGTCGCGCCGTTGCCGTCGACGTAGAACTGCTGGACGCCGAGCAGGTTGTAGCAGTACTTGAGCCGGCCCTCGTGGGCGTACAGCGCCCAGCCGCCGATGCTGCCGCCCTGCGCGACGATCACGCCCTCGGCGCCGCTGTCGGGGACGTCGATCTCGGCCGTGACCGAGTGCGACTTGTTCTTGATGTTGACCACGGAGTTCTCCGACAGGCGCGCCCATGCCGCCGAACAGCAGCTGCGACTTGCCGTGGATCAGCGTCGGCCGGCCCGCGATGTCCGGGTTGAGGCGCTCGGCGGCCCGGTCGTCGAGCGGCAGGACGTTGTAGCGCACCGCCTCGATCAGCCAGAGCCGCTGCAGCTCGTGCAGCTTGCTCGGGCTGCTCGCTGACAGGTCGCGCGCCTGGCTCCAGTCGGTCGTCGTGTCGTACAGCTCCCAGACGTCGTCGTCGAACGCGAGCATGTTGCCGCCGACCAGCTCCCACGGCGTCTTGTGCTTGGTCACCGCGGTCCAGCCCTTGTGGTAGATGCCGCGGTTGCCGAACATCTCGAAGTACTGCGTCTCGTGGCGGTCGGGCGCGTCCGCCTCGTCGAACGAGTAGGCCATGCTGACGCCCTGCAGCGGCATCTGCTGGACGCCGTTGACCGACATCGGCTCGGGCAGGCCGGCGGCCTCGAGCAGTGTCGGCGCGATGTCGATCACGTGGTGGAACTGCGTCGCGCAGCTCGCCCCTGCGCCGCGATGCCCGTTCGGCCAGTGCACGATCGTGCCGTTGCGCGTGCCGCCGAAGTGCGAGGCCACCTGCTTGGTCCACTGGTAGCGGCGTGTCCATCGCGTGCGCCCAGCCGACCGCGTAGTGGTTGTAGGAGTCCGGCCCGCCGAAGTCGTCGAGCCGGCTCGATCATGAACTCCGGCGTCTCGAGCGCGGCGGCGCCGTTGAAGTTGATCATCTCGTTGAAGGTGCCGTTGAGCGTGCCCTCGGCCGAGGCGCCGTTGTCGCCGATGATGTAGTAGACGAGCGTGTTGTCGAGCACGCCGAGCTCCTCGAGCGCGTCGATCAGCCGCCCGACGTGGTGGTCGGTGTGCTCGAGGAATCGCCGGCGTAGCACCTCCATCTGGCGGCGCAGCACCGGCTTGAGCTCGTCCGGCATGTCGTCCCAGGCCGGGATCTCGTCGTGGCGGCGGGTCAGCTCGGTGTCCGCCGGGATGACGCCGAGCGCCTTCTGGCGCGCGAAGGTCTCCTCGCGCAGCCTGTCCCAGCCCTGGTCGAACTGGCCCTTGTACTTGTCGACCCACTCCTTCGGGACGTGGTGCGGCGCGTGCGTCGCGCCGGGCGCGAAGTAGACGAAGAACGGCTTGTCCGGCGCATCAGCGCCTTCTGCTGGCGCATCCAGGCGATCGCCCTGTCGGTCATGTCCTCGGTGAGGTGGTAGCCCTCCTCGGGCGTCTTCTCGGGCTCGACCGGCTTCGTGCCCTCGTAGAGCGCCGGGTAGTACTGGTGGGCCTCGCCGCCGATGAAGCCGTAGAAGTGCTCGAAGCCCGCCGCCGGTGGGCCAGCGGTCGAACGGGCCGGCCGGGCTCGTCTCCCAGACCGGCACCTCGTGGCACTTGCCGAACTGCGCGGTCGAGTAGCCGTTCAGCTTGAGCGTCTCGGCGATCGGCGCGGCGGTGTTCGGCCGCAGCGAGTTGTAGCCGGGCGCCGAGGTGGCGATCTCGGTGATCCCGCCCATGCCGACCGAGTGGTGGTTGCGCCCGGTCAGCAGCGCCTGGCGGGTCGGGCGAGCAGAGCGCCGTGGTGTGGAAGCGGTTGTACTTCAGGCCGCCCGCGGCGAGCCGCTCGGCCGTCGGCGTCTCGATCGGCCCGCCGAACGCGCTCGACGCGCCGAAGCCGACGTCGTCGAGCAGGACGACCAGGATGTTGGGCGCGCCCTCCGGCGGCCGCAGCGCGCTCGATCGGCGGGAAACGACGTGTCCGGATCCTTGGCGTCGTAGGTGACCAGCCCGGCGTACGGCCGGTCGGGAATCGGGAGCACCTCTCGACCTCTGTGTCCGTTCTCGCCCACGTCGCTACCTCCGGAATCGCTGCGTCACTGGTCGTCAGATCGATCTCCCGGAGTGCGACGCTAAGCCGGGCCGCTCGCAGGCGCATCACCCGCACAGGGTGATACGGCCGCGGTCACGAACAGATGCGGAACCCGAGGTTGCCGGTCGAGCTGTCGGGCTCGTTGGCGCTGCGCGCATCGACGCGGTAGCGGCTGCAGTACGACGCGTGGCAGAGGTACGACCCGCCGCGCATCACGCGGTGGGTCCCGCCGCGGGGCCGGGCGGGTCGTCGACCGGGCTCGCGGCGTAGTAGCGCGGGTCGAACCAGTCCGCGCACCACTCCCAGACGTTGCCGGTCACGTTGTACAGCCCGTAGCCGTTCGGCGCGAACGCGTCGACCGGGGCGGTGCCGACGTAGCCGTCGGCGCCGGTGTTGTGCGCCGGAAACGTGCCCTGGAACACGTTCATCCGGTGCTCGCCGCCCGGCTCGAGCTCGTCGCCCCACGGGAAGCGGCGCCCGCGCCAGCCCGCCGCGCGCCGCGTACTCCCACTCGGCCTCGGTCGGCAGCCGCGTGCCGGCCCACCGCAGTACGCCTGCGCGTCGTTCCACGACACGTGCACGACCGGGTGGTCCGCCGCGGCCGTCGAGGTCGGACTGCGGTCCCTCGGGATGGCGCCAGTCCGCTCCCTCCACCTGCCGCCACCACGGCGCTCGGCAACGCCGCGAGTGTCCTCGAAGTCGTCGGGCAGCAAGCCGCCGAACACGAACGACCAGCCGTAGCGCTCGGCGTCGGTGACGTAGCCCGGTCGCCTCGACGAACGCCGCGAAGCGTCGTTGGTGACCGCGTGGGGGTCGATCCCGAACGGGCTCGATCGGACGCGATGCACCGGCCCCTCACCGTCGCGCGGATAGCCGTCGCGGGAGTCCGTGCCCATCATGAACTCTCCGCCGTCGAGAAGCACCGAGTCGCGGTCGGGGCGCCAAAGCATGCGGTGGCCCGTCTCAGCTCACCCGCGCGGCGGTGGCGCACCCGCGCGTGTAGATGTCACTTCGGATGATCGGTGAGCGGGCGACGCTGCGACGCGCGTTCGGGTTCACCCGGTTCGGAGGATGCGCCTGCCGGCAAGCCGTCATAGCGTCGGAGTATGGGCCTACTGCGACGTCGCGACCAGGAGCCCGAAGGCGAGCGGTTTCTCATGCGCGAGAAGCTGCTGTCGATCGGCGATGACTTCTGGATCGAGAACGAGCGAGGCGAACGGGCCTACAAGGTCAACGGCAAGGCGCTTCGGATCCGACAGACGTTCGTCCTCGAAAACGCCTCGGGAGGTGAGGTGGCCCGGATCCGGGAACGCAAGCTCAGCGTCCGCGACAAGATCGCCATCGAGCGCGAGGGCGACACCGCCGCGACCGTCCACAAGGCGCTGGTCGGGATCCGAGATCGCTTCGCCATCGACGTCAAGCACGGCGACGACATGAAGGCGCGCGGAAACGTCGTTGACCACGAGTACGAGATCGAGCGCGATGGCGACACGGTCGCGACGATCTCGAAGAAGTGGTTTCGCATACGGGACTCGTACGGCGTCGATGTCGCAGCCGGCGAGGACGCCGCGCTCGTCCTCGCACTCACCGTCGCCATCGACTCACTGACGACCCGCGACTGAACGGACGCGCTAGGTAGCGCTGCCTGCACTCCCAACCAGGCAAGGAGATGTGACCATGGGACGAGATAGACGACAACGCAGACGACGTGTCGCCGCACTCGGAGGGGCCGCACTTGCGGCGAAGAAGCACTACGACGCGAACGAAGCGCAGCAACAGGAGCAGATGGGGGCAGCTCAGCCGGCCGCACCCGCTGAACCGGCCCCGTCTCCCGCGCCAGGCGGACTGACCCCCGAGGTCGTGGATGAGCTCAAGCAGCTCGGCGAGCTGCATCAGCAGAACGTGCTCACCGACGAGGAGTTCGCGGCTGAGAAGGCAAAGCTGCTCGGATAGTCGACGCGTTGCTGACGGCGACAGCTCGCGCCCGTCCTGCACAGTCATCAGCACACGACCGCGCGGCCGCGGGAAGTCGGCGGCGCGGGCGTCGCGTCCGATGGGGCGATCGTGGCCGTGCATTTCGCGCGCTCAACTCGTGGCGATCGCGCTTGGCGAGGGGCATAACGACGCCTCGGACAACTGAAATCACGCAATTGCGGTATGGCCGTTCCACCGCCCGGCGTCGATCATCGATGTCGTGCACAGGCAAACCGCAGGCGCGCTGGCCACCCCTGGCCACCGGTTCGATGGGCGGCGGGACGCCGTTCCCCTCGGACCGGGCGTCGCCGGCGGTGTGGAGGCTCGGCTCGCACGCGTTCGCTTCGCGCTCTATGACGGAGGCCTCCGGCTGGCGGCCCAGCCGATCGTGGACCTGGGCACCGGCGAGCAGGTCGCCGAAGAACTGCTGCTGCGCTTCATCAACCCCGCCGGCGGCCTGGAACTTCCGGGTCCGTACGTCAGCGCGATCGAGCGCTACAGCCTGGGGACCGAGCTCGACATGTGGGTATGCGAACACGCCCTGCGGCTCGCCGCGCCCGGCCGCCGAGTGCACGTCAACCTCTCAGCCCGCTCGGTCACCGAGCCGGCGTTCGGTGACTGGCTCGAGGCAGCCGTGCACCGCCACGCCACCGGCGCTTCACATCTGACCTTCGAGATCACCGAGACGGCGCCGCTCATCGACCTCCAGAGCGCGTGCGACGTCGCGGACCGCATCACAGCCATGGGTGCCGGCCTCGCACTCGACGACTTCGGCACCGGTTACGGCTCGCTCAGCCACCTCCACCAGATACCCGTGACGATGGTGAAGATCGACCGCGAGTTCGTCGCCGACCTGGAGGTCAACGAGCGATCACGCGCGATCGTCGCTTCCGTCGTGGACATGGCGCAACGCCTGGGCATCCGGGCGGTTGCCGAGGGCGTCGAGAACGAGGCGACGCTGACGCTCCTGCGCAAGTGCGGCGTCGATCTGGCCCAGGGCTTCCACATCGGAATGCCCAAGCTGGTCGATCTGGCCTAGATCTCGGCGTACGTGGTTCGCCCAGGCCGACTTACTCGGCTACTGGTTCCGGTCGGAGCACGAACGATTCGACCGCCATGTCGGGGTCGATGTGGTTATCGCTCATGAAGGCGACCACTTCGCGTTCGGTGATCTTCTCGACCGCCGCGACAAGATCGTGGCGCATCGTCCTCTGAAACTCCTGCCGGATATGAAGCACCAGGTCTGCCTTACCGGCCTCCACGAGTCTGCGCTCGGCCTTCGTGAGCGTGTCGGCCAGGACCACGCTCACCAAATCGCGCGAGATGCTGGTTCGCGCTTTGGTCGGGCCTCGGCCGGTGTACTCGCGGACCAGGCCGACGACAGCATTCGACAGAGCCGCGCTGACGGCGCCGTCGTCAAGGGCTACGTGCTCGTCAGTTTCAGTCATTGGGTTTCCCGTCTCGCCTCTTCTGTGCTGAGCTGCTGGAGGGGAAAAGAGGCGCGGAAGACCCGAGAAGCAGCCCTTCAACTGTAGCCGTTCCCAATGGAGCTTGACGCGCAAAGAAGTGACGCGGGTCCAGAGCCGCCCCACTAGAGGAACAGCGCCTGTCCCCGCGCCGTGCAACGTGCCCAGCGCTGGGCAAACCGAATACCCAAAGACGCCAAGCCGCTGCACGATGAGCTTAGCCTGGCGCGCCCGGGCCGAGACCGCTTCCCTCACGCGACAACACCCTCGACGCGGTGCGCTCGCGCGAGTAGCCTGTCACCAGGGAGCTCCGGCCGGCTGCGGTCGTCCGGAGAACCCGCTTCATATGGCAGCGGGACGGCCGCGCTCCGAGGCGCCGCCGGACCTAGCTTCAATCGGGAGATGGGTCACGGCCGATGCTTTTCTCTGCTCGCGTCCCGTTGGCCGGAGGAGCACGACGTGGATGACACGGAACTTGGCAAAGTGCGTGCAGTCATCTCGACGGAGATGACTCGCCTCCACCGTGAGTACTACGGCCGCGGACCGACGAAGGCCAGGACCTATATCCAGGACGACCTCGTCGCCGTCGTGCTCGAGGAGACCTTCACCCGAGTGGAGCGCACTCTTGTGGATCGCGGCGAGGTCGAGGCGATCCAGCAGATCCGCCGGCGCTTCCAGCAGAACATGGCCGAGGAGTTCACCTCGCTCGTCGAACAGGCCACCGGACGCAAGGTCAAGGCGTTCCTCAGCGAGACGAATCTCGAGGCCGACGTGTCGGTCGAGATCTTCCTGCTCGCCGAGGACCGCACCGACATGTCCGCGTTCGAAGAAGACGCTGACGCCACGACCTGACGCGTGAGCAGCAGGGCGAGCCGCCCGATCAGGCGGCCCGCCGTGCGCGGCTCCTTACTTGCAGCCGGGAGTAGTCGTGGTCTGTCCGGGCGGGTGACACTTCGCGCCCTGCGGACCCGAGTTACCTTCGCCGCCGCCCTTGTTGCCCGGCCCGAACGACGGAGCGCCCAGCGACCCGGGCGCGACCGCCGACGTTGCCGCCAGCGCGAGGACCGCAAGCAGTCCTGTCATGCGCTTGCGAGTCTTGCTCATACTGCTCCTCCTCCCCGTGGCTTCCAGCCACAATTGACCTTGAAGGTCAGCCCCCTGCGGGGCGGATGCTCGCCTGGACGCATGTTCATGTCAAGCGGCGTGGAGCACCTGTCGCATCAAGGCACCCACGCCTTCTGGTACACAGCGCTCGTGACCGGAACGCAGCTGCTCGTGTTGGCGCTGCTCGGCGCCGCGTTCGCGGCTGGTTGGGTCGCAGGCCGCAACGGCGACGAGCGACTCGAACTGGGGCTGCCTCGCGCCGATCTCCTGAACATGCTTGAGGACGCCGCGAACGCCGTCCGGGCGGCCCTGAGCACCCGCGCGGCCGCGGATCTCAGTCGGCTGGAGGAGGCCAGGGAGGCGTTGGGCCAGGCACTCGGCAACGACCATCCCCTCGTCGATGACCTGGAGCAACTGGGCGGGGCACTCGCCCTGGCCGCCGTTCACACCGACGCCGCCGACACGGCGATCGCCTCAGCCGTCGAGAGCGCGGCGCGAACCGCCGCACAGCGCTTCCATCGCACCGCCGCAGCCATCCGGGCGCTCGAGCCGACCAGGCAACAGCGCCGGTTCCGGCACGCCCGTATCCCGGCCAGAGGCGACGCAGAATCTCAACCGACCCCGCCGACAAGTCGATAAGCGCAGCGCACGGGAAGGTCAGCCCCTGACCGTGCAGGGTCCCCGCGCCAAGGCGCGGGGACCCGCCCGAATCGCCCTTCTACGTTGTCGCGAGTTCGCGGTCGGCAGCCCTGGTCACGCCGGCCCGATCCTTGTGCGCGCGCTCGTACGTGCGGACTTTCCTGGCCAGCGAGTCGTCGGCCGCGGTCAGCGCGGTTTCGATCTCGGCGGCGGTCTGCTCGTCGTAGCCGGGCCAGGGCTCGTCGCCGCGCAGCGACTCGACGCGGCCGAGGACGGTCGCGCGGTTGTCGTTCTTGCGCTCGAACGAGCTGACCTTGGCCAGGTCGATCTGCGACAAGTCCGACAGCTTCGAGGTGATGTCGTCGGCCGTCAGTGAGCTGTAGCGCGCAATCGGCAGGTCGCCCTCGGAGGCTGCCGCCCCCTTGACCTGACCCTCGGCGTGCGCCACACCGGGGACCTTGCGGGTATGTCGAGCGGTGCGCTTGGCGTTCGCGCCGGCCTGCTTCGCCGCGCGCTTCGCGGCCAGGCCGCCAACGCGAGCGGCGTCCGCTGTCCCGGTCTTGCTCGCGTCGAACTGGGGGTTGCCCTCGACCTCCGCCTGGACGACGGCGTCGGTCAGCTTCGGGATCTCCTTCATGACGCGGTCGAGCATCGTCTCCTCGTCGGCGCGAATCGACACGGCGAGCTTCGCCGTCTGCTGGTCCCCGACCGAGTTCGCGAGCCGCTCGATCGCCGTGTACGTCGCGATCTCGAGCGCCTCCGTCGCAGCGGCGTCCTTCGCGTTCTTGAGAATCTTCTCCTCGCCGCCGGAACCGCGGATCATGTCGAGCGGTGTCTTCGCAAGCGCGAGCACCTGCCCGACGACGGTCTGCGCCACGCCGTTCACGAGCTGGAACGGATTCCGGCCCTGGCCGAGTTCTCCGAGTCGCTTCTCGACCCGGGCGGCGTGCGTGCGGGTCTCCCCGAGGTGCTTCTCGAGGCCGGTGCGGTAGGTCCCCCGCGGCGTCATCGCAATCTGCGACTGGAGCACCCGGACGAGCGCCACCTCCGTGGCATGCGCCTCGTTCAGATACTGCACGACCTTCTGCTCGGACTGACCCATGAGGGCGTCCTCCATTCCACTTTGAAATTCAGGGGGGTGTCTGTCGACCACTGCCGGCCGCAGGGAGTACCGCGGCGACCGGCACGACAGGAGCCGCAGCGACGCCGGCGGGGACTCACGATGTCGATCGAGAGCCCCCGCACCTGGCGTCAACAACACCGTCCGTGGCACCACCGAGGGGCCGTCCATGGCCCCCCTTGATGGCTGCTTCCTACCGGCCGCGGCCGTTCGAGCCGTGATCGTTGTCGTCCGTGTACGGGTCGCGCACACCGGACTTGGCAAGGCCGCGGCTGATCATGTAGCCGGCGGCGACGATCGAGACGTAGAGCCACGCGTGGCGCGCGATGAACTCGTCGGTGCCGTTGTCCCCGCCGTGAATAGCGGCGGCGCTGACCAGGATGCCGACGATGACGACGACCATCGCCCAAAACTCGGAGGTCTTGAAGGACTGCTTGGTCTCCGTGGTCAGCCGGCGCAGCGCGCCTCCGCGAGTGTTGGCCTGCGTCGGAGCGTCGCGGCCTGCGGTCAGATTCGGGGTAGTCATGAGATGAGCCTCCCAGCTCGGGGTACATGTCCTGCGGTGTGTGTGTAGCCAGGCGGCCTGCCCTCTCTCCAGGGCGTCCCGACGTGGCTGAGCTGGCGAGCGCCTTTCACTTGCGTGCCCGGCGCAGGCCCAACACCAATCCTGCCCGGGTCCGGGTACCCCAAACAGGGGAGGCCGCCACCGACGGGGACGAGTGCGCCAACCCGCGCGCGGCGAAAGAGGTTGGCTACGCTGCCCCTGCGGGCCGAGGGCCCTGAAGCTGTGATGACTCCATTGAGACTCCGCCAGGCTCTCGCGACGGAGCCAGCGTGCACGCTTGCCACCCGCCTGGCCGAGGACTGCGAGGAGCTCGCCGGCGGGCCGGTGGGCCTGTACGCCGTCGACATCGAGGGCGCCTGCCTTCTGCGCGTTGCCGGCACCGACCGTCTGCCCAGTCAGGTGCCGGTGAACGGAGTCGGCCCCGAGCTCGGCGCGGCTGCCGTGGAGGAACTTCGCGACTACTTCGCCGAGCATCATCCGGACGCGAGCGTCCAGCCGCTCTGGGTGCGCGGCCGAGCCACCGCGGTGGTGGTCACAGCCGGCCAGGCCGAGCGCCCGCTCGGCGAGCTGGCCGAGATGGCGGGCCCTCTGCTCGAGCTGCTGGGTGGCTACACCGACGCGCTCGAACGCGAGCGCCGCCGTCATCCGGTGAGCGCGTCGGCCGAGCTCCAACAGGGGCTGCTCTCACCACGCCTGGCGCCGGTTCGTGGCGGCAGGGTCGCCGGCAGCATCCTGCCGGCGTACGAGGTCGGCGGCGACTGGTTCGACTACGCCGACAACGACGAGGGGCTATGGCTCGCGGTGGCCGACGCGGTCGGCAAGGGTCCCCGTGCGGCAGCCATATCCGCGCTCGCGGTTGGCGCTCTACGAGCCGCCCGGCGACGCGGTGACGGCCCCGACGCCGCCTGCCAGGCCATTCACGGTGCCCTGAAGGAGCTCTCCTCACGAGCCTGGTCGACCGTCGTCGTCGGAATCTGGCACCAGGGGTCCGGCACGCTGCAGTGGATCAACTGCGGGCACCCTCCGCCGCTACTGCTGCGCGACGGCGAGACCGAGGAACTGGAGGGGGAGTCGACACAACCCCTTGGCCTGTTCGAGGCGGAGCGGGATTTCGTGCACAACACAGCCGAGCTGCAATCGGGCGACCGGCTCCTCCTCTACTCGGACGGGATCGTCGAGCGCCGCAGCGGGAGCGGCAGCGGCCGTCTCGGAGTCGACTGGCTGGCCGCCGCGCTCCGCGCCGGCGCGGATCTGTCGCCGAGCGCTGCGGTGGCCGCGATCGAGCAACAGGTGATCGACGCGTCGGATGAAGACATAGGCGACGACGCAACGCAGCTCCTCCTGGTCGTCGACTGACCGACGGCCGGCAGGCGCGTTGCCTCGCTACGGCAGAAGCTCGATCTGGCGGTCGAGGCCGGTGACCGACAGCACGCGTCGCACCGGGTAGCTCGGGTGGGACACGACGAAGCGCCGGCCCGCGACTCGCGCGCGGCGGTTGGCGGCGAGCAGCAGATGCACGCCGCTCGAGTCGATGAAGCTCAGGCCACTCAGGTCGAGGCCGACGACCGCTGGGTCATCCCGTTCGGCTGCTCGGAGCGCTTCGCTCAGATGACCAGCGGTGATGAGGTCGACCGCGCCCGAGACCAGTAGCCAGGCCTCGCCGTCGGAGACCGCCGGGGTGATGGACAGCGTCGTACGGGGTGGCGGGATCGTGGTCATCCGGACACCGTCGCTTCCGTTTCGTGGAGCGCATCGGCGGCCCGGTAGCTCGTAGCGTCGAGCCCGGGGGGCGGGTGCGCATTGGTCCAAGAGGATGAGGGGGCGGCCATCGACACTCTCCGGTCGCGTAGGCAAAGCGATCCGGAGTTCAGTCGGCGCTGCCCCGGCGCAGTGCCGGAACCCCTCCAAATCTGCCCTCCGTGATCGACGGTACCACCGCAGATGCGCCCTGTCAGCGTCTTGACACGCCCGGCTTTCAGGACCCGAGCAGCAAACGGAGCAGGCAGACGACCGAGGTCTTTGTGGACGGGCGTGTCAGACCCGCGCGATCGGAGTAGTGTCACAGGTGAGCTGGCCCTGCGGCCAGAATGCTCAGCCCCAGCCGGAGACCACCGACGGCGCATAGTGCGCCACGAGGCGAGAGCCGGGGTTCCTGGTCTGGCCGCGGGACCGGTACCTGTACTTCCACTCGGCGTTCACCCACCGGCACGGTGGATTCGCCTCAATCTGATCGACCGCCCGCGAGCACCGGCTGTGTCCGGCGCGCGGGAGCGACCAGGGGAAGGCTTGGAAGCAATGTCCAGTGCGCTACACGAGAATGCGGTGCAACGACTCGAGGCCGGGCTGCGGGAACAGGACCGGCTGGGCGACCGCTACGCCGCCTCGATCGGCACGTCGAGCGAGTTCGGCGCGTATGAACGGCTGCGCGCCGCGGGCGCTCGGGTGGCAGCGCACGAGACCTACCTCCACTGGGTCGACGACGAGAGCTAAGACTGGAAGATTGAGGATCATGACCACCAGAGCGCGAGACCGCACGACAACAGGACCGGCACGACGCAGGGGCGAGCTGCACCGCGCCGATGGCGACCGCAGAGTTGGGCACCGGGCTGGTGGTCGTGCATGGCTGAACGGCCGCGAGTTCGGCGCGACAGACCCTCGCTACACGCGCCTTGACGCTTCGCACGACTGAGCAAGCCGCCGACGCCGTGCAAGCGCTACTCGAGGACGGCCCTCTGCAAGACACGACGGTCGAGGTCGAGGCTGTCGAGGGCCGCCCGCCCAAGACGATCGACGTCCCAGATGAAAAGGGCGGCGCCTGCCGTTACTGCCTGGCCCACTGGACCCAGGAGGGCATGACGGCGGCCTACACGTTTCTCTACCCCGTCTAGACCTCTCTTCGCCGGGCAGCTGCCCTAAGAGCGGAGTATCTTCGGTAGTGATGCCATGACCTGGCTGGCCGACACCGACGTGGCCGCCGTCAATGCGTTCGCCCGGACGACCGGGGAAGCGCGAACGGAGGCCGAACTGCGTCGGCGCGCGCTCCAGGCGCTTGCGGCGCTCGTCCCCTCAGACGTGCTCACGTGGGATCGAGTGGAGCTTGCCACGGGCGCGGTCCATCACGAGGCGGTCCCGAGCGAGGCGGAGCCGCCAGGCGCCTTCGCGGCAATCGTGGGCGACGCGACGGATCACCCGCTCCTGTCCGCGCATGCCGCGCACCGGCGTCCCGCGATTCGGCTCTCCGACGCCGCCGAACCCCGGAGCCTGTCCCACAGCGAGCTGTACGGCGACCTGCTGCACGGCTCGGGAGTCGAGTACGGCATCGCGATCGGCGTCCGCGCGGAGCGTCGTGAGGCGGTCGTCGCCGGGCTCGGCCGCACCGAGCGCCAGTTCTCCGAGCGGGACAGCGACGTCCTCGACCTCCTCCGCCCCGCGCTCGAGGAGGCCCTGCGGGCTGCGAAGGCGCGGGAGCGCCTCGTCCGCGCCCTCGCCGCCAGTGCACCGCCGGACACTGCCTTCGTCCTGCTCGACAGCTACGGGGAGATCTTGCACTCGAGCTCCGACGGTGAGCGATGGCTGGCCGAGCACTTCGGCCCCGCGGAGCACGCGGGCTGGCTACCGGGCCCGGTCGCCGAGTGGCTGGCGCTCCCGCCGCGCCCTGCGCTTGTCAGCGTGCGGGACGGCCGGCGCCTCACCGTCCGTCTGCTCCCCGGTGACCCACACGCACTGCTGCTCGAGGAGGAGGTGGCGCGTTTCCGCGCGGAAGCGCTCGAGCACCTTGGCCTTACCCCGCGCGAGACCGAGGTGCTGCGCGCGGCCACCGCGATCGAGGACGAGGCGGACATCGCCTGGGAACTGTTCCTCAGCCTTCATGCCGTCCGCCACCGGCTCGCGTGCCTGGAGGCCAAGCTCGGTGTGAACTCGGCCGGCGAGGCCATCGCGCAAGCGCTCCGCGCGAGCGTCTAGCGCCCCCGGACCGCGGTTACGCGGGCACGGGAGTGGGACGTGGCCCCTGGGCATCTCCTGACTCGTCCGGCGCCGGCGGGTCCGTCGGCTCCGCCGGCGGGGTCGCGTCGCGGTCGGCCCCGACGTGCGGCAGCCACTCGAGCCAGCTCGGCAGGTACCAGTTCCAGTCGCCCAGCACCTTCATCGACGCCGGCAGCAACACGCCGCGGATGATCGTCGCGTCTATCAGGACGGCGGCGGCCAGCCCGAGCCCGAGCTCCTTGAAGTCCAGGAAGCTCAGAGTCATGAAGACCGCGAAGACGCCGACCATCACGACCGCGGCACTGGTGACCGTCCCGGCCGTCGTCGAGATCCCCTGCTTGATGGCCTCGTCCGTGCTCATGCCGCGGTCGTGCAACTCCCGGATCCGCGAGACGATGAACACGTGGTAGTCCATCGAGAGGCCGAACAGCACGACGAACAGGAACAACGGGAGCCAGTTCGTCACCCCGCCGGTCGAGTTGAAGTCGAGCACCGACTCCCCCCACCCGTGCTGGAAGACGAGCACGAGAATCCCGTACGCCGCTCCAACCGAGAGCAGGTTGAGCAGGATCGCCTTGATCGGGATCACGATCGAGCGGAACGTGACGAGCAGCAACAGGAACGCGAGCCCGAACACGAAGGCGAAGATCAGGGGCAACCGGCTGGTGAGCTTGCTGCTGAAGTCGGCCGAGCCGGCGGCGTCTCCGCTGACGTTGACGGTGGTTCCGTCGACGGCCCCGACGGTCGACGGGATGATGTCGCCCCGCAGCGCGTCGAGCGCCTTGACGGACGCGGCGTCGTTGCCGGTGCCGTGCGTCGGAACGTCGATCTTCGCGACCGTGCCGTCGCGGCTGTAGATCACCGCCGCACCCGGTAGGAAGTCATCCGACCCTCGGGTCCTGGCGATCAGGCCGTCGATGCCCGCGGCCACCGGAGCGGCGTGCACGTCGTCCGCCTCGACCACGACTGTCGCGGTGATGCCCTCCGTCGGGAACGCGGCCTTGACCTTGTCGAAGGTCTGGATGATCGGGAGGTCCTGGGGCAGCTCCTCGATTCCGCTCGTGACGCTCTTCATCCCGAGCGCCGGGACGGCCAGCGCAACCAGCAGCCCGCCCGCGAGCACGATCGCGACGACCGGGCGCCGCATCACCCGTTCCGTGAGCGACGACCAGAAGCGTGACTGGCCCGCCGGCCGGCGCCGCCGGCCGAGCACTGGGATGCGGCCCTTCTCGACGCGGTCGCCGAGCCAGCTCAGCATCGCGGGCAGGACCGTCAGCGAGGCGAACATCGCGATCGCCACGACCAGGATCGTTCCCTCCGCGAACGAGATGAACGACTTGTCGCCGCTGATCAGCATTCCGGCCATGGCGACGATCACCGTGATCCCCGAGATCAGCACGGCTCGGCCCGACGTGGCCGCAGCCGCCAGGAGCGCGGAGCTCTCGCTCTGCCCGGCGGCGCGCTCCTCGCGCTCGCGTCTGAGGTAGAAGAGCGAGTAGTCGACCCCGACCGCGAGGCCGATCATCAGGACCACCGCCGGCAGGTTGCTGTCCGCCGGCAGGACGTGGCTCGTGATCGCCACCAGACCGAGTGCGGCCATCACCGACGTGACGCCGATAAGCAGCGGCACACCCGCGGCCACCAGCGTGCCGAAGGTGATCGTGAGAATGATCAGCGTCAGGGGCAGCGAGAGCTCGCCCGCCTTTGCCAGGTCCTCGCTGATCGTCTCGTTGACGGCCTTGTTCGCGCTCGCGGTGCCGAACTGGTCGATGTCGAAGCCCGGGTGGGCGGCCTGGAGGTCCGCGGACGCGGCCAGGATCGGCTCGACGCGCTCCTTCGCCTCGATCGAGTCCTTCGCGGCGATCTCGAACTTCACCAGCGCGGCGTGGCCGCCGGCGGAAACGTCGCCGTCCCCGGTCAGCGGCGACTCGACGTTCTCGACGTGCGCAAGCTGTGGCAGGCGACGCTCGACGTCCTGGACGACAGCGCGGAACTCGGGATCCTTGACGGTGAGGCTGTCGCTCTGGATGTAGACGACCTCCGAGAACGGCCTGAGGCCCGCGCGGTCGAGCGCCACCTCGGCGTCGTGCGACTCGCCCGTGAACTGATCCAGGTCCGAGATCTGCTTCGACCCGGCCGCGGTCCCGATCGCGAACGCGAGAACGACGAACGCCAGCCAGCCGAAGAAGGCCTTCTTGCGATGCCGGCCGCTCCACTGAGACATCCGGGCTGCCAGGTTGTGCGAACGCTCCGTCGGGGGCATTGCCGCTCCTCCGATCTCGACACTGGGTCGCTCATCGGGCGCCGGAGGGTCGGCCAGTCTTTGGCCTACGGCTCGTCGGCTGCTCAGCGTCCGCTTACGTCCACCCTAAGGGAAGGAGAGCGGCCGCGCGGACTTATGTGCGCCCGTTTCGGGCCGCCCTACGCCGCCGACTTGATCGACTTACTCCGGGAGCGGTTCGAGTACGAATACCTCGACGGCGAGGTCGGGGTCGATGTGGTTGTCGCTCATGAAGCCGATCACCTTTCGTCCCGTCACTTCTTCGATCTCGCGGCTGACGTCGGCCTCCATGACGCCTTGCCAGCGCCTCCGTAGATCGAGCACCGCCCTGCCCTGGCCGGCATCCGCGAGCGTCTGCTCGCCGCGAGTGAGGCTGTCCTGCAACACCACGAACACGCCATTCGTGCCGAGGGTGGTCTTTGCCTTGGTGGGGCCGCGTCCCGTTGTGCGGGCGAGTGCACGCACGACGATGGTCGAGATTCTGGCCGCCAGTTCTCCATTGAATTCGTCGTGGGTGTTCATGGCGTTCCTGGCTCGCCGCTTGCGCGGTGCATCGCTGCGATCGGCCGGCGGATGACCGCCAGAGCCGTGGAATACACCGCTGCGTTGCAGGCCGTGAGCCCACAGTCGGCGCATCGGTAGTACGGCATGGGACCCTGCTTCCTGCGGTCCGCTCGGCCACCGTCGTCAGGCGGCGACCCCGCGTCCCGCGTCGCTTGGTCCGGCGGGTTCCCGCAAACGCCCCGACAGAGACGTAGGGCGCTCACTGGAAGGGTGTCGGTTAAGTCCAGGGTAGCGCTGATCAGGCGCGCTCACCTGCTGCGGCTACTTCGCACCACACCGCGCAGCTGCCTGGAGCGCGGTCGACCCCCCATGCGTCGCTCAGCGCGTCGACGATCGCCAGGCCCCGGCCACCGCTGGTGAGCAGGTCGCGATGATGCAGCGCGTGCGGCTCGAACCCCTGGCCGCGGTCGCGGACGGTAAGACGGACGCGGCGGGCGTCCCAGACGACTTGGAGATTGACCTGGTCATCATGGGGCCGCCCTGTGTGGCGAACGGCGTTGGTCATGAGCTCCGAGACGAGCAGGGTGAGCTTGTCTCGGGTCGCCTGAGGCAGGGCAAGGCCTACTAGAGCGTGTCGAGCTTCGCCTACTGCCTTCGGTCGTGCGCGGAGCTCGCGCGCGATGTCCCTGTCGATCCCGGGATGAGCCTTTGCGTCTTCAGGCAACGCTCCCGAACAGTTTGGACACGCGGGCACCGCCGAGTAGCCGGCCGCGCTGTAGCTCGTCAGGCCACACTCGGGGCATCGGTAGTACGGCATGGGACCCTGCTTCCTGCGGTCCGCTCGGCCCCCCTGTTCGGGACAGGCCGAAGTCCCGCGTCGCTTGGTCCGGCGGCGAGTCTCGCGCACGCCCCCGATAGCGAGCGGCGTGCACAGACAGACGTCGGCTATCAACTACATACCCCGGGCTACCGGGGCTGGAACGTGGCGGGCCAGCGCGGCGTGTCCCCACAAACACGTCGCACTTTGCGAGCGCGCGCCGGCTGTCCCGCAGCAGCGGGCGGAAGCGAGTGCGACAGTGAGCCTCTGCAACAGTCGGCGCGCTACGGACCACAAGGGACGGAACGCGACGACCCAGGAGGTGGCAATGACCACTCTCGACACGCTCGGCACCGCCGACCCCGACTTCGGAGAGATCTCCGACGCGGCACTGGCGATGGCCGACTTCGACGCGAAGGCCGGCGACCACCGGACGGCACTCGAATGGCTCGGTGTCGCGGAGCAGCACCGCGCGCTGACTCAGGAGTACCGCGCCAAGCGGGACGACTGGGAGGCGGTTCGCGGGTAGGCGGCCGAATCCGAGGCTTTGTCGCGTCGGGCAGGGTACCCTGGGAGTACTAGGTCACTCGCCGCTTCTAGCGAACCAGCTTCGGGCCCGCCTCGGTCAGAGCCGCCGCGCTCACGGACTCCTTCGTCACCAGCTGAAGAGAGCCACTTTCTACGGGCCACTCGGGGACGAACATCGGACCCGGTCGCTCAGCGAGGTGTGACATGCGATCCCACGGGAACCGACGGAGCTGGAGACAGCGCCGCAGCGACCGGCGGGCGGAGGCGGCACGGCCGGCGCATTCGAACGTCGAGGCAGAGCTCAAGACGCTGAGCACCCAGTGGCGGCGCAACATCGCGTCCCACGTGACGGGACTGCGGCCGCGGCTGGACCTGGAGCACGACAACATTCGAGGGTCGCCCGAGGCCAAGGTCACGCTCGTCGAGTACGGCGACTTCGAATCCGAATCGTGCAAGGCGGCCGCGCCGGTGATCCGCGACCTGAGCGCACGGTTCGGCGACGACCTGCGGGTGGCGTTTCGCCACTTCCCCATCGCCGACGCCCACCCCCTGGCGATCGGCGCGTCGGCGGCGGCTCTGGCTGCGGGCGCGCAGGGCAGCTTCTGGGCGATGCACGACCGGATCTGGGCCGCGGAGGTGGAGCTCACTCCCAAGGCGCTGCGGTCGATGGCGAAGGAACTGGACCTGGACCTTCAGCGTTACGACGCGGAAGTCGCCGCCGGCGACCACTTGACGCACATCTTCGAGGACTACCACAGCGGGGTCTTCAGCGGCGTCAACGGATGCCCGACGTTCTTCGTCAACGAGAGGCGACTGGACTGGGACTTCGACCCCGCCACTCTGGAGTCCACGATGACGCGCGCGATCGCTGTCGTCGACGAGGCGGTCGGAGCGCCCGCATGAGCCTGATGACGACAAGAGCGAGCGATCTCGCACGCCTGCGGATGGACGTCCGCTACCACCGCGAGCGACGCGACCTGTATCGCGCGAAGGTGGGCGAGCCGCACGCCGTCAGCCCCACGCGTCTGCGCGACCTCGAAAGGATGTACGACGAGGCCGTCGACGCCCTGGAAGTCGCCGAGTCCCGCCCGGAGGAGCCCGGCGCGCCGTATCGGGTCGACCGCGCAGGGGCCCGCCGGCCCGACGACAGCGACGACGCGACGACGGCATGCGCGACGCGATCGCGCGCACGCGCGACGAGACGGCGACCCAGCGCGACCGCGTGGCCGAGGTCCGCGATCGGCTGGCCGAGACTCACGAGGAGCAGACCCATGACACCGACGACGGCGCGGCGATGCAACGTGCTGCAGCGGCACTCGACCGCGAGCATGCGCTGTGCGATCGAAGACTCGCCGCCGCCGATCGCGAACACGCCGCGGGCGTCCTCACCGCCGCGGGTGCCGACGACCTGACCGGCGCGCTCCGTCGCGGCGTCGGACTGGCCGCGGTGGATCGCCAGATCGAGCGTGCCCATCGAACGAGCGGCCGCGCTCGTGCTCGCGTTCGTCGACGTGGACGGCTTGAAGCAGGTCAACGACTCGTCCGGTCACGCCGCCGGAGACCGGCTGCTCCAGCGCACCGCCGAGTCGATCGCCACTCACCTGCGGCCGTATGACGTAGTCGTGCGTGTCGGTGGCGACGAGTTCGTCTGCTCGCTCGACGGCATCGGGCAAGCCGGAGTCCGCGAGCGGTTCGATCGCGTCTCCGTAGACCTCGCCACCGGCCCCGCGGCGGGCTCGATCAGCGTCGGGCTCGCCGAGCTGAGGGACGGCGACTCGCTCGACGACCTGCTGCTCAGGGCAGACCTCGCGCTCCTGGCGACGAGGGGAGCGGGCTCTCGCCGCTCGCGCTTCTCACGACGCTCGCCGAAGCCGCGACCCCATCACGACCGAAGGAAGGTCGAGTCATGCGAATAGATCGCCACCGTCCCCACCTGTGCACGAATTGCCAGGCACCGATGCGCAGCCGCGCCGGCCCGTGCTGGCGCTGTGGCGCCGAGCGGAAAGACGAGCGGACGGCACCGGTGAAGCTGGCGCCGAACGCGCCTTCGGCGCCGCCCGAGGAGAAGGCAGCCTGATCTAGCGCACTGAACGTGTCCTCGCCCCACCTCGCGGGTACACGGAAGGCCCTGGACGCTCGACGAAGGAGGAGGAGATCGTGTCGCTCGCGCTCGGCGTCGGCATCGCGCTGATGTCAGCGACGTTCTACGCCGTCGGGGTGACGCTGCAGGCGATCGAGGCTCGGGAGAGCCCCGCCGAGGAGTCGCTCCGGCTTTCGCTGTTGCGCGACCTCGTCATGCGACCGCGCTGGATCGGCGGTACGGCATGCGTGATCGGCGGCTGGGCGTGCCAGGCGGCAGCACTTCTCCTGGCGCCGATCACCATCGTTCAGCCCGCGCTGGCCACCAGTGTCGTGGTGCTGCTCGTCATCGGCCTCTGGATGCACGACGAGTCGATCGGCACGCCGGATGTCATAGGCGCGGTGGCGATCGTGATCGGCGTGATCGGGCTCGCGGCGGTCTCGCCTGGGCAGAGCGACTCGCACGCGGCGCCGGCGACGCTTGCGATCGGCATGTCGGTGCTCGGCATCGTGGCGCTGATCCCGTACGCGGTCTGTGCGGGTGGGAAGCGACTCGGCGGCCTCGTCGCCATCGGGGCCGGGGTGGCCTACGCGTGGACGGGCTTCAGCACGAAGTTCCTGGCCGACGGCTTCTCCTCGGACGCATGGGTGGTCGGCCTGATCTGGCTCGCCGCGACCATCGGCGCCGCCCTGGTCGGGCTGCTCAGCGAGATGACCGCTCTTCAGACGCGCTCGGCCATCCGGGTCTTCCCGGTCGTGCTCGTGGTGCAGATCGTGGTTGCGGTCCTTCTTGCGCCGCTGCTCGCGGGCGAGCGCTGGGACCCGAGTCCGCTGAACGTCGGCCTGCTGACGCTGTCGCTCATCGCGGTCGTCATGGGCACGCGGCTCCTCGCGAGCGGACGGGCGGTCAACAGGGTCGTGGCCACGGCATAGAGCTGCCGCCGCCCCCTACTCCGCGATGGCGCGAGGCTCCTCCTTGGCCCTCCGGTGCGGCTTGAGCAGACGGCGCAGCGTACGCAGCGTCGGGAAGGGGATGTCGCTGACCATCAACACGCACATCGTCGCGGTCATCGCCAGCGCGAGCACGGGCGGGGGCGCCCAGGCAGCGGCTCCCGCCGCGATGACCGCGGCCGGCGGGGTCGGGAGACCTACGAAGTGGTGGGTGTCGTCGATCAGCGAGAAGCGAGCGAGTCGCCAGGCCGCGCACAGGAGGAAGCCCATGCTCACCGCCACTCCCGCGAACGGGATCTCGTGGAGGACTCCCAGGTAGAGCATGAGGGCCGGGACGACGCCGAACGAGACGACGTCGGCCAGCGAATCGAGCTCCGCGCCGAACGCGCTGGACTTGGCGAGCCGGCGTGCGAGCAGGCCGTCGAGCGAGTCGAGCACGCCGCAGGCCACGACTACTCCGGCGGCCCACCGGAAGTCGCCCTGCGCAGTCAGGATCAGCGCCAGGAACCCGCCGGCCAGGCTCCCCGCCGTCAGGGCGCACGGCCAGTTCATGTAGCTCGCGGCGCTCGGCGAGTCGTTCACGCCACCTCAGCTCCCTCGGTGTAGCGAGCGATCGGGGTGACGCCCGCGCGCACCCGCTGCCCGACGTGCGCCAGCGGCTGGGCGTCGCCGGCCGGGACGAGCACCTCGGCGCGCGAGCCGAAATGGATGACGGCGATCCGCTCGCCGGGGGCGACGCGATCCCCCAGCCAGGCCCAGGAGGAGATCCGGCGGGCGAGCATTCCGGCGGTCTGCACGACCACCACACGCCTGCCTGCGTTCTCGATGGCCAGCCGCTTGCGATGGTTGCCCGCGGCCCGGCGCAGGAACGCCGGGGCGTACCCGCCGCCGATCGACTCGGCCTCCACGATCTCGCCTGCCGCAGGGCTGCGGTTGACGTGCACGTTGTGGAGGGCGAGGAAGGTGCTGATCCTCAGGGCCTCCTCGCCGCCGAGCCACTTCTCCGGGAGGGTGTCGACCCCGACGACCGTGCCGTCGGCGGGGGCGTAGACGACGTCCGACTCCGGATCGAGCTCGCGCTGTGGATCGCGGAAGAACACCAGGCAGATGAGCGATACCCCGGCCAGGAGCCGCCCGCGCAGCCCACCGAAGGGCGCGAGGGCCAGCTCCGCGAACAGCGCACCGAGCACGTACCGGCGGGACTCGCGAAGGCTGCGCCAGGTCATCGCGCGGGCTGACAGGCGAAGAGGAACGCGGGTGGCACGTTGGCCACGACTACCCGCTGTTTGACCGACCCGAACGCCCTCTCGAGCTGCCGCCGCATGAACGGGGAGTACTGGAGCACCAGCATCGTTCCGTGGTCGGCCAGGCTTTCGCGCGCCGCTCTCAGGAGACCGTCGCGAACCTGCTCGGGAACCGATGTGAACGGCACCGCCGACACGACGACGTCGGCTCGGTCACCGGCCAGATAGGTCTCGAGCTTCTCCGCCGAGTCGTTGATCACCTGGAGCCGCGGGTCGCGCAGGTCTTCCTGCAACCCCTGGGCCAGGACCGGATCGATCTCGAACGCGAGGAAGCGAGCATCCGGACCGAGTCGCGCCAGGATCTCGCGGGTGTGAGGCCCCGTTCCCGCACCCATCTCGACGACGCAACGGGCATCCTCGAGTGCGGCCAGATCGAGCATCGCGCGAACCGCCCGCTCCGACGTGGGCAGCACGGCGCCGACCTGCCGCGGATGCCTCAGGAACGAGCGCAGGAACCGGATCCGCTCACGCGGTCCTCGCTGAGACGTCCGGCGTCCGCCGTTCACCGGCGTCCCTCCCCCATGTCCTTTAGGTCCCCGGAGAGCCGCCTCTCGACTCCAGGGATGTCATGAATTGCCGCGACGCCCCTATCGTGGCGCGGAATGACCAGCATCTGGTTGGGAGCTCTTGCGGCCGTGACGGCATCGTCGCTATTCAGCGTCGGGCTCATCCTGCAGGCAGGCGAGGCCCGCACCGTCCCCGCGCACCACGCGCTGCACCTCTCCCTCATCACGCAGGTCGCTCGGCGCCCCCGATGGGTGCTCGGCGGGCTCGTGATCCTGCTCGGCTTCGGATTCCACGTCGCCGCGCTTGCCGTGGCCCCGCTCACGGTCGTGCAACCCGCGCTCGCAGCCGGGCTGCTGGTTCTGCTCGCAGTCGGCCTTCGCGACCAGGACGAACGCGCAGGTATGAGGGAGCTCTCGGGTCTCGCGGGAATCATCGTCGGGTTGGTCGCGCTCACGTTCACAACGCCTTCCCGGGCCACCGGCGACGATGACCCAGAATCGATCGCTATCGCGCTCGCAGCGCTAGCTGCGGCCATCCTGATCCCCCAGGTGCTCGCGATCGCACGGGCGCGCGACAACCGCGAGGGTAGCTTGCTCGTGACTTTCGGTGCCGGCGCGTCCTACGCGATGACGGGTCTGACCACCAAGCTCTTCAGCGACAACCTGACCGCAAGCGACTGGGCGGCCGCCCTCTTCTGGCTGGCGCTGACGGCGGTGGTTGCGGTCGTCGCGCTCGTCGACCAGACGTCCGCCCTTCAGCAACGCTCCGTTGTCGAGGTGGGCCCGATCGTGTACGTGGTCCCGGTCGTGATACCCGTGCTGCTGGCGCCGGCGCTGGTCGGCGAGGGCTGGGCGAACGCCCCCCACGGCGTGGGACCGCTCCTTCTGTCGCTCGTGGTCGTATGCGTCGCTGCGGGCGTGCTGGCCAGCTCGTCCACAGTGGCGAGCGGAGCATCGCCCGCCGAGTCCTGAGACGGCGCTTTCAACGGCGCGCAGAGGGATCTGCGGCGGCCTGTGTTCCGGCGCTCGAGCGCGTAACGTCATCCGCCGACGAGGGGTGCTTCCTGCGCCGTTCAGCGATCTCGGTGCCGAGCTCCTTGTGAAGCTCGCGCAAGTCTGCCGCGATCGCGCGAAGATCCGTGTCCATCTGGTCGCCGTCCCCTGGTCGTGGGTCGGCGGAGGTGGGTGTTCAGATCGCGCATTGCGGTCCTGCGTCGTAGACCCTTATGACCATCGGCGGCGACCGCCGTCTGCCGAGCCCCCGGCTCTCACCGACGAAATGCGCAGAATGAGGCCGCCGTGCCGGTCGGTACGCGGCGGCAGTCTTGCCTCGTCGGAAAGCGTGGCCGCACAGTTCGCGCAGACCTTCGCCGTCGAGTACGCCGCTGCGCTGTAGGACGTGTGCCCACAGTCACCACATCGGTAGTACGGCATTGGACCCTGCTTCCTGCGATCCGATCGCCGACCTTGTTCAGGCTCTGGCGCGCGTCCCGCGTCGCTTGGTCCGGCGGGCTCCCGCGCACACCCCCGGCAGAGACCGAGGGCGCCGCTGGAGTGAACGTCGGCTCACCGGAGGGTAGCGCGAAAGGTCGGACTCATCAGCAGGGCACGGGCGCAGGCTGCGCGAGAACGCGAGGCGGCCCCAGCCGCCTCGCGTTCCCGGCGTTCCGCCTTGAGAACCCGGCATCGCTCCCTCCCCCGGCGAGCGCATGCAGGTCCCGAGCCTTCCTAGCTCCGGCGGCCGAGCTTCTGTCGCGTCTTACATGGCGACCTCGAACCAGACGCTGGTCACTCCCGCTGCGTGTCTGCGACCCCACGCGTTGGACAGGGCGTCGACCAGGAAGAGGCCGCGTCCGCGAGGGTCGGTGACCGGCGGCAGCTCAGCCGCGTCATCGAATGCAGGACCGGCATTCTTGACCTCGCACCGGAACTGGTCGCCATCGAACCACGCCTCGAGGACGAGGGTCTCGGACTCGCATCTGGTCCCGTGCGTGACAGCATTGGTCACTGTCTCGCTCACGAGCAGCTCGATCGTTGCCACGGCCGAAGGGTCGGCCTGGCCACGCAGGCGGTGTGTCACCGCCCTACGCGCCTCGCCCGGGGCGGTCGCGTCGGCGAGCAGCGTGACCGCGAACGGTGCCTTGGTGGCACGCGCCTCCCGAACCGCTCGGTCGCAGGCACTGACCCTTCGAGTGGCGGCGGTCAGACTCGCGTAGGCGGACATCTCACCGGTCGTGCCGACCGACCGCTCAAACCGAGTGGTGCAGCGTGACTGCTCGGCCAGCGCGAACTCGAGCTCGCGCTCCGCGGCTACGACTGTCATCTCGAAGCTCCTCCGCGTTCCGCTCGGAGCCAAATGAGACCCCGTTCAGCCCACCGTCGGAATATCTGTGCCCAACGCGCGCCCCCCTGCGCGCTGTGCCGAATGAAGCAGGCTACTCCTCCGCCGGCCGCTCGTCCAGCCGGACCTGGAGGTGGCGAGATGTGTCAAGATTCATTACACAGCTATGAGTCGCGAACTTCCACCCAGGCGCAAGTACGAGCTGAAGAAGCGCGCCGAGCAGGTCGCTGAGACGCACCTCCGGATCACCGAGGCCGCGATCGACCTGCACGGCACCGTCGGGCCCGCCCGCACGACGCTGAGCGCCGTCGCCGAGCGGGCGGGCGTGGAGCGCCGCACCCTCTATCGCCATTTCCCCACCGAGTCCGACCTGTTCGCGGCTTGCTCGACCCACTACTTCTCCGCCAACCCTTGGCCCGACCTGGCCGGCTGGCGCGCGATTCGCGATCCGCAGGAGCGACTGGAGCAAGGCCTCGACGAGCTCTACGCCTACTACGAGCGCACGGAGCCGATGCTCAGCAACGTGCTCCGCGACGCCGAGCTGGTCGACTTCGCCCGCGACGCCGTGGCCCCGCTGCACGCGTACCTGGAAGAGGCCGCCGAGATCCTCACCGATCGGCCGTGGAGTCCGCGGCCGAAGACGACAGCTCCTCGAGGGAGCGCTGCGCCACGCCCTCGCCTTCTCGACCTGGCGCTCACTCTCGGCCAACGGCATCGGGCGCTCAGATGCGGCGAAGCTCGTCGCCGCGCTCGTCGAAGCCGCCGGCCGCTAGGCGGAATCCGTATGAGAGGCTGCACGGATGTCCACTCCCACCGCCTCCACTACCGCTCGCCTGCTCAACCCCGCGACCGTTACGACGCGGGCGAGTTCGACCCGGCGACGCGGCGGGTCTTCCGCGCCACCATCGACTGGTTCGAGGCCAAGGGCAAGGCCGCGATCACGTCCGAGGTGCGCACCGACGTCTGGTACGCGGACTTCATCGAGTTCCTCGCGCGCGAGCGCGTCTTCGCGACCCTCCTGACCCCGGCTCGCGACGCCGGGAGCGATCCCGACAAGCGCTGGGACACCGCCCGCAACGCCGTGTTCAACGAGATCCTCGGCTTCTACGGCCTGCCGTACTGGTACGCGTGGCAGGTCACGATCCTCGGGCCTCGGGCCCGATCTGGCAGAGCGACAACGACGCCGCCCGCGAACGCGCCGCTCGGCTGCTCGACGACGGCGCGGTGTTCGCGTTCGGCCTGTCCGAGCGCGACCACGGCGCCGACATCTACTCGACCGACATGATCGTCACCCCGGACGGCGACGGCGGCTTCCGCGCGACCGGCAGGCAAGTACTACATCGGCAACGGCAACGTGGCGGGCATGGTGTCGGTGTTCGGCCGCCGTCCGGACGTCGAGGGCCCCGACGGCTACGTCTTCTTCGCCGCCGACAGCGCCCACCCCGCCTACAAGCTCGTCTCGAACGTCGTGCACGGCCAGCTCTACGTGAGCGCGTTCGACCTCGAGGACTACCCGGTCCGGCCCGAGGACGTCCTGCACACCGGGCGTCGAGGCGTTCGAGGCGGCGCTCAACACGATCAACGTCGGCAAGTTCAACCTCGGCTTCTGCTCGATCGGCATGGCCGAGCACTGCTTCTACGAGACGATCAACCAGGCCGAGGGCCGGGTCCTGTTCGGCAAGCGGGTCACCGAGTTCGGCCAGGTCCGGCGGATCCTCTCCGAGTCCTACGCGCGCCTGCTGGCGGCCAAGCTCTACGGCGCGCGCGCGGTCGACTACGTGCGCACGCGCCAGCCGCGAGGACCGCCGCTACCTGCTCTTCACGCCGATCAACAAGATGCAGGTGACGACGGAGGGCGAGCGCATCGTGCGCCTGCTGGCCGAGGTGATCTCCGCCAAGGGCTTCGAGCGCGACTCGTACTTCGAGAGCGCGAAGAACATCGTCGACGGCCTGCCCAAGCTCGAGGGCACCGTCCACGTGAACCGCGCCCTGACGCTCAAGTTCATGCCGGGCTACCTGTTCGGGACCGAGGAGCTCGAGGCTCCGCCGGCGCGGCGCGACGCGGCCGACGACGAGCTTCCTGTTCGCCCAGGGCCCGACGCGCGGGCTCAGCAAGATCACGTTCCCGGACTGGCGCCCGATCTTCGACGCGCACGCCGCGACCCCGAACGTCGCCGTCTTCCGCGAGCAGGCCGAGGCGCCTCGTCGCGATGCTGGCGGAGGCTCCGCTGACGACCGAGCAGATGACCGGCGACCTGGACTTCCAGCAGTCGCTGGCCCAGCTGTTCACGCTCATCCCCTACGGCCAGCTGATCCTCGAGCAGGCGCGAGCTGGAGGACACGCCGGACGACGTCGTCGACGCGATCTTCGCGACGTTCGTGCGCGACTTCAGCGCGACCGCGATCGAGCTTCACGGCAAGGCGTCGTCGACCGAGGCGCAGCAGGGCTGGGCGCTCGCCAGCGTGCGCAAGCCCGTCATCGACGAGTCGCGCGACGACCGGATCTACGCCGAGGTCCGCTCCCTGGCCGGCGCCTACGAGATGAGCCCGTAGCGCTCGCGGCGGCCTACTTCTTGTTGTCCACGGCCCGCTGGAGCTGCGACTTGTTCATGTTCGAGCGGCCCTCGATGCCGAGCTTCTTGGCCTCGTTGTAGAGCTGCTCGCGGGTGCGACCCCGCGGCCCGCTCGATCCCGAGCGCTTGCCGCCGCGCCGGCCCGACGAGATGTCCTGGGTCGAGGTCCGGGAGCTCTCCCTCGACTCCCCCGACCGGGCGCGCTCCTTCTGCACCGTGCGCGCGGCGATCTCCTCGGCGCGATCCTCGGACTTGCCCTGGTCCTTCTGGCTCTCCTTGATGTGCTCGTACTGGCGAGCCCGCTTGGTGCCCTTCTTCACCCCGCGTGGCGGCATGGCGGCTCCTTTCTCCGGAATCGCCCTTCCCCTACCCCGGGCGGTGGCGCGTGACACCCGTCAGCTCAGCGCGCGCCGCGGCCGCGGTCGCGGAACTGGCGCCGTACGGCGCTGAGCCGGTCGCGGCGCCGCGCGTCGGCCTGCTTGCGGCGGGACCTGAGCCCCGCCAGTGGTCCTGCGATCCGGCTTCGTGGACGCCTCATGGGTCCACCTCCCCTCGCCCCTGTCGCCACTTTCGCACCGAGGGAAAGGGCCACCCGCCGAGCGATTGCTGCCCTTCGAGCGTAGCGAGCCTCACGCACCAGCCCGCATCGAAGGCGAATATCCCGCTAGACTCGATCCCTCGGGCCGGTAATCGACCGGTCAAAAGCAGTGCCCAGCGTTTTCGCAGTCGTTGCCCAGCACCCTCCGCGTTTCGCCAGTGCACATAGCCACGGAGGACACTCATGGCAACAGGAACCGTCAAGTGGTTCAACGACGACAAGGGCTTCGGCTTCATCACCCCCGATGAATCCGGCAAGGACCTGTTCGTCCACCACAGCGCGATCTCCGGCAGCGGCTTCAAGTCGCTCGCCGAGGGCCAGAAGGTCTCGTACGACGCCGAGCAGGGCCCCAAGGGCCCGGCCGCGGCGAACGTCCAGAGCATCTAGCTCAGGCGCTCACAAGCACGATCTGAAGCGGCCCGCCTCGGCGGGCCGCTGATCGTTCTGGGCCGAGAACGGCGGCTCAGCGGGGCCGGCCGGGCCTTGACCGCCGCGGCTTCTCCGGCCGCTCGCGCGGCGGGTAGCGGTCCCGCTCGGCGTCTGTCATCGGACGGATGACCAGTCGGCCCTCGTCGAGCGCATCGTCGATGTCGCGCAGCTTCTGGTCGCGCTTCGTCTGGTCGCGCTCGCGCTGCGTGCTCACCGGTGCACGATCCCGCGTATTTCTTCCGCACGCTCGTAGGCGGCGGTACGCCGGTCGGCGGCCTGGCGCTCCTCCTTGCCTGCCTGACGGGCCTTGTCGTTGCGCTCGCGGACAGCCCGCTGGGCTTCCTTCCAGGCTTCTCCGCTCGGGCGGGTGCGTGCTCCGCCGTCGCCGCCGGATCCCTCGCTCGATGCCATGAAGACTCCTTACCGCTCTCTCTGGGATGGCGGGCAGCCAGGAGGAGTGAGCCGGAGAACCGAGCGCCCGTACTCCCAGGGTACCCCCCATCACGGCTGTACTCACCAGTTGCGGCGCCGACCGCCGTCCCTTTGTGAGTTACTGGAACCGTGAGCGAGCACCTGGACGTGCTGATCGTCGGGGCCGGGCTGTCCGGCATCGGCACCGCCTGCCACCTGCGCGAGCACAGCCCCGGCAAGTCGTTCGCGATCCTCGAGGCGCGCGAGTCGGTCGGCGGTACCTGGGACCTGTTCCGCTATCCGGGCATCCGGTCCGACTCCGACATGTTCACGCTCGGCTACTCGTTCCGGCCCTGGACGGAGGCGAAGGCGATCGCCGACGGCCCGTCGATCCTGCGCTACGTCAAGGAGACCGCGCGCGACCACGGGGTCGCCGACCGCGTCCGCCTGGGCCACCGCGTGGTCCGCGCGGACTGGTCGTCGGCCGAGTCGCGCTGGACGGTCGAGGTGGAGCGCTCGGACACGGGCGAGACGACCCGGCTGACGTGCAGCTTCCTGATGATGTGCACGGGCTACTACCGCTACGACGAGGGCTTCCTGCCGCACTTCGAGGGGACGGAGCGGTTCGGCGGCCCGATCATCCACCCGCAGCACTGGCCCGAGGACCTCGACTACAAGGGCAAGCGCGTGGTCGTGATCGGCAGCGGAGCGACCGCGGTCACGCTCGTCCCCGCGATGGCGAAGGACGCGGCCCACGTGACCATGCTCCAGCGCTCCCCCAGCTACGTGCTGGCGCTGCCCGGCCGCGACCCGGTCGCCGACCTGATCCGCAAGCGGCTGTCGGCCAAGCGCGCCTACGCGATCGTCCGCTGGAAGAACGTCCTCCTGACCACGCTGAACTACCAGCTCAGCCGCCGCCGCCCGAACCTGGTGCGGAAGCTGATCCGCGCGCTGGCCAAGCTGCAGCTCCCCGACGGCTACGACGTCGACACGCACTTCAACCCGACCTACAACCCGTGGGACCAGCGCCTGTGCCTGGTGCCCGACGGCGACCTGTTCAAGGTCGTGAGCAAGGGAGACGCGTCGATCGTCACCGACCGGATCGAGACGTTCACGGAGACCGGCCTCGCGCTCGCATCGGGCCAGGAGATCGAGGCGGACGTGGTGATCACCGCGACCGGCCTGAACCTGCTTCCGCTGGGCGGCATGGCGATCGGAGTGGATGGTCGCGATGTCGACCCCTCGGAGACCGTGAGCTACAAGGGCATGATGTTCAGCGGCGTGCCGAACCTGGCCGTGACGCTCGGCTACACGAACGCGTCGTGGACGCTGAAGTGCGACCTGGTCGCCGAGTACGTCTGCCGCCTGCTGAACCACATGGACGAGCGGGGCTACGCCTACTGCACGCCGCTCGCGCCGGACCCCTCACAGCCGACGCAGCCCTTCATCGACTTCAACTCGGGCTACGTCCTGCGGTCGATCGACGCGTTCCCCCGGCAGGGCACCCGCACGCCCTGGCGGCTGCACCAGAACTACCTGCGCGACATTCGCATGCTCAGGCGCGGCGCGCTCGAGGACGAGGGGATCGCGTTCGCCGAAGCATGACCCGCGTGCGGGTCGCCGGGGCGATCGCTGCCCTTGCGGTGACCCTCGCGGGCTGCGGCGGCTCGGACGACGACCGGGCCCGCGACAGCGGCCGCGAGGCCGGCCGGGCGGTGCGCCACCTGGCCGACGCCCGCTCGGCCGCGGACGCGCAGAGCGCCGCGGGCGACCTGCGTGCGGCGGTCGGCGGGCTCGACGAGGAGGTGTTCGATCACGTGCGCGCCCAGGTCGGGGAGCGGGACGACGACATCGTCGGCGTGGTCCGCGCCGCGATGGACCCCGCCCGCTTCGAGTCGGCGCGCGCCGACCTGCGCCGCGGCGCCCGTGACGTGCGCGCCCGGGCCGGTGGGCTGGCCCAGGGCGACGACCCCCGGACGAACGAGTTCTGGCGCGGGTTCGCCGAGGGCTACGACAGCGGCTGAGCCGGTCGAGGGGCCGCGGGATGCGGCCCCTCTCCCGTCCGGATCAGTGGCCCGTCGACTTCCAGAAGTAGTAGTCGGCGGTGTAGGGGACCTCTTCCCGGGTGCCGGAGGTCTCGGCGTTGCAGTCGGCCGCCGGGGGCTCGGCGCCGCCGGTGGTCGCGACCCGCTGGATGAACGTCGTGTTCAGGAGCCGGTCGCCGTCGTCCCCGGCAGACGCCGTGGACTTCTTCAGCAGCAACTCCGGGATCGCCCCGTTCTTGCCGGGAACGCCATCGACGCGGGTGGCCTTGACGGTGCTGCCGTCCTGGTCCTTCCAGGTCGGCCCGGCGTAGTGGGTCCCCCGCAGGGTGCCCTTGCTGTCGTACAGGTCCGCCCTCGGGGCGACGAAGCCCCACGCGTAGGAGCCGCCCGTGGTCGGGTTGCACGCGTAGATCTGGACGCCGATGGCATGGCGCTTGAGGAACACCTTGTTGCCCTCTTCGACCTGGATCTTGGGCGGGACGTCCGGACCTTCGAGGCCGGCCAGGGCGGGCTGGGCGAGCGGCAAGGCCGCCACGACGGCGACGACTGCGGTCATCACCAGGCGATCGAGACGAGTGAGGCGCTTCATTGAATGTCCCTCCGTGGGGGGAATGGGGGTTGGCGACCTCGATGCTCCGCGCGAAGCGGCCCCCGGGCAACGCTAGGGTTTTCGCCCGCCGACCTGAGGTTTTCGCCAGGCCGCGCCCGGACACTTGTCCAGACGCGCCGCGAAGTGGTGAACCCGCGCCCCGCCGGGACCGATCCCCCACGAACCGAGCTGTTCGTTCAGGGCAAACCCGCCGCGAGGTGGGGACGCAAAGCTAGGGGTCTCGCAAGTACGCGAGACAGCCCGGCTGCCGGCTCTCCAACTATCGACCGAGGCATGAGGCCGACGTCGGGATGAGGAGCTCCCTGAAATGAAGCATGGTTCCATGGCACGTCGCGGTCAGCGGGTCTTCCTTTCCCTGCTCGCCGCGAGCTGTCTCGTCGTCGCCTCGCCCGCCGGCATCGCCAACGCGGGTGGCGCGCAGAAGCCTGTGGATGCAAACCACGGCGCCTGCAAGAACGACAACGCCGGGAAGCACAAGGGCTATGTCTGCCCGAGCAGCAATCCCGGTGGCGACAACACCGACACCGGTGGCGACACCGGCGGCCTGGTGATCGACGCCTGATCGGCGGACGCGAGCTGACGTTGACTCACGTCCTGCCGTCAACAGCGGCGACGCAGCCTGAGGCGCGGGCCCGTGTACTGGTCGCAGACCCGTACGCGGCGTCCCGCGCCGGGCTGCGTGCGGCGCTCGAGCCGCACGGGCTCCTGGTCACGGCTCAGGCCGCCGACCTGCGCGGCGCGCTCGACGCCGCGCGCGCCGAGCGACCCGACCTGATCGTCCTGGCCGCGACGCTGCCCGGCGGCGACGCCGGCACCATCGCCGCCATCCGCGAGGCGGCGCCCGGCGCCGCGGTCGTGGTGCTGGGCGAGGACAGCGAGGAGGACGCCGTGGTGGCGGCGGCAACGGCCGGCGCCGTCGGCTTCGTGCCCCGCTCCGATGCCCTGGCCCAGCTTCCCCGCGTCCTCCGGCTTGCGCTGGACGGGTACTCGGCCCTGCCGAGCGCCAGGCTGACCGCGATCGCCGACCGCGCCTCTCGCGAGCGCAGGCGCGCGGACTGGCACGGCAAGCCGCGACCCCCTCTCTCGCCCCGCGAGCGCGAGGTGCTGCACGCGCTGAGCGACGGCGCGTCCACGCGCGAGATCGCCGAGCGCCTGGGCGTGTCCCCGATCACCGTCCGCCGTTACGTCTCCGGCGCCGTGCGCAAGTCCGGCACGTCCAGCCGCGCAGGGCTCCGCGAGCTGGTCGCGGAGCGCCGGGCCTCCTAGACGCAGCGCGCAGCCCCGCTCGGTCACGAGCACCGCGGCGTGCGTGCGATTGCGGGCGCCGAGCTTCTCCATCGCATTGGCGACGTGGTTCTTCACCGTGCTCGCGGTGACGACGAGCTCGCGGGCGATCTCGGTGTTCTCCAGGCCGCGGGCCACGAGCCGGACGACGTCGCGCTCGCGCGCGGTGAGCGCCCGGCACGAGCACTCCGACGCCGCGGAACAGCGCCGCCGCGCGGCCGCCATGACCCGCCGGCCCAGGCCGGCTTCGAGAAGCATCTGACCGGCGGCCACCGCCTCCACCGCCGCCACCAGCGCGGCCGGCTCCGCCGCCTTGCCCAGCGCCGCGGACGCCCCGCTCGCCAGCGCCGCGACCGCACCGTCGTCGTCCTCGCAGAGGGCGATGACCGGACACCCCGCCTCCATCGCTCGCGCGGCCGCACCGGGTAGTCCCCCGGGCCCGGGCTCCGCGATCAGGACGTCGTGATCGCCGAACTCGAATCCGCGTCCCGAGCGGGCGTCGATGCCGGCCCGCATCAACAGCCGGCAGACGCCGAGAGCCAGCAGGTCGTCGGCGGCGAGCACCAGCACACGCGGGCCGGGGCGGGCCCCGGAGTGTGTCGCGCGCTCGTGCATCGGGCTGAGCGTACGGGCGCGCCGGGCGAGTCGCTACCGCCTTGCGTTCATGCCCACGTGAACGCAGGAGGGCCACTTCGGGCGATTGCGCGCACGGGCCGGCCACCCGATAGTCACCAGACAGGGGTGCCCGCCGTCCGTCCCCGAGGCGGGCGGCGGGCGAGCCTCTAGTTGCCGCCGCCTCCGCCGTCGCCGCCGCCGCCGGAGTCGCCACCGCCGCCGCCGTCGCCGCCGCCGAACCAGCCGCCGCCTCCGTCGCCCCCGGCGCCGCCGTCGAGACCGCTGCCGTCGAGCATTCCGCCCGAGTCGAAGCTCCCGAAGCCCCCGCCCGCACCGGCGAGCCCGAGGTCCGCGATGGCGGGCATCGTCCGCGCGGCGTCCGCCCCCGCCATCGTCGACCCCAGGCGCCGCGCACGCGACGACGCGACGCGTCGCTCCTGCCGCGGCAACCGCCGGGCCAGCACTCCGGTCCAGGCCAGGATCACGAACAGCTCGACGTCGCGCGGCTTGGTCAGCTTGTCCTTGCGGATCAGGTCGCGCAGCTCGCGGAACCGCCGCCCGCCCGGTGCCCGGTCGATCAGCTCGAGCCGGCGCCCGAGCGGCCCCGTGCGGCGAACGAGCCCCGCCGTCTCGAGCTCACCCAGTGCCTCACCCCACGACGACCCTGCCGCCTTCAGCGCCTTGCGCAACCGCCGGCGGTGACGTCGCCGCCGCACGAGCAGCCCGCCGTCCGCGGGATCGATCGACAGCAAGAGCACCTCGGCCGGCAGCGACAGCTTCTCCACGGGCTCGCAGCCTAGAGCGCGACGTAGGATCGCCCCCCGTGACCGCGTTCATCACCGCGGGCGGCGGCTTCCTGCTCGCCGTCCTCTGGTTCGACCTGATGTTCGACGTGCAGGCGCTGCGGCATGCCGGCGACCTCCCGGAGCCGGTGCTGGCGTCGACGGCCGCCTATTACCGGCGCGTGACCACCGGCGCGCGCCCGATGAACCACCTGGTGGCGGTGGCGATGGTCGCCACGATCGCCGCGATCGGCGCGCAGCTGGCCGGCGACGACGCGCCGGACTGGGTCGCGGGAGCTTCGCTGGCGCTCGTGCTCGCGGCGGTCGGCCTGGCCGGCGCCCACACCGTGCCGAGCGCCCGCCGCCTGGGCGCGCGGGGCGACGACAGCGGGGTTCAGAGCGACCTGGCCCGTTCGATTCTGCGCGACCACCTGATCTGCCTCGCCGCGATCGCGGCGATGCTGGTCCTCCAGCTCGGCTGGGCGCGCTGAGCGCCGCGCCTCAGCGCCCCGCGAACTTCTTGAGGGCCCAGTACGGCGCGGTCGGCGTGCCGTTCTTCATCAGGATCGACGTGTTGAAGTTGGCCCAGCGCGCGGGCGGCGAGACGAGCAGGTACTGGAGCATGGAGTGCACCCGCGGGTTGTTGCGCGCGATCTGGAAGCCGCGCCGCAGGTACGCCGCGCGGCGCCCGACCGGCATCCGGTACTTGCCGGTGGCGAAGTAGCCGAACTCGGTCAGCCAGATGTGGAGCGGCTGGCCGTAGGGCGTCTTCAGCGCACCGGAGTGGGCCAGGCGGTCGAGCGCGACGTTCAGCCGCCGCAGGCTCCCGATCGTGACGTTGTCGCGGCCCGGGTAGGACGCCTCGGGCTTGCGCTTGAACTCGTAGGGATGGTGGGCGTAGCCGTCGGCGCGGATGCCCATGCAGTGACGGCGCCAGTGGCGGTCGGTGCAGGTGACGCCGCGCAGGAACTTGCAGCGGCGCCATCGCGCGGCCCTTGATCGCGTACGGCGAGGTCTCGCCGATCAGGACCTGGACGCCGAACTGGGCGGACTTGATGCCGCGCCAGCCCGCGCGGAACAGCCCGCGGTAGATCTTCGGCGACTGCGAGTGCGGCTGCAGCCAGCCCTTGTAGTTCGGCTCGTTCCAGATCGAGTAGCGGTCGACGCGCCCGGCGAAGTGCTGGGCGACGGAGCGGGAGAACGCGCCGAACTTGCCGGAGTCGGGCCGGTAGACGCCGACGCGGTGGTTGGCGGTGGCCCAGCGCGGCGCGGGGCCGGTGAGCGTGAAGTGGACGCGGATGCCGCGGGCCAGTGCCGCGTTGACCAACGTGTCGTAGTTGCCCCAGTGGTAGACGAGTTGCTTCGGCTGGTAGCGGCGGCGGGACTGCTTGCTGCCCAGCACCTCGGTCCAGGTCAGGTTGACGCGGATGCGGGTGGCGCCCATGTCCCGGATCTGGTCGAGCGCGCGATCGCGGTCGTAGTAGAGGCGGCCGACGAGGACGGCGTCGTCCTGGACGGCTATCTCCATGTCGGGGGCGGCGGGAGCCGAGGCCGGCACGAGGGCCGTGAGAAGGAAGGAGAGGGCTACGAGGGCGGGCAGCGCGAAGCGACGCCCCACCCGTAGCGGCGGCGAGAGGAGGGTCATGTTCATTGAATCGGCAACAACACGGGACCACCTTTAGGGTCTCGGTCCTCACCGATGAGAAACCTCCTGCAAACGCTCGTGGATGGCGCGAACGCCCATTGCGACTACGCCGACGCCCGCCATGTGCGAACGCGCACGGAGTCGATCGACACCCGCAACGGGGCCGTCGAACGGGTGGGCCGGGCCGATCAGGAGGGCATCGGAGTACGCGTGCGGATCGGCGGCGCGTGGGGTTTCGCGGCCACCCGCGGGACCGACAAGGCCGCGGCCGAGACCGCGCTCGAGCGGGCGCTCGCGATCGCCCGCGCCCAGCCGGCCGCGCCGCCCACCGACCTGGTCCCGGTGGAGCCCGCTCGGGGTCACCACCGCGCGCCCGGCCGGCGCGACCGACCCGTTCGCGGTGTCGCTGGAGGACAAGCTCGCGGTGCTGATGGCGGCCGACGCGGCGATGGCGCACGAGCCCGCGATCCGCGTCCGCACGGGCCACTTCCACGCCCAGTCCGAGACGCGCACGTTCGCGTCGAGCGAGGGCGCGCTGTGCGAGCAGTCGTTCACCGAGTGCGGCGGCGGCATAGCGGCGACCGCCGTCGACGGCGACGAGTCGCAGCTGCGCTCCTACCCCTCCGGCCACGCCGGCGACGTCTCGCAGGCGGGCTGGGAGCACTTCACGGGGCTGGACCTGCCCGGCCACGCGCCGCGCGTCGCGAGCAGGCCGTCGAGCTCCTGTCGGCGCCGGTCTGCCCGGCCGCCGACGACGCCACGCTGATCCTGGACGGCGAGCAGCTGGCGATCCAGCTCCACGAGTCGGTCGGCCACGCGGTCGAGCTCGACCGGGTGCTCGGCGGCGAGGCGTCGTACGCGGGCACGAGCTGGGTCACGCCGGCCGGCCTCGGGTCGCTGCGCTACGGCTCGGCGCTGATGAACGTGACCGCCGACGCGACGCTGCCCGGCGGCCTCGGCTCCTACGCGTGGGACGACGAGGGCGCGCCCGCCGCCGCGACGCCGATCGTCACCGAGGGCGTGCTGCGCGGCTTCCTCAGCTCGCGCGAGACGCGCCGCGCTGATCGGGCTCGACCGGTCGGGCGCGTGCATGCGGGCCAGCGGCTTCGACCGCCAGCCGATCGTGCGGATGACCAACGTCTCGATCGCGCCGGGCGACGCCGGGACGCTCGACGACCTGATCGCCGACACCGACGACGGGATCTTCATGGAGACGAACCGGTCGTGGTCGATCGACCAGCGCCGCTGGCAGTTCCAGTTCGCCACCGAGATCGCCTGGGAGATCAAGGACGGCAAGCGCGGGCGGATGCTCCGCAACCCGAGCTACGCGGGCGTGACCCCGGAGTTCTGGGGGTCGCTCGACGCGATCTGCTCGCAGCCCGCCTGGCGGGTCCACGGGCTGCTCAACTGCGGGAAGGGCGAGCCGGGGCAGCTCGCACACGTGTCGCACGGCGCCGCCCCTGCGCGCTTCCGCGGGGTGCGGGTTGGCGTCGCCTGAGGAGGCGCTCGAGCTCGCGCAGCGCGCGCTGGCCGCGGCCGGCGCGGGCACCGACGCGCTCGCCCGCGTGGTGGCCGAGCGATCGCAGATGCTCCGCTACGCGCGCTCGCGGCCTACCCAGGCGACCGCCGTCGACGACGTGACCGTGGAGGTCGCGGTCGTCCGCGACGGCCACGTGGGCAGCGCGGAGACCAACCGCTGGGACGAGGACTCGCTCACCGCCGCGGCGCGGGCGGCGATCGCCGCCGCCGAGTCCGCCGCCCGCCATGGCGGCACCGGCACCTTCCCCGGCTTCCCGGAGCCCGCGGACGCGCGCGGCCACGAGGGCTGGGATCGCGGCACGGCCGCGGCTGGACCCGGCGCCGGGCGGCGCCGCGCTGGCCGTCGCGTTCGACGTCGCGGCCCGCCACGGCGTCGAGGCACACGGCGTGTGGACGACCAGCGAGGTGGTCACCGGAATCGTGTCGTCCGGCGGGATCGCGGCGTCGGAGCGGGTCACCGACGCGTTCATGAAGGTCACCTGCATCGCGCCCGGCGGGCGCTCGGGCTACGCGACGGAGACCGCGGTGCGGGCGGCCGACCTGGATGCGGCGGCCGCCGCCGAGCGCGCCGCGGTCAAGGCCGCCGCGGCGGGCGAGCCCGCGACGCTTCCGCCGGGCGAGTACCCGGTCGTCCTCGACGTCGACGCCGTGGGCGAGCTGCTCGAGCTGGGTCGGGCGGCTCGCGTTCAACGGGCAGGCCTATGTCGAGGGCAACAGCGCGCTCGAGGGACGGCTGGGCGCGAAGGTCGCCGCGCCCTCGATCAACCTGTCCGACTCGCCCCGCCACCCGCGGACCCTCCCCCGCTCCTGGGACGCCGAGGGCGTGCCCAAGTCGCCGCATCCCGCTCATCCAGGACGGGGTCGCCCACCGGATCCTGCACGACACGCGCACCGCCGCCGAGGCGGGCGACGGCGCCCGGTCGACCGGCCACGCCGGCGCGCCGGGCGGCGGCGAGTGGGGGCCGATCCCGACGAACCTGGTGCTGATCGGCGGCGGCGCAAGCGACGTTCATGACCTGGCCCGGCCGATCGAGCGCGGCATCTACGTGACGCGGCTCTGGTACACGAACCCCGTTCGCCCCAAGGAGACGCTGCTCACCGGGATGACGCGCGACGGGACGTTCCTGATCGAGGACGGCCGGATCACCCGGCCGCTGCGTGGACATGCGGCTGACCGACAGCGCGCTCGGGATTCTCGAGCGCACTGCAGGACCTGGGGTCGAAGCCGCGGCTGGTGGCCGAGGGCGAGTTCTACGGGCGCCGCTTCGCGCACGGCACGGTCTGCCCGCCGCTGCGCGCGTCGCACATGCGCTTCACGGGTTGACACTCGCGGGACCCGCTTGACACCGGCCTGGCACTGACGCACTCGCGGGCCGGGCGTACGGTCGCGGCAATGTTGCGCACGACGATCGGACTGGTGGTCACGGCGTGTGTGCTCGCCTCGCCCGCGAGCGTCGCCGCGGCGACGCGCTATGTGGGCAACCCGGGCTCCGGTGGCGCTCCATGCACGGACGAGCAGAATCCGTGCGTCCTGTTCACCGCGCTGAACGAGGCCGGCCCGGGCGACACGATCTCGATCCGGCGGGACCCGAACCCCTACACGCTGCCCAGCGAGCTCACGATCGACAAGAGCCTCCGCATAGTGGGCGCAGCGGGCGAGCGCCCGGTGTTCCGCTTCACCGCGTCGAGCGGGGGCGGGTTCGTCTTCGGCGCGGGATCGGCCGGATCCGAGCTGCGCCACCTGCGCATCGAGACGCCGAACGGGGCGACCGGCGTCAACGCCCAGGCGCAAGCCACCCTCGCCGACCTGGACCTCACCGGCACGGGCCCGTGCGTGAGGATCAGCGCGGCGGGCTCCGGGCTCTCCGCCTCAGCTCTGGCGACGAGCTCGGCCTCCGCGACCTGCCTCGCGGCCGGCCCGACAGCGACCGGACTCTCGGTTCGCGCGATCAGCGTGTCCCAGACCGGGGGCGGAACCGCGGTGTCGCTCGACGCGGCCGGGCTCGACGCGGCCGACCTGACAGTGGCCTCGAACAACATCGGGATCGAGGTCTCGGGCGGGGCGAATGCGGCCGACGCCGCCGCGACGCTGCGGCGTGCGCGTGTGACCACGGCGGAGTCGCTCGCCCTGCTCGCCCGGCGTGACGAGGGCGGCGGCCCGCTGGTCGTGACCGACGCCGTCGCGATCGCCGGCGGAGATTTCTCGACCGGCGTCCAGACCCGGGGCGCACCGGTGCTGCGAAACGTGACAGCGATCGCACCAGGCGACCAGTCGTACGGCCTGCGGCTGCTCGCGCAGAACTCGAACCCTCCGGCCGGCGCCGTCGTGAGGAACGGCGTCTTCCGCGGGGGGAGCGCCGACGTCTCGATCGATCCGGACCAAGCCGAGATCCCGCTTCCGCCGAGCGCCTGCCCGACGCCACCGTGCTTCTCACCCCCCAGGTACGCCACCCCGCTCACGCTCACCCACTCGAACTTCGTGACAAGCGAGGGAACGCTCGCCCCGGGGAGCGGCAGCAACCAGAGCGGCGACCCCATGTTCGCCAACCTTGCCGGGGGCGACCTGCACCCGCGCGCGGGCTCGCCGCTGATCGACGCGGGCACCGCCGACCCGGCCAATGGGCCGACCGACCTGGACGGCCGCTCGCGGACGCTCGGCCCCGCCCCCGACATCGGCGCCTACGAATTCCCCCCGCCCGCGTCGTCGGGTACCCCGCCCGCGGGCGACGACCCGGGCGGGCCTGGCCAGCCCAGCGGGCCAGGCGAGCCGAGCGGCCCGGTGATCGCGGCCGACCTCGCCGCTCCCCAGATCAGCGGGCTCGCCCTGACCAACCGCAAGTTCGCGGTCGGGTCGGCGGCCACACCGGTGACGGCGCGCGCCAGGAAGGGAACTACGTTCCGCCTGACGCTGAGCGAGACGGCCACGGTCGCGATCGCCTTCGAGCGATCGGAGCCGGGGCGCCGTAAGGGCAGGCGCTGCGTCAAGCCCACCAGCAGGAACCGCAAGGCGCGCCGCTGCAAGCGCTGGGTGAAGCGCGGCGCGATCGAGCGGAGCGCCGCCGCCGGGCCCGTGTCGATCCCGTTCAGCGGGCGGATCGGGAAGAAGGCGCTCCGCCCCGGCTCCTACCGGGCGCTGGTCACTGCGCGCGACGCGGCGGGCAACCGCTCACAGCAGCGCACGGTCAGCTTCAAGATCGTGCGGCGCTAGCCCTTCCGCTTCGGCGAGATCAGCTGCTTGATCCGCCGCCCGGCGGCCGAGTCCTCGATCAGCGTCGTCAGCCGCCGCTCGCGCGTCTCCGGCCGCTTGGCGCTCGTCACCAGGTGGATCGCCGTGCGCCGGTAGCCGGGCGGCTGGGCCTGGAAGAACTCCCACGCCTTCGCGTTCGCGCGGAAGCGCTTCTCCTGCTCGGGCTCGAGCTTCGCCTCCTGGTCGCGCTCGAACGAGTAGATCCCGGTCCTGTCGGCCCGCCGTCGCTCGAACGCGGCGACGCCCGCCGGCCGCATCAGCCCGGCCTCGGTCAGGCGGGCGACCTTCTCGACGTTGATCCTGCTCCAGTTGCTGTCCGGCTTGCGCGGCGAGAAGCGCTGCATGTGGCGCTCGTCGTCGATGCCGTTGAGGCGGCCGTCGATCCAGCCGAAGCAGAGCGCCTGGTCGACCGCCTGCGACCAGGTCAGCGACGGCTTTCCGGTCGCCTTCTTCCAGTAGCCGACGTAGACCTCGGACTCGGTCTCGTGGTGCTCCTCGAGCCACGCGTAGAACGCCTCGGGCGAGTCGAAGAAGATCGGTTCGGCGCTTCCCACAACCGGCAAATCTAGGCGCGCCATCGAATACGATCGCTCGATGGACGGGCGGCGGATGAGCCGCCGCGAGCTGCTGGCCACGGGCGCGGCCGCGGGCGCGGCGCTCGGGCTACAGGGGACCGCGATCGCGCAGACGGCCGCGGCGTGGTCGGGCGGGATCGACTTCCGCACGCTCGGCCCCGGCGACGGCTGGCCCGGTTGGGTCTGCCCCGGAGTCGCGAACCTGCGCCGGGACGGCGGCCTGGGGCTCCTGGAGGCGGGCTCCGACGTCTTCCCCTGCGACGCGCGGCCGGTGGCGTTCGCCGTCGACCGGCGCTTCCGCGACGCCGAGATGGAGGCGGGCGTGACCGCTTCGGGCGCCGGCGCCGGGCTTGTCCTGCGGCGCACGGGCCCGCGCGACTGGTACGCGGCCGTGTTCGACGACGAGCGGGCGGCCCTGGTGCTGCTGCGGCGCTCCCCAGGCGGCGTCGAGGAGCTCGCGCAGGTGCCCGTCCGCCCCGGGGGACCCTTCCGCCTGGCCTTCCGGGCCACGGGCGCCGGCCCCACCCGCCTGACCGCGACGCTCACGCCGCAGTCGGGCAGCCCGGTGACGGTGTCGGCCGACGACGCCGCCGCGCGCCTCCAGCGCGCCGGCGACCCCGGCGTGCTGGCCACGGCGCGGACGCTGTTCCCGAGCGAGGGGCCGGAAGTGCTGCCCGCGCTCGGCAACCTCCACCTCCTGCCCTACGGGGTGCAGGAGGGCCAGGCGGTCCTGGAGACGCCGGTCGGGCAGGAGTTCCTGGCGAAGGTCCGCGAGCGCTCCACCGCCGCCTACTCGGACATCGGCATCCGGTCCACCGGCCGGCCGGCGCCCACCGCCGCCTCGGTCATCGCGGCCACGAACGGGGCGCCCACCGGCAGCGGGGCGATGCTCCGGGTGGCCGCCGACGTGCCCGCCCGCATCGAGATCGAGGTCTCCACCGACCCTCGCTTCCGCCGCTCCCGCCGGCTCCGGCCCACGCGGACCGACTCGTTCCAGAGCGTGATCGCGAAGGCCTCCGGGCTGCGCGCCGGCCGGCGGGTGTACTGGCGGGCGCGCCTGCGCCGCCGGGGCCGCGACAGCGTCGGCCCCACCCGCAGCTTCCGCCCCCTCCCCCGCGCGGGCAGCCGCGCGAAGGCGACGATCGCGGTCGGGGCGTGCGCCGCCCAGTTCGGCCCGATCTTCGACCGGATCGCCGACCGGGCCCCGGACGCGTTCGTCTGGCAGGGCGACCTGAACTACCCGGACACGCTCGGGCCACTGGCCCAGACCGTTCCCGCCTACGCCGGCATCTGGCGCGACTTCCTGGCCAACCCGCGGACCGCGCCGCTCATGGAGCAGACCCTGTTCGCGGTCCAGCGCGACGACCACGACTACGGCGTGCAGGACGCCAACTCCACGAACCTGGTGCCGTGGGGGCTCGCACCCTGGGGGTCGTTGATGGAGCACCGCCCCTGGTACCGCTTCTCGGCGGGCCTGGCCGACGTCTGGGTGCTCGACCAGCGCCTGAACAAGAGCGACCCGGAGATGCCCGACACCGCGGACAAGACGCTGCTGGGAGCGGCTCAGCGCGACTGGCTGATGCGCGGCCTGGCCGCGTCGCGGGCGCCGTTCAAGGTCGTCTGCTCGCCCTGCACGCTCGCGCCGCTGTCCGCGAACGCCCGCGACGGGAGCTGGGCCGCGGGCTTCGAGGCCGAGCGCGACCTGCTGCTGGCCCACGTGCGCGAGAAGGTGAGCGGCCGGACGGTGTGGGTCACCGGCGACACCCACTGGACGATGGTCTACGACCGCGACGGCCTGTTCGAGGCCCGGCCCTGCCCGATGTGCATCCCCACGCCGAACGACATCACGCTCACCCAGCCGCAGGCGGCGGAGGAAGCGCGGGGTGTGCCGGGGGTGGCCTACGCCGACGACGACAAGGGCCACGTCGCGTTCCTGGAGGTGAGCGGCGCCGGGGGCGTGGCCGGGCTCGACCTGACCCTGATGCGCGAGGACGGCGCGACGCCGTTCCGCACGCGCTTCGAGGAGCCGCTGCCGCGGAGGCGGCGCTAGGAGGCATCGACAAGAATTCAGCTTCCGCCACTGTCCTCGCGTCGGCGAGCGTTGAGGAAGTCAGCTGAGTCCAAGCGGGTTTGGCCGGGCTTGAACGTGCCCTTCCGATCTGAGACGGTCGCATTGTGGACTCGGAACTGTCCGAGGGAGCCGTGGCTCGCGATCATCTCGGTTGGCTGCTCTATGAGTCGGGCCCGCAGGTCGCCGATCACACCATTCTCTTGCTGCCGGGAGCGCTATGCACGGCGGCGTTCTATGACGAACTGATCGCGGAGCCTTCGCTGCGGCGAGCGTCGGTACGTTTCGCCGCCACTACGCTGCCAGGATTCGGCGGCAGCGAACCGCTCGATGACGTAAGCATCGAGAACTACGCCAGGCTTGCCGGCAGGCTCGCCGCCGACCTCGGTTGCGACGCTGTGGTGGGTCATAGCCTGGGCGCGAACATCGCGCTCGAGATGCTGGCAACGGGCGCGTTCAAGGGCCCGACCGTCTTGCTCTCACCCAGCCTCTCGCGCAAGGACGAGTCCAAATTCCCGCGCGCGCTCGACGTCCTCAGCCGTGGCCTGGGACACCTCCCGTACTCGCTGATGCTCAGGATGATCGGACCAGCGATGAAGAGCAGCCTGCCGCCGGCCCGCCGTGATGCGCTCATAGCTGAACTTCGGAGAAACGACCCGCGCTTCCTCCGCCGGCAAACGCGCGGGTATCTTGCCTATCTCGACCGCCACGGCTCACTCGCGTCGCGTCTGGGTGATGCCGGCGTGGCGACGCGGATCGTCTTTGGCGAACACGACGACGTCGGACTCGCTGACGACGAGCGGAGGACACTCGCCGGGTACCCCAACGTGACGATCGTTGAGATCCCGAACGCAGGGCATTTCACCCTCAACCAGGAACCAGGCCAGATCGCCGAGCTCGTTCTCAACGCCTTGAGCTCTCCTGCGCCCCAGCACTAGCCACGGGTCAGCATCCACTGTGAGCGCTGGCTATCGCGATGGATACTTGCCGGACGCGCGGAGCCATCGTCGGGCCTGAGCGCTCGATGGCGCTGCCACGATCGAGCTGTGGCTCGCGCCTCCGTGACGCCCCTGAACGTGGGACCTCTTGACCGCGAAGGTGACGGTGAAAAGGTCCCAGAACGACCGCGGTCCGGGCCAGTTGCGACTTGGGTCCTCTTGACCCGCCATGGTGACGGTGTAGAGGTCCCAGAACGCTGGCCGTCGAGCTATCTCGCGCCAGCGCGTTCGGAGTGCCAGCTGCGCTATCGCTCCCGCGTGAACGCGCAAGTGACGTAGGAGTCTGCTGAAACCAGGAGTCGCGCCTGCGCTCCGTTCGTGCCTGGTGCATCGGCGGCGTCGGGTGGGCGCCTTTCGCTCCCATATAGGGAGTCAAAAGCGCCCAGTGCTTCCACGCGCGGCGTTTCGTCCCGCCGCCTTACCCAGCCCAATCGGACCCGGCCGCGCAGCGCCACCACACCCCGCGCGGCGCTCCCCGGCGAAAGAGGACCCGCCTAGACCTTCAGCAGCACGATCACGTTCGCGACGAACAGGAGCGCGAAGAAGATCGTCCAGCGCGTGAGGTTGCGCTCGACCAGCGAGCCGCCGCCGAACGGGCCGCCGCCCGAGCCGACGCCGAAAGCGCCCGACAGGCCGGCGTCCTTGCCCGAGTGGAGCAGGATCAGCACGACCAGTACGGCCGAGACCAGGATCATCGTGACGTTGAAGATCGCCTGCATGTGCGGCGAAGACTAGCGATCCGCCGTTTCTTCCTCGATCGGCGGCAGATCGTCGATCGCGCGCAGGATCTCGATCGCCTGCGCGCGCAGCTCGCGGTCCGTCGCCCGCCAGTCCGCCTCCGACAGCTTGCCCATCCGGTGGTCGAGGTCGGCATCGCGGATCTCGCGGTACTTGGCCTCCTTGGCGGCCTCGAGCGACGCGCGCCGCTCGTCCTCGGTGTGGTCGACGCCCGGCCCGGCGAACACCGGCCGGAGCACGATCCAGCCGACCACGACCAGGAAGACGATCAGCGCGAGCCCGTACTCCATCAGTCCCGATCTCGCGGATGCACGGCGGGCGGCAGCGAGCGCACCCCGAGCGCGGCGGCGGGATGGCGGCGGTCGCGCCGCGCCTGGAAGCCGAGCCGCTCCAGGTCGCGCACGGCGTCCTCGGGCGTGTAGTCGCCGTGCACCTCGACCTTGATGCAGCCGACCTCGGCGGCCCACTCGGTGTTCTGCGTCAGGAGATCGCGCTCCGCGCCCTCCACGTCCATCTTCACGTACTGGACCGGTCCGCCGGTCCGCTCGAGCAGCGTGTTCAGCGACAGCGTCGGCACGACCGGGCCCTGGGGCTCCTCTCCCGGCGTCGGCTCGTGCGCGTAGTAGCCCGACGTGCCGCCGGGCCAGCGGTGGTACCAGGTCTCGCCGTCCTCGGGCCAGGCCGCGGCCTCGATCACCTCGGCCCGGTCGTCCCAGGACTCGAAGTTGCGGCGCGCCAGCGCGGCGTTCTCGGCGTCGAGCTCGACGCCCACGATCCGTGCGTCCGGGAACTCCACCCCCAGGTCGGCCATCGTCAGCCCGATGTTCGCGCCCAGGTCCCAGATCAGGAAGACGCCGCGGCGCTGCACCCGGGCCGGGGGCAGGTGGTAGTGGTGGATGAACACGTCCCACAGCGTGTCGACGTCGGCGGTGCCCTCGCGCACCCACACCGACCGGCCGCTGAGCCGCCCGATGCGCAGCTCCACCTCCTCGCTGTCGTCGCTCGTGTGGGCGTCGATCGCGCGCAGGCGCATGTACTCGCGGTAGGAGCGCAGGTCGCTCGTCAGGCGCAGCAGCGCGAACGGGCGGACGAACGCCCGCTTCACAAGTGACGGCGCCATCAGACCCGGGAGAGCTCGCCGCCCACGCGCGCCTTGTAGGCGGCCGCGGCCTCCTGCCGGCGGGCGGCGGGCGACGGCCACAGCGCCAGCAGCGCCCCGAGCAGCGCGATCCCGCCGCCGACCCAGATCCAGACGACCATCGGGGAGACGATCGCGCGCACGGGCATCGGCGCGGGCTTGTTCATGTAGCGCTGGAGGATCGCCATCGTGACGATTCCCTGCGTGCGCGGCCCGGCGTCGCCGAACTTCGAGTCGGCCTCGCGGATCGCCGCCTGCGACGTTGCGCAGGTCGGGCTGCACCGCCACCCAGAAGTCCTGCGTCGCGCCCCAGCGCAGGTCGACCTCGCTGGTCGACTCGCCGTCGAACACGCCCGAGAACGGGCCGCGCCGGTCGGGCGACCCGAAGTAGTTGCGCGCCGGGTGCATGTCCCAGGTCTTGCCGTCCTTCGTCGACCCGCAGGTCGGCGCCGAGCGACATCAGCGCGCCGGTACCGCGGTCGTCGCCCGGACGGGCGGTCGTGCCGGACGTAGGTGATCGTGTAGTCGCCCACCTTGGCCGACTGGCCGGGCAGGAGGCGAGCGTCGGCCTGGTCGTGGAACGCGGACGACGCCGCGACGCCCAGGAACAGCACGGCGACGCCGACGTGGACGATGTAGCCGCCGTAGCGGCGCCGGTTGCGCGCGACCAGGCTCGACACCGCGGCCGGCCACGACTCGCGCGTCATCAGCCGCCGGGCCGACGCGCCGCGCGCGAACTCCTGCCCCACGACGGCGAAGACGAACGCGATCAGCGTGAACATGATCAGCGAGGCGACGCTGTCCTCGGCCGGCGTGGCAACCACCAGCAGCAGGAAGGCCACCGCCGTCGCCGCCGCCGGCCAGATGAAGGAACGGCGCAGGTTGGCGAGCGTGACGCGGCGCCACGCGATGATCGGCCCGATGCCCGACAGCAGCGTCAGCATGATCGCCAGCGGCACGATGTAGCGGTCGAACCAGGGCGGCCCGAGCGTCGACTCGTTGCCGGTGATCGCCTCCGAGATCAGCGGGAAGAACGTCCCCCAGAAGATCACGAAGCAGAGCGCGACCAGCACCAGGTTGTTGAGCAGGAAGACCGACTCTCGCGCGACCACAGCGAGTCCAGGCGCGCCTCCGAGCGCAGGCTGTCGAGCCGCGAGATGACGAGCGCCACCGAGCCGAACAGCACGAGCGCGATGAAGACGAGGAACGGCTTGCCGAGCGTCGAGGCCCCGAACGCGTGGATCGACTCGAGGACGCCGGAGCGGACCAGGAACGTGCCGAGCAGCGACAGGACGAACGTCCCGATCACCAGCGACACGTTCCAGACCCGCAGCATCCCGCGCTTCTCCTGGACCATCACCGAGTGCAGGAACGCGGTGCCGATCAGCCACGGCATGAGCGACGCGTTCTCCACCGGGTCCCACGCCCAGTAGCCGCCCCAGCCGAGCTCGGAGTACGACCACAGCGACCCGAGCAGGATCCCGAAGCCCAGGAACGTCCAGGCGATCAGCGTGAACCGGCGGGTCGTGCGGATCCAGTCCGCGCCCGTGCGCCGGGTGACGAGCGCGCCGATCGCGAACGCGAACGGGATGGCGAAGCCGACGTAGCCCGAGTAGAGCATCGGCGGGTGGATCATCATCGCCGGGTGGCGCAGCAGCGGGGTCAGGCCCTGACCCTCGGCCGGCGTCGGCGTGACCGTGCCGAACGGCGTCTCGCCCCACACGACCATCAGCGCGATGAAGAACGCGGCGACGCCGGACAGCACGGCGATCGCCCAGGGCACGATCTCGCGGTGCTTGTTGCGAGTCACGTAGAGCGCGATCGACCCGTAGATCGACAGCAGGAACGCCCACAGGAGCAGCGACCCCTCCTGCGTCGACCACATGCCGGTCAGCTTGTAGAACGTCGGGGTCGCCGACGAGGAGCGCTCGTAGACGATCGCCCAGTGGAAGTCGCCGCGCAGGAACGCGGCCTCGACCAGCACGAAGCAGAGGGTCAGCAGCCCGGCGATCGCGTAGAACGCGCGCCGCGCGGACACGACCAGCTCGCGCCGCCCGCTGCGCGCTCCGATCACGGCGGTGACCATCGCGTAGAGCGCCGCCATGAGTGCGACGACCAGAGCGGCCGACCCGATGCCCGGCATCAGCGCGCTACCTACGACGACTTGTCGCCGTCGCTCGCGTTCTGGAACTTCGACGGGCACTTGGTTACGAGCGAGTCGCGCTCCCCCACGAACGTGCCGCGCTCGAGCTTGCCGTCGACCATGACCTCGCGGCCCTCGCGGAACGGGTCGGGCACGACGCCGCTGTAGGACGACCGGGACCGACGCGGTGCCGTCGCGGTCGCGGACGGCGAACGAGAGCGTCTCGCCCTGGCGCTTGACCGAGCCGTCGACCACCTTGCCGGTCAGCTTGTAGTCGCCCCCACCCTGCGTCGCGAGCAGCTCGGACGGCGTCGTCGCCGGGGTGTCGGCGGTGAAGCTCGTGAACATCAGCCCGCCGGCCAGCAGCACGGCTGCGCCGAGGGCGACGAACAGGCGGATCTTGCGCTTGCGGGAGGGGTCCATGCGCGGCGGGGGGCGATTATCGCAGGGGCGCGGTCGCCCCACTTGGGGTACGGGTCGGCAGCGGCGCGGAGGCTCAGGCCGAGCGCTGGCTCGGATGGCCCTCGCCCGGCCACGGGCCCAGGATCAGCGCCAGGCGGCTGTCCTCGACGGCCGTCACCTCGCGGCGCTCGTTGGGGTCGAAGATGGCCAGGAACCCGGGCCCGCCCGTCGTCGGGTCCCCGCCCTGGGTGACCTCGACCCGGCCGGAGGCGACCACCAGCCACCCGCGCTCGTGCGTCTGGTGGTCCTGGAGCCGCTCGCCGGCCGGCAACTCGATGGCGATCACCCGCGCCTCCTTGTCCGTGCGCAGCACCTGGGGGTGGTGCGGCTGCACGTCCAGCGAAGCGATGTCCCAACTTTCCAAGGCGCGGCTCCTTCTTCGTTCGGCCCCGGCAGCCTACGTCAACGACGCGCAGACGATCAGCGCCGTCGCGAGGTTCACGGACGCGGTGACCCATGAGGCGGTGTGGAACTTCTCGTCGAAGCAGGTGACGCCCAGCTTGCCTGGGGTCAGCACGTCCAGCACGAGGAAGCCGATGGCCTGCACCGCAACACCCGTGATCCCGTAGACGAAGACGTCGTCCAGGCCGTCCCAGGAGACCGCGCCGGTGTCGCTCAGCTCGTTGCCCGCCGCCGGGACGAAGAAGATCGCGAAATAGAGGATGAGCCCCAGCGAGGCGAGCGACGTCCCCGCCAGCAGCGCGGCATTGGGGTTGCGCTCCATCACGAGGTGGCCGAGCTTGCCCGGCGTGAGCAGGTCGAGCACCATGAAGCCCATGACCAGGATGGCGATTCCAACGCCCGAGTAGGCCAGGATCAGACCGACGTTCTCCAGCATGTAAGTACCCCTTTACGCGATGACGTGCGGAACGAACCGCGACGTGTTGTTGGTGATGTAGCCGTCTGATTCACGGATGCCGCAGCCGACCGGCTCCATGTCGACGGTCCAGATCCCGAGCACGGGATGCGCGCCGCCGCCGTAGTCGCCCAGGTCGGCGAACTTCTGCTTGATGAAGCCCTCGCGCCCGTAGCCCTGCTCCGGGCCCTTCTCCACGACATCCCCGTCGCGCACGACGACGGAGTCCGCGCCCTCGCGCGCCAGCAGCGGCTTGCGGACCCATGAGTCGCCGAGCGCCTTCTTGGCCTCCGGCGTGTCGGCCTCGGCCTCGAAGTAGGCGGGCAGCAGGTTCGGGTGGCCTTCGAAGAGCTTCCAGAGGACCGGCAGGATGCCCTTGTTCGACCACATCATCTTCCAGATCGGCTCCATCCAGACCGTCTGGCCCTCGCCCACGCCCATGTGGCGGTCGAGCTCCTCCCAGTCGCGCTCGTGCACGATCCACTCCCAGGGGTAGAGCTTGAACACGGTGCGGACCGGATCGCCGTCGAGGTCGACGAAGCCCTCGTCCTTCAGGTAGCCCAGACACTCGATCGGCATGAGCTCGACCGCCAGACCGGCCTGGCGAGCGGTCTCGGCCAGGTAGCCGACCGTCATGAAGTCCTCGCCGGACTTCTCGGCGGTGGTGTGCAGCATGTGCACCATGTCGCCGGGCAGCCGGTTGGCCTCGTTGAGCTCCTTCCAGCGCCGGACGAGCTCCTCGTGCAGCGAGTTCCACTGGTCGCCGCCGGCGCCGTAGACGTCCTGGAGCCAGTACCACTGGATCGCGCCGCTCTCGAGCGCGGCGGTGGGCGTGTCCGCGTTGTACTCGAGCAGCTTGGGCACGCCATCGGGCCCGAACGCGAAGTCGAACCGGCCGTAGAGCATCGGCGGCTCGAGCTCCCACGTCTCCTTGATCTTGGGGACGGCCCAGCCCGGGATTCCCATCGCGGAGAACAGGTTCTCCTCGATGATGTGGTCGCCTGCCTCGACGAGCATCTCCATGAGCAGGCGCACGGCGGCCTCGAACTCGTAGACCTCCTCCTCTGTGAACGAGTAGTGGTGGGCCTCGTCCCAGTAGGAGATCTCACCGCCGTCGGGCAGCTCGGTCCGCCAGTAGATCAGCCCCTGCTCCTCGATGATCGCGGGCCACCCCTTGCGGGGCTCGACGTCGTGCCGATCCACCCGGTCTAGCTGCCGCCGGAGCTTCCGCCGGAGCTGCCGGTCTTCACGCCGACGCTGCTGCCGCCCGTGCTCTGGCCGGTCGATCCGAACCCGTTGCGGGAGGCGAGTGCGGCCTTGTTCGACGACGGCACGCGTTCGCCCGAGGCACCGGCGACGCTCGCTCCTCGCGCGTACGAGGCTCCGCTGAAGAACCAGACGTACGAGCCGGAGTTGTCGTTGTCGCAGTAGGTGTTCTGGACGACTTCCTCGTTCTTGTCGATGCAGTACGCCGTCTCGTCCTCGCCGCCGCACCCGGTGAAGGCTGCCGCCAGCGCGCCCACCGTGCCGATCGTCACGACCTGGGATCTCTTCACGTGCTTCTTCTCCGTTCCTCGTGGACCTGGCGGAGCGCCGCCTCGACGCGCGGGTCGGAGACGACGGCCTTCAAAGCTTCCATCTGGCCGATCAGAGCGTCGAAGTCGTCGCTCAGCTCCGGTGTCTCCTCGTGCTTGCTTATTCGCTTCTCGGCGATGAGGCCGGCGAACGACGCGGTGATGATCGCGACAGCGAGGATCGCGGACCACATCACGAGCTCGGCGGTCGCACGCCCGATGAAGCTCTCGGGGGCGAAGTCGCCGTAGCCGACGGTCGTCTGCGTGACGAGCGCCCACCAGGCGCCGTCGAACCAGTCCGCGTCGGGCTCGGCCAGCGAATAGACCGCGCCGCCGATGAACCGGCCGCCGACCAGCATGATCAGCGCCAGCCGGACGGGCGACTTCGCGATCTCCTGCTGCAGCCGCTCGAGCTGGACGTCGATCCGGCGGTTGCTGTCCTGCACCTTGATGACCGCGTGCTGCGTGGCGCTCCGTCTGCGCGGAGGGTCGCCCGCGTGACCCGGGCCAGGTGCGGGAGTGCTTCCCATCGGGTCGTTCTTACCTCATTTGAGCGCGGCTCGCTCGCCGGATCGCCCAAACGCAGTATGTCCGGAGCGCTCCGCGTGCCTGGCCATCCACTCCGAGCCGGGATGATCGGTGAGCCCGTGCAGGAAGATCGAGGTCAGGACGGCCAGCGCCGCGATGCTCGTCACCCGGTCTGCGCCCGGTGGGTTCTCGGCCAGGACCAGCAGCGCGAACGTCATCGTGGCGACGCCCTTGGGCCCGAACCAGGCCATGAACGCGCGCTCGGCCACGTCCGTGCGCGTGCGCGCGAGCGCGGCGAACACGGCGACGGGCCGGGCGACCAGCAGCGTGATCGCGACGATCGCTACCGCGGCCCAGCCGTCGTCGAAGAGCTGGCCGAACGTGAACAGCGACCCGAACACCACGAACACACCGAGCTTCACGACCTCGATGATGTCCTCGGCCCGGCCCTCGAACGACGCCCGGATGTCAGGGCGGCGGATGCCCAGGACGATCGCGGCGACGAACGTGGAGATCAGGCCGTTGCCCTCGGGCGGGAGCACGGCGACGCCGTAGGCCGCGAACGCCACGCCCAGGGCGAACATCGCCTTCTGGTGGGGCGACACCTCGGCGCCGAGGGCCCGCGTGCGCGGCATCACGTAGGCCGCTGCCAGCCCGACCAGCCCGCCGGTCGCGAAGCCGATCGTCACGTCCTGGAGCACGAACTCCCACCAGGTGAAGTCCGGGTCCATCGCTGCCGCCGCGGTGAACGCCAGCACCGCCGGCAGCGCCAGCCCGTCGTTCAGCCCGGACTCCAGGTTGAGCGAGTGGCGGATCACGCGCGGGACGCGCGGGTTGGTGACGACGCTCGACGACAGAACCGGGTCGGTGGGCGACAGGAGCGCGCCGAGCAGGAACGACTGGGTCCAGTCCAGGTCGGTCAGCGCGTGCGTCGCGACCGCGACGATCGCGCAGGTCAGCGGCATAGCCAGCACGAGCTTGCGGAACGGCAGGTGCCACGCGCTCTGCAGCATCTCCGCCTCGACCTCCAGACCGTCGCGGAACAGGATCAGCACGAGCGCGACCGTGGCGAGCGCGGCCGTGAACCCCGACCGCGGGTCGAACTCGAGCACGCCGATGCCGGCGTTGCCCAGCAGGAGGCCGGCGGCCACGAACACGGCGGTCAGGGACAGGAACGAGCGGTTCGCGTAGCCCGCGACGAGCGCGCCCACCACCAGGAGTGCGCCCAGCACGAGCAGCGTCTCGTTGAGCGTGTCCGAGGTCGCCGCGGCCAGCACGCGGCTAGCGTCGCAGACGGGGCGGGCCGATCAGCGCGGCAGCAACGGGTGGTGCAGCGCCTCGACCCGCGAGCGCAGGAACTCGAGCGCGCACGCGCGTTCGTCCGGCGCCGCGCGCAGCTCGCGGTAGCCCAGCTCGGCGCCGCTGAACGATTCCGCGTTCCACAGGTCGCCGGTCGGGCGCACGTCGAGCGGGGTGACGAACAGGTACGGCGCGTCGTGATGCCTGTCGCCGAGCGACGCACCGAACGCCGCACGGCGGCCGGCGTACTCAAGGCCCACCTCGACGGTCAGGTCGAACGTGTGCGGCCAGAGCTCGAGCCGCGAGGGCTCGTAGTCCGGCGGCACGTCGGCGCGCAGCTGCTCGAGCACGTTCGTGGCGAAGCCCAGGAAGTCGCCGATGAAGCGCGCCGCGGCCGGGTCGATCGTCAGCGGCGCGGCCGCGAACTCGGTCTCGTCGCCGTTCAGGTCGAACCCGATCAGCTCGGCGGCCTCGGCGAGCGTGGTGATGGGAGCGCGCCGGTCGCGGAAGCGCGTCTGCACGATCAGGTCGGCCCCCTCGACGCGCACCTGCGCATCGGCACCGAAGAACGGAGTGCCGAAGCCGCCGCGCGTCCAGCGCAGGCCGGGGTGCTCGTTCGCGCGATCGCGCACGGGGCCGATCACCCGGCGGGCCAGAGCGTGCAGCCCGCGGCGGGTCAGCGTCAGGCCGGGCGGGATCCGCTCGAGCCGGCGCAGCGATCCGAGCCAGCGGTCGGCGCACCACCGGTCGAGCCCGGGGTGCGATCCGACGAGGTCGTCCCACAGCAGGTCGCCGGTCGTGACCGGCGAGACGACCTGCCGGCCCGGCGGCACGTCTCCGCGCGCCGTCGGGTCGTCGGCGAACCACGGCGGCCGGTTGACCGCGGGTGGCGAGGGCTCGAGTACGCGCACGTCGTACATGCCACTGAGCCGCTCGAACGCTTCCGCGCGCGGGTTCACTGTGTGGGGAGACTCCTTCTGCCGGGCTAGGAGGGGGTACGCTCGGCGCGCCAAGGAAACCAACTGGGTCGGGGGGATTCCAGGGTCCTAAACGAATGGACTACCGCCCAGGTTGGGGACTTGCGCGCCAAATCACTGCGGTTGGCAGTTGGCGGTCGGCAGTTGGCGGCGTCAGCGCTGCAGCATCAGCGCGGCGCGTGTGTCGCCCAGGCGGGCCGCCTGTAGGGCGTTCAGATCGACGTCCCGGGGACGGTCCGATTTCAGCGTGATCAGCGTGTACAGGTCCATGTCCGCGCGCTCGGTCTGCCGGAAGCCCGGGACGCTCGGCGCATACGCCGGGTCGAAAGCGCGGGCGCGCGTCGTCTCGTCCTGCGACCGCATGCCCACGATCACGATCTGGCTCACCCGCGTGCCGGGCGGCAGCAGCTCGATCCCGTCCAGGTAGGCGGCCAGCGGGCGTGACGCTGTTCAGCGGGTTGGCGACGATCGCGCGCGGCTCGGCCGGGCGTTCCAGCAGCTCGGCCACGTCGCGGTAGTCGTAGCGCTGGAGGTGCTCGTCGGTGGCGAACGCGACGACCACCGCGACGCCGATCGCGCACAGCGCCCCGCCCGCGGCCAGCCCGACCGCTCCGGCCCTGCGCGCTCCCAGCCCGGCCGCCGCGGCCACCGCCGCGGGGATCCACAGCATCTGGAGGTTGTAGGCGGCCAGGTAGTCCAGGCCCGCGACCTTCAGCACGAGCGGCATCGCGAACCCGGCGCCCGCCAGCGCCGCCGCGATCAGCCCGCCGCGGCGCTCGCGCGCGTCGGCGCGGGTGAGGAGGAGGACGGCGGCCGCCAGCGCGAGCAGGATCGCCGGCCACTTGAGCGCCTCGACCAACGAGCCGTAGTCGCCGGGCGACGCCTGCTCTCCCACCAGGAACTTCTTCGGCACCTCCTTCGCCCGCTGCCCGAACGGGACGTCGGCGATGTAGGCCGTGTTGCCGGTCGATCGCTGCTCCAGCGCCAGCGGCAGCAGCGCCGCGCCGACCAGCGCGAGCGGGAGGCAGGCCACGAGCGCGGCGCGCCGCGCGGCGGGCTCACTCGCACGGGCCACCAGCCACACCGCCTGCGGCACGACCACGAACGCGGCGAAGTAGTGGGTGGCGACCGCCACCGCGGCGGCCGCCGCCCACCAGGCCAGGGCCCCGCGGCGGCCGTCGAGCGCGCGGGCGAACTGCCACAGCGCGACCGCCGTCATCAGCAGCAAGCAGCGAGTAGGCGCGGCTCTCCTGCGAGTACCAGACGAGCAGCGGCGAGCAGGCGGCCAGCGCGGCCGCGACCAGCCCGGCCCGCCGGGTCACGAGCGTCGACGCGGCGGCGTAGACCACCGGGATCGTCAGCGTGCCGAACAGGGCCGACAGCGAGCGCAGCCCCCACTCGCCCGACGAGCCCGACCGCGCGGGTCCACAGCCAGGCCAGCGCGTAGTAGAGCGGCGGCGTGGACTCCGACCGCGGGATCGTGTCGAGCATGTCGCCGAAGCTGCCGCGCACGAGCGCGACGGTCACCCCCTCGTCGCCCCAGTAGCTCTGGTCGCCGAGCGTGACCCAGCGCAGCAGCGCCCCGAGGACGGTCAGCGCCGCGAGGGCGAGTGGCAGGCGGCGGCTCCGCATCGGCGGAGCGGGAAGCTAGCGACGGCGGTGGTCGCGCGCGGCCGGGTCAGTCGGTCAGCCGGTAGCGCAGCGACGCGCCGAAGGCCAGCAGGGAGAAGCCGAACAGCGCCCAGGGCAGCAGGTCGACGCCCGTCTGGGCCAGGTCGCCGCTCGACCCCGAGCCACTGGTGCCGGCGTCGCTGCCCGTCGCTCCCGCGGTGTCGCCCGATCCCGAGTCGGACCCGGACCCCGCGCCCGACGACCCTGAGCCGGACGATCCCGAGCCCCCGGCCTTGACCACGACCTTGGCGGTCATGAACGGGTGCGGCTTGCAGAAGTACGAGAACGTCCCGGCCTTGGTGAACTTGTGCGAGAAGCTCTTGCCCTTGGCCAGGTTGCCCGACTCGAACGACCCGTCGTTGGCGCTGGCCGTGTGGACGGTCGGGCCCTGGTTGAGCCAGGTCACGCTGTCGCCCACGTTGACGGTCGTGGTCGTGGGCGCGAACTCGAAGTCGCGGATCGTCACGGCGCCGTTGGCGGCCGCGCGCACCGTGGCCTCCTTCGCGGGGGCGGCGTCGGCCTCGTCGTCGCTGTCCTCGCGCGAGGACCTGACCGCGCGCGGCTCGGCAGCAGGCTCGGCGGGCAGCTGGGAGGTGGGCACGAGCGGCGCGTCGCTGGCAGATGCCGGCGCCGGGGCCGGGTCCTGCTCGACCGGCGCGGATGCCACGACCACCGCGGCGGTGGCGTCGTCGCTCGCGCCGGCGTCGTCCACGACCCGCACCGCGGCGACCAGCGTCGTCCCGGCCGGGTAGTCGCGGCTGGTGCGCGGCTCGGTGCCGGTCTTCGTCTCGTAGACGCCGTCGCCGTCCAGGTCCCAGTCGTACGCGGCGATCGTGCCGTCGGGGTCGCTGGAGGCCGATGCGTCGAAGGTCACCTTGCCGTCCGCCTGGTCCGAGGACAGGGCGGCGGCGGGGCTGACGTTGCTCGGCGTGAGCGTCGGCGGGGCGGCCTCGTCGGCGGCCTGGCCGGACTCCTGGGCCGCGAGCGGGATGGCGGGGACGAGCAACGCTGCTCCCAGCGCGCAGGCAGCAGCCACATGGCGCGAACCCCTCACGCCGCCGACCCTAACCCATAACCTCTGCCCCGTGGGAGCATGCGTGGCTATACGCAGGGTCCTCGCGATCGGTGGCACGTCGGCCGCGATCCTGGCTGTGTCCGCCGCCACGGCGCACGCCGAGCCCCAGTTCCTGCGCACCTGGGGCCACATCGGCACCGGCCCCGGCCAGTTCCGCCTGCCGGACGGCCTGGCCGTCGACACCGGCGGGCACGGTCTGGGTCGCCGACCGCGACAACAACCGGATCCAGCGGTTCACCTGGCGAGGGCAAGGTCGAGCCGTTCCCGCCGTTCAAGCGCACGCACCTGACCTCGGCGCGGGGCCACTTCAACCTGCCCTACGGCGTGGCGGTCAACGGCCTGGGCGAGCTGTACGTGCTCGACACCCACAACCACCGCATCCAGTGGTTCACGCCCGAGGGCAAGCTGATCAAGATCTGGGGGCGCAAGGGCAGGGCGCCCGGCGAGTTCGACACGCCGCGCGGGCTGACCGTCGACGTGTTCGGCAACGTCTGGGTGGCCGACCACACCAACCAGCGCGTCCAGAAGTTCTCCTACGACGGCAGGCTGCTCGGCGTGTTCGGCGCGCAACGGCGGCGACGGCAGCCCGGGGAGCGGCCCCGGCGAGTTCTTCGAGCCGCGCGGGCATGGCGAGCGACGCCGACGGCAACATCTACGTCGCGGAGATGGTCAACCACCGGGTCCAGGTGCTCGACAACCAGGGCCGCTTCGTGCGCATGTGGGGCAAGGGCGGCCTGGGCGGCTACGAGCAGGTCGGCTCGGCGTTCGGCGAGTTCCGCCTGCCCTACCAGACCGCGATCGACGGCCAGGGCCGGGTGTGGGTGACCGACACCGACAACGAGCGCCTCCAGGTCTTCACGCGCGAGGGCGGGTTCGTCCGCGCCTTCGGCGCGGGCAACGCGGACGGGTCCCAGGGCACAGGGCCCGGCGAGTTCGCCAAGCCCTACGGCGCGGCCAGCGACTGCGCGGGCAACGTCTACGTCACCGAGCAGGAGAACCGGCGCGTGCAGGTGTTCGGCGAGCCCGGCGGGCCGGCCCCCGTGTGCCCGCCCCGGCTGCGGCTCGGGTCGGTGCGCGCGCAACGCGGCAGCGTCCGCGTGACCGGCACCTGCGACCGGCCCTGCCGGCTGATCGTCTCCGGGCGCGGCGGATCGATCCCGCGGGCCGCGGAGAAGGTGGTCCGCGACCGGGACGGCGGCACGCTGACGGTGACCGCGCGGACGCGCGGCACGGGCCGGGCCGCGATCGTGGTCACCGCGCAGGGCGCGCCGGGCGCCGAGACGGCGGTCCGGCGAACTGTCAGCCTGCGCTGAGGCGGCTCAGACCAGCGAGGACGGATCGTTCTCGATCTGCCGCATGAGCCCGTAGGTCTCGTCGACCGCGAACGCCAGCAGCAGCGCCTTGGTGCGCACGCCCGCCAGCATCCGCTCCTGGTTCGGGCACCTGCATGTCCTGGTCGGCGTCCTCGAGCATCAGCGCCAGGTCGACGAACTGCTGGACGCGGGCGGCCCGCTGGTTCTCGTCCAGGCCCTCCCAGGACCGGGCGAGCTCCTTGTCGTAGAACGTCTCGGCGTCGACGCCGTGGCGCACCAGCAGAGCCACGTCCGCGGTGGGCGGCGCCACCTCCCCCTCGAGCAGGTCGGCGGTCAGGCCGCGCAGGTCGACCTCCGCGCGGCCGGGATCGAGCTGCTCGCGCTCGGCGTTCAGGGCGATCAGCGCCATCCGCATGGCGCGGGCGTCGCGGGCCAGGCTGCCGCCGCCCGACGGCGCAGAGGACGAAGCGCGCTCAGGCACGCGAAGACGGTCGAGGAATCCCATCGGGCGCCGGACTCTAGCTTCTGGCGCCCGGAAAACCGATCAGGGCCGCGAAGGGCTTTAGCCTGCGCCCGTGGCAGCGGTGAGGCCATCCTCAGTGATCGCGCTGGCGGTCGTGGCATTGCTGGTCTCGCTGGCGATCACGTTCGCAGTGGCGCACGGCACGGGAGGCGACAACGCCCCCGACCACTCGCCGCCGGTACGACCGCTGCCCGTCGCGCCGATGCCGATCGACAACCTCGAGCGCGCCCCCAAGATGAAGCCGCTCCGCTCGGCTGCGGGAGGGCCGGCGGGATGAGCTCCGCTCGCGGGCGGCGCGCGCTGATCCTCGACCGGGGCTCGGTGGTCGCGGGATACCGGGTCGACGGGGTGATCGGCCACGGCGGCATGGGCGTCGTCTACGAGGCGACGCAGCTGTCCCTCAAGCGGACGGTCGCCTTGAAGCTGCTGGCGACCCACCTCTCGGACGACCCGCGCTTCCGCGAGCGGTTTCGCCGCGAGGGCGAGATCCAGGCGCGCCTCGACCACCCGAACATCGTGAGCGTGCACGAGGCCGGCGAGTCCGAGCACGGACTGTTCCTGGCCATGCGCCTGGTGCGCGGGCCCAGGCTGAAGGACCTCATCCTCGACCGCGCCCTGAACGCGGAGCGCACGGTCCGCATCCTGTCGCCGGTCGCCGACGCGCTCGACGCCGCGCACGAGGAGGGCTTGATCCACCGTGACGTCAAGCCTCAGAACGTGCTGGTCGGAGGTCGCGATCACGCGTTTCTGGCCGACTTCGGACTGACCAAGCTCCCAGGCGAGAAGAGCCTCACCGAGACCGGGCAGTTCCTGGGCACGCTCGACTACGTGGCGCCGGAGCAGATCGTCGGCGAGCGGGCGAGCACCCGCACCGACGTCTACTCGTTCGCCGCCGTGCTGTGCGAATGCCTGACCGGCAGCGTCCCTTACCTGCGCGACAACGAGGCCGCGGTGCTGTACGCGCACCTCTCGGCGGAGCCGCCGCGGCTGACCGAGCGCGAGCCGCAGTTGCCCGAGGCGCTCGACGACATCGTCGCCCGCGGGCTTAGCAAGGAACCGGGAGATCGGCCGGCCAGCCCGGGCGCGCTGATGGAGGAGGTCGAGGACGTGCTCGGCGGCCGGCCGCTACGGCGGATCCGTCAGCCGCCTCCGGTGGTGAGCGGTGCGCAGCGCGAGACCAGCGATCGCCTGCAGCTGGAACGCCGGGCCGGTCCCACCTCGGCACTCTCGCCTGAGCCGGACACGGCGAGGCTCGTGGATCGCGGCCGCGGCGGGCTGTCGCGTCGCCGCGCGGCGGCTGTGGTCGTGCTGTTCGCGCTGGCCGGGCTGTGCGCAGGCGCTGCAGCGGGCCTCTTGACCCGGGACGACGACAAGCGCCCGCCGAGGGTCGACTCGCCCGCGGTCGCGTTCGCCCGGCCGGCGGGCTGGAGCGAGACGGCCCGCCCCGCGCAGCCGCCCGGCTACCGGATGACCAGCACGGCGGGCGCGGTGAGCGGCTCGCGCACGATCGCCGCGGGCCAGCAGCGGCTTCGCGAGCCGACGCTCATCCCCGTGGCGTTCCGGACGCGCATACGCGACATCCCGCTGGGGCCCGGGGAGCTCGTGCGGGTCGCGGGGCTCGAAGCCCAGGCGCACCGTGACGTGGTGACGCTCCGGTCCCGGGAGCGGGTGACGATTTTCGCGGTCCCGACTTCCGCGGGGATCGTGACCCTCGCGTGCATCGCGCCGCCACGCACCAGGGTCGGCCCGGAGTGCGACCGTGCCGCCGCGACACTCGAAATCCGCCGTGGCGAGCCGCTGGCGCTCAAGCCGAACGAGCGCTACGGGCGCTCGGTAGACAGCGTCATTGGTCAGCTCCAGCCGCGCCGGCGCTCACAACGGCTCAAGCTGGCCAAGGCCCGCACGCGCTTCGATCAGGAGCAGGCGACAGGCGCGCTCGCAGCCGAATTCAACGCCGCGGCGAGGAGCGTCGACCGGCTGCGCCCGCCGGCGGTGGCGATCCGTGCCAACGACCAGATCGCCGCCGCGATGCGCCGGGCGGCCGCCGCGTACGGCGGCATGCGCAAGTCAGCCCTCGCGTTCGACCAAGAGGGCTGGGAACGCGGGAAGGAGCGCGTGCGGGCGGCCGAGGCTCGGGTGCAGGGCTCGCTTGACGCGCTGCGGCGACTCGGATACACGATCGTCTGACCAATGCGGCGACTCGCTCTACTCGTCTCGTGCGCGGCCCTGGCCGCGCTGCCCGCCGGCTCCGCCTCGGCGGGGTCGGGCTCCTGTCCCCAGTGGAAGGAGCGGGTGGTGGCGAGTGGGCTCGGCGTCCTCGAGAACCTGGAGTTCGACGGGCGCGGGACGCTGTTCCTGTCGGCCAACACCCAGCGTGCCGTCCTGCGGATGCGCCCCGACGGCAGCGTCACGACCGCCGTCGCCGACGTGGGCAGCCCGGGCGGCATGCGCGTCCGCAACGGCTTCCTGTTCTTCAACACGGGCGATTCCGCGCAGTCCGGGCTGATGGGGATCCCCGACGGGACGATCCAGCGACTCGACCTCGACGCCGGCGGCCCGCCGGTCACGTACTCGAGCGGCCTGACGATGCCGAACGGCCTGGTGTTCCTGCCGAACGGCGACGCGGTGACCTCGCGCGACCTGGGCACGGGCACCCGGCTGACGCGGGTGCCGGCGAAGTCGCCCACGCAGATCGAGCCGAACTGGGCCGGGCGCGAGGACCACAACGGGCTGGCGGTCGACACCACCGGCACGTTCCTCTACGCCGACGAGACGTTCGTCGCCGACTCCGGCATCTGGCGGATCCGGATCGCCCGGCCGGCGGAGATCACCCGCGTCGCGAAGCTCTCCGACGACTCGACGCCCGAGGCGCTCGACGACATGACGATCGACAACCGCAACGTGCTGTGGGTGACCGCGCAGGGGCCGGGATCGCTCGTGCGCGTCAACCCGCTGACCGGGGCGCACTGCACGATCGCGACCGGCCTGCGGAATCCCTCGGCGGTGAAGTTCGGGTCGGGGCCCGGCTGGTCGTCGAAGGCGCTGTACGTCACGGGCTTCGACGGGACCGTGCGCGAGCTGTCGCCGCCGCCGGGCTACCGGCCGATCGACGCCCGGCCGCGGATGACGCTGAAGGCGTCGCCGTCCTCCCTGCGCGCGGGGGTGCGCACGCGGGTGACGTTCACGGCGCGGGCGTTCGGTGGCGGGCAGCGGGGCGCGATCGTCAACTTCGCCGGCCGCGCGGTGCGCACCGACTCGCGCGGGCGCGGCTCGCTCACCGTGCGGGTCGCGTCGAGCGGGAAGGTGAACGCGCGCGTGACCAAGCGCGGGTTCCGGCGCACGGTTCTGCGCGTTCCCGTCAGGTAGCTCAGCTGCCGCCGAGCCCGGCCTTCAGCGCGTTCTCGAACGCGTCGAGCCCGAACGAGCCCTCCAGGCGCGCCTTGACCCGACCGTCCGTGCCGACCACGAACAGCCACGGCTCGGTCTCCAGGTGGTACGCCTCGAGCGGCTTGCGCAGGCCCTTCTCCACCACGTTGTCGCGGTAGACCTCCTGGTGGATGAAGTCGACCCGGTCGCCGTACTTCTGCTTGAGCTGGGCGGCGATGTCGACCACCGGGCCGCACACCCGCGACTGGCATAGCTGGGGCGTCGCGAACAGCAGCGCGACCGGCTTCTTGCCGACGACGTCCTTGAAGCTCTGGTCGTGCATGTCGTCGGGCGGGACGCGCGTGTCGATCGACTTGATGTCGCCCTTGGCGCTCGCGACCGTGTCGGTGTCGACGACCGGCGCCTTGTCCCCCACGGCCGGGATGTCGGTGCTCTTCGCGACGTCGACCTGCGTGGGCGTGGCGATCGTCTGCCCGCCGGTCTTGGTGACGATCAGGACCGACCAGGTGCCGGGCTCGGGGAAGTCGACGGTGGCCGCGTACACCGCGGCGAACGGGTCCTTCTCGCTGGCGGCCTGCCGGCTGCGGTACGGCGGGTCGGTGACGAGCACGTCGGCCGGGGCGACGATCGGCCCGACGGCCTTGTCTTCCGGCGTCTTCGCGAAGTAGACGGCCGACGGGCCGTAGACGAACTTCTGCTGCTGGTCGATCACGCCGAACGCCAGGCGGTTGTGGCCCGGCGTGAACACCGAGCTGGCCAGACCCGCCTGCCCGCTGTTCGGCGCGAACGTGTTCGCCATGTCCTGCAGCGAACTGCCGCTGGCGGGCGGGAAGTCGGCCGGCTTGGGCTTGTCGGCGCCGTTCAGCTGGGAGCGGGCCTGCTTGGCCGCCCCCTGGTTGGACTCGGGCGACTTGTCGTCGCTCGACCCGCAGGCGGCGACGGTCGCAGCCAGGCCGAGGGCGACCGCGATGGCGGTGATTCGTGTGCGCACGGCGCCACAGACTAGGAACCCACGTTCAGCGACGCCTAAGGGCGCTGGCGCGTCGGGTCCTCGTTGAACGTGCGCGCGGGCGCTGCCACCCTGCTGGGCGGGTACGACGGCTGGGAGGCCACGATGCGACGGGTGATGATCGGCGGTGCGGTGCTGCTCGCCGCATTCGCGAGCACGGGCAGCGCGGGCGCGAGCGGCAAGCACGGCGGCGGCGAGTTCGCGTTCGGCAGCGCCACGAACCGGTTCGCCGAGGTCGGTGGGCCGAACTCGCTCGCCGTCGCGGGCGTGGTGGATGACGGCCGCGTGCGGGGCTACGCCAGCGGATCCGGCGAGCTCGCCCCGGGCGCGAGCTTCCAGGTCGAGGGCGAGATCACCTGCCTGCGCGTCGAGCCGAAGCTCGAGGGCGGCGGCCTGCGAGCGTCGATCAAGTACCGCTTCCGCCGCAGCAGCGGCTCGGCCGCGCCCCCGCAGGGCGGCGGCGTCGAGGTGTTCATCGAGGACAACGGGCGGCCCGTCGGCGGGCGCCCGGTCGACGGGAACGGCACGGGGCCACCGATGGACCCGGTGACGTTCGAGGCAACCGGTCCGGCGTCGTGCGACGACCCGAACGTCGCGGGCCAGCCGTACAACCCGGTCGACTCAGGCGACTACACGCTGGGCGACGGCGACTGAGCGAACGCGTCGATCACCGCGTGCACAGCCTCCGGCCCGAGGAACGCCGGCGGCCACAGAAGCGCGCGCTCGTAGACGCCCGCCCAGCGCTCCTCGTAGCGCGCGCGGACCTCGTCGGCCGTGCCCGCAAGCGCGATCGTGTCGATCATCGCGTCGGTCACCTGCTCGACCGCCGCGCCGAAGTCGCCGCCTCGCCACAGCTCGCGGAGCTTCTCGACCTCGCCCTCGAAGCCGTTCACCTGGTGCACGGCGTCGTAGGTCTTGACCGTCGAGTTGAACGCGATGATCGCGGCGGCACCGCGCCGCGCCGCCTCGCGATCCTCCGACACCGAGCAGGTGATGTAGCCCGCGATCGGCACCGACTCGTCGCGGCCGGTGCGCCGGGCGCCCTTGGCCAGCGCGGGCCGGGCGACCTCGCTCACGTACTCGGGCGTGAACAACGGGTGCCCCACGAGCCCGTCGCCCACGGCTCCCGCCGCCTCGATCATCCGCGGGTTGACGCCGGCCATGTACACCGGGATCGCCGGGCGCAGCGGCGGTGATACGGGCGCGGTCGGGCGGATGCGCATCTGGTAGAAGCGCCCCTCGTGCTCGATCGGCCCCTCGTGTAGCGCCCACACCTTGCGCAGCAGGGGCACGAGCTCCTCCATGCGGCCCGCCGGGTGCTCGCCGTCCAGGCCGTGCCAGTCGCGCTGCATGCGCTTGGTGCCGGTCCCGAGGCCGAGCGTCAGGCGCCCAGCCGACAGCTCGTCCAGATCGCGCGCCTCCGCGGCCAGGACGACCGGCGTCCGCCCGAACGCGTAGGCGATCGCACTGCCCAGCTCGATCCGCTCGGTGGCCTGTGCCATCGCCGCCAGCGCGATCGTCGCCGAGCGGTCGTAGAACTCCGTCGCCCACACGGACTCGAAGCCGGCCTCCTCGGCGCGCCGGGCGGCGTCGGCCAGCTCGCGCGGGCCGCCGGTGCTGTTGACGAGCGAGACGGGCACTCGTTCAGGCACCGTCGGCGCTCTTGGCAGCGGCCTGCGCCAGCTGCTCGACGATCTTCGGGAAGTCCTTGTAGTCGTCCTCGCTGCTGCCGTACGCGCCGCCGGCGTAGCGCGCGTAGACGCCTTCCAGGATCACCGCGAGCTTCCAGTAGCCGAGCGCGACGTAGAAGTCGATCTCGCTCAGGTCGCGGCCCGTCTTCTCCGCGTAGCGGCCCGCCAGGTCGCTGCGCGAGGGGAACCCCGAGGCGAGCGTGGGTGCGCGCGTCAGCGGGACGATCTCGTCCCCCGGCTCGGCCCAGTAGACCAGCAGCAGCCCGACGTCGGCCAGCGGGTCGCCGAGCGTGCACAGCTCCCAGTCGACCACCGCCGCGATGCCGCAGTCGGGGGCGACGATCACGTTGTCGAGCCGGTAGTCGCCGTGGACGATCGCGACGTCCTGCTGCTCGGGCACCGACTCCGAGAGCTGCGCGTGCACCTGCGTCGATCGTGTCGAGCTCGCGCGTCTTCGACGCGTCCCACTGCTTCTTCCAGCGCTTGAGCTGGCGCTCGACGTAGCCCTCGCGGCGGCCGAGCTCGCCCAGGCCGACGTCGTCGGGGTTCACCGCGTGCAGGCGGGCGAGCGTGTCGACCAGCGACTCCCCCACCCTGCGCCGCTCGTCCTCACCGGGCAGCTCCTCGTTGACGATGTCCTCGTCGCGCAACACGGTCCCGTCGACGAAGTCCATGACGTAGAACTCGGCGCCGGTGACGGAGTCGTCGGGCTCGTAGCCGACGGCCGCCGGCACCGGCACGTCGGTCCCGTGGAGCGCCGAGACGATCGTGAACTCGCGCTTCATGTCGTGGGCCGAGCCGAGCCCGCCCGACAGCGGCGGGCGGCGCAGCACCCACTGGCCGTCGGCCTGGTCGGTGACGCGGTAGGTCAGGTTGGAGCGGCCGCCGGTGATGCGCTCGAACTCGAGCGGCGGCTCGTGCGGCCCGGCGTGGTCTGCGAACCAGGCCTCGACGCCCTCGCGATCGATCCCGTCGGCCATGCGCGGCACCTTATTCTGATCCGATCCGCAGCCCGGTCGACCTCAACCAGCTCCACGGCGAAGGCCCGCTATGGGGCCTGGACAGCGAGGACCTGAACGCGACGCTGCTCGCGTGGCCGCCGGGTCACGAGGTGGCCGATCACGTGAACGAGGCGCTCGACGTGCTGGTGGTCGTCCTTGACGGCAGCGGGACGGCGGTCGTCGCCGGGGAGGCCCATGCGTTGTCCGCCGGGCAGGTGCTGCTGATCGAGAAAGGCCTCTCGCGGTCGATCACAGCGGGCGCCGACGGGCTCCGCTACCTGTCGGTGCACCGCCGGCGCGGGCCGCTGCAGATCGAGACGAGCCGAGGTTGACCTACTCGGCCGAGCGCATCGCCTTGTAGGCGATCACCGCCGCCGAGAAGCCGACCGTGCTCGCGACCACCACCGCTCGTACCGGCGATGCCCGCTCACCTCGGAGGCGCTTCTCGGCGGCCTCCTTGATCATGTTGCCCATCGGGGATCAGCGCCGGCCCGAGCCTGCGCGCGAGCGCGAGGATCGCGACGGGCTGCCGCCGTTGCTGCGGCCGCCGCGGGAGCGCGACCGCGTGCGCTGCGCGCGTGCCGGCTGCTCCTCCTCTTCCTCCTCCTGCTCCTCTTCGTCCTCGTCGGCCTCGGCCTCGGGCTCTTCGGCCTCGTCCTCTTCCTCGTCCTCGGGCTCCTCGCCCTCGTCGGACTCGGCCTCGGCCTGCAGGTCCTCGACGTCGCTGTAGTCGCGCTCCTCGTCGTAGGCCTCGTCGTGCTCCTCGACGAGCTCGCCGTCCTCGATCACGCCGCGCCAGGCGCCGGTCTCCAGCTCCTGCATCTCGATGAACGCCTTGAACCGGTGTAGGTCGCCGCGGATCGCGCGCTTGATGTGGCGCATGCCGCGAGCGGCCTTCTCGATCAGAGAGCCGGGATCGACGTCGACGTTGACCTCGATGCGGGTGAGCTCGGGAGCGAGCTCATGGAAGGTCACGACACCTGTGTGCGTGATGCCCTGGGAGACGCTCCACTTGATCCGCTGGTCGGGACGCTGGGTCTCGATGTCGGCGGTGAACTCCTTGGTCTTCCCCCAGATCTTGGCCGCGAAGGAGAGAGTGCAGTCGTCCTCCTGCGACACGCGCGTGACGCGGTGCATGAACTCCGGCCAGTCCTCGAACTGGGTGAACTGGTTGTACGCGGTCTCCCGCGGCACCGCCACGTCGACCGACTGCTGTACCGGCATGCGCCGGCCCTTTCCAACACCTGGCATTCCGTCTCCTCCTCCACCGTCGTCGCTCGAGCCGCCACCGAGGATTCCGCCCACTGCGTCCTTGGCGATGCCGCCGACGCCACCGGCGTCGTCGACCTTGTCCGAGACCGTGTCCTTGACCTTGTCGCCGACTTTGTCGCCGACCTTGTCCCCGAGGTTCCCGAGCTTGGCGCCGACGGCGCCGGGCCCGCTCAGAGCCGAGAATCCCTTCTTCGCCAGCGGGGCGGCCGCCATCAGGGCGGCGCCTGTCGCGAAGCCCTTCGCGCCGGTCTTCAACTTGCCCGACTGCTTCTTCGCCGGCTGGTCGTCGCCCATGTTCTTGAGCGCATCCTGGGCCAAGCCGAGCGCTGCGTCGCGAAGCGTGCTGCTGAGATCCCGAGCCACTGGTACTCCTCCATCCGGGGATCCCTGCCTTCTATTCGGCTACCCGGGGGTGGTCGCGTGGAAACCGATTGGGGCGCGGCGGCGTCCCCCGCCGGCTGACGCCGTCCTTCTCCGGCCAGGCGCTCGATCGGCACGTCCGGGTCCGCGAGCTTCGCGACGTCGACGGGCTGCTTCGAACGGATCAGCGCCTCGATCGGCTCGGTGACGTCCCAGACGTTGACGTTCATCCCCGCCACGACGCGTCCGTCGTCGAGCCAGAACGCGATGAACTCGCGCGCGGCCGGGGTCCCGCGGAACACCACCTGATCCCAGCTCGCGGCGAATCCCGTGTACTCCATCCCGACGTCGTACTGGTCCGAGAAGAAGTAGGGCAGGCGGTCGTAGGTCGCCGGCTTGCCCAGCATGGCCTGGGCCGCGACCGCCGGCTGATGCAGGGCGTTGGCCCAGTGCTCCACCCGCAGCCGGCGGTCGTAGAAGGGGTGGTGCGCGTTGGCCACGTCGCCCGCCGCGAACACGCCGCCGACGCTGGTCTCGAGCCGCTCGGAGACGAGTACGCCGTTGTCGGTGGCGATGCCGGCCTGCTCGGCCAGCGCGGTGCGCGGCGTCACCCCCACGCCCACCACGACGAAGTCGGCCTCGAGCGCCGTCCCGTCGCTCAGGCGAACGCGTTCCACGGCGGCCGCGCCCTCGAGCGCGTCGACGCCTACGCCGGCGGCGATCCGCACACCGTGATCGCCGTGGATGTCGGCGTAGATCCTGCCGACCTCCGCACCCAGCACCCGTTCCAGCGGGACCGCGGACTGCTCGACGATCGTCACATCGAGCCCCTTCTGGCGGGCCGAGGCGGCCACCTCCGCGCCGATCCAGCCGCCGCCGATGACGACCAGGCTTCCGCCGGAGCCGATGCGGGCGGCGATCCGGTCCGCGTCGCGCAGGTCGCGCAGGTAGTGCACGCCGGCGAGGTCGGCACCCGGGGTCGGGAGGACGCGCGGCTCGGCGCCGGTAGTCAGCAGCAGGCGGTCGTAGGCGACGCGCTCTCCGCCGTCGAGCTCAACGGCGTTCGCCTTGGTGTCGATGCTCGTCACCCTCGTGCCCGTGCGCAGCTCGATGTCGTTCGCCGCGTAGAAGTCCTGCGGGTGCACGTGGGCCTTCTCGCGCGGGACCTCGCCGCGCAGGTACTCCTTGGAGAGCGGCGGGCGCTCGTAGGGCTGCTCGGGCTCCTCCCCGATCAGGGTGATCGCGGCCCTCGAATCCTTCGTCGCGCAGCGCCTCGGCGGCCTTCGCGCCGGCCAGCCCGGCGCCGACGATGACGTGCGTCTCAGCGGTAGCCATGGGTGATCCTCTCGGTCAGGGCAAGAAACTCCTGGCGGGTGCGCGCGTCGTCGCGCACCTGGCCGTGCAGCGCCGAGGTGACCGTGGTGGCGCCCTGCTTCTGCACGCCGCGCAGCGACATGCACAGGTGCTCGGCCTCCAGCACCACCCCCACCCCCTTCGGTTGCAGCTCCTGCTGCAGCCACCCGGCGATCTGGGTGGTCAGCCGCTCCTGCACCTGCAGCGAGCGCGCGAAGTAGTCGACCACGCGGGCCAGCTTGGACAGGCCGAGGATGCGCTCGCCCGGCAGGTAGCCGACGTGGGCGACTCCCACGAACGGCAGCAGGTGGTGCTCGCACAGCGAATGGAACGGAATCGCCCGCGCCACGACCAGCTCGTCGTAGCCGCCGTCGTTGGGGAACGTGGTGGGTCGAAGCGCGCGGGCGTCAGCAGCTCCGCGTACAGGCGCGCCATCCGGCGCGGCGTGCCGCTCAGGCTCTCCTCCTGCAGGTCGGCGCCGAGCGCGGTGAGCAGATCGGCTGCGGCGCGCTCGGCTTTTTGCAGGTCGATGGGCGCTTGCGATGTGTCGTCGGCCTCGGCGGGGGCGGCGATCGCGTGCAGCACCGCGGGGCGGTGGCCGTTCGTGAGTTCGGTTCTGTGGGTCACGTGACGCTTAGCGCCGTGACCGGGTCGGTCCTTACCGGCCTGTCAGTGCTTATCCGGCACGCGCACCACCAGCAGCGGGCGGTGGGTCTCGTGCATGAGCTTGCGCGACGTCGATCCCAGGATCGCGGACTTCATGCGGCCGAGTCCGCGCGATCCGACGACGAGCGCCGCGGCGTCGCGCTGCTCCGCGATGGCGGCGATCGTCTCGGCGGCGTTCGCCTCGTCGGGCACGGGGTAGGCCTGAGCCGCCGCGCCCTCGGCGGACGCGATCTCGACACCTGACTGCGCCATGGCCTCGGCGTGCTCGCGCTGAGCCTTGTCCACCGCCGCCACCTGGTCCGGTGGCGGAGGGATGTAGGACATGTCCGCGGAGCTCGTCACGGGGATCATCGCCATCGCCATCCCCGGCTCCCACACGGTGACGATCAGGACGGGGCGGTCGTGGAACAGCGCTCCGGCCGTCCGTGCGGCCTCGACCGACTCGTCGGAGCCGTCGAAGGCGACGACCACAGGGCGCTGATCCTCCGTCATGGGAGTCCAGCATGGCCCCGCAGGCCGGCCGTCGCCACCCGGCCCGCTGCCCCGGCGGCGGCGTATGTGCATGCGATCGGGAAAACCGGCCAGCACCATTGTCCGGGGACGGGCGCGCGTGGGAGGCTCGCCCCGGCGCAGCAGTGCCCGCGAACCGATGGCAGCGCAGGCCGCACCGACACCACCCGTGAACCGTTCAGAGCAGGACGAGCGGTCCTGGTATCTGTTCGCGGCCTCCGGGGCCACCAGCCTGGTGATCGGCGTGCTCGTGCTCGCCTATCCCGATCCGAGCGTGCGGCTGCTCGGCGTCTTCCTCGGCATCGACCTGGTGGTGGCCGGCGGCTTTCTGATCATCCGCGGGGCCTCGGCCCTGTCGCCGGAGGGCTCGGGCCAGGGCGAGCTGCTGCTCGGCATCCTCGCGCTGATCGGCGGGGTAGTCGTGATCCGCAACCCGGACAAGAGCCTCACGCTCCTGGCGCTCGTGCTGGCGCTCTACCTGATCGTGATGGGGGCGTTGGCGCTCGCCCGCGCGTTGATCTCATCCGAACGGCGCGCCGCATCGCTCGCGAAAGGCGTCGTCTTCGTCGCGGTCGGCACCATGATCGTCGTATTGCCCGACATCAGCCGCGCCACGCTGACGCTGCTGGGCGGCATTGCTCTGTGCCTGGTCGGAGCCGCGGACCTGGGCGAGGCGTTCATCGAGCGCTCACGCCGGCGCCGTCTGGCCTGAGCCCGCTGCTGCGCGCTCGGGGATGCCGACCCCACCGCAATGAGGCTGGCCCGCACCTTTGCGGGTCGCGCCCGCGCGGGCGAGACTCGACGCAGGCAGCCACTCAGGAGGTGTGAACCATGAGCAGTTCAGCGGCAGCGCCGGGACTCGATGGAGCGCCGGTCGACATGGGCGACGCCACCGCCGCCGCGGCGCGGCGCGTCGCGGGTTTCTGGTGGGTGTGGCTCGTAGTCGGCATCGGGTGGATCGCGGCGTCGCTCGTCCTGCTGCAGTTCGACGAGGCGTCGGTCAAGACCGTGGGAATCCTCGTCGGCATCATGTTCGTTGTCTCGGGCGTGCAGCAGCTGGTACTGGCCGCGCTGGCCGACTCGCTTCGCTGGCTGTGGGGGATCTTCGGCCTCCTGTTCCTGGTGGCCGCGGTCATCTGCTTCATCAACCCGGAGAACACGTTCGCCGCGCTCGCCGACATCCTCGGGTTCCTGTTCCTGCTGGTCGGTGTGTCCTGGACGATGCGCGCGTTCGTCGAGAAGCCCGTGAACTCCCTCTGGTGGCTCGGGCTCATCAGCGGCGTGCTGATGATCATCATGGCGTTCTGGACGAGCGGGCAGTTCTTCATCGAGAAGGCGTACGTGCTCCTCGTGTTCGCCGGCATCTGGGCGCTGATGCACGGCCTGGGCGACATCGTGCGCGCGTTTGCGCTGCGGGGTATTCGCGACGCACTCTGAGTTGTGACAGGCTGGCTCCGATGCGTCTGGCCTGCCTCGCGTCAGCGGTGGCAGTCGTTTTCCTCGGGGCAGCAGACACAGCTGCCGCTGCGGGATGGCTGCAGTCGCCGGTCGTCCTGAGCCCCCGAAATACGAACCACTCGGTCGAGGATCTGGCCATGGCTCCGGACGGCACCACGTTCGTCGCTTATGGGCGGTTCGGAGCCACAACGAGCTCCGAGGTGGCCGTGCGGCCACCGGGAGGGTCGTTCGGGCAGCCGTTTGTGATCGGCACCGGCACCACGTCGTTCGGCACCTCGCTCGCCGTTGACCCCGGCAGCAACGCGATCGCGGTGTGGCGAACAGGCGATGGGATCCGTGCCGCGCACCGCCCGGCGGGCGGCGAGTTCCAGGCACTCCCGCCGGTGGCCGCCGGCATGATCGCAAACGCGCCCGCCGTCGAGTTCACGTCGACCGGGGACGCGGTCGCAGTGTGGTCGCGAGCCGGGGTACTCGAGACCGCGGTCAGGAAACCGGGCGAGTCGTTCGGCACGATCACGCCGATCCCGGGCGCGGGCCCCAGCACGTTTTTCTCTCTGGACACGGACTCCGCCGGCAACGCGGCCGTGGTCTTCACCGACCAGTCCGGCGGGAATGAGCGGGCGATGCTGTCGTTCCGGCCGGCGGGTGGCGCGTTCTCTCCGGCCGTCGTGCTCGCATCGGTTCCGGCGACTCAGGACTGCGGGTCGCCTATTGGCAACACCTCGACGAACCACCTCAGCCTGCCTCGCGTGGCCCTCGACGCGCAGCAGGGAACGCAGGCCGTCTGGTCCCTGTTCTCCAACAAGGCGTCCTGCACTCCAGCCAGCAGGGATGTGTCCATCCACGCTCGAGCACGCACGGCTGCGGGAGCCCTGAGCCCGGCGTCGCCGCAGACGCTGGATTCGTTCCAGCTCGTCGACCCGAGCACCGATTCGCTCTTCTTCCCCTCCATCGCCTTCGACCGGGGCGGCGACGCGGTGGTCCAGTGGGGTTTCCGTCGCAGCGGGTCACCCAGCGCCGTGCGGTGGGCCGCGCGAACGCCGGGTGGGAGCTTCGGCCCAGCCGCCGACCTGGCCAGCAGTTTCGGCGATTCGGCTCCGCAGACCTTCTCCTCGCTCACGACCCTCGCCGGCGGCGACGTGATGTCCGTGTTTGCCAGGCAGCGCATAGTGCAGTCGGCGACGCGCTCGCCGGGAGGGGCGTTCGGCCCGATCGCGGACGTGGCGGTGCACCCCTCGGACTCGCTCGTCTCTCCACGGGTGGCCGCCGATGATCTCGGCGACGCCGCCGTCGCCTGGTCGCGGTCGTCGCCGAGCGAGTTCGTGGTGGAGGTGACGCACTACGACGCGTCGCCGCCGCAGTTCGGACCGATCGACGTTCCGGCCGCGGGCGTCGCGGGCGCGACGGTCACGATGTCGGCGGCCGGGTCGGATTCCCTCTCTGCCGTCTCGACGAGCTGGAGCTTCGGTGACGGAGGCGTGGCGGACGGGGCGCAGGTCTCGCACGCATACGCCGCGCCGGGTCGCTACGAAGTGCGGGTGACGCTGACCGACGGCGCCGGCAACACGGCATCGGCCACGCGCAGCATCGAGGTCGCCGGCTCCCCGGTGGCGCCGGACGTCTCCGCGCCCGGCGTAAGCGGGTACCGCATCGGCGCGCGCCGCTTCACGGTCACCCGCGCGGCCACTCCGGTGGACGCAGTGGCCGCCGGGGTACCGCGTGGCACGACCTTCACCTACACCTTGTCCGAGGCCGCGCGTGCACGGCTGACGATCGCCCGCGCGGAGAAGGGTGTGCGAGTAGGGAGCGCATGCCGCAAGCGGACGCGCCGGCTGCTCGCGCAGCTGCGGAAGAAGAAGCAGCGGATCCGAAGCTGCACGAGGTATGTCCGCGCCGGCGTGCTCACCCGGACGAGCCAGCAAGGCGCGAATCGAGTCAAGTTCAGCGGGCGGATCGGGAAGCGCGCGCTGAAGCCCGCCCGCTACCGCACGACGCTGGTCGCCACCGACGCCGCGGGGAACACGTCAGCGCCGCGAATCGTGGGCTTCACGATCGTGCGGGCCAAGCGGCGCTAGCTGGGGTCGAGCACCGCCGGCAGCCCGAAGCTCGGGAAGATCTCCGGTGTCACGAAGGCGGTGATCTCCTTGATCGCGGGGCCGTCGAACGTGAAGACGTCGATCGCCGAGGCGGTGTAGAGCCCCGTCTCCGGGTCGAGGCCGTACGAGGCGATGGCCGGCTGCCCGTTCGCGCGAGTCGACAGCTTTCGCGACTCCGGGCAGGACTCGGCGGCGCTCCGGACGAAGCCGGCGATCGTCTCGCGGCCGCGCCACCAGCTGGGCCACGGGGGCATCGAGAAGACGGCGTCCTCGGCGAGCAGCGCCCGGAGGGCGTCGACGTCGTAGCGGGCCCAGGCGTCTACGTAGGCCTCGACGAGCTCGCGGATCCGCTGGTCGCCGAGCGAGCGCAGCGTCGCCTGTTGCGTCTGCTCCGGGACCCGCTCCGCGACCGCGGCGCGCGCGCGTTGCAGCGCGCTGTTCACCGACGCCGCCGTGGTGTCGAGCGTCTCCGCGACCTCGCGCGCGGAGAATCCGAGCACGTCCCGCAGGATCAGCACGGCGCGCTGCGTCGCGGGCAGGTGCTGGAGAGAGGCGATGAACGCCAGCTCCACGGCCTCGCGCTGCTCATAGCGGGCGTCCGGCGCCGCGTAGCCGTCCACGAGTCCAGCCGCCTGGTCGGGGTACGGCTCGACCCACACCGACTCGAGGAGCGGCTCGCCGACATCGTGCGGACTGCCGGCCTGCGAGGGGTATTCGATCGGCAGCACCCGCTTGCCCCGCTTGGCGATCGCGTCCAGGCAGGCGTTGGTCGTTATCCGGTAGAGCCAGCTCGACATCGCGCTGCGCCCGCCGAAGTCGGGCAGCCCGCGCCAGGCGCGCAGCAGAGCCTCCTGGAGCGCGTCCTCCGCGTCCTGGAGCGAGCCGAGCATCCGGTAGCAGTGCGCGTGAAGCGCGACGCGGTGGTCCTCGACGATGACGCGGAAGTCGTCCTCGGTGGTGCTGGCGATCTGCGAGCTATGCATTGACGTGGGCGGTGTCTCGGTTCTCGTCGAGCTCGAAAGTCCCGAGCGTCGGCTCTCCGGCCGGGGTGTACACGTCGATGTTGACGCCGGCGGCCGTGGTCTTGTGCTCGACGTGGTTCAGCGCGGCCGGCTTGGCGCCGTCAGCAAACAGGCGCCGGCCCGCTCCGAGCACCACCGGGTAGGTCAGGATCCGGTACTCGTCGACCAGGTCGTGCTCGATCAGCGTCTGCACGAGGTTGCCGCTGCCGTGCACCTGGAGCTCGCGGCCGGGCCGCGCCTTCAGCTCGGTCACCTGGGTGGCGATGTCGCCTTGCAGTAGCTCCGCTTTGTCCCAGGCGACCTCGCTCAGCGTCCGCGAGGCGACGTACTTCGGGCGGTGGTTGAGAGCGGTCGCGATCGGGTCGCCCGGATCGTCCACCTTGGGCCAGTGGGCGGCGAAGATCTCGTAGGTCCGGCGGCCGAGCAGGAACGCGTCCGCCTGGCCGAACCAACGGTTCATGGCCGCATACATGTCGTCGTCCACGTACGGCACGACCCACCCGCCGTGGGCGAACCCACCACTCGTGTCCTCGTTCGGTCCGCCGGGAGCCTGCTGGACTCCGTCCAGGCTCACCAGCATCGTCAGCGTCAAGCGCATGTCGAACTCCTTTTGGCAGCTGCCTTGAAGGGTTAGACCGAGGTCGGCGCGAGAACTAATCGGTGCCCGCCGCGTCCTCCTCCAGGAGGTAGCGCGGGTTCGCGATCCGCAGCCGGTCGCGCGTCGCGGCCCGGAGCTCCGCGACCAGCTCGCCGTGCTTGTCGTCGAAGCGCCCGTCACGGATCGCCTGTGCCAGCTCGGCGTCGTCCGCCACGCCCAGGCGCTCGAGCCTCCGCGCGTGCGCCTCCGCGACTTCGTTGCCCATGCGCAGCTCGCGCTCGACGATGCCGAGCACGTTCGCGGCGACGCGCGCGTTGAACCGCAGCCGGCCGCTCGTCTCCTCCATCACCTCGTCGCGGAGGAACTCCGTCACGGCCTCGACGAGCTCCGTCGCGGTGGGCACGCCCCGGGGCTCATGCCGGCGTGCACCTCCTCGTCGAGCAGCAGCATCACGTCGTACTCCTGCTCCCACGCGCGCCGGCCGATCGCCGCCAGCTCGACCGATCGGGTCGCGCCCGACAGGTGACGCCAGGCCATCTGCATGCAGCCGATCCCCCACCAGAGCGCGGCGCGCAGCTCCCACCAGCGCAGCACGGCCGGGTCCACCCGGCGGCCGCTGACGCGCTCGTAGCCGCGGAACAGGTCCTCGTAGTCGCCGAAACCGCCGACCGGTCCCGGGCCGCCGAAGCGCCAGACCCGGGCGCACAGGTGGCCCAGGTCCTGCATCGGGTCGCCGATCTGCACGAGCTCCCAGTCGAGCACGGCGCGTATGCCGTCCTGCCCCACGATCAGGTTGCCGTTGCGGAAGTCGCCGTGGACCAGGCTGGGCTCCTCGTGCTCGCGCGGCCGCGTGGCCTCGAGCCGGCGCAGGCCGAGCTCGAAGGGCGGGCTCGGCTCCTCGAACTCGTCCAGGTCACGGCGGAGCGACTCGATCGGGTCGGGGTGGTCGAGCCCGGGTATCTGCTCGACCGGGATCGCATGGATGCGCGCGAGGATCTCGCCGCACTGCTCGGCGAGCCGCGGACGGACGTCCGCGAGCGCGTCGTCGCGCAGGATGCGGGGAGCCAGCGCCTCGCCCTCGACGTGCTCCATCAGCACGAACGGAGCGCCGAGGATGCTTGGGTCGTCGCTCGTCGTCAGAACGTCCGGCTCGGGGACCCCGGCGTCCTGCGCTGCCTTCAGCGCGGCCACCTCGGTCGCGAACCCGCGTCCCGTCGCCGGTTCGCCGCCCAGGTCGCGGCGCAGGATCAGCGCGCGCCGCTCGCCGTCCGCGGTGGTGGCCTCGAACTCCCAGGTCTCGCGGCTGGCGCCCCCGGTGAGCCGGCGCAGCCCGTCGATCTGTCGTCGACGGGTCTTTCAGTGCGTCGGCGATCAGTTCCCGGAGCGGGCCTTCCAGCTCGCTCGATTCGGCCGCCGGCACGTCAGCGGGCCGTGCCGGCGAACAGCTCGTAACCCACCTTGCGCAGCTGGACCTCCTCGGAGCCCTCGGTGATGCGGTAGCGGCGGTGGTGGCGGTAGATGTGCTCGAACGGCATGTGCCGCGTGTAGCCCATGCCGCCGCAGGTCTGCATCGCCCGGTCGGCCGCCTCGCAGGCGAGCCGGTTGGCGCGGTAGTTGGCCATCGCCACCAGGTGGGTGACCTCCATGTGATGCCGCTCGTCGAGCGCGGCGGCCGTGCGGCGCACCAGCCCGCGCACCAGCTCGCAGTCCGTCCACAGCTCCGCGAGCGGGAACTGGATGCCCTGGTTCTTCCACAGGGGCTTGTCCCAGGTGGTGCGCTCGCGCGCCCAGCGGACCGCCTCGTCGATGCAGAACGCTGCCGCGCCGAGGCTCGAGGCGGCCTGGCGGATGCGGTTCTCGTGGACGAAGCGCTGCGCGAGCTCGAGGCCTTTGTCGAGCTCGCCGAGGATGGCGTCGTCTGTTGACGCGCACGTCCTTGAGCGTGACCTCCGCGTGGTCGGTGGGGAGGTTGAAGGTCCACCAGTGGAAGGGGACTTCGAGTCCCTCGGCGTCACGCGGGACGATGAAGCCGGTGATCCCTTTCGGCTCGCCCGGCGATCCCGACGTGCGCGCGAAGACGAGGTCGTGGCTCGCGCGGTGCATCCCCGAGTTGAAGCGCTTCGTGCCGTTGATGACCCAGCCGTCGCCGTCGTCGTCGCGCCGCGCCGTTGTCTCCAGGTAGGTGGCGTCCGAGCCGTGGTTCGGCTCGGTCAGGCCGAAGGCGAGGCCCTTCTGGCCGGTGATCGCGGGCTCTACCAGCTCTTGTTGTTGCTGCTGGGTCCCGAACTCGTGAACCAGGAGCACGGTCGGGAAGTTGCCGACGATCGAGACCTCGCTCTGCGGATCGTTGGCGAGCCCGATCCCGCGCCGCGCGAGGTGCTCGCGCACGATGGCCATCGTGAGGTTCCCGACGTCGCGCCCGCCGAGCTCGGCCGGCAGCGCGAGCCGCAGCAGCCCGGCCTTGTCGGAGCGCCGCTGGGCCTCGGCCAGAAGCTCCTCCCACTCGCGGCTGGGGATGCCGCCGTGGTCGAGATCGGTCCGGGCGATCTCGCGGCGATGGTCGAAGAACCGCGCGTTGTCCCCCTCGCGCTCGAGCGGCTCGATCTCGCGCTCGATGAACCCGTCGATCTCCTCGAGCAGTGCGGCGATGTCCGAGGGCACGTCCATCGAGGCGCGACCCTACCGGGCGGCAAGCGGACGACGGGCCTCGAACCCGCGACCTTCGGCTTGGGAAGCCGACGCTCTACCAACTGAGCTACGTCCGCGTGCCGGGCCAGTGTAACCACGGCCGGGGCGGCCCGGGAGGCCGCCGTTCTACCCTAGAACCGGACCGTGAAGCGCCTTCTCCGCCCCCTTCCGATGGTCGTCGTGATCGCGACGATCGCGTTGGTGTCCCTGCTCGCGTACGGGCTCGCCAGCGGTGATGGCGAGCGCACGCTCGACGAGGCGATCCAGCGCGGCGAGCGGCCCGTCGCGCCGGCGCTGGACCTGCCGCCGCTCGAGGGCGCGCCCGCCGGCCGCCACTCTGAGCGACTACCGCGGCAAGGTCGTCGTCGTCAACGTGTGGGCGTCCTGGTGCGCGCCGTGCCGGGACGAGTCGCCGCTGCTCGAGCGCTGGCACCGGCGGATCTCGCCGCGCGGCGGGACGGTGCTCGGCGTCGACGTCCAGGACATCGACTCCGACGCGCGCAACTTCATCAAGGACTTCAAGCTGACCTACCCGCACCTGCGCGACAAGGAGGGCGACAACCTCCGCTCGGACTACGGCGTGGTCGGCTACCCGGAGACGTTCGTCATCGACCGGCAGGGCCGGGTGGCCGCCCTCGCAACGGGGCCCGGTCGACGACGAGTTCATGCAGCAGGCCGTCGAGCCGCTGCTGAGCGAGGGGCCGTCGTGAGGACGCGGGCGCTCGTCCTGGCGATCGCTGTCGCTGCTCGCGCTCGCGGCACCGGCGGCTGGCTCAGAGCTGCCCGAAGACCTCCCTGGGCGACCTGGAGGACGAGGTCATGTGCCCGCTCTGCGGCCGCCCGCTCAACACCGTCGACCGCGAGCCCCAGGCCCTACGCGAGCGCGCGTTCATGCAGACGCTGATCGACCAGTGCAAGTCGAAGGAGGAGATCAAGGCGGCGCTGAAGGCCCAGTTCGGCGACGAGGTGCTCGCCCTCCCGGAAGGCGGCGGCTTCGACCTGACCGCCTACATCGTCCCCGTGCTGGTGCCGCTGGCGGCGCTCGCGGCGATCGTGCTGACGGCGACGCGCTGGCGCCGGCGGCGATCGCCGGGAGCACCCGCGACGGCAACCGGCGGCGGGAGCGACAGACCCGGCAGGACCCACCGCCACTCGACCCCGACGACGCGGCCCGCCTGGACGAGGACCTGGAGCGCTACAAGCTGTGATCGCGCAGGCGCTCCCACTCGCCGCGACCGGCACGACCGTCTTCGCCGCGTTCGGCGCCGGCTTCCTCTCGTTCGTCTCCCCCTGCGTGCTGCCGCTCGTCCCGGGCTACCTGTCGACGATCTCCGGCGTCGCCTGGGCCGACATCGAGGAGGGCCGCAAGAAGACCCACATCCTGATCCCGGCGCTGATCTTCTGCGCGTCGTTCTCGCTGATGTTCATCCTGCTCGGGCTGACGGCGACCGGCATCGGCCAGACGCTGCAGGACAACCGCGCGCTGCTCCGCCAGATCTCCGGGCTGGTCATCGTCGGGATGGGCGTGTTCTTCATCGCGACGCTGTTCGTGCCGGTGCTGAACCGCGAGTTCCGGCCCGAAGGGCTGATGAGGCGCGCGAGCACGGGCGGCCCGATCCTGGCCGGCATGGCGTTCGCCGTCGCGTGGCTGCCCTGCACGGGCGCGACGCTCGGCGCGGTCCTGCGCCGCCGCCTCGTCCACCGCCGACGCCGGCGAGGGCGCCGTGCTGCTGACCTTCTACTCGCTGGGCATGGCGGTGCCGTTCCTGCTGTCGGCGCTCGCGTTCACCAGCGTCACCGGCTTCTTCAAGTTCTTCCGCGACCACTACGCGGAGATCACGATCGTCTCCGGGGTGATCCTGATCGCGTTCGGCGTGCTGCTCTACACGAACGAGGTCACGCGGCTGAACGCCGAGGTCCAGCAGCTGGTCGACAGCCTCGGGCATCAACTTCTTCGAGGACATCTAACCCGCGGCCACCGCCGCCGCGGTGCGCTCCGCCCCGCCCGCGGGATCGACCGGCCGCACGCGGAACGTCAGCCGCGCGAGCGGGACACGGAAGATCACGGTCGCGACCTCGGTGACGTTGACGAACGTCCCGTCGGAGTCGACCCACGACTCGTCGCGGCAGGCCACGAGCAGCGGCAGCGGCCCGAGCGGGAACGTCATCCGCCACGGCGTCATCCGGTAGCCCTCGTCCTCGATTCGCATCTCGGCGCCGTCGGGCAGGTCGCCGGCCGTGATGCGGACGAGCTCGGCCTCGACGAACTCGCAGTACATCGTCCGCTTCTGCGACCGGCCGTCGCCGAAGAACGACTCGTCGTCGATGCGGAAGACGCGATCGGATATCCACGTCGTGTTGCGGCGCGCGTCGAAGCGCTGCGCGAAGCGGCCCCAGAACCACAGCGGCCGCAGCGACAGCTCTCCCTCGCCGCGCCACTCGCCGGCCACGAACTCGCGCGGGCGCAGGCGCACGAGGCGCCCGGGCCGCGGCGGTCGTCGCGTGGCATACAGCACTCCGCCGGCCACCAGGACGATCCAGCCGTGGACCAGGAACAGGCCGATCCGCTGGCCGGCGCCGTAGTCCCCGGTGTCCGCGAACCCGAACGCCGTCCCGACCACGAGCATCGCCACCGCGAACGTCCCGAGGCCGAGCAACGCCGTCGACACCGGCCCGGGGCGGAGCGCGGCCGCGACCGCGAACGGCAGCAGCGCGATCACGACCGGAGCGATCAGGGCCAGCCAGACGTGCGCGTCGGTCTGCCAGGACAGCTCACCGGCGCGCCAGGCGTCCTCACACCTCTGGTCGGCGAACGAGCAGTCGACCGGCAGCAGCGCGACCGGCGCGGTGAGCGCACCCGCCAGCACGAACAGCGCGACGGCGACGCCACTCGCCCGCCGCCGCGGCAGCACCGCGCGCAGGGCCAGCCCCACGGCTGCGAACGACAGCCCCAGCAGCGCGATCGCGGTGTTGACGATCCAGGGATGAGCGGCGTCGCGACCGCCGAGCTCGCTCACGCCCTCCTCCAGGTGCGAGTAGCCCGGGTCGAGCGCCCCCGCCACGACCCACGCGACCACGAAGGCGACCTGAACGGCGATCGCCCCCGCGGCGAGCGCCCTGACTGTCGACCGGCTCATCCCCTTGCCCTCCTGCCCTTCGATACAGCGTACAGTACACTGTACAGGAATGGCCCGCGACGATGCTGCGAAGGCTCCGCCGCTGACCGCGGAGCGGATCCTGGAAGCGGCTCGCGCGATCGCCCGCACCGAGGGCATCGACGCGCTCAGCATGCGGCGCCTGGCCGAGGAGCTCGACGTCTGGCCCATGCGCGTCTACCGCTACTTCAGCGACAAGGACGAGCTGCTCGACGCGATCGTGGGCAGCGCGGCGGCCGAGGTCGAGACGCCGAACCCATCCCTGCCCTGGCGCGACCGCCTGACCGGCCTGGTCACCGGGATGCGCGCGGCGCTCGAGCCGGGCGACCTGGTCGCGCGCCTCCCCCGTGCCGCGCTGTCGCCCGCGGGGCTGAAGCTGGCGGACACCGGCATCGCGATCATGATCGACGCCGGCTTCACGCCCGGCGAGGCGGCGCGCGCGTGGCACCTCCTGCTGAGCTACGCGAGCAGCCCTGCGCCGGTGGCGGAGGCGCGCGAGGCCCGCTTCGCGCTGGCGGGCCTGCCGGAGGACGACTACCCGGCCCTCGCCGGCGCCGGCGACGCCTACGCGGCGGCGCTGAGCGACCGCGACGAGGCGTTCGCCTACGGCCTCGACCGGCTGCTCGACGGGCTCGAGCAGCGCCTGCGCGCACCCGCGGCCTGATCCACTGCGATTTCGCGGCGGGCGGCGGCGCGGGCGGCGCTACATGTGGTCCGGCGCCGACACGCCCAGCAGGTCCAGCGCCTTCGCGATCACCGACTGCGCCTGCAGCGACAGCACGATCCGGAAGTCCTCGTCGCCGCCCTCGGACTCCGCGCCCATCACGTGGCAGTCGCGGTAGAAGGCCGAGAACTGGCGCGCGACGTCGAGCGCGTACGCGGTCATCCGGTGCGGCGCGCGGCGGGCGCCGGCCTCGCCGACCTCGTCCGGGAACTCCAGCACGCGCTTCAGCAGCGCCCGCTCCGACGGATGCGGCGCGGCGTGGCCCTCGGCGGTCAGGTCGGCGGCGACGGCCTCGGCCACCCGCTCCTCCCCGATCTTCCGCATGATCGAGGCGATCCGCGCGTGCGCGTACTGCACGTAGTAGACCGGGTTGTCCTGCGACTGCTCGCGGGCCAGCGCCAGGTCCAGGTCCAGGGTCGTGTCGTGCGAGCGCTGCAGCAGGAACCAGCGCGCGGCGTCGACGCCGATGTCGTCGATCAGGTCGTCCAGCGTCACGAACTCGCCCTGGCGCTTCGACATCTGCGCCCGCTGCCCGCGCTCCAGCAGGTTGACCAGCTGCATGATCAGGATCTCGAACCGCTCGGGCTCGCCGCCGAGCGCCTTCCAGGCCATGTGCATCCGCGACATGTAGCCGTGGTGGTCGGCGCCCCAGATGTCGATCGTCCGGTCGTAGCCGCGCTCGCGCTTGTCCTCGTGGTAGCCGATGTCGGCCGCGTAGTACGTGTACTCGCCGGTCGAGCGCTTGAGCACGCGGTCCTTGTCGTCGCCGAAGGTGGTCGAGCGCATCCAGACGGCGCCCTCGCTCTCGAACACGTGCCCGTGCTCGCGCAGCAGCTCGATCGCGCGCGTCGATCGCGCCCGTGTCGTGCAGCGAGTGCTCGAAGAACCAGCGGTCCATGTGCACGCCGAAGCGCTCGAGCGTCGCCGCGCATCGCCCGCGACCATCTCCTCCACCCCGCGCCGGGCCAGCTCGTCGACGTCGGCGTCCGCCGCGCCCTCGAGCCGGCTCGGCCAGCTCGGTCACGTAGTCGCCCTGGTAGCCGTCCTCGGGCGGCTCCTCGCCGCGGGCGCGGGCCTGGATCGACTCGCCGAAGCGCCGCACCTGCGACCCGAAGTCGTTCACGTAGTACTCGCGCTCGACCACGTTGCCGAGGAACTCGAAGATGCGCGACAGCGAGTCGCCGTAGGCGGCGTGGCGCCCGGTGGGCGACGGTGCGCCGGCCCGGTCGGGTTCGCGCTGACGAACTCGATCAGGATCTTCTCCAGCGACCCGGTGCGACCCGGACCCGAAGCGGTCGCCCGCCTCGCGGGCGGCGGCCAGCGTCCGGCGGAACCAGACGTCGGACATGAACAGGTTGAGGAAGCCCGGCCCCGCGACCTCGACCCGCTCGAGCGCGTCGCCCAGCCGCTCGCTGCACCTTCTCGCCGAGCTGCTCGGCGACCTTGCGCGGCTGCTCGCCCATGATCGGGGCGATCAGCATCGCCGCGTTCGACGAGAAGTCGCCGAACTCGGCCTTGGGCGGCCGGTCGAGCTTCGGCTCGGCCGAGCACGTCCTGCCCGGCGACGGCGCGGGCGGCGGCCAGGATCTCGCCCCGCAGGGCGGCCTTGGGGTCAGCGGCGGTGATCACGGACCGAGCAGCGTCTACGCGCGACTCAGTAGTGATACGGCTCTCCCGCCAGGATCTTGTTGGCCCGGTAGAGCTGCTCGAGCAGCACGACCCGGGCGAGCTGGTGCGGGCAGCGTCATCGGCCCGAGCGACAGCTTCTCGTCGCAGCCGTCGAGGTCGATGCCGCGCGGCCCGCCGACGATGAAGCACAGGTCGCGCCCCGACTGCCGGCGGTCCTCCAGCCAGCGCGAGAACTCCATCGAGTCCATCTGCTTCCCCTCGGCCGAGAGGAGCACCGTCCAGGCCCGCTCCGGGATGCGGCCGCTCACCGTACTGGTCCTCGCGCACCTCGATCAGCTCCAGCCGCGTGTGGCGGGCGAGCAGCTTCTGGTAGTGCTGGACGTCGTCCGCGTAGGGGGGCCGCAGGCGGCCGACGGCTAGGACGAGCGTTCGCATCGCGGGCGCTGCGATAGTACGGACATGGCCGACGATCAGCCGCGCGAGCGGCACTTCAACATCCAGACCTCGCCCGAGATCATGGCGGGGCACTACGCGAACTTCGCCAACGTCTCGCACTCGGACTACGAGTTCACGATCACGTTCGCGCGCGTGGACCACGAGGTCGAGGAGGAGGAGGTGCCGGGGGTCGTCGTCACGCGCGTCTCGCTCGCGCCGCGCTTCATGCGCGAGCTGATCGACGCGATGACCGACAACTACCAGCGCTGGCAGACCCGCGAGGGCATCCGCGACCTGCCGGAGACTCCGCGGCGGCACCTCGCAGACGGCGGCGGCGAGAGCGGCTTCCAGGACCCGCCCCCGCCGCCCGACTACCGCCCCGGCGACTAGCGCGGCGACGCCGCCTCCGCGGCTCGGCCGCTAGCTCGGCGGCGGGCCCGACGACTTGACCAGCCCGATCACGTGCCCCTCGGGGTCCGTGAAGAGCGCGATCGTCGTGCCCTCCATCGGGTCCATCGGCGGCATCACGGTCTGGCCGCCCAGGCTCTCGGCCTTGTCCAGGTCGGCCTGAACGTCGTCCGACTGCACGTACCAGGTGACGTGCCCGTTGCCCCCGGACGGATCGGGGCCGATCCCGCCCATCAGGCCGTTCTGGCCCTCGGGCGCGACGATCGCGTAGGGCATCCCGCCCGGCGCGTCCTCGATGGGCCAGTCGAAGAGGTCCCCGTAGAACTTCTTCAGCGTGTCGACGTCCTTCCCGACGACCTCGAACCAGGCGATTGGATGCGGCATGTGGTCTCCCCTCTGATGGCCGGCGCGGTTGTACGGTAGGCACACCAGGAGGGCGATCCAATGGCGCTCAGGACAAGGTTCGGAGGCCCGGTTTGTTGACATCTCACAACGCCGTGGTTCCCGACGTCCTCGCGCGGATGGAGGCGGACGCCGACGCGATCGCCCGCCGCATGGCGACGGCCACCCGAGCCGAGGTCGCCGAGTACGCCACCGTCCGCGATCCGAATCTGGTCACCGAGATCCTGGACCACGCGCGCGAGCACGTTCACGGCTTCGTGCGCTGCGCCCGCACCGGTCGCGCCCCCGCAGGCGCGCGAGCTGGACTTCGTACGCGAGCGCGGCGCTCAGCGGGCGCGTGAGCTGCTGGCGCTGGAGACGATCCTCGAGGCCTACCTGATCGGCCAGCGCACGATCTGGGAGTCCGTGGCCGACCTGGCGGGCGACACGCCGGAGGGCCTGCGCGCGGCGCAGGAGCTGACCGCGCTCACGTTCACATACACGCACGCGATCAACGTCGCGCTCGCCGCCGCGTTCGTGCAGGAGCGGCAGGCGATCGCCTCCCAGGCCGAGCGCGGCCGGCGCGACCTGATCGACCACCTCCTGAGCGGCGGCGACCTGGACGCGGCGCGCGCCCGCCGGGCGGAGGCGCTCGGCCTGCGCGGCGAGGCGCTGCACGTCGTGGTCGTCGCGGTGGCCGCGGAAGGCGACGACCGGCTGGCGCTGGTGGAGCGCGCGCTCAGCGTCGACGACCCCGCGCGGAGCTTCGTGGTCGCCCGTAACGACGAGGTCATCGCCGTCCTGCCGGTCTATGTCCGCCGCGGGCCGGCGGAGGTGCGCGCCGCGGTCGAGCGCGCGGCCGGCCACGCCTGCGCGCAGCCACGACCTGCAGATCCGCGCCGGGATCAGCTCGGCCTGCAACGGCCTGGCGGAGATTGCGCGCGGGTACGTAGAGGCGCGCCGCGCACTACGGCACGCCGCGCCGGGCGGGGCGATCGCGCTGGACCAGATACCGCTCGTCGACTACCTGGCCGACCAGGCGGACGACGGCGCCCAGCGGCTCGTCGCCCCGGCCGCGGCCGCGATCGCCGCCGATCCGACGGTGGCCCAGACGCTCCGCGCCTACGCCGACTGCGACATGAACGTCGCCCGCACCGCCGAGCGGCTGGTCGTCCACCCCAACACCGTGCACTACCGCCTGCGCCGCGTCGCCGAGGCCACGGGACGGGACCCGCGCCGCTTCGGCGACCTGCTCGACCTGCTGCTGGCCATCCGTCTCGGCGAATCTTCAAGGAACGCTTAGCGGAGCCTCATCTTCGGGTGGACTACTGCATCTGCATGAGGCGTGTCCGCACAACGACGATCAAGGTCTCCGGCCCCTTCTCCCTCGCCGCCGCCGTCGACGCGCTCGACATGCTCGCGCCGCACCGCGGCGACGGCGGCGCCTACGAGGGCTGGCACGTGATCGGCCACCGGCCGCTGTCGATCCGCGTACGCCAGGCCGGCCCCCGCCGGCTGGTGCTGAGCGTCGCGGGCGACGTCGTCGAGCGCTCCGACCTCGAGGCCGCCGAGGAGCTCGTGAAGCGGATGTTCGGCCTCGACCTCGACGCCGAGCGCTTCTACGCCGAGGCAGCGCGCGACGACCGCGTGCTGCGCCGACTCCAGGCGCGGCTGCTGGGCGTCCGCCCGGTGACGGCTCCCACCCCGCTCGCGGCCCTGGCCTTCGTGGTCCTGGCCGACGAGCACGGCCCCGAGCGTGCACGGGTCGTCATCGGCCGGCTCGGTGGCGGCCGAGGAGCCGGGGGACCTGGCCAGGCTCGACGCCGCGGCGGACGCCAGCCGTCTCGGCCTCGAGCCGGCCACGGTGGAGCGCCTGCGCATCCTGGGCGAGCGCGGCCAGAACGGCGCGTTCGGCGCCGAGCTGCTGCGATCGATGCCGGTCGACGCCGCGCGCAGCTGGCTGTGCAACCACGCCGAGGTCGGCGCGGCGACCGCCGACCTCGTGCTGATCGCGGGCGCCGGGCGCCGCGACGTCGTGCCCAAGGCAAGTCCTCAGCTGCTGGCCGCGCTCGAGCGCTACTACGGCGTCGCGCGCGGCGAGGCCCGGCGCCGGCTCGACGAGCTCGGCCAGCGCTGGGGCGAGTTCGCCGGCTGGGCCGTGTTCCTGCTGGTCGAGGCCGCCCGCCGCGACAGCCGCGCGGCAGCCGCGGCCGCCCGCTAGTCGCTCGCGCGACCAGGTCAGCGCCGCCCCGATCCGGTCGAGCGTCGTCGGGTGGGTCCCGAACAGCAGACTGGAGCCAGCTTCGGCGGCTCGGGCTCGCGAGACGTTGTCGACCGCGAGCTTGCGCTCCACCGCGATGAACGAGGCCGGATGCCCGTGTCAGGTCGAGCGCTGTAGGCGTCGGCGCTGCGCTCGACCGCGCGCGACAGCGAGTTGCTCCCACCTGGCCGGCGAACGCCGACCAGCGCGAGCGCGAGCAGCACGCTCGGGATGGCCAGCGCCGTCGTCGCCCCGCGCCCCTCCCCCAGCCCCGCGTCCGGCAGGCGCCCAGCGCTCGGACAGCCGCTGGATCAGGAACATGCCCGCCGGGGCCACGATCACGACCCACAGCAGGCCGCGCGGCACGTCGCGGTGGCGGACGTGCCCGAGCTCGTGGGCGACGATCGAGTTGATCTGGTCGCGCGAGAAGCGCTCGATCAGGTTGTCGTAGAGCACGACGCGCTTGGTGTGGCCGATGCCGGTCACGTAGGCGTTGATCGCCGGTCGTGCGGCGGCTGGCGTCGATCCGGTAGACCTCGCCCACGTCGACGCCGGAGCGCTCGGCCAGGTCGAGCGACGTCGGAGCGCAGCCGGCCCTCGGGCAGCGGCTCGAACTTGTTGAAGATCGGGTCGAGCACGATCGGCGAGACGTAGGCGAACAGCACCGAGATCGCCACCACCGCCCCCGCCCCGGCCGACCACCAGCGGCGCGGGAAGCGCCGCAGCAGCCAGAGCAGCAGCATCGCGCCCGCCGGCGGCGAACACCGCGGAGATCGCCTCGGACCTTGGCCACGTCGGCCAGCCAGTCGGCCCAGCCCTGCGTCGCCAGCCCCACGTCCCGCGCCCGTTCGTGCGCGACCGCGCCCAGCGGCAGCGTCACCAGCGCCAGCGCCACGCGATATCCCCGCCCCGGCCGCCGCGGCCGTCCGGTAGGGCCTTCCGCGCGCCAGGGCGTCGCGCGCGCGGCGCGGAGGACGCAGCGCGATCAGGGCCAGAACCGCGCCCGAAAGCGCCAGGTTGGTCAGAGCGATAACCCGCTGCGGACGGCGGAAGTCGTGCGCACGGTCCAGCTCGGCTTCGCTGAAGTAGGCTCTCGGCTCCACTTCGGCGGGCTCGATCTGGCCCTCTCGCGGGCGGAGGGCGAACGTAGCCACGCCCACCGCGGCAGCGGCCAGAGCGACCGCCACCGGCAACCCCAAGCGATGGACTTGCATTCCGCGGACACTCTAGAGAGCGACATCCCGCCCGCGGCGGATCGCGCTGCTCTCCGACGTACACGGCAACCTGCCCGCGTTCCAGGCCGTCCTGGCGGACATCGAGGAGACCGGCGTCGACGAGCGCTGGTGCCTCGGCGACCTGGTCGGCTACGGCGCTCAGCCCGACGAGTGCGTCGCCCTGGCCAAGGAGTCCTGCGACCTGACGCTGATCGGCAACCACGACCTGGTCGTGCTCGGCAAGCTCGACATCGCCGACTTCTCGCTGAACGCCGCGGTCGCGGCGCGCTGGACCCAGGAGAACATCGGCTCCGAGGCGGTCGAGTTCCTGAACACGCTCGAGCCGATGAACGCCGCCAAGCCGATCGGCCTCTACCACGCGAGCCCGCGGGACCCGGTCTGGGAGTACGTCCTCTCGACCATGCTCGCCGATGCCTGCATGGACACGATGGACGCGCGGATCGGAGCCGTCGGCCACTCCCACGTGGCCCTCTACTTCTGGCGCAGCGAGCGCGGCGCGGTCGCCGGCGAGCACGCCCCCGGCGGCACGCACCTGGACCTCTCGCAGGGCGACTGGATCATCAACCCCGGCGGCGTCGGCCAGCCGCGCGACGGCGACCCGCGCGCCGCATGGCTGCTGCTCGACCTGGAGACCTGGACCGCCGAGTGGCGCCGCGTGGAGTACCCGATCGACGACGCCGCCCGCGCGATCCAGCAGGCCGGGCTGCCGCTGGCACTGTCCGACCGGCTCTACCACGGTCAATGATTCGAACGACACAAGCGATCGCGGCGGTGCTGCGCCGCGCTTGCGCTCGCCTCGTGCGGCCAGGACGAGGGCGAGCCGATCCCGGCTGGGCAGGCGCGCCGGCTGGAGAAGCTGCTCGACCAGGTCAAGCGCCAGTCGGACGCCGGCAACTGCGCCACGCTCCTGAAGACCACGATCCCCGCGCTCGAGCGGCGGGCCGAGCAGCTGCCCGACACCGTCGGCAGCGACACGCAGGAGACGATCGACGACGGCGTCGCGCACCTGCGCGACCTGGCCGAGACCGACTGCGCCGAGAAGCAGCAGGAGGAGCTGCCGGACACGACGACCGACGAGAGCACGACCAGCGAGACGCACGGAGACGACGGAGCCGTCGACCACCGAGAGCACGGACTCGACGACGACCGAGAGCACCGACACCGAGCCGTCGACCGACGGAGCCGACACCGTCGACCGACACGACCCCGCCGGACAACCCGGACACGCGGCAACGGCGGGACGCCGCCCGGCGTCGGCGGCGTCACTCCGCCCGGCCAGAAGAAGAAGGAAGGCCGGTAAGCCGTGAGCACGCCGCAGCAGGTCGCCGGCCGCTACACGCTGTCCCGCCGCCTGGGCGCCGGCGGCATGTCGACCGTCTTCCTGGCCACCGACGAGGTGCTCGAGCGCCCCGTCGCCGTCAAGCTGCTGGCCGAGCACCTGGCCGAGGACGAGGCCTTCGTCGCCCGCTTCCGCCGCGAGGCGCTGGCCGCCGCGCGGCTCCAGCACCCGAACATCGTCCAGGTGTTCGACTCGGGCGAGGACCCGGAGTCCGAGCCGCCACTTCATCGTCATGGAGTACGTCGACGGGCCCTCGTGCGCGGAGATGCTGCGCGAGCACCGGACGCTCGACGTCGACGAGACCGTGCGCATCATCGCGCGACGCCTGCCACGGGCTCGAGTACGCGCACCGCGCCGGCGTCGTGCACCGCGACGTCAAGCCCGGCAACCTGCTCCTGACGAGCGACGGGATCCTCAAGCTCGCCGACTTCGGCATCGCCAAGGCCGCCGAGCAGACGCGGATCACGCAGGTCGGCTCCGTGCTCGGCACCGCCGCCTACCTGTCGCCCGAGCAGGCCGCGGGCCAGGAGGCCGGGCCGCCGTCCGACCTCTACTCGCTCGGCGTCTGCGCCTACCAGTTCCTGACCGGCCGGCTGCCGCACGAGTACGGGTCGCTGACCGAGCTCGCGCTCAAGCAGCAGAACGACGCCGTCGAGCCGATCACCGAGTTCCGCGACGACGTCCCGCCGTCGCTCGACCGGGCGATCCGCGCCGCGCTCGAGCGCGACCCGAACGCACGCTACGAGACCGCGCTCGAGATGGCCGACGTCGCTCGAGGCGGGCTACCACGGCGAGGACACCGACACCACGCGCGCGCTCGACCGGCACGGAGTACGTCACCGGCGCGGCGACGACCAGACGCCACCCAGGCGCTGCCGCGCGGCAACACGATGTACGAGCCGCCCGTCGCGGCGGCTGCAGACCGCGGCCGGCGCGCCGGCGCCGGCGACCTACGGCGACGAGTACGCCCGCGCGCCGCGCGCCGGCGCGGCGCAAGCCGCGAGCGCAACTGGGGCCGGATCATCGCCGCGGCTGCTGGCGCTGATCCTGATCGCCGCGGCGATCTACCTGGCCACCGGGCTGGGCAGCGACGCGGACCAGATCCGCGAGGGCGACGTCAACTCCCAGGCCGACCAGCTCAAGCAGTTCGTCCAGGATCACGCGGAGTAGGGCGCCTCGCCGCGCAGGACGCGCTCGGCGTACGCGTCGAGCTCGCCGGCCCGGACCGCCGCGCGGATGCCGTCCATCAGCAGGGCCATGAACGTGAGGTTGTGCAGCGTCACGAGCCGCGCGCCCGTCAGCTCCTTCTCGCGCACCAGGTAGTGGATGTAGCCGCGCGTGTGGTCGCGGCAGGCGGGGCACGGGCAGCCGTGCGCGATCGGGTCCCGGTTGCCGCAGCCAGCGGCCCTTGCGCAGCTCGACCCGCCAGCGCTGCTCGGGGTCGGGGATCAGCGCGGTGCCGTGGCGGCCGAGCCGGGTCGGCGTGGCGCAGTCGAAGGTGTCGATGCCGGCGCGCACCGCGGCCAGGATGTCGTCGACGTCGCCGATGCCGAGCAGGTGGCGCGGCCACTCGGCCGGCGCGGGGCGCAGCGACCGCTCGACGACCGCGTGCATCTGCTCCTTCTCCTGCCCGAGCGACCCGCCGATCGCGATGCCGTCCACGCCGGGGGTCGAGACGACCCGCTGCGACGACTCGTCGCGCAGGTCGTCCCAGGTGCCGCCCTGGACGATCCCGTAGAAGAGCTGCCAGTCCGGCGCGTGATCGCCGCGCCAGTCGACGCAGCGGTCGAGCCAGCGGTGCGTCCGCTCGGTCGACCGGGCGGTGTAGTCGCGGTCGACGTGGAACGGCGTGCACTCGTCGAACGCCAGCGCGATGTCCGACCCGAGCTTGGCCTGGACCTCCATCGACGTCTCCGGGCCCATGAATCGCTCGGTCCCGTCGAGGTAGGAGGCGAAGCGCACGCCCTCCTCGTCGATCGACGAGGATCCGGCTGTGCGTCCTTGCCGCGGTTGCGCTTGATCTCCTCCGCGACCGACCCGTGGCCCATCGAGAAGACCTGGAAGCCGCCCGAGTCCGTGATGATCGGCCGCCGCCAGGCCATGAACTCGTGCAGCCCGCCCATCTCCGCGACGTGGTCCTCGCCCGGCGTGATGAACAGGTGGAACGTGTTGCCCAGCACCATCGGATAGCCCAGCTCGGCGACCTCCGCGGAGCTGAGGCCCTTGACCGTGCCGCTGGTGGCCAGCGGGACGAACGCCGGCGTCGGCACGTCGCCGTGGTGCGTATGGATGAGGCCCGCGCGGGCATCCCCGTCGCGGGCCTCGATGGTGAAGGTGGGTCCCGGCACGGATGCCGAGACTATTCGGCTACTTCTCGGTCGCCGTGCCCTCGACGGCCGGCTGCCGTGCCGTTGCCGTTGCCGCTCGCCGCCGCCGATCTGGATCCGGCGCGGCTTGCGCTGCTCGGGCTTCGGGATCGTCACGGACAGGACGCCGCGGTCGAAGCTCGCGGTGATCGCGTCCGGATCGACGCCCTCGGGCAGCGACAGCGAGCGGCTGAACGAGCCGAAGGAGCGCTCCACGCGGTACCAGCCGCGCTCGCGGCGCTCGTGCTCGGCCTTGCGCTCACCGCTGATCGTCAGCGCGTTGTCGCGTACCTCGATGTTGACGTCCTCCTCGGCCAGGCCGGGAAGGTCGGCCTTGAGGAGGAAGTGGTCCTCGGCCTCGACCAGGTCCATGGACGGGACCCAGCGCTGCTGGGCAGCGGAGACACGGTTCTCGAAGAGAGTGTCGAACAGCCGGTGAAGGTCGCCGCTGAACGGCTCCGGCTTCATCAGAAGGGTCATCTGGCAGTCACCTCCTGGGGTGAGTCGTATTGCTTACACCAGTATGAAACCTAAGTCGGAGCTTGTCAACTTTCCTGAAGCTCTGGAAAGGCGGGTTGCGACGTCGGTCAGCGCAGGCGGTCGGTGCGCTTGACGCTGACCGTCTGGCCCTGGGCGGTGCGCCCGGTGGCCCGGACGACGTAGCGGCCGCGCTTGATCGCGCGCCTGAGCTTCACGACGACCTTGCGCCGGCGCTGGACGCGCACGGGCTTCGAGCGGCCGAGGATGCGGCCACGGCGATCGGCGATCGTGACGACGACGTTCGACAGCGTCCCACGGGCAGTGATCGCGACGCGGACCTTGCGTCGAGACCTCGCGGTCCGGAACAGCGCACCGAGCTTGAGCCGCGCCGCGCGCTCGGCTCCCCCTGGGCCGCCCGCGCCGGCCGGCCACACCCTCTCCGCCACCCGGAGGACGTTGAAGCCGCTCGATCCGTCCGTGTACCAGATCTCGCGGCGCTCGGGCACGATCGTGGGCTGCGACATCGCGTAGTTGCTGCCGTCGTAGCCGTTCTGCGTGTCCGGCTTCGACGGCGCGACGAAGTAGCCGATCTGCTTGGGGTGCAGGACGTCGGTGATGTCGAACACGCGCAGGCCCGAGGCGATGAACGAGCAGGCCACGACCTTCGGGTCGACCTGCGAGTCGAGGTTGCAGTAGTGCGCGGCGTAGCCCTGGGCGGGGCTGCTCGTGCCCGGGTCGCCGGCCTCGCGCGCCGCCTTGTGGTCCTCGGGCTGATTGATCTGCAGGCGCAGGTGGGCGACCATGCGCGGCTTCGTCTCGTCGGAGATGTCGATGATCCGCGCCGCGCCGACCGCGTCCTGGTCGGCGTTCGGGTCGAACACCGCCTGCGTGTACTCGTCGAACTCGAGCACGTATGGCTTGCCGTCCGAGGTGAACGGGATCGCGTTCTGCGGGATCGACGCCTTGTCCCAGGTGAGGCGGCTGATCTCGCGGGTCTTGGGCTCCGCCGCCCGCGCCTGGATCTGCGACGTGTCGAGGATCAGCATGTTGCCGCCCGGATCGGCGATGTAGGCGCGGTTGCCGTCGTCGCTCAGCGTCATGCCGTGCGAGGTGACCTTGCCCTCCCAGATCGCGTGCGGCGCCTTCGGGTCGGTCACGTCGATCGCGGTGATGTCCTGGAACGCGGTGCTGGTCGCGTAGAACGTCTTGCCGTCGGCCGAGAACCCGCTCTCGTGCCCCCAGCGCGCAACCGGGGCGAGCGACTGGAGCACCGGATGGCGGCAGTCGGCGGAGACGTCGTAGATGGCGACGAGGCCCGGTGAGGTCGACGGGTTGCCGTTCACGGCGGCGAGCAGGCCGCGGCGGGGGTTCAGGTTGAGCGACTCGTGGGGCGACTGCATCGGGGGCGCCTCGAGCGAGTCGGTCTTCTTCGGGTTCGCCGGGTCGCTCATGTCGAGGACCGCGACGCCGTGGGACCCGCCGCCCGGGTTCGCGGCGTTCGTGGGGAACAGCAGGGTCGTGTCGTAGAACGCGCACTCGTGGCCCTGGCTGTCGACGTAGCGGAAGGTCTTGAAGCCGCCCTCGGTGCCTTCGTGGCCGACCGGCGAGATGTTGCAGTTCAGCCCGTCCTTGGCCGCGCCCTCGGGCACGCGCCCGTCGACGCCCGGCTGCTCGTGCGACCCGGGGCCGCACTCGGGCGGCGGAGTCGCGACCGTCGGCGGCTCCGCCCGGCGCTCGATCTGCGCGCGCTCAGGCTCCTCCCCGTCACCCTGGCCGATGGCGAACAGGTCGTTGAGCGGCCCGGCCTGGCCCAGCGCGGCCGCAGCCGTCACGGCCAGTAGGCCGAGCACGGCCCCGATCACGATGATTCTCACCCTGCGCATCCGATTCCTCCCAGCGGGCCTGCCGAGCCGCCCAGGGTAGCCCCAGGTCCACCACGGACGCGGTGCCGCAACCTGATCGCTCAAGCCGTGTTGATCGGGGTGAATGCGCTTCTGGGTGACGTTCGGAGCGATCGGAGTGCTGCTGGCCTCGGCGGGCGGAGCGGCGCTCGCGGGTCCCCTGGGGGAGCCGGACCCGGAGTCCGTCCACCTGCGCGGGGCGTACGACCCCGACCCCGACGGTGGCGCCCCCTGGGGAGTGCGGACGTGGACCACCGAACAGCGCGCGACCTGCGACCAGGTCGGCCGGGTGGTCGACGGGAAGCTCGGCACGATCGACGCGGACGGCACGTTCGCCGAGGCGCCGTTCCAGCCCAACGGCTGCGGAGGCGCACCGCCGCCGGGCCGGGAGCCCGTGGGCTGGGGCCAGACGATCGCCACCACGAACGTCGATCCCGGCGGCTGCGAGCCCTACGCGAATCCGCGTGGCACGCGCCCGCGCTGCACGGAGCACCAGCTGCGGACCGTGCTCTACGGACACTTCGGGCCGGTCCTCGAGCGCGTGCTGATCGCCGACGCGGACTGGAGTAACCGCCGCGACCTGGCCGTATCGCCCGAGGGCGAGTACGTGGCGGCCGTGCGCGGGACGTTCAACGACGCGACCCAGCCGCGGGTGCGGCTCTACTTCGCCGGCGGCTGCGGGCCCGAGCGCGACGACCTTCTCGAGCGCTGGTACGGAGCCCGGGTCGTCGGCTGCCAGGTCGTCGTGCCGCTCGACGAGCCGCGCCCGAGGCCGGAGTCAGCGGCGTCTCGGCGAGCGCGGCGCCACCCGTCGCGTCCGTCCCCCGTTCGCGTCACGCCGCGGTCCGGTCACGTTCACCGGCGCTTCACGCTGCGTTACAAGGTGCCGATCACGATCGGCCCGGGCGACGGCTACTCGTACTCGCTGACCGGACCGCGGGGCGGCTCCGGATGCACCGGCGCCCGCGACTCGGACGTCGGCATGTTCCAGAGCTACCGCGAGATGGTCCGGGGCCGCTGGGCCGACTTCGTGCTGACACCAGGCCGGAAGGCCGCGTGGTGCCCCGGCACCTACCGCGCGACGGTGTCGTTCGCCAGCCGCGGTCGCACCTACCGCCCGTTCGGCGCCGCGACGTTCACCGTTCGATAGTTCCACGGATCGGGTTTGAGTTCCGGGCGCCTTGGGTAACCCGGATCAGTTTTCCGTCTTTAGAACGACATGGCCGTCGTGGCAGGGGACAGCTGCGCGGCCTCAGGGGGCACTCTTGCGAACACGTACCGCCGGCCGGCGCGCACTGTGGGCCGCGATCACCTCGACCATCGCGATCGTCGCGATCGCGGACACGGCGTCGGCGTCGGTGCTGCTCGACGAGCGCGTGACGTCCGCCAAGGCCAAGAAGCGCACCTGCCAGACGGGCGTGGCCCGCGGCGCGGGCGTCGTCAAGCGCAACGTCACCGCGAGCGCGAGCGGGCTCGTCCGCGCGCGCACGGCGGCGCGCGGGGCCGGCGACTGGGACGTCGCCATCTTCAGCAGGAAGGACCGCCGCCTGGTAGCCGCGTCGGCCTACCGCGGGTCGACCGAGGTGGCTCAGGGCGTCGCCGCCGAGGACGAGCCGCTGACCGTCCAGGCGTGCCGGCGCAGCGGCCGGACGAAGGCCGCCCGCCTGACCGTCGACAGCACGCCCGTGCCCGCCGGCTCGGGCGAGAAGATCCAGCTCGTCCGGATCCAGACCCCGACCGACGCGTCCAAGCGCCTGCTCGACACGCTCGGCCTCGACCTGACCGAGCACGCCCGCGACGGCTTCCGCGACGCGCTTCTGTACTCGGCCGAGGACGCGCAGAAGCTGCGCAAGGCCGGGTACGCGTTCACCGTCCAGGTGCCCGACGTGGTCGCCGCGGACCGGCTCGCCCACCGGCGGTCCAGCCGATCGCAGGCGGCCCCGCCCGAGGTGCCCAGCGGCCGGACCGAGTACCGGCGCCTGGCGGACTACTCCGCGGACATGAAGCGCCTGGCCGAGGAGAACCCGGACCTGGTCAAGCCGATCACGCTCGCTCACCCGACGCTCGAGGGGCGCCCGGTCGAGGGCATCGAGATCACCCGGGACGTGCGCAAGCAGGACGGCAAGCCCGTCTTCATCCAGATGGGCGTGCACCACGCGCGCGAGTGGCCCAGCGGCGAGCACACGATGGAGTGGGCCTTCGAGCTGGTCAACGGCCTGCGCGACGGCGACGAGCGCATCACCGACCTGATGAGCAGGTCACGGGTCATCGTGGTGCCGATCGTCAACCCCGACGGCTTCAACCTGTCGCGCGAGGCCGGCTTCGACATCCCGATCGGGTCGTTCGGAGTCCTGCTCGAGGCGCTCGGCGCGGTCGAGGAGTTCGCCTACAAGCGGCGTAACTGCCGCATACAGGACGGCGCCCTGCCGGCGGCCGGGCAGTGCGGCCTGATCGAGAACCGCTTCCTGGGCACCGACCCCAACCGCAACTACGGCGGCTTCTGGGGCGGCCCCGGTGCGAGCACGGCCCCCGACGACGACACCTACCGCGGCGCCGGCCCGTTCTCCGAGCCCGAGACGCAGAACATCAAGGAGCTCGTCTCGCACCGCCAGGCGACGACGCTGATCACCAACCACACGTTCTCGGACCTGGTGCTGCGGCCGCCCGGAATCAAGTCGGAGGGTGAGCCGCCGGACGAGCCGATCTACAAGGACCTGGGCGACTCGATGGCCGCCGAGAACGGCTACTCCAGCCAGAAGGGCTACGAGCTCTACGACACGACCGGGACGACCGAGGACTGGAGCTACTACGCCACCGGCGGCCTGGGCTTCACGTTCGAGATCGGCCGCGCCGCGGACGGCCCCACCGGCTTCGAGTCGTACGCGGGCGTCGGATTCCACCCGCCGTACCCGATCGGCGTGGGCCTGGAGTACAACGGCAAGCAGCCGGGCGGCGGCGGCAACCGCGAGGCCTACTTCAAGGCGCTCGAGAGCACCGCCAACACCGATCGGCACTCGATCATCAAGGGCAAGGCGCCGGCCGGGTCGACGCTCCGGCTGCACAAGGAGTTCACCTCGTACACCTCGCCCGTGGTCGGTGCGGACGGCGGGGTCGGCTCTCCGCAGGGATTCCAGGACGTGCTCGACACGACGATGAAGGTCGACGACTCCGGCCAGTTCGAGTGGCACGTGAACCCGTCGACGCGGCCGTACGCGAAGAAGACGCGCACGTTCGGCCTGCCGGCCGACACGCCGGCCGAGTCGCAGAAGATCGAGCAGGCGACGATCGTCCCGCCGGTCGCGACGTACCCGATCGAGGTCAAGGCCGACGGGCCGAAGGGCGCCATCGGCGCGTTCATCGACGGCGCCGACGGCGATGACTGGGACATGTACCTCTACGAGGGCGACGCTCCCGACCCGACCAAGGAGGTCGCGTCGAGCGCGGGCGCGAGCGCGGACGAGCGCTTGATGTACCTGAGCCCGGCCCCCGGCAAGTACCTGCTCGAGGTGCGGTACTTCACGGCCACCAGCGGCTGGACCGGGTCGATCGACCTGTACGGCGAGAAGGACACGCTGACGGTCCCGGCGCAGGAGGAGACGTGGAAGCTCACCTGCGAGCAGGACGGCGAGGTGAAGGCCACCTACGAGGTGAGCGTCGATCGCGGCCAGCAGGTCGACCTGAGCAACGCCTGCAGCGGCGGCGGGCGCGTGTCCGCCGACGGCGGGTCGGCGCAGGGCGGGTCCGGCGCGCAGCCCGGCGGGTCAGCGCAGGGCGGCGCCGCCGCGCGCGGCCGGCTGGCGATCTCCCGGCGCGCCGCGAAGGTCAAGGGCCGGACGGCCACGGTGCGCGTGTCGTGCGGCGCGGGTCAGAGCTGCGCCGGAACGCTCGCGCTGCGGGCCGGGAAGCGGACGCTCGGCAAGGGCCGGTTCAAGCTGCCGGCCGGACGCCGCAACGCCGCGGTGAAGGTCAAGCTGTCGAAGGGCGGGCTGCGCCGCGCGAACGCCCGGCGCCGCTCGCGCGTGACCGCGGCGGCCGGCGTCCGCTTCGGCGACGGGACCACCGCCCGGCCGGCCAGGCGGATCTGGCTGTACCGCGCCCGGCGCTGACCGGCACAACCGCCATCGCGCCAGACTGAGCCGTCGTCGAGCGGTCCGCGGCGTATGCTGGGCGTGTCGCGCCACGCCTGGCCCGCGCCGCGGCGCGACGACGAGGGGTGCTTCCCATCGCCACCGAGCAGAAGCCGATCGAACTGATCCTGGCCCGGAGCCTGCTCGAGAGCCTGTCGACACCCGGGTGCCTGATCGACCTCGAGGGCACGATCGTCTACTACAACGACGCGGTCGCCCGGCTCTCCGGCCTGAACTTCGAGGAGACCGGGCCGATGCCCGCCTCCGAATGGGGCGCGGCGTTCGGGCCCTTCGACCGGGAGGGGCGGCGCATCACCTTCGACGAGCATCCGCTCACCCAGGCGGTCCGCGGCGGCCGCGCGGGTCACTACGTGCAGCACTTCAGGACGGCCGAGGGCAACGACTTCGAGGTCGACGTGAGCGCGATACCGCTGGTCGGGACCACCGGGTTCGAGGGCGCACTGGTCTTCTTCTGGCCGGCCGGCGGCCGATGAAGGTCCGCATCTGGGGAGCCCGCGGGTCGATCCCCGCCCCCGGGCCGAAGACGGCACGCTACGGCGGCAACACGTCGTGCGTGCAGGTCACGCTCTCCGACGACAGCGTCCTCGTGCTGGACGCCGGCTCGGGGATCCGCGACCTGGGGACGTCGTGCGCGGGCATCTCGCGCATCAACATCCTGCTGACCCACCTGCACCTGGACCACATCCAGGGCCTGCTGTTCTTCGCGCCGTTCTTCCATCCCGAGACCGAGATCGTGGTCTGGGGCCGCCCGCCCCCGGGCGCTCGCTGCGCGACCGCGTCGCCCGCTACCTGTCCGCTCCGCTGTCGCCGGTCGAGATCAGGTCACTGCCCGCGAAGGTCCTGTTCCGGCAGTGTCCCGCGGAGGAGTGGGAGATCGGCCCCGCCCGGATAACCGCGGCGCCCGTCAGGCATCGCGGCCCCACCATGGGCTTCCGGATCGACGACGGCGACAGCACGTTCTGCTACCTGCCCGACCACGAGCCCGCCCTCGGCGCCCCGCTGAGCGAGCTCGAGCCGGACTGGATCTCCGGCTTCGCCCTGGCCGAAGGCTGCTCGCTGCTGGCGCACGACTGCCAGTTCACCGACGAGGAGTACCCGGAGCGGGTCGGCTGGGGCCACTCGCGCGTGTCGGACGCGCTGGACTTCGCGCGCCGCAGCAACGCGGAGCGCGTGCTGCTCTTCCATCACGAGCCGCTCCACACCGACGACGACCTGGACCTGCTCCACGATCGGGCGCGCGAGAGCTGGGCGGCCGGCGGCGGCGACGGCGAGCTGGCCATGGCCGTGGAAGGGTCCGAGATCGACCTGACGGCCGGCGCCGCGACCGCCTAGGCGCTAAATAGGCGGCGTCTGCTCGATCAGCGTGGTGCCGGTCATCTCCGGCGGCTGATCGATCGCCAGCAGGTCGAGCGCGGTCGGCGCGACGTCCGCCAGGATGCCGCCGTCGCGCAGCCCGGGCACCTCGGCGGTGACGATGAACGGCACCGGGTTCAGCGAGTGCGCGGTGTTCGGCGACCCGTCCGGCTCCAGCATGTGGTCGGCGTTGCCGTGGTCGGCGGTGACGAGGCAGGCGCCGCCCTTGGCGGTGACCGCGGCGACGACGTCGGCCAGGCAGGCGTCGACGGTCTCGACGGCCTTGACCGCGGCCGGGATGTCGCCGGTGTGGCCGACCATGTCGGGGTTCGCGAAGTTGATGATCCCGAAGCGGAAGTCGCCCTCGCCCCAGTGCTCGACGAACGTGTCGGCGGCGGCGCGGGCGCTCATCTCGGGCTTGTGGTCGTAGGTGGGGACGTCCCGGGGCGAGTCGACCAGGAACCGCTCCTCGCCGTCGTACGGGTGCTCCTCGCCGCCGTTGAAGAAGTAGGTCACGTGCGCGTACTTCTCGGTCTCCGCCACGTGCAGCTGCGGGCAGCCCGCGTCGGCGAGCACGGACGCGATCGTCACCGATGGCCGCGCGGGCGGGAACGCGACCGGCAGGTCCCAGTCCTCGTTGTACTCGGTCAGGCAGGTGTACCTGGTGTCGGGCGCCTCGTCGCGCGTGAGCATCTCGGTCATCTGCCGCGCGCGGTCGGGGCGGAAGTTGAAGAACACGATCGAGTCGCCGTCGCGCACCTGCGTGTCGTCGCCGATCACCGTCGGCTCGACGAACTCGTCGGTCACGTCGTTCTCGTAGGAGTCCTTGATCGCCTGGACCGCGCTCGTCGGCGTGCGGGCCCTCGCCCTTGACGATCGCGTCGTAGTGCTTCTCGGTGCGGTCCCAGCGCTTGTCGCGGTCCATGCCCCAGTAGCGGCCGCCGACGCTGCCGATGCGGCCGCCGCTCTCGCGCAGCCAGCCCTCGACGGTCTCCACGTACTCGGCGCCGGAGTGCGGCAGCGTGTCGCGGCCGTCGGTCATGACGTGGACGACGGCCTTGTCCCCGGCCATCTCGATCAGCGCCTTCAGGTGGTCCATCGACGCGTGCACGCCGCCCGCCGGACACCAGCCCGATCAGGTGCACGCGATCGGCGTCCATCGCCGCCCGCAGCACCTCGTTCTGCGGCGAACGACCCGTCGGCCACCGCTTCGTCGATCCGGGTCAGGTCCTGCTTGACGATCGCCCCGGCGCCCAGGTTCAGGTGGCCGACCTCCGAGTTGCCCATCTGGCCCTCGGGCAGGCCGACCGCCTGGCCCTTGGCGGTCAGCTCCGTGTGCGGGTGGTCGGCCCACAGCCGGTCGAACGTGGGCGTGTCGGCCTGGGAGATCGCGTTGCCGGGCCCGTCCGGGGCGAGCCCCCAGCCGTCGAGGATGATCAGCGCGACCGACGGGACCGGCGGCGGCCCGACCGTGTCGCTCATCGCGCCGCGGCGACTATCTCGGCGAACCCGGCTGGATCCAGGCTGGCGCCGCCGACCAGCCCGCCGTCGATGTCGGGCTGGGACAGCAGCTCGGCCGCGTTGTCGGGCTTCATGCTGCCGCCGTAGAGGACGCGTACGCGCTCCGCGGCCTGCTTCGAGCGGTCGCCGACCAGCGCGCGGATGAAGCCGCAGGCGTCCTGCGCCAGGTCGGGCGTCGCGACCTTGCCGGTGCCGATCGCCCAGATCGGCTCGTAGGCGATGACGATGTCGTCCAGCCGCTCGTCGGGCACCTTCTCGAGCGCCTCCTGGACCTGGTGGCGCAGGCGCCGCTGGGTCTCGTCGTTCTCGCGCTCGTCCTCGGACTCGCCGACGCACAGGATCGGCTCCAGGCCGTGGGCGAGCGCGGCCGGGACCTTGTCCTGGAGCGCGCGGTCGGTCTCGCCGAAGTGCTGGCGGCGCTCCGAGTGGCCGAGCACCACACCGTGGACGCCGAGCTCGGTCAGCATCGGCGGCGACACCTCGCCGGTGAACGCGCCCTCGTCCTCGTAGTGCATGTTCTGGGCGCAGATCCGGAGCGACCCGTTGCCCGCGGCCGCCACCGCGGCGCCGAGGTCCGTGAACGGGACGCAGATCGCCGACGTCGACCTCGCCGGCGTCGGCGATCCGCGGCATGAGCTCGCCCACGTACTGGTGGGTCTCCGACACGGTCTTGAACATCTTCCAGTTGCCGGCGATGTACGGGCGTCTAGGCATCGTCCAGTGCCTCCACTCCGGGCAGGTCCTTGCCCTCCAGAAGTTCCAGCGACGCACCGCCGCCCGTTGACAGCCAGTCGACCCGGTCGGCCAGGCCGAACTGCGCGATCGCCGCGCCCGAGTCCCCTCCGCCGATCACCGTGTAGCCGCGGAGCGTCGGCGACCGCCTCGGCCACCGCGCGCGTTCCCGCGGCGAACGGCTCCAGCTCGAACGCCCCCATCGGGCCGTTCCAGAAGACGGTTCCCGCCCGGCCGATCTCGGCGGCGTAGGCCTCCGCGGTTCTGGGCCCGATGTCGAGCCCCATCCAGCCGGCGTCGACCTCGACGCTGTCCAGCCTCCTGACCTCGGCCTGCTCGTTGAAGCCGTCGCCGGCCACCAGGTCGACGGGCAGGAGCAGCCGGCAGTCCGTGTCCTCGGCCTTCTCCAGCGCGCCCTTGGCCAGCATCACGCCCGCGTCCTCGACCAGCGAGTCGCCGGTCTCGATCCCCTTGGCCTTGTTGAAGGAGAAGCACATCGCGCCGCCGATGAGCAGCGCGTCGGCGATGTCCAGGAAGCGGTCGATCAGCGCGACCTTGTCGGTGACCTTGGCCCCGCCCAGGACCACGACGAGCGGCCGGTCGGGCGACTCGATCACCCGGCGCAGCGTCGTGACCTCCTTCTCCAGCAGCGGTCCCGCGTAGGACGGCAGGTGCTCGCGCGATGCCCACGGTCGAGGCGTGCGCGCGATGGGCCGATCCGAACGCGTCCAGCACGAACGCCTCGCCCAGCTCGGCCAGCTGCGGCGGCCAGGTTCGGGTCGTTCTTGGTCTCGCCCGACTCCCAGCGCGTGTTCTCCAGCACCAGGACCTCGCCGGGCTCGAGGCGGGCGGCGCCGCGGCGCGCCTCGGGGCCGATCACCTCGGGCGCCTGGTAGACGCGCGCGCCGATCAGCTCGCCCAGGCGCTCCGACACCGGCGCGAGCGACGTCGCCGGGTCCGCGCCCTTCGGCCGGCCCAGGTGCGAGCAGGCGATGACCTTCGCCCCGGCCTCGCGCAGCTGCTCGATCGCGGGCAGCGCCGCGCGGATGCGGGCGTCGTCGGTCACCTGGCCGTCCTTGAGCGGCACGTTGAAGTCGACCCGGAGGAGGACGGGCATGCCGCGCTCGACCTTCAGATCGCGCAGCGTCTTCTTGCCGAACGTGACCCCGGGCTCGGGCAACTAGAGGACCTTCTGCGCCAGCTCGACGACGCGGTTCGAGTAGCCCCACTCGTTGTCGTACCAGGCGACGACCTTCACCAGCCGATCGTTGATGCACCATCGTCAGCGGGGCGTCGAAGATCGACGAGTACGGCGACTCGACGATGTCCGAGGAGACGATCGGGTCCTCGCTGTACTGCAGGATCCCGGCGAGGTCGCCGGTGTCGGCCTTCTCCTTGAAGATCCCGTTGATCTCCTCGACGCTGGTGTCGCGCGAGACGGTCGCCGTCAGGTCGACCACCGAGCCCGTGGGGATCGGCGCCCGCACCGCGAAGCCGCTGAGCTTTCCGTTCAGGTCCGGCAGCACCAGGCCGACGGCCTTGGCGGCGCCGGTCGAGGTCGGGCACCAGGTTGACCGCGGCCGCGCGGGCGCGGCGCAGGTCCTTGTGCGGCATGTCCTGCAGGCGCTGGTCGGCCGTGTAGGCGTGGATCGTGGTCATCAGGCCGGCCTCGATGCCGACCGCGTCGTGCAGCACCTTGGCGACCGGGGCCAGGCAGTTGGTCGTGCACGAGGCGTTGGAGATGACCTCGTGGCTGTCCTTGTCGTACTGGTCGAAGTTGACGCCCAGCGCGACGGTCACGTCCTCGCCCTTGGCCGGGGCGGAGATGATCACCTTCTTCGCGCCCGCCTCGATGTGCTTCGCGGCGTTCTCGCGGTCGGTGAACAGGCCGGTGGACTCGATCACGACCTCGGCGCCGGCGTCGCTCCAGGGCAGCGCGGCCGGGTCGCGCTCGGAGAAGACCTTGATCTCGTTGCCGTCGACCTTGATGCCGGTCTCGGTGGCCTCGACCTCGCCGGGGAAGCGGCCGAGGATCGAGTCGTACTTCAGAAGATGGGCAAGCGTCTTGGTGTCGGTGATGTCGTTGATCCCGACCCACTCGATGTCCGCCCCCTGCGCGTGGGCCGCGCGGAACACGTTCCTGCCGATGCGGCCAAAGCCGTTGATGCCGACCTTGACGGCCATTTACTTCCTTTCGTCGTGTGCGAGGGGGCCCGGCGCGGTTGCGGGAGCGCATTCCGGGCGGCCGAGAATCTATCAGCGGTTCGGAGCCAGACCGGGCCTCGGGCAGCCCGCTGGTTACAGTGCCGAAACCTGGGTCAGGCGCGGCGGGGCGGCTTGTCGATGTCGCGGTGGACGACGTCGATCAGGTAGTCGCCGCGATTGGCGTAGAGGTCGGCCGAGGTGCTCGGCGATCACCACGGAACGGTGGCGGCCGCCGGTGCAGCCGATCCCCACGGTCAGGTGGGCCTTGCCCTCCTTCTCGTAGGCGTCGAGCAGGTAGTCGAGCAGCGGCTCGAGCCGGTCGTAGAACTCCGTGATCCCGTCGGAGGCTCGACGTACTCGCGCACCTCGGCGTCGAGGCCGGTCTTGTCGCGCAGCTCCGCCTCGTAGTGCGGGTTGGGCAGGAAGCGGACGTCGAAGAGCAGGTCGGCGTCGCGCGGCGATCCGTGCTTGAAGCCGAACGTCAGCCAGGTCACCGCCAGCTTCCCGCGCGAGCCGTGCGGCAGCATCTTGTCGGCGACGACCTTGCGCAGGCGGCTGGCCGACAGGTCGCTGGTGTCGATCACCACGTCGGCCCGCTCGCGGACCGGGTCGAGCAGCGCCTGCTCGCGGCGGATCCCGGCCGTCACCTGGCCGCCGTCGGCCAGCGGGTGGCGGCGGCGGGTCTCCTTGAAGCGGTCGATCAGCACCGACTCCGAGGCGCCGAGGAACAGGACGCGGTGCGGCAGGCCCTGGCCGTGCAGCTCCTCGAGCACCTTGGCCAGGCCCTCGAAGTAGGCGCCGCCGCGGACGTCGCAGACCACGGCGGCGCGCTCGACCTTCGAGCCCTCGTGCTGGAACAGCTCGGCCAGCGAGGCGATCATCTCCGGCGGCAGGTTGTCGACGCAGAAGTAGCCCGCGTCCTCGAACGTGGCCATGGCCTGGGACTTCCCCGCCCCGCTCAGGCCGGTGATCACGACGAAATCGTCGATGTTGTGACGTCCCCCGCTGCCGTTATCGCTCGGTGGCATGAAAAGGCTGGAATCGAGTGTAGGCGCGGCGCCGGTCGTGCCAGTGTTCGTCCCGTGAACGACCCGGACCTGGTCGAGGAGGTCGTGCCGATCCGCGGCCGCGGGACTTCTCGGTGATGCGCCCGCGGGACGCCGATGCCCTGATCTCGGTGGAGGAGTTCGACCTCGACGAGTTCATGCCCTACTGGGCCGAGCTGTGGGCGGCGGGGCGGGCGCTGGCCTCAGTGGTCGTCGGTCGCGCGCTGCGCGGAGCCCGGGTGCTCGAGCTGGGGTGTGGGCTGGCGCTGCCGTCGCTGGCCGCCGCCGCGGCCGGCGGGCGGGTGACGGCGTCGGACTGGTCGGCGGAGGCGCTGTCGCTGGTGTCCTCGAACGCCGAGCGCAACGGGCTGTCGGTGTCCGTGATGGAGCTGGACTGGTTCCGGCCGCCGCCCGATCCGCCGTGGTTCGACCTGGTGCTGGCGGCCGACGTGCTCTACGAGGAGCGCAACGGAGCGGCGCTGCTCGACCTGCTGCCTTCGCTGACGCGCGAGGCGTGGCTGGCCGATCCGGGGCGCGTGACGGCCGGGCGCTTCTTCGCGGACGCTGCGCGGGACTGGGAGGTGCGGACGTCGGGGCACGAGGCGATTCCGAACGGGGGCGTGTACCGGTTGAGGCGGCGCTGAGGGACGTGAACCGCAGCGGACAGGCGCGAAGCCAGACGAGCGAAAACCAAGCAGTCCAAGGACGCAGGGAGCGTGGCGGCCGCCAGGCCGCGAGCGACCGAGGACGCCGGAATGCGCAGGTTTGCAGCCGTCTGGCGAGCGCCTACCTCACCTTGTGGACGTACTCGTAGATGTCCCGCGCGGTCTTGCCCGGCAGCCCGGGCACCGCCTCCAGCTCCTCGCGTGACGCGGACACGAAGCGCTCCGGCGACCCGAACCACTCCAGCAGCAGGCGCTTCCGGGCCGGCCCCACGCCGGGCAGCTCGTCCAGCAGCGACCGGGTCATCGCCTTGTCGCGGCGGTTGCGGTGGAACTCGATCGCGAACCGGTGCGCCTCGTCGCGCACGCGCTGGAGCAGCTGGAGCGCCGGCGTGTCGTGCCCCATCACGATCGGCGCGCCGCGGCCGGGCACGAACACCTCCTCGATCCGCTTGGCCAGCGACACGACCGTCGACGCCCAGGTCGGTGAACGGCCCGAGCGCCGCCAGGCCGGACGAGAGCTGCCCCTTGCCGCCGTCGATCACGATCAGCGCCGGCACGGAGGCGAACGACTCGTCGTAGGCGCGCTCGTGCGGCGACCGCTCGCGCTGCGCGACGTACTGCGCCATCCGCCGCGACAGCACCTCGTTCATCGCCGCGAAGTCGTCCTGCACCGCGCCGCGGATCGCGAACCGCCGGTAGTCGGACTTCTTCGGCGCGCCGCCCTCGAACACGACCATCGAGGCGACCGTGTGCGTCTCCCCCAGGTTGGAGATGTCGAAGCACTCGATCCGCATCGGGATCGCTTCCATGCCGAGCTCCGTCCGCAGCTGCTCCAGCGCGTCGATCCGCTGGGTGCGCCGGTGCTCGGAGCGCAGCCGGTCCTGGTCGAGCGCCAGCCGCGCGTTGCGCTCGGCCAGCTCGAAGATGCGGCGCTTGTCGCCGCGCTCGGCGTGGCGGACCTCGACGTGCGTCCCGCGCCGCTCCCCCAGCGCCTCGCGCCAGCACGTCCACGTGCTCCAGCGCGACCGGCACGATCACCTGCGGCGGGATCGCCGGCGAGGTGGCGTAGTACTGGACCACGAACTCCTCGGCGACCTCGCCCTCGCTGCGCTCGCCCGGCACCTCGAGGTAGAACGACTGGCGGTCGGCGAGCACGCCGTCGCGCACCTGGAACACCTGGGCGTTCGCGTCGGCGCCGTCGACCGCCACGGCCACGACGTCGACGGTCCCGACCGCGGCGTTCGAGATCCGCTGCCGCTCGAGCAGCGTCCGCACCGACTTCAGCCGGTTGCGGTAGAGCGCCGCCTGCTCGAACTCCTGCTCGCGCGCCGCCGCCTGCATCTGCTGCTCCAGCTCGCGCTCGATGTGGCGGTAGCGGCCGGAGAGGAACGAGATGATCGAGTCGATCGACTTCGCGGTACTCCTCCTTCGAGATGTAGCCGACGCAGGGCGCCCCGCAGCGCTTGATGAAGTAGTCCAGGCAGGGCGACCCCGACGCGCGGCCCGGCTCGGCGCCGTCGCAGGTCCGGAACTGGAAGATCTTCCCGAGCAGGTCGAGCGTGTCGCGCACCCGCTTGGCGTTCGAGAACGGCCCGAAGTACGCGCGCCCGCGGCGGTGCCGCTCGCGCGTGAAGTACACGCGCGGGAAGTCCTCGTCGAGCGAGATCGCGATGTACGGGTACGACTTGTCGTCGCGCAGCCGCACGTTGAAGCGCGGGCGGTACTGGCGGATGAAGTTCTGCTCGGCGAGCAGCGCCTCCGCCTCGGTCTGGGTGACGATGAACTCGATCCGGTCGATCTCGCCGAGCAGGCCCACTCCCGCCGCGCGTCGACGGCGTCGAGAAGTGCGACGCCACGCGCTTCCTGATCGACGCTCGCCTTGCCGACGTACAGCACCTTCCCCTTGCGGTCGTGGAACAGGTAGACGCCCGGGGCGTCGGGCAGCTTGCGGCGCTGTTCGGTGATCCGGTCGGTCTCGGTGGTCAACTCGGCCACCGAGGATAGGTCTCGGCCAGGCGCGCGCTCAGCCCGCTGAGACGACCGTCGCGAGCAGCCCCGGGAAGCGCGCCTCGAGGTCCTCGCGGCGCAGTTCGTTCAGTCGCTTGCGGCCGTCCTCGCGCTGGACGATCACGCCCGCCTCGCGCAGCACGCGGAAGTGGTGGGAGGCGGTGGACTTCGACACGGTCAGCCCGAGCGTGCCGCAGGCGCGTCCCCCCTCCGTTGTCGCCAGCGCGCGCACGATCTGCAGGCGGACGGGATCGCTGAGCGCGTGGAAGACGGCCTCGATCCGGATGTCCTCGCGCCGGGGGCTGACCTGCTCGGGAGCGCTGACGGTCACGCCACGGAGTGTAGGACAGGTACGACTGTTTGCCAACTGTCGAACCATTTTGGTACGATGCCCATCGAACAGTCCTCCCGGCACCATGGAGCCCGCCGCATGACCACCCGCACCCAGCGCGCCGCCATCGTCCTGACCGGCGCGGCGCTGTTCATGGTCGTCCTCGACAACCTGATCGTCGCCTCCACGCTGCCCGCGATACAGCGCGACCTGGGCGCCGGCCTGAGCACGCTCGGCTGGGTGCTGGACGCCTACCTGCTGGTGTTCGCGGTGCTGATGCTCACGGCCGCCGCGCTCGGCGACCGCTACGGGCGGCGACGGGTCTTCACGGGCGGCGTCGTGGTGTTCACGCTCGCGTCCGCGGCCGGAGCGCTCGCGCCGAACGCGGGCGTCCTGATCGCCGCGCGTGCCGTACAGGGTGTGGGCGGCGCGGTGATCATGCCGCTGACGCTGACGCTGCTCGGCGCCGCGTTCCCGCCCGAGAAGCGGGCGAACGCGCTGGCCACCTGGTCGGCGATCTCGCTGCTCGGCGTCGCGCTCGGGCCCGTCGTCGGCGGCCTGCTGACCGACGCCCTGTCCTGGCACTGGATCTTCTGGGTGAACGTGCCGATCGGCCTGGTCGTGGCGGTCGCGGCGCCGCGCCTGCTGGACGAGAGCCGCGGCGGCGGAGGGCGACTCGACCTGGCCGGCGTCGGCCTGGCCGGCGCCGGGCTCCTGCCGGTGGTCTGGGCAACTGTGCGGGCCAACTCGGTCGGCTGGGACTCCGCGCAGACGATCGGCGCCTACGCGGTCGGCCTCGCGCTGCTCGCCGCGTTCGTCGCCCACCAGCGCCGCGTCCCGCACGCGATGGTGCCGCCGCGGCTGTTCGCCGGCCGTGAGTTCACCGCGATCAACGCCGCCGGGTTCCTGCTCCACTTCGCGATGTTCGGCGCGTTCGTGATGGTCATCCAGTTCCTGACCGAGGCGCGCCACGAGGGCCCGGTGTCGAGCGGCGTGCACATGCTGTTCTGGACGCTGATGCCGGTGCTGGTGGCGCCGTTCGCCGCGCGGCTGTCGCGCCGGGTCCCCTCCGGCCTGCTGGTGGCAGTCGGGCTCGGGATCGCCGCGGCGGGCATCGCGACGATCGCCCTGCTGATCGACACGCAGACCTCCCCGCTCTCCCTCGCCCCCGGCCTGGCGATCACCGGGCTGGGCATCGGCCTGGTCGTCCCGAACCTGGCGGTGGCCGCCCTGGCCGGCGCAGAGGCGGGCGACATCGGCAAGGCGTCCGGGGTCCTGTCGACGTCGCGTCAGCTCGGCGCGGCGTTCGGCGTCGCGGTGGCCGTGGCGATCTTCCAGGCGGCCGGGTCCGACGGCGCGGCCAGCACCGCGGCGGCAGGTGCCCAGGCCGGGCTCGGGGCCGCCACGCTGGCGGCGGCGCTCGGCGCGATCGCCGCCACCGCGGGCCTGCCCCGGACCGCCTGGCGGCCCTGGCTCGTGCGCGCTGTCGACTAAGGGTGCCCTCAGCGCGCGTGCATAACCTGCACAACGTCCTCCCGCGCACGGGGGTTGTGCGGGTTCTGCAGCCCAGGCGAGGCATAACCTGCACAACGTCCTCCCGCGCAGGGGGTTGTGCAGGTTCTGCAGCCCAGGCCAGCCCAACCAGCGCCGGCCAGAGCCCAGGCACACGCCGGCGCTGAGCTCCGACGCGAACCGCTAAGCCGTAGCAGCAGCCGCCGCCGGCGCCTCGCCCACCTTCGCGGCGGCGAGCGGCGACTTGTCCAGGATCAGGTCGGCGCCGCGCTCGCCGAGCATGACCGCCACCGCGTTGGTGTTCGCGGCCACGATCTTCGGCTGGGACGACGCGTCGATGACCCGCAGCCCGTCGACGCCGCGGACGCGGAGCTGCTCGTCGAGCACGCCGTCGTCCTCGGCCCCCATCCGGCAGGTCGAGGACGGGTGGTACTCGTGCTGGAGCTCCGCTCGCACCCACGCCTCGATCTGGTCGTCAGCGAGCACGCCGGGGCCGGGGTCGATGTTGCGCTTGGCGAGCTTGCCGAGCGGCCCGGACTCCGCGATCTCGCGGCACAGCCGCACGGCGTCGACGCACGCCTTGACGTCCTCGGGGTCGCCGAGGAAGTTCAGGTGGATCGCCGGCGAGTCGTGCGGGTCGGCCGAGCGCAGCCTCACGGACCCCTCCGAGCGCGGCCGCAGGAACGACGGCGCGAGCGTGAACGCGGGGTTCGGGTAGGTGCGGAAGCCGTTGTCGAAGTAGTAGACCGGCCCCATCAGGATCTGGAAGTCGGGCGCGGTCGCCCCCTCGGCCACCCGCGGGTGCGCGCCGGCCTCGCCCACGTTCGACGACAGCTTGCCCTTCCCGCGGCTCACCAGGTAGCGGGCCAGGTGCTTGGGATGCGTGGCGTCGGCCAGCGTGCCCTTGTCCTCGGTCTCCCAGGTGAGCGTGGACATGCAGTGGTCCTGCAGGTGCTGCCCCACGTGCGGGGAGTCGACGACCACGTCGATGCCGACCTCGCGCAGGTGGTCGGCCGGGCCGATGCCCGACAGCATCAGGAGCTGGGGCGAGTTGTAGGCGCCGGCCGACACGATGACCTCGCGCCCCGCCCGCGCGGTCTGCACGCCGTCCTTCTCGGACCCGTACTCGACGCCGACGGCGCGCCCGCCCTCGACCAGCACGCGGCGTGCGTGGGACTTGGTCGCGACCGTGAGGTTGTCGCGCTGCTTGCGGACCGGGTGCAGGAAGGCGTCCGCCGAGCTCCAGCGGCGCCCGCGCTTCTGCGTCACCTGCATCGGGCCGATGCCGTCCTGCTCGGCGCCGTTGAAGTCGTCGTTGCGCTTCAGGCCCGCGGCCACCCCGGACTCGACGAACGGCTCGCTCAGCGTGCTCGTCCAGGTCGGGTCGGCCACGTTCAGCTCGCCGCCCTGCCCGTGGTACTGGTCGTGGATGCGCTCGTTGTTCTCCGAGCGCTTGAAGTACGGCAGGACCTCGGCGTAGCTCCACCCGGGGGCGCCGTTCGCGGCCCACCCGTCGAAATCGGTGCGGTGGCCGCGCAGGTAGATCATCGCGTTCATCGAGCTCGACCCGCCCAGCGAGCGGCCGCGCGGCAGGTACATGGAGCGGCCGATCAGGTTGGGCTCGGGCTCTGAGGAGTAGCCCCAGTCGAGGTCCGTGCGGAACTGCTTGGCGAACCCGACCGGGATGCGGATGTTCAGGTTGCGGTCCGAGCCGCCGGCCTCGAGCAGCAGCACCTTGACGCTCGGGTCGGCGCTCAGCCGGTTGGCCAGCGCGCAGCCGGCCGACCCCGCTCCGACGATCACGTAGTCGTACTCCGCCATGCCTGTCTCCCTGTGTCGCTTCCCCGCGAGGGGACGCTACACCCACGCGCTCCGGGCGTCAGGCGGGCGCGGGCTCGGGCGAGCCGCCCGCGGCGGGCGGCCCGGTGTCCGGCCCCTCCCCGAGCGGGCCTTCCGGCTCCTCACCGCGCGGGCTGTCCTCCGGGTCGTCGAAGCGGCCGTGGCGGAAGCGCCAGTACTCGCGCGCGGCGATCTGGATGGCCGCCGCGACCGGCACGGCCAGCAGCGCACCGAGGACGCCGAAGAGCGTGGAGCCGAACAGCACCGACACCACGACCAGGAACGGCTCGAGCGCGACGGCCTTGGACTGGATCCGCGGCTGGATCACGTTGTTCTCGACCTGCTGGTAGACGATCGAGAAGATCGCCCAGACGATCACGTCGATCGGCCAGTCGCCCGCGATCAGGATCACCAGCCCGACGAGCACCGCGCCCAGCGTCGCGCCGATCAGCGGGATCAGGTCGAGGGCGAAGACGATCACCGACAGCGCCGCCGCGTACGGCACGCCGAGGATCTTCAGCATGATGAACGAGGTGATGCCGGCGATCGTGGCCTGCAGCAGCGCGCCTCTGACGTAGTTGCCGGTCGCGAACGAGATCGCCTCGAACATGCGTCGCATCGACTCGCCGCGGTGCGCCGGTTGCTGTCGCAGGAACGCGTCGCGCCATCGCGGACCGCCCCCGACCATGAACAGCGACAGCGTGATGATCGTGACCGCGGTGAAGACGCCGTTGACGATCCCGATGCCGATGTCGCCCAGCACGCCCGCCACGTCGCCCACCTTGGACGGCAGCTTGGCGGCCTCCTCCTGGAGCTTCGTGGTCAGGTCGTAGTCCTCGTTGAGGTTGCGCAGCGTCTCGTTCTTGTTGACGAAGTCCGTGATGTCGTGCGCGTACTCGGGCGCCTTGTCGACCAGGTTGTTGGCCTGCTCGACGATCGGCGGCACGAGCAGGCCGAGCAGCGCGAACGGGGCGAGGATCAGCCCGAGGTAGACGATCGCGATCGCCAGGCCGCGCTTCATGTGGCGCGACAGGAAGTTGACCGGGCCGGACGCCGCGACCGCGATGAAGCCGGCGATGAAGATCCAGGACAGCGGCGTCCGCAGCAGGTAGAGCAGGTAGAGCGTGAAGACGACCGTGACGACGATCAGCACGATGCGCAGCACCGAGCGCGGGTGCGGTCGCTCCCCGTCGCGCGGCTCTGCCTGGGCCTGGGCCACCCCGTCTAGTTCGCCCGCGGGCGGCCCGACCCTCCCTCGAAAACCAGGCCGGCCGGCCGCCCGATCGGTGTTCGGGCGGCCGGCCGGGTATGCCCCCCAGCGGGCAGCTCTAAGAGGCCGCGGCCTCGATGCGGTGGTTGCCGTGCACCAGGCCGCCGGCGTCGTACCGGGCCTTGATCGCCTGCAGGCGCTGATGCGTCTCCACCGAGTAGGCCGACCGGGTGTTGGTCACCCGCTCGGAGAAGTTCAGGTACTTGCGCCCGCGGCTGTAGGGCGCGAGGGCCGCCATCGCGTCGCGCCCGGCCGCCTCGATGCGGGCTCCCGCGTCGGGGTCGGTGACCATCCCGGCGGCGAAGGCCAGGTAGCGGCCGTCGATCTTGCCGAGCGCGCCGGCGCCGTCCGGCACGCGGCTGAGCGCGCCGCCCAGCTGCCGCAGCTCGAAGATCAGCAGCGGCGACCCGGAGCCGGGCGCCGGCGATCGCCACGGCGTCGTCGACGACGTGGTCGGGGAGCGCGTCGACCAGCGAGTGGTCGCTGGCGCCCGGCACGCCGCCCTCGGGATCGCCGTGCAGGCGCATGAGGCCCGATCGAGCGGCATCGGCCCGAACATGTCGATCTCCGGCTTCGAGCTCGCGCATGGCGCCGACCGCGCGCGCGCCCGCGTCCTGGTCGCCCAGGAACGCGGCGCTGAACACGAACATCTTGCGGCCGCGCAGGAAGCTCCGGCACGTCCGGAAGCTCGCGGGAACTGGATCATCCGCGCCATCGAGGTGATCTCGTCGGGCGCGCCGTCCGTCCAGTCGCGCCAGCGCTTGAACAGCTCGACCGACTGCTCCCAGCGGCCAGAGCATCATGCCCGCGTACAGATCGACTCGGCGCGGTAGAGCTCGAACTCCATCGCGGTCACCACGCCGAAGTTGCCGCCGCCGCCGCGGAGCGCCCAGAACAGGTCCGGCTCGTGGTCGGCGTCCGTGCGGATGTGATCGCCGTCGGCGGTGACGAGCTCGATGGCGGTGACGCTGTTGGTGGCCAGCCCGTGCTTGCGGCCCAGGTAGCCGACGCCGCCGCCGAGCGTGTAGCCGACGATGCCGACGTCCGGCGACGAGCCGACCAGCGGCGCGAGGCCGTGCTCGGAGGCCATCGGGACGACGTCCTGCCAGAGCGCGCCGGCGCCCACGCGGGCGATGCGCGTCGTCGGGATCGACGGAGGCGCCCTGGATCTGCGACGTCTTGACGAGGATCGACTCGGAGAGGTCGCCGTGGGCGCCCGCGTTGTGGCCGGTGCCCTGGGCGGTCACCCGGAGGCCCGCCTCGCGGGCGAAGGCGATGATGTGCTGCGACGTCGGCGGCGTCGGTGGGGAAGGCGACCGCGGCGGGGCGCTGGTCGACGGCGAGGTTCCAGGCCATGCGGGCCTCGTCGAAGCGGGGCTCGTCGGGGGCGACGGCGTAGCCGGTCATCCGGCTCTGGAGGGCGCCGATGTCGCGTGCGGTGAAGTCGAGAATCGCCATTGGGGGTGCTCCTGGTCGCGGTGAACGTGGGGCAAGACTCGGCTTTGCCCCTTGCGCCCGGGTTGCGGTGACGTTGCAGCCGCCCGTCGGCACCCTTTCGGGGGTCGCCTTCGACCCCCGGTCACGTGCATACTCGGCTGGAATGGGCAGCGGATCAGCTCGGATCCACCTCTGTGGCCGGCTCGTCGTCGAGTGGGACGGCGAGCGGCTCGAACGCGACCTGCCAGGCCGGCAGGGACGCCTGCTGTTCGCCTATCTGGTGCTCAACCGCGACCGGCCGGTGCGCCGCGACGAGCTGATCGAGGCGCTCTGGTCCGAGGAGGGGCCGCCGCCGACGGGCGACTCGCTGCTGGCCCCGCCCCTGTCGCGGCTGCGCAAGGCGATCGGCGCGTCCCGGCTCGAGGGCCGCGGCGAGCTGTCGCTGGCGCTGCCCGACGAGCCTGGATCGACTGGGAGGTCGCACGCGCGGGGCTCGCGCGGGCGCGCGCGGCGATCCAGGCCGGCGACTGGCGCGGCGCGTGGGAGCCCGCCCAGGAGGCGGTGTCCGATCGCCGAGGGCGGCCTGCTGCCCGGGCCTGGAGGCCCAGTGGATCGACGAGCGCCGCCGCGAGCTGTCCGACCTGCGCGTCGAGGCCCTCGAGGCGATCGCCGCGATCGGCGTCGGCATCCGCGCCCCGTCCGAGCTGGCCGCGGCCGAGGCGGCCGCCCGCCAGGCGATCGAGGCCGCGCCGTTCCGCGAGTCGGCCCGGGCCGCGCTGATGGAGGTCCTGCGCGCCCGCGGCAACGTGGCCGAGGCGCTGATGGTCTACGACGAGCTGCGCACGCTGCTGATGGACGAGCTCGGGCACCACGCCGGGCCCCGCGCTCGTGCAGCTCTACGAGCGGCTGCTGATGGCCGAGGACGACCCCGCCGCCGCGGCGCCCGCCCCGGCCGCCGCCCAGCCCGCGGCCCCGGCGCCGCCGGAGCTCGGCCTGCCCGAGACGCTCGAGGAGGCGCTCGACGCCCCGCTGGTCGGGCGCCAGGCGCCGCTCCAGCGGCTGCGCGCCGAGCTGAAGTCGGTCAGCGAGGGCGGCGGCTCCGGCCTCGTGCTGCTGGCCGGCGAGGGCGGGATCGGCAAGACCCGCCTGGCCGCCGAGCTGGCGCGCGAGGCGGCCGACGGCCGGTGACCGTGCTGTTCGGCCGCTGCGACGAGGAGGAGCTGTTCCCGTTCGGCCCCTGGATCCGCATGCTCGGCGACCACCTGGCGCGGCTGCCCGACGACGCGCTGCGCGGGCTGATCGCCGACGACGGCCCGGACCTGGCCCGCCTGCTCCCCGACCTGCGCGTCCGCTTCCCCGACCTGCCGGCGCCCCGCGTCGAGCGACCCGGAGACCGAGCGCAGCGCGCTGTTCGCCGCGGTCATCCGCCTGGCCGAGCGGCTGTCGCAGCGCTCGCCCCTGCTGCTCGTCCTGGACGACCTGCAGTGGGCCGACCGCTCGTCGCTGCGGCTGCTGCGCCCGCTCGTCCGCACGCTGCGCGACTCCCCCGTGCTGCTGCTCGGCACCTATCGCGACAACGAGCTGCCCGCCCGCCACCCGCTGCTCGAGACGCTCACCGACCTGGAGCGCGACCGGCCGCTCCCCCGCCTGCACCTGGAGGGCCTCGACCTGGACGAGGTGAACGCGCTGGTCGGGGAGACGCACGGGTCGGCGATCGACGGGAAGACCGTCCGCGCGATCCGCGACGAGACCGGCGGCAACCCGTTCTTCGTCAAGCAGCTCGTGCGCCACCTGGAGGAGGGCGGCGGCACCTCCGCATCGCGCCCGAGCGGCGGCTTCTCGGTGCCCGACGGGCTGCGCGACGTCATCCAGAGCCGCGTCGCCCGGCTGCCCGAGGGCTCCGAGCGCGTGCTCCAGGTCGCGTCGCTGATCGGGCGCGAGTTCGAGCTCGAGGTGCTCGAGCGCGTCGTCGACATGCCCGAGGACGAGCTGCTCGACGCGCTCGACGCGGCCGTGCAGGGCCGGCATCCTGGCCGAGGCCGGAGGGGTCCCGGGCCGCTACTCGTTCGCCCACGCGCTGCTGCGCAAGACGCTCGAGGAGGACCTGACCGCCACGCGCCGCGCCCGCTACCACCGCCGCATCGGCGAGGCGATCGAGGCCCGCCACCGCGACCACCTGGACGCCTGGACGGTCGACCTGGCCCGCCACTTCGCCGCCGCCGGCCCCGAGGAGGTCGACCGCGCGGTGTCCTACTCGCTGCGCGCCGCCGAGGAGGCCGAGGCGCGGCTGGCCTACGACGAGGTCGTCGACCTGTCGCGCGCGGCGCTCGAGGCGCGCGAGCGCGACGAGCCGGTCGACGAGGCCGAGCGCGCCCGGCTGCTGCGCCAGCTGGCCGGCGCGCTCTGGCTGGCCGGCCGCTGGGAGGAGGCGCGCGAGCAGTACGCGCGCTCCGCGGACGCAGCCCGCAAGGGCGAGGCGACCACGCTGTTCGCCAAGGCCGCGCTGGGCCACGCGGGCAGCGCCTGGGAGCGGTTCGGCACCGAGGACACCGCCGGCGTCGCGCTGCTCGAGGAGGCGCTGACGATGCTCCCCGCCGAGGACTCGCCGCTGCGGGCCCGGGTCATCGCCCGGCTCGGCGAGGCGCTCTACTACTCGGGCGACTCCGAGGAGCGGCTGCCCGCGCTCGCCCGCGAGGCCGTCGACATGGCCCGCCGGGTCGACGACCTGGAGGCGCTCGCCGACGCCCTGTCCGCGGCGCAGTACGCGCACTGGCGCCCTGGGCAGCAGGAGCGCCGGCTCGAGGTCGCCTACGAGCTGGTCGACGTGGCCGTCGCGGCTGGGCGACCCCCACTTCCTGGCCGAGTCCCACGCCTGGCGGGCCATCGTCCTGACCGAGCTGTGCCGGCTGCGACGCAGCGGACGCCGACCTGGACCGCCACGCCCGGCTGGCCTACACGCTCCAGCAGCCGGAGCTGCTGATGCACAGCGCGGCGCTGCGGTCCATGCGCGCGCTGCTGGCCGGCCGCTGGGCCGAGGGCGAGCGCGCGGCGCTCGAGGTGCTCGGCTCGGGCGAGCGCTCGCGCGCCCTGGACGCGCGCCAGTACTACGGGGCCGAGATGCTCCAGCTGCGCAACGAGCAGTCGCGGCTGGGCGAGCTGACCGAGCACTACGAGGCGCTGATCGACGACATCGGCCCGCTCGCCAGCCTGGCGCGCGGCGCTGGCCTGGTCGCACCTCCAGGGCGGCCGTCCCGACGCCGCGCGCGCCGAGGTCGAGCGCCTGCGCGGCGACGGGCTCGACGGGATTCCGAAGGACGCGAACTACCTGCCCGCGCTGGCGATCCTCGCCCACCTGGCCGGCGAGCTCGGCGACGTCGGACCTGGCGGCCGAGGCCGAGCCGCTGCTGCGTCCCTACACCGACCTGCTGGGTGGTGCTCGGGCCCGGCCCGGCGACGCTCGGGCCGGTGGCCTACAGCGTGGCGCTGGCCGACCTGGTCGCCGGCCGGCACGACCGCGCCGCGCAGTACTTCGTCGTGGCCCTCGAGAAGAGCGAGGCGATGCACGCGCGGCCGTACATCGCGCGTTCGCAGGCCGGCCTGGCCGAGACGCTGCGGCGCCGGGGCGGCACGGGCGACGCCGACCGGGCCGCCGCGCTGGAGGAAGAGGCGCTCGCGACCGCGCGCGAGCTGGACATGACGCGGCTCCTCGGCGAGGCTGAGGCCGAGGCTGTCGCCCCGAGTTGAGCGGAACGAACGGACACCTGGTCGAGCGCGAGCGCGAGCTGGCCGAGCTCTGCGACGAGCTGGGCGCGGCGCTCGACGGCGACGGCCGCGTGGTGCTCATCGAGGGCCCCGCCGGCGTCGGCAAGACGCGGCTGCTGATCGAGACCCGCAACCGGGCAGCCGAGCGCGAGGTCATGACGCTGATGGCCCGCGCCGGCCAGCTCGAGCGCGACTTCCCGTTCGGGGTCGTCCGCCAGCTCTTCGAGGCGGCGCTGGCCGAGCCGCGGACCCGCGAGCGCGCGCTGGGCGGCGCGGCCGCCCCCGCGCATGCCGTGTTCAACTCGGTCCCCGACCCGGAGGCGAGCGACGGCCCGGTCGACGCGTCGTTCGCGATCCTCCACGGCCTCTACTGGATGACGCTGAACCTCGCGCAGGATCAGCCCGTCGTCCTGGCGATCGACGACCTGCAGTGGTGCGACAGCCCCTCCCTGCGGTTCCTCGCCTACCTGGCCCGGCGGATCGACGGGCTGGCCGTGCTGGCCGCCGCGACCGTGAGGACCGGCGAGCCGCCCACCGACGAGACCCTGATGGGCGACATCGCCCAGGACCCCTCGACCGTCTACGTCCGCCCGGTCCCGCTGACGGAGGCGGGCGTGTCGGCGCTCGTGACCGAGCGGCTCGGGTCCACCGAGCCGGCGTTCACAGCCGCCTGCCACCGCACCACCGGCGGCAACCCGCTGCTGGTCCGCCAGCTGCTGACCGCGCTCGAGTCCGAGCGGGTCGAGCCCACCGCGCAGAACGCGCGGGTCGTCCGCGAGATCGGGCCGCGCGCCGTGTCGCGCAGCGTGCTCCTGCGCCTGGCCCGCATGCCGCGGGAGACGATCGCGGTGGCCCGCGCGGTCGCGGTCCTGGGCGAGAGCGCCGAGCTGCCCGCCGTCGCCGCGCTCGCCGAGCTGCCCGACGTGCAGGCCGCGGCCGCGATCGCCACGCTGGCCCGGGCCGAGATCCTGCGGCCCGAGGCGCCGCTGGGGTTCGTCCACCCGCTCGTGCGCGACGCCGTCTACCACGAGCTTCCGCCGGGCGAGCGCGAGATGCAGCACGCCCGCGCGGCGCGGATCCTGCACGACGGCGGGCGCGCAGGCCGACCAGGTCGCCACCCACCTGACGGCGATCCCGCGGCGGGGCGACGCCTGGGTCGCCGAGGTGCTGGTGGAGGCGGGGCGCTCGGCGCTGCGCCGCGGCGCCACCGAGAACGCCGCCGCCTACCTGCGCCGCGCGCTCGACGAGCCTCCACCTCCTGAGCTGCGGCCATACGTGCTGTTCGAGTTGGGGGCTGGTCGAGGCGCTGACCAACGCGTACGAGGCGATCCCTCACCTGCAGGCGGCCTACGACGAGGCGCCCGAGGAGTGGATGAAGGCCATGAGCGCGTACGCGCTCAGCCGCTGCCTGCTGTTCGCCCAGGGCGCCCCCACCGGCATCGGCTTCGCCCGCAGGGCGCGCGAGGAGATCACCGGGGACGAGTTCATCGACGTGCGCCGCAGCCTGGAGGCGCTCGATGCGATCGGCTACTGGTTCGGGCTCCACGACGACCAGGTGCTGCCCGGGCTCGAGCGCTACCGCGGCGACGAGTCGCTCGGCCCCGGCCCCGGCGCGCGGATGCTCGACGCGATGATCGCCTTCGACCTGTTCCAGGCGGCCGGTCCCGTCGACGACTGCGTGCGGCTGGCCCGCCGGGCGCTGGCCGACGGCGAGCTGATCGAGTTCGACAACGGGCTGTTCAACATCCCGGCACTGATCGTCCTGACCTACAGCGACGCGGACGACACGGTCGCGCAGTGGGACATCGTGCAGGCGGACGCGTTCCGCCGCGGGTCGCTGTTCGGCAAGTCCGCCACCGACGGATGGCGCGCGTTCACCCTGCTGCACATGGGCGAGCTGATGGAGGCCGAGCAGCTGTCGGACCAGGCCTACGCCGGGCTGGTGGCCTACGGCTACGCCGAGTCGGTCTACCACTACTTCGTCTCGACGCACGCCCAGACGGCCCTGTATCAGGGCGACGTCGCGCAGGCGCGCCGTGTGCTCGAGCGCGTCAAGGACGACGGCGAGCACGCGAACGGAAACGCTCTACTGGTTGGCGGCCAACATCGAGATCCTGCTGGCCGAGAACAAGGTCGAGCAGGCCCTGGAGGTGACGTACGACCTGGAGGGCCGGTTCCCGCCGCGGATGACCAACCCCACCGCGTGGCCGTGGCCGACGTTGCGCGCGCAGGCGCTGGCCCGGTTGGACAGGCGGGACGAGGCGGTCGCGATGGCCGAGCACGAGCTCGAGATCGTCCGCCGCTACGGCGCGCCGGGGATCGTCGGCCGGACGCTGCGCGTGCTCGGCGAGCTCAAGGGCGAGGACGGGCTCGACGACCTGGCCGAGGCCTGCGAGCTGCTCGAGCGATCGCACCGCAAGCTGGAGCGGGCTCGGGCGCTCTCGGCCTACGGCGGGGCGCTGCGGCGCACCCGGCACCCCAGTGACGCGCGCGAGCCGCTGCGCCGGGCGCTCGAGCTGGCCGAGAGCTGCGGCGCGCGGCCGCTGGCCGATCACACTCGCTCCGAGCTGTACGCGACCGGCGCGCGGCCGCGGACCGACGCGGTGTCCGGCATCGAGGCGCTCACCGCCAGCGAGCGCCGGGTGGCCGACCTGGCCGCCGAGGGCAACTCCAACCGCGACATCGCGCAGGCGCTGTTCGTCACCCCGAAGACGGTCGAGGTGCACCTGTCGAACACCTACCGCAAGCTAGGCATCCGCGGGCGGCGCGAGCTCGCGGGACTGCTGGTCCCCTCCTAGCTCGGCGCGGCGCGCGCGGGCCATCTCCGCGCGCGGCTTCGCGCCCATCCGCTCGCAGGCCTCCTCCGCCCAGGTGAACAGCCGGACGGCCTCGTCGACGTCGCCTGCCCGGGTGGCGAGCCGGCCGAGGAAGTAGGCGAACGGTCCCAGGCAGCCGATCCCGCGGCCCATCACCGGGTTCAGGCGCTCGTAGCGCGCGAGGCGCTTGCGGAGGCCGTCGGCCTGGTCGGGCGTCCCCAGGCGCGCGGCGCACTCGGCGAAGTCGGTCGCGGAGTGCCAGTTGGCGTCGTTGTGAAGCAGCGCGAAGTCGTCGCGGGCGATCTCGTCGAAGTAGCGCCGGGCACGCTCCTCGTCGCCCAGCTCCGCGTACATGCTCGCCAGCCAGCCGATCCAGGCGCTGCGCCCGGTCGCCGACTCCCGCGATGCGCGCTCCAGGGCGTCGAGGTCGAACTCGTCGTAGCGCCCCTGGTCGTGCAGCCAGAACGTGTGCTGGATCAGCCGGTAGCGCTCCGCGTTGCCGTCGCCGGCGGCGACGCCCTGCTCGTGCGCGGCGCGCGACAGCTCGTCCGCAACCTCCCAGTCGCCCCGCAGGATCCCCAGGCACGCGCCCCAGAGCGGGACGTACCACTCGAACCGGGCCAGCCGCAGCTCCGCGGCCTCGCCGGCGTAGGCGCGCATCTCCTCCTCGGCGTCGTCGATCTTGCTCAGCTCGAGCAGGTCGATCACCCGCCAGTTGCGGGCCTGGAGCAGCGCGACGCGGTCGCGCGCGGCGCGGGCCACGCGCGCCATCTCCCCCGCCACGCCCAGCCGGTCCTGCACGTGGTCGCCGTCCCACAGCGCCAGGTGCTGGGCGCTCAGCGTGTGCGCCAGCGTGGCCGGGTCGCGCGCTCCACGGGCCAGCTGCACGGCCTCCGCGGCGCAGCGCCGGGCCGCATCGGGGTCGGCGTAGTAGCTCTCGAGCGCGGAGGCGGCCAGCAGCCGGGCGCGCAGCGCGGGCTCGTCGTCGCCGACCCTGTCCAGCGCCTCGCCGATCAGCGCGACCGCCGTGTCGTCGGGGGTGGTGACCGTGACCGCGAGCCCCTTGTAGCCGAGCGCGGCCTCCGCGAGCGCCCGGTGGTCGCCGATCGCGCGCGCCGCCTCCGCGACGGCGGTGAACGCCGCGCGTGCCTCGTCGCGGCGCCCGGCGCGGTCGAGGGCGTCGCCCCGCACGCGGAGCAGCGTCGCGCGCTGGAGGGGCGACTCGGCGATCTCGAGCGCGCGGCCGGCGAGCGCCGCCGCCTCGTCGTAGGCCAGCGACGGCGAGCGCGGCGTTCGCGGCGCGCTCCGCCCAGGTCAGGGTCATGTCGCGATCGGCCACGGGGGCGGCGGCCAGCAGGTGGTGGGCCACGGCGGCAGGCGGCGCGCCGCGCTCGGCCAGCGCCTGCCCCAGCCGGTGGTGCAGGCGCGCGCGGCGGGCGCCGCTCATCCCGCCGTAGATCGCATCGGCCACCAGGGCGTGCGCGAACTGGTAGGCGCCGCCGACCCCCGACTCCTCCCGGACCAGGCGCGCGCCGAGCGCGCGGTCGATCCCGCCGATCAGGGCGTCTTCGTCCAGGTCCACGATCGCGCGCACGTCGCGCAGCTCGAACTCCAGCCCCGCGACCGCAGCCGCGCGGACCACCGCGAGCCCGTCGTCGCCGAGCCGCTCGACGCGTTGGTCGATCAGCTCGCGGACCGCGTCGGTCATCGCGTCCTCGCCGCCGCCGGCGTCGATCTCGCGCAGCGTCTCGACGACGAACAGCGCGTTGCCGCCGGTCCGGCGCTGGATGCGGTCGGCCAGGCCCGGGTCGGCGTCGCCGGGTATGAGCTCGGCGATCTCCCGGGCGGCGAGCGGCTCCAGGTCGATCCGGTCGACCGGCTTCGAGCGCCGCAGCTGGGTGACCAGGCGAGGCAGCTCGTGCCTGGGCGTGCCGGGATCGCCGTACCGGAACGTCATCACGACAAACAGAGGCTCGGAGCGCAACCGCGACGCCAGGTGGCCGAGCAGCGCCAGCCCGCCGGCGTCGGCCCAGTGCATGTCGTCGAGGACGAGCAGCGCGGGGCGCTCCGCGCAGACCGCCTCGAGCGCCGCGCGGGCCGCGTCGAACATCCGGTAGCGCGCCAGCTCCGGATCGGAGTCCGGCTCGGCCGGCGGCGTGCCGTCCGCCGCGGCCAGGCGCGGCAGCATCCGAGCCAGCTCCCGGGCGTGGACGTCGGGCAGCCCCGCCACCGCCAGCAGGCCGTCCTCCGCCGCGCGCTCGAGCGCCTCGGCGAACGGCTGGTAGCTGGCCAGCGGCTCCTCCGCGCAGCGGCCGTACAGGACCGCGGCGCCGGCCTCGGCGGCGGCGCGCGCGGCCTCGGCCACCAGCCGTGTCTTGCCGATGCCGGGCTCGCCGACGACCGCCGCGATCCTGGGGTTGCCCGCCGCGGCGTCCTCCCAGGCCGCGGCCAGCCGCTGCGCGACCTCCTCCCGGCCGGCGAACGGCTCGGCGGCGATGGTGGCCAGCGGAGCGGGCAGCACGGCGGGTCCCGCGGCGGCCGCCCGGCGGACGGGCGCGGGCGGAGCCGGAGCGGCAGCCCGCTCCCGCGCCGGGCGCTCGTCGGACAGCACCGCGTCGATCGCGGCGCGCGTCTCCGCGGACGGCGTGACGCCCAGCTCGTCGCTCAGGCGCCGCCGCAGCGCGTCCGCGACCTGGACGGCGGCGGCGCGGTCGCCGGACTCGGTCAGCAGCCGCATCAGCTCGGTCTGCGCGGTCTCCGAGAGCGGGTCGGCGGACGCGCGCTCGCGCGCCCAGCGCACGGCCCCGGCCGCGTCGCCCTCGGCCTCCGCCGCGGCCGCGCGGCGGGCGAGCAGCTCGAGCAGGTCGGAGCGCAGGTCGTCGCGGGCGGCGATCACCCACTCCTCGTCGTGCTCGGGCAGCAGCACGAGGGTCCGCAGCGCACGAGCCGACTCCAGGTCGCCGGCGGCGGCCCGGGTACGCAGATCGGCGACGTCGACCGCCACGGCGCCCGCCTCGAGCCCGACCTCGCCGCGGGTCGCGATCAGCGCCTCCGCCCCGGCGTCGCCGAGCGCGCGGCCGAGCAGCCAGGTCGCCTGCCGCAGGCTCCGGCGCGCGTCCTCCTCCTCCACGTCGGGCCGCAGCACGCCGGCCAGCTTCGACCGCCCGTGGCGGCCGGGGTGAAGGGCCAGCCAGGCCAGCAGGGCGCGGGCGCGTCGCGACTCCGGCATCGCAGCGCCGTCGTGGTCGGCGTCCACGGTGAGTCCTCCGAGCAGGCCGATTCGCAGCATCGGGCCAACCCTAAGTCGTGACCCCCGCCGGCACTACCCAAGACGGACCCGAGACGAAGCGAAGACGGGTGGCGCGCGAGAGTCGCCCCATGACCGTCACCTCACCCATCCACACCGCGGACGCGCTCAGCGAGCGCGTGTTCGCCGCCGTCGTCGAGACCATGAACCTCGGCTCCATCCACATCGGCCGCGAGCTCGGCCTCTACGCCGCGCTGCGCGACCACGGCGCCCAGGGCCCCGCCGAGCTGGCCCGGCGCACCGGCACCGACGAGCGCTACGTCCGCGAATGGCTCGAGCACCAGGCGGTCGCCGGGTTCCTCGTCCACGACGACGGAGCCTTCGAGCTGCCCGCCGGCCACGCCGAGGCGCTGCTCGACCACGAGAGCCCGGCGTCGGTCGGGCCGTTCGCGCAGATGGCGGTCGGCACGATCGAGCCGGTCCAGCACGTGATCGAGGCGTTCCGCACCGGCGGCGGCGTCGACTACGACCACTACGTCAACGGCCGCCTGGGCCAGGCCGAGGCGAACCGGCCGATGTTCGTGCACGAGCTCGGCTCGTCGTGGATCCCCGCCCTGCCGGGCGTCGACCACGCGTTCCGCGAGCACGGCGGGCGGGTCGCCGACATCGCGTGCGGGTCGGGCTGGTCGTCGATCGCGATCGCGCGCGCCTACCCCAAGGTCCGGGTCGACGGGTTCGACTTCGACCGCCCGTCGATCGAGATCGCCCAGGCGAACCTGCGCGGCAGCGGCGTCGAGTCGCAGGTCCGTTTCCACTGCGAGAACGGCGCCCGCGCGCACGCGCCCGAGGGCTACGACCTCGTGACGATCTTCGAGGCCCTGCACGACATGGCCAATCCCGTCGAGGTGCTGGCCAACGCCCGCGAGCTGCTGGCGCCGGGCGGGGTCGTGCTGGTCATGGACGAGAAGGCGGCCCACGAGTTCCACGCACCGGCCGACGAGCTCGAGCAGCTCTACTACGGGTTCAGCGTGCTGTTCTGCCTGCCGGTGTCGCGCTCGGAGGACCCCTCCGCGGCGACCGGGACCGCGATGCGCCCGCACACGATGCAGGGCTACTCGGAGGCGGCCGGCTACGCGGGCTTCGAGATCCTGCCGATCGAGAACGACCTGTTCCGGTTCTACCTGCTGCGGCCGTAGGAGGGGCCGCTAGTCCGCCACGCTTCCCAGCCTGTCGGTGGCGGCTGCCCGGATCGCCTCCTCGACCTCGGGCGCCATCGACATCAGGCGGTTCAGGTGGGCCGGAGCCAGCACGAGCATCCGCAACGGAGATCGAGCCACGACGGTCGCCAGGCGGGCATAGCCGAAGCCGGCGCCCCAGTCCAGAGCCGCCAGCTCGCCGAAGAACTCGCCGGGCCCGCGCTCGGCGATCACCTCGCCGTCGCGCTGCACCTCGGCGACCCCGTCGAGCACGACGTAGAAGTCGCGGGCCGAGTCCCAGCGGGTCGTGACGGGACGGCCCGCGTCGACCTTGACCTTGCGGGCCCAGCGCCCCACCGACTCCAGCACGTCCGGAGACAGCCGGCTGAACAGCGGAACCGCCCGCAGATCGGCGGTCTTGAACGCACCGATGTTGAGCCAGCGGTCCTCGCCCACGGCCACGTCGCGGCTGTCCTCGGCGTCCGCCGGTGCGACGACCGCGGGCTCGGGGGCCGTCGCGAACCAGTCCAGCACCGAGCGCACAGTCGCCTCGTCGCTGGTGTGGTTCATCACGCACAGACGGATCGCGTACTCGCCGCGCAGCCGGGTCGAGGAGACCAGCCCGCGGCCCGTCCGCTCGAACTCGGCCACCAGCGCCGCGTTCAGGGCCGCGCCGGCCCCGCGCCGCCGGAAGCAGATGATCCCCAGCGAGGCCGGCGACATCAGCTCGAGCTCGGGCGTGTCGCGCACGTGCTGCTCGGCGACGGCGGCCAGGTCCAGCGTGCGGTCGACCGCCGCGCGGAACGCGTCCGCGCCGAAGAACGAGACCGACAGCCACACCTTCAGGGCCCGCGAGCCGCGCGAGAGCTGCAGCCCACGGTCGGCGAAGTTGACCTCCTCGTCCACGCCCAGCGTGTCCTTCAGGTAGTCGGGCGCGATCGCGAACGCGCGCGAGAGCAGCCGGCCGTCACGCACGAGCACCGACCCGCACTCGAACGGCTGGTAGAGCCACTTGTGAGGATCGAGGGTCACCGAGTCGGCCTCCGACAGGCCGGCCAGCGCAGCGCGGCCACGCTCGGTCAGCGCGGCGAACCCGCCGTAGGCCGCGTCGACGTGGAACCAGACGCCGCGCTCGCGGCACAGGGCGGCGAGCTCGCCCAGCGGGTCGACGGCACCGGTGTTGGTCGTGCCCGCCGCGCCCACCGCGACCATCGGCTTGTGCCCCGCCCGGGCGTCGGCGTCGATTGCCGCGGCCAGGACGTCGGCTTGCAGCCGCTGGTCGCTCCCCGTGGGCAGCACGCGCACCTGGTCGGGACCCAGGCCGATCAGCCGCGCGGCCCGGGCGAGCGACGAGTGGGCCTGGTCCGACACGTACGCCACCGGCGCGCCCGCACGCGCGCCGCCCAGCACCGTCTCCCGCGCGCACGCGATCGCGGTCAGGTTCGCGGCGGAGCCGCCGCTGACCAGGACGCCGGCGGCCGATGACGGGTAGCCGATCCACTGCCTGAACCAGTCGAGGACGACCAGCTCCAGGCGCGTCGGCCCGGCCGACTGCATCCACGACCCGACGTCCAGGTTCAGCACGCTCGCCATCAGGTCGCCGAGCGCGCCCGGGAACGTCCCACACGCCGGGATGTAGCCGAAGTAGCCGGGGTGGTCGAGCCGGCTCATGAACGGGAAGACGTGCTCGCCGAGCTGCGCGACCAGCTCGTCCCAGTCGCGCGGCCCCGCGGGCGGCGCACCGAGCGGCAGCCGCTCCGCCATCTCCTCCGGCGCCGCTCGCGTCAACGCGGGCGTGGCCGGATCGGTGAGCAGGTCGACGAGCGCGTCGACGGTCCGGTGACCGAGCTCGCGCATCGCCTCGCGGTCCAGGGCCAGCGGGTCATCCGCCGGCGCGAACGGGTTCGGGTCGGTGTCGGACACGTCTGCTCCTAGGTCATGGGGACGGTGGCGAAGCGGCGGTCGGCGGTGGCTCGCACGCTCTCGGAGGTGCGCGGGTGCGCGCTGATCGCGAGCTGGAACGTCTCGGCGTCGAGCTCGTAGAGGACGACATGCGTCGCGCAGGTCACGGTCGCGGTGCGCGGGCAGTCGCGCAACACCGCGACCTCACCGAAGAACTCGCCGGGCCCGCGCTCGGCGATCCGGTGGCCCGCGACGTCGACGTTGACCGTGCCCTCGGCGAGTACGCACACCCAGTTCCCGGGCTCGCCCTCGCGCATCAGGACGGCGCCCGTGTCGGCCTCGACCTCGGCGACCCGGCGCGACAGGTCCTCGACCCGGGAGAGCGGCAGCGGCGCAAACGCGGGAACGGCGCGGAGCGCCCGGAAGGGCCGCTCGGGCACGGGCGCCGCGACCTCCAGCCGGCCGAGCGCCGCCCAGCGCGCGGCAACGATCAAAGCCAGCGCGGCGCCCACGGCGACGAGCGCCCCGCGTATGCCGAGCGCCGTCACGACCGCGGGCGCGATCAGCGCGCCGACGCCGGTGGCCACCCAGTACGAGCTCTCGACGACCGCGAACGCGCGGCCCAGCACGTCATCCGACGACAGCCGCTGGAGGAGCGAGAGCCCCGCGGTCTCGATCAGCGCGTAGCCGACGCCGAGCACCACGAGCAGCACGCCCACCAGGATTGCCGAGTCGGCGCCCGCGATCCCGATCAGGGGCAGCCCGACCAGCAACCCACCGCCGGCCAGCCCGGAGGCCAGCCGGCCACGGCCGAGCAGTGCGAGCGCCGCGGTCCCGCCGAGCATGCCGCCCGCCCCCCAGCACGCGTTGAGCCAGCCCACCCCCGCGTCAGCCAGGCCGAGCAGATCGAGCGCGACGATGACCACCAGGACGTCGACGATGCCCTCGACCAGGGTGGCTACGGTGAGCACGCTTACGACCAGCCGCAGGCCATCGTCGGCTGCGACCGCCCGGAAGCCCTGCGATGCCTCGAGCAGCGGGTGCTCGTCGGCGTGGTCGGCGCGATGGTCGGGCACCGGGTCGCGCGGGATCCGCAGCACCGGGATCGCGGCCAGCGCGTAGAGCACCGCCGTGGCCGCGAACGCGGACTCGGCCCCGCCCGTCGCGATCAGGAGGCCGCCCGCGAGCGCGCCGAACAGGAACGCGGTGTTGTCCACCCCGCTCCAGATCGCGTTCGACGCGGCGAGCTGGCGCGGCGTATCGACCAGTGCGGGCAGCAGCGACGCCTGAGCCGGCTTGTGCGCCGTGCTGACGATCGTGAACAGCGCGGCGGCCGTGAGCACGGCGGCGATCGGGGCGTCGAGCGCCGCGGCGGCGAACAGGACGGCGAGTACGAGTCCGCGCAGGACCAGCGACACGGCCAGCACGTCGCGACGCGAGTGCCGGTCGACGAGCATCCCGGCGAACGGCGCGGCCAGCCCGGCCGGCACCATCCGGACGAAGGCGGCGGCGCCGACCGCGGTCGCCCCTCCCTCGTCGTAGGCGTAGACGGCGAGCGCGACGAAGAACACCCACGACCCGACCGCGGACGTCGCCCATGCGGCCTGCAGCCGCCTCAGGTCGGCCGTCGCCAGCGCATCGGCCGCAGCTGCGCGGATGGAACGCAGCATCAGCGGGGCGCGCCGGCGGCGGCCAGTGCGCTCGCCTCGCGCTCGACCCGGGCGGCTCCGTGCTCGCGGGCCACGGCGGCGGCGCGGCGCAGCAGCTCCCGCGCCCGCGTCGCATCGCCCGCCGCGTTCAGCTCCTGGCCGTACCAGAGCAGCGTCCGGGCGAGCCACAGCGGGGCGGGGATCCGCTCCGCGGTGGCGATCGCCCGCTCGAAGTGGCGCTCCGCCCTGTCGTGCTCGCCGAGCGTCGCGGCCAGCCCGCCCAGGTAGTGGTCGACGGAGTTGTAGGCGACCGCCGTGTTCCACACCATCATGTGATCCCAGGGGGCCAGCTCGTCGTAGAGCGGCCGCGCGTGCTCGGCGGCGCCGAGCGCGTGGACCACCTCGGCCCACAGCGCCAGCGTGGTCGTCCACACGTTGTCGTGCGGCACGGTGTCGAACCCCTCGCGGGCCGCGGCGTCGAGCAGCGCGCGGGCGTCCTGGTGGCGCCCCGCCTCGGCCAGGACGACGGCGGCGGCCGGGCGGAACCCGGAGATGCCGGGGTTGTCCGCCCCGGCCTGCAACACCAGGTCGACGATCTCCTCGGAGCGGCCCTGCTCCCACAGGAGCCCGATGCGCTGGCCGGCGACGAGCATGCCGGCGTCGGGCTCGCTCATCTGCCCGGCCTGCGCGGCGATCGCCTCGGCCTCGTCCAGCCGGGCGGCGACGCGCAGCCGGCAGCTCTCGGAGAACAGGCAGGTCCACAGCAGCGCGGGCTGGCCGATCTCGTCCGCGATCGCGCGGGCCGCCGCGATGCTGCGGTCGACCTCGGCGAAGTCGCCGGCCTCGCCCGCGTGAGTGGGGAGCCACTGCGACCAGAACCGCAGCTCGGGGTCGGCGAAGCGGTCGGCCAGGACGCGCAGCTCGTCGACCATCGCCTGGCGCTCGGCGATCGTCTCCGGGCGCTGGATCGACAGGCACGAGTGGTGAAGGACGTGCGCGAGCGCGCGGTCGTCGCCGGACCGGCGGGCCAGCGCCAGCGCCTCGTCGACCAGCGCGCGGCGATGGCGGTGGTCGCGCTCGAAGTTCAGCTCGAGGGCCAGGGCGGACAGCAGCCGTGCGCGCAGGGCGGGCCGGCTCTCGGGCACCAGCGTCAGCGCCGCCTCGATCATCTCGATCTTGTCCTGGTCGATCTGCCCGAGCGCGCTGACCTGGCCGCGGGTGTTGGCCAGCGCGGCGCGGGCCAGCCGGTCGCCGTCACCCAGGTCGCCGCGCCTGGCGGGCCGCCTCGAGCAGCGCGTCGCGGAAGCCGGGGTCGGCGAGCTGGCGCTTGGCCTCGCCCAGCCCGATCTGCACGTCGCAGCGGTCCGCGGGATCGGCGTCGGGCGCGTGATCGAGGAGCGCGAGCGCGCGCTCGAACCAGCGCAGCGCCTCGGCCGGCGCCAGGTCGGCCAGGGCCTGCTCGCCCGCCCGCCGCGCGTAGGTCAGGGCCTTGCCCGCCTCGGCGGTCACGGTCGCCGCCGACCAGTGCTGGGCCAGCTCGCCCAGGCGGGCGCCCGGGTCGTCGCCGCAGATCGCCTCGATCGCCTCCGCCACGCGGCGGTGCAGGCGGGCGCGGCGCGTCGGCCCGAGCTCGTCGTACAGGGTGTGGTTGACCAGCGCGTGGCTGAACGCGAACACGCCCGGCGGGTCGCCGAGCTCGACCAGCAGCGACGCCTCGACCGCCTGGTCGAGCACGTCCAGGAGCTCGTCCTCGCTGTCGCCCGAGACCCGGGCCAGCAGGTCCAGGTCGAAGTCGCGGCCGACCACCGCGGCGATGCCCAGGACCCGCGCGGCGTCGCGGCCGAGTCGCTCGACGCGGCGCCCGATCACCTCGCGGACGCTCTGGGGCAGGCCGATGTCGGTCAGCGGGCGGCGCAGCGTCCAGCGGCCGGACTCGTCGCGGTAGAACGCGCCGGTCTCGTCCAGGTGGCGAAGGATCTCGGCGACGAAGAAGGGGTTGCCGTCGGTCTCGGCCACGACCTCGACCGCGAGCGCGTGGCTCGCGTCGTCCAGGTCGTGCCCGGCCGCCGCCTCCATCAGCGCGATCACGTCGGGGCGGTCGAGCCCCTTGAGCGCGATGCGCTCCACGCCGTGCTCGCGGCGCAGCTCGGCCAGCAGCTCCGTCAGCGGGTGCTCGCGGGTCAGGTCGGACTCGCGGTAGGCGCCGATCACGAGCAGCCGCGCCTGCGGCGCCGCGACCACCAGGTGCCGCAGCAGCGACAGCGTCGGGCGGTCGGCCCAGTGCAGGTCGTCGATCACCAGGGCGATCGGCGTATCGGCCGATGCCTCGACGAGCAGGCCGGTGACGGCGCCCCACATCAGGTAGCGCTCGGTCTCCGGATCCGTCCGGCGCGGTGCCGGCGCGGTGGGCACGCGCTGCCCGAGCGCCGGCACGAGCCGCTTCAGGTCGCCGCCGTGCCGATCGACGTGGCGGGCCAGCAGGTCGGCGGGCGCGTGCTCGACCAGGTGGGCCAGGGCCTCGATCCAGGGGCCGTGCGGAAGGCCGAGCTCCTCGTCGCAGCGCCCGTACAGGACCGTCGCGCCCTGGGCGCGCGCCTCCAGCGCCGCGTACGTGGCCAGTCGCGTCTTGCCGATGCCGGGCTCGCCGGACAGGAACGTCACCTGGCGGTGGCCCGCGCCGACGGACGCCCACAGGTCGGCCAGCCGCGCGCGCTCGGCGGCGCGCCCGACGTAGCCCGTGGGCGGCGCCTGGGCCAGGCGCGCGGGCAGCGGAACGGCGGCGTGGTCCGCCGGCAGCGGCTCCCAGCGGATCTCCCAGGCCGGCGTCGGCTCGGGCAGGCCCTTCAGCTCCAGCTCGCCGACCGACTCGAAGACGTGGTCGCCGCGGCTGGCCACCGTGGCGCGGACGACCTCCGTGGCCAGGATCTGCCCCGGGCCGGCGGCGTCGCACAGCCGCGCGGCGGTGTTGACGGCCAGGCCGAAGTAGTCGCCGTCGGTCGCGGTCGCGTCGCCCAGGTTCAGGCCCACGCGGACCCCGAGCTGCTCGTCGGCGTGCTCGTTGCGACGGTCGATCCGCTGCTCGATCGCCACCGCGCAGTCGACCGCGCCGGCCACGCTCGGGAAGACGGCCATCACCCCGTCGCCGGTCGTCTTGACCTCGCGGCCGCCGGTCTCGGCCAGCACCTCCCGCAGCACGGAGAAGTACTCCACGCGCAGCTCCTCGGCGGTCGCGGGACCGACCCGGGCCTCGATGCCCGTGGAGCCGACCAGATCAGTGAAGAGCGCGGTGACCGTCCGCAGCGGTCCCATCCGTCCCGGACACTAAACGCCGTTCGACCGGCGCGCAATCGGCGTTGCAGGTAGACGTAACGCGGCCTGCGGGCAGGAACGCGGCCGGCCGGGTCACAAGCCGCAGGTGATGCGCGAACCGGATTGGGTCTACAGGCAGCGGCGGCAGCGGGCCGCGGTGGTAGTGGCGATGGCGATCGGCGCGATCGCCATGCTGATCGTCTTCGGATCGACGGCCACCGACGGGTTCGACCTGGACGGCCCCTCACCCGTCGCCATCGACCGCCCGGACGTCGACGAGATCCTGGCGCGCGAGGAGAAGAAGAACGCGGCGCTGAACAAGCGCAAGACCGAGCGCCGCGAGGCCCGCGCGGAGCGGCGCGCGCGGCCGCGGCGCCATCGCAAGCGCGCGAAGAAGCGGCGCAAGCCGCAAGCGCGCCCGAGGCACGGCGCCGCTCAGGCCCGGCCGGCCAACGCCGGACGCCGCGCCGCGCCGCCCGCCCCCGGCCCCGGCGTCCGGCAGCCGGCACGCAGCCGCCGCGCGCCGATCCGGCGACCGCGCCAGGCATCGCGCCGCACGGCGGCGCCTCCGCCCGCCGCCGCCGTCGCAGGCGGCCCGGTCGACCCGCGCTTCTACTGCAGAGCGTCCAGGTCCAGCTCAGGCCGGAGCGCCGCTCCCAGTAGACCTCCGCCGGCTCGCGCAGCACGTCGAGCTCCTCGAGCACGCCCGGGCCGAGCGCGAACCCCCGCGCGCCCAGGTTGGACTCGAGCTGCGGGACGGTCGCCGCGCCGCTCAGCACGACGTCCGCCCAGGGCTGCGCGATCGCCGCCGCCATCGCGACCGCGTCCGGCGTCGTCCCCAGCGAGCGCGCGGCGTGGTCGAGCGCGGGGAGCGGCTCGCGGCCTCCCAGGCGGCCGTTGGCCAGCGCCTCCTTGACGATCACCCGGACCCCGGCGGCCGCGGCGCGCTCGAGCGCCTCGCCGGCGGAGCGCTCGATCAGGTTCCAGGTGGCCTGCACGGAGTCGAACTGGCGGGTCTCCACGGCGCGGTCGATGGCCTCGGCCTGGTCGGGCCCGGTCACGGTCAGGCCGACGGCGACGCCCTCCTCGCGCAGGTCCGACGAGCTCCTCCAGCAGCTCCTCGTCGTCGAGCACGCCGCTCTCGATCGTCGCCGAGTGGATCTGGTAGAGCGTCAGGTGGAGGCCGAGCAGCTCCATCGTCTCCCGCACCTGACGGCGGAAGGTGTCGACCGACAGGTCCTTGACCTCGGGCGGGTCCGCGTCGACCTGCCAGTCGGCGGTGTAGGTGTAGCCCCACTTCGACCCGACCGCCACGGTGCCCTGGGCGATCTCGCGGCTGCTCAGCCAGGACCCCAGGAACTGCTCGGCCCGGCCGTACGAGCGGGCCGCGTCGAAGTAGCGGATGCCGTTCGCGTGGGCGGCGTCGAGCACCTCGTGGGTCCGCTGCTCGAGCGCCTCGACGGTGCGATCGCCGGGCAGGTCGTCGCCGTGCCCCAGGTTCAGGTAGCCCGGGCGTCCGAGCGCGGCGAGGCCGAGTCCGATCGCGGCGGCCACTGCTCAGGCGCCGGTCTGAGGAGACGCCGGCCAGCGCCGGGCCCCGAGTTCGCGAGACACGCCGCGGGCGGCCTCGATCACCGACGCCGCCACGCCGCGCGCCGGGCCGCGCGGCAGGATGCGCTCGGTGTCGCCGACGATGCCGATCGACCCCACCGCCAGCCCGGCGTGGTCGAAGATCGGCGACGCGACGCTCGACTCCCCCAGGACCGCCTCGTCGCGCTCGCGCGCGAAGCCCTTCTCGCGCACGTCGGCGAGCTCGTCGCGCAGCGCCCGCGGCGTCAGCGTGCGGGAGGTGAGCTTCGGCAGTGGCTCGGCCTCGAGGTCGTCGATCACCTCGTCGCCCGCGTAGGCCAGGATCGCCTTGCCGAGCGCACTGGCGTGCACGGGAAGCTGGGCGCCCACCTCGAGCACCTGGAAGGTCGTGTCAGGGCGGAACACGTGGTGGACGACCACGACGTTGCGGCCGTGCAGCACGCCGACCCGGACCGCCGCCTGAGTGCTGTTCGCCAACCGCTCGGCGTGCACGATCGAGCGGCCGCGCAGCTCGTTGAGGTCGAGATACGAGTTGCCGAGCTGGAGCAGGCCGGCACCGAGCTGGTACTTGTCGGACTCGCGGTCCTGCTCCACGAAGCCGTGCGCCTGCAGGGTCTGGAGCAGCCCGTGGACGGTCGGCCGAGTCATGCCGAGACGATCGGCCAGCTCGCTCACGCCGAGCCTCCGCGGGCCGCCGGCGAGGGCCTTGAGGATGCGTGCGGCGCGATCGACCGACTGGATCGTGCCGCGCCGCGGGAGCGGCCGGTCGGCGGGGCTTGCGCCCTCTACTGCTCCTCGGTTAGCATTCGGCATTGTCGAATCCGTTTCGGGAGTGTAGACTAGCCCCGACGGCCTGGAGAGCGGAGGAGCGCGTGGTCGGGATCGTAGTCGTATCGCACAGCAGGGACATCGCGAGCGGTCTCGCGGACCTTGCGGGCCAGGTCGCCGGTCCCGAGGTGCGGATCGAGCCTGCCGGCGGCGGGCCCGAGGGAACCCTCGGAACCGAGGAGGCGCGCGTGCGCGAGGCGATCGAGCGCGCGGACGCGGGTGACGGCGTCGTCGTCCTCTGCGACCTGGGAAGCGCGGTGCTCACCGTGCGCCACCTGCTCGACACCCGCGACGGCAACGGCGTCGTCATGGCCGACGCCCCCCTCGTCGAGGGAGCGATCGCCGCGGCGGTGATGTCGTCCGCCGGCCAGGAGTTGCACGACGTGGCCAAGGCCGCCGAGGAGGCCCGCGGTGCCAGCAAGCTCTGAGACGCTCGTCGCCCTGCCGGGCGACGTCGCGCTGCACGCGCGACCAGCGGCCGAGTTCGTCCGGACCGCGATGGGGTTCGGAGCGAACGTGTGGGTGGCGGCGGGCGACCGCGAGGTCGACGCCAAGAGCCTGCTGTCCGTGCTCGCCCTGGGCGCGACGCCGGGCACAACGCTGCGACTGCGAGCCGACGGCGACGACTCCGACGCGGCCGTCGCGACCCTCGCCGGCCTGGTCGCCGGACTCACCGAGTAGCGCCGAGCGGCCCGAGCGCCTGCCGGGCCCGCTCGCGGCAGTCGGCGTGGTCGAGCTCGCGGATCCACGCGCGCGTCTGCCCGACACGGGCGGCGCCGACGCTCAGCTCGTCGACGTCGAGGCCGACCAGCAGCGGCAGCATCTCGGGGTCCGAGGCCGCCTCGCCGCAGACCTCGATCGGCAGGCCGGCGTCGTGCGCGGCGCGGACCGAGCGGTCGATGTTGCGCAGTACTGCCGGGTCCCGCGTCGGGGCGTCGACCGACGAGAACCGATCGCTGCCGAGCGTCGCGTGCGTCAAGTCGTTCGTGCCGATCGACAGGAAGTCCGCGTCGCCGGTCATCTCCGGCGCGGCCATCGCCGCGCCGGGAGTCTCGATCATCGCCCCGATCGACGGGACCGGAAGCCCGGTCTCTCGCGCGATGGACGCCACCTGCTCGCGCGCCGCGGCCAGCTCGCGCGCGTCGCGGACCATCGGCAGCAGCACGCGCAGGTCGCAGCGCGCCTCGGCGGCCGTCGTCAGGATCGCGCGCAGCTGATCGCTGAACGGGCCCCCGGCGCCGAGCAGCAGCGCCAGACCCCTGTCGCTCGTTCCGGCCAGGAAGGGCGGCGTCTTGTCGCCGCCGAAGTCGAGCACGCGCACAGTCGCGGTCCGCCCCGCGAGCGGTCCGAGGACCGGCGCGAGCGAAGCCGCGTGCTGCTCCTCGGACGGCCACTCCGGCGCCTCGAGGAAGGCCAGCTCCGTGCGGATCAGTCCGGCGCCCTCTGCGCCCGCCTCCAGGCCGGCGTCGACCTCCGCGGCGCTCGCCGCGTTGCAGAGCACGCGCAGCGTGCGGCCGTCGCGGGTGACGGCGGGAAGGTCGCGGTCGGCGCGCGCGCGAGCGTGCTCCGATTCGCGTGCTGCCATCGCCTGTTCGGCGGCGCGCACGCGGTCGGGGTCGGGATCCGTGAAGACCTCGCCGCTCTCGCCGTCGACGACGAGTTGGCCGTCGGCCGCTTGCAGGATCCCGTCGCCGAGGCCCACCACCATCGGGATACCGCGGGCACGGGCAACTATCGCGGCGTGGGCGGTGACGGCGCCTCTCGCGAGAGCGATGGCCACGGTTGTTGGTGGCAGTTCGGCGACGTCGGCTGGGCCGAGGTCGGGGGCGACGACAACTACTGGGTGGGCGGCGGGCAGTGCGCAGTGGGCAGATGGTGGGCAGTGGGCAGTGGGCAGTGTGTTTGCTGCGCGCCTACCAATGCTTCGCACGTCGTCCGCGCGTGCCGCGAGCGTCGGATCGTCGATCGCTTCGAGCTGCGCGGCGAAGCCCTCCGTGGCGTCGATCAGGGCCTGTGGCAGGGGCTTGCCCTTGGCGACCTCAGCCTCGGCCGCGGTCGCCAAGGCTGAATCGCGCGCCATCATCGCGTTGGCGGCGAGGATCTCTGCTTCGGCGCCGGAAGCACAGGCGGCGAGCTGGTCGAACCGCAGCGCGGTGGCCTCCAAGGCAGAAGCGACATCACTGCCCACTGCCCCCTGCCCACCATCTGCCCGCTGCCCACTGCCCACTGCCCACTGAAAAGCAGCCCCGACCGCCGAACCAGGCGACGCCGCGGCCCCGCGCAACATCACGGCGCCTTCGTAACAGCACGCTCCAAAGCGCGCACCACCAGCGCCGCCGACGTGGCCCCCGGATCCTGGTGCCCGATCGACCGCTCGCCGAGATACGACGCCCGCCCCTTGCGAGCCTGCATCGGCACGGTCGCGCGGGCGCCGTCGTCCGCGGCCTGGGCCGCCGCTCCGAGCGCCGCGTCGAGCCCCTCCCCCGCCTCGACGCCGCCGCGCAGCGCGTCCACCGCGGGCTGCAGTGCGTCGATCATCGTCTTGTCGCCCAGCTGGGCGGCGCCCAGGTCGACGACGCCGGCGATCGCCTCGTCGAGCGCGGCGATCAGCTCGGGGCCCGCGAACTCGGGCGCGGTTCCCAGGGACCGCCCGGCGCGGCGGAACGCGGTCCCGTAGAGGGGTCCACTCGCTCCGCCGACCGTGGCGATCAGCGTTTTGCCCACCAGGATCAGCAGCTTGCCGGGAGGCTGGTCGCCGTCGGCGGCCGCGAGGGCCTTGTCGACGGCGTCGAAGCCGCGGCGCATGTTGGTCCCGTGGTCGCCGTCGCCGATCGCGGCGTCGAGCTGAGTCAGGTACTCGCCCTCGGCGCGCACGGCAGCCACGACCTCGGCCATCCACACGCTTACTGTCCGGGAATCCACGGCGATCCTGGTGAGCACTCAGATCACGCTCCCCAGCGCAGCGCGGGGGTGCGCACGGGAGCATCCCACAGCTCGGTCAGCTCGTCGTCGAGCGCCAGCAGCGTCAGCGATGCACCCGCCATCTCGAGCGAGGTGATGTAGTTGCCGACCAGGTTGCGCACCGGCTCGAGGCCGGCGTCGCGGAGCTGCTGCTGGACGTCGTTGTAGAGCAGGTACAGCTCGATCTGCGGGGTGCCGCCCATGCCGTTGACGAACGGCAGCACGTGGGTGCCCGACTCGGGCTTCAGGTCGGACAGCACGGCGTCGACCATCAGCCGCGCGACCTCCTTGGCGGGGCCGAGCGGCTCGCGGCGGCGTCCCGGCTCACCGTGGATGCCGATCCCGACCTCCATCTCCCCGTCGGGGAGCTCGAAGATCGGCTTGCCGGCGGCGGGTGGAGTGCAGGACGACAGTGCGATGCCAAACGACCGTGAGCGCGAGTTCACACGACGGGCGAGCTCCGCGACAGCCTTGACGTCTGCGCCCAGGTCGGCGGCGGCGCCGGCGATCTTCTCGGCCAGCACGGTCGCGCCGACTCCACGCCGGCCCGCGGTGTAGAGCGAGTCCTGTACGGCGACGTCGTCGTCGATCAGCACGGACTCGACGTCGATCCCCTCGTCGGCGGCGTCCTCGGCCGCCAGCTTGAAGTTCATGACGTCGCCCGTGTAGTTCTTGACGATGTGCACGACGCCGGCTCCAGCGTCGACCGCCTTCGTGGCGGCCAGCATCTGGTCCGGCACCGGCGAGGTGAACACCTCGCCCGGACAGGCGGCGTCGAGCATGCCCTGCCCCACGAAGCCGCCGTGCAGCGGCTCGTGCCCGGAGCCGCCGCCCGACACCAGGGCGACCTTGTTCTGCACGGGCGCGTCGGCGCGCACGACGATCTGCGCCTCGGCGTCGTAGCGCAGCAGGTCGGGGTGCGCGGCGGCCAGGCCCGCCAGCGACTCGCGGACCACGTCCGATGGATCGTTGATGAGCTTCTTCATCGGTGTGGTGACAGTGGACATGCTCGACTCTCCCTTACTTGGCGGACGCCAGGTCGCGTGCGGACGCGTCGGCTGCGCCGTTGGCCGCCTGATCCGGATGCGTGACGGCTTCCTTGATTGGCATCTCCTGCAGGCGTGGCTCTGCGATGTAGTCGTAGAGGAACGCTGCGGCACCGGCACCGACCAGGCCCGGCAGGACGTAGACCGGGATCAGCTGGTTCCAGTGCGTGAGCCCGTTGCCCAGCATCGAGACGAACTCGGGGCCGAACGCACGCGCCGGGTTGAGCGACGCGCCGGTTATCGGGCCGACGACCATGATGATCGCGACGACGACGCCGCCGATCACGAGGCCGGCGAAGTCGCCCGGCGAGCGCGAGTCGACGATCCCGAAGATCGCGAATACGAGCATGAACGTGCCGATGCCCTCGGCGAAGATCGCGGAGGCCCAGGTGGTGGTGTCCTCGTTGAACGACGTCTGCCCCATGCCGAGGTCGATCCCCGAGTGGGAGAAGATCGCCCAGATCCCGAGCGCACCGATGACGGCTCCGACGACCTGCGATGCCCAGTACGCGGGCACCTCGCGCCAGGGGAAGCGCTTGGTGGCGGCCAGTGCGAACGTGACCGCCGGGTTGATGTGACAGCCCGAGACCTTGCCGAGCGCGTAGACGAGCGCGGCGATGATCAGGCCGAAGGCGAAAGCAATCCCGAGCAGGTCGGCGCCGTCGATGGCCGGCGTCGAATCCCCGGCCAGCGTGAGCGTGGCGACCACCGATCCCGGCCCCACCAAGACGAGCAGCGCGGTGCCGAGCGTCTCTGCGAGGGCTCGCTGCGGAAGCGAATACTGCATTGCTCCTCCGATCCTCTCCTCGACTCGCATTCGACATTGTCGAATGCTGTTAAGGCGAACGTACTCCCCCGATGCGGCGCTGTCAAGGAATTTGCACCGGCGTCGAGGCGGCGGCGGCGCGATTCGCGAAACGATGCAGCCATGTGTGGCATCGCCGGCGAACTGCGCTTCGGCGAGCGGGCCGACGTGGCCGCCGTCGAGCGCATGTCCGAGTCGCTCGCGCCGCGCGGCCCCGACGGCAACGGCGTGTGGGCGCAGGGCCCGGTCGCGTTCGGGCACCGTCGGCTGACGATCATCGACCTGTCCGCGTGCGGCGCCCAGCCGATGCACGACGCGGAGCTCGGCCTGACGATCGTCTTCAACGGCTGCATCTACAACTACAAGTCGCTGCGCGCCCAGCTCGAGCGGGACGGCTACCGGTTCTTCTCCCGCAGCGACACCGAGGTGATCCTCAAGGCCTACCACGCGTGGGGCGACAGGTTCGTCGACCGCCTGATCGGCATGTGGGCGTTCGCGATCCACGAGCGTACGTCCGGGAGCGTGCTGCTCGGACGCGACCGGCTGGGGATCAAGCCGCTCTACTTCTCCGAGGCCCCCGGGCGGCTGCGGTTCGCGTCCTCGCTGCCCGCCGATCGTGGCCGCGGGCGACGTCGACACCTCGATCGACCCCGTCGGGCTGCACCACTACCTGAGCTTCCACTCGGTCGTGCCCGCCCCGCTGACGATCCTGCGCGGCGTGCGCAAGCTGCCGCCGGCGACGCTGATGCGCATCGAGCCCGACGGCGAGCGACGCCAGTGGAAGTTCTGGTCGCCGACCTACGAGCGCGACCCGAACCGCGCGGGCCTGTCGCCGGAGGACTGGTCGGAGGCCGTGCTGCGCGCGCTCAGGCGGGCCGTCGACCGGCGCATGATCGCCGACGTGCCCGTCGGGGTGCTGCTCTCGGGCGGGCTCGACTCGTCGCTGATCGTCGCGCTGCTGGCCGAGCACGGGCAGACCGGGCTGAGGACGTTCAGCGTGGGCTTCGAGTCGGCCGGCGAGATCGAGGGCGACGAGTTCGAGTACTCCGACCTGGTCGCGCGCGAGTTCGGCACCCGGCACGAGCGCGAGGTCGTCTCCAACGAGCGGGTCCTGCCGACGCTGCCCAAGGCGATCGAGGCGATGAGCGAGCCGATGACCTCGCACGACGTGGTCGCCTTCTACCTGCTCTCGCAGGAGGTGGCGAACCACGTCACCGTCGTGCAGTCGGGCCAGGGCGCCGACGAGGTGTTCGCGGGCTACGACTGGTACCCGCCGCTGGACGAGGCCGAGGGCTACGGGTCGAGCGTGTACCGGCGCGCGTTCGTCGACCGCAGCCACGAGGAGATCGCGGCCGCGGTGGCGCCCGAGCACCAGGTCGAGCGCGACGTCTCGCGCGCGTTCGTGGAGGGCCAGTTCCTGGAGGTGGGCGCCGACGAGCCGCTCGACCGGGCGCTGCGCCTGGATACGTCGGTGATGCTCGTCGAGGACCCGGTCAAGCGCGTCGACAACATGACGATGGCCTGGGGGCTCGAGGGGCGCGTGCCGTTCCTGGACCACGAGGTCGTCGACCTGGCCGCGGCCATCCCGCCGTCGCTGAAGGCGGCCGACGAGGGCAAGGGCGTGATCAAGAGGGCCGCGCGCGGCGTCGTCCCGGACGCCGTGATCGACCGGCCGAAGGGCTACTTCCCGGTGCCCCCGCTGATCCACCTGGAGGGCGACTTCCTGGGGCTGGTGAAGGACGCGCTGTCAGACCCGGCGGCGCGCGAGCGCGGCCTGTTCCAGCGCTCCTACGTGGACGAGCTGCTGTCGGCGCCCAACGACCACCGGACGCCGCTCGGCTCGAACAAGCTGTGGCAGCTGGCGTCGCTCGAGCTCTGGCTGCAGCTCCACGACCTGTAGCGAGCCGCGCTGGACCGGGTGTCGATCGGCCCGCCGGGAATCTCCGACCGGTGTCCCATGTGCGCGCGCCCCTCCCCGCGCGACCCTGAGGTCATGGCCCGGCTCAGTCCCCTCGACGCTTCCTTCCTCCGGGTCGAGACGCCCACCGCGCACATGCACGTCGGCTGGCTGTCGCGCCTGGAGCTTCCCGACGGCGCCGACGCGCTCGACGTGCCGCGGCTGCTGGCCACGCTCGGCGCCCGGCTGCACCGCGCGCCGCGCTTCCGCCAGCTGGTGGCGCCGGCGCCGCTCGACCTGGGCGAGCCGACCTGGGTCGACGACCACGAGTTCGACCTGGCCCGCCACGTGCACGTGGTCGCCGACGGCCCGGTCGACCATGCGGGGCTGCGCGCCTACGCCGACGACTTCCTGTCGCGGCCGCTGGCCCGCGACCGCCCGCTCTGGCAGCTGCTGGTGATCCCCAGCCTGACGCCGCGCGGCGCCGCGGTGCTCGGCAAGGTGCACCACGCGATGGTCGACGGGCTGGCCGCGGTCGAGCTGGGGATGCTGCTGTTCGACATCGAGCCGTCAACGGCGGCCGAGGAGCCGCCGCCCTGGCGGGCGGAGCCGGCCGCGTCGCCGGTGCGCCGCGCCGTCGACTCGGCGGCGTCGAGCGCGGTGGGCAGCGTTCGGACGGCCGGGCGCGTGGCCCGGCTGGCGACCTCGCCGCGCGAGGGGATCCGGGTGGCGGAGTCGAGCCTGGGCGCCGCCGTGTCGCTGGCCGGGGACGCGATCCGGCGCGCGCCCGACTCGTACCTGAACGCCGATCTGACGCCGAGCCGCACGCTCGCGACGCAGCGCATCGAGATGAGCGACCTGCTGGCGGTCAAGCGCCGGCGCGGCGTGAAGCTGAACGACGTCGTGCTCGCGGTGGTGGCCGGCGCGCTGCGCCAGCTGGCGCTGATACGCGGCGAGGAGCCCGCGGACCTGCGCGTGATGATCCCGGTCAGCACCCGCTCCGAGGAGGAGGGCGGCGACGGCGGCAACCGCATCACGTTCTGCTTCGCCTGGCTGCCGGTCGCCCAGGCCGACCCGCTGGAGCGGCTGCGGGCGATCCGCGCGGCCACCAGAGCGATCAAGGCCTCGGATCAGATCGCGGGCAGCGAGATGGTGCTGCGATCGCTGGGGCAGCTCCCGATCGCGCTGCGCACGCGGGCCGCGCGCCTGGCAGCCAGCCCGCGGCTCTACAACCTGACCGTGTCGAACGTGCCAGGCCCGCCCATCCCGCTCTACGTCGCGGGCGCGCGGGTCGCCTCGGTGTTCCCGGTCATCCCGCTGGCCGATGGGCACGCGCTGTCGTTCGGCGCGCTCTCCTACGACGGCGGCATGCAGTTCTCCGCCTACGCGGACCCGGTCGTGCTGCCCGAGGCCGCCGAGCTGCCGGCGCTGCTCTCCGCGTCGCTGCTCGACCTGACCGAGGCGACTCGACACCGCGCTGCCGGCAGGCCGCGGTCGCCGTTCCGCGGCCGGCCCGTGCGCGCGGAGCTCTGATGCCGCGCGCGGCCCCGGACCTGCGGACGGTCAGGCGGCTACTTCGGCGAGCGCCGCCGCGGGCTGCTCGTAAGCCATCGCCGCCTCCACGAAGGCGTCGAAGAGCGCGGCCTGCTCCGGACGGCTGACCAGGCACTCGGCGTGCCACTGCACGCCGACCAGGTACGGGCGGTCGGTGGCCTCGATCGACTCGATGGTGCCGTCGGTGGCCCAGCCGGTGGCGACCAGGCCCTCCCCCAGGCGTGCCACGGCCTGATGGTGGAACGAGTTGACCTTGGTGCGCTTGCGCTGCATCACACGCCCGACGTGGCTGCCGGGCTGGAAGCGCACCCAGTGGGTGGGGGTCGTGCCGGGCTCGGGCTGGCGGTGCTCGATCGAACCGCCGGCGACGTCCGGCAGGTGCTGGTGCAGGGTGCCGCCGCGGGCCACGTTCAGGAGCTGCAGACCCCGGCAGACGGCGAAGATGGGCATACCGCGGGCGTCCGCCATGCGGGCGAGCTCGATCTCGAACTCGTCCAGCTCGGGCTCGATCGGACCGGTCTCGGCGTGGGCGCGCGCGCCGTAGGCCACGGGGTCGAGGTCGGGGCCGCCGGAGAGCAGCAGCCCGGAGCAGCGGTCGAGCAGCGGCGCGAGCGCCGCCGGGCTGAGCGGGGGCACGACCATCGGCAGGCCGCCCGCCATCTCGGTGGCGTGCAGGTACTTCAGGCCCAGGGCCATCTCGTGCTGCGGCGGCTCGCCGTGCCGGAGGCCGGTCTCCTTCTTCCGGTCCCTGATCTCCGACGTCGTGACGGCGATCAGCGGACGCCGCCCGGCGCGCCCCTGCTCGGCGTGGCGGATCGTGAACATCGAGGCGAGTCTCTCCATCGCGCCGCGCGGCTGAAACATCCCGATGTCCAAAGTCGTTTGGCCCGGGTGTCGAGGAACTCGACCGGGTGTACATCCGAGGAAGCCCGTTTTCGGACGACGGGCGATGGCCGTGGGCACCGCTCCGGCCCCAGACTCCCGCACATGGATGCCGAGCTGACCGGCCCGCTGGCCGAGCGGGCCGCGCCCGCCTGGGCCGAGTGGAACACGAGCGGGGCCGAGTTCACGCTCGGCGTCGAGGAGGAGGTGATGCTCCTCCACCCCGAGGACTGGACGCTCGCGCAGGAGATCGACAGGGTCATGGAGGTCCTGCCGCCGCACGTGACCGACCACGTGTCGACCGAGACCCACTCGTCGACGCTCGAGATCGCCACCGGCATCCACGAGACCGTGGGCGGCGCCGCCGGCGAGCTGACCATGCTGCGCGAGTCGATGGCCGACCACCTGCGCACGATCGGCCTGCGGGCGGCGGTGGCCGGGACGCACCCGTTCACGATGTGGCAGGAGACCGTCGTCACCCCCGGCGCGCGGTCGCAGGGCGTGTACGGGTCGATGCGCGAGCTGGCCCGGCGCGAGCCGACGTTCGCCCTGCACGTGCACGTCGGCGTGCCCGACCCCGAGCGCGCGGTGTGCGTCGCGAACCGCCTGCGGGCGCAGCTGCCGCTGCTGCTCGCGCTGTCGGCCAACTCGCCGTTCTGGCAGGGACGCGACACCGGGCTGGCGTCCGCGCGCACGCCGCTCTTCCAGGCGTTCCCGCGAGTGGGGATCCCGCGCGCGTTCGAGACCTACGACGACTACGTCCGCGCGGTCGACCTGCTGGTGCGAACCGGCGCCGTGCCCGACCCCACCTACCTGTGGTGGGACGTGCGCCTGCAGCCGCGCTTCGGGACCGTGGAGGTGCGGATCATGGACGCGCAGACGTCGGTGTCGTCGACCGCGGCGCTGGTCGCGCTGGTGCAGTCACTGGCCCGGCTGGAGCACGAGGAGGGCTACGCGTCCGACGAGCTGTGGGGCACGCCCGAGGTGCTCGACGAGAACCGCTTCATCGCCGCGCGCGACGGAGCCGACGCCCGCCTGATCGACCCCGTTCGCGAGCTACGCGTACCGGTGCGCGAGCTGCTGGCCGACCTGATGGCAGCGGTACGGCCGCACGCGGAGGACCTGGGCTGCGAAGAAGAGCTCGACCATCTACTGCGCATCCAGGAGCGCCCACCCGCACTGAAGCAACTGGAAATAGCCCGCCTCCAGGAAAAGCTCCCGGGCCTCGTCAAGTACCTGGCGAGCGAGTTCGGCGGAGTGCCGGCGTAAGCGGCCGGGGCCCGGCGTGGGGCCGGGACATGTCCCGACCGGAAGTCAGCCCGAGGAACGAGGGCCCGGGAGGGACATAGTCCCGGCCCCGCGCCTACCACTCACGCCCGAGCGAAGCGAGAGATGGCCACCTCGGCCCGCACACCCTCGAGGTGCGCACGGAAGATCCGGTAGTAGGCGAGCTCCTCCTTGGTCCGCAACGGGGGCTCCACGGCGCCCCGCTCGGCCTCGAACTCCTCGTTCGTGATCGTCGGCCGCCATCGCGTCCGAGAGCACGTCGCGCGCTCCGCTGCCGTCGCCGAACTCGGCCTTGTCGCGCCACAGCAGCTCGTCCGGCAGCCAGCCGTCGAACGCCTCGCGCAGCAGCTTCTTCTCCGGCTCGCCGGGCGGCGCCACCTTCACCTTCGGCGGCAGCGCGCAGCCCCCACTCGATGACCTTCGCGGTCGAGGAACGGGACGCGCGCCTCCAGGCCGTGGGCCATCGTCACCCGGTCGCAGCGCTGGAGGTTGAGGTTGTGGAGCGCGTTGACCGTGCGCACGAGCTCGTCGTGCAGCAGCTCGGGGTCGGAGAAGTCGCGCATGTAGTCGTAGCCCGCGAACAGCTCGTCGGCGCCCTCGCCGGTCAGCACGACCTTCACGTGCTCGGCGGTGAAGCGCGCGAGCATGAAGTTCGGGACGGCGCTGCGGACCAGGCCGGGGTCGAACGACTCGATCGAGCGCACGACGATGGGCAGCGCCTCGAGCGCCTCGGCCTCGGTGTAGATCGTCTCGTGGTGCATCGGAGCCGATGTGCTCGGCGACGATCCGGGCGGCGGCGAGGTCGGGCGACTCCGGCGTGCCGACCGCGAACGTCAGCAGCTTCTGCCCGCGCTCCTCCAGGTAGCGCGCCGCGATCGCCGCCACCAGCGAGCGAGTCGAGCCCGCCCGACAGGAACACGCCGACGGGCACGTCGCCCATCATCTGGCGCTCGACGGCGTCGATCAGCACCTCGCGGGTGCCGGTCAGGAGCTGGTCGTCCGGCGGCGGAGTCAGCAACTCCGGGACCGCGTGCGCGAACCGGACGAGCCCGTCCTCGGGCGTCCAGAAGCAGCCGGGCGGAAAGGGCTCGACGAACGGGCGCCAGTCGGGGTCGAACGCGTGCATCTCCGACGCGAAGCGCACGGCGCTCGCCGCGCTGCGCCCAGTACAGGGGCTTGATGCCGACCGGGTCGCGGGCGGCGACGAAGCGGTCCGCGGCCGGCGGCGACGAACGCGAACATGCCGTTCAGCTCGGCCAGCGCCTGCGGGCCGCGCTCGTCGACCAGGTGCAGGGCGACCTCGTTGTCGGAGTCGGTCGCGAAGTCGAGGTCGCGAGAGCGACTCGCGGATCTCCTCGTGGTTGTAGACCTCGCCGTTGCCGACCAGGCGCAGGTCGCCGTCGGCCGCCGACGAGCGGCTGCTTGCCGCCGCCGACGTCGACGATCGAGAGCCGGCGCGTGCCCGAGCCACCCCGTCCTCGAGTTTCACCGACGCCGCAGTCGTCCGGACCGCGGTGCGAGAGGCGCTCGAGCATCCGCTCGAGCTCTTCAGGGTCCAGTGCGCCGTGTTCGGCGACTATTCCGCACATGTGTTCGCTACTACCCTTTCGTCAGTTGCTTGAAGCAACAAGGGTGACAAGGGTACCCAGACCCGTTATGTGCGCCGTAAGCATGCGGCCGGCGGTCGGCCAGATGGTCGATGTCGAGCCTGACCGCCTCGATCGCGGCGGCCGGGTCGACCTCGCGCGTGTCGCGATCCCCTCCCGCGCGCCCGTGCGACGCCAGCACGACCCCGTCCGGGTCGACGATCTTCGACCGCCCGGGGAAGCTCAGCGGGCCCCACGGCCGGTCGCGTTGGACGACACCCAGACGACCTGGTGCTCGATCGCGCGCGCCTGGTCGATCACGTCGAAGTGGCGCACCTGGCGGTCGTGCGGCGACGCGCGACGCGGGGCGGCGGCGGTCGACCGGCCAGGCCGCCAGGCAGGCGATGATCTCGGCGCCGTCCGCGGCCAGCGTCCGCGACGCCTCGGCGAACAGCTTGTCGTAGCAGAGCAGCATCCCGACGCGGCCGACGGGCGTGTCGAATGCCGCGAACCGAGTCGCCCGGCGGTGTAGGCGAACCGCTCGGCCGGCGGCAGGTGAACCTTGCGGTGATGGCCCAGAACCCCGTCGCCGGTGACGCAGACCGCCGAGGAGTAGAGGCTTTCGCGCCACCTTCGGTGTAGCCCGACGCATACGACCATATCGCCGGCCATCGCGATCAGCCGCGCGATCTCGGGCCCGTCGGGATCGAGCGGCCGAGGCAGCTTGGGAGCGGTCTCGCCCGGGCACGGCTCGCGCAGATAGCCGCCGAGCGCGCATTCCGGGAACACGACCAGCTTCGCGCCCTTCTGGCGCGCAGACGCAAGGACGTCGCTCGATCCGCCCCAAAGTGACGCCTACGTCAAGACAAAAGGGTTGCGCAACCGTAACTATTCCGGTTAGCCCGCCAGGCATGGGGAGATGATCGGTATGTGCGCGCCGCGCGCACAGTGACATCCGGTCCTGAATGCAGCGCGGGCGCCTATACGGGCGGTCGAACGCGCAGGCGGGTGCGCTGCGACCGGGTCTCTTGCCCCCGTCCAGAGGAGTCCATGGCGAACCCCACAGACATTCCAGAACGAATGCGCAGCGCGATCCGGTACGAGCTCACCTTCCCCGAGGCCGACACCAAGGCCGACCAGGACAGCGAGTGCTGCGACGTCCGCATCGACGGCGAGATCCGCCGCATCCGCTTCCACGACTACAACGAGATCTACGAAGCTGCCCGGCCTGTACGAGCAGCTCTTCTACGACGAGCTGAAGTGCGTCTCGCCGACCGTCCTGGCCGAGCTGCTGACGGACACGATGGCCGAGACCGGGGTCGACCCGGGCACGATCGACGCGCTCGACATCGGCGCCGGCAACGGCATGGTCGCCGAGGAGCTCGTCAACCGCGGCATCCGCTCGGTCGTCGGGGTCGACATCATCGAGGAGGCCGCCGAGGCCGCGGAGCGCGACCGGCCCGACGTCTACGACGACTACCACGTCGCCGACCTGACGGACCTGCCCCCCGCGCTCGCGCGCTCCATGCAGGAGCGCGGCTTCACCTGCATGACCACGGCCGCGGCGCTCGGCTTCGGCGACATCCCGCCGCTGGCGTTCGCGATCGCGCTGAACCTCCTGGCGGACGACGCCTGGGTCGCGTTCACGATCAAGGACCGGTTCCTCGACGGCAACGCCGACGAGGAGGAGTCAGGCTTCTCGACGCTGGTCAACCGCCTGTGCGACGAGGGTCGCCTGGAGGTGCTGGCCAAGCGCCGGTACCGCCACCGCATGGCGGTCGACGGTCGCGAGCTGCACTACGTCGCGGTTGTCGCGCGCCGGCGTGACGTCGCTCCGCTCGAGTGGGCCGGCGCCCGCAATTCGGCACCTAGCCGACGGTCTGCGTGAAGGGGTCGAGCACGTGAGGGAAACCCGCTGCTCGACCCCAACTGACCGAACGTTCAGTTACACTGCGCGGCTTCGTGGCTGAGAAGGGAGCTCGCCCCAACGTCCCGCGCGTTCAGCGCCTGGCACTACGCGCCGTCCGCGCGTTCTCGTCGCCCCTGCTCCCGGACGACTACCTGGAGCTGATCAACCCGCTCTGGTCGACGCGCGAGCTGCGCGGGAAGATCGAGCGGATCGAGTCCGAGACGGAGACGGCGGCGACCGTCGTCATCAAGCCGAGCTACCGCTTCGACGGCCACGAGCCCGGCCAGTACCTGCGCATCGGCATCGACATCAAGGGCCGCCGCCACTGGCGCGCCTACTCGCTGACCAGCGACCCGGAGAACGAGGAAGGCATCATCTCGATCACGGTCAAGAACGTCGACGAGGGCGCGGTCTCGCCCTACCTCACGCAGCGCAGGCGCGCGTCGGGACGATCGTCGGGCTGGGCGGCGTCGAGGGCGACTTCATGCTGCCCGACGAGATCCCCGAGAAGCTGCTCTTCATCAGCGCCGGCAGCGGCATCACGCCGATCATGTCGATGCTGCGCTCGCTCGACCACCGCGACGAGATGAACGACGTCGTGCTGATCCACTCGGCGAAGGACGAGAACGACGTGATCTTCGGCGAGCAGCTGCGCGAGCTCGAGAAGAAGCACGAGGGCTTCAAGCTGCACGAGCAGCACACGGGCTCGATGGGCCGCTTCGAGCCGGCGAAGCACTTCGACGAGATCTGCCCGGACTGGAAGGAGCGGGTCACGTTCCTCAGCGGTCCCGAGGGGATGCTCGACGCGGTCGAGGAGCACTTCGACGAGCACGACTGCTGCGACAACCTGTACATGGAGCGCTTCCAGCCCAAGCTCGGCCCAGGGCGAGACCGGCGAGGGCGGCAAGATCATCTTCACCAAGTCCGACTGCGAGGCGATCTCCGACGGCGAGACGCCGATCATGGTCGCCGGCGAGGAGCAGGGCCTCGACATGCCCTACGGCTGCCGCGAGGGCATCTGCCACACCTGCGTCCTCACGCTGAAGACCGGGCAGATCCGCGACCTGCGCAACGGCAAGGTCAGCGGCGAGCGACGGCGAGACCATCCGCACCTGCATCAACGCCCCCGAGGGCAACATCGAGATCGAGTTCTGAGGGAGGACCCGAAGTGAGCGAGACAGCTACTTCGAACGGCAGCGGCAACGGTCGCATCCAGTTCGACGACGACGGGGTCGAGAACCCGCTCCACAAGCTCACCGACGAGCAGATCGAGGCGATCGGCAAGGAGTTCGACGAGCTCCACGACCAGGTCAAAGAGGACCTGGGCGACCGCGACGCCGCCTACATCCGCGGGATCATCGGCCTGCAGCGGCGGCTGGCGCTGCTCGGCCGGGTGCTGCTCGTGCCGTCGCGCAGTCGGCCCCGTTCCTGGTCGCCGGCACGAGCGTGCTGGGCATGGCCAAGATCCTCGAGAACATGGAGATCGGGCACAACGTCCTGCACGGCCAGTGGGACTGGATGAACGACCCGGTCATCAACTCCCAGAGCCTGGGACTGGGACACCGCGTCGACCGCCGAGTCCTGGCGGCACTCGCACAACTACATCCACCACACGTACACGAACATCCGCGGCCTGGACAAGGACCTGGGCTACGAGATCATGCGGATCGACCCGCACCAGCCGTGGCATCCGGTCTACCTGCTGCAGCCGTTCTACAACATCCTGTTGATGATGCTGTTCGAGTGGGGCGTCGCGCTCCACGACCTGGACCTCGAGGCATTGTGGGCGGGCGAGAAGACACACGCCGACGTCCTGAAGGAGATCGACGGCATCACCGGCAAGATGCGCCTCCAGATCCAGAAGGACTACATCGCCTGGCCGGCGCTGAGCGCGCTGATCGCGGGGGCGGTGACCTACGGCGTGCGGCGCAGCGGCATCGACGACAAGGTCGCCGGGGCCCTGCTCGGCAAGCGCGCGCGGGCCAAGCGCACCGCTCGCGGCCTGCGCCACCGGGTGAAGCGGCGCGGCCAGGCCACGTGGCCGGCCCGGAAGCGGACGAACGAGGCCGAGGGCCGGATGGCACAGCTACGCGCCACGGAAGGTCCCCTGGGCGAGGCAATCGACGTCGCGCGAGACACGTTCAAGCGCACCGCGGCCGCCAACGCGGCCTCGAACATCATGCGCAACGTGTGGTCCTACGCGATCATCTTCTGCGGCCACTTCCCGGACCAGACGTACACGTTCAGCCAGGAGGAGACCGAGGACGAGACGCGCGGCGCAGAAGTACGTGCGCCAGCTGATCGGCGCCGCCAACATCGAGGGCGGCCCGCTGTTCCACGTGATCAGCGGCAACCTCGGCTACCAGGTCGAGCACCACCTGTACCCCGACATGCCGTCGACCCGCTACGGCGAGATCGCGCCCAAGGTCCGCGAGATCTGCAAGCGCTACGAGCTGCCCTACAACACCGGCCCGTTTTTCCAGCAGCTGGGGATGGTGCAGCGCACGATCCTGCGGCTGGCCTTCCCCGGCGGCAAGCCGCGGCCCAAGCCCGGCGCCTACAAGGGCGAAGAGGTGCTGAACAAGGGCGAGGGCCGGCAGGAGGCCGCGGCGTAAGGGGGGCTGACCCCAGGGCCGGCCACGGGACCGCCCGATGGCCGGCCACGGCGGCGCGGCGCATGCTGGCCGCCATGCAGATGACGATTCGTATGACCAGCGTCGAGGAGGACCAGTCCGTCGCGGCGCTGGCCCCGGTCGAGGGCCCGCCGCTCAGCGGCGCCGTGTTCGTGGCCGACGTGTCCGGGCAGCCGGTGGCGGCGGTCGCCCTGGCCGACGGCCGCATGGCCGCCAACCCGTGGCGCTCGTCGCCGTCGATCCTGACGGCCCTGTGGCTGCGCCGCTGGGAGGTCTGGCTGGCCGGCGCGGTCTGGGGCGTCTAGCGCAGCTCGGCCGACGTCTTGCCCAGCAGCTGCCGGGCGACGATCAGCTGCTGGATCTGCTGCGTGCCCTCGAAGATGTCGAGGATCTTCGCGTCGCGGGCCCACTTCTCGAGCAGCTCGTTCTCGCCGTAGCCGACCGCGCCCGCGATGCGCACGCAGCGCAGCGCGACGTCCACGCAGGTCCGCCCCGCCTTGGCCTTGGCCATCGAGGCCTGGAGCGAGTTGGGCTTGCGGTTGTCGGCCATCCAGGCCGCCTCGAGCGTGAGCAGGCGGGCGGCCTCGTAGTCGGCCTCCATCGCCAGGTACTCGCCCACGACTGACGGCTGCGTGGCCAGCGGCTGCTCCAGGTCCACGTCGACGCCGGCCTCGCGCAGAAGGCGCTGCGTCTCCTCCAGGCACGCGCGGGTCAGGCCCACGGCCATCGCCGCGACCAGCGGCCGCGTGTTGTCGAACGTCTGCATCGCGCCCGCGAAGCCGCGCTTCACGTCGATCTCCGGGTCGCCGAGCAGGTCCTCGGCCGGGACGCGGCAGTCCTCGAGCGCGAAGTTCGCGGTGTCGGACGCGCGGATGCCGAGCTTGTGCTCGACCCGCAGCAGCTTCAGGCCCGGGTTCGATCGCTCGACGACGAACGACTTGATCGCGGCGCGGCCCTTCGACGGGTCGAGCGTCGCCCAGACCACGACCAGGTCGGCGCGCTCGCCCGAGGTCACGTAGATCTTCTCGCCGTTCAGGACGTACTCGTCGCCGTCCTTCTTCGCGGTCGTGCGGATCGCGGCGGAGTCGGAGCCCGCCTCGGGCTCGGTGATCGCCATCGCCGCCCACTTGCCCTGATAGCGGGCGGCCTGCTCCTCGCTCGCCACCGAGGCGATCGCGCTGTTGCCGAGGCCCTGGCGCGGCATCGACAGCAGCAGGCCGACGTCGCCCCAGCAGAGCTCCATGATCGACAGGCAGGTGGCCATGTTCGACCCGTTGCGGGTCGACCCGTCGTCGTCGGCCGTCGACCCGTTCTCCGAGCGGCGCACGCCGGACGCGCCGGCGCCCGACACTCCCCCGCCCTCGGACATGCCGTCGATGGCCGCGGCGAGCATGTCGAGCTCCTTGGGGTACTCGTGCTCGGCGCGGTCGTACTTGCGCGAGTTCGGGCGGAAGACGTTCTCGGCGACCTGGTGGGCCTGCTCGACGAGCGGCTTCAGCTTCTTCGGTGTCTCCAGGTTGATGGCCATCAGACGAGCAGAGCTCCTTCCATCAGTCCGGCCGCGCGCAGGTCGCGGTACCAGCGTTCGACCGGGTGCTCCTTGACGAAGCCGTGCCCGCCGAGCAGGCCGACGCCGTCGGAGCCGATCTTCATGCCGCGCTCGCTGCAGAGGATGCGGGCGAGCGTCGTCTGGCGGGCGAAGTCCTTGCCCTGGTCGGCCCGGCTCGCCGCGCGGTAGGTCTGCAGGCGCATGCCCTCGAGCTCGATGCCGATGTCCGCGACGAGGAAGGCGACGGCCTGCCGGTTGGAGATCGGCTCGCCGAACGCGACGCGCTCGTTGGTGTACGGGATGACGTAGTCGAGCACGGCCTGCGAGGTGCCCACGGCCACCGCGCACCAGGCCAGGCGGCTGCGCTGCACGCACTCGCGGTAGACCTCGGGTGCGCCGGCGGCGAGGATCGCGCCCTTGCCGACCTTCACGTCGTTCGAGGACCAGCTTCCTCGTGCCCGCGGCGCGGAGCCCCATGGCGGGGTCGGGCTCGGTGTAGACGCCCTCGGTGCCCGGCTCGACGATGAAGAGCGCCGGGCCCTTCCCGCCCTCGACGTCGGCGGCGACGACGAACAGCTCGGCCTCGTCGGCGCGCGGGACCAGCGACTTCGTGCCGCTGAGCGTGAAGCCGCCGTCGTCGGTCGGGCTTTGCGGTCGTGTCCAGGTGGAGCGGGTCGAAGAGCGCGCTTCGGCTCGATGATCGCGAGCGCCGCGGCGGGGACGTCCTCCCCGACGAACGGCGGCAGGTACTTCGCCTGCTGCTCACCGTCGCCCCACAGGCCGATCGCGGTCGACACCGCCGCCGGCGCGAGCGCGGCTACCGCCAGGCCCATGTCGCCGTGGGCGAGCGTCTCGGCCACCAGCACGGACGTGATCGAGGAGCGCTCGTCGAACACGCCGCCGAGCTCCTCGGGGACGCCCAGCATCGTGATGCCGAGCTCGCTGGCCTGCGCCATCAGCTCCTTCGGCGCCTCCGACTTCGCGTCGGCGTCCGGCGCCGCCTTGCGGAGCTTCTCGGCGGCGAACTGGCTGAACGAGTCGCGCAGCATCTGCTGCTCGTCGGTCGGCGTCAGGTCGAACAGGCCCGCCGACTGCGCGTTCGGCATGCGCGCGGGCTTGCGCTTGCCGCGGCCGCGCTTCTGCGCCGCGGAGAACGCGCGGCCGGCGGTGGCGGCGGTCCGGGTCCCGTCGCGTGCCCCCCGGTAGACGAGCCGCTCCGCGGGCTCCCTGATTCCGATGCGATCGAGCAGCTCCAGGCTCGCGAACCCGTTGAGGGCGCGCAGGCCGAGCTTCACTCCAAGGTCGGTAAGCGCCATAGCGCAGGGAGGGTAGCGCGTAACTGAACGGTTGGTCAGTTGTGCCGGGCAGGGGGCGAGTCCGGGGCGGCTGCGCGCTTAGGTCGGTATGGACCCACACGGCAAAGCCTGCCCTCGATCCCGCCACCGACTCGGCGGCAGGGTCAAGCCGCCTATAGAACGACAAGACCTGCCCCCGACCCGCCGGAGCGAACGTGGGCAGGGTTAGTCGTCCTTCCGACGCAGAACTGGCGCGCATGGCGGGTCGCTGGCGAGTCCTGACGATCGAACAGCTACGTGCCGCGGGCCTCTCGACGGAGGCCATCGGACATCGCGTCCGGACGGGCCGGTTGCAGCGGTGGTGCACGGGCGTCTACCTCGTCGGGCCGGCTGCTCCTCACCCGCTCTCCCATGCACTTGCCGCGGTGAAGTCCTGCCGGGACGCCGCATGGGCCAGCCATGGGTGGGCGGCGTACGTGCTCGGCTTCGGACCGGTACCCGAGCTTCCGGTGGACGTCACGGTCGTTCGCGGCTCGCGCGACGGGAAGCCGGGGAAGGTCAAGGTCCACCGCGGCGACCTCCTCGAACCGCGCGACGTCACAAGCCGCCACGGCATTCCGGTCACCACCGCCGCGCGCGCGATCCTTGACATCGCGGACGGCGCGACCATCATCGAGCTCGAGGCCCTCAAGGCCGACGCCGAGGTGGCGAACATGCTCACCGAGGCCCGGCTCCACGACGTCCTCGACCGCGCGGGCCGACGCAGGGGCGCCCCGAAGGTCCGCCGTCTCATGGCCGAGACTGCGGGACTCACCCGCTCCGAGGCCGAGCGCATGCTCCGCCGGCTGCTGAAGGCGGCCGAGCTGCCGCAGCCGCTCACCGGTTACCGCATCGGCACCTACGAAGCGGACTTCGCCTGGCCGCAGGCGAAGCTGGTCGTCGAGTTCGACTCCTTCAAGTACCACGGTCACCGCAGCGCCTTTCGCCGCGACAGGAAGCGCGCCACCGACATCACGGCCAACGGGTGGAGCGTCATGCCACTCACCTGGGACCAGCTCAAGAACGAGCCGCTCGCCCTCGTCGCGAACATCTCGCGCGCGATAGCCCTGCGCAGCGCTTAGGCTCGCCCTCGTGGAAGGCGGACTCGACAGCGTGATCGCGACGCTCGACGAGACCCGCGTCGCCGCACACGTCTACGACAGCGAGTGGCGCTACGCGTACTCGACCGCGGCCCAGCGCGCCAACGTCGGCGCCGTCCCGCCGGTCGGCGCGCACGTGCTGTCGCCCGAGTTCACGGCGGCGTTGACCAGCGCCGGCACGCTGACCCGGGACGACCTCTGGGCCTACGTCAGCCAGCTCGTGCCGTTCGTGATCCCCGAGGACCCCGTCAAGCGCGAGGCCCTGATCGCTGGCCTCCGACCCGACCTATCGCGACTTGATCGCCGCGGCCGAGCCGCAGCAGCTGCCGTCGCTGTGGACCGCCGTCCTCCAGGTGCACACGCCGGCCGCTCGGCAGGTGCCGCTGCGCGGCGTGCTCTGCCCGGTCGACGGCGGCGTCGTGGAGATGTGGCTGCCGAACCTGAGCGGCGACCTGCTCGCCATACTGACGCTCGCGGACACCGGCCACCTTGAGCGCCTGGGCCGGGTCACCCGGTCCCAGCGCCGCCCCGCCGCGATCCTGTTCGCCGACCTGGAGGCGTCGACGCCGCTCGCCCGGCGGCTGTCGACCGAGACCTACTTCCGGCTCATCCGCCGCGTCATGCGCGCCGTCGACGACCTGGTGGTCGGGAGCGGCGGGCTGGTGGGCAGCCACGTGGGCGACGGCCTGACCGCGTTCTACCCGGCCGAGCTCTGCGGCGGCGAGTCCGAGGCCGCGCTGGCCGCGCTGCGCACGGCGCGCGCCCTGGCTCCCGCCGTCACCGCCGCCGTCGCAACGCTCCCGAACGCCGGCGACGTGCGCGTCAACGCCGGGGTCCACTGGGGGGCGACGGTCCGGCTCGGCGGCATCATCACCGCCGCCCGCTTCGAGGTGACCGCCCTGGGCGAGGAGGTCAACGAGGCCGCCCGCATCGAGGCCTGCGCGACCGGCGGCCGGGTGCTCGCCTCGAAGGCGCTGCTCGAGCGCCTGGACGACGAGACGATGGCCGCGCTCGGCATCGATCCCGACGTCGCCTACGCGGCCCTCGCCGAGGTGCCGGGTGCTCCCGACAAGGCCCGGCGCGACGCCCCGACGCTCGCGGTGCGGCCGATCTAGGCCTGCCGGGCGCCGTCCCCCGGCGCGACCAGCCCCGCCTCGTAGGCCATGACCACCGCCTGAACGCGGTCGCGCACGCCGAGCTTGGCCAGGATCCGCTTGACGTGGGTCTTGACGGTGGCCTCGCTCAGCACGAACTCGTCCGCGATCTCCCGGTTCGACAACCCGCGCGCGACGAGCGTGAGCACCTCGACCTCGCGCGGGGTCAGCGCCGCGAGCTCCGGCGGCGGAGTGGACGGCGGGGCGGTCCGCGCGAACTGCTCGATCAGGCGCTTGGTGATCGCCGGCGCGATCAGCGCGTCGCCGGCCGCCACCACGCGCACCGCGGCGACCAGGTCCTCGGGCACGACGTCCTTCAGCAGGAATCCGCTCGCTCCCGCGCGCAGCGCCTCGTACACGTACTCGTTGATGTCGAACGTCGTGAGCATCAGCACCGCGACCGGGTCGTCGCCCGCGTCGGCCAGGATGCGGCGAGTCGCCTCCAGGCCATCCAGGTCGGGCATCCGGATGTCCATGAGGACCACGTCGGGGCGCCGGAGGCGGGCCAGGTGGACGGCGTCCCGGCCGTCCACGGCCTCCCCGACGACCCTGATCCCGGGCTGCTGCTCGAGGATCGCGCGGAAACCGGCGCGCACGAGTGCCTGGTCGTCGGCGACCAGCACCGAGATCGAATCGTCAGGCTGGCTCGGAGTGCCGGGCTCGGCCATGGGAAGACCGTAAAGCCCGGCCGCGTCGCTCGCATCCCCCCGCGGAACCATGGCCGGATACCCACTCGGGATGACGGCAGGCGGGGCGGCCGGGATTAGCGTCCGGACCGTGCAGGCACCCACCGTTCCCGGTTACGCTCGCCCTGTGAGAAAGGGCTCCTGGCGGGGTCCGCTTGCCGTCGACCTCGTCCTCTGCGGTGTGCTCATCGCCTTCAGCGCCTCGGTCACATTGCGGTCCGACGAGGCCGGCGCTGGAACGGCCCTCGACACCCTCTTCCTGCCGGCGGTGGTGCTGCCGATCCTGTTGCGCCGCCGGGCGCCATTCGCCGCGGCCGTCGCCCTGGCCGCGGGCTGCGTGATCAGCGGTATTCCCACCTTCGACCAGTTCCGCCTGGCCGCCGCCGTGCCGGCGGCGATGCTCATCGTCTACCCGCTCGCGAAGCAGGCCGACCGCCGGCACGCGCTTGCGGGCCTCGCGCTCGTGCTCGCCGGCATGGTGTTCATCGGCTTCACCGACGTCGTGCTTCGCGACGAGGGTGGGGTCGGCGGGATGATCGCCTTCTCCTGGCCGCTGTGCATCGGGGTGTGGGCGGGCGGGCGGCTCGTCCGCGCGGGAGACCGGGTCGCCGACGACCTGGCTGAGCGTTCCCGGATGCTCGAGCGCCAGCGGGAGCAGACCGCCGCGCTGGCGGTGGAGATCGAACGGACCCAGCTCGCCTCGGACCTGGACGTCGCCGCGCGCGACCGCGTGCGCGAGATCATCGCGCTAGCCACCCAGGGGGACGGCGCGTCCGCTGCCGGCGGCAACGGCGCTGCGGCCACGTTCGCCCGGATCGAGTCGATCGGCCGCGAGTCGCTGAACGAGATGCGCGGGCTGCTCGGCGTCCTCCGAAGCGACGAGCGCGCCACGCACGCCCCGCGCCCCACCCTCGCCCAGATCGAGATGCTGCTGGCCGACGCGCGCCGCGGCGGGCGTGTGGTCGAGCTGGACATCGAGGGCGACCGCCGGCCGCTGCCCGGAGGCGTCGAGCTGGCCGCGTACCGCATCCTCCAGCACGCGCTCGTCGCCGTGCACGGCAGCGAGGGCGAGCCCGCGTCGATCCACCTGCGTTACGCCTCTGGCGAGCTGGAGCTTCAGGTCGAGGGCCGTCCCGCGGACGGGCGCGGCGCGGAGGTGGCGCTCCTGGCCGCGCGTGAGCGGGTGGCCGCGCACGGCGGGAGCTTCAGTGCCGACCGCTCCCCGGCCGGGCGCCGCATCCTGACGGCCAGCCTGCCCACGGCGGCGGTCCATGCGTAACCGGCTGCGACAGGTGATGGCGCACCGCTGGTTCGACCCGGCGCTGGCCGCGGCGGTGACCGCGGGCCTCCTGCTGGAGCTGTCGGCACGGTCCGACGGCTTCACCTCGCCGTTCGCCCCACTCGCCGCGGTCCTCCTGGGCGTGCCGGTCGCCGTCCGTCGCACGCATCCCCTGGCGGCCGGGGCCGCCGAGGCCGCGCTCATCGCGGTCACCGGCGAGCTCATCCCCGCCGTGGGACTCGGCGGGGTCGTCGTCGCCTATTCGTGCGGCGCGTACGCGTCGTGGCGCGAGGGCATCGCGATCGCCGCGGCGCTGATCGCGGCCGCGCAGATCCACATGGGGTTCTCCGAGTTCCCGAACGTCGAGCTGGCGTTCATCATCCTCGGCCCCTGGTGGATCGGCGCGCAGATCGGGCGACGGCGCAGGCTGATAGCCGAGCTGCGGCAGCGCACGGCCGAGCTCGAGGCGGAGCAGGACGCGTTCGCGCGGCTGTCCGTACGCCACGAGCGCGCCCGGATCGCCCACGAGCTGCACGACATCGTCGCCCACCACCTCGCGGTCATCGTCGTCCAGGCCGGGGCGGGCCGCCTGGCCCCCGCGGACGACACGGGCAAGGCCGCGGAGCACCTGGGCGCAATCCGCCAGGCCGGCGACCAGGCACTCGCGGAGATCGCACGCCTGGTCGACATCCTGCACGTCGATCGGCCCGACGAGGGCGGGGGGCTCGTGAAGCTGCGCGTCCTGGTCGACGAGGCGAACGCGGCCGGCGCAAACGTCGGATTCGAGCCGCTGCCGCACGACACGTCGCTCCCGCCCGAGATCGAGGAGCAGGCCTACCGCGTCGTCCGCGAGGGTCTGACGAACGCCGTCAAGCACGCGCCCAGAGCGCCGGTGCAGGTGCGCCTGTCCGCTCGCGGCGGCGAGATCGAGATCGAGGTGCGGAACGAGTCCGCGGGCGAGGCGTCGTCGCTGGCCGCGACCGGGTCGGGGCTCGGCCTGGCCGGCATGCGCGAGCGCGTCGAGTCGATGGGCGGGACGCTCGACGCCGGGCCAACGGACGACGGCGGGTGGCGGGTCCGCGCCCGCCTGCCGGTCGCCGTGCCCGCGGCGGCGGGGTAGACGCACCGGCGCCGTACCTCCACCGGTGTAGGCCAGGTTCGCCAGCCGGGGGGATTCCAGGAGCCCTGCGCGGCGATTGACTGGCACGGTCAACCACCCGCCCCAGGAGGCCCCCATGGAAAAGCGCAACCTCACGCCGCTCGCCGGCGCCCTCTTCGCCGTCTTCCTCATCGCCACGTTCGCCGGCGTCTGGGGCGACACACCGAAGGGCGACGTCTCCGGCACCGAGGTCATCTCGTACTACCAGGACCACGGCACGCAGGGAATGGTGGCCGCCGTCATGCTCGCGGTCAGCGCGGTCCCGCTGCTCGTTTTCGCGTCCGCCGTCCGTGAGCGGCTGCGCGCGTCCCTGCCGGAGGGCAGCATGCTGCCGAGCGTCGCGTTCGGCGCCGGGATCGTGGGCGCCGCCGGCTTCACCGCCGCTGCCAGCGCACACTTCGCGGTCGCCGACTACGCCGACGAGCTCGAGCCAGCGGCCGCGCAGGCCGTGAACGCGATCGACGCGGACCTGTTCCTGGCCTTCACGATGGGGCTCGCCACGCTGGTGCTGGCGATGTCGCTGGCCGCGCTGCGCAGCGCCGTGCTGCCGTCCTGGGCCGGACGGGCCGGTGTGGTCCTGTTCGTCGGGTCGGTCACCCCGGCCGGCGTGGTCGCCTTCCCGCTGTGCGTCCTGTGGATCCTGATGACCAGCGTGATGCTCTACCGGCGCGGACCGGGCCTGCCGCGCACGTCCTCCCGGACGAGCACGGCGCCGGTGCCGCGTCCGGGATCAGCCGGGTCGCCCGCCTGAGGCTTCCCGGTCCCGCCCGCGGGCGGGCCGATTAGAATAATATTCGGTCCGCCCGTGAGCACCAGCCGCGCCCGCATCCTCGACTCGGCCCGCGACGCGTTCGTCGACCGCGGGCTGATCGGCGCGTCGATCGGCGACGTCTCGGCCGCCGCGGACGCCAGCGTCGGATCGATCTACCACCACTTCGAGGGCAAGGAGGGGCTGGCGGCCGCCGTCTACGTCGCCGCGCTGGCCGACTTCCAGAGCGCGTTCGCCGGCGCGGTCGCCGCCCAGCCCGACGCCGAGGCGGGAATACGCGCCGGCGTCCGGACCGTGCTGCGCTGGTGCCTGCGCGACCAGCCCGCCCAGGCCCGCTTCCTGCTCTCCGCGGCGGACGCCGCGCGCGGCGCCGCCGAGGCCGAGCTGCGCGCGATGAACAGCGAGTTCTTCGCGGCCGTGCTCGCCTGGTGGCGACCGCACGTGAAGTCCGGCGTGCTGCGCGACCTGAACCTGGACCTGGCCCACGCCATCTGGCTGGGGCCGGCGCTCGAGTACTGCCGCATACGGATCGGCGGGCGCACCCGTGTCGCGCCTGCCCGCGCCGAGCGCGAGCTGGCCACCGCCGCCTGGAACGCACTTCGAACCCAAGGAGACGAACGCCCATGACAGCCGCCAGGACCTACGACCAGGTGGTCGAGGACGGCCGCGCGTCGACCGCGACGATGGTCGAGCTCGAGCGCCCCTCGCCGGACCGCGCCGTGCTGCGCCTGGCCGACCCGGACAAGCTCAACATCCTCTCCGCGCCGCTGATGCTGCAGCTTCAGGAGCACGGCGAGGCGCTCGTCCGCGATCCCGAGGTCCGCAGCATCGTCCTGACCGGCGACGGCCCCGCGTTCTCGGCGGGCGGCGACCTGCGGATGATGCAGGGAGCGATCGACCAGTTCGGCGCCGAGGACGACACCGAGGGCGCGTTCATGCCGTACCAGTGGATCCGCAACCGGTTCGGCGCGTTCGCACGGCTGATCGCGAAGAGCGACAAGGCGTGGATCGCCGCACTGAACGGGCCGGCCGCCGGAGTCGGGCTGGCGTTCGCGCTGACCAGCGACATGGCCATCGCCGCCGACGACGCGGTGATCGTGCCCGCGTTCGGGCGGCTCGGCCTGGTGCCGGAGGTCGGCACGTCGTGGGCGCTCACCCGCGCGCTGGGCTACCGGCGGGCGTTCGAGTTCTACGTCGGCGGCGACCACATCGACGCGCGCCGCGCGGCGGAGCTGGGCCTGGTCAACGAGGTCGTACCGGCCGGCGAGCTGCTCGCACGCGCGCACGAGTGGTGTGACCGGATCGCGGAGCTGCCCGACCACGTGCTGCCGATCGCCAAGCCGCTCCTGCGCGCGTCGGCCGACGCCTCCTGGGACCAGTCCCTGACCATGGAGGAGCTGGCAGAGCCGATGTGCTTCACGACGCGCGGGTTCGCCGACGGCGTGGCAAGTGTGACCGCTGCAACCGCCGGCTCGGAACGTCACTCGGGCGGTTGAGCGAGGCCGCGAACGGGGTACGTCCTCTGAAGCAACGTCCACGGCCAGGCAGGAGGTAACGATGGGCGAGAAGCACAAAGAGAAGGGCAGCATGCGGGACCGCCACTGGGACCGTCAGGCAGACAAGGACAAGCCGGGAGGCAAGGAGCCGGCCCCGTCGGGCAGCATCGGCCCGAGCGGCGACGTCCTCGAGGAGTCGCAGGGCAAGGGCGGCGCGATCGAGCCCGACCCGACGGAGGACGTCCGCTGATGCTGTTCGGGCAGGAGCACGTCGACCGCTACCGCGCCACGGGCGGCGAGGAGGGTCACGAGTGGCAGGGCACGGTCACGCTGCTGTTGACGACGAAGGGGCGGAAGTCGGGCGAGGAGCGCACGACCCCGCTGATCTACGGTCGCAGCGGCGATGACTACCTGGTCGTCGCCTCCAAGGGCGGGGCCGACGAGCCGCCGGCCTGGTACCTGAACCTCCAGGCCCATCCCGACGACGTCGAGGTCCAGGTCAAGGCCGACCGCTTCAAGGTCCGGCCGCGCGACGCCACTCCCGACGAGAAGCCGGACCTGTGGCAGACGATGACGTCCGAGTGGCCGTCCTACGACGACTACCAGAAGAACACCGACCGGGAGATCCCGGTCGTGGTTCTCGAGCCCGCCCAGTGAGACACTTCCCGTTCGGCTCATGAGCTCGAACGGCAAATGGACGCCCGAGAGGATGGCGTCGCTCGACGGCAGAACGGTTGTCGTCACCGGCGCCAACAGCGGCATCGGGCTGGCCGCGGCCCGGGAGCTCGCGCGCGCGGGCGCGCGCGTCGTGCTGGCCGTGCGCAACACGGCCAAGGGCGACCAGGCGGCGGCCGGCCTGAGCGGCGATGTGGAGGTGCGCAGCCTGGACCTCGCGGACCTCGGGTCGGTGCGCGAGTTCGCCGGCGGCTTCGAGGGCGACATCGACGTGCTGGTCAACAACGCGGGCGTGATGGCCGTGCCGGAGTCCCGCACGGCGGACGGCTTCGAGATGCAGATCGGCACGAACCACCTCGGGCACTTCGCGCTTACCAACCTGCTCCTGCCGCAGGTGCGCGACCGCGTCGTCACGATCGCCTCGGGCGCGCACCGGATGGGCAAGATCGACCTCGACGACCTGAACTGGGAGCAGCGCCGGTACGACCGCTGGCGCGCCTACGGGCAGTCGAAGCTCGCGAACCTTCTGTTCACGCTCGAGCTTCAGCGGCGCCTGGCCGAGGCGGGCTCGGACGTTCGGGCGGTGGCCGCGCACCCCGGCTGGTCGGCCACCAACCTGCAGAGCCACACGGGCAGCCGGCTGCAGAGCGCGTTCATGGCGGTCGGAAACAAGCTGTGGGCGCAGTCCGACGAGCGCGGCGGGTGGCCGACGCTGTACGCCGCTACCGAGGACGTGGCGGGCGGCGGGTACGTGGGGCCCGACGGGTTCCAGGAGATGCGAGGGCACCCGCAGCTCGCATCGCGGAGCGGCGCGGCGAGCGATGAAGAGACAGCCCGCGCGCTCTGGGAGCTGTCAGAGCGGCTGACCGACGTGTCGTTCCCGCTCGCGGCCGCGCGCTAGTGTCCTGAGTCGGAAGTTCGGCTTCAGCTTCCCGAGTGGCTGGGCGTGGCTGACGCCCGCCGCCGACCGCAGTCGTACTGGTGGTCCGGCGAGGAGGCGGCGGGGGTCAGGCGCGTCCAGACGCCGGGAAGGTGCGCACGAACTGACGGCTCAGGGCACTAGGAGCGGGCGGCGACCACCCCGCCGCCGAGCGCCTCGAGGGCGCGGCCCGCGTCGGGTATCGACGTGAGGTGGCCGTCGGTGTCCAGCAGCAGGAACCGGTCGAGCCGGCGCAGGAAGGTGCGGTCGTGGGAGACGGCGAGCACCGTGCCCTCGAACCCCTCGAGGGCCTCCTCGAGCGCCTCGGCCGACGGGATGTCGAGGTTGTCGGTGGGCTCGTCGAGCAGCAGCAGGTTGTGGCCCTCCTGCTCGAGGCAGAGGATCTCGAGCCGGGCCCGCTGTCCGCCGGACAGCGTCGTGCACGGGCGCGGCGCCGCGTCCTGGAGGTGGTAGCGGGCCAGCCCGTTCATCGCCCGCTCGAGGTTGGAGCTGGTCAAGCGGGTCATCACGTCGAGCACGGTGTTCGGCTCCTCGAACTCCGGCCGGATGTTGTGCTGGGTGAACAGCCCCGGGTTGACGCGCGGGCCGAGTCGTGCCGTGCCCTCGTGCTCGATCGCTTCGCCCGCGAGCAGGCGCATCAGGTGGGACTTGCCGGTGCCGTTGGGACCGATCAGGCCGACCCGCTCGCCGTATCGCACCTCGTCGTCGGCCCTCCGCACCAGGCCCGGAATCGTCAGCCCCTCGAGGATCACGGCGCGGCGCGCCGAGTCGCCGCCGCGCAGCCGCGGCTTGATCTGGCGGTCGACCACCGGCGCCGGCGGGGGGCCCTCGTCGGCGAAGCGTCGCCAGCGCGTCTCCATGGCGTCGGCCTTCTTGGCCCAGCCGCTTTCGTACTTCGCGCGCTCCTTGAACGTCTTCATCAGGTGGAACAGGCGGCGCTCCTCGTCCTTCCAGCGCTGGACCCGGTCGGCCATCAGCTGCTGGCGGTGCTCGCGCGCCTCGGGATAGCCCCGGTAGGAGCCGCCGTGCACCCACGCCCCGTCGCCCTCGAGCGTGACGATGCTGTCGCACGCGGCGGTCAGCAGCTCGCGGTCGTGGCTGATGACGAGCACGGTCTTGCGCGAGGCCTTGATCGTGTCCTCCAGCCAGCGCTTGCCCGGGATGTCGAGGAAGTTGTCGGGCTCGTCGAGCAGCAGCGCGGGCGCGTCGGAGGCGAACAGCAGCTCGAGCGCGAGCCGCTTGCGCTCGCCGCCCGACATCGTGTTCGCGGGGCGGTCCCCGGCGTCGTCGAGCGGGCTGCCGAGCACGCGGCGGCAGACCGCGTCCCAGCGGCCCTCCAGCTCGTAGCCGCCCAGGGTCGACCACTCGCCGATCGCCTCCCCCAGCCGCACGCCCGCTGCCTCGTCCCCGGCGGCGAGCGCGCGCTCGTCGGCGATCATCCGCGTCCCCGCCGCCCGCAGGCGGACCGGTGCCGTGCGGAGCAGGAGCTCACGGACGCTGCCGTCCTCCGCACCGATGTCCTGGGGCATGTAGAGCGCCTGGGCGTCGATCGCGACCGTGCCGGTGTCGGCGACCAGCTCGCCGGCGAGGATGCGCAGGAGCGTGCTCTTGCCGACGCCGTTGGCTCCGACCAGGCCTGCGCAGGTGCCGCCCGGGACGCGGAAAGACACCTCGGAGAACAGGAGATCGCCCGCCGGATGGGCGTAGGCCAGGTCGCTGACGTTGATCGAGCTCATGACGGTCAGCGCAGGCGGGCGTGCCGCCGCAGAGCCTCCGGGTCGTGCAGACGTCGCGGTCCGGCTGCCCGTGGAGATCGCCCCGACGTCGCGCAGTGTGCGCAGCGCCTTGACCGTCGACTCGCGCGACGCGCCGCACCAGCTGGCGAGCTCCTCCTGCGAGAGCGGCAGCTCGACCTTCACGCCGTCGGCGGTCTCGCGGCCGAACCGGCCCGCCAGGTCGAGCAGCCGGCGGGCGACCCGCGCGAGCGTGTCGAGAGCGGTGAACTCGACCCGCTGGCGGTCGGACTCGCGCAGGCGGGCGGCGAGCACGCGGGCGAAGTCGTTCGCGACGACCACGTCCTGCTCGATCAGCTTCGACACCGCCCGGCCGGGAGCGACGATCGCGTCGACCCGCCCTACCGCGATCGCGGTGGCGGTCCGCGGGGCGCCGTCGAACGCGGACATCTCGCCGACGACCTCCCCCGGGCCGCGGAGGGCAAGGATCATCTCCTCGCCGTCGGGCCCGCTCGAGCGGAGCGTGACCCAGCCGCGCTCGATCATGAATACGCGCTCGCCAAGGTCGCCTTCGGTGAACAGCGCCTGTCCACGGGGGAAGGTTCGCGCGGTGCCGGCCGAACGCAGCGCGGCGGCGAGCCCTCCCCGAGCCGCCGCCGCACTGACTTCGTTCTCCGCCATTCAGCGGAGGCTAACCGCCTGGCCCGCGGTCAGCTTTGACCCGTTTTCCGCATGTGTCCGCTCAGAAGAGAGATGGAGCGAGTCACGTGGAGCGGGGCGCCCACTCAGGCTGCCGGTCGCGTCGTGGGGCCCTTCGCGCTTGCACGCGGGACAGGCAGGAACCGCGGAGAGCGGCGCTGCGAGTCGGTACGAGCGGCGCGCGGGATGTTCTCCGCCGCACGCGCCATCTCGGCCTCAGTCAGCTTCTTCATGACGATCGGCAGGTGGGAGGGATGGTGCATTCCGGTCCTTCGGTCGGGTCGAGAAGCAAGGTATGCCGGGAGAGCTGCGCGTTCCCCGTCCTTTCGGGCAGGCGCACTGGGTACTTCGACGCAGAGACCTTGTCAGCCCGACGCGGGCGGCACCCACAACCGTCCCTCGAGCAGATTCCCGAAGCCCATCCACGCCTGGTTCAGCAACCGCGTAGCGAGCAGCTCGGCGCTCGCCTGCTCGGGATGAGCAACCCACCAGCGCGCGAGCGACTCGAACCCGCCCACGGTGATCCGTACCTGATGGGTGGCCTCGGCCTCGAGACTGTCGTGCAGCCCTGAGTCCCTCATCGCTCCCCAGAACATCTCCGTCAGGAGGCCGACCCCGCGCTCGCGGAACTCCTCCACCGCCGCCCCCGACCGCTCGCCGTGTGCGGCCGGCTCGATGTAGAAACGGCTCCAGCCCTCCCGGTGCGCGCCGATCCACTTGAAGACCACGAGCGCCCCGTCCCACATTCGTCGCTCCGGCGCGAGGTCGTTCTCCACCGTTGCTCTGACGGTCGCCTCGAGCGGGACAAGGAAATGCCTTATGCAGGCGACGTACAGGTCCTCCTTCGACCCGAAGTACGAGTAGACCAAAGGCTTGGTGATCCCGCTTTGTGCGGCGATCGCCTCCATCGACACGTTCGGGTAGCCGCGCTCCGTGAACAGCGCGGTGGCGACCGTGAGGATCTGCTCCTCGCGCTGCACCCGAGGCACCTGGCGCCATAGCCCCTTCCCGGGCGGCTGAACCACGGCCGCGTCGCTGCTGCTCCTGCGCGATGCCACAGGGTGAGGGTACCGCCACTTGTTACCGACGGTATTGATACCGTCGGTAACCGCTCTGCTGGCGCGGGACCACAAGGGCGGCCGGAGGAGGAGACGGGCGTGATCGAGAGCAGCGGGCCGGGGAGGCCTGCAGCGCAAACCCCACGCATCCACGGTCCGCGTAGGCGGGCGGCATATCCCCCTGCGCCCCGCCGGGAACCGGGCAAGATCGTCAGGGGAATCCGCGAGATCGGCGCGATCGGCGTCCTGACGCGCAAGACGATCGGCGCCGCGCTGCGGCCGCCCTATTCCTACGCGCCGGAGCTCACGTCGGAGTTCGTGTTCGCCCTGCGAATGGCGTGGTTCCCGATGATCGTCGCGTCGGTGTGCTTCACGTACGGCCCGGCGGGCATCCAGGCCGCCGGCTTCCTGAACCTCTTCGGGGCGATCGACCGGCTCGGCGGCCTGTTCGCGCTGATCGTGATGCGCGAGTTCGGCCCCCTCGTGTGCGCGATCGTCATGGCCGGGGTCGTCGGCACGTCGATCTGCGCCGACCTCGGCGCGCGCAAGATCCGCGAGGAGCTTGACGCGCTGATGGTCCTGGGGATCGACCCCGTGAAGAACCTCGTCGCTCCCCGGTTCATCGCGGTGACGGGCGCGACTGCGCTGCTCAACGTCTTCGCCCTGCTGTTCGGGACCTTCGGCGGGATGCTCGTCACGCTCGTGAACGGCGCCCCGCTCGGACCGTTCTTCGCGACGTTCTTCGACAACGCGACGACTCCGGAGTTCGCCGCGTCGCTCATGAAGACGGCGATCTTCGGAGCGATCATCGCGATGGTCTGCTGCTACAAGGGCCTGACCGCGAAGGGCGGCCCGCAGGGCGTCGGCCTGGCCGTCAACGAGGCCGTCGTCATCTCGTTCATCGCGATCGGCGTCGTCAACTACGTCTTCACCCAGACGCTGCTCGGAAGCTATCCGGAGCTGTCGGCCGTCCGGTGAGGCGCTGGATCGACAACAGCCGCCTGGGCGGCGCCGTCTACGGCATCGGCACAGCCGGGGACTTCAGCCTGCGCGTCTTCTTCGGGGTCTTCAGCCGACGCGTCTGGCCCTACCTCGCCGAGGCGCTGCGCCAAGGCGGCATCTTCATCACGGGGTCGATGCTGATCGTGCTCTCGCTGGTCTTCGTCCTCGGCCTGCAGTGCGGCGTCGAGGGGGCGTACGGCGCGAAGTCGGTCGGCGCGAGCTCATCGGTCGGCGCGTTCACGGCGCTGTGCAACCTGCGCGAGGTCATCCCATATGCCTTCGGCTACATGATGGCCGCGAAGGTCGGCACGGGAATCGTCGCGGAACTCGGGTCGATGCGGATCTCCGACGAGATCGACGCGCTCGACGTGATGGGGCTCGACTCCGTTGCCTACCTCGGATCGACGCGCCTGCTCGGATGCTGGCTCGTCCTGCCGTTCGTCTACATGATCGCCATCACGGTCGGGATCACTGGCGTCGTACCTGGCGGTGGTGGTCCAGATCGGCCAGGTCTCCCCGGGCGGCTACCTCCAGCTCTTCTGGATGTTCCAGACGCCGCTCGATTTCGTGTTCTCGCTGATCAAGGGCCTCCTGATGGCGACGTTCGTCGTCCTGGTCGGCATCTACTACGGCTACCACGCGTCGAGTGGGCCCGTCGGGGTCGGTCGCGCGACCGCGAAGTCGATGTTCGTGAACATCCTCGGGATCCACGTCATCGGGCTGCTGACGAGCCAGCTGTTCTGGGGCAACAACCCGAGGAGCCCGATCGGCGGATGATGAGAGGGCGCCGTCCCACCGCGCTCGCTCTGGCGGCGCTCGTTGCGGCGTTGGCCGCGGTCGTGGCCATCACCTTCGGGCCCGGCAGCAACACGTACGTCGTCAACGCGCAGTTCCACGACGCCGGCCAACTGGTGAACGGCGGGCTCGTCCAGGTCGGCGGCCGCAAGGTCGGGAAGATCACGGCCATACGGCTGACTCGCAACGGCCTGGCCGAGGTCGAGATGACCCTCGACGACGACAACGCCCGTCCTCTGCACCGGGGCACCCGCGCGACGATCCGCACCGCCGGCCTGTCCGGTGTCGCCAACCGCTTCGTCGAGCTGACGCCGGGCCCGCCGTCGACCGCGGAGATTCCCGACGGAGGGGTCTTGCCACCTGAACAGACCCGAGGCGTCGTCGACCTCGACGCGGTCCTGAACGCCTTCGATCCGGCGCTCCGCCGGGACTTCCGCAGCATCGTCCGGGACGCGTCGGTGGCGCTCACCGCGACGACCGCGCGGCAGACCAACGAAGGGCTGAAGTTCCTGAACCCTGCGGTCGGCCAGCTCACCGAGCTCGGCCGTGAGCTCACGCGCGACGAGGCCGCGCTCGGGTCCCTGCTCACTCACACCGCCTCGGTGGCCGAGGTTCTGGCCCGCCACCGCGCGGCGCTCGGCAGCGGGATCGACGACACCGGCGCGGTGCTTCAAGCGGTCGCGTCCGAACGCGCGGAGCTGGTCGACTCCCTCGACCGCGCGCCCGAGTCGTTCCGGCTGACCACCCGAGTGCTCCGCCGGCTCCGCACGACGACGCTCCCCGCGGTCGATCCTCTTCTCCGGCAGGCGCTGCCGGCGATCGCGCCGCTCGAGGAACTGCTGCGTGTTGTCAGGCCGACGCTGGCTCACGCGCAGCCGGTGATCCGCCGCCTTCGCCGACTGCTGCCCGCGGCCCGGCGCGCGCTCGCTCCGCTGCCCACCCTGGAACGAGCGGCATCGCCCGCGCTCGCTTCGAGCTCGAAGGCGCTCAAGGCAGTGCTCCCGCAGGTGTCCGGTCTGCGCCCCTATACGCCCGACCTCGTCTCGGGCCTGTTCCTCGGGTTCGGTGGATCGACGACGGGCTCGTACGACGCGAACGGCCACTTCATGCGCGTGTATCTCGAGGCCGGATCCGGGGCGTTGCCCGACCTGGTCCCCGCCGGCGACCTCGGGGGACTGCGCAACCGCGTCGAGGCCCGCTGCCCCGGGGCGGCCGAGGAGCCCGCCCCGGACCGCTCGAACCCGTGGTTCGAAGGCGCACGCGCCACCTGCGACAAGGAGGACAGCTACCCGTGAGCCGGTGGCGCGCGATCGCATCCGCGCTCGTCCTGGTGGCGCTCGCCGCGACCGCGGGGATCCTCTACCTCGGCTCCGGCCAGAGCTCGACCTACACCGTCGACGTGGTCTTCGACGACGCCCGCGGCCTCGTGCCGGGGCAGCTCGTCCAGATCGCGGGCGCGGACGTCGGGACGATCGACGCGGTGTCCGTCACATCGGACTTCAAGGCCCGCATCCACATGGAGGTCGAGGAGCGCTTCGGGCCGTTCCGCGAGAACGCGACGTGCACGATCAAGTCGAAGGGCCTGATCGCGGAGAACTACGTGCAGTGCGACCCCGGAACCCCGGACAGCCGCGAGCTGACAGCCCGGGGCGACCGTCCGCCGACCGTCCCCGTCGAGCGGACCACGCAGCCCGTGAGCCTGGTCGACCTGTTCGAGATCTGGAACGCGCCGACCCGCCAGCGCGGCCAGATCCTCCTCTCAAGCCTCGGGATCGCCCTCGCCGGCCGAGGCGAGGACGTCAACGCGATCCTCCGGCGCGCGAACCCGTCGCTGACGCTGGCCCGCGACACGATCGACCTGCTCGAGCGCCAGCGCGACGACCTGGCCTCGACGGTCGAGGCCTCTGACGAGATCGTCGCGCAGATCGCCCGCCGCCCGGAGGAGCTCCAACGGCTGACCCAGCGCGGGGCGCGGGTCGCAACGGAGACGGCCGAACACCGCGAGGCGCTGGGCGCCGGCGTGCGACGGCTGCCTCCCTTGCTCGACGAAGCGGTCCCCGCCCTGCACAAGCTCGACGCGACGATGGCCGCGGGCCGGCCGCTGCTCGACCAGCTCACGGTCGCCGCTCCCGACGTGAACCGCCTGACGACCGACGTGCCCGAGCTGGCCGACGCCGCACGGCCGACGCTCCGGCGTCTCAAGCCTGTGCTCCGCGACGGCGCCGCGACCGCCAGGCGCTCCCGGCCGATGCTTCGGCTCCTGCGCGGATACGCGGCCGAATCGCTGCCGAGCGCGCGAACCGCGGGCGTGATGTTCCCGACGCTCGAGCGCCGGGGCTTCGTCACCGACCTCCTCAGCTTCTTCTACAACATGGCGGTAGCGACCGCCCGCTACGACGAGAACGGGCACATCCTCCCCGCGCACGTCGGCTTGTCGCGGTGCACCCTGTATGCAACCGCGCCGCGCGAGGAGTGCAAGGCAGGGGAAGCGACACCAGCATCCAGGGGTCGATCCGCGCGCCGCCGGACCGAGCCGGGCGGGCGCAAGCGACGGGCGTCGAGGTCCCCCGCCCCGTCGCGACCCTCCCCCGCCCCGGCCGCACCGCCCGGCGACGCGAGATCCCCGTCCCAATCCCCCGCGCTACCGCCGCTCCCCGAGAACGCCCCCGCGGAGCCGGAGCCGCCGATCGACCCGCTCCTCGACTTCCTCCTGCGATGAGAGGCCGCCGCACACTCGCGTCCCGCCTGAAGGACGACACGCTTGTCACCGGCGTGCTGATCCTCATCGCCGGCGCCCTCATCGTCGCGATCTCCTACAGCGCGCAGAACGGACTGCCGTGGGAGTCGAGCTACGACATCGAGGTCGCCGTCCCCGACGCGGGCAAGGTCGCCAAGAACGCGGAGGTCCGAATCGGCGGCGCGCGGGTCGGCCAGATCGTGAAGATCGAGGCCGTTCCCCGCGAGGGCGACGTGCCGCCGCACGCCGTGCTCGAGGCAAAGCTGGACGGTGACGTCGGACCGCTGCCCGTCGACACGACCGCCGAGGTGCGACTCGGCTCGGTGCTCGGCGGCAAGTACATCGAGCTCGTCCCGGGACGAAGCTCACGAGAGGTCCCCGAGGGCGGTCGCCTCGCGCTGGCGAACGCATCCACCACGGTGGACATGGACGAGGCCTTCCGGATCTTCGACCCCGACGGCCGGGCATCGCTGCGGAAGGTCATTCAGGAGCTCGGCGACGGCTTTGCCGGGCGCGGCGAGTCGCTCAACGAGACGGGCGCCACGCTGGCGGACACGTTGCCCGGCCTGAACCGCGTGCTGGCCACGCTGGCCGCCCCAGGGACCGACCTGCGGCGCTTCATCCGCGGCGCGGCCGCGGCGACGTCCGCGCTCGCGCGAGCATCGTCCGAGCTCGAGCCGTTCATCCGCCACGCGTCGGCGACGTTCGGCGCGCTCGACGCCGCAGGCGACTCGCTCGGCGACAGCATCGAGGAGCTTCCGCCAACGGCCGACGCCGCGACGAGCGCGCTGGGCACGCTGCAGCCGGTGCTGGATGACGTCTCCGCGATCTCCCGCGACCTCGAGCCCGCCGCGACCACCCTTCGCCCCACGGCCCGGGAGCTGCACGCGACGATGCGGACGGCTATCCGCGTCGACCCGAAGGTGGGCTCGGTCGCCCCGCCGCTCGACCGCACGCTCCGCTCGATCGACGACCTGGTCGCCGAGCCCGCCGCCTCGAACTCGCTGCGGCTCCTCGGCGGCGAGGATCTGGCGACGTTCGGATCCTCGGCGTTCGTCGGGCTCGGCGCGGTCCTGAAGACCACTTGGGAAGCCGAGCAGCACTGCCGCTCCGCGTCCCGCTGGATAGCCCATCAGCGCGACATCACGAGCGACGGCGACGCCGGCGGCAACTGGCTGCGGATGCTGATGATCGACCACCGCGAGCACATGCTGCCCGCCGCGGAGCCCGCGGACGACCTGCACACCAACCCCTACCCCCTCCAGAACGCGCGCGAGTGCGAGGCCGGCAACGAGGGCTACGCCGAAGGGCAGCTGATCGGCAACCCGCCCGGGATCCAGGGCGCGGCCGGAGGCGGACCGTGAGCGCGCGCCCGCCGTCCCGCGAGCGCCTGCCCCTGCGCCCGTACGTCGTCGCGTTCGCGATGTTCGCCGCGCTCGCCGTCTGCAGCTACTTCGCGTTCCACCCTTCCCTGCCGTTCGTCGAGAGCTACCGCGTCGAGGCCGTCTTCCAGTCCTCGAACGGGCTTCGCGAGGGCTCGCCGGTCCGAGTGGCCGGCGTCGACGTCGGCAGGGTCGCCGCGATCCGCAAGGGACCGGGCAGCACGACCGCGGTGGAGCTCGAGCTCGAGGAGCGCGGGCGGCCTGTGCACCGGGACGCGACCGCGCACATCCGCCCGCGGGTGTTCCTCGAGGGAGGCTTCGTCGTCGAGCTCCGGCCGGGCAGCCCGAGCGCCCCGGAGCTCCGGAGCGGCGGCACGATCCCGCTGCCGCAGACGAGCGTGCCCGTGCAGTTCCACCAGGTGCTGACCGTGTTCGACGCGCCCGCCCGAGAGCAGATCCGCACCACCCTCGACGCGTTCGCCACCGGCCTCGGGAACGGCGGTGCCGAGGGCCTCAGGACGCTCGCGCCCGAGCTCCGGCCGCTGCTCCGCGACCTCGCGTGGATCGGCGAGGCCGGCCGGGGCACGGAGACGCACGACCTGTCGACGCTGGTCGATTCGACGAACCGGATCGCCCTGGCGCTCGACGCCAACCCGGAGCGGCTCGGTGGGCTGGTCGAGCACCTGGCGACCACCGCACAGGCGATCCGTTCGCGCGACGCGGAGCTGGGCGCGAGCATCGCCGCCTTGAGCGGCGTCCTACGCGAGACGCCGGACGCGATGCGCGCGGTCGAGTCGGCGCTACCTGAGCTCGAGTCCGCGAGCCACCGGCTCACCCCGGCACTTGCACTCGCTCCCCGGGCCTTCCGCGAATCGTCGTCCACGCTGCGCGGGCTCGACCGGCTCGTCCGGCCGGCGAACCGCGGGCGAACCCTCGCCTCGCTCGAGACGATGCTGATCGACCTGCCGTCGTTCGTGTCACGGCTCGCCGAGCTGTTCCCGGCGGCCAGGCGGATGACCGACTGCCTGAACTCACACATCGTTCCCGTGCTCGAGAAGGAGGTCCCGGACGGCGCGCTGTCGACGGGCCGGCCGGCGTGGCAGGACTTCGCCCACATGCTCGTCGGGCTCTCGAGCGCGTCGCAGAACTTCGACGGCAACGGCTATGCGCTTCGCTACCAGATCGGACTCGGCCGGCAGACGCTGTCCACCGCCAACCTCCCCGTGCTCGGCCCGCTGACCGCCCTGGGCGCCCCCGCCAACCTCCGCTCCCGCCCGCTCCCGCGTGCGGATCGCAAGCCGCCGCCGGTCACGAGCAGCGAGCCGTGCTCGAGCCAGCCCGTACCGAGCCTCGAGACGCCGAGCGGCTCCTCCGCCCTCCGCGCCGGGGGGTCGCGGTGAGGCTACGCCGGGAGAAGCGCTGGATCGCGCCGATCGCCCTGCTGATGGTGGTCGGCCTGCTGTCCGGCGGCTACGTCCTGAACAAGCAGCGCCTCCAGTCGCCGCTCGCGGAGCGCTACACGCTGAAGATGGAGTTCGCCGCCGTCGACGCGGTCACCCCGGGGCTGGGCGCGCCGGTCACGGTCGCCGGTGTCGGCGTCGGCCAGATCGACGGCGTCGAGCTGAAGGAGGGGCGCGGGATCGTGAGCGTGAGCATGGACCCCGCCAAGCTCCGGCACGTCTACCCGGACGCGACCGCCGCGCTTGTCCCCAACACGCCGCTGAAGGACATGCAGGTGCGACTGTGGCCCGGCACCAAGACCGGCAGGCCGCTGGAGGATGGATCCACCATCGCGATCCGGGCCACGACGACGCCCGTGGACGCCAACGAGCTGCTCCGCATGATGGACGCCGACACCCGCGACTGGGTGACGATGCTGATCACCGACCTCGGCGTCGGTACCAAGCGCCGGGGCCGCGACCTGAACGCGGTCCTGCGCAAGCTCGGACCTACCGCGGCACAGCTGCGGAGCATCACTTCCCTGATGGCGGACCGCCGCGTCCAGATCCGCCGGCTCGTCCACAACCTGAGCGTCGTCACGAAGGCCACCGCGGACGTCGACAGCGACATCCGCGAGGTGGTGAGCGCAGGTGATGCCACGCTCGCCGTTCTCGCCGCCAACGAGCTGCCGTTGCGGAGGACGCTCGACCGCCTGCCCGCTGGCGCTCGACGCCGCCCGGACCACGCTCGGCCGGACGCCGCCGTTCGCCGCGTCCCTCGAGCGGACGCTCACCGCGCTCGACCCGACGGTCCGCGGCGCTCGCCGGACGCTCCGCGAGACCCCGGCCGCGCTACGCGGCGTCGTGCCGCTGCCGACGGAAGAGCTCGCCCGGTTCATCGACGAGACGGCTCCCCTGCAACGGCAGGTCCGCCCCGCGTCGCGCGACGTGGCCGCCTCCACCCCGCCGCTGCGCCGCTCGTTCGGCGTGCTCGGCCGGACGACGGACCGCATCGCGCATGTCCCCGAGGACGGCCGGTCCTACCTCTTCTGGCAGGCCTGGTTCGCCCACAACGTCAACTCGATGTTCGCGAGCCAGGACGCGCACGGCGCGGTGGTCCGTGGCTTCGTCCTGACCTCGTGCGCCTCCGGGTCCTGCCGGGCGAGCTCAACCCGCTGCTCGAGCAGCTCCTCGGTCCCGGGAGCCCGACCTGCCAGGAGGACGCCCCGTGATCACCCGGCTGCCCCGCGGGCGCGTCATCGTCGCCGCGATCGTTTTCGTGGTCGCGTCGGTCGGGTTGACGATGACCGTATGGCGCAGCATCGGCGGCTCCACCCCGCTCGAGCCGAAGGGCTATCAGGTCGACGCGCTGTTCACGAACGCGAGCCAGCTGACGCGCAACGCCGACGTGCGCATCGCCGGGGTCAACGTCGGATCGGTCGTGACCGTCGAGCCGGCCGGATTGCGCACGCGAGCCACGATCGAGATCGATCCCCAGTACGCGCCGCTGTCGAGCGACGTCCGCGCCATCCTGCGCCAGAAGACCCTGCTCGGCGAGACGTTCGTCGCGCTCGCGCCGGGCAGCGGGAGGGCGCCGCCGTTGCGCGACGGCGAATCGATCCCGGTGAAGCAGATCGGCGCGACCCAGCCGCTCGACCGGCTGCTCGGGATGTTCGACGAGCAGGGGCGAAAGCGAATGGCCGAGCTCCTGACCGACACCGGGACGATGCTCGACGGCCGAGCGCAGGATCTGAACGACTCGTTCGGGAATTTCGCCGTCGGCTCGCGACAGCTCGAGGCGACCGTCGGCATCCTCGACGGCCAGCGCGACGACGTTGCCGGCCTGATCCGGGACAGCGGCCGCGTTTTCGAGACCGTAGGGGCCGAGCAGACGGCCGTCGATCGCCTGATTCGAGCGGGCAATGCCGCGCTGTCGGCGACCGCCGATCGCGACGAGGCGCTCACCGCCACGATCCGCGCCGCGCCGCCACTGCTGCGCGAGCTGCGCGCCGCGTCGGCTCGCCTCGAGCGCACGGCCGTGGTCGCGCGACCGACGCTGCAGGCGCTGCGGCCGGTCACGCCGCTGGTCGAGCCGGCGCTCAGTGACCTGAACGAGACCGCACCGCAGATCAGGCGTGTGCTCGTCGACTTCGAGCGGCTTCTGCCGACCGCCCGCCGTGCGCTTCCCGCCGCGGCCCGCTTCACCGACGGCCTCGTGCCGTTCATGCGGGCGCTCGAGCCGCTGGCGCGCGAGATCACGCCCGTGATCTCGTACCTCGCGGGGTACCGCAGGGAGCTGGTGGCGACCCTGGCGAACGTCGCGTCCGCGACCGACGGCAAGTCGCCCGCGACGAACGGCGCCGATACCGCCTATCTGCGGACGCTCACGCCGCTCGGCCCGGAGACACGCGTCGGAGCCGAGAGCCGGCTGCCGAGCAACCGCCACAACGCCTACCCCGCCCCCGGCGCGCTCGACCGGCTGCGTGACGGACTGCTCGCGTCGAACTGCGCCAACGCGGGTCCCAGCGCGACGCCGGCGCCGGAGTGCCGCGTCCAGCCCGGGTGGAGCTTCGCCGGCGGTCCGCCGCGCTACTTCCAGCGTCTCGAGCCGGGCCCCGGTCGCTAGCGGCGGTCAGGCCTCCGGCTGGACCGTCGTCAGCGGCGCGTCCTCGCGACGAGCGATCTCGAGCGCTTGCGCCAGGTGACGCTGGGTCCCGATGTCGACGAACGGCTGGGCGAGCATGCGGAGCGGCAGCAGCGGAGCCGCGTACGCCGGAGCGACGATGCGCCGCGAACGGCGCGCGATGCCCTGCTCCAGCGCGTGGATCGCGACCTTCAACGGCGCGACTTTCATGAACGGCTTCACGCCCGTCGTGAGCTTGTCCGCGGCGGCGGTTCCGAAGCCACGGCTCGTCATGTCCGTGTCGATCTCGGCGAAGTAGCCGACGCCGACCTTCGCCCCGGACGGGCGCAGCTCGATTCGGAACGTGTTGCCGAGCGCCTCGACTGCCGCCTTGGATGCGCTGTAGGCGCCCATCAGCGGCAGGTGCACGACGGCGCCGACCGAAGCGATCGGCAGCGCATACCCCCGCTTGTGGCTGATGTGCGGCCCGGCGGCACGCAGCGTGTAGTAGACGCCGAGCACGTTGACCTGGAGCGTGCGCTCCATGACGGCGGGGTCGCCGCCCACCATCGGGAGCTGTGCGGCGATGCCCGCGTTCGCCACGACGACGTCGAGGCCGCCCAGCGCGGCGACCGCATCCTCGACCGCCTCGTCGACCTGAGCCCGGTCGGCGACATTGCACGGCGCCCAGTGCGCGTCGCCGCAGCGCGCGGCGACCTCGGCCAGCAGGTCCTCCTCGAGACCGACGACCGCCACGCGCGCGCCCCGCTTGTGCAGGCGCTCCGCGAGCGCGGCGCCGATACCGCGCGCGGCGCCGGTGATCAGGACGCGGCGGCCCTCGAGCGATGGAGTTTCCCTGCCGAGCATCGACATTCCTTTCATTCGCCCAGGAGGCGTCCGGCGAGTTCGGTAAGCGGGGCGTGCAGCTCCCGGATGCCCTCGAGGTCGTCGACCGCGAGGCGCACCGTGACCATCGCCACGGTGGCCGACACGAGCGCCTCCGCGGCGAACCTGTCGCGCTTCGTCCGGGCACCGAGCACCTTCTGGAGCCGCTCGACCTGACGCTGCTGAAGCTCGGCGCGGCGCTCCCACGCCGCCGGCCCTGCGGCCCACACCTCGATCAGGAAGAGCCGCGCAAACGCCGGTTGGGACGCGAGCGTGTCGAGGTAGACGCGGACACCGTCGCTGAAGCGCTCCAGCGGCGGCACATCGCTCGGGACCGGGCGCGAGCTCTCGGCCAGGGCGATCTGCATCGCGATCTCGAAGGCACTCATGAAGCAGTCCTGCTTGGAGGAGAACTGCTGGTAGAACGTCTCGCGCGACACGCCCGCTGCCTGCAACACGTCGGCGACGGTGGTGGCCACGTACCCCTTCTCGACCATCGTCTCGGCCAGCGCCATGAGGATCCGCGCCCGTTGCGACGACGTGACCTCTTCGCGAGTCAGTCCGTGGCGGCCGGCGGGAAGGCGTGCAGGTCCGGCCTCGGACGTGCTCATGAGCCGCCCGCCGGGCACGACGGAGCGCCGAGCGCACTGCACAGGTCCGACCCCGGGAGCACCGGGAACTGGAGCTGCGCACCCGTCGGCCCTCCGACGACGATCGAGTTGAGCGCGGGGACGCTGGGCAGGAACGTGAACGGCGTTCCCGTGAGGGTCAGCCGGATGCGGTGGCCGGTCTCGAAGCGGTTGCCCAGCGGCCAGAACTCCTGAACGGCCTGCTCCGCTGCGGCGGCCGTCGCGCCGCAGAGCAGACACCCCACCGCGGCGACCATGGTCGCCAACCCCCGCACCGCCCCGCTTCCCCGCATCGGCGGCATGTTAGCGAACACGCGCGTTCATGGTGAACACTGGTGTTCGCGGAGCGGGCGGCTCACTCCACCAGCCGCACCTCCAGCCCCCCGGCCCCGCCTGCCGCGCTGAGGTCACCCGCGCCGCCGAGCAGCCCGACGATCTTCGCCACGTACGCGCGCGTCTCGGGGTACGGCGGGACGCAGCCGCAGCGCTGCACCGCGCCCGGCCCCGCGTTGTAGGCGGCCAGCGCGAGCGGCACGCTCGCGAACTGGCGCAGCAGGTCGTGCATCAGGTGCGCCTGCGCGTCGATCGCCTGCGCCGGGTCGAACGGGTTCGCGCAGCCCGTAGGCCCGCGCGGTCCCCGGCATGAACTGCGCGATGCCGAGCGCGCCCGCCGGGACTGCGCGCGAACGGGTTGAAGCCCGACTCGGCGTAGATCTGCGCGGCCAGCAGGTTCGCGCCGACGCTCCAGCGCTGCGCCGCGCGGGCGATCAGCGGCGCGTACTTCGGCGGCACGAACGCTCGCCGTCGCCCGCGTCGCCCGGCCGTCGCCGCCCGCGGCGGCCGAAGCCGACCGACGCGGTGCCCGGGTTGCGCGTGTAGCCGAAGTGCCAGGGCTCCCACGCGTAGCGCTTCTTGAAGCCGAAGCGCGGCGCGTTGGCCGCCAGCCAGCCGTACGCGCCCGCGCGGCCCGAGGTCGAGCTCGGTGCCGAGCCGGTGCAGCGACGTGCCGGGCCGCGCGACCCACTTCGGGTCCGGGTGGGCGGCGAACAGGCGGGCCTGCTCGGCGTCGCTGCGGAAGCCGCTGTTGACGGTCAGGGCCACGCCGTCCGCGCGGGCGGCGCGCCTCCATCCGGTCGAAGGCCAGCGCGACGTCCGGTCGCATCGGCTTGCCCTGCCGGTAGGCGAGCGGGCCGGTGTACCCGCCGCCCGACGCCGTCGCCGGGAACGCGTCCCCGCCCGCCGGGGGGCTGAGCTCGGCCGTCGCTCGAGCCTCGACCCCGACCGTCCGGGGGTCGCGATCGCCGGGCGCGACCTGCAGCTCGGCATCGCCGCGGACGCGCGACGCGTCACCCGCATCGGCGCGACCGGGTCGTCGTCGAAGCGCACGTCGCCGGGATCGACCCGGACGCCGTTGCGCGCGCCGCCGCGAACGGCGGCGTCGCGCGCGAGCGCCAGGTACTCCGACCGCTCCAGGTGCCGCGGGTTCGGCACGCCGGGCCGCAGCTCCGGCGGCTCGAACAGGCGCGGGTACGCGTCGCGCATCGCCTGGGCCGCCGAGACCGCGGCCAGGTCCGCCGCTCGCTGGTGCCGTCCCTTCGCGCCGAGCGCCTGCCCGAACGCCCCGAGGATCAGCACGCCGGCCACCACCGCGGCCGCGACGCCCAGCAGCAGGATCGTCGTCTGCCCGCGTTCGCCCGAGCGCAGGCGGGCGAGCATCCGGGCGCGGATCATCCGAGCGACCGCTCACAGCGGTCCGCCAGCTCGGCGAGCGCGAGCCCGAGCGCGCCCGGCGGCTCGCGCCCCGCCAGCGCGATCCGCGACGCCAGCCGCGCATCGGGCATGTCGATCGAGGCCTCCCCCACGGGCCCGCGGTCGTCCTCGCCGGGACGGCCGCTCACGACGATCGGGTCGGGCCCGGAGCGCGCGAGCGACGCGCCCACGACCGCGGCCAACGACGGCTCGGTGTCGCGGCCGCGGCGACCAGCACCGTGACGTCGGCGAGCGCCGCGGCCTCGCTGGCGTCGTCGCCGTGCGGGACCTCGATCACGAGGGCGGCCTGGTTGCGGAGCGCGGCGGCGCGGGCGATGCGCGCGTCGGCCTCGACCAGGCAGAGCCGCCCGCTGACCCGCTGCGGGCCGTCGACGAAGTCGCTCGACCGCACGCGCGAGCCGCCCCGCGCCGGAGGTCGACAGGGCCAGCGCCACGCTGCCGCTCGGCCCGCAGACGATCGCCGCGCCGAGCGCCGTGCGCGCGGCGAACGTGGCCGCGAGCCCGCGCGCGACCGTCGTCCCGCCGCAGCCCGGCGCCAGCGGCACCACCGCGACGACCGGCGGCTGCGACAGGCTCGGGCGTGCGAGCGACGTCGGGCGCGTCGACCGGGTCGAGCAGCCAGTCCTCGACGCGCGCGAGCGTCGCCGCCACGAGCCCGCCCCTGCGGGGTGCCGCGAAGCCGCTCACCGGCCCGCCACCGCCGCCGACGCGCCGACCTCCAGCGCGTCCTCGATCCGGTCGAGCGGCGACGGCGGGCGCATGCGCACGCGCACCCGCTCGGCCTCCACGTCCACCTTCATCCTGCGCCCGCTGCCAGCCGGGCACCGCGGCGCGCGCCGCGTCGGTCGCGTCGGCGCCGCCGGCGGCCGCGAGCGCACCCGCCTCGGCGGCGTTGCCTGCGAGCACCGCCGCGTAGCCCACCGCCAGAAGCTGGAACGCGACGAGGCCGAGCACCAGCAGCGCCGGCACGGCGCCGAGCAGCTCGACGGTGGCCTGGCCGCGCTCGGCCGCAGCGACGTCGCGATCACGGCGTCGCCTCCAGCGACGCGCGCGCGTGGACGGTGGCCACGCTGCCCCAGCGCGCGCACGAGCAGCGGCACGCGCACGCGCACGTCGATCGCGCCGCCGTCAGCCTCGCGCACGCGCAGGCCCGTCCTCGAGGCGGCGCGGCAGCGCGCTGCGAGCGGCCTTCTCGGCGTCGCGATCGACGGCCGCCGCGCGTGCCGCGACCCGCGCGGCGTTGGCGCACGCCCAGGCCGCGTGGCCGGCGAGCGCGAGCTGCCATACGAGCAGCCCGACGAACAGCACCGCGGGCAGCGTGGCGACCATCTCGACGCTCGCCTGACCCGTCTCCTGTCTCGCGCGGTAGGTCATGGGCCGCCCACTGTGGACGGCGGCGCGTTACGGCTCCAGACGCGCGTGTGTCAACTCTGTGTCAGTTGTGCAAAGAGTTCGTGACAGTCAGAATCCGAGGCGTCAGCTCGGCGGCGGCAAGCTCTCGGAAGTCGACCGAAACGCCGGGCGGCTCCAGCGGACCACACCCGCCGAGCGCAACCGGCAACGTGCTCCGACGAGCCTCAGCCGCCGCCGAGCGCTAACTGCTCTGGCTCAGTCGTAGCGGCGCGACTGGGTGAAGACCCAGAACACCCCGTACGACGCCAGCCCCAGCAGCGCTATCCACCCGAGCGCGCCCAGCCCGCCGGCCTCGAACAGCCGCTGCGTCGCCGCGAACGTGACGAAGGCCAGGCCGACCGACGCGTAGAGCACCAGCCGCTGGCGCGCCTCCAGCGCGTCGAGCGAGAAGTGATGCTCGCGGTACAGCCGGAAGCCGAGCAGCGCGATCGCCGCGAAGAACGCCGATCGTGATCAGCGTCAGCACGACGTCGAGCGTCGGGCCGCCGCCCGGCAGCACGGTGATCGCGAGGGCGACGAGCGCGATGATCGCGATGTTGCGGGCGGCCTTCACCGCCCCGGATCTTAGAACTACGAGATGGCGCCGCTCGCGGTGAGCGCGAGGACGGCGACGCCGAGCACGATCCGGTAGACGACGAACACGCCCAGGCCGTGCCGGTGCAGGAAGCGCAGCAGGAACGCGATCGAGGCGTAGCCGACCACGAACGCGAACACGCACGACACGATCACCGCGCCGACGCTGATGCCCTCGCCCGCCTTCGTGGTCAGCGTCTCCGATCCGCCCACCACCTCGCGCATCTGGAACAGCGCGGCAAGGACGATCGCGGGCAGCGACAGCAGGAACGAGAAGCGCGCCGCGGTCTCGCGGTCGAAGCCGCGGAACAGCCCGGCGCTGATCGTGGCACCCGAGCGCGAGACGCCGGGCACCAGCGCCAGGGCCTGGGCGAAGCCGATGACCAGCGCGTCGCGCCGCCCGATCGACGCCTCGGCGCGGTCCATGCGAGCCGTGCGGTCGGCGGCGAGCATCACGAGCCCGAACAGGATCAGCACGGTCCCCGATCAGGTAGAGGTCGCGCGCCCCGTTCTCGATCTGCGTCGCTGAACGCGAAGCCGAAGATCACGATCGGCACCGTCGCGACGATCAGGTACCACCCCATCCGGGCGTCGACCGAGGACCGCGCGCGAGGGATCCCGCAGCGACCGCACCCAGGCCCGCGCCACCCGCCACAGGTCGTCGCGGAAGTAGATGAGCACCGCGAGGGTCGTCCCGAGCTGGATGATCGCGGTGAACGCGGCCCCGGGATCCGCCCAGCCGGCGAAGGCGGGAACGATCCGGAGATGCCCGGTAGACGAGATCGGCAGGAACTCGGTCAGCCCCTGCACGATCCCGAGGACTATGGCCTCGAGCCAAGACACGGCCGCGGACCCTAGAGGCGGGCGTCTAAGCGGTGCCTAACCCGTCTCGGTGTTGTCGGGCTCCTGCTCGCCCTCGCGGTCGGGCTCGCCGTCCTCCGACTGGTACTTCTCGAAGCGCTCGCGCGCCTCCTTGATCGACTTGAGCGCGTCGTCGCGCGAGTACCAGCCGTCGACGTCGACCTTCTTCTGCTCCAGGTCCTTGTAGACGGAGAAGAAGTGCTCGATCTCGTTGCGCAGCTGGTCGGTCAGGTCGTCGAGCGACGTCAGCGTGTTCCAGGCCGGGTCGTGGCAGGGCACGCAGAGGATCTTGTCGTCGATGCCGTGCTCGTCCTCCATCTTGAACAGGGCGATCGGCTTGGCCTCGATCACGCAGCCCGGGAACGTCGGCTCGGAGACGCAGACCATCGCGTCGAGCGGGTCGTCGTCCTCCCCCAGCGTCTCCGGGAAGTAGCCGTAGTCGGTCGGGTAGACCATCGACGCGAACAGGAAGCGATCGAGCTTGATTGCATCAAGCTCCTCGTCGTACTCGTACTTGTTGCGAGACCCCTTCGGAATCTCGACCCGCACGATGACCTTCTCGTCGTCCTCCCCCACGCGGCGGCGAGATTACCGGTCGGGCGACTCACGTATAGTCACGCACCGCAATGCGCCGCATCGCCACCGCACTCCCGCTCTCCCTCGTCAGCCTTCTGCTGCTGGCCGGGCCCGCCCTGGCCGCCGAGGGCAACGACAACGGCGAGGGCCTCGTCGGCGAGACCGACGACAAGATCATCACGTTCTTCTCGCTCGGCGTCGTGCTGTTCTTCACGCTCGTCGTGATCTTCGGCACGGTCATCCAGAACGCGCTCGAGAAGCGCAAGGACGCCCGCAAGCGCGGCGCGCCTGCGCAGCCGCACCGGCTGGTAGCCAGCCCGGCTTCTCAGCCTTTTCACACGCCGCTCAGGGAGCCACGGGAGCATGCGCGGCGACGAGGTTTCCCTCCCACTCGTCGCACCGACGCGGCTCCGGCGCCCCCATCGCCCGGAGCCGCGTTTAGTTTGCAGGCCATGAGCGACCAGGTGAGATACGAGCGCGTCGGCGCCGCCGCGGTCCTGACGATCGACCGGCCCGAGCGGCGCAACGCGGTCGACGGGCCCGACGGCCGAGCTGCTGACCGACGGCTACCGGCGGTTCGAGGCCGACGACGAGCGCCCGCGCGCTGGTCCTGACCGGCGCCGGCGGGATCGCGTTCTGCGCCGGGGCGGACCTGAAGGCGATCGACACGTTCGCCCCGCGCCTGGACCTGGAGGACGGCCCGCTCGGGTTCACGCGCCTGACGCCGTCCAAGCCGACGATCGCCGCGATCGAGGGCTGGTGCCTGGCCGGCGGGCTCGAGCTGGCGCTGTGGTGCGACCTGCGGATCGCGAGCGAGGGGTCGACGCTCGGCTTCCCCGAGCGCCGCTGGGGCGTCCCGCTGATCGACGGCGGCACGCAGCGGCTGCCGCGGATCGTCGGGATGGGCCGCGCACTCGACCTGATCCTGACCGGCCGCATGGTCCCGGTCGACGAGGCGCACGCGATGGGGCTCGTCAACGAGGTGGTGCCGCAGGGCGGCGCGCTCGACCGGGCGCTCCAGATCGCCGAGGGCGCTGGCCGGCTTCCCCCAGGAGACGATGCTCGCCGACCGCCGCGCGGCGATCGAGGGCATCGGGATGCCGCTGGCCGACGGGCTGCGCCTGGAGGCGCAGCGCCGGGCGCGAGGTGTTCGAGGTCGCCCAGCGCGGCGCGGCCCGGTTCGCCGGCGGCGAGGGCCGCGGCGGCGCCGGCGCCGGGACCTAACGGGTCGCTTCGCGACCTTGAAGCCCTTGCGCACGCCGGCCGACCGCTGGTTCGCCGGGTCGACCGCGAGCGCGACCAGCCGGTAGGTGCCGGGCCGGAGCGCCTTGCGGTTCAGTCGCCCGCTGAACCGGAACGAGTTCCCGCCCGGCTTGCCGGTCTTGAAGAAGCCGCCCTTGAGCCGCTTGAACGTGCCGGTCCGCGTCTTCTTCTGCACCGTGAACGCGACGCGCGCGGTCTCCGACAGCGAGTAGGAGATCTTGAACCCGCGCTTCGCCCGCTTGACGCCGAGCTTGGTGATCGCGGGCGGCGTCACGTCCGCGGGGACCGTCGGCGCCGCGGGAGTGGTCTCGTCCCGGTCGGCGTCGGGCGGCTCGGCGTCGGTCGCCGCTCTGCAGCTGTCGACGACGTTGCCGGTCCGGTCGTCGTCCGCGTCGGACGACGTCCCGTCGTTGTCGTCGTCGGCGTCGTCGCAGCGTCGCCCTGCTTGTCGCCGTCGGTGTCGGTCTGGTCCGGGTTCGCGCCGGAGTTGTCCTCGAGGCGCGTCGCGCTGGCTGTCGCCGTAGATGAAGTCGTGGGGCGACGGCGGAACTCGACGTCGGTGATCGGCATCCCGATCGGCGCGAGCAGGCGCTGCGGGCTGAACGTGGTGAAGGCGACCGCGTAGCTCGGGTCGAGGTTCGAGAAGCGAACCTGCCCCGCCGCCGCCGTGCGGCTGATCCGGAATCCGCTGCCCGGGGTGCTCAAGACCACGCCGCGAGGCGCAATCTTGTTGAAGAAGTCGGGGGCGAACGGCTCGATGAAGCTGTCGGGCACTCCGTCCCAGTTGATCTCGCGCCGGCCGGTCTCGAACGTTCCGCCGGTCCCGTTGTTCGGGTTGCCCAGGTCGTCGCGAAACTGGTTGACCACGGGAAGCAGGCCCGCGGTGTCGTTCGCGGTGCCGGATCGCACGGCCGGGTCGGCCTGCGCGGTCGAGGCGAAGACGGCGAGCAGGACGGTCAGAAGCAGCAGGATTCGAGGCATGCGGGCAAGCTATGGCCGCCCGAAACCGCGAGCTATGGGGCATTCCCCACCCAGGACGTGCCGCTAGTCTCAGATCGTGGCCGCCAACGCGATCGAGGTACGCGACCTGCGCAAGAGCTACGGCGCCGCTCGAGGCGCTGCGCGGCATCTCGTTCGAGGTCCGCCGCGGCGAGGTGTTCGGCCTGCTCGGCCCGAACGGCGCGGGCAAGACCACCACCGTCGAGATCCTCGAGGGCTACCGCGACCGCGACGGCGGCGAGGTCACGGTCCTCGGCTCGGACCCGGCCATCGCGCGACCGCGAGTTCCGCGCCCGCATCGGCATCGTCCTGCAGAGCGCGGGCTTCTACCCGCGCGCGACCGTCCGCGAGTCCGTCGAGCTGCTGGCCAGGGCCTACCCCCACCCGCGCGCGATCGACGAGACGATCGACCTGGTCGGGCTGGGCGACAAGGCCGACGCGCGCGTGAAGACGCCTGTCGGGCGGCCAGCAGCGCCGGCTGGACCTGGCGCTGGCGCTGGTCGGCGACCCCGAGCTGATCTTCCTGGACGAGCCGACCACCGGCTTCGACCCCGCCGCCCGGCGCACGGCCTGGGGCGTGATCCGCTCGCTCAAGGAGCTGGGCAAGACCGTCGTGCTGACGACCCACTACCTGGACGAGGCGCAGTCGCTGTCGGACCGCGTGGCGATCGTGCAGGCCGGGCCGCATCGTGGCCGAGGGCCCGCCGGCCGAGCTGACGCCCGGCCAGCCGCACCTACCGCGTCTGCTTACACGCGCGACGGCGACCGCATCGAGCTCGACACCGACGACCCGACCGAGCTGCTCAACCGCCTGACCAGCGAGGCGCTCGAGCGCGGCGAGCGGCTCGAGGACCTGACCGTCACCCGCCCGTCGCTCGAGGACGTCTACCTGCAGCTGACCTCGACCGAGGCCGAGGAGGCCGAGGGCACCGAGGCGGTCACGCGATGAGCACCGCCGCGCTGGCCTGGAGCCAGTTCCGCTTCGAGCGCCGCAACTTCTGGCGCAACCCGTCGGCGGCGTTCTTCAACTTCATGCTGCCGCTGATCTTCCTCGTGCTGATCGCGACCGTGTACGGCGCAGACGGCGACGACATGGACGTGCTCGTGCCCGGCCTGGCCGGGATGGCGGTGATGTCGACGACGTTCACCGCGCTCGCGTTCAACATGACGTTCCTGCGCGAGCAGGGGATCCTCAAGCGCGATGCGCGGCACGCCGGTGCCGCCCGGGCGCCTACTTCGGCGGCGTGGTCGGCAACGCGGTGGTCAACGCGCTCGTGCAGATCGCGCTGGTGATCGGCGTCGGCCACCTGGTGTTCGGCGGCGACCTGCCCGCGCAACTGGCTGACGCTGGCCGTCTTCACCGTGGTCGGCGTCGCGACGTTCGCCTGCCTCGGCATCGCGTTCGCCCAGCTGATCCCGAACTTCGACGCCGCGCCCGCCTACACCAACGCGGTGTTCCTGCCGGCGATCTTCATCTCGGGCGTCTTCTACTCGACCGAGAACGATGCCGCGCGTGCTCGAGATCATCGCCGACGTGCTGCCGCTCAAGCACGTGATCGACGGGCTGCACGCGGCGATCGTCACGGGCGTCGGGCATCGGCTCGACGCTCGACTCGCTGGCGATCCTGCTGGCCTGGCTCGCCGTCGGGCTGTGGGCGATCACCCGCGGCTTCCGCTGGGAAGCCTAGGCAGCGGGCTACGCCGCGGCGGCCGCCTGGGCGCTCGCCGGCTCCGTCCCCGTCGCCCTGCACCCGGCCGAGGCCGATCGCGATCAGCGCGGCGCCCGCGCCGCCCGCGCGCCATCAGCGCCCAGGCGTGGTGGAAGGTCGTCGAGCGCGGCGGCCGGCGAGCGACGGCGTCCCCAGCACGGCGACCAGCACGCGAGATGCCCAGCACCGCGCCGAGCTGGCGGAAGCAGGCCGACACCGCGCTGCCGGTCGAGAACCGGTGCGGCGGCAGCTCCGCCACCGCGGCGCTCGACAGCGAGGCGAAGGTCAGGCCGACGCCCGCGCCGGTGACGATCATCGCCGGGAAGATGTGGCCCCAGTAGTTGGGCTCGGCCCCCGGCATGACGCGACAGCAGCAGGGCGCCCGCGGCGAACGATCAGCCCGCCCGGCACCGCCACGACGCGCTGGCCGTAGGCGTCCGACAGCTTGCCGCCGATCACGGCGAACACGGCGGCGGTCAGCGGGCCGGCGGTGACGGCGAAGCCGGCCTCGAGCACCGAGTAGTCCCACACCTGGGTCAGGAACAGGACGTTGTTCAGGAGCAGCGCGTAGAACGCGACGGCGAAGACGAACACAGCGGTGCTGGCCACCGCGAACGAGCGGATCCGGAACAGCGACAGCTCGATCACCGGCGCGGCGTGGCGGCGCGAGCGCAGGAAGAACGCCACCAGCAGCACGACGCCCGCGGCCGCGGACCCGATCACGCGGTCGTCCCAGTTCCAGTCGGGGCCCTTCACGATGCCGAGCGACAGGAGCCCGACGGCGGCGGTGAGCAGCACCACGCCGACCGCGTCCGGGAGCGCGCGGTGGGCGGACTCGTCCGGCGCTCGACCAGCAGCCGGCGCGCCGGGAAGACCGCGGGGATGCCGATCAGCAGGTTGACGAGGAAGACCCAGCGCCAGCTCGTGGCGTCGACCAGCACGCCGCCGAGCGACGGCCCGGTGGCGGCGGCGACGGCGCCGGTCGCGCCCCAGATCGCGGTCGCGGTCGCGCGCTTGGCCGGCGGGAACTCGGGCAGCATCAGCCCGAGCGACGTCGGCACCACGATCGCTGCGCCGACCGCCTGCAGGACGCGCGCGGCGACCAGCAGCTCGACGCTCGGGCGCGAACGCGCACAGCGCCGACGCGGCCAGGAACGTCCACAGCCCGACGAAGAACATCTTCCTGCGCCCGACGATGTCCGCCACCTTGCCCGCCGGCACGAGCAGCGCCGCGAAGACGATGTTGTAGGCGTTCAGGATCCAGGACAGGTCGCCCAGCGACGCGTCCGGGAACGACCGTTCGATGTCCGGGAACGCGATGTTGACGATCGTCGCGTCGAGGAACGACATGAAGACGGCGACGGACGTGACGAGCAGGACCTTCCAGGGGCGAGACATGCGGCGATCTCCCGGATAAGCTGAGCCGAACCTTGCGATGGATCGCGACGATACCTCAGCAAGAGGTATCGTTGAAAGGGATCTGTGACCGAACTCTCAAAGCCCGCCTACGTCGTCCTCGGCATGATCGCCACCGGCCGGCGCTCCGGATACGCGATGTCGCGCGCCGCGAAGGACGCGACGCGGCACTTCTGGGCCACGAGCGACGGCCAGATCTACCCGCAGCTCAAGAAGCTCTCCGACGACGGCTACATCGAGGGCGAGCGCGAGACCCAGGGCGGCCGCGAGCGGATCGTCTACTCGCTGACGGCGAAGGGCAGCCAGGCCCTCGACGAGTGGCTCAACTCCGGCTCCCGCACCCACTTCGAGCTGCGCGACGAGGGCCTGCTGCGGCTGTTCTTCGCCGAGGAGCTCTCCGTCGCCCAGCTCCGCGCCCAGATCGAGATCATGCGCCGGCGCCAGCCGCCGGGCGATCGAGCACCTGGAGGAGCTGCGCCCCAAGGCGGGCGACCTGGCCTGCGCGCACCTGACGCTGCGCTACGGGCTCGACCTGCACGCGTTCTCGATCGACTGGTACGACCGGCTGGACGCGGAGCTGGCCGAGCGCGACCAGGACGAGCGGGCGGGCGACGCGCTGCGGGCGATCGACTCCGTGCCGGTCGCCTAGCGACGGCGCGGGCTCAGTCGACGATCCGCACCGCGACCGCGGCCAGCGGGCTGCGCTCCCATTCCGCGCGGAGCAGCCCGAGGATCACGACGTCGCGGCGCTCGCCGCGGTGGACGTGCCAGCCGCGCAGCACGCCCTCGCGGTAGAAGCCGATCTTCTCGAGCGCGGCCGAGCGAGCGGACGTTGTCCGGGTGCGCGTAGGCGGACACGCGCCCGAGGCCCAGCCGCTCGAAGGCGAAGTGCAGCATCAGCGCCTTCGACTCGGCGTTGGCGCCCGTCCCCCAGTGCTCGCGGCCGAGCCAGGTGCCGATCGACGGCGCGGCTGTCGCGCTCGGACAGCTCGGTCAGCCCGGTCAGCCCGATCGGCCGGTCGTCGGCGTCGACGATGAGCAGCTCGTAGGGCCGCTCGCGCCGGACGCGCTCGATGAACGCCTCGGCCTCCGCGCGCTCGGTGTACGGGCCCCACGAGAAGAAGCGCACGACCTCCGGGTCGCGGCCGAGCTCGAACAGCGCGTCCGCGTCGCGCGGCTCCGGCGGGCGCAGGGCCAGCGCCGGCCCCTCGATGCGCATCGCCGCTAGAGCCGGAGCGCCGGGCCGTTGCGCCGCAGCCAGCGCTCGTGCTGCTTGTAGTCCGGGACGCGGCTCCTGACCAGGCGCCAGAAGCGCGGCGAGTGGTCGAGCACGTCGAGGTGCGCGACCTCGTGCTCGACGACGTAGTCGAGGATCTCCGCCGGCGCGAGCAGCAGCCGCCAGTTGAAGCTCATCGACCCGTTCGAGGAGCACGACGCCCAGCGCGTCCGCTGCTGGCGGATCGTGAGCCGCGAGTAGGAGCGTGCCCGCCCGGGCCACGGCCTCGTCGAGCCGCCATTCGACCTCGGCCGCGGGCCTCGCGCCGGTACCAGCGCTCGAGCGCGTCGCGGATCGGCTCGCGGCCCCGCCGGGCCACCTTGACGGTCAAGACGTCGCCGCGGCGGCGGACGTGCGGCCGGGTGCGGCCCGGCTCGACCCGCACGTCCAGGTCGAGCTGCTCGCCCAGGTAGGGGACCTCGCCGCCGTCGCGCAGGTCGACGTCGCATCGGGCCGTCGAGCGCCGCGTCCTGGTAGCGGCGCAGCGTGCGCTCGATCCAGGGCTGCTTCTCGCGCACGAACGGCTCGACGTGGCGCAGCGCCATGCGCCGCGGCACGACGACCTCGACCCCGTCGGCGTCGACGACGATGCGGGCGTGGCGGGCGCGATCGGAGCGGCGGATGCGGTACTCGAGCGAGTCCATGGGACCCGCTGAGGTTAGGGCCGCTGTCAGACGATGTCGGGCAGCGGCCCGGGCGCCGTCTCCGACTCCGGCCGGCCCTCGACGACGTCGTCGTAGACGCGCCGCGACCTCCTGGGCCAGCGCGGGCCAGGAGTAGCGGGCGCGGCTCGACTCGTAGGCGGCATCGCCGCGGCGCCGGCGCTCGTCCGGGTCGCCCACGGCCTCGACCAGCGCGTCGGCCATGGCCTCCTCGTCGTCGGCCGGCACGAGCCAGCCGTCCTCGCCGTCGGTGATGATCGTCGCCGGGCCGTGGGCGTCGACCGCGATCGCGGGCAGGCCGCAGGCCATCCCCTCGACCAGCACCTGCCCGAACTGCTCGCGCACCGAGGGCAGGACCACGACGTCGGACGCGTTCAGGCCGTCGGCCAGGTCGTCGTGGCTGCGCCAGCCGGGCAGGAAGACGTCGTCGACCCCGGTGTCGCGGATCACCTCGAGCGGGTGCTCGCCCTCCCACTCCCCCGGGTAGCCGCCGAGGATCACGAGCGGCGCGCGCGTCGCGAACTCGTCGCGGGCGCGCGCGTAGGCGCGGATCAGCAGCGGGATGCGCTTGACCTCCGTGTAGCGCCCGACGTAGAGCAGCACCGGGTTGTCGTCCGCGAAGGCCGCCGAGGTCGTCCTCCTCGTAGGAGACGCTGCCGGGCTCGTCGTCGTCCGGGCTCCACCCGCTCGGCTCCTCGACCAGCCAGCGGCGCCAGTGCGCGACCCGGTCCTCGCCGGTGATGGGACGCCGGTCGAAGATCTGGGGGTCGAAGCCGTTCGGCGCCCAGACGACCTTGCCGGGGTCGACGTCGAGCAGGTCCGGGACGCGGCGCACCGCGTCGGGCGACAGCACCAGCAGCCGCTCGCAGCTCTGCGCCCAGCGGCGCATGCGATCGGCCCATTCGCGAGCGTGGTCCCAGCCCTCGGGCGGCCCCTCGTCGATCTCGCGCAGCATCAGCAGCTCGGTGCCGTGCAGGTGGCCCACGCGCGGGACGTCGGGGAACGCGCGCTCGGCCGCCTCGTTCATCGGGGTCAGGTGGTTCAGGTGGATGACGTCCGCGTCCGCCGCGCCGGCCTCGCGCAGGTGGCCCTCCCAGGCTTCGACCAGGTGCTCGTAGGTCTCGTCGTCGACCTTCGCGAAGACCCGGTCGGGGGCGCCCTCGCGGTCCTCGAACGACGGGTGCATCGGCGGGTCGGCCCGCAGCGGGTCGTCCGCCTCGAGCGCCCCGGAGTAGTCGACCGGCCGCACGTCCAGGCCCTCGAAGAACTTCCGGGCGTCCGCCTCGCCGGGCGCGGACCCGGCCACGAGCGTCGGCTCCCAGCCGTTGTCGGCGAGGTTCTTGGCCAGGTAGCGCATGACCTGGGCGGACCCGCCGCGCGGGAAGAACATGAGGGCGAGCAGGACGCGCGGCACGCGCGGGACGCTACAGGCGCCTCTAGTCGAGGTAGTAGTTGGTGCGCAGCTCGATCAGGTCGAACTGGCCCCTGCTGCCGCCCGCGGCCTGCCCGATGATGCGCACCCTGAGGCCGTTGACCTCACCGACGGTGTCGACCCCGCTGAGCGTGATCGTGTCGGTCTTCCAGTTGTTGGCCGTGTCGCTGCACCAGGGCGATCCGCTGCTGCCCGTGGTGCCCACCAGCGTCGCGCCGCTGTAGGCCTCGAAGTAGAGGCAGAGCGCCTTGCCCGCCCCTTGGGCCTTGTACTTCAGCGAGATGTCGGCAGAGGTGATCGTGCTGCCCGCCGGGATGTTCGCGGACGGGAAGGTGGCGTCCACGTACTTGGTGGACGTGAAGGTGCCGGGGAAGTTGCCTCCCGTCTCGAGATAGCTGAGGTCGGAGTTGGCCGGCGCCCATTGCGTCGTCGCCGCGGAGCCGTCGGCCGCGTCGATGGTGCTCGTGCGAAACAGCGAGAATGTGTTGTACGGCGTCGAGCCCGTGATCGCCACGCGGTCGATCCGCATCGAGTGATTGGCCGACTCCTTGGCGAAGATCTTCACCGACAGGTCGTTGGCGATGTCGGTCGAGGTCACCTCTGGGAGCGACGTGGTCGTGGACTGGATCGTCGAGCCCGTGACGCAGGCGGCGGGCGTCGTCGAGTTGCCGTGCGTGCCGATCAGCGTGCTCGTCGACTTGCGGTAGACCTCGAAGTAGTAACAGACGGTGTCGGCGCCGCCGTCGGATCCGATGTCCATCTGAAGCGCCACGCTCGAGGTGCTCAGACCCGCGGCCCGGCCGCCGGACATATCGAACGTGACGTAACGGGTGGCCGAGTAGGCGTTGCTCCAACCCCCCGCGGTGTCGAACCGCACGCCGTCCACGGCCACGGTCGGGTCGGACCTGTCCGCGGCGCTGCCATCCGCAGCGTCCGAGACCGTCCAGCCCGTCGTCGAGCGCACACCCGGGAAGATCCGCTTGGCGGTCATCGTGTTCGCGCTGTTGACGGCTGTGTCGCTGAACGCGGCCAGCGTGACTCCGGTACCGGCGGCGAGCGCGGCGACCGCCACGGCCGCTGCGACCAGGGCCCTAGGCCGTCGCATCGGCGACCTCAGGCTCACGCGGCTTCGGCCGCCAGATCCGCACCAGCTCGAGCACGTGCCAGCAGCAGCGCGGGGACCATGACCAGGAAGACCTTCGCCGCGGGACCGTTCAGCCGGGCGATGCCGTATCCGATCAGCGGGATCCGGTAGGTGACCCGGCCCAGCTGGCCGGTCGCGTCGGTCTCCCAGCGCTCGGTGGAATCGTTCGCGTCGCCCTTGGTCACGAAGCGGACGCGGCCGCGCTCGACGTGCGCCGAGCGAACCCGGTGGGTGATCCGCCGGCCCTGGTGGTCGGGGTCGTTGAAGGTGACGATGTCGCCCACCCGGACCGCGTTCGCGCGGACCGGCTCCTCCACGACGATGTCGCCGGTGGACAGGACGGGCTCCATGCTCCCGGACAGGACGGCGAACGACTTCATGCCGAAGAGGACGGGGGCACCGGCCGCGGCCGCCAGGCCAATTGCGAACCCGCCGATCGTCCAGATGAGCAACACCGTCGCGGCGCGGTAACTCATCGCCGCACCTCGCCGTTGATCCAAGCGCGCCAGCGGATCTGGGCCTGGGTGACTCGTCCCTGCCACCCGGACCGGGCGCCCTTCGGAATCCAGGCATGAAGCATGACCTCGAAACGCTGGTGCGGCTCGAGCGAGAACGCCGGCTGCTTCGTACGTCGCATCTCGGCGAGCGACATGCTGATCAGCGTGCGGCCGTTACGGGTCACGGCGATCCACACCGACCCGTCGGCCTCGCTCTCGGGCGCGTCGACCAAGGGGGCCAGGTCGACCCGCGCCGCGGTCTGGTTCTGGAGGATCACCTTCCCCGCGGCCGAGCGGCCGCCCGGGGTGAGCCCCGACGCGAGCGCCACCCGCCCCTGGGGGGCGACTGCGATCTCACCGGTGGAGTTGGTCGAGAGCTCGACGTCGAAGCCGAGCTGACCGTTGCCGGGCGCGACCTGATGCGTCGCGACCACGAGGAGCGCGGCGCAGAGCCCGGCAAGCAGAGCGACGACCCGGGCCGGTGACGATTTGAGCGTGGTGGCGGTCACGGGCGTGGGTCGGTCGGAAGGAGCGCAGGGCCGCCCTGAGGACGGCCCTGCGCACTACGCGGGGAGGTAGGAGCCGCGCTTCCGCTAGTTGTTGCGGGCCTCCCACGTGAACGAGTGGGTGCCGGTGTTGAGGCCCTTGGCGGAGTTGTTGTCCTGGATGACCGCCGAGAACTTGTAGGTGACCGCGTCACCGTTGCTCCACGCCGCGCTGTTCGCCGCGTTCGTGAGCGCCAGCCCGCCGGTCCAGTCGGTGGCGAACGAGCCCAGCGTGCTGTTGTAGACGGCAGAGCCGGCGACGAAGTCGGAGCAGTCCTCCTGGTTGCCGCTGCCCTTGGTGACGGTGAGATCGAGGTACGTACCGAGCGTGCCGGACAGCGAACCGCGGTAGACCTTGACGGTCGCGGGAAGCGAGCCGCTGTAGGTGATCTTGATGCAGTGGTCCGTGGACGCCGCACCCGGCTTGCCGTTGGACACGCTGTACAGCGGCGTGGACGCGTTGTTGCCGATCGTGACCGTGCCGGCCGCGAACGTGTTGTTCGGGTTGCTGGTCGTGTCGGAGAACGCGGAGAACGCGCCGAAGGCGGCGAGCCCGCCCAGGGCCGAGACGATCAACAGCGACCAGAGAATCTTCCTTGCGTTGCGCATTTGGCTTCCTACCTCCTGCATTACATGTGGGTCGTACTAACGGGTATGGGGCTTATCGGCGCGCCCGGCAAACGGCTTTACCCCATAGTGGGGACGACCAGTGAAAAACCGCTCAGTGGAGACGCTGAGTTTCCGTATTGTCCGGACTACTGGTTCCGGGCTTCCCAGCTAAAGGAATGCGTCCCGGTGGCGAGGCCCTGCGCTGCGGTGTTGTTCTGCAGGGTGGCCGTGATCCGGTAGGTGACGGCGTCGTTCTGGCTCCACGTGGTCGACCCGCCCGCGTTGGTGAGCGCGAGCCCGCCGGAGTAGTTCGAGGGGAAGGCCGTGAGCGTTCCGGAGTAGACCGACGCCGCCGACGAGAAGTCGGAGCAGTCCGTCTGGTCGCCCGTTCCGCGGGCCACGGTCAGCGTGAGGTAGCCGTCGAGGCCCGTGCCGCTCGTGAAGCTCGACCGGTACAGGCGCACGGTCGAGGCCAGCGATCCGCTGTAGGTGACCTTCACGCAGCGCTCGCCGATGTCGCCGGGCGCCCGGTAGGTCAGCGCGTAGATCGGCGTCGCCGCGCTGTTGGACGACAGGGTGACCGTGCCGCCGGCAAACGAGTTCGATCCGCGGCTGGTCGTGTCGGAGAACGCGGCATAGGCGCCGAAGCCGGCGACTGCGCCGAGGGCTCCGAGGACAATCGCTATGACCAGAAGTTTGCGCATGAGAGCGTCCCCGACCTGGGGTACCTCCCCGGTAACCCATCGGCTGTCGGAGCGGAAGCTTGAGGCGCTCATGCGGGCCCTGGCCGTGCCGATAAACGACACGTGCCCCGGAAGACCCGGAAACCCGCCCGCCTGCGCGCGCACAGCCGTGGGCGGGCCCGCCCCCGCGCCCGCATCGCCGGGGCCGTGACTCGCGTCGCCGTCGTGGTGGGCATCGTGCTGCTGGTCCTCGCGAACCGTTCGCCGGGTGCCGAGCAGATCGACGCAAGGGCGCTCAGCTCGACCGGCGCCGTCAAGGTGCTGAACTCGAGGAACGGGCAGGCGATCCTGAACGCCACGAACATGAAGCCCGGATCGTCGGCCTCGGGCACGGTCACGATCGCGAACACCGGCGGCTCGTCCGGGGCGTTCGCGCTCGAGCCCACCGATCTGGTCAACGCCGCCGGCCCGCGAGGGGGACGGCTGGCGCAGCGGCTCCGGCTCGAAGTGCGCGACCTCGGCTCGTCCGAGGTCGTGTACTCCGGCTCGCTCACCGGCCTGTCCTCGCAGGATCTGGGTACCTGGCAGGCCGGCGAGACCCACACCTATGCGTTCGACGTGTCGCTGACCGGCTTCCCGGCCGTCGGCGACGACCTGCAGGGCGCCACCGCCCGCGTCAGCTTCCGCTGGGCCGCGGAGGGCGACGCCGCGCCACCGACGGGAGGCGACACCACCCCGGAGCCGCCCCCGGTCACCACGACCGACTCGACTCCTCCGCCGACCGGCGGCGGGACGGTCGTGACGCCGCCCCCGCCCCCGCCGCCGCCGCCGGCCGACACGACGCCCCCGAGGCTGACCCTGGTCGCGGGCAAGGCGCAGAAGCTCAAGAAGGGCTCCGTGAAGCTCAAGGCCAGCTGCAACGAGCCGTGCCGCATCGTGTCCTCGTCGGCCAAGGGGTCGAAGGTCAAGGCCCCGGCCGTGTTCAAGGCCGGGGCGAGTTCCACGATCACCGTCAAGCTGTCCAAGAAGGACGCCAAGAAGCTGGCGAAGACCATCAAGAAGCGCAAGAAGGCGACCTTGAAGCTGAAGATCACCGCCGCCGACATGGCCGGAAACCGCGCCACGGCGCCGGTAAAGATCAAGCTCAAGCGCTAGCTCAGGACCGGGATCAGCCTGGAAACTCGTCGTTCCGCAGGTTGACCCGTTACAGTGTCCCGCTGATTTGCAAAGCGACGCCGAGTTCTCGCACTCCCGGGTGCGAGGAACGGGGGACCCAGAGCGGCTGTAGCCGCAGGGGCGAATCGCCGACACCGTCGGCGTAGCGCGACTCTTTCCGCGCGAGCCCGTCAGCTAACCCCGTAGGCGCCAGAAAGGGAGAAGCGGATGGAGCAGCACGTACGCGACCTCGGCTCCGCTGAGCTGTGGGACAACTCGCTGGAGCGTTCGCGCCGGCGGCGCGAGCTGGCGCATGACGGCCGGCGCCGCATGGCGCGCAAGAAGCAGGCCTCCACCGCCGTGACCGCGGCGATGCTGATGACACCCGTGCTCCAGGTCGGGGGCGCGATGGCGGGCTCCAAGGGCAAGAGCCAGGTCGCCCAGTCCTCCCCCGCCAACCGCGCGATCGACTCGCGCACGCTCGACGTCGAGCTCCACGAGGGCGACACGGGCACCCGCGTCGCCCAGCTCCAGCAGCTTCTGCACGTGGACGCCGACGGCGTCTTCGGCCCGCAGACCGCCGCCGCCGTGCGCGCCTTCCAGAGCCGCGCAGGGCTGACGGTCGACGGGGTCGTGGGCGCATCGACGTGGCGGGCGCTGCTCGGCGGCTCCGGCACCCGCGGCGCCGCGGCCGACGCGGTCGTCGAGGGCAAGGGCTACCAGGTCAGCGTCAGCAGGGCCTCGAAGTCCGAGGCGAAGCTGGCCGGCGACGGCAAGGGCCCGGTTGCGAAGATCGTCCTGACCCGGTCCGAGGCACCCGCCAAGCACGAGAGCTCCGGCAGCGGCTCCGGCTCACGTGACTCCGCCGGCGAGTCGAAGCACGGCTCCCGCGGGGCCGTCGGCGGCCCCGCGACCGAGGCGCAGGAGGAAGCGGTCGGCGATCCGGCTCCCGCTCCCGCTCAGCCCGAGCCCGCGGTCGACACAGGCCAGCCCGAGTCGGTGGCCTGCGGCTCCGGACGGCTGACCTCTCCGGTCAAGGGCACGAAGACCTCCGGATTCGGGCCCCGCGGCGGACGCAACCACGACGGCGTCGACATCGCGGCCCCGACCGGCACGCCGGTTCATGCCGCGGCCTGCGGCGTGGTCACCACCCGCGGCTCGCAGAGCGGCTACGGCAACATCGTCTGCATCGACCACGGCAGCGGGTTCACCACCTGCTACGCCCACCTCAGCGGCTTCAACACCCGCGAGGGCGCGCAGGTCCACGCCGGTGACGTGATCGGGTACGTCGGCACGACCGGCCGCTCGACCGGCCCGCACCTGCACTTCGAGACGCGGGTCAACGGCCAGGCGCAGGACCCGGAGCCGTACCTCGACGGCTCGAAGAGCGCTCCGGGGTCGCACACGCGCACGGCGTCGGCCAAGAGCACGTCGGACGGGTCGGCCTCGTCGTCGGACACGACGACCGCGTCGGACTCGTCGGCCACCACGTCCGAGCAGAGCGGCGGCGCGGAGTCGTCCTCGTCGTCGGAGCGCGTCGACCGAGTCGACGTCGGCCGAGTCCACCGAGGGCTCGGGCGAGTCGCAGCCGCAGACCACGGAGGACACGTCGGGCGCCAAGCCGTCGGCGACAGTCGAGGGCCGCGCGCTGCCGCCGGCCGAGGCCGCGGCGGCTCCCGCCCCGGCGCCGGCCGAGCAGCCGGCCGCTCCGGCTCCGGCTCCCGCGGAGGCAGCGCCCGCGCCTGCTCCCGAGGCTGCCGCTCCGGCCCCGGCGCCCGAGGCCGCAGCACCGGCCCCCGAGGCGACCGCCCCGGCTCCGGCTCCCGTCGAGCAGCCCGCGCCCGCCGCTGCCCCCGAGGCACCGGCGCCGCAGGCGGCAACTCCGGCGACTCCGGCCCAGCCCGCGACTCCGGCTTCGCCGGCCGAGCAGGCTCCGGCCCAGCCGGCCACGCCCGCCGAGCCGGCAACCCCGGCCGCGCCGGCTGCCGAGCAGGCCGCACCGGCCGAGGCTCCGGCCGCCGAGCAGGCCGCACCGGCCGCCGCCACGACGGCCGCCGCCGGCTGATCCCGGCTCACATCCGCTCCACCCCCGACGGCCCGGCGACCCCCGGGCCGTCGGCCTTCAGGGGCACACACCCGGTCCGGCTCCCGGCTGCTCAGAGGAAGATCGGGACGGTCCCGCCGTCGACCGACCAGCTCGCGCCGGTGACGTCGCTCGCCCGCTCGGAGCACAGGAAGGCGATCACGCTCGCGATCTCCTCCTCGGTCCCGAAGCGGCCGATCGGGATCTTGTCCCGCTGCGCGGCCAGCGCGTCCTCGCGCGTGCCCCCGCGCGCCGCGGCCACCTGGTCGGCCAGCCCGCCCTCGCCCACCCAGAGCGACGACTCCACCGCGCCCGGCGCCACCGCGTTGACCAGCACGCCCGACGCCGCGTACGTGTCCGCGAAGACCCGCGAGAGCGACGAGCTGCGCGGCCTTGGTGACCGAGTAGGCGGCGTTCGTCAGCGACGGCCGCTTGCCGGCCGACGACCCCACGTTGACGATCCGCCCGCCCCCGGCCTCGGCCATCGCCGGCACGGCCGCACGCATCAGCCGCAGCGACGCCATCACGTGCAGGTCCCACTGCGCCTGCCACTGCGCGTCGGTCTGCTCCTCGAGCGGCACGACCTCGCTGGTGCCGGCGTTGTTGACGAGCGCCCACATCGCCGCCGAAGCGCTCGCGGCACTCGGCGACCACGCGATCGCCCGGCGTCAGGCGAGCCCGCCACGTCGACCGCCAGCGTGGCGACCTCTCCCGGCAGGCCCTCGGCCGCGGCCCGCAGGCCCTCCTCGCCCGCGCGCGACGAGCAGGACGCGCGCGCCCTCCTCGGCCAGCAGGCGGGCCGTCGCCAGGCCGATGCCGCGCGACGCGCCGGTGACCACGCATGCGCGGCCCGAGAGCCCCAGGTCCATTGCCGGGAGGCTATCCGCGGCGAACGCGCATCCGCACCACGCTGCCGGCGGCGGACGTGCGCACCTGCACCAGATCGCTGAGCTGGTTGACCATCCACAGGCCGTATCCGTTCAGCGCAGCCGCCGGCGGCCGGACGCGCCCGGTCAGCGGAGCCTTGATCCGACCGGTGTCGGAGACCTCGCAGGCCAGGAAGCGGGGCTCGAGCCAGGCTCGCAGGATCGCCCTGGCCGCCGCCGTGGCGCACGCTGTTCGTGGCCAGCTCGTTGACCGCCAGCAGAAGGTCCTCGCGCCGCTCCTCGCCGAGGCCCGCGTCGACGGCCAGCTCGGCGAGGAACGAGCGCATGGCCGCCAGCGAGTCCGCGTCGAACGCGACCTCGTACACGTCGGCCGGCGGAGGGTCGAGCTCGCCCTCGAACATGCCGGCGGCGAGGGCCTCGCCGCAGTACTCCGGGCTGTCGCGCTCGCAGCCGCCGGCCGTCACCAGCGGGTGCGTCCGGCAGGCGTCGTCGATGATCGCCGGGTCGAGGGCCTCGACGTCGTAGGGGCACACCAGCGTGAAGCCCGACGCGTCGGCGAACGCCAGGTTCAGCAGCGCCTCGTGGTGGTGGCACTCGGTGACCTCGTCGGCCGAGCGGCCGGGCCAGACCGGCTCGCCGATGCCGCGCACGCGCTGACCCTCGGCGAAGCGGTCGCTGACGAAGTCGTCCCAGGCGGAGATGATCGCGCCGGGGTTCTGGCCGACCTCCTCGACGTCGGCGAAGCAGACCCGGTCGGCCAGGTCGCCGAGCTCCTCGCGAAGCAGGGCGATCTTGCGAGCGCTGACGAGCACCAGGGAAGGCTCTCCCGCCGCGATCCCGTCGCGCAGGAACGCCGCCGTCGCGGCGACGAACTCGCGCTCGCCCTCGTACATGAGGGCGACGTGGCGGAAGGCATCGTCTTCGCGCGCCGCCGGGCTGTTGCTGGGCACTTGGCTGATCACTGGTCGTTCCGGTCTGCCCTCGCTCAAGGCAACCGACTCGTCCCGTTCGGACTCGCCACTCTTGCTGGATCCGTCTCCCCCCGGGGACGGTTTCATCTGGGGTCGGCTCCGGTGCGATCTGGCTCCGACAGGAATGGCTGGATCACGGAGAGTATCACCGCGATCCCCCGGCGAAGTGGGTAATTCAACCCACCAGTGAACGGGCGGTGCGCGCCGCGGACGCACCGTAGGAACCGCCGAACAGAACCGCGTGGACCAGCAGCGGGAACAGCTGCCAGAGAGGCGACCCGAGCCTCGTGCCCGCGGCCAGCGGGGCGGCCTCCGCGTAGGCGTCGAAGAACCGCTCGCCGGGCGATCCGAACAGGCGGAGCATCGCCAGGTCGACCTCGCGATGCCCCCCGTGCGCGGCGGGGTCGATCAGAACCGCGCGGCCGTCCGTTCCGGCCAGCACGTTGCCGCCCCACAGGTCGCCGTGCAGGCGCGCGGGCGGCTCGCCGGGGCCGGCCAGGTCGTCGATCCGCTCGCAGACGGCATCGACCGCCTCCGCGCCCTCGCGCGACAGCGATCCCTCGTCGCGAGCCTGGCGGGCGAGCGGGCGCAGCCGCCGCTCGGCGTAGAACTCGGGCCATGTGGAGCCGGCCGGCTCGTTGGAGATCTCCAGGCGGCCGAAGCGGATCGGAGCGTGCCAGCCGAACCCGTCGGCGCCGGCTGCGTGCAGCTCGGCCAGCCCGCGGCCGAACGCCTCCGCGCCCTCGTCGCCGAGCGTCCCCTCGTCGATCCACTCGAGCGCCAGCAGGTCGTCGCCGACCGCCCGCACCGCGGGCACGCGAACCGCGCCGGGCTCGGCCAGCCAGCGCAGCCCCTCGGCCTCGGCCGCGTACTCGCCCGGCGCCACCTCCGCGCGGGTCTTGACGAACAGCGCGCTCGCCGCTCTCCAGCTCGACCCGCCAGCCCTCGTTGATGCAGCCACCGCCCACGCGCCGCGCCGCGGCCACCGGCGCTCCGATGACGGCCTCGAAGTCCGGCCGGCTCACACGCGGCCGCCGGCGCGCAGCTCGGCGACCAGCCCGCGCGTCGCGGCCTCCACCAGGTCCAGCACGTGCTCGAACCCGCGCTCGCCGCCGTAGTAGGGGTCGGGCACGTCGAGGTCGCCGGAGCCGTCGCTCGTCGGGGTCGAACTCGCGCAGCAGCCGGACCTTCGCCCGGGCGTCGTCGTCGGGAGCCATCGCAAGCAGGTCGCGGCGGTTGTCGTCGTCCATGGCCAGGACCAGGTCGAACTCCTCGAAGTCCTCCGGCGTCGAACTGGCGCGCCTGCGCCCTCGAGCAGCGATCGACCGCCGCCGCGCGGCCTCGGTCGCCCGCTCGTCGGGCGGCGCTTCCCACGTGCCAGCCGCCGGTGCCCGCGGAGTCGACCTCGATCCGGTCCTCGAGCCCCTCCTCGCGCAGGACGTGCCGCATCACGCCCTCGGCGGTCGGGCTGCGGCAGATGTTGCCCAGGCAGACGAAGAGGATGCGCACGGGCGGGAATTATGCGGGGTCGGTCCCGCGCAGCTCGGCGTCGAGCGCGACGCCGTAGAGCAGCGCGAGGTTGGTACAGCCAGAGCCACACGAGGAACGAGACGACGCCGCCGAGCGCGCCGTAGGTCGACTCGTAGCTCGCCAGCGTCGCCAGGTAGACCGCGAACCCGAGCGACGCCACCAGCCAGACGCTCGACCGCCACGATCGCGCCCAGGCTCGGGCGCCGCCGCGACTCGTGCGAGCCGGGCATCAGCAGGAACAGCCCGTAGACCAGCAGCCAGCATGACGAGCACCACGAGCGGCCAGCGAACAATCGAGAGCAGCGTGTCGGTCAGCCCCCCGAGGCCCACCACGTCGGCGACGTCCTCGACGGCGCCGGTCGTCAACAGGAACAGCGCCAGCGCGATCCCGAGCGCGAGCAGCGCGGCCACGGTGACCGGCATGAGCCAGAGCCGCCGCTTCCACGACACCTTCTCGGCCAGCCGGCCGTGCGCCGCGGCGGCCCCGCGCGTGAACGCGGCCGTGTACAGCGATGCCGAGTAGGCGGTGGTGATCAGGCCGCCGCCGATCGCGAAGCTCGCTCCCGTGTCCTTGGTGGCCATCCCCTCGATGGCTCCGTGGACGCTGTTCGCCGTGTTGGTCGAGGACGTCTCCTGGACCGCGTCGAGGAGCTTCTGGACGTCGTCCTGCCCCGCCAGCAGCCCGATCACGCCGAGCAGCACGATCAGCGCGGGGAACAGCGCGAGCATCGAGTAGTAGGCCAGCTCGGCCGCCCGCCCGGTCAGCTCGTAGTCGAACATGCGCCGTGCGGCGCCCACGAACGGGCGGACCACCCGGGGCAGCTCACGCACGGTCGTAGACCGCGGGGTTGGCCGGGTGCGGCATGCGATCGCCGCGCAGCGCGGCCAGGAGGTTGTCGACCGCCATGTCCGCCATCGCCGCGCGCGTGCGGGTAGACGCGGAGCCGATGTGCGGGACGACGGTCGCGCCCGGGCGCGCGCAGCAGCGGGTGGTCCGGCGGCAGCGGCTCGGGATCGGTGACGTCCAGCGCGGCGCCGCCGATCCGCCCGGCGTTCAGGGCGTCGACCAGCGCGTCGGTGTCGACCACCTCGCCGCGCGCGGTGTTGACGAGCACGGCGTGCGGCTGCATCAGCGCGAGCTCGCGGGCGCCGATCAGGCCGCGGGTGTCGTCGGTCAGCGGCGTGTGGAGCGAGACGAAGTCGGATCGCCGCGAGCAGCTCGTCGAGCCGAGTCTCGCGCGTGTGGAGCACGGTCATCCCGAAGCCGGCCGCGCGGCGCGCCACCGCCTGGCCGATGCGGCCCCAGCCGACCACCCCGAGCGTCGCGCCGTGGACGTCGACGCCCAGCAGCACGTCGGGCTCGAACGTCCTCCACTCCCCCGCCCGCACCGCGCGCTCGCCCTCGCCGATCCGCCGCGCGCCGGCCATCAGCAGCGCCCAGGCCAGGTCCGCGGTCGTCTCGGTCAGGACGTCCGGGGTGTTGCCCACCGGGATGCCGCGGCCGGTCGCCGCGTCCAGGTCGACGTTGTCGGTGCCGACCGCGTAGTTGGCGATCGCCCGCACCGACGGCGCGGCATCGAGCAGTTCGGCGCCGACCCGATCGGTCAGCAGCGTCAGCAGCGCGTCGGCGTCGGCCGCCTTCGCGCGCAGCACGTCCGCGGGTGGCGGCGCGCGCTCCGGCCACACCTCGACCTCGTGGGCCGCGCCGAGGCGCGTCGAGCGCGTCGCCGGGCAGTGCGCGCGTGACGAAGCAACGAGCCACGCGCGCACCGTACCGGCGCGGCCGGGTGACGTTCGGGTCAGCGCTTCTTGTTGCGTGAGCTGCCCCCGCACGGCGCCGCTCGGGAACGGCCCGGTGTGCACGTTCACGTAGTACCGGCTCGGCCGCTTGAGCATGTCGGCGGCCAGCGAGTCGGCGACGTCCACGCAGCCGCTCGAAGCGCCGGGGTCGCCGTCGGCCGGCTGGGTCAGCGGCACGACCACGGCGCCCTGCACGTTCGGGCCGCCGCGGTGGATGTGCGCCGCCACCGGGGCGTCGATGTCGCGGACCGTGATGCCGAAGCAGAGCTGGCCGCTGTCGACGACCGCGCTGAACGTGCCGAGCCCGTTGCGGTCGCCTGCGTTCTTCTTGCCGTCCGCGTCGACCTCCTTCTTGCCGTTCATGTAGGCGAACAAGCGCGGTGGTGCGCTCGCCCCTCACGGCGCCGATCGCCAGCGGTATCGCCACGGCGAGACCGACCGCGGCCAGCAGTCCGGCGATGAGAATGCGTCCTCTCATCTCTCCTCCCAAGGGTTGACTACTGGGACATACGCGCCGCGGACCGCGGCGGTCGGCTCTCGCCCCTCCGGGAGTACCGTGGAGGGCGACGATGCCCGACACCGGCTTCCCCAGCTCCGACGCGCAGTTCGACTACTCGCGCGCCCGCCGCCGCCAGGTGCTGTCGCGGCTGGGCCGACGGCTGCGCCGGCAGCCCGGCGACGTCGACCTGATCCTGCCCTTCGACGAGGTCGTCGAGGCGCTCGGGCGCGTCGGTGAGAGCTCGCTGGGGCTCAAGTCGATCCCCCTCGACTCGATCGTGGGGACGGTGGGGCGCAACCGCGACTTCGACCGCGAGTTCCGGCCGATGAGCGCGCGCACGCGCACGCGCTGGGAGCGGATCGCGAACGCCCAGCGGCGCGGGAAGGACATGCCGCCGATCTCCGTCTACCGCGTCGGCGACATGCACTTCGTGCGCGACGGCCACCACCGGGTCAGCGTGGCGCGTGCGCTCGGGCTCACCCACATCGACGCCTACGTCACCGAGGTGCGGACGATGGTGGGCGCCGAGGGCACGATCACGGTCGCCGACCTGCCGGTGAAGTCGCACGAGCGGCGTGTTCTTCGAGCGCGTCCCGATCCCGTTCGAGGCGCGCGCGGAGATCGCGCTGTCAGACCCGTGGCGCTACGCCGAGCTGGCCGAGGGGGTCGAGGCCTGGGGCTTCCGGATGATGCAGGGCCGGGGCGAGCTGATGGCGCGGGCCGAGGTCGCGAGCTGCTGGCTCGAGGACGAGTACCGCCCGGTCGTCGAGATGCTGCGCGAGTCCGACCTGATCGGCACGGGGACGGAGACCGACGCGTACATGCGCGTCGTCGCCGAGCGCTACCGCCTCATGCGCACGCACGAGTGGAACGCCGACGTGATCGAGCGGCTCAGGAGCGAGCTGCGCTGAGCTGGTGCGCGGTGACGGCCGCCGAGCCGTCGGACTTGAAGAAGTGCAGCTTCGACGTGTCGAGCCAGAGCTCGGACTCCTGGCCGGTCGTGCGCCTTGCTCGCCGCGTCGAGCCGCGCGACCACCACGCCTGTCCCGCCGCCCGGGACGTCCGCCGTGCCGGCGTCCTCGGCCAGCTCCTGGAGCTCCTGCGACTCGACACCCTGATGGTCGAGCGAGAAGTGGACGTACAGCTCCGACCCGAGCGACTCGACCAGGTCGACCTTCACGTTGAACACGACGCCCTGGCTGCGCTTCTCGCCGACGAGCGCCGCGTCCTCGAAGGCCTCGGGCCGGATGCCGGCGATCAGGCTGCCGTCGTCGCCGATCTTCTCGATCGCCTCGCGCGGTAGCGGCGCGTCGACCATCGGCAGCTTCACCACGTCGCCCTCGACGGTGGCGGGCATGAAGTTCATCGCCGGGGATCCGATGAAGCCGGCGACGAACAGGTTCTTCGGGTTGTCGTACAGCTCGGCCGGCGTGCCGACCTGCTGCAGGACGCCGGCGCGCATGACCGCGATCCGGTCGCCGAGCGTCATCGCCTCGGTCTGGTCGTGGGTGACGTAGACCATCGTCGTGCCCAGCCGGTCCTGCAGCTGGGAGACCTGCGGCGCGGGTCTGGACGCGCAGCTTGGCGTCGAGGTTCGACAGCGGCTCGTCCATCAGGAACGCCTGCGGGTCGCGCACGATCGCGCGGCCCATCGCCACGCGCTGGCGCTGGCCGCCGGACAGGTTGGCCGGCTTGCGGTCCAGGTGCGCCTCGAGGTCGAGCAGGCGCGCGGCCTCCTCCACCCGCTTGTCGATCTCCGCCTTGTCGACCTTCGCGAGCTTGAGCGCGAAGCCCATGTTGTCGCGCACGGTCATGTGCGGGTAGAGCGCGTAGTTCTGGAAGACCATCGCGATGTCGCGGTCGCGTGGGCGCGCGGTCGTTGACGACGTCGCCGCCGATCTTCATCTGGCCGTCGGTGATGTCCTCGAGCCCGGCGATCATCCGGAGGGCGGTCGACTTCCCGCAGCCCGACGGGCCGACGAGGATCATGAACTCGCCGTCCTTGATCTCCAGGTTCATGTCCTTGACGGCCTCGAAGCCGTCCGGGTACCGCTTGGTGACGTGGTCGAGGACGATGTCTGCCATGTGAGCGAGCCTCCGGTTTATCCCTTCACTGCGCCGGCGGTCAGGCCCGCGACGATGCGGCGCTGGAAGATCAGGACCATGATGATGATCGGGATCGTGACGAGCACGGCCGCGGCGGCGATCGCCCCGATCGGCTGTTCGAACTGCGATCCGCCCGTGAAGAACGCGAGCGTCGCCGGAACCGTCCGCGCCGCCTCGGTCGAGGTCAGCGTGTTGGCGAACAGGAAGTCGTTCCAGGCGAAGATGAAGACCAGGATCGCCGCGGTGAACGTGCCGGGCGCGGCCAGCGGCAGGATCACCTTCGTGAACGCCTGCCACGGCGTCGCGCCGTCGACCTGGGCGGCCTGCTCGAGCTCCCACGGGATCTCTCTGTAGAACGCCGACAGCGTGTAGATCGCGAGCGGCAGCGAGAACGTCATGTACGGGATGATCAGCCCCGGCGATCGTGTCGAACAGGCCGATGTCGCGCCAGACCGCGAACAGTGAGCCGACGATCGAGATCGGCGGGAACATCGCGATCGCCAGCGACCCGGAGAGGATCAGCGCCTTGCCGGTGAAGTTCAGCCGCGCCAGCGCGTAGGCGGCCATCGCCGCGAGGATGATCGCGAAGAACGTCGCGCCCCCTGCGGCGAGCAGCGAGTTGCGCAGCGCCTCGGGGAAGGGGCTTTCGCCGGTGAACAGGTCCTCGTAGTTCTGGATTGTCGGGTCCTCCGGGACGAAGTTGTTGTCGGTGCCGATCGCGTCCGGCGCCTTGAGCGACAGGCTGATCAGCCAGACCACCGGGAGTAGCGCGTACAGGACCACGACGAGGATCCCGATGGCCCAGAGGACCTTCTTGCGCGTGTCGACCGACTCGCTCACGTCGCCTCCCCTCTCTGCTGCGCGGTGGTCGCGCCGAAGCCCTTGGTGAAGAGCACGGCGATGATGATCACGCAGATGAAGATCAGGATCGACACCGCCGAGCCGAGGCCGAGGTTCACCCGGTTGATCAGCACGTTGTAGCCGAGGATCGAGACCGTCTCGGTGTCGTTCGCGCCGCGGGTCTGGATGAACACGGTGTCGAAGATCCGGAACGCGTCGAGCGTGCGGAACAGCAGCGCCACGAGAATCGCGGGCTTCATCAACGGGACGGTTATCCGCCAGAAGCGCTGCCAGGCGGACGCGCCGTCGACCTTGGCCGCCTCGTGCAGCTCATCGGGCACGAGGGCCAGGCCCGCCAGCAGGAGCAGGGCCATGAACGGTGTGGTCTTCCAGGCCTCGGTGAGGATGATCACCCCGAACGATTCCCAGCGGCTCGAGAACGGGTCCTCCTCGAGGTTGAGGAAGCTGCTCGTCGGGTTGAACGCGTAGAAGAACCCGTACGCCGCGACGACCGTGACGATCCCGTACGGGATCAGGACGGATGTGCGCACCGCGCCGCGGGCGAAGATCGCGCGGTGCATGACCAGCGCGATGAGCATGCCGAGCACGAGCTCGATCCCGACCGACACGACGGTGATGAACAGGGTGTTGAAGATGTCCTTCCACCACACGCTCGCCGAGAGCACGTCGATGTAGTTCTGCGAGCCCGACGAACTCCTTGTCGTCCGGGAAGCGCAGGTCGTACTTCTGCAGCGAGAGGTAGATCGCGTAGACGATCGGATAGCCCGTGACGAGCAGCATCACGATCACGGCCGGCGCGCACAGCAGCCAGGCGGTCTTGCGCTCCTGTCGCGCGCGATCGGTCAGGCCCTTGCGCTTGGGTTCCTTCGCTACCTGCTGCTCGGCGGCGGTCTCCGTCGCCATCAGAAGAGCTTCCCTTCCTTCGCCTTCTCGAGCGCGTCGCTCAGCTCGTCGATCGACGCCTGCGGGTCGATGTCGCTGGGCGGGTGCATCTTGTCCTGGATGGCCAGCGAGATGTCGGCGTAGGCCGGCAGCACGGGGCGCGGGACGCCGTCGGCCAGCGTCTCCTGGACGAGGTCCGCGAACGGGTACGCCTTGCGGATCTCCGGGTCGTCGAAGAGGGCCTGCCGCGTCGGGAACAGGCCGCCCTTGAGCGCCGCGACCTTCTGCTGCTCGGGCGCGGCCAGGCACTTGGCCGCCTCGAACGCAAGCGGCTTGTTCTTCGCGTAGCTCGAGACGCCCAGGTTGATGCCGCCGAACGTCACGTGGCTGGGCTCACCCTGCTTGACCGACGGGTAGCGCGCGTAGCCGAGGTTCGCGACGGCCTTCTTGTCCATCGCCACCGAGGCGTAGACGAACGGGTAGTTGACCATGAAGGCCAGGTTGCCGGCCTGGAAGGCGTCGTTGCCGGTGTCCTCCTTGTCGTTGCTCATCGTCGGCGTGGCGGCGTTGTCGGCGACGCTCCGCATGACGCGCGCCGCGTCGACGGCGGGCTGGCCCAGCACGACCTTGCCTTCCTCGGTGATGACCTGGCCGCCCGCCGACGCGACCAGCGTGTTGAACCACACGACCAGGCCCTCGTAGCGGCGGCCCTGCACGACGATCTTGCCCTTCGGCGGCCCGATGTCCTTGGCCGTCTGGATCATCTGGTCCCAGGTCTGCGGGACAGGCCGGTCGCCCAGGACGTCCTTGTGGTACCAGAGCAGCTGGGTGTTGGTCGTGAACGGCGCGACCCAGGTCTTGTCCTGGTACTCGGCGGCCTGGAGCAGCGACGGGATCCGGTCCTGCTCGGCGGCCGTCTTGTTCTCGCCCTCCCAAGGAAGGATCCAGCCGGCCTCGGCGAACTCGGCGGTCCAGTTCACGTCCATGCCGATGACGCTGATGTCCGAGTCCTTCGCGGCCAGGCGGCGGACGATCAGCTCGCGCTGCTGGTCGGCGTCGGTCGGCAGCTTGACGTAGTTGATCTTGAAGCGGCCGGCCGCCTGCTTGTTGCACTGCTCGACGGCCGCGTCGTAGCCGCCGCCCGGCTCGTTGAACACGTACCAGGTGACGTCCTTCGAGCCGCCCGAGTCCCCTCCGCCACAGCCCGCGACCAGTGCCGCCAGCAAGACCAGCAAGCACCCGAACAACCGGAACTTCGCGCTTCCTCCCATCCCCGCGCGGCAAGATACTCCTCTGGCGGAGAAAGTGCGGTGAGTTGCAACCTCGCGTTCTGCAATGGGCGCGGCGGCGCTTGCGGGACGCGCCGGAAGATTTTCACGCTAGACGCAGGAAGCACGTTCCCCGGCGTCCGCTCCGGCTGCTTTAGTCGGAGGTCGATGGACTCGCACTCCGAGCTGTACGGCCGCAACCCGCACATGGCGCCGTCGCGCACGCGCGACTCGGCCTGCCCGTTCGGGACGTGCGACGGCAGCGGGTTCGTGCTGCGCGAGGAGGACGACGCGGCCGTCCCCTGCCAGTGCCGGCCGCAGCGCGTCGCCCGGGCGCGGACGTCGCGGCTGGCCTCGCAGATCCCCAGGAAGTACCGCGGCGTGGCGTTCGACCGGCACCCGGTCACGAGGATGGAGCCGACGTTCGTACGCGCGGTGCGGCGGTTCTGCGAGGGGGTGGAGGACCACCTCGACGCCGGCGACTCGTTCGGCTTCTTCGGCGACCGCGGCACCGGCAAGACGACGCTGGCGATGCTGATCACGATCGAGGCGATGCGGCGCGGGCGCACCGTCGCGGTCTACACGGGTCCCGACCTGCTGACCGCCATCCGCCGGACCTACGAGGACAACTCGTACTCGTCGCTGATGGACTCGCTCGTGGCCGTCGACCTGCTGCACATCGAGGACCTCTCGGTCGCCCGCCCGAACGAGTGGGTGCTCGAGCAGCTCTACACGGTCATCAACTCGCGCTACCAGGACGAGCGCTCGATCGTCTTCACCGCCGACGTGCGCGCGCCGGGCGAGCTGGGCGACCACATCGGCGAGCGCTCCGTCTCCCGGCTCGAGGAGATGTGCAAGGAGCGCCTGATCGGCGTGTTCGGCGAGGACATGCGAACGCAGTCGCAGTTCGCCGCCGAGGCGGAGCCGGCCTCGGCCCCGGGCTCCTCCTCCGAGCTCTTCTAGCGCGCCCCCAGCATGCGGCGCACCGCCGCCGCCACGCCGTCGGGGTCATTGACCAGCCAGCGGTCGCTCACGTGGAGGACTTTGTAGCCCGCCGCCTGCAGGACCGCGTCGCGCCGGTGGTCGCGCTCGCGCGCTGAGAGCGTGCGGTGGTACTCGCTCCCGTCGACCTCGACCACGAGCCGCTGCTGCCACCAGACGAAGTCGACCTCCATGTCGACGATCCACATGTTCGCCGCGGGCTCGGGCAGGCCGGCGTGGCGAACGACCTCGAGGAACAGGACCTCGAGCGCGGACCGTGTCATCTGAGGCGCCGGGCGATGCTGCGCGATGAGGAGGTCGACGTGTCTGAGGCCGCGACGGCGGTTGAACCGGGCGCGGACCCGCTCGACTTCGCCGAGGTCGAGAATGCCGAGCCGCTCCGCTTCGTGCCACGAGTTGCGCAGCTGGTCGAGTCGCAGCACCGAGGCGAGGTCGACGATCGTGCGCGCGAGCGTCGTGACGGGAATGCCGTCGATCTCCGTGCGCTCGTCGTCCTCGAACAGCCGCGGGCGGTGCGCTCGCTCAGGCGCTTATGACCCACCGCGTAGACGCAGTGATGGATGCGATGCAGCCGCCCGATCCGAACCCGATAGTCGATCGCGTCCGGGCCGAGGCCGATACCGAGCAACTGCCAGTGGGCGACGATGCCGTGCTGCGCCGACGCAAGAGCCGCGATCGCCCGCTCGAGAAGTTCTGGGACCTTTAGACCGTTCATATGACGGTCTAAGAGGCCCAGAACGAAGAGTTCGCCCCCTCCTTGGACTTGGGACCTCTTGACCGCGAGGGTGCCGGTCTAGAGGTCCCAGAACGTCCGGGGTGGCGCCAGGGCGTCCGTGCGATGCCCGGGGATCGCCTGCCCCGCCGTCGGAGTCCCGGAAGGACCTCGTATAGACCCGGTATGCGATGGCGCCATGCCACTCGTCGCGAGGCCGCCTGGAAGGCGTGCCGACCCCGCCATTTGCGACCGGGGGAACTGCCCGTATGCAAATACCGGCCCCCTTGCGTACCCCTTCCGGGTTACACTCAGCCACGGCAGGAGATCGCCGTGCGGTGATCCCCTCCACCTCCCCCCGCCGGGGCGCCTGGCACGCCGGGCGCCCCGGCGACTTTTTCGGGGTGAGCGTCGGCCTGGGCCGGCGCTCGGCGCTACTGGCCGGCCGAGGCGCCGCCGTTCGCGCTCGCGGCCATCTCCTCGTGCTTGCCCTCGCAGAACTCCTCGATCGCCTTGTCGGTGAAGGCGGGGATGTCGTCGGGGTTGCGGCTCGTCACGAGCCCCTGGTCGACGACGACCTCCTCGTCGACCCATTCGCCGCCCGCGTTGGCGATGTCGGTCTGGAGGCTCGGCCACGAGGTCAGCTTGCGCCCCTTGACGACGTCGGCCTCGACCAGCGTCCACGGCGCGTGGCAGATCGCCGCGACCGGCTTCGCCTGCTCGACGAACGAGGCGACGAACTTGACCGCGTCCTCGTCCATGCGCAGGAAGTCGGGGTTCGCCACGCCGCCCGGCAGCAGCAGGCCGTCGTAGTCGGAGGCGTCCGCGTCGGCGACGGCGGTGTCGACCTGGATCTTGTCCGCCGTGGTCGAGGTGGTTGAAGGCCTGCACCTCGCCCGCCTCGAGCGTGATGTAGGTGACCTCGGCGCCCTCGTTCTTCAGGCCCTCGACCGGCTTGTCGAGCTCCACCTGCTCGACCCCGTCGGTGAACAGCGCGGCGATCTTCTTGCCATCGAGCTTGCCCATCGGCATGGCTCCCTTCGGTGATTCGAAAGTAGTTGTTCCGTCACCTGTTCGGGTTAACCGCTGCCCGAGACGCCAAACGACGGATGGGCGCAGGTGGCGGCCATCCGCGCCTCGGGTCTCAGCGCACGACGCGGAAGCCGCGGACCGAGTCGCCGCGACCGTGTTGCCGGAGCCGTCGGTCCCGCTCACGATCAGGCGGTAGCGCCCGGCCGAGTCGCCCCGCTTGCGCCCGTCGCGGCGCACGCGCGGGCCGACCTTGACGGCGTTCGCGCCCTGCTTGCCCGGCCGCACGTTCGTCACGACCCGCCGCCAGCGCGCGCCGCGCGCTGCTCGACCCGCAGCGTCAGCCGCGCGGCCTCGGTGAGCGCAGCCGCAGGAGCGCGTTGCGCCCGCGCGCGCACCCGGCGTCGGCCGCAGCCCGACCGCGCCAGCTTCGGCGCGACCGAGTCGACGCCGCCCGCGCCGGCCGGGATGAGCTCGGGCAGGCCGGGCTCGCCGGTCTCGACGTCGAGCACGGTCTGGTGCGACGTGTCGCCGGTCACGTAGCCTGGTTCGGGACCATCAGCCGCGTGCCCGAGGAACTTCGCGCTCGACGGGCTGTCGAACGGCGCCGGCGAGCCGTTCTCGCCGTCCGTCCCCGGCCGGGAAGCGCTCGACCTCGCTGCCCGTCCGGCGCGATCACGGCGATCTGGTTGCGCGTCAGCAGCGCGATGTAGATCTCGCCCGGACTGGGCGATGCCGAAGCCGTCCGGCAGCTCGGCGGGCCCGCTCTCCCAGAGCTGGGTCATCGCGCCCGGCGAGCCGTCGGCGCTCGATCGGCACCGTGTAGAGCTTGCCGCGTCGACGGGTTGGTGCCCAGGGCGCCGACCACGCCGCCCGAGCTGCCCTGCGTCGACCAGCAGCGTCCGCCGGTCGGCCGCGAGGGCGATGCCCGGTGGTGCCGAACATCCCGCCGTCGAGGCGGCCGTCGGCCAGCCACACCTGGGCCTCGCCGCCGCCCGGCGGCACGCGCCAGACGACGCCCTGCTGGAAGTCGGTGACGTACAGCTCGCCGCCCGGCCCCCAGGCCGCGTAGTTGGCCATCGGCGCGAGGTCCTGCGTGCGTCGGCGAGCAGTTGCCGTCCGGCGCGCCGCGTGCACGGCGGCAGGTCGCGGAACGTCGAGTAGGTCGTGAAGTCGCCCGTGCGCGGGTCGAGGATCAGCGCGCGCGCGGGCGTGCTGTCGAGCAGCACGAGCCGCCCCGCGGCGTCGCTGGTCGCCGCCTGGATGCCGTGCTCGGCCGCCAGGTCCTGGCCCGGGACGACCCACGAGCGCAGCAGCGTGCCGGTGTCGGGGTCGAACTCGAAGACGCGCGAGGGCAGCGCGTCGCCGCTGCGGGTTCACGTAGGTGCCGACGTACACGCGGCCGTTCGGGTGCGGGTACGCCGACGCCGGGATAGCCGGGCGCCGGGATGCGGGCGATCAGCTGCGTGTCGAAGCGCGCGCGCGCTGGGCGCGCCGGCGGCCGGCGCGGCAGCGCGGCCGCCAGCGCGGCGAGCGCGAGCAGGGCGACGAGCACGAGCGCCTCATAGCTCGTCCAGCACCTCGCGCGCGGCGCGCTCGCCGCTGCGCACCGCGCCGTCCATGTAGCCGTTCCAGTAGGTCGACGTCTCCGTGCCCGGCCCAGTGGATGCGCCCGACCGGCCTGCGCAGCGCCGGGCCCGAGCGCGCGTGTAGACGCCGGGCCCGGCGATGCCGACCGGGCCGCCGCGCGACCAGCGCTCGGCCGGCCAGTTGGTCTCGAAGTACTCGCGTCGGGCTGGCCGCCTCGGGGCCGAAGCAGTCGACGAAGCTCCTTGAGCGCGGCCGCGCGCCGCTCGGCCGGCGAGGCAGCGGGAAGAACGCGCGGTGCGCGTCGCCGCCGACGAAGCCGAACAGCACGCCGGGCGAGCCGTCCGGCGGCGAGTCGTCGAAGATCGCGTTCACCGGCGCCGTCGAGTGTGCAGCGCCGTGCCGGTCAGCCCCTTCTCGCGCCAGAACGGCTTGTCGTAGACCGCGGCGACCTTGCCGAGCGTCCCCTGCGGCAGCCGCTGCGTGCAGCGCGTCGCGCTCGGCCGGCAGGTCCGGGCGAGTAGTCGATCCGGCCGGCCAGCACCGGCGGGATCGCGACGATCACGCGCTTGGCCCTCACGTTGATCCGGTCGGAGATGACGCCGACGCCGCGCGCGCCGTTGCGGATCTGGCGGACGGGCGAGCTTCAGGATCACGCGCCGGCCGAGCGCCTGCGCGACCTTCGTGGCGATGAGCCTGCGAGCCGCCGACGAAGCGCGAGCTCCTGCGCGCCGTCGCGCGTGTTGAAGTTGCGCTCGAACGTCCCGGCGTTCTGCTCGTTGCCCGACGCCGCGATGTAGAAGAGCGTGAACAGCAGCGAGATCTCGCGTCGGCTCGGCGCCGAAGATCGGCCGCGTGGCCGCGTTCGACGAGCTTGCGCGAAGCGCTGCCGGGTTCGGGTCGTGTTCGCCTTGATCCACGTGTCGAGCGTCTGGCCGTCGTACTCGGCGCGCGCTTCGCCGCCGTCCACGGGCGCGTCGACCGGCACCTCCTTCGACATCTCGTCGAGCCGCGCGACGACGGTCGCCAGGTCGGCCGAGCACGAGCGGGTCGGGCGGCGCGGTGCCGAGCGGCGACGGTCGCTGAAGGTCGACCGCTGGCCGTCCGGCGATGTAGACGTTCTCGCCCTCGTTGTAGGTCGGGAACGTGCCGACGCCCGAACGTCGTCGGCCAGCGCCTTGATGCGGTCCTGGGTCGGGCCCGATGAACGTGCCGCCCGCCTCGGAGATCTCGCCGCCGTCGATCTGGTGGTTGAGGACGCGGCCGCCGACGCGGTCGCGCGCCTCGAGCACGAGCACCGAGTGGCCCTCGCGCATCACGCCGGTAGGCGGCGGTCAGCCCGGCGAAGCCCGCCGCCGACGACGCACGACGTCGACCCGGCGCGTCTGCAGCTTGCGCGGCTTCTTCGTCGCCGCCGCGTCGGCCGTCGGGCAGCGACGCCGCGCCGCCGAGCGCCAGCGCCGGCGCCGGCGGCCGCGCGCGCCGCCGAGGAATCCGCGGCGGCTGATGTTGTTGTTCGGTCATCCTGTTCGTGCTCCCTGTCCGTGCGTGACGGCCGACGACGTCAGCGAGATGGCAGCGCAGTATGCGTTTTGCCTCGTCGAGCAGCGCCGGTTCGCCGCCGGGTCCTCCCTGAAAGGCCTCGACGAGCAGCGCGTCCGCGACCAGGACGGCGGCGCGGCAGGCGGTGCGCAGGCCCTCGTCGTCGCGCGCCGACGCCGGCTCGACGAGGATCCGCGCGCACGCCGTCGGCCAGCGCCACCTTGTTGCGCCGGTCGGCCTGCGCGCAGCTCGGCGCTCAGGTGGCGGCCGAACCAGAGCGCGCGGTAGCCCGGCTCGCGCCGGTAGCGGTCGGCGAAGGCGTCGATCAGCCGGTCGACCAGGTCGTCGTCCGCAGCCGCCCGCGACCGCGCTGGGCGACCAGCTCTCCATCAGCGCCCTCGAACTCGTCGAGGTAGCGCGTCGCCAGCGCGTCGACGATCGCGCCCTTGTCGGGGAAGTACTGGTAGAGCGAGCCGACGGCGACGTCGGCCTCGGCGGCGATGCGCGTGGTGGTCAGCGCCTCGACGCCCTCGCTGGCGAGCAGTCCCTCGGCGGCGTCGAGCACGCGCTGCATGAGCGCGCGGCTGCGCGCCTGCTTGGGGACACGCGCGGCGCAGGTCGGCTCGGCTCGACCGGTGGTCAAGTGAACGTGAACTCACTTTCAGATTTTACGCTAGCATGCCGCCGCCGATGGAGCGCGCAGGACCCCTCGACGCGGAACGCGAGCAGGTCGGCGGCGGCCGCCGGCGGCTGGCCGCCGAGGGCCTCGTGCTCGGCACCGCCGGGCAACGTCAGCGCCCGCGCGCGGCGACCGCGTCGCGATCACCCCGACCGGCGCCGAGCTGGCGACGCTCGAGGCCGGCGACGTGACGGTCGTGGACCTGGACGGCGCGGTCCTCGACGGGCACGCTCGCGCCGACCTCCGAGCTCGACCTGCACCTGGGCGTCTACCGCCGCTACGACGCCGGCGCGGTCGTGCACACCCACGCGCCGATGGCGACCGCGCTGTCGTGCGTGCTCGGACGAGCTGCCCTGCGTCCACTACGCGATGCTGCTGCTCGGCGGCACCGTGCCGGTCGCGCCCTACCGCGACGTTCGGCACGCCCGAGCTGGCCGAGGCGGTCGCTCGACGCGCTCGAGGGCAAGACCGCCGCGCTGATGGCCAACCACGGCGCGATCGCCTACGCGGCCGACGTCGACGCGGCGGTCGAGGCGTCGCTGCTGCTCGAGTGGGCCTGCGACGTCTACTGGCGCGCCGCCGCAGATCGGCACGCCGCGCGCGCTCGACGCCGAGCAGCAGCAGGACGTCGTGCCGCGCGGCGATCGAGCGCTCGCTACGGAACCACGAAGAGCTGGAGAGGACGCATGAGCGACGACGATGACGGCGATCGCGCTGGGCGTGCACGTGCTCGACGTGCTCGTGCGCCCCGTCGAGCGGATCCCCGAGGGCCAGGGCGGCGAGCTGGTCGAGGAGATCAAGATCACCGCCGCCGGCTCCGCGGGCGGCGCCGCGCTGACGCTGGCCAAGCTCGGCGCGCACGTGCGCAGCGCCGGCGCCGTCGGCACCGACGCGACCGGCGACATGCTGTGCGGCTGCTCGAGGACGGCGGCATCGACACCTCGCTGCTGCTGCGCCGCGAGGGCGTGCCGACGTCGGCCACCGTCCTGCCGATCCGCCCGAACGGCGACCGCCCCGCGCTGCACGTGATCGGCGCGAACGGCACCTACACGCGCCGACGACGCGCCCGCGCGACGCGATCGCCGAGGCCGACTTCCTGCACTTCGGCGGCCCCGAGTTCATGGGCGGCGAGGCCGCGGCCGGCGTGCTCGAGCACGCGCGCGCGAACGGCGTCGGTCACCTCGGCCGACGTGCTCGCGCCCGGGCGACCCCGGGCTGCTCGAGTGGATCGCCGCCGCCCTCCCCCACCTCGACTACTTCTTCCCGAACGACGAGCAGGTGCTGGCCTTCACCGGCGCGGACGACCTCGAGGCGGGCTGCCGGGCGCTGGTCGAGCGCGGCGTCGGCTGCGTCGCCGCGACCCGCGGCGCCGACGGCGTGCTGATCGTCGACGCGGACGGCGCCGAGTCCGTGCCCGCGTTCGAGGTCGACGTCGTCGACACCACCGGCTGCGGCGACTCGTTCGTCGCCGGCTTCCTGCGCGGGCTCTCGCTCGGCCGCTCGCGCCGCGAGGCCGCCGTGCTGGGCTGCGCGGCCGCGGCGCTGGTCGCCCAGGGGCTCGGCAGCGACGCCGGCGACTTCGACCTGGCCGCGGCCGACGAGTTCGCGGCGCGGTAGCCGAGGCGCGCGCTACAGCGCCGAGGCCACCTCGGCCGCGACGCGCTCGCCCGAGCGGATCGCCCCGTCGATGTAGCCCATCCACACCGACGCGGTCTCCGTGCCCGCCCAGTGGATGCGGCCGATCGGCGCCTTGAGCGCGTCGCCGTAGGTCGTCCAGCCGCCGGTCGGCAGGTAGCAGCCGTAGCAGCCGCGGGTCCACTCCTCCTCGGCCCACGACTTGTCGAGGTAGCGCTCCGGCTTGGCCGCCCGCGGGCCGAAGAGCCGCGTGAACGTGCCGACGACGGCGTCGCGCCGCTCCTCCTGCGTCGCGCGCGTGTACTCGCGCGCGCGGCGGCCCTCCAGGAAGCCGAGCAGCACGCCCGGCGACCCGTCGGGCGGCGAGTTGTCGAAGATCACCTTGGCCGGCCCGACGTCGCTCGTGGCCTGGCCGCTCAGCCCGTCGCGCGCGCCAGAACGGCTCGTCGTAGATCGCCATGCACTTGACGACCGAGCCCATCGGCATCCGCTGGGTGAGCTGGTCGCGGTGGCCGGGCAGCGGCGGGTCGTAGGCGATGCGCCCGGCCAGCGGCGGCGGGATCGCGACGACCACCCGCCGGCACCAGGCGGTGTGCCCGTCGGCCAGGACGCTGACCCGCTCGCCGCGGTGCACGATCCGGCGCACGGGCGCCCCGAGCACGAGCCGGTCGCCCAGCGGCTCGGCCGCCCGCTGGGCCACGAGCTGCGACCCGCCGACGAACCGGTCCTGCTGGGCCCCGCCCTCGGTGTCGACCAGCAGGTCCCAGTCGCCGGCCGACGCGATGTAGAACAGCGACGTGGAGCAGCGACAGGTCGGCGGGCTCGGCGGCCCAGACCGCCTCGATGCCGAGCTCGATCAGCATCCGCCCGCCCGGCGTGTAGACGTTGCGGCGCATCCACGAGGCGAACGTCTGCGAGTCGAGCCGCTCGGCGCCCGGCGTGCGCCACGGCGCCTCGACGTCGACCCTGCGCGCCATGCGGTCGAGCTTGAGCTGGGCCTGGCCGACGTCGGCCAGCACCGCCGGGCTGATCCGCGGGATCGTGCCCGTGTAGCGCTTGAGGTCGCCCCTTGAACTCGATCAGGTTCTCGCCGGCCTGGTGGGTGGGGTACGTCTCGACGCCCACCTCGCGGGCCAGCGCGTAGAGCCGGTCCTGCCCCGGGCCGACCCACTGGCCGCCCACCTCGACGACCTTGCCGTCGCCGATCGGCTCGTTCAGGACCCGGCCGCCGACCCGGTCGCGGGCCTCGAGCACTACGACGCTCAGGCCCTGCTCCTGCAGCTCGCGGGCGGCCACGAGCCCTGCGAAACCGGCGCCGACGACAGCCACATCCGCTTCGTGCTCGGGCATGTGCGCAGCCTATGCCCCACTCGCGATCGGTGCCCACCGCCTCGTCATACATACGTCGAAGGCGCTTTGGGAACATCGCGGTTTGCGGAACGATGTCGTTGGTGCCCCGAACCCTCCAGGGTGCGCCAGAACTCAGCGCAGCCGAGCGCGGCGCGTTGGCGGTGCTCGCAGAGCATGCGCGTGCGAGCGCTCGGCTGGGCTGTGTCTGGCTGTTCACCCATCCACTCCAGACCCGACTCCGAGGACGACCTCGACCTGGCTGCCCGCGCTTGCGGCGAGGCTCCGAGCCGCTGGCCGAGGCCGCCGCGCGCGCGGCGGTCGCGCGCACGGCGCGCGGCGACCGGCGGCGCTTCGACCGGACGAGGAACGCGGAGACGGCCGGCACCCGTGTCGCGACGGCCGTGGGCGCGACATCGGCCGTCTCCGCCGCCGGACAGCCCGGCAGCGCCGGCTGGTCCGCCAAGGCCGAGGCCGCCCTGACCGACCTCGCCCAGGTGGCGCTGCGCCTGACCTCGGAGCCCGCCCCGCTGCCGATCGGGGGCCCGCGCGCCCGAGTCGCCCCGCCCGGCGGCCGCGAAGGCGCCGTCCGGACCGGGCGACGAGCCCGACCGGCCCTACGGCACGGGCCTGGCCACGGCCCTGGCGCTGCTCGAGGAGCCGCCGATCCTGGCGGAGTCCCAGGCCCGGGTCCGGCGCAGCGCTGTCCAAGCCGCACGGGACGATGGCCGACACGATCCAGGCGATCGAGACCGACGTCGGCCTGGCGCTCGCCGTGACCAGCCGCGCGAACCGGCTTCCCGGCCGGCCCCGCTGCGGGTTCGCGTCCGTGCCGGCGGCCGTCGAGGCGCTCGGAGCCGGCGACCTCGCGGCAGCTCGTGGATTCGCTCCCGCTGCTGCGCGCGCCCGCGGAGGCGGACCGGATCGGCGCGGCGCTGGCACGCATCACCCCCCACTCGATCGCCGCGCGCGCGGCCGCCGACCTGCTCGCCGCGCGCGTCGGAGCGGGCGACCGGGACGCGCTGCGCCTGTCCGCCGTGCTCCACGACATCGGCAAGGTCGCCCTGGCGGCGGCCAGCGCCAGCTACCTGGAGCGGGCACTCGATCCCACCGCCACCCCGGGCGAGCGGGCGGCGCGCGAGCGGCGCGCGCTCGGCATCGACCACGCGGGCCTGGGGGCGATCGCGCTGGGACGGCTGGGGATCCCGCGCGTGGTCGGCGCGGCGGTCGAGCGCCACCACGCCGACGATGCCGACGGCGCCGCGGCGCAGATCCGCCTGGCCGACATGCTCGCGCACGAGGCGCGCGGCGACGCGGTCGACCCGGGCGCGTTCGCCGCCGCGGGCGAGGCGGTGGGCCTGAAGAGCGGCGACCTGAGCTCGATCGCCTACGAGCTGGCCCGCGTCGGCGGGCCGCGCGCTGGTGGGCGGCGAGCCGTCCCCGCTCACCCCGATGCAGCAGAAGGTCCTGGCGGGGCTCCGCAGGGGCCTGACCTACAAGCAGATCGCCGCCGACCTCCAGGTATCGGAGAGCACGGTCCGGTCCCATCTGCACAAGACCTATGAGCGGCTGGGCGTCGTCGACCGCGCCCAGGCGGTGCTGCTGGCCCAGGACCGCGGCTGGATCTGAGCATGAGCGGCGTCCAGGCCGCCTGGACATTTGTTCAGAATCGCGCGATTTGAGTTGAAAACCCCGTGTCCCCGTACGATGGCCGACATATGGGCCGTACCCCCTCCAGGGCCCGGCGCCGGCTTTTCGCCGGTGGTCGTCCTACTCGTATTCGCATATCTGATCGTCTCGCCCGGCGCTCCCTCGCTCGCCAAGAGCGGTAATGGCCATGGGCAGGGCCAGGGCAACGGGCACGGGAACGGCCCCCGGGGCGGCGGCGCCGGCGACAGCGCCACGACCGTCGCGGCCCCCTCCGCCCCCGCGCCGAGCGGGCCCGCCGGCAGCGGCAGCAGCGTTCGCGGCAACGGGAACGGCAACGGCAACGCCGGCGGAAACGCCGGCGGCAACGGCAACGGGAACGGCAACGGCCGCAAGAACGACTCCGGCGGCGGGAGCGGCGGCTCGAGCGGCTCGAGCGGCGGCTCCGGTAGCAAGGGCTCCTCCGGCCAGTCCGACCCCGACCTCGTCCGGCACGCCGGCCGGCGGCGGCAGCACCTCTCCCGGCACCGTGACGGCCGCCTCCGCCTCGCCTTCGACGACGCGCCGCGCTCGCCAGCCCAGCAGCGTCCGGCGCAACCGGTCGGCATCCACCCGCCGCGCCCAGCGCCGCAGCCGCGCCCGCCGCGCGGCTGTCCGCCGTGCCGCGGCGCGCAGGACGGCCGCGCGCTCGGAGCTCCGCCGGGCGCCCGCGGCGGCGCTCGCGGCGGCCACCACCGTCGGCAGCAGCCGCTCGGAGCGTGCCGATCGCTCCCGGAGCGGCCGCGCAGCGACCGCGACGTGTCCACGGGCGCCGACGAGTCCCCGGTCGTCGTCCGCACGCTCCAGAGCGTGGTCGAGGTCATCCCCGGCTTCGTCAAGGGCATCATCGCCGCGCTCGCGCTGGCGCTCCTGATCGCCTCGACCGCCTGGTTCATCCTGGCCCGCAACGCCCGCTTCCTTCGCCGCCAGCGCGAGAAGCTCGTCGGCGAGATCGGCGTGCTCCAGGGCGCTCTCCTTCCCAACGTCCCGCCCGAGCTGAGCCGCCTGGAGGCGTCGGTGGCCTACCGCCCCGCCGAGGGGCTGGCCGCCGGCGGCGACTTCTACGACGCGTTCCCGCTCGACCGCGGTCAGGTCGGGATCGTCGTCGGTGACGTCGCCGGCCACGGCAAGGACGCGCTCATGCACACCGCGCTGCTGCGCTACACGATGCGCGCCTACCTGGAGGCGGGCCTCGAGCCGCGCGGCGCCCTGCAGGTCGCGGGCCGGGTGCTCGACCGCGGGTTCGACGAGCTGGCCACGGTCGTGCTGGCGGTCTACGACGCCGAGCGCAACGTCCTGCGCTACGCCACCGCGGGCCATCCCCCGCCCGTGTTCCTGGGCGAGGCCGACCACGTGCCGGTCACCCGCTCGTCGTCGCCCCCGATCGGCGCGATGCTCCCGACCGGCCTACGTCAGACGACGGTCTCGCTGCCCGCGGGCTCGGCGGCCTGCTTCTTCACCGACGGCCTGATCGAGGCGCGCCGCGACGGCGAGCTGATCGGGCGCCTGGGCCTGGTCGAGATCATCCGCGAGCTCGGTCCCCACGCGACCGCGGCTCAGCTTCTGGACCGCGTCGCCCAGCAGGCCGACTACGTGAGCGACGACATGGCCGCCTGCATGTTCCGAGTGGCCGACGGCCCCGCGGCCGCGGACGCGCCGCCACGGCTCGAGGAGCTCGAGCTGCTGCAGGGCGACCCGGTCGAGCCCCTCCTCGAGCCGTTCCTGGCCGCCTGCGGCATCGCGCCCGAGCGGATCGCCCGCCGCGTCGCCACCGCGGAGCGGACGGTCGCGGCGGCCGGCGGAGCGGTCGTGAGCGTCTCGTTCGCCCCCGGCAGCCCGCCCTACGTGGCTGTCGACCCCGCGAACGTCGAGAGCCTGGCGGCCGCCCAGGCCGTTCGCCTGGCCATCTGACGCACGCGCAGGCTCAGCCGGGATTGACGGTCCAGCCGTCGGCCCCGCGCTCGATGCGGGTCACTCCGCTCGCGTCCTCGATGACGATCGCGACCAGACGGCCGGCGTCGTACTCGTGGTGCACGGACTCCGTGGTGGTGACGGGCTCAGGCTCGGCCTGCTCCGGCGCCGGGGCCTCTGCCGCGGGCGCGGGCGGGATCGGGACCTCCTCGGCCTCGACGTCACGGTCCGCGGCCTCAGCCGCCGGCGCAGGCGGGATCGGAACCTCCTCGGCCTCGACCTCGCGCTCCGCAGCCTCAGCCGCCGGCGCAGGCGGGATCGGAACCTCCTCGGCCTCGACCTCGCGCTCGGCGACCTCAGCCGCCGGCGCAGGCGGGATCGGGACCTCCTCGGCCTCGACCTCGCGCTCCGCGGCCTCAGCCGCCGGCGCAGGCGGGATCGGGACCTCCTCGGCCTCGACCTCGCGCTCGGCCGCCTCGGCCGGGGGCTTGATCCCTGCCTCCCGGGCCAGCTCCTCGGGTGAGGGCGGGATCTCCTGGAAGACGGTGACCGCGGGCGGCCCGGCCGGCGTCGCGATCGGCTTGTCGCTCGGCGGAGCAGGCTGCGCGGGCTGAGACGGGCGTGGGCTCCTCGGCCACCGGCTCCGGCGCAGGTGGTGGCGGCGGAGGCGGAGGTGGTGGCGGCGGCGGCGGCAGGCGCGGACTCCGGCACCGGCGGAGCCGTGGGCGGCGCGGGCGGCGGAGGCGGCGGTGGCGGCGGGGGAGGCGGCGGAGGCGGCGGGGGCGGTCGCCTGCGGGTGCTGCGCCGTCGAAGGCTCGGCGACGGCCGCGCCCGACCACGAGCCGGGTGTCGCCCACCTCGATCGTGTCGCCCACGCGCAGGACCTGCGGCGCCGACAGCCGCGCGCCGTTCACGAACGTGCCGTTCGTCGACCCGAGGTCCTCGATGACGAACTGGCCGTGCGGGTCGCGCGCGATGCGGGCGTGCTGGCGCGAGATCTCGATGTCGCTGCCGAGCTTGCCCTCGCCCGGCGCGTGGCGGCCGATCAGGAACTCGTCGGTCACGTGGATCGGCGGTCCCCTGGGCGTTGCCGGCCACTACGTCGAGCTTCATCTGCGTCAGCTCCTGCGGAGGTAGTTGCGGGTCGCCCACGATCGCGCGGGCGGCGTCGGTGAACGCCGTCGCGTTCGGGAAGCGGTCGTCGGGGTCCTTGGCCATCGCCTTCTGGATGACCGCGTCGAGGTCGCGCGGGCAGGTCGCCGCGCACCGCGGACGCCGCCGGCGGCGGGTCCTGGATGTGGGCGTACAGGACCTCGACGTCGCGCTCCTTGGGGAACGGGTACTGGCTGGTCAGCGCCTCGTACATCACGCAGCCGAGCGAGTAGACGTCGAGCCGCGAGTCGAACGGCTTGCCCAGCACGAGCTCGGGGGCGGTGTAGTCGATCGTGCCGACGAACTCGCCCGCCGCGGTGAGCGCGATCGAGTCCGACGAGACGTTCTTGGACAGCCCGAAGTCGGTCAGGTAGGCGTGCTCGAGGGCGCCGGTCTCGCCGGGCGAGATCATGATGTTGCCGGGCTTGATGTCGCGGTGGAGCGTGCCGGTGCTGTGGGCGGCGTCGAGCGCGGAGGCGATCTGGCCGAGCAGGTGCACGACGCGCGCCGGCGTCGAGCGGCGCCTCCTCCTGCATCAGGCGCTTGAGGTCGCGGCCCTCGACGAACTGCATCGCGATGTAGAGGACCTCGCCCTCCTCGCCCGCGTCGAAGACCTCGATGATGTTCGGGTGGTCGATCGAGTTCGCGTAGCGGGCCTCGCGCGCGAACCGCTCGCGGAAGCCGGGCTGGCGGGCCAGGTCCGGGGTGAGCAGCTTGACCGCGCAGTTGACCCCGGTCTGGGTGTGCTCGCCCAGGTAGACGACGCCCATTCCGCCCTTGCCCGATGAGGTTCTTGAGGCGGTAGCCGCCGATGACCGTGCCGATGCCGATGTTCTCTGTCACGCGGGCATTCCTAGCACGGGCGCGGCTCGGCCGCGAACCAGGCGGTGCCTGGCGCGTCGGCCCTCAGACAGCTGAGACTCCCTCGTCGCGCGCCACAGCGGGGGCGGGCGGCCCGCCCGCGGTCACCTTCAGGACGACGATCGCGACGTCGTCGCGGGGCTCCTCGGCCTGCGCGGACAGGGCTCCGCGCTCGATCCGCTCGGCGATCGCGGCGGCGCGCAGCGGCTCGTGGGTGCCGACGAACCGGGCCAGGTCGTTCGATCCCCAGACGCGCTTCGGCGCCCGCGCCTCGGTCACCCCGTCGGTGAACAGGACCAGCGAGTCGCCCGGGAACAGGTCGATCGTCACGTCCTCGATCTCGGGGTCGGGGACGACGCCGAGCAGCGTTCCGGGGGTGCCGGCCTCGGCGGGCTCGGCCCCGGCCCGCAGCGCGAGCGGCAGCGGATGGCCGCCGGCGGCGACGGTGGCCTGCACCCCGGTCGCCGTCGCGGTCGAACCGCACGTAGGCCACGGTGGCGAAGCGGCGGTCGCCCGGGCTGCTTCAGGATCGCCTCGTTGAGCGTGCGCAGCACCTGGGCCGGCGAGGGCTCGGTGAGCGCGGTGGCCCGCAGCGTGTAGCGCGCCAGCGCCGTCACCGCCGCGGCGTCGGGCCCCTTGCCGCAGACGTCGCCGATCGCCACGCCGAACGACCCGCCGCCGATCTCGAACACGTCGTAGAAGTCGCCGCCGACCTCGTAGCCCTGCCCGGCGGCGTGGAAGCGCGCCCCGATGTCGACGCCCGGCAGCTCCGGCAGCAGCGGCGGCAGGAGGCTCTCCTGGAGCGTGCGGGCGATCCGGGTGCGCTCGCGGAACAGCCGCGCGTTGTCGACGGCGATCGCGCAGCGGGCGGCGAGCTCCTCGGCCAGGTACAGGTCGTCCTCGTCGAACGCACGCCCGGCGGCGCACAGCGTCAGGGCGCCGAACGTGCGGCCGCGCGCGCTCATCGGGACGAACATCGCCGACCGCAGGCCCAGCCGCTCGATCAGCGCCGCCTGGTTGGGGCTCGCGGCCTGCTCGGCGAACGTCTGGGGATCGAGGTCGGGGTACAGCTCGGCCGCGCCGCTGCGGATCACCGCGGGCACGCCGGTCACCGCGTCCGGGTCGAGCGGCCAGCGCCGCCGCATCGCGAGCACCTCGCGGACCGCGCTGTCGTCGGTCGCCGGCGACCGCCAGCCGGCGGATCTGGCCGCCGTCGAGCATGTCGACGGCGACCAGGTCGGCGAGCTCGGGCACGCACAGGTCGGCGACGCGTCTGCAGCGTCCGCTCGTAGGACAGCGAGGTGGTCAGCACCTCGCCGACGCGCGCCAGCACGCCGCTGCGAGCGCTCGCGGGCGATGTGCTCGGTCACGTCCTCGTAGATGTTGATCGCCAGCACGGTGGCGCCGTCCTCGTCCCGGATCGGCGTCGCCTTGATGATCGCCCAGCGCTCCTCGCCCGTGTCCCGGCGCCGGAAGCGGACCAGCGCGTCGTCGGGCTTCTCCCCCATGAGCGCCTGCCGGCCGGGCAGGCGCTCGGGCGGGAACGGGACCGCCGTCCTCGTCGAACATCTCGAACCGGGACAGCACGTAGCGGATCGGGACCGCCTGGATGGCCTTGACCGACGGGAAGCCGAGCAGCTCGAGCGCCGCCTCGTTGGCGTAGATCATCTTGCCGGTGGCGTCCTGCGCGGTCACGCCGTCGGCGACGCCGTCGAGGATCGCGCCGAGCTGGTCGCGCGACTGGCGCAGCTCGGTCTCGATGCCGCTCGCCCGCGCGTAGAGCTGCATGTTGTCGAGCGCGATCGCGGCCCGGTCCGCGAGCGTCTCGGCCAGCCGGCGCGCGTCCGGGCCGAACGAGCGGCCGGACTCCGCCAGGATGAACACGATCGAGCCCAGCGTCCTCCCCCGGGCGGTCAGCGGCAGCATCAGCGCGGAGCGCATGCCGAGCGAGCGCAGGATCTCCAGATGGCGCTCGTCCCGCGCGGTCTGCTGCGAAGAACTCGTCGGTCATGCGCTCGTAGACCTGGGCGATGCCCGTGCGGATGACCTTCGGCACCCCGGTGTCGGCCTCGGGCCGCGGCGGGTAGCGCTCGTGCAGCTCGCGGGCGAGCGCCTCCTTCTCGGGGTCGCCGTGGGCGACCGCGATCTGGTGCAGCGAGCCGTCGTCCTGCTTCACGTGCACGACGCACCAGTCGGCGACGCGCGGCACGGCGATGCGGGCCAGGCCGGACAGCGCGGCCTCCGGGTCGAGCGAGCGCTGGAGCGCGCGCGCCGGCGTCCGCGATCAGCGTCGACCGCTCCTCGGCCTGGCGCAGCCGCTCGCGCACGCGTGCGATCCAGCAGGCGCCGAGCGACACGGCCGCGGTGGTGACGACGTCGACGACGTGCTCGCGGCTTCCGAACATGTCGTCGGCCTCGCCGAGGGCGATGGTGAGCACCACGCACACCGCGCCGACGAACGCCGTGCGCGCGATCCCGGCGCCGATCGACGCGGCCAGCGGCGGCAGCGACAGCAGCGGCGAGCAGCACCAGCTTGTCGGAGAGCGCGAGGTCGATCCCGGCCAGCGCGATCGTGGCCACGAGCGATCCGGCGAACCACGGGTTCGCCCAATCCTCGCGGGTTCTCGTCATGCGATTTGCCATCAGGGGGCCAGGCAGCGCCTGCAGTCGCATCGTAGGCGCGACAGCCGTTCGCTGGGGGCTTTTTCAGCACTAGGATTGGCAAATGGCGCTTCCGCCCGGTCCCGACGCCCCAGTGGCGTGGCAGACGGCCGCCTGGATCACGCGTCCGGGCCCGTTCATGGAGCGCTCGCGGCGCCGCTACGGCGACGTGTTCACGGTCCGGCTGCCGGCCACCGGCCGCTGCGTGTTCGTGTCGGACCCGGAGGCGATCAAGCAGGTCTTCACCGCCAGCCCGGACGTCCTGCGCGCGGGCGAGGGCAACCGCGCGCTCGAGCCCGTGCTGGGCAGCCGCTCGCTGCTGCTGCTCGACGGGCGCGACCACCTGCGCCACCGGCGGCTGATGCTGCCGTCGTTCCACGGCGAGCGGCTGCGCGGCTACGGCGAGCTGATGCGGGAGATCGCGCTGGCGGAGGTCGAGTCGTGGCCGCGCGGGCGCCCGACGCGGATGCAGCCGCGCATGCAGTCGATCACGCTGGAGATCATCCTCCGCGTGGTCTTCGGGCTCGAGCGAGCCCGAGCGGCTGCGGCTGATGCGCGACCGGATCGGCACCCTGCTCGAGGTCGCGACGTCGCCGTCGCGGGATGCTGCGCCTGCTGCCGCGCGACCCGCTCGGGCGGCTGTCGCCGGTGCGCCGCTTCGAGCAGGCGCTGGCGGCGGTCGACGAGGCGCTGTTCGCGGAGATCCGCGCGCGCCGGGCCGCCCCGGACCTGGCCGACCGCGACGACATCTTCTCCCTGCTGGCCCAGGCCCGCGACGAGGACGGCGAGCCGCTCACCGACCGCGAGCTGCGCGACGAGCTGATCACGCTGCTGATCGCCGGCCACGAGACGACGGCGACGGCGCTGGCCTGGGCCTGCGAGCGGCTCGTGCGCACACCGCGCGCGCTGGCCCGGGTCGAGGCCGAAGCGGCCGCCGACGACGGCGGCTCCGAGTACACCGACGCCGTGGTCTGCGAGACGCTCCGCCTGCGCCAGCCGATCCCGGTCGTCGCGCGCAGGGCCGCGGAGCCCTACGAGCTGCTCGGGCACGAGCTGCCCGCCGGGACCGTGATCGTGCCCTGCATCTACCTGGTCCACCGGCGCCCCGACGTCTACCCGGATCCGTACGCGTTCCGGCCCGAGCGCTTCCTCGAGCGCCAGCCCGAGACGTACACGTGGCTGCCGTTCGGCGGCGGGGTCCGCCGCTGCATCGGCGCGCGGTTCGCGACCTACGAGATGCGCGTGGTGCTGCACGCGATCGTCGGCCGGCTGCGGCTGGCGGCCTCCGAGCCGGCCGGGGAGCTCGTGCGGCGGCGCTCGATCGTGCTGGCCCCCGGCCGCGGCGGCCGGGTCGTGGCGGCGCCTCGCTAGGGCGCTTAACGGACGCGGCGGGTCGCCAGCACCGTCGTCTTGCCGCGGCGTGACAGCCCGGTCGTGACGGTCGTCAGGCGCGCGCTGCGCAGCCCCCGTAGCCGGCGCTCGGACCCGCGGAGCACGATCTTGCGCTTGGCCCCGGCCTTGATCCGGAACTTCGTGCGGGCCAGCTGAGCGCCCCCGCGGGCGCTCTGCGCTGCCAGGGCCCCGACGCAGTCTCTCGGCGCAGCTCGGTCACAGGAGACCGTGCCCGTCAGCCGGTCCGCCCGCGGCCGCCGGACCACCGATCCGATCGTGGGCGGCGGCATCGTCTCGTCCCTGGGCGAGCGCGTGAGCTTCGTGGTGATCGGGATCAGGCTGATGCTGCAGTCCTCGGGCGTCGGGTCGGCCAGGTCCAGGTCGACGGTCGCGCCCGAGGTGAGCGCGTAGCACTTGTCGCGCACGCCCTCGCGGAAGCGCAGGTCGTCGGCGCCCCCCGCGCCGGACAGGCTGTCCGACCCGAGCCCGCCCTCCAGGCGCTGGACGCTGCTCGTGCCGACCAGCCGATCGTCACGCGGCGATCCGGTCAGACCCTCGACGTCGGTATCGATCTGGTCGCCTTCGCCGGCCCCTGTCGCGCCGTCGTCGGCGCTTGCGTCCAGGTCGACGGTGACGCCCGCGGTGCCGGCCGTGGCAAACGTGCGCCGGTCGTAGGAAACCGTGTCGCCGACGGCGGTCGAGATCGTCGTCCCGCCGATCGTGACGCTGGCGTTGTTCGAGCGCGCGCTGGGCCCGCCGATCACACGGTCCGGCCCCAGCGCCGTGCCGACGTCGAAGTAGTCGTTCTCGGAGCCGCCGTCGAGCATGTTGGCCCCATCGGCGACGGTCGCGCCCGAGGCGCCGTTCAGGTAGTCGATGCCGGGCCCGCCGCGCAGCGTGTCGGCCCCGCCGCGGCCGAACAGCGTGTCCCCGCTGATGCTGATCACGGGCGCGCCGGTCAGCGGCTGCCCCACCCCGTTCAGGCCCTCGCCCTCGATCGTGTCCGGCCCCTCGCTGCCGGTGAGCGCGTCCCTGCCCGGCCCGCCGTGGACGAACACCGACGCGATGCCCGACAGCGATCGCACCGGAAGGTCGACGGACACGGCGTCGTCGCCATCCCCGGGGGTCACGAGCAGGCGCGTCCTGTTCTGCGTGTCGGCCGGGCAGCCGATCTTCGTGTTGCTGACCTGGAAGCAGGTACCGCCCGGCACGACCGCGTCGGTCTCGATCGAGCTGTCCTCGACGTAGGTGTTGCTCGCGTCCTCGGTGACCTGGATGGCGTTCTTCGGGGTGAGCTCCGAGGCCTCGCCGGTGACCTCGACGGTCAGGTCGAGGCCAGTCCGCGAGACCGTCGTCGTCATCGCCGCGGCGCTGTCGGTGAGGCCCGCGGCGAACACGAGCGAGAGGGCGGTGATGGCGGCTGCGCGTCCCATCGGACGAGGGTCAGGCCTGCTCGCGCTTGGTCAGATCGGTGCGGACGTCCAGGATCTGGTCGAGCGCGACGGTCCGCATGATCCGCTTGGCGGCCCCGCTCCCGGAGACGATCGTCACGTGGCGGCTCTGGCGCCGCGCCCGCGCGTCCGCGTTGAGCAGCAGCGAGAGCCCGGTCGAGTCGATGAAGCGCACCGCGCGCAGGTCCAGCAGCACGAGCGGCGGGCGCGGCTGCTCGAGCTCCATCAGCTCCTGCTCGAAGCGCTCGACGTTCGAGATGTCGAGCTCACCCGCGAGAGTGACGTGGAGGTCCTCCCCCACTTCCTCGGTTTCCCAGGTCAGGTCGGCCATGCGGCCGAGGAGACTAACTGTTTGTCGCCGCCGCTGGGGCGATTTCCACCGGCCGGCGGCCCGCGGCCGCCGTGCCGGCTATCTGGCGCCTAGGCGTTGGCGCAATTGCCCCACGGAGCCGTTCCGCGCTGGCGGTACAGCTTCACGGCCAGCCGGTCCTGCTCGGACTCGGGCGCCTCGGCCGGATCGCCGGTGCCGCCCAGCCCGCGCCAGGTCTCCATGTCGAACTGGTACTTGCCCCGGTAGGTGCCGTCGGGCGACACCGCGCGGGGGTTGCCCCCGGACTCGCACTGAGCGATCCGCTGGAGCTGCGCGGGGACCTCGACGTCGGAGCCCTCGCTGGTGTCGGGCTGCGCCGTCACGCGGACGCCGAGCTTGGCGAGCGTGGCCGGGCCGGCGATGCCGTCGGCCTTGAGGCCGGCGCGCCTCTGGAAGCGCTTCACGGCCCTCTTGGTCATCGAGCCGTAGTAGCCGCTGGCGGTCACGCGCAGCTTGCGCTGCAGGCGCTTGACGCTGGGCCCGCGGGATCCCGGCTTCAGGGTCGTGGAGGACGCCTGCGCCGACTCCGTCGAGTCGGAGCTCGTCCCGCCGGTACCGGCGACGGCCGCGCCTCCGCCGAGCGCCATCACGGCGGCGGCGCAGGCGGCCACCCCGCGGCGGCGGAGGGTCCAGCGTCGGGTACGGCGGGCAGCGGCGCGCCTCTCGCGCGAGGCCCGCAGCGACGCGCGAAATGGATCGCGCGCGGCATCGGTCGATCGATTGTGAGTCATCCTGGCTCCCGTATCTCTTTCCGCGCCTACGAGGTGAGCTGACGGGCTCGCGCTGAAAGAGCTGCGCTACGCCGCGCTAAGACGGCGATTCGCCCCGGGGCCGGAACTACGGCCCATTGGTTCCCCCGCTCCCGGACGTTTCAGGACGACCGAGACTCGGCTGGTGCGGATCTGAATTCAAGCAGAAGGGTCGGCGTTATGTAGCGGTGGCTTTAGTGCGGATCCGCACCCATGGCTCAGCTGAGCCGCCGTGGGCTGATTGCCCGGCTGCGGCCGCGAGGAACGCGTGCCGGAGTGCATACCGCCTGCCTACCTGCGGGGAACTTCCGGGAGGGATGCGAGGGACTTCAGAGCGAGGAGTCCCTGACGAGTCCCTCCGTGGACTCGTTGTCACCGGGGGGTATCAGGCCCCCGGGAGCAGCGGGCGACCGACTACCAGTCGCCGTCTGTGGTTTCCGGGTCTCCGGCTCGCATCGTGTTGCTCTCCGACATTGGTTGTACCTGATGCAACAGGCCTACAAGCCATTTGTCGCGCTTTTGCAACAAAACTTGACAGTTAGAGGATTCCAGGCGCAAAGGACGACTCCTCTTGGCGTCCGGGGCATCGCCCATATTTGCCCGCCCCATGGCTCCACCCCTGACGCAATCGACCAACGGCCTGCGCGACCTGGCAGACCCGCGCACTCACCCTCATGGACGGCTGGCGATCCGGCCCGTTCCTGATCGCCGCGGCCCCCGGCGCGGGCAAGACCAGGCCTGCCCTGGAGGCGGCGCGAGCCCTGCTCCGAAGCGGGCAGATCGACCGGATCGCGGTCGTCTGCCCCACCTCGCCGCTCACCCGCCAGTGGGCGGCCGCCGCCGCCCGCCTCGGGCTCCAGCTCCTGCCCGACGCGCCCGAGCTGCGGACGTCGCGCGACTACGACGGGGTGGCCGTCACCTACGCCCGGGTCGCGTCCGTGGCCGCCGACTACGGGCGCCAGTGCACCGAGCGGACGCTTGTCGATAGTCGACGAGGCCCACCACCTGGGCGACGAGCTGGCCTGGGGCCAGGGCTTCGTGACCGCGTTCGCCGGCGCCGGACGCTGGCTGCTGCTCTCCGGCACGCCGTTCCGGACCGACGACGCCGCCATCCCGGGCGTCCGCTACGACGGCGACGGCGTCGCGATCCCCGACTTCACCTACTCCTACGCGGAGGCGATCCGCGACGGCGTCTGCCGGCGAGTCGCGTTCGTGCCCTACGACGGCACGCTCCAGTGGCAGTCGGGCGACGAGGTGATCGAGTCCTCGTTCGACGACGTCGTCGCCTCCCGCGAGCGCGGCCGCCGCTTCCGCACCGCGATCTCGACCGAGCTGCCCGACGGCCTGCCGCGGATCCTCCGCAACGCGAACGACAAGCTCGTCGAGGTGCGCGCGGGCGGGCACCGCGACGCCGGCGGCCTGGTCGTCGCGGCCGACAGCGACCACGCGCGAGCGATCGCCGGCGTGCTGGACCGAGATCACCGGCCGCGCGCCCGTCGGTCGTCCTGCACAAGGAGCCGCGCGCGCACGTGAAGCTCGACCGCTTCCGCGACGGCCGCGAGCCCTGGATCGTCGCGGTCAACATGGTCTCGGAGGGCGTCGACATCCCGCGCCTGCGCGTGGGCGTGTACGCGACCGTGGCCAAGACCCCGCTGATCTTCCGCCAGATCGTCGGCCGCTTCGTGCGCGTGGCGGGCGGGAGCGCGCGACGAGGAGTCCTGGCTCTACCTGCCCGCCGACCCCTTCCTGCGCTCGATGGCCGCGACCGTCGAGGACGAGGTGCGGGTCGCGCGGCCGCGAGGACCCGTTCGGCGAGGAGGGATTCGAGGACCAGGAGCCCGACCCGCTCGCGCGAGCCGCGGCCCGGACGTCGACGAGGAGCGCCCGGCGTTCGTGCCGCTGTCGGCCGACGTCGCGCCGCAGATGAACCTGTTCGGCGAGCCCGAGCCGGCGGCCGCGCCCGCCGGGCCGGCCGTCGCCGTCGCCTCGCCGCCGCCCGACGCTCGACGAGCCGGGCACCCCGCTCTACGCCCGCCGCGCCGGGCTGCGGACCGAGCGCCAGAAGCTCGTCGGCTCGCTGCGCCGCATCACCGGCGAGCCGTTCCCGCAGATCAACGCGCGCGTGAACGGCAAGGCCGGCGTGACGCGGGTCGAGGACGCCACCGTCGACCAGCTCGAGCGCTCGATCGGGCTGCTGCTCGACGAGCTCACGGCGGCGAGCCGCCGGACCGCCGCCCGCCGCTGATCCGGCGGGACGGGCCGGGACCGAGGGTTCACCCCGGGCCGTCCCTTAGGGAGGATTCCCAATTGGCGCGAGCCCGCTCGGGCCCGATCCTCGGTAGCGGCAACGATCCGCTTCCCAGGAGACGACGATGGACGAGCAGACACCCCCCACCGAACCACAGTCCCTCCCCCGCCCGACGACGCCGCCGCAGCGCAGGCTCGAGCGGTCGAAGGACGACCGGATGTTCACCGGCGTGGCCGGCGGCATCGCGAAGTACCTCGGCGTCGACGCGACGCTCGTGCGCATCGTCACCGTCGGGCTGACGCTGCTCGGCGGCGCCGGCGCGCTGCTCTACATCGCCGCTCTGCTGCTGATGCCCGAGGAGGGCGAGCCGAGCGGCCGTCCCTCTTCCGCGGCGACGGGCGCGGCCAGGCGGTGACGGCCCTCGGGATCGTCGTCCTGGCGGTCGCGGCGTTCGCGGCGCTGGCCGTGGTCGGCGCCGTGATCGGCTGGATCCTGTTCCCGATCGCCTTCCTGGTGGTCGCCGGGCTGTTCGCCTGGTGGATCGCCTCGGGCGAGCGCCCGGCCGGGCACGCCCGGGCAGATCCTCAAGCGCGCCGGGCTCGGCGTCGCCCTGCTCGTTCGCCTGCCTCGCGCTGGCCGTCGGCGGCGCCTGGGCGGCCGCCGCCGGCAGCGGCGCCGTGGGCGCGGCGCTCGTGATCGGCGCCGGCGTCGTGCTGGTCGCGGCGGCGTTCGCGCGCCCCGCGCGCTGGCTGATCCTGCCGGCGCTGTCGCTCGGCCATGGCCGCCGGCGTTCGTGATGGCGACCGGCATCACGCTGGACGGCGGCGTCGGCGAGCGCGAGTACCGGCCCACCACCGCCAACGACGTGCGCGACAAGTACGAGCTCGGCATCGGCGAGCTGGTGATCGACCTGCGCGACGCGCAGCTCTCCCGCCGGCGACCGCCACATCGAGGTCGACATGGGCGTCGGCCACGCGGTCGTGCTCGTGCCCGAGAACGTCTGCGTGACCACCGACGCCCAGGTCGGCATCGGCGCGGTCGACGCGTTCGACCACGAGAACGGCGGCATCGACGTCGCCCACGACGACGCCCGCACCGCCCCGGCCGGCACGCCGCGAGTCGTGCTGAAGGGCGACATCGGCGTCGGCATGCTCGACGTGCACCACGACCGCCTCCACGCCGACGGGCGTCGCGACTGGGGCCACGACAACCGCTGGGACGAGTTCGAGTCGGGCGGCAACGACGCGTGCGTCGGCGGCGACCGCGCGCACGGTGGCGGGGCCGGAGGCGGCGGTGGTCGCAACGGCTAGACGGCCGGACGTCCCGACGCTGGTCGCCGGGCTGGCGCTGCTGGCCCTCGGCGGCCTGCTGATGCTCGACTCGCAGGGCGTGATCGCGCTGCGGCTCGGCGCGGTCGCCCCGATCGCCTGCGCGGCGGTCGGGGCGATCCTGCTTGCGAGCGGGCTGAGCCGGAGCGACTGAGACGATGGGACCCGTGTCGACCGCGCCCGCCACCCCGCCCGCGCCGCGCCGGACGCTTCAGCGCGACCCCGCGGACGGCTACGTCGCGGGCGTCTGCGCCGGCCTGGCCCGCGAGGTCGGGATCGACCCGCTGATCGTCCGCGTCGGCTTCATCGCGGGCGCGCTGGCGGGCGGCTTCGGCATCGCGATCTACGTGCTGGCCTGGGCGCTCCTGCCCGGCGGGCAGCGAGCGCGGCACGGGGCTGACCCGCGTCGCTGCGCGGCGGACCGGGCGAGCATCGAGGTCGCGCTCGGCGTCGGCCTGCTGCTGCTGTCGGTCCTGCTCACGTTCCGCGAGATCGGCATCTGGTTCTCCGACGCGATCGTCTGGCCGTCGGTGCTGATCGCCGCGGGCGGCGCGCTGATCTGGCGCCAGTCGCTGGGCGGCGGCCCGACCGAGGCCGCCGCGCCGAGCGCCGGTGCCGGCGCCGATCGCTCCGAGCCGGGCGCCGCGTTCACGCCGCGCGCGGCGGACGTGTCGCGCACCGGCCTCGGCGTCGCGCTGGTGATCGCCGCCGGCCTGGCCTTCCTCCAGGCGACCGGCTCGCTCAGCGCCGCGCGCGACGTGCTGCTGGCCGCGGTCGCCGTCGCCGTCGTGCTCGGCGTGATCTTCGCCCCGTGGGTCGATGCGGCTCGTGCGGTCGCTGACCGCCGAGCGCGCGGAGCGCATCCGCTCCCAGGAGCGCGCCGAGATGGCCGCCCACCTGCACGACTCCGTCCTCCAGACGCTCGCGCTCGTGCAGAAGCGCTCGGACGACCCGCGCGCGGTGGCGTCCCTCGCCCGGCGCCAGGAGCGCGAGCTGCGGGCCTGGCTGAGCGGGCGCGCGGGGCACCGCACGGCCGACGGCGAGCGCCGCCTGGCGAGCGCGCTCGAGCTGGCCGCGGAGGAGGTCGAGGACGCCCACGGCGTCCCGATCGAGGTGGTGGCCGTCGGCGACCTGGCCCTCGACGAGGCCGGCGAGGCGATCGTCGCCGCCGCGCGCGAGGCCATGCAGAACGCCGCCAAGTTCGGCGGCGGCGCGCCGGTCGACGTCTACGCCGAGGTCGAGCGACGAGCGCGTGCAGGTGTTCGTCCGCGACCGCGGCCCGGGCTTCGACCCGGCGGCGATGCCCGACGACCGCCGCGGCGTGCGCGAGTCGATCGTCGGCCGCATGAGCCGCCACGGCGGGACGGCCGAGATCCGCAGCCAGCCGGGCGCGGGCACCGAGGTCGAGCTGACCGTCGAGCGCCCGCGTTCCGGGGAGCCGCAGACATGAGCGCCGGCGACGCGCCGCGCGTCGTGATCGTCGACGACCACGCGCTGTTCCGCGCCGGGGTGCGCAGCGAGCTCCAGCAGCACGTCCCGATCGCGGGCGAGGCCGCCACCGTCGACGACGCCGTGGCGCTGATCGAGGCCGAGCGCCCCGACGTCGTCCTGCTCGACGTGCACATGCCCGACGGCGGCGGCGTCGAGGTGATCCGGCGCGTCGCCCAGCGGGGTGACGACGCCCAGCCGCCCTGCTTCCTGGCGCTGTCGGTCTCCGACGCCGCCGAGGACGTGATCGCGGTGATCCGCGCGGGCGCGCGCGGCTACGTCACCAAGACGATCTCCGCCGAGGAGCTGGCCGACGCGATCCGGCGCGTGCACGACGGCGACGCGGTGTTCTCGCCCCGGCTCGCGGGCTTCGTGCTCGACGCGTTCGCGGGCGCCCCGCCGCCCGCGCCGGCCGACGACGTCCGACCTCGATCAGCTCACCGCCCGCGAGCGCGAGGTCCTCCAGCTGATCGCCCGCGGCTACATGTACAAGGAGATCGCGCACCGCCTGGGCGATCTCGCCGAAGACCGTCGAGGCGCACGTGTCGGCGGTGCTGCGCAAGCTCCAGCTCTCGAGCCGCCACGAGCTGACCCGCTGGGCCACCGAGCGGCGGCTGGTCGACCCTTAGCCGGCCGCCGAGAGCGGCTTGAGCTCGGCGCCGGTGGCCAGCGGGTGGCGCTCGAGCGTCCCTCCCGCGCCCTCGGCGTAGGCGCCCATGCGGCGCAGCTCGGGCGAGTAGACGTGGATCGACACGGCCGGCTCGCCGCCCGGGTGGATCACGCGGTGGATGTCGCTCGGGCCGAAGTCGAACACGTCGCCGGCGCGGTAGAGCGCCGACGACACCCCGCCGCCCCAGCCCAGGCGGTCCTCGCGCAGGGCGCCCTTCACGATCGTGACCGCTCCCGAGGAGAGGTCGTGATCGTGGAAGCCGGTGTCGTGGCCGGGCATCCAGCAGATCAGCCAGGCCTCGGTGCCCTCGGGGGCGTCGAGCGGGACGAACATGCGCTGGTCGGCGCGGTGGCGTACGTGCGGCGCCCAGCGGCTCGGGGCGGCGGCGATGTCGCCGACCCAGGCTCGGAGGGCTTCGCGTTCCAGGGCTTCGATCATGGCTCCAGGGATACTACACAAACTTGGTCGGAATTATCGGTAATAGTAGCCTCCGGCTTTAGTGGAGGCCATCGACCACCTGGACCTGGTCGTCAGCGACCTGGAGCGATCGCTCGCGTTCTACACCGAGCTCCTGCGTCCGCTGGGCTACGTGAACCAGTCCCCGATCGAGGGCGAGCGGGGCGAGCACGTGGTGTACGTCGGGCGCCCCGGCGGCTTCGGCTCCGTGAGCCTGCGCGCGAAGCAGTCCGACGCGCACGAGGTCCCCTACGACCGCTACGGGATCGGCATCCACCACATCTGCTTCTCCGCGCACAACCGCGGAACGGTCGACCGCTGCGCCGCCTGGCTGCGCGACAACGGCCACACGATCGAGAGCGGCCCCGAGGAGTACGGGTACACGCCGGGCTACTACGCGGTCTTCTTCTACGACCCGGACGGGATCAAGCTGGAGATCCTGCATCGCCCGCGCGAGCGGGACCTGGCGCGGCGCGTGATGGACCTGGAGGAGCGGATCGCGGAGCTCGAGAGCGGCGGCTAGGCGCTCGTGAGCTTGGCCGCCAGCGCGACCATCAGCCCGCCGGTCGCGCCGTTGACGCCGCGCGACACCCGCCGCCCGCTGAGCGCGCTGCGCAGCCGGCCCGCAAGCGCCGCGTAGCCCGCCAGCCACGCGAACGCCATCGCCGGCATCGACACCGCCATCGCCAGCCCGAGCGCCGCCCCGCCGCCGTCCATGAACTGCGGCACGAGCGCGGTCCAGAACATGCCGACCTTCACGTTGGCCAGGTCGCTCAGCAGCCCGCGCCGGAACGCCGCCCAGGACGACATCCCGGTCGCGTCGTCAGCCACATCCCCCGTGAGGGCCTCGCCGCGCCACGCCGACCGCAGCGCCTGCACGCCGAGCCAGCACAGGTAGGCGGCGCCCACCAGCTTGAGCGCGGCGAAGGCGACGGCCGAGACCGTGAGCAGCGCCGTGACCCCGACCACGGTCGCGAGTCCCCAGGCCAGCAGGCCGGTCGACGACCCGGCGGCCGCCCACACCCCGGCGGGCGCCCCGCCGGCGAGCGCGGCGCGGAGCACGACAAGCGTGTCCGGGCCCGGCACGACCATCGCTGCGGCTCCGACGGCGAGGAATGAGAGGTAGTCGTTCATGGGCCGAGCATCCCGCCTGCGACCTTCAAGAGCGACTCGACTTTCTTGAGCCGACTGATTAGGTTCGCTTACTGATGCTGAACCTGACGCGGGTGCGCGTGCTCGTCGAGCTCGACCGCCGCGGCACGATGGCCGCGGTCGCCGACGAGCTCGGCTACACGCCCTCGGCCATCTCGCAGCAGCTCGCCCAGCTCGAGAACGAGGCGGGCCGTCCCCTCACCGAGAAGGCCGGCCGCGGGCTGCGCCTGACCGACGCCGGCCGACTGCTCGCCGAGCGCGGGCGTGAGCTGATCGCGCAGGCCGAGTCGGTCGAGGCGGAGCTGACCGCGCTCGAGGGCGTGGCCGGGACGCTGCGCATCGCCGCGTACCAGACGGCCGCCCGCCATCTGGTGGTCCCGGCGATACGGGCGCTCCGCGACCGGCACCCGGCGCTCGACTGCCGCGTCGCCGACCTGGACGCCGAGCAGGCCCTGCCCCTGCTGCGGGCCGCCGAGCTCGACCTCGTGGTCGCCGAGGAGTACGAGCACGCGCCGCGCCCGCGCTACCCGGACCTGGAGCGCCACGAGCTGCTCGACGACGAGCTCGTGCTGGTCCTGCCGAAGACCCACCCCGCGGCTCGGAAGCGGGGCAGGGTCAAGCTCGAGGACCTGGCCGCCGAGCGCTGGGCCACCGCCTACCCGAACACCGCGTACGCCGAGATGCTGGTCCGCATCTGCCGCCTGCGCGGAGGGTTCGAGCCGGACGTCCGGCACCGCGTCAACGACATGGAGACGCTGCTCGAGCTCGCCGCCGGCGGGCTAGCCGTGATCCTGGCCCCCTCCATGGGCCGGCCCGAGCGCCACCCCGGCCTGGTGGTGCGCCGGGTCGACGGCCCGCCGGTCAGCCGCAGCGTCTTCGCGGCCACGCGCAGCCGGCGCGGTTGCCGGGCGGCCCGCCGTGGCCGCTCTGCTCGAGGCGATGCGGGTGGCTGCGTAGCTCGGCCCGGGTGTCCTGGAGCTCCGCGCGGGTCGGGGTCGGTGGGTTCGAGCGTGCGCTGATTGGGCTTTTACGGGGTGGGATGGAGTGCCGCGGCGCTACGCGAGGGCGGCTAAGCCTGCCCGCTTCGCCCTGAGCCGAGACGCGGGCAGGGTTAGCCGTCCTATAGGCGGCCTAACCGTGCCCGCGACGCGCCGACGTGGCGATGCGGGCACGGTTACGCCCCTCGGCAGCCACTGCGGAACCGACCCACCCCCTAACCAGCCAATCCAGCCCCGGCCGGCGACCCTGCCGACCAAACCGCGCGGAGCTCCGCGCACGAACCTCCCGCTACAGCTTTGCGAGCGCTCGGCCGCCTTGCGCACCGACCGCGCGCTGCGGCCCATGCCCTTCCAGGGGTCGCCGTCGGAGTCGATCCGGTCGCCGATCGTGCGGATGTTCCAGGAGTGGGCGGTCAGCGACGAATCGGAGAGCTCCTCCCACCGCAGCGGCGTCGCCACCGGCGCACCCGGCTTGGCCCGCACCGCGTAGGGCGCCACGCTGTGCTGCGCGTACGCGTTGCGCGTCGTGTCCACGTAGATCCGCCCGCCGCGCTTGGCGATCCGGAACGCCGTGGTCAGGTGGTCGGGGTCGTCCGCCGCGACCCTCTCCCCCACGGCGTCGGCGAACGCCCGCGCCTCGTCCCAGCCCACGTCGCGGCGCAGCGGCGTGATCACGTGCAGCCCGCGCGATCCGCTGGTCATCGCGAACGGCACCAGGCCGACCTCCCGCAGCAGCTCGCCGGTCGCGCGGGCGCCCGCGCGGATGTCGGCGAAGTCGGTCCCCTCGGGCGGGTCGAAGTCGAAGATCAGCCGGTCGGGCTTGCGCAGGTCGTCGACACGGGCGGGCCAGAAGTGCGGCGTCACGCAGTTCTGGCCGGCCAGGAAGACCAGCGTCGCGGTCTGGTCGACCACCGCCATCGACGTCTCGCCGTCGCGCTTCTTCACGGTCACGCGCGGGATCCAGTCGGGGAAGTGGGCCGCTGCCTTCTTGATGTAGACCCCGGACCTGGCGAGGCCCGCGGGGAACACGTGCATGGTCACCGGGCGGTCGCGGACGTGGGGCAGCATCGCCGGGCCGACCCGCGCGTAGTGCTCGGCCAGCTCCAGCTTCGTCACGCCGGCGTCGGGGAACATGACCTTGTCCGGCGACGAGATCGCGACGCTGCGCCGCCCCGCGCGCACCTTGGCCGGCTCGGCGCCGCTCACACGTCCTCGATCGTCCGGCCGGACTTGACGGACTCCGGCGGCAGGTCGTCGCCGTCGGCGTGGTCGTCGCGCTTCTTGATCAACAGCCACTGCGGCTTGCGCCCGCCGCTCGTGCGCTGAAGCGTGAAGCCGCCGCGCAGCTTCTCGCCGTGCAGCTCGAACGACGCGTGCCCGCCGTCGAGCGCCTCGCCGAAGTCGCCCTCGGTCAGCGGCTCGTAATCGCCCTTGTCCCAGACGATCACGGCACCCTCGCCGTAGCCGGGCCCGAGCCGTCCCTCGAAGTCCGCGTAGCCCAGGGCGTGGTCCGGCACCTCGACGGCGAGGCGCTTCACGGAGGGGTTCATCGACGGCCCCTTCGGCACGGCCCACGACCTCAGGACGCCGTCGACCTCGAGGCGGAAGTCGAAGTGCAGCGTGGTGGCCGCGTGCTGCTGAACGGTGAAGATCGGCATCCGGGCGCCTATCCGAGTGCGGTGGCGACGACGGCCAGGTCGACCGCGAACGCCTCCCGCTCGGCGATGCGCTCCTCGTCGGTGCGCCGGCGCAGTATCGCCGACGGGTGGATCGTGGCCACGACGACGGGCGCGAGCCCGCTGTCCTCGATCGCCTGGCCGCGCTGCGTGTGCCTGTCCGGGAGGAACGGGGTCGCGTCGTTGGGCTCGGGCTCGTGCACGCTCGCTGGGCGCCTACCCGAGCGCCCGCGCGCTCAAGCCGCCGCCGTCCGCTCCCCGGCCGGCGCCTCGTCGACCTGCGCCAGGTCGACCGGGTAGGCCAGCCGCGTGGGATCGGAGCGGCCGCGCAGGCGTACCTCGCCGTCGATCAGCCAGTGGTCCGACTCCGGCGCGCCCGCCTGCTCGACGGCGGTGGCGCTCGCCAGCGTGCGCCCCGGCCGGTGCTTGGCCAGCTCGCAGAGGCGCGAGGCCTCGTTCACGGGGTCGCCGATGACCGTGTACTCGTAGCGCTCCTCCGCGCCGACGTTGCCGGCGACGGCCGTGCCGCAGGAGACGCCGATCGCGGCGTCGAGCGCCGAGACGTCGGTCAGCCGCTCGCTCAGCTCGCGCGCGGCGGCGAGCGCGGCGGCCGCGAAGTCGTCGCGCTCGGTGGGCGCGCCGAACACGCACAGCGCGCCGTCGCCCTCGAACTTGTTGACCATGCCGCCGTGCGCGGCGACGACGTCGACGACGGCGCCGAAGAAGCCGTTCAGCAGGTCGACGACGCGCTCGGGGCGCTCGCGCGCGGCCAGCGCCGTCGAGCCGACGATGTCCACGAACAGCGCCGCCACGGTGCGCTGCTCGCCGCCCAGACCCACGCCGCGCTCGAGCGCCTCGCGGGCCACGTCGTCGCCCACCTGCTTGCCGAACAGGTCGCGCAGCCGCTCCCGCTCTCGCAGCCCCTCGACCATCTGGTTGAAGCCGGCCTGCAGGCGCCCCACCTCGGAGGCGTCGTCCACCTCGACCTCGACCTCGATGTCGCCCTCGCCGACCCGGTCCATGGCGTCGCGCAGCCTGCGCACGGGTCGCGCGATGTTCTGCGCGGTGACCTTCATGCCGAAGAGGCCGATCAGGAGGGCCATCCCCGCGACGAAGGCGATCGGCGCGGCCAGGTCCTGAGGATCGTCGGGCAGGCGGCCGAGCGGGATCGAGATGATCCCGATCAGCGGCACGCCGCTGAGCAGTGCCCAGGTCAGCACTATGCGCGGGCCGATGCCCAGCGAGCGCTCGAGCTGCGGCGACCGCGGGTCGAGCACGTAGGCCAGCGCGGGCCGGGTGATGCGCTCGGCCACCAGGTAGACCGCTGCGCAGGACGTGAGCCCCGCCAGGACGATCGACCCGGCGACGTCGAAGGCGAGCGAGGTCGAGTAGTCCAGGTTGATCAGGAAGAAGACCGGGACCGCGGCGGTCCAGTTGATCGCCGAGATCCTGACCATCTCGGCGGGGATGCGCATGATCTGGCGGCGGTCCTCCTCGGTGGGAGCCGAGTCGTCGACCCGCCACCGCTTGAGGACCCGCTCGTAGCGCTCGGCCTGCGAGAACGCGAACGCAGTGGCCAGCACCATGTAGACCAACCCGACGAGTGCGTTCACGCCGGTGGTGCCGAACGCGTCCCGCTCCTCCACGGGCGGGAAAGCCCAGGCGAAGTACGCGAACACGATCAGCGCGCCGATCCAGTTCGCAAGAGGCACGAACGTGCGCAGATGGCCTAGCACGCGGCGAGCTATCCGACGCCGGTCCTCCGGTACGTCGCGCTTCCAGCAGGCGAATGAACCGTGCATCTGCATCCCCATGCCCTCGGAGATGTTCCTACCCAGACCGCTTCCCCTCAAGTGGGAACCGGTGTGACATGCGTCTCAGTAGGAGCGGGGCAGCCCGAGCGAATGCTCGGCCACGTAGTTCAGGATCATCTCGCGCGACACCGGCGCGGTCCTGACCAGCCGCACGCCCCACCACATGTGCGTCAGCCCGTACTCGTCGGCGAAGCCGTTGCCGCCGTGGGTCTGGATGGCCTGGTCGACGGCGTGGATGCCGGCCTCCGCCGCCGCGTACTTCGCCATGTTCGACTCCTCGGCCGCGGACAGGCCGGCGTCGTACAACGCCGCCGCCTTGTACATCATCAGCCGCGCCAGCTCGAGCTCGATCTTGGCCTGCGCGAGCGGGTGGGAGATCCCCTGGTGCGCGCCGATCGGCTGCCCCCAGACGTTGCGCTCGCGGGCGTACTGCGACGCGAGCTCGAGCGCGCGGCGCGCGGTGCCGTTGCAGACGGCGGCGCCCATGATGCGCTCGGGGTTGAGGCCGTCGAACGCCGCCTTGAGGCCCGCGGTCTCGCCGCCGATCAGCCGGTCGTCGTCGACCTCGACGTCGTCGAAGAACAGCTGCCACTGCTTGTTGGCGCCCGGCTCGGCGGTCGGGATGTGGGTCTTCGTCATCCCCGGCGCGTCCGAGTCGACGATCATCAGCAGCGGCAGGCCGAGCTGCCCGTTCTCCTCGCGCTTGCGGGCGACGACCAGGATCGCGTCGGCCTCCTCGACGCCGGAGATGTAGGTCTTCTGCCCGCGGAGCGCCCAACCGCGGTCGGTGCGCCGCGCGGCCGTCGACAGGTTGTGGCTGTTGCTGCCCGCGTCCGGCTCCGTGATTGCGAACGCGACCTTGGTGGTGCCGGCGGCGATGCCGCGCAGCCAGCGGTCCTTCTGCTCGGGCGTGCCGTGGCGGGAGAGGATCGAGCCGACGATCGCCGGCGACACGACGATCAGGATCAGCCCGACGCCGGCCGCGGCGATCTCCTCGCCCACCGCCGCGAGCGCGCTCATGCCGAGCCCGCCGCCGTCGTACTCCTCCGGGATGTTCACTCCCAGGTAGCCGCGGCTGGCAAGCGCGTCCCACAGCTCGGTGGGCGGCTCCTCCTTCGCGACCTTCTCCCGGGTGTACTTGTCTCCGAAGCTGAGGCAGATCGAGCGGACGGTCTCGCGCAGCATCTGCTCCTCCTGCGGCGGGACGAGCGGGAGCGACGGGGCGGCGATGGGAGAAGTCGAGGTCATGCCGGGAAGTTAACCCGACGGGTAGCGTCTACCGGGTGTCCCAGGCCGAGCGCGCGCCGAAGCCGGTGAGGAGCTCCGCGTGAGCGGAGGCGTGGTCGCCATCGCGGGCGCTGCCGGCGGCCTCGGCCCCGAGGTGGCCCGCGTGCTGGCGGACAAGGGCGCGTACCTGTCGCTCGGCGAGCGCGATGAGGGCCGGCTCGGTGAGACGATCGCCGCGCTCGGCGTCCCCGATGACCGCGTCCTCGGTCAGGTCGTGGACCTGCTCGACCCCGAGTCGGCGCGCGCCTGGGTGGACGCCACGGTCGGGAAGTTCGGGCGAGTCGACGTGCTCGTGCACCTGGTCGGCGGCTGGCGCGGCGGCAAGCCGCTCCCCGATGCCCCGCCGGAGGACGACACGTTCCTGTACGACGTGCTGGTCCGCACCGTGCAGGTCGCCTCGCGAGCGTTCCTGCCGCAGCTGATCGAGAACCGCGGCCGCTTCGTCATCGTGTCGAGCCCGCAGGCCGATCGGCCGTCCTCCGACAACGCCGCATACGGCACGGCCAAGGCGGCGGCCGAGGCCTGGACGCTCGCGCTCGCGGACGAGCTCGGCGCCGTAGGCGGAACTGCGAACATCATCCGGGTGAACGCGATCGTCACGCCGAAGATGCGCGAGGAGAGCCCCGACAAGGAGTTCAAGACGTTCACCGACGCGAGCGAGATCGCCGAGGCGGTCTCCTACCTGCTCTCGCCCGCGGCGCGCAAGATGAACGGCCAGCGGCTGTCGCTGCACCCGTGATGCGCGGCTCGTTCGCGAGCGACAACTACGCGGGCGCGCTGCCCGACGTCGTCGAGGCCGTCAGCGCCGCCAACACCGGACACGCGCCCGCCTACGGCAACGACGACGTCACGGAGCGGCTGCGCGGGCGCTTCCGCGATGCGTTCGGGCCCGAGGCCGTCGGGCTACCGGTCTTCAACGGGACGGGCGCGAACGTCGTGTCCCTGCGCGCGGTCGCCCGTCCCTACGACGCGGTCGTGTGCGCCGCCACCGCGCACCTGAACGTCGACGAGTGCGGCGCCCCCGAGCGGGTCGGCGGCTTCAAGCTCCTCCCGGTCGACACCCCCGACGGCAAGCTCACGCCCGACCTGGTCGCGCCCCGCCTGACTCGCTTCGGCGACGAGCACGCCGCCCAGCCGCGGGTGGTGTCGATCACGCAGTCGACCGAGTTCGGCACGGTCTACGAGCCCGCGGAGATCCAGGCGCTCGCCGACCAGGCCCACGCGCGCGGCATGTTGCTGCACGTCGACGGCGCGCGGCTGGCGAACGCGGCCGCCGCCCTGGGATGTTCGCTCGCGGCGATCACCACAGAGGTCGGCGTCGACGTCCTGTCGTTCGGGGCGACCAAGAACGGCGCCCTGGGCGCGGAGGCGGTCGTGCTGCTGCACGCCGACCTGGGCGACGGCGTCCAGTTCATGCGCAAGCAGTCCATGCAGCTCGCATCGAAGATGCGCTTCATCTCGGCGCAGCTCGACGCGCTCCTGGCCGGCGACCGCTGGCGTGATCCGGCGGAGCACGCGAACGCCATGGCCCGCCGTCTGCACGACGCGCTCGCCGCGACCGACGGCGTCACCTTCACCCAGCGCGTCCAGGCCAACGCGCTGTTCGCCGTGCTCCCGCCCGGGGTGGCCGAGGAGCTCCAGCGCGACTGGGGCTTCTACACCTGGGACGAGTCGACCGGCGAGGTGCGCTGGATGTGCTCGTGGGACACCACGCCCGAGGACGTCGATGCGTTCGCCGAGGCCGTGCGCACGGCTGTCGCGCGGGCGCTCACAGCCTCCACCTGAGCGTCCACGTCCCGCCGCTGACGACCGACTCCGGCGCCCCTGACGGGACACTGCTCGCGGGGCGGGCGCCGCCATCGCGATCGCGCACCTCGGCGAGCTGCCTGCGCAGCTCGCCGACCTGCTGCGCGAGCTCGTCGTGGACGGACTGGAGCTGCACGGTGCCCAGAAGTCGAGCACCGGCGGGCCGCCGCGCGGCCGGGGCCGGCTCGGGCAGCGGCGGAGGGGACTCCTCGAGCAGCGCGAGCTCGGCCTCCAGATCGGCCCGCTGGCGCTCGAGCCGTTCGATCGCGACGCGCAGATCACCGCGGACCGCCGCCTCGTCGCGCGGTCCCGACGAGCCCGGCGCGGCGTACAGCAACGCCGCGAGCTCGCGCGGATCGACGCCGCTCTGCCGCGCCTCGTGGGCCGCGCGCTCGGCCAGCCGCACCAGCTCGTCCTGACCGGCGACCGCCCCCACGAAGGTCCCCCGGCCGTGCTCGGAGACGATCGCTCCCTGATCGGCCAGGCGGGCGTAGACGGCGCGCACGGTGTTGACGTTCACCCCGGCGGCGGCGGCCATCTCGCGGACGCCGGGCAGGCGGTCGCCCTGCGCCAGGCGGCCCGCCGCGATCGCGCCGCGCAGCTTCCAGGCGAGCTGGGTGCCGAGCGGTATGTCGCTGGACCGGTCCAGCCGCAGGTCGAGTGCCGACTGTGCCATTTCACTGACAGTGTACGCCAGGCGGGAGACGATGTCTTCGCTGGTGTGCTATTTGTCTAGCACTCTGTATTCGGGTCGGTTGGGAGGCCAGACCATGAGCAAGGGAAGGCAGGGTGCGGCGGCCGCGGTCGCGGCGCTGGCGTGTGCCGGCGCCGCGGGCGCAGACGCCGCGGCGGACACGGCGCACGTGGAGTACAAGGACACGTTCACCACGACGCAGCCGGGCGCCCCGGCCGGGCGCAAGAACCGCAACGACTACTCGGCCGCGGCGGACCCGAACGGCAAGTCGCCGGCGCTGAAGCACCTGCGGATCGAGCTGCCGGCCGGCGCTCGCTTCGACACAGCGGCCGTCGAGCGTTGCACGGCCACGGACGCAGAGGTCGCGGCCACGCGCGGCGACGCCTGCCCCGCCGCGAGCCAGGTGGGCAGCGAGGTGTACGTGGTCGACACCGGGTTCCCGGAGCCGAACCGCTTCGTCACCGTCGACATCAAGTTCTTCAACGAGCGCGACGGCCTGATCGTCTTCAGCCAGGACCGCAGCGCAGGGTCGCGCGTCGTCAACCACGCCAAGCTGACGGCGAACACCTACGACCTGGACTACCCGCCGCTGCCGGGCACGCCGCCGGAGGGCGGCACCAACCGCTCCGAGGACGCGACCTTCACGGCCGCGACCGGTCCGACCGGTGCGTTCCTGACCACTCCGCCGAGCTGTCCCTCGGAGGGGTTCTGGACCTTTCGCGCGACGTTCACCTACGTGAACGGCGAGCAGCACCTGCGCGAGAGCCGATCGCCCTGCACGGCCCCGCGGCTCACGTTCTTCCGCCGCCAGCGCCAGCCGGCGGGACAGCGGGGCGAGCTGCGCCTGCGGTCGACCGTCGCGGGCGCGGCGACCGTCGAGATCACGCGCAGCGGGCGGCGCATCCATCGAGGCGGCGCCGACCTGAAGGCCGGGCTCAACCGCCTGGGCCTGCCCGCGCTGGCCGCGGGCCGCTACGAGCTGACGATCACGAGCGGCGGGACGCGCCGCGGCGCGGCGCTCGTCGTAACCAAGGGAGGACGGAGATGACCACCTCAGGACGCAGGATCGCAGCCGGCCTGCTCGCCGCGGGCCTCGTCGCCCCGACCGCGGCCTCGGCCGGCCAGGCGCGGGTCGAGTACACCGACGCGTTTTCGACGCGGACGCCCGGGTCGCCCAGCGGCCGCACGTTCACCGCGGACTTCTTCGATTCCGCCGACCCGCAGGCGAAGCCTCCGCCCGTGTCGCACGTCCACGTCCTGCTGCCGGAGGGCGCGCGCTTCAACACGAACGCAGTGCCGCAGTGCACGGCCACCGACGCGCAGATCGTGGCCCAGGGTCCGGGCGCGTGTGAGGAGGGCAGCCAGGTGGGCGACGGCGTGATCGTCGTCGACACCGGCCTGCCCGAGCCGGACCGCATGCTGACCAGCGACTTCACGTTCCTGAACGCCCGCGACTCGCTGATCCTCGTCGCCCAGGAGCGGAAGAACGGGGCGCGCATCATCGTCCGGGGCGCGATCGGTGAGCGCACCTTCGACCTGGACGTGCCGCCGCTCCCCGGGACGCCGCCGGAGGGCGGCGCGAACCGCAACGAGAGGATCGAGATCGACCCCGCGACCGGTCCGGGCGGCGCGTTCCTGACCACCCCGCCGGCCTGCCCGGCGGATGGCGCCTGGGTGCTGCAGACGACATGGACGTTCCGGGGCGGCGAGCAGGTGACGAGGGAGAGCCGCTCGCCGTGCGACTCCGCGAGCCCGGCCGCCGTGCAGCGGCTGACGTTCTTCCGGCGCCAGCGCGCCCGCGCCGGCCGGATGGGCGCGCTGCGGCTCCGGGCGGCGAGAGCGACGGACGCGACGGTCGAGGTCGCGCGCGGCGGGCAGGTGCTGCGACGCCAGAGCGTTGCGCTCAACGCCGGTCTCAACCGGATCACGCTGCCGGCCATGCCGCGCGGCCGCTATCTGGTGGCGGTCAAGACGGACGGCGTAACCCGCCGGGCATCGCTGACCGTGCGCTAGTCGACCAGCAGCCAGATCGACACGCCGACCCCGAACGCGATCACCAGGCCGCGCAGCACGGCGGCGGGCAGTCGCCGGGCGACCGCCACCCCGGCGTGCCCGCCCGCGAAGCTGGCGACGGCCATGATCAGCGCGGCCCCCCAGCGCACGGGCCCGAAGGCGACGAACACCGCCACCGACGCGAGCCCGACGACGAACGAGAGCAGGCCCTTCAGGGCGTTCAGGCGCTGGAGCTCGTCGTCCAGGCCGATCGCGAGCACGGCCAGCAGCATGATCCCGAGCCCGGCGCCGAAGTAGCCGCCGTAGACCGCGCTCAGGAACGCGCCCGCGTGCACCCGCGGCGACCGGTGGTCGCCGTCCTCCCCGCCCACGGAGCCGACGCGCCGGGACAGAGCGGGCTGCGCGGCCAGCAGCCCGCAGGCCCCCAGGATCAGGAACGGGACGATCGCCTCGAACAGGCTCTCTGAGCTGACCAGCAGCAGCACCGCCCCCGCCAGCGCGCCGAGGGCCGTGGTCACCCCGAGGGCGACCGCGCGCCGCCGCTGGCCCTCGAGCTCGCGCCGGTAGGCGATCGTCCCGCCCAGGTAGCCGGGCAGCACGGCCACCGCGTTGGTGACGTTGGCGGTCACGCTCGGCAGCCCGGCCGCCAGCAGCGCGGGGAACGAGATCAGCGAGCCCCCGCCGGCCACCGCGTTGACCGCGCCCGCCAGCAGTCCCGCCACGGCCAGCAGCACGATGTCGCCGGGGTCGAGCCCGGCGAAGGCGAGTACCGGCGCGCCGTCCACAGGCCGGGCATCATCGCGTGCCGCCGCGTGCAGGGGGCCGTGCGGCACTCATCGAAGTCCTCTCGCGTCCGATACGGAGGACCAATGCGCCGCGCCGTCGTACCGCTCATCACCCTGCTCGCCCTCGCCCCCACCCCGGCCTGGGCGAACGGCGGCCTGAGCGCCCCGACCGGCGGCACCAGCGCGGGCACGACGACCGGCAGCACGACCACCGGGTCGACCGCGCCGAGCGCCGGAGGCACCGCCCCCACCTCGACGGGCGGCACGACCGTCGACCCGAGCTGGGTCCCGTCCGCGGGCGACGGCCCCGCCCCCACGACCGCCCCGCCGCCCGCGCCGCCGGAAGCCGGCGAGGCGCCGGTCCGCTCGTTCGCCCGCACGGACGTGCCGCACATGTACCTCAAGCACTACCGGACGGCCGGCCGCCGCTACGGCGTCGACTGGCGCCTGCTGGCGGCGCTCGGCAAGAACGAGTCCGACCACGGCCGCGCGCTGCTCCCCGGCGTGACGTCGGGACTGAACTTCGCGGGCTGCTGCTCCGGCCCGATGCAGATCTGCCAGGTCGCGAGCTGCGGCAACGTGTGGCAGGCCTACCGCCGTGACGGGGACGGCGACGGCGACGTGTCGATCTACGACGCGGCCGACTCGATCCACGCGGCCGCCGCCCTGGCCTCCGACCTGAAGCGCATGGTCGGCCCCAACCCGAAGCTCGTGCTGGCCGCCTACAACGCCGGCCCCGGCACGGTGCAGAAGTACCGCGGCGTGCCGCCGATCGACGAGACGCAGGCGTACGTCCGCAACGGCGTGCGCTACATGCGGCTGCTGCGCCGTAGTGCCTCAGAACAGCTCGGCGTTGATCCGGTCGCGGTCGTCCTGGGCCAGGTCCAGCTCGAGCGCCGCGACCGAGTCCCTGATCGTCTCCGGCCGGCTGGCCCCCGGGATCAGGACGATCGCCTCCGACAATCCCAGCAGCCAGGCCAGTACGACCCGCTGGTGGGACACGCCGTGCCCGTGGGCGATCTCCCTGATCGCCGCCACGCCGCCGGACGTCTCGTCCGACGCGCCGATCCCCCCGAGCGGCGACCAGGCCAGGAACACGATGCCGCGCTCGGCGCAGGCCGCCACCTCGCCGTTGAAGAGCGGCTCGGTGTAGCGCGGCGACAGCTCGTTCTGGACGGCCGCGATCGGCACGATCGACGCGGCCTCCTGGAGCTGGGCCACGCTCGCGTTCGACAGCCCCACGTGGCGGATCTTGCCCTCGTCGCGCAGGTCGCGCAGGGCCCCGACGGACTCCGCGTACGGCACCTGCGGGTCCGGTCGGTGGAGCTGGTACAGGTCGATCGCCTCGACGCCGAGCGCCCGCAGCGACGCCTCGCAGGCCGCGCGCAGATGGGCCGGCGACCCGTCCAGGTCCCAGTCGGTGCCATGGCGGGTATGGCCGCCCTTGGTGGCGACCAGGGGCGCCGAGGCGCTGCCGTCGTAGGCCCGCACCGCGTCGCGGACCAGCCGCTCGTTGTGGCCGACCTCGGATTCGTCGATCGCGTACGCGTCGGCGGTGTCGAGCAGGTTGACCCCCGCGTCGAGCGCCGCCGCGATCGTCTCGTTCGCCAGGCCGCGCTCGCGGCCGGCGCCGAGCGACAGCGGCATGCACCCGAGGCCGATGCGGGTCAGCGTGGTGTCGCCCAGGGCAGGCACGGGCCGGCGACTCTACGCCGCGCACGGCGGTCTACCGTTCCCGGTCACGATGAGCGACCTCGCGGTCGACACGCTGGCGGGGGGCGCCCCGGTGCAGGTCCTCCTGGTCGAGGGGATGAGCCTCGACACCGTGCGCGACCCGCACCGCCACGACTACCACGAGCTGATCTGGATCCGGTCGGGGCGTGGCCGGCACCTGATCGACGGCGAGCCGCTGCCGGTCGTCTCCGGCCAGGTCACGGTGATCGGCCGTGGGCAGGTGCACGTGTTCGAGCAGGCCGAGGACCTGCACGGCGCCATCGTGCGCTTCGGCGACGAGGTGCTGTTCGGCGAGGGCACGCCCGGCTGGCTTGTCACGGCCCGCGGCGGGCGGACGGTCGCCGTCCCGCCGGGCGAGCGACATCGCCTGGACGCGATGATCGAGTCGCTGGCGGCCGAGTCCGCGCGCCCGCCCGACGCGCGCAGCGCCGAGGTCGAGCGCCACCTGCTGGGCGTGGCCCTGCTGTGGATCGAGCGCTGGTACGACGCGATGCGCACCGAGCGCCGCGACGACGACGACGCCGACGTGCAGCTCCAGCGGCGCTTCGCCCGCGCGCTCGAGCAGGACTTCGCCCGCCACCATGACGCCGCGCACTACGCCGACGCGCTGCGCGTCCCGCCCGCCGCGCTGTCCAAGGCGCTCGGCAACGTCACCGGGCGCCCGACGAAGGAGCTGATCATGGACCGGGTGATGCTCGAGGCCGCGCGCCTGCTGCGGTTCACCGACCTGACCGTGGGCGAGGTCGCCCACCGCACGGGGTTCGACGACCAGCTCTACTTCTCGCGGGCGTTCAAGCGCCATCAGGGCGAGCCGCCGATGGCCTACCGCGCGCGCTCACGCGGGAAGTCCATGCATCCGTGACGGTCTGCCATGGGCGCAGCGCCTCGTGCGCGCGATCCTTGAGGCATGACCTCCCCCGACATCCAGACCCAGCCCACGCCCGCCGCACCGGCGCTCCCCGCCGGCCTGCGCCTGGGCCCCGTCCACCTGACCGTCACCGACCTGGACCGCTCGATCCCGTTCTACACGGCCGCCGTCGGCCTGCGCCTTCAGGACCGCGCCGACGGCGTGGCCACGCTCGGCGCCGGCGACGATCCCGTCGTCGTCCTGCACGAGCTCGGCGGCGCACACCCCGCCGGCCGGCACGCCGGCCTCTACCACGTCGCCCTGCTCTACCCCAGCCGCGAGGAGCTGTCCCACGCCGCGCTGCGGCTGGCGGTGGCCCGCACGCCGATCCAGGGCGCGTCCGACCACGGCACCCACGAGGCCATCTACCTGCCCGATCCCGACGGCAACGGCCTGGAGCTGGCCGCCGACCGCCCACGCGAGGAGTGGCCGGAGCTGACCGTCTACAACCTGGGCCCCCAGCCGCTCGACCTGGACGACCTGCTGGCCGTCGCCGGCGGGGCCGGCCATCCGAACGCGACCGCCGCCCCCGGCCTCACCGTCGGCCACCTTCACCTGCACGTGGGCGACGTCGAGGAGGGCCTGCGCTTCTACCGGGACGTGGTCGGGTTCGACGAGATGATGCGCATGCCCACGGCGGCGTTCGTCGCGGCCGGCGGCTACCACCACCACCTGGCCTTCAACGTCTGGCGCGGCCCGGGCGTCCCCGCCGAGCCGGCCGGCACGGTCGGCCTGCGTCACTGGACGATCGTGCTGCCGGACGCGGCCGACGTCGACGCGCTGGAGAAGCGCGCGATCGACGCCGGTGTGGCTGTGGAGCACGCGGACGGCGCACTCGTCATCCGCGATCCCTGGGGCATCGAGCTCCGCGCCGTCGCGGCGTGAGGCTCGTCTGCCTGCACAACCTGCCCGAGCCGTTCCTCGGCCTCGCGGAGCGACCGCTGCGCGAGGCCGGGCTGACGATCGACGAGCGGCGGCTGCTCGACGGTGACGCGCTGCCCGGCCTGCACGAGGCCGACGGCATCCTGGTGCTGGGCGGAAGCCAGTCGGTGCGCGACATCGACCGCGACCCGCTGCTCCAGGCGGAGGCCGACCTGCTGGGCCGGGCCGCCGAGGCGCGCGTCCCCGTGCTCGGCATCTGCCTCGGCGGCCAGCTCCTGGCCCACGCCCTGGGCGCGCACGTGGTGCGTGCGCCGCGCAGGACGATCGCCTGGGTCGAGCTCGAGGCCACGCCCGCCGCGGCCGGCGACCCGCTGGCCGAGGCGCTCGGATCGCCCGCCCGCGGGCTGCACTGGAACGAGGACTGCTTCGACCTTCCGCCCGGCGCCACCGAGCTGCTGACCCGTCACGGCACCGGCGTCACCGCGTTCCGCGCGGGTGACTCGGCGTGGGGCGTCCAGTTCCACCCGGAGGTCGACGGGCGCGCGCTCGAAGGCTGGTACGAGCGCTACGGCGCATGGCTGGCCGCGGCCGGGGTGACCGAGTCCCAGGCGCGGGCCGCGGACGCCGAGCACCTGCCCGGGCAGGCAGAGCGGGCGCGGCGCCTGTTCGGTGCGTTCGGGCGCGTCGTCGCCGAGTCGGCGGCGGTGCGCCGCTAGTTCTTCGGGTCGCGGTCGCCGCGCTGGATCGCCCGTAGCTCCGCGGTGTCCTCGGGCAGGACCAGCTCGCAGAAGTCCTGGCCGAACTCCGTGAGGTGGATCGATCGGCGCACGGTCTTGCCGCGGCCCGCCTCCTCCATCGCCTCGGTCACGTCAGGCTGAGCCTCGAGCACCTGGTACTCGAGCGGGTCGCTCAGCGGCTCGCGCGAGAACCAGACCAGCCCCAGCCGGTAGAGGTTGTCCAGGTACGGCTTGATCCGGTCGGGGTGCTTGGCGCCGGCGGCGGGCCCGATCATGTTCAGGCCCGGCGCCACCAGCTCCGAGCGCGCGATCGCGAGCGGCCCCGCGGTGCGCACGTCGACCGCCGGCTGCGGCCCCTCGCGGGCCAGCAGCCGCAGGATGCGCGCCTCGTCGGGCGCCAGCTCGTGCAGGATCCGGGCGTAGGCGGGATGGGCCTCGTCGGAGTCGTACACGTCGGCGGAGCGGCGCAGCAGGTCGCGGCCCCGCTCGCGCAGGTCCTCGACGGTCAGGTGGTCGTCGTCGACGACTTCCGCGTCCACCGGCTCGGCGCGGTCCGCGGAGTCGTCGCCCTCGGACTCGACTCCCAGGAGCTGGCGCACGTAGTCGCGCAGCTCACCCTCCACGTCGCGGATGATCTTGGCCGGGGACTCCCCGTTGGCGGCGCCCCGCAGGACGCGCGAGGAAGCGGCGAGCGAGGCCTGGACCGTCCACCCGGTCGCGCGCAGCCAGGCGGCGAAGGCCAGCCGCGCCAGGACGGGCGCGGCGCGCACCAGGTCGACGTCCCCGTCGTTGCCGTTCTCGCCCGCGTTCAGGCGCTGCCGTTCTCTTTCCTCGGCTCGCATGGTCTAGGGGAACAACAGCGCGTGCAGGCCGCCGCCGACGATGCCGAGGACAGCGCCGTGCGCGATCAGGAGCCACTCGTCCTGGCGCACGACCGAGCGGAGCATCTCGGAGAAGTCCTGAGGCGACATCTCGCGCATGCGCTCCGCGATCAGCTTCCTGATGCGCTTGCTCTGCTCCTTGTTGAAGTCGGCGTCGGTGAGCGGCGTCATCGTGTATTCCACGCCCTCGAGCGCGACGGTCTCGCGGATTGCGTCGTACTCCTGGGGCCCCACCGCCATGCGGACCAGCGGCCGCACCCCGCCGACCGCGTCGTCGATCGCGGGCCGCAGCGCCGTCCGCACCATCGAGCGGGTCCGATCGGCGCTCGCGCCGTGCAGCAGCTCCTCGCCGATGTTCTCGATCGTGATGATGTCCTCGGCGATCACCCCGGAGTAGATGTCGGCCACCTCGTCCTGCCGGCGGATGAACAGCCCTTGCCACTTGATCCCGAGGATGCGCTTCTCGTCGACCGGCTCGAAGATCATGAGGATCGCGATCCAGTTGGTGATCCAGCCCACGATCATGCCCAGGACGATCAACGTGAACGGCGAGTGGAGCAGGTAGAAGATTCCCGCCGACGGGAAGCCGCAGGCGAACCCGAAGAAGAAGCCGAAGTTGATGATGAAGCGGAACTCCTTCGCGCCGACCGAGCGGAAGATCTTGTTGCTGAGCTCGGGACGCTCCTCGATCTTGCGGATGACCATGAGCTTCACGTCGAGGAGCTGGTCGATGTTGCGGCCGATCTCGTCGGTGACCGTGTGCACGATGTCGGGGAACTGGCGCTCGACCCGTTCGTGCACCGCCTCGCGCAGGTCGGGGGTCAGCTGACGCCAGAGCTGCGGGTGCTCACGCTGCACGGCGGTGTCGACCAGCTCGCGTATGTCCCCGCGCGAGGACTCGACGATGTGCCTGGCCATCTTGTCCGGCTCGAGCTTCTCGTAGAAGTCGGAGGCCCCGCCGACCTTGGCGATGCCCTTGTCGACCGCGATCGAGCCCATCTTCGCCGCGCGCGAGGGGATGATCCCCTGCCAGCCCAGGCCCCCGTTCATGATGCCCGGCACGTCCTGCACCTTGCGCGGGAACAGCTCCGCGACCTTGCGCAGGCCCGGGATCCGCACGCCCTTGAACTGGACGGGCTCGAACAGCATCCAGACGCCGGTCCAGTTCGTGACGTAGCCGATCGCTCCCATGAAGAACGGGACCGTTACCAGGCTGATGATCTCGCTCGTCTTCATCCCAGGTCCCCCACGGCGGAGAACTCTCCCACCCAGGGCAAGTGGTCGCGCCGATCGGCACGCCCGCACGGAGTATTCACGTAACCGTGTCGATCTAAGCCCGTTCCGTTCGTCCAACCCGGGAAATGCAACCCTCACGAAGGAGCAAGCCGTGAAGTACATGCTGCTGATCTACGCGAACGACAACGGCTGGGACAAGCTGTCCGAGGACGAGCAGAACGCGATCCACCAGGAGTACATGGACATCGGGGCCGACTCCCGCACGGTCGGAGGCAATCAGCTCCAGCCGGCGACGACGGCCACCACCGTCCGCGTGCAGGATGGCCGCACGCTGACCACGGACGGGCCGTTCCTGGAGACCAAGGAGGAGCTCGGCGGCTACTACCTGATCGATGCCGACGACCTGGACGCGGCGCTCGAGGTGGCGGCGCGGATCCCGGCCGCGCGCCGCGGCGGGGGCATCGAGGTGCGCCCGGTGGTGGAGCACTGATCGACGAGGTCTTCCGCGAGGAGTGGGGCCGCGTCCTCGCCACCCTGATCGGCCTCCTCGGCGACTTCGACCTGGCCGAGGAGGCCGCGCAGGAGGCGTTCGCGACGGCGGCGGCGCGCTGGCCCCGCGACGGGGTGCCGTCGAACCCGCGCGCCTGGCTGGTGACGACCGCCCGCAACCGGGCGATCGACCGGATCCGCCGGGAGCGCACGCTCCGGGCCAAGGCCAAGCTCCTCGACCCGCCGCCCGAGACCACCGAGGACGACCTGTTCCCCGACGACGCCACCGACTTCGCCGACGAGCGGCTCGAGCTGATCTTCACCTGCTGCCACCCGGCGCTCGCGACCGACGCGCAGGTGGCGCTGACGCTGCGCACGCTCGGCGGCCTGTCCACGCCGGAGATCGCGCGGGCGTTCCTGGTGCCGGAGGCGACGATGGCCCAGCGGCTCGTGCGCGCGAAGCGCAAGATCCGCGACGCCGGCATCCCGTTCCGCGTGCCGCCCGACCACCTGCTGCCCGACCGGCTGGGCGCAGTCCTCGCTGTCGTCTACCTGATCTTCAACGAGGGCTACGGCGGCCGCGGCGACCTGGTCGCCGAGGCGATCCGCCTGGGCGGCGCCCTGACCGAGCTGATGCCCGACGAGCCCGAGGTGCAGGCGCTGCTGGCGCTGATGCTGCTGCACGACGCGCGCCGTGGCGCCCGCTTCAGGGACGGCGAGCTCGTGCTGCGCGAGGACCAGGACCGGACGCTGTGGGACGCGGGCCAGATCGCCGACGGCCGGGCACTGCTCGACCGGGCGATCGCCCTGCGGGGCCGGGGGCCCTACGTGATCCAGGCGGCGATCGCGTCCCTGCACGCGGACGACCCGCGCGACTGGCGGCAGATCGCGTCGCTCCACGGCGAGCTGTCGCGCATGACCGGGTCGCCCGTGGTGGAGCTGAACCGCGCGGTCGCGGTGGCTGCCGCGGACGGCCCCGAGGCGGGCCTGGCGGTCGTCGACGCGATCGAGGGCCTCAACGACTACCGCTACCTGCACTCGACTCGCGGGGACCTGCTGCGGCGGCTGGGCCGCACCGGCGAGGCGCGCGCCGCCTACGAGCGGGCGCTCGGCCTCGCTCCGAGCGAGGCCGAGCAGCGGTTCCTGGAGCGCCGGCTGGCCGAGCTGCGGCAGCCGGCGCCCCCGGGCTGACCGCTCTCAGGCCGGGTTGGCCACCGGCACGCCGTCGACGCCGGCCACCTTCTCCCCCTCCTCGGGCCGGATGAGGATCGCGCCCTCGCCCGACGCGTACGCCTCCTCGCCGTGCTGCCCCACGTCCATGCCGATGGCCTCCTCACGCTCGCTGACGCGCAGCGGGGCCACCAGGCCCATCAGCTTCAGGAGCGCGAACGTCATGCCGAACGCGTAGAGCGGCGTCGCCACCGCGGCCAGCGTCTGCCACAGAAGCTGATCGGCGTTGCCATACAGGAGCCCGTCGGACACGCCGTTCCACGACGTCTGAGCGAAGAATCCGATGAACAGGATGCCCACCAGGCCGGCCATGCCGTGCGCAGCCAGGACGTCGAGCGTCTCGTCCACGCGCGTGCGGGGCCGCAGCATCACGATCGCGTAGCTGGGGAGCGCCCCCAGGCCGCCGAGCAGCATCGCCCAACCCGGGCTGACGAAGCCGCCCGCCGGGGTGATCAGCACGCAGCCGACGATGATCGCGGTCGCCGCCCCGATCGCAGTGACCTTGCGGCCCCGGATGGCGTCACAGATGGCCCACACCACGAGGGTCGACGCCGGCGCGAGCAGGGTGTTCGTGAAAGCCAGCACGCTGCCCTGACCGGTGCCGAACCCGGAGCCTCCGTTGAAGCCGAACCAGCCGAACCACAGCAGGCCCGCGCCGAGCACCACGTACACCGCGTTGTGCGGCAGCAGCGCCTGGCGCCCGTAGTCCTTGCGCGTGCCGACCACGAGCGCCGCCGCGAGCGCCGAGAAGCCGGAGCCCATCTCGACGGGCACGCCGCCCGCGAAGTCGAGCGTGCCGCCCTCGATCAGCCAGCCGCCGCCGAACGACCAGTGGGCCAGCACGGCATAGACCAGGATCGACCACAGGGCGGCGAAGGCCAGGAACGGCCCGAACCGCATCCGCTCCACGATCGCGCCGGACACGAGCGCGGTGGTGATGATGCAGAAGCTGGCCTGGAAGACGAAGAACACCAGGTGCGGGATCGTCGTGCCGTCGCGCGGCTCGAAGGTGACGTCCTTCAGGAACGCGTAGTCGAACCCGCCGATGATCCCGTTGCCCTCGGAGAAGGCGAACGAATAGCCGATCGCTGCCCAGGTGACCGTCGCCACGGCCAGCGCGGCGATGCACATCATGAATGTGTTCAGCGTGTTCTTCTCGCGGACGAGGCCCGCGTAGAACAGGCCCAGCGCCGGCGTCATCAGGATCACCAGCGCGGTCGCGGCGAGCATCCAGGCGGTATCGCCTGTGTCCACGCCGGTCATGCCGTCACCGGCGTCACTGCGCCATGGTCGGTCTCGCCGGTGCGGATGCGAACCGCCCGCTCCAGCGGGAGCACGAAGATCTTGCCGTCGCCGACCTCGCCCGTCCGACCGCCGTCGCAGAGCGCATCGATCGTCCGGTCGACGAACTCGTCGGACACCGCGATCTCGAACCTGACCTTGTCCTCCAGGCCCATCTGCACCTGGGTGCCGCGGTACGTCTCGACCCGGTCGAGCTCACCCCCGTGGCCCTGCACCTTGGAGAGCGACACACCGCGCACCTCGCAGCGGTAGAGCGCCTCCAGGACGTCGTTGGCCTTCTCGGGCCGCACGATGCCGATCACGAGCTTCACTGAGCGTTCCTCTTCCTCTCGTCGCCGAGTCCCATTCGACGGCGATCCTCCGCAAGCGGCCGGGACGGCTCAAGCGCCACCCGTATGAAGATCGGCGCGGGGTGTTTGTACACAGGGACAAAGCGCGTGCACGCGGCGCCGCCCCGGGCGGCGCTGCGTCACGACGACGCGCTGATACGCGGCGCGACCTGGCCCGCCAGCCGCTCGATCTGCCGGGCCTCGTCGCCCAGCGGCCACAGGTACACGCGGCCGCACCCCGCCTCCGCGTAGCGCGACAGCAGCTCGGCGCAGTGATCCGGCGAGCCCACGCACACCTGCCCGCGCAGATCCTCGGGATCGCGCCGCAGCAGCGGGGCCAGGACGCCCGTCAGCGTCCGGTCGGCATCGGCCTGGTCGTCGGTGACCCAGGTCCACATCGTGGAGAGCGCGCTCGGGAAGCCGTCCACGGCCCTGTCCTGCGCGGCCAGCTCGCGGGCCAGGAGCTCGCGGGCCGCGGCGAACCGCTCCGGCGTCGTGTTGTAGGCGGACGCGAGCCAGCCGTCCGCGAGCCGCGCCACGCGGCGCAGCCCGGCCTTCGATCCCCAGCTCCCGATCCACACGGGGATGCCGCCCGGCCGGCTCGGCGCCGGGCTGAGCTCGCCGTCGGGCAGCGGGTACCAGCGGGTCGTCGCCGGCAGAGGCCCGCCGCCGACCAGCCCGCGCAGCACGGCCACCGACTCGTCGAAGCGCGGCCAGCGCTCATCGAACGGGATGCCCAGCGCGTCGTAGTCCTTCTGCGACGACCCCGGCCCGACGCCGGCCAGCAGCCGGCCCCCGGTCAGGATGTCCACGGCCGCGAGCGCCTTGGCCAGCGGGACCGGGCCGCGCAGGACCGACAGCGCGATCGTGGTCGCCACGTCCATCTCCCCGGTCCGCTCGGCGACGGCCGCGAGCGCCGAGAGGCCGTCGAGCCACGGCTTCGCGAACAGGAAGTGGTCGTTGGCGGACACCGCGGCGAAGCCGCAGTCGCGGGCCGCGTCGACGGCTGCCCGCAGCCGGGCCGGCGACTGGCCCTCGTCGCCGAACTCCATGAGCGGCAGGTGGATGCCCAGATCCATGTCCGGGACAGCTTCTAACACGGCATCGCCGCGTGGAGTGGCTCCAGCCGCCAAGCGCGGGCCACGACTGGACCGCGCCATCGGCGCCGGTTAGCGTTGCGCCATGGACGGGCTCGCGTGGTGGCCCCAGGGCTTCCGCTCCGGACGTGCCAGGCCAGGACGGCCGGTGCGTGGGGTGCTGCTCGTCGTGCTCACGGCGATGGTGGGCGCGACCGGCTGCGGCTCGGGCGACGGGGGCGATGGCGACGGCGGCGGTGAGGCCAAGCCGGCGGCCAACACTCAGACGATCAGCTTCCAGGAGCCCGACGACCCGGGCCCCAAGCCGTTCACCGACCCGACCGACATCGAGGGCCCGAAGGAGGTCGACCTACCGGCCAGCGGGCCGTACGGCGGCACCGGATCCGACAAGGTCTGCGACCGCGACCTGCTGATCCGCTCGCTCAAGGAGCAGCCCGACCGGCTGCGCGAGTGGGCTCGCGTGGTCGGGGTCAAGCCGACGTACAAGGCGGTGTCGAAGTACATCGCCAAGCTCCACCCGGTCACGCTCACCCGCGACACGGCGGTGACCAACCACTCGTTTGCCGGCGGCCGCGCCGTGCCGTTCCAGGCGATCCTCCAGGCGGGCACCGCGGTGCTGGTCGACGACTACGGCCGCCCGGTGGCGCGCTGCCGCTGCGGCAACCCTCTTAAGGAGCCCGCGCCGGTGCGCACGGCCACCTGCAACGGCTGCCCGCCCAACTACAAGCCGCCGCGCCAGTGCAAGCTCTACTCGCGGCAGGTCAACTACCGGCGTGAGAGCTACACGAAGGACTACTACGCCAACGGGGAGTACGACGAGGTCTTCATCGAGGCTTCGAGCAGCGGCCCCCTGGACGACTGCTACGAGGCCTACCCGGACCCGCCCGTGGTCAAGGTCGTCACGATCTACCGAGCGCCGCCCGAGCCCGAGGCTGCGCCGGCGCAGGCACCCACCCCGGAACCCGAGCAGGGGCTGAACTGCGACACCCCGCGCTCGCAGGAGGAGTACGAGCGCTGCCATCCGCCGCAGGAGGAACCGGAGCCGACCACGGAGACGACGACTCCGCAGGAGACGCCCCCCGGGCGCGATCCCAACTACGACTGCCCCGAGCTTCCGCCGGCCCATCCCGGGGAGGACTACCTCCGCAACTGCGGCTAGCGGGACGGCGTCAGCCGCGCAGGCGGGCGTTCAGCGCAGGCGCGCTTTCAGCCGGCTGCTGACGGTGCGGCCGTTGGCGGTGGCCCGAACCGTCAGGGTGTACAGGCCGCGCGGCGCGGCCTTGCGCCCGATCTTGCCGTTCCAGGCCAGCGTCCCGACGCCCGCGCGGCGCACGTTGCGCCGGGCGACCGTCCGGGCCCGCGACCGCCCGCGCTTGACCTGCAGGTTGACCGCTGCCGCTCCCGTGATCGCGAACCGGACCTTGAGCCTGCGGCCCGCGCGCGGGCGCGCCGGCGTGACCTGGAACGCGACGAGAACGACCCGCGTCTCGCCGGCCGGGCCGGGCGTACCGGGCGCCCCCGGAGCGCCGGTCGCACCGGTCGCACCGGTCGCGCCGCTCGGCCCGGTGGGCAGGGCGTCCGGCGTCGTGTCGGTGGTGATGCGACCGACGCGCGAGGCGAGCGCCTCGGTGAACCACAGCGCGCCGTCGGGACCCGTGGCTATTCCCGCGGGCCCGGCGCCAGTGGTCGGCAGCGTGAACTCCGACACCGCGCCTGACGTCGTCATTCGAGCGACCTTCCCCGCGCGCCCCTCGGTCAGCCACAGCGCCCCGTCCGGCCCGGATGCGATGTCGGTGAGCCCGCTGCCGCCCGGGGCGGGGAACGTCGAGAGTGCCCCGGCCGTCGTCGCCCGCCGGACGTGGTCGATGCCGGAGTCGACGAACCACAGCGCCCCGTCGGGGCCCGCCGTGACAGGCCCGAGTTCGCTGGCCGGCGTGCCCAGCGCGGGGACTTCGAACTCGTTGGTGATCGCACCCGCGGTCGTGATCCTCCCGAGCTGCTGGGAACCCGCCTCGGTGAACCAGAGCGCACCGTCAGGTCCGGACGCGATGCCGGTGGGCCGGCTGCCCGCTCCCGGCACGGCGAACTCGGTCACGATGCCGGCCGGGGTCATCCGGCCGATCTGGTCGGCGCCGGCGCCCGCCTCGGTGAACCACACGTTGCCGTCGGGCCCGGCCGCGATCGCGGAGGGCTGGCTGCCGGCACCGGCGACGAGAAACTCGGAGATCGACGCCTGAATGTCCGCCGCCGCCGGGTCGAGCCGTCCAATCCGGTCACCCGCGCGCTCTGTGAAGAAGATGAGACCACCCGCGGAGACGATGTCGTGCGGGCCGCGGCCCGCCACGAGCGTGAACTCGGTGACCGCGCCCGCCGGGGTGATGCGCGCGATCTTGTCGGCGTTGCGCTCGACCGCCCACAGGTTGCCGTCGGGACCGGTCGTGATCCCGGCCGGCTCAGACGCCGACGTGGGCAGCCCGAACTCGGTGACCGCCGCCGCGGACGGCTGCGCGCCGGCGAGCGCCGCCACAACCAGCGCGGCCAGGAGGCCGGCGGTCCGTGTCCGCCGCCGGGCGCGAGCACACGTCATGGTTCGATGCTCTCACCGGTCACGCGGCGGGGCAAGCACCGCGGCGCCAACCGGCCGGGTCGGTGGCCACCGCATTAGGCTGCGCTGCCGGGCATGCGGGTGCTCTTCACGACGACGTCGGGCCGCGGCCACTTCCAGCCGATGTACCCGCTCGCGCGAGCGCTGGCCGGCGCCGGCCACGAGGTCCGCTGGGCGGGCGCCGAGCAGGCGTGTGCAACGCTGCGCGACAGAGGCTTCGATGCGGTTCCCGCCGGGATCTTCGAGGTCGTCCCTTCACCGTTGCGGAACCCGCCGCCGGAGATCGCCGCACTGCCACCCGCCGAGCGTCCGAATCTGCTCTTCGCGCTTGTCTTCGGGCCGCTGCGCGCAGAGCCGATGCTCGCCGACCTGATGCCGATAGTCGAGGACTGGCGGCCGGACGTGCTCGTATGCGAGCAGGCCGAGCTCGCGGGTCCGATTGCGGCGGCGCGCCACGACATTCCCAATCTGACCCACGCCTTCGGACGGCTGCTGCCGGCCGCGCGCGTGGCCCGTGCCCGCGAGTCGATGGCCGACCTCTGGCGAGCGCACGGCCTGGAGCCGCGCCCCTACGGGGGCACCTATGACCACCTCTACGTGGACATCTACCCGCCCAGCCTGCAGGCCGGCGACACCGCGCACCTCGGCGCCGTCCAGCTCGTGCGCCCGGCCGATCCGATCGCGACCGACGCTGCCGCCGAGCCGCTCGTCTACGTCACGCTCGGGACCGTCTTCAACGACGACCTCGCGCTGTTCAAGGTGGCCGTCGAGGCGGCCCGCGCACCCGGCATCCGCGTCGTCGTGACACTCGGACCGGGCAACGACACCGCGGCCCTGGGCCCGCAGCCGTCGCACGTGACCGTCGAGCAGTTCATCCCCCAGGCGGAGTTGCTGCCCGCCTGCGCGGCCGTTGTCTCGCACGCGGGGTCGGGCACGTTCCTCGCCGCGCTTGCAGCGGGCGTGCCGCAGGTGCTGCTGCCGCAGGCCGCCGATCAGTTCCTGAACGCGGAGGCCGCCGAGCAGGCCGGCGTCGCGATCGCGGTCCCGCGTGCCGAGGCCTCGGTGGAGCGCGTGCGCGCGGCGCTCGAGCGCGTGATCGGCGACGGCACGTTCCGGGCTGCCGCTGAGCGCGTGCGGGCCGAGATCAGCGCGATGCCGACTCCTGAGGCGGTCGTCGCGGAGCTCGAGCGGCGTTACGGGCCCTGACCCTCAGCTCCGCGAGCACCTGCAGTCATTTGCCCGGTAGCCGCCGGTAGCAGCTCCTCGACCGCGTCCGCCGCGGAGGGCGCGCCGCCGGCAAGGGCAAACGCCCGGGCGACGCGTTCGGCGCCCGCCCGCTTACCGATCGCCTCGTGCACCGCCGCGCGTAGGCGTCGTGGCGTGAGCCGCTTGTGATGCAGCCTGACACCGGCACCCGCAACCTCGACGCGACGGGCGACGTCGAACTGGTCCCGGCAGAACGGCACGACGCACAGCGGCACGCCGGCCGCGAGCGCCCTCTGCGTCGTCCCCTGTCCACCGTGCGAGACGACGCATGCGGCGCGGGCGACGATCGGGCCGTGCGCGATGAAGCGCTCGACCCGGGCGTTCAATGGTGGCGTGAACGACGCGGGGTCGGTCGCCGCAGTGGTCGCCACCAGCGCAACGTCGTCCCCGCCGAGCGCATCGAGGGCCGTGGCGATGAGGCGCTCGTCCGCCTGGTACGCGGTCGATGCGGTCACGAGGACGATCGGACGTGTCTCCTCAGCGAGCCACCCCGGCGGCTCGGACGGGGGCGCCCATGTACCGGGACCCACGAGTCGCACCGACGGCGGCCAGTCGCTCCGCGGATACTCGTACGGCTCGGCGGTGAACGCGAGGAAGCGGCCGGCCTTCCGCCACTGGTCTTCGAGGTGAGGCAGGGGCGGGAGGCCGAGTCCGGCCCGGGCCTTGTTGCGGGTCGCGACGTGGGGGGCCAGGAGGCGCTCACCGAGCTTGTGCCAGATGCGGTCGCGCGCACGCCCTAGCGGGCCGCGCGCGGGCCGCCATCCCATTCCGTGCGGCGGCGCGTCGACCGAGCGGAACGCGGGCGGGTACGGGCAGTACGTCGCCCACGGCAGCCCGGACGCCTCGGCGACGTAGCCGGCGCCCTCGCTTTGCAAGTCCACGATCAGCGCATCGGGGCAAACCGTCTCGATCGCCCGCTGCATGTCGGCGATCTCGAACGGGTTGCTCGCTTCGTACCACCGCATGATTTCCCTAAGGGCGCCGACCTGCGTTCGCGCCTTCCAGTCCTCGAGCTCGTTGGCCTCGATGCGTGGGTCGACGGCCGCGCTGTGCAGACCGAGCGAGCCGAGCCGTTCGACGTCGGCCGCCCGCGTCGTCACATGGACCTCGTGGCCGCGGCGCAACAGCTCGAGAAGCGTGTCCACGACCGGGAAGAGCTGCCCGGGCGCGGGAGAGGTGTAAGCGAGGATTCGCGCCATCACGGCGCTCCCTTCGGTGCGGTGACCATCTCGGCCACGATCTGCTCGGCCGTCTCGCGGTCGAGCTCCATTTCACGGCGAAGCAGCTTCCAGACCAGGAGATCCGTCGCGACGACCATGGCCACCAGCCGCCGCTCCCGATCGGCGCCGGACACGCCATCGAGCAGCGGCGCGAAGGTGCGCTCCACCCAGGCGCGGTGCCAGGCCCGGCCCGCGTCCGTCATCTCGCGCACAGCCGGGATCCGATCCTCCTCAGCGAGCAGGTAAAGCGCCGCGTCCCCGCGCAGCTCGTAGCTGTCGTACAGCAGGCGCACCGCCGTACGCACGTCGCCGGCCGGAGCCATGTCGCGGCGCGCCCCTTCGGGGCCGATCGTCTCGATCCACGCGGCCAGGAAGAGTCCATCCTTCGTCCCGAAGTGAGCGTGCAGCGTCTGGACGCTCACGCCGGCGTCGGCGGCGACGTCGGCGAGCCGAACGTCCTCGTACCGCTGCCCCGAGAAGTGCCGCCAGGCCGCCGCGAGCACCCGCTCCCGCGTCGCCGCGGCCGCCTGCGCGCGCGCGACCATCCGGTACTTCCGCTTCGGGCGAGTCTCCGTGGCCACTTTCGTCTGATGCGGAGTAAACCCAATATCGCGTACTGGGTCAACGGACCACCAGAACCCGCTGTGCGTCAGCCGTTCAGGGCATCGTCGAACTTTCGCTTTCGCTCGGCCGACTCGCGCTCGAAGATCGCCTTCTCGTTGATCCGCGGGTCGTCCGCGTCGAAGCGCACCTTTCCCGATCTGCGGTTGAGCAGCAGCGGGACCCTGGCGCCCTTCGGGGGGTTGATCATCTTCATGGCCCCACCGATCAAGTAGGCGGCCTGTTTGACCTTCGCCCGTCGCGGCTCGCCGTCGACCGAGTACTCGACCACGTACTGCCATTGGGTCGTGCGATGGCCCCGCTCGCTCCTGGAGCTGTGGGCGACCTCGGACTCGATCACGCGCCCCTCGATGCGGTCCCACTTTCGACCGAACACGAGCGCGATCCTAGAGGCGTCTACCGGTTCTCGCCCGGCGCGACGATCCCGGCCTCGTAGGCGAAGATCACCGCCTGCACGCGGTCGCGGAGTCCGAGCTTCATGAGCACGCGGGCGACGTGGGTCTTGGCCGTGCCCTCGCCGACGACGAGCTCGGTCGCGATCTCGGCGTTGGAGCGCCCGCGGGCCAGCAGCTCGAGGACCTCGCGCTCGCGCGGGGTGAGCTCGTCGAGGCTCTTCCCGAGCTCGTCACTGAGCTTCGGCAGGGCCGCAAAGCGGGCGATCACCGACCGGGTGACGGCGGGGTCGAGCAGCGCGTTTCCGCGCGCAACGACGCGCACGGCATCGATCAGGTCCTCCGCGGGCGCGTCCTTGAGCAGGAAGCCACTGGCGCCCGCGCGCAGCGCCTCGTAGACGTATTCGTCGAGGCCGAACGTCGTCAGGATCAGGACGCGCGGCGCGTCGTCCTCGCCCACGATCCTCCGCGTTGCCTCCAGCCCGTCGAGTCGCGGCATGCGGATGTCCATGAGGATCAGGTCCGGGCGCAGCCGCGCCGCCGCCTCGACCGCGGACAGCCCGTCCTCGACCTCGCCCACGACCTGCAGCTCAGGGTCGACCTCGAGGATGCGCCGAAGCCCGGCGCGCACGACGGCCTGGTCGTCGGCGATGAGGACCGAGACCGTCACACCGGCAACCGCGCCTTCACGGCGAAGCCTCCGTCCGGGCGGTCGCCGGCCTCGAGCTCGCCGCCGAACAGCGCGACGCGCTCGCGCAGGCCGCCGAGGCCGTGGCCGGGGTCGCCGTCGGGGCGGGTGCCGCGCCCGTCGTCGGCGACCTCGATCGCCAGCGTCGCGTCGCTGTATGCGATGAGGACCGACGCCCTCGTGGCGTCGGCGTGCTTGAGCACGTTCGTCAGCGCCTCCTGGACGATGCGGTACGCGCTCACGTCGAGGCCGGCGGAGAGCTCGACTGGCTCCCCCTCGATCTGCACGTCGATCCGAAGGCCCGAGCGGGAAAGGTGCTCGACGAGGTCACCGATGTGCGCGAGGCTCGGCTGCGGCGCGAGCGCGGCGTCCTGGTCGTCGGTGCGCAGCACGTCGAGCAGCCGCCGCATCTCGGCGAGCGCCTGGCGCCCGGTGCGCTCGATGCCGCCCAGGACGTCACGCGTGCGATGCTGCTCGGGTCCGAGGTGCAGGCGCTCGGCACCGGCCTCGATGACGACCGTCGTCATGGCATGCGCGACGACGTCGTGCAGCTCGCGTGCGATCCGCGCCCGCTCCTCGGCGGCCGCGATGCGGGCCTCCTCGACGCGCTCGCTCTCGAGGGCCTCGGCGAGCGCGGCCATCCGCTCGGCGTCGCGCGCGCGGGCCTGCCACAGCCGCCCGGCAGCCCAGGCGCCCGCACACACCGGGGCGAGCACGATCGCGTCGCCCGGCTCGTCGACGAGGATCGCGCCGACGACGAGCGCCAGGCCGGCGAGCGCCTCGCGGCGGTCGAGGTGCGCCCCGGCTCCGTAGGCGGCGACGAGCATGACGACGATCGGCGTCTGCGGCTCGAGGTCGTCGACGGTCAGGATCGACAGCACGACCGAGCCCGCCATCGACGCCGCGACGGCCGGCAACGGTGCGACCCGGCGCCAGGCGAGCGGCAGCGTCAGGAGCAGCGCTGCGGCCACGAGTGCGCCAGGAGCGGTCTCGAAGTCGCTGCCGACCAGCTCGCCGAGCGTGATCGCCAACAGGGCGATCGCGATCGCGATGTCGACTCGGCCTGGACGAGGCATCGCGGCGGACGCTAGCCCGCGCGGCGGGCGTGCGCGTCTGCCGGGCGGCATACACAAGATCGCCCGCGCGGCAGACGACAGGCGCACTCGCGCGGAGCAGCATGATCGCCATGACCAGACAGCGCTACATCAACACCGCATCCGCGGCGTGCGCCCTCGGCGGCGCGGCGTGGGTGACGAAGGTCGCGGTGCTCGCCGCGACGGACGGCAACGACAGCGCGCTCGTAGGCGCGCTCTACCTCACCGGCTTCCTGCTCCTGACGTTTGGGGCCACATGGATCGGCGTCCGGCTCGCCGGCGACCGGCCGCTGCCGCTGGTGATAGGGCTCGCCGCGCTCTGCCTGATCGTGCCGTTCATGACCTACGACGCGATCATCGACCCGCTCGCGAAGGCGGCGCTCGGCGACGCGGGGCCGGCTTGGTTCGAGGACGAGGCGGGAATCCTCGCCACCGGCTTGATCTGGCTGGCGGCGAGCCTACCGGCGTGGCTCGCGACGACCTCACGGGCACCGACGGTGCGCTCGGCGGCCTGACGCACGCAGCAAATCCCCCTCCGAAGGGGCGGGATCTGCAGGCATGTCCCGGATTGTCTGTCCGGGGTGAAGGAGTGGAGCTACGGGGACGCAGAGTGAACCCTCGAGTTCGCGTCGAGGCATTGCTCGCGGCGCTCCGAAATGGGTCGGGCGAGGGCTGGCACTGACACAAGTCCGATCCGGCCGATTAGTTAGCTCGGCCCTCCGCGAGCTCTGCACAGTGCGCCGTCGTCGCAGCGTAGATCGACTCGAAGCGCCGACCCATCAGCCGAGCCACAACTCCGGCAAGCGGCCCGCTCAGGGCCGCGCGCTCCGTCAGCAGGACACCGGTATCGGCGGGGTCGATGACGTGGTCGATCGTGATGGTCAGCCCCGGTGTCGTGGCGACCCCAGTCCAAACCCGGGGTGACTCGATCCGGGTTACGGTCGACGTCAGGGGCATGTAGCCCTTCACCCTTGTGGTGATCTTGGCGCCGATCTCGAAGGTTCCATGCAGTTCGGCAGCCGCGATCGGCCCCCCGGGCCAGGTACTGGGGTCCGTCCACACCGCCCACGCCTGCTCAGGCGTCGCCGTGGAACGGAACGACCCTTCGAAGGTGCGTCGCGAGTCATCCACCTGATGGACTCTCGCCGAATGCCTCACGCGGGGCAACCCAGGGCGGGAAAACCGCTGGCGGGCGCTAGCCCATAGCGGGATATAGGGTCGGTCGATGCGCGTCGTTGGCGACGTCACGTGTCCGATGCCCGAAAACCCGATACTCGCGGCGACGGCGGCGGCGCTCAATGACGCGGGGTATTGGGCCGAGATCGTCGACCCGGAATGGCGCGGCGTCTACATGACCGACGAATCGCGGCGGATCTACGGCGGCAGGGTCGAGCTCGCCCCGTACCCCGTCGGCGCACACCTCTTCGGACCAGAGCGCGTCGGCGAAACGATGAGATGGCGCGGCGGACATTTCCCGATCGAGATCCTCCGCCAGGCAGTCGCGGCCTACGGAGGGTGGATGCTCGCCGACACCTCCGGCGGGCATGACGCACTACGCGAGTTGCTGGATCCCCGGCTACGCGACGTCATCGACGAGCTTTCACCTGTGGAACCACCGCCGGCCTGCTCAATCATCTTCCGCGGGATCTATACGGCCGCAGGTGCCCCCGTCGACTTCCCAATCACGCTGATGCGCCTGCACGATCGCTCCGGCCAGTTGGCCGGAACCGTGCTCATGAATAAGCCCCCGGTCGGCATGGCGACGATCGCGCGGATCACCTCGATGGGCGATCTGAGGCACTTCACGCGCATGGAGCAGGTCGCGAGGCCGGGCCGCCGTGCGGCAGCGGTCCTGTTCGCCGACCTGGAATCCTCCTCCGCGCTCGCCCGCCGTCTCCCCACTGCCGGCTTCTTCGCGCTCGTGCGACGTCTGGCGCGCGCAGCGGACCAGACCGTCATTGATGCCGGAGGGCTCGTCGGCCAGCACGCGGGCGACGGCGTCGTGGCGTTCTTCCTCGCCGAGACCTCCGGCTCCGAGTCCGCCGCCGCCCGCGCATGCATCGGCGCGTCCCGTGCGCTGAGAGGGGCGATCCCCGCCGTTGCCGCGAGGTGCGAGCTCAAACCCGAGGAGGTGGTCCTGCGCTTCGGCCTGCACTGGGGCGCCAACCTCTACGTCGGCCAGATCACGACCAAGGGTCGCACCGAGGTCACCGCGCTCGGCGACCAGGTCAACGAGACCGCGCGAATCGAAGCCTGCGCCACCGGCGGGCGTGCGCTCGCATCGAAGGACCTCACGGAACGTCTCGAGGCCCACGACGCCACCGTCCTGGACCTCGACCCCGAGCACATCACCTACACGGCGCTCGCCGATCTGAGCACCGCGACCGAGAAGGCGCGTCGCGACGCACCTGCCATCGCAGTCTGCGAGGTGTAGCCCGAAACGCCGAGAAGCTGCTCAACCGAGCCGCTTCTCGAAGAGGAATGGAGACGGTGGGAATCGAACCCACGTCCGCGGGCGCGTGAGGAACAGCGTCTACGAGCGTATCCGGCGCTCTGATCTCACCTCTCGCTCGCCAACGCCGGCGGGGTTGCGAGAGGCCAGCCTTCTAGAAGTCCCCGCGGCGCCGAAGGCGTACGCCGCGAGCAGAACCCGCTTCTGATGCCGGTGCTCCGCCCCACGGGCCGAGGGAGGGCCGACAGCTCTAGGCTGCTATTTAGGCAGCGAGAGCGTGGACGTGATCGTCCGCACTTATTTGGTTGCCGGTTTTTTACGAGGCCTCCGGCACCTCGACTCGCAACTGTTCCCACGGATTCGTCCACGTCGAAGCCTGTCGTCCCCGTGGTATGTGACTGCTGTTCAAGTCTAGCTTCGGCAGGGCCGCACGTCGCCTTCAGATCGGGCGCGTTTGACAAACGCCGGCTGGCGCGTCGAGTATCACCCGGAATGGGGCGACCGAAGGACCACGGCTACGCAGCGCTGGCTCCCGCGGACGCCGAGGACGCGAGGCGCGGCAACCCCGGCGGCGATCTCCGTTCCTACGCGCAGGCACGCGGCCTCGAGTTCCTGGACAAGTCCTCGCCGGCCGGCTTCACCGCCGCCCTCCCGGGCTTCCCCGAGTACCGCTTCAGCGTCATGCGCGGCCTGATCGCCGGCGGCGAGTTCGGGGTGCTGTTCCACCAGGCGCTCGAGGTGCCGGTGATCGGCCGGGCGCCGTCGATCGACGGGAAGCTCTACACGGTCGTGTCGAAGTCGCCGGGCCGCTGGTGGATGCCGAGCCTGCCGAACCGCACCGACATCCCGATCATCGGCGACTTCCTGAACCCGCCGACCGACGACAGCCCGGCCCAGGCGTTCGACTCCCTGGCAGTGTGGATCCCGTCGACGACCGCGGCGATCAACGTCCCGGAGGCGGCGCTGCCGCTCTACCTGACGCGGATCGACCGGCGCGGGCACCACGCGCCGTTCGACTTCGCGGGCAAGCGATCGCTCGACGACATGGGGCTGCGCGGCTGGTGGCTGCGCACCCAGGACGACGTGAGCGACGAGCTGGTGCGCCGGCTCCTGACCGGCCCGGCGGTAGACGTCTTCGCCCGCCGGGCGGACGACCCGTTCTTCCAGATGCTGATCCTGCGCGGCACGCTGCTCGTGCGCCGCAACGGGTACCTGCGCGACCCGCAAGAGCTCGACGCGCTGACGAGCGACGCCGCCGTCCTCGCGCAGGCCGCGCGCGCCGCCTGCCTGACCGTGGCGCGGCCGCGCCCGTTCGCCGACCCGCTGCCGCCCGCCCCGGCGGCCAGCAGCATGATGGAGGTGACGGCCGGCTGGTCGAAGGGCTACGCGGACCTGGCGGCGCGACTCGGCCTGACGCTGGAGGACCCCGACGAGTACCACCGCGCGTTCCCCTCGCTGCCGGTGCCCGGCCGGGCGGTGGCGGTCATGCGCGGCACGCTTCCGGGCACGCAGGTGACGGGCCGGCTCGTCTACCACGCCGAGCGCTCGCTCAAGGCGGCCGAGCGCGCCCGCGGCGCGGTGCTCCTGCCCGCGGCGCCGGGGGCGCAGCCGACGCCGCCGGGTGGAAACCGCTACCCGGACTCGCTGCTCGTCCACCAGAACGCCGGCGAGGTCACGGCGCTCTGGAGCATGCGCACCGCCGGCTTCTTCCGCGAGGAGCAGGACGAGCTGATCGAGCGCGCCGTCGCGCTGGCCCGCGAGCGCGGGCTGGCGGCCGTCTAACCGAGGAAGTCCTTCAGCGCCTGCTTGGCCCCCGACTCGATCGGGTCGCCGTGGGCCAGCAGCAGCGTGTCCCACTCGCGGTCGAGCAGCCCGCGCAGCGAGTCGTGCAGCTCGCTCTTCACGGTCGCCGGGTCGTCGCCGAGCAGGAACTCCGGCATGTACGAGAGCGGCGCTCCGCCCTTCGCGCGCAGGAGCCCGTCGGCGATCGACACCGCGCCGTCGCCGTGGGCGATGTGCAGGGCGGTCTCGTCGGGGGCGATTCCCCCGATCTCGACCGCGGTCACGCCGGGCGCGATCTCGTCGCCGGGCGAGTAGGGCTCGGCCTTCTCCGCCCGGTCGGTGCCCTGGTAGCGCTCGAGCGAGGCGGCCGGCACCCGGATCGCGGCGCCGAAGCGCTCGGCGAACTGCTCGTTGTGGCGCCAGTGCAGGCCGATCGTGAGCACGAGCTGCTGGGGCTGTACGTCACGGTCGTCCCACCAGCCGAGACCCACGTCGTCGGGCACCATCCCGTCGATCACGATCCCGGCGGGCTCGATCCAGTAGGACGAGACGTCCTGGCCGATCGAGTCGTAGAAGGTGGTCCAGTGCCAGATCCCCGGCCGTACCTCGCGCATATATGGACCGCTTATACCGCAGTGCCACACTTCAGACGTGAGCGAGACGTACCCCCCGCACCCCCTTCCCCGCGGGACCCTGCCCGGCTACCCGCCGCCGCAGCTGCCCGAGGCCCTGCCGCCCGTGGAGCCGGCGGAGGAGACCGCGTCCCGCCAGCCCGGCAAGCCTCAGTCGCCCGTGCGCCGGTTCGGCGGCGCGATCATCGCGGGACTCCTGCTGCTGGCCAAGTTCGGCAAGGGCGGCGCTGCTCCTCCTGACCAAGGGCAAGTTCCTCGTGACCTCCGGCTCGATGCTCGTCTCGGTCGCGGCCTACGCGCTGATCTGGGGCTGGAAGTTCGGCGCCGTGTTCGTCGCCCTGCTGTTCGTCCACGAGATCGGCCACGTCATCCAGCTCCGCCGCGAGGGCGTCAAGGCGAGCGCGCCGATGTTCATCCCGTTCCTGGGCGCGTTCGTCGCGATGAAGGAGCTGCCGAAGGACGCCGGCGCCGAGGCGCGCGTCGGCCTTGCCGGCCCGGTGCTGGGCTCGATCGGCTGCCTCGTGACGATGGCGATCTGGCTGGCCACCGGCTCCGACTTCTGGCAGGCCGCGACCTTCGTCGGGTTCTTCCTCAACCTCTTCAACCTGCTTCCGGTCCTGCCGCTCGACGGCGGCCGCGCGATGGCCGCCCTGTCCTCGTGGATCTGGGCCATCGGCTTCGTGCTCTTCCTCGGCCTCCTGGTTCTCTATCCGAACCCGATCCTGATCCTGATCGTCCTGCTCGGTGGCATGGAGACCTGGCGCCGCTGGAAGATCCGCAAGACACCCGAGGCGCAGGAGTACAACCGCGTGGCGACGCGCACCCGCGTGGCGGTGGCGGTCGTCTACCTGGGGCTGGTGATCGGGCTCGGCGTGGGCATGGAGCTCACGCACCTGGAGCGCACGCTGAACGACGTGTAGCGGCGCAACCCGGCCGCAAGCTCACCGCAAGCGACGGCCGGGAGGGTGACGGTCATGGTTCACCGTCACCCAGGAGGCACCCCCATGAGAGCAAGGACGCTGGCCGCCGCCGGAGCCGTGTGCGCGATGCTCGCGCTGCCCGTCGCCGCGCAGGCCGACTCGATCGTCTACATCAAGGACGGCAACGTCTGGTCCGCCGCGGGCGACGGCTCCCGTCAGATCCAGGTCACCGACACGGGCGGCTACTCGTACGTGTCCCAGGCCGACGACGGGTCGCTGATCGCGCTCGCGCCCGGCGAGCGGCTGCACCGCCTGTCGGCCGACGGCCGCGTGATCGCCGACTTCGCCACCTACGTGAGCGACGGCGCCCCGGTCAGCGGACCGGTGAACCGGTTCCACGGGCCGTTCGAACCGGAGATCTCGCCGGACGGCAGCAAGGTCGCGTTCGAGTGGTACAACGACTCGTACGACAGCGGGAACACCAGCACCTGCAACGTCACCAACGACTGCTACCAGTACCAGGCGCGGCAGGGGGTCGGGATCACCAACTCCGACCGGCTGACCGGGCCCGACGAGTTCGGCCTGCTGACCGGCTGGGGCTACCCGTCCTGGTTCGACAACGACACGCTGCTCCGCTCCCACTCGGGCACGATCCTCAACGACGACGCCGTCTTCAACGAGATCGGCCCCGGCAAGGGCGACGACGAGATGGACTTCTGGTTCTACGACCCCGAGGGCGGCACGAACGTCTCGAACGTCGAGCTGTCGCGGGACAAGCGCGTGGCCGTGGGCGTGGTCGGCTCGAGCGACGACCGGCTGCGCGTGTACCGCCCGAACGTCGAGCCCTTCGGCGCCCCCAACTGGAACCACAGCGCGTTCGCCCAGGGCAACAAGCCGGTCGTGGACGACTGCTTCGACTTCGGCGATCCGGTGGGCGGCCGGTTCGGCGGCGTGTCGATCGCGCCCGACGGCGGTCACCTGGCCTACGCGGTCGGGGACGGCATCTGGATCGCGAACATCCCGGACGTCGGGTCAACGCAGGCCTGCCAGAGCAACCTGCCCACCGAGAACGCCCTGCGCATCCCGGGCGGCTCGTATCCCGACTGGGGCCCGGCCGACCCGCCGGCCCGCACGGTGGCCACGTCCGCGGGGCAGGCTGGCGCTCCCGGCGCGAACGGTGACCAGGGCCAGGACACGAGCGGTGTCGGGCAGGGCCTGTCGGTCAAGGCGGCCCGCGTCAAGCTGGCGCTCGCCCTGAAGAAGGGCCTGGCTGTGAACGTCGCCGCGGGCGGCCCCGGCAAGGTCAGCGTGACCGCGAAGGCGGGCGGCAGGAAGGTCGCCGCGGGCGGCGGGCGCACCGACGCGGATGGCCGCGGCAAGGTCTACGTGAGGTTCACGAAGGCCGCGAAGCGGTCGCTGAAGCGCAAGCGCTCGGTGAAGCTGGCGCTCACCGTGTCGTTCCGGCCGGACGGCGGTGCCGCGGTCAAGACCACGCAGGCGGTGACGCTGAAGCGCTGACCTGGGCCGAGGGGCCGGCGCTCAGGCGTCGGCCCCGCTGCCGTTCTGCGAGACGTCCACGCCGATCTTGCGGCGCATGCGCACGGTCGTGCCCGTGTCGCCCGCCTCGAGCTCGACCTCGTCCATCAGCGCGCGCATCAGCTCCAGGCCGCGGCCGCGGTCCGACTTGCGCGGCTCGCGCCAGCCGCCGGTGTCGCGCACGACGATCGACACCTCGCCGTTCGTCGCGGACCGCGTCGAGCTTGAAGGTCGCCTCCTCGAAGCCGTAGGCGTGCTCCATCGAGTTGCAGGCCGCCTCGTGCGCGGCCATGCGGATGTCCTGCGACTCCTCCAGCGACGCGCCCGCCGCCTCGAGCCAGCGGCCGAGCGTGCGGCGCAGGCCGGTCAGCGCGCGCGGCTGGGTCGACAGCTCGAGCGTCATCTCCTCGACCTCGACCGCAACGGTGCGCAGCACGAACATGGCTACGTCGTCGGCCGCGCGGTCGGTGCGCCCCATCTCTGCAAGAACGTGGTCGCACAGCGCCTCGGGGTCTTCCGGACCGCCCATCACCGCCTGGCGCAGGCGCTCGAGCCCGTCGTCGATCGGCTCGCCGCGCTCCTCGACCAGGCCGTCGGTGTAGAGGACGAGCGTCGACCCGGGCTCGATCTCCACGACCGCCTCGTCGTAGCCGCCGGGCATGACGCCGAGCGGCACCGACGCCCCCTCCTCGACGAAGCGCGCGCTCGCCGTCGGGCCCGACGAGCAGCGGCGGCAGGTGCCCGGCGGACGCGAAGCGGACCGCGACAGGTCGGCGTCCACCACGAGGTACAGCAGCGTCGCCATCCGTCCCTGCTCGAGCGACTGCACGAGCGTGTCGAGCTTCTCGACGACGATCCCCGGCGGGTGCTCCTCGAGCGCGTAGGCGCGCAGCGCGTTGCGGAGCTGGCCCATCAGCGACGCGGCCTCCAGGCCGTGGCCGACGACGTCGCCCATCGCCAGGCCGACCTGCGCCGCCCTCGAGGGCGATCGCGTCGTACCAGTCGCCGCCCACGTCGGCGCGGGGCCCGCCGGGCTGGTAGCGCGCGGCCATCTCCAGGCCGGGCAGCCGCGGGAGCTGCTCGGGGATCAGCGAGCGCTGGAGCGTCTCGACGACGCCGCGCTCGCGCTCGTAGGAGCGGGCGTGCTCGATCGCCAGCGCGGCGCGGTCGGCGGCCAGCTGGAGCAGCGACGTGTCCTCGTTCGGAGAACTCGCGCGAGCGCCGGGTGCCGACGTGCAGGACGCCGATCGTGCGGCCGTCGTTGCGCAGCGGCACGCCCAGCAGCGACGCCGATGCCGGCCTGGCGCAGGAACGGCTCGAGCGGCTCGACGCCGGCCGCGGTGGCGATCACGGCCGGCTTGCCGGTCGCGGCGATCCGGCCGGTGAAGCCCTCGCCGAGCGCCACCCGGAAGCCGCGCTCGACGGTCTGGGCGTACCCGTAGGTCGCCTCGATCACGAGCGTGTTGCCGGTCGAGTCGAGCAGGCCGATCGCCGCGCCCTCGACCTCGAGGATGTCGGAGATCTCCGCCAGCAGCCCGCGCAGCAGGTCGTCGAGCGACAGGTGGCGCAGCGCGACGTCGGTGATCCGCTGCAGGCTGCTGGATCGTCTCGGCGACGGCCTCGGCCTCGGCGCGCGCGGCCTGCTCCTGGAGCCGCTCGGCCCGCTCGCGCTCGGCCGCGCTTGCGCTCGGTCATGTCGAGCACCTGCACGACGAAGTTGAGCGGCTCGCCCGTCGGCGTCGCGCGCGAGCGACACCGAGACGAGCACGTCGACCGGGAAGCCCGTCCGCGTGCAGGTACTGGCGCTCGGCCTGGTAGGCCGCGCGCTCGCCCTTGAGCATCGCGTCCAGGTCGGCCCGCGCCGTCGTCGCGGTCGCTCGGGCACGAGCACCGAGTCGAACGCCTCGCCGACCAGGTCGCTCTGCGCCGCTGCCCGACGATCGTCGCACAGCGCCTTGTTCACCTGGAGCCAGCAGCCGTCGGTGTCGATCAGCCCGATGCCGATCGGCGCGTTGGCGAACGCGGCCCGGAAGCGCTCCTCGCTCTCCTGCAGGCGCTGCGACTTCTCGTACAGGTCGACGAACACCGAGACCTTCGAGCGCAGGACCTCCGGGTCGAACGGCTTGAACATGTAGTCGACGGCGCCGACCGAGTAGCCGCGGAAGACCTTCTGCTGCTCCTTGTCGATCGCGGTCAGGAAGATGATCGGGATGTCCTGGGTCTTCGACCGGCGCTTGATCAGCTCGGCCGTCTCGAAGCCGTCCATGTCCGGCATCTGCACGTCGAGCAGGATCACCGCGAAGTCGTCGGCAGCAGCCGCTTGAGCGCCTCGCTCGCCCGACCCCGCCTCGATCACGTTCACCGTCAGCGGGTCGAGCACGGCCCGCAGCGCCAGCAGGTTCTCGGGCTGGTCGTCGACGATCAGGACGTTCGCGGCGCCTCATCGCGACGCTCCCTCGCGCGTGCCGCACAGCTCGGTCAGCGCGCCCGGTATCGCCGCCAGCGACAGCACCGTGTCGGGCTCGATCGCCCGCAGCGCGGCGCGCGGCATCTCGGCCCGCTCGGCCTCGACCGGGTTCTGCACGATCGTGTAGCCGCCGCAGCCGCTTGACCGTCGCGACCCCGCAGCGCGCCGTCCTCGTTGGCGCCGGTCAGGATCACCGCGACGAGCCGGTCGCGGTAGACGTCGGCCGCCGACTCGAACAGCACGTCGATCGACGGCCGCGAGTACAGGACCGCGTCGTCGACCGACAGCGAGAAGCCGTCGGACTCGACGTACAGGTGGTAGTCGGGCGGCGCGAGGTAGACGTGCCCGGCCTCGATCGGCTGCTTGTCCTCGACGTCGACGACCGGCAGCGCCGCTGTGCGACCCGAGCAGCCGCGCGAGGCCGGCCGACGCCGCCGTCCGGCGCTGCGGTGCTGGGCGATCGCGATCGGCGTGCGGAACTCCGCGCGGCAGCGCGCCGAGCACCTGCTCGAGCGCGGACAGCCCTCCCCAGGAAGCGCCCATCACGACCAGCTCGTATCCCCTTCGCCTGTCACTGTGACCTGTCACTTCACCGAATCTTCCTATACAGGCGTTCCTGCGCGCTCAGCTCCTCGAACGCGCAGCTCGTGAGGGGTGAACCGGATCGACTCCTTGTGCCCGAGCGCCAGCACCCCGAACGTCTCGAGCGACTCGTAGAACAGGTTGTGCACCCGGTCCTGCAGCGCCTTGCCGAAGTAGATCATGACGTTGCGGCAGACGATGACGTTGAACTCGTTGAACGGGCCGTCGGAGACGAGGTTGTGGTTGGCGAACACGACGCGGCTGCAGAGCTCCTGGCTGAAGCTGGCCTCGTCGCCCTCCACGGTGTAGTAGCGCGAGAACTCCTCCTGGCCGCCGGCGCGCAGGTAGTTGGCGGTGTAGTCGCGCATCCGCTCGAGCGGGAAGCGCCCGGCGCGCGCCATGTCGATGCACGCGGTCGTTGATGTCGGTGGCGTAGATGCGCGTCTTGTCGTAGACGCCCGCCTCCATCAGCAGGATCGCGAGCGAGAACGTCTCCTCTCCCGTCGAGCAGCCCGCGTTCCAGATCCGCAGGAACGGATAGGTGCGCAGGAGCGGCACGACCTGCGTCGCGGAACGCCGAGTAGAAGCGTCGGGTCGCGGAACATCGACGTGACGTTGATCGACAGGTCGTGCGAGCAGCCGCTCCATCGCGCTCGGGTCGTGCAGCACGCGGTCCTGGAGCGCCGACAGCGTGACCAGGCCCTCGGCGTGCGCGCGCCGCCACAGCCGCCGCTTCAGCGAGGCCAGCGCGTAGCCGCGGAAGTCGTAGCCGTAGTGCTGGTAGATGCCCTCGAGCAGCAGCTGCATCTCGACCCGCTCGAGGTCGGCGTCAGCCTGCTGGCCGGGCCCACGCGGCCCCGGTCACGATCGCGGACTCCATCCCGCTACCAGTTTGCTCCCGTCCGCCCTACTGGTAAAGCCAAACGCGCATGAGCGACAGGAGCTGGTCCACGTCGACCGGCTTGGTGATGTAGTCGGACGCGCCGGAGGCGATCGACTTCTCGCGGTCGCCCTTCATCGCCTTCGCCGTCAGCGCGACGATCGGGAGCTGCTTGAACTCCGGCATCTGGCGGATGGCGGCCGTCGTCTCGTACCCGTCCATCTCCGGCATCATGATGTCCATCAGGACGAGGTCGACGTCCGCGTTCTCCTTCAGCGTGTCGATCCCGTCGCGGCCGTTCTCGGCGAACACCACCGTCATCCCGCGCGACTCGAACACGCTGGCGAGCGCGAACACGTTGCGCACGTCGTCGTCGACGATCAGCACCTTCTTGGTCTCGAAGACGGCGTCGCTCGTGTGGAGCTGCTCGAGCATCTTGCGCTTCTCGACCGGCATGCGCGCCTCCACGCGGTGGAGGAAGAGCGACGTCTCGTCGAGCAGCCGCTCGGGCGAGCGCACGTCCTTGACGATGATCGTCTCCGCGTACTTGCGCAGGCGGGTCTCCTCGCGCTGGGTCAGGTCCGCGCCCGTGTGGATGATCACCGGCAGGTCGCGGTACTTCTTGGTCTTCTTGATCCGCTCGAGCAGGCTGAAGCCGGTCGCGTCGGGCAGCTTCAGGTCGAGCACCATGCAGTCGAAGCGCTTCGACTTGAGTTGCGCGAGCGCCTCCTCGGTCGACCCGACCGCGACGATCTCGACGTCGTCGCCGCCGCCGATCAGCTCGGTGATCGCGCCCCGCTCGGTCTCGTCGTCCTCCACCAGCAGCAGGCTCTTGACCCGCCGGTCGAGGAACTCGGTCGCGTCCTTGAGCGCCTTGCTGAGCGCCTTGCGATCGACGGGCTTCTCCACGTAGCCGATCGCACCGGCGCGCATCACGGTCTGGCGGTCGTCGCCCTCGGAGGCGACCCAGATCGGGATGTGGCGGGTGTCGGGGTGGCGCTTCAGATGGTCGAGCACGTGCTGGCCGTCGGTGATCGGCAGCTGCATCGACAGCACGATCGCGTCGGGCTTGTACTCGTGCGCGAGCGCCAGGCCCGGCTCGCCGCGCACGGCCAGCAGCACCTTGTAGGCCTGCTCGTGCGCGACGTCGAGAGCCAGGTTGGCGGTGTCGTGGTCCTCGGCGATGACGAGCAGCAGGCGGTCGCCGGGGTGCAGGTCGTCGCGGTCGTCGGTCAGGCCCTCGGGCAGGGCGGTGGCCGCCGGCGCCTCGGGGGTGATCGACTCGGGCGGCGCCGCCAGGTCGCCGTTGGCCGACTCGGCCGGGGCCACCAGCTCGAGGGCGGAGCCGGTGATGCCCGGCGAGCCGTTGCCCGGCAGGGCGGGCGGGCCACCGAGCACCGCCTCGGAGGCGGGCTCCTCGATCGGCACGTAGTTGTAGGGCAGGTAGAGCGTGAACGTGGAGCCCTGGCCCTGGCTCGACTCGACGCGGATCTCGCCGCCCAGCAGCCGGGCGATCTCCCGCGAGATCGACAGGCCCAGGCCGGTGCCGCCGTACTTGCGGCTGGTGGTGCCGTCGCCCTGCTGGAACGACTCGAAGATCAGCCGCAGCTTGTCCTCGGCGATGCCGATGCCCGAGTCCGTGACCGTGAAGGCGACGACGTCGTCCGCCTCGTTGAGCGTGCGGCTGCCGTAGCTCAGGCCGTCGCCCGCCCGGTGCATGCGGAGCGTGACGCCGCCCTTGTCGGTGAACTTGAACGCGTTCGACAGCAGGTTCTTGACGATCTGCTGCAGACGCTGCTCGTCGGTCGTCATCGTCTCGGCCAGCCCGTCCGAGATCTCGATCTCGAACTTCAGGCCCTTCTGCTCGGCGACCGGCAGGAACGAGCGCTCGAAGTAGTCGCCCAGGCCGCTGAACCCGACGACCGTGGCGTGCACGTCCATCTTGCCCGCCTCGACCTTCGACAGGTCGAGGATGTCGTTGATCAGCGCGAGCAGGTCGCTGCCCGCGGTGTGGATCGTATGCGCGAACTCGACCTGCTTCTCGTCGAGGTTGCCGTTGTCGTTCTGGGCGAGCAGGTTGGACAGGATCAGCAGCGAGTTCAGCGGCGTGCGCAGCTCGTGCGACATGTTCGCCAGGAACTCGCTCTTGTACTTCGACGAGATCGCGAGCTGCTCGGCCTTGTCCTCGAGCGACGCCCGGGCCAGCTCGATCTCCTTGTTCTTGACCTCGATGTCGCGGTTCTGGCGGGCCAGCAGCGCAGCCTTCTCCTGGAGCTCCTCGTTGGTCTGCTGGAGCTCCTCCTGCTGGGTCTGGAGCAGCTCCTCGGAGGCCTTGAGCGACTTCGCCTGCTCCTCGAGCTCGGCGTTCGAACGCTTGAGCTCCTCCTGCTGGGACTGGAGCTCCTCGGACTGCGACTGCAGCTCGTGCGCGAGGCGCTGGGACTCGCCCAGCAGCTCCTCGGTGCGCATGTTGGCGATGATCGTCGACAGGACGACGCCGACCGTCTCCATGAGCTGGTCGAGGAACTGGAGGTGGACCTCGCTGAACTCCTCGAGCGACGCCAGCTCGATCACGCCGAGCACCTGCTCCTCGAACAGGACCGGCAGGACGATGATGTTCCGCGGGGTGGCCTCGCCCAGGCCCGAGGACACCTTGATGTAGTCGTCGGGCGCCTGGGTGATCAGGATCGGCTTGCGCTCGAGCGCGGCCTGGCCGACCAGCGCCTCGCCGAACTTGAACATGTTGTTGACGTTCTTGCGCTTCCGGTAGCCGTAGCTCGCGACCATGCGCAGCTCGCCCTCGGTCGCGTCGTCGGTGGACCCGCTCCTGTCCGAGCCCGAGTCGCCGTTCTCCGTGGCCTCGGCCAGGAAGAACGCGCCGTGCTGCGCGGTGACCGACGGGGTCAGCTCGCTCATGATCAGCCGCGTGACCGTCTGCAGGTCGCGCTGGCCCTGCATCAGCGAGGAGATCCGCGCGAGGTTGGTCTTCAGCCAGTCCTGCTGCTCGTTCGCCTCCGTGGTCTCACGGAGGTTGCGGATCATCTGGTTGATGTTCTCGGACAGCTCGGCGACCTCGCCGGCGGCCTCGACGGAGATCGACCGGGTCAGGTCGCCCTGGGTCACCGCGGTGGACACCTCGGCGATCGCGCGCACCTGGCTCGTCAGGTTCGACGCGAGCTGGTTCACGTTCTCGGTCAGGTCGCGCCACGTGCCGCTGACGCCCTCGACCTGCGCCTGGCCGCCCAGGATGCCCTCGGTGCCGACCTCGCGCGCCACGCGCGTGACCTCGTCGGCGAACGACGACAGCTGGTCGACCATCACGTTGATGGTCTCCTTCAGGTCCAGGATCTCGCCGCGGGCGTCGACCGTGATCTTCTGGGACAGGTCGCCGTTGGCCACCGCGGTCGCGACCTGGGCGATCGTGCGCACCTGGTCGGTCAGGTTGGCGGCCATCAGGTTCACGTTCTCGGTCAGGCCGCGCCAGGTGCCGGACACGCCCTCGACCTCGGCCTGGCCGCCGAGCTTGCCCTCGGTACCCACCTCGCGCGCGACTCGCGTGACCTCCGCGGCGAACGCGCGCAGCTGGTCGACCATCGTGTTGATGGTCTCCTTCAGCTCGAGGATCTCCCCGCGCGCGTCGACCGTGATCTTCTTCGACAGGTCGCCGCGTGGCGACGGCCGTCGTCACCTGGGCGATGTTGCGCACCTGGTCGGTCAGGTTCGACGCCATGTAGTTGACGTTCTCGGTCAGCCCGCGCCACGTGCCGGACACGCCCTCGACCTCGGCCTGGCCGCCGAGCTTGCCCTCGGTACCCACCTCGCGCGCGACTCGCGTCACCTCGGCCGCGAACGAGCGCAGCTGCTCGACCATCGTGTTGATGGTCTCCTTCAGCTCGAGGATCTCCCCGCGCGCGTCGACCGTGATCTTCTTCGACAGGTCGCCGTTCGCGACCGCGGTCGTCACCTGGGCGATGTTGCGCACCTGGTCGGTCAGGTTCGACGCCATGTAGTTGACGTTCTCGGTCAGCCCGCGCCACGTGCCGGACACGCCCTCGACCTCGGCCTGGCCGCCGAGCTTGCCCTCGGTACCCACCTCGCGCGCGACGCGCGTGACCTCGGCCGCGAACGAGCGCAGCTGCTCGACCATCGTGTTGATCGTGTCCGCCAGCGCGGCGACCTCGCCGCGCGCCTCGACCGTGATCTTCTGCGACAGGTCGCCGTTCGCGACCGCCGTCGTGACCTGCGCGATGTTTCGCACCTGGTCGGTCAGGTTGCCGGCCAGCTGGTTGACGTTCTCGGTCAGGTCGCGCCACGTGCCGGACACGCCCTTGCACCTCGGCCTGGCCGCCGAGGACGCCCTCGGTGCCGACCTCGCGCGCCACGCGCGTGACCTCGTCGGCGAAGCTCGAGAGCTGGTCGACCATCGTGTTGATCGTCTGCTTGAGCTCGAGGACCTCGCCCTTCACGTCCACCGTGATCTTCTGCGACAGGTCGCCGTTCGCGACCGCGGTCGTGACCTCGGCGATGTTGCGGACCTGGCTGGTCAGGTTGCCCGCCATCGGTTGACCGAGTCGGTCAGGTCCTTCCACGTGCCGGCCACGTTCGGCACGTCGGCCTGGCCGCCCAGGATGCCCTCGGTACCCACCTCGCGCGCGACGCCCGTCACCTGCTCGGCGAACGTCGCGAGCGTGTCGGTCATGTCGTTGATCGTCTCCGCCAGCGCCGCGACCTCGCCGCGCGCCTCGACGGTGATCTTCTGCGACAGGTCGCCGTTCGCGACCGCCGTCGTGACCTGCGCGATGTTTCGCACCTGGTCGGTCAGGTTGCCGGCGAGCTGGTTGACGTTCTCGGTCAGGTCCTTCCAGGTGCCGGCCACGTTCGGCACGTCGGCCTGGCCGCCCAGGATGCCCTCGGTGCCCACCTCGCGCGCGACGCCCGTCACCTGCTCGGCGAAGCGTCGCGAGCGTGTCGGTCATCTCGTTGATCGTGTCCGCCAGCGCGGCGACCTCGCCGCGCGCCTCGACGGTGATCTTCTGCGTCAGGTCGCCGCGGGCGACCGCCGTCGTCACCTGCGCGATGTTGCGCACCTGGTCGGTCAGGTTCGACGCGAGCTGGTTGACCGACTCGGTCAGGTCGCGCCACGTGCCGCTGACGCCCTCGACCTGCGCCTGGCCGCCCAGGATGCCGTCGGTGCCGACCTCGCGCGCGACGCGCGTGACCTCGTCGGCGAACGACGAGAGCTGGTCGACCATCGTGTTGATGGTCTCCGCCAGCGTCGCGACCTCGCCCTTGGTCTCGACCTCGATCTTCTGCGACAGGTCGCCGTTCGCGACCGCGGTCGTCACCTCGGCGATCGAGCGCACCTGGGTCGTCAGGTTCGCCGCCATCGTGTTCACCGAGTCGGTCAGGTCCTTCCAGGTGCCGGCGACGTTCGGCACGTCGGCCTGGCCGCCCAGCTTGCCCTCGGTGCCCACCTCGCGGGCCACGTCGGTCACCTGGTCGGCGAACGATCGCCAGCGTGTCGGTCATGTCGTTGATCGTCTCGGCCAGGCCGGCGACCTCGCCGCGCGCCTCGACCGTGATCTTCTGCGACAGGTCGCCGCGCGCGACCGCCGCGGAGACCTGCGCGATGTTGCGGACCTGATCGGTCAGGTTCGCCGCCATCACGTTCACGGCGTCGGTCAGGTCCTTCCAGGTGCCGGCCACGTTCGGGACCTCGCGCCTGGCCGCCGAGCTTGCCCTCGGTGCCCACCTCGCGCGCCACGTCGGTCACCTGGTCGGCGAACGTCGCGAGCGTGCCGGTCATGTCGTTGATCGTGTCCGCGAGCGCCGGCGACCTCGCCCTTGGCCTCGACCGTGATCTTCTGGGTCAGGTCGCCGCGTCGCGACCGCCGTGGTCACCTGCGCGATGTTTCGCACCTGGTCGGTCAGGTTCGCGGCCATGACGTTCACCGACTCGGTCAGGTCGCGCCACGTGCCGGAGACGCCCTCGACCTGGGCCTGGCCGCCGAGCTTGCCGTCGGTGCCGACCTCGCGCGCAACGCGCGTGACCTCGGCCGCGAAGCTACGAGAGCTGGTCGACCATCCGGTTGATCGTGTCGGCCAGCGCGGCGACCTCGCCCTTGGCCTCGACCGTGATCTTCTGCGACAGGTCGCCGTTGGCGACCGCGGTCGTCACCTCGGCGATCGAGCGCACCTGGATGGTCAGGTTCGCCGCCATGCCGTTCACGTTCTCGGTCAGGTCGCGCCAGGTGCCGGACACGCCGCGCACCTCGGCCTGGCCGCCGAGCTTGCCCTCGGTGCCGACCTCGCGCGCCACGCGCGTGACCTCGTCGGCGAAGCTACGAGAGCTGGTCGACCATCGTGTTCACCGTGGTGCCGATGCGCAGGAACTCGCCCTTGACCTGCTGGCCCTCGATGGTCAGCGCCATCTTCTGCTGGAGGTCGCCCTCGGCCACCGCGTCGAGCACGCGCGCGACCTCGGTGGTCGGCCGGGACAGGTCGTCGATCAGGCCGTTGATCGAGTCGGACTGGGTCTCCCAGTCGCCGCCGACGAAGCCGAGCGACGCGCGCTCGGCCATGCGGCCCTCGCGGCCGATGACGCGGCCGATGCGGATGAGCTCCTTGGTCATGCGCGCGTTGCGGTCGACGAGCTCGTTGTAGGCGGCGGCGATGTCGCCCATCAGGTCGCGCCGGCGGGCGGGCAGGCGGACGGAGAAGTCGCCGTCGCGAGCGGAGCTCAGCGCGGCGAGCAGCGCCTCGAGGTTGTCGACGTTGGCGCCGGTGCCGTCGATCGACGCCGTGCGCCGTTCGTGGCCGCGGCCGCGGCGGCGCCTCGGCGGCCGCCCGCTTCGTGCCGTTGGTCGCGCGCTTGGCCGGCGCCCGCTTGGTCGCCGTGCGCTTGGTCGCCGTGCGCTTCGCGGCGGCCTTCGCGGCCGCCGGCTTCTTGCCCGCGGACGCTTTCTGGGTCGTCGACTTGGCCGTCGCGCCCGCGCTCGCCGACTTGCTCCTGCCTCCCTTAGTGCGGGCCTGGGCCACGGCACCACTCCTTCTCCACGAGTCCCAAAGGTCCTCGGAACGGTACCTGCCCTGCAAAGCCTTTCGCCAGTGGTGATCTGGGAACCCGCGGGGCAGGCGTCCCGGCGTTGGTACGTTCCGCCTGAGTCCCGAGGGAGGGATCCCGTGTGAAGCGCCTGATCGTGGCGGCCGCGATGGCCGCAGCCGTCCTCACGTCGTTCGCCCCGGCGGCGTTCGCCGAGCCCCAGCCGCTGGGCCGCGCCTGCGTGCCCCAGGCCGACGTGCGCTTCTGCGGCGGCACCGTGGCGACCCGCGTCCCGACCTTCGACGGCGTGCCGCTCGACGTCGACGTGACGCTGCCCGCGACCGGCGACGGCCCCTTCCCCACGATCGTGATGCTGCACGGCTGGGGCGGCAACAAGAAGAACTTCGAGACGACCGACGCCACGGGCGGCGAGCGACCACTACTCCAACGTCTGGTTCGCGAAGCGCGGCTACGCGGTCGTCACCCACACGGCCCGCGGCTTCGGCGACTCGTGCGGCAGCGTCTCCTCCCGCACGGACCCCGGGTGTGCGCACGCGGCTGGATCCACCTGGCCGACCAGCGCTACGAGGCGCGCGACACGCAGTACCTGCTCGGCCTGCTGGTCGACCAGGGCATCGCGAAGCCCGACGCGCTCGGCGGCCACCGGCATCTCCTACGGCGGCGGGCAGTCGCTGATGCTCGCGTACCTGAACGACCGCACGCGCATGCCCGACGGGTCGTTCGTGCCCGTGGCGCAGCCCGAACGGCACGCGCTCAAGCTCGCCGCGGCGTGGCCGCGCTGGCCCTGGTCGTCGCTCGTGTCGGCCGCTCGACCCGAACGGCCGCTTCCTCGACTTCGCGGCGACGCGACCCGGACGAGCCCGCGCCGCCCGCTCGGCATCCCCAAGCAGAGCTTCACGAGCGGCCTGTTCGCCACCGGGCAGCAGAGCGGCTTCTACTCGCCGCCGGGCGTCGACTCGCAGGCCGACCTGACGACCTGGTTCGCGGAGAGCAACAAGGGCGAGCCGGAGACCCCCGCGCAGCGCGCCATCGTCGACCAGCTCGGCAGCTACCACAGCGCGTTCGGGTTGCCGCTCTCGAGCGCCGGCCCGGCGCCGCTGCTGATCCAGAACGGCTGGACCGACGACCTGTTCCCCGCCCCTGAGGCGCTGCGCCCCTACAACGACGCTGCGCGCAGCGCGACCCGAGCGCTGTCGTGTCGCTCCAGTTCGGCGACCTCGGCCACCAGCGCGGGACCAACAAGCACGCCGTCGACCTGGTGCTGAACGACGAGGGCAGCGCGTTCCTCGACCAGCACGTCGCCAGGTCCGGGAGCGGTGCGCCCGCACCGGGCAGCGTCACCGCGTTCACCCAGACCTGCCCCAAGGCCGCCGAGGCCGGCGGCCCGTTCCGGTCCTCCACGTGGGCCCGGATGACGCCCGGCGCGGTGCGCCAGTCGTTCGCGCCGCTCCAGACGGTCACCTCCGACGGCGGCGACCCTCAGACCGGGAGCGGCATCGACCCCGTGGCCGGGCGGCGGTGACGCGTGCCGCACGTTCGCCGACGCGGACTCCGACGGCACGGCCGTCTACCGGCTGCCGGTGAGCGACGCGTTCACGATGATCGGCCTGCCCACGGTGCGCGCGCAGATCGACGCGAACGGCGCCGGCGGGCAGCTCGACTCGCGGCTGTGGGACGTCGGCCCCGACGGCAGGCAGACGCTGGTGTCACGCGGCTACTACCGGCTGGAGGACGACCAGAAGGGCGAGGTGACCTTCCAGCTCCTCGGCAACGGCTGGCGGTTCGAGAACGGGCATGTGGCCAAGCTCGAGCTGCTCGGGCGCGACGCGCCGTACATGCGGCCGAGCAACGGGCAGTTCACGGTCCAGGTGCGCGACCTGACCCTCGAGCTGCCCGCGCGCGAGCGGCCCGGCAGCGGCCAGGTCGTCGCACCGGCGATCGGCGAGGCGCCCGAGCAGAGTCGGCTGCTCGACGTCTCCGTCGTCCCGCGACGTGTGCGCGCGGGACGCATGACGCGATTCAGCATCGCCGTGTTCGGCCGCTTCTGCGACAGCTGCTCGCCGTTCCCGGTCAAGGGCGCGAAGGTCCGCTTCGGCGGCCGGTCCTACAAGACGAACTCCGCGGGCCAGAAGCGCTTCAAGCGCCGCTTCAGGCGGCCCGGGCTGATCAAGGCGCGGGCGACGCGCCGCGGCTACCGGTCGGACACCACGCGTGTGCGCGTGAAACGGTCAAGGTAAGGCGGCGCGTCCTACTCGCCGTGCAGGGCGCGCTCGATGTCGCGCTTCTGGTCGCGCTCCTTGATCGAGCGCCGCTTGTCGTACAGGTCCTTGCCGCGGGCGAGCGCGATCTCGACCTTTGCGTACGGCCCCTTGAAGTAGATGCGGGTCGGGACGAGCGTCAGCCCCTTCTCCGCCGTCGTCGCCGATCAGCTTCTCGATCTCCTTGCGCTTGAGCAGCAGCTTCCGCGGGCGCTCGGGCTCGTGGTTCTCGCGCGCCGCCGGGCCGTAGGGCGGGATGTGCATGTTGTGCAGCCACACCTCGCCGTCGCGCACCATCGCGTAGGAGTCCTTCATCGTCGCCTGGCCCGTGCGCAGCGACTTGACCTCGGTGCCGGTGAGCATGATGCCGGCCTCCCAGCGATCGAGCAGGTTGTAGCGGAACGACGCCTGCCGATTCGTGGCCACGTCGCCCGCGGATGCCTTGCGCTTTCCCTTGCCCTTGGCCATGGGCAGACGAGACTAGTGTCCGGCGGCCCGCGCCTCGATGCCGTCGAGGATCAGCCCGAGCCCGTATTCGAACTGCTCGTCGCCCGCGGCGGCGGCCGCGGCCTCCCCCGCCATCGACGAGAGCAGCGGGTACTCGTCGGGCGGCAGCGCGGCCAGCGCGGTGCGCACCTCGCGGCGCGCCGCGTCCGCCGACGCAGTCGGGCTGAACGCGACGAAGCCGAACACGTAGGTGAACAGCAGGCGGAACGCGCGCGCCGCCTCGTCCCGCGGCAGGCCGGCGTCGAGCAGCGCCTGCACCACGCGTTCGGTCACCGCGAACTGTCGCGGTCGCGTCAGCGTCTGCTGCATGCGAATCTGGACCAGGGACGGATGACGTTCGAGCCAGTCGCGCATCGAGCGCGCGAGCGTGACGATCCGCTCGCGCCACGGGCCCTCGTCGGGAAGGGCGGCGTCGTCGACCGTGACCGAGGCGTCCATCAGCGCGTCGAGCAGCTCGGACTTGCTGCGGAAGTAGCCGTACAGGGTCATCGTCCCCACCCCGAGCTCGTCGGCCAGCCGGCGCATCGACAGCGCCTCCAGGCCGTCGCGGTCGATCAGCGCGAGCGCGGTCGCCGCGATCTCTTCAGGGCTCAGCGTGCGAACGGCCATCGAGGTGGAGCAGGCGCAGGTTTCATTCCGTACGCTGTACGGTACAACGTACGGGACACGGGAGGCAAGGCATGCGCAGCAAGCTACAGGCAGCCGCGGGCGTCGTCGTCGCGGCACTGATCGCCGGGACCGGCACCGCATCGGCGCAGGGGAGCTACGGAGACTTCGAGCTGGACCTCGGCACGACCGAGGCGGGCACGGAGGCGAAGCCGTCGTTCGTCGTCCGGTACCGCAACCCCGACGACCCGAACGGCAAGCCGCCGCCGATCAAGGCCGCCGTGTTCCGGCTGCCGCCCGAGACCCGAATCGACACCGCCGCGGTCGAGCGCTGCACCGCGAGCAACGAGGAGATCCGGGCCGCCGGCCCCTCCGCCTGCCCGCCGGGGAGCAGGGTCGGCGCAGGCAAGCTGTCCGCGGTCACCGGCTTCGGCCCGCCCACGGACCCGGTGGCCGGCGACGTCACCGTGTTCAACGGGCCCGACCAGCTGATCGAGGTGGTGACCGTGCCCGGCACCCAGACGGTCGCGGGGATGGACCGCCTGACCATCGAGGGGAACGTGCTGACCGCGCACCCGCCGGCCACCCCGGGCGGGCCGCCCGACGGCCGCACGTCGATCAAGGACATCCAGCTGACGCTCGACCGACCGGGCTACGTCACGGCGCCGCCGACCTGCGGCTCCGCCGGCTGGGGCTACAGCGCGCCACTACGAGTTCGAAGGCGGCGCGACCCAGGACGTCTGGCACGCCCACGAGTGCGCGCTCCCTCCGGACAGCCCGCACGTGATGGGCATCGAGGCCCGGCCGCCACGCGTCCGGGTGGGGCGCCGCGTGAGGGTGCGGTTCGTGGTGCGGTCGCCGTCGGCCGCCTGCCGGCGCGGCGCGAAGGTGCGCTTCGCGGGCAAGCGCGCGCGTACCGACGCCAACGGCCGGGCGGCGATCACGGTCAGGCTGACCCGGGCCGGCCGCCACAAGATGAACGTGTCCAAGCGCGGCTGCCTGGGCGCGCGCGGGGATCGTGACCGCGGTGCGGCGTTAGACGGTCGGTGCCGGCAGCAGGTCGACGCGCCCGCGCAGCGTCTCGACCCTGCCGACCTCGACGCTGATCGGGTCGCCCAGGCGGATCACGCGGCCCGACTCGGCGCCCACGAGCTTGGTCTCGTGCTCGTTCAGCTCCCACCAGTCGCCGCGCATCTTGCGCAGCGGCAGGAAGCCCTGGAAGCCCTCGTCGCCGAACGAGACGAACGCGCCGCTCGAGATCAGCGACACGACCTCGCCCTCGAAGGTCCGCTCCCAGCCGTCCTCGAACAGCTTCTGCTCGAGCAGGAACGCCAGGCAGACGTCGTCGGCGTCGCGCTCGATCAGCATCGCCTCGCGCTCGCGCGCCGACGAGTCCTCACCCGCCTCGTCGAGCTCGGCGTGCCGCGGCGGCGCCGCGTCGTCGATGCCGAGCGAGTGGAGCAGTGACCGGTGAGCCACCAGGTCCGGGTAGCGGCGGATCGGCGACGTGAAGTGGCAGTAGCGCGGGCTGGCCAGGCCGGCGTGACCGAGGTTGCGCGGCGAGTAGTAGGCCTGCTTGAGCGACCGCAGCACCATCGACGGGCAGCGCGCGGCCGCCGTGACCCGTGCGCCGCACGTGCTCGGCCACCAGGCGGCTGGCCTCCCCCACCGCGTCGCTCGCCTGCTGCGGGGTCAGGTGCTCGGGCAGGGGCGGCGTCGCGACGTCGAGCGTCTCGAGCCGCTCCATCAGCCAGGCGACCGCCTGAGCGTCGGGGCGCTCGTGGACGCGGTAGAGCGTCGGCGCCTTGCGCTCGGCCAGGTAGTCCGCGACGCGCTCGTTGGCCAGGATCATCAGGTGCTCGATCAGGCGGTGCGACTCGGTCTGGCGCTCGCGGTGCACCCCGACGACGTTGCCGTCGTCGTCCCACTCGAACTGGGGCTCGGAGGACTCGACGTGCAGCGCGTGGCGCTGGTCGCGCCGCTCCTGGAGCGCGGCCGCGACCGCCCGCGCGGTCTCGAGCGGCTCGGCCCAGCCGTCGCCCGCCTTCGCCCGGCCCGCGAAGACCTCGTCGACCTCCTCGTAGGTCCAGCGCTTGTCCGCTGCGGATGACCGACCGGTAGAACGACGACGACACGGCGTCGGCGCCGTCCATCTCGACCTCGACGGTCACCGCGTTGCGCGATCCGCGCCCGGACGCAGCGAGCACGCGTCGTTGGAGAGGACCTCGGGCAGCATCGGCTCGACCGCGCCGGGGACGTAGACGCTCGTGCCGCGGCGGTAGGTCTCGCGCTCGGCGACGCTGCCCGGGCGCACGTAGGCGGACACGTCGGCGATGTGGACCCACACCCGGACCCGGTCGCCCTCGCGTCGGGCCGACACCGCGTCGTCGAAGTCGCGCGCGGACGCCGGATCGATCGTGAACGTGGGCAGGTCGGTCAGGTCCCGGCGCGGCCCCTCCCAGGCCGGTGACGCGGCGGCGTCGACGGCCTCCGCCTCGACCGCGCGCGGGAAGCTGCGGCGCAGCCCGCGGTCGATCATCAGCGCCTCGACCACGTCGCGCGCGTTGTCGGGCCGGCCGATGCGGCGGACCACGCGCGCGCCCCGCTTGCCGAGGCCGAGCAGCACCAGGTCGCCCAGGCCGCGCGCCCTTCGCGCCCGCGCCCGTCGAGCGTGATCGTTGCGCGCCCCGCTCGAAGGCGGGCTCCGCCACGAGGAAGCGGCCGCGCTTCGCCAGCACGGCCACGCCGGCCGTGCTCATCGGCGGCGGCAGCTTGTCGATCACCGTCTCGACGGCGATCGGGAGCGCCTCGTCGCGCTCGGTCTTGGGGTCGTCCTTCGCCTTCACCTGCGGCTGAATTCCCTTGCCGGAGATGTTCTCGCCGCTCGGCAGGTAGTAGGAGCCGACGGTCAGGTCGAGCGAGCCGCCGTTCGGCAGGCTCTCGACCTCCTGGAAGACGCCCTTGCCGAACGTCTTGGTGCCGACCACGGTCGCGCGCTTGCGGTCGCGCAGCGCGCCCGTGATGATCTCCGACGCGCTCGCCGACCCACCGTCGACCAGCACGACGACCGGCAGCTTCTTGTCGATCGCGTCGCCCTCGGCGTTGTACTTCTGCTCGGCCCGCGCGCGCCCCTTGGTCGACACGATCAGGCCGTCCTCGATGAAGATGCTCGACACGAGGACGCCCTCGCGCAGCAGCCCGCCGCCGTTGCCGCGCAGGTCGAGGATCACGCCCTGCGCGCCCTGCTTGATCAGCTTGTCGAGCGGCCTCGCGCAGCTCCCCGTGCGCGCCGTCCGTGAACTCGAAGAGCTGGACCTGCGCGATCTTCCTGCCGTCGCGCTCGACCATCTCCGCGTTGACGGCGGGGATGTCGATCTTGGCCCGCTCGAGCGTGACGTCGCGCCTGCGGTCCTGCTTGGTCGAGGGCGTGAGGATCGTCAGCCGCACCTCGGTGCCCGCCTTGCCCTTGATCTTCGCGGTCGACTCCTTCGACGGCTGCCCGGCGATCGACTTGCCGCCCACCCCGGTGATCAGGTCGTCCTTCAGCAGGCCGGCCTTGGCGGCGGGCGAGCCTTCGTACACCTGGACGATGCGCAGCCCGCGGGCGTCCTCGGCGACGCTGACCCCGATGCCCTCGAACTGCGGGTCGTTGATCGCCCGGTTGAACTCCTTGGTCTCCGCGGGCGTGAAGTAGTGCGAGAAGCGGTCGTGCAGCGAGCGGACGATGCCGTCGTACTCGGCCTCGCGGAGCGTCTGCTTGTCGACCTTCTTGTAGAACGAGTCCTCGATCGAGTCGAGGAGCTGCGCGCGCGTGCGGTCCTCGTCGCTGCCGAGGTCGAACGCATCGCGGACAGGTCCCGGGAGGCTGCCCGGGTGCCCGCCGAACAGGAGGCCGGCGGCGAAGGCCATCACGACGCAGAACGCCGCGATGAGAGGCATGGAGGAACGAGGATTCATCGGCGAGAGGGCGCCGCTCGGGCGCCCCCGTCAAGGGTAGCCAGGGGCGTGAACGGCCTATAAACCGGTGGCTTTTCCCGCTGTGCCGGATACCGTCCATTCATGCGCAGGGATGCGGCGCTCGAGGCTGTGTTCAAGCCGGTGCACCCGCCGTCGACCTTCGAGGAGACGGTCGAGCGGCTGGGGACGGCGATCCGGCTCGGCCTGCTCGCGCCCGGCAGCCAGCTCCCGCCCGAGCGCGAGCTGGCCGACGAGCTGCGCATCTCCCGCTCGACGCTGCGCCAGGCGCTGACCACGCTGACCCAGAGCGGCCACCTGGTGGCGGTGCGCGGCCGCGGCGGCGGGACGTTCGTCGCGGACCGGCCGCCGCTGGCCGAGGAGGCCGGCGAGCCGCTCGGCGAGGAGGCCTGGGAGGTGCTCGACATGCGAGTGGCGATCGAGTCGGGCGCCGCGGTCCTGGCCGCGGAGCGCGCCTCCGCCGACGACCTCGACCGGCTCGACGAGCTGGTCGAGCGCATGGCCGGCGCGACCGACTTCGAGGACTACCGCCGCGCCGACATCCGCTTCCACATCGGCATCGCCGAGGCGGCGCAGTCCCCCCGCCTCGTCTCGGCGATGACAGAGGTGCAGGGTCAGATGAGCGAGCTGATCGCGCTGATCGCGCACCCGGAGCAGGTGCTCACGCGATCGAACGCACAGCACCGCCGGATCGTGGCGCACCTGCGCCGCGGCGACACCGGCCGCGCGGTGACGCTGCTGCGCGAGCACATCGAGGGGACCGAGCACATCCTTGCCGGGCTGTTGCCCGGGCGCGCCTGAGGGCTCAGCTGGCGGCTGGCGGCTGGCGGGCTGGCGGACTTTTCTCCGAGCGTCTGCCGTCAGCCAGTCCGTTGCGGCCGGCAGGTGCGCAGGGTCGATGTGGTGGCCCGCGTCGGACTCGTGGTACTCGAGCGGGAGCCCGCCCTCCTCGATCAGCTCGCGGGCCTGGCGGGCGAACTCCACCTGCATGATCGGGTCCTGGCGGCCGTGGGCGGTGAACACGCGCGTGCCCGTGCGGTCGGCCAGCGACGGCTGCCAGTCGCGCACGACCGGGATGAAGCCGGAGAAGGCCAGGATGCCCGCGGGGGCGGGCCGGTCGCGGGCGAGGCCGAGCGAGTAGCTCATCACCGAGCCCATCGAGAAGCCGCCGAGCACGGTCTGATCCGGTGACAGACCCGTGCGCTCCCAGAGCTCGTCGTGGAACTCCGCGAGCTTCCGGTACGACGCGTGGAACGTGGCCGGGTCGGGATAGCCGACCCGCGGCACGACGTACCAGTGGTTGCCGGGCCAGTCGGGAATCTGCAGCGGCCCGCGCGGGGTGACGACGTGCAGCCGCCGCTGCGGGTCGAGCGCGTCGCCCAGCGGCAGCAGGTCGTGCTCGTCCGCGCCGCGGCCGTGGTGGAGGATCAGGAGCCCCGCGGGATCGCCGTCGGCGGGGCGCTCGCGGAACGTCAGTCCGCCGTTCATCGCGGCAGCTCCTCGGCGACCCGGCCCGCACGCGGGTTCACGACCGGCGTCAGCTGCCGCTCCAGCCGGTCGCGCAGGTGCTCGTGCTGCTTCGGCAGCCGCAGCTCCTCGCCCAGGCGGTCGGGGTCCTCGTCGACCGCGAAGCCCGGCGACATCGTCGCGATCTCGAACAGCACGCCGCGCGGCTCGCGGAAGTAGATCGACCGGAAGTAGTCGCGGTCGCGCACCTCGGTGACGAACGCGCCCGCGTCCCCCACCCGCTGCTGCCAGTCCAGGTGGTCGTCGTCGCGCGATGCCCAGGCGATGTGGTGCACGCTGCCGGCGCCCTGACGGCCGTGGCCCTGGGCCTGGTCGTAGGCCCAGTGGAAGTGGCGCTCGTCGCCGTCGATGCGGTACTCGCCGTCGCCCAGGTACGTGAACCCGAGCGTCTCGGTCAGCACCTTCTCCTCGACGTCCGCGTACGCGCTGTAGGCCCGCGCGCCCTCGACGCCCAGGATCGCGTGCTCGGCCGGGATCTCAGGATGGACCGCGCGAAGCGGCGGGTTGCCGTCGTCGGCGGCGATCAGCTCGAAGCGCAGGCCGTCGTAGTCCTCGAAGCGCAGCCAGTCGTCCGCTCGGGCGGTGGCGTAGCCCCTGGCCTCCAGGCGCTCCTCCCAGAACCCGAACGACTCGCGCGAGCCGACGCCGAGCTGGATCGTGTGGATGTCCCCCAGGCCGGGCCGGCCCGCGGGCACCCCCGCGAACTCGAACCACGTGAGGATCGATCCCGGCGAGCCCTGCTCGTCGCCGAAGTACAGGTGGTAGGCCTCGGGCTGGTCGAAGTTGACGGTCTTCTTGACCATCCGCAGGCCCAGGACGTCGCGCGTAGAACTCGGCGTTCTTCTGCGCGTCGCCGGTGATCATCGTGATGTGGTGCAGGGCTTCGAGCTTCATCGGGGCTCCTTTTCAAGACCGTGACGGGAGCTTAGCAGATAGTTGTATATACAACTACTTTCCCGGCTAGTGCACCTCACTCGACTCATAGCCCTCCCTGCGGAGCCGGGCCAGCAGACGCTCGCCGTGGTCGCGCCCGCGCGTCTCCACCGTGAGCTCGATACCGGTCTCGCGCACACCCAGGTCGACGCCCTCGCGGACGTGCTCCACGTGCAGCAGATTCGCGCCGGCCGCAGCCACCGCCGACAACAGTCCCGCGAGGCCGCCAGGCAGGTCGCTCACGCGCGTGTACAGGCGCAGGCGCCGGCCGGCGAGCGTCTCGTGCCGCGTGGCCACCGCGGCCAGCAGCGACACGTCGACGTTGCCCCCGGACAGCACCGCGACCGTCGAACCGCTCGACCTAGCCGTCACCGACCCGTTGAGAAGCGCCGCCAGCGACACGGCGCCCGCGCCCTCCACGACCAGCTTCGACCGTTCGACGAGCAGCACCATCGCCTCGGCGATGTCGTCCTCGGGAACCGTCACCAGCTCGTCGAGCATCGAGTCGAGCAGCGGCCGCGTCAGCTCGCCCGGCTGCTTGACGGCGATGCCGTCGGCGATCGTCCGCGCGCGGTCCTCCACCTCGACGCCGACGATCGACACGTCCGGCCGCCGCTGCTTGACCGCCAGCGCCACTCCGCTCGCGAGCCCGCCGCCGCCGACCGGCACGACGACACGAGCGAGGTCCGGGACGTCCTCCAGCAGCTCGAGCCCCAGCCCGGCCTGGCCGGCGATCACGTCGAGGTCGTCGAAGGGGTGCACGAACGTCATTCGCTCCGCCTCGGCCAGGTCGCGGGCCAGCGCCACGCAGTCGTTCACCGTCCCGCCCTCCTGCCGCACCTCGGCTGCGAACGCGCGCACACCCTCGACCTTGGAGACGGCCGCATCGACGGGCATGAAGACCCGGCAGGGCAGCCCGCTCGCGCGGGCGGCGTAGGCCAGCGCCTGGGCGTGGTTGCCGGCGCTCCCGGCGACCACCCCGCGCACGGACCGGGGCGACGAGCGCACCTTGTTCAGCGCACCGCGCAGCTTGAACGAGCCCGTGCGCTGCAGGTTCTCGGCCTTGAGGACGATCGTCCCGCCGCACCGCTCCGACAGGCTTGCCGCGGTCAGCACCGGGGTGTGGCGCACCACCCCCTGCGACGCCCGCATCGCCTCCTCCAGCCGATCGCGGGCGAGCTCGGGCGCGGTCATGATGCAGGGATGAAGCGGATCGGCCTGCTGGGCGGCATGAGCTGGGAATCGTCCATCGAGTACTACCGGTTCGTCAATGAGGCGACCCGCGAGCGGCTCGGCGGGCTGCACTCGGCCGACTGCGTCATGCGTTCGGTCGACTTCGCCGAGATCGAGAAGCTGCAGCGGGCGGGCGACTGGGACGAGGCGGGACGGCGCCTGGCGGGCGAGGCGCGCGCTCTCGAGGAGGGTGGCGCGGAGCTGCTCGTCCTGTGCACCAACACCATGCACAAGGTGGCCGGCGCGATAACCGCGGCGACGACCGTCCCGCTCGTCCACATCGCCGACACCACCGCGCACGCGATCCGCGCGGCGGGCCTGCGCACGGTCGGGCTGATCGCCACCGCCTACACGATGGAGCAGGACTTCTACGTCGGCCGGCTGCGTGACCGGCACGGCCTGGAGGTCCTCGTGCCGGAGTCGAGCGACCGCGCGCTCGTGCACGGCGTGATCTACGAGGAGCTGTGCGTCGGAGTCGTCCGCGACGAGTCGCGCGACGAGTACCGGCGCGTGATGAGCCGCCTGGTCGAGCGCGGCGCCGAGGCGATCCTGATGGGCTGCACCGAGATCGAGCTCCTGGTCGGCCCGGACGATGCGTCGGTGCCGACGTTCGACACCACGCGCCTGCACGCCGAGCGGGCCGTGGAGCTGGCGCTGGCCTGATGGCGGCCCGCAAGAGCGCCGGCCTGCTGCTTTACCGCACCCGCGACGGGCGGCTCGAGGTGTTCCTCGGCCACATGGGCGGCCCGTTCTGGGCGAAGAAGGACGAGGGAGCCTGGTCGGTCTTCAAGGGCGAGTACGACGACGCCGAGGACCCGTTCGCCGCCGCGCGCCGGGAGTTCCAGGAGGAGACGGGCAGCCCGCCCCCGGACGGGCCGGTGATCGACCTCGGCGAGGTTCGCCAGTCGAGCGGCAAGCGGGTGGTGGCCTGGGCGGTCGAGGGGGACTTCGACCCGGCCGAGCTGGCCAGCAACACGTTCACCGTGGAATGGCCGCCGCGGTCCGGGCGCCAGGCGGAGTTCCCCGAGGTCGACCGCGCCGAGTGGTTCGACCTGGACACGGCCCGGGCGAAGCTCGTCCGCGCGCAGGCCGCGTTCGTCGACGCGCTCGAGCGCGAGCTGGCCGATTCCTAGTGCCCTAGCGGAGCTCCGCCGCCTTCTTCACGAACTCGCGCCAGGCGGCGTGCTCGGCCGCGCGCCAGGCGTCGTCGCGCCCGGGCTCGACCCGCTCGCCCACCGGCACGCGCTCGGCGATCGACTCCGTCGACGGCCACAGCCCGGCGCCCACCGCCGCCAGCGCCGCTGACCCGGCGGCCGTGGCATCCACCGCGCCGCGCTGAACCCCCACGCCGGCGCAGTCCGCCTGGAGCCGCAGCAGCAGGTCGTCACGGGTGAGCCCGCCGTCGACCCGGAGCGCCTCGACCGGCCCCTCGCGCCCGACCAGCTCCACGATGTCCGCCACCCGCCAGGCGATCGCCTCGAGCGCCGCGCGGGCCACGTGCCCCGGCCGCACGCCCGCGGTCAGGCCGGCGATCACCCCGCGGGCGTCGGAGCGCCACCAGGGCGCGCCCATGCCGGCCAGGGCGGGCAGCACGCGCACGCCGTTCGCGTCGTCGACCGCGGCGGCGGCGCTCGCCAGCGCCGGCGGGTCCGCCGCCAGGCCCAGGTCCCGGCTCAGCCACTCGAGCAGCGCCCCGGCGGTGAACACGCCGCCGTCGAGCGCCCACTCGACCTCGCCGGCCACGCTCCAGGCCACCGTGGGGATCAGCCCGCCGACGGGCTCCGGCCGCTGAGCGCCGACGTTGGCCAGCACGAACACGCCGGTGCCGTAGGTGGCCTTGGTCAGGCCCGGCTTGACGCAGCCCGCGCCGGCGAGCGCCGCCTGCTGGTCCACCGTGCGCGCGCGCAGCGGCAGGTCGACCGGCCAGTCCGGGTGGCTCAGCACCCCCACCTCCCCCACCGTGTCGACGATCGGCGGAAGCGCCGCCGCAGGCACGCCGAAGATCTCGAGCAGGCGGTCGCCCCACGCCGGCGCCCCGAGCTGCGTGCGCGACGCGGTCGACGGGTCGGTGTGGAAGCCGGCACCCAGCCGGTCGCACAGGAACGCGTCGACGGTGCCGAGCCGCAGCACACCGCGGTCGAGCGCCTCGGTCAGGGAGTCGTCGTGCTCGAGCAGCCACGTCAGCTTGCCCGCCGAGAAGTACGGGTCGAGCGGCATCCCGCTGAGCTCGCGCACCTCGTCCGCCAGGCCGTCGGCCTCCAGCCGGTCGAGCACCTCCTGCGACCGCTTGTCCTGCCAGGTGACGATCGGCGTGAGCGGCCGGCCGGAGTCCGCGTCCCAGGCCAGGACCGATTCGCCCTGGTGGTCGAGGCCGGCGACGATCTCCTGCCCAGCCGCCTCCGGCGACCCGAGCAGCTCGGCCACGGCCCCGACCACCGCGTCGAGCACGACCGCCGGGTCCTGCTCGACCCAGCCCGGCCGCGGGTGGCTGAGCGGCTTCTCGCGGCGGGCCTCGGCCAGCGGCTTGAGGTCCGCGTCGAACAGGATCGCCTTGACCGCCGACGTGCCCTCGTCGATGCCGAGCAGGAGCGTCACGCCGCGTGCTCCTTCGCGCTGCGCCGCCACCACTCCCCGGTATCGGGCGGACTTCCGGCCTTCAGTGGCTCGGGCTCCGGGAGCGGCGTGCCCATCACGAGCTCCGCCACGCGCTCGGCGATCCCGAGCGACGCGGTCAGGCCGGTCGAGCGGATCGCGGCGACGTTGATCAGCCGGCTCCACGCCGGCGAGACGCCCGATCAGGTAGTTGACCCCGCCGCGCCCGGCCGGCCGGAGCCCCGCGTAGGCGGCCACCGGCTCGCAGCCCTCGAGCGGCGGCCACATCTCGACCGCCTTCGGCAGGATCTCCGCGCGCGCCTCCGGGCGCACCGACCAGTCGTCCTTGTCCTCGCCGTCGACCGCGGTCGGCCCGGCCACGACATGCCCGTCGAGCGTCGGGAAGACGAGCACGCCCTTGGTGCGCTCCGTGGGCACGGGCAGCAGGATGTGGTCGAGGGGCTCGGGCGGGTCGAAGACCAGGAACTCGCCCTTGCGCGGATAGATCGAGAACGAGTTGTCGCCGAACAGGCGCGCGACCTCGTCCGCCCGCAGGCCCGCGCAGTTGACCACCGTCCGGCCGCCCTCGATCTCGTCGAACGGCACACCGGTGACGAGCTCGGCGCCGTGCCGCTGCGCCGCCGCCGCGAGCGCCAGCGTGTAGGCGACCGGATCGGTGACGGTCTCCCCGGGCACGCGCAGCTCGCCGTCGCGAGAGCTCGACCTCGACGCCGTTGCGCGCGGCGTTCTCCGCCACCGCCGCGACGTCCCCGCGCATGACCGCGCCGCAGCGCATCACCGGCACGCCGAGCGTGTCGAGCACGAGGTCGCGCAGCTCCGCGGAGCGCAGGATCAGCTCGGTCTCGAGCTCACCGGGCACCGAGTCGAACCCCGTGTGCAGGATCCCCGAGTTCGTCCCGCTGGCCCCGAGCCCGGGCTCGCGCTCGGCCTCGAGCAGCGTGACGGCCAGCGCCCCGGCGGGCCAGCGCCAGCGCCACGGCACAGCCGACCGCCCCGGCGCCGACGACCGTCACCTCGAAAGGTTTGTCGCTTGCACCAATTGACACGGCGAGGTTCTGACCCTAACGTCCGCACCATCGGGTCGCCAGGCCTCGTCGAGGGCGCCCCGCATCGCCACTCAGGAGGAGGAGAGATGGCCCAGACCGACGACCCGCGGAAGCCGACGGCTGCTGATACCACGGCGACCGACGACGAGCGTCAGCTCGCCGAACTCGGCTACAAGCAGGAGCTGTCGCGCGCCTGGAGCGGGTTCACGAACTTCGCGATCTCGTTCACGATCATCTCCGTCCTGGCCGGGACGTTCACCACGTTCGCGTTCGCCTGGCAGAACGGCGGCCCGGTCGCCGTCTCCTGGGGGTGGCCGATCCTGTGCTTCTTCGTGCTGATGGTCGCGTTCTCGATGGCGGAGCTGACGTCGAGGTACCCGACCGCGGGCGGCCCCTACTGGTGGGCCCACGACCTGGGCGGCAAGGGCTGGAGCTGGATGACCGGCTGGTTCAACATCGTCGGCCTGGTCGGCATCGTCGCCTCGGTGGGCTACGGCGCCGCGTTCTTCCTCTTCAACACGCTCGCGCTCTACGAGGTGAGCATCTTCGGGATGAACTTCGCCGACGGATCGAAGGTGCTGGCCGAGACCTGGTTCCTGTTCGCGCTGATCCTGATCCTCTACGCGGTGCTCAACATCTTCGGCGACAAGATCCTCGCGATGCTCAACAACATCTCCGTCGGCTGGCACGTGATCGGCGTGCTGATCGTCATCGGGGTGCTCGTGCTCGTTCCCGACACCCACCAGAGCGCCGACTTCGTCTTCACCGAGCGCATCAACAACAGCGGCTCGTTCGACGGATCCACGAGCAACCTGGGCTTCTTCCTGTTCGTGCTGCCGATCGGCTTCCTCCTGGCGATGTACACGCAGACGGGCTACGACGCGTCGGCCCACACCGCCGAGGAGACTCAGAACGCGGCGATCGCGGCGGCGCAGGGCGTCTGGCGCTCGGTGTTCTTCTCCGCGCTGATCGGCTGGTTCGTCCTGCTGGCGTTCCTGTTCGCCGCGAATGACGTGGCGGCGGTCAACGACGGAGCCGGCTTCGTGGGGTCGATCTTCACGAGCTCGCTCGACCCGTGGGCGGCGAAGCTGATCTTCATCATCGCCACGATCGGGCAGATCTTCTGCGGCGCGGCGGGCCTGACCAGCGCGTCGCGCACCTGGTACGCGTTCTCCCGTGACCGCGGCATGCCGGGCTGGAACGTCTTCCGGCGGGTCAACAAGGACCGCGTGCCGTTCAACGCCGTGATCGCGGTGACCGTTGCCGCGGCAGTCATCTCGATCCCCGCGATGTTCGGGAAGAACAACATCCCGTTCGCGTTCTTCGCGCTGACCGGCATCTGCACGGTGGGTCTGTACCTGGCCTACATCATCCCGGTCTACCTGCGGCTCAGGCGGGGTGACGCGTTCGATCCGGGACCGTGGAACCTCGGCCGCCGGTACAAGCTGGTCAACATCCTGGCCATCATCTTCGTGGTGTTGGTGGTCTACAGCCTGAACCTGCCGTACACCCCCGCGGGCCTGCCCTGGAACGACGACTTCGACGCGAGCCTCGTGAACTACACGCCGCTGGCGATCATCCTGCCGTTGATCTTCGGGGTCTGGTACCTGGTGTCGGCCAAGAACCGCTATCAGGGCCCGATCCGCACGCTCGAGGAGGACGAGGTAACCGCCGGTGCCTAGCGACAACGGCAGGGTGACCCTGAAGGACCTCCAGAAGGCCCACGACGACGGGACGGTCGACACCGTCCTGCTGGTGCTGGCCGACATGGAGGGCCGGCTCCAGGGCAAGCGGATGACCACGGACCACTTCCTGGGCGAGGTCGTCGAGCACAACGCCGAGGGCTGCAACTACCTGCTCGCGGTCGACGTCGACATGAACACGGTCGACGGCTACGCGATGTCGAGCTGGGAGCGCGGCTACGGCGACTTCGTGATGAGGCCCGACTTCGACACGCTGCGCCGGATCCCGTGGCACCCCGCGACCGTCCTGCTGATGGCCGACCTGGAGTGGGAGGACGGCCGCGACGTCGTCGAGTCGCCGCGGCAGATCCTGCGCCGCCAGCTCGCCCGGCTGGCGGAGCGCGGGCTGGAAGGCGATGGCCGGCACCGAGCTCGAGTTCATCGTCTTCCGCGACTCCTACGAGGACGCGTGGCGCAAGGGCTACCGCGACCTCGACCCGGCCAACGAGTACAACGTCGACTACTCGATGATCGGGACCGCCCGCGTCGAGCCGCTGATCCGCCGGATCCGCAACTCGATGATGGGCGCGGGCATGCGCGTGGAGAACTCGAAGGGCGAGTGCAACTTCGGCCAGCACGAGATCAACTTCCACTTCGCCGACGCGCTGACGACCGCGGACGACCACGTCGATCTACAAGACCGGGGCCAAGGAGATCGCCGCGCAGGAGGGGATGGCGATCACCTTCATGGCCAAGTTCAACGAGCGCGAGGGCAACTCGTGCCACATCCACTGCTCGCTCGCCGGCGAGCGACGGGAACGTGTTCGGGACCGACGAGGCGCTGTTCCACAAGTTCGTGGCCGGGCAGCTCGCCTGCCTGCGGGAGCTGACGCTGTTCTTCGCGCCGCACGTCAACTCGTACAAGCGCTTCGCGAAGGGATCGTTCGCGCCGACCGCGGTGGCCTGGGGCAAGGACAACCGCACGTGCTCGATGCGCGTGGTCGGGCACGGCAGACTCGCTGCGGGTGGAGAACCGGCTGCCCGGCGCCGACGTCAACCCGTATCTTGCCCTGGCCGCGATGATCGCCGCCGGACTGCACGGGATCGACAACGACCTGGAGCTCGAGCCGCCCTTCGAGGGCAACGCCTACGAGTCCGACAAGCCGCGCGTGCCGCACAACCTGTACGCCGCGCGCGACCTGTTCGCGGGCAGCGACGTCGCGCGCGAGGCGTTCGGCGCCGAGGTCGTCGACCACTACCTGAACCGCGCGCGCGTCGAGATCGAGGCGCATGGAGGCGACCGTCACCGACTGGGAGCGCTTCCGCGGGTTCGAAAGGCTGTGAGCCGGCGGGCGATCGGGATATGCGCCGCGATCGAGCGTGCGCGCTGGGGAGCGTGGGACCAGGAAGTGACGATGGCGCCGCGCTCGTACGCGCACGCCGTCCAGCGCGCGGGCGCGTGCGCGCTGCTGATGCCGCCCGACCCTCGGGCCGGGTCGCGACCCGGACACGTTCCTCGACCGGATCGACGGGCTGCTGCTGGCCGGCGGCTCGGACATCGACCCGGCCTCCTACGGCGCCGATCCGCATCCGGAGACGCGCGGGACCTGGCCGGAGCGCGACGCCTTCGAGCTGGCGCTGACCCGGCGGGCGCTCGAGCGTGAGCTGCCGGTGCTGGGCGTCTGCCGCGGCATGCAGATGCTGAACGTGGCCTGCGGCGGGCACGCTGATCCAGCACCTGCCCGACGTCGTCGGCCACGAGGAGCACCGCCACACGCCGGGCACGTTCGGCGACCACGAGGTGCGGCTCGAGCCCGGCTCGCTGGCGGCGGCCGCGGCCGGCGCCGAGCAGGTCACGGTCAAGTCGCACCACCACCAGGGCGTCGACCAGGTCGGCGAGGGCCTGGTGGCCAGCGGCTGGTCCGTGGACGAGGCCGACCTGGTCGAGGCGATCGAGGTGCCGGGCCGCGCCTTCGCGCTCGGCGTCCTGTGGCATCCGGAGGAGGACGTGCGCGACCGCGTGATCGGGGCGCTCGTGGCCGCGGCGCGGACCGGGGTGACGACGATGAGCCTGACCGTGCTCGAGCCGGCGACCGAGCAGGTGCTGGCCGAGGTCCCGCGCGCGGGCGCGGAGGAGATCGACGCGGCGGTCGCCCGCGCCCGGGCCGCCTTCCCCGCCTGGCGGGCGGTCACCCCCGGCGACCGGGCGACGCTGATGCGCCGGCTGGCCGACGCGATCGAGTCGCACGCCGACGACCTGTCGGTGCTCGAGGCGCGCAACGCCGGCAAGCCGATCGGCGACGCGCGCGGCGAGATCGGCATGGTGGTCGAGACGTTCCGCTACTACGCCGGAGCGCCCGAGCGGCTGCTCGGCCAGACGATCCCGGTGGCCGGCGGCATCGACCTGACGTTCCGCGAGCCGCTGGGCGTCGTCGGGCTGATCGTGCCCTGGAACTTCCCGCTGACGATCGCCTCCTGGAAGATCGCCCCCGCGCTCGCGGCCGGCAACACCGTGGTGCTGAAGCCCGCCGAGCTGACGCCGCTGACCGCGCTCCAGCTCGAGAGCATCGCGCTCGAGTCGGGGCTGCCCGAGGGCGTGCTCAACGTCGTCGCGGGCCCGGGCAGCGTCGGCCGGCAAGCGGCTGGTCGAGCACCCCGACGTGGCCAAGATCGCGTTCACCGGGTCGACCTCGGTGGGCCGCGGGATCATGGCCGGCGCCGCGAGCACGATCAAGCGCGTGACGCTCGAGCTGGGCGGCAAGTCGGCCAACGTGGTGTTCGCCGACGCCGACCTGGAGGCCGCCGCCGCGGCCGCGCCGATCGCCACGTTCGGCAACGCGGGCCAGGACTGCTGCGCGCGCTCGCGCATCCTGGTCGAGAAGCTCGGCGTTCGACCGGTTCATGGAGACGCTCGAGGAGACCGTCGAGGCGATGCGCGTCGGCGACCCGCTGGACGAGGCGACCGAGATGGGGCCGCTGATCTCGGCCGACCAGCGCGAGTCGGTCGCCTCGTTCGTGCCCGACGACGCGCCGGTCGCGATCCGCGGGTCGGCGCCCGACGGGCCCGGCTTCTGGTTCCCGCCGACCGTGCTCGCGCCGGTGTCGAACACCGACCGCGCGGCCGCGGAGGAGATCTTCGGCCCGGTCGCGGTGGTCATCCCGTTCTCCGGCGAGGAGGAGGCGGTCCGCGCTGGCCAACGAGACGATCTACGGGCTGTCGGGCTCGATCTGGACCCGCAACGGCGCCCGCGCCCTGCGCGTCGCCCGCGCGATCGACACCGGCGTGCTGTCGATCAACTCGAACTCGTCGGTGCGCGTGACCACGCCGTTCGGCGGGATGAAGCAGTCCGGCGTGGGCCGCGAGCTCGGGCCCGACGCGCTCGACCACTACACCGAGGTCAAGAACGTCTTCTACGCGACCGGGGCGCGCTGATGCCCGGCCGCGGCTCGACGGGAAGGTCTGCGTGATCACGGGGGCCGCGAGCGGCATCGGCGCCGAGACCGCGCGGCTGTTCGGCGAGGAGGGCGCCCATGTGGTCGGCGTCGACCTCTCGCCCGGCTCGGTCGGCGACCTCGCCCTCCAGGCCGACGTCACCGACGAGCAGCAGGTCCACGACATGTACGAGCGGACCCGCGAGGAGTTCGGCCGGATCGACGTGCTGTTCAACAACGCCGGCATCAACCCCGACGACGACGCGTCGGTGCTGGAGACCCCGGTCGACGCCTGGCAGCGCGTGCAGGACGTGAACGTCCGGAGCGTCTTCCTGTGCTGCAAGCACGGCATCCCCCACCTGCTGGAGGGCGGCGGCGGGTCGGTGATCAACACCGCGTCGTTCGTGGCGGTGATGGGCGCGGCCGTGTCGCAGATCTCCTACACGGCGTCCAAGGGCGCGGTCGTGTCGATGTCGCGGGAGATGGGCGTCGAGTTCGCCCGCCAGGGCGTGCGGGTCAACGCGCTCTGCCCCGGGCCGGTCGACACCCCGCTGCTGCAGGAGCTGTTCGCCAGCGACCCGGTCAAGGCCGCGCGCCGCCTGGTCCACCTGCCGCTCGGCCGCTTCGCGGACGCACGCGAGATCGCCTACGCGGCCGCTGTTCCTGGCCAGCGACGAGTCGTCCTACATCACCGCCACGCCGTTCATGGTGGACGGCGGGCTGTCGGGCGCCTACGTCACCCCGTTCGCACCCGGAGTGACGCCCAGGCGCTCGAGCGCCTGGCGCCGCGAGTGCACCATCGCGTAGAGGACGTCGACGCCTGAGATCTCCAGAGCGCGCGAGACGGCGGAGTCCGCGGCGACGATCGCCATGTCGCCGCCGTTGGCGCGGATCCGCGGAGCGGCGGCGAACAGCGAGTTGATCACCGTCGAGTCGATGAACTCGACGTCGGTGAGGTCGAGGATGATCTTCTGGTCGCCGTTCACCGACAGCTCGAACAGCCGCTCGATGAAGACGTTGACGTTCGAGAGGTCGATGTCGCCCGAGATCTCGAGCAGGCAGGCACCGTCGAAGCTGCTCGCGTTGATCTCCATCAGCCCGGTGACCATCCCCGGGTTTGATTTACCCAGGCGGAGCGGCGTCTCAGACCTTCAGGAAGCGACGCAGCGTCAGACCCGGATCCGAGGGCCGAGACCAGCACGCAGGAAACCAGCAGAAGTGACCGCCAGAACCGGGAAGTCGATGGTGTCCGGCGCCGCCAGCAGAGCGAACCGGTCGGCCAGCGGGTCGACCACGGTCTCCTTGGCGATCGTCAGCAGCAGGATGGCCAGGACGCCGGCGAACAGGCCGACGATCACGCCCTCGATCATGAACGGCCAGCGGATGAACCAGTTGGTGGCGCCGACCAGCTTCATGACCTCGACCTCGCGCCGCCGGGCGTAGATCGAGAGCCGGATCGTGTTGGCCACCAGGGCGACCGAGCAGAGCACGAGCAGGATCGCCAGGCCGGCGGTCACGCCCTTCACGAGGCTCGTCGCGTTGAGGATCTTGTCGGTCTCCTCCTCGCGGTTGCGGACCTCGTCGACCGAGGCGAGCGCCGGCTTGCGCTGCCCGCCCTGGTCCGCGCGGGGCCAGCCGGTCGACGATCGCGCCCACCTGGCCCGGATCCTCCGGGCGTCACGCGGAACGAGTCCGGCAGCGGGTTCGTGCCGAGCAGCTCGTAGGCCTCCTTGTTGCGCTTGCGCTCCTTGGCGAGCGCCTGGGCCTTGGAGATGAACTCGACCTTCTTGACGTTCGGGACTGGTCAGCAGGGCGCCGCGGGTGTCCTCGATCTGCTGCTTGGTCGAGCCGTTCTTCAGGAAGACGTCGACCACCACGCGGCTGCGGACCTCGTTGGCGGTGCCGGTCGTGGCCTGGACGACCGGGATGAAGACGCCGAGCACGAGCGCGGTCAGCAGGATCGTGAGCAGCGCGGCCAGCGACGGGGCGGCGCTGCGGGAGAGCGCGCGGAACGCCTCCTTGACGAAGAAGCCGAGTCTGCATGCGGCCTAGTTCGGGTGGCCCTCGACGCCGATGCCGAGCTCGCCGCGCAGGCGCACCGCGAACTCGCTGGTCGACTCGTCCGGGCGGTAGAGGCCCGACTGCTGGTCGCGGATGACGCGGCCCTCGCGCAGCTCGATGACGCGCCGGCGCATCTTGTCGACCATCTCCTTGTCGTGGGTCGCGACGACGACGGTCGTGCCGGTCCGGTTGATCCGGTAGATCAGCTGCATGATCCCGATCGAGGTCTCGGGGTCGAGGTTGCCGGTCGGCTCGTCGCAGAGCAGTAGCGGCGGGTGGTTGACGAACGCGCGGGCGATCGAGACGCGCTGCTGCTCGCCGCCGGACAGCTCGTCCGGGTAGTTGTGGAGCTTGGTGCTACAGGCCGACCAGGCGCAGGATGTCCGGCACCTTGCGGCGGATCGACTGGCGGTTCTCGCCGATCACCTCGAGCGCGTAGGCGACGTTCGCGTACACGGTGCGGTTCGGCAGCAGCTTGTAGTCCTGGAAGACGACGCCGATGTTGCGGCGCAGGCGCGGCACCTTGCGGCGCGGCATCTCCGGGAGCGAGTGGCCGGAGATCAGGATGTCGCCCTCGGTCGCCTCGAGCTCCTTCATCAGCAGCCGGATGCAGGTGGACTTGCCGCAGCCGGTCGGGCCGACCAGGAAGACGAACTCCCCGCGGCCGATCTTCATCGACACGCGCTCGAGCCCGACGTGGCCGCCGGGATAGACCTTCGAGACGTCGTCGAACTCGACGACGGGGATGCCCGGCGTGCGGGGCTGAACCTGCTCTTTACGGGCAGGGCGAGTTGCCAGAGGTGCCATGTGCACCTGTAGATAGCGGGTCGGGCGAGCCGTTCCAAGGGGTGCAACAAAGTGTGCAATTGCAGGGGGTTTCCATAACTACGTCGCGCCGGCGCCGTAGTGGGCAGCCAACGGCAGGGGTCCGGAGCCAAAACTGCCCTCGACTGTCTCCGGACCCCTGCCTTTTGGCTGCCGCGCGTCGTTGGCGGTGCCCGCGGCTCGGCTCGCGCGCCTGGTGAGCACCTGGTTGAGGAAAGTCCCCCCACAGGGGAACAACCTCGACCAGCCCCGTTCCGGGGGCGACGTGGTTGAGGTTTTTCCCTGCGCTACGCGGTTTCGCGCACGCGGTAGCGGAAGAAGAGGTGCTCCTCCGCCTCGTGCAGGGACACCAGCGTCAGGTCGACCGGCTCCGGCAGCGCCACGCCTTCCAGCGAGGCGGGCTCGTTCGGCTCGCCCGCGATCCGCGGGGAGACGCAGAGGAAGAGCTCGTCGACCAGGCCCTCGCGGAAGAGCTCGGAGTTCAGGTGCGGGCCGCCCTCGCAGAGGATCGAGCGGACGCCGTGATCGGCCCGGAGCGAGCGCATCGCACCCGCCAGCGAGCCGTCGCGCGGCTGGCGGACATAGCTGACGTCCGCGGCCACCCCCTCGATGCTGCCGTCGGACGCCGTGACGATCACCACGCGGGACCCGGGGTCCGCCAGCAGCGGCAGGTCGGGTGGCAGGTCGAGCGACCCGCTGACCAGCACCGCCAGCGCGTCCCGCGCCAGGCCCGCGGCCTCGCGGGCGTCGGCCAGCTCGTCGTTCTTCGTCACCGGCCGGTAGCGCTCGATCCGCGCGGTCCCGGCCCCCGCCATCACCGCGTCGGCCTGGGTGCGCAGGTGGTGGAACAGCTCGCGGTCCGCGCTGCCGGCCACGGGCGCGGACCGCCCGCCGATCGCCACGCGGCCGTCCGCGGTCGCCGCCATGTTCAGCGCGAGGTAGGGCCGATCGGGCGGCGCCAGGTCGCCAAACCGCAGTCCGCGGGCCACGGCCGCGGCCGACAGGCCGCTCGCCGGGTCGGGTATCAGTCGCCGGAACACGACGGCGGAGCGTAGACCCGTTAACAATGCGGGGCATGGAGGAGGCTCAGGCGCGGGAGTTGCGTTCGTATCTGCGACGCGTCGGTGAGCGATGGCAGCTCGAAGCCGCCTACCACCGCCGCCGCGACCCCGAGGAGGAGCACCTGGTCGTCCTCGTCTCCTCCGCGTTCGACGGCATGCCCTGGCTCGAGCGCACCACGACCGCCCGCAACCTGTGGGACTCCGGCACGATGCGGGGCGGCGTCGACGTCCACTGCTACACGCCGGCCGAGGTCGAGCGCAAGCGCGCCACCGTCCGGCCCATCGCCGCGGCGATCGAGAAGGGCAACGCCCTGCCGCTTTCCTGACGAAGACCGGACACCCGTCCAAAAAGCTCTACCGCGCGGCCGGTCCAGCCGACAACCGGGCATGACGTCGACGCGCACCCCTTCGAGTCCTACTCCTCGCCGTCGTCGCGCTGCTCGCGCTGCCCGCCGGCGCTTCGGCCGGCAAGGGCGACCGCGACCGCGACCGCCTCCCCGACACGTGGGAGAAGAAGCAACCGCGCCCCCAAGGCGAGCGCCGACCTGGACAAGGACGGCCTGACCAACCTGGGCGAGTTCCGCTCGAAGACCAAGCCGCGCGTGGCGGACACCGACCGCGACGGCATCGGCGACGCCGACGAGGACCGCGACCGCGACCGGGTCGACAACGGCAACGAGATGCGCGAGCGCACGAACCCGCCCGGAAGGACACCGACCGCGACCGGCGCCGCGACGGTGCCGAGGACGCCGACCGCGACGGCCTCGACAACGCTGGCGAGGACGCCACGGGCAACGACCCGATCGACCGCGACACCGACGACGACGGCGTCAAGGACGGCAAGGAGACCGTCGGCCGGGTCGTCTCGTTCGAGGACGACCTGCTGACCCTGCGCCTGGCCTCGGGCAAGGAGGTCAGCGGCTACGTCGACGACGCCACCGAGCGTCGACTGCGCGTCGAGCGACGACTTCGCGGACGACGACGCCGGGGACGACCTGGACGACGAGTCCGCCGACGAGGACGACGAGTACGCCGGCGACGAGGACGACTTCGGCAAGGCCGCCGCTTCGGAGCCGACGACTCGTTCGAGGGCGACACCGGCGACGACAAGGGCGACGACGCCGCCGGTGACGACAGCGCGGGCGACGAGTCCGGCGACGACGACGAGGACTTCGGCGACGAGGACGAGGAGTTCGGCGACGAGGGCGACTGCCCGATCAAGGCCGGCGCCTACGTCCACGACGCCGAGCTCGAGCTGTTCGAGGGCGAGCTCGTCTTCACCTACATCGAGCTGGTCGAGTAGGCCAGGCGGCGCGAGCCGCGGCAGAAGAGCCGGAAGACGACCCGTCCTTTACCGGCTCTTTCCCGTATAGCCCCCAAGCTCGGGCCCAGATGGGTATTCCGAGCGCCCCCGGGAGGCACCGCTGACGCCGCGCAATCTGATCGAGCCCGCTCGCCTGGCCGGCGAGGCGGTACTCCGCTCGCAGAGCGACGAGCGCCTGATCGATCTGGTCCGCGCGGGCAACGACGCCGCGTTCGAGGCGATCGTCCACCGCTACCGGCGCCCGCTCCTGCGCTACTGCGGCCGGTTCCTGGCCGGCCAGCGCGCCGAGGACGCCGTCCAGCAGGCCTTCATGAACGCCTACCGGGCGATCAAGTCCGACGAGCGCCGCATCGACCTGCGGCCGTGGCTCTACCGGATCGCCCACAACGCGGCGCTGAACACGCTGCGCTCGAGCCTCCCCGCCGGCGAGGAGCCGATCAGCGAGGAGATCGACGGGGTCGAGCGCCCCGACCAGGCCTTCGAGCGCCGCGAGAGCCTGGCCCGACGTGGTGGCCGCCGTGCAGGCGCTGCCGCCGCGCCAGCGCGACGCGATCGTCCTGCACGAGCTCGAGGGCCGCTCCTACGAGCAGATCGCCAGCGAGCTGCAGGTCAGCGGCGGCGCCGTCCGCCAGCTCCTGAGCCGCGCCCGCATGACCCTGCGGGCGGGCGCGACCGCAATCGTCCCCGAGTGGGCGCTCGTCCGCCTGGCCTCTGGGACCGGCGAGCCGGTGGCCGCCCGCGTGGCCGAGGTCGTGGCCGCGGGCGGCGGCGCCGCGCTCGTCACCAAGGTCGGCACGGCCGTGGTCGTGGCCGGCGCGGTCGCGATCGGCGCGGCGGAGGGGCCCGCGGGCCTGGGCGGCGGCGATCAGGCGACGGGCGCGACCGCGACGGTGGCCGCCGCATCGACCCCTGGTGGCGGACCGGCGCCCGAGCGCGCCGCTGTGGACGGCCCGGCCGCCGCCGCGGGCAGCGGCGCGAGGATCGCCGTCCGCGAAGGCCGCGCCGCCGGGCGGGAGCGCACCCGCCGGGGCCGTGGGCGCGACGACGACGGCGGGCGCGAGGGCCTGGTCCGCGACGACGACAGCGACGGGCACTCGGGCAGCGGCTCCAGCGGCGCAGACGACGACGGCGGGCACTCGGGCTCCGGGTCGGACGACGGGGCCAATTCGGGCCCGGGCTCAGGCTCATCCGGCTCCGGCTCGAGCTCCGGATCGGACGGCGAGTCGTCCGGCCCCGGCGGCACTACCCTCGCCACCGGCGAGACCGACAACAGCGGCAGCGGGTCCAGGGCAGCGGGTCCAGCGGAAGCGGATCGAGCGGCGACGGCTCCGGCTCAGGCGGGAGCAGTGGCTCCGGAAGCGGCTCCGGCGACGACCTGGTCGCCGCACCGGTCGACGACTCGAGCGGCCCCGGCTCGGGCTCCGACGACGGCCGCTGAGAACCGACTCCCACCCTCGCGTGATCTTCTCGCACTACCCGTGTTGCAACCCATGAACGAACCCCCAGAACCCGGAGGCTCCGGCGAATGACCCGAAAGCGACTCATCCCCGTGGCGATCGCGCTGACCGCGCTCGTCGCACCCACCGCCGCCAGCGCGGCCGATCGCGACCACGACAGGATGCGCGACTCGTGGGAGAAGCACTTCAAGCTGAACCCGCGCAAGAACGACGCCCGCAAGGACAGGGACCGCGACGGCCTGAAGAACCTGACCGAGTTCCGGGCGGGGACGAACCCGCGCAAGAGGGACTCCGACCGCGACGGGCGCCGCGACGACCGCGAGGGCGCCGGCACGATCAAGTCGTTCGACTCCGCGACCGGCGTGCTGGTCATCGACCTGTTCGACAGCGACCGGGACCTGACCGGGAAGGTCGACTCGACCACGAAGATCGAGTGCGAGGACGAGCGCGGCGACGCCACCGGCACCGGCGACACGCGCGGAGACGGCACCCCGGAGGACCGCGCGGCGCGCGACGGCTCGGACGACAACTCTGGACCGGGCAGCGGTGACGACGACGGGAGCCGCGAGGACAACTCCGGCCCGGGCCGCGAGGGCGACGACGACCGTGACAACGACGGCGACGACGACGTCGCGTGCAGCACGGACTTCCTCGACGTCGGCCGCACGGTCAAGGAGGCCGAGCTGAACGAGGGCGACGACGGTCCCGCCGACGTCTTCGACGAGATCGAGCTGGTCGTCCGCTAGCAGCGCGACGACGAAGAAGCGGGAGCAAGCGAGGGCGGCCTGCGGGCCGCCCTCGTCACGTCCGGAGCCGGGCAGCCGGCCCTACGGGTTGACCGCGACCATCCGCTCGATCGGCACCCGCGCGCGCTCGGCGATGGCGGGGTCGACCTTGACGACGTAGGTGTCGTCGTCCGAGAGCAGCGCGTCGCGCAGCTTCGTGAGCGTGATCATCTTCATGAACTGGCACACGGCCGCCCGGTTGGCGGGCACGAACTTCTTGCCCGGCGCGGCCAGCTCCAGCGGGTGCAGCATGCCGGTCTCGGTCGCCACGATGAACGTGTCGGCATCGGACTTCTCGGCGTGCGCGAGCATCCCGCCCGTCGAGAGCATGTGCGTGTTCTCGACGTCGACGTCGCCCGCCGCCACGTACTCCATCACCGAGGTCGAGCAGCCGCACTCGGGATGGATCAGGAAGTCCGCGCCCGGGTTCTGCTCGCGCACGGCCGCGATGTCGGCCGGCCGGATGCCGGCGTGCACGTGGCACTCGCCGACCCACACGTTGAGCTTGCGGCCGACCATCTTCTCGACGTAGGCGCCCAGGAACATGTCCGGGCCGAACAGGATCTCGGTGTCAGGGCCGTGCTCGCGCAAGATGTGCTCGACCACGGCGACCGCGTTGGAGGACGTCACGCAGTAGTCGGTCTCGGCCTTGACCTCGGCGGTCGTGTTGACGTACATGACGACGATCGCGCCCGGGTGCGCGGCCTTCCACTCGCGCAGCTGGTCGGCGGTGATCGAGTCCGCCAGCGAGCAGCCCGCGTCCTTGTCCGGCAGCAGCACGGTCTTGTCCGGCGACAGGATCGACGCGGTCTCGGCCATGAAATGCACGCCGCAGAACGCGATCGTGTCGGCGCCGGCGGCCGCGGCCCGCTGCGAGAGGCCGAGCGAGTCGCCGACGTAGTCGGCCACGTCCTGGACCTCGGGCACCTGGTAGTTGTGGGCCAGGATGACCGCGTTGCGCTGCTCCGCCAGCTCGCGGACCTCGCGCGACAGCTCGGGCACGTTCTCGCCACCCGCGAGGGGTAGCTTGATGCCCGCTGCCTGAAGCGTGGGAAGGGCCTGCATGTAACGACCTCGGTTTCGGGGACCGTTATGAAGCTCGCGCCTTGGTGGAGAGCCACGGCTGCGGCTACTGAATGCTTCAGAAAGTATAGGCGCGAGCGGGGTCTGCGACCACAAACGCGCCATCCCGGTATAAGCCCGCAACTCCCCCCCCCACACTCACCCCCGCGCGGCTCTCCGACGGGCCGGGCCGCGGCGCTCTCTCCGCGGACAGCGCGCGCGGCAGGCGCAGGCCGAGTTCCCGCCCGCCGGGCGGCGCGCGACCCCGCCGCGCCGCGCACTGCGCGGCGCCCCCGGCGGGGTGCGCGCCGGCCGCCGGCCGCGCGCGCCGGGTCGCACGCGCGGCCGGCGCCGCCCGCGGGCCCGGGCGGCGCCGACGGCGCCGGCCACGCAGCTGCACGGCGCGCGCGGCGGGGGGCGTCGGGCGCGGGCGGCGCGGGGCGCCGCGCGCGGCGCGGGTCGCGGCTCGGGGCGCGGGGGGCGGCCCTGCGCCGGGCGAGCCGCGGCGCCGGCGCGCCGCCGGGCGTCGTACGGGCCGCGTCGTCCCGGCGGCCGACGCGTCTCGGCGCCGGGCGCGCCGCGCGCCGCGCGTCCCCGCGCCCCCCCCCCCCACCGTACTTCATAAGGTATCGGCCAGCGGTCTGCGACCACAAACGCGCCATCCCGGTATAAGCCTGGGCCGTGCGAACAGGGGTACTGACGGCGGCGCTCCTGGCGCTCCTGGTGCTCGCCGCGCCCGCCTCGGCGGCGGGCCGCTGCGGCAACCACCCGTGGTGCGACACCACGCTCTCGCCCGACGAGCGGGCCGGACTGCTGCTGGGCGCGCTGACCCTGGACGAGAAGATCTCGCTGATGGCGGGCGACGACCCGTCCACCGGCTTCAACGCCGCGGAGCCCGTCGAAGACCGCCACACCGGCGAATCGCGCGGCATCCCCCGCCTGGACCTGCCCGACGTCTTCTACTCCGACGGCCCGGTGGGGACGCGCCAGGGCAAGGCGACCGGCCTGCCCGCGTCGATCGGCCTGGCCGCCACCTGGGACGTCGACGTCGCCAGGCGCTACGGCGGCGTGGTCGGCAACGAGGTCAAGCTGAAGGGCAACGACGTCGTCCACGCCCCGACCGTCAACATCATGCGCACCCCGCTCGGCGGCCGCACGTTCGAGGGCTACGGCGAGGACCCGTGGCTGACCGCGCGCATCGGCGTCGCCTGGATCGAGGGCGCCCAGGCCGAGGGCGTCATCGCCAACGTCAAGCACTACGCGGCCAACAACCAGGAGCCCGACCGCTTCGTCACCAACGCGGTGGTCGACCAGCGCACGCTGCGGGAGATCTACCTGCCGCAGTTCGAGGCCGCGGTCAAGGAGGCGAACAGCGGCAGCGTGATGTGCTCGTACAACCGGGTGAACGGCCAGTTCGCGTGCGAGAACCGCCAGCTGCTCGAGGAGATCCTGCGCGACGAGTGGGGCTTCAAGGGCTTCGTGCTGACCGACTACGGGTTCGCCCAGAAGTCGACCGCGAACTCGGCCAACAACGGCCTCGAGCTGGAGCTGCCGGTGGGCGGCTGGTACTCGCAGCCGTCGCTGACCGCCGCGGTCGCGACCGGCCAGGTGGCTCCGGCGACGATCGACCTGCACGTGCGCCGGATCCTGCGCACGATGTTCGCCTACGGGATGTTCGACCGCGACGCCTACCGCTACGACGACAACGCGATCGACAAGGCCGGCCACGGCGCCGTCGCGCGCGAGGCCGAGGAGGGCGCGATCACGCTGCTGCGCAACAAGGACGCGCTGCTGCCGCTCGACACCGCGAAGACGAAGTCGATCGCGCTGATCGGGTCGGACGCGACCGAGTACAAGAAGGGCGGCGGGTCGTCGTCGGTCGACCCCTTCTACTCCGTCACCCCCAGGGAGGGGATCGAGAAGCGCGCCGGCGGCGCGGCGAAGGTGACCTACGACGACGGGTCGCAGCCCGCGCGCGCCGCGGCGGCGGCCCGCGCCGCGGACGTGGCGATCGTGTTCGCCTCCGACTCGCAGACCGAGTTCGTCGACCGGCCCTGTCTGACGCTCCAGTGCGGCAACCCGGCGAAGGGCGACCAGGACGGGCTGATCGAGGCGGTCGCGGCCGCGAACCCGAAGACGATCGTCGTGCTCCAGACCGGCGGGCCGGTGCTCACCCCGTGGGCCGACCAGGTCGGCGCGATCGTCGAGGCCTGGTACCCCGGCGCCGAGGGCGGCAACGCGCTGGCCCGGGTGCTGTTCGGCGACGCCGACCCGGGCGGGCGGCTGCCGGCCACGTTCCCGGCCGCCGAGTCCGACCTGGCGACCAGCGGCCACCCCGAGCGCTATCCCGGCGTCGGCGAGGACGCCCAGTACTCCGAGGGCGTGTTCGTCGGCTACCGCCACTTCGACCAGGAGAAGATCGCGCCGAGCTTCCCGTTCGGGTTCGGGCTGTCGTACACGGGCTGGCAGTACGACGACCTGAAGATCACGCCCGCGAGCGGGGGCCGGGTCGCCGCGCGCGTCTCCTTCACCGTGCGCAATGCCGGCTCGCGGCCCGGCGTCGAGGTGCCCCAGGTGTACGTCGGCCTCCCCTCCCCGGGCGCCGGCGTGCCGCAGCCGCCCCGCCAGCTCAAGGGCTTCCGCAAGGTCGCGCTCGACCCGGGCCGGTCGAAGCGCGTGTCGGTCGCCCTGGACGAGCGGTCGCTGTCCTACTGGAACGAGGCGGCGAAGGACTGGAGCATCGCGCCCGGGTGCTACCTGATCGACGTCTCGCGGTCGTCGCGCGATCCGCAGCTGACCGGGGCGGTGACCGTCGGCGGCAGCCGCGGCGGCTGCTTCCAGGGCGCGGTCGGCCTGCCGTCGGGGTCGGCGTGCACGGCGTCGCCGCCCCGCTCGTCGATCTCCGGGGCCGGCGTGCGGGCGACCCGCCGCCGCGTGTCGCTCAGCGGGCGCACCGTCGACCTGGCCTGCAAGGGCAACTCGCAGCGCGGGCGGGTCAGGTCGCTCGCCGTCGCGGTCGCGCAGCGCGCCGGCGGGCGCTGCCGCTGGCTCGGCCGGAGCGGGCGGCTCGGCAGGCGCGCGTCGTGTGCGCGGCCCGTCTTCTCGCGGAGCGCGAAGCTCGGCCGGCTGCGCGCCGGGAAGGTCCCGTGGACGGCGCGGGTGCCGGCCAGGCGCCTGCCCCGCGGGTCCTACCTGGCGGTGGTGCGCGCGGTCGACACCGGCGGCGCGGTCGAGCGCAAGCTGCGGCGGTTCAACCGGCGCGCGTTCCGGGTCCGCTGAGCGCCTACCGCTCTCCTTGACGGCCACCAGCGAGATGCTCTCCACCTCGTAGGTGCTGCACGCGTCGAGCGCGCGGTCGGAGACGAAGCGGTACGGGTTCTTGCGGACGGCCTTGAGCGCCAGGCCGCTGTCCTCGATCGCCTGCAGGTAGTCGCTCGCGCGGGATCGCGCCGGCGATGCAGGCGGCCCACAGGTCGACGTTGCGCCGGGTGCGCTCCTTGAGCGGCCGGCCGCTGACGATGTCGGAGATCGCCAGGCGGCCGCCCGGCCGGAGCACGCGCGCGGCCTCGGCGAAGACCTGTCCCTTGACCGGCGAGAGGTTGATGACGCCGTTCGACATCACGACGTCGAAGCTCTCGTCTTCGCAGGGCAGGTCCTCGATGTGCGCCTCCACGAACTCGACGCGGAAGAAGCCGCGCGTCGTCGCGGAGCCGCTTGGCCTTGGCCAGCTGCTCGTCGGTCATGTCGATGCCGACGACGCGGCCCGCGCCCCCGACCAGCACCGCGGCACAGAACACGTCGGTGCCCGACCCGGAGCCCAGGTCGATCACCTCGTCGCAGGGCTTGACGGCCGCGAGGTCCAGGTGGTGCCCGACGCCCGCGAACGAAGCGACGGCCGCGGGCGGGATCGCGTCCAGCAGGCCGGTCGCGTAGCCCAGGTGCTCGGCGACGCCGCGCCCGACCTCGAAGTGCAGATCCGCCTCGTCCTCGCGGGCGACGTGGCGGTACATGTCCTTGACCTCGGCCTCCAGGCGCTCACCGTCCACCAGGGTGCTGGCGTCGAGCTGGGGCAGCGTCTCCGCGTGGGCCATTTCATCTTCGGCGGGGCCGATCGTCGAGCTCATGGGGTATCTCCTTGCAGTTCGCGGTCCCTGCTACTGAGACTCATGTTCAGGGCGGCGTGGCGCATCGGCAACGTGAGGGTTTTGTGCAGTCGACCTGAGGTTTTCCCAGCCCGCCTAGCCCAGCACCTCGCGAGCGCCCCGCAGCGGCGCGGCGTGGAGCGACGCGAGCCGGCAGTCGGCCGGGCGCCGCATGCCCAGCTCGCGGAAGCTCGCCCCGCGCACCCGCTCCGGATCGCCGCCGTGGCAGGCGACGATCAGCCGCGCGAACTCGTGGCGGCTGAGGCCGTCGGCCCCGGCCAGGTGGATCGGGCCGCTGCGATCGCGGTCCCGCGCGACGCCCGAGCACCGCCGCGGCCAGGTCGGCGACCTGCACGGGCGAGCGGAGCTCGTCGGTGAAGAACTGCATCGCGGTCGTCGAGCGCGTCCCGCTCGTGCCGCGTCGGGCGGGCGGCCGGGCCCGCCGTAGATCAGCGACGTGCGGACGATCGCGGCGCCCGGGCAGCGCTCGGCCACGGCCTGCTCGGCAACGAGCTTCGCGCGGCCGTAGTCGGTGATCGGGCATGGCTCGTCCTCCTCCGTGTACGGGCGCCCGAGCGACCCGTCGAAGACGACGTCCGTGGAGATATGGACGAGCCGGGCGCCGGCGGCGGCACAGGCATCGGCCACGGCGACCGTGCCATCGACGATCACGTCGTCCTCGGACTGCACGTACGCGGTGTGGATGACCACGTCGTGGCCGGCAACGGCGCGCGCCACGGCCCCGGCGTCGCGCACGTCCAGGCGCAAGCCGCCCTCGATCGGCGTCGAGAGGTACGTCCCGACGGCTTCGCCATCGGCCTGGCGCAGGAGCTCCCCGCCCAGATAGCCCGATCCGCCTGTGACCAGCACGGCTAGAGGGGCTCGAGGGTCAGCGACAGGTCGAGCGCCGGCGCCGAGTGGGTGAGCGCGCCGATCGAGATGTAGTCGACGCCGGTCTCGGCGATCGCCCGGACCGTCTCCAGGTTGACGTTGCCGCTCGCCTCGAGCTTCGCGCGGCCGCGCGCTCGCTCGACCGCGGCGCTCATCTCGTCGAGCGACATGTTGTCGAGCAGGATCCGGTCGATCCCGGCGGCGAGCGCGTCGTCGACCTCGTCGAGCGTCGCGCACTCGACCTCGACGGGCACGCCGTCGCGGCCCGCCGCCGCCAGCGCGAGCCGCGTCGCCTCCCCCACCCCGCCCGCGAGCTGCGGCGTGGTTCTCCTTGACCAGGATCGCGTCGTACAGGCCGGCGCGGTGGTTGGTGCCGCCGCCGTCGACCACCGCCTGCTTCTCGAGCACCCGCAGGCCGGGCGTCGTCTTGCGCGTGTCGAGGATCGTCGCGCCCGTGCCCGCCACGGCGGCGACGAACCGCGCCGTCAGCGTGGCCACCCCCGACAGCCGCTGGAGGAAGTTCAGGGCCGTGCGCTCGCCGGTCAGGAGCGACCGGGCCGGGCCGGCGACCTCCGCCACCAGGCCGGACTCGCGGTAGGAGCCGTCGTCCACGCGCGGGTGCCAGCGCAGCGCCGGGTCGACCGTGCGGAAGACCGACTCGGCCACGCGCAGGCCGGAGACGACGCCGGGCGCCTTCTGGTCGATGCGGGCGCGCGCCAGCGCGTCCGCGGGCACCACCGCCGCGGACGTCAGGTCACCGTCGCCGACGTCCTCGGCGAGCGCCCTGTTCGATCAGCTCCTGCACTAGCCGGCGCCGCCGTTGCCGGCGCCGGTGCCGGCCCGGCGCAGCAGCTCGGCCCGCACGAACGGGTCGAGGTCGCCGTCCAGCACGCGGTTGATGTCGCCGACCTCGGTGTTGGTCCGGTGGTCCTTGACCATCGTGTAGGGCTGCATCACGTACGAGCGGATCTGCGATCCCCAGGCCACGTCCTGCGCCTCGCCCTTCTCCTTGGCGATCTCCTCGCGGCGGAGCTGCTCCTCGCGCTCCAGCAGCTTGGACCGCAGCATGTTCATCGCGGTCGCCTTGTTCGACGACTGCGAGCGCTCGTTCTGGCACTGGACGACGATCTTCGACGGCAGGTGGGTGATGCGCACGGCCGAGTCGGTCTTGTTGACGTGCTGGCCGCCCGCGCCCGACGCGCGGTAGGTGTCGATCTGCAGGTCGTCCTCGTTGATGTCGACGTCGGTGACCTCGTCGACGAGCGGCGACACCTCGACCATCGCGAACGCGGTGTGGCGGCGCGACTGCGCGTCGAACGGCGAGATCCGCACCAGGCGGTGGACGCCCTTCTCGGCCGAGTAGAGGCCGTAGGCGTTCTCGCCGTGCACGATGAACGAGGCCGACTTGATGCCGGCCTCCTCCCCCGGGCTGGCCTCGGCCAGCTCGACCTTGAAGCCGCGCCGCTCGGCCCAGCGCATCTCCATGCGCAGCAGCATCTCGGCCCAGTCCTGCGAGTCGGTGCCGCCCGCGCCCGCGTGCACGGACACGATCGCGTCGCCCGCGTCGTAGCGGCCGGAGAACAGGCGCTGCTCCTCGAGCTCGTCGAGCCGGGCCTGGATCGACGCGCGCGCGTCCTCGACCTCGCCGGCGATCGACTCGTCCTCGGCGGCCATCTCCTCCATCGCCTCGAGGTCCTCGATGTCGGACTCGAGCGAGCGGAACGTGCGCCAGCCGCCGCGACGCCGCCGCGTGCTGCGACGACACCTTCGTCGCGCGTCTCCTGGTCGTCCCAGAAGCCGGGCGCCTGCATGGCGCCCTCGAGCTCCGCTACCTGGCGCCTCGAGCTGAGCGGGGTCAAAGGTAGTCCGCGAGCAGCTTCAGCTGGTCGCGGAGGCCACTGGCGCTACGGGCGCCATGGCACTTCTTGAACTTCTTGCCGGATCCGCACCAGCAGGGGTCGTTGCGGCCGATCTGCTCCTTCTCGTCGAGCACGCGCTGCTCGACCTGCACCGGCTCGTAGACCTCTTCGACCGCGTCCGCCGCCGCGCCCGGTGATGCCCTCGGGCACACCGCCGGCCGCCGCCGCCGCCAGCGCGCTCGGCTGGGCTCGCCGCGCCCGGCCGCCGTGGTAGCTGTAGCCGCCGGTCGTCGACGAGCTGCTCGTGCCGCCGCCGACGCGCCCAGCCGCGCCGGGCTGCGGGCCGCCGTCGCCGCCGCCGTTCTGGCCCTCGACCTCGACCTCGACGTGGAAGATGAAGCGCGCGAACTCCTCCCAGATCGAGTTGATCAGGCCCGCGGAACATCTCGAAGCCGTCGTTCTTGTAGGCGACGATCGGCTCGATCTGGGCGAACCCGCGCAGGTGGATGCCCTCGCGCAGGTAGTCCATGTCGTGCAGGTGCTCGCGCCAGCGCTCGTCGATGATCTCGAGCAGGATGTAGCGCTCGAGCGCGCGCATGAGCTCGCTCGCCGAGCTCCTCCTCGCGCTCGTCGTAGGCCTTGACGACGTCCTCGCGCAGCTCCTCGACCAGCGCCTCGCGGGAGAGCGTGTTCGGGTCGAGGTCCTCCTCGGTCAGCGCGACCGGGTACATCTGCTCGAGCTGGGTGAACAGGCCGGTGATGTCCCAGTCCTCGACGTAGTCGCCGGCCAGGTACTCGCCGGCCAGGCGCTCGATCGCGTCGGCGATCTGCTGGCGGGCGGTCTGCGACATGTCGTCGCCCTCGAGGATCCGGTCGCGGATCTCGTAGATGACCTCGCGCTGCTGGTTCATCACGTCGTCGTACTCGAGGACGCGCTTGCGCATCAGGAAGTTCTGGTCCTCGACCTTCTTCTGGGCGCCCTCGATCTGCTTCGTGAGCATCTTCGAGTCGAGCGCCTCCTCGCTGGCCCTCCTCGTTCACCGGGCCCGAGGCGGTCGAGGATGCGGTAGATCCGGTCGCCCGCGAACAGGCGGACCAGGTCGTCCTCGGCGGACAGGAAGAACAGCGACTCGCCGGGGTCGCCCTGGCGGCCGGAGCGGCCGCGGAGCTGGTTGTCGATCCGGCGCGACTCGTGGCGCTCGGTGCCGAGGATGAACAGGCCGCCGAGCTCCATGACCTTCTGGCGGTCCTCCTCGACCTTGGCCTCGATCTTCGGGATAGATCTCGTCCCACATCTCGTCGTACTCGTCGGTGCCCGGCTCGAGCCCGAGCTTGCTGCAGCTCGAGCGCGGTCAGGTGCTCGGCGTTGCCGCCGAGCTTGATGTCGACGCCGCGGCCCGCCATGTTGGTGGCGATCGTGACCGCGCCGAGCTGGCCGGCCTCGGCGACGATCTCGCCCTCGCGCTCGGCGTGCTCGGGCTTGGCGTTCAGGACGACGTGCTTGATGCCCCTCTTCTTGAGCCGCTCGCCGAGCAGCTCGGAGACCTCGACCGAGATCGTGCCGACCAGGACCGGCTGGCCCTTCTCGTTGCGCTCGGCGATCTCCTCGACCACCGCCTGCCCACTTGCCTTCCTTGGTCTTGTAGATCTGGTCGTTGCGGTCGTCGCGGGCGACCGGGCGGTTGGTCGGGATGTCGACGACCTGGAGCTTGTAGATCTTCGAGAACTCCGTCGCCTCGGTCAGCGCGGTGCCGGTCATGCCGGCGAGCTTCTCGTACTTGCGGAAGTAGTTCTGGTAGGTGATCGTCGCGACCGTCTGGTTCTCCTCCTGGATCGCGACGCCCTCCTTGGCCTCGACCGCCTGGTGGAGCCCCTCCGACCAGCGCCGGCCCTCGAGGATGCGGCCGGTGAACTCGTCGATGATCTTCACCTCGCCGTCGATGACGGCGTAGTCGACGTCCTTCTTGTAGAGCGACTCGGCCTTGAGCGCCTGGATCAGGTGGTTGACCAGGTTGCCGTGCTCGGCGAGGTACATGTTCTCGATGCCGAGGAACTTCTCGGCCTTCTCGACGCCGCGCTCGGTGATCGCGACGGTCTTGTGCTTCTCGTCGGGCTCGAAGTCGAAGTCGGCCTCGTAGTCCTTCGACTTGGCCTCGATAGCCCTCGGGCTTCTTGCCCGGCCTCGAGGCGCGGGGCCAGGCGCGCGAACTTGTAGTAGAGGTCGGCGGCCTGCTCGGGCTGGCCCGAGATGATCAGCGGGGTGCGCGCCTCGTCGATGAGGATGTTGTCGACCTCGTCGACGATCGCGTAGTAGTGGCCGCGCTGCTGGGCCTTCTCGTCGGCGCGTCTTGGCCAGGTTGTCGCGCAGGTAGTCGAAGCCGAACTCGGAGTTCGTGCCGTAGGTGACGTCCGCGGCGTAGGCGGCGCGCTTGACCTCCGAGTCGTACTCGCCCGACTGGAGGATGCCGACGGTGACGCCGAGCATGTCGTAGATCGGCTTCATCCACTCGGCGTCGCGGCGGGCCAGGTAGTCGTTGACCGTGACCAGGTGGACGCCGCGGCCGGCGAGCGCGTTCAGCACGATCGGCAGCGTCGAGGTGAGCGTCTTGCCCTCGCCGGTCTTCATCTCGGCGATCGCGCCGTCGTGGAGGACCATGCCGCCGATCATCTGGACGTCGAAGTGGCGCTGGCCGAGCGTGCGCTTGGCCGCCTCGCGGGTCAGCGCGAACGACTCGTAGAGCAGCTCGTCGAGCGACTCGCCGTTCGTCCGCGCGCTCGCGCAGCTTCGCGTACGCCTCGGCGAGCTCCTCGTCCTCCATGAGCTCCATCTCGGGCTCGAAGTCGTTGATGCGCCCGACGCGCTTCTGGAGCTGCTTGAACTTCTTGCCCTCGCCCATGTGGAGGGCGCGTTCCAGGATCGACATACGACAAGCGAGGCTAGCAGTTGGCCCCGGGTCCCGGAGGGCCGTTTTAGGGGGTCTTCAAGGCTGCGCGGCTCAGGGCGAGGCGGCCTGGCCCTGGATCGCGGCTTCCGGCGCGGCGCGCGCGGCGCTTGTCGCGGTGCTTCTTGACCTGGCGGGCGAGCTCGTCGGCGGCGTCGCGAGACGGCGGTCGCCATGTTGTCCGAGCGCGGCCTTGGCGCGCAGGGTCGTGCCCTTGACCTTGAGGTTGGCCTCCGCGATGCAGCAGTCCTGGATCGACGGGTTCTTCTCCTCGGACAGCTCGACGTCGAGCGTGGCCAGCTCGGAGACCTGGCGTGCCGATCTTCTCGAACCGCTTCTGGACCTTCTCGCGAATCTCGTCAGAGACGTCGAAGTTGCGACCCTTCACACCGATCCGCATCCGGCCCTCCTTGTCGCGTGGGGGACGGGATGGTAATGGCGCGGGGCGGCGGGTCAAGCAGGTAGGCGGGCTGGCGCGGTGAGCGGAAGCTCAACGCGGTGCGGATGGGGCTTGGCGCATGACGCCTGACGTGGCGCACGGCAGGTAGTCGGCTGCTAGCGCCCGGGCGTCCGCGCGTAGGCGACCGCGCGGACGTCCGCGGCGCCCGCCGCGAGCAGCGCCGCCGCGCAGGCGGCCAGGGTCGCGCCGGTCGTGACCACGTCGTCGACCAGCACGACGCGGGCCGGCGGCGGCCGCGCGCGCGGTGACCGCGCCGTCGATGCGCCGCCAGCCGCTCGCGCCCGGCCGCGCCCCATCTGCGTCGCGCGCGGGCCCGCGCGCTCGAGGCAGTCCGCCACGGGCAGGCCCGTGCGGCGCGCGATCGCGCGACGCCAGCCGCTCGGCCTGGTTGAAGCCGCGCCTGCGGCGGCGCGCCGGGTGGAGCGGCACCGGGCACCAGCGCCGTCCCCGTCGTCGAGCCAGCCGGCCGGCGCCGTCGCGCACGACCGCGGCGGCCATCGCGTCGGCCGCCGCGCGTCGCGCCGCGGAACTTCAGCGCCGCCACCACGTCGCGCGCCGGGCCCGCGTAGGCCACCGGCGCCCACACGCCGTCGGCGGCCATCGGCCTGCGAGCCAGCGCACGCGTCCGCCGGCAGGTGCCGCACAGCGGCTCGGCCCGCGCCGGCCCACGCTCCGCACGCGACGCACACGCGGCGGAGCGAGCGAGGTCGATCAGGCGCACGCGCCGCAGCATGCGCGCCGACCGCGTTACAGCGGGTGTTACGGACTGCGACAATCCCGTGCGTGATGGAGCCACCCGCAGCTCCACTGGAACTTCACGCTGCCGGTGCTCCTTCCGATCGCGCTGTTCGTCGCGATCTACGTCTGGCGCTTCCGCGCAGGCGCGGCGCGAGGCCGGCGGGCGCGGCGCGGGCTGGCCGCAGGCGCTCGCGTTCGCGGGCTCATGCTGGTGCTGATGGTCGCGGTCGTGTCGCCGATCGACCGGCCTGGGCGAGGAGTACCTGTTCTCCGCGCCACATGGTCCAGCACATCCTGCTGGGCGACCTGGCGCCGCTGCTGTTCCTGCTGTCGCTCTCGCGCGTGATCATGCGCCCGGCCACGCGCCGCTTCCACCGATCGAGCGCAGGCTCGGCCGCTTCGCGCACCCGGCGCGTTCATCGCCGCCTGGCTGGCGCTCGTCTACTTCTGGCACATCCCGGCGCTGTACAACGGCGGCGCTCGAGCACCCGTTCGCTGCACGGCCTCGAGCACGCGACGTTCTTCACCGCGGGCACGCTGCTGTGGTGGCCGCTGATCCAGCCCGTGCCGATGCGCCACCGGCTCGAGGGGATGCAGGGGCTGCTCTACGTGTTCGCGGCCAAGGTCGACGCTCGGCGTGCTCGGCCTGTACCTGACCTGGTCGAAGGCGCGTCGCGTTCGACTACTACGACGACGTGCCGCGGATCTGGGACCTGACCGCCGATCTCGGACCAGAACGTCGGCGGCGCGATCATGATGGTCGAGCAGGCGCTGGTGCTGCTGCTGGTCTTCTTCGCTGCTGTTCGTGAGGATGCTGACCCAGTCGGAGGAGGCCGAGCGCCGCCGCGAGCGGCTCGAGGACGCCGCCGAGCTCGAGGACGCGGCGCCGGTTTGAGCGCGCTGCTCGAGCGCCTCGGCGTCGAGCTGCCGGTCGTCCAGGCCGGGCATGGGCGGCGGCATCGCCGCGGCACGAGCTGGCCGCGGCGGTCTCGGACGCCGGCGGCCTCGGGACGCTCGGCACGCGACCCCCCGACGCTGCTGGCGCGCGAGCTGGCCGCGTCGCGCGAGCGCGACCGGGCACGCCGATCGCGGTCAACCTGCTGCTGCCGTTCGCGCGCGCCTGCCCACTGGCGCGTCGCGCGCCGAGGCCGACGTGGTCGTCACGTTCTGGGGCCGGCCGCGTGCGGCGCTCGCCCGGGGTCTGGCTGCACCAGTGCGGGTCGGTCGACGAGGTCCGCGACGGCCCGCGCCGCCGGCGCCGACGGGGTGATCGTCCAGGGCGTCGAGGCGGGCGGGCACGTGCGCGGCGCGACTGCCGGCGCTCGAGCTGCTGGCGCCAGGCGCGCGCGGCGCGTCGGCGCCGGACTACCCGGTGCTGCTGGCCGGCGGCGATCGCCGAGGCCGAGCGACGTGCGCGACGGCGCTGGCGGCGGGCGCCGACGCCGCCGTGCTGGGCACGCGCTTCGTGATGAGCGACGAGTGCGGCGCCGCGGCCGGCCTACAAGCAGCGGCTGATGGAGTCGCGCGAGACCGTGCTGACCGAGCTGTTCGGCGTCGGCTGGCCGAACGCGACCCACCGCGTGATCTGGAACGAGGCGTGCGAGCGCTGGCTCGACGCGGACGGGTCGCGGGCCCGGCTGGGTGCGCGCGGCTGCAGCGGGCGGTGTCGGTGCTGCCCCAGTCGCGTGCTGGAGCGGCTGGTGGCACAGCAGCGCGCGGAGCTGCCGCTGTTCGGGCCCTACGCGCCCGACGGCCGGGCTGCCGCGGGCGCTGCTCGACGCGGGCGCGCTCTACGCGGGCGAGTCGGTCGCGCGGCTGCACGACGTGCGCCCGGCGGGCGAGCTCGTGCGCGAGCTGACGCCGGTCTAGACGCCGGCAGCGCGTAGCCCGACAGCTCCTCGAAGCGCGCGCGTGTCGAAGTAGATCCGGTTCTCGGCGATCAGGCCGTCCGGCGTCGTCTTGATGCGGTCGACGCCGCCCATCTCGAACGCGCCGTGGCGGCCCGTCGCCCGCATGACCCAGCGGACGAAGATGAACTCGCCGTTGTCGGCGTGGTCGCCGACCTCGAGCCGCAGGTCGGGCAGCGAGCTCCAGCAGCTCGCGCAGCCGCGCGGTGTAGTCCTCGACCCCGTGCACCTCGGTGTCGGGCCAGTAGCCGACCACGTCCGGGCACGAACGCGTCGGCGCTCACGTGGGCGGGGTCCGGGTCGGCCCAGAAGTCGGCGAACGCCTGGGCGGTGAATGCGGGCTGGGTCTGCTGAGAGTAGGCCATCGAGATGACTCCTTCGTCGATTGCTTCGCGACGAAGATCCCAGCGCGGCCGCGGCACGTCGATTACCCGCGAGGTAAGGGCGCAGGGTCCCGGCGAGGGAATCAGCCGATGCCCACCCGACGAGCGGCCGAGAAGACCGCCCGAGCGGTCAACGAAAGGTGGGCACCGGCTGAATGACGCCATGGTGCGGACGGCCGGGCGGCGCGTCAGTGGCAGCTTGGTTCCAGAGGAGTGTCAGCAGTGTCAGGAGCCGGGCCCGCGCTCGACCGCGTAGACCGGCACGTCCTGCTCGAGCAGCACCGGGTATCGCGTCGGCGCCCACTCGCTGCCCGTCGGGCAGGTACTCGAACGCCTCGTCGCCCACCTCGTGGTCGCCGGTGTCGACCAGGTCCGACAGCGCCTCGGCCGGGTCGGGCCGCAGCTGGTAGCCGACGACGCGCCCGTCGCGCCGCGGCGACCACCACGCCGGCGGCGCCCGTCGACGTCGGCGCGCCGCTCGACCCGATCGTGACGACCGCGTCGTCCACCGTCAGCCCTCGAGGACGGCGCCGTCCTCGATCCGCAGCTGGTCGTCGCCCTCCTGCGCGCACGGTCACGGTCCCGCGCACGACCACGTCGCGGCCGAACGCCACGTCGCCCTCGACGGCCAGCCGCTCGCAGTCCACGCAGCGACGGCGGCGCCGGCGGCGAAGCGCGCGTCGAAGTCGCGGATCAGCTTGAAGTGGTCGTCGTCCAGGTCGATCACCGGCGGCCCGTCGCGCTCGGGCGCGAGCTGGACGTGGAACTCGTCGGTCAGCACGTAGGCGTCCGAGCGCACGCCCAGCAGGTCCTCGGTCGTCTTCACCGGCGAGAACCGGCGCCGCGACACGCGCATCGCGGCCGCGCCGTCGAACACGCCGATCGCCGCGCCCATCGCGGTCTCGAGCTGGAAGACCTCGGGCGTCGACTTGTCGCCCGGGTCGACGGTCTTGCGGTTGACGATCATCGGCAGCCCGAGCACGCCGTCGCGCTCGTCGAGCGCCGCCTGGAGCGCGCGCAGGTTGATCCACAGGTTGTTCGTGTTCATCCAGCGGTGGCGGCCCGTGTCCTGCAGCGAGTCGAGGTCGTCCTCCGGCGTCTGCGCGGTCTCGCGCAGCACCAGCCGGCCGTCGTCGCGCCGGCGCGCGATGTGGCCGCCCTTGCGGTCGGCCTCGGTGCGCTCGGTCACCTCCATCGCGAACGGCAGCTCCTCGCGCGCGAACCAGCCGACGATGCGCGGGTCGAGCACCGCGCCGAGGTTGTCCGAGTTCGACACGAACGCGTACTCGTAGCCCGCGTCGAGCAGCGCGCTCGAGCGTCCCCGACGTGACCAGCGCCGTGTAGATGTCGCCGTGCCCGGGCGGCGCCCACTCCTTGCCGCGGGTTGTCCGGCCACTCGACCGGCGTCAGGTCGTCGGCGCGCAGCTTCGGCACGCGGCCCTGGACGAAGTCGAGCGGCACGTCGACCTCCAGGTCGTCGTAGCGCTCGAGCGCCGCGAGCGTGTCGTCGCGGGTGGCGAACGAGTTCATCAGCACGAGCGGCAGCCGGGCGTCGTGGCGCTCGCGCAGCTCCAGCACCTGCGCGCACCGTGACGTCCAGGAACGTCAGGCCGTCCTTCACCTCGAGCAGCGACTTGGCCTTGGTCATGCCCATGCTCGTGCCCAGGCCGCCGTTCAGCTTGACGATCGCCGTGCGGTCGAGCGCGTCCGTCGCCGCCGTCGGGCAGGTCGTCGGCGTCGACCGGGTCGGCGACCGGCTCGATGTCCGACTCGGGCAGCATCCCGGTCTCGCCCTCGCGCAGGCGCTCGTAGTAGTGCTTGAAGGTGTCGATCGCGACGTCGGGCAGCCCCTCCGCCCGCATCTTCTCGACGCTCGCTCGCCAGTCCGTCCTCGCTCATCGGGCGGCGATGCTATGCACCGGCAGTCGACCGGCGGGACAACGGCGGGCCGACGCGATTGCCGTGGACGACCGCCGAGGCGGTACCGCGGACGGGTCGGCCGGCGCGTGATCAGCGGCGTCCGGCGTGGCCGGTCAGCGGACGCATGGCCACTGCCGTCACGCGCCGCCCGCCGCGCATCCTCGCGATCGGCGGCGGCGGCCTGACCGACGCGACCGCCGAGCTCGACCGTCACGCGATCGACCTGAGCGAGCGCGACGACCCGCGCGTCTGCCTGCTGCCCACGTCGCGGGCCCGATGCCACCGAGCAGATCGCCCGCTTCTACGACGTCTTCGGGGGTCGCGCCGAGCCGTCGCACCTGCCGCTCGACCGCGCGTCCGACCCGCCCGACCTGATCCGCCGCCACCTGCTGGCGCAGGACGTGATCTACGCGGGCGGCGGCGGGCTGCGTGAACGTGCTGAACCGCTGGCGCGCCGCACGGCGTCGACCGCGTGCTGCGCGAGGCGTGGCGCGCCGGCGTGGTGCTGGCCGGGCCAGAGCGCGGGCTCGCTGTGCTGGTTCGAGGCGGCGGTGACCGCGGCCGGCGGCCAGCCGCGCCCGGCGCGCGGCCTGGGCCTGCTGCCCGGCCAGCAACTCGGTGCACTGGTCGGCGGCCCCGCGGCGCCGGCGGGCGTTCCTGGACTGCATCGCCGACGGCATGCCGGCCGGCTGGGGCGTGGACGACGGCGCCGCGCTGGTCTTCGAGGGCACGGAGCTGAGCGGGGCGGTCGCGGCCAGGGCCGGGCGCGCGCGCCTGGCGGATCGAGCGCGAGGGCGACGAGGTCGCGGAGACGCTCGTGCCCATCGCGCGTCCTGGGCGATCCCGGAGCCGACCACGCAGCTCGCCAAGGCGGACGCCGCGATCGAGGAGCTACGCGAGTTGCGCCGCTACCACAGCGCGCGCGGGCACCACGGGGTGCGGCGGGTGCGGCTCGGGATCTAGCCCTAGCGCCGCGTCCGCCGGATCTTCTCGCAGCGCTTGACCCTGTCCCTGCGGTCGGCGAGCACGCTGTCGCGGCCGCTCGAGCAGTCGATCGTCTCGATCCGGCCGTTGGCCGAGTTGATCGCGTCGTTGCCCGGGCCCCCGTTGTAGCGGTTCTTGCCCGAGCCGCCGGTGATCTTGTCGTTGCCGGTCGACCCGTTCAGCGTGTCGTTGCCGGAGGAGCCGGACAGCGAGTCGTTGCTGCTGCCGCCGTTCAGGGAGTCGTTGCCCGAGCCCGCGGACAGCCTGTCCCTGCCCGCGCCGCCCGACAGCTTGTCGTTGCCGGCGGCGCCGCTCTCGATGTCGTTCCCGCTGCCTCCCTCGAGCGTGTCGCGGCCGTTGCCGCCGTTCAGCCGGTCGTTGCCGTCGCCACCGGTCAGGCAGTCGTTGCCGTCGAACCCGTTCAGCACGTCGTCGCCGCCGAAGCCGAACAGGTTGTCGCCCTCGGCGGTCCCGCCGATCGTCTCCGCCGCGGCGGTGCCGTTCTGCGTGTTGACGCACGTGCCGACGGCCGGGCCGGTCGTCGGGTTGGCGCCCGTGCCCGTCAGCTGGACGACGTGCGGGCGATCCCGCGGCGTTCGAGGCGATCGACACGCGTCGCGCTCCGCGCCCCGAGGCCGTTCGGCCTGAACGTCACCGCGACCGCGCACTCCTGCCCGATCGCGAGGTTCGCGCCGGTGCACGTGTTGGTGACGATCCGGAACTGGTCGGGGTTCGCGCCGCCGAGCGTGACGGCGCCCGGGCGCAGCCGCGGGGCCCCGTTGTTGCGCACGGTCACCGCGCGCGCGGTGCTCTCGGTGTTCGGGGCCTGGTTGCCGAAGCTGTCCGGGCCGGCGACCGTGGCGCTCGGCGGAATCGCCTTGCAGGAGGGCGACGCCGGCGGAGTGGGACGCCGCGAAGTCGAGGTTGCCGTCGCGGTTGAAGTCGGCGATCCCGAGGTCGGTCGGGGCGCTGCCCCCCAGTTCCACGGTCCGGGCGTCGCCGAACGTCTCGTCGCCGCGGCCGAAGAAGGCCACGGCGTCGCCCGCGTTGTCACCGCTCGTGTAGGTCGCGAGCGAGGTCGTCGATCGCGTCCCCATCCAGGTCGGCGGCCGCGATGGCCGACACGCTGCCGGTGCTCCCCGGGACCGTCTGGGGATTCGTGAACGCGCCGCCGCCGGCGCTGCGGGCGACGGCGATGCCCGTGCCGGTCCCCGCGGCGATGTCGGCCAGGCCGTCGTGGTTCAAGTCGACCGGGGTGACGGCGTTCACGCCCGAGCCCACGATCGACTCCGTCGGCTGCGTGAACGTGCCCGTGCCCTGTCCGCGGGCCACCTGCGCGCCGGCGGGCGTTCCGATCAAGAGGTCGACGGCGCCGTCGCCGGTGAAGTCGCGGGCGGCCACCGCCCGTGCGGCGTGCCGCCCGAAGGTCGGGACCTCGGACCCGCCGCCGCGAATCCCGTCCCGTTGCCCAGGCGGATCGAGACGGCGTTGCTGTTACCGGCGGCCACCGCCGCGTCCAGGTTGCCGTCCGCGTCGAAGCGACCGAGGGCGATGTCCCGCGGGTCGTTGGCAACCGGCGCGTCGCTCCCGGGGTCGAAGCCGTTCTCCCGTTCCAGAGGAACGACTCGATGCGGTCGGTCCGCGCCGCTTCGCGTGATGACGAGGTCGTCGCGCCCGTTGTGGTCGAGGTCGCCCACCGCGATGGACGTGACGGGGTCGGGGCCCGAGACGTTGACCACCGGGCCGTCGGTGAAGTTGCCGCTCCCCGTGCCCAGCAGCACCTTGACCGCCGGTGGTGAGGTGGTGGCCGCGGCGACGTCCTGGTTGCCGTCGCCGTTGAAGTCACCGACCGCGATCGAGTTGGGGGCGGTTGCGGTGAACGTGAGCGGCGCCTCGAAGTTGACCGCCGCGCCCGCGCTCGGTGCGAGCACCGCGAGTGCCGTCCCCGCCGCCACCATCGTCGTTACCAGCCGTCCGGTCACTGCCCTTCCCCCAGGTTGGCGAATCCGCCCGTGAAAACCGGTGAGGAATCGTGAAGTTGCGGCGGCTGCCTCTCAGGCGTCTCCGCCGCTGCGCCAGGAGTGGAGGTAGTCGCGCTGGCCGGCGGACAGCTCGTCGATCTCCACGCCCAGCGACGCGAGCTTCAGCCGGGCGACCTCGGCATCGATCCGCGGCGGGACCGGGAGGACGCCCGCGGGCAGGTCGGCCGCCCACCTGCGCCAGCTCCTCGGCGGCCAGCGCCTGGGTGGCGAACGACATGTCCATGACCGACGCCGGGTGGCCCTGGGCCGCGGCCAGGTTGACGACCCGCCCGCGGGCCAGCAGGTTCAGCCGGCGCCCGTCGGGCAGGCGGTAGCGCTCGACCAGCGGCAGCACCTCGCGCGGCTCCTCCGCGGCCACGTCGGCCAGGGCGGCAAGGTCGATCTCGACGTCGAAGTGCCCGGCGTTGGCCAGTATCGCGCCGTCCTTCATGCGCTCGAAGTGCTCGCTTGGTACAGCACGTCGCGCGAGCCGGTGACCGTGATGAAGATGTCGCCTCGCTCGGCGGCGACGAGCGACGGCATCACGTCGAAGCCCTCCATCCGCGCCTCGAGCGCGCTCATCGCGTCGACCTCGCAGACGATCACGGCGGCGCCCAGGCCGCGGGCGCGCTCGGCGATCCCGCGGCCGGTCCAGCCGTATCCCAGGACCACCAGCGTGCGGCCGGCCAGCAGCAGGTTGGTGGCGCGCACGATGCCGTCGAGCGCCGACTGGCCGGTGCCGTAGCGGTCGTTGAACGCGCGCTCGGTGCGCGCCTCGTTGACGGCGATGACCGGTCGCTTCAGGCCGTCCTGCGACGTCCAGCGCGCGCAGGCGCACGAGGCCGGTGGTGGTCTCCTCCGTGCCGCCGATCAGCGGCTCGGGATCGCCGTCGTGCAGGGCGGTGATCAGGTCGGCGCCGTCGTCGATCGTGATGTGCGGGCGCCGCTCGACGAGCTCGCCCACGTGCCGCGACCACGCGCCGAACTCCTCGCCGCGCTCGCCGAGCACCTGGACGCCGTGGTGCTCGCGCAGCGACGCGGCGACGTCGTCCTGCGTGGTCAGCGGGTTCGACGCCGCGACCGCGACGTCCGCGCCGCCCGCCACCAGCGTGCGGCACAGGTTGGCCGTCTCAGCGGTGACGTGCAGGCAGGCCGCGACGAGCAGCCCGTCCAGCGGCCGGTCGCCCTCGAAGCGAGAGCGGATCCGGCCCAGGACGGGCATCTGCTCGTCGGCCCATTCGATCCGCGCCGCTCCCTCCTCGGCGAGGGAGTTCGCGGCCACGGGCCTGCTCTTTCTAGTAGCGGTAGTGATCGGGCTTGTACGGACCGTCGACGGGGACGTCGATGTAGTCCGCCTGCTCCTGCGAGAGCTTGGTCAGCTTCACGCCGAGCGAGTCGAGGTGCAGCCGCGCGACCTTCTCGTCGAGGTGCTTGGGCAGCACGTAGACCTTCTTCTCGTAGTCGTCGTTCTTGGTCCACAGCTCGATCTGGGCGATCGTCTGGTTGGTGAACGAGTTCGACATCACGAACGACGGGTGGCCGGTCGCGTTGCCGAGGTTCAGCAGGCGGCCCTCGGAGAGGACGATGATCGAGTGGCCGTCGGGGAAGACCCACTCGTCGACCTGCGGCTTGATGTTGATCCGCTCGATGCCCTCGTAGGTCTGAAGGCCGGCCATGTCGATCTCGTTGTCGAAGTGGCCGATGTTGCCGACGATGGCCTGGTGCTTCATCCGGCTCATGTGGTCGGCCGTGATGATGTCCTTGTTGCCGGTCGCGGTGACGAAGATGTCGACCTCGCCGACGACGTCGTCGAGCCGCACGACCTGGTAGCCCTCCATCGACGCCTGGAGCGCGCAGATCGGGTCGATCTCGGTGACCATGACGCGCGCGCCCTGGCCCTTGAGCGAGTCCGCGCAGCCCTTGCCGACGTCGCCGTAGCCGAGGATCAGCGCGGTCTTGCCGGCGATCATCACGTCGGTGCCGCGGTTGATGCCGTCGACCAGCGAGTGGCGGCAGCCGTAGAGGTTGTCGAACTTCGACTTGGTGACCGAGTCGTTGACGTTGATCGCCGGGAACGCGAGCTCGCCGCGCTCCTGCATCTGGTACAGGCGGTGGACGCCGGTCGTCGTCTCCTCGGTGACGCCCTTGATGCGGTCCGCGGTGCGGGTCCAGCGCTGCGGGTCGTCGGCGATCGTGTCGCGGAGGGTCTGGAGGATGTAGCCGTACTCCTCCGGGTCGGTCTTGGCCGTCTCCGGAACGGCGCCCTCGGCCTCGAACTTCTTGCCCAGGTGGACGAGCAGGGTGGCGTCGCCACCGTCGTCCAGGATCATGTTCGGGCCCTCCTCACCGGGCCAGTCGAGCGCGCGCTCGGTGCACCACCAGTACTCCTCGAGCGTCTCGCCCTTCCAGGCGAAGACGGGGACGCCCTGCGGGTCCTCGGGGGTGCCGTTCGGGCCGACGACGACGGCCGCGGCCGCGTGGTCCTGGGTCGAGAAGATGTTGCAGGAGACCCAGCGGACCTCGGCGCCGAGCGCGGTCAGCGTCTCGATCAGCACGGCGGTCTGGACGGTCATGTGCAGCGAGCCCATGATCTTCGCGCCCTTGAGCGGCTGGGAGGCGGCGAACTCCTCGCGGGTCTTCATCAGGCCGGGCATCTCGTGCTCGGCCAGGCGGATCTCCTTGCGGCCGAACTCGGCAAGGCCCAGGTCGGCGACCTTGAAGTCGAGGCCGGAGGCGGTATCAGGTGCAGCGGTGACGGTCATGTGGGTTCCTCGTGGGGTCGGGTTGTCAGGCGGCGCGCGCGGGGGTGAGCAGGCGCTGGTGCTTCTGTTGCTCCCAGCGCAGCCACTCCTCGCTCGACGACACGCCCTCGGGGCGCTCGATCGGCGCTTCGAACCATTGGTCGATCGCCCCGCGGAGGGAGTCGTCCTCGCGCAGGCGCTTGGCGAACGCGACCTCGGAGAGGCCGCAGTCGTACCGGTCGATCAGCTCGCGCAGCGTGCGCAGGCGCTGAAGCTCGGCCGGTCCGAAGACGCGGTACCCCTTCGGGGTCCGCGCGGGCTCGACGAGCCCGACCCGCTCGAGGTAACGGAGCATTCGCGGCGACCAGCCGGTCGTCTCCGCAGCCTCGTTGATCGTTAGCGTGTCGGTGGTCGTCATCGCGGGCAACCTTAGCACGGTTGTGTCAAGGTTTGGTCGCCCTCCGGCCCTGGACGTTTGGACGATGCTCGCCCCCTGGAGGGGGCAACCGGCATCCCCGGCCCGATACGAACCCGATGGAGACGGCGGGGACCACCCTCGAGGAGCCGCAGGGCGACGCGCACGACAGCGCGCTCGCCGGCCTGCGCGCGAAGTCCCTGGCCCTGATGTTCGCGGTCGGCAGCCTCCTGCTGCTGTTCTCGCTGGTCACGCTCGACCCGGCCGATCCCAGCCGCACCACGACCGCCGCCGCTGCCGGCTGCGTGATGACGATCGCCCTGCTTGCGGGCGGGCGGCGCCTCCCGAGCTGGACGCTCCAGCTGTTCCTGGCCTGCGGCACGGTCCTGATCGAGTGGGTCATCTACGGCACCGGGGAGAACGCGAGCACCTACACGATCTTCTACTTCTGGATCGCGATCTACGCGTTCCAGTTCTTCACGACGCTCCAGGCCGCCGGCCAGGTCGTGTTCGTGTTCCTCTCCTACGGGATCATCCTGGGCCTGTTCGACGACCCGACCAGCCCCGGCGGCCTGCGCTGGGGGCTGACGACCATGGCCCTGGTCGTCGCCGGCGCGATGATCGGCGTGCTCAAGGACTCGAACGCCAAGCTCGTGGAGGAGGTGACCGAGGCCGCGCGCTCCGACGCGCTGACCGGTCTGCTCAACCGGCGCGGCTTCGACGAGCGCTTCGCGATCGAGATCGCCCGGGCCCGGCGGCAGGGCGAGCGAATGTCGCTGCTGATCGGCGACCTGGACCGCTTCAAGGAGCTGAACGACGCCTGGGGCCACGCCGAGGGCGACACGGTCCTGAGCGTCGTCGGCGGGGCGATCGCGGCCGCCGGCCGGGAGAGCGACGCCAGCGCCCGCATCGGCGGCGAGGAGTTCGCGATCCTCCTGCCGGACACCGACGAGCAGGGCGCCTACCTGGCCGCCGAGCGCCTGCGCGCCGCGGTGCAGAGGGCGTGCGCGAACCAGCCCGGGTCCCTGACCATCTCCGTCGGCGTCGCCACCTTCCCCCAGCACGGCCGCGAGGGCGACTCGCTCATGCGCGCCGCCGACGCCGCGGTCTACATGGCCAAGCAGCTCGGCCGCGACCGCACCGTGCTGTTCGACCCCGAGACCGCGTCGGCGCTCGCCGCCGTCCAGCGCCGGAAGCGCCCCGACCACGAGCGGCAGCTGGCCACCGCGCTGCGCCTGGCCGAGGCCCTCGACATCCGCGACGCCGGCACGTCGGCGCACTCGCAGACCGTCGCCCGCTACGCCGAGGCGACCGCGCGGGCGCTCGGCCTGCCGTCCGAGCGCTGCGAGCGCGTCCGCTGGGCTGGCATCGTCCACGACGTCGGGAAGATCGGCGTCGACGACGCGATCCTGCTGAAGCCGGGCGCCCTGACCTCCGAGGAGGAGGCCGAGATGCGCAAGCACACCGAGATCGGCGCGCGCATCCTGGCCGGCTCCGACCTGTCCGACATCTCGTCGTGGGTCGTCGCCCACCACGAGCGCCCGGACGGCCGCGGCTACCCGCTCGGTCTGAAGCGCGACGAGATCCCGCTCGAGGCCCAGATCCTGGCAGTGGCCGACGCCTACGAGGCGATGACCAACGAGCGGCCCTACCGCCCGGCCCTCACCCCCGTGAACGCCCAGAACGAGCTGATCCGCGGCGTGGGACGCCAGTTCGAGTCGGCGGTGGTGCTGGCGTTCCTGTCGGTGGTGGCGCCGGACGAGTGGTCGCAGGGCCCGGTGCATCGCGACGGCTCGGGCGCGGACCTCATCGGCGGCGCCGATGACGACGCAGCCGCTCCCGCGGCCGCGTAGCGCGCGGGCCGCTAACCCGCCAGCTCGCCCTTGAAGCGCTCGAGCACGGCGACCGGCGTGGGGTCGACCCCCGACAGCGCGGCCACGTAGACCGACACCAGGTCGCCCAGGAAGACCAGCGACATCACCCGCTCGGTCGGCGACGACCCGCGTGAGGCGACCACGTGCCCGTGATCGCCCACCACGTCGGCGGTCAGCTCGATCCGCCGGCGGAGCTGCGGGTGCAGCTCGTCGTCGTCGAGCAGGATCGCCGACCAGCGGCCGAGCTCGTCGGCGCGCTCCCAGGCGCAGATGTCGTTGTGGTTGGCCTCGGGCAGCACCTCGGCCGCCGCCGGCTGCTTCGCGTTCTCGTTGACCTGCGTCTTCCACCGCGTGGCCACCGCGGCCGTCCGGCCCGCGCCGTAGATCGTCGGCACGGTCCCGGCCAGCGCGCGGGCGAGCGACTTGGCGGTCGAGTCCTCGGGCGCGTCCGGGCCCCACTGCTCGGCCAGCGTGCCGAGCAGAGCCGCGGCCCCCTCGGCCTCGCGTTCGAGCGACTCGCAGACGCCCGCGGCCGCGGCGCAATGGAGCGTCGCGATCGTCATGTAGACGACCGCCGCGCGGGGCTGCATGCCCGACGGCACGCCGATCACCGGCACGCCCTCCTCGCGGGCCTGCCGGGCGAGCTCGCCGCCGGTCGTCAGCACGACGCGCGGCGCGCCCAGCTCGCCGGCCTTCGCGAAGCAGGTCAGCGTCTCCTCGGTGTTGCCGGAGTACGAGGCGCACAGGACCAGCGCGTCCGCGCCCATCCACGGCACCAGGTCGTAGCCGCGCACCACGCGCAGCGGGCGCCCGGCGCGCGGGCCGATCGCCGCGCGGCCCAGGTCGCCGCCGATCGCCGATCCGCCCATGCCGCACACGACGAGGCCGCCGCTCATGTAGCGGCGCGGAACGCCGGCGGCGTCGCAGCGCCACAGCGCGTCGGCGATCTGGTGCGGCTGGGCCAGCACCTCGCCGAGCATGTCCTGGGGGTCGACGGCGGCGATCGCGTCGCGGGTCAGGGCTGCGCTGGCGTCGGACACCGTCACGCCACCTGCTCCGCCGGCGCGATCCGCGCCCCCCGCTCGACCACCGCGCCGGGGGCGACCGACGCGCCCGCGCCCACGATCGCGCCGGGGCCGACCTGAGCCCCGTCGCCCACCCGGGCGCCGTCGGCGATGACCGACTCGACGATCTGTGCCTCGTGCCCGACGACCACGCTCTCGTGCAGCACCGAGCGCTCCACGCTCGAGCGGTCGCCCACCGAGCAGTGCTCGCCGAGCACGCTGAGCGGCCCTATCCGCGCGCCGCTCGTGATGCACGACTCGTAGATCAGCGAGTCGGTCTCGTCGCGCGGCGGGAGCGTCGACTCGACGCGGCCCGCCAGCAGGTCGTAGGTCGCCTCGAGGTAGCGCTCGGGCGTCCCGATGTCGATCCAGTAGCCCTCGGCGTGCCAGCCGTACAGGCCGTTGCCGACGAGCTGCGGGAAGACCTCGCGCTCGAACGAGCAGGGCCGCCCGGAAGGTATGTGCTGCTCGACCACCGATCGCTCAATCACGTAGGCGCCCGCGTTGATGCGGTTCGTCGGCACCGGGCCCGCCTGCTTCTCGAGGAACGCGTCGACCCGGCCGTCGTCCGCGGTCGGCACGACGCCGTACTGCGCGGTGTCCTCGACCGCGACGAGCCCGAGCGTGCAGGCCGCGCCCTTCTCCTCGTGGAAGCGCAGCTCCGCGGTCAGGTCCAGGTCGGCCAGGCAGTCGCCGTTCATCACGAACAGCCGCTCCTGGAGCAGGCCCTGGTCGTAGGCCAGCCGCACCGGGCCGGCGGTGTCGAGCTTCTCCTCCTCGACCACGTGATGGAGGCGCATCCCCTGGTACTCGTCGCCGAGCACGGCCTCGACCGCGTCGGACAGGTGGCCGCAGGACAGGATCGCGTCGTCGACGCCGTGGCGGGCGAGCCACGAGAGCATGAACGTCAGGAACGGCCGCCCGGCCAGCGGCATCACCGGCTTCGGCGTGGTGAGGGTCAGCGGGCGCAGGCGGGTGCCCTCGCCGCCCGCCAGGACCAGCGCCTGCATCAGCGAACGGGAGTCGGTGCTCCGAGGACCGGAGCGTGCGCCCGGCCGACGCCCTCGTAGGTGAAGCCCTGCCGCTCGAGCAGCTCGCCGTCGAGGAAGTTGCGGCCGTCGACGATCAGGGGCTGGACCATCCGCCCCTTCACCTCGGCCCAGTCGAGCTCGCGGAACTCCGGCCACTCGGTCACGAGCACGGCGCCGTGCGCGCCGTCGAGCGCCTCGAGCGCCGAGCTCTTGATGTCGGCCCCGCCGAGCAGGCCCGACGCCCGATCGCCCGCGATCGGGTCGAACGCGCGCACGTGCGCGCCCTCGGACTGGAGCCGCGCGGACAGCACGAGCGACGTCGCCTCGCGGATGTCGTCGGTGTTCGGCTTGAACGAGATGCCGAGCAGCGCGATCTCCTTGCCGACCAGCGAGCCCAGGTGCTTCTGGAGCTTCATGATCGTGCGGCGCTTCTGGAGCTCGTTGACCTCGATGACCGCGGTCAGGAGCTGGAAGTGGTAGCCCGAGTTGCCCGCGAGCTGCTTGAGCGCCGACACGTCCTTCGGGAAGCACGAGCCGCCGTAGCCGATGCCCGCGCGCAGGAACTGCGGTCCGATGCGGCTGTCCAGGCCCATGCCGCGGGCGACCTCGGCCACGTCGGCGCCGAGCTCCTCGGACACGTTCGCGATCTCGTTGATGAACGAGATCTTGGTGGCCAGGAACGCGTTCGACGCGAGCTTGATCATCTCCGCGGAGGCCACGTCCGTGCGGACGATCGGCCCGCCCAGCGGGTCGTACAACGCCGCCACGCGGTCGCCGAACTCCTGCGACTCGCCCGCCGCGCCGACGACGACGCGATCGGGGTGCATGAAGTCCTCGACCGCCGTGCCCTCCTTGAGGAACTCCGGATTACTGACGTAGCCGAGATCCTCGCGGCGGCGGCGGATCGAGCGGCCGGTGCCCACCGGCACCGTCGACTTCATGACGATCGCGTGCTCGCGCGAGTCGCCCAGCTCCTCGACGACGCGCTCGACGCGCGACAGGTCGGCGTCACCCGAGTAGAGCGGAGGCGTGTCGACGCAGCAGAACAGCAGGTGGGCGTTCGACAGCACGTCGCCCATGTCGGTCGTGAAGTGGAGGCGCTCCGAGTTCTTCAGGAGCAGCTCGGACAGGCCGGGCTCGTAGATGGGCACCTCGCCCCGTGCCAGCGAGTCGACCTTCTCCTGGACGATGTCGCGCACGTGGACGTCGTGACCGAGCTCGGCGAAGCAGGCAGCGGTCACCAGACCGACCCATCCGGCCCCGATGACTCCGATCGGTTCGCGTTCAGGCATGACGCGTGAGGCTACACGGGTAGGTCTGGTCTAGAGCGTCTTCGCGGTACGCGCGATCTCGAGCATCTGCTTCTTCGACAGCGTCTGGAGCAGGGTGTTCGAGACCCAGTAGACGGCCTCGGGCGTGCGCCACGCGACGAGCCGCACGCGGTCGCCGTCCATGTAGATCTCGTACTCGCGATTGCCGATCTTCTTCTTCTCGTCGGCGCCCTTGAGAATCGGCGGGTCCTTCCAGCGCGTGCCCTGGAGGCCGTAGTACTCGCCCACGACGCCGCGCTTGATGACCATGCGGTACGAGCGGTAGCGCTTGCCGCCGACCTTGATGTCGTAGACCCGCGGCGGGCCGCCGAACAGCGCGCGCTGGGTGCGCTTGGTCGGGTAGTAGACCGGCATCCCGCGCACTCCGCTGGACACGGCCTGGAGCGCCTGGTCCTTGCCGGCGCTGGACGCGTCCTCCAGGCGGCCGACCTCCTTGCGCGCCTTCTTGCGCTGGCTCGGGTCGCGCGGCTCGAGCTCGCCGCGCGGGCCCTTCGACTCCTTGGTGCCGAGGAACTGCTCGGTCATCTGGTGGATGCGCTTCTGGGTGACCGTCACGTAGCTCGCCCCGACCTTGCCCTTGAAGTGGACCTCGACGATCGGGTTGCTGGCCCCCGCGGCGACGAGCCGCAGCAGCCGCAGGACGCTCTTGCGCTTCTTGATGTCGGAGTCCGTGTACTTGCCGAAGATCTTCGTCAGCTTGCGGCGGTCGCTGACGATCTTGCCGACGCCCACCTGGTCCTTGGCCTGGCGCAGGAAGTCCTGCTGGCGCGCGGCGCGGACGATGTCGGTGTCCTCGTGGCGGTAGCGGACGTAGTCGAGGGCGTCCTGGCCGCAGAGCTTCTGGTAGCCCTGGTCGACGTCGATCTCGGCGTAGGCCTCGGCCACTCCGATGTTGTTGTTGAAGTAGTGGCGGTCGATGTCCGCGTACACGCAGCCGATCGCGTCGACGCCCGCGCGGAAGCCCTTGAAGTCCACGTTGATGACGTGGTTGACGGTCAGCCCGGTGAGCTGCTTGACGGTCCGGAGCGTCAGCTTGGCCCCGCCGATCGAGTAGGCCGCGTTGAGCTTGTCGGTGCCGTGGCCGGGGATCTCCACCTTCAGGTCGCGCGGCAGCGACAGCAGGGCGGTGCGCTTCTTGCCCGGGTCCAGCCGGACGAGGATCAGCGTGTCCGACCGCGCGCCGGACTCGAAGTCGCGGGCGCCCTTGGCCCGCTGGTCGGAGCCGATCAGCATGATCGTCTGCGGCTTGCCGACGTCGGCCTCGGCCAGGTCGCCGGACAGGTCCAGGCCGGTGCCCTCCTGGAACGCGTCGACGACCTGGTCGACCTCGTTGAGCGCGGCGACCGAAGTCGCCGTCGCCGCGGCGAACACCATCAGCACGGTGCCGATCAGGTAGCGCTTCCAGAGCGCCCGCCCGGGGCGGACCGGCTTGTCGTCAGGCGACACGCAGCCCTCCCCTGCCCGGGGCGACGGACTCGCCGACCCTGTCCACGAAGTCGACCAGCGACTTGCGGTAGCGGTCCAGCGACTCGATCGACACCCATTCCTCGGGCCCGTGGTGGCCGCCGCCGCACGGGCCGAACTCGACGGCGGGGACCCCGGCCTCGAGGAACGAGATCGCGTCCGAGGCGCCGTCGCGCCCCACGGACACCCGGTCCACGGACGACCCTTCCTCGACTGAATCGGCCAGCATGCGCACGTAAGGATCGCTGCGGGACACGACGGCAGGATCGCGGTGGAAGATGACGGACACCGCCGTGTCGGGGATCGCCTCGATCTGGGCGAGGATCGACTTCGCCTCCTGGCCGGGCAGGTAGCGGATGTCGACGTCGATCACGCAGCGGTCCGGGACCTTGTTCAGCGCGTCGCCGCCCAGGATCCGGCCGAGCGATATCGACGGGCGGGGGAACAGGTCGGACGACTCCTTGGCGAACGGCAGGATCTCGATCTGGCGGAACACGTCGACGGCCTTCAGCACGGCGTTGTCGCCCTCCCACGGGGTCGAGCCGTGCGCAGCCACCCCGCGCACCTCGATGCGCAGGGCCAGCACGCCCTTGGCCTGGACTCCGATGAAGAGGTCGGTCGGCTCACCCGTGATCGCGAAGTCGCCCGTGTAGCCCTTTTCGACGAGGTAGTCGGAGCCCCTCTGGGTCGGCGTGTCGCTCTCCTCGTCGGACACGCAGACGAAGTGCACCTTCACCCGGTCCTGCTCGGCCACGTCGCGGACGGCGCACATCATCGCGGCCAGGCCGCCCTTCATGTCGTAGGCGCCGCGGCCGATCAGCCGGTCGCCGTCGATGCGCGGCACGAACTGCTCCGGGCGGCCCGGGACCACGTCGATGTGGCCGTGGAAGATCACCACGGGACCCCCCTGGGCACCGACCGTCGCGGCCAGGACGGGCACGCCGTTGTGGACCCCGTCCTTGACGTCGATCTCGCGCGCCTCGAACCAGCCCTTGACGAACCCGGCGGCGGTCTGGATGCCCTCCATGGTGGAGGTGTCGTAGGTGAGCAGACGCTCGCAGAGTGCTCGTTCCTGCACGCGGGTGAGCATAGGGACCGCGCTTAGCGCCACCGCTAGGCTCCCCTCCTCCATGGATTACGAGGCAAACGGCACAGGTTCCGCCTCGCGCCGTGACCGCGTTCGCGAGCTCGCGCGCTCCGACACGGGCAAGGCGGCGGGCATGGCGGCGGCCCAGCTCGTGGCGAACGCCGTGGCGCTGACCTTCGTCGTCGTCTTCGCGCGCGTGCTCGGGGACGACGGCTACGGCGCGCTCGGGTCGCTGCTGTCGCTGTTCCTGATCCTGTACGTCCCGGGCCAGGCGCTGCAGGTCGCGGTCGCGCGGGAGGTCAGCGCGCGCGTGGCGATCGGCGACCCGGACCCCGGCGCCGGCGTACGCCGCTGGCTCGAGCGCCTGCTGATCGTCACGATCGTCGTGACGATCGTGTCGGTCTTCGCCCGCGACTGGCTCGCGGCGCTGATCGCGGTCGAGGACTTCCCCTGGGCCGCGGCCGCCGCGCCGATCGGCGCCTGCATCTGGATGATCCTGTCGGTCGAGCGTGGCGCGATGCAGGCGTTCGCCCGCTACGACGCGGTCGGCTGGAGCCTGATCGGCCAGGAGGTGCTGCGCCTGATCGGCGCGATCACGCTGGTCGTGGTGGGGCTCGACGTGACCGGCGCGTTCTTCGGCTCGATGGTCGGCTTCATCTTCGTGGCGATCGCCCTGGCGCTCCCGCTCCACAGGGAGCTCGAGCGCGCGCACCGCGCCGGCGGCGGCACCGGCCTGCACGAGGAGCACCGCCTGCGCGATCTGTTCGCCCGGTCGTGGGCGCCGCTGCTGGCGCTGGCCGGCATCGCGGTCGTGCAGAACGTCGACGTGATCGTGGTCAAGCACCGCTTCTCCGAGGAGACCGCATCCGACTGGACCGCCGCCGCCGTCGCGGGCAAGGGCGTGATGTGGGTGGCGATCGGGCTCGGCTTCTGGCTGGTCCCCGAGGCGGCCAAGCGCGTCTTCTCCGGCGCCGACCCGCGCCGCGCGCTCGAGCGCGCGATGGCGGGCGTCCTGCTGATCGGGATCCCCGCGCTGCTGGTCTACGCGGTGGCCGGCGAGACCCTCCTCGACGTGGTGTTCAAGCTCACCGGCGCCGCGGGCGCGCTGCCCTGGCTCGGGCTGGCGTTCACGTTCCTGGCCTGCACCTATCTGGCCATCCAGTACCTGCTGGCGCTGCACCACTGGCGGTTCCTGTGGCCGCTCGGCGCCGCGGCGGTAATCCAGCCGATCCTGCTCGCGTCGATCGACGGCGGGACCACCGACATCGCGATGGCGCTGTGCGGCGTGCAGGCGGTGCTGGCCGCGTTCGTGGTCACCGAGGCGCTGCGCACGCGCACGCTGCCGCCCGGCGAGCGCCTGGACGACGAGGAGCTGGCCGAGGCCCAGCGCGGCGAGTCCGCCGAGCCCCAGGGAGCACTGGCCTGATGCCCGTCCCGGACGTACTCCGATCGCTCCTGACCGCGCCCGGGCCGTCGGGCTACGAGAAGGAGGCCGCGCGCGTGTTCGCCGACGCGGCGTCGTCGTACGCCTCCTCTGTCGTCACCGACACGATGGGGTCGACGGTCGCGCGGGTCGACGGCACGGCGTCGGAGGGCGGCCTGCTGACCGCGGTGGTCGGCCACATCGACGAGATCGGGCTGCTCGTCTCGCACATCGACGACAAGGGCTTCCTGTGGTTCATCGCCGTCGGCGGCTGGGACCCGGTGATCCTGGTCGGGCAGCGGCTCGAGTTGCTGACCGCCGGTGGGCGCATCCCGGGCGTGGTGGGCAAGAAGCCGATCCACCTGCTCGAGCCCGACGACCGCAAGGCCGCGCCGGACCTCAAGCAGCTGCACATCGACATCGGGGCGAAGGACGCCGACGAGGCCAAGGACATGGTCCGGGTCGGCGACGTCGCGGTGATCGCCGGCGATCCCGTCGAGTTCCCCAACGACCGCCTGGTCTCGCGTTCGATGGACAACCGGCTGGGCGCCTACGTCGCGTACGAGTCGGCCCGGCTCGTGGCCGAGGCCGGCGGCGCGCCCGGCGAGTTCGCGGCCGTCGCCGCGGTGCAGGAGGAGATCAACCTGGCCGGCGCCGCGACCACCGCGTTCTCGCTCGAGCCCGACGTGGCGATCGTCGTCGACGTCACGTTCGAGACCGGCCAGCCCGGCGTCGACCCGAAGACGATCGGCGAGTCCAAGTTCGGCTCCGGCGCCGCCATCGGGCGCGGGTCGACGCTCCACCCGGCGGTGTTCGATCGGCTGGTCGACGCGGCCGAGGCGGCGTCGATCCCGTACACGATCTCCCCCTCCGCGCGGCACACGGGCACCGACGCCGACGCGATCCACCTGGCTCGCGGCGGCATCCCCACCGGGGTCGTCTCGATCCCGCTGCGGCACATGCACTCCCCGGTCGAGATGGTTCAGCTCGACGACGTCGCGAACGTGGCGAAGCTGATCGCCGAGTTCGCGAAGCGGCTCGAGCCGGGCACTTCCTTCACGCGCTGACCCGCTGCCGGCGCGAGCGCGCGCCCGGTTGCGTACGCTCGGCGCGGTGGGGCGGCTTGTCGTGGTTCTGGCGGTGGTGGGGGCGCTCGTGTCTGCGGGGCCCGCGTCCGCGCGCGACGCCGACTGGGCCCGCGCGGCGCTGGCCGACCAGTACGAGCTCGGCTCCACGCTGCCGCTGCGCAACGCGCCCTGGGTGGGCACGCACAACTCGTTCAACTCGACGGCGGAGATGGGCCAGTCGCTGTCGGCCCAGGACTCGAACCAGAAGATCCCGCTGACCGACCAGCTCGACCAGGGCGTGCGGTCGCTCGAGCTCGACGTCCACTGGTTCTTCTCGGCGCGGGCCGGTGGCTTCGCGCCGGTCGTGTGCCACGCCGCCGAGCTGCACGGCGGCTGCTCGACCGAGAAGCCGCTGCCGGAGGTGCTGGCCGAGATCGGCGGCTGGCTGGGCGACCACCCGGACCAGGTGCTGCTGCTCTACCTGGAGGACCACCTGGACAGCGAGGCCGGCTACGACGCCGCCGCCGCGGCGGTCGACTCGGCCCTCGGCCCGAAGCTGTACCGGCCCGCGGGCGGCGGCGACGCCGGGTGCGTGCCGCTGCCGCTGGACGCGACGCGCGCGCAGGTGCGCCGGGCAGGCGCCCAGGTGGTGATCGTCAGCGGCTGCGGAATGGGAGCGCGCTGGCCGGCCGTCGCGTTCGACTGGTCGAAGACCCACGAGGAGGAGCGCCCGCGCGGCTACCGGGACTTCCCGGACTGCGGGCCGGACTTCGAGCGGGCGGACTACGACGGGAAGCTGATCCGCTACTTCGAGGACTCGACCCGGCTGACCGCCGGAGCGTCGACCGTCGGGGCGTCCTCGGTGGACGACGGGATCGGCGTCGAGACCGCCGCCGCGATGACGCGCTGCGGTGTCGACCTGTTCGGCCTCGACCAGGTCGTGGCCGACGACCCGCGCTTCGCGGCGCTCGTGTGGAGCTGGGCGCCGGGCGAGCCCCGCCGCCCCGGCTGCGCCGCGCAGCACGCGGGCCGCTGGTACTCGCTGCGCTGCACGCGCCGGCTGCGCGTGGCCTGCCGCCTGCCGGACGGGCGCTGGCGGGTGCCGAGCGCTCTGTCGAAGCGTTCGCAGGCGGCCGCGCTGTGCCGCCGGCGCAAGGGCGCCTGGGACGTGCCGCGCACTGGGTACGAGGCGCAGACGCTGCGGGTGGCGGCCGAGCGCGTGCGGGCCGAGCGGGTGTGGGTGGCGGCGCACACCGGGTAGAGCGCCCGCGCTTCCCGAGGGCGCGACGTTGCCGGTCGCTGTTTGCGGTGGACTACGCTGGGGCACCCTCGCTCAGCGAGCGTGACCTCATCCGCGGGCTGCGACAGACCGCGCGCGCCCGGATGGCGCCCGCTCGACTCCGTGACCGATCGCACTCCCGCATCGGCGCGGCCCCACCCCACCTCCACTAACTTCGCCCCCTGATGAAGCCTCAGCAGGATCCCTGGGAGCGCCTCGCCCACTCCCTGCGCATACCGATCCTCGTCGTCTTCATCGCCGGCTGCTTCGGCGTCCTGCTGTTCCTGTGGGTCGCCTTCGGCGGCGCGACGCCCGGGAAGGCCAAGGTCTACGAGATCCGCGTCGACTTCCGCGACGCCGCGACGCTGGCCGTGCAGGGCGACGTCCGCATCGCCGGGGTCAACATCGGCAAGGTCCGCAAGAAGGAGCTGAACAAGGGCGCGGGCGCGACGCGCGTGTGGCTCTCCATCGACAAGGAGTACGCGCCGCTGCCGAGCGACACGAAGGCGATCCTGCGCCAGAAGTCGCTGATCGGCGAGACCTACGTGGAGCTGACGCCGGGGTCGCCGGCCGCGGCGAAGCTGAAGGAGGGCGCCACGCTCAGCCACAGCCAGGTCGAGCCCACGGTGGAGCTCGACGAGATCCTCTCGATCTTCGACAAGGACACCAAGCGTGCGTTCCGCGCCTGGATCAAGGACGCGGCGCTCAGCACTCGCGGAGGAGGCGGCCAGGACCTGAACGCGGCGCTGGGCAACCTGTCCGGGTTCGCGACCGACGGCGCGGACATCTTCCGTGTGCTGGACGAGCAGAAGCAGGCGCTGCAGCTGCTGGTGCGCAACACGGGCCAGGTGTTCGGCGCGCTGAACGAGCGCAGCGGGCAGCTGCAGGACCTGATCCGGAACTCGCACGCGACGTTCTCGGCGACCGCGGAGGCACAGGACGCGCTGGCCGAGACGTTCCAGATCTTCCCGACGTTCCAGGACGAGACGCGGCTGACGCTGGCGCGGCTCGAGCGCTTCAGCCTGAACACCCGGCCGCTGGTGCAGGACCTGAAGCCGGTGGCCGACGACCTGGCGCCGACGGTGCGCGACGTTTCGGCGCTGGCTCCGGATCTGAACGCGCTGTTCGTGGACCTGCGCAAGACGATCCCGACCGCGGTGCGCGACCTGCCGGCGGGCCAGCGGTTCCTGCGCGGCGCCTCGCCGGTCTTCTCGGCGCTCCATCCGTTCCTGCAGGAGCTGAACCCGATCCTGTCGTTCGCGAACTTCGACCAGACCGTCCTCGCCGGGTTCGTGACCAACGGCGCGCTGGCGTTCAACCTGGACCTGGACAAGCCCGGCCAGTCCGAGGACGGGATCTTCGACTACGTGCTCCAGCAGTTCGGCGTCATCAACGGCACCTCGCTGCAGCTCAACCCCACCCGCCCCGCCTACGACATCGGCAACGCCTACCCCGAGCCGAACGAGCTGCCGCGCTCGATCCAGCTCGGCATCCGCGAGTCGGCCGACTGCAAGACGCGCGGCGGCACGCAGCGCGAGCCCGACCCGGTCAGGAAGCTGTCGCCCTGCTACCCCAAGCCGCCGTCGCTCTACGGCAACACGCTCTACCCGCTCGTGCAGTCCGGCGAGGCGCCGAACATCCCGTCGCCCGGACCGAAGGATCCCGTGGGGACGCGTCCGGCCAACCCGTAGTCCCGGCGATGCATCCCCCGCTCCCGGAGGCGGTCCCGCGCCTGAGCCGCCTCTCCCAGGACGATCTCCAGCAGGAGATCCTGCGGCGGATCCGGGCGTACGACATCGACACCGAGCCCGACGCCATCGTCGAGCGCGCGCTGGCCTACCCGTACTCGCCGCCCGAGGCCTCCTATCTCATCGACGGGCGCGAGCCGCGCCCGCTGCGGCCGGGCGACATCCCCGACGACCGCCACGTGCTGCTGGCCTACGGGGCGAACAGCACGACCCGAGCGCTGCTTCGCAAGTTCAAGGGTCACCTGCACCTGCCGGTGCTGCGCGGGACGCTCGAGGGCTTCGACATCGTCTACTCGTCACACCTGTCCGCCTACGGGTCGGTGCCGGTGACGATCCACCCGAGCCCGGGCACGCGGCTCGAGACGTTCGTGACGCTCGTCGACGACGACCAGCTCGTGCGCCTGGCGGAGACGGAGTTCAACTACGCGATCCGGCGGCTCGACCGCGCGGTGTTCCGGGGGCCGGAGATCGAGGCGCCGGGGCCGCTCGCGTTCGTGTCCCGGCACGGGGCGCTCGGCATCGACGGCGAGCCCGTCCGGCTGGTCGACCGCGGCGAGCGGGAGACGCTCGAGCGGGTGCGCGAATACCTCGCGCCGCATGAGCCGCTCCACGACTTCATCGTGGGCAACGTCCGCGACCCGGAGCGCGCGGTGGCCTTCACCGCCGAGCTCAAGCGGCGCAAGCTGCCGTTCGAGCACCCGGAGACGTCCGTCCTCGACGTCTGACGCACGGCTGTCGCGGCCGGGACCCTCTGTAGGGTCGAGCCCGGTTTGAGCGACCGTCCCGACGCCACGGACCAGTCCCGGAAGGAGATGATGCGCGCGCTGCGCGCCCGCCATCCGCGCCTGCGGGAGGCGCTCCCCGCCGACGCTCGGGTGACCGCGCAGTACCGCGGCGAGCGCGCCGAGTTCCGCGGCCGGCTCGACCTGGCCGTGCAGATCGTCCGGCTGGCCTGGGTGTCCGATGCCTTCCTCGCCCAGGCGCTCTACCGCGTGAAGGCGCGCCTGCAGAGCCGGGGCGTCCCCGTGCTGCCGCGGATCGCCCACCGCCTGGCGATGGCCCTGGCGCAGGTCTCGATCGGCGACCCGGTGGTCGTGCATCCGGGCGTCTACATCGTGCACGGGCAGGTAGTGGCCGACGGGCTCGTCGAGATCCACACGGGGGTCGCGCTGTTCCCCTGGGTCACGATCGGGCTGCGCGCCGGCGACGTGCGCGGCGCGACGATCGAGGCCGGCGCGTCGATCGGCACCGGCGCCAAGGTGATCGGCCCGGTGCGCATCGGAGCCGGGGCGACAGTCGGGGCGAACGCCGTCGTCGTCAGCGACGTGGAGCCGGGCTCCACGGTGGCCGGGGCGCCTGCGCGGCCGACGCACAGCGGCCGCCCGGTGGCGCGCTGAGCGCATTGTTACCCTCCGCCCCATGCGGCTATTCAGGCGGAACAAGGGGCAGGACGAGGGCGGCGCGGCGGTACTCGACCGGCCGCAGGTCAAGCTGCCCGACAAGGTCGACGACGACTTCAAGGGCACGACCGACGAGCTGTTCGCGGAGATCGAGCGGCTGACGCTCGAGAACCGGGCGAACCCCGACCGGCAGCGCGAGCGCGAGATCCTGCGGCTGCGTCACCTGGCCGGCGTGCGGCTCCTGATCGAGACCAAGGACACCGCTGAGCACCCCGAGCCCGACTTCCAGAACCTGCCCGACGCCGAGGTGCTGCCCGAGATCCCCGCGCAGGAGCTCACCCCGGGCATCCTCCGCGCCGGCATCCTCCGCGACGGCTGCGTGCTCGTCCGCGGCCTGATCGACCGCCAGGCCGCGCTCGACTTCGCCGCCCAGATCGACCGCGCCTACGCGGAGCGCGACAAGATGGCCGAGGGCCACAGCCCGGCGCCCGGCTACTACGAGGAGTTCCAGGCGCGCGAGCCGTTCGACATACACGTCGGCGCGCGCTCGTGGGTGCAGGCGGGCGGCGGCCTACTCGCGCCGGACTCGCCGCTGCTGGCCACCGAGATGCTCGACCTGTTCGCCTCCGCCGACCTGCAGCGGCTGGTGGGCGATTACCTGGGCGAGTACCCGCTGCTCTCGCTGCAGAAGACCACGCTGCGCAAGGCCACGCCCGACGTGCCCGGGGCGTGGCACCAGGACGGCAAGTTCATGGGCGAGGTCCGCGCGCTGAACCTGTGGCTGTCGCTGTCGCGATGCGGCGACGAGGCACCCGGGCTCGACCTGGTGCCGCGCCGCCTGGACGACCTGGTCGCGACCGAGACCGACGACGCGGTGCTGGCCTACCAGGTGTCGACGGCGCAGGCGGAGCAGGCAGCGGGCGACAAGCCGATCATCCGGCCGGTCTTCGAGCCGGGCGACGCTCTGTTCTTCGACGAGATGTTCCTGCACCAGACGGCATCCGACCCGTCGATGCCGAACCCGCGCTACGCGGTCGAGAGCTGGTTCTTCGGCGCCTCCGCCTTCCCCACGGAGTACGGCCCGATCGCCGCCTGACCTACCTCAGCGGGGCTCGAGCTCCGCGACCACGAAGCCGCCGGGCCCGCGCTCCACGATGCGGAGCGTGAACCGGCGGTCGATCTCCTTGAGCGCGTAGACCTGGATGGGCGCCGTCGGCGATCCCGGCGCCGACTGCCCGCTTGGCGATCCCGGCGCCGGCGAGGCGCCCGGCGTCTTGAAGTCGAACGGGTCGAGGCCGGGGTCCTTGCGGACCGCCTCGAGCGCCTGCAGCGTCCCCTGGTCGAGCAGGATCCGCGCTCCGGGGCGCATGCCGTCGATCGCCTTGCGTATCCCCGGCAGCCGGGTGTCGGCCACGAACCCGTCCTCCCAGGGCTCTCCGATCGGGATCGCGTTGACCCGCCCGGTGCGCATCAGCACCTCGGTCTGCAGGCCGGGCTTGATCAACACGGGCACTCGCCGCTGCCCGGGCATGTTCTTGTGGACGAGCGCCTCCGCCTGCGGGGACGACTGATCGAGCGGCGGGAAGTGCCAGAGCCGGTCCAGGGCGTCGCGGATCGACTTGTGGCGCGGCACGGCGTAGGCCAGCGCCGAGTCGCCGAACCGCGGGCCGATCGAGGACCAGGCCACTGCGACCAGCAGCGCCATGACGGCCAGCGGCAGCACCAGCGAGCCCGTGCGGACCGCGCGCGGGACGGCCGGCTGGATCCGCAGCAGCCGGATCCACAGCACGCCCGACAGGAGCAGCGGCAGGGACACGTAGGGCAGCACGTGGTCGCCCGAGCGGTTGACGAAGTAGTCGAACAGCACGACGCCGTACGCGGTGAGGCCGGTGAGCGCCGTGACCAGGACCCGCTGCTCACGGACGAGCGCCGCCCGCCGCGAGACGAGCAGGACGAGCGCAGCGGCCGAGACGAGCTGCGCCGCCCCGACCAGCAACGCGCCGGACCAGGGGGCGAAGTCGTAGGTCAGGTCGCCGAGGTCGCCGAACAGGAACGCGTCGAGGAAGGACAGGTACTGCTCCCAGTCGGGCAGCTCACCACTCACCGCGAGCGTGTACGCGGCGAACAGGAGGTGGGCCGCGACGCACGCGCCCACCCCGATCGCGATCCGCCGCACGAGCAGGCGGCGCCGCCGGCCCGCGGAGGCGAGGAAGACGCGCAGCGCCACGAGCGCGAGCCAGGTGGCGGCCGTCAGCCCAAAGGCCTCGAAGGCCCACACCGACGAGACCGCCAGCACGGCAGCCTCGGCGCCGTGCCAGAGGCGGGCCTGGCCGGGCCAGCGCTCGGCCGCGACCACCGCCAGTACCAGCAGCATCGGCAGGCCGAAGCGCAGCGGCCCCTCCTGGGGGATCACGCCGACCGCGTACGTGCGGTTCAGAACCAGCACGACGATCGCCACGGCCAGCGTCCCGGCGGCGGCGAGCCGGGACACGCCCGCCAGGCGCAGCAGTACGTACCCCGCGGCGAAGTACAGCGCGCTGAGGATGCCGTCGAGCAGCGCGAACGTGCCGTAGCCGATCGGCACGGCCTTGAACCAGCCGGCGACGAACAGCGTCGAGCCAACCCCGTACTGCGATGCGGTGTCGACGAGCAGCGCGTCGCCGCCGGCCACCTGGTTGGCGGGGCCCAGCAGGAAGTTGTGGTGGAGCTGCATGACCCCGACGATCAGCGAGTCGAGCAGGCTCTGGTTCGGCGCCTCCGGGGTGAGGACGACCATGTCCGGGATCGCCAGCAGGACGAGCACGACGGCGGCGGCGTCGAGCAGCAGCCAGCGGCGGCGGCGCGCCGGCGCGCGCGAGCGGGTGCGCTCGGCGAACCACACGACCGCGGCGGCCACGAGCAGGGCCACCACCAGGCCCAGCGGATCGGCCGACGACAGGTCGGTCACGGCCAGCGTCGACGCCCCCGCCAGCACCGCGGCGGCGATCCACAGCCACCGGGTGAGCGGCGCGGCGCGGAGCAGCAGCCGCCACGGCTCGGGGCGCGCCGCGCGGGCGAGCGCCGCGCCGCCGGCCACCCACCACACGACCAGAGCGGGCGCGAGCGCGCTGAAGCCCGAGGACACGATCCCGGCCAGGTCGGCCAGGCGAGCCACGAGCACGGCGGCGATCAGGCCGGCCGCGAGCACGGCCGCCAGCGCCGCCAGCCCGTCCGCGTTCGGCCCGCGCGCGATCCGGTCGGCGACCCGCGGCGCAAGCACGAGCGCGGCCGGCAGGAGCATGAAGAAGGCGGCCACGTAGAGGCCGGTCTCCGCGTCCTGGCGCTGACCGACGCCGAGCCCCTCGATCGGCGTCGGATCGACGACCAGCATGACCGCGGACATGAGCAGCCCTATCGCCGCGAGCGCCAGCACGGCGGTGAGCACGAGCGTCGATCCGAAGGCCGCGGGGCGGGTGGAATCGGCGTCCGGCGGCGGGCCGGGAGCCGACGGGGAGCCTGCTGGTGTGGGGGCTTTCGCGCCCGCCTCTCCGGTTCCAGTCGCGCTGCTCAGGCGGCTCATGTTACCCACGGTCCCGGCGCGCTCTGACTACAGTGGCGGGCCGTTATGGCCCGCCACCCACACGCCTGCGCCTGGTGCGAGGCGCCGTTTCCCGCCGACGCCGCCCGCGCGCCGGGGGGCCTTCGCTGCCCGTCCTGCGCAGCGCTGACCACCGATCCATGGCCGACGGACGACGAGCTCGACGCCGCCTACGAGACCTTCTACCGGCCTCAGGGCGGGCGCTTCAGCGGCCCCGGCGACGCGATCCTGCGCCGCACACGCGCGTGGCCGGCGCGTCGCATCGACCGGATGGCGCCCGGCGGCCCGGTGCTGGACGTCGGGGCCGGCGAGGGCTGGCTGGTCGACGCTCTGCGCGCCCGCGGACGCGACGCCATCGGCCTCGAGCGCGGTGACGACGACCTGCTCGCGCTCGACGACCGCTTCGCGGCGATCGTCTTCTGGCACAGCCTCGAGCATCTCCGCCGGCCCGGCGCGGCGGTGGCTCACGCCGCCCGGCTGCTCGTGCCCGGCGGTCTGCTCGTGATCGCCGTGCCCGACCCGGCGAGCCTCCAGGCACGAAGCTTCGGCGACCGCTGGCTGCACCTGGACCCGCCGCGCCATCTGGTGCACATCCCGCGACCGACGCTGCTTCGCACGCTCCGCGAGCTCGGCCTGCACGTGGAGACGGTCGGCGGTCTCCGCGGCGGCCAGGTCACCTTCGGCTGGCTGCACGGGCTCGTGGGCACGCTGCCGGGGCACCCTGACCTGTACGACGCCGCGCGCCGGCCGGCGGCGCGGTCGAGGCCCGTGGGCGCCGGCGCCCGCGCGGGGATCCTGGCCGCCGCCGCCGCTCTGGCGCCCGTCGCGGTCGTCGCCGCGGGTGCGGAGAGCGCGCTCGGCCGGGCCGGCACGACCTACGTGGAGGCCGTGCGATGAAGCCCAAGGTCGTGGTCGTCATGCCGGCGTGGAACGCGGCGCGCACGCTGGAGCGCACGGTCGCGCTGATACCGCGCGACTGCGTCGACGAGCTGCTGCTGGTCGATGACAAGTCCACCGACGACACGGTCCAGATCGCCAAGACGCTGCCCGAGCTGCATGTCATCTGGCACCCGCACAACGTCGGCTACGGCGCGAACCAGAAGACGTGCTACCTCCATGCGCTGAACGCCGGCGCAGACGTCGTGGTGATGCTCCACCCCGACGGCCAGTACGAGCCCGGGCTGATCCCGGACCTGATCGCGCCGATCGTCGAGGGCGACGCGGGCATGGTGCTCGGGTCCCGGCTGGCCGAGCCGGGCGCGGCGATCGCGGGCGGGATGCCGCGCTGGAAGTGGGTGGCGAACCGGGGCCTGACGACCGTCGAGAACCGGATCATGAGGACGCAGCTGTCGGAGCTCCACTCGGGCTACCGCGCCTACTCGCGCGAGCTGCTGCTCACGATCCCGTTCCTGCGCAACTCCGACGACTTCTCGTTCGACTCCGAGGTGCTCACGCAGGCGACTCACTTCGGCTTCCGCATCGCCGAGGTGCCGACGCGGACGATCTACGACGACGACGCGTCGTCGGTCGGCTTCCGCGCGGGGGTCGTCTACGGCCTGAAGACGCTGCGCGCGGTCGGCGTGCTGGCACTGCACCGGCGCGGGCTGATCCGCTCCCGGAAACTCGTTGCGTGAAGGTGAAGGTCACCGGCGAGCGCGTCAGCACCACGGCAGGCGCCTTCAACCCGACCTTCCAGCGCCACCGGGCGGCATATCGGGCCGCGGCGGAGCGGATCGGCCCGGGCCGCGTGCTCGACCTGGGCTGCGGCACCGGTCACTCGATCGGCGAGCTCGCGCCGCGCGAGAGCATCGGTGTCGACATCGACGCCGCGTCGCTGGCCGGCCAGCCACGGGAGACCGTGGTCGCGGACCTGCGTGACACGCCGTTTCCCGGCGGGTCGTTTCCCTCGGTCGTCTGCATCCACGCGATCGAGCACGTCCCCGACCCCGACAGGGTGGCCGCGGAGGCCGCGCGGGTGCTCGAGCCCGGCGGCGTGGCGGTGCTCGTGACGCCCAACCGGCTGACGTTCGCCCGCGCCGACGAGATCGTCGACCCCTACCACGAGGTCGAGATGGACCAGCACGAGTTCCGCGCGGCCGTGGACGGGGCGTTCGCCGAGGTGGAGATGCTCGGCCTGTTCGGCTCCGAGCGCTACGGCCAGTTCGTGGCCCGGGAGGCGCGGACGCTCGACCGCCTGCTCGCGATCGACCGCCTGCGGCTGCGCCGCCGCGTGCCCAACCGCGTCCTGCGCGTGCTCTACGACACGGCGCTGCGGGCGGCGCGCCTGCGCCGCAGCGACCCGGTGGCCGGCGCGATCACCGTCGACGACTTCTCCGTCGGCCGTGAAGGCCTCGACAAGTGCCTGGACCTGATCGCGGTGTGCCGGTCGCCACGCCGGGACCCCGTTCTAGACTCGGCGCCGTGACGACGTCGCGCTTCGACATCGACCCGTACCTGAACGACCCCACGCACTGGGCGACGTCGATGGCCCACCACGCCGACCTGATGATCCCGTGCCTTGACGCGGTCGGCGCGAAGTCGATCCTCGAGGTCGGCGCCTACGCCGGCGACCTGACGCGGCTGCTGGCCGACTGGGCCTCGCAGGCGGGCGCCCGCGTGATGGCGATCGACCCTTCCCCGCAGCCTGGCCTCGTGCAGCTGGCCGCCGACCGCGAGCAGGTCGAGCTGGTCCGCCAGACGAGCTTCGACGCGCTGCCGGAGGTCGAGCTGGCCGACGTCGTCGTGATCGACGGCGACCACAACTACTTCACGGTGACCCGCGAGCTCGAGCTGATCGAGCAGCGCGCTGCCGGGCGCGACCTGCCGCTGCTGCTCTTCCACGACGTCTGCTGGCCGCACGCGCGCCGCGACGACTACTTCGCGCCGGAGGAGATCCCGGAGGAGTACCGCCACCCGATCGCCGGCGACGCCGGCGGCCTGTTCCCGGGCGACCCGGGGCTGCACAAGGACGGCGTCCCCTACCCCAAGTCCGCCGCGCACGAGGGCGGGCCGCGCAACGGCGTGCTGACCGCGGTCGAGGACTTCGCCGGATCGCGCGACGACCTGCGGCTCGTCGTCGTCCCGGCCTTCTTCGGCTTCGGCGTGCTGTGGTCGCGCAGCGCCCCGTGGGCCGACGACGTCGAGGAGATCGTGGGGCCGTGGGACCGCCACCCGCTGCTCGAGCGCCTCGAGGCCAATCGCGTGCACCACCTGGCGTCGGTCTGGGAGTCGCAGACGCGCGAGGGCCGCTCAGCGCGGGGCCTCCTCGAGCGCATGACTCGAGTCGAGCGCGTTCGCGGTCGCGGAGCGCCTGTCGCGACTCCGGGTGAAAGCCGGGATCGCGCCGGCTCAGTCGGTGATCTCGAAGGACGAGATCCGCCGCGTGCTAGGGCGCTGACGCGAAATCATCGGCGAAACTCCGCGAGGGCCGGTCGCGCTGTCGCGATGCATGGAAGGCGATAGCGGCGGCGCGGCTGCTGCTTTCCACAGACGCAGGAGTTAAGGGGAGACGATCGCTCGGACAGCGGCTTGATCGCGGACGAACGGCAGGAATAGACTCGCCGCAGAACGGGGGCCGTTCCATGGGATCCCTACCGACTCGCAGCGCGCGGATCACCGCTCCGTGCATTCTGGCCACGGTCACCTCGCTGATCGTCGCCCTCGCGTTCGCCGCCTGCGGCGGCGGTGAATCGAAGAGCGAGGAGTTCACGAGCGCGCGCCTAGCCGAGGTGCTCGCAGTGGCGCAGGCCCGCGCTGGCGGCGAAAACGTTGACGTGTTCCAGATCGAGATGGCGGGGGATGGCACGGAGGTCATCTATCTCGGCGAGGATTTTGCCGATGGGGACCATCGGCTCCACTTTCCGCCGGGGAGCAAGGAGCCCGAAGCGGGGACCGCGGTAATCGTGGGGATTGCCACCGGGTTCGCCTTCTCCACGTTGGATCCCAAGGCGGTCGACAAGATGGTGAGCGCCGCCAGGCAGAAGAGCGGGGCCGACGACTTCGAGATCACCTCCCTTGTCCTGCGCAAGACTATGGACACCGGGCGTGGCCCCTACTGGAACATCACCTACAACGCGGGTGGGCGCAGCGACCTGACGTACACCGCCGACAAGGACGGCACCGACCTGCGCAGTCCTTGACGATGCTCGAGACGAGGACCTCCAACGCTGCGGCGAGCGCGCGCCGTTCAGTCACGCCGCGATCACTGTCGCGGACAAGCGCGTTGGAGGGCTGAGCCACCGACAGCGCCTTGCCCTGGCGAGTTAGCTGAGGGGGTGCCCGCGATGATCCGCGTGATCGCAGCGGCCGCTGCTCAGGAGGCGCCGCTATCGCTATGGACGAGTAGCGGCACTGCCCTCTTGCATGGATGGCAACAGCCGGAGGCGTACGCACGGGTCGGGTGCTGCTGGCAGGCGGATGCAACACTCGAGCGATGGCGATCACCGGCGTTCACGCAATCCTCTACACGCGTGACGCCAAGGCCGATCGCGCATGGTTGGCCGACGTGCTGGGTCTGGAGTCCGTCGATGCGGGAGTCGGGTGGCCCATCTTCGCTCTGCCGCCGGCGGAGCTTGCGGCCCACCCAGCGTCGAGCGAGGGCGGCGACGCCGAGCTCTACCTGATGTGCGACAACATCGAAATGACGACGCAGGAGTTGCGTGACAAGGGCGTCGTCTTCGACGGCCCTGTGACCGAGCAGCGATGGGGCCGCGTCACGACGATCGTGTTGCCCAGCGGCGCCCGTCTCGGTCTGTACGAGCCGCGTCACGCGAGCCCACTGTTCTGACTTGAGGCAGATGCGCTTTGCGGCGGCGCGCGGTGTCGCACTAGCGCAATGGAGGAAACGCGGCAGTGCGCCGCTTGAGCCAGAGGCGCTACGCACTCACCGCGGTGAACCGCGACACCAGGGTGCCGACGCCGAGCGCAGAGATTTCGCCTGGTGGTGCGGGTGACGAGGTTCGCCGAACCCTCCTAGGACGTCCGGGTCGGCCGCGCGGACCGGTCCGAGTCGCGCTCGGCCCGCCAGGCGTTCAGCACGCGCAGCGGCTCGGTCCACCGCCAGGAGGCCGTGCTCGTGATCGCCTCCATCTCGCGCTCGAGCTCGACCAGGTGGGCGTCGGTCATGAGCCCGCGGGCGTAGGAGGCCGCGCGCGCCGACTCGCGCTCGGCCTCGGCGCGCCGGGCGCGCGCCTTCCAGTCGACGTTCGCCGGGTCGACGCCGGTCATGCGCGGCTCCCACTTGCGCGCGACCTGTGCGTGCGCCTGCATCCAGACCTCGCGCTCGCGCTCGCTGAGGAGCTCCACCGAGTCGTGGAAGACGACGTGCAGGTCCGCCACCGCGATCTTGCGGCCCGCCTCCTTGACCGTGCGGCAGAAGTCGACGTCGGTGCCCGGGCCGAGCAGCAGCTCCTCGTCGAACCGAAGGTTGCGCACGACCCACGGCGACAGGACCATCAGGAAGCCGGCCACCGCGTCCACCTCGGCGGGCGGCGGGCCCGGGTCAGCCCACTCGAACGCGGGGAGCCGCCCGCTGCTGAACTCCTGGTAGCCCAGCGTGACCGGCGCCGACACGACGTCGCCCTCCCACCAGGCGATGCTGTTGACACCGCGAGCGCCGGCGCAGCCGACGACGCCGACGTCGGGGTCGGCCACGGCCTGCCGCACCTTGGCGCAGAAATCGGGGTCGGCGATCTCGGCGTGCGCGTCCACGATGACGAGCGCCTCGAGGTCGTCGCGCGTGGCCGCGTGGTCGATCAGCAGGTTGTAGCTGCGCGCGGTGGACCCGATCGCGGCGAACACGTAGACCTCGGAGTCGTCCTCCGCGGCGCCCCGGATTCCCGGGTCCGTGTAGCGCCAGTAGGGCTCCTCCTCGGTGATCGCGCAGCCGAAGGCGATCATCGCGTGCGCCCAGCCAGCCGGCCGAGCCGCCGGAACGGTGCGGTCAGCCAGGCGATCAGCCTGAGCGGCGCCGTCAGCCGCCACGAGATGCTCGTCTTCATCACGACCAGCTCGCGCTCGGCCTGCTGCACGCGCGCGGCCAGCTCCTGCTGGGCGGTGTAGCCCTTGGCCCGGTGGAAGTCGGTCTCCGCCTCGGCCAGGCGCGCCCGCTCCTCCCAGGTGCCGGCGTACCAGCCCACCTCCGGCATGCGCCCGTCCCACTTCTCCGCGACGCGCATGTGCGCCTGGATCCATTCCTCCGGGTCGCTGACCAGGTCGAGCGAGTGATGGTGGATCGCGCGGAGGTCGGTCGTCACGACCTTGCGCCCCGCCTCGCGCACCTGGAGGCAGAAGTCGAAGTCGTAGCCGTGAAAGCGGCCCAGGCTCTCGTCGAAGCGGATGTTGCGCACCACCCAGGGGGCGATCACGAGCAGGAAGCCGTCGACGGTGTCGACCTCGCCGGTGCGGGCGTAGGGCGGGGCGTCCGCCCACTCCCAGGCGAAGGCGGGCAGGTCGCCGCCGCCGTGCTCGGGGTAGCGGTGGATGAACGAGGCGAGCGCCACGGACCCCTCCCACCAGGCGATGCTGCGGACGCCGACGGCGCCGACGCAGCCGGCGACGCCGACCTCCGGGTCCTCGATCGCGCGGCGCGCCTTCGCGCAGAAGTCGGGGTCGACGATCTCGGTGTCCTGGTGGACGATGACCATCGCCTCGAGGTCGTCGAGCTCCGCCGCGCGGTCCAGCAGCGCGTTGTAGCTGCTGAAGATCGAGCCCTGCGCGGGCATCGCGATCACCTCGGAGCCGGGCTCGGCGGCCGTGCGGATGCCGGGCGCCGCGCACAGGTCGTAGACGTCCGGCTTGGTGATGGGGGACCCGAAGGCAATCACTGGTGAATCTCTGAAGACGGGTCGTTCCCGGCCACTACACTGCCGCGGCGCCGGGCCGCCCGGCGCGTCAGCCTATGTGGAACGACAAGAAAGTCTCGGTCGTGTTGATGACCTACGCGGAGCGCGACTCGATCCGCAACGTCATCGACGGCTTCTACGCCACGCGGATGGTCGACGAGGTGCTGGTCGTGGACAACAACGCCCAGGACGGCACGCGCGAGCAGGTCGCGATGACGCAGGCCCGGCTGGTCCACGAGCCGAAGCAGGGCTACGGGCACGCCACCCGGCGCGGGCTGCTCGAGGCGACCGGCGACCTGATCGTCGTGGCCGAGCCCGACGGGACCTTCCTGCCCGACGACCTGATCAAGCTGCTGGCCTACAGCGCGAACTGCGACGCGGTGTTCGGCACGCGCACCACCCGCGAGCTGATCTGGGTCGGGGCGAACATGTCCGGCTTCCTGCGCTGGGGCAACTGGGCGGTGGCCAAGCTCGTCGAGGTGCTGTTCAACACCACCCACCTGAGCGACATGGGCTGTTCCTACCGCCTGTGGCGCAGGGAGACCGCCCGGCACATCGCCGAGCGGATGACCGTCGGCGAGAGCCACGCCGGCGCCGAGGTGCTGGTGCTGACGATCGCCTGCGGCGCCCGCTTCGTCGAGGTGCCGGTCAACTACCTGCCGCGGGTCGGCAAGTCGTCGGTGACCGGCAGCCCCGTCGAGGCCGTCAAGGTCGGCCTGCGGATGATCGAGCTCGTGCTGCGCACGCGGCTCAGGACCAGGCGGCTACCTCGCCCGGCCCCCCGCATATGACCGCGACGCACTTCGACTCGGTCGCCGACGTCTACGACGAGTCGCTGCCCGCGCACGTCGTCGAGCACTACCTGGCCAAGCGCACCGCGTTCGTGCTCGAGCATTGCCCTCCGCCCGCGAAGGCGCTCGACGTGGGCTGCGGCACCGGCGTGCTGGCCGCGCGGCTGGCCGACGCGGGCTACGCGATGACCGGCGCCGACCCCTCGGCCGGGATGCTCGCCCACCTGCGCCGTCGCCGGCCCGACATCGCCGCCGTCCAGGCCTCGGGCACCGACCTGCCGTTCGAGCCGGACTCGTTCGACGTGGTGCTCAGCGTCGCCACCTTCCACCACATCGCCGAGGCCGCCGCCGTGCGCGCCACGCTGGCCGAGATGGTCCGCGTCTGCCGCCCCGGCGGTCGCGTGCTGGTGTGGGACCACAACCCGCGCAACCCGTACTGGAAGCTGCTGATGAAGCGCGTGCCCCAGGACACCGGTGACGAGCGGCTGATCCCGGAGGCGGAGCTCCTCGCGGGTCTGCGAGCGGCCGGCGCCCAGGTGGTGAGCTCCGTCCAGAACGGGCTGGTGCCGGACTTCGTGCCGCCGCGGGCGCTACCGCTCGCCGCTCGCCTCGAGCGCCGCGTCGAGGGCACCCGGCTGATCCGGCGGACGGGCGCGCACAACGTCGTCCTGGCTACGAAGCCTGGTGCTCGTACGTGAGCACGACCACCTGGTAGAAGCCGGGGAACTCGCGGTACTCCGTCCGGCGATAGCCCTCGAGCGGCGGCAGCTCGTGAAGCTGGCCCCGGTCGGTCACCACGACGATGCGCGCTCCCTTTGCCTGCGCCACGGCCCGGCGAAAAGCCTCCGGCGGCTGCACCACCCGGTCGAAGACGTTGAACGGGTGGTCGCGCTGCTGGGGCTGGTACATGCGCACGATCGGGTGGTGCTCGTGCAGCGCCGCATCTGCGTGGCTCAGCGGGCCGGGGCTGCGGGCGGCACTGCCGTCGATCACGACGTCGCGCGGGCCGGCCTGGTCGTCGACGTACGCCGCCGCGTCGACGTAGTCCGGCCGGCTGAAGCGGTCCTCCGTGACCTTCACCGCGGAGATCGCGAACGCGGCGACGAGCAGCGCCGCGGCGACTGCGCGCGTACGGGTACCCGCGAGCGCCAGCAGTGCGGCCGTCGCCAGCGCCAGGCCCGGCCACGAGGGCGCGAAGTTGCGCGTGCCGAACAGCGACGAGTGGCCTGCGGCGGCCGCCAGGGCACCGCCGACCGGCGTCGCCAGCGCGAGCACGAGCGGCAACGTCATGCGCCGGCCCGGCAGGGGCAGGGCCGGCCGCTCGCCGCCGCCGAGCCGGGTGACCGCCACGCCGCCGAGCGCGACGACCACGCTCAGGACGAGCAGGGTCAGCCCGACGTCGCCGGGCAGTTCGCGCAGCGGCGCGACCGTCGAATACGGGTAGCCGAACGACCAGTGCGTGAGCGCGAGCCGCGCGTGGTAGGCGTCGAACGGCGAAAGCGCCTCGAGGATCTCCGTGGTCGGCGAGTTCAGGTCGGCGATGAAGCCGGAGATCCACGGCAGGTACAGCACGGCCGCGGCCGCGTTCGCGATCAGGGCCGGTCTGCGCGCCTGCGGGTAGGCCCACAGCAGCCACGCGAACTGCGCGCCCAGCACCAGCACGCAGCTGTAGTGCGTGTAGACGGCCGCGCACGACGCCAGCCCGTAGACGACCCACCAGCGCGCCCGCCCCTCGTCGACCGCGAGCAGCATCGCGAGCGTCGACAGCGTCACGAACGCCATCATCAGCGCGTAGCCCCGCGCCTCGGCCGAGTAATAGATCATGAACGGCGCGAGCGCCGTCACCGCCGCCGCAACGGCTGCCGGACCCCGCCCCACCGTGCGCTTGCCGACGAGGTAGACCAGCGGGATCGTCGCCACACCGGCGATCAGCGACGGCAGCCGCACCACCTCGGGGTCCAGGCTGACCTTGCTCGCGAACCAGCCGGCGACGAACGACAGCGGCGGCGAGATCTCGGCGTCCGAGTGGATTGTCGAGAGGACGTCGCGGAGCCCGTGCTTCGAGATGATCCAGTAGCTGGACAGCTCGTCGCCGAAGTAGGCCTGCGTGGCGACGTCGATGCGCAGCGCCGCGCCGACCACCGTGGCCAGCGCCACGGCGAGCACCGGCGCCAGGAGCCGGCGGTCTGATGGGCCCGTCGCCGGCCGTCCTGAACCTTGCACTGAGCCCAACATTAGTGCGCTAGCCTCGCCCCGCCCGGCCCGGCACGAGAACCGCCACCCATGCACAGCCCCACCAGCGTCCTAGACGACGACCGACAACCAGGACTGCTCACCGGGGGCCCGCTGGCCATCGAGGTCCGGGACCTCGAGAAGACCTTCCGTGTTCCCGAGCACCGCATGGACACGCTCAAGGAGCGGGTCACGAGGCCGTTCGCCGGCTCCGCGTACCGCGAGCTGCGCGCCCTGAACGGGGTCTCCTTCGACGTCCACCGCGGCGAGTTCTTCGGCATCGCCGGGCTGAACGGCTCGGGCAAGAGCACGCTGCTGAAGATCCTCACGAGCATCTACCGCGCCGACGCGGGCCGGGTCCGCATCGCCGGGCGCCTGGCCCCGTTCATCGAGCTCGGCGTCGGCTTCGACCTCGAGCTGACCGCGCGCGAGAACTGCGAGCTGAACGGCGTGCTGATGGGCCTGTCGCGGCGCGAGGCGCGGTCGCGGCTCGACGCCGTGCTCGACTTCGCCGAGCTGCGCGACTTCGTCGAGCTCAAGGTCAAGAACTACTCGTCGGGGATGATGGTCCGGCTGGCCTTCGCCGTGATGGTGCAGGCCGACGCCGACATCATGCTGGTCGACGAGGTGCTCGCGGTCGGCGACGCGGCGTTCGCGCAGCGCTGCATGGACGTCTTCCACGAGCGGCGCCGGCGGGGCAAGACGATCGTGCTCGTGACCCACGACATGGGCACGGTGCGGTCGATGTGCGACCGCGCGATGCTGCTCGACCACGGCGAGCTCGCGTTCATCGGCGATCCCGACGAGACGGCGCGCCGCTACCACCGGCTGAACTTCTCCGATCTGCACCTGGGCGACCGCGCCGCCGAGAGCGCCGAGACCGCGATCCCCGACATCAACGCCGCCATCGTCGAGGCGCGCCTGACCGACGAGAACGGCCGGGCCGTCGAACGGGTGCGCAAGGGGTCGCCGATCCGGATCGAGGTGGTCCTCGAGGCGCGGCAGGAGCTCGACTCGCCGACGTTCGTGCTGCAGGCGATGAACGACACGAGCGTCGTGGTCTTCAGCGTCACGCGCAAGCTCGAGGACGGGCGCGACCGCGTCCCGGCCGGCGAGCGGATACGGCTGTCGGGCCGCGTCCAGAACCCGCTCGTGCCCGGGCGCTACGCGGCCGACTGCTGGGTGCGCCGCCGGGTCGACGACGGCAGCCTCGCCGTGCAGGGCATGCGCCTGTTCAACTTCGAGGTCGAGGGCACGGAGATGTCCGACGGGGTCGTGTCGGTCGACGCGGACCTCGAGGCGGTGGCCATCGGGCCGGAGCAGCCGTGAGCACCGTCGATTCCACCGCAGACCTGCGCGAGATCCCCGGCCCGACCGCGATGGGCGGCGGGCGCAAGCGCTTCCTCGAGCTGGTCATGCTGTTCGCGACCACCGACTTCAAGAAGGCCTACTTCGGCACCGGTCTGGGCTACCTCTGGTCGATCACCCGCCCGCTGATGCTGTTCGGCGTCCTGCTGGCGGTCTTCACGCAGGTGTTCCGGATCGGCTCGGGCGTGCCCAACTATCCGGTGCTGCTGCTGTTCAACATCGTGCTGTTCGGCTTCTTCCAGGAGTCGACCACGGCGGCCGTGACGTCGATCGTCAGCCGCGAGGGGATCCTGCGCAAGACGCAGTTCCCGCGCCTGGCGATCCCGCTCGCCGTCGTCGTCACGACGCTGTTCAACCTGGGCCTGAACATGGTCGCGGTCGCGATCTTCGTGGTGGCGTACGGCGTCGACCCGACCTGGACCTGGCTGCTGCTGCCGGTGATCGTGCTGGCGCTGTTCGTGATCTCGGCGGCGGTGTCGATGATCCTGTCGGCGCTCTACCCGCGCTTCCGCGACACGGCGATCATCTGGTCGGTGCTGGCGCTCACCCTCTTCTACGGGTCGCCGGTGCTCTACCCCCTCGAGGCCGTGCCCGAGACGCTGCGCCACATCATCATGCTGAACCCGCTGGCCCCGCTGCTGGAGCTGGCGCGCATGTGGGTGATCGACCCGAGCGCGCCCGGGCCCGCCGAGCAGGCGGGCGGGACGGCCATCCTGCTCGTGCCCCTGGCGATCTACCTGGGGGTCTGCGCCCTGGCCGTGTGGATCTTCAAGCGCGAGGCGCCGCAGCTGGCCGAGCAGCTTTAAGGCCCAGGAGCTCCTCGACCCGCTCCATCAGGTCGTCGGGCAGCGAGTCGGCCCAGCTGCGGCTCCACTCCACGCGGCCGCCGCGCACCCGGCGCTCCACGTCCCCGGCGCCCTCGATCGCCTCGCGCAGCCCGGCGGCGACGCCGTCGATCGACGGCGGCGCGGTGATCAGGTTGGAGGAGATCGCGCTCATCGCCTCCGGCGTCTTGTTCTCGAACGAGTTGGTCACGGTCAGCATCCCCGCCGACGCCATCTCGATCGGCACCAGGCTGGGGTGCGGCGTGTACATCAGCGCCAGGCCGACGTCGTGCGCGCGCAGGACGTCGCCGTAGCTCGCCTGGTCGGCGCGCGGCAGCAGGTCCAGGTAGGCGCCGCCGCCGATCCCGACGCGCCGGCGCGCGCCGGTCGTGCCGATCCCGTGCAGCTCCCAGCCGTCGAGCAGGCCCTCGCGTGCCGCGCGGCCCAGCGCCAGGGCACCGAGCTCGAACATGTTGCGGGCGGCGTGCTCCTCGGGGCGCGCGTAGAACAGCAGGCTGCGGCCCGTGCGCGCGGCCAGCTCGTCCGCCGTCGGCGGCTCGACCGCCGTGATCGCGTTCTGAAAGGCCACCGACGCGTCGTCGCCCGCCGCGCCGCCCCGGTACACGCCCAGGCCGCGGCGGCGGAAGAAGTCCCGCAGCAGCTCGGTGGAGAACATCGCGCGGTGGGGCAGCGTGTAGGTGTCGTCGGCCAGCGCGGCCAGGCTGCCCATCTCGAAGGTGAACGGCTCGTACTCCTGGATCAGGTACAGGAAGCGCTCGCCGCCGGTCGCCGCGAGCGCGGCGTGGGCGATGTGCGCGGTCCACCAGGTCGTGGCGACGAACGCGTCGTCGGGGCTGACCTCCACCGCCGCGGCCTCGCGGCCGAACTCGACCTCGACCCGGTCGAAGAAGCCGGCCAGCCCGCTGTAGGACTCGATCGTCTGCCGCCAGTCGCGCGGCAGCGGCGGTGTCGGGTCGACGGTGAGGATGCGCACCCGCGCCCCGCGCTCGGCCAGCCTGCGGGCCAGGTTGAACTTGCCCAGGTAGCCGCCGAAGAAGTGGGCCAGGTCGATCGTGGGGATCAGCAGGTTGACGCGGCGCGGCGCGCCGGAGCGGACCGCGATCGGCGAGCGGCTCGACCTTCGACTCGAGGTCGCGCACGACCTGCAGCTCGGGCTCGCGGCCCCTGGGCACCGACTGGAGCCGCGGCGGGGGCTGGGCGTCGATCCGGAGCCGCCGCTCGGGCCCGGTGGGCCCGCGGCTCGCCGCCGCCGCCAGCGTGGCGCCAGCCGAACCCGAAGAACAGCCCGAGCTCCGCACCGAGCGTCTCCGGCCGGCCGACGAGCTCGCGCGTCGCGCGCGCGGCGAACCGCCCGAGCGCAAGCGGCGATCTGTCGGCCCGCATGAAGCGGCCCAGGGCGGCGCGCTTCGTCCGGCTCATGGCCGGAGCGCAGCGGATCTCCAGGACCGATGCCACCTGCATGAGCCGGCACGCCTCGGCGTAGTAGGTGAGCCGCCACAGCCCGATGCGCTCGCGGAGCGGCCGGCGGAGGCCGCGGACGCGGTCGCCCATCGTCGGCATGGTGTTCGCCGAGCTGTGACCGAGAACGGCGCTGCCGTGCTGCGTGTAGTCGTAGAGCGGCCGGTCGACGTACGCGATGTCGCCGACCGACAGCGCGGTCAGCGCGACCCAGTGGTCGTGGTAGTGGCCGAACTGCGCCGGGGGGAACGGCAACGCGTAGCGCAGCAGGTCGTGTCGCAGGAGCGACGCCGCGCCGGTGACCGAGTTGGCCGACAGCAGCGAGAACAGGTCGGTGTGGTTGTTGCGGCGCTCGGGCCAGTAGGTCTCGGACACGACCTCGCCGCCCCGGTCGACGATGCGCGCGTCGCTGTACACGAGCTGAGCGTCGCCGATCGCATCGAGGAGCGTCTCGAGCTTGTCGGGGTGCCAGTAGTCGTCCTGGTCGGCCATGGCGACGTACGGGGCGTCGGCCGGAGCCAGCGCCAGCGCCCTCTCGAAGTTGCGGTAGAAGCCCAGGCGGGCACCGGCGCGGGTCAGGTGGAAGCGCGGATCGTCGGCCACGATCGCCCGGATCGCCTCGAGCCGCTCGGGCCGGGAGGCGTCGTCGCTGATCACGCACACCCAGTCGTCGACGGTCTGCGCGCGAATCGACTCGACCTGGCGGCGGAACAGGTCGAGCGGCGGCTCGTGGGTCGCCATGCAGATCGCCACACGCGCCGGTGCGGCAGTCACGATCGGCGCCTCGAGCTCGGCGCGCCGCACGCGGGCCAGCGCCACCCGCTCGCCGTCGGCCAGCAGGTCGATCGCGATCTCCTCGCCGACCGGCCCGGGCCCCACCCGCGCGATGCCCCAGAAGCCGCTGCGGTAGCCGGCCGCGCCCTCGCCGCCGACGGCTCCCATGACCTCCCGCCGGGGCATGCCCCAGGCGCTCGCCGGCTGCTCCTCGCCGTCGACCACGATCGACAGCGAGCTCAGGTTCCCGTGCTGCGGGAAGCACCAGCCGCACAGGAACAGCGCCGTCCCGTCGCCCACGTGGACGGCCTCCGGCAGCGGGAAGTCCAAGCCGAACTGCAGGCCCACGCCGGGTCTACCTGCTCACGGGCGACGCCGCGTCGCCCGGAGCGCGCACGGCGAGCGGCGGCGGCCCGAGCAGCGCCGAGGGCCGGCGGCCCGACTCGTCGAGTCGGTAGCGGCCCAGGACGCCGAGCGTGCGCAGCCCGTACCCCACGCTCGCCCCGAGCGACACGCTCGAGGGCTGCAGGAAGTAGCGCGTGGGGATCGCCTGCTCCACGACGCGCGCGCGCCGGGCCACGATCTGGGCGAAGACCTGCTGGTCGAAGACCAACCCGTCGGAGTTGCGCAGGAACGGGATCGAGCGCAGGAACTCCGCGGTGAAGGCCCGGTAGCCGGTGTGGTACTCCGAGTACGAGCGCCCGAACGCGTAGTTCTCGAGCGCGCTCAGCAGACGGTTGCCCGTCCATTTCCAGCGCGGCATCGCACCGGCGATCACCTCGTCCTCGAGCGTGCGCGATCCGACCACCACGTCGGCCTCGCCCGCGACCAGCGGACGGACCATCTTCGTCACCAGCGCAGGGTCGTACTGGTTGTCGGCGTGGACCACCACGATGATGTCTGCTCCGTCGAGCAGTGCGCGGACGTAGCCGGTCTTGTGGCTGGCGCCGTAGCCCCGGCTGAGCGGACGGGGCAACACCTCGAAGCCCGCACCCAGCGCCGCATGGACCGTGTCGTCGACCGACGCGTCGTCGACGAGCAGCGCGCGGTCGGCCGCAGGCACGGGCATCTCGTGGGCGACCTGCCCGACGGTCTCCGCGGCGTCGGAGGCTGGTAGCACGACGTGGACCTTCACGTCGTGGCCGCGGTCGCTCACGAGCGGGTCCGGCGGTGTGCGGACGGCGACCTTGTGGGCCAGGACCGCGCGCTCGTCCCCCAGGGTCACCGTCAGCGGCGCCCGGGCCGGCAGCGCGTGCGCCAGCGCTCGGGCGCGGGGCCCGAAGCGCTCGCTCAGGCCGGCCAGCCAGTAGCGGGCGCTGAACGTCCGGGCCAGTGCGACGTCCTCGGAGATGACGAACCCTCGGGCCGACAGCACCTCGGTCAGCGTGGCGCGCGGGATCAGGCAGGTATGGGCGGGCAGGTAGCCCCACCAGCGGCGGCCGGCGAGGCGGGCGGTGGGCGATGCCGCGTCCGGCGTGACGACGAGCAGCACGCCGTCCGGCGCGAGCAGCTCGTGACAGCGGTCGATTCCGGCCAGTGGATCGTGGAGGTGCTCGATGACGTCGGCCATCACGATCGCGTCGAACGGTTCCTCGGCCAGCTCCTCGAGCGGGGTCTGGCGTACGTCGGCGCCCAGGCGCTCGGTGGCGTAGGCCGCGGCGTCGGTCGACAGCTCGATGCCGACCGCCTCCCAGCCGCGGCGCGCGGCCTCGTCGATCAGGAGCCCGTGGCCGCAGCCCACGTCCAGCAGCCGGCCGCCGGCCCGGTAGCGCCCCACCATGTCGAGCAGGCGCCGTGCCGTCGCTCGCCGGCCGTCCGCCTCCTCGAGGTAGGCGGCGTCGGACATGTCGCGGTAGAGCTCGTGCAGTTGCTCGGCACCCGGCAGCGACGGCTGCTCGACCGCGCCGCAGTCCGCGCACTTGTACAGATCGCCGTAGACGCCGGGCATGTGGCAAGAGGGCGCGAAGGCGTTCGCGTCGACCCGGTCGGAGGTCCCGCTGTACAGCAGAGCGAGCGGCCCGGAACAGATGCGGCAGGTATGGGGGCCGCCCATTGGGTGCGCTAGCTTAGCGCTCGTCATGGCGTCGCGTTCGCTCAGCCCCGCGGGGCTCTGCTCGGTTTCAGGAACTGCGGCGCGAGGGCCCGGGCGCGGATGTACGAGCGCGCCGCGCCGGCCCAGTTGGTCTGGCGCGCCTGGGCCACCGACAGCGCCACCCACAGCTCTGCGTTCTCGGGCTCGCGCTTCAGGACGCGCTTCAGCAGCACCTCGCCCTGCTCCGGCGGGATGCTGCGCGCCTCGGCGATGTCCAGCTGGTAACTCGGGTTCAGCCGCCGCGCCCCATGGATGCGATCGACGAAGCCACGTGGATCGTGGGTGTCGAACCAGTAGGCGTACGCGCCCTCGGCGGCGACCCGCGAGTCGCGGGACGTGACCGAGACGACGACGCCGACCGTACAGGCCAGCGCGACCGCTAGACGAACTCCCAGGCGAAGTGCCACGTACGCATTATGGGCGGGTGCGTTCGTGCTGCTGGCGGGCACGGCCGTTCTGGCCTTCCAGCGCGGCGGGAGCCAGCCCGACGACATCTGGCGCGCGGCGGCGGTCGCCTGCGCCGTGCTGGCCGGGCTGGCGCTGACCGCGCCCTGGCCGATCGTGCGTGGCCGCTGGCCGGTCGCGGCGGTGGCGTCGCTGGCCGGACTGGCCGGCTGGACCGCGCTCTCGATCAACTGGGCGCGGGTGCAGATGAGCGCCGCGGACGACTCGGGGAGGCTGCTGATCTACGCCTCTGCGTTCGCGGCGGCGGCGATCGTGATGCGCTCGCCGGGCGTGCGGCGGGTCACGCCATGGGCGCTGCTCGCCGGCATCACGGCGGCGAGCGTCTACGGGCTCGGAACCAGACTGCTGCCGGAGACCTTCGTGGCGGAGATATTCACGCCCGCCGGCGCGCGGCTCTCCCACCCGATCACCTACTGGAACGGGATGGGCTTCCTGGCCGGCGCCGGCCTCCTGCTGGCCGTCGCGTGCGCTGCGCAGTCCGGCATGCCCAGGGCGGCGCGCGCCGCGGCATCGGCCGCGGGGGTGCTGTGCGGCTTCGCCTGTTACCTGACCCTGTCGCGCGGCGCGTTCGCCAGCATCATGTGTGGGCTGGTGGTGCTCTGGCTCATGCGGCCCCGCCGGTCGACAGGCGTGGCGGCGCTGTGCGTGCTCGTCCCGGCCGGTGCGCTGGCCGCGCTGACGATCGCCTTCACCGCCGTGCGCGAGGCGCCCCACGAGGGCGCCTCCGACCAGATCTCCCAGGGCCGGGTGATCGCGGCGCTCGTGCTCGTGGCCGCCGGGCTCGCTGCCGCGGCCGCCGCGCTGCTCGTCACGCGCGATCCCGCACGCGACCAACGGCTGCTGGCTCCGCGCCGGGCGCTTCGCCTGGCGGGCGCCGTGGTCTGCGTGAGCCTCGTCGTGGTGGTCGGCACCTCGTACCTCTCCGAGCAGACCGAGTCGCTCCCCACGTCCACCGGCCGCCTGGGCGAGGCGAAGACGTTCCGGGCGCCCTACTGGCGGGTCGCGCTGGGCTCGTTCGCCGACCACCCCGCGATCGGGGTCGGCACCGGCTCGTTCCGGGTCGAGTGGCGCCGGGAGGCCAAGGTCGCGCGCGCCACGTTCGACGCGCACTCGATCTACTTCGAGACCCTGTGCGAGCTCGGCCTGGTCGGCGGGCTGCTGCTCGCCGCGTTCATAGGCTCGCTGGCCATGGGGACCGCTGCGGCTGTGCGGGCCGAACCCGACGACCCCGTGCTGGCCGCCGCGGCGGCCGTGATGGCGGCGTTCGCCGTGCACGTCGGGGTCGACTGGGACTGGGAGCTACCGGCGGTGAGCCTGCCCGTGCTGTTGCTCGCGGCGGCCGCGATCACGCGGCCGGAGCCCTCGATCCGCTAGTTGCGCTGATCTCGTCGCGGGCCAGCCGGGCCAGGCCGCCGCGCGCGAGACGCGCCGCGGGCCGGTCGGCCGCGAGCGGTTCGGGGCGCCCGCCGGCGTCGCCCGGACCCTCCTGCTCGGCGCGCACCCGCGCGACCACCTTTTCGACCTCGCGGGGCAGCGTGCGCTTGAACACCGACACGTCGAAGCGACGCGCCGAGTCGACGCACTTCTGCGGGTCGACGGCCTCGGTGTCGAACGACCGGACCGTGTCGGCCAGCTCGTGCGGACCGCCTTCCCAGAACGTTCCGGTCACGTCCTCGACGACGGTCTCGAGCGCGCCGCCGGCCGCGACCGACAGCACCGGCCGCCCGGCGGCCTGCGCCTCGACCGCCGCGATACCGAACTCCTCGACCGCGGTGACGACCAGCGCGCGGCAGCCCTCGAGCAGGCGCGCGACGTGCTCGTCGGACACCCGGCCCGCGAACGTGACCGTCGGGCCGGCCAGCCGCCGCAGCCTGCGCAGGTCGGGGCCGTCGCCCGCGATCACGAGCGGAAGCCGCAGGCGGTTGAACGCGTGCACGGCGATGTCGATCCGCTTGTGCGGCATCAGCTCGGAGAGCACGAGGTAGTAGCCGTCGGGTGAGCCCGGCGAGAAGCGCGCGGTCTCGACCGGCGGGTGGATGATCGACGACTCGCGACCGAAGTACGCGCGGATCCGCCCCTGCGTGATGCGCGAGTTGGCCACGTAGCCGTCGACCCGCTGGGCGGCGATCCAGTCCCACTGGCGCCAGCGGTGGAACAGCTGGCGCAGGATCGCGCGCGTCACCGGGTCACGGCGCTCGGCCAGAGTGCGGTCGCGGTCGTTCCAGGCGTAGCGGAACGGGTTGTGCGAGTAGCAGACGTGCACGGCGCCGGGCGGCGCGATCACGCCCTGCGACCACGCGCTCGAGCTCGAGACGATCAGGTCGTAGCCGCTCAGGTCGAGCGACTCGATCGCCGCCGGGTAGAACGGCAGCAGCGCGCGGAACGAGCTGGCGGTCGGGTTCAGCCGCTGCAGGAACGTCGTGTTGACGTTCCGGTGGGCGAGGCGGCCCTCCGTGCCCTCCTCGTCGTATACGGCCGTGAAGACGTCGGCGTCGGGCCAGATGTCGCACATGGCCAGGAAGACGCGTTCCGCGCCTCGGAGGTCGAGCAGGAAGTCATGCACGAGCGCAACGCGCTCGTGGCGCGAGGCGCCGTTCGAGTTCCCTTCCCCCATCACGGTCAGTCTATGCGGATCCGGATCCGTGGGCGCTCCACCACTCGACCAGCTGCGCGGCGAACCGCTCCTCGCGATCGACGACCGGCTCGATCCCGATGTGCTCGCGAACGTGCCGTTCCAGGAAGACCGCCAGCTCGCCCGCGGGCGAGCCCGCCGCGAGCCGTTCGTGGAGCGGCTCGATCAGCTCGTCGTACTCGTCGCCCGGCCAGTCGGGCTCCTGCGAGACGCCGATCGGATCCCATTGGTAGAGGAGGTCGCGGAGCTGGTCGACCCCTTCGTCGCGCCACCAGTTGTCTTGCTGCGTCGCGCCCATTGCGGGACCCGGGATGCTCGCAGCCGCGTCGGTCGGATGCTGCGCTCCGTCAGCGGCGTCTGCTACCAATACCGGCCTGATGAACGGAGCACGTCACATAGCCGTCCTGCTCGTCGCGCTGCTCGTCGCAGTGGCGCTGCCCGCCGCCGCGATCGCACAGGGCGCCGGCGAGGATCAGTACACCGACCCGCTGCAGGGCGGCGGCTCGGGTTCGAGCGGCGGCGGAGGCAACTCCGGCGGTGGCTCGAGTGGCGGCGGTTCGGGCGCCGGCGGCGGCGGGGGCAACGCCCCGGCCAGCCAGTCGCAGGCGGACACGACCACTACTCCCACGCGGTCGCAGACCACGGCCGCCCAGGCCGACGACTCGGACGACGACGGACTGCCGCGCACGGGCTTCCCGCTCGCCGTGCTGATCGGCTCGGGGCTCATCCTCGTGGGCACCGGTCTCGCCCTGCGCCGCACCGCCTGACCGCAACCCGCGCGACCGGCTCCGACCAGCGGCGCCCCGCCGTCCTCGATGATGCGCGGAGCGTGTCGACGCTCTTCGTGTCATACAGCGGGCTGTTCGGGGGCGCCGAGCGCATCCTGATCGACCTCGCCTCGGGGCTCGAGGGCGAGCGCGTGATCGTCTGTCCCGAGGGCGCCCTGGCCGAACGAGCACGGGCGGCCGGGCTCCGCACGTTCCCGGTGCCGGCCCGCCGGCTGGAGCTGCGCGCGAGCGCACGCGACCGGGTCGCCACGCCGGTGCGGCTGGCAGCGCTGGCACGCGAGGTGCGCGAGCTCGCTCGCGCGCTGCGTCCCGAGGTCGTGTTCGGGTGGGGCACGCGCGCGGCGATCGCCTGCGCCGCCGGACTGGGCGACCTGGACCCGCGACCGCGGCTGATCTTCCACAACCACGACATGCTCCAGGGCCCGGTGATCGCCCGGGCCGCGCGGGCGGCGGCGCGCCGCGCGGACCTGATCGTCGCCCCCTCGAACGCGGTGGCGCGCGACCTGGACCCGGGCGGGGCGCTCACGCAGCGGACCACGGTGGTGCCGGCGGGCGTCGACCTGGACCGCTTCGCGCCCGGCGACGACGGGCAGCCCCGGCCGCGCGAGGCGCTGCTCCTCGGCGCGATCGTGGGCTGGAAGCGCCCGCGGCTGGCCCTCGAGGCGGTGGCGCTCGCGGCCCGCGAGCTGCCCGACCTGAAGCTGCGCGTGGCCGGGCCGGTCATCGACGCCGAGGGCGAGCGGATCATGGAGCTCATGCGCCGCCGCGCGGACCTGCCCGACCTGCGCGGGCGGGTCGAGTTCTGCGGCCGGCTGGACGACCCGTCGGCGGCCCTGGCCCGGGCGGGATGCCTGGTCCACTGCGCGACCTGCGAGCCGTACGGGATGGTGCTGGTCGAGGCGCTGGCCTCCGGCACGCCGGTGGTGGCGCCGGCTTCCTGCGGGCCGGCCGAGATCGTCGACCCGAGCTGCGGCCGCCACTACCTCCCGGGCGACGCGCACAGCGCGGCCGCCGCGCTGGTCGAGGTGCTGGGCGATCCGGCGCGCGGTCGCGAGCTGGGCCAGGCGGGGCGCGAGCGCGCCCGTACGCGCTACTCGCTGACGCTCTCACGCGAGCGCTACGGCGCGCTGGTGCGCGGGGTGGCGCGCCGCGGCAGCCCCGCCGCGAGGGCTCCCGGCCCGAGCCGGGCAGCGACCTGGCTCTTGTGACGGTCATCCACAACTCGGCGTCCCACCTGCCGGCGCTGCTCACGTCGGTCGAGCGCCACCTGCCGGGCGCCCAGGTGATCGTCGTCGACTCGGGCTCATCCGACGGAGGCGCCACGGCCGCGCGCGCCTGGCGCGGCGGCACCGCGACGGTGATCGACATGGGCGCCAACGTCGGCTTCGGGCGCGCGTCGAACGCGGGGGTCGAGGCCGCCGAGCGCGCGGTCACCGTCCTCGTGAACCCCGATGTCGAGCTGATCGACTCGTCGCTCGCCCGTCTCGCGGCCGAGGCGGCGCGGACCGATGCCCCCGAGCGCCTGCTGACGCCCGTGGTCGTCGGCGCGGACGGCCGCCGCCAGGACTCCGCGCAGCTCGAGCCGGGGGCGCCGCCGCTCGCACTGGCCGCGGTGGTCCCGCCCGCGCTGATGCCGCCGCCCATCGCCCGCCAGGTCGACCCGTGGCGGGGCGACGATCCACGCCCCGTCGGCTGGGCCGTGGGCGCGTGCGTCGGTGCGCGCACGGACACGCTCAGGCGCCTGGGCCCGTTCGACCCGCGCGCGTTCATGTTCGCCGAGGACCTGGACCTGGGGCTCCGGGCGGCGGACGCCGGCATCGAGACCTGGTTCTGGCCCGCGGCCCGCGTGCTCCACCACGGCGGCCACTCGACGGAGATGGCGTTCGGAGGCGAGCCGTTCGAGCTGCTGGCGCGCCGCCGCCGCGACGTCGTGCGCAAGTGGCGGGGCGGCCGCCGCCAGGAGGTCGACGACGCGCTCCAGATCGTCACCTTCGCCGACCGGTGGGCGATCAAGGGGCTCCTGGGCCGCCCGGTCCGCCGCGAGCGGCGTCAGCTCGAGGCGCTGCTGCGGGTGCGGCGGGAGAACCCGGAGCGGTAGCGGGCCGGCGCCGGGCTCCGGCGCCGGGCTCCGGCGCCGACCGCGCTGCTAGGCCGCGGCGGCCGCCGTCAGCGCCTGCACGACTGCGGCGGTGGGCCGGAACGGGTCGGCGACCACGGCGCCGTTCTCGCGGGAGAGGGCGGCGACGGGCTGGCCGTCGACCTCGGCGATCAGCACCTCGCCGTGCGGCGCCGGCGCGTCGTCGAGGGCGGCCAGGCGGAGGACGGTGCGGGTGTCGGTCGGGTCTGCGGTGCGTACGAGGAGGGTCTGGGAGGAGGTCATGGGAGGCTCTCTTTCGTTGGTCTTCGGTGGTTGCATCGGCAATTGTCCGCCTCCCCATCGATTAACACAAATGATCATTCGTGACCGACGCGATAAGGTGGCGTTATGGAGGACGTCCGGCTGCTGCGCGTGTTCCGGGAGGTGGCCCTGCGCGGATCGTTCTCGTCGGCGGCCGAGGCGCTCGCCTACACACAACCGGCGGTCTCGCAGCAGATCGGCCGGCTCGAGCGCCAGGTCGGCACGCGCCTGATCGACCGCGAGCCGAAGGGCCTGCGGCTGACCCCGGCGGGCGACGTCGTGCTGCGCCACACCGAGCGTCTGCTGGCCCAGATCGCGGAGGCGAACGCCGAGCTCTCCGACCTGGCGAAGGGCACCCGCGGACACGTCCGCATCGGCAGCATGGCCACAGCGACCGGCACGTTCGTGAGCCGGGCGATCTCCCGCTTCCGCCGCGACGCCCAGGGCATCGAGGTCGAGCTGCAGGTCGAGTTCCCGCCCGACGCGGTCGAGCTCGTCCGGCGCGGTGACCTGGAGATCGCGATCTCCCAGGCGAGCGGCTTCGGACCAGATCCCGACACGAGCGGCCTGCACGTCGAGCACCTGCTCGACGACGAGCTCTACGCGGTGCTCCCGACCGACCACCCGCTGGCCACCCGCCGCACGGTGGCCATTGCGGAGCTCGCGGCCGACCCACTCGTGCTGCTGAGCCTGCCGGGCACGAAGCCGGGCGACAACGTCGTCATGCGCGCCTACCGCGAGGCGGGCGTCGAGCCGGAGGTCGCCCACATCCTGCACGACCACTTCGCGATCGAGGGGCTCGTCGCGGCCGGGATGGGAGTGGCCCTGCTTCCCCTGCTCGCGTTCGCCGCCCTGCGCGCCGACGTCGCCGTCCGGCCGCTGCGCGGCACGCCTCCGCGCCGCCGCGTCCTGGCGGTGACGGCCGACCCGCCGGCGCCCGCCACGCAGGCGATGGTCGACGCGCTGCGGGACGCCGCCGCCTCGACGCTGACCACCCTTCCCCGTTAGGGTCGGACCACCCCGCCAGAGGAGACGCGCCCCGATGTCCGCCAACCCGATCGACCTCGAGAACGTGCTCGTAACCGAGCGGGAGCTGTGGACCGACGGCCCTCCGCATGCGCTGTTCAAGGACCTGCGCGCCCACTGCCCGGTCCACTGGACCGACCGCATCACCGAGTACCCCGACGAGGCGGGCTTCTGGTCGGTCACCCTGGCCGACGACGTCCACACGGTCAGCCGCGACTGGGAGACCTACTCGTCGGCCACCGGGGTCACCGCGCTCACCGACGCGATCATGCCGGTGGAGCTGGTCTCGGCGATGTTCATCGGGATGGACCCGCCAAAGCACGATCGCCTGAAGGGGCTCTTCCAGCGCGGGTTCACGCCCAAGCGGATCGCCGACCACGAGGACGAGATCCGCGCGATCACCGTGCACGTCCTGGACGCGGTGATGGACCGCGAGACGCTCGACCTGGTGACCGACGTCGCCCAGCCCGTCGTGTCACGCGTGATCGGGTCGTTCATGGGCATCCCGCCCGAGGACGACGCGGTCTGGGCCCGGCTGATGAACACCGCGCTCGGTGCCGGCGATCCAGATCTCAACCCCGAGGGCGCGTCCCACGTGATGGAGACGGACGTGCCGGAGATCTTCGCGCGCTGCGGCCGCCTGATCGCCGAGCGCCGCGAGAACCCGACCGACGACCTGACCAGCGTCCTCGTGCACGCCGAGATCGACGGCGAGCGCCTGGAGGAGCACGAGATCGTGATGGGCTTCTTCCTGCTGGTCGCGGCCGGGAACGACTCGACGAAGGCCACCTACGCGAGCGGCATGCGCGCGATCATGGAGGACCCGTACCAGCGGCAGCTGCTGCTCGACGACCCCTCGCTCGTCCCGCAGGCCGTCGAGGAGTCGCTGCGGATGTTCCCGGCGTTCGCGCACTTCCGCCGGACCGCCACCCGCGACGTCGAGCTGAACGGCAAGCAGATCCGCAAGGGCGACAAGGTGATCATGTGGTACGTCTCGTCGAACCGCGACGAGACCCACTTCGAAGACGTCGACCGCTTCGACCTGACGCGCGATCCCAACGACCATCAGGCCTTCGGCGCCGGCGGCCGCCACTTCTGCCTGGGCACCGCGCTCGCGCGCCTCGAGCTCCAGATCCTGATCGAGGAGACGCTCGCGCGGTTCCCGGACATCGCCATCGACGGCGAGCCCAGGTACGTCGAGAACCCGTTCGTCAACCAGCTGAAGACGCTGCCGGTCCGCCTGCGCCCGTAGGCCCGCGCTCAGCGCGGCAGGTTCATGCCGAGCCGCTGGGGGAGCCCGGCGACGAAGGCGACCGGCCACAGCGTGCGCGCGCCGACGTCCGCGTCGTCGTCGCGCCGCACCATCGCCGCGCGGATCGCGGCGCCGCCGGCGAAGCGCAGTGGCTCGGGCGGGAAGCGCGGCGCGTCCGGCTCCACCAGCGGCAGGCTCGTGTAGTCGTCGCGAGCGTCGAGGGCCATTCCGCTCAGAATCCGGCCGCCCAGGTACGACGGCCCGACGCCGTTGCCGCTGAAGCCGAACCCCGCGACCGACCGGCCCACCTCGCGGTACTGCGGCAGGCGCGTGGCCGACACGTCGATCGGCCCGCCCCAGGCCGCTTCGACGGGCACGCCCAGGAGCTGCGGGAAGAAGCGGTGCATCGACGCCTCGGCCCGGCGGACCGCGTCCGGGTCGACATCGATCAGCGCGCGCCTGCGCGAGCCGAGCGCCATCCGGCCTCCGCCCCATCCGAACACGACGCGATCGTCGTTCGTGGTCCGTAGGTAGTGCAACAGGGTGCGGCAGTCGCGCAGCGCCTCACCCCCCGTCCAGCCGATGTCCCGCAGCCGGTCCGGCACCGGCGGTGTCATGACGATGTGGCTCGAGGCGGTCGTGACCATGCCGCGGAACGGCCGCAGGGCCCCGGCCACGTGATTGACGGCCAGCACCACGCGCCCGGCGCGCACCCGCCCGCCGTCGGCCTCGACGCCGTCGTCGGACACGCGCGTGACCCGCGAGTGCTCGAAGATCCGCACGCCGCGGTCGAGCAACCGCTCGCGCAACCCGAAGGCGAGCCGCGCGGGCTGCACGGTCGCGGCGACGCGCAGGAGGGCGCCGCCGCCGAACACCGGCGAGCGCGCGTAGCCGGCCACCTCGCCGGGCGTCAGGGCGACGTACTGGGCCTCCGGCGCCGCCGCCACCGCGTCGTCCCAGTACCCCTCCTGAGCGGGCGACGTCGCGATCTCGACCTCGCCCGCGGCGCGATACCAGGCGTCCACCTCCTGCCGCTCGCAGAACGCTCCGATCGCGTGCACGGCCGCCTCGGCGGCCTCGGCCAGTCGCACGGCCGCGGCCCGGCCGAAGCGCGGCATCATCGCGTCGAGCTTGTTCCAGTAGCTCGTCACGAACCCTCCGTTGCGCCCGGAGGGACCGAACCCGCAGCGGTCTTTCTCGATGATGACGACCCGCAGGCCGGCGTCCCGGTCGAGCAGGTGCCACGCGGTCCACATGCCCAGATAGCCGCCACCCACGATGACCACGTCGGCGGCGGTGTCGGTCGTCAGCGGCGGCAGCTCGGGCGGCGCGCCCGCCTCGCGGACCCACCAGCCGAACGCGTCATGCCGCATGCGATCCAGTGTGTCAGGGAACGACGAGGGCCCGGACGAAGCCGGGCCCTCCTGAACAGCGTGGCTGCGGTGCGCGACCGCTAGGAGTCGATGACCCCGCCGTCGTCGCCGCCACCGCCGGTATCGCCGCCGCCGTCATCGCCGCCGCCGTCCGCCGTCGCCGCCGGTGGGCTCGCCGTCGTCCTCCGGCGCGCACTGGCGCAGGGCCGGCGAGACGTCGGCCGCATGGTCGAGCCCGGCCGAGTCGCCGTTGCCGACGCTCATCTGCGAGTCGCGCAGGAACGCCGGCGGGACGGGGTCGACGATGCCGCCCGAGACCTCGTACCCACCACGGTGGGAGTTCTCGGCCTCGTTGCAGACCGTCGCGCCCTGCGCGGCCGGTGCGAGCGCCGCGAACCACGCGGCGCCTGTGGCGACGACCGTGATCCCGATCTTCTTGGTATGCCTCACAAACGACTCCTCGTGCCAGCTCGCCGGGGCGGCGGCCACGCACTTCGACGGGGACTTGTCGAGGTCAGTTATCGAGCCGGCGGCACCGCGCGGTTAGCGCGGCACCACCGGCTGGACGATTGGTGGGCGCCGTCGTCTGGACGTTTGATCGGGCGCGTCAGCCCAGATCGTTCAGCGCGTTCATGTACGCCTCGGAGAACGTCGGGAACGGCTGGATCGGTGTCGCGCAGCACGTCCAGCGGCACCTCCGCCTTGATGGCCAGCGTCGCCTGCCCGAGCCACTCGCCCGCCTCGGGGCCCGACCGCGAACGCGCCGGTCAGCTTCTGGCCGTCGGAGACGACCGTGAGGAAGCCCGGCTTCTCGGCGTACTGGCGGGTGAACGTCGACGTGCGGGCCACGCCGGACAGCTGCGCCGTGCCCGTCTGTGCGCCCTCCTGCTCGCCGACCGCGGCCACCTGCGGGTCGGTGAACACGACGCGCGGGATCGCGCGGTAGTCGGCGCGCGCCGGCTTGCCGAGCATCGCCGCGGCGCAGACGCGGGCCTGGTACTTGCCCACGTGGGTGAACAGCATCTTCGCCGGTGGTGTCGCCCACCGCCCAGATGCCGTCGCCGGCCTTCAGCTGGTCGTCGACCTCGACGCCCGCCGGCGTCGTTCGACGGTCACGTCGACCGTCTCCAGGCCGATGCCCTCGACCCGCGGCTTGCGCCCCGTGGCGACCAGCAACTTCTCGGCGGTGACCTGGTGGCCGCCCTCGAGCTCGACGGTGTACGAGCCGTTCGACTGCGTGACCTTCGAAGCACGCGTGCCGCAGCGCACGTCGATCGCCCTCGGCGCGCAGCGCGTCCTCGATCGCCAGCCCGGCCGCCTTGTTCTCGCGCGACAGCGGCTGGCTCAGCCCCTCGATCAGCGTCACCGCGGCGCCGAAGCGGTAGCAGGATCTGCGCCATCTCGACGCCCACCGGGCCGGCGCCGAGCACGATCGCGCTCTCCGGCACCTGCTTCATCTCGGCGGCCTCGCGGTTGGTCCAGACGCCTTCGGCCTCGCGCAGGCCGTCGATCGGCGGGATGACGGGCGCCGACCCCGTCGCCAGGATGATCCGGTCGGTCTCCAGTACCTGGTCGCCGACCACGACCTTGCCGGGGCCGTCGATCCGCGCCCTCGCCGCGGATACAGGTCGACGCCCACGCTGTCGAGCCAGCCCACCTGGCCGGCGTCGTCCCAGTCCGAGGTCATGAAGTTGCGCCAGCCGAGCGCCTCGTGGACGTCGATCTTCCCGGTGATCGCCTCGGCGGCGCCCGGGGCCTCGCGCGCCTGCCAGACGGCCTCGCCCGGGCGCAGCAGCGTCTTCGTCGGGATGCAGGCCCAGTACGAGCACTCCCCCGCGACCAGCTCGCGTTCCACGATGGCGACCTTCATGCCACCATCAGCTGAGCTCTCCCGCGCAGACCTCGCCCGCCGGCCCGGCCCCGATCACCACTGCGTCGTAGCGGTCCGCCACTCGAACTCCTCTCTCGCTGCCAGAACCCACCTCACCCAATCAGGTCGGGCCGGTCCTAGTCAACGCGCGCGCCGCGGCCCGGCGCCAGATCGGCGGCGTTGAGCGCGTCGCGCGCGCGCTGGCCGACGAGCTGCCGCGCCTGCGGCCGGACACCTACCGGGTCGTGCGCCCGCCGCGCGCGCTCGCCCACCGCGCCGGCCACGTGTGGGAGCAGGCCGTGCTGCCGCTGCAGGGCCCGCGGGGCGCGGGCGGTCCTCTCCCCCGCCAACCTGGCGCCGCTCGCGCTCGGCCGGCGCAACGTCGTGCGTGATCCACGACGCGGCCGCGCTGCGCCATCCCGAGTGGTACGGCCGCGGCTACGTCGCCTGGCAGCGGGCGCTGCTGCCCCGGCTGGCGCGCGGCGCCGGCCTGGTGCGTGACGGTGTCGGAGTTCTCGAAGGGCGAGCTGGTCGAGGTGCTCGGCGCGGCGCCCGAGCGCGTGGTGGTCGTGCCCAACGGGGTCGACCCCCGGTTCTCGCCGAGCGCCGACGCCGAAGCCGCCCGCATCGCCCTTCGCATCCGGTACCCGTACGTGCTGGCCGTCGGCACGCGGATCGCCCGCAAGAACCTGGCCGGCCTGGCCGCCGCCGCGCACGGCGCTCGTCGGAGCGCGGCATCGAGCTGGTGGCCGCGGGCTCCGGCCGCGCCTACATGCGCGACGAGGGCGCCTCCCCGGTGCGCGCGCTCGGCTACGTCCCCGAGGAGCACCTGCCCGGCCTGTACGCGGGCGCCGAGGCGCTGGTGATGCCGTCGCTCTACGAGGGCTTCGGCCTGCCCGTCCTGGAGGCGATGGCCAGCGGCACGCCGGTCGTGGCGGCCGACCGCGCGGCGCTGCCCGAGACGTGCCGGCGCCGGCCGCGCTGCTGTTCGACCCCGACGACCCCGAGGGCGCGGCGCGGGCGCTCGCGACGCTGCTCGACGACCCCGCTGCGGCCGCGGAGCTGGTCGAGCCGCGGCCGCGACCGCGCCGCGCGCGTTCACCTGGCGCGCCGCCGCGCGAGCGCATCGACGCGGCGATCGCCTCGCTCCCCGGCCCGTAGGCCGCGCCTGCAACCATGCCGGGGATGCGATGCCACGTCTCGCGCTACTCGCGGCGGCGACGACGCTTGCCGCGTGCGGCGGCGGGGGCGACGACTCGAGCGCCGCGCAGCCGCCGGCGCCCGCCGCCACCAAGGCGACCGAGCCGCCCACCACCGGCCGGAAGGCGGGCTCCGTCCCGCCTGAGGAGCGGCACGGTCGTCAAGGGCCTGACCATCCCCTGGGAGCTGGTGTTCCTGCCCGACGGCGGCGCGCTCGTCACCGAGCGCCCCGGCCGGGTCCGGCGCCTGGACAGCAAGCTGCGCCTCAAGCGCGAGCCCGTCGCCCGGGTCAAGGTGCGGGCCGCCGGGGAGGGCGGCCTGCTCGGCATGGCGCTCGACCCCGGCTTCAAGCGCAACCGCTACCTCTACCTCTACCGCACCACCGCGACCGGCAACGAGGTCGTCCGCTACCGGTTCAAGAGCGGCAAGCTCACCAGTCCGGTGACGATCGTCCGCGGCATCAAGGCCGGCGTCGTCCACGACGGCGGGCGGCTGCGCTTCGGGCCCGACGAGCGCGCTCTACATCACCACCGGCGAGGCGGGCGACGCGGGCCTGGCCCAGCAGCCCGAGTCGCTGAACGGCAAGATCCTCCGCGTTCGCGACCCCCGCAGCGGGGCGGTCGACCCGGAGATCCTCTCGCTCGGCCACCGCAACGTGCAGGGACTCGACTGGCAGCCGGAGTCGGAGCTCCTCTACGCCACCGAGTTCGGCCCCGACGCGCACGACGAGATCAACCAGATCCGCGAGGGCACGAACTACGGCTGGCCGGACTTCGCAGGGCAAGGACGGCCCCGGCCCGGCGCTCGTCGACTATCCCGAGGTGATCGCCCCGTCGGGCGCGACGTTCGTGCACAGGAAGGGCTCGCGCTGGACCGGCGACCTGCTCGTGGCCTGCCTGGTCGGCGAGCAGCTGCGCCGGGTCACCTTCGAGGGCACCCAGGTCACCGGCGACCGCGCGATGTACCAGGGCAAGTACGGCCGCCTGCGCCAGGTGGTCGAGGGCCCCGACGGGGCGATCTACCTGCTGACGAACAACACCGACGGGCGCGGGACCCCGCGCAACGGCGACGACCGGATCGTCCGGATCGTGCCCCCGCGCGGGTGAGCCGCGGCGCTACTTCGCGTCCAGCACCACCGGCCCGCAGGGGTTGCCCTCGGGCTCGTTGAGCTGGCCTGCCGCTCGATGTCCTTCAGCGTGATCGTCAGGCGGTTGCGGGTGACCCTGACCTGCCCGTAGGAGAACTTGTCGATCACCGCGCACTGCATGCCGACGCCGTTCGGCGGCGGCGGCTTGAAGAACGCCCCGCGCAGCGCGGCGCCCGAGCCGGGCTGGTTGGTCGCGTCGTCGATCTCGGCCCCGAAGTTCTTCGTGGCCACGGGACCGGTCACCACCTCGAGTGATGCCCGAGTTGACCGGGCCGCCCTCCTCGAGCGTCTTCAGGCGCGCGTCGTTGATGAAGTTCGCGTGCGTGTCGGTCGTGAGGAAGATCGACGTTCTTCACGTTCGACTGGATGAACTTCAGGACGTCCTGGCGCTCGGCCTCGTAGCCCTCCCAGCGGTCGTACGGCAGCGCGTAGAACTGCTGGATCGGCGTCTCGTTCATCATCGACCTTGAACGTCGCCGTCGAGCGCTGGATGTCGCGCTTGAACAGGGCCAGCTGGCGCTTGCCGAGGAACGTGCGGTTCGGGTCGTTGATGCGGTCCTTGCAGGCCTGCGGCGCCGGCGTGGCCAGCGACGGCACGAGCGCCGAGAACACCGTTGCGCGTCGACTGCGGCGCGGTCGGCGCGAGGTCCGGCGACGCCGGGCCTCTGCGGGTTGTCGCAGACGCCGCCCTGCGACGCCTTGGCGTCGCGGAACGAGCGCTGGTCGAGGAAGAACACCTCGAGGTTCTTGCCCCAGCGGAACTTGCGGTACAGCCCGTTGCGGGCGTTGTAGGTCACCGGCGTTGTAGTCGGTGAACGCGCGCACGCCGTCCCGTGTAGAGCTTCGACCCGTTCTCGGCGACCGAGAAGTCGTTGACGAACTCGTGGTCGTCCCAGTGCGTGTAGAGCCGCGCCGTGCTGCGCATGCGCTGGAGGTTGCGCAGCGCCAGGTTCATGCTTGTACTTCCCCCACTTGGCCTGACCGCTCGAGCGCGGTCGGCGCGCCGGGCTGGAAGTTGCCGCCCTCCTGCTCCGACCCGACCTCGGTGTCCGAGTAGATCGTGTCGCCGAAGTTGACGTTGAACGCGTTCTTCTCGCGCGCCATCCGCTCGTAGATCTCGAAGTTGTTCCAGAACGGCTTCGTCTCGCCCGGGCTGGCTCTGCGCGTCGGCGTCGCCCGACCAGGCGAACTCGATCGGTCTTCGCCCTGTTCGGCGCCGGGCGCGGTGCGGAAGCTGCCCGTGTCGCTCATGCCGTTCGCCGATGCAGGAACCGGTAGTAGTAGGTGGTGTCCGGCGATCAGGTCGCGCGAGCTTGACCTGGACCGTGTTGTCGTTGGCCTTGGTCGCGCGGGCGCGCGCGATGTGCGAGGTCGGCCGAGCCGCCGAAGTTCTTCGCGGTGGTGATCTGGACCAGGCCGGTCCCCGACTTCGTCGCGTGCGCCCACACGATCGCGGAGTCCGACGGTCACGTCGCCGGCCGCGACCCCCAGCGTGAAGCCGCGCGCCGCCTGGGCGCCGGCGGGCAGTGCGCCAGGCCGGCCGCCAGCGACGGCCGCCGTGGCGAGCGTACGTCGTCTCATCCTCTACTCCCTCTCCTCGTTACTGGCAGGCGCCGGCGCTGGTCTTCATGCAGCCTGGTGGCGGCGCGCGCTTTCGACGAACGCCGCGTAGCGGGCTTGTCGCTCAGCGTCTGGTCGCGCGGATCGTACCTTGCCGCAGCCCGGTGTACCGGAAGATGTCGCCGCAGCAGTACACGGACGCCCACGTGTACCAGTAGACGCGGGACACGCGCACGTTGGTCGGGTCTGGCCGGCCATGAGCTTCTCCATCGCGGTCGTCAGGAAGTCGGCCATGCCCTCGTCGGTGGTCTGAAGCGGTTCTTGCTCTTCTCCTTGCCCTTCGACGCGGGCAGCCCGAGCTCGGTGATCCACAGCGGCTTCTTCGCGTCGCCGTTGCGGCGCATGACCGTGCGGAACGCGGCGGGCCAGCGTGATCACGCCGCCGGCCCGGCGCGTGTACGGGTGCAGCGCGGCGACGTCGAAGAAGCCGCGCACCCGGCCGTGGGCGTAGAGCTCGCCGAGGAACTTCCACGACTGTTGGACATGCGCGGCGAGCACGACGGTCGCGCCCGGGTCCGCCCTCTTGATCGCCTTGTACGCGACGCGCAGCTGGCGGCCGTAGTTGCGCTGCCACGGCCGGTCCGAGTCCCACTGGAAGCGCAGGTGCGGCTCGTTCCAGATCTGCCAGGTGCGCAGCGCGCGCTTGGGCACCTCGGGGTGCTCGGCCCAGTAGCGTGCCGTTCTCGCCGTAGCGCTGGATCAGGAGCACCAGGAAGTCGGCCAGGTCGTTCGGGTCCTTCGGCGGCGAGGGTAGGCGCGCGGGTTCTCGCGCGCCCACCGCGGCGCCTCGATCACCACCGGCAGCAGGTCGATCCCGTGCTCGGCGGCGCGCGCCACGATCGGGTCGATCTCCGACCACTTCGGGGTAGCCGCCCTCGCCGCGACTGCAGCTTCTTCCAGGAGAAGACGACGCGTGAGGTCTCCACGCCCGACCGCGCCTGGAGGTCGAACTCCGAGTCCTGGAGGCTGTTGCGGCGACCTCTGCGCGACGTCCGTGTCGAAGTTGACGCCGAAGAAGTTCTGCGGCACGTCGCGCTGCGCGGCGGCGGGCGCCGCGCAGGCCAGGAGGGCGCAGACCAGCGCCGCGACAGCTGTCGAGAGTCGGGGGACCACGAAGAGAGGAACCCGGCAGGATACGAACCGATGCGGTTCAGCGCCGGCCGGGGCGCGGAAGCGCGCTCACCGCCAGCGCCGCGAGCAGCACGACGAACGGGTCGACCGGCGCGCGGAAGCGCGTCTCGCCGACCACGAACATCACCGACAGCAGCATCAGCACCGGCATCAGCCACAGCCAGCGCGGCGCCGCGCGCGCGGCCGCGGTGAAGGCGCCGGCGATCGCAAGCGCCAGGAAGACCAGGAAGCCGACCCCCGAGAAGTCGGCGGTCCAGCCCGGGATCGACAGCGTGCGGCCCGAGAAGTGCCACCAGTCGCGGCCCGAGAGGCCGGCCAGCCGCCAGACGTTGCGGCCGCCGACATGGGCGACGTAGCCGGGGTGATCGGCCATGTAGCGGAGCGAGCGCCGCATCAGCGCGCGCTGCTCGGCCGGCTCGTCGCCGCGCACCGGGTCGAGCGTGGGCGCCAGCTCGCGCAGCCGCGCCGGCGGGATCCAGGCGCCGGGCCAGTCGCGGTCCGTGCGGGTCGCGTCGTTGTAGGTGCCGGCCAGCGCGCTGCCCGCCTCGGTGGTCACCGGCGCGAAGCCGTCGAGCTCGATCGCGTTGCGGACGGTCCAGGGCGCGACGATCAGCGCGGCGATGCCCACCAGCGCGGCGGCGCGGCCCAGCCGCGCGCGCAGCGGCCGGTTGCCCACCGTGGCCACCGCGATGGCCAGCGGCAGGATCAACGCCGGCGCGTTCGACCGCGTGAGCACGGCGAGCCCGCACAGCACGCCGGCGGCGATCAGCCAGCGGCGGTCGCCGCCCGCCGCCGGTCGGCCAGCACGGCCGCGATCGCCGCCAGCATCAGCGCGACGAACAGCGTCTCGGTCAGCAGCGAGCCGCCGAGCACGATCGCGGGCGGGAACACCGCGCCCAGCGCCATCGCCGCCAGGCCGTGCGCCGGCCAAACAGCTGCCAGGCGACCATCCCGAGCAGGGCCACGACTGCCGTGCCCAGCAGCGCCTGGGCGACGCGGGCGGCCGTCCAGCGCTCGATGCCGATCGGCTCGGTGACCGTGTAGACCGCGGCCAGGAACATCGGGAAGCCCGGCGGCCGGAACGCCGTCGGCCGCCCGGTGGGCCCTTCGCCGCAGCCCTCAGGCGGCGTCGCCGGGCCCGCCCGCGTGTAGCCGTCGCCGGCCACCAGACCGCAGGCCAGGCGGTCGTAGTCGCGGTCGTCGTGCGCGGGCGCGTAGCCGGGGGTGGCGAGCATGAAGCCCAGGCGCAGCACCAGCGCCAGCGCCACAAGCACGACCGCGATGCGGGGAACGCGACGAGTGCGGAGCATTGGCCCCACATATTGCCGGTCGGCGTCTTGACGGGAAGCGGTGAATCGTGGTTCACTTCTTCCCGAGGGGTTCTCCCTTGCCGTACCGCCCCACCGAGCGAACCGAGGCCCGCAAGGCCGCCACGCGCGACGCGATCCTGACCGCCGCGGTCGACCAGCTGGCCGCGGGCGGCTACGCGTCGGCGCAGGTCCAGGCCGTCGCCGCCCGGGCCGGCGTCGCGACCGGCACCCTCTACCGCCACTTCGACTCGAAGTCCGCGCTGGCCGCCGAGGCGTTCCGCCTGGCCGCCCGCCGCGAGCTCGACGAGTTCGCGGCGGTGACCGCCGACGACGGCCGCAGCGCGGCCGAGCGGATCGGCGCCGCCGTCGAGGCCTGGGCGCGCCGCGCGCTCGCCGAGCCCAAGCGCGCCTACGCGCTGCTGGCCGAGCCCGTCGACCCCGCCGTCGAGGCCGAGCGCCTGGAGTTCCGCCGCGGCTACCGCGACGTGCTGGCCGCCACCCTCGCGCAGGGCATCGAGCGCGGCGAGCTCGCCCCCCACGACACCCAGACCTTCAGCGCCGCCCTGATCGGCGCCACCGCCGAGGCCCTGATCGGGCCGCTGTCCACCCAGTCCCGCCCCGCGGACGACGAGGCGCTGATCGCGTCGCTCGTCTCGTTCTGCGCCGGCGCCCTACCGCGACAGGAGTTAGCCGAGAATGGCCATCGCCGACGCCGCCCACGTCTGACGTCTTCAACCAGCCGCCGCCGCTCGAGGGCTTCAACGCCTTCGAGTCCAACCTGCCGCTCGTCGAGGCGGTCGACCGGGAGGGCGCCGGCTGGGCGGTCGACCAGCTCCGCACGCTCGGCGACGAGGCCGGCGACCCCCACACGCTCGAGCTCGGCCGCCTCGCCAACGAGAACCCGCCGAAGCTCCGCACCCACGACCGCTTCGGCAACCGGATCGACGAGGTCGAGTTCCACCCCGCCTGGCACGAGCTGATGCACCACGCGGTCGGGCACGGGATGGCCGCGCTGCCCTGGCGGCAGCCCGGCCCCGGCGCCCACGTCGCCCGCGCCTCGATCATGCTGACGATGAGCGGCGTCGAGGCGGGCACGGGCTGCCCGATCTCGATGACCTACGCGGCAGTGCCTGCCCTGCGCAAGCAGCCCGACCTGGCCGCCGAGTGGGAGCCGCGGCTGACGTCGCTCGAGTACGACGGCGAGGTGCTGCGCCCGGCGACCGAGAAGCGCGGCGCGCTGTTCGGCATGGCGATGACCGAGCGCCAGGGCGGCTCCGACGTCCGCGCGAACATCACCCGTGCCGAGCCCACCGGGGCCGACGGCGAGTACCTCCTGAACGGCCACAAGTGGTTCTGCTCCGCACCGATGTGCGACGCGTTCCTGGTGCTCGCCCAGACCGACGCCGGCGTGACCTGCTTCCTCCTCCCCCGCTTCACCCCCGACGGCGAGCGCAACCCGTTCCGGATCAACCGGCTGAAGGACAAGCTCGGCAACCGCTCGAACGCGTCGAGCGAGGTCGAGTTCGAGAACACCTGGGTCCGCCGGGTCGGCGAGGAGGGCCGCGGCGTCCCGACGATCATCGAGATGGTCAACCACACCCGGCTCGACTGCGTGCTCGGGTCGACCGGGCTGATCCGGGCCGCGGTCGCCCAGGCGCTCCACCACACCGCGCACCGGGCGGCGTTCGGCAAGCTGCTGACCGACCAGCCGCTCATGCAGAACGTGCTGGCCGACCTGTGCCTGGACTCCGAGGCCGCGACGGTCACCGCCATGCGCCTGGCGCGCGCCTACGACGGTGCCGGCGACCCGCAGGAGAACCTGTTCCGGCGGCTCGGCACGGCGGTCTCCAAGTACTGGATCTGCAAGTCCGCGCCCTGGGCGGTCGGCGAGGCGCTCGAGTGCCTGGGCGGCAACGGCTACGTCGAGGAGTCGGGCATGCCGCGGCTCTACCGCGAGGCGCCGCTCAACTCGATCTGGGAGGGCTCGGGCAACGTCAACTCGCTGGACGTGCTGCGCGCGATGGCCAAGACCCCGGACTCCCTCGACGCGTTCTGGGCCGAGGTCGACCAGGCGGCGGGCGCCGACGCCCGGCTCGACGCGTGGGTCGCCGACACCAAGGCCGCGTTCTCGGACTTCGAGACGATCGAGTTCCGCGCCCGCCGGGTGGTCGAGCGCATGGCGCTGGCGCTCCAGGGCTCGCTGCTCGTGCGCAACTCGCCCTCGTACGTGGCCGACGCGTTCTGCGCGTCGCGGCTCGGGGGCGAGCACGGCCGCTCGTACGGCACGCTGCCGCCCGGCGTCGACGTGACGTCGATCATCGAGCGCCACCGCCCGCGCGTTCCGTGAACACGCTCGAGTACGCGGTCGACGGCCGGGTCGCCCGGATCGAGCTGAACCGCCCCGAGCGGGGCAACGGCATCACCCTGGAGATGCCGCGCGAACTGGCCGACGCCGTCGAGCGGGCCGACCTGGACCCGAACGTCCACGTGATCGCGCTGAGCGGCCGCGGCAAGGGGTTCTGCGGCGGCTACGACCTGGTCTGGTCGGCCGAGGGCAAGCTGCCGAACCACGACCCGAACGAGGTGTGGGACCCGGTCCTCGACTACCAGATGATGAGCCGCAACCTGCGCGGCTTCATGTCGCTGTTCCACGCGAACAAGCCCGTGGTGTGCAAGGTGCACGGCTTCTGCGTCGCGGGCGGGACCGACATGGCGCTCTGCAGCGACCTGCTCGTGATCGCCGACGACGCGCGGATCGGCTACCCGCCCGCCCGGGTCTGGGGCGTGCCGACGTCGATGCTCTGGGCGCACAAGATCGGCGACCAGCGGGCCAAGCGGCTGCTGTTCACCGGCGACCTGATCACGGGCGCCGAGGCGCTCGACTGGGGCCTGGCCATCGAGGCGCCGCCCGCGGCCGAGCTGGACGATGTGTTCGAGGCGCTCGTCCAGCGGATCGCGCTGCTGCCCGTCAACCAGCTGGTGATGATGAAGACCACGCTCAACCAGGCCGCGTGGGCGCAGGGCCTGGCGGCGACGCAGGCGCTCGGCGTCGTCTTCGACGGCGTGGCGCGCCACACGCCGGAGGGCTACGCGTTCCAGCAGCGGGCTGCCGAGGCCGGCTTCAAGGAAGCCGTACGGGAGCGCGACGAGCCGTTCAACGGGCGTTAGCCGGCGCGATCAGACCTGCAGCCGCCGCGCGCGCAGCGCGTCGTAGATCGGACGGCACGCCTGGGCGACGGCGGCGTCGTGCTCGGAGAGGCTGATCTCTCGCGGCCGCCAGGGCTGGAACCCGGTGGACTTCCAGACCGCGTCGTACCAGTGCGGCGCCCATACGCCGTCGGAGTCGCGCGGGCCCGCCGGCCACGACAGCATCCGCTCGGTGAAGGGAATCCCCAGCCAGTCGCACAGCCAGCGCAGGTGCGCCTCGGGAGCGCGCAGGAAGTCGCCCGCGTCGACGACCGGCACCTCGACGCCGTGCTCCTCCCACAGGTCGAGCAGCCGCGCCTGCTGGGGCAGCCCGATGTCCTCCGGGTCGAAGTCCACGGTCTCCCGGGCGCGCACGTATGAAGCCACGACCTCGGCGGGGTCGCGGACCAGCAGGACGTTGCGGAAGCCGAGCGTCCAGCTCAGGTCCATGTCGCGGTCGACGTGGTGCGCCATGTGCTTCGTGTAATGGACGCGGCGGCCGGGCGGCAGCGGCTCCGAGAGGCCGGCGACGGCGGTAGCGACGTCGGTCGGCTGCGAGGCGATGACCTCCTCGCGCGCCGGGTGCGGGAGGCCGGTGCGGGCCAGGTAGGCGGCGTACAGAGGCTCGTCGACGACGACCGTATCGGGGCGGTTCTCCCAGGCCCGCATCATCGCCGTGGAGATGTTCCGCGGGCCGGACCACACGGCTACGCGCACGACGTCGCTCATGGTGCGGTGCGGGCCGCCACGTCGTGGTCGACGAGCTCGCGGTACAGGCCCTGAAGGCGCTCGACCACCGGGCCGCGGCGGCCCTCGCCGATCGTGCGGCCGTCCACGGAGCGGACCGGCACGACGCCGGCGAAGGTACCGGTGACGAACGCCTCCCGGGCGGAGTAGACGTCGGTCAGGCTGAACGTGGTCTCGCGCGCCGCGATGCCGTTGGCCCGGCAGGTCTCCAGCACGTTCGCGCGGGTGATCCCCGCCAGCGTGTAGCGCCCGTCCGACGTCATCACCACGGGCTGGTCCTCGGGCCCCACGACGACGAAGAAGTGCGTCGAGTTGCAGGTGGCCACGAACCCGAGCGGGTCGAGCATCAGCGCCTCGTCGGCGCCGGCCGTGTAGGCCTGGATGCAGGCGGTTACGTCGTTGAGCTTTGAGTGCGCGTTGAGCTTGGGGTCGAGCGTGTCGGGCGCTGCGCGTCGCACGTGCGTGGTGAACAGCGTGATGCCGTCGACGACGGTCGAGGGCAGCGGCTCCTTGTGCTCGGCGATGATCACAACGGTCGCCGGCCCGATCGTGACGCGCGGGTCCTGGTAGGGGGTCGACTTCACGCCGCGGGTGATCATCAGCCGCACGTGCACGCCGTCGGTCATGTCGTTGGCTCGCAGCGTCGAGTAGATCGCCTCGGTCAGCTCGTCGCGGCTGCGGCCGATGTCGAGCAAGATCGCCTTCGCGCCCTCGTACAGGCGGTCGAGATGACGCTCGAGGAACGCGGGATGACCGGACCGCACGCGCAGTCCCTCCCACACGCCGTCCCCGAGGACGAACCCCGAGTCGAACACCGACACGACCGCCCGCTCACGCGGCACGAGCTCGCCATTCACCCAGACCAGGACGTGCTCGTTGCGAGCGTCGTCCTCGAAGTCATGCGTGCCGTGGGCCATCGGCGCGAACCCTACGCGCCTCGCCCGCCGCCAGCTCGCGCAGCGACTCGTACTCCTCGTGGCAGGCCGGGCAGCCCTCCAGGTGCGCGCGCATCCCCGGCACGCGGCCCTCGGCGTCCTCGCCGGCCAGCTCGGCGTCGACGTAGTGCACCGCGGGCCATCCGCGCCAGTAGGCAAAGATGGCCCGTACGGGCGATGCGCGCGCCGCGGCTCGCGCGCATGCTCCGTCTCGTCAGCAACACCCGTCAGTGAAGGGGACGAGGCCTAATGGACCCGACCACGACCGCGCCGGTTGCGGCGCACGAGACCGCCGGCTATCAGCTGACCGGCAGCCTGCTCGAGGCGTGCTCCTGCGAGGTGCTCTGCCCGTGCTGGATCGGCGAGGATCCCGATCACGGCACCTGCGAGGCGTTCAACGCGTACCACTTCGACAGCGGCACGATCCGCGGCGTCGATGTCTCCGGTCTGTCGTTCGTGACGGTCCACCGCATTCCGGGCAACGTGCTCGCCGGCAGCTGGCGGGCGGCGTGGTACATCAGCGCGGAGGCGAGCGACGAGCAGTTCGACGCCATCCACGACGCGTTCGCGGGCAGGCTCGGCGGCCCATTGGCCGACCTGGCCGGGCTGTTCGGCGAGGTCATCGCCGTCGAGCGTGCGCCGATCATCCACGAGACGCGCGACGGGAAGGGGACGCTGCGGATCGGCGACTTCGTGTACGGCGAGATGGAGCCGTACCGCTCGCCCGACGGACAGTCGATCACCACGCTGCGCGACTCGCTGTTCTCGACGGTGCCGGGCTCGCCGGCCTATGTCGCGAAGGCGAAGCGCAATCGGGCCGATCTGCCCCAGCACGACTTCGTGTGGGACTTCGAGGGTCGCAATGCGATCCAGGCGTACTGGAAGCTCGACTACGCAGGAGCATGATGCGCGGCGTGCCGGTACCCGTGGCGGTGGCGATTGCGGCGGCGTGGGTCGTCGCGATCGCCGCCCAGGCGACTGGCCTGGCGTCCTACGTCCACCATGACGCGCTCCTCGTCGGCGGGCCGCCGTTGGGGCTCGCGCTGATCGCCTTCCTGCTCGCCTGGCAGGTGATGATCGCCGCGATGATGCTCCCGTCGAGCCTGCCGCTCGTCCGCCTGTTCGCCGCGGCGTCGCAGCGGCAGCCTCGATCTGGAACCAGGGTCGCGGCGTTCCTGGGCGGCTACGCGCTCGTGTGGTCCGTGTTCGGGGCGCTCGCGCTGGCCTTCGACCTCGGCGTGCACACGGCAGTGAACTCGATCGGGTGGCTGCACGAGCGCGACTGGCTCATCGCCGCGTCAGTGCTCGCGATGGCGGGCGCTTTCGAGTTCACGGGCCTGAAGGACGCCTGTCTACGGAACTGCCGGCTGCCCGAGCAGTTCATGCTCCGCCACTACCGGCGCGGCACCGGCGCGGCCGCGCTGCTCGGCGTCCGCCACGGGGCCTTCTGCATCGGGTGCTGCTGGGCACTGATGCTCGTGATGTTCGCCGCGGGTGTGGCCAGCCTGATGTGGATGGCACTCTTGACCATGGTGATGGTGCACGAGAAGACGCATCCGGCAGGCCGGGACGCCGTGCCCGTCGCGGGCGCGACGCTGATGGTGCTTGCCGTGGTCGTGCTCGCCGGCTCCGGGCTTCAGGCCGGAGCAATCTGACGGGGAGCAGCGACCGCTCCAAGCACGGATCGCGCTCACTTAGCGGGCCAGGAGACGCCTAAGTGAGCACGATTTGGCGAACGCGCCGGCGCCGGCGCGTCGCTGCCGCTTCGCGCGAGAAGCGACACACGGACGGCCGGCCGGCGCTGTTCTGGGACCTCTTGACCTTGAATATCGCGGTCGAGAGGTCCCAAGTCGCAAGGGCCCGCCGCGTGCAGTCAGCGGATCACCTCGCCCACGCCCATGACGTTGCCGTCGAGGTCTCTGAACCAGACCGCGCGCGAGGTTCCCGTGCACGTCGACGCCGCGTCCGGCGCGTTGGTCGAGATCGACGTCGCCGCGCTCCGCCAGGAGCTGAAGCGAAGCGCTTGAGCCCGCAACAGCTGGAGCCGGGCCGGCGACGTGATCACGGGCGCGCGGGCAACTCCTTCTCAGTCCATACCTCGACGTCCGTGTCGCCTTCATACGGCGGACCGACCGCATAGCCGTAGCGAGCGTGCGGCAAGTCGTCGCCGAGCAGAAAGGCGCTCGAGTCAAGGCGCAGCCGAATGGCCCGTCGCTCCCGCGCAACGGCTTCGAGGGCGTCCAGCAACGCCGCTCCAAACTCGCGCCGTCGCCGCTGTGGAACGAGGCACAGCTGCGATGCCCGCGCAACGCCGGCGCCGGCGTCCATGAGCGCAGCACCGGCGACCGGTTCAGCTTCGTCGTAGACGGTCACGAAGGTCGCGGCGGAGTCAACGCTCCAGCCCTCGCCGCTCCCGCGCCAAGCCGGCTGCGCGGAGGACACAGCGGCGAGCAGCGCCTGCGCGTCCGGGTGTCCCGGCTCGAGGGCACGCGTGGTGGCCGCGATCGGCGCGATCTCGATCGAGACCACCGCGCCACCGCGCTCCTGCACGTCGTACGCGGGCGACGCGCCGCTGACGACGTCCGGGAGGTCGCCGGCAGGACGCTCGCGCAGGCAGGGCACGATGTCCCAGCGCCCGGCCGTGATTCGCTTGGACGCGATCGCGCTGCCATGCGGATCAGGCAGCTCCGCGCCCGCCTCGAGGATCCACCACGTCCGCTGATGCACGTCCGGAGAGACCGCTACCGGCCGTTCAATTCCCCACGCGCGGCATAACTCGCGCGCATCGGCCGGCGGATCGAGATCGAGCGTCACGCGCGCCAGCGGGCTGGGCAGGAGGAGCAGGCCGACGCGCAGATGATCCGCTTGACAGGAGCGGATGATCCCCAGCTCGTGGGGCGGGCGGGTCGCCGTCTCCAGCTCCGCTGCGCTGATCGCCTCGGCAAGCCGCGCGGGCAGCATCGCGAGGTACGGCCGGAGCATGAGCGCCTTGTCGCTCAACCGCCCGGATCGGCCGCCGCCAGCTCGCGCAGGCTCTCGTACTCCTCGTGGCAGGCCGGGCAGCCCTGCAGGTGCGCGCGCATCCCCGGCACGCGGGCCTCGGCGTCCTCCCCGGCGAGCTCGGCGTCGACGTACACGTCGATCAATTCGAAGCACGCCTCGCAGCCGATCTCCGGGCCCGGCGGCCCAAGCAGGTCGTTCATCGTTCCTCCTCCCCCAGTTCGCGGCGCAGGCGCTTGCGCGCGTCGTGCAAGGTCTTGTAGAGCGCGCCGCGGGTCGTCGCCATTCGCTCGGCCAGCACGTCGATCGGCACCTCGTTGAGCGCCAGCGCCACGAACACCGTGCGCTGGTGCTGGGTAAGCGCGGTCGCGATCGCGCGGCCCAGCGCCTCCAGGAACTCCGCCTGCTCGACCTGCTCGTGCGCCGACTGCCGCGCGATCGGCGAGCGCGCGCCAGGCGTCGGGCTCGAGCACCACCTCGCGGTGCTGCCAGGCCCGGCGGCGCAGCCGCACGCCCGCCTCCAGCAGCGCGAACTTGTAGGCCCAGGTCGTGAACCGGCTGTCGCCCCGGTAGGTGTCGAGCTTGGCCAGCACCGCCATCAGCGCGTCGTCGGCCGCCTGCTGGGCGATGTCGTCGAGCTCCTCCCCGCGCACGTACGCACAGCGCGGCGCGGCGGCGGCCGACCTCGAAGCGCGCCGCGCGCAGCAGGAGGGCGTGCAGCTCGGCGATCGCCTCGGGCTCCTGCGCCCGCAGGCGCTCGATCAACGGCGAGGTGTCGACGGTCGGCTCCATCAGGGCCATGTTCTCGTTGGCGACGGGATGACGCGGATTCTTACCGGTAAGGATCCTCGCGCTGCGGTCGCAAAGGTGGTGCAACCAACCCAGGAGGCACGCCATGAGCAGCATTCCCGCCGCATTCCGGCCGATTCCGTTCCCAACCTTCTCCGCCCTGCGCGGCAATCCCGTCGCCCAGGCCTTCACGCTCCTGCGCGTCGGCTTCACCGCCGCGCCGATCCTGTTCGGGCTCGACAAGTTCGCCGAGGTGCTGACGAACGACTGGACCCGCTACCTGGCCACGGAGTTCAACGACCTGATCCCGGGCAGCGCCTCGGACGCGATGCACATCGTCGGCGGCGTCGAGATCCTCGCCGGCCTCGTCGTCGCGATCGCGCCGCGGTTCGGCGGGCTGCTGGTGGCCGGATGGCTCGGCGGCATCATCGTCAACCTCCTGCTCGTCGGCGGCTACGGCGACATCGCGCTGCGCGACTTCGGGCTGCTGATCGGCGCCCTCGCGCTGTCGCGCCTGGCCGCGGCGCCGGAGGCGCGCCGCCCGGTCTAGAACACTCGTCCAGAGAGCTGTCGTTCCCCTCGCGCGCGCGCCCGAGAGGCCGATGCGTTCCGCGGTGCCCCTTGCCGCTTCACCCGCGCCGTCCTCGCCTGCCTCGTCGTTCGCCCGCCGCCTCCGCCGCCTTCGCGTCACGCTCGTCGTGGCGCTTGCGGTCGCCGTCCCCCTGATCGTCGCCCTGGTCTCGCACCAGGCGGCGGCGGCCCGCGGCGACGCGTACCGCGACGCGGCCCGCGCGGAAGCGGAGGCCGTGGCGCGTCAGGCGGCCGTCGCGCCGCGCGGGGGGCTCGACCGCATCCGCAGCGGCGATCGCGAGATTCGCGGGATCGCCGTGTACCGGCCGACGCGCGCCGGCTATCGCCAGGTGGCTTCGAGCGGAGCGGCCGGCCCGGCGCCGACTGCCGCCTCGGGCACCGTGGAGCGTCACGCGGGCGGCCGGCACCTGCTCGTGCTCGACGCTGCCGGACGCGGCGCGCGGGTCGTCCGGGTCACGTGGGACCTGGCCCGCACGGACGCCGCGATCGCCGGCGCGGGAGGCGGCTTCCCGCTGGGGCTGACGCTTCTGGTCGGCGCGGCCGCGCTCGCGGCCTACGCGCTGCTCTCGCGCTTCGGGCTCGGCCGCCTGTCCGGCCTGGCCGACGAGCTGGCCGAGGGCCAGCAGTCGCTCGCCGCGATGGCGCTCGAGGACCCGCTGACCGGGCTGCCCAACAAGCGTGCCTTCAACGACCGGCTGGAGGCCGAGCTGGGCCGCGCCGCGCGCGAGTTCTACCCGGTCAGCGTCGTCGCCATCGACCTCGACAAGTTCAAGCAGATCAACGACACCTGGGGCCACGCCGTCGGTGACGAGGCGCTCAAGAAGCTCGCCCGCGAGCTGCAGCGCCAGCTCCGCGCCGGTGACCTGTGCGGGCGGCTCGGCGGCGACGAGTTCATGCTCGCGCTGGTCCGCGCGGATGCCGCCACGGCCGAGCATGTGCTGCGGCGCATCTACGACGCGCTCGCGCCCGGTCGAGATCGGCCCCGGGCGCCAGAAGCTGAGCATCTCGGCCGGTATCGCCGAGTTCCCGCGCCACTCCACGGACATGGAGCAGATCGTGAACCGCGCGGACGCCGCCCTCTACTGGGTCAAGGCGCACGGGCGGGGCAACTGGCACCTCTACTCCGACGAGGCCGGCGACGTGCTGGCCGGCGAGCCGAGCGCCGACGACGGCGTCCGCCGCCGCAACATGACGAGCACGCTCCAGCAGATGGCGCGCGCCGTCGACGCGAAGAACCGCTTCACGGCGGACCACTCGGAGCGCGTGTCGGCGTACGCGGTGGCGCTGGCCAGGAGCTTCCGGCTGCACCCGGACCAGATCGAGCGGATACGCGCGGCCGCGCTCCTGCACGACGTGGGCAAGATCGGCGTCCCCACCCCGGTCCTGCTCAAGGAGGACCCGCTCAACCTCGACGACCTGGACCAGCTCGCCCGCCACTCCGAGCTGGGCCACGCGATGATCGCCGGCGGCGGCATGCCCGAGGAGGCGCGCATCGTCTACCACGTGCACGAGCGCTGGGACGGCGGCGGCTTTCCCGCACAAGCTCGCCGGCGAGGAGATTCCCCTGGAGAGCCGGATCATCGCCGCCGCGGACGCGCTCGACCGCGCCACCCGGCCGACCGCCCACCGCAAGGTTCGCCCGCTGCGCGAGGCGCTGGCCGAGCTCGAGTTCGCGGCTGGCACGAAGCTCGATCCCGACGTCTGCGCCCGCCTGGTCTCGATGGTCCGCGGCGGCGAGCTCCAGGTCCCCGGGCACGACCTCGGCCCGCGGCCGATCGGGCAGCCCCGCGCGCTGGCGTCGGGCTGACCCCTTTTTCCGGCTCCCGCCCGCGGTTAGAGTCGCGCCAGATCGACTCTGGCCACGACAGCAAGGAGCCGTCAGATGGGATTTCTGGACAAGTTGAAAAAGGGCGCCGAGAGCGCCCAGGCGGCAACGAGCCACGTCGGCGTGGGCGCGTCGCGCGGTCAGATGGACCTGGCGAACCGCGCCCAGCAGCTGATGAAGGAGGGCGTCGACACGCCCGCGCGCATCGACTCGATGACCCCGACGGGCAAGACCGACAAGCCCGGCGGCGCCGAGAACATCATCGAGCTGACGGTCTCCCCCGCCGGCGGCCAGCCCTACCAGGTGACGACGAACCAGTACATCTACCCGCAGGCGCCGTTCGCGCCCGGCGAGAACGTGATCGTCAAGGTCCTGCCCTCGGACCCGAACACGTTGATGATCTTCGACCGCGCGTAGCCGCGCGGGCCGCGCGGCCGAACCTCGCCGGCTAGCCCTGTACGTCCAGGAAGGCCTTGAAGCGCTTCACGGAGCGCTCGTGCCGATTGCGCTCCTCTGAGCCCTCGTCGGCCTGCTCCATGGCCTGCTCGGCGTCCCGCAGCCGCGACTCGATGTCCGACTTGTCCAGGTCGTCGGGGCGGATCGCCTCCTCGACCAGGACGAGCGCGTGGTTGTCCACCACCTGCAGGTAGCCCTCGCCCTGGGCGAACTTCTCGACCTCCGACTCCGACTTGTAGAGCCGCAGCTCGGTCGGCTCGAGGATGCCCATCAGCGGCGCGTGGTTGGCCAGCACGCCGATCGAGCCGGTGTCGGTGCGGGTCGACACCATCTCGACCTCGTCGTTGAACACCTCGCCCTCCGGCGTGAGGACCTCGCAGCGGAACTTCGAGCGGGCCATCGGCTACGACTCGTCCGAATCGTCCGAGCCGGAATCCGAGTCGGAGTCCGAATCCGAATCCGAATCCGACGACGCCTCCGTGTCGTCCGAGGAGTCGTCCGACGACTCCTCGTCGTCCTTCTTGTCGCCGTCGTCCTTCTTCTTCCCGCCGCCCTTCACGTCCTCGAGCACGTCGTCGATCGTGCCCTTCAGCAGGAACGCGCGCTCGGGCAGGTCGTCGTGGTCGCCGGAGAGGATCTCCTTGAACGACCGGACCGTCTCCTGGATCGGCACGTACTGGCCCGGCGTGCCGGTGAAGGCCTCGGCCACGAAGAACGGCTGGGACAGGAAGCGCTCGATGCGGCGCGCGCGCTGAACGGCCACACGGTCCTCGTCGGACAGCTCGTCGATGCCGAGGATGGCGATGATGTCCTGCAGCTCCTTGTAGCGCTGCAGGGTCTCCTTGACCTCCTGGGCGACGTTGTAGTGCTCGTCGCCCACGACGTCCGGCTTGAGGATCGTCGAGGTGGAGTCGAGCGGGTCGACGGCCGGGTAGATGCCCTTCTCCGAGATAGCCCGCGAGAGCACCGTGGTGGCGTTCAGGTGGGCGAACACCGACGCGGGCGCCGGGTCGGTCAGGTCGTCGGCCGGCACGTAGATCGCCTGCACCGAGGTGACCGAGCCGTTGCGGGTCGATGTGATCCGCTCCTGGAGCTGACCCATCTCGGTCTCGAGCGTCGGCTGGTAGCCCACCTGTGAGGGCATGCGGCCGAGCAGCGCCGACACTTCGGAGCCCGCCTGCACGAAGCGGAAGATGTTGTCGATGAAGAGCAGCACGTCCTGGCCACCCTCGTCGCGGAAGTACTCCGCCATCGTCAAGCCGGACAGCGCGACGCGCATGCGCGCGCCGGGCGGCTCGTTCATCTGGCCGAAGACGAGCATCGTCTTGTCGATGACGCCCGACTCCTTCATCTCGAGCCAGAGGTCGTTGCCCTCGCGCGAGCGCTCGCCGACGCCGCAGAACGCCGACAGGCCGCCGTGCTCCTGGGCGATGTTGTGGATGAGCTCCTGGATGAGGACGGTCTTGCCGACGCCCGCGCCGCCGAACAGTCCGACCTTGCCGCCCTTGGCGTACGGCGCGAGCAGATCGATGACCTTGATGCCGGTCTCGAAGATCTCGCGCGTCGGGGTCAGGTCCTCGACCTCCGGCGCGGCGCGGTGGATCGGCCAGCGCTCCTCGGCCTCGACCTGTTCGCCCTCGTCGATCGTGTCGCCGAGCAGGTTGAAGATGCGGCCAAGCGTGGCCTTGCCGACCGGCACCGTGATCGGGCCGCCCGTGTCGTGGATCTCGGTGCCGCGCGAGAGGCCGTCGGTGGTGTCCATCGCGACCGCTCGCACGCGGTCGTCGCCCAGGTGCTGCTGCACCTCGAACACGAGCGTGCCCTGCGCGGACGTGCCGGCCGAGACGCCCTCCTCCTCCTCGGGCGAGTCGAACTTGACCTCGAGCGCGTTGTAGATCTCGGGGAGCTCCTCCTCGTCGAAGACCGCCTCGATGACGACGCCCTGGACCTCCTCGATCCGGCCGACGCCGCCCCCGCCGTTCGACGACGAGCCGCTCTGCGACGACTTCTCCTCGCGCTGCTCGTCGTCGCGACCCTCGTCGCGCTCCTGGTCCTTTTCTTCGGTGCTGGCTTCCATAACTACTCCTGACTCAGGTCCAAGTCCAAGCTTCTAGCGGAGGCCCTCGGCCCCCGCGACGACTTCCATGATCTCCTGCGTGATGTCCGCCTGGCGCTGGCGGTTGGCCTCCAGCGTCAGGTCGTCGATCAGCTCTGCCGCGTTCTCGGAGGCGCTGCGCATCGCGGTCATGCGGGCGCCGTGCTCGGACGCCGTCGACTCGAGCAGCGCCCGGAAGATCGATATCTCGACGTAGTCGGGCACGAGCCGCGCGAGGATCTCCTCGGCGCTCGGCTCGTAGATCCAGAGCGAGCGCGTCTGGTCGATGTTCGCACCCTCGTCGCTGCCCTCTGCGCTCTGCCCACTGCCCTCTTCGTCGGACTCGTCATCGTCGTCCCCGAGAACGTCGGCCTGCTGAAGAGGAAGCAAGGTCTCATGACTCACTTCCTGCGTCATCGTCGAGATGTACTTGTTGTAGATGATCTCCACGCGGTCGACGTCGCCGTCGACGTAGGCGGAGGTCAGCGCGTCGCCGATCTCGCGCGCGTCGGAGAACGCCGGACGGTCGGTGAAGCCCTCGAAGCCCGTGACCTCGCGATCGCGGAACTCGAGCGACGACACGCCCTTCTTGCCGGACGCGTACCACTTCACGCTCTTGCCCTCGTCCTCGAGCTCCCGGGCGCGGCGATTGCCCGCACGGATGATCTGCGAGTTGAAGCCGCCGGCCAGGCCGCGATCGCCGGTGACCAGCAGCAGGCCGACGGTCTGGATGTTCTCGCGCTCCTTGAGCAGCGGGATGCTGGGCACGGACTCGGCGGCCTCGCTGGCCCGGCGGGTCATGCGCCTGATCGCGTCGGCGTAGGGCCGCAGCTCCTCGATCCGCTGCTCGGCGCGCCGCAGGCGCGCCGCCGCGACCATTTCCATGGCCCGCGTGATCTTGCGGATGTTCTTGACCGAGGAGATCCGGTCCTTGATGTCCTTCTGGCTGGCCATGGCCTAGGCGGTGGCGCCGGCCTCCTCGCGCTCCTCGTCGCCCGACTCGGAGTCGTCGGAGTCGGAGTCGTCGCCCGACCCGCTCGCGCCGTTCGACGAGTCGCTGTCGCGCGACTTGACCCGGTCGCTCTCGCCCTCCTCGATCGGGTTGCCCTCCTCGTCGAAGTCGGGGCCGAAGTCGTCAACGGCCTCGGCGATCGCGTCACCGAGCGCGCCCTCGACGTCGTCGCCCCACTCGCCGTCCTTGATCTTGCCCATCAGGTCGGAGTTCTCCGAGTGCAGGCGCTGGAGCATGGCCTCGAGGAAGTCGTCGACCCGCTCGGTCTTGATCCGGTCCAGGTAACCGCCGGTGCCCGACAGCACGGCCGCGACCTCGTCCTCGACCTTCCAGGGCTTCAGCTCGTTCTGGTTGAGCAGCTCGACCAGGCGCTCGCCGCGGTCGAGGGTGGCCTTGGTGTCGGCGTCCAGGTCCGAGCCGAACTGGGCGAACGACTCGAGCTCGCGGTACTGGGACAGCTCGATCTTGAGCTTGCCGGCGACCTTCTTCATCGGCTTGATCTGCGCGTTGCCGCCCACGCGGGACACGGAGATGCCGACGTTGATGGCCGGGCGGACGCCCGAGCGGAACAGGTCCGCCTCGAGGAAGATCTGCCCGTCGGTGATCGAGATGACGTTGGTCGGGATGAACGCCGACACGTCGCCCGCCTGCGTCTCGATGATCGGCAGAGCGGTCAGCGACCCGCCGTCGAGCTCGTCGTTCAGCTTGACCGCGCGCTCGAGCAGGCGGCTGTGCAGGTAGAAGACGTCGCCCGGATAGGCCTCGCGACCCGGCGGGCGGCGCAGGAGCAGCGACATCTGCCGGTACGCGTAGGCGTGCTTGGTCAGGTCGTCGTACACGCACAGCGCGTGCTTGCCGTTGTAGAGGAAGTACTCCGCCATCGCGCAGCCCGCGTAGGGAGCCATGAACTTGATCGGCGCGGCCTCGTCGGCCGGGGCGGCGACGATGATCGTGTTGTCGAGGGCGTCGTGCTCGCGCAGCGTCTCCGCCACCTGCACCACCGTCGACATGCGCTGCCCGATCGCGACGTACACGGACACGATGTCCTGGTCGCGGTTGTTGATGATCGTGTCGATCGCGATCTGCGACTTGCCGGTCTGGCGGTCGCCGATGATCAGCTCGCGCTGGCCGCGGCCGATCGGGATCATCGCGTCGATCGCCTTGATGCCGGTCTGGAGGGGCTCCTCGACCGGCTGGCGCTGCACGACGCCCGGGGCCTTGAACTCGGCCGGCCGGGTCTCGTTCGTCTCGATCTCGCCCTTGCCGTCGAGCGGCTTGCCGAGCGGGTCGACGATGCGGCCCAGCATCTGCTCGCCCACCGGGATCTCGAGCAGGCGGCCCGTGCGCTTGACGGTGTCGCCCTCCTCGATCTTGTCCCAGTCGCCGAACAGCACGGCGCCGACGTTGTCGGACTCCAGGTTCAGCGCGAGTCCGGTCACGTCGTGCGGCAGCTCGAGCAGCTCGAGCGACATGCAGTTGTCGAGCCCGTGCACGCGGGCGATGCCGTCCGCGATGGACAGGACGGTGCCGACCTCGCTCAGGTCCGACCCGCCGTCCTCGATGCCCTCGATCCGCTCCTTGAGGATGCTGGTGATCTCGTCGGGCTTGATCTTCATCTCTGCCATGTCTTGTTCAAGTCTCCTTACGCCGCCCGGGCGACTTCCCTACGCAGTTTCTCCAGCCGGCTCCTGATACTCGCGTCGTAGATCATGTTGCCCACGCGCATTTGAAGTCCACCGATCAGGTCCGGGTCGACGTTCGTCGTCAGCTCGATCTTGCGACCGGTCTGGTCCTCGATCCGCTTGCCAAGGTCTCTCACCGTGTCCTCGTCCAGCTCGACGGCGCTCGTGATCGTCACCGGCAGGAGCTGGTTCTCCTCGGCCCACAGCCGCGCGAACTCCTTCCGGATCCGGAACAGCGCCGGCATCCGGTGGCGCTCGGCGAGCAGCTCCAGGAAGCGGATGACGTGCTCGTCGCCGTTCTCCACGACCTTCGAGATCCCGTCCTTCTTCTCCGCCGAGGAGAAGTAGGGCGAGAAGAAGAACACCTGGAGCTCGCGGTTGGTGTCGAGCTCCTCGGTGATCTGGTCGAGCTGGTCCTTGACGTCGTCGAGCTTGTCGTGCTCCTTGGCGACCTCGAACAGCGACCGGGCGTAGACGTTGGCGATCTCCTCCACTTAGGCGGAGCTCCCGTCGTCCGACCCGTTGTTGCCGGTCGGCGAGCCGCCGCCGGGGAGCTGCGAGAAGTCGAACTCCTGCAGCGCCTCGTCGATCAGCCGCTTGTGGTCGTCGGCGTCGAGCGTCTTGCGGGTGACCTTCTCCGTCGCCACGACGGTCAGGTCGGCGACCTCGCGGCGGATCTGGCCGATCGCGCGCCGGGTCTCCTGCTCGATGTCGCGGCGGGCGTCCGCCAGCATCTCCTCGCGGGTCTCCTTCGCAGTGATGCGGGCGTCGTCCTGGGTCTTGTCCGCGGCCTTGCGCGCGCGGGAGACGATCTCGTCGGCCTGCTCGCGCGCCTCGCGCAGGCGCTCGCGGTACTCGTTCAGGATCTGGTCGGCCTCCTTGCGAGTCCGCTCCGCCGCGTCGATCGACTCGGCCACCGCGTGAGCGCGCTTTTCCAGCGCGGTCTGGATGCGCGGGTAGGCGAACTTGCGCAGCAGGAACATCGAGACGCCGAACGCGATCAGCGTCCAGATCATCAGGCCGACCTCGGGCGTGACGAGGAAGTTCCCGCCCGATGCCAGCACGGTGTCGATCGAGCCGTTCATCCGCTTACGACAGGAAGAACGCGATGAGGCCGAAGATGAACGCGTAGAACACGATCGCCTCGGTCAGCGCGAAGCCGAGCCACTGGATCGACGTGATCTCCTCGCGCATCTCGGGCTGACGGGTCACCGACTCGATGACCTTGCCGAAGATGTAGCCCACGCCGATGCCGGGGCCGATGGTTCCGAGGCCTGCGCCCACGCCGAGGGCGATCGCCTTGCCGTCCTTGCCCGCCTGGGCGAGAACCGAGATGGCTTCCAGGTCCATGGTTGATGCTCCTTTGGGTCAGTGCCCTTCGGCGGCTGTCGCGCCGCCGAGGTAGATGGCAGTCAGGGTCGCGAAGATGAAGGCCTGCAGAGTCGAGATCAGGCCGATCTCGAAGAGGAAGAAGACGATCGCCACCGGCACGGTGAGCACGCCCGCCGCCGCGAAGCCGAGCAGCACCGCCAGGCCGCCGCCCATGAACAGGATCAGCAGGTGGCCGGCGAGGATGTTGGCGAACAGTCGCACCGAGAGCGAGATCAGCCGCACGAAGTGCGAGATCACCTCGATCACGAAGATCGGGTAGGCGGCCGGGCCGGTGACGCCGGCCGGCACCCAGGTGGCGAAGTAGCCCTTCACGCCGTGGGTGCGGACGCCTTCGACGTGGTAGCCGATCCACACGATCAGCGTCAGCACCAGCGGGACCGAGATGTTCGCGGTCGCGGCGTAGAGCGCGAACGACGGGATCTCCAGCCCGAACAGCATGAACTTGTGCTCGGTGTTCGTCGGCAGCGGGATGTACCCGATCAGGTTGTTGAAGAGGATGAAGAGGAACAGCGTGGCGATGAACGGGAACCACTTGGCCGCGATGTCCGTGCGATCGATGTTGCCGCGCGTGATCTGGTTGTTGGCCAGGTCGTAAGCCGCCTCGACCGCGGTCTGGGTCAGGTTCGGCTTGTCCTCCATGCGCTTGGCGACATAGATCATCGACGTGGTCGTCAGCACGGTCGCGATGAACAGGTAGAGGACCGCCTTGTTGATCGACATGTCCAGGCCGCCGATGTGGATCTCGATCCAGGGCAGCAGCTCGAACTCGTTCTGCGGCTGGTACTCCGTGTTCTGGCCCTCGGATCCGAGCGCGGCGAACAGGCCGATGAACGCCAGCAGCAGGGTGACGCCGACGATGATCCCGATCCACTTGCGCGACGACCCGCCGCCCTCGGTGTCCTTCTGCTGGGCCTGGTTGCCCTGGGTTGCGGTCGCCGCCTCCACTACATCGGCTCCTTGTCGAAGGGCCGCGTGATCATCGAGACCGTCAGATAGAAGGTGAAGGTGAAGACGAACAGGACGGCGGCGGACAGTCCGACCTCGTCCTCGGTCGCGATGCCGACGCCGAAGATGATCAGCGCGCACAGCCAGCCGCGGGCGATCATCGAGCCGGCCAGGTAGCCGACCATCTCGCGCGGGTCCTCGGCCTTGCGCGCGCGGGCGTTCAAGAAGTCCCGCAGCAGGCGCTGTCCGACCCAGGCGGCCGCGGCGGTCAGCCAGCCGAGCAGCGGCAGGCCGAGCGCGAGGAAGACGCCCAGGGCGAGGGCGAGGAAGATCAGGTCGACGTTGCGCGCGATTCGCATTCCGCGGCCGGTCTCAGGGGTGTCGATTGCGTGTGTGGACAAGGGAGGGTCCGGCATCATGCCGACCGCGCGCAAAAGGGCGCGCAGGGTCGATCGGTTGTGAGGTTACGGGTCATCGTGGAGAGTGGTCCTACCGGGACTTCGGGCCGCGAAAGTGCCCGATGGCGGCGGGGTCCCGGCGGAGGCCCGGCAGATTAGCAGCGGGTCGGACTTTGTAACAACTTTGTGACACTTATACGCATAACGGTGGATCACGTGCTCACCCCAGGCTTGCCCCAGTCTCCCGAGGCGAAACGGCACTAACCCCAGCGGAGCGCGCCGAACACGTTCGAGAAGTCGTCGGTCCACACCTTGGCGCCCGGATCGCGGTCGCAGGCGCGCCAGCCCAACCGCTTCATCAGGGCCGGGTCGCGGGTCATGACCGCCCAGGTCGACGAGTCCCAGCGGCGCTCGGACTGCGCGTCGTTCACCTGGAGCCGCTCGATCCCGCAGCGCAGGCGCAGGTCGCCGGCCAGGTTGCCCAGCACGGGCTCGAAGTCGACGAACCGGTTCGAGATGTTGAACAGCAGCAGACCGCCGGGCCGCAGGCGCTTCATGTAGAGCGTGAGCGCCTCGCGCGTCAGCAGGTGCACGGGGACGGAGTCCGAGGTGAACGCGTCGATCGCGATCAGCCCGTACTGCCCCGGCCGGGCGCGCTCGAGCGACTTGCGGCCGTCGCCCAGCTTGACGTCGTAGCGGCCCGGGCAGTCGCGCAGGTAGGTGAACAGGCGCGGGTCGCGCGCGATGCGCGCAACGGTCGGGTCGATCTCGTAGAAGGTCCAGCGCTCGCCGGGGCGGGCGTAGCAGGCCATGCCGCCCGCGCCGAGGCCCACGATCGGCGGTGCGCGACGCGGGCCGGCGTCGGGCTCTCCCCCATCGCCCGGAAGAGCTGGCCCACCGGTCCCGCGATGTTGTAGTAGGAGAGCGGCTGCGGCGGGCCGGGGCCGGTCTGCTCGACGCCGTGGATCGTCGTCCCGTCGTAGATCGTGTGGTACCCGGCGGCCTCCTCGACCTTGTAGATCCCGAAGAACGAGCGGTCGCGCTCGATGACCTCGACGCCGGCCGCCGTCGGGGATCGTTCGCGGCCAGGAAGATCGCGGCGATCGCGGCGCCGAAGCGCAGCGGCCGGCGCGCGAAGTTGAAGACGATCCCGAGCGCGACGCCGAAGATGACCGAGCGGGCGGCGGTGCTCTCGTCGGGGTCGCTGGTCTGGACGGCGACCAGCGCGATCGCCACTCCCACGCCGACCAGGACGGGCGCGACCCAGTCGAGCACCTGCGTGGGCCTCTTGCTGCGGGTGAAGAACTCGAGCGCGGTCGGCCGCTCCTTGACCGGGCCGGGGTAGAGCGCGCAGGCCAGCACGATCGCCAGCGGGTACTCGGTGAGCGTGGAGAAGATCACCGGCGCGAGCAGCGCGTTGAACACGCCGCCGAGCACCCCGCCCACCGCGACCCAGAGGTAGAACTCGGTCAGCCGCTCCGCGTGCGGGCGGTCGGCGGCCAGCGCGCCGTGGCAGACCAGCGCCACCGCGAACAGCACCACCACGTGCAGCAGGGTCAGCAGCCACAGCGGCCGCTGGGCGCCGGTGACGACGACGTGGACCAGGACGACCGCCAGCAGCGGCATCGCCACGCGGGCGGCGCGGGTCAGCGGCGACGGGTCCGGCCGCGGCGCGAACGTCACGACGAACGAGAGCAGGTAAGCGGTCAGCGGCAGGACCCAGAGCAGCGGCACCGGCGCGATGTCGCGCGTGATGTAGGTCGTGGCGCCGAGCATCAGCGACGACGGGACGAAGGCCAGGGCAACCCAGCGGGCGCGGCGGCGCCCGGTGAGCTCGGCCTCGGCGGCGGGCGGGGTGTCGACGACCGCGGTGGCGTCGGGCCCCGCGGGCACGACGCCGGCGCGCAGCACGAGCCCGGCACACGTCGCCATCAGCACCGCGAGCAGCACGTAGCCCGCCGTCCACCACCTGCCCTGCGCCTCCAGGCCGAGCAGCGGCTCGATCAGCAGCGGATAGGCGATCAGCCCGGCGATCGACCCCGCGTTCGACGCCCGGTAGAGGAAGTAGGGGTCCGCCGCTCGCCGGTGCCCTGAGGACGCGAGCCAGCGCTGGACGAGCGGCGCGCTCGAGGCCAGCGCGAAGAACGGCAGCCCGATCGTCAGCGCCATCAGGCCGAGCTGCCAGAAGACCGGGTTGCCGCTCTCGGGCGGCCGCGCGTCGTCCGGCACGGCGACCGGCAGCACGACGATCGCCACCGCGACCAGGGCGACGTGCACCAGCGCCGTGCGCCGTGACGACATCCGCGCCGTCAGCAGGTGCCCGTAGGCGTAGCCCGCCAGCAGGACCGCCTGGAAGAACAGCATCGACGCGATCCACACCTGCGGCGTCGACCCCAGCGTCGGCAGCAGGAACTTGCCGAACATCGGCTCGAGCCAGAACAGCAGGGCGGCGCTGACGAAGAGCGTCGCGGAGAAGACGGCTACCACGTGGGCGTGTCCCCCTGCACGGGCGGACAGGCTACGAGGGCGGCGTCACCACCCGGGACCGCTCACTTCCCGGCGTCCGGGGGTCGCGTCTGGTCGTCGCGCATCTCGCGGACCATCCCGCGGACCTCCCGCACCCAGGCGCGCGGCATGCGCGCCAGGGCTCCGGCCGCGCCCACCGCGGCCTTGGCCTGCTCGGTGTACCACTCGACGTCGTCGCGCGGCGACCAGTTGGTGTCGTCGGTCCGCGGACGGTCTCGCCGGTGCCGTGCCATGCGCGGACCCTACCCCCGGCGGGCGCGCCCCGGAAATAAATCGGCCTCCGAGCCGAAGCTCGGAGGCCGTAAATCGGGGGGCTGGGCACACGGCACAACCTCAACCCGAAGGACTCATATGTGAGTGTTGGCCCGGGCGCGTATAGACGCTCTGTGGGTCCTGACCACGGTTATCGGTCGCACCCCGTCGGGTCTTTAGTGGAGACTTAGCCCGCATGAAGCGCAGCCAGATCACGATCGCGATCGTCGCGGTCTTCGCGGTGGCCCTCGTCTACATCGTCACGAGCGGCGGCGGGTCCGACGACGGAGGGGGCGGCGGAGGGGGCGGAAACGGCGGCGGCAAGGCGCCGGCGGGCGCAGTCCGCGTCCCGTTCGCGTACTCGCCGGAGAAGGAGGTTCTCCTCAAGCCGCTGATCGAGCGCTTCAACGAGTCGGAGAAGAAGGTCGACGGAAAGCCGGTGTTCGTCGAGGGCTCCGTGGTCGCCTCCGGCGAGGCCGAGAACAAGATCGCCCGCAAGCGCCTCCAGCCCGTGGCCTGGTCGCCCGCCTCGTCGCTCTGGGGCCGCCTCCTGAACTTCGAGGCCGACGCGCAGTGGGTCGAGGACGACAACCCGTCGATCGTGCGGACGCCGCTCGTGATCGCGATGTGGGAGCCGATGGCGCGGGCGCTCGGCTACCCACGCAAGCCGGTCGGGTTCAAGGACATCGTCAAGCTCTCGACGTCGAACCAGGGCTGGGCCCAGTTCGGCAAGCCCGAGTTCGGCAAGTTCAAGCTCGTCCACACGAACCCCGACTTCTCGACGTCAGGCCTGTCTGCCGTCGTGGCCGAGTACTACTCGTCGACCGGCAAGAAGGAGGGACTGACCGAGCGCGACATCTCGAGCGCGGGCGCGCGCAAGCAGGTGCGCGACATCGAGCGGTCGATCGTCCATTACGGCGACACGACGCTGTTCATCGCCGACCAGATGCGCCGCAGGGGACCGGGCTACGCGTCCGCGGTCGCGATGGAGGAGGCGACGCTCCTCGACTTCAACAAGGACCGCCGCGGGCAGCCGAAATTAATCGCGATCTATCCCGAGGAGGGGACGTTCTACTCGGACAACCCGTACATCGTGCTCGATGCGCCGTGGGTCAAGCCGGAGCAGAAGGAGGGCGCGAACGAGTTCCAGAAGTTCCTGGCCGCGGAGGTCTCGCCCGAGGTCGCCGCGCGCGCGGGCTTCCGGCCCGCCGACCTGAAGGCCAAGCCGGTCGCCCCGATCACCAAGGAGAACGGCGTCGACCCGGCGCAGCCCAAGCGGGTGCTGGGCCTGCCGTCGCCGCCCGTGCTCGACCGGGTGCGCAAGACCTGGCGTGAGGACCGCAAGCCGGCGAACGTCCTGCTGGTGCTCGACACGTCCGGGTCGATGAACGACGAGAACCGGCTGATGCGCGCGAAGGACGGTCTGTCGACGTTCCTGCGCGAGGTCTCCCCCAACGACCGCGTCGGGCTGACGATCTTCTCCGACCGGGTGCGCCCGCTCGTGCCGATCGCCCCCGTGCGGGCCAACAAGGCGCGGCTCCAGGGCACGATCCGCGACCTGATAGCCGACGGCGGCACCGCGTTCCACGACGCGACCGCCGAGGGAGTCGAGACCGTCAAGCGGCTCGGGGACCGCGAGCGGATCAACGCGGTCGTCGTCCTCACCGACGGCGAGGACACCGACTCGTCGAAGTCGATCGACGAGGTCGTAGAGCAGCTCGACGCCCAGGGCGACTCCGAGTCCGCCGTGCGCGTGTTCACGATCGCGTTCTCCGCCAGCGCGGTGGGCGCCGAGGACGGGCTCAAGCGGATCGCGGCGGCATCCGGTGGCCAGTCGTACGAGGGCTCGACGGACGACATCGAGACGGTCTACCGGTCGATCTCGAGCTTCTTCTAGCCACGTGGCGGACCTGGAGAAGCCTCCGACCCGAGCCGAGCTGAACCGGCTGCTGATCGGCAACGCGCTGACGAAGCCGCTGCCGAACGTGCTGGTGCCCGTGCTGATCGCGATCGGCGGCCTGGTGCTCGGCATCGGGACGCTGGCGGTGGTGATCGCCGTCGTGTGCTGGATCGCGCTGTCGGCGATCACCTACTTCGACGCCGACGAGGCCGAGCGGGTCGGTGACGAGCAGCGCGCACGCAGGCGCCGCGCGTTCGACAAGGCGCATCCGCGGGTGCTGCCGAGCGCCCTGGCGCCGCCGATCGCCCAGCGCCTTCAGGCGGTCCTCTCCGAGCAGGGCCGGATCACCCAGGCGATCGAGCGCGCCGAGCTGCCCTTCGAGGAGGTCGCCGGCGAGGTCGACGTGTTCGTGCGCGCGGCCGAGAAGACCGCCAGCCGCGCGCAGCTCCTCTACGAGTACCTGGCCGACCACGACCCGCGCGCGGTCGAGCGGCGGCTGGCCGAGCTGCAGTCGGCCGACGACCCGTCGAAGCGGGCGCTGCGCGAGGCGGTCGAGGCTCAGGCCGTGGCGCTCCGCCGCGGCAGCGACCAGCTCGACCGCTTCTACACGGAGATGGAGCGGATCGCCGTCGAGCTCGGCAACGTGCGCGCGGAGCTGCTGGCGGTGTCGGCGGCCAGCGAGGCGGCCGGGCAGCAGCGGCTGGCGGCCGACGTGCGCGACCTGCGCGAGCAGATGGGCGCGGTCTCGGCCGGGATGTCCGAGGCGCTCTCCGAGGCCCCCGAGGGCTGACGGCGCCACAGGCCCCACGCGAGCAGCAGCACCGCGTAGATCCCGAACATGGTCACCATCGTGGTGCGTGCATCGGCACGGCCGGCCCGCGGGTTGAGCGGCGCGTGCGCGAGGATGCCGCGGTGATGTGGGCCCAGCACGAAGTCGTCCTCGAGCCGCGGCCGCGCGGCTTCCACCTGGTCACCGACGAGGTCGTCCGCGGCGTGCCCGAGCTGGGGTCTCTGCGCGTGGGGATCGCTCACGTGTTCATCCGCCACACGTCGGCGGCGCTCACCCTCAACGAGAACGCCGACCCGAGCGTGCGCCGCGACTTCCGCGCCTGGTTCGACCGGGCCGTACCCGACGACGCGGACTACTTCGAGCACACCCTCGAGGGGCCCGACGACATGACCTCGCACATCAAGTCGTCGCTGCTCGGCCCGTCGGTGACCGTTCCGGTTTCGGACGGCCGGCTGGCGCTCGGGACGTGGCAGGGGATCTACCTGTGCGAGCACCGCGAGCGCGGCGGGGCACGGCGGCTGACCGTGACGGTCTGGGGCGAGTCGGGCTGAGCCCGGTCCGTCCGGCGCAACAACCTCGACCACCCCGTTCTCCCCGGCACCTGGTCGAGGTTGTTCTACCGGGGGCGCAACAACCTCGACCACGTCGGGCTGCGGGGCGGGTGGTAGAGGTTGTTCGAACCGTCCGCCCGTATGCGAACATGTGTTCGTATGAGGTGGGATGAGCTGACAGTCGACGCGGACGCCGGGCGGCAGCTACCGGGGTACCGCGACCAGGCCGTGGTGCGGACCTTCGACGCACCCGAGGCGCTCGACACGCGTTTCTACGAAGTGCGCGCCAAGACGGTGATCAACCGCGTGCCGGAGCAGAGCCAGGTCCCGTTCCGGTGGACGATCAATCCGTACAGGGGCTGCAGTCATGCCTGCGTCTACTGCTTCGCCCGCCCCACCCACAAGTACCTCGACATGAACGCCGGCCGCGACTTCGAGAAGGAGATCGTGGTCAAGGTCAACGCTCCCGAGGTCCTCCGTGCGCAGCTCGCCAAGCCGTCGTGGAAGGGCGAGCACATCGCGATGGGTACGAACACCGACCCGTACCAGTGGGTCGAGGGCCGCTACAAGCTCATGCGCGGGATCTGGGAGGCGCTGCGCGACGCCGCCAACCCGTGCTCTGTCCTCACCAAGTCGCCGCTGCTCCTGCGCGACCTCGACCTGATGCTGGAGATCGCCGAGCGGACGTCGATCAGCGCCAACCTGTCGATCCCGACGCTCGACGAGAAGATGTGGCGGGCCACGGAGCCGCACACGCCCAGCCCGCGCGCGCGGATCGAGGCAGTGGCCAAGCTCAACGCCGCGGGCATTCCGACCGGCGTGCTGATCGCCCCGCTGATGCCGGGCATCAACGACGCGCCCGAGCAGGTCGAGGAGATCGTCCGGCTCTGCGAGGAGGCCGGCGCTGTCAGCATCGGCGGGATCGCGCTCCACCTGCGTGGCGACGTGCGGGGGATCTTCTTCGACTGGCTTCGGGTCAAGCGGCCCGACCTGATCCCGCTGTACGACCGCCTGTACCGCCGGGGCGCCTACGCCCCGCCGGACTACCGCAACAAGGTCGCGCGCCTCACGCGCACGACGTCGAACTTCCCGCGGCGCTACCTGCGCGACCGCGCCGAGGTGGAGGAGCGAGAGCGTGAGCGCGCGACGCGCACGGCCGCACCCGTACAGCCGTCGCTCTTCTGAGCGAGGGCGCCGGGCGGTGCCCGGCCCCCGTCGGCTACTTGTTGGGCTTCGACTCCTCGGTGTAGCTCACCGTGCGCCAGGCCGACTGGACGGGGTCCAGGAAGTACGGTGGCGAGCGGTAGAGCAGCCGGTCGTCGTAGGAGTAGTTCTTCGTGTAGCCGTGCGGGGTCGACCCGAACTGGCCGACCGGGCCGCGGAACTTCTGGGCGATCGCGCCGTTCACCGTGAGCGTGCCGAGCTGTGCGCCGCAGGTGTACGAGTCGACCGTGAACGAGTGCTTCAGCGACAGGATCGCCGCGTCGATCTGCACGTTGGCCTCCGTGCCGGGCGTGACGTTGGTGCCGCCCGACGTGCACGGGTGGTAGACGCGCACGAAGTTGTCGGCGATCAGGCCCATGATCACGTCGCCGCTGCGCCGGATGCCCTTGCCCCCCGGGCCCGAGCCGGTGTCCTCGTCGGCCTTGATGATCACGTCACCGGCGCTGGCCAGGGTGACCGAGCGGGCGTACTGGCCGCTGACCCACAGGTTCGCGCAGCCCTTGTCCCGGTTCGGCCAGAAGCCGAGCGGATACGGGTTGTCGCGCGTGCTCGGGTTGTTGCAGGTCCCGGCCTTCACGTAGATCACGCCGTTGAAGTCGGCCGCGTTCAGGCTCCGCACCTCGGTCTGGGCGTTCCCGGCGGCGTCGAACGTGTTGATCGTGACGTCCGTGCCGTTGAACTTGAGCTGGGTGTCGCCGGTGAACACCCAGGACGCGACCTGGGCGAGCTGGGCGTTCGTCGGGGGCAGGTCCATCTTCGGAGAGCCCGAGGCGAACGTGCCCACGAAGTTCGGCGTACCGGTCCCGTTCTGCTCCCACGCGGGGCCCTCGGGGTGCGGCGCGCCGTCCTTGGAGACAGTCTCGATCTGATCGTTCGCGGTGCGGCCGAACGTCGGGCTGCCGGCGATCAGCAGACGGTCGTTGGTGTGCAGGGGACCGCGCACCACGTCGCCGCCGATGAAGGTGATGTCCGAGCACGGGCTGCCTTGGGGGCGCCCGTTGCGCTCGTACTTCACGCACTCGGTCAGCGCCTGCGTGTAGCGGGTGGCGTCGGTCCGGAAGAACTCGGGGTCCGACGTCTCGAGGTCGGTGAAGTACAGGAAGTCCAGGAAGCCCTTGCGCCGGAAGCGCGCGTCGATCGTGCGGTAGACGGGGGTCCCGGTGCCCTTCGCCGACGACCGGCCGGTGGCACGGATCATGAACGAGCCGGTGTTCGTGTCGATCATCGTCCCCGCGGGGTTGGTGGGGTCGCACGCGGTGGCCCCGTTCGCCGGGATCAGCTCGATCGTGTACTGCGCCTCCGTGGAGTTCGGCAGGTTGCGCCACTTGCGGGGGTCGGTCTGCGTGCCCGACGTGCGCGTGAAGCGCTGGTTGACCGGCGCGGGCGCGGGCACGTTCGTGCAGTTGGCCCAGTAGTTCGAGTCCTGGTTGAGCCGGGACATGTAGTCGTTGATCCCGGCCTCGGCCGCCGCGAACGCCTGCTTGCGGTCGATGTCCGCGCGCGAGAGCTCGATGTCGCCGTCCGCCACGGACAGGGCCGCGACGCTGAACAGCGTGGCCACGAGCAGCACGCCCATGACCACCACCATCGTGAACCCGGACTCGTCGGCCAGCCGGCCGCGGATACGGGCGGCGATCACTTGCATCGTGGCTCCAGGACGGCCGGGTCGGTGGGCACGTCGGTGAACTCGTACGGCGACGCGGCGGTGCGGGACAGGAAGTCCCCGTTGAAGTCGGCGGCGATCTTGTCGGTGGCCGAGCTCCCGCGCGGGAACGCCGTGAAGCTGACGGTCACGCGGACGATCCGCTTCAGGTCGGCGGCGACCAGGCTCGGCGCCCCGGTCAGCTCGATGTACAGCGGAGGCGCGGGCGTGATCGACTGATTGGCGGCGACCGGGTTGTAGGCGTAGTAGCGAAGCAGGCCGCGGGCGGCGCCCGTGCCGTTGTTCTGCTCGACGTCGGTGACGAGCTCTCGCTTCGTCGGCGTGGCGTTCGGGTCCTGGCCGGTCCCGGGGAACTGGAGCTCGTAGATCGACCCGGCCGAGTACTCGAGGCCGCGCAGGCGCTTGCCCTTCGGCGAGCCGTTGGGGTTCGTGTCGCCGATGTCCGACCAGAACACGACCCGGTCCTTGGTGGCGGCGGTGAACGACGGCGAGAAGGTGCTGAGGGTGGTGCCGCCGCAGACCTGCGAGCGGAGAAGCTTCGTCATCGAGTCGACCGCCTGGCGGCCGCGCTGCGACACGTCGACGCGATTGCCGGAGGTGCCGAACGTGCGGATGACCGCGTCGAGCAGGCCGAAGGCGGCACCGACCAGGACGACGCCCACGGTGGCCGCCGACCATCAGCTCGATGAGCGTGAACCCGCGCTCGTCGCGGACGCGGCGGCGGACGCCCTCGCGCTGCGCCATCAGCACGACCCGGAGGTGGTGTCCGGGATGTCCACGGTCACGGTCTTGCCGGCGAGCGTGTCGTTGGTGAACGTCACCTCGGCCTTCCGTCGTGCTGCCGCCGGCGTTGTCGTCGGCGCAGGCGATGAACTGCCCGTACGGGAGCGCGACCACCTGAGCCTCGGTCGCGTTCGTGGGCTGGGGGGTCAGCCCGGTGCCGTCACTGAGCGTGTTCGGCAGGGTCCGCGTCGACGCGCAGTTCGTGACGACGGGCCTGATCTTCACGCGGGCGTTGGACGCGTTCGTCGTTCCCCCGGGACGCCCTTCTTGGGCGCCACCGTCCGGGTGACCTTCACGCGCACCGGGGGCAGCGGGAGCTTCGCCGCGACGAACCCGCCGGGGGGCACGATCGCCGAGGTCCAGACGGCGGCCGGGCCGTCGGCGTCGCAGGCGCTCGCGTACGCGGAGTACGCGGTCGTGAACGGGAACAGGTCGTCGAAGTCGTACGTCGCCGAGCCGGCGGCGACCGAGTCTCGCCGCACGCCCTGGGACGGCGGGCCCGGGATGCCCTGATGCTCGACCGCGACCTGGCTCGCCACCGTGGGGTCGGCCTTGACCGCGTACTCGGTGGACCCGATCGTCGTGACGAACGAGAAGTTGATCGTCCCGGCCAGGTCGTACTGGTAGGTGGAGATCGAGGTCGACCCCGTCGTCACGTTCCAGCCGTTCACGGGCCGGACGTCGTTGACGCCGTTCGGGTCGACGTAGCCGCTCTTCGCGAAGTGCCCGTAGTAGGCGCCCGCGTTGAGCCCGTCGAAGACGACGCAGCCGGCGTCGTTCGTGTTCCTGCTCAGGCTGAGCGGCGGGTCGACGGACACCGGCACGTCCTTCACCGGCCCGGAGCCCGTCCGGTCGACGAGCTTCACCGCGAGGCTGCCCTTGGCGTAGGCGTTGTTGATCGCGACGATGCTCGACGCGATCACCGGCTTCGAGCCGTTCATGTCCGGCCACTCGACCTTCGAGCTGATCTTCACGTAGGTGACGCGGCCGTCGCCCTTCGAGCAGCTCTCGGAGTCGCCGCGGTCGCTGACCCAGTCGGCCGTCGAGGTGACCGTGTAGTTGACCCGGTTGACGGTCTTCGTCGCGGGCCCGGGGCTGTAGGAGGCGAGCTTGCGCGGGTCCATCGCCCGCATGCGCTCCTGGTCCTCGTGGGCGAGGCTGGTGGCCACCGCGCGGGACTTGCTCTGGGCCGACGTCGCGGTGGCGCCGTCGATGCCCTTGAAGACGGCGGTCGCGGCCAGCCCCACGAGCAGGGCCGACATCATGATCTCGATCAGCATCCCGCCCCGCTGGGACCCGACCAGGTAGCGCACGGACCGCGGGCCGGCATGGCCACGAGCACAGCGATCTGTGATGCGTCCGTGCATCCATACGTCTATCGACGCCGGTCGCCCTCGCTTTTAGTGAGGCTGGACGTGGACTAGACGGACCCCTCCAACGTCCGTCCAGGGCGGGATCCGCCCCAGGTCAGACGGCCTCGAACTCGCCGGTCTCGATCTCGCGCTCGATGGTGTCGTGGAGCTGCTCTTCGCTGGGCGGCTCCCCGCCCACGAGCGTGGCCTGCCGCCGGAGCTGGCGCTCGCGGAAACGGCGGAACTTGAGGATCTCGAGCGTGTACACCAGGTAGATCGTCGCGGCCAGCGCCACCAGTCCGAAGGCGACGATCACCAGGCTCCAGCCCAGGTCGAAGCTGCCGTGGTCGTTCGAGTACGGCACGAAGCGAAGCGCCAGGGCGAGCGCCGACAGGGCCAGCGTCCACGCGTACAGATAGAGGACCGTCCGCCGCTGGGAGAAGCCGATGTTGCGCAGCCGGTGGTGCAAGTGCCAGTCGTCGGCGGAGTACACCGGGCGCTTGTACTTCAGGCGCTTCGCCACCACGAAGCCGGTGTCGAGGATCGGCACGGCAAGGATCACCAGCGGGAAGAACAGGGCGACGACGGCGGCGGTCTTCAGCACGCCCTGGATCGCAATGCACGCCAGCAACAGCCCGAGCAGGTTGGATCCGGCGTCCCCCATGAAGATCGAGGCCGGGTGGAAGTTGTGGTACAGGAACCCGACTGCAGCCCCCGCGGTGAGCGCCGCGAGGATGCCGGCCTCGTCGCGGTCGAGCGACAGGCAGATCACCGCGAACGTGGCGGCCGCGATCGTGCACACGCCGGCGGCCAGGCCGTCCACGCCGTCGGTGAAGTTGACGATGTTCATCACCGCGACGATCCCGATCAGCGTGACCGGCCCGCCCAGGGAGCCCAGGTCGACGGCCCCGACGAACGGCAGGGTGAACCCGTTGACCGTGACGTTCGCCTCGACGGGGATCAGCGCCGCCGCGAACTGCCCGGCCAGCTTGATCGGCGCGGCCAGGTCGAAGATGTCGTCCAGCGCGCCGATGGCCGTGATCACGGTCGCGCCGAGCAGGATCCCCCGGGCCTCCTCCGTGTTGGCCAGGAACAGGCGCGCCTGAGATCAGGACGCCCGCGAGGATCGCCAGCCCGCCGAGCCGCGGCATCGGCTTGTCGTGCAGGTCGCGCTCGCGCGGCATCGCCACCGCGCCGACCCGCCGCGCCACCCACGCGGCCACCGGGGTCAGCAACAGGGTCACGACGGCGGCCACCGCGAACGCCCAGAGCGCGTCGGTCGTCTGCATGCCCGCTGAGCGTACCCACGGCACCGGCCGGGCTGGGGTACAAGATCGGGGTGCACGTGCATCATCACGACCACGACCACGGCATATCCCGCGAGACCAACCGGTCGCGGATGCGCGTTGCCCTGGCCGTCAACCTGGGGCTCCTGGTGGCCGGGGTTGCGGGCGCCCTGCTCTTCGACTCGGTGGCGCTGCTGGCGGACGCGGGCCACGTCCTGTCCGACGTCGGCGCCATCGCCATCGGGCTGTTCGCCGCCGCGATGGCCGCCCGCCCGCCCGATCAGCGGCGGACGTTCGGCTTCCAGCGCGGCGAGATCCTGGCCGCGCTGGTGAACGGGCTCACGCTCGTGGCGGTCGCCGTGCTCGTGATCGTCGAGGCGGTCGGGCGGCTGTCGAACCCGCCTGACGTCGACGGCACCGGCGTCCTGGTGGTCGGCCTGATCGGCCTGGCCGGCAACGTCGTGGCGACCGTGGCCCTGGCAGGCGGCGACCGCAAGGACGTGAACCTGGAGGGCGTCCTGCGGCACTCGTTCGCGGACGCGCTCGGCTCGCTGGGGGTCGTGGCCGCCGGCCTGGTCGTCGCGCTGACGGGCTGGGCCTACGCCGACGGGATCGCCGGCGTGGCGATCGGCGTGCTGATCCTGATCGGCTCGTGGCGGCTGGTGTCGATGCCGGTAAACGTGCTGATGGAGGGCGCTCCCGAGGGCGTCGACGTCGATGCCGTCGGCAAGGCGATGGTCGCGGTCCCGGGCGTGCGCGAGGTGCACGACCTGCACATCTGGACCGTCACCTCGGACTTCCCGGCGCTGGCCGCGCACGTCGTGACCGATCCGGACGAGGACGTGGACGCGGTGCGCGAGCGGCTGGAGACGCTGCTGCACGATGACTTCGACCTGCAGCACACGACGCTGCAGGTGATGGCCACGCGCCTCGTGCAGCTCGAGGACCGGCGGCGGTGACAGAAGTCCATGCGCTCAGCGCGCGCGGGCCGATCCGGATCGGCCGGGCGGAGCGTCGCCCTGCTCCTTGAGCTGGTGCGCGGCGGTGAAGAACCCGCGGTAGCCGAGCGACGTGGCGATCACCGCCGACAGGGCGACGCTGCCCATCAGCACCCACAGCAGCACGAGCTGAAGCCGCACGGCGTCGACCGGCTCCGCGCCCGCCAGCAGCATCCCGACCATCGCTCCGGGGAAGGCGACTATCCCCGTGGTCTTGGTCTGGTCGATCACCGGGATCATCCCCGAGCGCAGGCTGCGGGTCGCGAGGCCGACGGTGGCCTGCCGGGCGGTGGCGCCAAGGGCCAGCGTGGCCTCGATCGTGCGGGAGTGCGACTCGACCTCGTCGGCCAGCCGGTTGAGCGCGACCGCCGCCGCCGTCATGGCGTTGCCGATCACCATCCCGCCGACCGGGACCAGGTAGCGCGCCTTGGGCTCGAACACGCCGAGCGCCACGACCAGGCCGATCGTCGCCGCGGCGGCAACGCCGAGCCCGACCGCGATCGGCACGGTGGCGTCCGGCACGTTCTTCGCGCGGGAGCGCGCCGTCCACGTCCCCACCCCCACCATGACGGCAAGCAGGCCGGCGACCAGCCACAGGGAGTCGGAGTCGAATATCGCCTGGATGACGTAGCCGACAGCCGTGAGCTGAAGGAACGAGCGGAGCACCGCGACGCCCAGGTCGCTCTCCAGGTCGGCGCGCCGCCAGAGCGACACCGCGGCGGCCACCGCCACGAGCGCGAGCGCGCCGGCGACCTCCCCCATGCTGATGTCGATCGACGACATCAGCCCCGGACCCGCCCCTCGCGCAGCTCGACGGTGCGGGTGGTCAGCCGCGCGGCCTGCCCGCGGTCGTGGGTGACCAGCACCAACGCGACCCCGAGCGTCGCGTGCAGCTCGACCAGCGTCAGCTCGACGCCGGTCCGCGTCGATTCGTCGAGCGATGCGGTGGGCTCGTCGAGCAGAAGCGCCTGCGGGTCGAGCGCGAGTGCTCGCGCCAGCATCACGCGCTGCTGCTCGCCCACCGACAGGCGCGCGGCGTCGCGCGGCGCGTAGCTCGCGTCGAGCCCGGCCAGGTCCAGGCAGCGCTCCACGTCGGCGGCGCGGCCGGTCAGGGCCGGCCCGTACTCGACGTTGTGGGCCACGGTGCCGGGAAGCGGCGCCGGGACCTGGGGCACCAGCACGGCCTCGCGCCGCAGGCTCAGCACGTCCAGCTCGCGCACGTCGCGCCCGCCGAACCGCACCCTCCCGCGCGCCGGGTCGGCCAGGCGGTTGAGCAGCCGCAGCAGCGTCGACTTGCCCGCGCCCGACGGCCCGAGGATCGCGGTCGTGCCGCTGCCGATCTCGAGTTCGACGTCGCTCAGCACGACACGGCCACCGCGCTCGGCGGTCACCCCGTCGAGCTGGAACAAGGCGCTAGACGGCCGCGGCGGCCTGGCGATAGAGCGGGAACCGCTCGGCCAGCACGCGCGTGCGCTCGGTCAACTCGCCCTTGACCTCGTCGGTCCACGCGGACGCGGTGAGCGTCTCCCCGATCACCTTGCCGACCTCGCGGAAGGCGTCGACGTCGAGGCCGCGGGTGGCGAGTGCGGGCGTTCCCACCCTCAGGCCCGACGACACGGCCGGCGGGCGCGGGTCGAACGGGACCGCGTTGCGGTTGACGGTGATGCCCACGTCGTCCAGCCGGTCCTCGGCCTGCTGGCCGTCCAGGTCGGACTCGCGCAGATCGACCAGGGCCAGGTGCACGTCGGTGCCGCCCGTCAGCACGTTGACGCCGGCGGCGAGCAGCTCCTCGGCCACGGCGGCGGCACCCGCCCGGGTGCGCTGCTGGCGCTCGCGGAAGACCTCGGACTGCGCGATCTTCAGCGCGACCGCCTTGCCGGCCACGACGTGCATCAACGGGCCGCCCTGCTGGCCGGGGAACACCGCCGAGTTGATCTTCTTCGCGTACTCCTCCTTGCAGAGGATCATCCCTCCGCGCGCGCCGCCGATCGTCTTGTGGATCGTGGTCGAGACCACGTCGGCGTACGGCACCGGGTTGGGATGCTCGCCGGCCGCGACCAGCCCCGCGAAGTGCGCCATGTCGACGAACAGGATCGCCCCGACCTCGTCGGCGATCTCGCGGAACGCCGCGAAGTCGAGCTGGCGCGGGTAGGCCGACCAGCCCGCGACGATGACCTTCGGCCTGGCCTGGCGCGCGGTCTCGCGCAGAGCGTCGTAGTCCAGGCGCGAGTCCGACTCCCGCACGCCGTACGCGTGCACCTCGTACAGGCGCCCGGAGACGTTGAGCTTCATGCCGTGCGAGAGGTGCCCGCCGTGGTCGAGCTTCATCCCGAGGATGCGGTCGCCCGGCTGGAGGAACGCGTGGTAGACCGCGTTGTTGGCCTGCGCGCCCGCGTGCGGCTGAACGTTCGCGTGCTCGGCGCCGAACAGCTCCTTGGCCCGGTCGATCGCGAGCTGCTCCGCGACGTCGACGAACTCGCACCCGCCGTAGTAGCGCTTGCCCGGGTAGCCCTCGGCGTACTTGTTGGTCAGGACCGAGCCCTGGCAGTCGAGCACCGCCTGCGGGACGAAGTTCTCCGACGCGATCATCTCGAGCGTCGTCTCCTGCCGGTTCGTCTCGTCCTCGATCACGCGGGCGATCTCGGGATCGACCTCGGCGACGTGCTTGTGGAAGTAGTCGGGGCTGATGTCGGACACGGCGAGGCTCCGTTCGGTCTACGGCGGCGGCGGGCCCGCGTGCGGGCGCCGAGCCACCGTAGCAGCGCGCCCGGAGCTAGCCCTGGGCCGCGGGGACCTGCACGGAGACCGCCTCGCAGAACGCGTCGACGACGGCCGGATCGAACTGGGTGCCGGCCCCTGCGCGCAGCTCCGCGACCGCCGCGTCGTGCGGCATTCCCGCCCGGTAGGGGCGGTCGCAGGTCATGGCCCCGAACGCGTCGCAGACCGCGATGATCCGGCTGGCGAGCGGTATCCGGGAACCCGCGAGGCCGTCCGGGTAGCCGCGCCCGTCCCAGCGCTCGTGGTGGAACCGGACAACCGTGGCCACGACCTCGAGGCCGGGCACGCCGGAGAGCGTCTCGGCCCCCCACGCGGAGTGGCAGCGCATGATCGAGCGCTCCTCGGCATCGAGCGGGCCCGGCTTGTTCAGCACGACGTCCGGGACGCGGATCTTCCCGACGTCGTGCAGGCGGGCCGCGAACTCGAGCTCGACGAGCGCGGCCTCCTCGAGCTGAAGCAACTCGCCGACCATCCGCGCCAGCAGGACGACGTCCTCGGAGTGCGCGGCGGTCGTGTGGTCGCGCAGGTCCATCGCCGCGGCCAGTGCGTTCACGTGCGCGCTCACCTCGCTGCGCACGTCGTCGCGCCCGCTGGCGTGGTCGAGCGCTGCGGCGGCCATCTCCGACATCTCGGCCAGGAGCTCGACCTGCGCCGCGTCGAGGCGGGCGTTCTCGTCGCAGACGGCCGCGGCGATGACACCGCGGATCGCCCCCTCGAAGCGGATCGGGGCGAACGCCACGCGGGTCGCGTCGGTCGCGAAGGCGGGGACGACCGGCTGGTCGAGCGTTTCGCAGTCCGGCACCAGCAGCGGCTCACCGCCGTTCATGACCCGTCCCAGCGGGCCTTCGTCGGCGCCGAGCCGCGTGCCCACGAGATCGGTCGGCGCGCCGTGCGCGGCGGCGGCGATCAGCGTGCGCGGGTCCGTGCGGTCGCGCACGAAGATGCACGCGCGCTGTACGTCCGCGACGCGGCAGACGTGCTTGACGAGCCGCTCGAGGACGAGAGCCGAGTAACCGCTGTCCTGCAGATGGCCCGCTTCAGGGAAGCGCCGGCCGGTCTGCACATACCCCACGTCCCGAAACACCGTGGGATGTCTATTCCCTGCAAAGCACCGGTTCCTTCAGCAAGTGGACATTTGTCCGGTTCGCGACCGGAAGTTGTCCAAACTCTTCCGATCCCTGCAATCCGCGTCTCAGACGAGCCGGGCTGCGACGTCCCCTGCGCTGAGCGCGCCCTGCCGGACGATCTCGTAGGCCCCATCGGACTCCCACCGCGTGAGGTCGATGACGGTCGACGGCGTGCCGGGCAGGTCGCCGCCGTCGAGCTGTAGGTCGACGCCCACGCGGATGCGCTCGTCGACGTCGGCCAGCCGGCGCGCGTCTGCCCCGCCCGACGGGTTGGCGCTCGACTGCAGCACGGGCCAGCGGGCGGCGGCGAGCGGCGCCAGGTTGCCGGTCAGCGCCGGCACACGGACGCCCAGGCGGTCCGGGGCCGGCCCGCACGCGAGCGGGAAGCGGTGCGCCGGGTTGGGGACGATCAGCGTCACCGGGCCGGGCAGCAGGCGCTCGAGGGCCGCGAGCGTGCGCGGCCCGAGCTCGGGGAGCGCGGCGAGCGCCAGGTCGCGCTGGAAGAACATCACCGCGCTCGGGCGCATCGGCGGCCGCCCCTTGAGCGCGTACAGGCGGTCGAGCCCCTCGCGCGAGTCGGGCTCGGTCGCCAGCCCGTAGACCGTGTCGGCCGGGAACAGCGCGACGCCGCCCACGCTGATGCAGCGCTCGAAGGTGGCGACGTCCTCGGGAGTCATCGCGCCCGCCCGAACGTGACGCGCTCGCGGCCCGACAGGTCGCGCCTGGTCTCGGAGCCGGGCACCAGCTCGCGGACGGCGGCCGCCTGGCCGGGCGCGTGCTCGAGCACGAGCAGCGTGCCCGCGGGGGCCTGAGCGACCAGCGCGCGGATCGCGTCGAGGCCGTCCTGCCCGCTGACGAGCGCCTCGCGCGGCTCGTGGTCGCGGATCTCGGGAGCGAGCGCATCCCACTCGTCCTCGCGCACGTAGGGCAGGTTCGCCACGACCACGTCGTACCCGCCCGGGGGCAGTCCCGTCGCGACCACCACGGGAACTTCGAGCCCGAGCGCGGCGGCGTTGAGGCGGGCGACCTCGACCGCGTCCGCCGACGCGTCGCTGGCGCTGACCTCCAGGTCGGGCCGCTCGTCGGCCAGGGCGAGCGCGATCGCGCCGCTGCCCGTGCCGACGTCGTTCACGCCGCGCGCCGTGCGGCGCGACCTCGACGGCCACCTCGACGAGCGTCTCCGTGTCCGGGCGGGGAATCAGCACGCGCGGGTCGACGCGCAGGTCGATGTGGCGGAAGCCCTTGGTGCCGAGGATGTAGGCGACCGGCTCGCGAGCGGCGCGCCGCGCCACCAGCGCCTCGAACGCGGCCCGCCGGTCCTCATCGAGCGCGCCGTCGCCCCGGGTCAGCAGACGCGTGCGGTCGATGCCCAGGACGTGCGCGAGCAGGAGCTCGGCGTCCAGGCGAGGCGAATCGCAGCCTGCCCTCGCCAGACGCTCGGCCGCGTCGGCGATCACCCTTCGACGAGCGCGCCGGCCTCGAGCTTGCGGCGCTTCTCGTCCGCCTCGAGCGCCGCCGTGAAGTCGTCCAGGTCGCCGGCCATCACGCCCTCGAGGTTGCCCTTCGTGAGGTTGACCCGGTGGTCGGTCACGCGGTCCTGCGGGAAGTTGTACGTGCGGATCTTGAACGCGCGGTCGCCGGTGCCGACCTGGGTCCGGCGCTCCTCGGAGAGGGCTGCCTGCTGGGCGGCCAGCTCCTGCTCGTAGAGCCGCGCGCGGAGGACGCGCATCGCCTTCTCGCGGTTCTGGAGCTGAGACTTCTCGTCCTGCATCGAGACGACGAGGCCGGTCGGCTTGTGCGTGATGCGCACCGCCGAGTCCGTCGTGTTGACGGACTGGCCGCCCGGGCCCGGACGATCGGTAGACGTCGACCTGGAGGTCGTTCGCGTCGATCTGGACGTCGACCTCCTCGGCCTCGGGCAGCACGGCCACCGTCGCGGTGGAGGTGTGGATGCGGCCCTGCGACTCGGTCTTCGGCACGCGCTGCACGCGGTGCGTCCCGCCCTCGAACTTGAAGACGCTGTACGCGCCGTCGCCGCGCACCTCGAACGTGTAGTCGCCGTCGGACTCCGACAGCGTCTCGGTCTTGAACCCGAGGCGGTCGGCGTAGCGCAGGAGCATCCGGTAGACGTCGCCCGCGAACAGGCCGGCCTCCTCGCCCCCGGCCCCGCCCCGCACCTCGACGATCACGTTCTTGTCGTCGTTCGGGTCGCGCTCGACCATGGCCAGGCGGATCTCCTCCTCGAGCTCGGCCATGCGGGCCTCGGACACCTGGAGCATCTCGCGCATCTCGGCGTCCTCGGCGTCGTCGAGCAGCTCGCGGGCGCCCGCCGCGTCGTCAGCGGCGCGCCGGTATTCGACCGCCAGCTGGTGAGCGGGCTCGAGCGCGCTGTAGTCGCGACCAACCTGCGCATAGCGCTCACGGTCGTTGATGACGTCGGGATCCGACATCTGCTCGGACAGCTCGCTGAAGCGGGCCTCGATCTGGTCAACGAGCTTCTCGATCATCGCGTGCTGAAGACTAGGCGCATGCTCGGCTTTCTCGCGCGGCGCGCCGTGCCCGGTGTGGAGGAGGTGGTCGGCGGCACGTACCGCCGCAGCGTGGACGGGCGCGTACGTGGAGTTGCGCCCGGACGTACCGACGGTCCACTCGCGAGCCGTGTTCGACCTCGACCGCGACCTGGGGCCGGTCGTGGAGCAGCTGGGCGATGACCCGCTCATCGGGCAGCTCGTGCGAGCCGCCCCGGACCGGCGCGTGCCCGGGACGGTCGATGCGCACGAGCTCGCCTTCCGCGCGGTGCTCGGGCAGCAGGTGTCGGTGGCGGGCGCGCGCACGCTCGCGGCGCGGCTCACGCAGGAATACGGCGAGCCGCTCGCGCAGCCCCAGGGAGCGATCACGCACAGCTTCCCGACGGCGGAAGCACTGGCCGAGGTCGACGCGGCACACTTGCCGATGCCGCGCTCGCGGGCGCGTGCGCTGGTCGGCCTGGCCCGCGCACTGGCTGAGCGCGACGTCGACCTCCGCGGCGACCCGGCCGAGGCGCGGAGCGCGCTGCTGGCGCTGCCCGGGATCGGGCCCTGGACCGTCGAGTACGTCGCGATGCGCGCGCTGCGTGATCCCGACGCGTTCCCGGCGACCGACCTCGGCATTCGCCACGCCCTCGACCGGCTGGGCGCGACCGTCGAGGCGGCGGAGAACTGGCGTCCCTATCGCGCTTACGCTGTGCCGCACCTGTGGTCCGTACTCGGCTGATCGTGTGGCGCGGCACCCCCGACTGGCATGCCGAGTCGGCGGCCGTCGAGCTATTCGGCGACGGCCTGCGCGCGACCGGCACGCAGATCGGTGCCGGCTACCGGGTCGACTACGAGCTCGACGCGACCCTCGAGGGGTTCGTCACCAACTCGCTCACGGTGACCGCGCGCGGCGAGGGCTGGTCGCGCGCGCTGACCCTGCGTCGCGATCAGATGGGCGACGACGTTCTGGACTGCGACCTCGCGCTATCGCCCCTCACCAACGCGATGCCGATCCTGCGCCACCGTCTGCACGAAGAGCCGGGCGCAGCGGACTTCACGATGGCCTGGGTCGACGTCCCGTCGCTGACCGTGCACGAGTCGGCGCAGCGCTACGAGCACGTGGCGCCCGGCGTGGTCCGCTACAGCGACGACAGCTTCAGCGCCGACCTGGAGCTGGACCGAGACGGGCTGGTCATCCGCTACCCCGGACTGGCCGAGCGAGCGGGCTGACTCAGGCGACGACTTCCATCCCGATCCGGTCCTCTGCCGAGGCCTGATCGGGGTTCTCGACGGCCAGCACGGCCTCGAGGGCGGCGATCGCCACGGCGAGCTGCGACAGGTCGGGCTCGCGGGTCGTCAGCTTCTGGAGCTGCATGCCCGGGCCACATGAGGATCTGCGCCCAGCGCTTGTCGCGGTGCTTGCCGAACAGCTTGAGGACCTCGAACGACAGGCCGGCGACGATCGGGATGCCGATCACGCGCGAGGGGATCAGGATGTACCAGGCGGGCGTGCCGAGCGGGGCGAACACGACGATCGCCACGATCATCACGATCAGCAGGAAGCTCGTCCCGCAGCGGGGGTGCAGGCGGCTGAAGCCCTGGGCGTTCTCCGGCGTCAGCGGCAGCCCCGCCTCGTAGCAGGAGATCGTCTTGTGCTCGGCGCCGTGGTACTCGAACACGCGCTGCAGGTCGCGCATCCGCGAGATCAGCCACAGGTAGCCGAGGAAGATCGAGATGCGGATGAGCCTTCTCGACCAGCACGAACACGAGCGAGTTCGGCAGCGAGTCCTTGAACAGGCTGGTCACGCCCACCGGGCAGCACGAAGAACAGGCCGATGCCGAGCGCCAGCGACAGCGCGATCGTGCCCGCCCAGGCGGCGCCGCCGATCTCCTCCTTCTCGCCGTCCTCGTTCTCCTCGTCGAGCTGGGCGTTGGCGGAGATGCCGAGCGCCTTGAAGCCGATCTTCAGCGACTCGCCGAGGGCGACCACGCCGCGGATGATCGGTAGCCGGAGCAGCCGGTGGCGCTTGGTCCAGGCGACGAGCGGCTCGGAGGTGATCTCGATCTCGCCGAGGGCGGCCTCGGTGGGGTCGAGGGCCTCGCCGTCGTGCTCGGCGAGCTGCTCGGCCGACGGCTTGCGGACGGCGACCGCCCAGGTCGAAACGCCGCGCATCATCACGCCCTCGAGAACCGCCTGGCCGCCGATCGGGCGCGTCGCCCGGCGGGCGCACGGGGATCGCGGACGGAGCCGCGGGACCCTGCTTCTCGGCGGCCTCGCTCATCGTGTCCATGCTATCGGCGGTTCCGCCGGTCCGCCCTGAGAGGGACCAGCGCGCCGGCGACGGGCAGCGGGAGGTCGTGACGTTGTCGGACTCGAGCCGCTCCTTGACCGAGTCGGACGGGTCGACGACCGTGCGCAGGCCGCGCTTGCAGGCCGGGCCGGTGAAGCGCACCTCGCGCGTCTGCGCCCGGGTCGATGGAGTCGATGTGGCCGACGTTGGTCGAGGCGCCGTCGACGAACAGCTCGACGGCCACGTCCCGGGCGACGACCTTGCCCGTCGTTGGAGACCGGGACGACGTAGACCGACGTGCCCTCGGGCCCGGGCAGCATCGAGGCGATGCCGGCCTTCAGGTTCGCGAGGTCGCCCTGCTGGCGGCACGCCCCGCTCAGGCGGCGGGCCTTGCGCAGCAGGTTGCCGTCGGAGTCGAGCCAGCGGAAGTCGACCGACACGCGGTACTCGCCGCCGCCCTGGAGCGCGGTGACCGTCTGCTTGTAGCGGAAGTCCCGGATCCCGGGCTTGGCCGACCGCCAGGCCTTCAGCTCGGGCGCCGAGACCGCCTGGAGCTTCCTCTCGTCGCCGAAGCGCGCCATCAGCGTGAAGCGCATCAGCATCCGGTCCGTGCCGGGGATCGCGCGCATCCGGCCCTGGAATGTCGCGCTGCGAGTCGTCGCGCGGAGTCGCCGGACTTGCACTCCAGGACCTTGCTCGAGGGCAGCTTGAGCGCGGCCTGCGCCTGCCCGGGCACGATCAGGGCAAGCGCGAGCACGGCAAATGTCACCAGGCGGCGCGGCATCGTCTTCTCAAACGATCCTGCGCCAGAAGAGTTGCGCTGTCCAGCCCCGGGAGATGGGACTGGACGCGCGCAGGAGAGGCGAGCTAGCCGCGGCGCTTGGCTGCGCGGCGGCGGAACCGCTCGACACGACCGCCGGTGTCGACAAGCTTCTGGCGGCCCGTGTAGAACGGGTGGCAGTTGGAGCAGATCTCGACGTGCAGCTCGGACTTCGTCGAGCGCGTCGTGAACTCGTTGCCGCAGGTACAGCGGACGTGGCTCTCGACGTACTCCGGATGGATGTCGGTCTTCATGCTTCGAGTCTAGCTGCGGAGCGCCTGCTCACCGATCTCCGCGAGCAGCGCCTCGACCACCCGCGGGTCGAACTGGGTGCCGCGGCAGCGGGCCAGCTCGGCGACCGCCGCGCCGCGCGGCATCGCGGCCTTGTACGGGCCGCTCCGTGATCATCGCGTTGTAGGCGTCGCAGGCGCAGATGATGCGCGCGCCGAGCGGGATGTCCTCGCCGGCCAGGCCGTCCGGATAGCCCCTGCCGTCCCAGCGCTCGTGGGCCGAGCGAACCACCGGGACGACGTCGTCGAAGAACGGGATCCGGCTGAGCATGTCGGCGCCGATGATCGTGTGCTGCTTGATGACCTCGAACTCCTCGTCGGTGAGCTTCGAGGGCTTCAGGATGATCTCGCTGGGGATGCCGATCTTGCCGACGTCGTGGAGCAGCCCGCCGTAGTTCACGGTGCGGACCTCCTCCTCGCTGAGGCCCAGGCGGCGGGCCACGGCGACGCTCAGCTCGGCGACCTCGTCGGCGTGCGCGGCGGTGTACGCGTCCTTGCGCTCGAGCGCGTCCGAGAGCATCGCGAGCGTGGTCGTGAACGTCTGCTCGAGCTCGTTGAACAGGCGGCTGCGGTCGAGCGCCGCGCCGATGTTGCCGGCGAGCATGTCGGCGAACACCAGGTCGTCGGGGCCGAACGCGTCGGTGCGCTTGTCCTCCAGGTTGAGGACGCCCCACACCTCGCCGGCGACGCGGATCGGCACGGCCAGCTCCGAGGCGGCGAACAGGTCCGCGTCGTCGTTGGGGGCCAGGAAGTCGGGGTCGCGGCGGGTGTCGGGCACGATCACCGGCTCGCCCGTCCGCGCGGCGCGGCCGTTGATGCCGCGGTCGACGCTCTGCTCCCACGCCCAGATCGCGTCGCCCATCGCGTCGATCATCTCCCCGGCCGCGGCGATCGGGCGCAGCACTCCGTCCTCGAGCTTGTGCATCACCACGAGGAACCAGCCGAACGAGTCGTTCAGCTCCTCGACGGTGGCGCGGGCCACGGCCTCCGGGTCGAGCAGCGGGGCGAGCTGGGCCGACAGGCGGCGGGCGGCGGACAGCCGGCGGCGCTGGTGGGCGGCGTCGGCGCTGGCCGCGGAGATCGGGATCGATCGGTCGCCGGGCCGCGATCGCCGGGTTCGACGACGACGCGTTCTTCATCGCGTAGAGGTTCATGTCGGCGCAGGCGAGCAGCGTGTCCTTGCTCGGCCCCGCGTGCGGCCACTCGGCGATGCCGTAGGAGACGCCGATGTGCTCCTCGGCCTCGGTCATCGCGGCGGCCGCGCGCTCCGCGGCGGTGATCGCGTCGCGCCCGCTCGGTGTCCGGCAGGAGCAGCGCGAACTCGTCGCCGCCGATCCGGTAGGCCTGGTCGCTCGCCCGGGCGCAGCCCGCCAGCGCGGCCGCGACGCGACTTCAGGACGCGGTCGCCCGCGGCGTGGCCGCGCGTGTCGTTGACCGCCTTGAAGCCGTCGAGGTCGAACAGCACGACGGCCAGCCCGCCGCCGTGGCGCCGGCAGCGCTCCAGCTCGCGGGCGACGGCCTCGTGGAACTCGCGGTGGTTGAACAGCTCGGTGAGCGGGTCGCGGCTGGCGAGCGCGCTCTGGAGCTCGAACATCTGGGCGTTGCTCAGCGCGATCGCGGCCTGCATGGCGTACGACTCGAGCAGCGCGACGTCGTTGGGCAGGAAGCCGGCGATGCCGTTGGACAGGGCGAGGAGCACACCGACGCGCTCGCCGCCGAAGACGAGCGGAGCCGCGCACAGCGACCGCAGCGGGTGGTCCGGGTCGGCGGGCAGAGCGGCCAGCTCGGCGTCTGCGCCCAGGTCGTCGATGAGCCGTCGCCCCGTCCAGGTCGTCGACATGGCGGGTGGCCCACGCCTCGAGCGCGCGCGTCGTCGCCGTCGACAGGCCGGACGAGCTGCGGCAGGTGATCTCTCCGCCTTCGTCGACGAGCAGGGCGAACTCCTTGCCGCCCACCGCCGCCCGGGCGTTGGCGGTGATCTTCTCCAGCACCTCGTCCAGGCGCAGGTCGGACACGAGGTCGCGCAGCGATCCCTCCAGGCGCTGGGCGGCCTCGGTCGTCTGCGCGGCGCGCTGCTCGAGCAGCTTGTAGCGGCGTTCGCGGAAGCGCCACTCGCGCACGCCTGCGAGGGCGACCAGCGCGGCCGCGACCCCGCCGGCCTCAGGCGCCAGGCCCGGCGCGAACGCCAGCGCGCCGCCGACCGCCGCGGCGGCGGCGGCCGCAACCGCCCCGACCGCCTTGCGCGTGCGCGACGCCCCGTCCTCCCACCGGACGTCGTAGACGCACTCGTCGCCGCCGTCACGCGCGCAAACCGGGTGGCTGATGCGCGCCGGGGGCAGGCCGAACAAGACGGGCGTCGAGGACAGGTAACCCTGTGCGAGCCCGCAGTCGGCGGGGTGGTAGCCCCGGCCGGAGACGTCGTAGCAGCGGATCCGCGCATGGTGCGACCCGACCTCGACCGCCTCCATGCGGTGAGCCTGCGTGAACTTGCTGGAGGCGCGCGACGATGTTCTTGTAGAGCAGGCGCGGCGTTCCGAGTGCCCGCAGCGAGAGCCTGACGCCCTGGCCCAGGTTGAAGTCCAGAGCCGGCCGCCCCGATCGTGCGGCCGACGTTGTCGTCGCCCAGGACCTCGGCGGCGGCCTCGAGCAGCGCGATCTTCTTCTCCCAGGAGAACCAGTGGTTCTCGTCGCGCAGGCGCGCCTCCTCGTGGGCCAGCCCGGCCAGCGCCAGCAGCCGGTCGACGCCGTCGCGCCCGAGCTCGCGCTCGACGTAGGCTCAGGATCAGCCGCGACGTGACGCCGCTCGTCTCGCGGCGCTCGATCGTCGTCGTGTCAGCCTGCCCCGGCGCAGGGGCTATCGCGGGCGCTGCTCCCATGCCCCTGTCATCGGAACGAGGGGGCGGAGCTTGAAGGCTGAACGGCTCAGCGAATCCGCTTCAGGAACGGCACGACGCCGTCCAGGAAGTGGTTCTTGCCCACCGACGAGGTCAGCGGATCCAGATGCGTGAAGCCGTTGGCCTGAGCGAACGAGGCGCGCAGGATCTTCGACTGGCGAGCGAACCGCCGCGCGGCGTCGATGACCCGCCCGTCGGTGAAGTCGGTGCCGAACGCGTACATCGGCACGTTCACGTCGCGCGCGTGGCGCACGCGCACGCCCAGGACCCTGCGCCGCGGGCGTGGGCTTCAGTGCCGCCGCGGCCGCGAGGTCGAGCGGCAGGCGGCGGGGGAAGTACCACTCGACGCCGTTGGCCGGCTCGGTGGCGAACGTCTGCGCCAGCCGCTGTACCGGCGTGTTCTCGCCGTCGAGCCACGGTCGCGGATCGCCGCTGTCGGCCAGCCGGCCCGCCCGCACGTGGAGCAGGCCGAGCTCCGGCGGCGACGGTCGTCTCGTCGAACGCGTAGCCGAAGCCGGCCTCGTTGGTGGCTCGCACCGGCGGCTTGAACTTCGCGGGCAGCAGCGGGTAGTCGCGCCAGGGCGGCGGGAGCGTCCGGCGCCTTGCGGGCGTACAGGGCGCCCGTCTCGGCGAACACGCCCGCGGCCCAACGGCAGGTTCAGGCCGAGCAGGTCGGCGAACGGCTCGCCCTCGTCGATCGCCTTCTTCTGCTCGCGGGCCTGCGCCGCGCTCAGCCGCGTCCGGTTCGAGTCGAGCGCGCCGTCGATCAGCACCATCCCGTCGATGTCGCGATAGCCCGGCGCGGCCGTCGAAGTCCCAGGCCGCGTACGCCATCACGGTCGACCCGCCGAGCGAGTGGCCGCCGAGGATGACCTTGCGGCCGCCCTTGCCGCGCCTGGCGGACCACGCGGCGCAGGTCCTCGAGCGACGTCTTCAGGCCCCACTGCGCGCGCGTACGGGGTGTCCTCGGCGCCGTTGACCGGCTTGAACGTCCGGCCGCGGACGGGCTGGAAGTTCAGGTAGTAGGCGAACGCCTCGTCGGGGTTGCCGCGCTCGAACACCGACGTGTCCTCGAGGCCCTGGGTGCGGCGGTCCCAGGCCCAGACCTGGAGGCCGGGGACGCGCTTGACGATGTCGCGGGCCACGAGGCGGAAGTTGCCCGCGCCCGCCGTAGGTGCCGGGCACCAGCACCAGGACCCGCTTCGCCGACGACGGGCCGACCTTCAGCACGTAGGAGCGGTCGTAGCGCGACGGGCCCGGGGCGTTCGTCCCCGCGGACGGACGTGTAGGTGTCGGCGCTCGCCGCCGGAGCGGCGGCCAGAAGGAGAGCGATGCCCAGGAGCGGCGCGGCGCATGGCGGCGACCTTACCGATGGCGCCAACGCGCAGTCACGCGCCGCCACCAGCAGTCGGAAGCGCCCGGTCTTCTCGAGCGCCTGCGGGCGCGTGATGCGGACGAGCTCCACCCACTCCTCCAGCGGCATGCTGCCGTCGATCAGCCGGGCGAGCGCGGAGATGATCGGCGCCTTCAGGCCCGCGCGCTCGATCGCGCGCGCGAGGAGAGGGACGGTCTCGAACGCCTCGATCGCCTGGCCCACCTTGTCGGGGATCTCCTCCGACGGGACGCCCTGGGCCAGGAGCTCGCCCGCGCTGCGGTTGCGCGACTGGGGTGCGAGCGCGGTCGCCACCAGGTCGCCCGTGCCGGCGCGGCCCACGAAGGTCCGCGCGGACGCGCCGTTGCGCTCGGCCAGCGCCAGCACCTCGGTGAAGATGTCGGACGCCGCCATGCCCGCGGCGTTCAGGCCCTGCGACTCCGTGGCCCCCGCGGCCAATGCGGCGGCGTTCTTCGCGCAGCCCGCCAGCTCCACCCCCACCGGGTCGTCCGAGGCCTCGCACATCACGCCCGGCCTTGTGGAACAGGTCGGCGACCCGACGCGGCCAGCGACTTCGAGTGCGACGCGCAGACCAGGCCGGCGCCGCTCTCCACCATCTCCTTCGCGTGCGCGGGACCGCCGACGCAGGCGACCCGCTCGATGCCGAACGCGCGCTCGAGCGCCACGGTCGGCGGCGTGCCGTCCGGGGGTAGCAGGCCCTTGGCCAGCGACACGATCCCCGCGCGCGGCGAGATGCCCTGGTGCGCAGCTGGTCGAGCGCGCTCGGACAGCCCCGCCGACGGCACCGCGACGAAGATCAGGTCGGCGCGGTCGAAGTGGTGCTCGTCGCTGCCCAGCACCTCGATCCGCAGCCGCTCGGGCAGCGCGACGCCGTCCAGGTACTTCTCGTTCTCGCGCTTCTCGCGCATGGCCCTGGCCTGCTCCTCCGTCCGGGTGAGCAGCGTGACGCGCATGTCGGCGCGCTCGAGCAGAACGGCGACCGCGGTGCCGAAGGAGCCGGCGCCGACGACTGAGGCGCGGGTATGTCCGAAGCGGGGCGCGCGGATGGGCGGGCAGGCTACTTCAGGCAGTTGGCAGGTGGGCAGTTGGCAGGTGGGCAGAGGGTTGGCAGATTGGCAGATTGGCAGGAGCGGTCAGCTGCCTCACTGCCAACTGCCAACTGCCCACTATCGCCCACTGCCAATCTGCGCAACTGCCAACTCAGCCTCTACGTCTGCTGATAGTTCGGCCCATCCCCACCCTCAGGCGGAGTCAGCCGGCCACCCTTGGCCGTAATCGCCCCACACTGCACGCAGTTCGAGGGCGTTATCTCGAGGTCAACGACTTGACCCTTGAGGTCGTCAACGACTCCCGTTGCCCTTCTCGAGCTGCTCCTTGATCTCGTCCGGCACCGAGTAGACCTGCGCGGGACACATGTAGTCCCACATGATCGCGACCTCGGCCGGGACGTTCTTCTGGATCCGGATGTGGTTCGGCGCGTCGTCACGGGTGGCGTTGCCGGTGGTGAAGACCGACCCGAGCTTGTCGAACGTGTACTTGCCGTCCGGCTTCGGATACTTCTTCTGCCGGTTGCCGATGAACACGTCGACCGCGGCGTCGTCGTGGGTGTGGTGACGACCGCCGAGCAGGCGACCGCCCGAGATCTCCATGACGTTGGCCATCGCGCCGCCGACGAGCAGGCCCCGTGACAGCGCCTGGCGCATGTTGCGCGAGCGGTACAGGTCCTTCTCGATCTGCGACCCCTCGATGGCCTGCTGGTAGTTGGACAGGTCCGCCGTGTCGCCGCCCGACTTCAGGCGCTGGTAGATCGCCTCGGCCGCGTACATGCCGGAGTGCATCGCCAGGTGGACGCCCTTCAGCTTCGGGATGTTGACGAGTCCGGCCGAGTCGCCGCAGAGCATCAGGCCCGGCGCCCACAGCTGCTTGGGCATCGCCCAGTAGCCGCCCGACGGGATCGTCTTCGCGCCCCAGGCGACGCGCTTGCCGCCCTCGAGGATCTTGCGGACCATCGGGTGGGTCTTGAACTGCTGGAACACGTCGTGGACCGACAGGGTCGCGTCGGCGTAGTCCAGGCCGACGACGAAGCCCATGGAGACCTTGTCCTCGCCCATCGGGTAGATGAACGAGCCGCCCGCCTCGCGGTACTTGGCGCCCCAGCGGAGCGGCCAGCCCAGCGAGTGGATCACGCGATCGAGCGGCTGCTCGACCTCCCAGACCTCCTTGACGCCGAGCTCCCACTGCTGCGGGTCGCCCGAGCCGAGGTCGAAGTGCTTGATCGCGGCGCCGGCCAGGTGGCCCTGCGTGCCCTCGGCCAGCACCGTGGCCTTGGCGATGACGTCGGAGCCCGGCTCGAAGTTGCCGAGCGGCTCGCCGTCGCGGCCGCGGCCCTTGTCGCCGGTGCGGACGCCGATGACCTTGTCCGAATCGTCGACCAGCAGCTTGTAGCCGCTCGTCTCCGGGAGGATGTAGACGCCCGCCTCCTCGGCCTTGCCGCCCAGGAACCGGCCGAGCTGCGCGATCGAGGTCACGTGGTTGCCGTGGTTGCGGAACGGCGGCGGCGTCGGCTTGAGCGGGATCGCGCGGCGCTTGGTCAGGAAGCGCACGTCGTCCTTCTCGACCGTGCCGAACGTCGGCCAGTCCGACTCGTCCAGGTCGGGGAACAGCCGCTCCATCGCGGACGGGTGCATCATCGCCCCCGACAGCAGGTGCGACCCGGTGTTCTTGCCCTTCTCGATGAGGGCGACGGGCACCTCGCCGAGCGACTCGGTGAGGGCCTCGTCGTCCTCCAGCAGCTGCATCAGCCGCACCGCGCAGGCCAGGCCCGCGGGACCGCCGCCCACGATCGCCACGCCGACTTCGATGCGCTCGTCCTCGGCGTCCTCCGGCGGGCCGACGAACTCCTTCTCCGGCTGGACGGGCGGCGGGAAATCGATCGGTGCTACTGACATGCCTGGATCAGCCGCCCTTCTTCGCCTTCACTGCCTCGGTCAGCTTGGGCAGGATCTTGTTCAGGTCGCCGACGATGCCGAGGTCGGAGAACTCGAAGATCGGCGCGTTCTGGTCCTTGTTGATCGCGACGATGTTCTCCGACGACTGCATGCCGACCTTGTGCTGGATGGCGCCCGAGATGCCGGCCGCCAGGTACAGCTTCGGCGCGACCGTCTTGCCGGTCTGACCGATCTGGGCGGCGTACGGGTACCAGCCGGCGTCGACGACCGCGCGGGTCGCCGCGACGGCGCCGCCGAGGGCGTCGGCGAGCTGCTCGCACAGCTCGAAGCCCTCCGGCTTGCCGAGTCCGCGGCCGCCGGCCACGAGGATCTCGGCGTCCTCGATGTTCACGTCGGCGCCACGCTGCTCGCCGCGCTGCTCCATCGATGCCTTGGTCGACCAGTCCGAGAAGTCGATCTCGACGTCCTCGATCTCCGCGTCGCCACCGCCGGACTCGGCGATCTCGAACGCGTTCAGGCGGCCGATGATCACGCCGGTGCCGCCCTCGTAGGCGACGTCGACGATGGCCGAGTCCTGGAGGATCGGGCGCTCGGCCACGAGCTTGCCGTCCTGTGCCTTGACGGTCGTGACCTCCATCGTCACACCGCCGTTCAGGCGCGCGGCGACCGCGGCGCCGGCCTCGAAGCCCAGCAGGCCGCCGCCGAACAGCACGTAGTCGTAGCCCTTCTCCTCGGCGACCTTCGCGAGCGCGTCGGCGACCGGCTGAGCGAGCCCCTCGGGGCCCTTCACGCGGTAGACCTTCGACGCGCCGTAGTTGCCGAGCGTCTTGACCAGGTCGTCGCTCAGGTCGTCGCCGCCGAGCACGAGCGCGGCGGACTCGCCGCCGATCTCGCCGGCCAGCTTCGAGGCCTCCGAGACGGCGCCGAGCGAGTTCTTGTTGAACTCGCCCCCGTAGTGGAGGACGTAGGTGAGGATCCCACTCATGCCAGCAGCTTCCTTTCCTCGAGCCAGGAGACGATCCGCTGCACGGTCTCGTCGGTGTCCTCGTCCTCGATGATCTCGCCGGCCTGCTTCTCCGGCGGCGGGTTGATCGCGAGCACCTGGGTGCGCGAGCCGTCGCTGCCGACCCGGCTGGTGTCGATCTCGACGTCGCCCGTCGACTTCGTGTCGAGCTGCTTCTTCTTCGCGCCCATGATCGCCTTGAGCGACGGGTAGCGCGGCTCGTTGATCGCGTCGCCGACGGAGATGACGGCCGGAAGCTCGACGTTGACGGTGTCGTAGCCGTACTCGGCCTGACGCTCACAGCGGAGCTTGCCGCCGTCCACGTCCATCTTGATGACCTGGGTGAGCGACGGCATCTGGAGGTAGTCCGCCACGACCGCGCCGATCGTGTAGCACTCGCCGTCGTCCGACTGCTGGCCGAGCAGCACCAGGTCGGGGCTCTCGGTCTTGAGCACCTGGGCGAGGGCGTAGCCGGTGGCGACCACGTCCGAGTTCTCGAGGGCGCCGTCGGTCAGGTGGACCGATCGGTCGGCGCCGAGCGACACCGCCTTGTGCAGCGCGCGCACGGCGGACTCGGGGCCCATCGTCACCGCGACGATCTCCTCGACCTCCACCGCGCCGCCTTCCTTCACCTGCATGGCGGCCTCGATGGCGTGTGTGTCAAAGGGATTGAGGTTCTTCTCGCCGGAGCGGTCGAGGCGCTTGGTACCTGGGTCCATGCGCTTCTCGACGGCGGCGTCCGGGACCTCTTTCACCAGGACGCAAATCTTCAAGGGTTCTCCTTCTTCTCGCCTGAGCGGCCGGGGATTGTATCCAGCCGTCACAAGCCATTGACTGACGAGTCAATCGCGCCGCGAAGTGTACGCGGCAGAAGTCGGAGACGGTTCAGATGGCGGTGCTGATCACGCGGTCAGCCAGCCGCCCTGAGTGGTCTCGTCCTCAGGGTTGCCGGCGGCGACCGGCGTCATCTGGGGGGTCCACGGGGTCATGTGGACATGGTCGCGCGACCCGCGCGCGCGTTCCGTGGGGGAAACCCGACACTTGGACCCCTTGCGCGTTCCGCGTGCGCCATTAGTGTCGGAGTGTTGGACTCGCCGCCCGCTCCCCGGCGCCTCCTGGGCGCCCTGATCGTCTGCGTACTGGCCCTGGCCGGGACGCTCCCGTCCGCCTCCGCCGCGCCGTCGTGCCGGTCGGCGCCGTGCCCCGACGAGCGCCCGCCGGTGGTGATCCTGTCCTACTGGAAGGGTCGCCACCTGCCGCGGCTGGTGCGGGCGATCGAGCGGTCCGGGTTGCCCGCGAGCACGCCGATCTACTACGGCAACTACACAGGCTCGGGCAAGCCCAGCGAGGCAAAGCCGCCGAAGGGTCGCAAGAAGGCCAAGATCCGCGGCGGGCGGCAGGCGCCGATCTTCCCGCTGATGGCCAAGTCGACCTTCTACCGGTCGCGCCGGATCCCGGCCTCACAGCGGCGCCTACTGGGCAAGTCGCGCTGGACGCGCCGCGGCCGCGTACCGCGCCCCAAGCGGCTCATGAGGATGGGCGGCGGAGCGCGCTACCTCTGGGGCCTCGAGCTAGGCCGCCGGATGCGCGACCGGATCCGGGGCAAGCGGGCCCGCAACAAGCGGATCGTGACCTGGCAACTCGACGAGATCCCCCACGAGGTCGCGGGACGCAGCGGCGCCCGGCAGCGCGTGTTCATCCGCGGCGTGCTGCGCGGGATCAGCGAGGGCCGGCCACAGCTCGGTGACACTCACCTGCCCGGCATCGTGTGGATCACCCAGCCGGCGCTCAAGCTGGCCGGGCGACGGGCGCGTGGCGACCTGGCCGTGTTCTGGCGCCAGCTCGATCGCGCGACGATCTACCTGGTCGGCGAGGAGTACCCCAAGTTCAGCGGCCCGGCGCGGCGGGCGGCGAGGCGCCAGTCCCGGGGCCAGGCGCGGCTGTGGCACGCGGGCGGCGCGCGCCGTTCGCTGGCCCGCAAGTACGTGGCCGGGATGACGCCGGGCTACCGCATGGGCAACGGCCTGGGCGGCAACGTGGGCCGGCGCTCGCGGCCCGCGGTACGCCGGTGGCGGCGCGGCTACGTGCAGTCGCGCTCGCGCAAGGGGGTGGCCGGTTTCGCCCAGTACAACTTCCGCTTCCACAACGCCCGCTCGCCGGTGATGAATGACGTGCTGAAGGCGCTCGCGCACGGGGTGCGCGTGTCACCGGCGCGGCGGCGCTGACGGCGGCGCCGGGTCAGGGCAAGGCCGGCGCCTCGGGCTGCGATGCCGGCGTCTGCCCCGCGTCGGGCAGCTGCCCCGATCCGGGCGGCGGGCCGGGGTCGGGGAGGTCGAAGTTCTGGCCGGGCGGCTCGGTCTGGGCCTGGGGCTGCGCGGGCGGCGTCGATCGCACCGCCGCAGGCGGGGCCGCCGGCGCGGCTTCGGTCGTCGCCGGGGCTTTCACGGGGGCAGCCTGAGCGGGCTGCGGCGCCGAAGCCGGGGCAGGCTTCGGCGCCGCCGCGCGATGGCGCTTGCGCTTCTTCGCCGCGCGCCGGGCCGGGGTCGCCGGCCTGGCCGCGGGTGCCGCGGCGGCGGGCCGGGAGGCTGCCGCCGCCGGGGCCACCGCGGCCGGGCGCGCGGGCGGCTTGCGCCGTTGCGGGTCGTCGCCGCCCGAAGCGACGACCGCCGCCGCCACTCCGGCGGCGACCAGACCAGTGCCGGCGGCTGCCGCCATCGCCACCGACGGGCGCGGACGCGCCCACCAGAGCTTGCGGATGGCCGACACGCCGACGGCACCGGCTCCGGCCCCGCCTCCCGCCAGCGGGGCCTTGAGCGCGACAAGGGGGATGACCGGCAGCACGATCGCGAGGCGCCGGCGCTGCTCGCGCACGGCCAGCGCGTACTCCGCGCAGCCCTCGCAGCCGCGCACGTGCGCGCGCAGCTCGCGCGAGTTCAGGCGGCCGCCGCGCAGCGTCGCGAGCTGCGTCCGAACCGTCTGGCACGACTGGTCGCGGGCCGCCCGCGCGTGCAGCAGGTTGGTGCGCGCTTGATAGACCAGTGCCTTGACCCGGTCGGGCTCGCAGTCCATCGCCTGGGCGATCTCCGCCTGGGACAGGCCGCCGAGCTCGAACAGGGCGAGCGCGGTGCGCTGGTCCTCGGGCAGGCCGTGCATCGAGCGCAGCAACTCGCGCAGGTCCGAGCGCCGCTCGACCTCCTCGGCGAGCCCGGCGGTGGAGGGTTCGGCGACCTCGCCGGGCACCTCGCGCCGGTCGCGCAGGACGGTCAGGCAGCGGTTGCGGACGATCGCGTACAGCCAGGCGCGCGGGTAGGCCGGCGTCACCCCGTCCCGCATCTGGCGGTAGGCGGACATGAACGACCCCTGCACTGCGTCCTCCGCCTCCGACGGTGAGTTGAGCATCTGCCGGGCGAGCCCCAGCATCCCCGGGCAGTGGCGGTCGTACAGCGCCTCGAACGCCGCGTCGCTGCCGCGGACGATCGCTGAAACCAGCTCCGCGTCGTCTCTGGACGAGAAGCTCGCAGCGGTCCGGGCCGGGCTGGGTACGAGCTGTGCGAGTTCCACGAACTCCCTCCCTCATATGCAGTATCTCTCCACCGGTCGGGAATGGTTTAGGCCTGTGCGCCAATAAACCCGGTGTATCCAACCTTCCGTGCCCGGCCGGGACAGAAGGGGCATGACTCTCGACTCGCTCTTTCCGGACTACCGGGCGGCTCCCCCGGTCGCGTTGATTCCCCTGCTGTCGGCCCGATTGGCCGCTCACGACCCCGCCACGGAGGCTCACTGCCACCGGGTCGCCGTGCTGGCCGTGGCCACCGGGCGGAGGCTGGACCTGCCCACCGAGCGCCTGGTCGTGCTGGCCCGCGCGGCGCTCGTCCACGACGTCGGCAAGCTCGCCGTCGCTCCCTCACTCCTTCGAAAGCCTGGGCCTCTGTCTCCCCCCGAGTACAGGTTGGTCCAGGACCACGCCGCCGCAGGCGAGCGTCTGCTGCGCAGCCTCGGCATGGATGCCGAGGCCGGCGTGGTCCGTCATCACCACGAGCGCATCGACGGGACCGGGTACCCGGATGGGCTCGCGGGCGCCGCGATCCCGATCGAGGCCCGCGTGATCCTGGCCGCGGACGCGTTCGACGCGATGGTCGCCGAGCGCCCCTACCGCGACCGCATGACCGCGTACGAGGCGCTCGCCGAGCTGCGCATCCACTCCGGCACCCAGTTCGATCCGCGCTCCGTCACGGCGCTTGCGCGGGTCCTGCGCCGGTCAGGGCGTTACGCAGCCCTTGATGAAGTCGACGATGTCGGAGGTCGGGCTGCCGGGGGTGAAGACCTCGGCCACGCCGAGCTCCTTCAGCTCCGGGATGTCGTCGGCCGGAATGGTGCCGCCGACGGTGACGACGACGTCGTCCGCCCCCTGGTCGCGCAGCAGCTCGACGACCTTCGGGACGAGCGTCATATGAGCGCCCGAGAGGATCGAGAGGCCGACGGCGTCGGCGTCTTCCTGGATGACCGTCTCCGCGATCTGCTCCGGCGTCTGGTGTAGCCCGGTGTAGATCACCTCCATGCCCGCGTCGCGCAGCGCGCGGGCGATGATCTTCGCTCCCCGGTCGTGGCCGTCCAGGCCCGGCTTGGCCACGACCACGCGGATCTTCCCGCGCCCCTCGACCTTGCCCGGCTGGATCGCCTCGTCGGGCACGGCCTCCTGCGCGGCCTCGCTCGCGCCGCTCTGCTCCTGCGTTCCGTTCGTCATCAGGCGCGGCAGTCTAGTGGCCGCCGCGCCGTGCCGGACCGGCTCAGGGATTGACGACGGTGAACTTGGTCTTCATCGTCGTCGGGTGGATCGTGCACACGACGACGGTCGTCTTGGTGATCCGCTTGCGGTAGGGCGCGCGCATCGTGCACGTCCTCGGTCCGGCACTTGTTGCCCTTGATGCAGGTCACGTTGTGCTCGACCTCGGTGCCCTGGCCGTCCTCGCCCCAGACCCACTTGATGATCGTGTCTTTTCTGATCCTCAGCGACTTCAGGTTGGAGTCGCTGCCCGCCTTGGAGAAGAAGTTGTCGCGCACCTCGACGGTCTTCGTGGCGGCGGCGCGCACCGGGGCGTCGTCGGCGGTGGCGTTCGCCCCGAGGAGCGACAGTGCCGGCAGGGCTGCGAGTAGGACGATCGACTTCCGCATGGGGGCCTCTCAGGGGTAGCGACTTCTAGAAGACTGGTGTCTCGGTATACGTACCGAAGACGGATTGGAGCGACTCGATGATCTCGCCCTCGCTCGCGTGGGCGCGCGCGCACTCGAGCAGCGGCTCCATGAGGTTGTCGCCTCGCGACGCCGCCTCCTTGAGAGAACCCAGCGACGCCTCCACTGTTGCGGAGTCGCGGCGCGCACGCACCGCGGCGAGCCGGTCGATCTGCTTGCGCTCGAGCCCCGGGTCGATCTTCAGGATCTCGATGTCCTCGTGCTCGTTGCGGAACTCGTTGACGCCGACGATGATCCGCTTGCCGTCGTCGACCTCGCACTGGTACTGGAACGACGCGTCGGCGATCTCCCGCTGCGGGTAGTTCTGCTTGATCGCCTCGACCATGCCGCCGAGCTCGTCGATCTTGGCGAAATAGCCGTAGGCCGCCTCCTCCATGCGGTCGGTCATCGCCTCGACCATGTAGGAGCCGCCGAGCGGATCGATCGAGCTGGTCACGCCGGTCTCGTGGGCGATGATCTGCTGCGTGCGCAGCGCCACGCGGACGGCCTCCTCGGTCGGCAGCGCGAGCGCCTCGTCGAACGAGTTCGTGTGCAGCGACTGGGTTCCGCCGAGCACCCCGGCGAGCGCCTCGATCGCCGTGCGCACGATGTTGTTGAGCGGCTGCTGCGCCGTCAGCGACACGCCGGCGGTCTGCGTGTGGAAGCGCATCAGCATCGAGCGCTCGTCCTTCGCGCCGTAGGTGTCGCGCAGCTCGCGGGCCCAGATGCGGCGAGCCGCGCGGTACTTGGCGATCTCCTCGAAGAAGTCGATGTGCGCGTTGAAGAAGAACGACAGCCGGGGCGCGAAGTCGTCCACCGGGATGCCGCGCTCCATCGCCTGCTCGACGTAGGTGAAGCCGTCCTTGAGCGTGAACGCGAGCTCCTGCTGCGCGGTCGACCCCGCCTCGCGGATGTGGTAGCCGGAGATCGACACCGGGTGCCAGCGCGGCATCGTCTTCGAGCACCACTCGATCATGTCGGTGACCAGGCGCATGGCCGGGTCGACCGGGAAGCACCACTCCTTCTGGGCGATGTACTCCTTGAGGATGTCGGTCTGGATCGTGCCGGCGAGCTGCTCGGGCGGCGTGTCCTTGCGCTCGGCCGCGACGACGTAGAACGCGAGCATGATCGCCGCGGGCGCGTTGATCGTCATCGACGTCGAGACCTCGCCCATGTCGATGCCCTGGAAGAGCGTCTCCATGTCGTCGAGCGTGTCGATGGCCACGCCCTCGCGGCCGACCTCGCCGAGCGAGCGCGCGTGGTCGGAGTCGTGGCCCATCAGCGACGGCATGTCGAACGCCGTGGACAGACCGGTCTGCCCGTGGTCGAGCAGGTAGCGGAAGCGCTCGTTGGTCTCCTCGGCCGTGCCGAAGCCCGCGAACTGCCGCATCGTCCAGAGCCGGCCGCGGTACATCGACGGGTAGACCCCGCGCGTGTAGGGATACTCGCCCGGGAGCCCGATCGCGGCGCTGTCGGGCAGGTCGTCGGCTGTGTAGAGCGGGGTCGACCTCCTCGCCGCTGATCGTCGTGAAGAGCGCGTCGCGCTCCGGGTTCTGCGAGTAGCGCTCGCGGAACCAGCGCTCGGCGTCGGTCATCTCGCGCGGCGTGGTGGTCATGCGCTGAGTTTAGGTCGGGCAGTTGGGTCGGCGTTGGCTGCAACGCCGCTGCCGCCAACCGATCACCTCGTCTGTCGCACCGCTCCTCCTACTCGTCGCCGCATCAAGCACCACCGCGGCCAGCAGCACGCCTCCGGTGATGATGAACTTCGTCGGCGACTCGAGCTCGAGCAGGTCCATGCCGTTCGAGATCGAGCCCATCACGAGTGCGCCCAACAGCGCGGCCCAGATCGTGCCGCGGCCGCCGAACAGGCTCACGCCCGCGACGACCGGGCCCGCGATCGCGAGCAGCAGGAAGTCGCCGGCCGCCGTGGACTGGCCGACCGCCTGCAGGCGGGAGGCGAGCAGGACGCCGCCGGTGGCGGCCATGGTGGACGCGAGCATGAACACCGCGACCTGTACGCGCTTGGTCTTGATGCCGGCACGCCGGGCGGCCTCCTCGTTGCCGCCCACCGCGTAGACCAGCCGCCCGAAGCGCGTCCGGGTCGTGAGGAACGCGAAGATGATCACGAGCGCGAGGAAGACCAGTGGTGCCAGCGGAATGCCCCGGTCGGCGTTGAACACGCCGAACACAGCCCACAGGATCGCGAGCGTTACGGCCCCCGCCTTGAGCACGAACAGCCTGATGTCCCCCGGATCGAGCCCCGCGGCCGAGCGCTTGCGCCGCTTGTTCAGCCCAGTGCCCCACACGGTGGCGATAGCGATGAACGCGAGGATGGTCCCGACCGTGTCCGAGTAGAACGTGAAGGCGATGTCGGTGATCGTGCCGGGGATCGGCAGGTTCACCGACCCGGTCGCGCCCAGGACCTTCAGCTGGGCTCCCTGCCACGCGATCAGCCCGGCCAGGGTCACCACGAACGACGGGATGCCGAAGAAGGTGACCATGAAGCCCTGGAACAACCCGATCGCTGTGCCGGCGGCGATCGCGGCAGCGATCGCGAGCTTCGGGTCCCACCCGTTCTTCACCGACAGCACTCCGCAGATCGCCGCGGCCAGGCCGGCGACCGACCCGACGGACAGATCGATCTCGCCGAGGAACAGAACCAGCGTGACGCCGATCGAAACCGTGCCCACGGCGGCAATCTGAAGCGACAGGTTCGTCAGGTTCTCCGACGTCAGGAAGATCCCGTCCTCAACCCGCAGCTGGAAGAAGATCCAGATCAGCGCGAGCGCGATCAGGACCCGCACCTCGCCGAGCTCGCCCTCCCGGAGGGCCTTCAGAGGGTTCCGGAAGATGCCGTGGCGCTCGAGCTCCTCGCCACCCGCGACCGTCGCCGGACCGGCCGGCTCCGCCGCGGGCTCCCCAGGGGCCTTGATCTCGCTCATCGCCCCTCCTTCCCTTGCTCGGCGCTCTTTCCGGCGCCGTTGCCGCTTGCGCCGGTGATCGCGGCGACCACCTGCTCGGGGGTGGAGGTCGCCCTGTCGAACGTCGCCGTGCGACGCCCGAGGTACAGCACGATGACCCTGTCGGCCATCTCGAAGACGTCGTTCAGGTTGTGGCTGATCACCACGACCCCGAGGCCGCGATCACGCAGACGCTTCACGAGCGCTATGACCTCCGCGGTCTGAGCCACGCCGAGCGCGGCCGTCGGCTCGTCGAGCATCACGAGCTTCGGGTCGCCCAGCAGCGACCGTGCGATGGCGACCGACTGGCGCTGCCCGCCGGACAGCGCCCCGACGTCGCTGCGCACGCTCCTGAGCGTCCTGACCTTCAGCTCGTCGAGGAGCTCGCGTGTGCGTTTCTCCATCGCGACCTCGTCGAGCAGCTTCAGGTTCTTCCCGATCCCGAGCCCGACCACCTCGCGCCCGAGGTACAGGTTCTCGACGACGTCGAGGTTGTCCGCGAGCGCGAGGTCCTGGTAGACGGTGGCGATCCCGAGCCGGGTTCCGTCCTGCGGCGTGTTCAGGTGCACGGACTCGCCCTCGAACTTCGCCTCGTACTTGTCGCCCGGCTGGATGCCGGAGATCGCCTTGATCAGCGTCGACTTGCCGGCACCGTTGTCGCCGACAAGCGCCACCACCTCACCGGCGTGGACCTCGAAGTCCACGTCGGTGAGGGCACGAACCGCGCCGAAGCTCTTGCTCACGCCCTTCAGCTCCAGGAGCGGGCGTGTTCCGGCTTCGGTCCCCGTTGCTTGCGCTGTGGTCACTTCCGCCTCCTCGCTTCGGCGCGGTTCGCGTTCATCGCTTACTTGATCCCGGCCTTGTCACAGGCGGCCTTGAACTCGCCCGTGCAGATCTCCGAGACCTTCCAGAACCCGTCCTTGACGATCGTGTCCTGGACGTTCTCGGCCGTGACGGCGACCGGAGTCAGCAGGACCGACGGGACCTGCTTCTTGTTGTTGTCGGTCTTGCCGTTGACCAGGTTGGCCGGCGGCTCCTCGCCACGCCCCAGGGCGACGGCGAGCTCAGCTGCGCCCTCGGCCTCGGGGATGATCGCCTTGTAGACGGTCATGTACTGCTCGCCCGCCAGGATCCGCTGGATCGCGGCCAGCTCGGCGTCCTGACCGGTGGTCGGGATCTTCGTCGGGTCCACGTCCGCGCTCTTCATCGCGGCGATCGCACCGCCGGCGGTGCCGTCGTTCGCGGCGTAGACGCCCACGAAGCCGTCCTTGCCGAGCGCCGTGATCGCCGAGTCCGCCTCCTGCTGCGCCTTGTCAGGCGACCAGTCCGGCGTGTCGTACTCCTTCGCGACCTTGAACTCGCTCTTGTCGATGACGCTGTGCGCGCCCTGCTTGAAGAGCTTGGCGTTGTTGTCCGTCGGCGACCCGTTGATCATGAAGATGTCGCCCTTGGCTCCATCCTCCGTCAACTTGTCGACGAGGGCCTTGCCCTGCAGCTCGCCCACCCGGACGTTGTCGAACGAGATGTAGTAGTCGAGGTCGGGCGCGTCTGTGATCAGCCGGTCGTACGAGATGACCGGGATGTTCTGGGCCTTTGCCTTGGCGACCATGCCAGCGGCCGACGCCGAGTCGACCGGGTCCAGGACCATCACGTCGACCTGCTTGGTGATGGCGGCTTCCACCTGCGTCAGCTGCTTGGACGGATCCTGGTCGGCGTTCGAGTAGACGATCTCGCAGTTCGAGCACAGCTCCTTGACCTTGCGCTCGAAGTTCGGCCTGTCCTGCGACTCGTAGCGAGCGGTCTTGGTCTCGGGAAGGAGCAGGGCGATCTTCGCGGACTTGCCGCTGTCGCCACCGCCGCCGCTTCCACCTCCGCCACCGTCGTCGTCATCGCTGCCACAGGCCGCGATTCCTCCGCCGAGCGCCAGCACCGCAAACGCGGCGGCGGCCACCCGGGCATACCTCTTGCCCGTCATTTGCTCCCCTCCTCAGGGTTGCTTTCGATTGTCACCCGGCCGTAAGTCAAGCCAGGGCTCCCGTCGCGCGCGAGAGCTCGTGTGCCACGCCCTGTGCCGGGTCGTTGAGCACGAGCGCAAGCGCTCCCATCACCTCTGCCCGCTTGCCCAGCTCGCCCGCGACGACGGTCACGTCGGACGCCGCCGTCGGGATCGCGTACCGGCCGAGCGAGTCCCTCAGCGGGCCGAGCAGGACGTCGCCCGCCGCGCTGAGCTCGCCGCCGACGATCACCCGTCGCGGGTTGAGCAGGTTGCAGATGTTCGCCACGCCGACGCCGATCGCGCGCCCGGCGTCGGCGATGACGCGCTGCGCCGGCGGGTCGCCGGCGTGCGCGAGGTCGATGACGTCGCCGATCGTCAGCGAGCCGCCGCGGCCCGCCTGCACGGAGCTCGTGATCACGTCCGTGCGGGCGACGGTCTCCAGGCAGCCGCGGTTGCCGCAGCGGCAGACGATGCCGTCCTCGCGGAACCGCGTGTGGCCGATCTCGCCTGCGGTCCCGCCCGCGCCGCGGTGCAGGCGGCCGCCGATCACGAGGCCGCACGCCGATACCCGACGAGGCCTTGATGTAGGCGACATCGGGCGCCCCGCGTCCCGCGCCCCACACGTACTCGGCCAGCGCGCCGAGGTTGGCGTCGTTCTCGACGGCCACCGCCATGCCCAGGCGGCGGGCCATCTCGTCGGCGGCGTTGACGCCCACCCAGCCGGGCAGGATCGAGGTGGAGCCGACGGTCTGCGCCTCGTCGGAGATCGGCCCGGGCAGGCCCATGCCCACACCCACGACCTGCTCGCGGGCGACGCCCGCCTCCTCGAGCGCGGCGGTGACCATGCTCGCCGCGGTGTCGAGGCCCTCCACGGCCAGGTGGTCGACGTCGATCTCCCGCCAGTGCTCGGCGAGCACGGTGTGCGAGAGGTCGGCGACCGCCACCGCGATGTGGCTGTGACCGAAGTCGATCCCGATGGCCGCGCCCGCGCTCGGGGACAGCGCGATCAGGACCGGCGGGCGGCCGACCTGCGCGCTCTGCGGCGTGTCGTCCACACGCTCCACGATCAGCCCGGATCTCTGAAGGTCGCTCACGAGGCTCGAGACGGTCGAGCGCGACAGCCCGGTGATCCGGGCGATCTCGGCCCGGCTGGCCACCCCGCGACCGCTGAGCGCCTGGATCACCAGGCGTCGGTTGGCGTCGCGGAGCGACTGCAGTCCTCCTGCGGTCGTGCGCTCCATCCCTCGCAGGCGACTTTCTCAAAGCGCCGAGCCATTTGTCAAGGCTTCGGCGTAATTAGCGTTGTATTAAGCGCTTGTTTGTGCGGAGGCTGGCGGAAGGCTGGCGCGGAGGCGCGCCTCAGCGCGGCAGGCGGCGACGGAAGCGGGCACCGCGCGATCCGCGCTGCTGGAGCCGGGCGCTCCCCCACCCCACCGCCGAGGCGCCCGCCGCGAGGCCGGCCACGCCGCCCACGATCTTGATGCGGCGGCCGAGCTTGTCGAACCGGATGATCCGCCAGCCCTCCGCGCGGGCCACGCGCTCGAGCTCGGCATCCGGGTTGACGGCGACCGGGTGGCCCACGCAGTGCAGCATCGGCAGGTCGGACTCCGAGTCCGAGTAGGCGTACGACTCGGACAGGTCGATGCCCTCGCGCTCGGCCACCTCCTTCATGGCAACGGGCTTCCCCTCCCTGTAGGTCAGGGGCCCCTCGGGGCGGCCGGTGTAGACGCCGTCCTTGATCTCGGACCGCGTGCCGATTCCGCCGTCGAAGCCGAGCACGTTCGCGAGCGCCTCGGCCATCTCCTGCGATGCGGCAGTGACGATGTAGATCGGGCGGCCGGCGTCCTGGTGGTCCCAGGCCTCGTTCAGCATCTCCGGGTAGACGCGCGGCAGCAGCGTCGCGAAGACGTCCGGGCCGAGCCGCATCAGGTCGACGACCCGGGTCCCGGCGATCGCGTCCAGCACGCGCGCCCGGAGCAGGTCCGTGCTCAGGTCCGTCGACCCGTTCAGCCGGAACCGGAGGTTCGCCCACAGGTCCTTCGCCAGCTGACGACGGCTCATCAGCCCCCGCTTGAAGGACGCGCGGGCGAAGTCGATCGCGGACGACCCCTCGATGAGGGTCTTGTCCAGATCGAAGAAGGCGGCGGCGCGAGGCACGCGCAAAGCGTATGCGCCGCCGCCTTCCCGTTACTTGGGCAGTACGGCCATGCCGGCCGCCGCGCGCGGGCGACGCGCCGGCGCGGGACGCGCCTTCTCCGCGCCCAGTCCGGTCTCCGCCCGCACGTAGAGCTCGTCGAACGTGCGCTCCGCGACCTCCTCACGCGTGAGCATCGTGCCGAGCCAGCACCCGATGAATCCCAGCGGGATCGAGATGATTCCCGGGTTCGCGAGGCCGAACGGCGACCCCTCGGAGTCGGGTCCCGGCCACACGGTCGGGGAGAGGATGATCAGCCCGATCGCGCTGATCACGCCGAACAGCACACCCGTCACGGCGCCGGTCGTGTTGAACCGCCGCCACGTGAGTGCCAGCAGGAGCGCGGGGAACGTGGCGCTGGCGGCCACCGCGAACGCGAGGCCGACCATGAATGCGACGTTCAGGCCCGCACCGCCGATCAGCGCGATGGCGATCGCGATCGCGCCGATGCCGAGTGCCGCCAGCCGTCCGACCCAGACCTCCTCGCGGTCCGTGCTCCGGCCCTTGCGGAGCACGTTCGACCAGACGTCGTGCGCAACCGCGCCCGACGCCGAGATCACGAGACCCGCGACCACGGCGAGGATCGTCGCGAAGGCCACCGCGGCGATGCACGCCAGGAAGATGTCGCCGCCGGCGCTGCCAGCGCCGCCGCCGAGCTCCTGAGCCAGGTTCGGAGCGGCCAGGTTGCCGCCCTTGCCCGCGGCCTCGACGCCGCCCTGCCCGAGGATCGCCCGCGCACCGAAACCGAGCGCGGTCGTCATCAGGTAGAAGGCGCCGATCAAGCCCATCGCCCACAGCACGGACTTGCGCGCCGCCTTGGCGTCCGGGACCGTGAAGAACCGCATCAGGATGTGCGGCAGGCCCGCGGTGCCCAGCACGAGCGCCAGGCCCAGCGAGATCGTGTCGATCGGGTTCGTGAACTCGAGCCCGGGCGCCAGGTAGCCGTCCTTCTCCGGGTGGTTGTCCGCCGCCCGGTTGAACAGCTCGATCGGGTTCCAGCCGACGCGGTTGAGGACGAACAGCGTCATCACGATCGCGCCGGTCATCAGCAGCGCCGCCTTGATGATCTGCACCCAGGTCGTCGCGAGCATCCCGCCGAACACGACGTACAACAGCATGCAGCGCACCGGTCAGGATCACGGCCAACGAGAAGTCGATGCCGACGAGCGCCTGGATGATCACGCCCGCACCCACCATCTGCGCGATCAGGTAGAAGCCGACCACGGCCAGCGTCCCGAGCGCCGCCGCGACCCGCGCCGGACGCTCGTTGAGGCGGAACGACAGGACGTCGGCGATCGTGAACTTGCCGGCGTTGCGCATGCGCTCAGCCAGCAGGAACAACACGGTCAGGAACGCGACCAGGAAGCCGACGGAGTACAGGAAGCCGTCGAAGCCGAACAGGAAGATCAATCCGGCGATGCCCAGGAACGACGCGGCCGACATGTAGTCGCCGGCGATCGCGAAGCCGTTCTGCGCGCCGGTGATCCCGCGGTCCGCCGCCCAGAAGGACGTCGTCCCGGTGGTGCGCTTGGATGCCCAGTAGGTGATCCCGAGCGTGATCGCCAGGATCAGACCGAAGATCGGCAGTGCCGTTGTGTTGATGTCTGCCGCCAAGACCGTCATCGGCGGACCACCCCCTCGCGCTCTATCTGCGTGCGCGGTGCGCCGGTGCCGCCGTCAGTCGGGCGGCCGTCACCGGCCAGGCCTACCTCGACCGCGCGCTCGGCCGCGCGCTGGGCCAGCGGGTCGAACTCGTTCGTCGGCCCGGTGGACGTACAGCCAGCCCAGGACCCAGGTCATCACGAACTGCGACAGGGCAAGCGCGTAGCCCACGGTGAAGCCCTCGTAGATCGACTGGCCCATGAAGTCGGGCGCGTAGCCGGCGAGGGCCACGAATCCGAGGTACCAGGCCAGGAAGAACACGGTCGCCGGCACGACGAACCGGCGCTTGCGAGCGATCAGCTCGCGGAACTCGGGAGAGCTCTCGGCAGCGATCCAGTCGACTGCCGGCTCCTCCCGCTCGAAGCGACGCCGCGGCACGTTCGCCGCGTAGTCGCGCGTCGAGTCAGCCATCTCAACCTCCCCGTGTTGAACTCACGGTTGCAGGGGTCGAGGGACCGGCCCCCGCACTTGGGGGCCTTGTTCCCGGGGCTCTATCGCGCCAAAACCCGAATGGTCCGGGCTTCGTGCCTTTTGTGGAGCGCGCCTACGCGGCCGGCACTTCGAGGATGACGGCGTCGCCCTGGCCGCCGCCCGAGCAGATCGCCGCCACGCCGAGCCCGCCGCCGCGGCGGCGCAGCTCGTGGATGAGCGAGCCCAGGATGCGCGCGCCCGAGGCGCCGATCGGGTGGCCGAGCGCGATCGCCCCGCCGTTGACGTTGACCTTGCCCTCGTCGATGCCGAGCATGCGCATCGAGTTGAGCGCGACCGAGGCGAACGCCTCGTTGATCTCGAACAGGTCGATGTCGTCCACGGACAGGCCGGCCTTCTCGAGCGCGGCCTTCGTGGCGTTGGCGGGCGTGCGCGCGAGGTACGGGAAGTCGTCGGCCACCGCCGCCTGCGCGACGATCGTGGCCAGCGGCTTGCGGCCGTTCTTCTCCGCCCACTCGTCGCTGGCGAGCACCATCGCGCCCGCGCCGTCGTTCACGCCCGGCGCGTTGCCGGCGGTGTGCGTGCCGTCCTTGACGAAGATCGGCTTGAGCTTCGAGAGCCCCTCGAGCGAGGTGTCGCGGCGCGGTGCCTCGTCGACCTCGACCACGGTGTCGCCCTTCTTCGAGCTGATGGTGACCGGCGCGATCTCCTCCGGCAGGTTGCCGTTGTCGGTCGCCTCGATCGCGAGCTCGTGCGATCGCAGCGCGAACTTGTCGAGGTCCGGGCGCGTCATCTCGAGCTCCTCGGCGACCTCGCTGGCCTCGTGGGCCATGTGCTTGCCGGTGAACGGGTTCGTCAGCCCGTCGTTGATCATCACGTCGAGGAACTTGCCGTCGCCCATGCGGTAGCCGAAGCGGGCGTCCTTGAGCATGTAGGGCGCCTTCGACATCGACTCCATGCCGCCGGCGACGCCGACCTCGAGGTCGCCGGCCCGCACGGCCTGGTCGATCATCCCGGCCGAGCGCAGGCCCGACGCGCAGACCTTGTTGACGGTCTCGGAGGAGACCTCCTTGGGGATCCCGCCCTTGATCTGCGCCTGGCGGGACGGCACCTGGCCCTGGCCGGCCTGGAGCACCTGGCCGAAGACGACGTGCTGCACCTGCTCGGGCGCTACCTCGGACCGCTCGAGTGCGGCGGCGATCGCGTGGCCGCCGAGGTCGGTCGCGTCGAGCGTCGAGAGGGCGCCGCCGAGCTTGCCGAACGGGGTGCGCGCGGTGCCGAGGATCACGGTCTTGGGCATTGGGTCAGTCCACTCCTGGCGGGTCGAAGTCGGGCGCAACTGTAGCGACGGTCCGGCGGCGCTTAGATAGGCGCATGCACGAGAGCGAGCTACTGATCCTGGTGCTGCTCGTGGTCCTCCCCGGGCTGAGCGTCGTGTCCAGGCAGATCAACGTGCCGTACCCGATCCTGCTCGTGGTCGCGGGGCTGATCCTCGGCGTGCTGCCCGGCCTGCCCGACCCGGAGCTCGATCCGGACCTGGTGCTGGTGCTGTTCCTGCCGCCGCTGCTCTACCAGGCCGCGTTCTTCGCCGATCTGCGCGACATGCGGGCGAACCTGCGGCCGCTGACGCTGTTGTCGGTCGGCCTGGTGCTGGTGACCGCCACGGCGGTGGCCGCGGTCGCGCACGTGATGCTCGACATCCCGTGGGCGGCGGCGTTCGCGCTCGGCGGCATCCTCGCGCCGACCGACCCGATCGCGGCCACCGCGATCATGCGCCGGCTCGGCGTGCCGCGGCGCCAGGTCAACGTCGTCGAGGGCGAGAGCCTGCTGAACGACGGCACGGCGCTCGTCATCTACCGGGCCGGCGTGGCGGCCGCGATCGGCGGGACGTTCTCGCTCGCGCACGCGAGCCTGGAGTTCTTCGGCGGGATCGCCGGCGGCATCGCGATCGGCCTGGTGGTCGCCTGGCTGATCGGGCAGATCCGCGCCCGCATCGACGACATCCCGACCGAGATCACGATCTCGCTGTTCAGCGGCTACGCCGCCTACCTCCCTGCCGAGCAGCTCGGCGTCTCCGGGGTTCTGGCGGCGGTGACCGCCGGGATCACGCTCGGCTGGATGGCGCCCCGCATCGCCACCGCGCAGATGCGCCTGCAGGGCTACGCCACCTGGGAGATCGTCGTGTTCCTGCTGAACGGGGTGCTGTTCGTGCTGATCGGCCTGCAGCTGCCGCACGTGGTCGACGGGATCGAGGGCCACTCCACCGAGGAGCTCGTCGGGTACGCGCTCGTGTTCTTCGCGCTGGTCGTCGTCACGCGCTGGACGTGGATGAACGTGTCGATCTTCTTCATCCGCATGCTCGACCGCCGGCCGGCGACCGTCGCGCGCCGTACGACGTGGCGGGAGCGGCTGATCGGTGCCTGGTCGGGGATGCGCGGAGCGGTGTCGCTGGCGGCGGCGCTCGCGCTGCCGTTCGAGACCGACGCGGGCGCGCCCTTCCCCGAGCGCGACCTGATCGTGTTCATCACGTTCTCGGTGGTCGTGCTGACGGTGGTCGTGCAGGGCCTCACGCTGCCTGCGCTGGTGCGCGTGCTCGGGGTCCACGAGGACGGCGCGGACGAGGAGCGGGAGGAGCTGCGCGCGCGCCTGACCGCCGCCAAGGCCGCGCTCGACGAGCTCGACCAGCTCCAGGAGGAGGGCGACGTGCGGGAGGAGACCATCGAGCGCATGCGCGCGCTGTACCGGTACCGCAAGCGGCGCTTCGCGGCCCGCGCCGGCAAGGTCGAGGACGACGGCTACGAGGATCGCTCGCTGACCTACCAGCAAGCCGTGCGCCGCGTTCTCGACGCCCAGCGCGAGTCGATCGTGCGGCTGCGCAACTCGGGCGAGATCTCCGGCGAGGTGATGAGGCGGGTGGAGCGGGAGCTCGACCTGGAGGACACGCGGCTGGAGATCTGAGGCATCCCCGCCCGCTTCGTAGACTGGCGCGCCATGCCTTCGATCCAAGTAAGCGCCCGCTCCGGCGCCCCCCAGGAGACCGATGCCGACACCCGAGTCGTCGGCCTGTTCGAGGGCGAGACGCCCGACGACGAAGCCGCGCGTCCGCTGGCCGAGTCGGGCGAGGCGAAGGGCGGGCTGCGCAAGCTCGCGGTGACCCACGAGGACGGCGGACGACGGGTGATCGTCGCGGGCCTGGGCAAGCGCGACGAGTTCGACCACGAGCGCGCGCGGACCGCCGCGGGCGCGGCCGCCCAGCGCGCCCGCGACCTGGGCGCGAAGTCCATCTCGTGGGCGGCGCCTGAGGGGGCCGGCGCGGTCGGCGGGCTGGTCGAGGGGACGCTGCTCGCGCTGTACGAGTTCAAGCGCTTCAAGTCGTCGCCGGACGACGCCAACGGCGACAACGGGATCGGGTCGCTCGAGGTCGTGAGCGACGACGCCCACGCGGCCGAGGCCGCGGAGCGGGCGCGCGTCGCCGCCGAGGCCGCGAACGCCGCCCGCGACCTCCAGAACACGCCGTCGAACGTCGCCACCCCCAGCTTCCTGGCCGACCGCGCGAAGGAGATCGCCGACGCGCACGACTCGCTGACGTTCGAGTCGTTCGGCCGCGACGAGATCGAGTCGCGCGGCATGGGCGCGTTCGCCTCGGTCGCCCGTGGCGCGCACGAGGAGCCGCGCATGATCGTGCTCCGCTACGACGGCGGCGGCGACGGCCCCCACCTGGGCTTCGTCGGCAAGGCGGTGACCTTCGACACCGGCGGCATCTCGATCAAGCCCGCGGGCAAGATGCACGAGATGAAGTTCGACATGTCGGGCGGCGCCGCGGTCATCGAGTCGATGGGCGCGATCGCGCAGCTCGGGCTCGCGGCGAAGATCACCGCGGTCGTCCCCTCCACCGAGAACATGCCGAGCGGCCACGCGGTCAAGCCGGGCGACATCGTCACCGCGATGAACGGCAAGACCATCGAGGTCAACAACACCGACGCCGAGGGCCGCCTGATCCTGGCCGACGCGCTCTGCTACGCCGTCGAGGAGGGCGCGGAGCGGATCGTCGACCTGGCCACGCTGACCGGCGCGATCATCGTCGCGCTCGGCTCCACCTACGCCGGCCTGTTCTCGAACGACGACGACTGGTACCGGCAGGTCGAGGGGGCGGCGGACGCGACCGGCGAGATCGGCTGGCGGCTGCCGCTCCACCCGGAGTACCTGGAGCTGACCAAGGGCCAGTACGCCGACCTGTCGAACGCGTCGGAGCAGCGCAAGGCGATGTCGTCGTACGCCGCCGAGTTCCTCAGGCAGTTCGTGTCCGACCGGCCCTGGGTCCACATCGACATCGCAGGCACGGCGTGGAGCACGGCGCGGCCCTACATCGGCAGCGGCGCGACCGGGTTCGGCACGCGGTTGCTCATCGAGATCGCCCAGCGGGCGGCGAACGGCGGAGGTCAGGTCTGATGGCGGGAGCACTCGAGGGCAAGGTCGCGCTGGTCACCGGCGCGTCGTCCGGTATCGGCGAGGCGACCGCGCTGTCGCTGGCGGGCGAGGGTGCAGCGGTGGCGCTCGGCGCGCGGCGCGCCGACCGGCTCGAGTCGCTGCGCGACCGGATCGAGTCGGACGGCGGCCAGGCTGCCGCGATCGAGGTCGACGTGAGCGACGAGGAGGCCGCGCGGTCGTTCGTCGAGCAGGCGCGCGAGCAGCTCGGCCGCGTCGACATCCTGGTGAACAACGCGGGCGTGATGCTGCTCGGGCCGGTCACCGGCGCCGACACCGCGGAGTGGAAGCGGATGGTCGACGTGAACGTGCTCGGGCTGCTCTTCTGCACGAGCGCCGCGCTGCCGGTCATGGCCGAGCAGGGCAGCGGCCACATCGTGAACATCTCCTCGGTCGCGGGCCGCACCGCCAACCTGGGCAGCGCGGTCTACAACCTGACCAAGTGGGGCGTCGGCGGCTTCTCCGAGGGCCTGCGCCAGGAGGTCCTGCACGCGGGCATCCGGGTGACGATCATCGAGCCCGGCTACGTCGAGACCGAGCTCCAGAGCCACAACGAGAACCCGATGGTCCAGGAGCAGCTGAAGAAGATGCGCGAGCAGGTCGACCCGCTGAAGGCCGCCGACATCGCCGACGCGATCCACTGGGCGGTCACCCGGCCCGAGCACGTCTCGATCAACGAGGTGCTCGTGCGGCCGACGAAGCAGCAGCGGTAGAAACGGCGCGAGTCGGCGCCCTACCCCGTCGAGTTGCTGCGCGGGTCCCGGTACACCTCCTTCCGCCAGGGCGCCGAGATCTCGAACTGCATGTCGCGCGGCAGCGACTCGACCGGAATCAGCCGCAGCCCTGCCGCGCTGGTGGTGCGCTCGCGCACGTCGAGCCCGGGCAGGCTCGGCGAGCGGGTGACCGGCACCCACCGCGGGCCCCGGCCCGGCACCCACCCCGGCCGGCCGCCGCTCTCGCGCATCGGGATGTGCCCGGCGTGCGATCCGCGCGAGACCCGCGACCAGCCCGTCGCCGGCGTCCATTGGTTCCGGCAGCGCCCGCGCCTTGCAGCCCTGGTACCAGTGGTGTGCCGACGCCCGCACCCAGGCCCGCCCGGAGCGGTCGATCTTCACCTGGACCGACTCCCAGTCGTCGCCGTGGAAGCCGGGGTACGTGCCGCGGGCGTCGCCGCTAAGGGGCATCAGCGCGCCGGCGACCTTGTTCCAGACACCGGCCGCGTTCGCGACGGTCGAGGTCGAGTCGGGGTAGTAGAGCCAGTACTGCAGGTAGGTCTCCCCGCCCGCCCGCGCCACGTGCGTGAACGCGGTCGCCGGCACCCGCCCGCGCTTGGAGTAGTGGACGTCGAGGTCGCGGTCGTCCGGCGCGTCCGCGCACCGGTGGTCGCGGCACTCGCGCGGGTCGACCGGCAGCGTGTAGGTGCCCGGCTCGTACACCAGGCCCGGCGCGTAGCGGCGCAGCAGGTCGGCGTCGGAGTCGCCGTGCGCGCGCTCGAGCCCGCCGGCGCCCTCGTCGCAGCCGCCGCGAGCGGCGCACACCAGCGAGTGCGCGAGAAAGCCGCCGAACGAGCGCCCGTCCACCCGCGGCGCCACCGCGAGCACGGCACCCAGGGCGAGCGCGACCAGGAGCACGATGCCCGTCCACTCGACCGTCGTCTGTCCGCTCTGCGCCCGCATTCAGCACCCGGAGCCAAGGTGCCAGGCGGGGCGTTACAGCGGGGTTACAGATTGCAACAAATACGATCACCCGCCGATGAACTTCGATCTGACAGACGAACAGCACGAGATCCAGCGCCTGGCCCGCGACTTCGCCCAGAACGAGGTCGCCCCCGTCGCCGAGGAGCTCGACCGCGAGAAGCGCTTCCCCTACGAGATCGTCCAGAAGCTCGGCGAGCTCGGCCTGATGGGCATCCCCTACCCCGAGGAGTACGGCGGCGGCGGGGCCGACTACCTGTCCTATGCCGTGGTGGTCGAGGAGCTGGCCCGCGTCGACTCGTCGGTGGCGATCACGCTCGCCGCGAACACCTCGCTCGGCACCTACCCGATCTACGCGTTCGGCACCGAGGAGCAGAAGCAGCGGTACATGCCGGACCTGACGAGCGGGCGCAAGCTGTGGTCGTTCGGGCTGACCGAGCCCGAGGCGGGCTCCGACGCCGGCAACGTCCGCACGACCGCGAAGCGCGACAACGGCGACTGGGTGATCGACGGCGCGAAGCAGTTCATCACCAACGCGGGCACCGACATCTCCGGCGGCGTGACGATCACCGCGCGCACGGGCGACAACGAGATCTCGAACATCATCGTCCCGAAGGACACGCCCGGGCTACACGGTCGAGGCGAGCTACCGGAAGATGGGCTGGAACGCGTCGGACACGCGACCGCTCGCGTTCGACAACGCGCGCGTGCCCGAGGAGAACCTGCTCGGGCGCGCCGGGCGTGGGCTTCCAGCAGTTCCTGGAGACGCTCGACGGCGGCCGCATCAGCGTGTCGGCGATGGGCGTCGGGCTGGCCCAGGGCGCGCTCGACCAGGCGCTCGCCTACGCCAAGGAGCGGCAGGCGTTCGGCAAGCCGATCTCCAAGTACCAGGCGATCCAGGCCAAGCTCGCCGACCTGTCGACCGAGATCGAGGCGGCCCGCCTGCTCGTCTACAAGACCGCGATCCTGAAGGACGCGGGCCGGCCGTTCGGGCTGACCGCCGCGCAGGCCAAGCTGAAGACCGGCCGCCTGGCCGTCAAGGCGGCCGACGAGGCGGTGCAGATCCACGGCGGCTACGGCTACATCGAGGAGTACCCGGTCTGCCGCTTCTACCGCGACGCGAAGATCCTGACGATCGGCGAGGGCACCGACGAGGTGCAGCAGATGGTCATCGCGCGCGCGCTCGGGCGCCTAGACCGGGCGAGGGCGGCGTTCGTGAGGCGCGCGACGCTGCGCCGGGCCGCCGCCCTCTGGCTGCTGCTGTTCGGCGTCTACGCGGCGACGATCGGCCTCGACGGCGTCCGCGACGCGGACTACGCCGGCGACGAGCCCCACTTCCTGCTCACGGCGAAGTCGATCGTCGAGGACGGCAGCCCGGACCTGCTCGACGAGTACCGCACCCGCGACTACGGCGAGATCTACCCCTACGACCTGGGCCCGCGCGGCGCGCTGACCGACGGCCTGCTGAACGAGCCGCACGGCGTCGGGTTCCCGCTGCTGATCGCGCCCGCCTACGCGGTCGCCGGCCCGAAGGGCGTCGAGGTGTTCCTGGCCGCGATCGCCGCGCTGGCGATGGCGCTGGCGTACGCGCTTGCGCTGCGCGTCGTGCCCGGACCCGTGGGCGATCGGCGGCGACGATGCTGGCCGCGCTGTCGCCGCCGATGCTGGCGTACGAGCACCGCGGTCTACCCGGCGCTGACCGCGGCGGCGGTGCTGGCCGGAGCGGCGCTGCTGGCGCTGCGAGCTGACCGAGCGCCGGTCGCGGCCGACGGTGTTCGGCTGCTTCTTCCTGATCGGCATGCTGCCCTGGCTCTCCACGCCGCTGATCCTGCCCGCCGCGGTGCTCGGGATCTTCGCCGCGCCGGCTGCTGTGGACCCAGCGCCGGCGGATGCTGGCGATCGGCGGGATCGAGGTGGTCGGGCTTCTCGCTCGCGTTCTACGCCGGGCTGAACGACGGGCTGTTCGGCGGTCTGACCCCGTACGCGGCGCAGACTGCCGGGCGAGACCGCGACGGGCGCGTCGACGCGTCGTCGACTACCTGGAGCGCGCCTACCGCGTCGTCGCGCTGTGGATCGACCGCGAGTACGGGCTGCTGCGCTGGGCGCCGCTGTTCGCTGCTGGCCTGGGTCGGGCTGTGGTTCGTGTGGCGCGAGTGGCGCGCCGGCCTGGCGCGCGTCATCCCCGAGCTGCGGGCGGAGGAGCTGGCCGCGGCGCTGTTCGCCGTCGGTCGTCGCGCGCGCAGCTGGTGATCGCCGTCTTCCTCGCGCCGACGATGTTCGGGTTCTGGTTCCCGGGCGCGCAACCTGATGCCGGCGCTGCCGCTGATGATCCCCCTGGTGGCGATCGGCCTGCGGCACATGCCGCGCGTCGGCGCGGTGCTCGGCGCGATCGGGATACTCGGCGTCCGTGTGGCTCTACGTCGACGTGCGCTGGGCCGACGGGACGCTCGTCGGCGACCGGCCCGACGCGCCGTGGGGCCCGCTCGAGGTGGTCTGGCCGCTCTACGGCGACGCGGTCTGGCCCGACGTGCTGGCGCTGGTCGTCGCGCTCGCGGTGGCGGCGGCTTTCTTCGTCGACACGCGCGTGTGGCGGCGGATCGCCGGGCGCGCGCGGGTGGGCGCGGGCGCGTCGGTCCTGGTCGCGGCGCTCGGTTGCGCGGGCCTGGTCGCGCTCGCGGCGCCCGGGTCGGCGCGCGCCGAGCGCGTGAAGGTCGGCGAGTCGCGCGAGGGGCGGCCGATCGTCGCCTCCCGCCTGGGCGACCCCGACAGCCCGCGCAAGGCGATCGTGGTCGGCCTGATCCACGGCGACGAGCCCGCCGGGCTGGCCGTCACCAGGGAGATCCGGCGGACCTGGGGACCGCGCCTGAGTGGCGTGGACCTCTGGGTGATCGACACGTTCAACCCCGACGGGCTGCGGCGGCGCCGGCGCCAGAACGCGCGCGGCGTCGACCTGAACCGCAACTTCCCCTACCGCTGGCGGGCGAACGGCCGGCGCGGGTCGCGCTACTGGGGCGGGACCAAGCCGCTGTCGGAGCCCGAGTCGCGCGCGGTGCGCAAGCTGGTGCTGCGCGTGCGGCCGGCCGTGACGATCTGGTTCCACCAGCCCTGGGGCGCGGTGCTGGCGTGCGGGGGCGGAGCGTCGACCGCGATCCCGCGCCGCTACGCCCGCCTGGCGGGGATGCAGCACGAGCTGCCGGGGCAGCGACCTGACCGGCACGGCGACGTCGTGGCAGAACCACGAGGTCGGCGGGTCGGCGTTCGTGGTCGAGCTGCCGGGCGGCCGGGTCGGTGACGGGCTGATCCGTAGCAACGCGCGCGCCGCGGCGCTGGTGGCCGAGGGCCGCTAGGAGAAGAACCTCGACCACCCCCTGGGTGGCGCGGGGGTGGGTAGAGGAAAGTCTCCTGCCGGGTGGCATGATCGCCGGGCATGACCCCGCCCCGCCTCGACCGGCTGCCCCGGACATCGCTGGCCCTCATTCCCACGCCGTTTCACCGCCTCGACCGCTTCGGCGAGGCCATCGGCGCCGAGGTGTGGATCAAGCGCGACGACGTCGGCTCGGTCGGCCTGGCGGGCAACAAGGTGCGCAAGCTCGAGTACGTCCTCGCCGAGGCGCGCGAGCAAGGCGCCGACGCCATCGTGATCATCGGCGCCGAGCAGTCGAACGCGGCGCGGGCCACCGCCGCGGCGTGCGCGCAGCTCGGGCTGCGCTGCGTGCTGGTGCTGAGCGGCGAGGCGCCGGACGCCGCCACCGGCAACCTGCTGCTCGACACGCTGTTCGGCGCCGAGGTGCACTTCGCGGGCGACGTCGGCTGGGCCGAGCTGTGGGAGGCGTCGCAGCGCATCGCCGAGGACCTGCGAGGCGAGCGGCGCGACGCCGTACACGCTGCCCGCCGGGCGCGTCGTCACCGCTCGGCGCCGTGCGGGTTCGTGCGCGGCCTGGCGAGCTGCGCGAGCAGATCCGCGACGCGGGCGTCGAGCCGGCGACGCTGTTCTACGCCCCGTCGTCGGGAGGCACCTACGCGGGGCTCCTGCTCGGCCGGGCGATCGAGCGGCGCAGGCCCCGAGTTGCGGCCGATCGGCGTCGCGCCCGACATCGTCCCCGACGTGCCCGGCTACATCGCGGCGCTGGCGGCCGCGGCGGCCGAGCTGCTCGGCGTCGACGCCGACACCGGCCGGTCGACATCGACATGCGCTTCCTCGGCGACGGCTACGCGATCCCGACCCCGGAGGGGATCGAGGCGATCCGCCTGCTCGCCCGCACGGAGGGGATCGTCTGCGACCCGATCTACTCCGGCAAGGCGCTGGCGGCCCTGGTCGCCGCCGACCACGACGGGCCCGTCGTCTTCTGGCACACCGGCGGCTACCACGCGCTGTTCGCCCCGCGCTTCGGCGACGCGGTCGCCGGGTAGACGACCGCTCCGTCGAGGATAAGGGCGAAGCCCTCAGCTCGACAGAGGCTCCAGGACCATCACGGGAATCCGCCGGCCGCCGGCGCGCTCCTGGTAGGTGGAGTACCCCGCGTAGTAGTCGACCGCCATGGCCCACAGCCGGTCGCGCTCCTCGCCCTCGGCCTCGCGAGTCCGGTAGCGGCCCGACCGGCCCTTGGCCCACACCCGCACGTCGGGATTCGCCTTGAGGTTGTGGTACCAGGCCGGGTTCTTCGCGGCGCCCGCCTTGGACGCGATCAGGACGATGCGATCGCCGTCGGTCACGTACACCAGCGGGATGCGGCGAGCCTGGCCGCTCTTCGCGCCGATCGTCTCGACCACCAGCACCTGCTGGCCGACCGCGGTCGACAGCTTTCCGCGGGTGGCCGGGACCAGGTGCCTGTCGATCCGGTTCGCGACGTTGACGAAGTACCAGCCGCCGGCCTTCGACGCGGCGGCCTTCTCGAGCGCGCGCTCCCAGCCCTTCATCTGGCGATTGCGCGTCGTCGCCACCCTCAGGTCATCCGAGCGTGCAGCATCCTGGCCGCGCGGGGTGCTGCTCGCAGGGCGAGCTCCGCTCTCGTGAGCCGCTCTGCGCGCAGTTCGAGGAGGGAGACGACATCGCTCGTCCAGTAGAACGGATCCGCGACCGCCTGGCCACTGTCGAGCGGCACCGCCGCGATGATCCTGCCCTCGTGCTCGGCGACGAGGACGCGCCCCTCCGGCGCCTTCTTGCCGTCGAGCGCCGCGGCCCGGCCGATGGCGGGCTCATCCTCGGCCTGCACCAGGCGTACCACGAGGCTCTCGTTGGGGATCGGAGTGGGCTGAGGGCTCTTGCGTGACAGTGGCGGGAACACGGTGATCTCTTTTCAGGATCGTGATCGACACCGTCATGCTCGACCGGGTGGATGGCCGTGGCAACCCAAGGGTTTTCCAGCCTCGACCTGAGGTTTTCCCCTGGGGCTTAGAGCTCGCGCTCCAGCAGCTTCGACGCCGCGGTGGCCGGGTCGAGCCGGCGCTGCACGACCTCGCGCAGCAGCTCCTGGACCGACTCGTCGTCGCGCAGCGACTCCTCCAGCTTGCGCCGCAGCCGCACGGCCGCCAGCTCCATCACCTCGTTCATGAGGTTGCGGCGGCGGCGCTCCTCGAGCGTGCCCTCCTCCTCGATGTGCGCGCGGTGCTTCTCGATCGTCTCGACCAGCTCGTCGATGCCCTCGCCGCGGGTGGCCTCGGTCTTCACGATCGGCACCCGCCACGACTGCTTCGGCCCGAGCGACAGCACGCCGCGGATCTCGCGCACCATCGTGTCGGTCAGCGGGTGGTCGGACTTGTTGACGACGATGATGTCCGGGATCTCCATCACGCCCGCCTTGAGCGCCTGGATCGAGTCGCCGGAGCCGGGCATCAGCGCCAGGATCACGCTGTCGGCGTGGTCGATGATGTCGACCTCGGCCTGGCCGACGCCGACGGTCTCGAGCAGCACGACGTCCTTGCCCGACGCGTCCATCAGCAGCGCCGCCTGGAGCGTCGCCTCGGACAGCCCGCCGAGCGACCCGCGGCTGGCCATCGAGCGGATGAACACCCCGGGGTCGAGGAAGTGGTCGGTCAGGCGGATGCGGTCGCCCAGCAGCGCGCCCTGGGTGAACGGCGACGACGGGTCGATCGACAGCACCGCGACCTCGCCGGTCGCGCGCCCGCGCGTGCTTGGTCATCGCCCCGATCAGCGTCGACTTGCCGACCCCGGGCGGGCCGGTCAGCCCGATCACGTGCGCCTTGCCGGTCTTGGGGTAGACCTCGCGGACGAGCGCCCAGCCCTCGGGGTCGTCGTCCTCGACCAGCGAGATCGCCCGCGCCAGCGCGCGCTTGTCGCCGTTCAGCAGGCGCTCGGCCAGGTCGGCGGCGGTTCTCCCAGGGGCGGCCATCGCGCCCGGGATCCTATGGAGCGCGTCGAAATAAGATCCGCAGCGCCATGACCACCGGTGCCCCCACCGAGACCGACGCGCTCGCGGGCCCGCCCCCCACGGGCGCGCCCGACGCCGTCCGCCGAGCCCCCGCGCCGCTTCACGGCGGGCCGGTCACGCTCGCCCGCTTCATGCGCCGGCACGAGATGCTGAACCTCAAGTACGCGCGGCTGATCGTGCGGATGCTGCGGCGGCGCTTCCTGACGCCGGCCGGCCGGCGTCTGCGGCTCGACGGCCTGGCGTTCATCGGGCCCAAGGTCGTGCTGGAGATCGGCAAGCGGGGCCAGATCAAGCTCGGCCGCTGGGCCTGGGTCGGCCACGGCACGAAGATCCGCTGCCACGAGGGCGTCGTCGAGATCGGGGCCAAGACCGTGCTCGGCCAGGAGTGCACGATCTCCGCCTACCAGCACGTGTCGATCGGCCGCGAGTGCGTGATCGCGGACCGCGTGATGCTGATCGACTTCGACCACGGGGTCGTCGAGGTCGACCGCCCGATCCGCCTCCAGGGCATCTACAAGCGCGACGTCCGGGTGGGCAACAACGTATGGATCGGGTACGGCGCGTGCATACTCCGCGGCGTGACCGTCGGCGACAACGCGATCATCGGGACGAACTCGGTGGTCACACGCGACGTGCCCGCCAACGCCGTCGTCGGCGGCGTGCCCGCGCGCGTCATCCGCATGCGCGACGAGCCCCGACAGATGCGGTTCGAATGAGCCCCGCGCTCGAGGAGCTGCACCCGGCCCAGAACCGGGCCTTCCGCGAGCTGTACGCGGCGACGCGCCACGTGGTCAACCACTACCGGGCGCTGGCGTACAAGCTCGACGTCGGCGCGCTGCACGACGGGGCCGCGGTGGCACGCCGGCTGCTGGACGACCTGCGCCGCCACACCGAGCGCTACGACCTCTACGGCTACCCGGCCGCGCAGGGCGTCGGCGCCAACGCGGCGCGGGCCCGCAGCAGCATCGGCGAGCGGTTCCTGGAACGCAACCAGGCGCTCCGCTTCGCGGTGCTCGACGTGCAGCACGTCACGACCCTGCTCGGATACCTGGCGGCCGTCTCCGACGCGAACGGCAATCAGGACCTCGTCGACTTCTGCCACAGCTGGGAGGCGTCGATGCTCGAGGTCGAACAGCACGTCCGCGCCGCCGCGGTCGACCAGGGCGGCCGCCCGGACGAGTCGGTCGAGCCGCTGCACGCCAATGCCGTGGGCCGTGCCGCGCACGGTCTGGCGCAGGGCGTGGTCGGCGGGCTCGGCGAGTGGTTCGACCGGCGCGCGGCCCGGCGCCGCGGCTGAGCCCGGCGGGCGGTCGGCCTTAGGGCGTGCCGCTCAACCCGGCGGTGTCGCGCGTCACGCTGGCCAGCTCGTCGTACACGCCGCCCACCTGGCGGGCCACGTCGGCCCAGTCGAAGGTCAGCACGTGCTCGGACGCCTCGGCGACCAGGCGGTCGCGTAGATCGTCGTCGGTCAGCAGCCGCTCGGCCATCTGCCCGAGCGACCGCGGGTCGCGCGACCGGAAGCGCAGCCCGACCGTCTCGTCGCTCGGCACGACCTCGCGCAGCCCGCCCGTGTCGGCCACCAGGCACGGGCAGCCGGACGCCATCGCCTCGAGCGCCACCAGCCCGAACGGCTCGTAGATCGACGGCACCACGGTCAGGTCGGCGATCCGGTAGAGCGAGTGCAGCACGTCGTCGCCGATCCAGCCCAGGAACGTGCCGTGGTCGTCGAGGCCGAGCTCGGTCGCCTGCTCGCGCAGCTCCTGCTCGGCGGTGCCCGACCCCGCGACGATGAAGCGCACGTTGCCGAGCCGCTCGACCAGCCCCGGGAGCGCCTCGAGCGCGAGCTGGAAGCCCTTCTCGTAGACCAGCCGGCCCACCAGAAGCACGAGCTTCTCGTCCGGAGCCGCGAATCGGCCGCGCAGCGTCTCCAGGTCGTCGACCGGCACCAGCTCGGACGGGTCGATCCCGTTGGGGATCACCCGCACCTGGCCCTCCTCGAGGCCGTAGATGTCGGCCACGTGCTCGCGCATGTACGACGAGCACGTGATCGACCCGGTCCGCTCGGTTGGCCATCCACTTCTCGATTCCGTGGATGTGCGACTGCGGGTGCTTGTCGACCCAGCCCTGGTGGCGGCCGTACTCCGTCGCGTGGATGGTCACGACGAGCGGGCAGCGGAAGCGGCGGGCCAGGTGGTCACCGGCGCTGGCGACCAGCCAGTCGTGCCCGTGGACGACGTCGAAGTCGTAGCGGTCGCCGAGCTCGACGCCCGCGGCCAGCATGTCGGAGTTCATGTGCTCGACCCAGGCGACGAACTGGTCGAGGTCGCGCGGCCGCGTGGGCTCCGTGACGCGGTGCACGGTGACGCCCTCGACCTCCTCCTCCCCGGACGAGTCGAGCCCGCGCGTCAGGACGTGGACCTCGACGTCCTGCTTGACCAGGTTCTCCGCGAGCTTGCGCACGTGGCGGGCCAGGCCGCCCTCGATCAGCGGCGGGTACTCCCAGGACAGGATCAGGACGCGCTTGTCGGCCATCGTCAGGGCGAGAGCAGTGGGGAGAGGTCGAGGCCCGGGGCCAGGTTGCGCACCGTCGGTTCCGGCACGGGCGCGGAGTCTGTCAGAGCCGACAACGCAGCGTCCAGCGCCTGCGCGTGCCCGGCCACCCGGCGAGCCGGGTAGTCGCCGGCCAGGTCGTGGGTGACCTGGAAGGCCCAGTCGCTGGCCTGGAGCGCGAGGAGCTCGCGGGCCGCGCGCTCGAACGCGGGTGAGTCGCCATTTGCCTCCGCGGCGCCGTCCGGCCGCGGCGAACTCGCGCAGCGTGCGCAGCTCCGCGGCGCGCGCGGTCCAGGCGAACTCGGCCACGCGCGGCGAGTCCCAGGTGGTCATGTCCTTCGGGCGCCCCCAGGTGGACGCGGACAGCTCGCGCTCGACCGGCTCCGCGCAGGCGATCGCGTCGCTCGCGCGCATCGAGCGGTACGTCGCGGCGCTCGGCCTCGGCGATCGCCTCGCGCAGCCAGGTCAGGCCCTCGTACCACCAGTGGCCGAGCAGCTCGGTGTCGATGGCGCAGGTGACGATCCCCGGGCCGGCCGCGATCGGCCCGGTAGGCGTCGAGGCGGTCCGCGCAGTGGGCGACCCATTCGCGCGCGTGCGCGCGAGCGAGCTCGGCCGCCTGCTCGTGGTCGTAGTCGTCGCCGGCGATGTTCCAGGGCCTCAGGTCGTGGGTGGTGCGGCCGTGGTAGTCGCGGTAGCGCGGGTCGCACGGGTAGCCGGCCGGGCTCCAGACGAGCTGCACGGTCTGCCAGTCGATCGGCAGCGCGACCGGGCCGGCGGGCGTGCGCACCGGCTCCAGGTGGTCGAGCGACCCGATGCCCCAGGCGTCGGTCTGGTCGACGCAGAAGGCGGTGACACCGTGCCCGGCGACGTGATGCTCGAGCCCTGGCGAGTAGGCGCACTCCGGCAGCCAGAAGCCGCCGCTCCAGGTGTCGGCGCCGAAGCGCTGCTCGTGCGAGGCGACGCCGGCGCCGACCTGGAGGCGCAGGCCCGCGTCGGTCGCCAGCAGCGGCAGCACCGCGTGGGTGGCGGTCGACGTCCACAGCTCGGGGCCGCGCAGCGCGCCGAACGCCTCCAGCAGGCGACCGCGCAGGCGCGTGAAGGTGTCGTCCGCGGCCACGTAGTCGCCGGCCGCGCGGCGGACCTCCGCGGCCAGGCCCGGGAAGCCGGTGCGCTCGAGCCCGTCCGAGTCCTCCACGTGGATCGGGGCACGGATGTCGCGCAGGAACGACATGAAGCGATCGCCGGCATCGCCCTCGAGCGTCGCGAACTGGTCGCACAGGACCGGCGTCAGCCCGAGAGTCACGGGGGCGCCGTCGATCACCTCGAGCAGCGGCAGGTAGACGCTGGCCACGGCCTCCCACAGCCACTCCTCGCCGAACGGCCACGTGTCGAAGCCCTCGACGTAGGGCATGTGCGAGTGCAGGATCAGCGCAACCGCGCCGCGGTCCCCGCCGCGCGCGCTCATCGCAGGATCGCCAGGAAGTCGAGCGCGCGGTCGAGCGGGCCCGGCCTCAGGGCGAAGTCGCGCGCGGAGATCGCCGGCACGAACCAGTCGTAGAACGGCTTGGTGATCCCGAGCCGGGCGTGCACGTCGTCCCAGGCGGCGTTGTCGATCGCCCACTGGTGAAGCGCGAGCTTGCGCGCGTGGTAGAGGCCGAGCAGCTCGACCCGGTCGAAGTGGGCCTCGCACAGCGCGCGGTACTCGTCCGCGCGGTACTCCTTGACGTGCCACGGGTTGTCGGACTTCTCGCGGTCCGGCCCCGCCAGCGTCAGCAGGTTGGGCGTCGATACGAACGCGGTCCCGCCGGGCCGGAGGATGCTCTTGAAGTGCTCGAGGATCGCGCCCGGATCGTCGACGTGCTCGATCGTCTGGAGGAACACGACGGCGTCCACAGGCTCGGACCAGGTCTGCACCAGGTCGCGCGCGAACGTCAGGCCGGGCCGGCTGTACTTCGCGCGCGCGTGCTCGTGCGCCTCGGGGTTCGCGTCCACGCCGGTGACGCGCGCCGCGCGTCGCGCGAGCACCGCCGACCCGTATCCCTCGCCGCAGGCCATGTCCACGACGTCGAGGCCCTTGACGCGTTCCGCGATCCACTCGTAGACCACCAGGTGGCGGCGGTACCAGTAGTTCTCCTCGGGCACGTCCGGGAGGGTCCGCTCGCCGGTCAGGCTGAGCGGGGGAACGCCGTCGGGCTGGTCTCGCTGTGTGTACTCGGCGACCGGCTGCAAGGCGGCCGCGAATATATCTGGGCCGCAACTGACCAACCGGTCAGTTACCGCGCATATACTGCCCCGCGCTCATGGCTGAGGCTTCCGCGGACACGATCAAGGACGTCAACACGCGGTACCACGACGTGGCCGCCGCGGAGTACGACGCCAAGTGGGGCATCTCCTACGAGCCGCACGGCCAGGCGCAGGTCACGGGCAAGCTGCGCAAGGCGCTCGGGGCGGATCTCGACTCCTACGAGCGTGCGCTCGAGATCGGCGCCGGTACGGGCTACTTCTCCCTGAACCTGCTGGCCGCGGGGGTGATCGAGCAGGCCGTCGCCACCGACATCTCGCAGGGGATGCTCGACGCGCTCGCCGCCTCCGCCGACGATCTCGGCCTCGCCGATCGCGTGCAGACCGTGCGCACGGAGGCCGAGCGGCTGCCGTTCCCCGACGACTCCTTCGACCTCATCTTCGGGCACGCGATCCTGCATCACCTCCCCGACCTCGACGCCGCGTTCCGTGAGTTCCGGCGCGTGCTGCGCCCCGGCGGCGTACTGGCCTTCGCGGGCGAGCCCTCCCACCACGGGGACCGCCTGGCCGCGTGGCCCAAGCGCGCCGCGATGGCGGTCTCGCCGGCGTGGCGACGGCTACTCGGCGTGGGCCGGCGGATCGGCTACGACGACCCCGTCGAGCAGCGTGAGCACGCGCTCGAACACGTCGTCGACGTGCACGCCTTCACGCCCGGCGCCCTGGCGGGCTTCGCCGGCCGCGCCGGCTTCGCGGACGTGCGGGTGTCCGGCGAGGAGCTCGTCGCCGGGTGGTTCGGCTGGGCCAACCGCACGCTCGAGTCGACGGCCGAGATCAAGCAGGTGCCGCAGCTCTGGTTCCAGTACGCCTACCACGGCTACCGGGCGCTGAAGGCCGTCGACGAGCGCATGCTCGAGCCGCGCCTGCCCCCCGCGATCTTCTACAACCTGATGGTGTCGGCGCGGGCGCCCGCCACGGGCGGCCGGTCGCGCACGCGACGGGTCAACGGCAGCGCGCGGCCCGGCCGCGCTCAGTCCGCCGCGGCCGCGCGGTAGCGCTCGAGCGCGCGCTCGCGCGCCTCCCGGTGGTCGACGATCGGCTCCGGGTAGTCGCGGCCGATGACGACGCCGCAGCTCTCCTGCACGTCGCTCGGCATCGTCCACGGCTCGGCCAGGTACTTGTCGGGCACGTCGGTCAGCTCGGGCACGTAGCGGCGCACGTAGTCGCCGCGCGGGTCGAACTTCTCCATCTGGCGGGCGGGGTTGAAGATGCGGCGGAAGTGCGGCTGGGGGTCGACGCCCACCGACGCGATCCACTGCCAGTTGCCGTTGTTGTTGGCCTCGTCCCCGTCGATCAGCAGCCGCATGAACAGGCGCTCGCCCAGGCGCCAGTCGATGCCCAGGTCCTTGGTCAGGAACGACCCGACGACGAGCCGCGCGCGGTTGTGCATCCACCCCTCGCGGCGGAGCTGCCGCATCCCGGCGTCGACCAGCGGGAAGCCGGTGGTCCCCTCCGACCACGCCCGGAAGGCGTCGTGGTCGTGGTCCCAGTCGATCGCTCGGCGGTAGCGGGCCTGGAACTCCTCGGTCGCGTTCGCGGGATGGTGGTACAGGACGTGGTGGTAGAAGTCGCGCCAGCCGAGCTGGCGGCGGAACGCCTCCGGCCCCTGCCCGCGCCCGCCCGCACGGTCCTCGACCTCGCGCGCCGAGAGGCAGCCGAAGTGCAGGTAGGGCGACAGGCGGCTGGTCCGGTCGGCGCCCAGCGCGTCGTGGTTGTCGCCGTACGAGTCGATCTGGCTGCGCAGGAAGTTGGTGAGCCGGCGGCGCGCTTCGGTCTCGCCGCCCGGCATCGGGTCGTCGACCTCCTGCTCCAGCCCCAGGTCGGCCAGCGACGGCACCGTCCCGCGGTCGACGCCGCGCGGCAGCGCCGGCAGCTTGCGCGGCGCCTGCAGGACCGCCCGCCTCGGCACCGCCTGCCAGGCGCGGTGGAACGGCGAGAACACCGTGTACGGGTCGCCCTTGCCCGTGCGGATGTCGTCGACGTCGTCGATCACCGTCAGCCCCGGGCACGCGCGCATCTCCACGCCGGCGGCGGTCAGCGCGTCGTGCACCCGCCCGCCGCGCTCGCGCGCGTACGGGGACACGTCGGCGGTGAAGTAGACGGCGTCGGCCTCGACCTCCTGCGCCAGCCGCTTCAGCTCGCGCTCGGGCGCCCCGCGCCGGACGACCAGCGCGCCGCCGCGCTCGCGCAGCGACGAGTCCAGGTCGTCGAGGCACTCGAGCATGAACTGCGTGCGCGGGCCCGACGCGTGCCGCCCGTTTATCAACCGGTCGTCCAGGCAGAAAACCGGGAGAACCTGGTCGTGTTCGTCGAGGGCGGCGCGCAGCGCGGGGTGGTCGCGCACGCGCAGATCCCGTCGCATCCAGACGAGTGCGGTCATCTCCGCGGGTACGGGACTCGCGGCGAGGTGGGATGAGGGGCGCGCGGCGCTACGCTGCGAAACGTGGCTGAGCAGGTCGACTCGTTCCCGCTATTTCCCCTGGGGATCGTGATGCTGCCCAGCGAGCTCGTGCCGCTCCACATCTTCGAGGAGCGCTACAAGCTGATGATCGGCGAGTGCCTCGATGAGGACCGCGAGTTCGGGATCGTCTACCTGGCCGACGACGGCCTCAGCGAGATCGGCTGCGCGGGCCGGGTGACCCAGGTGATCGAGAAGCTCGAGGACGGTCGGATGAACATCCTGGTCCAGGGCACGCGGCCGTTCCGGCTGGTCGAGCGCATCCCCGACCTGCCCTACCCGGCGGGCACCATCGAGCTGCTCGACGACGAGGACGAGCCGGAGGCACCGCCCGGTGCCCTCGACGCCGCGCGCGAGCGCTACGCGGCGCTGGTCGAGCGCGTCACCGACCGCCGGCCGGAGGAGTCCGAGCTCGCGGCGCTCGACTCGTACGGCATGGCGGCGACGATCGAGTTCGCCCCGCCGCCGAAGCAGGAGCTGCTGGAGGAGCGCTCCGAGGAGAAGCGGCTCGAGCTCGTCACCCAGATGCTGGACTCGACCCTGCGCAAGCTCGACATGTCCGAGCAGGCCGGCGAGCTGGCACGCTCGAACGGCAAGCTGCGCTGACCGGCCCCGCCGTCAGGAGTCGAAGCCCAGGCCCAGGCGGTCGAGGACCTTGAGCCACGCGTTGCGCCTGCCCTCGTTCGCGTCGGCGCGCGCCAGCGACCAGCGGGTCAGGTTCACGACCCCCGAGCGGAGCGGCTCAGGCGGGAACGGCAGCGGCCTGGTCCGCGCCATGCGCAGCGCCGTGCGCTCGGTGCGCTCGCCCGCGAGCAGGTCGAGCATCACCTGCGCGCCGAAGCGCGAGGCCCCGACGCCCAGGCCCGTGTACCCCAGCGCGTAGGCGACGCGGCCGCCCTGCGCGGTGCCCCAGAAAGCGGTGAACCGCGAGCACGTGTCGACCGCCCCGCCCCACCGGTGGGTGAAGCGCAGCCCGTCGAGCTGCGGGAACGTCGTGAAGAAGTGCCCGGCCAGCTTCTCGAACGTGGCCGGGCGCTGGTCGAGCTCGTCGCGCAGTCCGTTGCGCCAGTGGTAGATCGCGTCGTAGCCGCCCCACAGGATGCGGTCGTCCTCGGTCAGGCGGTAGTAGTGGAACTGGTTGCCGGCATCGTCGAGCCCCTGCCGGCCCTGCCAGCCGACCGCCTCGCGCTGCTCGGCGCTGAGCGGCTCGCTCACCAGCGCGTAGTCGTAGATCGGGAGCATGTACGGCCGGGCGGCGCGCACGAGGGGCGGAAACGCGCTGGTGGCCAGGGCGACGCGATGAGCGCGGAGCCGACCGCGGTCGGTCGCGAGCACGCCGCCGCCGATCGAGGTGACCGGCGTGTGCTCGTGGATCCGCACGCCCTTCGCCAGCAGGACGCGCTTGAGCCCCCAGGCCAGCCGCGCCGGGTCCACCAGCGCGGTCCGCCCGCGGCGCAGCAGGCCCGCGCGATAGGTCGGCGAGTGGACCTCGCCCTGCACGGCCTCCCGGTCGAGCCACTCGATGTCGTGCCCGTAGTCCTGCGCGGCGTCGAGCTCCCACTCGAGCCACTCGAGCATCCAGTCGGCCGTCGCGACGTCGATCGTGCCGGCGCGCTCCCAGCCGCAGTCGATCGCGTGCTCCTCCACGGTCGCCTCGATCGCGTCCAGGTTCTCCAGGCCCAGGCGCTCCAGATCGACGAGCTCGTCCTCGAAGCGCTCGACGCCGTTGCCGAGCCCGTGGGTGAGCGACGCGTCGCAGAAGCCTCCGTTGCGGCCGCTCGCGGCGTGGCCCACCTCGCGGGACTCGAGGAGGACGACGTCGCGGGCCGGGTCGCGCTCCTTGGCCAGCAGCGCGGTCCACAGGCCGGTGAACCCCCCGCCCACGACGGCCAGGTCGCAGGACGCGTCGCCGGCGAGCGGATCGCACGGCTCGGGCCGGCCCGGCGAGTCGAGCCAGAACGGCCGCGGCTCGGCGTCGCGGAGCGAAGGGTGGGCGCTCAGCACAGCACGCGGCCCTGCTGGAGCGCGAACAGCTGCGCCTTGGCCAGCACCGGCGGCAGGCCCCGGGCCAGGTCGTCCCAGCGCACCGTGCCGTCCTTGACGCGCGCGACGTAGCGGGTCGCCTCGGGCGAGCGGCTGTCGTAGACCGCGGCGCGCTCCGCATCGGCGCTCAGGTCGCGCTCGATCTCGCGCGCGTCGATCAGGGCCTGGCTGCCGATGTCCTTGCCGGCGCCGCCGTTGCAGGTCGCGTGGCCGTTGTCGGTGACGACGATCGACTGCTTGCGATTCGCCGGCCCACCGCTCACGTCGATGGCCAGCAGGTCGCCGGGCGATCCGCCGCAGCCCGCCAGGGCCACGGCCAGGACGGGAAGCCAGCGCCTCATACGTGGATAAGTCGCCGCGCGCCGGCCGTCTCGCGGAGGAAGCGCGGGGTCGACATGACGCCGGCCATGCGGGGCAGCGGCTCGACGCCGGTGGTGTCGACCGACGCCGCGCAGGCCCAGATCGTGAGCGCGTCCAGGTCGAGCGCGGTGTCGCGCAGCTCGGCGAGCGACCGCGCGAACTTCTCGCCGCGCGGCGCGGCGGTCGCCTCCAGGTCGCGGTCGACCAGCAGCTCGAGCGCCCCGAACGCGGCCAGCGCCGCGCACGGCTGCCCGTCGACAGCGGTCGACACCAGCACGGACAGGCCCGAGTACAGCTCGCCGGGGTCGCCCGTGGCCAGGATCGCGGCCAGCTCGTAGGAACCGTCGTTCACAATCGCCGATTGTGACGACCGTGGACGCGCGCGGACTTCTGTGCCCGCTGCCGCTGGCGATGGCCAAGCGGCGGATGGCGGCGCTCGCGCCCGGCCAGACGCTGATCGTGCTGGCCACCGACCCCGAGGCGCCGATCGACCTGGGCGCCTGGGCGGCGGCCGAGGGCCACCAGCTCGAGCTCCGCGAGCGCGAGGGCTGGGCGGAGTTCGAGCTGGTGAAGGCGCCCGCGAGCGGCTAAGCGGCCGCCTCGGCCAGGTCCGGCTGGACCGCGGGCGAGCGCCCGGCCAGGACGCCGCCGTCGATCGGCAGCAGCGTGCCGGTGATCCAGCTCGACTCTGCGCCGGCCAGGAACACGATCGCCTCGACGACGTCCTCCGGGGTCCCGTGGCGACCGAGCGGGTGGAACGCGTTGACCGACTCGAGGACCTCCTGGGCCTGCTCGGGCGACATGAAGCGCTCGTAGGCGGGCGTCTCCACGAACGCGAGCGCGACGGTGTTGATCCGGACCTGGTCGGCCGCGAGCTCGATCGCCAGGTTCTTGGTCAGCACGTGGCGGCCGGCCTGCGCGGTCGAGTAGGCGCTGGTCGGGGTGGTGGCGATCGCGTCGATCGCCCACATGGAGCCGACGTTGACGATCGCGCCGCCGCCGCGCTCCTGCATGGACGGGACCACGGCCTGGGTGGCCCAGTAGGTCGGATACAGGATCGACCCGAGCGCCTCCTCCATGTGCTCCTCGGTCTGGTCGAGGAACGGGACCGGGCGGAAGATGCCGGTGCTGTTGACCAGGACGTCGACCCCGCCGAAGCGCTCGGTGGCGGCGCGGGCGAGCGCCTGCGCGTCGTCGCGGGTCTTGATCGAGCCGCCGTGCAGGTGGGTGCGGGCTCCGCCCGGGTCGATGTCGGCCTGCGCGGCCTGGAGCTTGTCGAGCCGCGTGCCGCTCAGGACGACGTTCGCGCCCTCGTCGAGAAATCGGCGGGCCGCGGCCTTGCCGATGCCTCCACCGCCGCCCGTGATGACGACGACCTTGCCGTGAAGCTGGGATGACATGCCTTCTCCTTTGGTTGCGTGCGAAAGGTGCATGTGCATCTATTATAGGTGTAGATGCATCAATTGCAAGTACAGCTATTCTTCGAGGGCATGGACAGCGATGCCCTGGACGCATGGCGCGGCTTTCTCACCGCACACGCACAGCTGACCCGGCGGATCAGCCGCGAGTTGAACGACGCCGGCCTGCCGGACCTGTCGTGGTACGACCTGCTCTGGGCGCTCTACCGCCAACCCAACCGGGCCCTGCGGGTCAATCAGCTGGCGCGCGAGGTCGTGCTCAGCCCGACCGCCATGAGCCGGTTCGTGGACCGGGTCGAGAAGGAGGGCTACGTGAAGCGGGAACCGGATCCCGACGACCGGCGGGCACTCCAGATCGTGATCACCAACAAGGGAACCGAGCTGCTCCAGAAGATGTGGCCGATCTACCGCTCCGGAATCGAGGAGCACTTCGCGGCGCACCTGGGCCGCTCCCCCGCGTCCCTGACCCGGACGTTCAGGGCGATGGCCGAGTCCGCGACTCGACCGCCGGGCGAGTGAGGTTCCGACCGCCGGGCCGTAGTCGCGGTAGGCGGGTCGCCGTACCTTGATCTGCGACGGCGCTGTTGCCGCCAGGGCGGGGCGTCGTCACCCATAACGCGCTGCTCCGGAGACGGAGCATCCTCCCTCAACCCAAGGCGGGGCGGCCCCCGGGCCGTCCCGCCGCGGGTCCTACTCGACCAGCATGGAGACGCCGCCGCGGCGCGGGTCGCCGCCGCCGCTGAGCGCGCCGGTCTGCGGATCGCGCTTCACGGCCTGGGCACCGCCGAAGTACAGGTTCTTCTCCCGCCAGCGGGAGACCCTCCAGCCGTCGCGCTCGAGCGCGTCGAGGGCCCCGGCGTCGACCCCGGGCTCGGCCTCGACGACGCCGTCCTCGAAGTGGATGCGCGGCCGCTCGACGGCGTCCTGGGCCTCGAGCCCCTCGTCGACCACGTTGAGGATCGCCTGGATGATCGCCGAGCGGATCCGGTTCGACCCGGCGGAGCCGAGCGCGACCTCGGGCCGGCCGTCGCGGAGGACGACGGTCGGGGCCATCATCGACGGGATGCGGCGGCCGCGCTCGTGGCGGTGGAAGCCGAGCGGGTTCAGGTCCTGCTCGCCCAGCATGTTGTTCAGGTGCATGCCGGTGCCGGGGACGATGACGCCGGAGCACGACCCGTTCGAGCAGGTGACGGTCGCGCACCCGCCCTGGTCGTCGAGCACGGAGATGTGGGTGGTCGACCCCAGCTTGGACGCGACGCCGTGGGCGGCCGACTCGAGCGCCTCGTGGGCCATGAACTTCTCCAGGTAACCCTCTGAGTGCAGGCCCACGATGAAGTCCTCGGTGCGCTCGCGGTTCGTGCGGTCGATGACCTCGACCAGGGCCCGGAGGTCGCCCGGGCGGCCCAGGCGCTCGAGCAGGTCGAGCGAGTACGCGAGCAGGATCCCGCCCGACGAGGGCGGCGGGTTGGTCAGGATGTCGCGGCCCCGGTAGCGGGCCCGGGCGGGCTCGCGCTCGATGACCTCGTAGGCGGCCAGGTCGTCCTCGGTGAGCAGCCCGCCGCGCTCGAGGACGTAGCCGGAGATCTCGGTCGCGGTCGGGCCTCGGTACAGGTAGCCCGGCCCCTCGGCGCCCATCCGCTCGAGCAGGTCGCCGAGCTCCGACAGGCAGATCGTCTCGCCTTCCTTCAGGACGTGGCCGTGGGGGGCGTAGATCGCCTGGCCCTCGGGCTGGTGGATCAGGATCGGGCCGAGGATCTCGAACAGAAAGGCCTGCATGCGGGTGACTTCCAGGCCCTCGCGGGCGGCGCGCGCGGGAGCCCCGGTCAGCTCGCCCAGCGGCATGGTGCCGAACCGCTGGAGCGCCTCGTTCAGGCCGAGCGGCGTCCCGTAGACACCGCACGAAGACGGCCCGACGTTGAAGCGCTGGATCGCCTCCTCGGAGAACTTGACGTCGATCGGCTCGAGGTCGGCGCGCCGCCCCTCGGTCAGCCCGTGCCCGGGAGCGGCGACGAAGAAGTCGAGCAGGTGGTCCTCACCCCCGGCCGTGTGCACGAGCATGAACCCGCCGGCGCCCGGCCCGGTGAGCGGCGACTCGGCGACGAAGCTCATCAGCACGGCCGCGACGGCGGCGTCGACCGCATTGCCGCCGGCACGCAGCGCATCCGCCCCGGCCTGAGCCGTGACGGGATGACCAGCGGCGACGACACCTCGCATGGGGGTGAACCTAGCCCGTCCGCGCCCTTAGGCGTACATGGACATCGAAAACGCCCAAGCCGCACATCCCCGAACTGGTCGAGGTTTCCGGCCATAGTTACGGGAAACCTCGACCAGTTCGGGTTGTTGTGGACCTGGCGGCTTCGCAGGACGGCGTTGTTGGGCATCGGCAGCTGCTGGCACTCGGGCTGCTCGGTCGGACTGGATCAAGCACAAGATTCGCGCGCGGCTGGCTGACGATCGTCTTCCGCGGCGTCTATGCCGTCGGCCACAAGCGCCTCAGCTGGCGCGGGCGGGTCCGTGCTGCGGTCCTGTCGTGCGGGCCCGGCGCCTACATCAGCCATCGCACCGCCGCATGGCTTCAGGGGCTCAGGCGGTCCAGCGGGTCGGTCATTCACGTCACCGCTCCGCCTGGCGGGCGGGAGGACCGCCAGCAGGGCATCGTCGTGCATCGCGTGCGCAACATGCGCGCGTCGAGAAGGGCGAGGTCGACGGCATCCCGGCCACGTCGCGTCGCCCGCACCTGCCTCGACCTGGCCGCGACGTCCCGCCCGATGTCCTCGACGACCTTCTCGAGGAAGCCGAGAAGGACGGCACCTTCGACCTCCCTACTTCCTGGCCGTCTGCAAGTCGCGGGCGCAAGGGCAGCGCCGCTCTGAAGCGCGCGCTCCTGCGGTACCAGCCCACGGGCTTCACCCGCAGCCAACTCGAGCGTCGCGCCATCCGCCTGCTCGCCGCAGCCGGCATCCGCCCGACCGGCGTCAACGTCTGGATCCCCGAAGCCGGCGTGGAGGTCGATCTGCTGTTCGAGCCCGAAGGCGTCGCGGTCGAGATCGACGGCGCTGCCGTGCACGGCACGACCGCGGCGAAAATCCGCGACCCGGACCGGGACACCAGGCTGCAGCTCAGCGGACTCCTCCTCCTGCGCGTACCTGAATACCGGCTCGTCCACGAGCCCGACGTCTACGTCGCTGACGTGAAGCGGATGCTCAGCCGCGCGGGACGAACTCCGGCACGTCCAGGTCGCTGAGCGACGAGGTCCGCCGGACCCGCGGCTCGCGATCGGCCGCCCGGGCCGCGATCGACGCCGGCTCGGATGAGCGCGACCCCGACGACGATGCCCGCGTGAGCGGCTGGTCGCCGTAGCCGGTCGCGACCACCGTCACCCACACCTGGTCGACGACGTTCTCGTCGACCATGGCGCCGAAGATGATGTTCGCGTCGGGATGGGCGGCCTCGGCGACCGCCTTGGCGGCCTCGTTGACCTCCCACAGCGACATGTCGCGCCCGCCGGTGATCGACAGGAGGATCGACCGCGCGCCCTCGACCGAGGTCTCGAGCAGCGGCGACGCCACGGCCCGCTCGGCCGCGTCCATCGCCCGCGTGTCGCCCACGCCCATGCCGATGCCGAGCAGCGCCTGCCCCGCCTCGGCCATGATCGTGCGCACGTCCGCGAAGTCGAGGTTGATCAACCCCGGCAGCGTGATGAGGTCGGAGATGCCCTGCACGCCCTGGCGCAGCACGTCGTCGGCCATCCGGAACGCCTCGACCATCGACACGCGCTTGTCCAGCACGGTCAGGAGCCGCGAGTTCGGGATCGTGATCAGCGTGTCGACCTCACGCGAGAGTTCCTCCACCCCGCGCTCGGCCTGCTCGGCCCGGCGCGTGCCCTCGAACGAGAACGGCTTGGTGACGACGCCGACGGTCAGCGCGCCCAGCTCGCGGGCGATGCGCGCCACGACCGGCGCCGCGCCCGTGCCGGTGCCGCCGCCCGACCCGCAGGTGATGAACACCATGTCCGCGCCCTTGATGAGCGCCTTGAGCTGGTCGTGCTCCTCGAGCGCCGACTGCCGCCCGAGGTCCGGGTTCGCGCCGGCGCCCAGCCCGCGCGTGAGCTGCGGACCGATGTGCAGGGTCTCGTTCGCCTGCGACGACTGGAGCGACTGCATGTCGGTGTTGACCGCGATGAAGTCGACGCCCTCGACGCCGGCCTCGATCATGCGGTTGACCGCGTTGACGCCCGCGCCGCCGACGCCCACGACCTTCAGCACCGGCTCGTGGATGGGCTCCTGGGCGACCGGCACCCTGGGCTCCTCGCGCCCGTACCGCGGCCGCGACGAAGCGGCCGGAGCGGGCTCGCGCTCCATCATGTTCTCGGGGATGTCGACGGAGAAGACCCTGCGCAGCCGCTCCTCGGGCGTGCGCACCTCGGGCTCGAACTCCGGCTCGGCCGGCTGCGGGACACGCGCGGACGGCGGCGCGGGGCGCAGCTGATCCAGGCGGTCTGCCTCACGGGCGCGCCCGCCGGGCGACGACGGCTCGACGCGGCCACGGGTCTGGTCGGGAATCGGCAGGCCGGTCTTCGGCTGCTCGGGCTCCGGCGTCCGCTCGGCGGTCGGGTCGGGCTCGCGAGACGCAGCTGCGTTCTCGCCGTGGAGCCCTTCCTCCTCCGTCTTGCGGAAGAGGGCCGCCAGCGGGCCCTCGCGCATGCTTGCCCGCTTCGAGTTACCGCCGCTTGCCATTCCCGAGAACCTCCTTGGCCAGTGCCCGGTACGCATATGCGGCCTTGCCGTCCGGGTCGTACTTGAGGACCGACATCCCCTTGACGGGCGCCTCCGCAAAACGCACCGTCTTGGTGATCCGAGAAGCGAAGACGCGATCGCCGAAGTTCTCCTCAAGGAGCTCGATCGCCTCCTTCGCGTGGGTCGTCCGCGAGTCCACGAGCGTGGGCAGGATGCCCTCGATCTGGACTTCGGGGTTGAGGTTCTCCCGGATCATGGCGAGCGTGTTCTGAAGCTGGATCAGGCCACGCATCGACAGATACTCGCATTGGACGGGGACGATCACCTTGTCCGCCGCCGTCAGCGCGTTGATCGTGAGCAGCCCGAGCGACGGCGGGGTGTCGATGAAGATGTAGTCGTAGTCGTCCTGGATCCCGGCGAACGCCTTCTGCAGCGAGCGCTCCCGGCCGATCTGGGTCGACATCGCGATCTCCGCGCCGGCCAGGTCGATCGAGGCGCAGGCCACGTCGACCTCGCGCTTGCGGATCACGTTCCGGATCGGGATGTGGTGGACGAGCACGTCGTACATCGACGCGTCGAGCGAGTCGGGGTCGATCCCCTGGCTCATGGTCAGGTTGCCCTGCGGGTCCATGTCCACGCAGAGCACCCGGTGGCGCTTCTCCGCGAACGCGGCGGCCAGGTTCAGCGTCGTGGTCGTCTTGGCGACGCCGCCCTTCTGGTTGGCGAAGGCGATGACTTGCGGCGTCTTGGGTGTCACGTCGAGCTCCGGCTCCTCGCTCTGGACGGGCCCCCGTCGGGCCCCTTGCATGCGGTCGAGAATCCCCATCGGCATGCCTATTCGTATGCCTGGGGGAGAATCCTTCCGGCGTGTCCGCACTATTCGATAAGCGACTGGTCTTCGTCACCGGCAAGGGCGGCGTCGGAAAGACGACGGTGGCCGCCGCGCTCGGCCTGGCCGCCGCCCGCGCGGGCAGGCGCACGATCGTCTGCGAGGTGGCCCGCCAGGAGCGCGTGTCGCGCGCCTTCCACCGCGAGGGCGTCGGCCCGCGGGAGACCGAGCTGGCCGACCGCCTGTACGCGATCTCCATCGATCCCCAGACGGCGATGGAGGAGTACCTGGAGGACCAGATCGGGTCGCGCCGCCTGGCGGGCCTCCTGTTCGGCAACCGGATCTTCGACTACTTCGCCGCCGCCACGCCGGGCATGCGCGAGCTGACGACGATCGGCAAGGTCTGGGAGCTCGCCCAGCTCGAGCGCCGCAAGCGCTCCGACACCCGCTACGACCTGGTGGTGGTCGACGCGCCCGCGAGCGGCCACGGCCTGGGCCTCCTCGGCACGCCGCGCACGTTCCGCGAGGCGGTGCGCGTCGGCCCGATCCACCGCCAGGCCGGGATCATCCACAACTTCGTCACCGACCCGAAGACGACCGGTGTGGTGGCGGTCGCGCTGCCGGAGGAGATGCCGGTGAACGAGACCGTCGAGCTCGAGCAGCGGCTGGACGCCGACCTGGGGGTCGACCTCGACCACGTCGTCGTCAATGCCGTGCTGCCCGAGCGCTTCACCTCCGAGGAGTCCGAGCAGATCGGCGAGGCGAACGGGTCGCACCCGGTTCCGGGCGTCCGCGCCGCCCTGCGTGCGGCCCTGTCCGAGCACGCGCAGTCGCGGTCGCAGCGCTCGCAGCTGCGGCGCCTGAAGCGCGAGGCGCGCGCGCCGGTGGCGACGCTGCCCTACCTGTTCGAGCCCGACCTGGACCTCGAGTCGTTCGAGTACCTGTCCGGCGAGCTCGAGAAGCGGCTGGCATGAGCGTCGCCCGGCTGCTCGAGGGCAAGCGGATAGTGGTCTGCGCCGGCCCCGGCGGCGTCGGCAAGACGACGACGTCGGCGGCGATCGCCCTCGGCATGGCCGAGCAGGGGCTGAAGGTGGCCGTGCTGACGATCGACCCGGCCCGCCGGCTCGCGAACTCCCTGGGCCTGGCGGAGCTCGGCAACGAGGAGACCCGGGTGCCGATCGAGTTCGACGGCGACGGCGAGCTGTGGGCGCTGATGCTCGACGCCAAGCGCACCTGGGACGAGGTGATCGAGCGCCACGCGAGCGACGACGAGACGCGCGACGCCGTCCTGCAGAACCGGATCTACCAGGAGCTCTCCAACGCGGTCGCCGGGTCGACGGAGTACATGGCGATGGAGAAGCTGTACGAGCTCTACCAGGAGGACCGCTACGACCTGCTGGTGCTCGACACGCCGCCGACCCGCAACGCGCTCGACTTCCTGGACGCGCCCCAGCGGCTGTCGCGCTTCATCGACTCGCGGTCGCTCCAGTTCTTCCTGAAGCCGGGCCGCTTCGGGCTGAAGGTGCTCGGCCGCGGCGGCAGCGTCCTGTTCAGCGTGCTGAAGCGCGTGACGGGCGTCGACCTGCTGCGCGACCTGTCCGACTTCTTCAACTCGTTCGGCGACATGGCCGTCGGCATCCGGGAACGGGCCGAGCGCGTCGCCGAGCTGCTCGGCGACCGCCGCACGACGTTCATCGTCGTCACCTCGCCGCAGCGCGACTCGATCGACGAGGCGATCTTCTTCCGCCGCCGCCTGCGCGAGGGCCGGATGCCGTTCGGCGGGGCGATCGTCAACCGCGTGCACGACCAGGAGCTGACCGAGGGGGACGCGGACGTCGAGGACGACCTGTCCGCGCTGCTCGGCGACAAGCTCGCGGGCAAGGTCGCGCGCAACTACGCGGACTACCGCGAGCTGGCCGAGCGCGACCGCGACCAGGTCGAGCGGCTGCGGCGCGAGGCCGGCCGCCAGCCCGTCGTGCTCGTGCCGTACCTGGACGACGACGTCCACGACGCCGACGGGCTGCGGGCGATGAACGAGCACCTGTTCGCGCCCGACACCGTCGGCGCGGCGGAGCGCTAGCCCGGGTCAGCCGACGGTGGCGGCCAGCGTGACACGGTCGCGCCCGCCGCGCTTGGACTCGTAGAGCGCGACGTCCGCCGCGCCGATCAGCGCGTCGGGCGTCCCGCCGTCGAGCGGGTACACCGCCACGCCGATGCTGACCGTGACGCCCGCGCGATCGGCGATCGCTGCCCGGAAGCGCTCCGCAATCCCCTGCGCGTCGTCGGCGCCCGTCCGCGGGAGGATCACCGCGAACTCCTCGCCGCCGTAGCGCCCGGGGGTGTCCCAGGACCGGCACGACTCGGCGATCGCATCGGCCGCGAGCCGCAGCGCCCGGTCGCCCGCCTGGTGGCCGTACGTGTCGTTCAGCGCCTTGAACCTGTCGAGGTCGAGCATCGCCAGCGCCAGGCTCTCCCCCGCCCGCGCCGCTCGGTCCAGCTCGTTCTGGAGGGTCTCCTGAAAGCGCATCCGATTGGCCAGGCCCGTCAGCCCGTCGGTGACCGCGACGCGCTGGACCTCGTCGAGCAGCCACGCGTTCCGCAGGGCGACCGCGCCGTAGGAGGCGAAGCGCTCGACGGTCGCGACGACCCGCCGCTCGACGCGCGAGCCGCGGCGCTCGTCGTGCTCGACGATCAGCGCGCCGATCGCCTGCCGCTCGGTCGAAAGAGGGACGATCACGACGTTGTGGGCGTTGGGCAGAACGCCCGCGAGCCACTCGTCGGCCCCGGGGTCGAGCTGCCGGTAGAGGCCGGTCTGCGCGCTCGAGCAGCGCGTGGCGCAGCACCGATCGCGTGCCAAGCTGGACGCACTGCCCGCTCGCGTGCGCACGCCCGCGCACCGCGAGCACGTCCAGCGCGTCGCCGGACGGCTGGCCGACCAGCACCGCGCGCTGGAAGCCGAGCGTCTCGACCACGCCGTCGAGCAGCGCCTCGGCCACCGACGCGGAGTCGGTCGCCTCCTCCATCTGGCGGGCCATCGAGGCGAGCGCCTCGAGGTCGTAGCGGCGCCGGCGGAGCTCGCGCTCGTTGACGGCCGCGAAGCTGGCGGCGGCGATGGCCACGAACCAGAACGCCACGCTGAACGCGATGAGCTGCTGGAACGGCGTGCCCACCCCGAGCGGCACCGGGTCCGTGCCGAGCGGGCGAAGCAGCCCGCCCTGCTGCGCGTAGTAGACGACGATCAGCAGCAGCGAGTGCCACAGCGCGAGCTTCATCCCCGTCCGGTAGGACGCGAGCAGGACGACGGTCATCAGGTGGAGCAGGATCAAGTAGCGCGCCGGGCTCCCCGCGCCGCCGGTCACGTACCCCGCCCAGGCCAGGTAGACGCCGTCCAGGATCAGCGAGACCCCGAACAGCGCGACCGCGGTGCCGCGCGGCAGGACCCGCGCGAGCAACAGCGCGGTCGTCACGAGCAGGTACGCGGCGGTGATGACGCCGACGTCGCGCAGGCCGCCGGTCAGGTGGTCGGCCGACAGCAAGGCGACCGCTCCGACGGCGGCGGCGACGAACAGCCGGAACACCTGGAGGTAGCGCATCCGGTCCCCGAGGGGGACCAGGTCGCTGCTGGAGAAGTTGTCGGTTGCGGTGCTCACGGGACGACGGGGGGACCGAAGGTCATGTCGGGCTCACGCTCGAGGGGAGCGAGCGCGAGCTTGGGATCGCTGCGGTCGATCCGGTTCTGCACGACGACGAACGCGACAACCAGGAAGATCAGCGATATGGGGAACACGGATTTATCGGCATGCTCGCCGAGCTCGTGAACTCCCTGGCCCAGGAGCCGGAGCGCCTGCTGCGCGGGGTTCCCGCCCTTGCTCCGTCCGCGGGCCGGCGGGGCATCGCCCGGCGCGGGCGTCCGCGGAACCGCCTTGCGGCGCGCCGGCCGCGCCCCAGCGCCGCTCGGCCGGTCGTCGCCGGGAGCCCGGTCGCCGATCGCGGCGTCCGCGGGCTCGGCACGCGGGGTGGCGGCCGTGGCCGGCGGCGCCTCGTCGTCCGCCTTCGCCGCGGATGCCGGTGCCGACGGCTCGGCCGACGGTGACGGCGTTTCCGGCGCCGCGGGCGGCGCCGAGCCGCCCCCGGCGTCTGACCCGGTCGCCTCCGCCCGTAGGTCGTAGTCGTCCGCGGTCCAGCCGCTCGCGTTGCCGACCCGGTCGATCGCCCGCACCAGGAACGTGTAGCCGGCGTCGGCCTCGCGGGTCAGGTTGTAACGCCACGGGCTCGTGCATGCCTGGCGGCGGAAGACCGTGTCCTGGCCCGCGGTCAGCCGGCACTCGAACGACGCGCCCTCCTCGGCGGCGAACGACCACCCCGGGGTGCGGTCGGTGCCGGCCGGGCCCGGCGACGAGCGGATCGCCGGCGGGTCGGGTGCAGTCGTGTCGAGCCGGTAGGCGTCGGCTCCCGCGGGGCCGGTGTTGCCGGCGGCATCGCGAGCTCGCACCTGGAAGCGGTAAGCGCCGTCCGCGGGGAGCGCGGACGCGAGCGGGCTCGTGCAGTCGGCCCAGTCGCTGACCGCCGTGTCGCCGCGGTCGACGCGGCACTGCGCCGCCGCGCCGGGCTCGGCGGTGAACGTCCACGTCGGCCTGCGCTCGGTGCCCTCCGCGCCCGGGCCGGCGACGGAGGGTGCGGCGGGCGGCGCGGTGTCGAGCTCGTAACGGGCGCGTTCCGAGGCGCCCAGGTTGGCGACACGGTCGGCCGCCCGCACGTCGAGCACGTACACGCCGTCCGCGCCGTCCAGCGTCTCGGTGTGGTGGTCGGTGCAGCCGGACCAGTCGCGCAGCAGCCCGGTGGCGCCGCTCAGCGCGCACTGGAACGACGCGCCCGCCTCCGACTCGAAGGTCCACGACGGTGCGCGGTCGCGCCCGATCGGCCCCGGCCCCGAGGCGATCCGCACGGCCGCGCCCGCGCGGTCGAGCTCGTAGCCGGAGGTGTTAGCCGGCCCCGTGTTGCCGGCCGCGTCGGTCGCCCTCACCGCGAACGTGTAAGCCGCGTCGATGCGTGAGCTGAGGTCGTAGGCCTGGGGCGAGGCGCAGGGCGTCCAGTCGCCGGCCGCGTCTCCGCCGGTCAGCCGGCATTCGAGGACGCCGCCGGGCTCCGGGGCCGTGAACCCCCAGGCCGGGGTCGGGCCGCTGCCCGGCGAGGCGGGGGCGTCGGTTATCGCGGGCGCGGCGGGCGCGACCGTGTCGAGCGTGTAGGCCGAGTCCGCGCGCAGGCCGACGTTCCCGGCCGCGTCGACCGCGCGCACCGCGAAGGTGTAGTCCCCGTCGGGCTCGCCGGTGAGCGCGTAGCTCTTCGAGCCGGTGCACGCAGACCAGCCTTCGACGATGGTGGGCCCCCGGTCCAGCCGGCACTGCGCCTGCGCCCCCGGGTCGACCGTGAACCCCCAGGACGGCGACCGCGTCGCGCCCGGCGACGGCGGCGCGGTCGTCACCACGGGCACCGCCGGTGGCGTCGTGTCGAGCTCGTACGCGTCGGTGGTGGCCGGCCCGGTCAGCCCGCCGGCGCTCCTGCCCCGCACGGCGAACGTGTAGACGCCGTCGGGCGCGGCGGTCAGGTCGACGCTCTCCGGCGACGTGCATGCGTGCCAGGCGGCGATGGTGGTGGCGCCGCGGGTCACCTGACACTCGAAGCTCGCCGACCCCGAGCCGGAGAACGCCCATTGCGGCGAGCGGCCGGAGCCGAGGGCGCCGGGGCTCGAGTCGATGTCGGGCGCCGGCGGGACCGTGCGGTCGAGCTCGTAGTCCGACTGGGCGGCCCCGCCGGTGTTGCCCGCCACGTCGGTCGCGCGCACCGCGAACGTGTAGGTCCCGTCAGGCTGGGCGGTCAGGTCGTAGCTCCTCGGGGATGTGCACGCTCCCCAGTCGGAGACGACGGTCGCACCGCTCGTCAGACGGCACTCCGTGCTCGCGCCCGCCTCGGCGCTGAAGGACCACTCCGGCCCGGCGTCGCTGCCCGGCGTCCCGGGCGCGGTGTCGATCGACGGCGCCGCGGGTGCGGTCGTGTCGAGCTCGTAGTCGCCGGTCGCGGCTGCGCCCGTGTTGCCCGCCGCGTCGGTGGCGCGCACCCCGAGCGTGTAGGTCCCGTCGGGCTCGCCGGTCAGGTCATGGGGGTCACCGCTCGTGCAGGTGGCCCAGTCGTGCACGGTGGTGGCGCCGCGCACGACGCGGCACTCGAACGTGGCACCGGCCTCCCCGGAGAAGTCCCATGCAGGGCTCAGGTCGTTGTCCGGCGAGGCCGGCGAGCCCGTTATCGCCGGCGCCGCCGGCGCTGCGCGATCGAGCGTGTAGTCACTCGTCGCGGCGCTGCCCTCGTTGCCGATCGGGTCGACAGCACGGACGGCGAACGTGTAGTCCGCGTCGGGCTCCGCGGCGAGGTCGAACGACGCCGGCGACGTGCACGACTGCCAGTCGATCACGGTGGTCCCCGGCCGGGCGACCCGGCACTCGAAACCGACGCCCGGATCGCCGGTGAACGACCACATCGGCTCCTCGTTGGCCCCGGCGGCCCCGGGCCCGAACGTGATGGCGGGCGCGGACGGCGGCGTCGTGTCGAGCGTGTACACGTCGGTCGCGTCCGGTCCCGTGTTGCCGGCCAGGTCGGTCGCGCGCACGGTCGCGGTGTACGCGCCGTCGGGCTGGCCCGTGAGGTCGTAGTCGGCCGGGCTCGTGCAGGCGGCCCAGCCCGCGACGGGCCCGCCGGGCCCGTCGAGCCGGCATTCGAAGGCCGCGTCCGCCTCCGCGGTGAAGAACCAGAAGGGATTGCGGTTGGAGCTCACCGGGCCCGGCGAGAAGGTGATGACCGGCGCGGCCGGGGCCGTCGTGTCGAGCACGTACGTGTCCGTCGCCGGCGGTCCGGGGACGGACGCAGCGCTCACGGCGCGGACCAGGAAGTCGTATCCCCCGTCGGGTGCGCCGGTCAGGTCGTAGGACGTCGAGCCCGCGCAGGCGGTCCAGTCGCTCACGACCGCGCCACCCTGCTCGAACCGGCACTCGGTCGTCGCGCCCCCAGCCGCTGAGAACGACCAGGCGGGGTTGCGCCCGGCCGCGGGCGAGGCGGGCGAGGCCGTGATCGAGGGCGCCGGCGGAGCCGAGGCGTCCAGTTCGTAGGCGGAGGTCGCCGTGCCGCTCGTGTTGCCCGCGGCGTCGGTGGCGCGGACGAGGAACGCGTAGCTGCCGTCGGGCTCCGCGGACAGGTCGTAGGACTCCGGACTGCTGCAGGGCCCCCAGTCGACGACCGCGCTCCCGCCGCGCTCCAGACGGCACTCGAACGTCGCCCCAGGCTCACCGGCAAACGACCACTGCGGCTGCCGGTCGATCCCCACCGTGCCCGGGCCCGAGCCGATCGAGGGCGCCGCCGGTACGGCCCGGTCGAGCTCGTAGTCGCCCGTACGGGGCCCGCCGGGAACGCCCGTGCCGCTGACCGCGCGGACGGAGAACGTGTAGCGGCCGTCGGCCTCGGCGGTCAGGTCATACGACTCGCTGCCCGCGCACGCCGTCCAGTCGGACACGACCGATGCGCCGAGCGCAAGGCGGCACTCGAGCGTCGCCCCCGGGACCGGGTCGAAGAACCAGGTGGGCGTCGAGTCGTTGTCCGGGCTCGCCGGGGACGAGGTGATTGCCGGTGTGCCCGGCGCGCTCGCGAGCAGCGTGTAGGTATCGGTGGCGTCGGGGCCGCGGGTGCCGGTCGCGCTCACCCCCCGGACGCGGAACACGTAGTCGCCGTCGGGCTGACCGGTCAGGTCGTACGCCTTCGGGCTCGCGCACGCGGACCAGTCGCTGACGGCGGCACCGGCCGAAGTCTCGATCCGGCACTCGAACGAAGCCGCGGAGCCCGTGAACGACCACGACGGGCCGGTGTCGGCGCTGGGCGACGGCGGCGGGCCGGTGATCTCGGGAGCAGGCGGCCCGTCGCTGACCGTGAACGCGGCCAGCGTGACGTAGTGGTTCCCATCCTGCGAGAGCGCCAGCTTCCACTGCCCCTGGTCGCCCGGGGCCAGGGCGGGGCACGGGCGCACGTCGTACTTGGACTCGCGGTTCCACCCGTCGCCCGTGTCGGCGACGTTCGGCGGGTACTGGAGCCAGGACCCGGCGGGCCCGGGCATCGTTCCCGCGGCGGACGAGTCCGGCCGTTCGCCGCCGCCGTCGTTGGCGCAGGCCGTAGCGCCCGAGGGCTTCAGCCAGGTGACGTCCCAGTCCGTCTCCGGGCCGACGGCCGGGGTCCCCTCGACCTTCCCGAGCCCGCTGATGCGCAGGTGTGGGGTATCCCCCGGGGCGAACACGCTCGCCGGCATGGACAGGGCGTCGTCCGCGTAGGCGGTCACGCGCGCGACCGTGAAGTAGAGCGACGCGGACTTCTCCGGGGAGCCGGTGCACAGCGGGTTCGTGAACTGCTCCAGGCGGTACTGCCACGCCGTCCCGGTGGAAGGAGGGTCACCCGGCTGCACCGGGTAGGAGTGAACGAGCGAACCGCCCGCCGGGCTGATCGCGCATGCGGTCGCGGCCCGGACGCCGCCGGCGGAGTCGCGAACGGACACGCGGAAGTACTTGCCGGAGTCGGTCGACCCCTGGGGGACGATCAGGTCACCCGAGGTGTAGACGTAGTTCTCGGGCGCCGTGCTCGAACCGGCTCGCAGCTTGGCGATGCCGAAAGCCGCGTGGGCAGACGTCGTGGTGACCGACATCCACGCAAGCGCCACCAGTACGACGACGATTACCCGGATCCCTCGCGGTCGAGCCGGCGGCCCATGAGGCCGCGCGGTCATGGTGCATGTATCGGCCCGAGATTCGGGCTTACCCCAAATGGGGGACGGCTTCTGGACGTTCGCTCGACCCGAGCGAACAAGTTGGCGCGTTGGCGCTCGTTGCCGGCCCCGCGAGCTATCCGGCCGCGCTAGCCCCTGGTCGCCTCCAGGACAGCGTCCGCCACCTGCTCCGAGTCGTCCCACATCGGCGCGTGCCCGCAGCCGTGCAGCCACACCAGACGGGCACCCGGCACCGCGCGGACGGACCGCGCGGCCTGACGCTCGCGGCGGGGCAGAAGCCGCTCGCGGTCGCCCCAGATCATCGTCACGGGCACGTCGATCTGGTCGCCGCCGGTGAAGTGGCCGTGCCGCAGCGCCTCGAGTGCGCTGGGAACAGCCGGCGAGTCGGCGAAGTTGCGCACGGCCGCCACGGCGGCATCGGTGGTCATCCGATCCGGCCGCGCGAAGGTCTGGCTGAGCGCGAGCCTGCGGGCGACCGGCGTGGCGAGCAGCCGCGGGGCGGCTCCGTATATGAGCTGCGTGGCCCGGTGCGTGGCCCGCAGCGACTCGACGGTGAACGCGCGCTCACGCCGGTTGGCGAAGCCCGCCGGGCCGATCGCAGCGACCGACCGCGCGCGTCCCCGCTTGGCCAGCTCTAGGCCGATCCAGCCGCCGAGTGAGTTGCCGGCGATGTGGGGACGGTCCCAGCCGATGTCGTCGAGGAAGGCCGCAACCGCATCGGTCAGCTCGGCGGCGCTGGCTGGGCGGCCGTCGGGCAGCGGCGGCGAGTCGCCGAACCCGGGCAGGTCGATGCCGATGACCTCGCGCTCCGTCGCCAGCCGGTCGAACAGGGGCTCCCAGACCTGGTAGTGCGATCCGAGCCCGTGCACGAGCAGCAGTGGATCTCCTTCACCCAGCCGTTTGTGGCTCAGCCGCACGGGCGGCAGCGTAGTAGACGGTTCTAGACGGGCCCGGCCCAGTTGCCCGGGTCGTCGTCGACCTCGGCGACATCCCAGTCCGCGGAGTGGGTGACCCCCGCGTCGTCGACGGTCTCGGCCTCGCTCAGGTCGAGCTCCCAGGGCGCGTCACGCTGATCGGCGTCGCGGAGCTCGAGGCGCAGCGGCTCGTCCTCGGGTGGCGACTGCGTCGCCAGCGCCGTGCGGGCGAGCGCGGCGTCGGTCGGCCCGCTCGCATGCTGCGCCGCCGCCGGGGGTGGCGGCGGTGGAGGCGGGGGCGGCGGAGGTGGTGGTGGCGGCGGCGGAGGTGGCGGCGCCGCGGCCTCGGTCGCGCGCGACGCGGGGGTGCTCCGCAGGTCGCGGGCCTCGATCTCGATCGGCTCGCCGCTCGCGAGCAGGATGTCGTCGGCCGCGCTCTTCAGGTCGCCGCCGAGGAAGCCGCAGACGACGTCGCGCAGGAGCGCGCGCAGGTTCTCCTCGATCTCCAGCACGTGGGCGTGCGGCGTCTCGCCGCCCTGGCGCTCGACGTACTCGTGCGCGTCGCCGCCTGCCATCGCGAAGTCCTCGAGCGCGAACGCGAGCTCGAACCGCCGCTGAAGCGCCTTGCGGTGCGGCTCGTCGGCGCACAGCGCGGCCAGGCGCGGCGTGAGCGCCGCGCGGCCGGCGTCGTCGGTGCCGTCCAGCAACGCCCGCAGCGCCAGCAGGTAGTCGGTCAGCGCCTCCAGGTCGCGGGCCCGCGAGCAACCCATGAGGAAGCGCTCGAGCGCCCAGGCGACGCGGCCGGTCTGACGCGAGTCGGCCAGCAGGTCCAGGAACTCGCGCAGCTCGTCCTCGTCCGCCTGGGCCAGGGTCCAGGGGGCGCCGCGCGGGTGGCCGCCGGCCGTCCGCAGCGGGTACGAGCGCCAACCGCCGCCGTCGGCGCGGCCCCAGGCGAACGGCTCGAGGGCCAGGCCGCCCGACCGGTACAGCCGCAGCGCGGCGAGCACCCACTCGAAGCGGGCGCGGGCCTCCTCGACCGGCAGCGGCTCGCCGCTTCCCAGGTCGCGCTCGAGGACGCACAGGACGTTGGCGCCGTGATCGCCCCAGACCGCCTCGGGCGGGGCGTCGAAGGTCTCCCCCGCGACGAGCGCGACGCCGTCGCCCAGCTCCACGCGGTCGGATTCGATCCGCATCCCGCAGAGCGGCGCGATGACCGCGGCGCGCATGGTGTCCTGGTAGAGCGAGCGCTCGACGTCCACGTACGCGCGCTCGAACCGCTCCTCGGGGAACTCGAAGTTGGTGGCGTCCTCGTAGAGGCGCTCGAGCATCGCCCGGAGCGCCGGCTCGGGGTCGGCCGCGCCGGTGATGCCCTGCACGCGCAGGTAGGTCTCGGCGCCCGAGCCGAGCGCCTGGGCGGCGGGCCCGAACGCGGGCAGCTCCCTGAGCTGCGGCCAGCGACCGTCGATGAACTGGGCCGTCAGCGGCGTGTAGTGGTACAGGGCCGGGCCGAGCTTGTTCCGCCGGCGCGGCTCCTCCATCAGGTCGAACGGGATCTCGTGCCCCGCGCGCAGCTCCGACGTCAGATGGCTGGCGGCGTCGAGCGCGAAGTCACGGAGCGCGTCGTGGAGCCTCCGATTGCGCATGCGCCGCTTTTTCGCTGCGCGGGAGCGGTGTCCTTCAGGTTGACCTGCGTTACGCGATGGCGGCGGTGGCAGCCGAGGCGGACTCGCCGGTCGTCTCGCACGAGTCGTCGTCGACCCCGAGCCACTCGCGCCCGTACTCGCGCATGTCCTCGATCAGCGGCAGCAGCGCGCGGCCCTTCGGCGTGAGCTGGTACTCCACGCGCGGGGGCACCTCAGGGAAGGTGCGGCGCTCGACGATGGCCTCCTCCTCGAGGGCGCGGAGGCGCAGCGACAGCGTGCGCGGGGAGATCCCGGCGAGCGAGCGCTCGAGCTCGCAGAAGCGCGTGCGGCCCTCGGACAGGTCGCGCAGCACGAGGATCGTCCACTTGGAGCAGACGAGCTCCGCGCAAGCGCGAACCGGACAGCTGGGATCGCTCGAAGGCTTGCTGGAGCTTGACTTCACAAACTGAAGTATACGCGCGCCGGTGCACGGACCCCATGGCCCGGCACCGGCGCGCGAAGCGGGAACGCCCCGTCGGCGCTAGCCGCCGAGCTGGCCCAGCAGGCCGCCGCCGCCACCCTGGCCGCCGCCCTGCGTGGTCGGGGCGACGGTGCCCTCGGACGGCTGCACGAGCACCCAGCCCTGGCCGACGAAGCCGACCTGGATGGACTCGCCCGAGCCCTTGCCGATGAACGTCTTCAGGTTCACGTCGGTCTTGACCGTGGTCTGCAGGTTGCCCGACCAGGTGATCGCCGCCTGCGGGTCGGCGAACGTCGGGGTCTCCGGGCCGGTCGACAGCAGGACGGGCGGACCGTCGGACATGACCGCGACCCAGCCGGTGCCGGCCAGCGACATGTTGTAGAGCCCGCCGCCGCCCATCAGCGAGCCCATGCCCTCGGCTCGCTTGATGTCCCAGTCGATCCCGGCGTCGAACGCCAGGACGTTCGCGCCGTTGCAGGTGATCGCCTCGTTCTCGAGCTTGAGGATGTGGACGTCCTGCGCCAGGTGCGCGAGGAACACCTCACCCGTGCCCGCGATCTTCATCAGCTGCGTGCCCTCGCCGGTCACGGCCTTCTTGATGAACTTGGACACGCCGCCCGAGCCCGCGTGCTCGAACTTCACGTCGCCCTGGTAGGCGACCATCGAGCCGAGCTTGGCCTGGATCGTGATCTGGTTCAGCTCCACCTTGAGGAGCTTTGAGTTCTGCTTGGTGAACGCCTGACCGGTTTCGGTCTCGCGGAATTCACCGAGGGTGCTCTGCAAGAGAGTTCCTCCTGTATCGAGTTCAGACGGAGAGTCGCCTCACCTTCACGGCAATTGCCGGACGCGTCAAGAGGACTCTTCGTCCGACGTAATACCGGCGACGGTGGGAAAGACCTGCTCCATGAACAGAGCGTCCCGCCAGACGCCCTCGGGGCTGCGCTCGGCCAGCCGCATCACGCCTACTCGCTCGAAGCCGGCCTTCTCGTAGGCGCGCACGGCCGCGACGTTGTCGAGGGCGGGGTCGATCGTGATCCGGTGGTGGCCGCGCTCGTCGACCAGGTGGCGGGCGACGGTCCGCACCGCGTCGGTCCCGACGCCGCGGCCGTGGAACGACGTAGCCACGAACAGGTCGATCCACGCGTACCGGTAGGCGGCCTCGTCCTCCTCGCCGAACTGGATCATCCCGGCGATCTCGTCGCCGATCCAGATCGTCAGGCGGGTGGCCGTCGGCTCGTCGTACGGGAACGCGTCCTCCATCGACCCCCACCAGGCGGCGACGGCCGGCTCGGCGTGGATCTCCCGCAGCCGGGCGGCGTCGTCGAAGCGCAGCGGGCGCAGGACGACCAGGTCGCCGCGCAGCTCGGTCACGTCTTGAACTTCCCCGTGATCCGCCACTCGGTCGACCGGTGGTCCTCGAACTCGCCGCCCAGGTCGAGCCCGTACTTGGCCACGGCGAGCTTGAAGCCGACGTTCACGCCGAAGTCGTCGTCGTAGCGCACCCCCAGCGCGAAGTTCCGCAGGCCGTAGTTCAGCCGCCCGTCCGCCACCTGCTGCCAGGTGGGCTCGTGCGGGTACCAGGCGAGCCCGCCGGGCACCGCCGGATCGGCCGTGCCGTCGAGCTCGGCCCGGAACAGGAGCGACGACGACGACGCGCTGCGCCGGCCGGCGTCGACCCCGACCTCCGCGGAGTGCGACGGGATCGGGACGTTCAGCCGGGCGGACATCTCGCTCGACCATCCCACGACGTGCTCGACCTGCAGCTCGGTGGCGCCGAGCGCCATGAGCAGCCGGACCGCCTCGGCCAGCTTGTGCTCGAACGTCTTGCGGTGGAACTGGGCGGCGGTGTAGTAGACCGCGGGCTCGAGCGGGTGGCCGACGTAGACGACCGTGTCGCGGGGATGACCGGGCGGCAACGTCAGCCCCGCCGCCTCGCTCCGGCTGACCGTCAGGATCTCGACTCCGGCTTCACGCGCCGATGCCGCCGATCGGGCGACGTCGACGGCCAGCTTCATGGCCGCGACGGTGAGTGGCCCGACGGTGACCTCGAGAATCGACTCTCCGGCCTGTCGCCAGTCCGGCCCGCTGGACGTGGCCTCGGCTTCGCGCTCGGCCGTCGTCACCTCGTCGGGCACGATCACGATCCGCTGCCGGTCGGCGTAGGCGCGCTCGAGGAGAGGCCGGTCCGGGTCGCTCACCCGGCTCAGGCTAGTGCGGGGCCGGCTACTAGGCCGGCTGGCCCATCAGCTGCTCGACCGAGGTCGAGCGCTGGCCGTCGGCAGCGACGGCGAGCTTGAAGTCGTGCGGATGGGTCGCGGCGCGCAGCGCCTCGTCCATCGCGACCCGGCCGCCGCGCACGTGCTCGAGCAGCGCCTGGTCGAAGGTCTGCATCCCGTAGAAGCCGCCCTCCTGGATCGCGTCGATCAGGCGCGAGGTCTCCTCGGGGTTCTTGATCATGTCCTGCACGCGCGCGGTGGAGCGCAGCACCTCGCAGCAGGCGACGCGGCCCGCGCCGTCCGAGGTGCGCACGAGGCGCTGGGAGATGACCGCCTTCAGCGTGCCGGCCATCATCGCGCGGACCTGGTTCGACATGTGCGGCGGGAAGAAGTCGATGATGCGGTTGATCGTCTCCGGCGCGTCGAGCGTGTGAAGAGTCGACAGCACGAGGTGGCCGGTCTCGGCGGCCGACAGGGCGGTGGCCACCGTCTCCTCGTCGCGCATCTCGCCGACCAGGATCACGTCCGGGTCCTGGCGCAGCACGCGGCGCAGCGCGCGCTTGAACGAAGCGGTGTCCTGGCCGACCTCGCGCTGGTTGATCACCGAGCGCTTGTCCTGGTGCAGGAACTCGATCGGGTCCTCGATCGTGACGATGTGCTTCGCCTGCGTCGAGTTGATCTGGTCGATCATCGCGGCGAGCGTCGAGGACTTGCCCGAGCCGGTCGTGCCGGTCAGCAGGATGATCCCGCGCTCCTCCTCGGCGATCTCCGAGATGACCGACGGCAGGCCGAGCTGCTCGATCGTCTTGATCTCGTGCGGGACCGCGCGGCAGACGATCGAGATGACCCCGCGCTGCTGGAAGGCGTTGACGCGGAACCGGGCCAGGCCGGGCACGCCGAAGGAGAAGTCGACCTCGTGCTCCTCGGTGAACTCCTTGAGCTTGTCGCCGTCCTTGAGCAGGCGGGCCAGCACCTCCTCGGTGTCCTCGGGGGACAGCGGCGCGGACCCGGGGATGGGCTCGAGGGTGCCGTGACGGCGGATCAGCGGAGGCGACGGGACCTTCAGGTGGAGGTCCGAGCCATCGCTGTCGATGACCCGGCGGAGGGCAGCGTCGAGATCGAACATATGGATCTGGTATCGGCCCAAATGCCGTGGGCTTGAGGGGGACCGCGGACGGCGGTCGGCGGACGGCGGAGGTTGGCCGTTAAGCCACGTCGCGCAGCTTCTGCGCCTCGGCGAGGCTCTGAAGCTTCTTCAGCGACTGGTTCTCGATCTGGCGGATCCGCTCGCGCGTCACGTTGAACGTGCGGCCCACCTCGTCGAGCGTGCGCGGGTGCTCGCCGCCCAGGCCGTAGCGCAGCTCGAGAACGCGGCGCTCACGGTAGGACAGGTTCTCGAGCGCCTCGCGGAGCGCTTCCTTCGTAAGGATCTCGGCGGCGCGGTCGTAGGGCGACTCGGCGCGCTCGTCGGCGATGAACTGGCCGAACTCGGACTCCTCCTCGTCGCCGACCGGCTTCTCCAGCGAGACCGGCGCCTGAGCGGAGCGCTTGATCGAGTCGACCTCCTCCGGCTCGATGCCGGTGACCTCGGCGATCTCCTCCGGCGTCGGCTCGCGGCCCAGCTCGGTGACGAGCTTGCGCTCGGCGCGGCCGATCTTGTTGAGCTTCTCGACGACGTGGACCGGGATGCGGATCGTGCGCGCCTTGTCGGCCAGCGCGCGAGCGATCGCCTGGCGGATCCACCAGGTCGCGTAAGTCGAGAACTTGAAGCCCTTGCGGTAGTCGAACTTCTCCGCGGCACGCACGAGGCCGAGCGTGCCCTCCTGGATCAGGTCGAGGAACGGAAGCCCCTGGTTGCGGTAGTTCTTCGCGATGGAGACGACCAGGCGGAGGTTCGACTCGACCATCTTCTGCTTGGCATCGAGGTCGCCGCGCTCGATGCGCTTGGCGAGGTCGACCTCTTCCTGCGCAGTGAGCAGGCGAACCTTGCCGATGTCCTTCAGGAACAGCTGAAGGGAATCGGTGGTCATGTCGGGCCGCAGGTCCAGCGTGGCCTTCTTGCGGCGGCGGCCCTTGGTGTCGGACGCGCGCTCGACCTCGTTGGCCTTGGCGGCCGGGTCGACTTCCTCGACCAGCTCGATCTCCGACTTCTCCAGGAACGTATGGAGCTCTTCGACGTCGGTCTCGTCGATGTCCACCTCGGCCAGCGCAGTGGCGACCTCTGAATAGGTCAGCACACCCGTGGTCTGGCCCTTGGTGACGAGGAGTTTTACCTCCTCGAGTTCCTGAAGCTCGGCTACCGTCATTCCGTTTCCGTTCTCGCTTTGAGGGCGGTCACGCGTGCCCCAGCCAGTTAAGCAGGCGGCACGATCGTAAGCACTATTTTCTTTTACGTCGAGGGCTGCGGATAAGGCGCGCTTCAGGTACGCGTTGCCCGGGCAGGGCTAGTCGTCAGCCAGCGCATCCCTACTACCCACGTAGGCCCCATTTGACACGTGACAATCACGCACCGGACATAAAGGCCATGGAAAGGTCCCTCGGCGCCTACCTTATCTCAACGGATCGCGCCCGACTCGACCTCGACGCGATCTATACCTATCTGTCCGGCGAGTCCTACTGGGCCCGCGGCCGGGCCCGCGATCAGATCGTGCGCGGCGTTCACAACTCGCTGCCGTTCGGCGTGTACCACGGCACCGACCAGGTCGGCTTCGCGCGCGTCGTCACCGACTACGCCACGTTCGCCTGGCTGGCCGACGTGTACGTGCTTCCGGAGCACCGCGGCCAGGGCCTCGGCAAGGCGCTGGTCGAGACGGTCGTCGCGCACCCGGAGGTCCGCGATCTGCCGCGCGTGCTGCTGGCCACCGCCGACGCGCACGGCCTGTACGAGCAGTACGGGTTCGAGCCGCTCCACCGTGACGAGCGCTTCATGGCGATCGAGCCGCCCGCGGCCGCCGACGCCTGCGCGGAAGGAGACGGATGCTGACGGGGCAGCCGAGTATCTTCCTGGACCATGAGTCCTGACGATCCCGGTGTGATGGGCAACCTGCCGCGCTCGCGGCCCGGACGCCGCAGCTCGAAGCGCGGCGAGGGCGCCGGCGCCGCCGGCGGCGACACCTCCTCCCCCGAGGCGGGAGCCGCCGCCTCCAAGCCCGCGAAGGCCAGCGCGGGCGGCAAGTCCGCCGCCGGCCGACCCACGGCGAAGAAGACGGCCGCGCGCCGTCCGGCCGCCAAGCGGACCACGACGGCGAGCGGCGCGTCCGGCGGAGCCTCCGCCGCGTCCGCCCGCACGCGCGCGCGGACCAAGCCGGCGTCCGAGTCGGCCCGTCCGGGCGCGACGGCCGAGCGCACGCGGCAGGAGAAGCCCGCGCAGGGCGGCACGGATCCGGTCACCGGCGCGGTCATGCTCGCGGGCAAGGCGGTCGAGACCGGGCTGAAGGTCGCGGGCGGCATCATCAAGCGCCTGCCGCGCCCGTAGCCGCCGGCCGCTCAACGCCGCTCACGCATTTATAGTTCCGCCGCGCCGAGTCGCCGGGCCGTGCCCGGCGAGCGGGGGAACCATTTCCGGCCGCCGGCCGGAGGGGGCGAATCGACCGCAGTGCCGCCGTCGTAGCGCCGCACAGGCGCGAGCCCGTCAGCTCACCCCGCAGGCCCGACAGAGGAAGGGATCGATTGGGGCGAGTCCGCGCCGCAGGCCTTATCGCGTTCGTGCTCGTGCTCGCGCTGCTCGCGGGGCCCGCCGCGGTGCACGCCGCATCCGAGTCGACGGCCGAGAGCGGCACTGGCGGCACGGCTCCTCCGCCCGAGTCCCCCTCCGGCGATCAGCCACCCGCCGGTCCGATGCCGGTGCAGGCGCCCCGCACGGCGCTCGTGGGCCGGCGGACGAGGCTGAGCGGGAAGGCACGGCGGGCTCGCAGGCGGGTGGTGCGGGTCGAGGGGCGCCTGGAGCAGGGCCCGTGGACGGTTCTCACGCGCGTGCGCGCGTCTGGCAGGGGCGCCTTCAGCGTGGTGTGGCGCCCGCCGCGCGCCGGGCAGTGGGAGCTGCGGGCGCGCGTGGGCCGGGCGACGGCCGGCGGCAACGGTGGAACGGCGGTGCCCGTGGAGATCGGACCGGAGGGCGCGGGCACGGAGAGCCGCCTGACGGTCTACGAGCCGGCGATCGCGACCTGGTACGGGCCGGGCTTCTTCGGGAACCAGACGGCGTGCGGCATCGAGCTGACCGAAACGACGCTCGGTGTCGCCCATCGGGAGCTTCCGTGCGGCACTCAGGTGCAGATCGCCTTCGCCGATCGGGTCGTGGTCGTGCCCGTTATCGACAGGGGACCGTTTGCCAATGGCGCCGACTGGGACCTCACACAGGAAACCGCCCGCCAATTGGGTATCAGTGGGACGGTCCGTATTGGGGCCATGCCCCTAGCCCCGGAAAGGTGACAGCAACCGCCGATGGGAGTATGTTGCGCAATGCGATGGCCGATACCGGTGGGGAGCCAACGGCAGCCATGAACTGCCTGATCGTCGACGACCACCCGGTGGTCCGTCAAGGCATCCGGGCGCTGCTCGAGAAGGAGCTCCGGGGCGTCGTCATCACGGACGCGCCCACCGCTCAGGTGGCCGTCGACCGTAACTCGGATCCCGCTCCCGACGTGGCGATCGTCGACCCGCGGGGAGCCGGCGGCGACGTCGACGAGGTCGTGGGCCTGCTGCGCAAGCGGCTGCGCTGCGCGATCGTCGTATTCACCTCCAACGGCGGAGCCCGGCTGCTGGCCGAGGCCCTCAAGGCCGGCGTCAAGGGCTATGTCCGCAAGGACTCGCCGCCCGAGGATCTGGTCCGCGCGATCCGGGCCGCCCGGGAGGGCAACTTCTACGTCGACCCGGCGCTGTCGTCGTCGATCGTGCTCGAGGAGGGCGACCGCACGCTCACCGTCCGCCAGCGCGAGATCCTTCAGATGCTGGCCGACGGGATGCAGACCGAGGCGGTGGCCCGCAAGCTCGGCCTGTCGACGGAAACCGTCAGGACCCACACCAAGCGGATCCTGGCCAAGCTGCACGCCGACACTCGTACTCAGGCCGTGGCGATCGCCATACGCAACGGCCTGATCGAGTAGCTGCGCGAGTTACTCGCCCAGCTCCAGGTCCTCCGCACCGACAGCGACCCGCAGCCCGGCCGCCTTGGCCCGGAACAGAGCGGAGTCCGCGGCCTCGAGCAGATCATCGGCGGTGTCGGCATGCAGGGGGCACGAGACCACGCCGATCGCGATCTTCAGGTGCCCGCCGGCCGGGTCGCGCACCTGCTCGACGGCCTCGGCCAGGCGCTCGGCCACCTGGCGGGCGCGGCCCGCGGTCTGCTGCGGAAGCAGCACGCAGAACTCGTCCTCGTCCATGCGGACCGTGGTGTCGACGCTGCGCACGGCGCCCTCGACCGCCCCGGCCACTCCGACGAGCGTCTCGTCGCCCGCCCGGTCGCCCCAGGCCTGGTTGATGCGCTTCAGGCCCTCGACGTCGACGACCAGCAGCGCGAACGGCTGGTCGTAGCGCTTCTGCATGCACACCAGGTGCTTCAGGTGCTCCCTCAGGAAGCCCTGGCCGTGCAGCCCGGTCAGCCGGTCCGCGCCGGTGAGCAGTTCGTCCAGGGATGCCCCCGCCCGGGCAGAGCGATCCGCGGCGTCCGCCTGGAGGTCGCCGAACAGAGCCGCCAGCTGCTTCGCGGCGGCCACGAGGTCGTCGGCTGCGAAGCCCGCGGCCTGGCGCTCGAGCGATCCCAGCAGCGCCTCGTGCAGGACGCCGAGGTCGCGGACGAGTGCCGGTTGCGTGTCGTCGCCGCGCAGCGCCGCCAGCCGGTCGAGCAGGACGCCGCGCTCCTGGGCGCCGAGGCTGGGACCGGCGGCCGCCCGCACCAGGTCGGAGACCAGCGGCGGCAGGTCCGATGCGATGCGCGCCACCGGCAGGCGCTCGATCTGATCGAGCGGCGCGGCCTCCATCGCGCGCAGTAGCCACGCCTTCGCCACCCCGGCTCGTGATTCGTCGAGGGCTGCAAGCGGGGTCGGCAACGGGTCCGGCGAGGATGCGGCGGCGCGGCGGACCGCGCGAACGGAGGAGTCAGCGTCGTCGACACTCGAAGAGGCGAGACTAAACGCGCGACCGGCGGCTTCGCACGCCGTTCGTGAAAACCGACGCAATTTGCGAGGAGACCAGACGTCCCTGGAACAATCCGCCGCCCGTGCCTGACGACCTGATCGACATCGCGACCGCGCGCGAGGTGGTGCTGGCCCGGGTGAGCGCCCTACCGCCCGAGCGGGTGGCGCTGGCCGACGCGCTCGGACGGGTGCTCGCGGAGGACGTCACGAGCACGGAGGACATGCCCCCGTTCGACTCGTCCGCGCTCGACGGCTACGTAGTGGGCGACACCGGCGGCGGCGACCTGCCCGTCGTGGGCGAGTCGCGGGCGGGGGCCCCCGCGAACGCCGCGCTCCACGCGGGAGAGGCGATGCGGATCTCGACGGGGGCGGCCGTCCCCGAGGGCGGCGTGGCCGTGGTGGGGGTCGAGCGCGCGGAGGCGCGCGACGGGCGCGTGGTCCTGCCCCCGGCCCGAGGAGGGGGCGAACATCCGCCGCGCCGGCGAGGACGTGCCGGCGGGCCAGCGCGTGCTCGCGGCCGGCGACGACCTGGGACCGCCCGAGCTGGGCGCGCTGGCCGCGCTCGGCCGGGCCGAGGTGCTGTGCGGGGCCGCCCCGCGGGTGGCGGTCCTGACCACGGGCGACGAGCTGGTCGAGCCGGGCGGCGGGCCGCTCGCCCCCGGGCAGATCCGCAACTCGAACGCCTACGCGCTGGCGGCACAGGCGGAGCGCGCCGGCGGGCGCGTGATCGCGCGCGAGATCGTGCGCGACACCCGGGAGCACACGGTCGAGACCCTCGGCCGGGCGCTCGGCGCCGCCGACGTCGTCGTCGTGTCCGGCGGGGTGTCGGTCGGGCCGCACGACCACGTGAAGCCCGCGCTGGCCGAGCTCGGGGTCGATGAGCACTTCTGGCGCGTCGCGCTCAAGCCCGGCAAGCCCACCTGGTTCGGCACGCGCGGCGACACCGTGGTGTTCGGGCTGCCCGGCAACCCGGTGTCGGCGATCGTGACCTTCCACCTGTTCGCCCGGCCCGCGCTGCGGCGCCTCGCGGGCGGCGACGCCCTCGACACGCGGTCGCAGGCACGGATCGACGTGGACTACCCGCGCGAGCCCGGGCGCGATCAGGTCCTGCGGGTGCGGCTCGAGGCCCGGCCCGACGGCTGGCACGTCACGCCGACCAAGCCGCAGGGCTCGCACGTCCTGACCTCGATGCTGGGCGCGGGGGCCTTCGCGATCGTGCCGCGCGGCGAGGGCCATGTGGCCGCCGGATCGCTGGTCGACATAGAGGTGCTCCGTTGAGGGAAGGTGTCTCCTGATGCGTAAACGCGACCCCAGGCGGCTGCTGGCCCGACACCGTGAGGCGAAGGCCCGCGTCAGCGTCGTCAAGAAGCCTGAGACCACCTCCAACCCGGACGGCAGCGTCACGTCGCGCAACATCGCCGACGTCACGGTGCCCGCCACCGAGCTCGAGAAGATGTGGAACACGGAGTACCTCGAGCGGCTGGCGCGCACGTACTGGCGCTTCCTGACCCGGGTGTCGCTCGGGCTGATCCAGGTCGAGTACGGCCAGGACTCGCGCGAGATCGTGCTGATCACCAGGCCGTTCGTGCTGCTGCGGTTCTTCGCTCCGGAGTACGAGACCAGCAGTGACAGCGGAACCGTTACCTGGCGGATCAACAAGGGCCTGCTGGTCGCGCCGCAGGGCCGCGGCAAGGGATTCCTGCGCATCTCGGTGGAGAAGCGCGACGACCCGGCCACGAAGAGCGAGATCGAGCTGCGCGTCTTCTCCGAGGTGGCGAACTTCTATCCGCTGCTGGCGGGCTGGGGCTGGTGGAAGCGGATCGGCGGCGTGCTCTACCGCTTCACCCAGTACACGATCCACAACATCGTCACCAGCGCGTTCTTCCGCTCGCTGGCGTCGCTCGACCTGGCGGAGTCCCGGGTCGGGCGGTTCCGCGCCCGGTTGCCCGGCTCCGGGCGGAGCGAGCCCGAGGATCTGGATCCCCCGCCGCGCGAGACCGAGGTCTCGCAGCAGCAGACGCCGGCCGCCTAGCCGACTCGAGAACCGGTTATCTCGCGGAGCTTGGCGCGGTCGTGCCGGGCCGCGATCCGGCGCACGGTGCCCGAGCGCGAGCGCATCACGAGCGACTCGGTCGTCGCGCCCGTGGCCGTGTAGTGCACTCCGTCGAGCACATCGCCGTCGGTGACTCCGGTGGCGGCGAAGAACACGTCGTTGCCGCCCACCAGGCGATCCCGGTCGAGCACCTCGTCCAGGTCGTAGCCGGCGTCGAGGGCGGCCTGGCGCTCCTCGTCGTTGCGCGGCCACAGGCGGCCGAGGATCTGCCCGCCCATGCACTTGATCGACGCCGCGGAGATGACGCCCTCCGGCGTGCCGCCGATTCCCCACAGGAGGTCGACCGGCGACTCGTCCTGCACGGCGAGCAGGGCCGCCGAGACGTCGCCGTGCGAGATGAACCGGATCCGGGCGCCTGCCTCGCGGATCTCCTTGACCGCCTCCACGTGGCGGTCGCGCTTGAGCATCATCACGGTGACGTCGTTGACGTCGGTGCCCTTGCGCTGGGCGATCAGCTTGAGCGTCTCCGCGAGCGGCCGGTCCAGGTCCAGCACGTCCGCGTACTTCTCCTGCGCGGCGATCTTCAGCATGTAGACGATCGGGCCGGGGTCGAACATCGTGCCCCGCTCCGACATCGCGATCACCGCGAGCGCACGGGGCGATCCCTCGGCCGCCAGCGTCGTCCCCTCGAGCGGGTCGACGGCGATGTCGGTCTCCGGCGGGGACCCGTCGCCGATGTGCTCGCCGTTGTAGAGCATCGGCGCCTCGTCCTTCTCGCCCTCGCCGATGACCACGACGCCGTCCATCTGCACGGTGTCGAGCATCAGGCGCATGGCGTCGACCGCGGCGCCGTCGGCCGTCTCCTTCTCCCCCAGGCCGACCCAGCGCGCGGCGGCCAGCGCGCCGTACTCGGTCACGCGGACCAGCTCCATGGCCAGGTTCCGGTCAGGTCTTGCGGGCGGCGTCACTTCCACGGCGCCCGGCAACCTACATGACTCCTGGGGGCTTCTTCGCGTCGGCCGACAACGCCTGTCTGAGCGTGCCCCCGACGAAGAGCAGGAACGACCCCAGCAGGCCGACGAACCAGCCGATCTCGAACTTCATGTCGACGGTGTCGCCCGGCTTGCCCAGGATCAGCCCGTTCAACACGATCAGCGCGAACGCGACCATGCCGACGATCATCGTCACCTCGCCCGGCTTCCAGCTCAGCGTATGCGCGCGAGCGATGATGTAGGCGAGGATGAACGGCGCGACGCACGCCGCGACCAGCAGCCAGTCGAGGTACTTGAAGGTCTCGAACGCGGTGAACTCGCCGCGCATGCCGTTGTAGACGGAGTTCGGGTTGCAGCCCTGCCGCGACCCGGCGGCGACCGCCTCGGCCTTGGTCAGGCAGCTGTCGAGAACCAGGGCAGGAACAGCGACCCGGCCAGCACGAGCGCCCCGAGGAAGCCGACCCCCTCGTACCAGTGCAGGCGCTTGAGCGAGAAGGCGGACTCGCTCTTCCTCTCCTCCTTGCCCCGAGCGGCGGCCTTGCGCGCCTTCTGCTGCTGCGCGGTCTGCCCTTCGGGCTCCTCGCTCGTCTCGTCCTTCTCCTGCGCCTCGGACATCGCTCCCTCTTCGCGCTTCGCTCGTCGCGCTCCCCCCAGCGCGCCGGAGACAGTACCGATCAGCGCGGTGAGAGCAACGAGCAGGATCTCGGGCTCGGGCAGCTCGGCGGTCGGCTCCTCGCCCGTCGCGTGGTGGACGAGCAGCAGCACGGCGCCGAACAGGCTGCCGCCGAGCACGCCGCGGATCGACCCCTCCCCCGCGCCGACGTGCTCGAGGCCGGCCAGGAAGCCGCCGGCGAGCGCGAGCAGCGACCAGACCAGGTAGGCGATCTCGTTCACGCCCAGCAGGAATCCGGCGAGCGCGCCCGCCAGCGCCGGGATGACCACGGCGAGCACGACCTGGAGCGGGACCTCCCGAGACCTGAGCAGGACGGGCATGGCGGGCGCGAGGTTAACTCCCCGGGCGCTTTCGCGCGCCCCTCTGGGGCGTCTTCGTGCGCCAGCAAGTGTGAACCGGCGGTGAAATCCGGCCGCCCGAGGGGTCGAAGTGCTTAGGATGTCCCGCACTCCCGTCGTGCCCGTCCTTCATCCCCTACCACTGCCCCTTGGAGGGGTCGAGTCGCTGGACAAGCGCGCAGTACGCGCGCTCCTCGACGAGGCCCGCGAGCGGACGCTGGCGCTCGTGGCGCCGATCTCCGAGGACGACATGAACCGGGTCCACGACCCGCTCATGAGCCCGCTGGTCTGGGACCTGGGCCACATCGCGGCGTTCGAGGACCTGTGGATCGGCATCCACGTCGGCGGCCGGCCGGCGGTGCGGCCCGAGCTGCTGTCGGTCTACGACGCGACCGAGACGCCGCGGGCCGAGCGGGGCGAGATCGACTACCTGCGCCTGAACGAGGCCTACGACTACCTGGCGGCCGTGCGCCGCCGCGCGTTCGACATCCTCGACGAGGTGGAGCTCGACCCGGTGATCTGGGACATGGTCATCCGGCACGAGCAGCAGCACAACGAGACGATGCTCCAGACGCTGAAGCTCGCGCGGCCCGGCGTGTTCTCGCCACCGGCTCGGCCGCTGCCCAGGCGTCCGCCGTTCCACGCCGCCGGGCGCAAGGCGCGCGTCGACGCCGGGCCGTTCGAGCTCGGCGCATCGTCCGGGGGCTTCGCGTACGACAACGAGCGGCCGCGGCACGTGGTCGAGCTGTCCGCCTTCGAGATCGACGTGACTCCCGTGACCAATGGCGCCTACCGCGCGTTCGTCGCCGACGGTGGCTACCAGAGCGCCGAGTGGTGGTCCGCCGAGGGCTGGCGCTGGCGGGAGGCGGAGGGTGTCGAGCGCCCGCTGTTCTGGACGGGCGGCGGTCAGGAGCGCTGGTTCGACCGGCACGAGCCGCTCGACCCGGCCGCGCCCGTGATGCACGTCTCCTGGTACGAGGCCGACGCCTACGCGCGCTGGCGCGGCGAACGGCTGCCGACCGAGGCGGAGTGGGAGAAGGCCGCGTCGTACTACCCCGGCAGCGACCTGACCCGTCGCTTCCCGTGGGGCGACGAGCCGCCCTCCGCCGACCGGGCCAACCTGGACCAGCTCGCCTTCCGCGCGTCGTCCCCCGGCGCCTTCCCCGCGGGCAGCTCCCCGCACGGCTGCGTGTCGATGATCGGCGACGTGTGGGAGTGGACCGCCTCGTCGTTCACGCCCTACCCAGGCTTCGAGCCCTACCCGTACGAGGAGTACTCGTCGCTGTTCTTCGGTGACGACTACAAGGTGCTGCGCGGCGGATCGTGGGCCACGCGGCCGCGCGTGGCCACCACGACCTTCCGCAACTGGGACTACCCGATCCGGCGGCAGCTCTTCTGCGGCTTCCGCTGCGCCCGCGACGCAACCTGATATCCGTTCCGACCTGTGTTCGCCGCTCCGACGATCACGATCGACTCGCGCATCGACGGCGAATCCCCGTCGACGATCGCCGACGACGTCACCGCCGGTCTCGGTCACGGACCGCCCTACACGCTCGCGCCGAAGTACTTCTACGACGAGCGCGGCTCTGAGCTGTTCGACCAGATCACCGAGCTGCCCGAGTACTACCCGACCCGTGCCGAGCGGGCGATCCTGAACCGGCACGCGCCGGCGATCGTCGAGCGCACCGGCGCCCATGAGCTGGTCGAGCTGGGGTCCGGCTCGGCGTCGAAGACGCGCGCGCTGCTGTACGCGATGGCAGGCGCCGGGCAGCTCGACCGCTACGTCCCCGTCGACGTGTCGCGCGTCCCGGTCGAGCGCTGCGCGGACGAGCTGACCGAGCTCTACCCCGGCCTCGAGGTGCACGGGCTGATCGGCGACTTCGAGCGCGACCTGGTCCACCTGCCCGGCGGCGACCGGCGGCTGTTCGCGTTCCTGGGCGGGACGATCGGCAACTTCAATCCCGAGCACCGCGCGTCGTTCTTGAGGACGTTGCGCGGGCTGCTCGGCCCGACCGACTGGCTCGTGGTCGGCACCGACCTGGTCAAGGACACCGGCGTGCTCCAGCGGGCCTACGACGACGCCGCCGGGGTGACCGCCCAGTTCAACCTGAACGTGCTGTCGGTGCTCAACCGCGAGCTCGACGGCGACTTCGACGTCTCGGGCTGGGAGCACGTCGCGCGCTGGAACGACGACGAGTCGTGCATCGAGATGCGGCTCCGGTCGCTCCGGGACCAGACCGTCACGCTCCCGGGTGCGTCGCTGTCGGTGCGCTTCGTCGCGGGCGACGAGATCCGCACGGAGATCTCGTCGAAGTTCACGCGCGATCGGATCGAGCGCGAGCTGGCCGCCGCGGACATGCGCCTGGTCGAGCTGTTCACCGACCCGGACGAGCTGTTCGCGCTGAGCCTGGCGGCGCCGGGCCGGTAGTCTCGCGCGCCTCTTGCGACTCGAGGGAGCACAAGCACTCGTCGCGGGCGGGGCGTCGGGCCTGGGAGCGGCGACCGCACGCGAGCTCGCGTCACGCGGCGCCCGGGTGGCGGTCGTCGACCTGAACGGCGACCAGGCGGCGTCGCTTGCGTCCGAGCTGGGCGAGGGCCATGTGTCGTACCGGGCCGACGTCACGAGCGAGGCCGAGGTCGAGGCGGCGGTCGAGGGCGCGGTGCAGGAGCTGGGCGGCCTGCGCTTCGTCGTCTCCTGCGCCGGGATCGGCCACCCCGAGCGCGTCGTCGGGCGCGACGGGCCCGCGAAGCTTCAGCCGTTCGAGACCGTGATCCGCGTGAACCTGATCGGGACCTTCAACGTCCTGCGCTTCGGCGCCGCCGCGATCGCCGCGGGCGAGCCCGACGAGGGCGGCGAGCGCGGGGCCGTCGTGATGACCGCCTCGATCGCGGCGTTCGACGGCCAGATCGGGCAGGCCGCCTACTCCGCTTCGAAGGGCGGCATCGTCGGGATGACGCTCCCGGCCGCGCGCGACCTGTCCCGGCAGCTCATCCGCGTCTGCACGATCGCGCCGGGCACGTTCGACACGCCGCTGCTGGCGGGCCTGCCCGAGGACACGCGCGAGGCGCTGGGTCAGCAGATCCCGCACCCGTCGCGACTGGGCGACCCCTCCGAGTTCGCGGCGCTCGCCTGTCACATCGCGGAGAACCCGATGCTGAACGGCGAGACGATCCGCCTGGACGGCGCGCTGCGGATGCCGCCGAAGTAGCGCGGCCGTGTCGTCCCGCTTCCGCGGTACGTGGCGGCGGTATCAGGAAGGCTGTCTGGCGGCGTTCGAGGCCGACCGGGCGGCCGGGCGCGACAAGACGCTGCTCGTCGCGCCGCCAGGGTCGGGGAAGACGCTCGTCGGCCTCGAGATCGTGCGCCGGATCGGCCTGCCCGCGCTCGTGCTGTGCCCGACGCAGACGATCCAGGGCCAGTGGCGAGAGCGGCAGGAGCTGTTCGACGGGCTGGGCGACGACGTCCACCTGCTGACCTACCAGTCGCTCTGCCAGGCGGACGACCCCGACGGGATGCTGCGCGAGGCGGCGTCCCGGCACTGGATCGCGGAGCGCGCGCAGTCGACCGGGCAGACGGTGGCAGCGATCGAGGCCGAGGCCGGCGCATGGTCCGGCGCGGCAGCCGAGCGCCGGTCGCGCGAGGTCGGTGCCCTGGTCGCGCGGTTCAAGCGCGACGCGGCGGCGGGCAAGCTGCCCGACCTGCCGCCGGATGAGCTGCTGTCCCCGCACGCGCGCCGCCGTCTGTCCGAGCTGGTCGCCGCCGGCGTCCGCGTGGTCGTGCTCGACGAGTGCCATCACCTGGTGTCGCTGTGGGGCGCGCTGCTGCGCCCGCTGCTCGCGGCGCTGTCGCCGGTCCATGTCGTCGGCCTCACCGCGACGAACCCCGCCGAGCTGACCGAGTCCGAGGCGGCGCTGTACCTGGAGCTGCTGGGCGATGTCGACTTCTTCATCCCGACGCCGGCGGTCGTACGCGAGGGACACCTGGCGCCGTACCAGGAGCTGGTGCAGCTCTGCGAGCCGCTCGAGTCGGAGCGCGACTGGCTGGCCGAGCGGCACGAGCGGCTCGAGCGGCTGCTGGTCGAGCTGGACACGCCCGACCGGCTCGGCCTGGGGGTGTGGCTGCTCGCCCGGCTGCGCGAGCGCCGCGGCCCGTCGGGCGCGCAGCTGTCGTGGGCGGAGCTTCAGCGCACCCGGCCGCGGCTGGCCGAGTCCGGCCTGCGCTGGCTGCACGCCCGCGGCGAACCGCCGCCCGCGGGAGCGCCGCGTGGCGAGCGGTTCCGGGCGCCGCTCGGGATCGACGACTGGGTCGTTCTGCTCGACGACTACGCGCAGCGCTGCCTGCGGGCGGCCGACAACGCGGGGGGCGATATCGCGATCCAGCGACTCGACGCGCTACAGGTGGCCCTGAACGACCTGGGCTACGCGCTCACGCGCGCGGGCATCCGCCGTACGGGGGGCGATGTCGACCGGGTGCTGCTCCACTCGGGCGCCAAGCCGATCGCGATGTGCGAGGCGCTGGCCTGCGAGATGGAGGCTCGCGGCGACGCGTTGCGCGCCGCGGTGCTCGTCGACACCGAGCGCGGCCCGCGGCAGCCGGAGGGCTCGCCCCTTGCGCTGACGGGCGGCGCGCGCGGGCTGCTGGGAGCGGTTGTCGCCGACCCGCGCCTGGCACCTCTGCGGCCGGCGCTCGTGACCGGCGAGACGTTCGCGGTCGCCGCGTCGGACGTCGAGTGGTGGCGGCAGAGGCTCGGCCGGGAGCTGTCGGCCGAGCCGCTCGGCTGGGCCGGCCTCGTTGCTCTCCGCGGCCCGGACTTCGACTCGCGTCGCTGGACCGCTCGCGCCACGGAGCTCCTCGGTGCGGGTGAGTGCGGTCTGCTGATCGGCACGCGCGGACTGCTCGGCGAGGGCTGGGACTGCCCGGAGCTGAACGTGCTGATCGACATGACCGCGGTCGCCGCGGACGTGTCCGTGCGGCAGATGCGCGGGCGATCGCTGCGCATCGACCCGACGGATCCGGACAAGCTGTCGTCGAACTGGGACGTCGTGTGCGTCGCGCCGGACCTCGAGCGCGGCCATGCCGACTACGGCCGCTTCATCCGCCGGCACGCGCACCTGCATGCGCCCTGCGAGGACGGCACGATCGAGACCGGGCCGTCCCACGTACACCCCGAGCTGTCGCCCTACGGCCCGCCGCCCGCGGACGAATTCGGCGCGATCAACGCCGCCCAGCGCGCGCGGGCGATCGACCGGCTGGCCGCGCGCGAGCGCTGGCGGATCGGGACGCCGTACCGGGGTGTCGACCTGGACGCCCTGGTCGTACGGCATCCGCGGCGGGCGGCGGCCGCGGCCTCGGTCCGGCTGGGCGCGCTCAGGCCGCGACACCGCCTGCCGCTCGGCTGGCTGACCGCCCGCATCGGGCTGGGCTCGCGGTCGTATCCGGCCGAACTGCCGCTCGAGTGGGCGGCAGCCGCGGTGTGCGAGGCGTACGTCGCGCTTGGAGAGGCGCCGCCGGGCGCGGTCGAGTCGCTCGAGTTCGCCACGCGACCGGAGGGGTGGGTGCGCGTGTCCCTGCCCGACGCGTCGGCCGGGACGAGTGCGCTGATCACCGCCGCCCTCGACGACGTGGTGGGCGGCGGCGGGCTACCGCGCTACGTCGTGTCGCGCGTGGCCGCAGGCGAGGGCACGGTCTGGCACGCGGTGCCGGCCGACCTGGCCCGGCGCAAGGACCGGGCCGAGGCGTTTCACCACACATGGTCGCGCTGGTGTGGGCGATCGCGGCTCGTATACGCGCACGGGTCGGACGAGGGCGCCCGCGTGGCGACGGAGGCGCTCGCGGCTCCGACCCGCGCTACTCAGCGGCGGCGGATCTGGGGTTAGGTCAGCGCGTGCCGCGCGACCACTCGCGCACGGGGCGGGACTGCGGGTCGCGTCCGGAGACCTCGCCGCGCGTGCGCGCGCCGGGCGAGCCGCTGTAGAGCTTGCCGTAGGGACGGGGGTTGATGCCGCTGCCGGTGGCGGTGAAGTAGCCCCAGACGATCGAGAAGAAACCGATCACCAGGAAGGCCAGGAAGATGAAGCTGCCGTCGCGCATTGTGGTCTCTCTCTCCTCGGGTTTCTCCGAATGCGTCTATGGCCCACTCTCCGCCGATCGGGGCTCCCATTGCGTGACACGCGGCACAAGCTGAGCCGCGTGTGGCGCACAGCACATAACCGTTGACTCGCGAGTCAAAAACGGCGCCGGACCTCATACACTGCTCGGCCCCGCAACCCTTTCCACAAGCCGCCGGGAGTGAAGAACACATGCCTGAAGCCGTAATCGTCGACGCCGTGCGCACGCCCATCGGGCGCGCGTTCAAGGGGTCGCTCGGATCGATCCGACCGGACGATCTGCTCGCCAACACGATCGACCAGCTCCTCGACCGCAACCCCGACGTCGATCCCGCCACGGTCGACGACGTCGTCGCCGGCTGCGGCATGACCCAGGGGGAGCAGGCCTTCAACATCGGCCGCATCGCGGTGCTGCTGTCGCAGAAGCTGCCGGACCACGTGACCGGCTCCACGATCGCCCGCTACTGCGCGTCGTCGCTGAACGCCATCCGGATCGGCGCCGACTCGATCAGGGCCGGCGACACCGACGTCTACATCGCCGCCGGGATCGAGTCCGTGACCCGCGCGGGCCCGAACTCGGAGAACGTGCTGCCCGAGACGCAGAACCCGAAGCTCAAGGGCGAGAACGGCACGCACAACGCGTACATCGCGATGGGCGAGACGGCCGAGAACGTCGCCGAGCGCTACGGCGTCACGCGCGAGCAGCAGGACGAGTACGCCAAGCGCTCGCAGGACCTCGCGGTCGCGGCGCAGGAGTCGGGCTTCTTCGACAGGGAGATGATCCCGGTCGAGCTGCCCGACGGCACCATCGTCGAGAAGGACGACGGCCCGCGCGCGGGCACGACGCTCGAGAAGCTCGGCCAGCTGAAGCCGGTGTTCCGCGAGAACGGCACGGTCACCGCCGGCAACGCCTGCCCGCTCAACGACGGCGCCGCGGCGGTGCTCCTCATGAGCGCCGACCGGGCGAAGGAGCTCGGCCTGAAGCCGCGCGCCCGCGTCATCGCGTCGGCCACCAGCGGCAACGAGCCGGAGTACATGGGCGTCGCTCCGATCGGCGCGATCAAGAACGTGCTCGCCCGCACGGGCATGTCGATCGACGACATCGACGTGGTCGAGCTGAACGAGGCGTTCGCCGCCCAGGTCATCCCGATCATGGACGAGTGCGACATCCCGCTCGAGAAGCTCAACCCGCACGGCGGGGCGATCGCCCTCGGGCACCCGTTCGGCCAGACCGGGGCGCGCATCATGGCGACCCTGCTGAACGACCTCGAGACGCTCGACAAGACGTACGGCCTCGAGACCATGTGCGTGGCCGGCGGCCAGGGCATGGCGATGGTCGTGGAGCGGCTGAACTAGCCGCAGAGAGCCGCAGCAGCCTGCACCCGGGGTCGCGTCAGCGAATGCGCAGGGGGACCTGCACCCGGGGCAGGCCGCGCGCGCTCAGCGTGAGCGTGTAGCGACCGGGCGAGAGCCGGCGCCGCGACCGGATCGGCAGCGATCCGCGCCGGTCGACGAACCGCACCCGCCGGCTCGCACCGAGGCGCAGCTTGCCGCGCGCGAGCCGGACCGCCACGCGGTACGCCGGCAGCACGCCCGTGACGTCGAGCCGCACCCGCATCGCGCGCCGGCTGCGCGCGAGGAGCACCTGCGCGACACGGAGCTTGGGCTGGAGGAACGGGATGACCTCGGCCCGCGTCTGCTCGGGATCGTCGGCGTGCGGCCAGTGCCCGCTCTCCGGGAAGGTGACGACGCGGGCGCTGGGGAACGCCCTCTTCTGCTTCTCGGCCTGATCGACCGGGACGTAGGGGTCCTTCTCGCCCCAGACGACCAGCGCCGGCAGGTCGAGCGGGCGCAGCGCGGCAGCCTGGTCGGGACCGATCGTCTGGTAGTTCTGGGATCCCGACCGGTAGTAGCGCAACGCCGCGCAGCGAGTGGCCCGGTCGTAGTCGTCGTACAGCCGGTTCAGGAAGTCCTCGGGCGTGCGCGGGTTGGCCTGCTTGATGCGCCCGACGAACCCCTGCCGGGTGGTCGCCGCCATCGCCTGCTCGCCCAGGCCGGGCGTCGCCCAGGTGAACGCGTCCGGGTGCGGCAGATAGTCGAACAGGACGCCGCCGTCGATCAGCACCGCGCCGCGCAGCGCTCCCGCGTGCGCGACCGCCCACTGCAGCCCCCAGACGCCGCCGAAGTCGTGCAGGACCAGCACGGCGCGCTTGACGCCCAGCTCGCCGAGCAGGCCCTGGATGTAGCGGGCCACCCCGTCGGTGGTCTGCACCCCTGGCGGCGCGCTCTTGTCGGACTGGCCATAGCCGGACACGTCGAAGGCGACCGTCCGCGCGAATCCCCCGCCGGTGGCGACCAGGTCGTCCCAGTCGCGCGCCGTCGACGGGTTTCCGTGGACGAACACGACCGCGTCCTCGGCCCACGCGGGCCCCGACTGGACCACGCGCGTCGCGACGCCGCCGACCGTCACGCGGCTGCTGCGCGTCCCGGCGGGCAGCGGCTTCTCGCCGAGCAGGACCGTGTGCTCGGCATCAGTCGCCTGGCCCTCGGGGCCGCCATCGCCCGTGCAGTAGTCGGCCGACTGAGCGAACGCACCCGGCGCCCCCGCCAGGGCGATCGCCAGCGCCACGCCCATGGTCCTCCCCCACATCGCGCCCGCAACGTAGCGAGCGAGCGGCGCCGCCGCGCCGCTCAGGCCAGCGCCCGGACCCCGCCCAGGAACAGCCGGGCGCAGAAGCGCGCGGCGGCGTCGATGTCGGGGGCGTCCTCGTCGACCAGGTGGTTGGCGACGTGCACGCCCGCGCCGAACATGGCCTGCGCCAGCAGCCGCAGGTCGACGTCGGGCATCTCCCCGGCCTGCGCCCACGCGACCAGGTCCTCGAGCAGGTCGCGCTCGCCGTCGGCGAACCAGTCGCGCTCGGCCATCGCGGCGATCACGCCCGCGTTGCGGCGGAAGACCTCGAACAGCTCGCGCTCCTCGACCACCAGCTCGAAGTACGCGCGGTAGGCGGCCTCGACGCGCTCCTCGACGCTCCGGCCCGGCTCGCGGCGCTGAGCGCGGACGCGCTCGCGCGCCTTCTCGGCGAGCTCGTTGATCAGCGCTCCGAAGAGCGCCTCCTTCGAGTCGAAGTAGTTGTAGAAGGTGCCGGTCGCCAGGTCGGTCTCGCGCACGATGTCGCGCGCGGTCGCCGCGCCCAGGCCCTTCTCGGCGAACACCTTGCGGGCCGCGCGCATGAGCTTGGCCCGGTTGGCGGCCTTGCGCTCCTGGCGCCGCCCGGCCCCTCCGTCGACCTCCTCCGCGACGGGCCCGGTCACGCGATCTCCAGCACGATCTTCCCGAGCTTGCCGCCGGCCTTGAAGCGGTCGTAGGCGTCGGCGACGCGGGCGAGCGGGAACGTGTCGGCGATCGGGACGCGGATCGCTCCGGACTCGACCAGCGGCAGGACCTGCTTCTCGACCGCCCGCGCGGTCAGAGCCTTCTCCTCCAGCGGACGGGCGCGCAGCGTCGATCCCATGATCCTGGCGCGCTTCCCCATCAGCAGGCCGAGGTTGAGCTCGCCCTTGGCCCCTGCGCCGATGCCGATCACGGTCACCCGGCCACCGGTGGCGAGCGCCTTCAGGTTGTCACCCAGATTGGGGGCACCCACGAGCTCGAGGATCACGTCGTACGGACCGGTGTCGGCGAAGCCCTCAGGGCCGATCGCCTCGGCCCCGAGATCGGCCACCGCGGCGCGCCTGGACTCGTCACGCACGGTGGCGGTCACGCGCGCGCCGGCAGCGCGCGCGATCTGGATCGCCGCGGTGCCTACGCCGCCCGCCCCACCGTGGACCAGCAGGCGCTCGCCGGCCTGCAGTCCCGCCTGCGTGAACAGCGCGTCGTGCGCTGTCGTGAACACCTCCGGGAACGCGCCCGCGGCCGCCCAGTCGAGCGCCCCGGGCACGGGCATCGCCTGCCGCTCGTGGACCACCGCCAGCTCGGCCTGGCCGCCGCCGCCCACGATCGCCATCACCCGGTCGCCCTCGGCGAAGCGCTCGGCGCCCGGTCCGCGGCCGACGACCTCCCCGGCCAGCTCCAGGCCCGGGATGTCGGGCGGCGACCCGGGCGGCGCCGGGTAGAGCCCCGCACGCTGCAGCATGTCCGCTCCGTTCAGCCCGGCGGCCTTCACCCGGACGAGTACCTGCCCTTGACCCGGCTCGGGGTCGCTGTGGTCCTGGACGGAGACCTGTTCGTCGGCGATCGTGGCGGCTCGCATCAGCGCGCATGGTATGAGCACGCCGCCTGCTTTTCCGTTTCGGTTTTGCGTAAGCCGGGGTACTCTGGCGTCGTCGGCGTGATGCGAATGCCCATTCCGAACCTCCCCCAGCTCCCGCCGCCTCTTTGGCGCGAGAGCAGAATCCCCCTCGAGGCGGCCGCGCTCCTGCGCGACCCGATCTACTCCGGCGAGGGCATTCGCAGCGCCGGGGGGCAGCCCGTACTGCTGATGCCGGGCCTCTTCGCGGGCGACGACTCGCTCGGCTTCATGACCAAGTGGCTGCGCCGTACCGGCCACCAGACCCGCAGCGCCGGGATCCGGTCGAACATCGACTGCTCGGCCAAGGCGGTCGACAAGCTGCTCGAGCGCACCGAGTGCCTGGCCGAGCGCCACGGCCGCCGCGTGGTCCTGATCGGCCAGAGCCGCGGCGGCACGTTCGCCCGGGTGATGGCCGTCCGCCGGCCCGACCTGGTCTCGGGGATCATCACGCTCGGCTCGCCCCTCACCGCGTCGTTCGACATCCACCCAGTCGTGCGCATGCAGATCCGCGCGATCGCCGCGCTCGGCAGCGTCGGGGTGCCCAGCATGTTCGGCCTCGACTGCATCAAGGGCGACTGCTGCACGGACTTCTGGCACGACCTGCGGGCACCGTTCCCCGAGGACGTCGGCTTCGTCTCGATCTACTCGAAGAGCGACGGCGTCGTGCGCTGGCGCTCCTGCCTCGACGAGGCCGCCCGCCACGTCGAGGTCCAGGCCAGCCACTGCGGCATGGCCGTCAACCCGGGTGCCTACCGGGCGATGGCCACCGCGCTCGACCGCTTCCGCCGCCGGGAGCGCAAGCGGGCCGCCGCCGGCGTCATCCCGATGCCGACGAAGCGCGCGGCGTAGCGGCCCCGGCCCCCGCCGGGTTCGCCTTCGCCCACTCGACGATCTTCTGGGACGGGTAGATCGCCTCGCCGTCGTCGAGCTCGAGCACCGGCACCCAGGTCTTGCCGGTCAGCTCCTTCGCGCGCTTGCGGCCCGAGGTGAAGTTGGCCGCGTCCGGGAGCAGACCGAGCCCGTAGGACTTGATCACCTCCGGCTCGTAGCCCGCCTCCTTCAGCGCGTCGTGGGCGTTCTTGCAGGGATGCCCGCCAGGACGCGGGCTCGAGAACAGTCCGTAACAGACGTAGAGCTTCATGCCGGCGATGATCCCACCCTGAGCACGGCCGCGCCTCGCACGTCGCCGGCCCGCAGCCGGTCGAGCGCCGTGACCGCATGCTCGAGAGGGTGCTCCTCGATCTCCGTGCGCACGCCGGCCTCGGGCGCCAGCCGCATGAACTCCTCGCCGTCGCGGCGGGTCAGGTTCGCGACCGAGCGCAGCACCCGCTCGTGCCAGAGCAACTCGTAGGGGAAGCTCGGGATGTCGCTCATGTGGATGCCCGCGCAGACGACCACTCCGGCGGGAGCGACCGCCCGCAGCGCCGCCGGCACGAGCGCGCCGACCGGTGCGAACACGATCGCGGCGTCGAGCGGCTCCGGGCCGGGCTTCGTCGCGTCGCCGGCCCACTCGGCGCCGAGCGAGAGCGCGAACCGCTGCGCGGCCTCGTCATCCGCGCGCGTGAACGCGAACACGCGGCGGCCCTGGTGGCGGAGCACCTGGGCGACGATGTGCGCGCTCGCGCCGAAGCCGTAGAGGCCGACCCGCTCGCCGTCGCCCGCCATCCGCAGCGCGCGGTATCCGATGAGGCCGGCGCACAGGAGCGGAGCCGCCTGGTCGTCGGGATAGCCGTCGGGGATCGGGAAGCAGAAGCGCTCGTCGGCGACCGCGCGCTCCGCATAGCCGCCGTCGCGGTCGTAGCCCGTGAACTTCGCGTGCTCGCAGAGGTTCTCGCGGCCCGCCCGGCAGAACTCGCAGGTCCCGTCGGTCCACCCGAGCCAGGGCACCCCGACCCGGTCGCCCGTCGCGAACCGCTCGGCCCCCTCCCCCGCCGCCAGCACCTGGCCGACGATCTGGTGGCCGGGGACGAGCGGCAGCTTGGGCCGGTCGAGGTCGCCGTCGACGACGTGCAGGTCGGTCCTGCAGACCCCACACGTGTGCACGCCGATCAGCACCTCCCCGGCGCCCGGCTCCGGATCCGGGAGCTCGGCCGCCCTGAGCGGCTCGCGCTGGCGGTCGAGAACCATCGCGCGCACGCGCCGAGCGTAAGGCACACTGGCGCCGGATGGACTCCTCCGGCCCCCTCGTCGACGTCGCCTGGCTGCGATCGCGCCTGTCCGAGCCCGACCTGGTCGTCGTCGACTGCCGCTGGAGGCTGGGCGACCCCGGCGCCGGCGAGCGGCTGTACGAGGAGGGCCACATCCCCGGCGCCTCGTTCCTCGACGTCGACCGCGACCTGGCGGCGGCGCCGGGCGACGCGCGGGCGGGACGCCACCCGCTGCCCCGCGCCGCAGATTTCGAGCGCGCGGCCCGCCGAGCCGGCATCGGCCGGGGCACCATGATCGTCGCCTGCGACGAGGCGGGCGAGGGCGGCGCGACCCGCCTCTGGTGGCTGCTGCGCCACTTCGGCCACGACCGCGCGGCGATCCTCGATGGCGGCGTCGCCGCGTGGCGCGAGGCAGGCGGGCCGCTCGATGCGGGCGCCTCCAGCCCGTCGCCCGGCGACTTCCACGCCCACCCGCGCAACGACGACGTCGCCCCCCTCGACGAGGTGCGCGACCGCGCGCTCGGCGGCGACGAGTCCCTCGTGCTGGTCGACGCCCGCACCGCCGAGCGCTACCGGGGCGACACCGAGCCGATCGACCCGGTGGCCGGCCACATCCCGGGAGCCGGGAACCTGCCGTTCGGGTCGCTGCTCGACGACGGCGGCGGCTTCCGGCCCCGCGACGAGCTGCAGGAGCGGCTCACCCGCGCCGGCGTCACTCCCGGCGCGGACGTGGTCGCGTACTGCGGTTCGGGGGTCAGCGCGTCCGTGCTGATCGCGGCCGCCGAGGCCGCCGGGATCGACGGGGTGCGCCTCTATCCTGGCTCGTGGAGCGAGTGGTGCCGCCACGGCCTCCCGCACGAGGGCGACACATGACCGCGTCAGCACGACAGTCCGACTCGCAGAGCCGCAACTGGGTCGAGGCGGTGCTCGAGCTGCTGCCGGTCGCGGTGCTGCTGATCGATCCGGACTCCGGCGAGGTCACCTGGGCCAACAGCCGCGCCGACCGGCTGGCGGGCGGACACTTCCCGCGCGGCACCGACCGCTTCGGCCCGGGCTCGCCGGCGTTCCGGGCGCTGAACCCCGCGACCGGCGAGCCGCTGGCCCGCGAGGAGTCGCCGAGCCACATCGCCGCCGCGACCGGGCGCCGCGTCGACGGGTTCCACATCGACATCGAGGTGCCGCGCGGGCTCGTGTCGGTGGTCGCGTCCGCGGAGCTGCTGCCGCCGATCGGCGACATGGCGCCGGCCGTCGTCGTGTCGTTCGAGGACGTGAGCGAGCTGCGACTCGCGCAGCGCACCGCCGAGGACGCCAAGGCGCTCCTCGACACGCTGTTCGAGTCGGCCCCGATCGGACTGGGCTACCTGGACCGCGACCTGCGCTTCGTGCGGGTCAACGACGCTCTGGCGGAGATCAACGGCGTCCCCGCCGAGGACCACCTGGGCCGCTCGATCCCGGACGTGCTGCCCGGCATCGACCCTTCCGTGCTCAGCGAGCTCGGCCGTGTGATCGCGACGGGCGAGCCGGTTACGGGCTTCGAGCATCAGGGCGAGACGCCCGCCCAGCCCGGGGTGCAGCGCACATGGCTCGAGGGCTTCTACCCCGTGCGGGGAAGCGACGGAGCGATCCTGGGAGTCGGCGCCGTGGTGCTCGAGATCACGCACCGCAAGGCGGCCGAGGCGGCGCGCGAGCAGGCCCTGGCCGCCGAGCGCGAGGCCCGCGCAGCCGCCGAGACCGCCGCGGGGCGGGCGCGCTTCCTGGCCGAGGCGAGCGTGGTCCTGGACCGCTCGCTCGACTACGACCAGACGCTCCAGGCGATCGCCACGCTGGCCGTGCCGGGGATCGCCGACTGGTGCGCCGTCGACGCGCTCGAGCACGGCGAGCTGCGGAGCGTCGTCGTCAAGCACGTCGACCCGGCGAAGACGGAGTTCGGGGAACGGCTGCTGGGCACGTTCCACTACCTGCCCGACGCGCCCAACGGGCCGCCCGAGGTCGTCCGCACGGGCCGTTCGGAGCTGCTGCCGGTGATCACCGACGAGATGCTGGTCGCGAACGCGCGCAACGCGGAGCACCTGGAGATGCTGCGCGAGCTCGGCATGCGGTCGGTGATGGTCGTGCCGATGATCTCCCGCAGCCGGATGCTCGGCACGATCACGTTCGTCAGCTCCGAGTCCGGCCGCCAGTTCACCGAGGACGACGTGCGCTTCGCCGAGGACGTCGCCCGGCGCGCGGGCATCGCCGTCGACAACGCGCGCCTGTACTCGGAGCGGGCCCAGATCGCCCGCACGCTTCAGGAGAGCCTGCTCCCTCCGCGGCTGCCGACGATCCCGCACTTCGAGGTGGCCGCGCGCTACCTGGCCGCGGGCGAGGGCATCGAGGTCGGCGGCGACTTCTACGACCTGTTCGACGCGGACAACGGCGACTGGTCGATCGTGATGGGCGACGTCTGCGGGAAGGGCGCGGACGCGGCGGCCCTGACGGCGCTGGCGCGCTACACGCTGCGCGCGACCGCCCGCGACGACGCGGCGCCGAGCGCGGTGCTGCAGACGCTGAACGACGCGGTCCTGCGCCAGCGCGGCGACGGCCGCTTCATCACGGTGGCCTACGGGCGGCTGACTCCGCCGAACGGCGAGGGGGCCGCGCTGCTGACGCTCGCCACCGGCGGGCACCCCGCTCCGATCCTGCTGCGCCGCGACGGCCGGGCCAAGCCGGTCGGCCGCCCGGGGACGCTGCTGGGCGTGGTCACCGACCCGACGCTGTCCGACCAGACGGTCGAACTGCGGCCGGGCGACACGCTGTTCCTCTACACCGACGGGGTGACCGAGGCCTACGCCCCGGACCACCTGCTCGAGGTCGAGGACGTGGCCCGGATCGTCGAGGACTGCGCGGGCCTCGACGCCGCCGACCTGGTCAAGTGCGTCGAGGACCGGGTGCGGGCGCTCGGCAGCGGGCCGCCCGGCGACGACATCGCGATGCTGGCGCTGCGCATGACCGACGGCAACGCCGCCGGCGCGGGCTGAGCGGGCCCGGAAACGACGAAGCGCCGGGGCCCTGAGGCACCCGGCGCTCCGATTGCTTCAGCGATCCTTCGCGGCTAGCGAGGAATCGTCAGCGTCTTGGCCGCCTCGACCTTGGCCACGCGGCTGAACTGCTCGCCGTTCGGCCCGACCCAGCGCAGGCGGACGTTGCCGCTCGACGCGCTGATGGTCTCGTCGATGAAGCCGTAGCGATCGGCCTTGGCGGTCTTCACCGTGGTGAAGTTGCTGCCAGAGCCGGTCTGGATCTCGACGTTGTCGCCGGCGCCGGGACGGGCACCGCCCCAGACGCGAGCGCCGGCGCCCGACTTCACCACGTACAGCGGGAGCCGGTAGGCGCCGAAGCTCGGCTTCTCCTCGTCGGTACGAGTACGCAGGCCGGTCTGGAAGGTCTTGACAGAGCCCTCCTCCTGGCCGGTGCCCGTGTCGTCCGACAGCTGGAACTGCGTCATGCCGAACACGCGCTTGTGGTCGTACGCGATCGCCTCGGCGCGGTTGATCGCCTCGGCCTGCGCGCTGAACGACACGCCGAACTTGGTGTCCGGCGGATTGGTCGACACCCCGAACTCGGTGAAGTAGATCGGGATGTTGCGCTTGATCGCACCGACCTTGGCCGCCTGGTCGAGCACCTTGACCAGCTTGTTGGTGCCGGACAGGGTCAGGTCGGTCTTGCCGTCCTTCTTGAACGGCGGAGCGCCACCACGCGTGTACGGGTGGTGAGAGACGGCGGTGGCCTTGAAGCGCTTGATCTTGCGCCCCGTGCAGCCGGCCTTCTTGGCCGCGCCGCCCTCGAGCACCTTGCCGCTCGCGTTGATGCAGAACAGGTCCTGCCAGAACTTCAGCGACTTCAGCGGAGCAACCTCGCCGATGTACTGCTGGCCGCGCCACTTGCCCTTGCGCAGACCGGTCTCACCCGCGTAGATCAGCGCGCGGTAGGTCGCGGCGTTCTGCTTGGTGGGATCGATCCAGGCGCGCAGGTTCGGCTCGTTCCAGATCGACATGCGCTGCACCTTCGGCAGGCGCCCCTGGCCCTGGTTCTCGTCGTTGTAGCGACCGCTGTAGCGCTTGCCGACGGCGGTCATGAAGAGCTGGTACTCCGCCGGCTTCGGCTGGCAGACGTTGAACTTGCCGGGCTTCTTGCAGCCCGTGGCCCAGTCCGGGATCGGACCGGCGGGCGACATCAGGATCTGGATCCCGCGCGCGTTGGCGCCGCGGACCAGGTCGTCGAAGCGGTCCCAGCTCTCGACGTCGTAGTCGCCCGGATCGGCGGCGTTGAAGCCGCTCGGCTTCTTCTTGGCGTCGGGCTTCGGGGCCAGGCCGCGCCAGCCCACGATCGTGTGGATCACGTCCACGCCGAGCCCGTCGGCGGTGTCGAGCGAAGCGGCCTGCGTGGCCGGATTGCCGAAGAGGCGGTCGTCCTGCATTATCGAATCGAACTTCGTGGCGGCGGATGCCGAGCTCGCCGTCGCCAGCAGCAGTACCGCCGGCGCCAGCGCGAGCAGCGCCTTGCGCACGAACTCGCTTCGGGGGGAGCGGAGAGTCATTACTTCCTTCCCAATCGGGTTCGTTCGGGTTCAGCGTCGGAACCCTATTGGGCGCGTCGAGTTGCGCCTCGGGCACCTAAAAAATGACCGCGGTACACAGAACCGGGATCTACGAAAACTGAGGGCTCACCCGGTGCCGAACGGGCCGGGCGCGTCGGAGTGATCATCGTGGTCGAGGAGCTCGTTCTCGGTGTCGTCCTGCGGCGCCTCGTCCTCGCCACCACCGCGTCCCTCGGCTGCCTGCTTCTCCGGCGGGTCGTCGTCGCGCGGGTCGCGCTGGTCCTCCATGGCGTTCTCCTTCGTCGGGTCTGCGACCGGCGTACCCGCAGCCCGCTGCGGGGAATCGCCACTAGTGTCCGGCCGGTGGTCGCCCCGATCGCCTGGCGAGACGACGTGCTGATGGTGCTCGACCAGACCGCGCTGCCCGCCGACACGGTCTGGCTGCGCTGCGAGAGCGCAGAGGACGTGGCCGACGCGATCCGGCGCCTTGCCGTGCGCGGGGCGCCCGCGATCGGAGTGGCGGCCGCCTACGGCGTGGTGCTGGGCGTGAGCTCGGGACGCGACTTCGACTCCGTGCGCGACCTGCTCGCGGCGACGCGGCCGACGGCGGTCAACCTGACCTGGGCGCTCGCGCGGATGGCCGAGGTCGCGCACGACGAACGCGCGGCGCTGCTCGAGCGCGCGCACGCGATCGCGCGCGAGCAGGACGAGGCCGACGCCCGGATGGCCGAGCACGGCGCGGCGCTGATCGGCGCGGGCGAGCGCGTGCTGACCCACTGCAACACAGGCGCCCTGGCCACCGCCGGGCGCGGCACGGCCGGCGGCGTCATCGAGGCCGCGTTCCGCGAGGGGCGCGTCGCGCATGTGTGGGTGGACGAGACACGGCCGCTGCTGCAGGGCGCGCGGCTGACCGCCTGGGAGCTCCAGCGCGCGGGCGTCCCGTTCCAGGTCGTTCCCGACTCGAGCGCCGGCGCGCTGATGGCGCGCGGGCTGGTCGACCGGGTGATCGTCGGCGCGGACCGGATCGCCGCGAACGGCGACGTGGCCAACAAGATCGGCACCTACACGGTCGCGGCGCTGGCCGACCGCCACGGCGTCCCCTTCCACGTGGCCGCGCCGCTGTCCACGATCGACCCGGCCACGCCGACGGGCGGCGACATCGAGATCGAGGAGCGCGCCGGCGCCGAGGTGACGAGCGTCATGGGCGTGCCGATCGCGCCGGCGGGTACCGAGGCGATGAACATGGCCTTCGACGTGACACCGCACGACCTCGTGACCTCAATCGTGACCGAGAACGGCGTCCTCGAGCCGCCCTACGAGGAGGCGATCGCCCGTGCCCTCGGACGCTGAGCTGCGGCGCGACCTGATCGCCGCGGGGCGCGCGATCCTGACCGACGGGCTGGTCCGGGGCACGCAGGGCAACCTGAGCGCGCGCGACGGCGACGGCCGGGTGGTCATCACCCCGGCGGGCATGCCGTACGAGACCCTGGAGCCGGCCGACCTGGTGGTCCTGGACGAGGGCGGCGGCGTGATCGACGGCGACCACGCGCCGTCGAGCGAGCGCCGCGTGCACCTGGCGATCTACGCCGCCCGCGAGGACGTCGGCGCGATCGTTCACACGCACTCACCGCAGGCGGTGCGATGGAGCGACCTGGGCGAGCCGCTGCCGTTCGAAGGCGACGCCCTCCCGACCGCCGCCTACGCGCTGACCGGAACGGACGAGCTGGCGAGCAATGCGGCCGGAGCGCTCGGCAGCGCGCCGGCGGTCCTGCTGGCCGGCCACGGCGTCGTGGCGGTCGGAGCGACGGTCGACGAGGCGCGCGAGGTCGCCGAGCGCGTCGAGGCGGCGGCGGGCGACGCCTGGCAGTCGCGGCCGCGCCGGCGCGGGCCGACCCAGGACCGCGGCGGTCCCGTGCTCCGCGGCACCGACGCCGACGCGCGCCTGGCGTTCGCGCGTCGCCCGCTCGTGATCGGCATCGGCGGGGGCGGCGACGTGGCCGGCGCGCTCGCGGTCGCCGAGATGTCGCGGCTCTACCACGGCGGCGACCCGGTCGTGGGCGGTGTGACCTGGGAACGACGGCCGATCGACCCCGAGCCCGGCCCCCGGCGCGTCGACGAGATCGAGGGCGGTGAGCCGATCGCCCCGTGCCTGCTCATGGCGAGCCCCGCCACCCGCGTGCGCTCGAGCGGCGTGCACTTCGCCGAGTCGCACATGGCCGACTTCCTGCGCCAGGACACGCTGCTGGTCGACCCCAACGGCGGACCGCGCAAGGTGGCCGATGGGCTCACGGCGGCCGCCCACCGCCTGGGCGCCGACCTGACGATCTTCGTGGACGTGGGCGGCGACGTGCTCGCGCACGGTGACGAGCCCGGGCTGGCCTCGCCGCTGTGCGACTCCGTGATGCTGGCCGCCGCCACGCGGATGCAGCGTGGCGGGCACCCCGTGCTGGGTGCCGTCTTCGGTCCCGGCTGCGACGGCGAGCTGACCCTCGACGAGGTCTGGGCGCGGGTGGCCGAGGTGGCGGCGCTCGGCGGGCTCGCGGGCGCGCGCGGGCTGACGCCGCCGGTGGCCGCCCGGCTGGAAGAGGCCGTCCGGATGGTGCCCACCGAGGCCAGCGCGCAGGCCCTGCGCGCGTTCCGCGGCGAGACCGGCGAGTCGAAGATGCGCGGCGGGCGTCGCAGCGTCGACCTCTCCCCCGCCGCCGCGCTGACGCTGTTCTTCGACTGCGACGCCGCGCTCAGCTCGTCGGCGCGCTGCGCGGCCGCGGTCTACGACGCGTCGTCGCTCGACGACGCGAACGAGCTGCTGCACGAGATGGGGATCGACCGCACCGAGCTGGACTACGAGCGCAACCCGCCGCCGGGCGTGTGACCCCGCGCGGGCCGCAGGTCCTCGGCCTGCGCGACTTCCGGCTGCTGCTGTTCGCGCAGGGCGCGTCGGTGTTCGGCGACCGCATGGTGGCGGTGGCTCTGGCGTTCGCCGTGCTCGAGGTCGGCGGGTCGGCGTCGTCGGTCGGCCTGGTCCTGGCCGTCGGCACGTTCTCGATGGTCGCGTGCCTGCTGATCGGCGGCGTGGTGGCCGACCGCACGTCGCGGCGGGCGCTGATGGCCACCGCCGACGTCGTGCGGCTGTTCAGTCAGGGTGCGTCGGCCGCTCTGCTGATCGCCGGGTCGGCCGAGGTGTGGACGCTCGCGCTGGCGGCCGGGATCAGCGGTGCGGCGGCCGGCTTCTTCAATCCCGCGTCGACCGGTCTGCTGCCCACCGTCGTGCCGCCCGAGCGGCTGCAGGAGGCCAACGGCCTGCGGGCCACGGCGATGTCGGTCGGGGAGATCGGCGGGCCGGTGGCGGCGGGCGTCATCGTGGCCTGGCAGGGCGCGGGCTGGGCACTGGCGGCGGACGCGGCGACGTTCCTGGTCAGCGCGCTGTTCCTGCTGCGGCTGCGACTGCCCGCGCGCGTGGGGCGGCCCGAGCACGCCTCCTGGCTCAGCGACCTGTACAACGGCTGGAGCGCGTTCCGGTCGCGCCGCTGGCTGTGGACGATCGTCGCCTCCGCCGGGATCTTCAACATGCTCTGGGGCGCCTGGGCCGCGCTCGGGCCGGTCGTGGCGGACCGCGACCTGGGCGGCGCCGCCGCGTGGGGCACCGTGCTGGGCGCGATGGGCGTCGGCGCGCTGATCGGCAGCGTCCTGGCCACGCGCGCGAACGTGAGCAGACCCGCGGTCGTGTTCGCGGTGACCGGCGCGGCGTTCGCGATCCCGATTGCCTGCCTGGCGGCGCGCGCGCCGGTGCCCGTGCTCGCCGCCGCGACGCTCGTGACGGGCGCCGGGATGATGATCGGCAACTCGGTGTGGGAGTCGGCGCTCCAGCGCCACATTCCCGACGAGTGGCTGTCGCGCGTGACGTCGTACGACTGGCTGGCGTCGATGGCGCTGACGCCCATCGGCATGGCGGTGTCGGCGCCGCTGGCGGAGAAGACCGGGCTGACCACCTACCTCTGGGGCGTGGCCGCGCTGATGCTGGCGGTCACGCTGGCGCCGCTGACGGTCGCCGAGGTCAGGCGCCTACCGGTGGCCCCCAGGCGCGAGCCGGCGCGAGGCGGCCGCTAGGAAACTAGGTCGGCAGCGAGCTGCCGGCGAAGGCGAAGAACCAGACGCCGAAGCAGAGCAGCGCGATTGACACCGACACGATCATCACGCCCTCGAGCACGGTCAGGCTTCGCTTCGTGTCGCGCTCGCCGCGCATGCTCTTCAGCCACGGCGGGCGGAAGTCCGTCTCCGACGTGCGGCCGGTGACCTTCTCGAACGCCCGGTCGAGCGTGAACAACGCCTTTCCGAACAGGAACATCGTGATCGGGATCCCGAAGATGATCAGGATGTAGGGGCCGAGCGTCGGCTGCGAGGTGTCGACCATCTGCGACGCGCCGTACAGCCAGCCCACGGGGATGCCCACCCAGAGGACGACGCTGCCGATCGCCATCAGCAGGATCAGGAAGCCCGCCGCGGGCGCCGCGGCGATCGTCCGTCCGAGCGAACGCCGCTGCGGGGTCGCCTGGCTCCCCGCCGGAGGTGGTCTGCTGAGCCACGGGCACCAGCATTCTATGCCCGTTCCGAAACGCCGCTGAACGCACGGTCAGTTCGCGGCCCCGTGACGGGTTGCACTAACCTGCGCGACCGCATGCGGGTCGGAATTCCGAAGGAGAGCGCCGCCGACGAGGCGCGCGTCGCGGTCGCGCCGGACGTCGTCAAGCGCCTGGCGCGCAAGAACGTCGAGTTCGTCGTCGAGTCCGGCGCCGGCGCCGAGGCATCGATCACCGACGAGGCGCTGACCGAGGCCGGGGCCACGATCGCGACCGACGCCTCGGAGGTCTGGGGCGCCGACGTCGTCGCGAAGGTGCGCGCGCCGAACCCCGACGAGATCGGCCGCCTGCGCGACGGCGGAGTCGTCATCGGCTTCCTGGCGCCGCTCACCGATCCGGACACGACCCGCGCGCTGGCCGACGCGGGCGTCACGTCGTTCGCCATGGAGGCGATCCCGCGCATCACCCGTGCCCAGTCGATGGACGCGCTGTCGTCCCAGGCGACGGTCGCGGGCTACCGCGCGGTGCTGATCGCCGGCCTCGACATGGGCCGCTTCTTCCCGATGCTCACGACCGCGGCGGGCACGATCAAGCCGGCGTCGGTGCTGGTGCTGGGCGCCGGCGTGGCCGGGCTGCAGGCGATCGCCACCGCGCGCCGGCTCGGCGCTCAGGTGACCGCGTTCGACGTGCGCTCCGCCGTCAAGGAGCAGGTCGGCTCGCTCGGCGCGAAGTTCCTCGAGCTCGACCTCGACGCCGACGCCGAGGGCACCGGCGGCTACGCCAAGGCGCTCGACGAGGACGCGCAGCGACGCCAGCAGGAGCAGCTCGCCAAGGCCGCCGGGCGCTTCGACGTCGTCATCACCACCGCCCTCATCCCCGGCAAGCCCGCGCCCAAGCTGCTGATCGAGGACGCGGTCAAGAACATGAAGCCGGGCTCGGTCATCGTCGACCTGGCGGGCGAGGCGGGCGGCAACTGCGAGCTGACCCGCCCGGGCGAGACGATCGTCGAGCACGACGTGACGATCGCCGCCCCGCTGAACCTTCCGAGCGATATGCCCGACCACGCCTCAGCGCTCTACGCCCGCAACGTGATGGCGCTGCTCGAGCTGATGGCCGGCGAGGAGGGCGAGCTCGAGCTGAACTGGGACGACGAGATCATCAAGGGCGCCGCGATCACCCGCGACGGGGAGATCGTCCACGAGGGCGCCAAGCAGGTTGCCGGCGCCCCGGCCGGCTCCTGACCCTCAGCGCTTGCGGCGCTTGGCCGCCGGAGCGGCCAGGTACGAGCCGCCGCGCTTGAGGCGAACGGTCTTGCGCTTGCGGGCGTCGCGCACGTCGATCGCGCCATCGGTGACCTTGAAGTAGGTGCCCGCGCAGCTGTCCTCGGTCAGCCAGCGCGTGCCGCGCACGGTTGCCGAGCCGTGCCGGCCGCGGGTGCGGAAGCGGCCGCCGCGGTCGCGGCCCCAGAGGCGCCGCTTGCGGCCGCCCGCGGCCGTGAGCTTGCCCCGGCGGCCGGCGGTCGGGCAGTTCGAGAACCTGCCGCCGGTGAGCGCCAGCTCGGTGACGGTGTCGGTGCGCGACTGACGGATCTGGAAGACACCGCCCCAGAACGTGCCGGTCTGCGCCTTGCCGGACGCGTCCTTGACGCTCGTCAGCTCGATCGTGCCGCGGGTGGCGTCGACGACGGCGCCGACCGGGACGGTGGAGTCCCGGGTCAGCGGGATGAAGCGGTCGGTGCCCGGCAGGCGGACGCTCGTCGCGCCCCTGGTCTCGCCGAGCGTGACGGTCGCGCCGAGGACGGGGTCGGCCTTCGGGGGCAGGCCGCCGGGCGGGCCGCTCGTGTCGCCGCCCGTCGTGTCGCCGCCGGAGCCGGCTCCGCTGCCGCTGTCCGTCCCGGTACCCGTGCCGGTCGAGTCGGTCGACCCGCCAGGCGGCGGCGTGGTGGTGGTGCCGGGGTCCGGGTCGACCCACACGGGCGGGTTGGCCGGATCGAACTCGTACGCCCCGATGTCGATGGCGCTGCCGATCGTGCGCAGCGCGCCGATGAGGTCCTTCGGACCGGCCAGGGCGTCGGCTGCCCCCGCGTCGAGGGTGGGCGAGCCCGCCACCGGGCGCAGGTCGCCGGCCGTCTCCCTCAAGAAGACGGGCGCCGCGCTCTGGTTGCCCGCGCCGGCGGTCACGCCGGTCGCGCTGCCGGGCCGGAAGTTCGAGTACGACACGATGGGAGCGACGGCGACGGGCTTCTTCTCGATGTCCCAGGTGCCCCGGGCGATCGTGTTCTTGATGCTCGTGGTGCTCGCGCTGCTCTTCACGACGATGCCGTCGGCGCCCGCCGTGCCGACCGCGGTGACGCCGAGCAGCGCCGTCGAACCGGTCACGCCCTCCTTGACCTGGATGGCCGCGCCGCCGCCGTCCGCGCGGGCGATGCTGTTCCGCAGGACCGTGCCCGCCGCCGACGAGAAGACCTCGGTCCCGTAGGCGCCGCCCGTGGCCCGGGACTCGATCCCGTCCGCGATCACGCCGTGCAGGTTGAAGGCGGCGACGCCGACCGCGGTCGACGACGCGTACACCCGGCTGATCGATCCGCCGGCGGACATGGCGAGCGTGGGCGCGGTGTTGCCACTGGCCCCGAGCAGGCGCGGTACGGGCTTGCCGTCCTCGCCGTGGATGTCGATCGCCGCGTTCGCGGAGATCGTGAAGTCGACGGCGTAGTCGCCTGGCTTCAGCACGACCTCGTCGCCGGCGACCGCGCTGTTGACCGCGGTGTCGACGCGGCAGGGGTCCCCGCTCGCGCAGGTGGCGCCCGCCGCGGCACCGGGAGCGGCCCAGCGGACGCTCGCGCTCGCTGCGGGCGCGATCGCGGCGGACGCGGCCAGGACAGCGGTGAGAGCGATCGGGAAGCGGAAGCGGTTCATGCGGGGAGCGGAGCCCTTTGTTCGAGGGGTTCGGCCCTAATCGGCCCCCGGGGGCCCCACCTGGATTCGATATGCGTCCAGATGCCACGTCGAGGGTCGTCCAGGAGCCCTCCGGTGGCCGGGGTTGTTAGCTTTCCCGCCCGCGGCCCGCCGCCCGTGCCGCGCCCGACCATGGACCTACTCACCGAGCTGACCATCTTCGTGCTCGCGTGCTTCGTCGGCTTCGAGGTCATCTCGAAGGTGCCGAACACGCTCCACACGCCGCTCATGTCCGGCACCAACGCGATCCACGGGATCGTGATCCTGGGCGGTTTCATCGCCCTGGCCACGGCGAGCGACGACACCTTCGGCAAGGTCCTGGCCTTCATCGCGATCGTCTTCGGGACGATCAATGTGGTCGGCGGGTTCCTCGTCACCGATCGCATGCTCGAGATGTTCAAGGTGCGCCCGAAGCCCACGCGCGCCGCCGAGCCCGAGGTAGAGACCGAAAAGCCGTGAGCAGCCTGCCGATCGCCTCGTTCCTCCAGGACGAGGACTTCATCACCTCCTGCTACATCGCCGCCGCGATCCTGTTCATCGTCGGCCTCCGGCGGCTGTCGCATCCGTCGACCGCGCGCCAGGGCAACTGGATCGCGGCCGTGGGCATGGCGATCGCGATCGTCGCGACGCTGCTGCTGCCGGAGATCACCGACTACGCGCTCATCGCCATCGCGGTCGGGCTGGGCACGCTGATCGGCGTCCCCTCCGCGCGCTCGGTGAAGATGACCGCGATGCCGCAGATGGTGGCGCTGTTCAACGGCGTCGGCGGCGGCGCGGTCGCGCTGATCTCATGGGTCGAGTTCCGGGACTTCCAGCCCACGGGGCCCGCCGGGGACCAGACCCAGGAGCTCGTCGCGACCGACGTGATGATCTTCCTGATGTTCTCGACGATCGTCGGCGCGATTTCGTTCTGGGGGTCGAACGTCGCGTTCGGGAAGCTCCAGGAGCTCATCTCGGGCAAGCCGATCCAGGTGCCCGGGCAGCAGGTGATCAACGGGCTGATCCTGCTCGCGGCCCTGGCCGGAGCGGTCTTCCTGGTCGCGGACGGCCCGGTCGACAACGAGGCGATCTTCATCGCCGTGCTGGCCCTGGCGTCGCTGCTCGGCGTCCTGATGGTGCTGCCGATCGGGGGCGCCGACATGCCGGTCGTCATCTCGATGCTGAACGCGTTCACCGGCCTGTCCGCCGCTGCCGCCGGCTTCACGCTCGACAACACCGCGCTGATCGTCGCGGGCACCCTCGTCGGCGCCTCGGGCACGATCCTCACCCGCCTGATGAGCGAGGCGATGAACCGATCGCTCGGCAACGTGCTCTTCGCCGGCTTCGGCTCGCCGGTGGCGATCACGGCCGGCGCCGACTCCGAGGGGAAGACCCACCGCTCGACGACCGCCGACGACGTGGCGATCCAGCTGGCCTACGCGTCGAAGGTCGTGATCGTGCCCGGCTACGGCATGGCCGTCGCGCAGGCCCAGCACGCGGTACGCGAGCTCACCGACGAGCTCGAGAAGCGCGGCGTCGATGTCGACTTCGCCATCCATCCGGTCGCGGGCCGCATGCCTGGCCACATGAACGTGCTGCTGGCCGAGGCGGACGTCTCCTACGAGAAGCTCAAGGAGATGGACGAGATCAACCCCGAGTTCCCCCACACCGACGTGTCGCTCGTGATCGGCGCGAACGACGTGACGAACCCGGCGGCGCGGACCGACGAAGGGTCGCCGATCTACGGCATGCCGATCCTCGACGTCGACAAGTCGCAGGCCGTGATCGTGATCAAGCGATCGATGAACCCCGGCTTCGCGGGCATCGACAACGCGCTGTACTACGAGGAGAACACCTCGATGCTCTTCAGCGACGCCAAGTCCGGCGTCGCGGAGATCCTGGGCGAGGTCAAGGAGCTGGGCTGAGGCCGTGGCGGCGCCGCTGCGCTGGTCCGCTCCCCCGCCTGACATCGTCAAGCAGCTGATCGCCGGGCAGGCGATCACGTTCTGGGTCGAGGAGATGCGCATGGTGCGGGCCAACCGGCACGCACACCTGGTGTTCGTGCCGCTGGGCTCGCTGGACGTGGCGGGCGGATCGGCCGAGGCGCTCGGGCGAGTCCTGCCCGGCGCGACGCGTGACGACTGGCTGGTGTGGCAGCCGCTGTCGGGGGTGGGTGTCGTCACCGGGCTCCCCGCGCCGGCCGCGCGCCTGATCGCGGACCTGAAGCTGCCGCGGCGCGACCCGCGCGCGCGTATCTACGCCGAGGCGATCGAGGAGCTGATGGAGGCGCTGCTGGCGGTCCGGGCGGTCTAGTGCGTGCCGGTCCACTCCGTGCGCTCGAGCTGCAGGCCGGCGAGGTCGTCGCCGTCGACGTCGTTGCGCGGCTCGATGCCGGCGTCGTTCAGCTCGTCGGCGACGCGGTCCATCTCGATGCCGCCGTCGTCTTGGTCGAGCAGGGCGCGTGCACGTGGGGTGTCGGACAGGAACAGGCACAGGGTCGCCTCCCGCGTCTGGGAGCCGGGCCCGCCGTCGACCCCATAGGGCAGGCACGCCGCGATGTCGGGGCCGCGGCGCTCGGCGGGGCGGCTCGTCGAGTAGAGCGCGGGGTCCTCGCCGCGCGCCTCGTCCGACAGCCAGGACGGCACCATCAGCGGCAGGAACGCGGCCACGATGCCCACGGCGCCGATCGCGAAGCCGGGAGCACGACGGCGTGCACCAACCGCGAACGCCGCCGCCACGAGCGTCACCGGCAGCAGCGCGTAAGCCAGCAGCAGCGCGACGGCCGCGACTGCGGGAAGCTCGTGGTACTCCGCGTAGGTGCTCCAGTCGTAGTACTCGGGCCCGCCCTCGTCGAGGGCGAAGGCCAGCAGTTCGAAGCCGTGCAGCACCACCGCGGCGAGCCCAGCGGCACAGGCGAGGATCGCGGCCACCGTGGACCGGCGCCGGGACAGGCCCCGCACCTGGAGCACGGCCGCGACGATCAGGCCGACGATCGCGGCCCCCAGGAGGAGGACGAGGAGGATCTCTGCCATGGGTCCCTGCCCGGCGCGCGGGCGGCCGGTCTTCCGCGACGCTAGGCGCGGCGGCCCAGCGCTGTCCAAGCGGTCGTCAGCCCGCGGACAGAGCCGGGCCGGCGCGGCGCGCCGGGCGCCATTCCACGCTCATCAGGATCCCGCCGAGGATCGCCGCGGCGCCCAGCAGTTGCGGCGTGCCGAACGGGTCGCCGAAGGCGAAGGCTCCGATCATCGCGCCGACCAGCGGCTCGAGGTTCACGAAGGCTCCCGCGACCTCGGGGGCGACGCGCTTCTGGCCGTAGGCGTAGAGCACGAACGGGACGACGGAGCCGAGCCCGGCGAGCGCGAGGAACGCGGTCGCCTCGTGCAGCGTCGGCGCCGTGCCGACCGCCGGCAGGCCCTCGAACAGCGCCGCCACGGGCGCGACCGCGAGGGCGCCCGCCGACATCTGCACCGCGGTCACCGCGGCCGGGTCACGGCCGTTGAGGATGCCGGGCTGAGCCACCACGTAGAAGGCGGAGATGAAGGCGGCCAGCAGGACGAGCGCGTCGCCGAGAAGCGACGACGCACCGCCGCCGCCCGCCACCAGGATCACGCCGAGCACGGCGATGCCGAACCCGGTCCACGCCACCGGGCCGGCGCTGCTGCGCCCGCCGGCCAGCGCCACCAGCGCCACGAACGCGGGCACCGAGCCGCAGATCAGCGCGCCGTGCGAGACGCTCGTCATCCCCACGCCCACGTTCTGGATGCCGACGACCGCGGCGTAGAACAGGACGCCCCAGCCGGCCACTCGCCAGGTCATCGCCGCGCGCAGCGACCCGCGCGCGGCGAGCGCGAGCACGGGCGCCGCCGCGCCGAAGCGGGCGGCGGTCAGCCAGAGCGGGTCGAGCCAGCCCATCGCCACCTTCGACATCGGGACGGTCAGGCCCCAGATGAGCCCGGCGGCGGCCAGAGCGGCCAGCGCGTTGCGGCGATCGGTCGTCATGGCCTGGACGTTCGGCGAGATCCGCCCGAGCGCCCAGCAGGATTCGCCCGCTGGGGCGAAACGTGATGGAATATTTCGTCAGATGCGCATTACAAGGCGAAATATTTCGTCAAGCGATGCGGCGGCCGATGAAATAGCCGAGCGCGCCGGCGGCCAGACCGCCGATCACCGACACCGCGACGTAGGCCAGCGCGCGCCCCTCCCGGCCCGCGTCCACCTCGATCACCGCCTGCACGGAGAAGGTGGAGAACGTGGTGAAGCCGCCCAGGAAGCCCACCCCGATGCCTTCGCGGACGTCGCGGGAGAACCAACGGGTGGCCGTGAGCACGCCGAGCAGGAACGAGCCGACGATGTTGATCGCGACCGTCGACCAGATCAGCGTCGCGTGGTGCTCGGTCATGCGACCGATGCCGAACCGGGCCAGCACGCCGCCGAGCCCGCCGATCGCCACGAGGAGAGTCGTCACCCAATGACAGTTCGCACCGCGATGGGAGGTCCCTTTGCCCGAGCTCGATGATGTCGACGTGCGGCTCCTCGAGGAGCTCGAGAAGAACGCCGACCGGCCGAACGTGGAGCTGGCCCGCATCGTGGGCCTCTCCCCCGCCGCCACGCTCAAGCGGGTCCGGCGGCTGAAGGACGAGGGAATCATCCGCGGGATCCGGGCCCGGTTGGACACGAACGTGCTCGGCTTCCCGCTCCAGGTGTATGTCATGTGCACGCTCGACCAGCACGACGAGCGGGCCAACCGGCGCTTCGAGGCCGCGATCAAGAAGATCCCGAACGTCGTCCGCGCCGACTGGGTCACGGGTGAGACCGACGCCCTCCTACAGGTCGTCGCGCGCGACGTTGCGGAGCTGCAGAAGGTGCTGATGCTGCTCTCGAGCGGCGCGGGCGCGTCGCGCATCCTGACGCTGCTCCGGCTCGAGGAGCTGAAGCCGCCGTCGCCGCTGCCCCGCCGCCGCGCGGGGGCCGCGGCCAGGAGCTAGCGTGCCGGGCATGGCTTCCCACTTCCTGCTCCTCTACGACTACCCCGACGACGTGCTCGAGCGCCGCGCTCCCCACCGGGAGGCGCACCTGGCGCTGGTCCGCGAGTGGAAGTCGGACGGACGGCTGCTGCTGGCCGGCGCGATCGGCGACCCGGTGAACGGGGGCGCGCTCGCCTTCAAGGTCGAGGACCGCGGTCAGGTCGAGGAGTTCGTGAAGGCCGACCCCTACGTCCGCGAGGGCGTCATCGTGGGTCACCGGATCGAGCCCTGGAACGTGGTGTGAGCGCACAGCAGCGCTGATGGCTCGGGCAAGCAGCTCGACTGGCGCGGGCGTGCGCGCGCTGGGAGCCTTCGGCGCATGCTGCTCGGAGGCCTCTATCTGCCGGTCGTAACGCCGTTCGCCGCCGACGGCAGCGTGGACCTGGACGCGCTCGAGTCGCTCGCCGCCGAGCTTGCTCGACGAGGGCGCGGCCGGGCTGGTCGCGCTCGGATCGACCGGCGAGCCGTTCGCGCTGAACGACGCGGAGTCGAGCGCCGTCGTCGACACGGTCGCGCGCGTCTGCGTGGATCGCGGCGCCCAGCTCATCGTCGGCGCCGGGACCGTCGACACCCGCGCGACGATCGAGCGGCACGAGGCGCTCGCCACCGTGCCGGGAGTAACCGCGTCGATGGCGGTGGTCCCGTACTACATGCGGCCCTCCGAGAGCGCGGTGGTGGCGCACTTCGAGGCGGTGGCCGAGCGCTCGCCGGTGCCGGTGGTCGCCTACAACGTCCCGTACCGGACCGGGACGACGCTCAGCGCGCCCGCGCTGCTGTCGATCGCAGCGATCGACCGCGTGGTGGGCGTGAAGCAGTCCCCCGGCGCGGTCGACGCGACGACGGTGGAGCTGCTCGCGTCGCGGCCCGGCGACTTCGCGGTGCTGTGCGGCGACGACGCGTTCATCCTGCCGTTCATGGCGCTGGGCGCGGCGGGCGCGATCGCCGCGGCAGCACACTTCGCCACCGATCGGTTCGCGCGGCTCGTGCGCGACGTCTCGCGAGAGGACGCGGAGGCGCTGCTGCCGCTCGTGCTTGCGCTGTTCGCGGAGCCGAACCCGGCCGTGATCAAGGCCCTGTTGCACGAACAGGGACGGATCGCGTCGCCGGACGTGCGGACCCCGCTGGCGAACGCGTCCTCCGCGGCGGTCGCGGAGGCCATGGGCGCGCTCGACCGAGTCGGCGCGCCCGCCTGAGCGACTGCGGCGCCGTCCGCCTCACGGGACCGTCGTCGTCGTGGTGGGATCGGTTGTCGTCGTATCGGTCGTGGTCGGGTCGGTCAAGGTGGGCGCGGTCTCCGTGGTGTCCGTGGTCGTCGGAGCCGTCTCGGTCGTCGTCGGCGCGGTGTCGGTCGTCGTGGGCGTCGTCTCGGTCGTCGTCGGCGTCGTGCTGTCGGGCGGCGGCGCGGCAGTGGTCGTGTCCGTCGTCGTGGGAGCGGGCTCGGTGGGTGTGGTGCTGGTGGTGTCGGTGGGCGCGGGAGTGGTCGTCGTCCCGGGATCGGAGGTCGGCTCGGTGGTCGTCGTGCCAGCCGGCGCCGGAGCGGTGCCGCCGGGCTGCGTCCAGGTTCCGTTCTGGACCGGGTCGTACGTGGCGCCGCCACTGGGCTTGCCGTCCTGGCCACCGGGGTCCGGGCTGTCCGGCCACGGCAGCCCGTCCTCGCCGAGCTCGAACGGCTGCTCGGTGTGGTCGACGCTCTCCTCCCGGCGGCCGTGCGCAGGACCGGCGGGGCGGCTCGGGAGCCACTCGAGGGCGGGGGCCTGCCGGGCGGGCCGCGCGCTGCGGAGACCCTGTGCCCGGGCGGCCTCGACCTGACGAACGGTGGCGACCGGCGCATAGGTCAACTCGCGCTCGGGGGTCCACGCGGGCCGCCCGCCGGGGGCGTCGGGGATCTGGCTGAGCGCCTCTCCGATGGTTCCGCGCTCGCCGGGCCGGATCGGCTCGTAGTCACCGTTGGGCCACCAGACGTAGCCGACCGCGCCCAGCAGCGAGCCCGCGACGAGGATCGCGACGACGCGGCGGGGCAGGCTGCCCTGCGACCAGCGGTTGAGCCCCCGGCCGGCCATGCGCGTCGCGCGGAACGTGCTGAGCGTCATGCCGCCCACGGGCATGACCAGCATCAGCACGCGGACGACGCCGACGCCGGCCTCGGACGGGGTCGCGGCCGCCCCGATGCGGTCGAGTTGGAGGCCGAACGAGTCGTGGACCGTCGCCGCGATCCGCGGAACGCCCATCACCATCCAGGCGAACAGGAACGCCAGGGCCGGCAGCAGAAGCGCGAGGTACGCGGTCACGACCACGCGGACCCACGGCTTCAGCTCGGCGACCCGGGGCTCGTGGGACCGGCCGGGGACGAGCGACCGGAAGATCGGCTTGATGCGCGACAGGATGTCCGGCACGCCGGTGAGGTCGGTCAGCACGTAGTAGCCGTCGAAGCGCATCAGCGGCAGCAGCTGCTGGAGCAGGATGATGTGCTGCACGATGGCGGCCAGAAGCGCCGCCTCCTGTCCCGTCGCCAGATACACACCGCCGGCGAGGAGCGCGAAGATGCCGTTGAAGTAGACGCCGCCGAGGTCCGTGCGCAGCCGGCCCGCGCGATTCAGCCGGTAGGCGTCGGTCACGTCGCAGTAGAACGCCGGCCAGACCAGGTAGAGCCCAACACCCATGACGCCGGGGCGGGCGCCGCCGTAGCGGCAGGCGCTGGCGTGGCCGAACTCGTGAAACGCGGTGGCCACCACGACGGAGGCCAGCACCGCGAGCAGCAGCGTCGGGTTGTAGAGCGCGGCGCGCACGGGGCCGGCGACTCCGTGGTAGCCGAACAGCCACACGTCGAACCCGGCGATCGCGGTCAGGACCATCGTCACCACGGGCGCGCGGTGCAGCCACACGAACGGCCGGGCGAAGAAGTTGACGAGCCGCTCCGACAGGAGCGGCTTGCGGTAGCGCAGCGCCATAACCGGCGGGCGCTTGGTGAGCTTGGGGGTGCTGCCGTCGGGAAGGGTGAGGATGCCCAGCGGCCGGAGCTTCTTCTCGGCCAGGAGCTTGACGTTCGCCGCGTTCACCGGCCGACCGCAGCGCCGGCTGACGACCTCGGCGACCGCGTGGAGGTCGCGCCGGCCGTCAGCCGCCTCGGCGACGGCGAACAGCAGATGGGTGAGCTGGACGACCTGCCCGTCGGAGCGGCGCGCCAGCCTCGGGGGCTTCTTGAAGCCCGATCCCTCGAACTCTCCGATGAGCTCGATCCCGTCCGCGCGCCGGAGCACCTCGGCGCGCGGACGGGCAGGGGAGGCTGGTGTGGTTGTGACTGCGACTGTGGTGCTCATGGTTCACGGATCTGGTCAACGCATCTCCCAGGGGAAGAGCGCCTGGCCTACGGCGCCGTCTCCCCCTGCTCGATGGTCGAGGACTGATCCGACGTGGCCTGGGCCAGGCCCTGGAGGGTCTGGATGATGACCGCGTCCTGGTCGGCGCTGGCCAGGCTGGTGGAGCCGGGCGAGAGGATGTTGGCGCTGACCGCGGCGTCGATCGGGGCCGCGATGTTCAGGTTCGCGGCGATCGCTGCGTCGATCGGGGCGGCCAGATCGAGTGCCAGGTCGAGATCGACGTTCAGGTCCAGCAGCGACTCGCCGAGCTCGCCCGTGGTGGTGGTGACCGCGTCGGGCGGGACGATGTCCTCGTTGATCTCGCCCTGGTTGATCGCCGAGTCCTGGGTGGTGGTGGCGATCGCGTCGCCGAGCAGGGCCTGCTGGAGCATCGCGTCCTGATCGGCGCTCGCGAGCGAGGTCGAGTCGGGGGACAGGATGCTGGCGCTGACCGCCGCGTCGATCGGGATCGCCGCGTTGGCGTTGGCCGCCACCGCCGCGCTGACCGGCGCCGCCAGATCCAGATCCAGATCGAGATCGGCGTCGAGATCGAGCAGCGACGTGCCATCGAGGGCACCGAGCAGATCGGTGACCGTGCCACCGACCTGATCGACGGTGTCGCCGACCACCGGCAGCGTGTCCTGGACGACGTCGCCGACCGTGCCGAGCGTGTCGTTCACCGCCGGCAGGACGTCATCGGCGACCGTGCCGAGCGTGTCGTTGACGGCCGGCAGGACATCGTCGGCGACGGTGCCGAGCGTGTCGTTGGCGACATCGCCGACCGTGCCGATCGTGTCGTTGACCGCGGGCAGCGTGTCGGTCAGGACGTCGCCGACCGTGCCCAGCGTGTCGTTGACCGCCGGCAGCACGTCGTCGGACGACCGTGCCGAGCGTGTCGTTGGCGACATCGCCGACCGTGCCGAGCGTGTCGTTCGACCGCCGGCAGCACATCGTCGGCCACTGTGCCGAGCGTGTCGTCGACCGCCGGCAGCACGTCACCGACCACATCGCCGACCGTGCCGAGCGTGTCGTCGACCACCGGGGTGACATCGCCGACCACGTCACCGACCGTGCCGAGCGTGTCGTCGACCACCGGGGTCACGCCGTCGACCACACCGCCGACCGTGTCACCGACGGTGCCGAGCGTGTCGTCGACCACCGGGGTGACGCCGTCGCGACCGTCTCGTTGACGGTGCCGAGCGTGTCATCCACGCACCGGGCGTGACGTCGCCGAGCGTGTCGTCGACCACCGGGGTGACGCCGTCGACGGTGTCGCCGGCCAGCGGCACGGCCTGATCGGCCGAAGCCGCCAGCGACTCGACCGGCAGATCCGCCGAGCGTCAGCCGCCGGCTGGGTGGCCGCCGCACCCGCGGCAGCGCCCGTGCTGGTCGCCGTGCTCTCACCAACCGACTCGACCATGTCGCCCGAGTCCGGGATCGCAGTAGCGGCCTGATCGAACGCGGCCGGGTCCTCAGCCACGATCTGCTCCGGCGCATCGCTGCCCGGCACCGGCACCGGCATCGTCTGCGTGGGGTCCGCCACCGGCTCATCGGCCGCCGGGACCTGATCCGCGTGGTTGTCAGCGGCGTGCTGGGACCAATGCTCCTGACCCTGACCAGGATGACCAGCACCCGGATCGACGCCGGGCCGATCCTCAGGCTGGCCCGCATCCGGCGACTCCGGCTGCGCATCCGGCGCATCCGGGGCCGCCGCCTGCACCGGCGCGGCGTCGTCGACCGGCGCGTCGACCGGCTCAGCCGCCGTCGTCTCGACAGGCTCCGACGGCCGTGGTCTCCTCCGCCACCGGCACCTCAGGCGCCGCAGCGACGGGCTCGGTCGGCGCGGGGGGAGTCTCCGCCGTACCCGATCCTCCATCGCCTATGGCGTCCGCGGTGCCGGCGGCAGCGTCCATGGTCGAGACCGTGAACGTCGACATCACTGCCCGCTCGGGCAGCGTCTCGGCGGACTCGCGCTCGAGCTCCTCCAGGCTGAGTCCGTTGCGGTCTTCCGGTCGTGGGTGCAGGTCGCGGGTCATTTCGGTCTCTCCTTAGGCTCCCTCTGCCTCAATATGAGACAACAGTGTCTGAGACAGTGGTGTCCCAGGCCTGAATCCACTAAACTTTGAATGAGACAGTCATGTCTAACGTGGCACCGAAGGCAAATCTCCGGGAGCGCGTGGCGGGGGCCATTCGCGACGCAGCGGCAACCGTCCTCGCGCGGCGCGAGCAGGCGAGCATGAGCGAGGTCGCCGAGGCCGCCGGCGTGGCGCGCGCCACGCTCTACCGCTACTTCCCCACGCGCGAGGCGCTGCTCGAGGACATGGGCAGGTTCGCGCTCGACGAGACGAGCGCCCGCCTGGAGGCCGCGGGCCTCGACCGGGTGGCGGTCCCCGACGCGTTCGAGCGCGCGGTGCGCACCCTCGTCGGAATCGGCGACTACTTCGTCGTGCTCGTCCGCGAGCGCGCGAGCGCAGGCGCCGAGCAGGACGGATTCGACCAGCGCGTCGCCACACCGCTCCGCCGTCTGATCGAACGCGGCCAGTCCGAGGGCGAGCTCCGCGACGACGTCCCCGCCTCCTGGCTCTTCGAGTCGCTCCTGTCGCTGATCGTCAGCGTGTTGCCCTCGGCTCCCACGCTCGGGCCGGAGGACACCGTGCACGCCATCACGAGCCTGTTCCTCGACGGCGCGCGCGGCCCCGAGTCGAAATCCGCCCGCTAGCACTCAACCATCGCCGTCTCGGGTAGTTACAAGACGGGGACAACCTGAGGGAGATTGCTCATGGATGAGACGACGGGCCTGACCGAGGCGCCGCTGGAGGCGCCGCAGATCGATTCCGCGACGCTGCGCGAACTGGTCGCCCACCTGCGCAGGGAGAGCTCTCAGCTCCGGGAGGAGTGGGTCGAGCGCATCACGAGCGCCCGCCTGCTCAGCGTCATGACCGCCGACGAGATCTTCTCCGAGGTCACGGCCGTGTACGACAACTACGTCGACGCGCTCGAGACCGGCAGCGTCGAGTCGCTCCAGGCGTACGCGCGCGACCTGTCGGAGCGCATCATCCGCCGCGGCGTCGAGACGCACGAGGTTCTGGGCATCGTGCTGCTGCTGCGCGACGTGCTCGCCCGCTCACTGTTCCGGCGCTACCGCGACGACTTCGAGCTCCTCCAGCGCGTGCTCGACTCGTACGAGCCGGCGGCGAACCGGATCGCGGTCACGGTCGGCGTCAGCTTCGTGGAGGAGCGCGAGCGCGTGATCCGCGAGCAGCAGGCCGCGATACGCGAGCTCTCGACCCCCGTGCTCCAGGTGCGCGACCGCCTGCTGATCCTGCCGATCATCGGCGTGCTCGACACCCAGCGCGCACGCCAGCTCACCGAGCAGCTCCTGGCGGCGATCCAGGCGAACCGCGCGAAGGTCGTGGTCATCGACATCACCGGCGTCGCCACGATCGACCTGACCGTCGCGAATCACCTGGTGCAGACCGTCAAGGCGTCGCGGCTGATGGGCGCCACCGCGATCGTCACCGGGCTGTCGTCGAACATCGCGCAGACGCTCGTCGACCTGGGCGTCGACGTGAGCATGATCCGCAGCGTCGGCGACCTGCAGGGCGGCCTCGAGGAGGCGGAGCGCCTGCTCGAGTACACGACCGCCCTCGCCGAGGAGCCGCCGGCCGAGCCGACGTCGTAGGTGCACTGCCGTGTCGGTCCCGATCCTCAAGCAGGGCGACTACCTGATAGCGACGATCCAGTCGGCGCTGAGCGACACCGGGGTGCTCGAGCTGCGCGACGACCTGGCCGAGCGCGTAGGGCAATTCCGGTCGCGCGGGATCATCATCGACGTCGCGGCGCTCGACGTGATCGATTCGTTCGTCGCCCGCTCGCTCCGGGGGATCGCGCTGACCGCAAGCCTCCGCGGGGCGCGGACGGTTATCGTCGGGATCCAGCCCGACGTCGCGGTGGCGATGGTGCAGTTCCAGCTCGACCTGACGCCGCTCGAGACCGCGCTCGACCTCGAGGAAGCTCTGTTCCTGCTCGACCGGGGTGGCCATGTCGCGCAACGGTGACGTGACGATCGACATCGCCACCGACGAGGACGTGGTGCCGGCCCGGGCGCAGGGCCGCGCGCTCGCGACCGAGCTCGGGTTCTCGAAGACCGACGGGACGTTGATCGCGACCGCGATCTCCGAGATCGCCCGCAACATCCTCGTGCACGCCGGCACCGGGCGGGTGACCCTCCAGCCCGGAGTACGAGGACCGCCGCTACGGCGTCGTCGTCGAGGCGCAGGACTCCGGGCCCGGCATCCGCGATGTCGACGCCGCGCTGCGCGAGGGGGTCGGGACGGGGAACGGGCTCGGGCTCGGCCTGCCTGGCGTGCACCGGATCATGGACGAGTTCGAGATCGAGACCGCAGTCGGGCACGGCACGACCGTGCGCATGACGAAGTGGCGCCCGCGCGACGAGCTCGAGCGCATGCGCGACAGGCGAACCGCGGGACGATGAGCGGGCGAGTAATCGAGTGGGACTGCGCCGCGCGGCCATTCCCCGGGGAGCAGGTCTCGGGCGACGGGGCGCTCGTCAGGGCGGACGGCGGAAGCGCCGTCGCGGTGGCGGTCGCCGTCGACGGGCTCGGCCACGGCTTCCGCGCGGCCCATGCGTCGGATCGCGCGCTCGACGCCGTCCGGAGCAGCGACGAGACGGACATCGTCGCGCTGGTCGAGAGCTGCCATGCCGCCCTCCGCGACACTCGCGGCGCCGCGATCAGCGTCGCCTCGATCGCCCGTCGCGACGGGTCGGTGACGTGGGTCGGCGTCGGCAACGTCGAGGGGCGGGTCGTGTACGCGTCGCGTGCCGCACGGCCGGCCGCGCTGCTCCTGATGCCCGGAGTCGTCGGACACGATCTGCCCCCGCTGCGGGCCGCGACGACCAGGCTCGAACGCGGCGACCTACTCGTGATAGCGACCGACGGAGTCGACCCGGCCTATGCGGACGACCTCGACCCGTCGCGGTCGTGTCGGGCCATCGCGCGCGAGGTCCTCGACCGCCACGCACGTGGGAATGACGACGCGCTCGTCCTGGTCATCCGCTACCTGGGCAGCGACCGGTGACCGCGCCCGGCCGCTTCGGCGAGCGCTACGCGGAGGCGCTCGCTCGGTACGCGGACTCCCGCGACGAGGCCGCGCTCAGCGCGGCGTACGAGCTCGGGCGATCGGCGGTGCGCCAGGGGCTCAGCGTGCTCGAGCTGGCGACGGCCCACAACGGCACGCTGGCCCGTCTGGTCGCGGACGGCGCAGACGACGCCGAGGCGGCCGTCGCCGCTGCGGGCGAGTTCTTCCTCGAGGCGCTCTCGGCTTTCGAGCTGGTCCAGCGCGTCCTCCAGGAGACGCGTGACCGGGCCGCCGCGGAACGGCGCCAGGCCGCCGTGCTCAGGCAGCTGTCCACGTTCCTCGGCGACGCGTCGATATCCCTCGACGCGTCGAGCTCACTGGCGGAGATGCTGCAGCTCGTGGCCGAGCACGCGCGCGAGGTGATCGGTGCCGGGCGCTGCCTCGCGCGGCTCGACCTGGACGACGGCGAAACCCACCTCGAGGCGCAGGCTGTCGATGGCGACGAGAGCGCCGGGGCCGGCGCCGGGCGCGGACCTCGAGGCGCTCTTCCAGGCGGTCGCGCCTCCCACCGGCGCCGTGCGAATGACCGGCGCCGAGCTGGAGCGCCATCCCGCGCGCGACGCGCTCCAGCCGCTGGGCGACGCGCCCGGAGAGGCGAGCGGCTGGCTCGCGGCGCCGCTCACGACGCTCGACGGGCGCACGCTCGGCCTGGTCCAGCTCTTCGGCAAGCACGACGGCGAGTTCTCCGAGCTCGACGAGGCCGTGCTCGTCCAGCTCACCCAGATGGCCTCGGCGGCGGTGGAGCGCACGCTCCTCTACCGCGGCTCGGCCGGCTGACTCAGGCCTCCGCCGTCAGCCGCAGCTCCTCGCCGGCGGTCTCGACGACGTCGCCGGGATGGAGCTGTCGCCCGCGGCGGTTGTCGGGCTCGCCGTTCACGAGCACGGCCTCCTCCGCGAGGAACGCCTTGGCGTCGCCGCCCCCGCCGATCAGTCCGGCGAGCTTGAGGAGCTGGCCGAGGCGGATCATCTCGCCGCGGATCGGGATCTCGCGTGACATGGGTGCGACCGTAGCGCGCCCGGCGCCGGTGACGGGGGCGTCATCTTTCCGGGCGCACTATTAAGGTGAGCGCATGAGCGCGGCGCTTCCGCCCCCCATGCCCACCAACCCGCTCCGCAGGATGGCCAAGGACCTGGGCCGCGAGCGCGCCGCCACCGTGCCCTTCCCGCCGGGCGAGCTGCGCCCGAGCGTCGCCCGCACCAGGCGGGTGGTGTCGAAGCCGCTGCCGGAGCTCATGCGCTGCTACCGCGACTACGGGCCGGTCTTCACGATCCGCGTGCTGCACGCGCCGGTGACGATGATGCTCGGGCCCGAGGCGAACCACTACATGCTCGTCTCGAACGCGAAGAACTTCGTCTGGCGCGAGGGATCGATGGGCGACCTGATCCCGCTGATCGGCGACGGGCTGCTGACGATCGACGGGCTCGCGCACAAGACCGCGCGGCGCCTGCTGCTGCCGGCCTTCCACCACGAGCAGGTCGCGGCGAGCGTGGAGACGATGGTCGAGGAGATCGACCGGGGGCTGGCGGCGTGGGAGGGCGGCGAGACCCGCGTGGACATCTACGACTGGAGCCGGCATCTGGCGCTGCGGATCGCGATGCGGGCGCTGCTCGGCATCAACCCGGACGCCCGCGCGGGCGGCCACGACCCGGCCGAGGAATGGGAGGCCGCGCTCGGCTACTACGGGCGCGACCTGTTCGTGCAGTCGTTCCGCGGCCCGCTGACCCCCTGGGCCCGGATGCTGCGCGGGCACCGGCGGCTGACCGCGCTCGTCACCCAGGAGATCGAGGCACGCCGCCGCGGGGATTCGGCCGCCGCGGAGCGGGGCGGCATCGTGTCGCTGCTGATGGACGCCCAGGACGCGGACGGCGAGCCGCTCTCGGACGAGGCGATCCGCGACCACGTGCTGACCCTGCTGTTCGCGGGCCACGACACGACGACCGCGACGATCACTTTCATGCTCTACGAGCTGGCGCGCAACCCGCACGAGCTCCCGCCGCTTCGCGACGAGCTCGACGATGTCCTGGGCGACCGGCTCCCGACCGCCGACGACCTGGCCCGCGGGCTGCCCCGGCTGGAGATGGTCCTGGACGAGACGCTGCGCATGTACCCGCCCGCGTGGATCGGGCCGCGCCGGTCGGTCGAGCCCGTTCGAGTTCGCGGGCCACCAGATCCCCGGCGGCGTTCACGTCAACTACTGCTCGTGGGCCAGCCATCGCATCCCGGAGGTGTTCCCCGACCCGGACGCGTTCGTGCCGGACCGCTTCGCGCCGGAGGAGAAGGCCCGGCTGCCGAAGGGCGCCTATGTGCCGTTCGGCGGCGGCTCACGCACCTGCATCGGGATGCGCTTCGGCCAGATGGAGGTCAAGGCGATGGCGGCGATGATGCTGCAGCGCTTCGACTTCGGCCTGCGCCGCGGCTACGAGCTCCGGATCCGCCAGACACCGACGCTGGGCCCGCGTGACGGGCTGCCGGTGGCGGTGCGCCGGCGGGCCTAGAACCGGTGGGGCGGGCGGTCGCTCCTCCCCCGAGTGCGCCGCCCGCCCGCGTTCCGGCTCCCGCAGATCAGCGGGTGCTGTCCTGGCGGCCCTGTGCGGGCACGGCCCGCGAGTCGTCGCCCTGCGTCTCGGCGGCCTGCGTCTCGTCGGTCTGCTGCTCGCGCGACTCCTCGTCGGATTCGTCGCGGCCGCGGCCGCGGCCGAACAGACGGCGGCGCCCGTTCGTGCCGGTCTCGTCACGGCCGGCGTCCGGGTCGATCTCCTCGGCGCGACCGTGGAGCTCCTCCGCGTGCCCGCGCTCGTGCTTGGCGTGCTCCATCTTGGTCTCGGCCTCGGTCTCGGCACGGCGAGCCTCGGCGGCCTGCTCCTCGGCCACGGCGCGCGCCTTCTTCGCGCGTGCGGCCGACGCGTCGGCGTCCGCCTGCTCGCGCTCCGCGGTACGCGCACGCATGCGCGCCTGGTCGCGGTGCTCCTGCGCCTCGACGCGCCTGCCCTCGAGGCGGCGCTCGCGCCCGCGCCGTGCGAGCATCGCCACCACGACGATCGCGATGATCGCTACTAGGACAATGAGAATGATTGCTCCGGTGCTCATCGTTGGTCACTCCCCCTCTGGTGTGGATCTCTGTCGTTGAAGTGCGGCGGCGGCAGCTCGACTGCTGTGACCGACTCGGGCGACCTGTGCCGCGTCGGGTCGTCACCCTGTCCGTAGGCGCGCGCCTTCCCGTGAGCGTCCGTCAACAGGACGATCGCGACTCCGGCGAGCACGAGCACGGCGATGAGCAGGGTCTCGCCCATCAGGCGTCTGCTCCAGGGTGGGTCACGTGCTGCGAACCTCCTCGACTCGTTCGACTGGTTCGCGAGGGTCGGCCGGTCGCTCGCGCATCTGCAGCGCGGGCCCCCTGCCAGGGGCCAATCCGTCGCCTCTGTATGTGACCAACGCGCCGTTGCGGCGCAAGTTGGCTCTGAGGACGGGATTCCCGTGGCCCAGAGCCACAAACTAGAAGTTCCTGGAACGCGCGGTCCGACGGCCCTGAGGGCCAGGCTCCTACTTGACGGTGAGCGTGCCCTTCATGCCGCCCTCCTCGTGACCGGGGACCGAGCAGTAGAACTCGTACGACCCGGGCTTGACCTCCGCCTCGACCGTCGACTTGCCCTTGCCCTGGACCGTGTCGCCCTCCTCGTTCACGCCGTCGCCGCGCAGCGAGACGTTGTGCGGCACGGGCGAGGGGTTGTCCATCGAGATCGTCACCTGGCCGGCGGGCGCGCTCAGCGCGTTCTTGTCGAACTTGAGCTGACCGGTGGGATCCGCGGACAGGGTCAGCGCGACGGGCTTGCCGCCCTGCTCCTTCTGCCCGCCCTCTTCGGCGGGCGGCGCCTGGCTCTCCTTCGGCGCCTCCTGGCCACCACCCTCGGCGGGGGCGCCGGGCTTCTCGCCCTCCTCCCCCTCGCCGTGCTCCTCGGCCTCGGGGCCGTGGCGTTCGCCGACCTTTGTCTGGTCCGCGATCGCGGAGCCCACGGCGCCTACGAACAGCACCGCAGCGACGACGATCGCGATGCGCTCACCGCCGCGATTCGACGGGAACCCGCGCATGCCGAGCAGCGCGACGATCACCGCCCATAACGCGAAGATGCCTCCGGCCACCACATAGGCGTTCATGCGGCGGGAAACCTACACCGCCAGGAAGACTGATGCCGCCCCAGCCGGGGTACAGCCCGGCAAGAGACCGGCAAGGGGAGGCGACGTGAGCGAGCAACAGGAAGAGACCCGCGAAGAGGCCCAGGCGGAGGGCGGCGGCGACACGGCTGAGAACAAGGACGCGAAGTCCGAGGAGCAGCAGGAGCCCGCAGGCGGCAGCGACGAGGACGCCCAGAGTGAGTCCAAGGACCCGGAGGACATGGACGCCTCCGAGAAGGCGCAACAGGAAGAGGAGGAGCGCGAAGCCGCCAAGGAGACGATGCAGAAGCTCGAGGAGGAGGGTGCGCCCGACGACCTCGAGGACTGGCCATCGGACAAGGCCAAGTACGAGACGTTCGGCGGCCCCGAGGGCGAGCACTCGTACCACGAGGGGCCCGAGGAGGAGCAGCTCGGCCCGTCGTCACTTCGGCACCACGAGGACGGCAAGGTCACGATCGCGGGCGACGAGGTCGACGACCCGGACGAGTACAAGTCCGACCCGATCCCGGGCGGCCCGACCGACGAGGACTCGAACGACCCGAGCGCGGGCGGCGAGGGCGACTCGGACGACGACGACGATTCGGAGGACTCGGACGACTCGGAGTCCGAGGGCAAGGAAGAGTCCGAGACGAGCTGAGCCCCGGCCGGGTGGTTGGCAGCCACCCGGCAGAAGGGCGATCCGCCAAAACTGCCTCTGACTGTCGTCTCGCCCTTCTGCCTCTGGCTGCTCCTCAGCAGCCGAGGTGCACGGGTCGGGTCCCCCTGCGCTGGTGGGGAAGGCAAAGGCAAAGGGTCCGGAGGCAGTTGAAGGGCTGTTTGCCTACGGACCCTTTGCCGTATGCCTGCCCAACACCACCGCCGGCGCCCTACTTCGAGGACCGCCTCCTCCTCGTGCTTCTCCTTCAGCTCCTTCTTCAGGATCTTCCCGGTCGCGTTGCGCGGCAGCTCGTCCATGAAGACGACCTGCTTCGGGACCTTGAAGCGGGCCAGGTTCTCCTTGACCTGCTTCTTGACCGCGTCCTCGGTGACCGACGCGCCGTTGGACTTGACGACGTAGGCCTTCAGCGCCTGCCCGAACTTCTCGTCGTCCACGCCGATGACCGCGACCTCGTCGACGCCCTTCATGTTCGCGATCGTGTCCTCGACCTCGCGGGGGAACACGTTCTCGCCGCCGGAGACGATCATCTCGTCGTCGCGGCCGGAGACGAACAGCCGGTTCTCCTCGTCCATGTGGCCGACGTCGCCGGTGGCCATCAGGCCGTCGATCACGTCCTTTGTCCCGCCGCCCGTGTAGCCCTCGAACAGCATCTCGTTGCCCACGAAGATGCGGCCGTCCTGGCCGGGCGGGAGCTCGCGGCCCTTCTCGTCGTAGATCTTCACGACGGTGCCGCGCGGCGGCGCGCCCGCGGTGCCCGGTGCCGCGCGCAGGTCGGCCGGCGTCGCGATCGACGCCCAGGCCACCTCGGTCGAGCCGTAGAGGTTGTAGAGGATGTCCCCGAACTCGTCCATGAAGCGGATCGCGAGCTCGCCAGGCAGCGCCGAGCCCGACAGCGGGATCGACGTGAGCGACGACAGGTCGTACTTCGTGCGCGTCTCCTCGGGCAGCTCCATGATCCGCTGCACCATCACCGGGACCATCGGCGCGGACTGCGGCTGGTGCTGGCCGATCAGCGACAGCGTGCCCTCGGGGTCGTACTTGCGGGTCAGGATGTAGGTCGACCCGAGCATCAGCCCGAGCGTGAAGTGCGCGAAGCCCCACGAGTGGAACAGCGGGGCGACGATGAACGTCTTCTCGCGCGCCTTCAGCGGGATCCGTGACAGGAGCGCGACCGCCGGCCCGATCGTCTCCGGCTGCTTGCGCGACGCGCCCTTCGGCGTGCCGGTCGTTCCCGAGGTCAGGATGATCGCCTTGCCGGACTCCGCGGGCGGGACCGGGTCCTCCGGGTCGCCGCGCTCGATGACCCGCTCGAGCGTCTCGTCGGGCAGGTCGTCCGGCTCGGAGTCGTGCCAGGCGACGTAGCGCTTGCGCCGCTTGCCGGCTTCCTCCAGCAGCTCGTAGAACTCCTCGTCGAACACGATCGCGTCGGGCTTCTCGCGCTTCGCCACCTCGGTCAGCTGCGGCCCGGCGAACGCTGTGTTCATGTACAGGCAGGTCATGCCGAGCTTCGAAGCGGCGACCGTCGTCTCGATGAAGCCGCGGTGGTTCCGGCACATGACCGCGACGGTGTCGCCCTCCCCCAGCCCGTCGTCGAGCCACGCGGTCGCGAGCCGGTTGGTGCGCTCGTGCACCTCGTGGAAGGAGAGCCGGCCGAGCTCGTCGATGATCGCGTCGTCGTTCGGGTAGCGCGCCGCGTTGGCCGCGTAGCCGGCGGCCGGCGTGAAGCCCCAGCGCTGCATCGCGAGCAGCGCGCGGATGGTGCGGTCGGGGCGCTGCGGCCGGATCAGGCCGGCCTCGCCCAGCGTCTTGACGGTGTGGACCCCCTGGCCCAGAACCGTCGTCGCCTTGCCGAGAATGCCCGGCGAATCCTCCCCCATCGATCCCTCACCCTCCATCCGTGCCTTGAGCCGCCGGAGCGACTCCTCGAGCTTGCCTTGTATCAACCCGGCCGACGCGCGGTCGGCCAGCGCACCCAGGATGCCGCTGCCCGGCGACTGATAGCTCAACCGCAGCTCGACCTTCGTACAGCCGCTGTCGTCGTCGCGCCGAAGCCGCCAGCGCCCCCGCTGGTCGATGCCCTTGACGCTGGTCCAGGCCATGTCGCGGTTCTCGTCCCACTCGACGACCTCGATCGTCGACCCGATCTCCGCCGACCCGACCTGCATCCGCATGTTGTAGCGGGCGCCGAGGCCGCGGTCGGTGTCGCCCTCGACCTCCCAGCGCGTGACGTCCTTGATCAGGCCGATCTGCTCGTCGGGATCGGTCACGACCTCCCAGATCGCCTCGGGCGGCGCGGCGATCTCGGCCTCGGCGGAGAGGCGCATCAGCCGATCAGCGGGAGCCGGCGGTCGCGGTAGAGCAGGTCGAGCTCGGCCTGCATCGCGCCCGTGATGTGCTCGTAGACGTCGTCGATGTCCGGCTCCTCGCCGAACTGGTCGCGCAGGTGGATCGGCTTGAGCGCGCGCACGGAGATCTTCGCGGGCAGCGGCAGGTGGCCGAGCATGTCGCCGACGTTCAGCCCCCATGGCGCCGCGATCGAGATCGGCAGCACCTTCAGCCGGAAGAGCTTGTCCAGCCTCAGCAGCTTCGCGAGCCCCTCGCCCCGCGACAGGAACAGCGCGGTCTCCTGGCCGCCCGCGGAGACGATCGGCACGATCGGCACGTCCTCGTCGAGCGCGAGCTTGATGAACCCCTTGCGCCCGCCGAAGTCGACCTTCGCCGCCTCCCACGACGGGCGATGGACCTCGTAGTCGCCGCCCGGGTAGACCAGCACCGCAGCGCCGGTCCGCAGCGCCTTCTGAGCGTTGGAGCGACCGGCCGCCACCGTGCCGTACTTGCGCAGGAACGACAGCATCGGCATGGCCAGGACCAGGTTGTGGGCCAGTTGGTGGAACTTCCGCTCGACGCCGAAGTAGGTGGTGAACGCCAGCGTGAATACCGTCGTGTCCGGCGTCAGGTTGCCGCCCGAGTGGTTGCCGACGAGCAGCACCGGGCCCTCGGACGGGATGTTGTGCAGGCCCTTCACGTCGGCGCGGAAGTAGAAGCTCGCGAGCATCCACGCGCCGGGCAGGTTCTCGCGGATGTAGTCGGGGTCGCGCTCGTCGAGGTCGGCCGTGGGGATCCGCTTGATCACCTGCTGCCCGACCGCCTGGCCGAGCATGGCCACGAGCTGCGCGACGCCCGGGCGACGCGCGTCGCCGTTGCGGTCGTCGACCTTCGTGTGGCCGTTGCTGGAAGCGCGGCGCGCGGCGGTGCGTTCGGCGTCATTGCTCATGCGGCACCTTCCTCTACGTGCTGGTGGGGCAGCACCTGGGGCCAGGTCGACGGGTGCCCCGCCGGCCGCTCGATCTTGTGCGGCTCGCCCGCGGGCAGCCCGGTCATCTTCTCGCGGACGCCCGGCGCGCGCAGCTGCTCGGTGACGGTATCGATCGCCGTCGTGACCACCTCGTGGCGGCGCCGCGTCGACATCAGGTTGACGCCCATGACATCCAGATCCTCCCGCGTCGGCTGGATCAGCACCAGCTCGGTGCCGGCCTGGCGCAGCTTGCGCGCCTCCCAGCCGAGGCGCCGGCCGCTGCCGCGGCGGAACACGTCGGCGACCCGCTCGGCCGGGTTCCACGCGTGCGGCGGGTGGAGCGAGGACGTCGGGTTCAGGCAGATGACGAGGTCGAGCTGCTCGTGGCGCAGCACGTCGAGGTTGGACGTCGACCACAGGCCGCCGTCCACGTAGGGGCGGCCGGCGATGTCGACCGGCCGGTAGAAGCCCGGGATCGCGCACGAGGCGGCGACCGCGTCGGCCAGGTCGGCGTCGGGCGCGTCGGCGCGGCCGAACGCGACCCGGTGGCCGTCGGAGTAGTCGCAGGCCACCACCCAGAGGCCGGGGTGGTCGGTCCAGCCGTGGTCGACGACCCGCCGGACGGTGTCCTTGAGCGGCTCCGTGGAGATGACCCCGCGGGGGATCCAGCCGGCCAGGAACGCGCTCGGGCGGTGACGGTGCGGTGCGGACATCGAGCGGCGGATCAGCTGCCAGGAGCCCGGCCCGATCGGCAGCGGACCCCGCATGTCGACCCGGAACGTCGCGCCCGCGCTGCGGTCGGCCTCCGCCGCCGGGTTGCCGTGCGCGTCCACCAGCCCGTCGAAGCTCTCGCCCGCCGAGTGGGCGACCATGAACCACGGCGGCACCCCGGAGGCCAGCAGCGCGCCCATCATCGACCCCGCGCTCGTGCCGACGATGTGCTCGGCGCTCATCGGGTCCCAGCCGGTCTCCCGGGCGAGCGCGTGGAGGCCGCCCGTCATCCAGGCGCCGCCCAGGACGCCGCCGGCCCCGAGAACCAGTCCGACCTTCATTCAGCGCGCTCCCATGAGAGGCCGAGAGTGTAAGGAACGGTCCCGTTTCCCGGCGCGGGTGCCCGGGCGTCTGGGCGCGGAATGCGCCCTTGTCGCGGCTCCCGACCGCTGAGACAATCCTGACCGAGCGATCATGGCACTGTCGCCGTTCGCACCGCACTCGTCCTCGCCATCCGAGCTGAAGGACCGCGTTCACGCCGAGCGTCGTGGTCATCCCTTCCTGCTCTTCCGCGATGGCGGCGATCACCAGCGCATCGTCGACCTGGACGAGTCGCCGGAGGAGCTGACGATCGGCCGGCGGCCCACGAACGAGGTCGCGCTGCCCTGGGACCTCGGGGTCTCTCGGATCCACGCTCAGCTCACACGTATGGGCGACTACTGGACGGTGTGCGACGACGGCCTCTCCCGCAACGGGTCGTTCGTCAACGGCTCGCGGGTCATGGGCCGCCGCCGGCTGATCGACGGCGACCTCATGCGGTTTGGCGACACGGTGATCGCCTACTGCGACCCGGAGCGCGGAGAGTCACGCGCCACTGCGGATCAGGACGAGGTCCCGACCGTGTCGAGCGTCTCCGACGCGCAGCGCCGAGTCCTGCTCGCGCTCTGCCGGCCGTACAAGAACTCCGGCGGCTTCGCGGCGCCCGCGTCCAACAGGCAGATCGCCGACGAGCTGTGCATCGGGATCGACGCGGTGAAGACCCACATGCGCGCTCTGTTCTACGTCTTCGGCGTCGGCAAGCTGCCCCAGAACCAGAAGCGGGCCAACCTGGTCGAGCGGGCCTTCCGCAGCGGCGTGGTCACGGACCGCGACCTGTAGCGGTCAGCGCCCGCAGATCGTGATGCGGACCGGGCCGTGCCCGGGCGGGAAGCGCAGGTCCGCCCTGACCAGCTTGCCGTCGACCGCCGACGCACCGCCGTCGCGCAGCCCGACGTCGAAGCCCGGCGTCGCCGAGACGGTCGCATGCGGCCCGACCAGCGAGGCGCCCTCGCGCGCGGGTGTGTCCGTGAACCACACCGAGTACGACAGCCTGTCCTCGGGCCGGCGGGGCAGCACCATCTGCACGCCGCAGGGCACCACGCCGTAGCGGAACGACACGCCGCGACGCAGCCAGCGCCCGTCACGCGTGCGGTATCCGCCACGGAGCGTGACGGTGCCGCCATCGTCCACGTCCGCCCGGTAGGCGTCGGGCAGCGCGGCACCGTGGCCGGTCGAGAGGACGGGTCCGGCGGAGTCGAAGCCCCGGGTGGTGTGCGGGCGCGGGCGCACCACGTCGGTCCACTCGCCGTCAGGCCCCGGCCGCTTGAGCGCGACCAGACCGGTGTCGTAGCGCAGGTCGCGCGCGGCGAAGCTGCGCGACGTCCGCACCGCGAACCAGTTGTCGCCGGACCTGACCACCGTGAACTGCGTCCGGGGGCTGGACAGCCGGCGGGCGCCTCCCGCTTCAGCGGCGATCTGGCCGACGACGCGGTCGTGCCGCTCGGCGTGCTCGATCGCCCAGTTCAGCCCGACGAGCGTCAGCCCCGTGTAGCTCGGTCCGGTCGCGTAGCTGTCGAGGCCGCGGTCGGCAGCAGCCGACCCGCCTTCGCGCGACGGCGTGATCCACAAGCCGAACGGCCCGTTGCCGTAGCGGGTGGCCAGGCGACGGATCGCCAGATCGGCAACGGCGCGGAAGCGCGGCGCCCAGCCGTCGGCACCGGCCGCCGCCACTTCGGACCCGTAGGCCGAGAGGCCAAGCGTCCACGCCATTCCCTGCGACCGGCCGATGTAGGACAGGTCGCCGTCCGGTCCCTGCAGCCCCCAGGACGCCCGCGCCACCCCCTGAAGCGCGTGCCGCGCCCGGGGCGACGCGCCCGGCCCGAGCAGCTCGACCGCTCGCGCGAAGAAACCGAATGTGAGCGCGTGGTAGGCCAGCGCGTTGTTCGAGGGGTCGGAGAGGACGAACGCGGCGCCCCCTGAGAACTCGGTGCGAGCGTCCGAGGCCGCGCGTGGCGCCACCACGTTGACCAGCCGCCGGGCGAGGTGCTCGCTGTGCTCACCGCTCGCCAGCGCAGACCCCTTGACGTCGGACGTCAGGCCCGAGCGCCGGAGCTCGAGCACGCCGACGGCCTCGACCATGTACTTGTTCGCGTAGTGGTGGGTGTGGGGCAGCCACCGGAGCGGGACCCGCTGAAGCCATCGTTCCCAGGCCGCGCGGTGGCGGTCGAAGAGCGGGTCGCCCGCCAGGCGCTCCCGGGCAAGGTTGTAAGCGCTCGCGACAGCGCAAAGGTGGAACACCCCCGAGACGGCCCGGGGGTTGATGTCGACCACGGCGTGGTTCAGGGTCCGCAGGCCCGTCTCCACCGCGGCCCGATCGCCGGTGCGCAGGCCCGTCTGGATCAGGGCATAGCCCAGCATGGGCGGCGGGTAGTTCGGGTCGCTCGCCTGCACGTAGTCGGGATAGCGGCCGCGCGCGTCGATCAGCCCCGGCCAGGGCGCGGCGATGTCACCTGCGAGTGCCTCCCACTCCGGTGGCGCCGCGGCGCGGGCCGGCGTGGCCGCGACGAAGACGAGCACCACCGTCGCGAGCATGATCTCCAGGCTGGTCCTGCGGCGCATCTCCGACCTCCTCGTCGATGCACCGAGGCTCGGCTCCGGGCGGCCTCATGCCCATCGGCCAAGGGGGTGGAAATGGGTCCTTTGCAGGGGTGAAACGAATCACCCTCAGGTGGCTTCACCCCTTTGGTGGTCCTGGCACGTCAGGGGATTGCGGCGCGGCACAGCACCGCGGATAGTGGGGTCTCACCGCTTCGAGGGAGGGAACCAATCAGCACCACGCTCGCGAGGTGGGCGATCGCGACCCTGCTTGCGATCGCCGCCTTCGCCGGTGCCTTCGCGGTGGCCGGCGACACTGGTGAGGAAGATCTGGAGCCGGCCAGGGTTCAGCGGCTCGCACCGTCGGCGACGTCGCCGACCACCAACAACCTCGAGCGCGTCTCGGCCATCAAGCCGCTGCGTTCGATCGCCGGATCGCCGCCGCCGGGCAGGTCGGCAGAGCCGTGAGCTCGCGTTCCCACTCGATGGCGCCGCTTCTCCCCCGCGGCACCCAGATCGCGGGCTACCGCGTGGACGCCGTCATCGGCCAGGGCGGGATGGGAATCGTCTACGAGGCGACGCAGCTGTCCCTCAAGCGCAAGATCGCACTGAAGCTGCTCGCCCATCACCTCAGCGAGGACGCGCGCTTCCGCGAGCGATTCCGCCGCGAGGGCGAGGTCCAGGCGCGGCTCGACCACCCGCACATCGTCACCGTCCACGAGGCCGGCGAGTCGAGGTACGGCCTGTTCCTGGCGATGCGGATGGTGCGCGGGCCCCGGCTTAAGGACCTGATCGTCTCCCGCGACCTGAACGCGCAGCGCACCGTGAACATCCTGTCGCCGATCGCCGACGCCCTCGACGCCGCGCACGACGAGGGCCTGATCCACCGCGACATCAAGCCGCAGAACATTCTCATCGCGAGCCGCGACCACGCGTTCCTTGCCGACTTCGGGCTGACCAAGCTCCCGGGCGAGAAGAGCCTGACGGAGACCGGCCAGTTCATGGGGACGCTCGACTACGTCGCGCCCGAGCAGATAGTCGGCGAGCCGGCCAGCGCGCGCAGCGACGTGTACGCGTTCGGCGCGGTGCTGTGCGAGTGCCTCACCGGCAGCGTTCCCTATCCGCGCGACAACGAGGCCGCGGTCCTGTACGCCCACCTGTCCGACGATCCCCCGTCGCTGACCGAGCGCGAGCCCCGGCTCCCACCCGAGCTCGACGGCATCGCCGCGCGCGCCCTCGCCAAGGAGCCGGAGCACCGCCCGGCGTCGGCCGGCGAGCTGATGGAGGAGGTCGAGTCGATCCTCGGCGGCCGGCGCCTGCGGTCGATCCGCCAGCCGCCGCCGATCCTCCCCGTCACGCGGCAGCCGACTCGCAACGTCGACAGCGTCGAGACCGACATCGTCTCGCGGGACGAGGTCGAGACCGACGAGCTGCCCGAGTCCCAGGCGGTCCTTCCGCGCCGGCGTGCGCCGACGGCGACGTTGCCGATGGCCGGGCGGCGCCGGGGTGGGCCGTTGCGCACGCTGTTCCCGTACGCGGCGCTGGTCCTCGTGGGCGCGGTCGGGGGCACTCTGGCGGGCATCGCGTCGCGCGACTCCGATCCGGGCACGCGGACGGAGCGCTCACGCGCGGTCGAGCTCGCCGTGCCGGCGAGCTGGTCGACCGAGGAGAAGGCGCCGAGCGTGCCCGGCCTGCGGATGCGCGACGCGGCCTACGCGACTGATGGCGATCACAGCATCGTGGCCGGGATGACCCGCGCGTCAGGGCCGTTGCTCCTCCCGGCCGCGTTTGAGCGGCGCATCGAGGGACCCAAGCCGAAGACCGGCGACCGGCTGAAGCTCGGAAGCCTTCAGGCACAGCGCTATCGCGGCCTGGCGGTGCGCGGGTCCGGGCAGCCGATGACGGTTTACGCAGCTCCGACGAGCGCGGGGGTCGTCACCGTCGCGTGCCTGGCCCCTTCCGGGGGCGCGCCCACGGCCGGGGACTGCGAGCGCGCAGCCGCGACCGTGCGCAACATGCGCGGCAGGCCGGTGCCGCTCGCCCCGAGCAGGCGCTACGCCGCCGCCGTGGATCGAGTGATCACCGGGATCAACCCCACGCGGCGGAGCTTCCGGCTGCGGCTCAGCAAGGCGGTCAACCGGTGGCAGCAACAGGACTCGACCGGCGCGCTGGCGCGCGCATATGCGGATGGCGCGCGCAAGCTGCGGCGCGTACCCGCCACCCCGCTCGTCGCCGATCAGCGCGCTGATCTGATCGCCGCACTCGAGTCGGCGTCGGCGGTCTACGCCCGCATGCAGAAGGCGGCGCTGGGCAACGACACGGCGAGCTGGGACAGGGGCCGGGACGACGTACGCACGAGCGAGGCTCGCGTTCAGGGCGCGCTCGACGCGCTCAAGGAGTTGGGCTACACCGTGATCTAGGCGTTGCCGCCGTCGACCGGCTTCAGGTCTCTCACGGCCGGGCCCTCGAGCACAGTGCCGTCCCAGTGGAAGCGCGACCCGTGGCACGGGCAGTCCCACGACCGCTCCGCCCCGTTCCACACCACGGAGCAGCCCAAATGCGTGCACAGGGTCGAGACCGTGTGCAGCACCCCGTCGTCGTCGCGGTACGCGCCGATCTTCTTCGTGCCTGCCCGCACCGTGCCGCCCTCGCCGGGGCCCAGGTCGTCCACCGAGCGCACGTCCGGCCGGGACACGTGGTCCTGCACGAACCGCCGGGCGACGTTGGCGTTCTCCTTGACGAGCTCGGAGGCGGACGCGAGCGGCTTCGCGCGCGAGGAGTCGAAGACCTTCGCGTAGGGCAGCTCGCGGCCGGCGATCCGCTCGCTGATGATCGCCGCCGCGGCGGTCCCGTTGGTCAGCCCCCACTTGCGGAACCCTGTGCCGACCCAGAGCGACTTCGCGCCGGGGTTGAGCTTGCCCACGTAGGGCACGCCGTCGACCGGCATCGCGTCCTGCGTCGACCAGCGGTAGGCCACCTCGCGGACGCTCCAGTTCTCGCGGGCCCAGCTCTCGACCGCGGCATAGCGCTCGACCTCGTCGGCCTGCCCGACCTTGTGCGACTCGCCGCCGACGAGCAGCATCTCGCCCTGGTCCGTGGGGATCGAGCGGATCGTGTGCGACGGGCTCTCGGTCGACAGGTACATGCCCTCGACCTGGTGGTCATCCGCCCAGACGCCCATCGCGTAGGAACGCTCAGGGTGCATTCGGGCGAAGTACAGACCGCGGTCCAGGAACGGGAAGTGGGTGGCCACGACGATGTCCCCCGCGGTGACCTTGAAGCCCTCCTTCGTGGTCACGTGGGCCGGGTCGCCGTCGCTGCCCGAGACCACGCGGGTGCGCTCGAACACCTGGCAGCCGGCCTTGACGACCTCGTCCATCAGGCCCAGCAAATACTTGCGGGGATGGAACTCCGCCTGGTTCTCGTAGCGGACGGCGCAGTCGATCGGGAACGGCAGGTCGGGGGCCTCGAGGACCAGCGACGTAGGGAGCCCCGCCTTCCGCGTCGCCTCGACCTCCTTCTCCATCTGCTTGCGCTCCGCGGAGTCGATCGAGTAGACGAGGGCCGGCTTGCGGCGCCAGTCGCAGTCGATCCCGAGCTCGTCGACCCAGCCGCCGATCTGCTCGAGCGCCGCCTCGTTGGCCTGGGCGTACGCGCGAGCGCCGTCGTCCCCGAAGCTCGACTCGAGCTGGTCGTAGTGCAGGCCGTGCGCGGACGACACCTTGGCGGTCGTGTACGCGGTCACGCCGCCCGCCACTCGGCCGTGCTCGAGCAGCGCCACGTTCGCGCCCTGCCGGAGCAGCAGCAGCGCCGCCGTGATGCCCACCATGCCCGCCCCGACGACCGCCACGTCGACGTTCAGGTCGCGATCGAGCTGCGGATAGGTCGTCTCCGGAGTCGAGTCGACCCAGTACGACGTGGGCTTGCCTGAGAGCGTCTGCGTCATGCCTTTCGCATACTCGCAACCCGTGGCGACCAAACCCCGCAGCCCGGCGCGGCTCGCGCTTGACGCCCTCGCGCGCCCGCGCCGCCACTCCTACGGGCCCCACCGCCTGCAGGTCGCCGACCTGTACGTCCCGCGCGGCGACGGCCCGCACCCCGTGGCGATCATGATTCACGGCGGGTCGTGGCGAGCAGTGTACGGGCGCTGGGTCATGCGGCTCGTGGCCGTCGACCTCGTGCGACGCGGCTTCGCGGTGTGGAACGTGGGCTACCGGCGCGTGGGGCGCGGCGAGGGCGGCGGCTGGCCGGCCACGTTCGACGACGTCGCGGCCGCTGTGGACGCCCTGGCGGACGCGGCGTCGGACCGCCACGACCTGGACCTGGCCGACGTCACGATGGTCGGGCATTCGGCCGGCGGGCAGCTCGCGCTGTGGGCGGCGTCGCGCGCCGATTCCGCGGTGCCGGTCACGCGCGTCGTCGCGCTGGCCGCCGTCTGCGAGATGGCCAGGACGCAGATCGCCCGCGACGTGCTCGGCGGCACCGCGGCCGACGTGCCCGAGCGCTACGACGCCGTCGACCCGATCCGGCTCCTGCCCCTGCCGGTGCCCGCTCTGCTCGTGCACGGCCCCGAGGACCAGACGGTGCCCGTCGGCCACAGCCGCGACTACGCCGCCGCCGCGCGGGCGGCCGGCGGCGACGTCGAGCTGGTCGAGCCGCCCGGGACCGGGCACCGCGCGTTCGTCGACCCACGGTCGGAGGGCTGGCGCGTGGCTGCGGAGTGGATACTCCAGGCGTGGACCTCGACGGCATCGCCTTCGACGGCTTCGGGACGCTCTTCGACCTGAGCGCCCTGCGCGTGCGCACGCGGCAGGCCGCAGGCCACGAGGGCGACGAGCTGTTCGCGGCGTTCAAGACCCGGCTGATCCCCTGGACCTGGCACATGACCGCATCGGGCGACTACGAGCCGTTCCCGGACCTGGCCGCGCAGGCGATCCAGGGCGCTGCCCGCGAGGCGGGGCTGCGGCTCGAGCGCTCCCGCGCGGACTGGATCGTGGAGGGCCTGCGCGAGCTCCCCGTGTTCGACGACGTGAAGCCCGGGCTGGAGGAGCTGCGGCGGACGCGCATCCCGCTGGCGATCCTGTCCAACGGGACGGCCGACGTCATGCAGGCGCTGATCGCGCACAACGATCTGGACGGTGTGTTCGAGCACGTGCTCGTCGCCGACTCGGTCAAGCGCTTCAAGCCGGCCCGCGAGGTGTACGCGCTCGCCACCGAGGCGTTCGGGGCCGGTGCCGGACAGGTCATGTTGACCAGCGGGCACGAGTGGGACGTGGCCGGCGCGTCGCGCGCCGGGATGCAGACCGCCTGGATCGCGCGCGGTGAGAAGTACGCGCCTACTCTGGGCGCTCAGGCTGACCTCGAGGCGGAGGACCTGCGCGAGTTGGCCGCACGCGTCACGGCGTGACCTTGGCGCGAGGCCTGCCCTGGGCGGCTGTCGCGTAAGGTCCGGCGCATGGCCAGGCGCGAACGGTCACTCGCGGGAATCGTCGTCGCCGTCACCGGCGCGGCCCGCGGCATCGGGCTCGCGACCGCAACCGCGCTGGCGCGCGAGGGCGCAAGAGTCGCGATCGGCGACCTGAGCGGCGACCTGGCCGCCGAGAGCGCCGGGTCCGTCGGCGGCGGCGCGATCGGGCTTCCGCTCGACGTCAGCGACCGCGACTCGTTCGAGGGCTTCCTGGACGCGACCGAGGAGCAGCTCGGACCGATCGACGTCCTGGTCAACAACGCGGGCGTGATGTTCGTCGGCCCCTTCGAGGGCGAGGACGACCGCGCGATGCGCAAGATGATCGACGTCAACTTCGCGGGGACCGCGTACGGCATGAAGCTGGCCATCCCCCGCATGCGCGCCCGCGACGGCGGGCACATCGTCAACGTCGTGTCGGCCGGCGCGTTCGTCGCGGCCCCGCACGAGTCGACCTACGCCGCGACGAAGCACGCGGTCAAGGGGCTGTGCGACGGCGTGCGCGCCGAGCTGCGTGGCAGCGGCATCGACCTGTCGCTGGTCTATCCGGGAGTGGTGCGCACCGAGCTGGCTGCCGGAACCAACCCGGGGCGCAGCGGCGCCTGGGTCGAGCCCGAGCAGGTCGCCGACGCGATCGTCGCGTGCGTGCGCTCGCCGCGCGCGGAGGTCTTCGTCCCGCGTAGCCTGGCGCCGCTGCTGCGGCTGTTCGCGTTCCTGCCCGCGCGCGGGCGGATGGGCATGGGCAAGCTGTTCGGCGTCGACAAGGTGGCGACGGGAGCCGATCGCGCCGATCGCGACGAGTACGAACGGAGGATGGCCGCACCGTGAGTGCCTACCGCGAGCTCGCGCCGCCGGCGCCGCTCGCGGAGTGGGTCGCCTGCGCATGGGTGTCGACGCGGGCGAGCGGCCACGTGTTGCCCGATGGGTGCGCGGACATCGTGTGGACGGGGTCGCGGCTGATCGTCGCCGGCCCGGCGACGCGGTCGCACGTCTCCACCGACGCGCCGGGGCGGCCGAAGGTCGGAGTGCGCTTCCGCGTCGGCGCGGTGGGCGCGGCGCTCGGGCTGCCGGCGGACGAGCTGCTCGACCACAACCCGCTCGCCGCCGACGTCATCCCCGGCGGGGCCGACCTGACCGCGCGCCTGGAGAGCGCGGAGACGCCCGGCCGCGTGCTCATGGAGCTGACGGCCGCCGTGGCGGCGCGCCTGCGCGACGCGCCGCCGGCGGACGCGCTGGTGCGCGCTGCGGCGCTCGCGCTCGCGCGCCCCGAGGCACGCGTGCGGGACGTGGCGTCGGCCCTTGGCGTGAGCGAGCGCCAGCTCCGGCGCCGCTTCGACGTCGCTGTCGGCTACGGGCCGAAGACGCTCGCGCGCGTGCTGCGGTTCCAGCGGTTCCTGTGGCTGTCGTCGCGCGGCGGCGACGAGGGGCTGTCGCGGCTCGCGTTCGACGCGGGCTATGCCGACCAGGCGCACCTGTCCCGCGAGTGCGGGGACCTGGCGGGCGTGACGCCGAGCGCGCTCGCCGCGGGGTCGAGCCGCGTGGCGGGCGAGCGGGCGCTGGTCGTCCCGTCGCGCCCCGCCGTCGTCTAGCTCAGGTGGACCGACCCGTCGTCGGCCAGCCGCCACGACGGGTTGTGCGCGATCTCCCAGGCGTGACCGTCCGGGTCGGTGAACTTGCCCGAGTAGCCGCCCCAGAACGTCTTGCTCGGCGGGTCGGTGACCCGCGCCCCCGCGCTCGACGCCTCCGCGAGCACGCCGTCCACCGCCTCCTCGGACGTGACCAGGTGGGCGAGCACGACGCCGTCGAAGCCCTGGCCGTCGGCGGGCAGGCCGGCGTCGGCCGCCAGCCGGTCGCGGTCCCACAGCGCGACGATCGTCCCGCCCGCCTGGAAGAACACGATGTCGGCGCCGGGCTCCGCGCTCGTCGTCCACCCGAGCGCTCCGTAGAAGGCGCGCGACCGCTCGAGGTCGGCCACGCCGAGGGTGATGAGGCTCACTCGCTGGTCCATGAGCCAGATGTAACCGGACCCGTCCCGTCCCGCCTTGAACGAATCGGACAGCCGCACTCCGCAATCTGCAATCCGCAATCCGCAATCCGATATGGGCCATCCGACCAGTGGCGACGCGCCTATTGCCGTGAGAGGTTCGGCCCCATGCTCCCCTCGGGACCGCGTCTACCCGCCGCAGCGCAGACGCTCAGCTGGGTGCTCCGCCCGGTCCCGTTCATGGAGGAATGCCGGCGCCGTCACGGCGAGCTGTTCACTCTCCGGCTCGGACCGAGTCGCGTGGTGATGATCGCCGACCACCGGGCGGCCAAGCAGGTGTTCCAGGGGCCGCCCGACCTGCTCCACATGGGCGACATCAACGGTCTGTTCCGCCCCATCCTCGGATCCCGCGGACTGCTCCTGACCGACGGCCGCGAGCACCTGCGCCAGCGCAAGCTCATGCTTCCGCCGTTCCACGGCGAGCGCATGCGAGCGTACGGCGAGCTCATGCGCGAGGTCGCCGAGCGCGAGGTGTCGAGCTGGCCGCTCCGCGAGGAGTTCGCCCTGCTGCCGCGCATGCAGTCGATCACGGTCGACGTGATCCTCGGCGCGGTGTTCGGCATCGACGCCGCGCACGACATGGGCGGGCACGCGACCCGTCTGCGCGAGCTGGTCGTCGAGCTGCTGCACCGCTGTCAGTCGTACTCGACGATGCTGCCCCAGCTGCGCCGCTCGCTGGCCGGCCGGTCGCCCTGGGCCCGGCTGATGCAGTGCGTCGCCGACACCGACGAGGTGCTGTACGCGGAGATCGCCCGGCGGCGGCGCCAGGGCTACGCCGGGGAGGACGTGCTCGGCCTGCTGCTCGACGCGCGCGACGAGGAAGGCAGGCCGCTCACCGACCAGGAGCTGCGCGACGAGCTGCTGACGCTGCTGGTCTCCGGCCACGAGACGACAGCGAGCGCGCTGGCGTTCGCGTTCGAGCGGCTCCTGCGCCACCCCGACAAGCTCGAGCGCCTGACCGAGGAGCTCTCGTGGGGCGACGACTCCTACCTGGACGCGGTCGTGAAGGAGACGCTGCGGCTGCGCCCCGTGCTGCCGATCGTCGCCCGCAAGCTCAAGGGGCCGTTCGAGGTCGGGGGCTACGACCTGCCGAAGGGCACGGTGGTCATGCCGAGCATCTGGCTGATCCACCGCGACCCGGACCTGTACCCGGACCCCGAGTCGTTCCGGCCCGAGCGCTTCCTGGCCTGCCAGCCCGACACCTACGGCTGGATCCCGTTCGGCGGCGGCGTGCGCCGCTGCCTGGGCGCGAGCTTCGCGCAGTTCGAGATGAAGGTCGTTCTCAAGACCGTGCTCGCGCGCACCGTGCTCGCGGCCCGCCCGCAGGCCGAGCGTGTGGTGCGCCGGTCGTTCACGTTCGCGCCCGAGCGGGGCGCCCAGGTCGTGATGCTGCGCCGCACCGCGCGCAACCGCCGCTTCCAGCGCGACGCCGTTCGCGCCCGCACGAACTAGTCCCGGAACGCGGGGAAGACCTCCTCGGCCATCCGCTGCATCGACTCGAGCGTCTGCTCGTGCGGCATCGACCCGATGTGCCCGCCGGCGCCCACGACGATGCCGGCTCCCAGGTCGTCCGTCACCTCCGTCAGCCGCTCGATCACGGTGTCGCGCGACCCGACGATGACGTAGCGCTGGTCGAGCAGCTCGTCGTAGGTCAGCTCCCAGTGCTCCTTCATGTCGTACTCGGCCTTCGTGCCGAGCATCTCCGCGAACGACTCCTTCGTCATGTAGCCGGGCGGGAACCAGTGGTAGGGCGGGATCTTCAGCCCGGTGCGGAACATCCACTCGACGTGCGGGCGCGCCTCGCGGTGCGCGGCGTCGTCGGTCGCGCCCACGTAGACCGGCAACGCGCAGGCCAGGTGGTCCGGGGACGACTCGTACCCGCACTTCTCGGCCGCGGCCCGATAGCGGTCGAACGCCGCCCTCGTGAACTGGCGAGCGGCGAGCACCATCATGAACGGGTAGCGCCGCTCGGCCGCGCGCTCGACCATCTCCACGGCGCCGGTGCCCGGCAGCCACACCGGCGGGTGCGGCTGTTGCAGCGGGCGCGGCCAGGGGTTGACGAACGGCAGATGGAAGTGGTCTCCCTGCCAGGTGAACGGGCCGCTCTCGGTCCAGGCCCGGACGAGCAGGTCGTGCGCCTCCCAGAAGCGCTCGAGCGACCAGGCCGGGTTCGCGCTCGACGAGTAGTAGTCCATGCCCGTCCCGCGCACGAGGCCCGCGACCACACGACCGCCGGACATCACGTCGAGCATCGCGATCTCCTCGGCCGCTCGCAGTGGGTTCGCCTGCAGCGGGAGCGAGTTGCCGACGACCGCCACCGGGATGCGCGAGGTCCTGCCGATCACCGCGGCGGCCATCAGGTTGGGCGCGGGCAGAGTCCCGTATGCGGTCTGGTGGTGCTCCTCCACGAGCACGCCGTCGTAGCCCAGGTCCTCGGCCGCCGCGAGCTGGTCGAGGTACTCGCCGTACAGCCGCCTGCCGACCTCCGGGTCGTAGCAGGAGTTCGGCAGCGTGACCCACGCGGACTCGATCTCCTCCCCGGGCGGCACCTGCGGGTACGGCGCGAGCTGGCTGAACCAGAACTCGAGCCGGCTCACGCGACCGCGGCCTCGGTCACGTGCGCGGCGATCAGCGCGGCGGCTTTCTCGGGCTCCTCGACCGCGAGCGCGTGGCCGGTCCCGGCCAGCCGCTCGATGCGGGCGCCGAGCAGCTCCGCGTAGCGGTCCGCCACCGCGTCGGGAACGATCCGGTCGTGCTCCGCGCCGATCACCAGAGCGGGGCATCCGACCCGGCGAAGTCGACGCTCGAGCGCCATGTCGTACTGCGGGTTCCAGGCCAGCCGCGCGAACGTCGTCGCCTCGCCGTACAGGTGGACGACCTCCTCCATCGACTCGTAGTCCGGCATCACCTGCTTGGCTTTGCTCGGGTCGGCGAACAGCGTCTCCCAGACCGCCTCGGTCGTCATCGCGACCAGGTTCGGGGCGGTCTGGCCGGGCACGCGCAGGCCCGCCGGGCAGATCAGCGTCAGCGAGCGCAGCCGGCGCGGGTAGAAGCACGCCAGCTCGGCGGCGATCCACCCGCCCAGCGAGTAGCCGACAACGTGGACGGTGTCGAGCTCGAGCAGGTCGAGGAACTCGTCGTAGTGCAGCACCAGGTCGTCGAAGTCGCGCAGCCAGGCGGGCATCGGGGTCTCGCCGTAGCCGGGGTGCTCGGGCGCGACGACGTCCATGCGCGCGGCCAGCTCGTCGTGGAACGGCAGCCACATGCGCGTGAAGCCGTTGCCGTGCAGGTACAGGACCGGCTCGCCCTCCCCCTTGCGCCGGTAGGCGACTTGCACCTCCCCCACGTCGAGCCGGTCGGGCTCCGTGTAGAAGTGCCGCGGGCGGGGCACGGCTGGCATCGCGGGCAGGCTACCCGGCAGCGCGTATCTAGGATCCGGAACCGTGCCCGCCGACGCCGCAACCGTGTTCCGCGACTCGATGGCGGCGCTCGCATCGGGCGTCGCGGTGCTCACCGCCCGCCGGGACGACGGCGCGCCGTGCGGGCTGCTGGCCACCTCGCTGGCCGCCTACAGCGCCACACCGCCGTCGCTGGTCGTGTCGATCGGGCACACCTCGCGCTGCCACGAGGCGCTCGCCGACGGAGCCGAGTTCGGTGTCCACCTGCTCGGGATCGAGCAGGAGCCGCTCGCACGCGTGTTCGCCGACCGGCAGGTCGAGGACAAGTTCGACGGGCTCGACTGGGCCTGGGACGGCGATGCCCCCGCCATCGCCGGGACGCTCGCCTATCTGCACTGCCGCCGCAGCGCGCGGTTCGACCTGTACGACCACACGATCCTGATCGGCGACGTCCAGCGCGGGCGCCTCCAGGGCGGCGAACCGCTCGTCTACATGGAGCGACGGATGGGTTGGCGCCTCTCCGCTGGGTAAAACCCCCGCAGTGGCAATAAGCGCGCGTACCGTCGCCAAGGTTCTGCTCACGGCGATCGCCGTGCTGGCCGGGCTCTACCTGCTCTGGCTGATCCGCGGCGTCATCCTGATCCTGTTCATGTCCGTCTTCCTGGCGGTCGCGCTCGGCCCTGCCGTCGACTTCTTCCAGCGCCGGCTACGGGTCAGACGGGTCGCCGCGATCGGGTTGACCTACCTCAGCCTGGGCCTCGTCGCGACCGTCATCGGGTTCCTGGTCCTGCCGCCGATCGTCGAGCAGAGCGTGAAGTTCGTCGAGAACGTCCCGGAGTACGTGGACACGATCGGCGACAACAAGACGTTCCGCGACTTCGACGAGAAGTACGACATCGCTCCGAAGCTCGAGGAGGAGGCCGCCAAGCTCCCCGACCGCTTCGGCGACGCGGCGAGCACCCTCCAGTCGATCGTGATCGGGGTGGTGAGCGCCATCTTCACGATCGTCACGGTCCTCGTCCTCGCGTTCTTCCTGCTGCTCGACGGCAAGCGGATCTTCGAATGGGCGATCGACGAGCTCGGGCCGGTCCGGGGCCCGCACGTCCGCGTGATCGCCGAGGACGTGTACCGCTCGGTGGGCGGCTACGTGGTCGGCGCGTTGACGATCTCGCTGATCGCCGGCATCGCGACCTACGCGATGCTGACGATCCTCGCGGTCCCGTTCGCGGTGCCGCTGGCCGTGCTGGCGGCGTTCTTCTCGCTGATCCCGCTGATCGGAGCGACGATCGCCGGCGTGCTCATCGCGATCGTCGCGGCGCTCGGCGCCGACTTCCCCACCGACGTGATCGCGTGGTCGGTGTTCTTCATCGTCTACCAGCAGATCGAGAACAACCTGATCCAGCCGCAGATCTTCCGGCGCACGGTGGCCCTGCACCCGCTGGTCGTGATCGCGGCGATCCTGATCGGCGCGAGCCTTCTCGGCATCGTCGGCGCGCTGCTGGCCATACCCATCGCGGGTGCGATCCAGATCGTGGTCAAGGACTGGTGGCGGATGCGCAAGGCCGGCGAGCCGACGATGCTCGCCACGCCCGCGGTGGCGCTGCCCGGTGACGGTGACGCACCCGCTCCGGCCTCCCGAACGGGCGGCTAGGGCCTGCGCGCCACACGGCGCCGATGCCGCACCTGGGTGCTAGCTTTAACCGGCCTGGGCGAGTGGTGACCAAAGTGGTGTCGCAGTGAGCCTGGGTGACCCACAACACGGGGTCGGAACGGGACTCGTCCGATCGGGGCGCGGGCCGGTACGCATCCGTAGCAGATCAATGTTCGACCTACGGATTAGGCCCGGTGGCCCTGAAAAACTCGTTTGCACCCCGTCCCGCCCCGTCGGCGCGACTCGCGCACGACCTGCGCCTGCTCACCGCTTACCACGAGCATGGCGACACACGCGCTCGTGACGAGCTGGTGCAGCGGTTCATGCCGCTCGCCCGTCAGCTCGCACGCCGTTACCAGCGCGGCCACGAGCCACTCGACGACCTGGTCCAGGTCGCCTCGCTCGGCCTGATCAAGGCCATCGACCGCTACAGCCTGGAGCGGGGCACGGCGTTCTCGAGCTACGCGGTCCCCACCATTCTCGGCGAGCTGAAGCGCTACTTCCGCGACGTCGGCTGGGCCGTTCACGTCCCCCGGGGGATGCAGGAGCGGATCATGCAGGTCAACTCGACAATGGAGTTGCTGTCGCGGCGCCTGGGCCGCTCCCCCACGCCGGCCGAGATCGGCAAGGAGATCGGCGCGAGGCCCGAGGAAGTGCTCGAGGCGATGGAGGCGTCCGTGGCCTACGAGGCGACCTCGCTCGACGCCCCGCGGGCCAGCGACTCGGAGTCGGACTCGTACGCGGACTCGATCGGCGCCGACGACGACGCCTACGAGCAGATCGAGTACATGCAGACGATCGCGCCGACGATGCGCGCACTGCCCGAGCGCGACCGGCTCGTGCTGAAGCTGCGCTTCGAGGACGACCTGACGCAGTCCGAGATCGCCGACCGCATCGGTGTCTCGCAGATGCACGTGTCGCGGCTCATCCGCCGGGCGCTGACGCGGCTGCGCACGGTCGCCGAAGCGGCGTAGCGTCCGCTCCCGCGGCGATCCTCCCGCGAGCATGCACCTATTCGGGTCGGACACCGACCCGGCGGAGGTACGCCGGGCGATGGAGGCGGGCGAGCACTTCTGGCTCGACCTGCCGATCGGGTCGTTCGGCCCCGATCACCCCGTGGCACAGGCGCTGGGGATCGACGCGGACAAGCTCGACCGGCTGCACCGTCGGCACGGGCGGGCGTTCGCGATCGTGGAGCCCGATCACGCGGCGATCGTCTTCTCCGGCGCGATCCGGGATAGCGACCGGATCCGGCCGGTCGAGGTGGTCGTGATCGCCGCGGACAACGCGCTGGTGACCCTGCGAGACCATCCCTGCGCCCAGCTCGACGAGCGGCGCCAGGCAGCACGCGACATCGATGCCCTGGGCGTGCTCGACGCGCTGACCGACAGCCTGCTCGCGATCGCCGACGGGATGGAGGACGAGGTCGAGGAGGCCGAGAACGAGATGCTCCAGACCCGGTCGCGCCAGTCGCTCAAGCACATCACCTCGCTCCGCCAGGAGGTGTCGGACCTGCTCAAGATCGTCCGCGACCAGCGCGGGATGGTCGAGCGCAGCCAGGACGAGCTGGGCGACCTGCCCGTCCGGTACGGAGACGCCGAGCGGCGCGTGCGCGACCTGCAGGGACACCTGGAGCGCGCGACCGACTCGGCCGCGTCTACCCGCCAGACGGTCGCCGAGGCGCTGAACCTCTACCTGTCGATCGCCGCGGAGAACCTGACCCGGATCGCGACGGTGCTCCTACCGCTCACGGTGGTCGGCGGCTTCTTCGGCATGAACTTCACCTGGATGGTCGACCACATCGACACGTTCTGGTCGTTCCTGGTCTTCGGCGTCGGAGGGATGGTTGCCTCCGTCGCGGCCGTGCGTCTGTACCTCGTGCGCAAGGGCTACACCTGACTGGTTCGCACGGGCACGCGGCTCGAACCCCGCGGCGCGGTAGGCATCGGCCTCGTCGAGCGTCTCCTGCTCGAGCAGTGCTTTCGTCAGCGACTCCAGCCGGTCTCGGTTCTCGCGCAGCCGCCCGACCGCCTTCTCGTAGCACTCGTCGACGATGCGGCGGACCTCACTGTCGATCAGCTCCCGGGTCGCCTCCGACACCGTCGAGCCCCCGGGGAACACGGCCTCGTCGTCGCGCGGCAGTGCCGACACCAGGCCGACGGCCTCCGACATGCCCCAGCGGCCGACCATCTGGCGGGCGATCGCGGTCACCTGCTCGAGGTCGGACTCGGCGCCGGTCGTGACGTTGCCGTACACGATCTCCTCGGCCGCGCGGCCGCCCAGCGCGCCGACTATCCGCCCGCGCAGGTAGTTCGCGTCGTAGCCGTAGCGGTCCGCGTCGGGTGACTGGAACGTGACGCCCAGCGCGCGCCCGCGCGGCACGATCGAGACCTTGCGCACCGGGTCGGCGCCCGGCTCGAGCATTCCGAGGACCGCGTGGCCCGACTCGTGGTAGGCGGTCCGCTCGCGCTCCTCCCGCGACAGCATGATGCGGCGCTCGGCGCCGAGCACGATGCGCTCGAGCGCGTTGTTGAAGTCGGCCAGCGTCACCTGGTCGCGGTCGTTGCGCGCCGCGGTCAGCGCGGCCTCGTTGACCAGGTTCTTCAGGTCGGCGCCGACCATGCCCGGCGTGTTGGAGGCGATCGTGCCCAGGTCGACGTCGTCGGCCAGCGGCACCTTGCGCGTGTGGACCTGCAGGATCAACTGGCGGCCGGCCCGGTCGGGCGGCGCGACCGTGACGCGGCGGTCGAAGCGGCCGGGGCGCAGCAGCGCGGAGTCGAGCGTCTCCGGGCGGTTGGTCGCGGCCAGGACGATCACGCCCTCGGATCCCGAGAAGCCGTCCATCTCGGTCAGGATCTGGTTGAGCGTCTGCTCGCGCTCGTCGTGGCCGCCGAAGCTGCCCCCGCCGCCGCGGCGCTGGCCGATGGCGTCGAGCTCGTCGATGAAGATGATCGACGGTGCCGCCTCCTTGGCCTGGTTGAACAGATCGCGCACGCGGCTCGCGCCGACGCCCACGACCATCTCGACGAACTCCGACGCGCTGAGCGAGAAGAACGGCACGTCGGCCTCGCCGGCCACCGCGCGGGCGAGCAGCGTCTTGCCGGTGCCGGGCGGGCCGGACAGCAGAACGCCCTTGGGTATCGCACCGCCCAGGCGGCTGTAGCGATCCGGGTTGCGGAGGAAGTCGACGATCTCGACCAGCTCCTCCTCGGCCTCGTCGATGCCGGCGACGTCCTCGAACGTGGTGCGCTGCTCGGACGCCTCGTAGCGCTTGGCCCGCGAGCGCCCGAGCCCGGTCAGGCCCCCGGCGCCGCCGCCGCCGGCCGCGCGGCGGGCCAGCCACACGAAGATGCCGACCAGCAGCAGCGTCGGCCCGAAGCCGAAGATCAGCGTCTGCCAGAGCGGCGTTCCGGTGTCGATCTTCTTCGCGTTGACCTCGACGTTCTTGTCGAGCATCAGCCGCAGCAGCCCGTCGTCCGCGAACGACGGGCGCTGGGTCTCGAACCGGGTGTTGGTCTGCTTGTCGCCGTTCTCCGGGTCGTAGGTGACCTTGACGCGGAAGTCGCCCTGGATCGTGTCGCCCTGCGAGGTGACGTCCTTGACCTTGCCCTCCTCGACCTGGGTGCGGAAGAACGTGTACGGGACCGTCATCCGCGACTCGGGCCGCGACAGCAACGCGCTCAGGGCCAGGTTCACGATCAGCGCGATCGCGATGAACGTCCAGATCTTCCGCGAGCGCGGGACCATCGGCGGCTTGCCGCGGGTCTTCTCAGGCTGGCCCTCGACCCGCCACGGCTGCGGGTTGGCCGGGTCCGACTTGCGCTCGGGTGTGCGGGGCTGGGGCAACGGGCTCGCATTCCAGACTAATAGGCCGCAACTCTGTCTCCGCGCGCGTGTGTGTAGTGGCGCGCTGTTTGCTCAGCGGATCTACAGTGACGGTCGGGGAAAGGGACGGCCACGAGGCAGCGGCTGAAACGGGGGGCGGTAACGGCGCTGATCGGCGCGCTGGTCGGGTGCGGCGCGCTCGCCTCGCAGGCGCACGCCGTCGCCCAGCAGTGCTGCATGACGTTTGAGGAGCCGGGCCAGGTCGCGGTCGCACCCGGCAGCGAGCACGTCTACGTCTCCGACCTGTACGTCACGCTCGCGCTGAGGCTCGACCCGGCGACGGGCACCCTCGCGCTGATCGACTCCTACGACGGCGGCGGCGCGCTCATGGCGATGTCGCCCGACGGCCGCTTCCTCTACCAGGCCCCCTCCTGGCCGCCGCAGCATCGCGCGATCAACGTGTGGCAGCGCGACCCGGGCACCGGCGCGCTCTCCATCGTGGGCTCGTGGAAGGCGAACGGGTCCGGCAACTGGGAGGACATCGAGCTGTCGCCCGACGGCCTGCAGCTCTACGTGACCGACTCGGGCCGTGACGCGCTGTCGATCCTCGATCGCGACCCGGCGACGGGAAGGCTGGCCTACCGGAGCGAGCTGCGGAACGGCGTGAACGGCGCGTACGGAGTAAGCGGCGCCGCGGGGATGGCGCTCACACCCGACGGACGCTGGCTGTACGTGGCCCAGAACCGCAGTCCCGGGTGGACCTCGGGCTTCGAGCGCCGGCCGGACGGCAGCCTGCCACCGGAGCCGTCCGTCACCTGCGAGTGCGTGGGCGGCTCCACGCTCGGGCTGTCACCCGACGGCAACTGGCTGATCGCCGGGCCCACCGGGCCCTGGCCGCTGCGACGCGACACGGCCACGGGCGAACTGCGCCAGGTCCAGAGCGAGATCGTCTCGAGCTCCGGCGGCGACGAGCTGAAGGACGCCACGATGAAGTTCGCGCCCGGCGGCAGCGCGTTCTACACGATCGACCGCTGGCAGAACCGGCTGTTCCAGTTCGACCTCAGCAGCGCCGGCCCACGGCTGGCGCGCACCTACCGCGACGGGCGCGGGGACGTCGAGGGCATCAGCAACCCGCGCGCGATCGCACTCACGCCCGACGGGAAATTCCTGCTGCTCTCCGCTCGCGGCTCGTTCGGGTCCGCGGGGACGGTCGCGGTGTTCCGGCGCGACCCCGCGACGAACGCGCTCGCCTACAGCTCGATCTACCGCGGGCCGAGCGGCGGCAACGCGGCGCCGCCGCGGCTGCTGATCAACGGCGGCGCGGACTACACGAACGACCCGAGGGTGACGCTGACGCTCGAGGGAGCGAACTGGCTGTTCGAGGTCGAGATCTCGAACGACGGCGGCTTCCGCCGGTCGACGAAGACCTCCCCCAGCGACTCCGGGCGCTACCCGTGGCGGCTGCAGAGCAGCGGCCCCGAGCGCCTGCCGAAGACCGTGTACATGCGCACGACCGGAATGGGCGGCCACACGGTCACCGATGACATCGTGCTCGACGAGCGGCCGCCGCAGATCACTTCGCTTGCGCTCGCCCGCGCGCCGCGCGGCGCACGGGCAGCGGCCACCCCGCGGTTGCGCGTGCGGGTGCACGACCGCGTGTCCGGCGTGTCGTCGATGCAGGTGACGGGCAACAAGCGGCGGCCGGGCAAGTGGCTCACGTTCAAGGCATCGCCCTCGGTCCGCGCGAGCGGGTCGACGCTCTGGGTGCGTGTGCGCGACCGGGCGGGCAACACGTCGCGCTGGCGCGGGCTGAAGGTGAAGCGATGAGGCGCGCGGCGCTCGTGGCGGTCGCGCTGGCGTTCCTCGCGGCGCTTCCGCCCGCCGCACAGGCGCAGGGCACCACGGGCTGGGCGTTCGCGCGCTCGGTCGTCGCCTCCCCGGACGGAGCGCACCTGTACGCGGCGGGACTCCGCACGCTGACGTTCTCGGTGGGCGGCGACGGGGACCTGACGCTGCTGGACGCGGAGCAGCCCGGCTCGTACTCCAACCCGACGCTCGCGATCTCGCCCGACGGGCGGTTCCTGTATCTAGGCTTTGGGAGCAACGGCGGCCAGTCCGGGATCGTAATCTTCTCCCGCAACCCGGCCACCGGGCTCCTGACCCACGAGGCCACGTTCACCGGGGGCCCGGGCTCCGGCGTCAGGTTCCAGCCGATCACTTCGGTGACGGTGTCGCCCGACGGCGGGCAGCTGTACGTGACGCAGCGCCAGGACGACGCGCTCCACGTCTTCGAGCGCGATCCCGAGTCCGGCATGGTGTCGATCCGCCAGAGCCTCTACGCGGGACCGGGCGACGACCTTCCCGGCACGGGCCAGCTGTCCGGCTTCGCGATCTCGCCTGACGGCCGCTTCGGGTACCTGGCAGGGGACTCGCAGACCGTGCTGCGCCGCGACCCCGCCACCGGCACGCTCTCGTTCGTAGAGAACGCGCACGGCACCTCGAACGCGTTCGCGATCGCGATGGCACCCGACGGGCGCCGGGTCTACGCCGGGATGACCAACTACAACGTCTTCGACCGCGACGCGGAGACCGGGACGCTCACCTACCGCTCACGGCCGGCGCTCGGAGACGGCGGCTACCAGTGCTACTGCGACGGCACCTCGATCGCCGTCTCGTCCGACAGCTCGCAGGTGTTCAGCATCGATCCCGAGGGCCGCGCGCTCGTCCACGCGCGGGCCACTCCCGACGGCGCCGAGCTCGTCGCGCGCTACCGCGACGGCGACGAGGGCGTGCACGGCGTGGCCAGGCCGCGCGGGCTGACGGTCACGCCCGACGGGCGGTTCCTGGCCGTGGCCAGCGAGCCGGCGTCCATCGGGGGTCAGTCGGAGGGGGGCAACGTGTCGCTCTGGCGGATAGGGAGCGACCGGCTGACGCTCGCTTCCTCTGTCGAGCGGATCCAGATCAAGGGCTATCCGAGCCCTCCGGTCCGGCCTGCGATCTCGATCAACGACGGCGCGGTGTACACGAACGACCCTGACGTCACCGTCTCGGTGACGCCGCCGCCCGGAGTGGCCAGCTTCCGGCTCAGCAACGATCCGGCCTCGTTCCCGCTGCGCGCGGTCCGGGTGGAGCCGAGCGGCGCGTACCCGTGGCAGCTGGCCGGGAGCGGCGGGACGCGCGACGTCAGACGGGTGCACGTGCGCTTCAGCGCCAGCCAGTCCGGCAGCGGCCCCGACCTGTTCGACGACATCATCCTCGACCAGCGGCCGCCGTCGGTGACGTCGGCGAAGCTGACCCGGGGGCGGCTGCTGCTGCGCGCCCGCGACAACCGCTCGGGCGTGCGCCGCGTGCAGGTGACGGGCAACCGCAGGAAGCCCGGCCGCGCGCGCCGGTTCGCGCGCAAGGTGAAGGTCAGCGGCAGCGCGCGCAAGCTGCACGTGCGCGTGATCGACGGCGCCGGCAACGCGTCGAAATGGAAGACGGTGAGGGCACGATGAGGCGGCGGGTGGCCCTGCTCGCGACGTGCTTGCTGTTCGCGCTGCCCTCGTCGGCCGTGGCCGATGGCGGCTTTACCAGCGAGCAGCTTCCTGGAGGCATTACCTCGGGCTTCTGGTTCCGAGGCCACGACACGGCACTCGGGATCACCGCGGCGGGCGACGTCATCGCGGTGTGGCCGGACGAGACGGGCGGCTCCGCCGCGACGCGGACGCTGTTCGCGGTCAAGCCGCGTGGCGGCCCGATGGGCTCCCCGGCGCCCGTGACCGCCGCCGGGGAGAACGTCCCGGCGCGCGTGCTCACCGACCGCAACGGGGGCGCAGTCATCTGGTGGCTGTCCTCGAGCGGCGGCGTGACGTTCCGTGAGCGCCCCCCGGGTGGGAGCTTCGGGCCGCCCCAGGACGTGTCCACGCCGGGTGCCTGGAGCCCACACATGGTCGGCAACGCCGCCGGCGACCTGGCCGTGGTCTGGCACGACGGATCCTCGTGGCAGGTCGCGATCCGGCCCGCGGGCGGTTCGTTCGGCTCGCCGGCGCCGGCCTCCCTGCCGCTGCCTGCTGCGCCCTCCGCGTGGGCGGCGGCCCTGAGCGGCAACCGCGAGCTGACCATCGCCTGGACCGACGAAGCGCCGTACAACGAGCCGACCCGCGTGCGCGCCACCCACCGAGGCGCCGGCGGCGAGCTCCACCCGGTCGACACCCTGAGCGACGGCACGCTGGTCGGGCGCATCGGCGGCGTGGCGAGCGACGACCACGGGCGCGCGGTGGTCAGCTGGGAGGAGACCGCGGACGCGCTCTACACGGGGGAACGGTTCATGGCCCTGCGCGAAAGCGGGCAGGGGTTCGGAGCACGGCAGCGCGTCAGCTCGCAGTCCCTCGGCATCCGAGCCGCTGATGACGGCGGACGGCACGTACGGCATCGTTGTCCTGACCAACTGGGGCGTGCGCGTAAGCGCCGCGCCGTTCGGTCAGAAGCTGAGACGGATCAGGTCATGGTCGGTCGGCACGGGCGGCGACCCGCCGCCGGTCGCGGTCAGTCCCGGGGGGCGCATCATGCTCGCGGCCCGCGGCGCGTCCTCGACGTATGGGCCGGAGCCCGGGCGGACCCTCGGCGTCACCGCCGGAGGCTCGTTGCTCGGGCCCATCGGACCACTCCAGGACCTGGACGCGGGTTGCCCGGAGGTGAGCTATGAACGCACTGCCGTCAACGACTCGGGACAGGCCGCGGTGCTCTACCAGTCGGGCAATGGGGTCTTCGTCGCGGTCGACGACCCGGCGAACCCGATCCGCCGCGGCTGCCTGACCAACTGGGACGGATACGACTACGACCCGGAGCTCCAGCCCGCGCGCGGCGGCCCGGCCGGGGGGACGTGGACCGACGGCGTGGTCTACGGCGCCGGCCCGTACGGTCCCGGCGCGCCTGCCATGCCGCAGGGCCCCTCGATGGCCCCCGCTGTGCTGCCCGGGCTCAAGCTCTCGGCCACGAAGCTCGCCGGCAGAGGGGCGAAGCGCACGACACGGGTGACCGTCAAGTGCGGGATGGCCTGCTCGGCGACCGCCTCGGCGGAGCTCCTGCCGCGCCGCGGCGAGCCGCTGGCCGAGGGGCAGGCCAAGGCGCGCCGGCTGGCGACCGGAAAGGGGCGCGTCACGGTCACGGTGAAGCTTGGCGCGAAGGCGCGGCGCGCGCTCGCGTCGCGGCGCACCCGCGGGTCGCTGAAGGTTCGCGTCGCGGTCGCCGCGGTGGACGCCGGCGGCCGCCGCCGCACGCAGTGGGTGCAGACGACGGCCCCGTCGCGGTAGCCGCGGGGTCCTAGACCCGCTGGAGGATCGTGCCGGTGCCGGTGCCGCCGGCCGTGCACATCGTCACCAGGCCGAGCTCCGAGTCGCTGCGCTCGAGCTCGTGCAGGATCGTCGTGATCAGGCGCGCGCCGCTCGATCCGAGCGGGTGGCCGAGCGCCAGCGCCCCGCCGTTGACGTTCACGCGGTCCCAGTCGGGATCGACCTCGCGGCGCCAGGCGGCGACCACGGAGCTGAACGCCTCGTTGATCTCGTACAGGTCGACGTCGTCGACGGTCATCCCGTTGCGCTCGAGCAGCTTCTGCGTCGCCGGGATCGGCCCGGTCAGCATGATCACGGGATCGACGCCCACGGTCGTCTGGTCGAAGATCCGCGCGCGCGGCTCGAGCCCGAGCTCGTCGGCCTTCTCGCGCGACATCAGCAGCACGGCCGCGGCGCCGTCGGAGATCTGCGACGAGGTGCCCGCGGTGATCTTGCCGTCGGGCTTGAAGGCGGGCTTCAGCTTCGCCAGAACCTCGAGGCTCGTGTCGGGACGGATGCCCTGGTCGGCGACGTAGGTGTCGCCGTTCACCCGGAACGGGACGATCTCGCGCTCGAAGCGGCCCTCTTCGGTCGCCCGGTGGGCGAGCTGGTGGGATCGCAGACCGAGCTCGTCGAGCTCGGATCGCGGGATCTCCCACTGGTCGGCGATCATCTCCGCGCTCAGCCCCTGCGGGACGAGCTCGTAGCGCTCCATCAGCTCGGGCGGGAACGGCGTGCCGAACTCGTCGGCGTGGGCGATGTTCGACCCCATCGGGATCCGCCCCATGTGCTCGACGCCCGCGCCGATCATCACGTCGTGCACGCCGGACGCGATCAGGCCGGCGGCGTAGTTCGACCGCCTGCTGGGCGGACCCGCACTGACGGTCGACCGTGGCAGCGGGAGTGGTGACGGGCAGGCCCGCCTGGAGCCACGCGTTGCGGGCGATGTTGTTCGACTGCTCGCCCACCTGGTTGACGGCGCCGGCCACGACGTCCTCGACGTCCGCGGGGTCGATCCCGGCCCGCTCGATGACGGCCTGGTAGACGGAGCCGAGCAGCTCGTTCGGGTGGACGTCCCTGTAGTAGCCCTTCTCCGCGTGACCGCGCCCGATCGGCGTGCGGGCGGCCTCGACGATGACGACCTCGCGACCCGTCTGGCGGCGGGCTTCTCGCTGTGTGGCCATTCCGGCGCTCCTTGAGTTGCTTGACGCAACTGAGTTTACCAGATCGTTGCGGGTGTGAAACATAGGTGTTGCATATGCGTTGCGGGGCCGCTACCTTGTGAGGCGTGACCGACGCGGCGCTGATGGAGGCGGCCCAGAGGGCGATCGAGGCGCATGGCTACGCCGGCGCGACGCTCGAGCGGATCGCCGACGAGGCCGGGCTGTCGCGGGTCACGTTGCACCGGCGCGGGGTGTCGAAGGACGGGCTCCTCGCCGACCTGGTCGCCCGCGCGACCGAGGACTACCGCGCGGCGATGTGGCCGGCGCTGACCGGGGAGGGCACGGGCGCCGACCGCCTGCACGACGCGCTGGTCGCGCTCTGCGGGGCAGCCGAGCAGCACCTCGCGCTGCTGGTGGCGCTGCGGTCGCAGAGCGACGCGGTGTTCCACCGCCGCGAGGACGTGGCGCTGACCAGGGGCGTGTGGACCGCGCCGCTCGAGCGACTGCTGCGCGACGGGACGGCGGACGGGTCGCTGCGCCCCGTCGAGGACCCGCGCGAGATGGCCACGCTGCTCTTCAACATGGTCGGGTGGACCTACGTGCACCTGCGCACGGCGCACGGGTGGAAGCCCGAGCGGGCGACTCGCACGGTGCTCGAGCCGCTGTTCGGCGGGCTGCTGGCGTCGCCATGAGCTCGGCGCCGCGCTATGTGCCCGCCGCCGGGTGGGCCTGGCTGACCCGGGCCTACGACCCGATGGTCGGGGTGACGATGCGGGAGTCGCGCTGGCGGCGGGCCGTGACGCGCGCGGCCGTCGAGGGGCTGCCCGGCGGCTCGCTGGTCGTCGACGTGGGCGCCGGCACCGGGCGCCAGTCCCTGGAGCTGGCCGCGGCGGGCGCGTCGGTCGTGGCCGTCGACGGCGACCCGCGCGCGCTGGCGATCGCGCAGCGCAAGCCGGGCGCCGGCGCGGTCGTCTGGCGCGCCGGGCTGGCGGACGACCTGCCCGTCGAGACGGGGTCCGCCGACGCGGTCGTCATGACGCTGCTGCTCCACCACCTGGACCCGGCCGGAAAGCGAGCGGCGCTGTCGGAGGCGGCGCGGGTGCTGCGCTCGGGCGGGCGGCTGTGCGTCGCGGACTGGGGGCAGCCGGGTGGTCCGGCAGTCGCCGCCGGGGCGCGGGCGCTGCAGGTCTTCGACGGGGCGGCGGGGATCGCGGACCACCTGGCGGGGCGGCTGCCGTCGTTCCTGGCGGGCGCGGGCTTCGCGGAGCCGCAGCGACGTGCGCGACTCGCAACCGTGTGGGGAACGCTCGAGGTCCTGACGGCGGTGCGCCCCTAGCCGGCTGCTGCCGGCTAGGCGCCCGGCTTCGTCGTCATCAGGAAGATCGCGACCAGGACCAGCACGCCGGCCAGCCCGCCGATCGCCGCGATCCGCTTCGCGCCCGCCTGGTACTCGGCCGACATCTCGGCGGAGCCGGTGGCCAGGTCGCGCTCGGCCATCGCCCCGAGCTTGCGATCGGTCGGGACGAAGTAGCCGCCGATCAGCCCGCCCAGCACGATCAGGATCAGGAACGACGCGGACACCCACGCGTCGCCGAACGAGATCGCGTCGCCCGGGTCGTCGGCCACCTGGTACACGCCGGTGGCGAGGATCACGGCCATCGCCGGCGTCGCGAGCCGCTGGTTGATCGCCATCCCGAGCTTGTGGATGTACGGCAGGTGCTTCTTGTCCACCGCCAGCGCGAGAGGGAACATGATCGCCTCCGCGTAGGTCGCCCCGAACCCGATGACGACCGCGGAGATGTGCAGGAACAGGGAGATGTTGTAGGCGTCGACTGTCGCGAGCATGCGCGGCACACTAATAGGCTGCCCCGCCGTGAAGCGCGCGCTGCTCGTCGGGCTGGCACTGGCGGCGCTCGCCGCTGCCGCGCCCGCCCAGGCCGCGTCGCCGTTCGAGTGGCGGGGGATCGTCGAGGGCGCCTACGGCTCGCCCTGGGACCACGGCCAGCGCGCCCGCACGATCGAGTGGATGCCCGCGCACGGCTTCAACGCGTACGTGCACGCCCCCAAGGACGACCTCTTCCAGCGCACGCAGTGGCGCGACCCCTATCCCGCCGATCAGCAGCGCGAGTTCGACGCCGAGATCGCCCGCGCCCGGCGGCTGCGGATCGAGTGGATCCCGAACCTCTCCCCCGCCGCTCCGCTGATCCCGACTCCGGCGCCGCCGAGCGGAGCCCCCAGCGCGCCGCTCTGCTTCTCCTGCCCGGCCGACCTGGACGCTGTCGTCGCGAAGCTGAAGCCGTTCACCGATGCCGGATCGCGGACGGTGATGATCTCGTTCGACGACGTGACGAAGGCGTTCACCGACCCGCGCGACCTGGTCGCCTACGGGCCGGGCGACGAGGGCTTCGGCAAGGCGAACGGCGACTTCCTGACCAGGCTGGCCGCACGCCTGCCGGGGATCCGCGTGCTCACGGTCGGCGCCGACTACTCGGGCACCTCGGACACGCCGTACCTGACCGGGCTGCGATCGACGCTGGCGCCGGCGGTCGACGTGATGTGGACCGGCGTGTCGATCCCGTCGAAGGCGTTCACGCCCGCCGACGCGCGCGCCTACGGCCAGGCGATCGGGCGGCCGCCGGTCGTCTGGGACAACTGGACCAACGACGACACCGCCGGCAACTTCGGCGGGCTCGACACCGTGCGCATCTTCCTCGGGCCCTACAAGCGCGACCCGGCGGTGGCGCCCGAGCTGCGCGGCTTCTTCTTCAACCCGATGAACGAGGCGGACCTGAACCAGCTGCCGCTGGCGACGGCCGGCGACTGGATGCGGGATCCGCGCCGGTACCGCGAGCGCGTCGTCGTGGCTCCGGGCCGTGCGCGAGCTGAGCGGGCGGGGGCGAGCGGGCCGCGCCCGCGTACAGCCGCTGCGCGCGTTCGCAGAGGCGAGCTACTCCCACAAGCTCGACTTCGACGACGCCCCCACCTTCGCGCGCCGGTCACGCACGTTCCTCGAGCGCTACACGCGCGGTCCCGGCTGGGGCGCCGCGCGCACCCTGCTCGTGCGCGAGCTGCGTCTGGCCGAGAGCGCCGCGGATCGTTTGCGGGGGATGCCGAACGCGGCGTTCGCGGACCAGGCCGAGCCGTTCCTGGCCGCCACGAAACAGGCGGCCGGAACCGGCCGCGCGGGCACCGAGCTGCTGGCGGCGGAGCGCCCGGCGCTGACCGTCCGGCGCACCCGCCGCGGCTTCGCCGGCCGCGCCGCGCCGCCCGACCCCGACCGCGCCGGCGCGATCCGCGCGACCTACCGCGACGGGGTCACCGCGACCAAGGCGAACCGCCGCTTCGTCTACGGCTGGCGCGGCGGCACGGCGTTCGAGGTCCCGCCCTACGCCGTACCGGACAACCTGATGGACACCTACTTCGACCGCGTCGACGAGCTGGACGCCGACTACCAGGAGCGCGCGGACCGAGCGGCGACCAACGTGACCGTGACGCTGAACGGCAAGCCGGTCCGCGCTTCGCGCGGACGGATCGTTCGCCCTCGGCCGTCGCGCATGCGGGCGAACGCTCATAGCGACCGACGGAGCCGGCGAGACCACGTCAGTTCGCGTCCCGCGCTGCCGCCGGTAGCCGCGAAGGGGCTGCTGCCGCGGGTCGTCCGGGTGCATAGCTCCCGTAGACCGCCGGCGCGCCCGTCGCGCCCGTGGGATTCGGGAGTGTGAGGCACGCCGCGCCAACCGGCCCGGCGACAGCGGCGCGCGGCGCGTCCCCAGCGCCATGCGGAGCGCTAGCTAGCCCTCACGTTTCCCGATCTGGTCGCGAAGTCTGGATACTGCGAGGTCCTCCGGGGGAGTAAACGGATGTTCCGTTTCTAACCCGGACTCTCCGGGCCAGTCAAGATGCCCAAGACGCCACGTGGCCCCCGGTTGGGTCGCCGGGCGGCACCAGTCGAGGTAGAACCCCGTCCCGGCCCCGCCTCCGGCCCCGCGCGCGGCGCCCGGCCCCTCGCCGCCACTTGGCGCACTCGCACATGTGTGCGAAGGGCGATCAGCCGCAGGTGGTGCGCTCGTCGCGCAGGCGCGCGGCCGCGCGCCGGGCCGGCGGGCTTCCCGTACCCACGGTTTCCGAAGGCTCGGCGTTGATCTGCCCGTAGGCGTCGCGCACGCCGCCGCGCTGCACGAGCGCCAGCTCGCCGCGTCGCAGCCTCACGGGCGCCACCCAGCGCCCGCCGCTCTCGGTCGCCGCCACCCGCCGCTCCCTGCCGGCGGCGCTGATCACGGTGACCGTCGCGCAGTCCGGCCTGCCGGTGTCGGCCCAGGGCCGGAACGAGCAGTCGAGGCAGTACCACTCGAACTTCCCGGAGTCGTCGGGCGCCGCCGGGTCGCGGAAGACCGTGCGCGCCGGCTTGATGAACTTCGCGGGCGACTTGTAGGTGTCCGGGTAGTCGATCGGCCCGACCGTGGCGACCACGTCGCCGGCGCCCGCGCCCTCGACCTTCTCCTCGATCGGCCGGTCGCCGCCGACGGCCGGGCGCGAGGCCACCCGGTAGGTCGACACCGGCCCGACGCTGAACGAGACGCCGTCGCCGCCGGAACGGATGTCGGGGACCGTGATCCCGTCCCAGCGGCGCACGTCGAATGGCTTCGAGCGCAGCGAGTACGCGGTGACCTTGCGGCCCTTGCGCCGGTGCCCGCGGACGGTGAACCGGTAGGTGCCGGCGGGCGTCGCCGCCGGGCGGTCGCCCAGGTTGCGGACGTCCGACGCGAACGCCTCGAAGTGCGCGGTCCAGCGCCACTTCTGGCCGCCGAGCTCGTACGCCGGCACCTCGCCGAGCTGGGGGTACTTGACCGTGATCGGCACCTCGCCGCTCTGGTCGGCGTAGGGCTCCCACCGGTCGCCGCGCCGGCGCTCGACGGTGACGACCGGGTTGTCCGTGTAGTTGGACCCGCCGATCCACGACACGAACGCGGCGCTGAAGCGGCGGATGTCCTTCGGCTGCTCGACCACCTCGGCGTCGCCGCCGTCGTCGGGCAGGGTGGCCTCGTACGCGGGCACGTAGCCACCGGCCAGCCCGCCGAGCGCGGTCACGCGCGCGTCCTGGTGGTTCTGGTCGGCAAGGTTCTTGGCGCTGAGCGGCTCGTCGGGCGGCGCGGGCCCGCCGCGCATCTGGCCGCCCATCTCCATGAGCCGCGTGGCCATGTAGTCCGACGAGTGCGGCCCCCACGCGGTGAGCGCCTTGCGGTAGTGGTCGCCGCGCTGGTACTCGCGGTAGGTGGCGATGTAGCCGTTGTAGTCGTTGGCCTGCGCGATCGAGAACGTCATCGCGTAGGCCTGGTCGCCCGACAGCTCGGTGTGGGTGTAGTTGCCCTTGATCTGGTCGGGGTCGGCCGGCTCGGACTCGGCCCAGGGCGCGTAGGCGACGTCGTTCCACCCGTTCGCGTCGTTCAGCACCTGTGCGCGCATGCGCCGGTACTCGTGGTCGCCGATCGGCGGCAGCGTCTTCGACGTGTCGCGCGGGTCCGGGCAGGCCCACGTCCCGTCGCCGTTGCGCGTGCAGCGCGCGCCCCAGTCGTAGCCCAGGTGGATGTTGCCCTGCGCGCGGTCGGTGCGCGTCTTGATGTTGCGGCTCTGGTCCGCCCACTGCTCGCACGAGCAGACCGCCACCAGCAGGTCGCCGAGCCGGATCGCCTGGAGGTGCACACCCAGGTCCTCCTCCAGCCCGGTGTAGCCCACGGCGCCGTAGTTCTCCGGCACCGGGACGCCCGCGCGCTCCAGGTCGTCGGTGCTGACGCCCGGGTCGACGGGCGAGTCCGAGAACGCGCTCTGCCCCGGCCCGGTGCAATCCGGCAGGCCGACGATCGGCGCCTGCGGGTTGCCCTCGAAGATCTGGTCGGTCCGGCAGTTGGAGACCGTCGGGAACGGGTGCGACACGGGGCCGGGGAACCAGCGGTCGACCACCTTGACGGGGAAGTCGCCGCCCAGCGGGAGGTAGTTCGCGTCCGGCGACCCCGACCGCCCCGCGCGCCGCCAGGCCGCCAGCGCGTCGTCGGCCAGCAGGCGCGCGGCGCGCTCGGCCTGCCCGTACTGGCGGTGGGTGAACTCCATCCGCTCGTGGAACGAGTGGTGGGTGCTGCGTTCGGGCTCCGCGGTGCCGACCGCGTTCTGGGTCCAGACGGTCACGCCGCCGGTCGCGCGGTCGACCATGCGCTGCACCGGCGCTATGTAGTCGCCGGAGATCAGGTTGTTGCCCTCGAGCATCTCGGGGTGGACGCCGAAGTTGACGAGCGTCGCCACGGTCCCGCCGCCGCGCCGCGCCGAGTCGAATCGCACGACGGTCATGTCGTTGTCGGTGTCGTCGTTGGGGTAGCCGGCCGGCGTGCCGTCGTCGGCGACCGCCGGCCCGAACGAGTGGCGCAGCACCTCGGTGTGCTGGGTGCGCGCGGCGCTGACTCGCACGGGCTGGAGCCGGTCGGCCGCGACCTCCACGGCCTCGGCGATCCGCTGCGCCTGGTACTCGTAGAAGCGCAGGTCGAACACGTCCTGGAACGCCCACACGCCCCACGACGGCGACGAGTAGTAGGGGGACGAGTGGTTGTGCGTGACGGCCATCGTCAGGTTGGACTTGCCGATGCCCGAGTCGCCCTGCTCGAGTATCTGCGCGGCACGCCGCCAGAGCAGGTCCTGCGCGATGTAGTTGTCCTGCTTGACGATCGCGACGCGGTTGCCGTCGGGACCCTCGATCACGATCGCGCGGGCGGCCAGCCGCGACTGCATCCCGTAGGAAGGTGCGCGCCGGGTCGAGTGCGTGCCCGGGTCGACCCCGTGCTCGCCGACCGGAGTGCCGTCGTCGGCGTACTGGCCCGCCGACGCGCCGACGTGCCAGCTCGTGTCGACGGACGCGGCGCCCGCGCGCACGCCCGCTTCCGCGCTCCCCGCCAGGCCGAGGAGCACGCACGCGCAGGCGAACGCGGCCACCCCGGCGATTCGGCTCCCACTCCGCATCGCGCGGGCGGTTGTACCACGAACGACGACGGGCGCGAGCCGATTGGCCCGCGCCCGTGATCGGGTGTTCCAGCCCAGTTCGGGCTAGGACTTCTTGCGGCCGCCGCTGCTCGCGCGCGAGCGCGAGGACGATCCGCTGCTGCCGTTCGAGCTGCTGCTGCTGCGGGAGCGGCTGCCGCTCGCCTTGGTCGACGAGCCCGACCCGCTCTTGCGCGCGGTGGTCGCCGTGCGCTTCGCGGCCGTCTTGCCCTGGGAGCGCGCGGTGGACGCGGTCTTCTTGGCCGCGGTCGACCCGCTCTTGGCCGCGGTCTTCGCGGTCTTGCGGGCGGTGGTCGCTCCCTTGCTCGCGCTGGACGCAGCCTTGCGGGCGCTGGTCGCTCCCTTGCTCGCGCTGGACGAGGCCTTGCTGCGGGCGGTGGTCGCTCCCTTGCTGGCGCTGGACGCGGCCTTGCGGGCGCTGGAACGCGCGCTGCCCGCCGCGCTCTTCGCGCGCGACGAAGCCTTGCTCGTCCGCGACGACCCGCTTCGCGACCGCGACGACGACGAGCGCGAGCCCGAGCCCGACCGCGACGAGCCGCCGCTGCGCGACGACGAGGACGACCGCGACGAGCTCGACCGCGAGGACGAGCGCGACCGCGACGAGGACGCGGACTTGCGCTCGCTCGCCGGGATCTCCGTCTTGACGACCTCCTTGGTCAGCCGCGGGATCTGCTTCTCGACGAAGTCGTACATGCGCTGCTCCTCGCGCAGGATCGACTTCGCCATCTTGGCGGTGTCCTTGTCGCTGACGGCTTCCGCGAGGGCGATGATCGCCGTGTAGTTGGCGATCTCCTCGGCCTCCTCGTGGAGCTCGTCCTTGGCGTTCTTCAGGCGCTTCTCGGCGTCCGACGTGCCGCGTGCCGCCTGCACCACGCCCTGGGCCTGCGCGACCGCGCGACCCGCGACGTTCGCGACGGCGGTCACACCCTCGCTGACGACGTCTGGACCGGGCAGATCGACGGGCTCGGCCTTGCCGCCCAGCTTCTTGATCCGCCGCTCGAGCTCGCGAGCGTGGCCCTTGGTCTCCTTCAGGTGCTGCTGCAGGCGCTTCTTGTAGGTCGCCGGCTGGGCGAGCGCGATGTGCGCGGCGAGCGCGGTCTCGAGCTGCTTTTCCTTGCCGTACGCCTCATTGAGCCACTGGATCAGCTTCGCGTCACGGGCGTTCAGTTCTGCCACTAACGCCACTCCTTCCGTGTTTCTTCATCGACGATTTTTCGGTGCATACCCCGGGCACCACTTATGCAACCGGATGCCGGATTCACGGCGCGTGCGCCAATCCCTCTGACGGACCGGGATCGCGGAGCTGTCGTTCGTAGGGACCGTGCCCGGTGAAACACCACGCTCCGCACCGCGCGCCGAGCTCGAGCGCGCCCTCGATCCCGCGGCCGTCGCCGAGCCCGTAGGTGAGCCCGGCGGCGAACGAGTCGCCGCAGCCGTACGCATCGGCGCGCGGCGCCGGCAGCTCGGCCGCCTGCCACTTGCCCGTGCGGCCCTCCGCGGCGGCCCATTCGCCGCCGCGCCCGCCCGCCGTGCGCACGACGTACTTCGGAACCGGGTCGAGCGCGCCGTCGACGTACTGCTCCTTGGCGTCGGCGCCGGACCCGACGAGTGCGTCGAGCTCGACGCCCGCCTCGCGGAGCACGGGTATCACGCGAGCGGTCGCGATCAGGGCGCCCGCCGCTCGGCTCGCCCGCACGGCGCCCGCGTCGCCCGCCGTGAAGTAGCACGCGTCGATGTCGCGCAGCTCGTCCCAGGGCAGCGGGTCGTCGCCGGTCGGCTCGAGCCGCGGCCCGATGACCGTGATGGTGCGCTCGCCGTCGTCGTCCACGTAGACGAACGCGCGCCGCGTGGGCTGGTCGTCACGCCAGGCGACGTGGACGGTCAGGCCCAGGTCCTCGAGGCCGCGCTTGGCGGCGTGTCCGAGCTCGTCGTCTCCGAGTGACGTGTAGAAGAGGCCGCTGCCGCCGGCGAGCTTCGCCAACTGGACGGCGGCCACGGCAGCGCCGCCGGCCGGCTCGAACCATGCGCGGCGCGCGTTGATGATCTCCCCCTGACGGGGCAGGCGCTCGACCTGGGCGAACTCCACCCACTCGACATGACCCACGGCGGCGACGCGCATCGAGGCGCGCACGCTACCGCGTCGGCTGCGCCCCTCAGTGGCGGGGCGGCGCCTGCGACATCAGTCGGTCGTCTCTAGAGGCCCTGCGGATGACGGACGGCGTAACCGCTCGTCGACGCGGGCTCGTCGCGCCAGCGCGGCCCTTCCTCGCCCTCGCCCGACGTGTCGAAGCGGGCGCCCGCGATGACGATGAAGGCGTGGCTGGACTTGCCGTACACGGTGATCCACTCGCCCTCGCCGGACTCGCCCCAGCTCATGAAGCCGGTGGAGTCGAGCGGCTGGTCGAGCAGCCCCGCGCCGTGGAGCGCGTACGAGACGGCGCCCGAGCAGTCGTAGCCCGAGTCCTCGAAGTCGCCGTGGCCACCGCCGTACTTGTACGGCTTGTCGGTGATCTTGTTGGCGGCCGCGATCGCCTGCTTGACCTCGTCCGGCGCGTTGGCCGGGGCGGTCGCGGTCTTGCCGTCGGAGGAGATCGTCGCGGTGTCGCCGGTGTTCTCGGGTATCGCGCCCGCCGTGGCGCCGCCGTTGGCGGAGTCGTCGGCGTCGTCACCGGTCGACCCGCGCTTGGCCGCGGCCTTCAGCGCACGGGCGTCGGCAGGCGAGAGCTTGCCGTCGACCGTCAGGTCCTCCCCGCGCTCGAACTTCTTGACCTTGCTGGCCGTGCCCCGCCCGTAGACGCCGTCCACGGAGGTCCGGATGCCGGCCTTGGTCAGGTACTTCTGGGCGATCTTGACATCACGGCCCCGGTCGCCGACCTGAAGGGTGTCATCGCCGAAGCGGGCCTGGGCGGCGCTCGGCAGCAGCATTGCGATCAGCCCTGCGCTGACCGCACATCTGCGGGCGCGCCGGATCGTTGCGTTGTTCACGGAACCTCTCTTCATCAAGGCTTCCGGGGTTAGCTGACGGGCTCGCGCGGAAGAGTCGCGCTACGCCTTGCGGCGATTCGCCCCAGTACTGGTGGGTCCCCCGGCCGTCCGGGCGTCGGAGCGCTCGGACGGTTCAGCTAGGTGCTCAGTTCAGGTCGAAGACCGTAGCGGACGCGTCAGATGGACGCGGCGCGACCCTTTAAAGAACGCCCGTAACCCCGATGGGAATCAGGATGCGGCTTCGTGCTCGCGGTGAAGCAGCGCGGTGGTCTCGGCGGTGCCGGCAGGCCGTCCCAGGTGGAATCCCTGGGCGCTGGGGCAGCCGTGGTCGACCAGGAACCGCCGCTGGGCCTCGGTCTCCACTCCCTCGGCGATCGCCGTCACCCCGAGCGCCGAGGCGAACCCGATGATGCCCGTGACCAGCGATGCCGCCGCCTCGTCCTCGGCCGCCGCCGCGACGCACGCCTGGTCGATCTTGAGCGCGGCGAGCGGAAGGTCGCGCATCCGCCTGAGCGAGGAGAGCCCTGAGTTGAAGCGATCGATGGCGATCCCCAGGCCGGCCTCGTGCAGCTCGCGCAGTGCGGCGTCCAGGCGCCCGCCCTCCTCCACGGCGCTCGCCTCGCTGACCTCGACCGTGAAGCTGGCCGGGTCGAGGTCGCCCGCCGAGAGCTTCTCGGCGACCGACGCCAGCAGCGCCGGCTGGCGCAGGTCGCGCCCGGAGAGGTTGAACGACATGCGCGGGTCGAGCCCCTCGGCCTGCCAGGTGCGCGCCTGCCGGGCGATCGCGTCGACCACCCACGAGTCGATCCGCTCGGTCAGCCCCATCTGCTCGGCCATCGGGATGAACTCCCCGGCGGCGATCAGCCCGCGCTCCGGGTCCTGCCAGCGCAGCAGCGCCTCGATCGACGCGAGCCGTCCGTCGGCCAGCGAGAACACCGGCTGCCAGTGGAGGATGAACTCGCCCGCGGCCAGCGCGTTGCGCAGCCGCGTGGTCATCGCCAGGCGCTCGAGCGGGTCCGACTCGCGGTGGACCGGCTGCCGCCGGCTCGGGCCCTTGGCGCGGTACATCGACTGGTCGGCGAACTGGAGGAGGCCGCGAGCGCTCTGCGCGTCGCGCGGGAAGATGCCGATGCCGACGCTCGCCCCCATCTGCACTTCCGCGCCGCGCAGCACGAACGGGGCCTCGAGCGCCACGCGGATCGTCTGGGCGGCGCGCTCGGCGACCGCCTGCACGTCGCCCTCGATGTCGGTGAGCAGCAGCAGGAACTCGTCCCCGCCCTGGCGCGCGAGCAGGTCCGCCGAGCGGGTGCCCTCGCGCAGCCGGGCGGCGATCCGCGACAACAGCTCGTCGCCCGCGGCGTGGCCGAAGGAGTCGTTGACGAGCTTGAACCCGTCGAGGTCGATGTACAGCAGCGCCACCGAGCGGCCGTAGCGCCGGGCGCGGGCCAGGCCCTGCTCCAGGTGCTCGGCCAGCAGCGTCCGGTTGGGCAGCTCGGTGAGCGGGTCGTGGTAGGCCAGGAAGGCCACCTGCTGCTCGGCCCGGCGGCGCTCGGTGATGTCGGTGACCGACGCCACCACCACGCCGGGCCCGTCGGTCTCCGCGAGCGGCGTGTAGTTGACGAGCAGCCAGCGCTGCTCGCCGTCGTCCGCGTCCCAGCGCAGCAGCACGTCGCGTGCGGGGTCGCCGCTGGCGAGCGTCTGGCGCTCCGGGCCGTTCTCGGCGGTCACCCGCGTGCCGTCGTCGAAGTAGAAGGTCAGCCCGAGGGACTGGAAGTCGCGGCCGATCACGTCGCGGGCCCGCAGGCCGAAGATGCGCAGCGCGGAGTCGTTGCAGTCGACGATCTCCCCGCGCGCGCCGAACAGGACCACGCCCTCGTCGAGCGAGTCGAGGACGCTCCGGGCCAGCGAGCCCGTGATCTCGACTCGGCGCTTCATGCCGTTCGATGCCTCGGCGGCCGCCGGGCGCTCGGTCGGGCGGCGCGACCAGGTCCGTGACGTCGTCGTGGACCATCACGCAGTGCAGGAGCTCGCCGCCGCGGTCGCGCAGCGGCGTCAGCGACACCTCGTCCACCCACGATTGCCCGTCGCGCCGGCGGGCCGGTATCGCCCCCTGCCAGGCCCGGCCGTACTCGAGCGCCTCGGACAGGCCGCGCGCGGCCGCAGGGTCCTCCTCGTGCAGGAAGAACCGGCAGTCGCGCCCCACGAGCTCGTCGGACGACCAGCCCGTCAGCTCCTCGAACGCGGAGTTGACCCAGAGGATGGGGCGAGCAGGCCGTCGAGAGTCGACGACAGTGACCGCGCTGTCCCTAGCGCCTAGGAGCCGCTCGTACAGAACGAGCTCCTCGTTCCCAAATCCGTGGTCTGTGTTCATTTGTCCCCGCCCCTGCGGGGTACGCAAGTCCTGTCCCGGTACGGGAACCTCCCCTGCCTGCCGTGGCTACGGCTTTCCGTGCCGCACGCCATTAGGAACCTGCCCGGGAGAATCATCGTAAATGCGATCGGCCCCGGGCGGTAGTAGGACTCTTGAGAGTCCTGAAGCCTATCTGGACGAACGTACGATGGCTCTAGCGGACTTCAGACCGCTTTTCCGGGCCACCGCGGAGAACGCGCCGGTCTTCGACAGGGTCCGCGTGATGTTCGCCCGCCCGCGCGAGTTCGTGCGCGCGCGCCCGCCCGCGAAGGTCACGGTCGCGCCCTTGACCGGGTCAGCGTTGTCGTCGACCACCCGGAACGAGAAGCGCGTCCGCCGTCCCGGCTTGACCCGGCGGGGCGTGACGGTGACGTCGAGCTTCGTCGGCCGCGACTTGTAGTGGAGCAGCGTGCCCTTGTCCGATGCGAACGTCGGCGGGCCGGTCCGCGAGGCAGGCATCACCATCCAGTGGAACGTCCCGCCGAGGCCGGTGAAGGTGTCGAGCCCCTCGGACTCGCCGTTGATCGTCTCCTGGATCTCCGGCCGGCTCGTGCCCGTGGCCAGGTCGACCGAGCTGACCTGGAAGCGGGCGCCGTCCTGGCCGGCGAGGAACAGCCGCGGCCCGACGAACACCGCGCCGGTGATTCCGTGCGCGGGCACCGCGCCGACCAGGCGCCGGGACGGCCTGATCGCGGGGGCGTCGGCCGACGGCGGCTGAGCGTTCGCCAGGTTGACGTCGGCGGCGTCGTAGGCCAGGAGGTCCTGCCCGCTCGAGGTCCAGATCAGCTTGCCGTCGGGCGACGTCTCCGCCCACATCGCCTTGGGGATGTCGGCGGGGTCGAGCTTGACCCAGTACTTCCAGGTCAGCGTGTCGGGGTCGGCCACGCCGAAGCCGCCGATCCCGCACGTGTTGGCCGGGTTCTGCGTCGGGTTGTAGCACTCGAGCGGCAGGATGATCCGGCCGCCCTCCGCCTTGTCCCACGTGATGTCGCCGATGTGGTTGAAGCCGGGGTTCTGCTTCGCGCCCGGGTCGATCACGTCGTCGTTGCGGGCCTCTTCCTTCAGCTTCGTGTCGGTGCGGTAGAGGCCGGAGTAGACGCCGTCGAAGTACACCTTGCCGCCGGTGTCGTGGGTGATCCCCTGGTAGTAGTTGATCGGCATCGTCGACTTGCCGGCCTTTATCCAGTCGCCGGCGCCCGTCCCGGCCGACGCCGGCGCGGCGGACGCCAGGAGGGCAAGGACGATCGCGAGTGCGGGGAGTCGCCTGATCACGGTCGGCCCACGCTAACCCGCCCGGGCCCGGCGCGCCAGAGCGCTAGCCGAACGTGAAGGCGTAACCGGCGACACCGGGGTCGAACCGCAGCTCGAGCGGCACCTGCCGGCTCGTCCTCGGCAGGGAGACGAGCGTGTAGAGCCGCTGGCGCTCGACGGTGACGGTCCTGTGCAGGCGCCCGTCGACCAGGACGCGGACCTTGCGCGGGCGGTCGCCCCGCGACGACATGACGAGGAACACGCGCTTGCCTGCGACGCTCGCATGGATCGCCGCGCCTCTCCCCGCGGTCGCGCTCTCCGCGTCGACGGTCCACTGGCCCTCGAGCGCGAAGTAGCTCTCGGGCAGCGCCACGCGGCCGGCGTCGTAGCGGTGGGTGCCCAACAGCGGCGGCACGGGCAGGAACCGCTCGGCCTTCTCGGCGCCCAGGTAGGTCTCCGGCGTGGCCAGGTCGGAGGGCACCTGCGCGGTCGCCTGGGCGGCGCCGCCGAGGTCGGTCCGGCCGGCGTCGGCGAGCAGCGCGCGGATGTTGCGCTCGGTCACGTCGTAGTCGCCCTCGCCGAAGTGCGTGTAGCGGACGTGGCCACGGGCGTCGATCAGGTACTTGGCCGGCCAGTACTGGTTGCCGTACGCCTCCCACGTGTTGTAGCCGTTGTCCTGCGCCACGGGGTAGCGCAGGCCCTCGCGCTTGATCGCGGAGCCGACGTTGTCCGCGTCGCGCTCGAACGTGAACTCCGGCGTGTGGACGCCGACGATCACCAGGCCGTCGCGCGCGTACTTGCGGTGCCACGCCTTGAGGTAGGGCAGCGTGCGGACGCAGTTGATGCACGTGTAGGTCCAGAAGTCGACCAGCACGACCTTGCCGCGCAGCTCGCTCAGGGACAGCGGCCGCCCGTCGGCGGTGTTGAACCAGCGCTCGTTGCCGGTGAAGTCGGGCGCGGCGCCCAGGTCGGGCAGGGCCTCGCCGGCCATCTTCTTCGTGTCGAAGCGCGAGCGCTTGCCGTCGCGCAGGCTCGCGAGCTGGTCCTGGACGCTGTTCGAGCGCTCGAGCCCCTGGGTCGGGGTGACGGCCCAGCTCGGAAGGTGGTCGGCCAGAGTCGACTGGAAGCGCAGGTCGGCGTCGGTCGCCATCGCGACCGCGGTCACGACCATCACGACGCCCAGCACGCGCTGGAGCGCGGGGCCGCGCCCGGCGCGACGGATCGCGTCGGCCACCCGGCGACCGCCGAACGCGAGCGCGAACAGGACGACCGCCGACCCGAGCGCGAATGCGAGCGCCACCGCGACCAGCCGCGGCGACGCGCCCTGGGTCGCCCCGACCGAGATGACCGCCGCCAGGATCGGCGTGGCGCAGGGGGCGTAGACGAATCCGAGAGCGCCGCCGACGGCGATCCCGCTCCAGAACCCGTCGCCCCGGTCCTTCGGGCCGAAGCGGGCCAGGCGCGACAGCGGCGCCTCGATGCGGGCGGCGACGCTCGGCAGGAGCAGCGCCAGCCCGAACGCGGCCAGCACCACGATCGCCGCGGTGCGCAGGCCCTCGTCGGCCACCCCGGCCTTCCCGGCCAGCGACGCCAGCCCCACGATCGCGATCGTGTGCGTCGTCGCGATGCCGGCGACGACGCCGATCACGCGGCGGCGCCCGCCTGTCGCGCTCGCCGACAGGAGCGCGGGCAGGATCGGCAGGACGCACGGCGTGATCGCCGTGACGGCACCCGACAGGAATGCGAAGGCGACGAGGACGAGCATCGCTGCTCGTCATTCTCCTCTGAGTCGTTAGCGGATCATCAAGTGGCCGCGGTGCTGACGCCGCCGGTGATCCGGTTGACGGCGTCCGGGACGCCCGTCCGCGCGCTCGGATAGCGCGGCACCCAGGACAGCTCGCGCTTGATCCGGTCGTTGCTGGTCTTGGCCGATCGGACGACGGCCTTGACCGGATCGCCGCCGGCGACGAGCCTGGCCGCGGCCACCGGCAGGCGCCGCGGCTTGCCCAGCCCGAGCGCCTCGGCGGTGAGCGCCACGAAGTCGTAGTAGGTGATCGGGGTGTCGTCGGCCACGTGGTAGACGCGTGCCGTCGCCCGCCTTCTCGACCGCGAGGACCAGTGCCGCCGCCACGTCCTCGACGCGAACGACGTCCCACCAGTTGTCGCCCTTGCCGACCACGGCGAACCGGCCCGGCTGCTGCAGGCGCTTGACGAACTCCTCCTCGTACCAGCCTCCGGCGCCGTACACGTGGCCCGGGCGGATGATCGAGTGGCGCAGGCCCGACTGGCGGACGATCTCCTCGCCCTTCTGCTTGGAGCGGCCGTAGACGGTGTCGACCGGCAGCGTCGAGTCCTCGGTCAGGGTCTCGCCGTGCGCGTTGCCGGTGACGACCGTGGAGCAGAAGACGAAGCGCTCGACGCCCGCGGTGACCGATGCCTCGACGACGTTGCGCGTGCCCTCGACGTTCACCTGCTCGATGCGGGCGGCGTCCTTGGTGGCGGCGGTCTCGGCGGCCAGGTGGAGGATCGCGTCGGGCTGGGCCGAGTCGATCGCGCGGGTGACCGACGCGGCGTCGGTGATGTCGCCCTCGTGCGCGCGCGTGCCCGCGGGCTCCGATCCGGGCCGGCGCACGAGCGCGCCGACCTGGTGGTCGCGGCTGCGCAGCTCCGCGCAGGTCATGCGGCCGACGAAGCCGCTGGCTCCTGTGACGAGGACTCTCACGGCGACGGGATGCCCGGATCGGGGCCGCTCAGACCCAGGGATGTGATCTTCCACTCCTCGCCCTCGCGCTCGAGCTCGTAGGTCTGCTCGCGCGGCGGGCCGCCGAGGCCCGACGGGGCGGAGAAGCGCGCACTGCCGCGGTCCCCCTGCGCGGAGGACGCGACCTTCGCGTCGCGCAGCTTCTCCTTGGTCGCGTCGTCGTAGAAGGCGGCGAGCAGCTCGATCACCTGCTTGCACGACCCGCGGGCGCGGCCCTGGGTCGCCTGCTGGAGCTCTTCCTGAGCGGCCTCGGTGAGCTGATCGCAGGCCTTGTCGCCGTCACCGTCGGCCACCGCGTCGTTGTACGCGCGCACCGAATCGGCGGGCGATGCCCCACCGTCGTCCCCGCACCCCACGGCGTACACCGCCAGCGCGAAGGCGGCCACTGTGATCACGGGGCGGAGCATTCGGCGTGCAGGCTACTGTCCGGCCCAGAGTGATCGAGAAATATCTGCCGATGTCGGGCGATCTGCACCGCTACCTGGTGGAGCACTCGTCGCCCCGCGACGACGCGCTGCTTGCCGTCGAGCGTGAGACCGAGGAGCTCGGTGACGTCGCCGTCATGCAGATGTCGCCCGAGCAGGGCGCGCTGTTCACGGTGCTCGTAGGGGCGATGAACGCCAAGCTGGCCGTCGAGGTGGGCACGTTCACCGGCTACGGCGCGATCTGCATCGCGCGCGGCCTCGCGCCGGGTGGGCGGCTGATCTGCTGCGAGCTCGACCCGGAGCGCGCGGCGGTCGCCAGCCGGGCCCTGGACCGGGCGGGAGTCGGGTCCGTGGCGGACGTCCGGGTCGGGCCGGCGCTCGAGACCCTGCGCGCGCTGCCGGGCGACGCCGGGATCGACTTCGCGTTCGTCGACGCGGACAAGACCGGCTACCCGGACTACTTCGAGGAGCTGCTGCCGCGGATGCGCGTCGGCGGGATCATCGCCCTCGACAACGTGCTGCGCGGCGGGCTGGTGGTCGACCCGGAGGCCGACGACGAGGGCACCGTGACGATGAAGGCGCTGAACGACCGGCTGGCCGGCGACCCGCGCGTCGAGGTGGCGATGGTCGCCGTCGCCGACGGGATCACGTTCGCGCGGAAGCTGTAGGGCTCGCTCAGCCGCGGCGCAGGGCGGCCAGCACGGTGCGCATCCCCTGCGAGCCCTTGTAGCGGTAGTAGGTGCGGCCGTTCGCCCGCTCGGCGGCCGCCACCTGGCGTTCCAGCACGACCGCCTGGGTCAGGCCGACCAGCGCCGACCCGACCGTGATCCGCAGCGACGCGTCCCAGCCGGCCAGGTCAGCACCCGGCGCGTCCAGCTCGCTGAGCCCGCGGAAGCCGAGCGCCAGGCCGGCGACGATCAGCGGGTGCATCCAGAGCGGCGTCGGCTCGCCGCTGCCGAGGTCGTCGGCGTCGTGCTCGGACGCGTCCGCGATCGCCTTGCGGGTCCCCCGGCGGCCGAGGCCAACCGCGATCCCGCCGGCGACTGCGCACTGGGCGGCGGTGTTCAGCGGCCAGCGCCGGGACTCCTCGGTCGTGGCCAGCAGCAGCGCCGGACCCGACGGCGCCGCATGCGAACAGCCACCAGCCCTCGAGCCGAAGGCGCTCACGATAGGTCGGCGGCACGGGCGCGGACCCTATCTACTTGCGGAGCGCGCCAAAGCGCATGGCGGGGACCATGCCGCAGCGCTTGAGCAGGGCGAACCGGCCCCTGGGCACGGCTCGCGCCTCCGCCTTCACGTACCCGACCATGTCGCCGGGCTCCCAGCGCTCCAGCCGGGAGAGCAGCTCGGGCGACGCGTCCCACAGCCGCAGGCCGCCCAGGTCGAGCATCGCGCCGGCCTGGACGTAGACGCCGATCGCGCCGTCGCGCTCCACCGATGCGCCGGGCGTCGCGTGAGCCGTGATGCCGTCGCCGATCCAGAACGAGTCGTCGCGGCCGTGGCGGTCCGCGCAGGCGATCGCGACCTCGGCGCTCCGCACCGTGAAGTCCTCGCCGTCGACGGTCTCGGCCACTCCGTGGTCGTGGAGGAGCGCCGCGCACCACCAGGCCTCGGGGTCGAGCTTCGCCGAGTGCCCGTCGAGCGCGGCGAGCGCCCAGCCGAGCGCCCAGGTCCGGTAGCCGTGCGCCCGGATCGCGGGCGGCTGATCGTCGCAGGCCTCCTGCGCGTCGCGGGCAAACGGGGAGTCGGGCGGCTCGGGCATCTCGCGGGCGCCTCGCGGCGCGCGGCCGAGCCGCAGCCTGATCTGGCCGACCGTGTTCTCCGCCTGCCCGCGCGCGATGGCCACGAGCAGGCGTCCCTGCTCGGCCCGCGTCAGCGCGCCCTTCGTCCGGCGCGTCCAGGCCAGGCCGCCAACGCGCTCCGGGTCGGGCATGCTGCGCTCCACGATGGAGGACCCTATGCGCATCAGCCGCGGCGTGGCGTTGCCGCTGTCTCAGATCGAGATGCGGACCAGCCGGTCGTCGGGGCCCGGCGGCCAGCACGCGAACGTGACCGCCTCGCGGGTCGAGGCCGTGCTCGACGTCGCCGCCACCGACGCGCTCACCGAGGAGCAGAAGCGCCGGGTGATGGCGCGCTGCGGCCCGCGCATCGTCGCGGTGGCCCAGGACACGCGGTCGCAGACGCGCAACCGCGAGCTGGCCCTCGAGCGCCTGCGGTCGCGGCTGGCCCACGCGCTGCAGGTGCAGCGCAAGCGCAAGCCCACCCGTCCCTCGCGGGCCGCGAAGGAGCGGCGGCTGGACGCCAAGCGCCGGGCGGGCGAGCGCAAGCGGGCGCGTCGATCGCCGCGCTCGGACGACTGGTGAAGCCTGCCGCTCAGAGGAAAAGCTCCAACGAAGCCGCCACGGGCCCTCGTCGGAGCTTTCTCATTGCCAGGCGACGGTCAAAGCTCCGACGAGCGTGCCGCTCCGACTCGTTGGAGCTTTTTCATGGTCGGGACGGGAGCGAGCGAGCGCCCGCCGCTGCCGGCGGCCATCAGGCCCGGCCCGGCCGCAGGTGGAGCATGCTCAGGAGTCCGCGGCGGTCGCGGGAACGGAGCTCGCGCCGCATCTGATCGGCGCGGAGCCTCAGCAGCGCCACCAGCTCGGCGGTCGCCACGAACGGGTCCGCGATCGACTGCCGGCTGTCGATCGCGACGGCGGCGCGGATGCGCCCGGCCGCCTCGGCGATCAGCAGCTCGCCGGCCGGAAGCGGCCGCGAGTCGAGCTCCGCGAGGCGCATGAGCTCGGGCACGTCCCCGCTCTCGGCCACCCGGATCGACACGTCGACGTCCGGCACGGCCCCGGCGGCCCCGCGGGCGTCGAGCGCGCGCAGCTGCTCGCGGGCGATCGCGGTCCGGCGCACCTCGATCTCCGCCTGTCGGCTCAGTTCCTGTTCGAGCATCGAATACATCAGCGCCTCCTCGTGTTCGCCCTAACCACCATTCGCTTCATACCGGTGATTATATAACCACCAAAGGGCCTTTACAAGAAGAAACGCCGTGAGAATCGCTTATGTGAGGTAGTAGACGATCACTTGCATCGGCGTTATGCTGGTTGCATGGGCAAACACCCGGCGGAGGTCCCGCCGCTACGCCTCGGAGACACGCGCAAGCCCGCCCCGGGCGACCTGGCGCTGGTGCAGGGCTTCGTCAACACGCACGACCTGGAGGACGAGACCGACGACTGGTCCGACCCGGCGGCGCTCGAGCGCTGGCTCGTCCACTACGAGCTGATGGAGGGCGGCAGCTCGCTCGGGCAGGCCGACCTCGACCAGGCCGTCTGGGTGCGCGAAGCCCTGCGCAACCTGCTGATCGCCAACAACGGCGGCGACCTGGACCGGGCCGCGGTCGACAAGCTGAACGCCGCCGCCAAGACCGCCGAGCTGCTCGTGCGCTTCGACGCCGGCGACGGCGACGCGCAACTCGTCCCGATGCGCGGCGGGGTCGACGGCGCGATCGGCCGCCTGCTGGCGATCGTCGAGCGCGCGCAGTGCGACGGCACCTGGGAGCGCTTCAAGGGCTGCCCCGACACCGACTGCGGCTGGGCGTTCTACGACTGGTCGAAGAACCGCTCGGCGACCTGGTGCTCGATGGAGGTCTGCGGCAACCGCAGCAAGGCGCGCGCGTACCGCGAGCGCCACCGCGGGACGCACGCCTAGCGCGCGCCTACTGCTCGTACTGGTCGAGCCGCAGCAGCAGCCGCTGCGCGACGCCCTGGATCGTCTTCTGCCCGTAGCCGAACGACGGGTCGCCGTCGGTGAAGACCGCGATCGCGATGTGCTTGTTGCCGCGCTCGAGCAGCCCGACCTGGTTCACCACGCGCGGCGGCAGCCAGCCGCCCTTGAAGTAGATCCGCCAGCCGTCCGGCAGCTGCCGGCGGGATGCCCCAGCGCTGCGAGCCGATCACGTTCGCCAGCAGCGCCCGCGCGTAGCCGCGGTGGCGACGAGGGACGTACGAGTCGAGCCGGTAGAAGAAGCGGGTCTGGTCGTAGGGCGAGATCTGCGTGCTGCCCCACGACGGCGACGTCGCGAAGTCCTTCATCCGCACGCGCCGGGCCAGCCGCGCCAGCCCCGCGTTGCCGACGATGTTGCGCACGCGCGTGGCCGCGTCGTTGTCGGAGCGGGTGATCATCGGCCGCAGCAGCGCCTTGTCGCGCGCGCCGCAGCCGGCGCTTGGGCACGTCGCCGTGGTTCAGGTAGGCGACCAGCAGCATCGCCTTGACGACGCTGGCCGACCGGTGCCGGGCGTGGATGCCCGATCCCGCGCACGCGGCCGTCGGGCGACACGACGGCCCAGTCCACCCGCCCGTCACGAGCCTGCGCGAACCTGGCCGCCGACTCCGCGCGCCGGTCCCACGGGTATGGCTTCGCCTCCTGGGCCGGCGCCTCGGCCGCGAGCCAGCCCGCGGCGACCGCGCACAGCGCGACCACCGCGCCGACCCGCCGCATCAGATCTCCTGCACCTGCAGCAGCGACGTCGTCCCCGGCTTGCCGCTCGGCAGCCCCGCCGTGATGCCGACACGGTCGCCCTTCTTCACCCAGCCCAGGTCAGCCGCCCGCCGGGCCGACTCCGCGATCAGCTCCTCGGTCTTCTCGTGGCGGCGGATCGAGGCGGCGGTCACACCCCACATCAGGTTGCAGCGACGCACGGTCTCGCGGCCGGGCGACAGCGCGTAGATCGGCACCTCGGGCCGGTGCGCGGAGATCAGCCGCGCCGAGCGTCCCGACAGCGTCGGGACGACCAGCGCCGCCAGCCCGAGCTGGCGCACGGCCGCGCAGGCGTTGTAGGCGATCGTGTACGCGGGGTCGCGCTCGTCGCGCTGGACGCGCTTCTCGTTCCAGTCCTCGTATGGGGCGATCGTCTCGATGCGCTCGGCGATGCGCGCCATCGTCGCGATCGCCTCGACCGGGTACTGGCCGACCGCCGTCTCCTGGGAGAGCATCACCGCGTCGGTGCCGTCGAGGATCGCGTTGGCGACGTCGGTCACCTCGGCGCGCGTCGGGCGCGGGGAGCCGACCATCGAGTCGAGCATCTGCGTGGCGGTGATCGACGGCCGCGCGAACTGCCCCGCGAGCGCGATCACCCGCTTCTGCACGATCGGCACATCGGACAGCGGCAGCTCCACGCCCAGGTCGCCGCGGGCCACCATCACGCAGTCGGCCGCGCGCACGATCTCCTCGGCGCGCTCGACCGCCTGCGGCTTCTCCATCTTCGCGATCAGCGGGAGGCGCGTGCGCTCGCGCACCTGCTCGATGTCGCTCGGGCGGCGCACGAACGACAGCGCGACCATGTCCACGCCGATCGACTCGCCGAACGTCAGCAGGTCGAGGTCCTCCTCGGGCACGCTCGGCAGGTCGACCAGCTCGCCCGGCACGTTCACTCCCTGGCGCGACGCCACCGTGCCGGGGGACTCCACGACGCCGACGAACTCCCCGTCGCTGATCGACTCGACCCGCAGGCGGACGGCGCCGTCGGCCAGGAAGATCTCCTCGTCCTCGTGGATGGCTTCGGACAGGCCGGCCCAGGAGATCGTCATCGCGTGCGCGGTCGCCCTCCTCGTCGCTGCCGCAGACGAACGTGACCTTGTCGCCGTGGCCCAGGTCGGCGACGCCCTCGCGCAGGGGCCCGATGCGCATCTTCGGCCCGGGCAGGTCCTGGAGGACGGCGACCTGGCGCCCGACGCGGCCGGCGGCGTTGCGGATGCGCTCGATCGTCTCGGCGTGCTCGCGGCGGGTGCCGTGCGAGAAGTTCAGCCGCGCGACGTCCATCCCGGCCTCGATCATCGCCACGAGCGTCTCTGGCTCGCGGGAGGCGGGACCGATGGTGGCGACGATCTTCGTGCGGCGCAATCTGCGCTCGACGTTACCTGCGCCGCGGACGGAGCGTGCGCTTGAGGATCGCCCGCGAGCCGTCGTCCATCCGCACGATCGCCCGGATCGTCTGCTTCCGGGTCGAGGCGATGCGGATGACGCGCGTGAACGGCGCCCGCTTGTCGGCTCCCTGTCCGGCGGTTGCCGAGCTTGAAGTCGGCCCGCATCACGAAGCGGCGGTCCGCTCCCGCTCACCGTGACCCGCACGCGCGAGCGCCGCAGCCGCTTGACCTTCAGCGACAGCTTCGGCCGAGGCCCGTTGACGCGGCTGTCCATCCTCACGTTCGTCGGCGCGAGGCCCTGCGGCGGCGGGGTGGCGTCGCGCACGCCGACCAGGCCGCCGAGCGTCCCGATGTAGGCGGTCCCGTCGGGGCCGATCGTCACCGGCGCGTAGTTGTTGTTGAAGCCGAGCCCCTCGCCCGTCAGCCGGCGGAACAGTGTGCGGCCCGTCCGGAAGTCGATGCCCGGTCAGGTACCAGCCGTCGCCGCCGTTCGCCTGGTTCGGCGGGTTCGTGTAGAGGTAGACGACGCCCGCTGCCGAGCGACAGCTTGGGCACCACCGACGGCGAGGTCTCGTCGCTGTGCCAGACGGTGCGGCAGCCCTCGCCGTCCGCGTCCAGGTCGATCCGCTCGACCCCCGGCGAGGTCGTCTTCTCGCCCTGCACGGAGTCCGGCCCCGTGTAGCCGTAGTTGTTCTCGACGACGATCGACCGGCCCGCGACGATCAGCGAGTTGTCGGTCGAGCCCGGCGCCGGGCTGGAACACCGGCTGCTTGCACACCTGCCGCGGCCCGCTGACCGTGCGCCCGCGCTTGTAGACCACGACGTTCATCGGGTCGGCGTTGTCGGTGATCGCGACCAGCCCGCCGTCCATCATCGTCGGCGTCGTGCCGGAGCCCGCCTGCGCCTGCCCGGGCTTCTGCTGGCCGATGTTGTCGTAGGCCTCGCGCCAGATCTACCTGCGGGGTTCCGTCGGCGCCCTTCTCGAACCGGTAGAGCGCCGAGTTCGTGACGATGTAGACGCCGCCCTCGTCGTCGACCGCGAACGAGTTGCCGTTGTGCTCCTTGGTGTCGATCGACTTGACCACGCCGCTGGCCAGGTCGACGGTCCCGACGACGCCGTCGATCGACGCGAACCAGACGAGCCCGGCCCAGTCGGGCAGCGCGGAGATGATCTTGTCGCCGCTCGGCACCGAAGCCGGTCAGGTCGATGTCCTTCTCCTGCGTGAATCCGTCGTCGCCGGCCTTCACGACGAACAGGTGCCGGGTGGTCGTCGGGATGATCGCCCGGTCGGCGTCGTCGAGGTAGAAGTAGCCGCCGCCCGCGAAGTCCTGGAACACGTTGCCTCCGGGCGCGCCCGGCTGGCGCGGCGGCAGCGGCGAACGAGTCGATCTCGTCGAGCGTCTTCGCGTCGAGCAGCTTCAGCGTCGGGCCGCCGAGGCCGACGCACACGGTCACGATCCGGCCCTTGGAGTCGAACGTCACCGACGCGCAGTCCGCGCTGTAGAACGTCGAGAACGAGGTCGGGTCCTTGCCCAGCGGGCCGGTCAGGACGTTGGTGTCGGTCTGGTAGGCGTCGACGTGGAGGTTCGAGCGCTCGTTGGGCGCCATGTGCGGGTGACGCGGCGGCAGCGGCGCGGTGATCGGCCGCGGAGTGACGGCGCGCGCCGTCGAACTCGGGGATCCCCTGCGTGCGGTCGGGATCGGGGATCGGAGTGGCTGCGTGAGCAGCGGGCACGGCGACGAGGCCGGCGATGAGGATCGAGAGAAAGCGCTTCACCGGCTGGATCTTGCCAAGCCGGCGCGGGTCAAAGCTCCAGTTGCTGCGACGACAGGTAGTAGTAGAGCCCCTGCCGGCCCATCAGCTCGTCGTGGGTCCCCTGCTCGACCAGCCGGCCGCGCTCGAGGACGAGGATCGTGTCCGCGTCGCGGATCGTCGACAGCCGGTGGGCGATCACGAACGACGTGCGGCCCAGCAGCAGCTCGTCCATGTTCTGCTTGACCGCGCGCTCGGACTCGGTGTCGAGCGAGCTCGTCGCCTCGTCCAGCAGCAGCACCGGCGGGCGGTTGTAGACGGCGCGCGCGATCGCGATGCGCTGCGCCTGGCCGCCCGACACGCGCAGCCCCGACTCGCCGATGCGGGTCTCGTAGCCGAGCGGCAGCCGCTCGACGAACTCCTGGGCGTTGGCCGTGCGCGCGGCCCAGCGCACGCGCTCCATGTCCGGCTGATCGTCGCCGAACGCGATGTTCGCGGCGATCGTGTCGTCGAACAGGTAGCTCTCCTGGAGCACGAACCCGATCTGCTTGCGCAGCGTCGCGTACTCGAGCGTGGTCATGTCGAGCTCGTCGTAGAGGATCGCGCCCCTCGGTCGGCTCGAGCAGCCCGGCGAGGCACTTGATCAGCGTCGTCTTGCCGGAGCCGCTGCGCCCGACGATCGCGACCGTGGTGCCCGGCTCGATGTCGACGGAGAGGTCCTCGAGGATCGCCGGCGACCCCGGGCCGCCGTAGCGGAAGCCCATGCGCTCCAGCCGGATCCGGCCCTCGAGCGTCGTGACCGTGCGCAGGTGCGAGTGGTCCGCGCCCTGCTCGGGCTCCTGCTCGAAGATGTCGTTCATCCGGCCCAGCAGCACGTGCGAGATCTGGAGCTGGTCCCACATCGACAGCAGGATCTGGAGCGGCGCGTTGGCCAGCACGACGAGCGCGTTGAACGCGACCAGCTCGCCGATCGACAGCGACCCGTTCAGCACCTGGAGCGCGCCGACCCACAGGAACAGCGCCAGCGACAGCAGCGCCGACCGACTGCACGAAGCCCTCGTAGACCATGATCGTGAAGTCGCCGCGGAACACCTTGCGCGCGAGCCCGCTGAACTGGTCGACGAGCTGCCTGCGCAGCGCGGGCTCGGCGCCCAGCGCCTTGACGGTCTCGATGCCGCGGATCGCGTCGATCTGCCGCGACTGGTAGCGGCCGAACGACTCCTCGAGCGTGTCGAACACCGGGCGCAGCTTCTTCTGCGAGTAGCGCAGCAGGCCGAAGTAGAACGGCACGGTCGCCAGCCACACGAGCGTCAGCAGCGGCGAGTAGAGGACCATCAGGATCACCGCCGACGACGAGCTGCGTGGCGGCGGTCAGCGCGACCACGCCGTTCTGCACGAACAGCGTGCGGATCTGCTGCATGCCGGCCAGGCGCCGCTCGATGTCGCCGGTCCGCCGCGAGTTGAAGTAGCTCATCGGCAGCGCCAGCAGCTTGCTGGTCAGGAAGTCGAGCGACGACGCGTCGATCTTCACCGCGGCGCGGCTCAGGATGTAGCGCTGCACGATCTGGGTGACCGTCATCAGGACGATCAGCGCCGGCCATCGCCACCACGACCGTGGTCAGCAGCGTGTAGTCGCGGTCGGCGATCACGTCGTCGACGACGACGCCGCTCAGCACCGGGATCATGAACTGCATCCCCGCGGCCAGCAGGGCCAGGACGAGCGCGCGCAGGAACGTGCCGCGGTGGGGCCGGAAGATCGTCCGCAGCCAGCCGAAGTCCGCGCGCACCTCGGGCGCGTCGGCCAGCGCGGGCGTCGGCGCGAGCAGCGCGGCGTAGCCGGACCACTGCTCCTCCAGCTCCGAGCGCGGCAGCGTGCGGTTGCCGAGCGCCGGGTCGGCGACCTTCACCTTGTCGCCGCGGACGTCCCACAGGACGACCCAGTGGATGCCCTCCCAGTGGACGATCGCGGGCAGCGGCAGCTCGTCGAGCCGGCTCTTCGACGCCTTGATCGTCCGGGCGGCCAGGCCGACCCCCTCGGCGGCGCGGGCGATGCCGGCCAGGCTGGTCCCGTCGACGCCCGTGTTGGCCAGGTCGCGGATGTACGGCAGGCTGACCTGGCGCCCGAAGAAGCGGCAGACCATGCCCAGGCAGGCGGCGCCGCAGTCGGCCTCGTCGAGCTGGTACAGGTGCGGGAAGCGGCGGATGCGCCGGCCCGCGCCGGCGAACGTGGCGTCGGCGATGCGGCCGGCCCGCGGGCGCCTCCTCGGCCGCGTCGGCGGCGCGCGCCTCGGCGTCCGTCACCGGGACGGCGTGGACCCCGGACGCGGCGGGCAGGATCTCGTCCGCGAAGTCGAGCGGCACGCGGGCCCGCGCCTTGTACTCGTAGCTCGCCACGCGCTGCTCGACGCGGCGGCGGAAGTCGGCGTCCTCGGCCAGGAGCCGCTTGAACGTCGCGGGCGGGATCGCGAGCAGCGTCAGGTCGTCGAGCGCGTCGACGCTGGCGGTGCGCGTGCCGCCGGTGAACAGCGACGCCTCGCCGAACACGTCGCCCGCGCGCAGGAAGGTCCGGTCCTCGCGCGCGCCGGCGTCCGTGTGCCTGAACGCCCGCGCGCGCCCGCTGCGGATCACGAACGCGGGGCCCGCGGGATCGCCCTCCCGGAAGACGAGCTGCCCCTCGGGCACGGTGACCTCCTCGAGGCCGTCGAGCAGGAGCGACAGCGACTGGTTGCTGAGCCCGGCGAACGCGCTGTCGGTCGACAGGAAGTGGCGCAGGTGATGCATCCGCACGGGCAGGTCGAACCAGCGCCGGATCTCCGGGTTCGAGCGCAGCAGCGCGCGGAACACCGCGCGGTCGAGTCGCAGGGCGTGCAGCGCCTCGCTGGCCCGGACGGTCGCCACCCGCGGCGTCTCCTCGATCAGCTCGACGAACCCGAACGAGTCGCCGGTGCGCAGGACGTCGAGCGGCACCTCGTCGCCGCCGTCGGACTGCTTGAGCGCGCGGGCCGACCCGCTGACGATCACGTAGAACGCGTCGGCGTCGTCGCCCTCGCGCACGATGACCTCGCCGAACTTGAACGTGACGCTGCTCCAGGCTGGCGACGACGAGCGTCCGCACCTCGGGCGGCATCAGCGCGAAGATCGGTATCTCGGGCAGGACGGCGTGCAGGCCGCCGCCGGTGCCGGCCGAGCTAGTCGCGCTCATGCCAGGTCACGTGCTCGGTCGGCGGCGCGGCGGATCGCGGCGCCGACGGCCGCCTCCTCCGCGCGCGTGCGTATGTCGGGGTCGTCGAGCGACGGGACGACCTTGTCGCGGACGGCCGCGACGATCCAGCGCTCCGCCCCGTCGCCGTTCAGCGCGTGCGGTCCGACCAGGTCGCCGGGCGCGGCGCTCATCAGCGCGGGCTGGAGCGACGAGTCGACGTCGCCGAGGTAGACCCGCCGCGGCTCGAGCGGCAGGCCGGCGCGCCGGGCGACCTCGTCCAGGGCCAGCCCGTCGACGCGCGCGAGCAGGGCGGCCTCGCGCGCGACGTTCTCGTCGCCCGCCTCGAGCCAGTCGCAGTCGACGCGCAGCCAGTCGACGTTGTGCGATGCGACCGCGCCGGCCGGCGGCCTCGGAGGCCGCGACCGCGGCTGCGAGCGCGGCCAGCGCCGACTCGGCCGCCCACAGCTCCTCGCTGCGCGCCGGCAACGCTCCCGGCGTCGATGCCGATCTCCGCGGCGTCCGCGGCCGAGGGCATCCGCCCGAACCACTCCGGCGGCGGCGGCCGGCGGGCCGCCGGCCTGCCGCCGTCCTCCCAGGCCGCGGCGCAGGACGCGAGCCGGTCGGCCACCGCGTCCCAGATGCCCGAGCAGGCTCCCTCGGCCCACAGCAGCGTCGGGGCGCGGCGCGGCGCTCGGGTCGCGCTCGCCCGATCGCCCGGCGCGATGTACGCGTTCCAGTCGGCCACGGTCAGGCGGCGCTCGGCCAGCCAGGCCTTCAGCTCGTCGCCCGCGATCAGGCGCCGGGCGACGCGCCAGTCGCGGCCGGCCTGCTTGACCGCGGGCTCGGGCGCGTCGGCGTCGCGCGTGGCGGCGAGCACCGCGTCCCACTGGCCCCAGAGGCGCGCGGCCAGGAAGACGTCGCTCCACGTCCACGTGCGCGCCGCCGTGGCGAACACCGGCGCCGCCGCCACATCGCCGAGGAGGGTCACGGACCGACCGTAGTCCCGGCGCGCGCCGCGCGCCAGTCGGCCGCGTCAGGCGAACGTCACGAAGCCGAGCTTGACGAGCGCGCGCAGGCCCGCCAGCTCGTCCGCGGCGCCGTCGACCTCCGCCACCGGAGCGGTGCCGTCGAGCCGCAGCACGACGTCCGCCAGCGCGGGCGGGACCGGCCGCCGGACGCCGACGGCGGTGTCCAGGTCGAGCACGCACCGGGCGCCTCGCCGGGGCGCTCGAAGCGCTCGACGCGCAGCTCCGGCGGGGTGAGCAGGTGGGTGGCGAGCAGGCCGTCGTCGTCCAGGCCGTCGAGCCGGTCCTGGGTATCGAACAGCTCGGCCAGCGCGACGCCGTCGACCGTCTCGGGCCGGCGGGCCAGCGACACCGCCCGCCGCCAGTTCCTCGCGCCGGGCCGCCGGCGCAGCACCACCATCGCGGACGAGATCCGCTCGATGCCGTGCGACTCGAAGTGGCCGACCCACTCGCGCAGGACGCGCTGGTAGCCGCGCTCGTCGCCGATGTGGTGCGGCCTCGTTCCAGCTCGCCGCGTACTCGAGCGGCTCAGCCGTGCGTGATGCGCGCCATGACCGCGTCGCAGCCGCTGCCCACCAGGGCGCGCTCGATCGGCGCGAACCAGCGCTCGTCGGCGCCGTGGATCCAGTTGCACTGGAGCGTGGCGAAGCCGCCGTCCTCCAGGAAGCGCGGCAGCTCGGCCAGCATCGTGCGGCACAGGCCGTCGCCCTCGAAGCCGCCGTCGCGGTACAGGAACCGCGCGCCCGGCGAGATCACGTACGGCGGGATTCACGACCACCAGGTCGAAGCGCTCGCCCTCGACCGGCTCGAAGAACGACCCGACCCTGGTCTCGATGTTGCCGACCTGGTTGAGCCGGGCGTTCAGCTCGGTCATCCAGCAGGCACGCGGGTTGAAGTCGGTGGCGACGACCCGGTCGCAGTGACGGGCGGCCAGCAGCGCGTGGAGCCCGGTGCCGGTGCCGACGTCGAGCGCGGAGCCGGCCCGCGCGCGGGGCGCGTGGGTCGCCGCCAGCATCGTCGAGGGGCTGACGCCGACCACGAAGTCGTCGCGCTCGCGGTCGAGGTCCCAGGCCACGAGCAGCCCGTAGACCTCGTCGATCCGGAGCGGGGAGCTGACGTTGTCCCCGTCCGCCTGGAGCACGCCCGCGGCGGCGAGCGCGTCGACGTCCAGGTCGGGCAGCACCCGCTCGACGCGCTCGCGCTTCTCGGGCGCGCCGAGCGTGAACAGGCGGGCCAGCACGGCCAGCGGGTCGTCGCGGTCGGTCTGCACGTAGGCGGCGATCGCGCTCAGCGACGGCGAGGCGACGGCGTCGGTGACCGAGGTGGCCGCGGCGACCGCGTCCTTCGTGTAGCCCGCTGTCCGCAGGATGACTCGCAGGCCGTCGATCGCGGCGGACCCCTGTTCGAGAGCCGACGTCACGCGGTTGACTTTCTCACGGCAGCGGGGCGAAGGTCGAGATCCACGCGCGGCGATCCGCCACGGCAACCGAGGAGCCACCATGAGCGAGCACGAGAACGATCCGCAGGCCGACGAGCACGTCGAGGACCTGGACGTCCCCGAGGGCGAGTCCGACGAGGTCAAGGGCGGCAGCCTGAACTTCACCAAGATCGAGTTCAAGGCGTCAAGATCAGCCCGACCAGCCAGATCGAACCTGGACCTCAGCCAGTTCGGCGACGGATCCGTCTGATGGGCGAGCGCCCGGCGGAGCGCGAGGACGTCGAGGACCTCGACGTCCCGGCGCCGGAGTCGGAATCCGTGAAGGGCGGGGCCCTGAACGCCTACATCACGCAGGTGAAGGGCGAGAAGCAGGGCGAGTTGCCCGCCGTCCAGAACGTCTCCGACGTAACGCTGAAGCGAGGCTAGGCGGCGATCGCGGGCTCGTCGTCGCGCGCGACCAGTTGCGCGTAGCGCCCGCCGGCCGCCATCAGCTCGTCGTGCGTGCCGCGCTCGGCGATCCGGCCGCCGTCGACGACCACGATCTGGTCTGCGTCGCGCACCGTCGACAGCCGGTGCGCGATCGCGATCGTCGTGCGCCCCTCGGCCAGGCGGTCGAGCGCCTCCTGCACCGCGCGCTCCGTGCGCGTGTCGAGTGAGCTCGTCGCCTCGTCGAGGACCAGCACGGGCGGGTTGCGCAGGATCGTGCGGGCGATCGCGATGCGCTGCTTCTCGCCGCCGCTGAAGCGGTAGCCGCGCTCGCCGACGACGGTGTCGTAGCCCTCGGGCAGGCCGGCGATCAGGTCGTGGATGCGCGCCGCGCGCGCGGCGTCCTCGATCTCCTCGTCGGTGGCGCCGGGGCGGGCGAAGCGCAGGTTGTCGCGCACGCTCGAGTGGAACAGGTAGGTCTCCTGCGAGACGACGCCGACCGCCGCGGCCAGCGACGCGAAGCTCGGCGTCGCGCACGTCGGTGCCGTCGATCGTGACCTGGCCCTCCTCCGGCTCGTACAGGCGGGCGACCAGGTAGCCGAGCGTGGTCTTGCCCGCCCCGGTCTCCCCCACGATCGCCGTGCGGGTGCCGGCCGGGATCGCCAGGCTCACGTCGCGCAGGGTCCAGGGCGAGTCCGTCGTCGTAGCGGAAGGACACGTCGCGGAAGGCGATGTCGCCCTTCACGTCGCGCAGCTCGGTCGCGTCCCCGCGCTCGACGATCTCGACCGGCAGGTCCAGGTACTCGAACACCCGGTCGAAGAGCGCGAGCGACGTCTGCACGTCGACGCCGACCGAGAGAAGCTGGCCGATCGGGAAGAACAGCCGCGTCTGCAGCGTGGTGAACGCGACCAGCGTGCCGATCGTGATCGCCCCTGCCGCCGCCGGCGATGCTCCAGCCCGCGAACCAGTAGACCAGCGCGGGCATGATCGCGAACGAGGTCTGGATCGACGCCATCACCCAGCGGCCGGTCATGCGCGAGCGGACCTCGAGGTCGGCCAGCCGCTCGGACTCCCCGCGGAAGCGGTCGGCCAGCTCGGGCGAGCGGCCCATCGTCTTGCCGAGCAGGATGCCGGACACCGACAGCGACTCGGCCACCAGCGTCGACATGTCGGCCATCGACTCCTGGCGGGTCGTCGCGATGCGGCGGCGCTGCTCGCCGACGCGGCGGGTCAGCCAGACGAAGAACGGCAGCAGCGCGAGCGAGAACACCGCCAGGCGCCAGTCGAGCAGGAACATCGCGACCACGGTCGCCAGCACCGTCGTGACGTTGGAGACGATCGAGGTAGCGGTGGACGTGACGACGTTGTCGACGCCGCCGATGTCGTTGGCGATGCGCGACTGGACCTCGCCCGTGCGCGTGCGCGTGAAGAACGCGAGCGACAGCCTCTGCAGGTGCGCGTAGACGCGCGTGCGCAGGTCGTGCATGACGCTCTGGCCGACCGTGTTCGACAGGTAGGTCTGGATGACCGACAGCACGCCCGTCGCGACGGCCACGCCGATCATCCCCGCGACGAGCCAGGTCAGGAGCGCGGTGTCGCGCTCGGGGATCGCCTGGTCGAGCACCTCGCGCAGGAGGAACGGGGAGACCATGCCCAGGCCGGCGGAGACGAAGATCAGGCCGAGCACGGTCGCCAGCCGCGCGCGGTACGGGCGGAACAGCGCGCGGATGCGGACCAGATGGGCGCGCCGGGTGGCCTTGTCGGTGGTGCGCTCGGGCTTGTCGCGGGGGGTGAAGGCTCCTCTCATCACCTTCAAGTGTGCCCGGCGGCGTCTTGGCGGGGTCCGCGTCCGCGGGCTCCACGATCAGCTCGGCGCTACATTCGACGCCATGATCGAGATCGCCGAGACCACCCTCGACACCGGCCTGCCGCTCGTCCGCCTGAGCATGCCGGGCACCCGCGCCGCGACCGCGCTCGTCGCGTTCGACGCGGGCGCGCGCACGGAGCGCGCCGAGGAGAACGGCATGGCGCACTTCCTCGAGCACCTGGTGTTCAAGGGCGGCGAGAAGTACGCGACCTACCGCGACGTCAACAACACGGCCGAGCGGCTGGGCGCGCAGCTGAACGCCTACACCTCGCACGACCTCGTCGCCTTCCACATCACCTGCCGCGGCGAGGCGCTGATGGACGCCGTCGACCTGCTGACCGACTTCGTGGCCCGCGCCCACCTCGACGCCGAGGAGCTCGACCGCGAGCGCGGCGTCGTGATCCAGGAGATCAACCGCTCGAACGACCAGCCCTCGAGCGTGGCCGACAAGCTGCTCGACAAGGCGGTCTACGGCGACCACCCGCTGGGCCGCCCCGTGCTCGGCCCGGAGGAGCACCTGCGGACCTTCTCGCGCGACGGGATCGTCGCCTTCCGCGACCGCCAGTGGGCGACCGAGCGCGGCGGCGCGTTCCTGGCCGGCGACGTGTCGCACGTCGACGAGGGCAAGCTCGGCGAGCTGTTCTCGCGCTTCCCCGGCCGGCGCCGCGAACGGCCAGGCGGACCCGGCCCCCGGCTTCGAGCGGCGCGTGCTCGCGACCGCGCGCGACACGAACCAGTCGCACCTGCGCCTGGCCTGGGAGCCGAAGATCGACCCCGCCAGCCTGAGCGACCGCGCGGCGCTGAGCGTCTACTCGACGCTGCTCGGCGGGTCGATGGGATCGCGCCTGTTCGACGAGATCCGCGAGCAGCGCGGGCTCTGCTACGCGATCCGCGCCTACGGCTGGACGCACGCCGACTCATCGACGCTCGAGGTGGCCTCGGGCCTCGACTCGACCAAGTGCCTGGAGGCCTACGGCCGCATCAAGGAGATCGTGCGCGAGCTCGCGACCGACGGCCCGACCGAGGAGGAGGTCGACCGGGCGCGCGCCTACGCGGCCGGGCTCGACCGTCCTGGCGCTCGAGTCGACCAACGCCGTCGCCCGCCGCGCGGCCGGCAACAAGGTCACCTACGGCGAGATCACCTCGCCCGAGGACACGATCGAGGCGCTCGACGCCGTCACGTTCGATCAGGTCCGCGCGGTCGCCGCCGACATCGACGGCGAGCCTGCCGTCGCCGTCGTCGGGCCGCACGAGCAGGCCGACTTCGAGTAATCCGGACGCCGGTCCGCTTATGCGCTAACCTTTCGTAAGTGTCCGGGTTAGCCACGAACGGCACCGGGCACGACCCTTTCCAATGGTCCACGTCCGCGAGTTCACCGATCCCGCCTGCCCGTTCGCCTTCTCGGCCGAGCCCGCCCTCTGGCGGCTCCGCTGGCTCTACGGGCCCGGGCTCGACTGGGAGACGCGCATGGTCGCGCTCTCCGACTCGCCCGACGAGTACGAGGCGAAGGGCTTCACGCCCGACAAGCAGTCGCGTCGCGCTCAAGACGCTGCAGGCGAAGTACGGGATGCCGATCGACTGGCGCCTGCGGCCGCGCATGATCGCGACGCGCGCCCGCCTGCCGCGCCGTGGTGGCGACCCGCCTGCACGCGCCCGACCACGAGCGCGCGCATCCTCCGCGCGCTGCGCGTACGGGACATGGCCGGCGAGCTGATCGACGAGCCCGCGACGATCGACCGCGCGGCGCGCGACGCCGGCATCGACCCGCGCGACCTGGCCCGCTGGAGCGCCGACCCGGCCATCGAGCAGGCGCTGAGCGAGGACATCCGCGTCGCCCGGCGCCCGTCGAGCGCGTCGATCGCCCAGGTGCACAAGCTCGCGGAGACGCCCGACGGCGGGCACCGCTACACCTGCCCGTCGCTCGAGCTGACCGGGCCCGACGGCCGCCGCATCGACCTGCCGGGCTTCCAGCCGGTCGAGGCCTACGAGGCCGCGATCGCCAACCTCGCGCCGGAGCTCGAGCGCCGCGCGACGCCGAAGTCGGTCGACGAGGTCCTCGACTGGGCCGAGGTGCCGCTCGCGACCGTCGAGGTCGCGACGATCATGGGCATCGACCCGGTCGACGCCCGCACCGAGCTCGCCCGCGTCGCGGACGAGACGCCGGTCGGCCCGGACGGCTACTGGTCGCTGCCGGCCCAGACGGCGCGCGTCGCCGCGTAGCCCCTCAGAGCGACGCGTGCTCCAGGAAGCGCGCGCACAGGGACCGGCCGAACGCGGTCCAGCGCGGCATGTTCGCCCGCGTCTCCTCGCGTAGCGCGGCCTCGTCGTCGATGTCGCCGTCCTCGGCGTGCTCGGCGATCCACGGGTCGACGATCTCGAGCGTCACCTCGGGATGGAACTGCAGGCCCCAGACCGCGTCGCCGATCCGGTAGGCCTGGAGCGCGTCCGCCTGGCCGTGCGCCAGCGCCAGCGCGCCCGGCGGCAGCCCGAAGCCGTACGAGTGGCCCTGGTAGGCGGCGAACCGCCTCGGGCACCCGCCCAGCACGGGGTCGTCCAGCGCATCGAGCGTCAGCTCGACCTCGTGCCAGCCGACCTCGGGGACGACCGCGGGACCGACCTCCGCGCCCGCGGTCTGCGCGATCAGCTGCGCCCCGAGGCAGATGCCGAGCGTCGGCACGTCTCCCTGGATCAGAGCGCGAACCAGGAACCGCCCCTCCTGCGAGCCACGGGTGGTGATCGTCCTGGTCGACCTGCATCGATCCGCCGAAGATCATCACCGCGTCGAAGCCCTCGGGGCCGTCCTCGGCGGGCGGCGCGCCCGCGCCCGGCGCGAACGAGCGCACCTCGAGCTCGTGACCGTGCTCCTGGACCACGTCGCCGAACGTGCCGGGCGGCGCGTCGTCCTGGTGGACGAGGGCCAGGACGCGCATCAGCGCGCCAGCAGCGCCGCCCCGATCGCCCCGCCCAGGTCGCCGAGCGCGGCGACCTCGATCGCGGGCGGGCGATCGTCCACGAACAGGTGCGGCTGCATGGCGTGGGCGATCTTGCGCGCGTAGGGCTTGCCCATCCGCACGCCCAGGCCGCCGCCGATCACGACCGCCTCGACGTCGAGCAGGTTGACCGCGGAGGCGACGCCGGTGCCGAGCGCCTCGATCGCCTCGCTGACGATCTCGCGCGCCATGTCGTCGCCGTGGTCGAGGGCGCGCGCCCACACGCCGCTCGTCAGCCGCTCGCGCCCGCGCTTGTGCATGATCTTGAACAGCTCGGTCTTCTGGCCCTGCTTGTGGAGCTTGCGGGCGCGCGCCTCCATCGACCCGCGCCCGGCGTAGGCCTCCATGCACCCGCGCCGCCCGCACGGGCAGCGGCGGCCGCCGATCTTGACGACCATGTGGCCGATCTCCGCCGCGGCGCCGCGGCCGACCCAGGGCTCGCCGTTCAGCACGATCCCGCCGCCGACGCCGGTGCCCCAGAAGACGCCGAGCAGCGACGAGTACTCGCGGCCCACGCCCAGCTCGAACTCGGCGGCGGTGGCCACGGACACGTCGTTGTCGATCGTCACCGGCGCCCCGACCGCGTCGGACAGCCGGTCGGCCAGCGGGAACGGGTCGATCCAGTCGGGCAGGTTGCGCGCCTGGGCGACCGTGCCGGCCTCCGCGTCGATCGCACCCGGGCGAGCCGACCCCGACGGCCGACAGGGCGGAGGGCTCGACCCCCGCGGCGGCCGCCGCGTCGGCGAGCGTGTCGGCCAGCTCGGCGGCCACGGCCTCCGGCCCGCCGGAGGTGGGCGTCGGGTGCCGGGCGTCGCCCAGGACCTCGTGGTTCCCGTCCACGACGACCGCCTGGATCTTGGTGCCCGCCCAGGTCGATGCCGCCGCGCGGGCCTGTTCTGCGCGTTGGGCTCACGAGCGGACAATAACCTCGGCCGGGGGTTGTTCGCCGGGGTCGTCCTCGATGTCGACCTCCAGGTGCCCGTGCGCGGCGCGCAACGCGGCCTCGACGTCCTCCGGCGTCTGCCCGCGCGCGAACAGGAAGCCCAGGTAGCGGTCGCCCTCGGGCAGCGGCTCGACGGGCCGCCCGCGCGCGATCGAGATCTCGAGCCCGGCGATGCCGGGCACCGCCCGGGCCTCCTCCTGGCCGCGCACCTCGTGCAGCACCCCGCGCCGGGGGATCGGCAGCATCATCACGCCCGAGGCGCGGTCGGCCCGCTGGAGGTCGTCCACGGGCAGGTCGAGCGCGTGGCGCAGGATCACCTCCTCGAGCGACACGCCGGCGCCGAAGCGCAGCGCCCGCGAGCACAGGCCGCCGATGCTCCGGGCGGCGAGCTCGAGCAGCGTCACCCGGTCGCCGTCGACGCGCAGCTCGGCGTGGACGGGCCCCTCGGTCAGCCCGAGCGCTGCCGCCGCGGCGGCAGCCGTGCGCTCGATCGCCGCGATCACGGCGTCCGGCTTGCGCGACGGGCGTGACGTAGATCGTCTCCTCGAAGTAGGGGCCGTCGAGCGGGTCGGGCTTGTCGAAGATCGCGAGCGGCTCGAACGCGCCGTCGCGCAGCAGGCCCTCGACCGCGACCTCGTCGCCCGGCACGAACGACTCGACGAGCAGCGGCTCGTCCGGCGTCGCCGGTGATCGCGCGGATGCGCTCGGCGGCGCGCGCCGCCTGGTCGGCGTCGTCGGCGCGGATCACGCCGCGGCTGGCGCTCAGCCCGAGCGGCTTGACGACGACGGGGTAGCCGATCCCGTCGGGGATCGGCCCGCCGGCGGGCAGGCGGGCGAAGTCCGGCTGCGGCACCCCGGCCGCAGCGAACGCGTCGCGCATCGCCGCCTTGTCCCGCGTGCGCGCGACCGCGTCGGGATCGCTGGTCTTCAGGCCCAGCCGCCGCGCGGCCAGCGCGGCGGTCTTGACGCCCTGGTCGTCGACCGCCACGACCGCGTCCAGCTTCAGCCGGGACGAGTGCTCCACCACCCGCTGCGCGGCCTCGTCGGGCCGGTCGAGCGGCAGCACGAGCGCGCGGTCGCCCAGGAACGCGGACATCGCCTGGCGGCGGTCCGAGGCCACGACCAGGTCCGCCTCCAGCTTCGCCGCCGCCTGCGTGAAGTCGTGGGCGCGGTAGGTGGCGCTCGGGAGGATGATCAGGACACGCGGCACCCCGTTATCGTAGGTCCGGCGATGAGCGAACCCGATACACCGACGCTCGCGATAACCGAGCAGGCGCTCGAGCGCGTGAAGGGCTTCGTCGCCGGCACGCCGGACCCCGAGGCGCAGGCCATGTGGGTCGAGGTCACGGGCGTGACCAGCGGCGACTACACGTACAACATGACGCTCAAGCCGAAGGCGGCCGCGGCGCTCGACGACTCCGTGCAGGTCCACGAGGGGCTGGCGCTCGTCGTGCCCGCGCGCGACGTCGAGGCGCTGTCGGGAGCGACCGTCGACTGGGAGGGCGACGAGCTTCAGGGCGGCCTCAAGCTCATCAACCCGAACCGCCCGGCGCCCGTGTCGCCCGCGATCGGCGCCGGCGCCGACGTCGAGCTGACCGGCCCGCTCGCGCAGCGCGTGCAGGAGATCGTCGAACACCAGATCAACCCAGCGATCGCGTCGCACGGCGGCCGGGCCGAGCTGGTCGCGGTCGAGGAGCCCGTCGCCTACGTTCGGCTCCACGGCGGCTGCCAGGGCTGCGGGATGGCCACGGTAACGCTGCACCAGGGGATCGAGGTCGCGATCCGCGACAACATCCCGGAGATCAAGCAAGTGGTCGACGTGACCGACCACGCGTCGGGGGACAACCCGTACTTCGAGGCGGCGAAGAAGTAGCCGTGGCAGACCCCGCCGCGCTGGCGGAGCGAGCTCGGGCCGGCAGGCGGCTCGGCATCGACACGGAGTTCATGGCCGAGGGCCGCTACCAGGCGCTGCTCTGCCTGGTGCAGGTGGCCGTCCCGCTGGGCGACGGCACCGACGACGTCGAGGTCGCGGTGCTCGACCCGCTGGACGGCGCCGGCTTCGACCACGAGCCGCTGGCCCAGGTCCTCGCCGACCCCGACGTCGAGATCGTCATGCACGCCGGGCGCCAGGACGCCGCGATCCTGCGCCGCGCGTGGCGGACCGAGATCCGCAACATCTTCGACACCCAGATCGCGGCCGGGTTCGGCGGCCTGCGAGCGCAGATGGGGTACGGCGACATGCTGCACGACGTCCTCGGCATCCGGGTGCCGAAGACCGCGAGCTTCACGCGCTGGGACAAGCGCCCGCTGACCGACGAGCAGATCGAGTACGCGCGCAGCGACGTCGAGCACCTGCTCCAGCTGGCCACCGCGCTCGAGCAGCGGCTCGACGGCCAGGGCCGGCTCGGCTGGGCGCGCGAGGAGTGCCGGTTCCTGGAGGAAGTGAGCGACGAGCGCGATCCCGGCGAGGTCTGGCGGCGGCTGCCGAAGGTGAACCAGCTGTCCCCGCGACAGCGGGCGGTCGCGCGGAAGCTGGGCGCGTGGCGCGAGCGCACCGCGCGCGAGGAGGACCGGCCCGTGGGCCAGGTGCTCGCCGACCAGGCACTGGTCGAGGTCGCGCGCCGCCGGCCCGCCGACCCGCGCGCGCTCGAGCAGATCCGCGGCATCCCGCAGCACATCGCCCGCCGCCGGGCCCGCGAGGTGATCCAGGTCGTCGAGGACTCCGCCGACGCCGAGCCGATCCCCGGCGAGGACGGGCGCCGGACGATGACCGACAAGCGCGACGCGCCGCTGATCGCGCTGTGCGAGGCGCTGGTGCGGGCGCGGTCGCTGGAGGAGAAGCTGGCCTATGAGCTGATCGCGTCGCGGGCGGACCTGACCGAGATCGTCGTGGCCCAGCGCGAGAAGCGCGACCCGCCGCGCGAGGTGCGGACGCTCACGGGCTGGCGCCGCGACCTGGTCGGGGCCGAGCTGCTCGAGCTGCTCGACGGCCATCACGCGCTCGTGGTGGACGCGAGCGGCCGGCTGTCGGTGCGGCCCGCGGACGACTAGGCGCGGCCGGCAGCGCGCGGCGTGGACCGCGCCGCCCAGGCGAGGCAAAACCTGCACAACGCCCTCCCGCGTCAGGGGTTGTGCAGGTTTTGCAGCCGCGCTCGGGCGGAGCGCCACCAGCACCCCGTCCACCCCCTCCCCAGCCCAACCGGCGTCGGACGGACCCCGGCGCCCGCCGGCGCTGAGCTCGAGGCGTCCAGCCGCCGACTAGACCCGGCCGGTGACGAACCAGGCCCGGGCGTCGAGCGCGAACTCCCTGCCGGAGACCCGAGCAGGCGGTGCAGCTCGGCCCGCAACGCGGCCCGGCGCTCGGGGTCGAGCGCCACCGCGTAGGCGCCCGACGGGGCGACACCGTCCTCGAGCGGGGCCCAGAGCTCCTCGAAGTCGCGGTAGCGCGCGGTGGCGTGCAGCTCGCCGCTCGCCACCTCCTCGAGCCCCTCCCCTCGCCAGAGCTCCTCCAGCTCGGCACGGGTGCAATACGGCATGACCCGGCCCTCGTCGTGCGCGGGCGCTCCCTGGGGATCGACGCTCAGCGCGGCGTCCCAGAAGCGGCGCAGCAGCGTCATCCCGTCCGCGTAGTCCCACACGCAGGCGGCGACGGTCGCGCCGGGCCGGGCCACGCGCCGCATCTCGCGGACGCCGGCCCGCGCGTCGGTCATGAAGTTGACGACCAGCTGGGAGAGGACCGCGTCGAACGCGTCGTCGTCGAACGGCAGCCGCTCGGCCGCGGACACGCGCACGTCCGCGCCCGGGACGCGTTCGCGGCACGCGCCGGCGAACGGGACCGACGGGTCGACGGCGGCGACGCTCCGCGCGCCCAGCCTGGCGGCGAGCGCGCGCGTGAGCGCGCCGGGCCCGCAGCCCACGTCGAGGGCGCGCTGGCCCGCCACGATCCCCGCGACCTCGATCAGCCGGTCGGCGAGCTCGTCCGTGTAGCGACCGACGTGGCGGTCGTAGGCCGCGGCCCTGGTGCGGAACGTCGTGGCGCCGCGCGGCGCGTCCATGGCCCCACAGTAGGCCCCGGTACGGTGCGGCGCCCCCGCGTCAGCGGAACAGCTTGCGCAGCAGGCCCTTCTTCTGCTTCGCGGTGCCCTTCATCTGGTCGCCGCGGCCTTCGGCCTGAAGGTCGCGATCGCCTGTCACCGCGCCGCCTGCGTCCTTCATGCGGCCCTTGATCTTGTCGCCTGTGCCTTCCAGGCGGTCCTGGTTCGGAGTGGTTCGTGCCATGGCCCAGTCATTCCCGAGGCGCGAGATGGCCAATCGCTCGCGGCGGGTTAGCCTGAGCCCATGGGCAGCCTGAGCCTGGAGCTGCGGCGCGTCATGCCCGCCGCGCCGCCCGTCGTTTTCAGCGCCGTCGCCGAGGCGGGCCAGCTGGCGAAGTGGTGGGGCCCGCAAGGCTTCACGATCCCGAGCCTGACCTTCGAGCCCCGCGTCGGCGATCGCTACCGGATCGAGATGCAGCCGCCGGAGGGCGACCCGTTCTACCTGAGCGGCGAGTTCCGCGAGGTGGACCCGCCGTCGCGCCTGGCCTTCACCTTCGCCTGGGAGGACCCCGACCCCGACGACGCCGAGTACCTGGCCGAGCTGGCGTTCCGCGACCTGGACGGCTCGACGGAGGTGGTGCTGGTGCAGGGGCCGTTCCGGACCGAGGAGCGCCGCGAGCTGCACCGGGGCGGGTGGACGGACAGCCTCGACAAGCTCGAGGAGCTGGTCGCGGCCGGCCGGCTCCCCTGAGCCCGGCGGATCAGACCTGGTGCTTCGCCTTCCACTCCTCGTAGGGCATCCCGTAGACCATCTCGCGCGCGTCGTCCTTCGAGATCTGCTCGCCCCGCTCGGCGGCGGCCTCCGCGTACCAGCGCGCGAGGCAGTTGCGGCAGAAGCCCGCGAGGTTCATCAGGTCGATGTTCTGGACGTCGTCGCGCTCGCGCAGGTGCTCGACGAGGCGGCGGAAGGCGGCCGCCTCCAGCTCGGTCCGGTGCGTGGTCTGGCTCATGGGCTCCAGGCTAGAGGTCGCTGAACTCACCGAACTGGTGAGTCGTGGGCTCCGCTCAGCAGAACCAGGGCTCGGTCATCCGCGGCCGCCCCTCGACCGAGCCGGTCAGGATCTGCGGCGGCTCGCCGCCATGGAGCTGGCTGCGCAACCGGTAGAAGACGTTGGCCGGTGGGTCGTCCGCACCGGCCTCGGCGATCGCCGCCATGCGCGCCTGGAGTTCGTCGAGCGGTGACGTCCACGAGTACGACAGGGACTGCTGGTCGTAGGGCCCGGCCAGCCCGTCCATCTCCTGCAGCAACAGCGATCCCTCCGGCACGAGCAGCCGGATCGTGTACTGCACGGGGTCGACGTTGCCGATCAGGTCGTTGTCGACGACCCAGTCGAAGATGTCGCGCAGGTCGTCCTCGGTCGTCCAGGGGGTGAACGGCATGAGCGACGGGCGGGTCTCGATGCCGTGCTCGCGCAGCAGGGCGACGGCGGCCGACGCCTGCTCCGCGGTGTGCCCCTTGTCGAGTCGCCGCAGGATGTCGTCGCTCAGGCACTCGACCGCGGAGATCACGAACAGGCAGCCCGCGGCCGCCAGCCGCGGCCAGACCCACGCGTGCTCGAGGACGTGCTCGACCTTGGTGGTGACGTCGAAGGTCAGGTCCGGGAAGCGCGCGTGCATCTCCTCGGCCACCGCCAGCGAGTGCTTGACGCCGTTCAGGAAGTCCGGGTCGCCGAAGGTGATGTGCTGGGCGCCCATGGCGACGAGCTGCTCGACGTCCGCCAGGACGGTGTCGGCCCCGACGATCCGGATGCGGCCGTCGTACACGGTGGGCAGCGGGCAGTGGCGGCACATGTGGACGCAGCCGTGGCTGGCCTCGACGTAGCCGACCAGGCGCTCCTCTCCGCCCATGCGCAGGTGGGCGTAGCGCTCGAGCCCGGGCAGGAGGTCGCGCGCCGGAGTCTCGAACGACCCGCGGCCCAGGTGGATCAGCCCCGAGTCGGAGTCGTCCCCGCCCGCCCAGGCGACGAGCGCGGGCTCGTACTCCCCCGCGATCACACGGTCGGCCAGCCGCCCGACGGTCAGGTCGCGCGACACCGGCGCGTACAGCCCGTAGAGGCAGATCGGCAGATCGGGCCGCTGCCGGCGCACGGCCGCCGCGGCGCGCAGCGCGATCCGCATCGCGGTGTGCATCGGCACGGAGAACGCGACCCGTTCGGCCCAGCCGAGCAGCGCGGGGTCCCAGTCCTCGACGGCCAGGTCCAGGCAGCGGACCTCGTGCCCCGCCTGCAGAAGCGCGGCGGCGGGCGACGCTACGTGGAGCGGCTGGTGGCCGTTCTCGTAGGAGGAGACGAGGAGGACGCGCACCAGAGGGAGCCTAGTGCGCGTGCCCCGTCAGTTCGATGTCTGCTCGGTCCAGTTCTGGCCGTCGAAGTAGCGCAGCTTGGCCTGCCCGTGCGGGTCGTCGTACCAGCCGGGTGCGTTGCCGCCGCCGCCACCGGTCGGCTGCTGGGGCTGGCCGGTGGGAGCGGGCGCGTTGCCCGCGCCGCCGCCGAGCGGCCCGGTGAACGTCGGGTCGGCTCCACGGCCGGCCCCGACCGGCGCTGCGCCGATCCCGCTGGGCACGAGCTCAGCCGCGTACAGGGCCGCGCCGGCGCCCACGAGCGCCAGCAGCGGCGCCAGGTACCCGCCGATCTTCACGTCGACGCCGTCGGTCTGGGCGGGCAGATCCAGCGGGAACGCCAGCAGCAGACCGAAGGTCGCGAACAGCAACCCGGCCGCGGCCATGCCCAGCGACCGGCGCTGGTTCGCGAAGCTCACGAGCAAGAGCAGCGTAGCCAGCACGCAGAAGATCAGCGCGACGATGTCGATCCGCTCGAGCAGCGTCCAGGCGGACCTCGAGTCGTCGCCGCTGCCGAGGTACTTGAGCAGCATCACGAGCGGCACCAGCGCTGCGCATGCGGCACCCACGAGGTGCATCAGCGCCCCCGTGCCCGTCGCGCGCGTCGAGGCAGAAACACCCACATGTCCCACTTGCCAACCCCCAGGAAGATGATGTTTTCCACGGTCGCCGCACGCGACCGGGGGGTCAGACTATCCCGCAGGCGGACGTCAGCGCGACCAGAACGTCGTGCGCATCTTGGCGCCGGGCCAGTTGAGGCCGAAGTGGATGTGATCGCGATGGGCCGTCGTGTCGTCGATCTTCTTCGGCTTGCCCTTCGAGTCGTAGCAGGGCGAATACGGGCGCATGCCCTCGGAGCCCGAGTACCACGACGTGCAGTTCCAGATGATCTCCTGGATCCCCATCCGGCGGGCCAGGGCGTGCAGGTTGCCCGCGCGATCGGGCGCCAGCAGCAGGTTGATCACGCGCTTGGCCTCGCGCCGGTCCGAGCCGTTGTGCACGTTCAGATGCCAGTCGATCGCCCGCCCCTCGGCGTGGAGCGACGCGCGGCCCTTGCCCCAGCGCTCGCAGCGCATGATCCCCCAGAACGAGCCGCCGGCGTTGCTGTCGAGCCAGGCCACGAGCGCGTTGGCGCCCTTCGTGGGGTTCTTGCGGCAGTCGGTCGCGTGGTCGTACTGGTAGTCGTCGATCGGCAAGTTGACCAGCTTGTCGGCGGGGTTGCCCGACACGGGGCGGAACCCTCCGGCGACGGCGGCGCCCGCCGAGACGGCGGCGACAAGGACGGTCAGGACGGCGACGAGGGGAAGGCGGCGCATTCCCCCTTGATCGGAACGACTGCGGTCTTACTCAAGCCCCAGGCGGAAGAGGACCGTCGTGATGTTGTCCGGCCCGCCGCTCAGGTTGGCCAGCTCGATCAGCTTGTCGGCGGCGGCCTCGAGCGAGTCGCAGCCCTCGAGGACCTCGGCGATCACGGCGTCGTGCACGAGGCCGGACAGGCCGTCCGAGCAGAGCAGGAACACGTCGCCGGGTTCCCCCACGAAGCAGTAGGTGTCGACCTCGACCTCGTCGCCGATCCCGAGCGCGCGCAGGATCATCGATCGCTGCGGGTGGACGCGCGCCTCGGCTGCGGTGAGCTTTCCGTGGCGCTCGAGCTCCGCCACCAGCGAGTGGTCGTCGGTGAGCTGCGCGAGCTCGCCCTCGCGATAGCGGTAGCAGCGCGAATCGCCCACGTGGCCGAGCGTGACCTTGCCGTCGTGCACGAACGCGGCCGTGAGCGTCGTCCCCATGCCGGCCAGCGAGCGGTCGCCCTGCGCCTTCTCGTGGATGCGGCGGTTGGCCTCGGAGATCGCCTCGATCAGGTCCTCCTCGACGTTCCCGTCGTCCGGCGTCATCCGGCCGACCGTCTCGACCGCCATGCCGGAGGCCACCTCGCCGGCCTGCGCGCCGCCCATCCCGTCCGCGACGACGAACAGCGGCGGATCGACAAACAGCGAGTCTTCATTGCCCTCGCGTTGACGGCCCACGTCGCTGAGCTGCGCGTGTTCGACCACGCGCAGGGAGGACTTCTTCCTGAGCCGCATTTGCAGTTTCTACACCCCTTATCGCAACACGGCTAGGCCGGGTGGGTTGGAAAGGCGGTGACGGTAAGGAATACGACGCTCCTGATCGCGGTTCTGAGCGCCCTCTGCGCCGCCGCCCCAGCCGACGCGTCGAGCGTCCGCGTCACGAGCGGACAGCTCCGCTACGTGGGCGCCGGCGAGGCGAATCGCGTGCAGGTCGCGCGCGCCCCCGGCGGCGAGTACACGATCATCGACCCGGCCGTCCGCGTGCGCGTAGGGGCCGGCTGCCAGTCCACCGGGCGCAACACCGCGATCTGCCCGGCCGCGGTGAACCGCGTGACCCTGGTGGGCGCCGGCGGCAGCGACCGGATGAGCGCGACGTTCCTGGAGGTCCCGGTCACGCTCGACGGCGGCGATGGCAACGACACGCTGACCGGCGGAGGCGGCGACGACGTCCTGGACGCCGACGACGGGAACGACACGCTGACCGGCCTGGGCGGCAAGGACGAGCTACGCGGCGACGACGACTCCGACCACCTGGACGGCGGGCCCGGCCCCGACGTGATCGACGGCGGCAGGGCCACCGACACCGCCGACTACTCCGAGGCCCCCGGGCCGCTGGCGATCGACCTGGACGGCAACGCCGACGACGGGCAGCCCGGCGAGGGCGACCGCGTCGAGGCCGACGTGGACCGCGTGATCGGCGGGCCCTTCGACGACCGGATCGTGGCGATCAGCGGCACCCACACGTTCGTGGGCGGCGCGGGCAACGACGTGCTCCTGGGCGGCAGCGGCGTCGACCACCTCGAGGGCGGTGCGGGCGACGATCGGCTGAACGGCGGAGTCGCCAGTGACGTGCTGGACGGCGGCGAGGGCACGGACACCGCGGACTACGCCGGCCGGTTCGACCCGGTGGACCTGGACCTGCGGGCCGGGACCGCGGTCACCGACCGGGGCAGCGGCACCCGCCGGGTGCGCGAGACCGACAACCTGTTCTCCTTCGAGGCCGCGCGCGGCACCTCGCACGCCGACGTGCTCCGCGGCGGGCCGGGACCGAACGTGCTGGCCGGCGGCCCGGGCAACGACGTGCTCGACGGCGGGGCGGGGCCCGACGCGCTGGTCGGCGGCGGCGGCCGGGACCGGGCCGACTACTCGGCGCGCCGCGCGCCGGTCACCGTGACCCTCGACGACCAGGCCGGCGACGGCGGAACGGGCGAGGGCGACACCGTCCACCCGTCCGTCGAGGACGTCGCCGGCGGCGCGCGCGGCGACCGCCTGACCGGTAGCGAGCGGCGCAACCGCCTGACGGGCGGCGGTGGCCGCGACGTGCTCCAGGGCCTGGGCGGCGCGGACACGCTCGACGGCGGCGACGGCGCCGATCGCCTCGAGGGCGGCGACGGCGCGGACGCCCTGAGCGGCGGCGCGGGCCTGGACCTGTTCGTGGGCGGCGAGGGCGGCGACCGCGTCGACGCGCGCGACGGCAGCCGCGACGGCGTGGACTGCGGCGGGGGGACCGACTCGGTCACCGCGGACCGCCGCGACCGGGTGGCACGGGACTGCGAGCGCGAACGGTCGTGAGACGCGCGATGCGCCTCCTCGCGCTCGCGGCGGCGGCGGGCGCTGCGGCGATCCCCGCGTCGCCCGCGGTCGCGCAGGACGTGCCCGCGCACGAGACGTTCCTGCTCTCGCGCACGCCCTCGGGCGCGTTCCCGAACGGGGCCTCGTTCGCCCCTGCGATCTCCGGCGACCGCCAGCTGGCCGCGCTGACGGCGTTCACGTCGTTCGCGAGCGACCTCGTTCCCGGCGACGCGAACGGTGCCTCGGACGTCTTCGTCGTCCGCCGGGCCGACCCGCTGGCCGACGGCCTGCGGGGGCTCCCCTGGCGGCCGGCCGGCCCGCCCCAGCTCGTCAGCCGCGGGATGGGCGGAGCGCCCGCCAACGGCGGCTCGTTCGGCGGCGACCTGGACGGCGACCAGATCCACGACGGGCTCGACGCCGGCAACCGCCCCGAGGGGCGCGACGGTCCGCACTGCGTGGCGTTCGCGTCGGCGGCCTCGAACCTCGTGCCCGGCGACACGAACGGCATGACCGACGCGTTCGTGGCCGACCTGCGCACCGGGAGGATCGAGCGGGTCTCCGTGGACTCCCGCGGACGTCAGGTCTTCGGGCAGATCGGCGAGGTCGAGGTCGACGGGTCGTGCGGCCGGGTGGCGTTCACGTCGACCGCGCCGTCGCTGGCGCTCACCCGGAACGCGTGGCGGCAAGCGGGCAAGCCTGCCGCCGCGACCGGGCTGGTGACGACCCCGCCGGCCCGAGGGCAGCCGCAGGTCTACGTGCGGGTGCTGCCTCGGAGCCGGGAGCCGGACGACGCCGGCCTGCGCGGGATCACCTTCCTGGCCAGCGCCTCGGGCGGCCGTGCGGCCAACGCGCCGAGCTTCGACATATCGCTCGGACAGCTCGGGCGCAGCGGCGACTGCCGTACGGGCTGCAGCATCACCTCCGGCGACACCGTGGCCTATTCCTCGCTGGCGACCAACCTCGCTCGCGGCGACCGCTCGGCGACGCCGGACGTCTACAAGACGTCGTTCGCTCGCACGTGGTCGAAGCTCCGCGGCAAGGTGACCTACTCGCCGCCGCTGCACACCACGACCCTCGTCTCCGCCACCCGCGATGGCCGCGGGGGCAACGGGCCGTCGGCCGGAGCGACGCTCAACCCCAGCGGCCGCTACGTGGCGTTCTCGACCGCCGCGACCGACGTGCTGCCGTGCGTGGCTCTGCAGGCCGGGCGGGTGTGCGACACGAACGGGCTGAGCGACGTCGCCGTGGTGGACACGACCGCGAGGAAGCCGCGCCCGCGCTGGGCGTCGGCCTCGGCAGCCACCGGTCAGCCCGGCAACGGGTCCTCCTGGGGCCCGTCGATGACCGTCTACGGATCCGTCTTCTTCGCCTCCGACGCGTCGAACCTTCAGCGCCAGCCCGCCTCGGGCGGCCAGTTCAGCGACCGCAACGGCTTCCGCGACGTCTTCTTCTGGTCCGTGCAGACCGGCAGCCAGTCGCTGCAGTCGCGCGACTCCGACGACCAGATCTCGCTGAGCGCGCCGAGCCGCCAGCCCGAGCCCGCGTACTCCGACGCGCTCGGCGCGAGCTCTCCCGTCACGAGCGCCTACAACAACTACGTGGTCTTCGAGAGCGCGAACCCCGCGCTCGACCTGCCGCTGGCCCGGTTGACGATGCCCGCCGTGATCGGCGACCGGGGCGCCGCCGACGCCGCGGCGCGCTCCGACCCGCGGCTGCGCCAGGCGTACCTGCGGTACGTAGGCCGACGTTAGGACTTCACGCCGACCGACGGCGCGCATACGTTGGGCCGCATGAAAATCCATGCTCTTTCGCGCCGCATCGGCGCCACCGCGGCCGTCGTCGGCGTCGCCGCGCTAGTCGGGGGCCCGGGTGCGACCGCCGGCCAGGTTCAGGCCCCGAAGATCGGCCCGAAGGGCGCCGGCAACGTCAACATCGGCAACAGCTACGCGGTCCTGCGCAAGCGGAACGCGATCGGGAGGATCCGCCACGGCTGCGAGTTGGGCGGTCCCAACACGCGCTCGGCTCGGCTCAAGTCGCCGCTCGTGGGCAGCGTGAACTTCACGCTCACCACACCGCGCAGGGTCACCGACATCCTGATCACCGGCGGCGACGCGACCGCGCGCGGCGTGGGCATCGGCGACACGCTCGCGGACATCCAGGCTGCGTACCCGAAGGCGAAGGTCGACCACGGGACCGACGAGATCTTCGAGTTCACGCTGGTGAAGATCCCCAGGAGCGACGGCGGCAAGCTGCAGTTCGCGGTCTCGACGAAGACGGACAAGATCACCGCGATCGGCGTGCCGTTCATCGCGACCTGCGAGTAGCGGCCCGGGGCGCGGGCTATATCGGGCTGGTCCGCGCCCCGATCGCGTAGCCGACCACGTTGATCCCCATGTGGATGCCGGCCACGACCAGGCACGCTTTCGCCAGGTCGCGCGCCGGCATCCGCCACACCGGCAGCAGCGTCACCCACGCTCCCAGCACGAAGTCGGCCTGGTCGACCGCGACCACCGCCACGCCCGCCGGCGTCCAGCGCTGACGCCCGGGCGCGATCCCCAGCTGCCGCTTGAGGAACGAGTTCGGCAGCTCACCGCCCACCACACCGAGCGCCAGCAGCGTCCCGTACGCGAGCGGGCCGGCGTCGCGCAGCTCCGCGGGCAGCTTCGATCGGAACCACGACGACCGCGACAGAACACCGGTCGCCGCCACCGTCCCGGCCGACATCACGAGCGCCCCGCGCCAGGTCTTGTTGTCCCCGAAGACCCGCCGGCCGCGCACGGTCAGTCCGTGGTCGAGCGGCCGGGCCAGGCCCGGCAGCAGGTCGCCGCGCAACACCGGCGCGTGCAGGAGAGGAGCGCCCAGCGCCGGGAGCAGCGCCCACGGCGGCCGCCCTCTCACGGCAGGTCGAGCAGCGCCGCCACGATCGCCAGGGCAACCTCGGCGCGCGGGCGCAGCGTCGGCAGCGCCACGAACTCGTCGGGCGTGTGCGCGCCGCCGCCGCGGGGGCCCAGCCCGTCGATCGTGAGCGGGACGTACTGGGACACGTGCGACGCGTCGCTGGCCCCGCCGCGCTCGCCGCCGTGGATCGGCCGCCCCAGGCGCTCGCCCGCCGCGGCCAGCAGCGGAGCCGTCGCCTCGCGAGCGTCCATGCCGGGCCACTGGCGCACCAGTTCGGCCCGTAGGGTCGCGCCGCCCACCTCGGCCGGCACCGCCTCGAGCACCGGCGCCGAACGCGGCCAGGCGGTCGGCGCGGACGTCGGCGAACAGCTCGCCGCTGTCCGGCACGACGTTGAACGCGTCGCCCGACTTGACGATCGTGGGCACCGCGCTCAGGTGGTCCGGCCCCGCGGGGTCGTGGCAGCCGGCGATCGACTGCGCCGCCCCGGCCAGCGCGAGAAGCGCGTTGCGGCCCTTGTCGGGCGCGGACCCCGAGTGCGACGACTGCCCGGTCGCCTCGACCCGGAGCGTCGCGGCAGCCTTGCGCTTGACGACGACCTCGTCGTCGCCGTTGTGGTCGGTCTGCCCCGCCTCGAAGCACAGGCAGGCGTCCCAGCCCTCGAAGTCCTCGGCGTGGTGCAGCTCGCCGACCCGCCACTCCTCGTCGTTGACCAGCAGCAGCGCGACCTCGGCGTAGCGGTCGGGCAGCGGCACGAGCGCGCGCAGCACGCCGAGGGCCAGCACGTCGCCGCCCTTCATGTCGACGGCGCCCGACCCGACGCAGCCTGTCGCCGGACGCGCACCGGCGGCTTGTGGGCCTCGTGCGCGTGCACGGTGTCCAGGTGGCCGATCAGCAGCAGCCGCTTCTCCCCCGTCCCCCGCACCCGGGCGAGCAGGTCCGGCGCGTAACCCGGCGACGAGCAGGGAATCCGCTCGGCCTCGGCCTCGTCGGGCAGGAACGCGGTCGCGACCCGCACGGCCTCCTCGGCGCCGTTCACGTCCCCCGACGGCGAGGAGACGGCGACGAGCGCGTCGAGCTCGCGGTCGGCGTGCCGGGCGATCCGCTCAGCGGTCGTGGCTATCCAGTCGTTCACGATTGCGGCAGTATCCCCGCCGTGATCGATCGATGGTTCAGGGGCGGGTCCCGCGAGCCCGTCCGCCTACCCGACGGCCGCACCCGCGACGTGTTCGTCCGCGTCGAGGGACCGGAGGACGGCCGCTGGCTCACGATGCTGCACGGCTTCCCCACCTGCTCATACGACTTCGAGCCGCTGGTCGAGCCGCTGACCGCCGCCGGGCACCGGCTGCTGCTGTTCGACTTCCTGGGCTTCGGCGACTCCGACAAGCCGCGGGAGCCCTACCACTACGCCGACCAGGTGGCGATCGTGAACGCGCTATGGGAGGCGCACGGCGTCGAGCGCACGGGCGTCGTCGCCCACGACTACGGCGTCAGCGTCGCCCAGGAGCTGCTCGCGTCGCACGGGCAGCAGCTCACCCGCGTGTCGTTCATGAACGGCGGCCTGTACCCGCACCTGCACCGGCCGATCGTCATCCAGCGCGCGCTGAAGGCGCCGGTGCTCGGCGCGCTGATCGCTCGGCTGTCGAACGAGCGCGCGTTCGGCCGCAACATGAAGTCGATCTTCAGCGACGAGCACCAGCCGAGTGACGAAGAGCTGCACGAGCTGTGGCTGGGGGTTGCGCGCCGCGACGGCCACCGCAACTACCACCGGCTGATCAAGTACATCGACGAGCGGCGCGCTAACGCCGACCGCTGGTCCGCCGCGCTCGAGCGCACCGACAAGCCGCTCCAGTTCGTCTGGGGCGACGCCGACCCGATCTCCGGCGCGCACATGCTGGACGAGGTGCGGCGCCGCCTGCCCCGCGCACGCATCGAGTCGCGGGCCGACATCGGCCACTACCCGCAGCTCGAGGACCCGGCCTGGGTGGCCGGCAACCTGCGCGACTTCCTCTAGTGCCCTAGGCGGTGACGCCGAGCACTTCGGCGAGGCGCCGCTCGAGCGCGCCCGCGACCGCTTCGCGGATCGGCCCCTCGGCGAACCGCTCGACCAGCTCGGCCAGGAAGCCCTCGATCACGAGCCGGGTGGCGGCGGCCTCGCCCACGCCGTGCGAGCGCAGGTAGAAGAGCTGGTCCGGGTCGATCTGGGCGATCGCCGCCGCGTGGGTGCAGCGCACGTCGTTCGCGAGGATCTCGAGTCCGGGGATCGCGTCGGCGTGGGCCTTCTTCGAGAGAAGCAGGTTGCGCGAGTCCTGGAACGCGTCGGTCTGCTGAGCGGCCCGGTCGACCTTGATCATGCCGCTCCAGACGGCGCTCGAACGGCCGTCGATGATGCCGCGGAAGGCCAGGTCGGACGTCGTGTTCGGCGCGGCGTGGACCTGGAGCGTGTCGAAGTCGATGTGCTGGCGCCCGTGCGTCGCATAGGCACCTGTGACCTTCGCGTGCGAGCCCTGCCCGGCGAGCTTCGTCTCGAGGTGAACCTTGCCGTTCGCGGAGCCGAAGCCGAGCGCGACCCAGTCGAGCTGACCGTCGCGGTCGACCTCGGCGCGCTGTGAACCGAAGACCCACGACTTCTCGGACAGGTCCTGCCCGCAGACGTAGCGCAGCGTGGCGTTCGGCCCGACGACTATCTCGGTCACCGCGTTGAATACGGAGTCGAGCTTCGGGTCGGCCGAGAGCCATTGCTCCCAGACCTCCGCCTCGGCGCCCTCCTCGAGGACGATCAGCGTGCGCCAGTTCATCGCGGTCTCGACGGCGGCCTGCACGGCGGTGATCAGCACGGGCGCCTCGAGCGTGGCGCCGCGCGGCACGTAGACGAACGCGCCACCGGACCAGCCCGCCGCGTTGCGCGCGGCGAAGTGACCCTCGTCGGTGACGACGGAGCCGAGCCGGCCCTCGACCAGGTCGGGGAAGCGCTCGGCGGCCACGTCGAGCGGGAGCACGATCGGCTGCGTGGCGTCGGCATCGCCCGCCTCGGACAGCGACGTCCCGTCCACCTGCTCGAGGTGCATGGCGCCCTCGACGCCGTGGAACAGCTCGCCGGCGTCCTTCAGAGCCGTCGACGCGTCGACCGCGCCATTTGCGGCCGCGTACTTGTCGATGTCGAGCTTGGAGAGATCGGTGAACTCCCACCCCGCGCGGCCCTTGAACTGCGGCAGCTCGGGGAGGGTCACGGCAGGGCTAGCCAATTGAGCCCTCCATCTGGAGCTCGATCAAGCGGTTCATCTCGACCGCGTACTCCATCGGGAGCTCCTTGACGATCGGCTCGATGAAGCCGTTGACGATCAGCTTCGAGGCCTCCTCCTCGTCGATGCCGTGCGACTGCAGGTAGAAGACCTGCTCCTCGCCGACCTTCGACACGGTGGCCTCGTGGCCGACGTCCACGTCGTCCTCGCCGATCCTGATCGTGGGGTAGGTGTCGCTACGCGAGTCCTCGTCGAGGAGCAGCGCGTCGCACACCACCTTCGACCGCGCGCCGGTTGCACCCTTGGCCACCTCGAGCAGGCCGCGGTACGACGAGCGCCCGCCGTCCTTGGAGATCGACTTGGCGAAGATGTTCGACGTCGTGTGCGGCGCCGCGTGGACGATCTTGCCGCCCGCGTCCTGATGCTGGCCCTTGCCGGCGAACGCGATCGACAGGATCTCGCCGTGCGCCCGCTCGCCCATGAGGTAGACCGACGGGTACTTCATCGTCAGCTTCGAGCCGAGGTTGCAGTCGACCCACTCGACCGTGGCGTCGGTCTCGGCGCGTGCGCGCTTGGTCACCAGGTTGAACACGTTCGACGACCAGTTCTGCACGGTCGTGTAGCGGATCCGGGCGCCGGGCTTGGCGATCAGCTCGACGACCGCGGAGTGCAGCGAGTCCGACGAGTAGGTCGGCGCGGTGCAGCCCTCGACGTAGTGAACGTAGGAGCCCTCGTCGGCGATGATGATCGTCCGCTCGAACTGGCCCATGTTCTCGGTGTTGATGCGGAAGTAGGCCTGCAGCGGCATCTCGACGTGCACGCCCGGCGGCACGTAGACGAACGAGCCGCCCGACCACACTGCGCTGTTGAGCGCGGCGAGCTTGTTGTCGTTCGGCGGGATGAGCGTGCCGATGTACTCCCGGACCAGGTCCTCGTGCTCGCGCAGCGCGGTGTCCATGTCCATGAACAGCACACCCTGAGCCTCGAGCTGCTCGTTGACCTGGTGGTAGACGGACTCGGACTCGTACTGGGCGCCGACGCCGGCCAGGAACTTGCGCTCGGCCTCGGGGATGCCGAGGCGGTCGAACGTCTTCTTGACGTCGTCGGGCACGTCGTCCCAGGAGCGCTCGGCGCGCTCGCTGGCGCGGACGAAGTAGTGGATGTCGTCGAAGTCGACCTCGGCAAGCATCGGGCTGCCCCAGGTCGGCATCGGGCGCGCCAGGAAGTGGTCGAGCGACTTCAGGCGGAAGTCGCGCATCCACTGCGGCTCGGACTTGAACTCGGAGATCTGCTCGACGAGCTCGCGGGTCAGGCCCTTGGGCGCCTTGAAGAGGTAGTTCTCGGGATCGTGGAACCCGAAGCGCTCCTCGTAGTCGGACCCGATGTCCTGGAGTGACTGCTGCTCGGCGATCGTCTCAGGGGTGGCCATTCAGTCAACCTCCAGCTTGATGATGTCGTCCTCGACGATCACCGTGAAGGTGTCGACGGGTTCGTAAGCGGGCAGCGTCAGCGGCTTGCCGGTCTTCAGGTCGAAGAGCGAGCCGTGACGGGGGCATTCGACGGCGCACGTCGACTCGTCGAACGGGCCCTCGGCGAGCGGGCCGTCGTCGTGGGAGCAGCGGTCCTCGATGGCGTAGAGCGTGCCGGCGCAGTTGAACACGCCGATCTCCACGTCCTCCCATTCGACCAGCTTCATCTGCCCGGGCTGAAGCTCGGAAACAGGGCAGACGTCGATGATCTCGGAAGCCATTTCAGGTGATTCGTGCAGCGTGTTGCTAAGTCCGACCGTGATAGTCGGATTTTAGCGGGTAAGGCGGCGGGCGACGGCGCTCAGATGCCGGCCTTGAACCGCTCGCTCGGGTCGCCCTCCTCGCCGGTGTCCTCCCAGTCGGCCGCGCCGCCCAGCGACGCGGACTTGAGGACCTTCAGCGAGAGCAGCGCGCACTTCATGCGGGTGGCGGAGATGTCGATCCCGAGCAGGTCGAGCACGAACGACTTGTCGAGCTTCAGCAGCTCGTCGACGGACATGCCCTTTACCTCGTCGCCGGTCATCGACGCGGCGGCCTGGGAGATCGCGCAGCCGTGGCCGGAGAAGCGCAGGTCCTCGATCTTCCCGGCGTCGTCGACCTTGAGCTGGACCTTCAGCTCGTCGCCGCAGAGCGGGTTGTTGTCCTCGAACTCAAGGTCGGCGCCTTCGAGCTCACCCCAGTTGTGGGGGTGCTTGTAGTGATCGAGGATGTACTCGCGATAGACGTCGTCCATGGCCGGCTCCTAGAGCCCGAAGATAGAGCGGACCGTCGCGAGCGACTCGACCAGCTTGTCGACGTCGGCCCGCGAGTTGTGGACGCCGAACGACGCGCGCGAGGTGGCCGGCACGCCCAGGCGGCGCATCAGCGGCTGCGCGCAGTGGTGGCCGGCGCGGATGCAGATGTTGTCGCGGGCGACGATCTCGGCCACGTCGTGCGGGTGGACCCCCTCGATCGCGAACGAGATCGCGGTGCCGCGGTGGTCGCCGGCGGTCTGCGGGCCCGAGCACGCGCAGGCCCGGGACCTCGGTCAGGCGCTCGAGCGCGTAGGCCACGAGGTCGCGCTCGTGCGCGATGACGTTCTCGGTGCCCAGCGCCGCGAACCACTCGACCGCGGTGCCGAGGCCGGCGGCCTCGGTGAACGGCGAGGTGCCCGCCTCGAACTTCCAGGGCAGCGAGTTCCAGCGCGACTCCTGGAAGTCGACCGACGAGATCATGTCGCCGCCGCCGAGGAACGGCGGCATCTCCTCGAGCAGCTCGCGCCGCCCGTAGAGGACGCCGACGCCGGTCGGCCCGTAGAGCTTGTGGCCCGTGAAGCCGTAGAAGTCCACGCCCAGCTCGCGCACGTCGATCCGGTAGTGCGGCGCCGCCTGCGCGCCGTCGACCAGCACGAGCGCGCCGGCGTCGTGGGCGCGCCGCGCGATCTCGGCGATCGGGTTGACGGTGCCGAGCACGTTCGACACGTGCGCGACCGCGACGAGCTTGGGCCCGCGGGCCAGCCCGGCGTCCAGCGAGTCGAGGTCGAGCAGGCCGTCGTCGGTGACCTCGACGTACTCGAGCTCCGCGCCCACCTCGCGGCACAGGAGCTGCCAGGGCACGATGTTCGAGTGGTGCTCCATCTGCGTGATGAGCACCCGGTCGCCCGGGCCGACGTTGCGCGCGGCCCCACGAGTAGGCGACCAGGTTGATCGCCTCGGTGACGTTCTTGGCGAACAGCGTCTCCTCGTACGCGCAGCCGATCCAGCCCGCGATCGTGCGCCGGGCGCCCTCGAACGCGTCGGTCGCCTCCTGCGCGAGCGGGTAGACGCCGCGGTGGATGTTCGCGTTCGACCGGCGCTGGAGGTCGGCCATCCGGTCGATGACCGCCGCCGGCTTCTGCGCCGTGGCGGCGGAGTCCAGGTAGACGAGCGGCTTGCCGTCGTCCACCCGCGACAGGATCGGGAACTCCGCGGCGATCGCCGCGGGGTCCAGCCCGGCTGCCGCCTGGACGGTCATCAGGCCGCGGCGCCCGCCTCGGCCTCGACCTCGCCGATGATCCCGCCGTAGCCCTCGGACTCCAGGCGGTCGACCAGCTCGGGGCCGCCCTCCTTGACGATCCGGCCCTGGTACAGGACGTGGACGGAGTCGGGCTGCACGAGGTGCAGGATGCGCTGGTAGTGGGTGATGATCAGGACGCCCATCTCGGACTGCTGGGCGACCGAGTTGACCGCGTTCGCGACCACGCGCAGGGCGTCGATGTCGAGGCCGGAGTCGGTCTCGTCGAGCACCGCGACCTCGGGCAGCTGGAGCGCGAGCTGGAGCATCTCCATGCGCTTCTTCTCGCCGCCCGAGAAGCCGTCGTTCAGGTAGCGCGAGGCGAACTCGTTCGGGATGTTCGTGAGCTTCATCGCCTCCTGCACCGTCTGGCGGAACTCCTTCAGCGGGATCGGGTCCTCGCCGCGCGCCTCACGGTGCGCGTTCAGGACCGTGCGCAGGTACTTGGTGACGGTCACGCCCGGCACGGCGACCGGGTACTGGAACGCCATGAACAGGCCCATTCGCGCCCGCTCGTCGGGATCGGCCTCCGTGATGTCCTCGCCCTTGAAGTGGATCGAGCCCTCGGTCACCTCGAAGTTCGGGTGACCCATGATCACGTTGGCGAGCGTCGACTTGCCGGAGCCGTTCGGGCCCATCAGCGCGTGGATCTTGCCCTTCTCGACGCTCAGGTCGAGTCCCTTCAGGATCTCCTTGCCACCACCGCTGGCGTGCAGGTTGCGAATCTCGAGGTCGGCCATCTGTCTCCGTATGTCCAGTCGAAGTCGGGTAATCGGTCAAGCCGCGCGGCGTACGTCGCTAGACGCGGGCCGGCACGGCAGGAGTCGGGTGTTCTCGCGCCGCGAACTCCACGAGGTCGGCGAGCGTCGTGGCCTGGAGCGCCTTGACGATCCCGCCCTGGACTCGCATCCACAGCAGCTTCGTCGAACAGGAGTGCCCCATGTCGCCGGCGTGCGAGCACGACACGCGCTCGGTCGGCAGGTTGACGAAGCACTCCATCGGCGCGACCGCGCCCTCGAGCGCGAGCACGACCTCGTCCATCGTGATCTCTTCGGCGGGTCGCGCGAGCCAGTAGCCCCCGTGGGCTCCGCGGCTCGAGCGGATCAGGTCCGCCCCCTTGAGCTTCGGCACGATGTGCTCGAGGTACGAGAGCGGAAGGCCCTCGGCCTCGGCGATGGCCTTCAGCGACACCGGCCGATCGCCCTCGTGCTGGCCGAGCTCGACCATCACGCGAACGCCGTATTCAGCTGCTGCCGAGAAGATCATCGCGCGCTAAATCCTACCAGCGGACTAGGACATGTTCAGGTGCGTCCCGACGCCGCCGCCGCCGATGTCCGGCCCGCGAGGAAAACGGGTACTGTGAATGCTGCAAGGGCCTGTTGTGCGGCTCTCGGGAAGCGCGCAGGTCCCAGGACCACATCACCATCGGCCGACGATGGGCCCCAGGGAGGGGAACTTCGTGACGGATGCAAGTACGCCGGCGCTGACGGCCGACGACATTCAGGTAACCGAGCACGAGACGCTCGACCGCATCGCGACGGGGACGGTGACGGCGGTCCCGTTCATCGGACTCGGGCTGGTGGTGTGGCAGACCTGGGCCGAGGCCCTTCGCTGGAGCGACTTCGTCGTCTTCGCGATCATGTACACGGCGACCGGGCTCGGCGTCACCGTCGGCTTCCATCGCCTGCTCACCCATCGCAGCTTCAAGACCACGCCGTGGCTGCGCGCGACGTTCGCGGCGCTGGGCTCGGTGGCGATCGAGGGCCCCGTCATCTCGTGGGTGGCCGACCACCGCAAGCACCACGCGTTCTCCGACCAGGAGGGCGATCCCCACTCGCCGCACGCCGGCCACGAGGGTGGCTTCCGCGGTGCTCTGCGCGGCCTCGCGCATGCCCACGTCGGCTGGTTGTTCATCCACACCCAGCGCGCGAACAAGCAGCGCTACGCACCGGACCTGATGAAGGACCCGCAGGTCCTCTTCGTCGAGCGCACGTTCGTCTGGTGGGCGCTCGGCGGCATGGCCGCCCCGTTCTTCCTCGGCTGGCTGATCGGCGGCAGCCTTCACTCCGCGCTGACGGGCCTCCTGTGGGGCGGTCTGATCCGGGTGCTGCTGCTCCACCACGTGACCTACTCGATCAACTCGCTCTGCCACTTCTTCGGGCGGCGCCGGTTCGACACGGGCGACGAGTCCCGCAACCTGGCCTGGCTCGCGCCGCTGTCGCTCGGCGAGGCGTGGCACAACAACCACCACGCCTTCCCCACCTCGGCCGCTCACGGCATGCGGCGCTGGGAGGTCGATCCCTCCGCGGCGGTCATCTGGCTGCTGGAGAAGACGGGCCTGGCCTGGGACGTGGTGCGCGTCTCGCGCGACCGGCAGGACCGCAAGGCTCTGGCTTAGAGTCTGCCCATGGGCCATCTGCTCGCGCTCGCGTGCTGTGCGCTGTTCGCGCTGCTCACGCTGCCCGCGGCCGCCGACGCCGCGCGCTGGCAGAAGCTCGACACCGGTCGCGGTGGGCCGTCGGCCCGGGCCGACGCGGCGCTCGCGGCGCCGTCCGCGCGCTTCACCTACCTGCACGGCGGCGAGCGGGACGGCAGCCCGCTGGCCGACCTCTGGCGGCTGGACGTCAGGCGCGAGCGCTGGACGCGCCTGAAGCCGCCCGGCCCGGCGCCCGCGGCGCGCTTCGGCCATGACCTGGTCGCGGCGCGCGACGGCAGCCTGCTGCTGTTCGGGGGCCAGTCCGGCGCTGACTTCTTCGGCGACGTGTGGCGCTACGACCCGGGCGCGGGCAGGTGGACGATGCTCGAGGCGACCGGGCCGGCGCCCCGCTACGGCGCCGGCGTCGCCTACGACCGGACGGGCGACGCCCTGTACGTCACGCACGGCTTCACGAACGACGGGCGCTTCGACGACACCTGGCGGCTCGGGCGCGAGCGCGCCTTCGCCGACCTCTCCCCCGCCGCGCCCGCGCCGCGCCCGCTCGAGCGCTGCCTGGTGGGCGCCGTGTTCTCCGGCGACGAACTGTTCCTGTTCGGCGGCCAGTCGAACCCGCGCCCGTTCCTGGGCGACCTGTGGCGCTACGACACCGCGACGAGCACCTGGACCGAGCTGCAGCCGACCCGCGCGCCGTCGCCCCGCAACGTCTACGGGTCGGCGCGGCTCGGGTCGACCTGGGTGATCCACGGCGGCCAGACTCGGACCGGCGCCGCCGGCGACCTGTGGACGCTCGACCTCCGCAACCCGGCGTCGTTCGCGCGCGTGCGCCCGCGGGGCGCGCGGCCGAGCGCGCGCGCCAACCAGGCGATGACCGCGCTGGGCACGACCCGCGCGGTCACCTTCGGCGGCTCCGACGACGAGGGCGACAGCCTGCGCGACACCTGGCTGTTGCGCTTGCCTTAAGCGCCTCGCCGGACGCCCGGCCCGTTGCTACATTGGCTCGGCCGCGGCGTTCCGGGGGCGCGCCGTCCGTCTGACCCCGCACGTCTCCCCCTCCATGCCTGGCCGCCGTCGCTTCGATCCGCCCTATCCGCTCAGCCGTCGCGGGTTCCTGGGTGCGGGCGGGAGCGCCGCGCTCCTCTGCACGCTCGGCGGGACCAAGACGCTCGAGGACGCCAGCCCGCGCGACATCGACCGCGCCGACTCCTACGCCGCCCGGCTGAAGAAGCCGGCCAGCGCGCAGGCCGCGGGCGCCGGTACCGAGGACGCGCCCCAGCCCCAGCCCGGCGGGGTCAAGCGCGAGTACTGGATCGCCGCCCGCTCCCTCAGGTGGGACATCGCCCCCACCGGCCAGGACGAGTGGATGCGCAACCGGGTCCGCGGGCCGCGCACGTTCCGCGCGCTCGTCTACCAGCGCTACTCGACCGGCTTCGGCGAGCCGGTCGGCCCCGCGCGCATGCCCGGCCCGACGCTCGAGGGCGAGGTCGGGGACACGATCGTCGTCCACTTCCGCAACGCCGACGAGAAGCTCAACCAGGCCGTGACGATGCACCCGCACGGCGTGAAGTACTCGCCGCAGTACGACGGGTCCTACCTGGGCCTGTTCACGCTGGCCGGCGGCTTCGTCGCCCCCGGCGAGGAGTTCACCTACACCTGGGAGTGCACGCCCGACTCCGTCGGCGTCTGGCCCTACCACGACCACGGGCCGAACCACACGATCAACACGCTGCGCGGGCTGTTCGGAACGGTGATCGTGCGCGAGAAGGGCGCCCCTCGGCCGGATGTCGAGACCGTGCTCTTCATGCACTCGTTCCCGCCCAACGTGACCAAGCTGCGATCGCTGTTCCACTCGATCAACGGCCGCTCATACGCGGGCAACACGCCGACGATCACCGCGCGCGTCGGGCAGGACGTCGCCTGGCACGTGATCGGAGCCGACGGCAACTTCCACACCTTCCACCTCCACGGCCATCGCTGGCGCGACACGTCGGGCACGTTCGTGGACAACCCGAGCTTCGGGCCCAGCGAGACGATCAGCGCCCGGTGGCGCGAGGACAACCCCGGACGCTGGCTGTACCACTGCCACGTCTTCCAGCATCAGAACGCCGGCATGGCCGGCTGGTACCTCGTCGAGTGAGCATGCGCAGCGCACGTCCGCTGACCGCCGCCGCACTCGCGGCGGTGTTCGCGTTCCCGGCCGGTGCGATGGCCGCGGACTACCCGCCCGCAACCGACCCGGGGAAGGGCCCGAAGAACCCGCCCCGGGGCGGCACGCTCAAGGTCTGCAAGAAGGGCTGCCGGTACAAGAGGATCCAGGCGGCCGTCGACGCGGCCGGCAGGGGCACGACGATCCGCGTCGGCAGGGGGGTCTACAAGGAGGGCGTCAGGGTCCTCAGCTCGCGCAAGGACCGGCTCAGGCTGATCGGCGACCCGAAGCGCCCCGGCACCGTCGTGCTCGAGGGCAGGGGCCTGAAGGGCAGCGCCGCCCAGAACGGCGTGTTCGTCAACAACGCCGACGGCGTCACGGTCGACGGCTTCCACGCCCGCAACTACAAGGGCAACGGCGTCTTCGTCGTCAACGTCGACGGCTACAAGCTGACCCACCTCGTTACCGAGAAGGTCGGCGTCTACGGCATCTACGCGTTCAACTCGAAGGGCGGCTCGATCACGAGCTCGGAGGCGTTCTACAACAGCGACTCCGGCTTTTACGTGGGCCAGACGCCACCGCAGTCGAGGCCCAAGCGCACCGTGCTGAGGAACCTCGTGTCCTGGGGCAACGTCCTGGGCTACTCGGGCACCAACTCGCGCTACGTGACGATCACGAAGTCGAAGTTCTTCAACAACGGCGTCGGCGTCGTCCCGAACGTCCTCGACACCGAGAGGTTCATGCCGCACGAGGACAACACGATCGTGGACAACGACATCTTCTGGAACAACTGGAACTACTACGGCAGGGCGCCGTTCGACCTGCGCGGGGGCGCCAAGGGCCTGCTCTACCCGGTCGGCACCGGCATCCTGCTGTTCGGCGGCAAGACCACGACGGTCGAGAACAACCGCATCTGGGGTCACTACCTGGTCGGCTACGGCCAGATCTCGCAGTTCCTGCTGAAGGACAGGGACAAGCCGCTCGGCCTGCTCGAGGGCAACCAGGTGCGCGGCAACGTGTTCGGGCTGGCGGCGAGGACCTGAACGGGCGCGACCTGTTCTACGACGGGTCCGGATCGTCCAACTGCTTCGAGAACAACACGCTGACCGCCGGGCGCAACACGCCCGCGGACAACTCGACGTTCTCGGCCTGCGGCCAGCCGAACACGTTCAACGAGTCGGCTCGCAACGAGGCGATCGGCTGGGTGGGCGACACGACCCACGAGGCCAACTGGATCAAGGGCCCGCACAAGCCGATCGAGGGGATCACCCCGCTCGAGCAGTGGGACGAGAGCTACCCCGCCAGGCAGGTCAGGTACTCGATGTCTGCTCGCTTCACCCGACCAGATGAAGCAGACGATCACCGTCAGGCGCTGACGCGCTCGACCCCTGTGGCAGGCGCCCGGTGCAGGGTCCTTCTGGGACCCGGCCGGGTGGCAGCCCGCAGCTTCAGGCCATACGCGATCGGCAGGGCGACCCCAGCCGCGAGCGCGGCTATGCCGATGACGATGAAGATGCTGCCGAGTGTCGCAAGTGTCATGTAACTGGCGTTCCCCGTAGCGGCGGATCCTGAATCCACTTATCCGGGATTTCACACGGCGGGCCTACCCTCGGCCGGATGCCGACGCTTCCCCGCTCGACCCGCGTGCGGGGCGCCGCCGTCGCCCTGGTGGCGCTCGTCAGCGCGATAGCGCTCGCCGTCGCCTGGCCGTTCGGGGACGACGACGACGGCGGCAACGGCCGCAGCCTGAGCGGCAACCCGGCGGCCCCGCGGCCGCCCAAGCCGCCGCCCGGCGACCCGTCGATCGCCGACCGCGACATCGCCTCCTTCGACCCGCTGGCTTACGACCCCGACGACGAGGGCGGCACTGCTGCGCCGGGGCCGTGACGGCCTGGCCCACGTCCTGTTCGCGAAGTCGCCGGGCGGGTGTCGAGGCGACCGCCGACCGGGTGGCGCGCTGGCGGCCGCTGGTCGACCGCGCGGCGGCCCGCCACGGGGTCAACCCGCGCACGCTCCAGGCGCTGATCTTCCTGGAGTCCGCCGGCCGCCCCGGCGTGGCCGCGGGCAACTCGGCGGACTCGGCGGTCGGGCTGGCCCAGTTCCTGCCCGGCACCGCGCGCACGTTCGGGCTGAACGTGGACCTGGCCCGGCTCGCGCAGATCGACCGGGGGATCGCCCGCAACCAGCGGATCGCCGCGCGCTCGCGCAAGGCGCGGAAGCGGCGCGTCGCCCGGGAGCGCGTGGCCCGCCTGATCCGCGAGCGCCCACGCGCCGACGAGCGCCTGGACCCCGCGAAGTCGGTCGACGGCGCGGCGCGCTACCTGGTGTTCGCCGAGCGCAGGCTGGGGCGGCCCGACCTGGGGGCGGCCGCCTACCACATGGGCGTCGGCAACCTCCAGGACGTGATCGCCGCCTACGTGCGGCCGCGCCCGCTGACCGGGTCGACCCCCAGGACCGTGCGCCGTTACGGCATCACCTATGCGCGCCTCTACTACGACTCGACGCCGCTGCGCAACGCGGCCGCCTACCGCAAGCTCGCCTCGCTGGGCGACGACTCGCGCCACTACCTGTTCAAGCTCGACGCGGCCGACACGATCATGCGCCTGCACGACGCGAAGAGCGACCTGCTCGGCCGCATCGCCTCGCTGCAGACCGCCAAGGCGAGCGGCGAGAACCTCCTGCGCCCTCCGGATCGCTTCCCGCCCTACGAGGACGCGGGCGACCTGCGCCGGGCCTACGCGAAGGACGAGCTGATCGCGCTCCCCGAGGGCCCCCGCCGCCTGGGCTACCGCGTGGACCCGGGCATGGGCTCGCTGGCCCGCCGGGTGCGCGAGCGGCGCGCTCTGTTCCGCGGGCTGCGCCCCGAGGCGCTCGCCACGCTGCTGTACGTCACGAAGGAGGTGCGGCGGATCGCGGGCGGGTCGCACCTGCGGATCACGAGCACGGTCCGCGACCTGAGGTACCAGCGGGCGCTCGTCGGCGTGAACTCCCAGGCGACTCGAGCGTTCTCGCTGCACACGACCGGCTTCGCGGTCGACGTGTCGCGCAACTTCCGCAACCGCCGCGAGGAGCGCGCGTTCGTCGCGACGCTGGAGCGGCTGCGGGCCCACAACGTGATCGACTTCGTCTACGAGCCGGGCGCGATCCACTTCACCGTCGGGCCGGAGGGCGAGCGGCTGCTGCCGCTGCTGGACAAGCTGGTCGGCAAGCGGTAGCGGCGCGGCCTCTAGTCTCCAGCCCCGTGCCGCCCGAGCTGCCCGAACTCGACGGGATCCGCCACTCCTACCACCAGGTGAACGGCTTCCGCCAGCACGTGGCCGAGGCCGGCGACCCGGAGGCCCCGCCCCTGGTCATGGTGCACGGCTGGCCGCAGCACTGGTGGTGCTGGCGGAAGGTGATCCCGGCGCTGTCCGAGCGCTATCGCGTCATCTGCCCCGACCTGCGCGGCCACGGCTGGAGCGAGGCGCCCCCGGGCGGCTACGGCAAGGAGCAGCTCGCGCGCGACCTCGTGACGCTGCTCGACGTCCTCGAGCTCGACCGGGTGCGCCTGGCCGGGCACGACTGGGGCAGCATGGCCGGCTTCCTGGCCTGCATCCGCCAGCCCGAGCGCTTCGACCGGTTCATGGCGACGTCGATCGCGCCGCCGTTCCCGCCGTACCAGGGCGCGAGGGCGTACCTGCAGGCCTGGCGGCTCTACTACCAGCTCCCGCTGACCCTGCCGGTGATCGCGCCGCGGCTCGTTCGGCGGCCGGGCTTCCTGGAGGTGTTCTTCAAGGCCGGGACCCTGTCCGACGACGCGATCGCGGGCCGGGACCTCGACCTCTACACGCACGTGCTGGCCGCCCGCCCTCACGTGACGCTCGCGATGTACCGGCGGTTCATCACCCGGGAGGCGTTCAAGCTCGCCTCCGGCGCGTGGGCCGGCCGGCTGCGCGTCCCCACCCGGGTGGTCGTCGGCGAGGGCGACGTGGTGGCGAACGCCGAGTCCATCCTCCGGGCTTCGAAGCCCTACGCGGACGATCTGCGCGTGCACGAGGTGGAGGGCGCTCGCCACTTCCTGCCGGAGGAACAGCCCGAGGCGGTCACCGAGCAGGCGCTGGCGTTCTTCGCCTAGCCCCCCCCCCCGCCCGGCGGTCGCCCTACCCCGACGCGTTCGCGTACATCAGCGAGCCCGGCGTAGTGAGCTGCTCGCCGGTCTCCAGGTACGTCTTGAGCCCGGAGAGGATCATCGGCCAGCCGCCGTAGATCTGGTTGTTCGCGCCCTCGCGGAGCTGGTCGTGGGTGACGGTCAGCAGGCACGAGTCCTCGACCGCCTGGATCTCCCAGGTCACCCGCGAGGTCCCCTCCTCCTTGACGTCGTCGCCCCACAGCGCGTTGAAGGTCTGCACCAGGCGGCGCGGCGGGTCGACCTCCAGGTTCTCGCCCGCGGCGATCGCGATGCCCGCCTGGGCGTGCCTGGCCTCGTAGCTCGACCCGGGCTGCCAGTCCGACTCGACCCCGACGCCGAAGTTGTACTTCGCCCGGACCTCGCTGTCGGTGATCGCCTCCCACAGCCGCTCGGGCGTCGTCTTGATGTAGATCTCGAAGACCTTCTCCATCGTCCTCTCCTCCTCTTTCTCGAGGTCGTGCTTGAGCCCGCTCAGGCCCGCGGCCCAGGGCTCGGCGTACTTGCTCACCCACCGGTCGTGGACGAGCCGGATCGGGACGGGGTTCAGGAAGTGGAGCTTCTCGCGCCCGCGCTTGCGCGTGACGACGAGGCCCGCCTCCTCGAGCACCTTGAGGTGCTTCATGACGCCGAACCGCGTCATCGGCAGCCGCTCCTCCAGCGCGCTCAGCGTCTGCCCGTCCTGCTCGAACAGCTCGTCGAGCAGGCTCCGTCGCGTCGGGTCGGCGAGAGCTCGGAAAACCGCGTCCATGCCCTGACTATAGGTGACCAAATGGTCACATGTCAACCTCGGATCAGTGGCGCTCGCGACCGCCGAGGATCGTCAGCCCGACGAGCCGCGAGACGAGCACCGCGACGTACGTGAGGCCGGCGAGCTGCTCGACCATCACCAGCGATCGTGCGAACGGCTTGATCGGCACGACATCGCTGAGGCCGGTGCTGGTGAGCGTCGTGAAGCTGAGGAACAGCAGCTCGATCCAGCTGCGCGTGCCCTCGGGATCGACGGCCGCGGTGAAGCTGCCCGGCTCGATCGCCTGGACCACCTGGTAGGAGTAGGCGAACGCCCAGGCCACCAGCGTGAAGGTCGCACCGATCGCGAACAGCTCGTCCCGGGTGATCACGTGGTCCTCCAGCATGTAGGCGATCAGCGCGCCGGCCGCGTAGAAATAGAGGACCGCCTCGAGACCTGAGGAGTAGGGCAGCAGGGTCTCGCTACCCGTCACGGCCTGGATGACCAGTAGAACCGCGGCAGGGGCTCCGAGAGCCACCCCGACCCAGAACAGCGCGGGCGACTGGCGGACGGCGATCAGGACCAGGCCGAGGATGGCGATGCCGAAGGCGCTGAGCAGCGCGCGGCCCGCGTGCCGCTCGTCCAGGAACGGGTAGACCAGAAGGCCGGCCAGCTGGGCGGCGAGCAGGATCGCCGAGGGCTCTCTGCCGCGCGAGGCTGAGCACACCGGCAACGTAGCCCCCGGCCCGGTCGTGACCGCCTATCCGGTGTGCTCCAGGATGGCCCGCGCCACGGGCTCCCAGTCCGCACGCAGCAGCAGGTGGCCGGCGTCCGGCAGCGTCACGAGCCGGGCGCCCGGGATCTCCTCGGCCAGGGCCTGCCCGTGCTCGATCGGGAACAGCGGGTCGGCAGTGCCGTGGATGACCAGCGTCGGGGCGCCGATCGAGGCGACCGGCTCGTGCGACCGGCTGCCGTCGGGGAGCACGGCGTGGTTCGCCGCACTCGCGTAGCAGCGGGCGCGCTCGGCGTCGCGGAGCGCGAGGTCGCGAAACGCCGCCTCGTCGAACGGCCGCGGGCCGGCCAGCACGCGCGACTCGGCGACTACGGACTCGGGGTCGGACCCCTCCTGCCCCGCGGCAGCCTCCAGGAACCGGGCGTACTCGTCGGTCACGCCGGGGAGGGCCCGATCGGTGGGTACGGCGAAGCTGCTGCTGATCAGGACGAGCGACAGCAGACGCTCGGGGTGGTCGAGCGCCAGCAGCTGCGCGAGCGCCCCGCCCATCGACACGCCGACCACGTGCGCGCGCGCTATCCCGTAGCCGTCCAGCACGCCGGCCGCATCGCTGACCAGCTCGTCCGCCGTGTAGCCCGGCTTCCCGGGCTCGTACGCGGTCGAGCGACCCGTGTCCCGGTGGTCGTAGCGGATCACGAACCGCCCGCCGCCGGCGACCATCCGGCAGAACTCCTCGTCCCACCAGAGCATCGACCCGCCCATCCCCATGATCAGCAGGACCGGCGGGTCGGAGGGATCGCCGAACGACTCCGCGCACAGCTCGACGTCCCCGACGCCGATCATCCGCTCGGCCATGGACGCGCTGCGGCTAGCGGCGCTGCGCCTTCTCGGACGCCTCGATGACCTGCTTGCGCCCCTTGTGGGCCCGCTCGTAGATCTCGACGAGCCCGGCGGCGGCCGGCGGCTCGGACGCGAGCCGGCGACGGATCTCCGCCGCGGTCATGCGGGCGTAGCCCTCCCACGGCTCGGCCACGTCGATCTCGGGCCCGGGCGCGGTCTCGGCGCCGCGCTCGGCGACCTGCTCGACCAGCTCCTCCTCGACCTCGAGGTGCTCCTCGGGGAACACGGGCCGCTCCATGACGATCGTCTCCGAGCGGTCGTCGTACTCCGGCGCGGGCTGGTAGCCGCGGTCGAAGCGGCGCTCGGGCGCGCCGCCGTTGGCCGCGCCGCGGCGCAGCGGCTCGCCGCCGCGGTCGGGCTCGCGCTCGATGCCCGCCAGCTCGGCCAGCTCGTCGATCGCGCTTTCGAACATCCGGCCCAGGTCGTTCAGGTCGTGCAGCGCGTCGTAGTCGCCCACCAGCCCGATGTCGATCGTGCCGTTGTAGGAGACGATCGCGACGCCCAGGTTCATGTTGTTCGCGAGCGGCACGAGCGGGAAGATGTCGAGCAGCTCCTTGCTGCCCATCTTCAGCTCGAACTGCGGGCCCGGGACGTTGGTCACCACCAGGTTCACGAACCGCTGGGGGATCGGCAGCCGCACCGCCTGGTCGATCAGGTTCGGCGGCGCGAAGCCGGTCATGTCGGTCAGCGCCTTGGCTCCGACCGGCTGCCCCGACTTCTTCAGCCCGGACATGCGCTCGGAGATCTGGCTCAGGCACTCCCGCGGGTCCTCGCAGCCGATCGGCAGCGGGGCGATGATGCCGCCCACCTGGTTGCCGAGCTTCTCCCCGCCGCGATCCTCGTCGGCTCGCATCGAGACCGGCACGAACGCCTTGATCGTCAGCCCGTCGGTGTCCTCCCCGCGCTGCTCCAGGTGCTTGCGGAGCGCTCGGGCGACCACGGTCAGGATCACGTCGTTGACGGTCCCTCCCAGCTCGCCCTTGATCGCCTTGATCTCGTCGAGATTGCCGCGCACCCAGGTGAAGCGGCGGTTGGTGCCGACCAGCTGGGCGTTGTAGGGCGTCCGCGGCGCCGGCTGGATGCCGGCCCAGGCCAGCGCGCCCGCGCCTGCCACCGACTCGAACACCTTGCGCGCCGCCTGCCGCGGGCGGCGCAGCAGCCGCAGCGGAGTGCGGATGATCTCGGTGGGCTGGGTCATGCGCTCGATCACGGCCTCGGCCAGGAGCTGCAGCCCGCCCGGAGCCGTCTGCGGCTCCCAGGCGCGCGCCTGCTGAGCCCGCTCCTCGTCGTCGTCGGCGAACAGCACGGAGAGGATGTCCATTCCGGAGATCCCGTCGACCATCGCGTGGTGGGTCTTGGAGATCACCGCGAAGCGCCCGCCCTCGAGCCCCTCGACCAGCCACATCTCCCACAGCGGCTTCTCGCGGTCGAGCGGCAGCGCGAGCACGCGCGCGCCCAGTCGCTTCAGCTCGCGCTCGCTGCCGGGCGACGGCAACGCGGTCGCGCGCACGTGGAAGCAGACGTCGAAGTCCTCGTCGTCGGTCCACTTGGGCCGCCCCTGGCCGAGCGGGACGGTCGCCAGCCGCTGCCGGTAGCGCGGCACCATCGGCAGCCGGTCCTCGATGTGCTCGACGAAGTCGTCGTAGTCCGGCGGGTCGCCGTCGAAGATCATCATCGCGCCGACGTGCATCGGCTGGTTGCTGTCCTCCAGGTGGAGGAAGGACGCGTCCAACGGGGTCAGTCGTTCCGTGGCCATGTGGGTATCTCTCCTGCGGATCGGGCGCGAAGCCGGTCCTTTCGCCATACCCGGGCGCGGGACGGATACTCTGACCCCATGGCACAGCAGAAGGTCGTGAAGAGCGATGAGGAGTGGCGCGCCCAGTTGACTCCCGAGCAGTACGCGGTGCTGCGCCAGAAGGCGACCGAGAGTCCCTGGTCGGGCGCGTACTGCGAGCTTCACGCGCCCGGGCTGTATCGCTGCGCGGCGTGCGGCTCCGAGCTGTTCCGGTCGGACACGAAGTTCGAGTCGGGCAGCGGCTGGCCGAGCTTCTTCCAGCCCGTCTCCGACGAGGCGGTCTACACGGAGCGCGACGTCTCGCACGGGATGATCCGCGACGAGGCGCTGTGCGCCACCTGCGACTCGCATCTCGGGCACGTCTTCACGGACGGGCCGCCGCCGACCGGGCTGCGCTGGTGCATCAACTCGCTGTCCCTTGAGCACGAGCCGGACGCCGGCGCGTCCTGACATGCCCGCGCCGCACCTGCGGCGCCTGATGCTGCTGGTCGGGGCGATCGTCCTCGTCGACACGATGTTCTTCGCGGCGATCACGCCGCTGCTGCCCGACTACGTGGAACGGCTCGACCTGTCCAAGTCGGCCGCCGGGGTGCTGTCGGCCTCGTACGCGGTGGGGGCGCTGGTCGGGTCGCTTCCGGCGGGCTGGCTGGCCGCGCGCTGGGGCGTGCGGCCGACGGTCCTGCTCGGGCTGTTCGTCCTGGGCGTGTCGATCGATCGTGTTCGGGTTCGCCGACTCGGTCTTGGTGCTGGACCTCGCGCGGTTCGCGCAGGGCGCGGGCGGCGGCGGGCTGTGGGCCGGCGGGCTGGCGTGGCTGATGGCGGCCGCGCCGCGCGACCGGCGCGCCGAGCTGATGGGCACCGCGCTGGGCGCGGCGATCTTCGGGGCGCTGCTCGGGCCGGCGCTGGGCGCGCTCGCGAGCGTGCTGGGGACCGAGGCGACGTTCGCGGGCGTCGCGGTGGTGGCCGTGGGCCTCGCGGTGCTCACGGTCGGCACGCCGGCCCCGCCCGCGGGCGACCAGCACGATCCGCGCCGCCTGGCGCGCGCGGTGCGCAGCAGCCTGGTGCGCGCCGGGGTGTGGCTGATCGTCGTGCCGTCGCTCGGCTTCGGCGCGATAGCCGTCCTCGGGGCGCTGCGGCTGGACGAGCTCGGCGCCTCCGCCGTGGCCATCGGCGCCGTGTTCCTGATCGCCGCCGCGTTCGAGACCGTCGTCAGCCCCTGGCCGGCCGGTTGGCCGACCGCCGCGGGAAGGTGTGGGTCGCGCGCCTCGGGCTGACCGCCGCGACCGTCCTGACGATCCTGGTGCCGCTGGCCGGCGCCGCCGGGCGTTCTGGCGGTGCTGATCGTGCTGGCCTCGCCCGTCCTACGGCACGCTCTGGGTGCCCGGCATGGCGCTGATCTCGGACGGGGCGGAGTCGGTGGGCATGGACCAGGGCTTCGCGTTCGCGATCTTCAACATGGCCTGGGCCGGAGCGCAGATCGCGGGGTCCGCCGGCGGGGCGTCGCTCGCCCAGGTGACCAGCGACGGGTTCGTCTACGCGATCATCGCGGCACTCTGCGCTGCCACGCTCGTGGTGGTCAGCCGCCGGCGAGAGGTCGCGCACGTCGCATGAAGATCGTCACCTGGAACGTCAACTCGCTCAACGTGCGCCTGCCGCGGGTGCTCGAGTTCATCGAGAGGCACCGGCCCGAGATCCTGTGCCTCCAGGAGACCAAGGTGGCGGCGGACAAGTTCCCCCACCTCGAGCTCCGCGAGCAGGGGTACGAGGCGATCGACCACTCCGCGGGGTCCAGGGAGGGCGTGGCGATCGTCGCCCGCGAGGACCTCGCCGTCGGCGAGTCCTGCGCGGGCCTGGCCGGCGAGCCCGTGGTCGACGAGGCGCGCTGGATCGAGGCGGTCGTCGACGGCATCCGCGTCGTGTCGACCTACGTGCCGAACGGACGCGAGGTGGGCAGCGACACGTTCCGAGACAAGCTGGCGTTCTACGAGGCGATGGCCGACCGCGCGGCGGAGTTGAAGGGCACGCCGGTCGTGATCGCGGGCGACATGAACGTGATGCGCGAGGACCGCGACATCTACGACCCGGACGCGTTCATCGGGTCGACCCATGCCACTCCCGACGAGCGCGACCGATTCGAGCGCGTGATCGCCGACGGCGGAGCTGGTGGACGCCTACCGGCAGGCCCACCCCGACGAGGTCGGCTACACCTGGTGGGACTACCGCGCGGGGCACTTCCACAAGGGCCTCGGGATCCGGATCGACTACCTGCTCATGTCGCAGGACGTGGCCGGACGGCTGCGTGGCGCCGGCATCGACCGCCAGTTCCGCAAGGGCACGAAGCCCTCCGACCACGCGCCGCTGATCGCGTGGCTCGACGAGGACCCGGGCGACCGCGGCAAGCAGGTGTGACACCGGTCACGCTGAGCGCATATGCGCCACGTCGCACGGGTATCCCGGTCTAGGTGAAGGCTCGAATCGCACGCCGTCGCATCGAGCGCCGTCTGCCCTGGTTCATGCCGCGGACGCTCACGCTCATGCTGCTCTCCACGCCGGTCGCACGGCCGGTGCTGCGCCGCGTCTACGACCGGTACATGCAGACGCGCACGCATCCGAAGCACGCGCGCGGCATGCCCACCGTGCACTGACGCCCCGGTCCTAGAGTGGATCGCCGATGGCGGTCCTCATCGCATCCGAGCTCGGCAAGGACATGGCGGGCGACCCGCTCATGCGGGACGTGGCGTTCAAGCTCGAGCGCGGCGACCGCATGACGCTGTCCGGCCGCAACGGCGCGGGCAAGACGACGCTGCTGCGGATGCTGGCCGGCGAGACGAGCGTCGACCAGGGTCAGCTCGTCTTCCAGAAGGACGTGCGGATAGCGCTGCACGACCAGCGCCCGCCCCGCGACCGGGACCTGAGCCTGCGCGACTACGTGATGGCGGGGTGCGCCGACCTGGTCGCGCTGGAGGAGCTGCTGAACGATCTCGAGCAGAAGATGGCGGAGGGCGCGAGCGACGGCGCCACGCTCGACGCCTACGGCCGCGCGCAGACCCGCCTGGAGCACGCCGGCGGCTACAACTGGCGCGAGCGGGCGCTCTCCGTCGTCCGCGGGCTGGGGTTCAAGGACGCCGACCTCGACCGTCCCCTCAACACCTTCAGCGGCGGCGAGCTGACTCGCGGATCGCTGGCCCGCGCGCTCGCCGGCGATCCCGACCTGCTGCTGCTCGACGAGCCGACCAACCACCTGGACGTCGAGTCGCTCGAATGGCTGGAGAACCGCCTGCAGACGATCGACGCCGCGGTGGTCCTGGTGGCGCACGACCGCTGGTTCCTGGAGGCCGTGGGCACCGCGGTGCTCGAGCTCGAGGGCGGGCGCGGCCGGTTCTTCTCCGGCACCTGGCACGCCTGGCGCAAGGAGAAGGCGCAGCGCGAGCTGGCAGCCGGTCGGGCGATCGAGCGCCAGCAGGCCGAGATCGACCGCCTGGAGCGCTTCGTCACGCGCTTCCGCGCGGGCACGCGTGCCAAGCAGGCGCAGTCGCGCGTGAAGAAGCTGGAGAAGATCGACCGCCTGCAACGGGACCCGCGCGACGGGAAGGGCCTGTCGTTCGCGTTCACCGACCCCGGCCGCAGCGGCCGCGTGGTCGTCGAGATCGAGAACGGGACGATCGAGGTGCCCGGGCGCACGCTGCTCGAGGGCGCCGACTTCTGGCTGGAGCGCGGCGAGCACGTCTCGCTGGTCGGCCCGAACGGCACCGGCAAGACGACGCTGATCGAGACCCTCGCCGGGCACAAGCCGCTCCCGCGCGGCAAGCTCAAGCGCGGCCACAACGCGGTCGTCGGCTACCTGTCGCAGCACGCCGAGGAGCTGGGCGCCCAGGGCACCGTGCTGGAGGCCTGCCAGCGGGCCACCGGGCTGACCCCGAACAAGGCGCGCGCGCTGCTCGGGCGGTTCCTGTTCTCGGGCGAGGAGGCCGAGAAGCCGGTCGCCGGGCTGTCCGGCGGCGAGCGGCGGCGCCTGTCGCTGGCGATCCTCGTCCACTCGGGCGCGAACGTCCTGATCCTCGACGAGCCCACGAACCACCTGGACCTGGACTCTCGCGAGGCTCTCGAGGACGCGCTGCGCTCGTTCCCCGGGACGATCCTGCTGGTCTCGCACGACCGGGCCCTGCTCGACGCGGTCGGCGCCCGCACGGTCGCGGTCGAGGACGGCGAGCTGCGCTCCTACGAGGGCGGCTGGGCCGACTACGTCCGCGCGCGCGAGGAGCGGCGGGCCGCCGAGGAGGCGGCGAAGGCGGGACCGCCTGCGAAGAAGGGCAAGGGAAAGCCGGCCGCCGCGCCCAAGGCCAGGCCCAGGTCCAACGGCGGCGGGCCGTCGAAGAATCAGCAGAAGCGGATCGCGCAGCTCGAGCGCGAGATCGAGAAGGCGGAGGCCGCACTGGCCGAGCTCGAGGACGAGCTGGCCGATCCCGCGTCCTGGTCCTCCCCCACCAGCAGCGCGCGCAACAGCGAGCGTCACGCCCAGGCCAAGAAGGCGGTCGAGGACCTCTACGCCCAGCTCGAGGCGGCCGGCGCCTAGCTGAGCGCCGCCGCGCGCGTCGGCAACCGCACGCTCAGCCGCCAGCCGCCCGCCGCCGTCGGGCCGGCGTCCAGGCTGCCCCCGCAGGCGGACGCGCGCTCGCGCAGGCCGCGCAGCCCGTTGCCGGTGCCGGCGCCCACCAGCGACACCTCGGTCGCCGCCGGCGCGTTCTCGACCTCGACGACCAGGGCGTCGCGCTCGCCCCTGACGACGACGGTCACCCCCGCGCCCGAGGCGTAGCGCAGCGCGTTGGTGAGTCCCTCCTGAACCACGCGGTACGCGAGGTGGGCCACCGCCGCGGGCAGTCCCTCGCGCTCTCCCTCCAGGCGCAGCCTCACGTCGAGGCCGCTGCCGGCGGCCCGCGTCACGAGCTCCTCGACGAGCGCCAGGTCCGGAGCCGGGCCCACGGCGTCGCGGTCGGCCAGCAGCGCGACCAGCCGCCCCATGTCCTCCTCGGCCTCCCGCGCGGCGCCGGCGATCGCGTGGAACGTCTCGGTGGTCGACTCGGGGTCGTGCGCGGCCAGCCGCTGGCCCGCCGACGCCTGCACGACCATCACGCTGATCGCGTGGGCGACGATGTCGTGCAGCTCCGACGCGATCCGCGCGCGCTCGTAGCGCACGGACAGCGCCGCGTGGGCCTCGCGCTCCTCCTCGAGCTCTCTCACCCGCGCGGCCAGCTCGGCCGCGACCTGCTCGCGCTGGCGCAGCGCACGCCCCGCGCCCCAGGCAGCGCCCGGGAGCAACACCGACGGGGCCGACGAGTCCTCGGAGAAGAACGCGCCGAGCAGGCCCGCGGCGATCAGCGCGGCGAGCGCGATAACGCCGCCCCAGCTCCGCTCCCAGCGCCCGGCGCAGAACGCGATCACCGGAGTCAGGAGGACAGCGGAATCCGGGAGGGTGCGCTCGGACAGGACGGCGATCGCGATCGCGATCGCCGCCACCATCCACGCCGCGCGCGGATAGGTGCGCGCTGCGCCCAGCGACCCGCCCATCACCCCCATGGCGACCACCGCTACGGGGGCATCGCCTTCGACCAGCGCCCCGGCGGCCGCCAGCGCCGCGCCCGCGGCGCCGATCGCCAGCTCAGTCCGGCCGAGTGTCGGCTCAGGCTTCAACGAGCATCGGTAGCTGCACCACGGCGTCGGCGCGGCCGCCCCGCAGCGTCGCGTCGAGCGTCCCGCGGTGCATCTCGACGCGCTCGCGCGCCCGCTCGATCGCGTCCCTTCCGCGGCGGCGGGCCGGGCCGGAGACCTCGATCTCGAGGGCGTCGTCTGCGAAGCGCACGCGGACCGCGACGTCTGGCGAGTCGTCGAGCGCGTCCAGCAGCTGCTCCACGATGCGGTACGCGGACAGCTCCACGCCCGCCGGCAGCGCGCGCGGGCTTCCCTCGACGGTCATGCGCGCGTCCGCTCCCTTGGCCCGCACCAGCATCGCCTCGAGGTGGGTCAGTGTCGGCTGCGGCTCGAGCGGGGCGCTTCGCTCGTCGTCGCGGAGGACACCCACCACGGCCCGCATCTCCTCAAGCGTGCTGCGGCTCTCGCGTTCGATCTCGGCAAGCGTCGCACTGGCCCCTGCGGAGTCCTGCTCCGTGGCACCGGCGTCGGCCAGCCGGGCCAGGTCGCCCAGCCGCCGGTGCAGCAGCTCGTCGAGCTCGCCGGCCACCCGCGCCCGGTCCGCCGCGACCTCGAGCTGCGCACGGCGGTCGCGCGCCTCGCGCAGCTCGACGGTCCGCTCCCGCAGCTCCCCGGCCAGCCTGCTCCGGCTTCGCACGACGCGTCCCGTGTACCAGACGGCGGTGGTGATCGCGGCCATGACGACGCCGAAGCCGCCGAAGAACGTGATGCTCTCCGCGAGGATCGATCCCAGCCCGAGGGCCAACGCGATGCGGGAGTCCCGCGTCTCGAGACGCGCGCCCGCCGAGTACACGAGCAGGAAGACGGTCGGCAGGAGCACGCCGCAGCGGATGACCTCGGTGCCGAACAGAACGTCGTGGAACAGCAGGCCGCCGAGCGTGAATGCCAGCGCGTTCATCGGCGCCTTGCTGCGCCACAGCAATGGGACGGTGACCAGCAGGAAGACCGGGATCGCCAGGACCGACGCCTCGACCTCCGGGTCGGTGACGTTCCCGACCATCAGCAACACCCCGAGGCCGGTGAACAGCACGGCGAGCGCGATGTCGAGCCTGCCGATCCGCTCGCTCGTGGTCTTCATGGTTCGCATCATCTGCACTGCGCTCCGTTCCGTAAAGGCTCTGCGCCGGCGGTCGGCCGACCTGACGCAAACGAGCATGGGTCCGGAGAGGTGCAGCTACCTCATCCTGGGGGATGAACCGCCGCGGACGGGTCACCCGCGGGGATGACCGGCGCGGCGCCCGGTCAGGGCGAGCGGCGGCGGTGGCGCCGGGCGCGAACCGCCGCGGCAGCCGCGCGAATTCGCTTGCCGCGAGGCTCCGCGGGCGGCTTGCCCCCGCGCCACTCGCGCAGCGTCATGTCCTGCGGAACCTCGCAGTCGATGTAGTCGAGCGGGTCCCCGTCGGTACGGCGTGCGGCCATGTCCACCCCTAACCCGCCAGCGGCCCTGACAGCTCGGCCCGCATCGCCGCGATCTCCGCGACGGCGGCCCGCACGTAGGCGTGCCGGCATTCGTCGATCTCGCGCTGAAGGTCGGCCATGTAGAGGCGCACGTCCGCGAGGCCGGTCGCCCTCGCCTCGGCCCGCTCCGCCCGGAGCCGGTCGAGCTGGGTGTGGATCTCGATCGCGGTCATCGCTCTACACGTTCTACGGGGGTCTCTTCGCCCCGGTTCAGCACATCCATGCAAGGGTTAGCTTCCGGACCGGACGATCTCGCCCCCCTGGTGTCCTGAGGCGGATGCCGGTCAGCGCGATGACTTCGACGGCTGCTCGATCGACGGGTCCTCGGGCGTGCCCCCGCCGCCCTCGCCGGACGGCCGCTTCCTGGGCTTCTTGCCCTTGAGCACGCGGAGCGGGCCGGTCGTCGTCTGACCGCGGTTCCCGGCCAGGTCCACCGCGCTCACGCGCAGCGTGTAGTTGCCCGCCGCGATCGGCGGCGTTCGACCAGGTGAAGAACTTCTCGCCGTAGCCCGCGACCGCGCTGGTGGCGAACACGGAACGGCCGGCCGAGTCGATCACGGTCACGCCGACGCGCGAGATCTTCGACAGCCGGAACTTGAGCTGGGCGGGCTTGCCGCCACGCACGCGCCGCGTGACCGGCGCGACCTCGGGCGCGATCTTCAGCTGGTCGGTGAACGCCTGGGCGGTGTCGCAGTAGACGGGCGCGCCGATGCGATCGCACAACCGCCGCAGGAAGTCGCGGACGAGCTTGTGGTAGCCCAGGTCGGACTCGCGCGCCTGCGAGTAGAGCGACCAGGCGCCGGTGTTGTACTGCGGCGTCTCGACCCGTGCCTCGGCCTCCGCGCTCGCGAACAGGCCCTGGGCGCGCTGGTCGCCGGTGATCTGCGCGAAGTCGTGCAGGCCGATCACGGACTGGAGGAACGCGTTGATCACCCGCAGGTCGGGGTTGAACGTGTAGATCAGGTAGTGCGGGCCGGCCGTGCCGTCGACGCGGACGCCGTTCGGCGGTGCCTGCTCGAACAGGGCCAGGCCGCGCAAGGCGACGTCGCGGTACTTGGGGTCGCCGGTCAGTTCGGTCGCGCGCGCCAGCGCCTGGAGTCCGGTCGCCTGGGACAGGCCGCTCGCCCACGGCGGCTCGCCGCCGCCGAACTCGAAGAAGTACTCGAACGCGATCGCCCCGCCGCGGTCCGACGCCAGCGAGATCAGCTCGTCGAGCAGCGAGCGAAGGTCGGTCTCCTTCTCGTCGGCCCACAGCGCGTTGGCCTTGCCGAAGTTGCCGAGCTGCTGGATCTGGATGCCCTCGTTCGTGTAGTACTGCCAGACCAGCTCGGAGCCGCTGAACTCGATGCGCTGGCCGTTCCGGGGCAGCGACCCGGTCGTCCACCACTGGCGGTTGCGCTCGAGCGTCAGCGACATCGCGTTCAGCCGCGAGGGAGCGACGAAGCCGCGGCGGGACATGTCGTCCGCCTCGTCGAGCACCGCCTTCAGGTTGGTCTTGCGGGTGCCCTTCGGCGCGCTCTTGTAGGCGCGCTTGACGCCGTTGTAGGCGTTCTTCGCGCGGTCGTAGGAGGCCTGGTCGATCTGCCCGGTGTCGAGCAGGGTGCGGATCGCCGTGCGGAACACGGGCCCGGCGGGCTGGGCCGGGTCCTGGCGCGCACGGCGGGCCTGCGCGCTGGCTCGCGGAGGCACCGGCAGGTCGGCCCTGGGCAGGTCCGGATCGTCGGCGCGCCGGACCTTGCCGCCGTCGAGGACGAGCACGGGCTGGGCCTGTGCCGATACCGCGGTGAGCAGGGAAAAGGCGACCGTCAGGAGGGCGATGCGAGTTGCGCGCACCCCCGTGAAACTATCGAGAGGGGTCGTTAGTTTCGGAGCAGGCGCTCCCGCAGAACGCGTGTCTCGTCCTCCAGGAGGGGCAGCAGCAGGCGCTCGTGGTCCTTCAGAATGCGGCGTTTCAGCTCCCTCACGGTCCACGGCGACGCGCTCGCGATCTGCGCTGCAAGTTCCGTTGCACGGGTCCCGAGCGACGGGTCGTCGACCACCTCGGACACGATCCCGAGCCGCTCCGCGGGCACGGCCTCGACCACCTCGCCGGTGAGGCACAGGCGCCGGGCGACCGCCGGGTCGAGCGCGGCCCGCGCGGCCGCGTAGGAGGGCGGTATGTGGCGGCCGACCTCGGGGAAGCCGAAGCGCGCGCTCGCCCCGGCGATGCGGATGTCGCACAGCAGCGCCAGCACGAACCCGCCGGCGATCGCCGGCCCGTTGACCGATGCCACGACCGGCAGCGGGAACTCCGCGAGCGCGCCGAACATCGCCTCGCTGGTCTCGACCAGCCGGCGGCGGTTGTCGAGGTCACCGCCGAACTGGGTGACGTCCATCCCGGCGCTGAACGCGCTGCCCGCCCCGGTCAATACGACGCACCCGAGGTCCTCGTCCTCCGCGAGCGACGCCAGCGCGCCGGTCAGCTCGATCCGCAGCTCGATCGACAGCGCGTTCCGCTTGTCCGGCCGGTTGAGCGTCACGACCGCCACGCGATCCGCCGGCCGGGTCACCTCCACGAGTGCCATGCGGCGGGAGCCTAAAGCGGCTCGCCGCTGGGAATGAACCCGGGGGGATGATGCGTCGGGCCGGGGTGACTCTGATCGCGATCGCGCTGCTCCTGGCGGCGCCGGCGGCGCATGCGCAGACGCCGCCCCCGCCGAACCTGCCCTGGCCCAACCTGCTGCCGCCCGCCCCGAGCCCGGCGAACGTCCAGCCGGGCCCGGTCCCCGGCTGCCGCAAGGCGACGCTGCGCTGCGTGGACAGCGTCATCCGCAAGCTCAAGGCCCGCCGCGACCGGCTCGGCTGCGACCACCGCGCGGTGTTCGCCGACACCTACCTGCTGCTGACGAAGGAGGTGAAGCGGACGATCAAGCGCAACCCGCGGTTCTTCAGCGACAACCGCTGGCTGATCTACGAGGACGTGACGTTCGCCAACTTCTACTTCGCGGTGTTCAAGAAGGGCGCCCAGATCCCCGAGGCCTGGCAGATCGCCTTCGACACCGCGGCGAGCGGCGACCAGAACGCCGCGCAGGACATGCTGCTCGGCATCAACGCGCACGTGCAGCGCGACATGCCGTACGTGCTGGCCAGTGTGGGGCTGCGAAAGCCGGGCGGCGCGTCGCGCAAGCCCGACCACGACGCGCCCAACCAGATACTGGCGAACGCGTACGAGACGATCGTGCGCGACGTCGAGCGCCGCTACGACCCGTTCATCGCGGTCACGAACTCGAGCGCGACGCCGCTCGACGACTTCGGCGGGCTGGAGATGGTCAAGGGCTGGCGCGAGAACGTGTGGCGCAACGCCGAGCGGCTGCTGAACGCGAAGACCAGCCAGGAGCGCGCGCTGGTGGCCCAGTCGATCGAGCAGAACGCCGCCGGCTGGGCGCGCATGATCGCGTCGGTGCCCGGTCCTCCGGGCTACCGGGCCCAGCGCGACGCGTATTGCGCCGACAGGGCGCGATAGGGCCTCATAAAGCCCGGGGCGGTGCGTCCCGATGTAGATGATGTGACCCTCCATCGCACCGTGCCCGGCTGCCTGGCCGCGCTCGCCCTCCTCCTCTCCCTCGCCCCGGCCGCTCAGGCCTTCGACCCCACGAAGGACCGCGAGACCCACCTCCTGTCGCGCTCGATCGCCGGCGGGTTCCCCAACGGCCCGTCGCGCAACGGCGCGTTCTCGCAGGACGGCCAGGGCGCCTCCCTCGCCGCGTTCGAGTCCGACGCCTCGGACATCGCCGCCGGCGACTCGAACGGCCTGACCGACGTCTTCGTCGTCCGCCGCGGCGGCCACTTCACCACCGACCGCGGCGAGCCGTGGCAGCCGAACGGCCTGGCCCAGCTCGTCTCCGCCGGCCTGGGCGGCGCGCCCGCCAACGGGCGCTCGTACGCGCCCGACCTGGACGGCAGCGCCCTGCACCGCGCGCCGCACTGCGTCGCGTTCGTCTCCGACGCGAGCAACCTCGTTCCCGGCGACACCAACGGCAAGCCCGACGCGTTCGTGCGGGACCTGCGCAGCGGCGCGACCACGCGCGTGTCGGTCGGCAACAAGGGCGTGCAGTCGAACGGCACCACCTACGACGTGCAGATCGACGGCGCCTGCTCACGAGTCGCGTTCACGAGCGACGCGTCGAACCTGTACCTCCCCCGGTCCGCCGGCAAGCGCAACAAGTGGCTGCGCCCGGTGGCCACGGCGGCGCCGCGCGCCGGCACCAGGCAGGTCTACGTCCGCTTCCTGAACGGCAGCAAGGACAACGCGAGCATGGGCGGCGTGACGTTCCTGGCCTCGGCGTCGAAGCGCGGAGTCCCGGCCGCGGGCAACGCCTACGACGTGTCGTTCGGCGTGCTGGGCGGCGGCTGCCGGGTCGGCCGCTGCGGCACGACCTCGGGCGACTCGCTGTCGTTCACGACCGAGGCCGCCAACCTGACCGCCGGCGACCACAACGGCCAGTCCGACATCTACCAGCGCGACTTCTACCGGCCCGGTCCTGAAGTCGAAGCAGCGGAGGACCGGCAGGAAGCCGTACCTGCAGACCAAGACGTCGCTGGTGTCGGCGACCGAGTCGGGCGAGGCCGGCAACGGCGCCTCGACGCACTCCGCATCCAACGACCGCGGCGCCTTCGTGGTGTTCGAGACCACGGCCACCGACCTCGTCCCCCACGACGGCAACCACGCCTCCGACGTCGTCATGCGCGGCATGCACGAGAACGTCAACAAGCGCATGTGGCACGCATCGAACGCGCTGGAGACCGGCCAGGCCAACGCGGGCTCGTACAAGCCGACGATCACGAGCCCCGGCGTCGATCCTGTTCTACGAGTCCGACGCGACGAACCTCCAGCCCAACCCGCCGCGCACCCCCGGCATCTTCTACGACCGCAACTGCATGCGCGACGTCTTCTTCTGGAACTACGTGTCGACCAACGCGTCGCTCCAGTCGCGCAACTCCAACCAGGAGATCCCGAACCTGCCCGAGAACTCGGGCGGCTCGAACGGAGACGGCTGCCCGCCGGTCGTGGCCAGCGGGTCGACGAACCCGGCGTCCAGCTACTACGGCAACTACTTCCTGTGGGAGTCGGCCTACCCCCTGTTCGACCTGCCGCTGGTCGAGCGGTCGCTGCCCAACCTGCTGCGCTCGTTCGCCGGCGCCGCCCAGCGGTCGCACACCGACGAGGTGCTGCACCAGGTCTACCTGCGCTACAACGGCCCGAAGGCGGCCGAGGCGGAGTTCCCGCCCTCGGAGTGGCCGCTGCCGCAGCGCGGCCAGGGCGCTCCCGGCAGCGTGCCGGCGAACGTGCCTGTCAGCCTTCCCTGATCCGCGCCCGCGCACTGACAGCCGTGGTCGCCGCCGCACTCGCCCTCGCCGCGTGCGGTGAGGACGGCCTGGGCGATCCCCCGCCCGACCCCGCGGGCGAGCGCTCCGAACGGGCCGAGCGGACGGAGCCGAAGCGGGCCCCCGCTCCGAAGCCGCCGCGGATCCGGGCCGCTCGCTGCCCGGCGGGCGCGGCCAACTGCGCGTGGGCGGTGGGCCGGGTCATCTACGTCGAGTCGGTGGACGCCGACGGCGACGGCGACCTGCACGTGGTCGCGACGCGGCTCAAGGGCAGGGCCGTGACCGGCAGCGGCCTGGTCGTGTTCGACGTGAACAAGCACCTGCGCCCGCGGCGCGACCCGTCCGTCGGGGACGTCGTCACAGGCTCTGGGCCCGTTTATAAAGGCTCGTTCGGGCAGCGCCAGATCGAGGTCGACGAGTTCAGGCTGGCAAGGGGAAGAGGCTGACGAAGCGGCGGACGGCCGCCTTGTCGCCGTCCGCGCCCAGATCCGATCGCCGGCCCCCGTGCCACAGCACCTGGGCGAGCGTCGCCGGGTCGGTGTCGATGACGGCCGCCGGCCGATCCGCGTTCCCACGGGCCGCGTCGAGCCGCCCGTCCACCGTCCGCAGCCGGAACGGCTGACCGTTCAGGCGCAGCTCGTAGGTCTCGTCGCGACCGTCGGCCGCCGACGGGTCGAACAGCGTCTTGAGCGCGATCACCGCGGAGTCGGGCCCGAGCTCCGCGTCGCCGTCGGGGAACGGCTCCTGGCTGCCCCAGCGGCCGAGTTCGATGACGATCGGCTCGAGCTGGCGTCCGCGCTCGGTCAGCTCGTAGACCTTCGCGCTCGCGGGCGGCGGCAGCGTGGCGCGGCTGACGATCCCGGCCTCCTCCAGGTCGCGCAGCCGCTGGGAGAGGACGTCGGGGCTGACGTGCGGCAGCCCGGCGCGCAGGTCGGTGAACCGCTTGGGGCCCAGCAGCAGGTCGCGGACGACGAGCAGGGCCCAGCGCTCGCCCACCAGGTCGAGCGCGCGGGCCACCCCGCACCGGTCGCCGTATGTCCGCCGCTTCGCCGCCATTGGGGGTCGAGGATAGCGCACCTGGTAGGTCTTTCCGTGCTGTTAGTTGTTTTTTCCAATGATGTGCTACGGTTTGCCAACCAAGCGAGACGAAGGGAGCCTTGCGATGAGCGAGCGCGACGGATTCGAGCCCGGAGTCCCCTGCTGGGTCGACACCTGGCGGGACGACGCCGGACCGGCGACCGACTTCTACGGCGCGCTGCTGGGGTGGGAGATCGCCCGCGGCGAGTCGTATTCGATGGGCCGCGTCCGCGGCCGCGACGCCGCGGGCTTCGGGTCGCCCGCCCCGGCGGGCGCGCCGGCCCAGTGGACGACGTACGTCTGGGTGGACAGCGCCGACGACACCGCCGCGGCCGTGAGCGCCGCGGGCGGCAGCGTGGTCACCGATCCGTTCGACGCGCTCGACGGCGGGCGCATCGCGATCGTGGCCGACCCCGCCGGCGCCGCGTTCGGCGTCTGGCAGCCGGGCGAGCACAAGGGCGCGCAGGTGGTCAACGAGCCGGGCGCGTGGGCCATGAGCCTGCTCCACTCGCCCGACCCCCAGGCCGCGAACGCGTTCTACGGCGCGGTCTTCGGGTGGGAGACCGAGGCGTTCGGGCCGGCGACGATGTACCGGCTGCCGGGGTTCGTCGGCGGCGAGCCCACGCAGCCCGTGCCGCGGGACGTGGTGGCCGTGATGGTCGAGGGCGAGCAGGCGCGCTGGACGCCGGACTTCTGGGTCGCCGACGCCGAGGCCGCGGCCGCCCAGGCCGAGGAGCTGGGCGGAGCGGTCCTGTCGCCCGTTGAGCCCCAGCCGCCCGGCAAGTCGGGCGTGCTCGCCGACCCGGCTGGTGCGCCGTTCTCGATCAGCCAGGTGATCCTGCCGTGAAGATCAGGGTTTTCAACAGCCTCACGCTCGACGGGGTCATGCAGTCCCCGGGCGGCAGGGACGAGGACACGCGCGGCGGCTTCGAGCACGGCGGCTGGGCCGTCCCCTACACCGACGAGGTGATGATGCGCATCGCCACCCAGGACCAGGGCGGCACCGGATCGATCATCCTCGGCCGGCGGACCTACGAGAAGTTCTACGGCTACTGGCCGCACCAGACCGACAACCCGTTCACGGACGTCCTGAACAACACGCAGAAGTACGTGGCCTCGCGGACGCTCGACAGCGTGGAGTGGATGAACTCGACGCTGCTCGAGGGTGACGCCGGCGACGCGATCGCCGAGCTGAAGGAGGAGGACCACCCGGACGCCGTGGTGTTGGGCAGCGGCGACCTGCTGGCGACGCTGATCGAGCGCGAGCTGGTCGACCGCTACACCCTGCTGATCCACCCGCTGGTCCTCGGCTCCGGGCGCCGGATGTTCCCCGAGGGCGCGTTCGCGAAGCTGCGCCTGGTCGACTCGGTGCCCACCACCACCGGCGTGATCATCGCCACCTACGAGCCCGCCTGAGGGAGGACCGCGTCAGTCGTGGATGAGCGTCAGCGCGTCCGGACGCACCTCGTCGAACGAGGTGTGGCCGGACAGGGCGAGCGTCAGGTCGAGCTCGGCGAGCAGCCCGCGGACGACGTGGCGCACGCCCTGCTCGCCACCGACCGCCAGGCCCCACACGAACGGCCGCCCGATGAACACCGCGCGGGCGCCGAGCGCGAGCGCCTTGAACGCATCGGCGCCCGTGCGGATGCCCGAGTCGAACAGCACCGGGAAGTCCTCGGGCACCGCGTCGACGATGCCGGGCAGCGCGTCGAGCGACCCGATCGCGCCGTCCACCTGCCGTCCGCCGTGGTTGGAGACGACGATCCCGTCCACCCCGGAGTCGGCGGCGCGCCGGGCGTCGTCCGGGTGCTGGATGCCCTTCAGGACGATCGGCAGCTCGGTGTTGTCGCGCAGTAGGGACAGGTCGTCCCAGGTGACGGTCGGGTCGGAGAACTTGCCGATCCAGTGGCCGATCGCGGCCTGCATGTCCTCCTCGGGCGGCTTGTCGAGACCCGCGCGAAAGACCGGGTCGGTGAAGTAGTTGGCCACGCCGTTGCCCTTCAGGAACGGCAGGTAGGCGCCCTCGAGGTCACGGGGCCGCCAGGCCAGCAGCCAGGTGTCGAGCGTGACCACGATCGCGGTGTAGCCGGCCCGCTCGGCGCGCTGCAGAAACGACACGGCCAGCTCGGGATCGCTCGGCCAGTAGAGCTGGAACCAGCGCGGCCCGTCGCCGGCGGCCTCCGCGACCTCCTCCATCGGGTACGACGACGCCGTCGAGAGGACGTGCGGGAAGCCCGACTCGGCGGCGGCCCGCGCGGTGGCCAGCTCGCCGTCGGGATGGACGATCGTCTGGACGCCCACCGGCGCGAGCATGAACGGCGCGGACAGCGAGGTGCCGAGGATCTCCGTGCGCACGTCGCGCACCCCGACGTCGCGGAGCATCCGGGGGACGATCCGCCAGCGCTCGAACGCTCGCCGGTTCGCGGCCATCGTCGACTCGTCGCCGGCCCCGCCGCGCACGTAGCCGTAGGCGCCCGACGAGAGGAGCTTCTTCGCCCGCCGCTCCATCTGCCGGTGCGTGATCGGGAACTCGGGGACTTTGCCCGCCAGCCCCTGCAGGTAGATCTCGTACTGGGCGTCCGCGAACTGCTGGGGCTGGTCGTCGGTCGCGGCCATCGCTGGCCGCGGAACCTACACCGTCGCCGGCTCCCTGCGCGCGGGCTTCGCCGCCCGGCCCGCCTCGCGTGCGCGCTTGCCCGCGCGCGTGGGCGCGGGGATCAACGCCGCGGCGACGATCACGATCACGAAGGAGACGATGCGACCGGCGGCGATCAGCCCGTTCGACCCGAGCGAGTCGGAGAACACCAGCACGCCGGCCGGCATCGCCGACGCGTTGCTCGCGATCGACGTCACGGCGATCACCGCGACTCCGTCGCCGATCTGCAGTGACCGGGCCGAGACGAAGAACGCGACCACGCCGCATGCGAGGACCAGGTACGGGAAGGGGGTCGCCAGGACCGCGAGCACGCCGCCGGTCGAGTGGTGCGAGATCGCCTTGATCGACACGTGCGACACCGTGAACAGAAGGCCGGCCGCGATCCCCAGGTAGATCCCGTAGCGCTCGCCTGTCTCCCGGTCGCCGCTTCGGCCCTTCAGGATCAGGACGACGCCGGCCGCCACGAGCAGCACCTCGCAGATGACCAGGCCCAGCATCGAGTAGTCGGCCGACTCCTTGCCGGACGATCCGTTGGCCGTCACCGCCAGGAACGCGAGCCCGAAGGAGGCCAGCACGACACCGGCCCACTCGCGGCGCCCGAGGGTGAACCCGAACAGGCGCTCGGCCAGGACGGCCAGCAGGACCAGGCCGCCGGACAGAACGGCCTGCACGATCGACAGCGGGGCGAGCGCCAGGGCGCCAACGTGGAACGCGTAGGCGATCGCCGCGACGACATAGCCGAGCGTCCACCACTTCGAGCTGAACAGACCGACGATGCTGCGCAGCGGGTGGCGCATGTCGACGTCCGGCGCCGCGACCGCGCCCCTGTGGCGCATCAGGAAGCCGAGCTGCGTCGTCAGCGCCGACAGCAGCGCGAGTCCCAGACCGACCTGAAGCATCGCCTCCCCACCTCCCCGTGGGTAACCGGGGGTCCCCCCGTTGTGAGGTGGCCTTACCCGTGCACGGACTCATGAAACGACGCCGGCTGCCGATGGCTTCTCCAGACCCTTCGCCCACCGGCTGACGGAGAAACCCACCCCCATGACCCAGCAGCTCGCCCAGCGGTTCCGCCTCGTCACGCGGAGCGACTTCGACGGCCTCGTCTGCGCTGCCCTGCTGAAGCAGCTCGACATGCTCGAGGACATCCTGTTCGTCCATCCCAAGGACATGCAGGACGGCAAGATCGAGATCGGCCCGCAGGACATCACGACCAACCTGCCCTACGTGCCGACGGCGCACCTGGTCTTCGACCACCACGAGTCGGAGACGCTGCGAGTCGAGGGCGAGCGCGACAACTACGTGATCGACGCCGACGCCCAGTCGGCCGCGCGCGTGGTCTACGACTACTTCGGGGGCAAGGAGCGGTTCCCGTACATCTCCGACCGAGATGATGGACGCCGTCGACAAGGCCGACTCGGCGCACTTCGAGGAGTCGGAGATCCTGGACCCGCACGGCTGGATCCTGCTCTCGTTCCTGATGGACCCGCGCACCGGCCTCGGCCGCTTCCGCGACTTCCGCATCTCGAACTACCAGCTGATGATGACGCTGATCGACGCGTGCACGCAGCTCACGATCGACGAGATCCTGATCACCCCGGACGTCGCCGAGCGCGTCGACCTCTACAACGAGCACGCCGCGAAGGCCGTCGAGCAGATCAAGCGCTGCTCGACCGTGCACCGCAACCTCGTCGTGCTCGACCTCCGGGACGAGGAGATCATCCACCCGACCAACCGGTTCATGGTCTACGCGCTGTTCCCGCAGTGCAACATCTCGATCCACGTGCTCTGGGGCCTGAAGCAGCAGAACACGGTGTTCGCGGTGGGCAAGTCGATCATCGACCGCTCGTCGAACACGAACGTCGGCACGCTGATGCTCGAGTACGGCGGCGGCGGCCACGAGGCTGCCGGCACCTGCCAGATCGCGAACGAGGACGCTGCCCGCGTGCAGCAGGAACTCGTCGGGATCATCAACGCCGACGGCTAGCGGATCGCGCGCCGGGGCGGCGCCGCGTTAACGCCGCATTAAATAAGGGCGGACAGACCGTTCCGCAGGCTCTAGAATGTTGCAGGCCGCCCGCAAATTCCCTCCCCGAGGAACTCGCTTGACCTACCGCCGCCTCTGCGTCGTCATCGGCGTCGCCCTACTGGCGCTTGTCGTGCCCGCCACCGCTTCCGCGACCACCAAGGGCGCGAAGCGGATCACCTACAAGTTCGGCCCCGTCGACATCAAGCCGGGCCAGAACACGATCTCGTTCGCAGGCAACGACGCCTTCCCGAAGGTGCCCGGCTACATCACCCGCTTCAAGCCCGATCTCGTACGCGTGTCGGACGGATCGATCCCGCGCGTCGACGTGCTGCACCTGCATCACGCCGTCTGGCTGGTCAACGGCTACCCGCAGTTCGCCGCCGGCGAGGAGAAGACGATCAGCGACATGCCGCCGGGCTACGGCTGGCGGACGCGTCCCAACGACCGCTGGCTCATGAACCACATGATCCACAACCTGTATCCGGCGCCGGACAAGGTCTACATCACCTACACGATCGACTTCATCCCCGACACGTCGCCGGTCGCGGCCAAGATGAAGACGGTCCGGACCCAGTGGATGGACGTCGAGGGGCTGAAGCCGTACCCCGTGTTCGACGTGCTGAAGGGCAGCGGGCGCAAGGGCAAGTTCACCTACCCGACCCAGGCGCCCGACGCCTACCGCGGCGAGGGGGTGCGACGCAACGAGTGGACGGTCACCGAGGACTCCACGCTGGTCGGCACGGCGGCACACCTCCACCCGGGCGGACTGCATGGCGACCTGTGGCTGAAGCGCGGCGACCGCAAGGTGCGGCTGTTCCGGTCGAACGCGAAGTACTACGAGCCGGCCGGCGCCGTGTCGTGGGACGTGTCGATGGAGGCGACGCCCAGGAACTGGCGCGTGGCCGTGAAGAAGGGCGACGTGGTCAGCGTCACCGGCACCTACGACTCGAAGCGGGCATCCTGGTACGAGTCGATGGCGATCATGCCGATCGCGGTCCAGACGGGCAGCACCGCCGGGCTCGACCCGTTCGCCGACCACAAGAAGATCGACGTGCGCGGCAAGCTCACCCACGGCCATCTGGCCGAGAACCGCAACCACGGCGGGCGGCCCTGGTCGCTGCCGGACGCGACCAAGCTGCTCGACGGTCCGGTGATGAACGGCGGGACCGTCAACATCAAGGGCTTCGTCTACGGGCAGGGCGACCTGGTCGGGCGCGGCAAGGACGCCAGGCCGCCGGTCGTCAATCCGGGCCAGTCGCTGACGTTCTTCAACGAGGACGCCCCGCGCCAGATCGAGCACACGATCACCGCGTGCCGGGCTCCGTGCAACAAGACGACCGGCATCGCCTACCCGCTCGCGGACGGGCCGACGCAGTTCGACTCGGGCCAGCTCGGCTTCGGGCCGTCGATCGCGACTGCGGCCGCTCAGCGCGACACGTGGCAGACACCCGCCAACCTGAAGGCCGGCACGTACACGTACTTCTGCCGCGTGCACCCGTTCATGCGCGGGTCGTTCCGCGTGAAGAAGTAGCTACGGCGGTCGCCGTCTCGGCCACGACGTGGCCGGGGCGGTCGCGCAGTGTTCGGTAGCTGAAGCGGATCAGCGTGACGCCGTAGCGGAGCTTGAGGTCGTTCTCGCGCTCGCGGTCGCCGTCGAACGCCGCGGGTGTGCCGTGGGGCCCGTACCCGTCGATCTCGATGGCGATGCCATGCCCGCGGAACCAGGCGTCGACCTGGTACGGCCCGATGCGTGCGTTGTAGACAGGCGCGCGGCAGATCGGTCCCGAGCAGCGTGCGTGCGCAGCAGTCGCTCCGCGCTGTTGCGGGTGAAGCCGTCGTCGGGCGCCAGGAGGCGCTTCAACCGTCTTGCCCCGCGGCGCCCGGGCGAGCGCGCGAGGAGCGTCGTAGATCGCGGCGGGGCTCGTCAGGCCGTCGGCGAGCAGGCGGTTGAGAGCGACCTCCAGCTCCCTGAGGTCGACCTGCTCGGCGGCGTCGAGAAGCGATCGCTCGGGAGTCGTCACCGGAAGGTCGAACCGGCGCGTGACGTCCCGCGGATCGAGTCTCCGGGTGCGATGGACGGTGATGCCCGGACGGTTGGCCCGCGGGCTCGTGTACAGGACGTCGACGGGACGACCAGGGCGCGGCGCGAGGGCGCCCCACAGCTCGAGCCCGGAGCGGGAGCAGACGACCGCGCCGTCGCCGGCGGCGAGGGTGGCGGCGCTCTGATCGGCCCAGCGTGGCTTGGCCTCGTGGCCGACGACGTATACGCCGCGATGCTTGCGGTGGAGGCGGCCTTCCCTGGCGCGAGCGCTCGCGCCACCCGGCCCGAGGCCGGCGTCGCGAAGCTGCGCGACGGTCACATTGCCGCCCTGCGCTGAGGCGGACCGGGCGATGGCGGCCTCGTCGACGCGCGCGCGGGGCGCAACAACCTCGACCACCCCGTCCTCCCCGGCACCTGGTCGAGGTTGTTCTACCGGGGGCGCAACAACCTCGACCACGTCGGCGCTGCGGAGCGGGTGGTAGAGGTTGTTCAAGGCGCGGGCCGGCTTCCATCGCCGGGCCACCTTGCCCGACTCGCCCGCCCGCCGCACCCCCTCGGGCGAGGTTTTGCGTCGCGGTCACGAAGTTGTCACGCGGCCGTTGCGCTCGTGTCGAAGTCGACACGGACCACCAGCAGCTCGGTGCCCACCGCGAGCAGCATCGAGTCGTTCAGCGGCCGGCGCAGCCACCGCAGCCGGGCGACCGGGTCGTCGTCCTCCAGGATCGTCGCGACGCCCTCCCGCCACGGCGCCCTCCCCACCTTCACGCGCACGCGCGGGCTCGCGGCGATGTTGCGCACGTAGTCGGCGTGCCACCCGTGCTCGGTGACGATCCAGAAGGTGTCGCCGCGCAACCCGTTCCCGACCGGCGTCCGGCGGGGCAGGCCCGAGCGGCGGCCGGTCGTCTCCAGCAGCGCGGTCATCGGCGGGAACCAGCCGCGCTCGACGAGCGGTCGGACGAGCGGGTTGACCACGTGTGTCGTCACCCACTTGGACGCTTTGTACTTCGCGCCACCGGGTCTACTTCCGGGTACTGTGCGCGGCGCCATGGCAACGCCGAAGCGTACGCTCGCACTCGCCCTCGTCGCGCTGCTGGGCTCCGTCCCGGCGGCACGGGCGGACACGACCGTCGACGCCGGCCCGCTCGCCGTGGAGATCGCCGACAACCCGTTCCGGCTGACGTTCCGGGAGTCGCGCGGCGCGGTCCTCCGGACCAGCGACGACAGCATCGGCTTCACCGCCCTGGGCACCCGCTACCACGCCACCCGCGTGACGGCGTCAGCGACCGAGGGCGACACGTTCACCGCCACGCTCGCCACCGACGACCCCGCCGGCCGCACGATCAGCGCTGCGCGTCCGCCGCGACGGCAACGGCATCGTCCAGACGACGGCCACCGTCGACGGGCCGCCCGGCACCGCCACCACCAGCGCGTCCTTCGACGCCGACGCCTCCGAGCGCTACCTGGGCTTCGGCGAGCGCTCCAACGCCGTCGACCAGCGCGGCAACAACGTCGAGAACTTCGTCAGCGACGGTCCCTACCTGCCGGAGGAGCGCGCCGCTGTCGCCGCCTTCGTCCCGCCCCAGGGCTACTCGCCGCGGGACGATGCCACCTACTTCCCGATCCCCTGGCTCGTGTCGACGCGCGGATACGGCGTACTGGTCGACAACGACGAGAACTCCTACTTCGACCTGGCCGCTCAGCGTCCCGACGCGTGGTCGGTCAGCGCGAACGCGGGCACCCTGGCCCTGCGCGTGTTCGCGGGCCCGGCGCCCAGGCAGGTCGTCGCCCGCATGACCGAGCGCGAGGGCCGCCAGCCCCGGGCGGCCGCGCCGTTCTACTTCGGCCCCTGGTGGCAGCCCAAGGACGGCGACGACGCCAACCTCAAGGCACTGAGCGACGCCGACGCGCCCACGTCCGTCGCGCAGACCTACACCCACTACCTGCCCTGCGCCGACCAGACCGGCAAGACCGACGCCGAGCGCGCGCGCGTGAAGAAGTTCCACGACGCCGGCCTGGCGATCACCACCTACTTCAACCCGATGATCTGCCAGGGCGAGCACCCGCGCTTCCAGGAGGCGGCGGACCGCGGCCTGCTGACGAGGAACGCGCTCGGCCAGCCCTACCTGTACCGCTACACGGGCAGCACGCAGTTCCTGGTCGGGCAGATGGACTTCACGAACCCGCAGGCGATCGACTTCTACGGCGACCTGCTGAAGGAGGCGGTCGACGACGGCCACGACGGCTGGATGGAGGACTTCGGCGAGTACACGCCGTCCGACGCCAGGGGCGCCGACGGCAGCACCGGCGAGGCCGGCCACAACTCCTACGCCACCCGCTACCACTGCGCGGCATACGCGTTCGCCCGCCGCGACGGCGTGAAGCCGCTCGCGCGCTTCAACCGGTCGGGCTGGCGCGGCACCGCGCGCTGCGCGCAGATCGTCTGGGGCGGCGACCCGACGACCGACTGGGGCTTCGACGGCCTGCAGTCGTCGATCCGCCAGGGCCTGACGATGGGCCTGAGCGGGGTGTCGACCTGGGGCTCCGACATCGGCGGCTTCTTCGCCCTGGCCCGCGACCAGACGACGCCCGAGCTGCTCAGCCGCTGGATCGAGTTCGGGGCCGTGTCCGGCGTGATGCGCACCCAGGCCAACGGCTTCCAGCTCGGGGAGAAGTCGCGCCGGGCGCAGATCTTCGATCCCGACGTGCTGCCCGTCTGGCGCCGCTACGCGAAGCTCCGCACCCAGCTCTATCCCTACATCGCCGCCGCCGACGACGAGTACGCCGCGCACCGGCCTGCCGATCATGCGCCACCTGGCGCTGGCCTATCCGGACGACCCCAAGGCGATCGCCCGCGAGGACGAGTTCCTGTTCGGGCCCGACCTGCTGGCCGCGCCCGTCACTGCACCCGGGGCCTCTCGGCGCACGCTCTACGTCCCGGCCGGCCGCTGGGTCGACCTGTGGCGATCGGTCGACTTCGTCCAGCGCGACGGATCGTTGCGGATCGCCCGGGCCACGACCGTCACCGGCGGCCGCGAGCACACGCTCCCGGCCCCGCTCGACGAGCTACCGCTGCTGGCCCGCGCGGGCACGATCCTCCCGCTGCTGCCGCCCGACGTCGACACACTCGCCCCGTACGGCGGCAACAACGTCGTGTCGCTCGCCGACCGGGACCACCGACTGCGCCTGGTCGCCTTCCCTCGCGGTCGCAGCACCGCCCGTGTGGGCCGCCAGAAGCTGGTCTCGGCCGAGACCCGCGGCCGGTGGACGCTCGCGATCCCGTCCGGCCCCCAGCGCCGCTACGACCTGCAGGCCTCGCTCGCCACGCTGCGCAACCCGCGCCACGTGTGCTCGGTGTCGCTGAACGGCCGGCCGCTCCGGCGCAGGGCCTGGACCTACGACGCCCGGCGGCGCGTGCTGCACGCGCGGTTCACCGCGCGCAGGGCACGGCTAGTCGCCACCACGCGCTGCGGCGCGCGCCTTCCGTAGCTTGCTGGGGGACAGCTTCGCGGGCGGGTCGATGCCCGGCCGCGGTGGGCTGCTGACGCAGAGCGCTTCGCCGCCGGCGTTCGACGTGAACGGCAGCGGGATCGGCAGGAGCTCGTTCGACAGGCCCCAGCCCGCATAGTGCTCGCCGGCCTGGCGCGGGAAGCAGCCGACGCCGCCGGCCTTGATGCCGCCCTCCTCAGGGCCGAACGGGAAGACGTCGCACCCCGTCTGCCCGTCGGGCTCGGCGATGCAGAGCTGGTACTCGTTGGCCGCGGTCCCCTGCGTGGCGATGCCGAAGCCGAAGAGGTTGTCCGCGGGCTGCGACAGCACCACCAGGCAGTACAGCTCCGACAGGCGCTCGCCAGTCGTGGGGCTGGTGAACCCGTCCGTGTTGCAGAGATAGATGGCGGACTGGCCCGGCTCCAGAGAGCGCTCGAGGTCGAACTCGGTGGAGTTGGTCTCGACCTCGCCCTCGCGCGCCATGGCCCGCGTGCCCTCGCACAGGTCCTCGGTCAGCCACGTCGTGCCTCGCACGGTAGCCGTGCCGTTCCGGCCGCGGGTGCGGAAACGGCCCTTGCCCCGGCCCCAGAGCCCGCGTCGCCTACTGGCCGCCGCGAACACGTCGGTGCCCCGCTTGGCCACCGCCGCGCAGCCGCTGAAGTCGCCGCCCTCCAGCGTGAGCTCGGTGAGCGGCGCGCTCGACTTGTTCTGGGTGACCTTGAACTCGCCGTCGTAGAAGTTGGCCGACTGGCGCTTGCTGCCCGAGCGGTTGGCGGTCGAGGTGAGCTTGACCGTGCCCTTCGACGCGTCGATCGTCGATCCCACCGGCACTCGGGCGACCTTCCGGCCAAGCTTCGTGCGCTTGCTCGAGCCGCGCTTGGTGACGTATACGACGCCGCTTGAGCGCTTCAGGACGACGGATTTCCCGGTCTGCGGCTGGGGGTGGCGGCGCCAGAGGCGGCCGGAACGGCCAGCAGCGCGATGAGCGCGACCAGGGCGGCAGCGAGTCTCACGGCCCCACCGTAACCCCGCTCAGGCGATCCCGCGAGCACGTAGCCGCGGAAGTTCGATCCGCGGGCACCGATCCATCACCACATGTAAGCCAGCTGACGCTTGGTTCATGTCCCGCGCGCGTCGATCTCGCTGGCCACGCGGCGGCCGCTGCGCACGGCGCCCTCCATGTAGCTGGCGTACAGGTCGGTGTGCTCGCCGGCGAACCAGACGCGCCCGTAGGGCCGCCGCAGAGCCGGCCAGTAGCGCGCGTACTGTCCGGGCGCCCACGCCGAGTAGGCGCCGCCACTCCAGCGCTCGCGCCCCCAGGCGATCGTCGCGCCGCGCTCGAGCGCTCGCGCGGGCCGAGCACCGTCGTACACCTCGGCGACCTGGTCGGCCACCGCATCGATCCGCCGGCGCGGCGCGATCGCCCCCAGCCGCGCGGCGTCGGGCCCGGCGCTGTAGGTCATGAGCACGCCGCCGTCACCCTCCTGCGACCCGGTCGCGTCCCAGGTCGCCCCGATCGGCAGGTCGGTCAGCGCGTCCCCGCTGTAGCCCTCGTCGGTCCAGAAGCGGCTCTCGTACTGGAGGGCGGTCTTGGTGACGTCGCCGTACCGGACGCGGGCGATCGCCTCGCGCGCCACCGCCGGCAGGTCCATGTCGAGCTCGACGCGCCGCACCGCCGGCAGCGGCGCGGCGACGATGCAGTAGTCCGCGTCGACCTTCTCCCGACCCGCGACGACCCGCACCCCTGACTTCCGGGAGTGGACCGACTCGACCGGCGCCTCGAGAACCAGCGAGTCGCGCAGCCGGTCCGCGAACGCGCTCGCCAGCCGGTCGTTGCCGCCCCGGATCCGGTAGCGCTCGAAGTCCTCGTCGGACTGCTCGGCGGCGACCGCGGTCAGGACGACATGGAAGAGCAGCGACAGGGCGTCCGGCTCGACCGCGTACTCGGCACGCAGCTCGGCCTCGGCGATGGCGCGCGCCTCGGGGTCCAGGTCGAGCTCGTCGATCAGGTCGCCGACCGACCGGGTGTCGAGGCCGGCCCCGGTCCGGGCCGGGTCCGCGACGTCGATGGCCGCGGCGTAGCGGTCGATCGGCTCGGCCAGGCGGTCGAGCTCGCCACGCACGTCGTCGCCGACCGCGCGCTCGTACTCGCGCAGCCGGCCCTTCAGCGTAGACGGCATCGCTCAGGTCGCCGTCCTCGGCCTCGCGCAGGTCGTCGAGCTCGAGCCCGAAGGAGCCCGCGTACCGGCGCACCGCCTCGTGCGATGCGTCGATGAACTCGCCGCCCGCCTCGGCGATCTGCCCGTGCAGGAACTCACGGCGGAACGTCCGGCAGCGCCCGCCGACCCGGTCGCGTGCCTCGAGCACGGTGACCTCCCAGCCCTTGCGGTCGAGCTCGTAGGCCGCCGTCAGCCCGGCCAGGCCGGCGCCGACCACCACGACCTTGCCTCGCCCGCGGCCGCCGCCGTCGCCCCCGCAGCCGATCAACGGCACGCCGGCGCCCAGGGCGACCGCGGCGCCCGCGGCCCCGGCGATCAGCCGGCGCCGGGTGATCTCCCCCGGTTCGGTCACGCGGGACAGCGTGGCACGGGCGGGTCCAGAAACGACAGAGGCCGGGGACGCAGCGCCCCCGGCCTCCTGGAGAATCGGACGATCAGGCCTGCGCTTGCCGGCCCAGGACCGCGTTCTGGCCGTCCTGGAGGAAGTACGCGCCCGCGGGCCAGATGAACAGCATGAGAAGGAAGCCGGGCACCGGGTCGATGCCCTCCGTCACGCCGAACATCTGGCGCGCCGCCTGGTGGCGCTTCCAGGTGTTCCAGTAGGACAGGATCGCCGGGACGATGATGAGGGCGCCGAGCGTGACCGCCAGGACCGAAGTCCCCGGGGACTCACCCAGCTCGGTCGTCCCGCGGGCCTTGCCGAGCTCAGCGAGCTCCTTGTTGATGAAGTAGTACCAGAAGATCCCGTAGATCCCGAAGGTGATGATCGCCAGGCCCAGCGGGGCCAGCGGATTACGCTGCTTTGCGGGGTAGTTGCTCCCGCGGATTGCGATTTCTTCAGCCATCTACGTGGTTTCTCCTGGAGTAGTCGCCGCCCCCTGCTGGGCCAGCGCGAATCGAGCGGAGGGTATGTGCGTCTCGGCCCTGGCGCAAGGGCGCTTCCCTACCATGCACCGTCCTATGACCAAGAACGTTCCTGCCCTTACCGCCGTCGATGCTGGCCGCACTCGCGCTCGCAGCGTGCGGCGACGAGCCCGCGGACTCGCGCGATTCGGCCTCGAAGCCCGTGCCGTCGCCGACCACTACGGCCACCGAGACCAACCCCGAGCAGCCTTCCACTCCCACCGCGGGCGGCAAGATCTCCAAGGACCTCGACCAGAAGCCGGAGATCCCGAAGCCGACCGGGTCCCCGCCCACGAAGCTCGAAGCCGAGGACATCGTCAAGGGCAAGGGCGACGAGGCCAAGGACGGCGACAAGGTCAGCGTCCAGTACGTCGGCGTGGCGTTCAGCACCGGCGAGGAGTTCGACGCCTCCTGGGAGCGCAACGAGCCGTTCGAGTTCACGCTCGGCGCGGGCGAGGTCATCCCCGGCTGGGACCAGGGCGTCGCCGGGATGAAGGTGGGCGGCCGCCGCCAGCTGACGATCCCCGCCGAGCTGGCCTACGGAGCGCAGGGGTCGCCGCCGGCGATCGGGCCGAACGAGACGCTGGTGTTCGTGGTCGACCTCGAGAAGGTCGGCTGACCTACATCTGAATCGCCTTCACCTCGAGGTACTCCTCGAGGCCGAACTTGCCGAGCTCACGCGAGTTGCCTGATCTGCTTGTAGCCGCCGAACGGTGCGAGCGGGTTGAACGTCGCGCCGTTGATCTCGACCTGGCCCGTGCGGATCCGGCGCGCTACGCGCTGGGCTCGCTCGGGGTCGGAGGACCAGACGCCGCCGGCCAGCCCGTAGACCGAGTCGTTGGCGATCCGGATCGCGTCGTCCTCGTCGTCGTAGGGGATGATCGACAGCACGGGGCCGAAGATCTCCTCCTGCGCGATCGTCATATCCGGTCGCACGTCGGAGAAGACCGTGGGCTGCACGAAGTAGCCCTTGTCCGCGCCCTCGGGCGGCTCCTCGCCTCCGGCGACCAGCTTCGCGCCCTCCTCCTGGCCCTTCTTGATGTAGCCGCGTACGCGCTCGCGCTGGGCGTCGGAGACGAGCGGCCCGAGCGTGGTGTCCTCGTCGAACGGGTCGCCGACCTTCACCTGCTGCGCCACCGCGGCGGCGATCGCCTCGGCCTCCGGGAGCCGCTCGCGCGGGATCAGCATTCGGGTCAGGGCGCTGCAGGTCTGGCCCGAGTTCAGGTAGCAGCGGCTGACGACCTCGACGATCGACTTCTCCAGGTCGGCGTCGTCGAGCACGACCGCGGGCGACTTGCCGCCCAGTTCGAGCGCGACCCGCTTGATCGTCCCGGCGGCGACCTCGCTCACGCGCTTGCCCGCGCGGGTCGACCCGGTGAACGAGATCATGTCGATCCCGGGGTGGGCGGCCATCGCCTCGCCGACGGTCGGGCCGTAGCCGGGCACGAGGTTGAACACCCCGCCGGGCAGGCCGACCTCGTCGATGACCTCAGCCAGGATGAACGCGTTCAGCGGCGTGATCTCCGACGGCTTGGCCACCACCGTGCACCCGGCCGCGAGCGCCGGGGCCACCTTCGCGCACAGCTGGTGGAGCGGGTAGTTCCACGGGGTGATCGCGCCGACGACGCCGACCGGCTCGCGCACGATCAGCGAGTTGCCGACCTGCTCCTCCCACGCGGTCGCCTCGATGCAGTCCGGCATCGTGGCGAACGACATCGTCGGCAGCCCGGCCTGGATCATCACCGACAGGTTCATCGGCATGCCGACCTCGCGGGAGATCAGCGCCGCGATCTCCTCACCGCGCGCGGCCAGGCCGGCCATGATCGCCCGGCACGCCTCGGCGCGGTCGCCGATCGACGACTGCGACCAGACCTCGAACGCCGAGCGGGCCGCGGCCACCGCGCGGTCGACGTCCGCGGCGCTGCCCTCGGGCACGCGGCCCATCACCTCCTCGGTGGTGGAGTCGATCACCTCGAGGACGCCGTCGCCGAGCGGGTCGACCCACTCGCCGCCGATGTAGAGCTGCTCGCGGACGATCGGCTCACCGGAGTGGCCGAGCGCCGGGAGGACCTGAGTACGAGCTTCGGTGCTTGCCATGTTCGTCTCCTAACGCGCGGCCGCAACGGCCTCGTCGCCGACGCGGGAGCCGACGATCGCCTCGGCGGTCCGGTGCGCGAGCGCCATGATCGAGATCATCGGGTTGGTCCCCGAGCTGGTCGGGAACGCGCTGCCGTCGCCGATCCAGACGCCCTTCACGTCGTGCAGCTCGCCCCAGGGATTCGCCACCGACGTCTGCGGGTCGGTGCCCATCCGGCAGCTGCCCATCTGGTGGGCGGCGAACATCTTGACGCCCCCCGCACGGATCGGCTCGCGCCGGCAGCGCGCGATGAACTCCTCGACGTCGTCGCCCTGGCGCCAGGTGGGAGGCCCGGCCGCCAGCAGCACTACCTGTGTGGCGCCCGCCGCCACGTGCAGCCGCACCATCGCCTCGATGCCGCCCTGGATGTTGCGGATGTCGACCTCGTCCTCGACGGAGTAGTACGGGACGGCCTCGCCGTTCGCGTCCACCTCGACCCGGCCGTGCCCGCGGTCGCGGATGAGCGTGATGAACGTCGCCCCCCGGCGCACGTTGGCGATCAGCTCCTTGTGCTGCTCCGCGCCCGTCCAGGGCATCGCCGACCCGGTCAGCCCCGGGGCGTACTGGACCCCCTCGACCATGAACCCCCAGCCGTCGCCCGTGTCCGCGAACTCGTCGACCAGGCCCGACTGGGGAGCGCCGAAGAAGGCCTCCTGGTCCGTGCCGTACAGGCCGGTCACCGCGACGGCGGGATGCAGCCGCAGGTAGTTGCCCGCGGCCGGGCCGCCGATACCCGATCGCAGCAGCAGCGCGGGGGACTCGAGCGATCCGCAGGCCACCACCACGGTCGGAGCCCGCACCGTGACCTTGCGGGCCTCGGTCCCGTCGTCGCCGGTGTAGACCGCCTCGATGCCGGCGGCGCGGCCGTTCTCGGTGATCACGCGCTGCGCGCGCGTGCGCACCAGGAACTCGGCGCCGTGCTCGAACGCGTCGCGAAGCCAGGTCTTCTCGCCCGACTGCTTCGACCCGGACGCGTCGCCGAACCCCAGATGGCCGGCGGTCTCGAAGGCGTACTTGTCGCGGTCGGCGTTGCGCACGATCCGGGCCCAGCTCCAGCCGAGCTTGTCCGCCCCCTCCTTCATGCGCTGGTGCGGACCGTTGTAGTCGCTGCAGGCGTCGTTGGCCCCGATGCGTTCGAGGACGGCATCCAGGTGCCGGTCGTAGTCCGGGCCGTCCACACCCTCGAGGCCGTGCTCGCGCGCCCACTGCTCGCGCACCCACGGGCGGGTGCGCAGGCAGTTCATCCAGTTGATCGTCGTACCGCCGCCGAGCGTCGTGCCCGCCTGGATGGTCACGTTCATGTCGGCGGTCGGCGTCGGCCCGCCGCGCCAGAACATCTCCTGGTAGGCCTGAAGCTCGAAGCCCACGAAGTCGGACTCGTTGAAGTAGCCGGAGGCCTCGACGACCACGACCTTCCGGCCCTCGCGCGCCAGCGTGCCGGCGATGACGCCGCCGCCCGAGCCGGAGCCGACGACCACCACGTCGGCCTCGAAGGTCTGCCCGTCCTCGGGCACGATCGTCTCGATCGCCTTGGCCACCTGCGGGGGCTGCATGGGAGGCCCGGAATAGCCCAGCGTGGCCCAGTTGGGGTTCGACCCGGTCTGCGGATCCGGCGCGCCGTAGTAGAGGAACAGCGTCATCCCGACGAGCGCGTTCACTCCGGCCGCGCCGTCCGGGGAGGCGAAGCAGATGTTGCGCAGGATCTGCTCGCGCGAGAGCTGTGAGGGCGCCTTGCCCAGGCCCTGCGCGTCGAGGACGTCGAGCAGCTCCAGCAGTCCCCCGCGCGTCACCTCGTCGGGAATCTGCGCGATCAGGTCCTCCACCGCCGGCGCGATCATCAGGTCCGACGCCTTCCGCGCCCAGTGGCCGTGCGGGTCGTCGTCGCGGTCGATGCTCGGCACGACCGTGTCGCAGAGCGCCTCGAGCGCGGCGCGCTGGGTCTCGTTCAGCATTGATCTCTCTCCTCAGGTGACGATCGCGTCAAGTTTTGCAGGCAGGGCGAAGGCCCGCGCGCCGCGTTGGCCGACGGGGCATCCTTCGGGCCATGACGCGCGCCCGCTCGATCGCCGCCGCACTGGCCGCCGCTGCCGGCGCGGGCCTGGCGTGGTGGGCCCTGTGGCACGAGCCGCGCAGCGTGCGGTTGCGCGACCTGGCGATCCGGCCGCCCCGCTGGCCGCGCTCGCTCGACGGGCTGACCGTCGCCGTGCTCGCCGACCTGCACGCGGGCGCGCCGCACGTCGACCTGCGCCGAGTCGAGCGGATCGTCCAACGGGTCAACCGCCGCAAGCCCGACCTGGTCGCGCTGCTGGGCGACTACGCCGACCCCGAGGTCGCGCTCGGCCACCGGGTCGAGCCGGAGGAGATCGCGCGCGCCCTGGCGCGGCTGAGCGCACCGCTCGGCCGCTTCGCGGTGCTCGGCAACCACGACTGGATCCACCACGGCCGGGCGATGCCGCGCGCGCTCCGAGCCCAGGGGATCACCGTGCTGGAGAACGACGCGACGGAAGCCGGCGGCCTGTGGGTGGCGGGGGTGGCCGACGCGATCGCCCGCACGCCGCGCCTGGAGGAGACGCTCGCCGGCATCCCGGAGGGCGAGCCCGTCCTGCTCCTGTCCCACAACCCCGACCTCTTTCCGCGCGTGCCCGCGCGCGTGGCGCTGACTCTGGCCGGCCACACGCACGGCGCCCAGGTCGACCTGCCGGTCGTGCGCGAGCGGACGACGCCGTCCGAGCACGGCGCCCACTACACGAACGGCCACCAGGTCGAGGACGGCCGGCACCTGTTCGTGTCGCCCGGCGTGGGCACCAGCCGCCTGCCGATCCGCTTCCGCGCACGACCCGAGGTGACCCTGCTGCGGCTGGAGGCCGGGCGGTGAGCGCGATCGCGGTGCACGGCGGCTGCGGCAACCCGCGCGCGGACTCGATCCGCGACGAGGCGGGCTACCACGACGCCGTGCGGGCCGCGGTCGAGGTGGCGAGCGCGACGCTGCGCGACGGCGGCGCGGCGCTGGACGCCGCGCAGGCCGCGGTCGAGTCGCTCGAGGACGCGCCGCAGTTCAACGCCGGGCGCGGATCCGTGCTGACCGCCGACGGCACAGTCGAGATGGACGCCGCGCTCGTGAGCGGCCACGACGGCCGCGCGGGGTCGGTCGCGGCGGTGACGACGTGCCGGCACGCGATCGCCCTTGCCCGCGCGGTCAGGGACGGCACGCCGCACGTGATGCTGGCGGGCGCGGGCGCGGAGCGGCTGGCGGAGGAAGCGGGCCTGGAGCGGATGGACCCGGAGTGGTTCATCACCGAGCGCCGGCGCGAGACCTGGAAGGCGCGCGGCACCGTGGGTGCCGTGGTGCTGGACGACGACGGACGACTGGCGGCGGCGACCTCGACGGGCGGCACGTCCGGTCAGCTTCCGGGCCGGATCGGCGACACACCGCTGATCGGCGCCGGGACCTGGGCCGACGGCCGCGTAGCGGTGTCGGCGACCGGCGACGGCGAGTTGGTGATCCGCGCCGGGGCGGCGCACCGGGTCGCCGCGCTGGTCGAGCTCGCCGGCCTGAGCCTGGCCGACGCCTGCGGTCAGGTGGTCGACTCGATCGACGGCGAGGTGGGCCTGATCGCGGTCGACGCGAGCGGCAACGTGGCGTTGCCGTTCAATACCCGCGTGATGCACCGGGCGCACAGACTCGGCGACGGCCAGGTCGAGACCGGCGTGTGGGCGGAGCCGTGACGGTCGTCCGCTACCTGCACCTGCTGGCCATGGCGTTCTTCGTCGGCGGGCAGCTCTTCCTGGCGGCGGCGGTCGTGCCGGCCCTGCGCGGCAGCGCGGACCGCGAGGGGTTGCGAGCGATCGCCCGCCGCTTCGGCGCGGGCAGCCTGGTGGCCATCGGAGTCCTGATCGCGACCGGTGCGGTAATGGCCTCCCGCTACGACGACTGGGACGACACGAAGCTCCAGGTCAAGCTCGGTCTGGTCGTGGTGACCGGCGTGCTGATCGTCTGGCACATGCGCCGCCCGACCCTCCACGCGCTCGAGGGTGCGATCTTCCTGGCGTCCCTCGCGATCGTTTGGCTTGGAGTAAGCCTGGCTCACGGGGTATAGATGAGATGTTGTGGAGAGCCTGCGGTCACAGCTCCTGGTCGCGTCGCCCCAGCTCGGCGACCCGAACTTCGCCCGCACGGTCCTCCTGATCACCGAGCACAACGACGAGGGCGCGATGGGCGTGGTCCTCAACCGGCCGGCCACCGTCACCGTCGGCGAAGCCGCCCCCGAGCTCGAGCAGCTGGTCGAGCCGGATGAGGACGTCTACGTCGGCGGGCCCGTGCAGCCGTCGTCCGTGATCGTCCTCGCCGAGTGGGAGAACCTCGACGACAACGCCGTGCCGATCTTCGACGGCATCGGCTTCGTGGGGGCCGAGACCGACACCGCGGAGCTCTCGCGGTCAGTCTCCCGCGCACGCGTGTTCGCGGGGTTCGCGGGATGGGGCCCGGGCCAGCTCGAGACCGAGCTCGAGCGCGACGACTGGATCATCGAGCCCGCCCTGCCCGACGACGTCTTCTGCCCGGACCCGGAGCAGCTCTGGAGCGACGTGCTGGAGCGCAAGGGCGGCGAGTACGCGCTGGTCGCGCGGATGCCGCTCGACCCGTCGCTGAACTGACGCTCGTATCGTTCACGGCGGCATGACCGACCCGACCCACACGGCCATCGGCACCTGGAGCGGCGGGCGCTTCATGCGCTTCGGCGAGCAGCTCGACGACGACCGGCTGATCGCGCTGTTCCGCCCCGACGAGCGCATCCGCACGGTGATGACCGCCGATACCTACGGCGCGGGCGACGCGGACACGCTGCTCGGCCGCGCGCTCGCCGGCGTCCCCCGCGACGACTACTGCCTGATCGGCGCCGTCGGCCACGACTTCTACGAGGGCGAGCGCGAGGGCGCCAAGGGCTTCCCGCGCTTCACCGACCCGCGCCTGCGCGGGCCCGAGGCGTACGCCGACTACCTGCGGATGGCGACCGAGCGCTCGCTCGAGCGCGTCGGCGTCGACTCGTTCGACCTGCTGCTGCTGCACAACCCCGACCGCACGGGCTACACGAGCGCGGCGGTATGGGACGGGATGGCGGCGGTCCGCGACGCCGGGCTGACGCGCATGCTCGGGGTCGCACCGGGCCCGGCCAACGGCTTCACGCTCGACGTGATCGAGTGCTTCGAGCGCTTCGGCGCGCTGATCGACTGGGCGATGGTGATCCTCAACCCGATGGAGCCGTGGCCCGGCGAGCTGGTCCTGCCCGCGGCCGCCGCGCACGACGTCGACGTCATCACGCGCGTGGTCGACTACGGCGGGCTGTTCCACGACGACGTGCTGCCCGGGCACCCGTTCCCGAAGTTCGACCACCGCACGTTCCGCCCCGACGGCTGGATCGAGCGCGGCCGCGACAGGCTCGACCGGATGCGGCAGATCGCCGACCGCCACGGCCTGACCCCGCTCCAGCTCGCCTGCCAGTGGAACCTGGCCCACGACCCGGTCGCGACGGTCGCCCCCACGCTGATCCAGGAGCCCGGCGACGACGCGAAGACGATCGAGCAGAAGCGCGACGAGCTGGCCCGCGTCCCGGCCGACGTCGTCCTGAGCGACGCCGAGGTCGACGAGCTGCGCGCGATCGGCGACAACCACGGGTCGATGGCGCTCAAGGGCGCGACGCCCGACCACGACGGCGAGCCGCGCCCCGACCGCTGGGGCATGGACGACGAGCTGGCCGAGCTGGCCGGGCGCTGGGGCATCGACCCCGACCGCGATCTGCGCCAGGCCGTCACCGCCCAGGGGTGAGCTCGGACTCCGTAAGCCCGACGGCCCACTACACCGGGCACGTCTGGCTGCGCCACGGGCTGTCGCACCCCGCGCTCGGAACGATCGAAGGCCGGGCGATGTTCCTGGCCACCGAGCCGCTGATGCTCGCCCGCCGCGCGACCGGCGCTCCGACGCTCGAGCAGTACCTGATCGCCCGCCACGAGACGATCGACGAGCTGGTCGAGGAGCAGATCGAGCACGAGGGGATCGAGCAGGTGATCGAGATCGCCGCCGGCATGTCGCCGCGCGGCTGGCGGTTCACCGAGCGCTACGGCGACCGGCTGACGTACGTGGAGACCGACCTGCCCGCGATGGCCAGGCGCAAGCAGGAGGCGCTGGACCAGATCGGCGACCGCCCTGCCGGACACCGCGTGGCCGAGCTCGACGCGCTGCGCGACGAGGGCCCGGGCTCACTCGACGCCGTGGCCGGCGAGCTCGACCCGGAGCGCGGCCTGGTGGTCGTCACCGAGGGCCTCCTGTCCTACCTCGACGACGATTCGGTCGAGGGCCTGTGGCGGCGCATCGCGCGGGCGCTCGAGCGCTTCGACCGGGGCCGCTACGTATTCGACCTCGGCGTCGGGTCGCTCGGCAACGGGCTGCAGGCCCGCGCGTTCCGGGCGGTGCTCGGCGGCTTCGTCCGCGGGCAGGTGCACGAGCACTTCGCCGATGACACCGACGCCGTCGATGCGCTCGAGGCGGCAGGCTTCGCCGAGGCCCGGATCGTCGCGGCCCGCCGATCGCCTGCCGACCCGCCTGCCCCGACTGGGCAGCGCGGGTTAGCGGACGACCAGGGTCTGGCCCATCTGCGTCGGGTGGATCAGGCACGTGAGCCGGTACGTGCCCTTCACCTTCGGCGTATACGCGTACGTCCCGGTGGCGCGGCCCAGGTAGCGGGAGGAGAACCCGCGCGGCCCGTTCGCCACCGTGACGCTGTGAGGCTCGACGCCGGCGAACCGCCAGGTGACCGTCTCCCCCGCCTTGGCCAGAAGGCGCATCGGCTTGAAGAAGTTGTCGCCCACGGGCAGCTCACCGCCCGTGAACCGCGTCAGCTTCCCGCCCGGGTGGACGAGCTGCGGCACGACCTTGTTGTGCGGCGGCGTGCGGTCGTAGCGCTTCGGCTTCGTCACCTCGACTATGTCCTTCGGCATCGGCGCGCACTCGCCGACCGAGTCGTCGCGCACGACCATCAGCGCCCAGAAGCCCATCGAGGCCACGTGCAGGTTGTGGTTGTCGTGGACCGCCCGGCGATCGAGCACCTCACCCTCGTGGATGGGGATGCCCTTGAAGGACGCGTAGGTGCCGTTGGCTATCGGCCCGGGCTCGTGCAGGATCGGTCTGATCCGGTTGTAGATGTGGTCGGGGGTGCCGTGGTAGACGGGCGCCTTGAAGAAGCCGCGGTCGCAGGTCTTCGACCCGAGCGTCTGGTACTTGCCGCCGCCGTGGTTGTGCGACGCCGCGAAGACGATCCGCCCGTTCAGGCCCTGCGGCACGGTCCAGGTGGTCTCGTCGACGTACTCCGACCCCTTCGGGCCGCCGCCCGGCACGTCGTAGGACATGCCGTTGCCGAGCGTGGTGCAGTTGCCCACGACCAGCGGCATCATCGACTGGCGCGGCTCGGTCGTGTACCAGACCTTGGTGCGGACGTAGAAGTCCTTCGGCCGCTTGTAGTGGTTCATCACCATCGCGGTGATCGACCAGGTCGGGGCCTGGCCTTCCGCGTTGCGGTTGTTGATGCCGTACCGGTTGCGGAACTTCGGGGTCGACCGCTTCGTGTAGTCGCCGCTCGGGTGCTCCTCGCCGCGGCCGCCGATGAAGCCCGCGCCGCCCCAGCACGAGCCCGGCGCCTGGTCGACGCGGTCCGGCCGCGAAGTACAGGAAGTGGTGGATCATCATCTTCCCGATGGGGAGCGGCTTGGCGTCCGGGTCCTTCGAGTCGACGAGCACCTGCTCCTTGAAGCCCAGGATGTAGCCGGGCTCCTTCGGGGCCTCCTTGCCGTCGGGCTTCAGGACGGCGCTCTGCGAGATGTGCACGTAGGGCTCGGCGTGCATCTTGGGCGAGTAGAAGGTCAGGACCTTCTCCTCGGCCGAGGCCGCAGGGGCGATCGCCAGCAGCGCGCCGATCACCATCGCCGCCGCCAACACCAGCCGCTTGCCCATCACCCACTCCTCGTGCTTCCCCGGGGTACGTGCAGTCCCCCTGCACTAACTGACCTTAGCTCAGGTCGTCCCTGGAAGCTACTCCTTGTGCGACCGCCGGCCAAGCACTTCCTGATCCCGGGCCTTACGGAATCGCCACGCAGTCCGCGCAGCCCGTCCGGGTGGGAGGCTGCGGGAACTCGGCCCGCCCGATGTCGCCGAACGTGCCGAGGTCGTTCGCCTTCACGCCGAAGCCGGACACGGTGAACAGGCGGTCGCCCACGACCACCGACCGGTCGACCGAGCGCCGGGTAGCTCGGCCAGTCGTGGCTCACGCGGCCGACCTCGGCGATCCCCGTCGCGGCCGACCGTGAGCCCGACCGCGCCCAGGAACGGCGACCCCGAGCTGCCGTACTCGCTCAGCGGGATCACCGCGAGCTTGCGCGGCGCCCAGTAGAGGAACGCGTGGTGGTCGAACTCCGCGCTCGACGACGACCCGGTGGCGAGCCGCCGCTGCTGGACGCGCTGCACGTTGCTCAGGTCGGAGACGTCGAACACCGACAGCTGCGTGCCCAGGCGGCGGCCCTCCTCGGTCGCGTCCTGCCCGACGCCGAGCAGCAGGTCGTCGCCCAGCGGGTGCAGGTACGCCGAGTAGCCGGCGATCTTCAGCTCGCCGAGCACCTTCGGCGCTGCCGGGCTCGAGACGTCGACGGTGTAGAGCGGATCGGTCTGCCGGAACGTGACGACGTAGCCCGTGTCGTCGATGAACCGCACGCCGAAGATGCGCTCGCCCTGCCCGAGCCCGCCCACCGAGCCCGAGCTTGCACGAGCACGCGGTCGCGCTCGCCGAGCGTGGTCACGTAGCTCTGGCTCGCCGCCCGTTGCGCGCCGCCCCACCACTCCGGGTCGGTCGTGCTGGCCACTCGCAGCACGCCGCGGCGCTCGGACATCGACCACTGGTTGAGCACGTAGCCGGGCACCTCGCCGCTCGCCCTGTAGGTCGTCGACCCGGGGTCGGAAGTGTCGAAGCGGTGGATCGCCGTCGTCGTTCGCGGCGCCGGCTGGTCGGCGGCGATCGCGGGCCGGATCCAGCGGTGGGTCGCCACGTAGAGGCTGGAGGTCGACGCGTAGACGTCGCTCGCGCTCGTCATCAGCGAGTCGGCGTCGACCGCCGGCAGCCCGCGGCTCAGGTCGACGGTAAGCACGGTCGTCATGTCGAGCCCGGAGAAGGTCGCGCGGCCGCCGCACCGCCCCGCAGCTCACGATGCTGCGCCGCCGGACCCTGCCGTTGCGGCGGTCGATGACCAAGGACCTCGGGACCCAGCCCGCGATCCGCCGCTCCACGCTGTCCTCGGCGCCCGGCACGAGCGCGGCGGGCGGGCTGTTCACCACCACGCGAGCCGTGTCGCCGGTCAGCCGGGCGGAGACGTAGCTGCCCTCGACGATCTCCGTGCGGATCATCCTCATCGCCGCCGGGTCGCTGATGTCGACCTCGGTCAGCACGGTGATCGGGCGGTAGTAGTAGGACGGGACCGGCGCGATGCCCGGGCCCGCCACGCCGCCCGCGGCGGTCACCCCGGCCGGCGGCGTCTGGTCGACGTACTTCGTGCCGATCACGAGCAGCTTGCGGCCGTTCACGAGCAGCTGCTGGCCCGTGTCGGCGATCTCGAGCGTCCCGATCAGCCGGGGCTGCGGCGACCGGGCGTCGACCGCGTGCAGGTTGCCGTTCGCGATCGCGATAGATGGTGTCCCCGTCGGTCTTGACCGCGTCCGGCTCGTCGACGCCCGCCTCCTGCACGTTGGTGGTCGACGAGTCCCTGCCCTCCGTGGTCGTGCCGGGGGCCGGCTGCGGGGTCTGCGTGTCGGTCGCCGTCCCCTCCCCTCCGCCGGTGGACGGCGGGGGCGGCGCGGTGATGGTGTCGACGGGAACCGGGCCGCCGGGGCTGTAGTACGGCTCGACGCGGGGGGCGTAGCGCCGCGCGTAGGCCACGAGCTCGCCGCAGCGTTCGAACGATTTCAGCCGCAGCTTCGCGAGCGCGCGCGCGGAGCGCTTGCCCGCCGGATCGCCCGCGGCCGTGCCCGCCGGCGCGCCTACCGCCACTGCGAAGGCGACCAGGACCGATGCGAGAACGCGAATTTGCATTTCCTCGCGCCACCCTAACTCCGCTGAGAGGCCCGTGGCGGGCATCGAACACCGGTCCAGGATCGTCAAGCATTCGGTTTGAGGGCCGACAACCAGTGTCGAACAGCCAGTTCAACGGCAAACCCGCCGCGAGGCGGGGACGCAAAGCCAGAGGTCTCGTCCCACGCGAGATGGCTCGGCCGCCAAAGGCTTGAATACAGGCGTCGCAAGGATGCGACGCCCCCGAGCAGGGGAGCTCGCACGGATGCGACTTGGTGGTAATCGAAACTGGCTGTACCTGGCACGGCGCGCCCTGGTGCTCGCGTGCCTCGGGCTGACCGTAGTCACGGGGTCGGCGTCGGCCGCGACCCTGCTACGCGGTCCCGTCCGGCGGCCTGTCCTCGGGGCAGTGCGATTCGAGCAACAAGTGCACGCTCGACCAGGCCTTCGCGGCCGCCGCGGGCGGCGACACGGTCTCGATCGCCTCGGGCACCTACACGGTCTCCACTCCCCTCTCCGGCTCGGGCATCGACGTCGCGGGCCAGACGGGCGCCAAGCCGCGCCTGGTCGGCGCCGCCGGTCTGAACGCCCCGACCCTGTCGCTCAGCGGCGGCGCGTCGCTAAGGGACGTCCGCGTCGAGTCCTCGTCGGGCTATGCGGCGCTGGACCTCGTCGGCGTCGGCGACCGCATCGAGGCCTACGCGACGGCCGCTGACGCGCTCTCGCTCGGGGCCGGCAGCACGCTGAGCAACGCCGTGGCCCACACGTCGGCCGCCAACGCCACCGCCGTCCGCGTGACGAGCGGGCTGCTGAGCGCGACCACGATCGCCCACTCGACGATCGTCGCCACCGGCACGGGCTCGAAGGGACTCGACACCGGCGGCATCGCCGCGTCGACCGACGTCACCTCGTCAGCGGTCCAGGGAGCGGCGGCGGATGCCCAGGGCGACGGCCTGCTCGGGTCCCTCACGATCGGCTTCAGCGCGTATCGAAGCGGCACGTCCAGCAACGTCACCTCGTCGGGCAGCAACCGCAACGGCACCGGCACGTTCGTGAACGCCGCCGGCCTGAACTTCCAGCAGGACCCGGCCTCGATCACGGTGAACACCGGCGACAACTCCGACAACTCGACCGTCGACGTCGACGGCCGCCAGCGCACGATCGCCGAGGGCACCGACATCGGCGCCTACGAGCTGCCGATCCCGCCCAACGCCACCACCGGCGCGTCGAGCCTGGTGACCGGCACGACCGCGCGGGTGGCCGCCTCCGTCAACCCGCGCGGCACCGCGACGACCTACGAGATCCGGTACGACACCTCGTCGCCGCCGTCCACTGCATGGCCGTCCGCGTCGGCCGGCTCCGGCACGAGCAACGTCGCGTACAACACCGACCTGACCGGCCTGACCCCCGCGACGACCTACTACTACCGAGTGGCCGCCACGAACACGTGGGGAACCACCCTCGGATCGATCCAGAGCTTCACCACCCCGGCGGTCGCGCCGACCGCGACCACCGACGCCGCGTCCTTGATCACCGCGACTGGCGCCAGGCTGAACGGGCGGGTCAACCCCGGCGGCGCTGCCACCTCCGCGCAGTTCGAGTGGGGCACGACGCCCGCGTACGGGAACACCACGGGCGGCACGAACGTCGGGAGCAGCAACAGCAACCAGAACGTCAGCCAGGACCTGGGCGGCCTGACCCCGTCGACCACCTACTACTACCGGGTGACCGCGAGCAACACCAAGGGCTCGATCACGGCTGCGCAGGGCACGTTCACCACGCCCTCGCGCGCACCGATCACCTCGGTCGGCGCGACGACCGGGATCACCCCGACCGCCGCGACGCTGAACGGCACCGTCGACCCCGGCGGCGCGTCGACGGCCTGGCAGTTCGACTACGGCGTCGGCGCCTACGACAACTCGAGCGGCAGCGGCAACCTGACCGGCACGACCCAGCAGGCGGTGAACACCTCGCTCAGCAGCCTGCTCCCGGGCACGACCTACCAGTTCCGCCTGGTGGCCCAGAACTCCGACGGCACGACCACGAGCACGGGCACGTTCAACACGCAGGTCGCCCAGCCGACCGCCACCACCGGCGCGGCGGGATCGGTGACAGCGCGCGGCGCGACCGTGGCCGGCACGCTCAACCCGGGCGGTGACGCTGCGACCTACCGCGTGGAGTACGGCCTGACCACCTCGTACGGCCAGTCGACGGCCTCCGCCAACGTCGCCGACGGGACGAGCAACGTCGCGGCATCGCGGACGCTCAGCGGCCTCGAGCCCGGCACCGTCTACCACTACCGGCTGGTCGTGACCAACAGCGCCGGCACGGCGCAGGGCGCCGACGGCACGTTCACGACGGCCGTGTCGCTTCCCGGTGTCTCGACCGACCGCGCGACCGGCGTCACCCAGACCGGCGCGCGCCTGGTCGGCGCGGTCAACGCGGGCGGCGGTTCGACCACCTGGGAGTTCGAGTACGGCCGCACCACCGCGTACGGCAAGTCGACCGCGACGACGACGCTGACGGCGTCCAACGACGACGAGGTCGTGGGCTCCGTGGTCGAGGGCCTCGAGCCGGGCGTCACCTACCACTTCCGCCTGGTCGCGCACAACGCGGCGGGCGACACGATCGGCGACGACGCCACCTTCACCACGGCGGGCAGCGATCCCGGCATCGGCACGGCCGACCCCGGCACCGGCGGACAGGGCGACGACCCGGTCGACCCGGGCGACCCGGTCACCGAGGTCCCCGGCGACGACCCGAGCACCGGCCCGGTCCAGGCCGACGGCCTGCCGACGGTCACGCCGACCCCGCCGGTCGGCCGCGCGGCCAACGCCGCCCCCGCCAGCGGCACCATCGAGGTCAAGCTCCCCGGGACGGACGAGTTCGTCCGCCTGACCGAGGGCGCGAGCATCCCGATGGGCTCGATCGTCGACGCCACCAACGGGCAGGTCAAGATCACGAGCGCGGCCGACGCGAAGGGCAACACTCAGACCGCGAACTTCGGCGGCAGCCAGTTCCGGATCACGCAGAAGCGCGCGGCCCGGCCCCTGACCGACATCACGCTGGTCGGCGGCGACTTCAGCGACTGCTTCCCGCGCGTGCTCGGCAAGGGCACGGCCGACGTGTTCGCCGCCGGCGCGGCGCAAGTGGTCCCGCCGTCGCCTGTGGGGCAACGGCCACGGCCGCTTCCGCACCCGCGGCCGGCACGGCGCGGCTACCGTGCGCGGCACCCACTGGCTGACCGAGGACCGCTGCGACGGCACGCTCGTCCGGGTCCGCCGCGGCCTGGTCGAGGTGCGCGACCTGGAGCGCCGCCGCACCGTGATGGTCGCGCGCCGGCGAGCAGTACTTCGTCGAAGTCGCTCCGGGCCCAGAAGGCCCGTCGCAAGGGCCGGAACCGCTAGCCGCGCGCCAGTCTCGGCAACCGGGCGTGGCGGCACACGCTCGGGGATTGTCCTGGCCGGTCCCGGGGACGTAGGTTGTTATGTCAACCGTGACTCCCTGGCTGGACGACGCCGAGATCGACTGGAGAAGCACCCAGGCGACGCCGGCGATCCACATCCGGCGGAGCCCGCAGCCCGTCCGCTGGCGGCGCGCGGCGGCCTGGCTCGGCGTCAGCGCCGTGGCGGCAGCCGCGGTCTTTGGCCTGGCGGGTCGCGATGACACCGGCGCGGTGGCGACGGCTCCCCCGCTCCGCGTCCCCGCCTCGGTGCAGCCCGCGGCGCCGTCCGCGACGACGCTCGAGGCGATCGGGCACTGCGAGTCGCGAGGCGACCCCACCGCGGTCTCGAGCGACGGCCTCTACCGCGGCAAGTACCAGTTCGACCTGGCCACGTGGCGGTCGGTCGGCGGCAGCGGCGACCCCGCGCTCGCGCCCGAGTCCGAGCAGGATCGCCGGGCCCGCGCGCTGGCCGCCGAGCGCGGCACGGCGCCCTGGCCGGTGTGCGGCGCCGCTGTGGGCGGACACTAAGCTCACCGCGTGGCCGAGCAGTTCGCAGACCTGGGTGAGATCACCCTGTGCTACGAGTCCTTCGGGGATTCCGCCGATCCGACCCTGCTCCTGATCATGGGGCTGGGCACGCAGATGATCGCCTGGCACGACGACTTCTGCCGCGAGCTCACCGACGCCGGCTTCCACGTCGTGCGCTTCGACAACCGCGACGCCGGGCGGTCGACCCACACGGACGCTCGCCCGCCCACGGCCGGCGAGCTGCTGCGCCGCAGCCCGAAGCCCGCGACCTACACGCTCGCGGACATGGCCGACGACGCGGCCGGGCTGCTCGACCACCTGGGCGTCGAGAGTGCCCACGTGGTCGGCGCGTCGATGGGCGGCATGATCGCCCAGACACTGGCCGCCCGGCATCCGTCGCGCGTCAAGTCCCTCGTCTCGATCATGTCGAACACCGGCGCGCGGCTGAGCGGGCAGCCCGCGTTCATGGCCTATCCCCTCCTGCTCAAGGCGGCACCGCGCGACCGCGAGGCGTTCGCCGACCACGTCGTCGCCGTGTTCAACAAGATCGGCTCGCCGGGGTTCGAGCGCGACGAGGAGCAGGTCCGCGACCTGGCGCTGCGCTCGTACGACCGCGACCGCGACCCCGCGGCGGCCGGCCGGCAGCTGGCCGCGATCGTCGCGTCGGGCGCCCGCAAGCGGGAGATCGCCCGCATCACCGCGCCGACGCTGGTGATCCACGGCGACGCCGACAAGCTCATCCGCCCATCGGGCGGCAAGGCCACCGCGCGCGCGATCCCGGGCGCACGGCTGATGACGATCGAGGGCATGGGGCACGACCTCCCGCGCGGCGCCTGGCCGCGCATCGTCGATGGGATCGTCGACAACGCCCGCCGTGCGGGCTTCGGCGTCACCGCGCAGACACCCGCATAGGAAGAGTCAGGTGCGAGGCGGCGCGACCGGCGTTAGGGTCGTGACGTGTCCTCCGCACCCTCCACGGGACAGCAGTTCGGTTCCTACAAGCTCGACGAGGTGTTGGGCCGCGGCGGCATGGGAGTCGTCTTCCGGGCCGAGCACACCCACCTGAACCGGACCGTCGCGCTCAAGGTGCTCGCGCCCGAGTTGTCCGCGGATGCCAACTTCCGCGCGCGTTTCCTGCACGAGTCGCGCACCGCCGCGGCGCTCGACCATCCCAACGTGGTCACCGTGTACGACGCGGGCGAGTGGGAGGGCTCCCTGTACCTGGCCATGCGACTCGTCCCGGGCGAGGACCTGTCGAGCGTGCTCTCACGCCGCGGCGTGCTGTCCGGCGAGGAGTCGCTGGCGATGCTCAGCCAGGTGGCCGACGCCCTCGACGCGGCGCACGCCGCAGGCCTCGTCCACCGCGACGTCAAGCCCGGCAACGTCCTGGTCGACGGCAACCGCTGCTTCCTGACCGACTTCGGGCTGACCAAGCAGACACAGTCCGACATGACCGCGATGACCGCGACCGGCGTCTTCCTGGGCACGCCCGACTACGCCGCGCCCGAGCAGGTGTCCGGCGCCAAGGTCGACGCGCGCACCGACGTCTACGCCCTCGGCGGCGTCCTGCACCAGTGCCTCACCGGCTCGCGGCCGTTCCCGCGCGACAGCCAGATCGCGGTGCTCTACGCGCAGCTCCACGAGCCGCCCCCGCGGCCGAGCGAGACGCGCCCCGGGCTGCCGGCGGCGCTGGACGACGTGATCGCCCGCGCGCTCGCCAAGGCGCCGAGCCACCGGTACGCGACGTGCAATGAGCTGATCGAGGCGGCGCGGAAGGCGCTAGCCGGCCATACCGCGCCCACGCGGGCGGCTGCCCCGGCCCCCACTGCGCTCGGTGCCCCGGCGACCCCGGCGCACCCGGAGCCGGCCACGCCCGCCGCGGGCGGGGTCCCCCCCACCGCGCCGGGAGCGCCGCAGACCTCGGCCACCGCCGCGCTGGGGCCCGAGCCGCCGACCACGACCCCGCCGCCGGAGTACACGACGGTCAGGCGAGGCCGGAGCCGCGCGCCTCTGTTCGCGCTGCTGGCCCTCGGCGTTGTCGCGGTGATCGCCGCGGTGGTGCTGCTCGCCGGCGGCGGCGACGACACCTCGAAGGACGCCGGCGGCGGCGGAGGCGGCGCCCAGGGCGGCGGCGATGCGTCGTCGCAGCCGAAGGTCGTCGACAGCACGGAGGTGGGCGCGCGCCCGTTCGGCGTCGCGGCCGGCGAGGGCGTCAACTGGGTGGCGAACAACGACGACGACACCGTCACCCGGATCACCCCGGACGGCGCCTCCCGCACCGACATCAACGTCGGCAACAAGCCGTTCGGCGTCACGCGCGCGGGCGGCGCGGTGTGGGTGGTCAACACCGGCAGCGACTCCGTCACCCGGATCGACGTGAAGACCGGCAAGGCCAGCGACGAGATACCGGTCGGCAAGAGCCCGTTCTTCGCCGCCGCCGACGAGAGCTCGGTGTTCGTCGCGAACGGTGAGCCCGGCGACGGCACGATCAGCGTGCTCGACGCCCGCAGCGGGAAGCCGGTCGGCGACCCGATCCAGGTCGGAGGCGAGCTGCGCGGCATCGCGTCCAGCGGCAGCGCCATCTGGGTGGCCGACAAGAGCACGAACACGGTCAAGCGCATCGTCAACAACCGCGTGGTCAAGACGATCAAGGTCGGCAAGAACCCGGTGTCGGTCGCGTTCGGCGCGAACGCCCTGTGGGTCACCAACAAGGAGTCGGACACCGTGTCCCGCGTCGACCTGAGCGGGAGCGGCAACAAGGTGCGCACGATCCGGGTGGGAGAGGAGCCCTACGGGGCGGCGTTCGGCGCGGGCTTCGCGTGGATCACCAACGTGGCCGACAACACCGTCATGCGACTCGACCCGAAGACCGGCAAGGTGGTCGGCGACCCGATCCCCGTCGAGGGCCAGCCCGTCGCAGTCGCGGTCGGCAAGGACGGCCGCGTGTGGGTCACGTCGAACGACGCGGGGACGCTCACGCGCATCGACCCGTAGGGATGCGCCGGGTCAGAACTCGATGTGCTGACCCATCGTCACCGTGCGCTCGACGGGCAGCTTGAAGTACTCGACCGGGTTCGACGACAGCCGCGTGGCGTTCTGGAACAGGCGCTTGCGCCACGTCGCCATGCCCGGAGCGTCGGTGCGCACGATCGTGATGTGGGAGACGAAGTACGAGCACGAGTCGACGTCGATGTCGCACTCGTCGATGAGCTCGTCGGCCGCGCGGATCATCGCCGGGACGTCCAGGCTGTCCTGGAAACCGAGCCGCACGGTCACGTGCGCGATGCCGTCGTCCTCGTAGCCCAGCTCGTCGATCGCCAGCTGCTCGGACGGGGGCACGTGCGGCACCTTCAGCGTCTCGAGCGACAGGATCACCGCGTCCTCGTGCAGGCTGCGGTTGTGCTTCGACGTTCGCGCGCATCGCCAGCGGTGTGGTCGACTTGCCGGCGTTCAGGAAGACCGCGGTGCCCGGCGTCCGGTGCAGCGGCGGGTCCATCTCGTGGATCTCGTCGACGAACGCCTGGAGCGGGCCCTCCTCCTTGCGGCGGGCCTCGGTCACCAGCTCGCGCCCGCGCTGCCATGTCATCAGCACCGTGAAGACCGCGAGCCCGACGACCAGCGGGAACCAGCCCCCGTGCACGATCTTCGGGACGTTCGCCCCGAAGAACGACAGGTCGATGACCAGGAACAGCGTCACGCCGGCGCCGACGAGCCACCACGGTCTGCCCCACAGGACGCGCACGACCACGAAGAACAGGACCGTGTCGATCGCGAGCGTGCCCGTGACGGCGATCCCGTACGCGGCGGCCAGGGACTCGGACGACCCGAATCCGACGACCAGCGCGATCACGGCGACGAACAGCACCATGTTGATCGCCGGCGCGTAGACCTGCCCGACCTCCTCCTCGGAGGTGTGGTGGATCGTCAGCCGCGGCAGGAAGCCGAGCTGGACGGCCTGGCGGGTGACGGAGAACGCGCCGGAGATCACCGCCTGCGAGGCGATGACCGCCGCCATCGTCGCCAGCACCACCACCGGGACGCGCGCCCAGTCCGGCATCAGCAGGAAGAACGGGTTGCTGATCGCCTTCGGGCTCTCCACGATCAGCGCGCCCTGGCCCAGGTAGTTCAGCGTCAGCGCGGGGAACACCAGCCAGAACCAGGCGCGCCGGATCGGCTTGCGGCCGAAGTGCCCCATGTCCGCGTAGAGGGCCTCGGCGCCGGTCACCGCCAGCACCACGCCGCCGAGCGACAGGAACGCGATGCCGAAGTCGTTCGCGAAGAACTCGACCGCGTAGCTGGGCGACAGCGCCTTGACGACCGACGGGTCGTCGATCACCTTGGCGAGCCCGCTGACGGCCAGCACGCTGAACCACAGTCCCATCACCGGCCCGAACAGCCGCCCCACCGCGCCCGTGCCGAAGCGCTGGATGAAGAACAGGATCGTGAGGATCGTGAGCGTCGCGGGGATCACGATCGACTCGAGGCTGGGCGAGATCACCTCCAGCCCCTCGACCGCCGACAGCACCGAGATCGCGGGCGTGATCATCCCGTCGCCGTAGAACAGCGACGCGCCGAACACGCCGGCGGCGACCAGGGCGACCTTGCCGCGCGTGTCCTTCAGCGCCGACTGGAGCAGCGCGATCAGGGCCATGATCCCGCCCTCGCCCTCGTTGTCGGCCCGCATGATGAACAGCACGTACTTGACCGAGACGATCAGCGTGATCGACCAGAAGACCAGCGAGATGATCCCGTAGACGCTGGCCTGGTCGGGCTTCACGTCGCTCTCGTGGAAGACCGCGTCGAGCGCGTAGAGCGGGCTCGTCCCGATGTCGCCGAAGACGACCCCGAGCGCGCCCAGCGTCAGCGCGGCGGCGCCCGCCTTGGCCGGGCCTCCTCCGGATCGCTGAGCGGGCGGCGGCCCCTCGACCTCCGCGACGCGCATCGGCTCGCCGTCCTTGCGCCGCGGCTCGTCGTCCATGCGCGCTGGAGACTACGGAAGCGCGAGCGACGCGCGCCCGAAGTCGACGCGCACCGGGGTGCCGTCGCGGGCGTGCCAGGCGATCGTCAGCGGCGCGGACTTCCCCGGCTCGATCGTCGCCGCGTCGCCCAGCCGCTCCTGCATCTGGCGCGGCGTCTCCCGCGGCGCGTCGCGCGGCGGGTAGAGCGAGTGGGTCACGCCGGCCGCGAACCGGACGGTCGCGCGGATCTGGTGGCCCGAGGCGTCGAGCAGGCGGGCGCTCGCCACGTCGAGCTTCAGCTCCTCGCCGGAGTCGTTGCGCATGCGGCCGGTGGCGATCCGGTCGCCGGGCAGCTCGGGGTGCGGGGCGATCGCCGGCGTGCCGTCCCACGACACGGCCGGAGCAGCGGACTTCGCGTCGTCACCGCAGCCGCTGACGGCCGCGCGCGGCCAGCGCCAGCGCCGCCAGCCCCGCGGCCGGCCGACCGCCTCACGAGCCGGGCTTGGGCGGTGTGGTGAACCACGAGCAGCCCGGCGGGTCCGGGTTGGTCTTCGGGTTCCACTCGACGCAGGGCGCCTCGGCGGCGGTCTTGATCGGGTTCGACGTGGGCGACAGCGACCCGCCCGACGCGCAGTCCGGCAGCCGCCCCGGATCGGAGGTCAGCGCGCCGCCGTCGGCGGTCTTGTTGTCCTCCCAGCAGTTGCCGATGCCCTGCTCGTCCCAGGTGACGTCCGTGCCGTTCGGCGCGCGGCGTGCCGTCCGGGGCGATCCCGAACGAGTTGTTCACGATCCGGTTGCCGTTCGACGTGTCGGTCTGCTTGGACGGGTCCTGCTCGCCGCGGAGCTGGGCCGGCACCCAGAACAGCCGCATGCCCGAGCGCCAGTTGTCGTAGACCCGGTTGCCCTCGATCAGGTTCTGGTTCGCGCCGTACCACATGAACCCGGCGCCGACGACCGCCACGAACTGCGGGCAGACGACCTCCTTGCGGCGCTTCTCGAACGGCACCTCGTTGCAGTACTTGTCGCGGTCGTCTCGAAGTGGTTGACGTTGTTCGAGTAGATGTCGTTGTCGGTCCACTTCGAGCAGTCCTGCGGCATGCCCGGGTGGCCCGGCGCGAACGAGTCGAGCGCGACGCCCGCCGAGTTGTCGTGCATGCGGTTGTCGTGGTACCAGGTGCCGTTGCCGGCGGTGCCCGAGGAGCCGATCGTGTTGCCGTACGAGTTGACCCGCGTCACCTCGATGCCGTAGCGCTGGCAGTGGCCCTCGGGGCCGGACCCGGGGTAGACGCCGGAGTCGCCGCTGCCGTAGGCCTCGACCGTGTCGTAGAGGCCGTTGTCGGAGGTGAACGTCAGGATCCCGTAGTTCTTGGCCCAGCGGGTGACGACCTTGGTGATGCGGAAGCCGTTGGTCTCGACGAAGTCGACGTTGTTGTAGCCGCCCTGCTCGACCAGCACGTTGTGCAGCGACGAAGCCGTCGGCGCGGTCGGCGCGGATCACGTCCTGCTTGAGCCGGTCGCCCTCGATCCTCGACGTCGCGGGCGCGGCGGCCCATGCCCTGCATCTGCAGGTTGCACTTCTGGTCGCACTCGCGGTCCTCGTCGGCCAGTCGAGTCGCCGATCACCGCGATCAGGTTGCGCGCGTTCGGGCAGTCGACCTGGTGCTTGTAGGTCGGGACGCGCCCGTCCTCGGTGTGGTTGTCGCCGGACGCCTCCCAGTACTCGTCGCCCGCGCACTTCGGGTCCTTCACCGGGATCTTCCGGCTCGGCTCCTCGCGGTAGACGCCGGGCATGATCACGATGCGGTCGCCGGACTTGGCCGCGTCGACCGCCTGCTGGATGTGGCGGTAGCGGCAGCGCTTCATCAGCTTGGTCAGGCGCTTGCGCTCGCGGGTGTTCTTGCCGCTGCGGCCGGCCCACGACTTCCTGATCAGGCGGCGCGAGTCGGGCTTGCAGACGATGCGCGCGGGGCCGGTGCTGCGCAGCGCGGGGCGCTCGCCCTTCGCGGGGTCGACGAAGTAGGTGGCCCGCTCGGCGTGGCCGAAGGCCAGAGCGGGTACGAGGGCGAGCGCGAGCCAGCACGCCGGCCAGGGGGAGGGAGAGAGCGCATGGCGCGGCAAGGTAGACCCTATTCGTACAGGCGTACAAGTTGGAACCGTTCTTCCCGCCCGTTAGCGTGCGCGAATGGCCGTCCGACGTCAGGCGCGCGGTGAGGAGCGGCGGCAGGAGATCCTGCACGCCACGCTCGAGCTGATCGAGCGGCAGGGAGTCGAGGCCGTCACGCACCGCGCGGTGGGCGAGGCCTCCGGCGTGCCGCTCGGGTCGGTCACCTACTACTTCCCCACCAAGGACGCCCTGCTGCGCGAGGCGCTCGAGTGCTGGGTGGCCGAGGAGGTCGAGCGGCTCGAGGCGCCTGGCCGCCGCCATCGAGCGCGAGCACCTGTCGGCCGAGGAGGGCGCCGCCCGCTGGGCCGATCTGCTGCGCGGCAACGACCCGCACCAGGTCGCGCAGTTCGAGCTCTACCTGCAGGCCGCGCGGAGGCCGGAGCTGCGGTCCGCCGTGGCCGAGGCGTTCGCGGCCTACGAGCGCGTGGCGGCGGCGGCGCTGCGCGCGGTCGGCCTGGACGACGCCGACGTCCGCGGCGCCGCTGTTCGTCGCGCGTGGCCGACGGGATGGGGCTGCGGCGGCTGGCCGACCCGGGCGCGGGGCCGCCGGCGCAGGCCGCGCTGGTCGAGCTGTTCGAGCTGCTGGCGCGGCGGTCCGGCTAGGCGACTACAGCCCGGCCGTCCGCAGGTACGCCGCGCAGCGTCTTCGCGTTGCGCGACGCCGCCTTCGTCGCCACGCCCGCGTGGGTCACGCGGCGGCGCTTGACCAGGTAGACGAACGACGCCCCGCCGCCCGCCGGCGCGCACGTACACGCCGCGGGCCACCCGCCGCGCCGCCGCGCAGGCGCGAGACGCGCGCGCCCGGCCCGACGCCCGCCGAGCGGTGGAACCGCGCCGCGCGACAGCACCACCGCCAGGCGGCCGCCCGGCGTCAGCATCGGCGGTCACCTTCCCGCCGTTGCCGCGGCCGGAGCAGTACGACCACGCGCGGCCCGGCCGCGACCCGGGCTGGCCGGCGCGGCGCAGCAGGCGCCTCGACCGTGTCGCCCAGCCGCATGCGCGTGAAGCCGCGCGCGCGAGAACGTCACCCGCGACTGAACGCACGAGGTGGCCGGGACGCCCTCGGCCCGCTCCCACATCTGGAGGTACGCCTCGGAGCCGCGGGCCATGTCCTCGACGATCTCGTTGCCGCCGAGCTTGCGCAGGTCCTCGATCCAGTCGGGGTAGAGCCCGTAGTGAGCAACGCCGTCCGCGTTGATGTTGTAGACGCGCTCGCCGCTCTTCTGCTGGTGGATCGTCTGCTTGCCGTCGAACGACTTGAACGGGTAGGTGACCGGGTTCGCCTCGGCGCCCTCGCGCGGCGGGCCCTGCTCGCCGAACCCGTTCGCGTCGGCGCCGTAGCCGAAGCCGAAGTAGAAGCGCTTGTCGCGCAGCGGCTTGGTCTTGCGCCACGCGTCGACGAACGACGTCGAGCGCCCGCGTACGGGGCGACGAAGCCGCCGAGCTTGTAGATGCGCGGCATCGCGTCGAGCGTCGACCACGAGTGGCTCGACACGACGCCGGAGTAGTTGTCGCGCCTCGACCACGCTCAGCAGGTGGTTGCGCGCCCGCACGCTCATGTGGTCGGGGTCGATCATCATGCCCTCGTCCATCATCCGGTTGACCAGGTGCACGCCGAGCGGCGGTCAGGCCCTGCCGGTTGCAGTGCGGCGGGTCGGGATAGATCGGCACGGTCCCGATCGGCACGTTCTGCTGGAAGATCGCGCCGAAGATCTGGTCCTGGCTCGTCACCGGGCCGCCGGTCGACTGCTCGCGGTCGTGCGCCTCCGGGTCGCTGCCGATCTCGCAGGTCTGCATCTCCCAGAACTTGTTCGTCTCGCGCTTGTTCGCGCTGTTCACGACGACACCGGTCTGAGCCGCCGTCCCCCGCGACGCCCGAGAGGGCGTTGTCGAACTTGTTGACGAGCTCCATGTCGCGCACGCCGAGTCGGTAGACCTCGTCGAGCTGCCTGTCGATCTGCGCCGTGTCGCAGCCCGGGTCGGGCGCGTCGTTGTAGACGCCGCAGTCGAACAGCTTCGAGATCTCGATGCCCATGACCACGGCGAGCTTGCCCTCGTTGATGACCTTGCGGGCCTCGAACGGGTTCTTGACGATCCGGAACCAGCCCTTGCCCGGCCCGCCGTACTGCGCGTCGATGTAGTTCTCGAGCTCGCGCAGTCCGGCGCGCCTCGCAGCCGCACGCGCGTTCATCTCGTTGCAGTCGTTGCCCTCCTGGCGGTAGGGGTAGACCTCGCAGAGCTGGGCGTTGTCGACCAGCAGGTTCACGAACACGCGCTGGCCGCTCCGCCACGAGCGCTCGACCCACTTCTAGTAGGACTGCTCGTGGGTCAGCGAGCGGCACGCCGGCCAGTCCTTGAACGTCGGCCAGCCGACGGTGTCGTGCTGGCGCGCGCGGGGTTGCCGTAGGACAGGACGTTCTCGAGCGCCGCGCCCGCGCCGCCCGGCTCGTGGTCGGGGCAGTCGACCAGCGCGACGGTCACGCCGAAGCGGTCCCAGGGCTTCGCGCAGTGCGCGCGGCCGCCGAGGAACTCGAAGGCCATCATGTGCATGTGCGCGTCGACCAGGCCGCGCGTCTCACCGAACGGGGTGGCGCCCGTGGACGGCTCGCCGGTCGACGTTGGTCTCGACCTCGGGGAACGCCGCGCAGCCCTGCGGCGGCGTCGAACGCGAACACGCCGCGCTCGCCCGCGCCGGCGCTCGTCCACCACGACGAGGTTGCCGTCGCCGTCGACGGCCAGCGCCTTGCCCGCGTCGGGCAGCGTGAGCGTGAAGCCGTCGCCCGAGTTCTGGCACCCGCCAGTCGGCGTTCGCGTCGGGCTGCGGCTGCGACTTGACGCGTGCCGCCGGCCGCGCCCAGGAAGTCGCCCGCCTTGCCGTAGAGCAGGTAGGCGCCGAGCTCGGTCGCCTTCATGCGGAACGGCTCCGCGCCGCCGACCGCCGCCGGCGCCGGCGGTGTAGGCGCCGTCGCCGCCCTTGACCGCGTACTTGCCGTTCGACAGCGACTTGAGGCCGTAGCAGCCGTTCGCGAGCGCGTAGCGGTCGGGCTTCGTCGCGCTGCCCGCGCTCGCCACCCCGGCGGGCAGTATCCCGGCGCACAACACGCTCAGGCAGACGATCAACGCACCCCTCGCTCGCATCGCGGGCACGATAGGCAGATCGCGCCGGATTCGCGCCAGTAACTTCGAGGGGTGACGCGCTACCGCCAGGGCCTCGCCGCCGCCGTCGGCGCCTACGTGCTCTGGGGGCTGTTCCCGCTGTACTGGCCGTTGCTCGAGCCCGCCGCGCCCGTCGAGATCCTGGCCCACCGGATCGTCTGGTCGCTGGTCTTCCTGGTCGCGGTGCTGGCGTTCACCAGCGGCTTCGCGTGGGTGCGCCGACTGGGCCGGCGCCGCGCCTGGCTGCTGTTCGCCGCGGCGATCGTCATCACCGTGAACTGGGGCACGTTCATCTACGCGGTCAACAGCGGCCACGTCGTCGAGAGCTCGCTCGGCTACTTCATCAACCCGCTGGTGACGGTCGCGCTGGCGGTGGCCGTCGAGCACGAGCACCTTCGCGGGCGCCAGCGGCTGGCGGTCGGGATCGCGACGGTCGCGGTGATCGTCCTGACCCTGGACTACGGCCGGCCGCCGTGGATCGCGCTGGTGCTGGCGCTCGCGTTCGGCACCTACGGCCTGATCAAGAAGCGCGCCGGGGTCGACGGCACGCAGTCGGTGGCCGCCGAGACCGCGTTCCTCGCGCTACCTGCCGCTGGGCTACCTGCTGTGGCTGGGCGGCGACGGCAGCGGCACGTTCACCACCGAGGGCGGGGGCCACGTCCTGCTGCTGGCGGGCGCGGGCGTCGTGACCGCCATCCCGCTGATGCTGTTCGGCGCGGCCGCGATCCGCGTGCCGCTGGCGACGGTCGGCCTGCTCCAGTACATCGCGCCGGTGATGCAGTTCCTGATCGGCGTGCTCGTCTACAGCGAGGACATGCCGCCGGGGCGCCTGGCCGGGTTCGCGCTCGTGTGGATCGCGCTGATCGTGTTCGCGACGGACGCGGTGCGCGCCGTCCGTCAGGGTGCGGCGGTCGATACCGCTCCACCGCCGTCGGCCGAAGCCGCCGCGGTGCGCGCGGGCGCCTGACGACGCGATCGCGCCAAAGGATTGCTTCTGCGCGCCGCCGGGATTGCTCCTCCGCGCCGGTGGGAAATACAGATTCTATGGAGCGCTGGACCCCGACACTCTCGGTCGCGGAAACCGAGTCGGGATGCAGGCTGTCGCTCCACGACTACGTCTACGGCGAGGGCTCGACCCTTCAGGAAGCTGCGGACGAGCTGGTGGCAAGGGTGCTCGACGCCGCTTACGCCCTGCGCAAGTGGGGCGGCGCGTACTTCCGCCCCCAGTTCGCGCCGGCGGACAAGGAGTGGATCGAGTACCTGCAGGATCTCGCGGCCCTGGCTGCCGAGGGCGGCGACGCGCGCGCCTGCGTGCTCGGTCACCCCTGAGCGGCGGCCGCCCGCGCACCCGCAGCGGTGACGCGGTCCCGGCCTGAGTCCTTCGAGCGGTACAGCGCCCGGTCGGCCGCGGCGACGAGCGCGTCCGCGTCGCCGGCGTCGCCCGGGAAGGTGGCCACGCCGAGCGAGGCGGTCACCGCGCTGCCGTCCGCCGCGATCGCCGCACGGATGCGCTCCGCGGCGGGGACGGCGTCGCCGGCGACCAGGCCCGGCGCAATCAGCGCGAACTCCTCGCCGCCGTAGCGGGCCGCCGTGTCGTACGCGCGCTGCTGCTCGCGCAGGACCGCCGCGGTCCGGCGCAGCACCTCGTCGCCTGCCTGATGGCCGCGGGTGTCGTTCAGGCGCTTGAAGTGGTCCAGGTCGAGCAGCACCAGCGTCACCTCGCCGCCGTCGCGCGCGGCACGGGCCAGCTCGCGGTTGAGCGCGTCGGCGAACGTCGCGCGATTGGCCAGCCCGGTGAGCGGGTCCGTGGCGGCCAGCACCTGCATCTCCTCGAGCAGCCACGCGTTGCGCAGGGCCAGCGCGCCGTGCGCGGCGAAGCGCTCCACCCCGGCCACCAGGCGGCGCTCGATCCGCGAGCCCGGCCGGCTGTCGTGCTCCACGACCAGCGCTCCCACCATCCCGCCGTCCGCCGTCAGGGGCAGGACGACCAGGTTGCGGGCGCCCGGAAGCAGGGCGGCGAGCCAGGTGTCGGCCTCGGGATCCAACGTCGATACGAGCTGGGTCCGGCGCGCGCCGGCGGCCGCCTCGAGGACCGACCCGGCCGCGATCCGCGCCTCGGGCGCGCCGGTGCCGGTCGCGGCGCCGTGAGCGGCCAGCGCAACCGGGCGCTCCCGGTCCGGGACGCCCACCACCACCGCACGCGCGAACCCGAACGTGTCGACCACCGATCCGATCAGCGCGGCGGCGACCCCCCGCGGCTGCGACTCGCGGTCCAGCCGGACGGTCAGGTCGGCCAGCGCCTCCAGGTCGGCCCGCCGGCGGCGCAGCTCGCGCTCGTTGACCGCGGAGAAACAGGCCGTGGCGATCGTCACCACCCAGAGCACCACGACGTAGACGACGGTCTGCTCCGCGGGCGTGCCGATCAGGTTGGTCCGGTGCTCGGCGTCGAGCGGCGCGAGCACCCCACCCTTGCGCGCGTAGTAGACGGCGACGACCAGCAGCGACTGCCAGAGCGCGACCTTGATGCCGGTCCGGTAGGAGGCGAGCAGCGACACGGCCAGCAGCTCGAGCACGATGAGGTAGCCGACCGGGCTGCCCGACCCACCGGTCGCGTACGCCGCCCAGGCCAGGAACGCGCCGTCGACGATCAGCATCAGGCCGAACAGCGCGGTGCCGCGCGTGCCCGACGCGCGCCACAGGCCGTGGGCGGCGAACGCCAGAGCCAGGAACGCAGCGGTCGTCGCGGCTATCGACCCGGCAGGCGCGAGCAGGCTGTCGCGGCCCAGCAGCACTGCGCCCGCGACGCCCGCGGCCGCCAGCACCCGGAACGCGAGCATGTAGCGGAACCGCTCGGCGAGCGGGACCAGTTCCTCCGATGGCGTCGCGGGCGCGCGCGTCACCGGCGGGTGGGCGGCGGCTGGAACTCCAGGTCCGCCTCGCCGTCGATCGGGGCCATCGCGAGCTTGGGGTCGGAGCGGTCGATGCGGCTCTGCACGAGCAGGAACCCGCCCAGCGCGATCAGCAGGGAGATCGGGAAGACCCGCCGGGCGACGTCGCCGTTCAGGGCGCGGGCCATCCCGCGCCCGGTGGCGCCCACGCCGTCCCGCACCGCGTCGCCGATGCCCCCGTGGCCCGCCGGGCGGTCGTCCGCGTGGGCGGCGCGTCCGCCCGCGGTGCGATCGCGGCCGGCGGCCGGGCGCGACCCGGGTCGCTTCGTGGCAGGGCGCCCTTCGGTGTTCGCGTCCGTGCCGCCGCGCGTGACGTCGCGCCGCGCGCCCGGATCGCCGGAGCCGGCGCGGCCCGCGGTCGTCGGCGTCTGGAACGCGTCGTTCCCGCCCGGCGTCCCGTCGGCCGCGGCCGGCCCCGATCCCGGGTCGCCCACGGCCGGCGCCCGATCCGTCACCGGAGCCGGATCCGCCGGAGGCGACCCCCAGCCCGCCGGCGTCCGATCCGGCCGTGCCGCCGCCCGGGCCGGTGACGGCCTTGGCGGGAGCGGCCGCCAGCTTGTATGTCGAGCTGCGCGCGACGCTCTTGTTGCCGGCGGCGTCGGTCGCCTTGACCAGGAACGTGTAGGTGCCGGGCTGTGCGCCGGACAGGTTGAAGGTCTTCGATCCGGAGCACGAGCCCTTGTCCGCGACCACGTCGGACCCGCGCAGGAGCGCACAGGTGAATACCGCGCCGCTCTCGCCGGAGAAGGTCCAGGTGGGGCTGCGGTCGATGTCGTCGGTCTTCGGAGCCGAGGTCAGCACCGGCGCGGCGGGCGCCGTCGAGTCGAGCCGGTAGGCGCTCGTCTCGGCGGGCCCCACGTTGCCCGCCGCATCACGCGCGCGCACCGTCACCTTGTAGTCGCCGTCGGATCCGCCCAGGTCGAAGCGCCGGGGGTTGGTGCACGAGCTCCAGTCGACGATGGTCGCCGTGCCGCGCGTGACCCGGCAGTCGAGGGCCGCACCCTCGTCGCCGCTGAAGCGGAAGCCGGGCCGATCGTCGCGCGCGGGCGAAACCGGGGCGGCGGCCACCTCGGGCCGGGCCGGCGGCGTGGAGTCGAGCTCGTACTCCTGGGTGGCGGGCTCGCGACCGGCGCCGTCCTCGCCGGTCGCCCGCACGGTGAACTTGTAGACCCCGTCGGGCCGGCCGCTCAGGCTGTAGGAGCGCGGGCTGCCGCAGGTGCCGGGCGGATAGACGATCGACGGACCGAAGGCCAGGCTGCACGAGAACCCGGCGCGGCCACCGACCGTGAAGCTCCACTGCGGCTGGCGGGTGCGGCCGACGCGCCCCGGGCCGGCGCTCAGGGCGACCGCGGTGGGATCGCGCTCGAGCTCGTAGCCGCCCGTGCCGGGCTCGCCGGTGTTGCCGGCCTCGTCGGTGCCGCGGACCGCGAACCGGTACGCGCCGTCGGGCTGACCCGTCAGGTCGTAGGGAGCGGGCGCGACGCACGGCCGCCAGCCCGTGGCGTAGCCGCCCGGCCCGTCGAGGCTGCACTCGTAGCTGACGCCGGGGTCGTCGGCGAAGTCGAAGGCCGGCTGGAGCCGCATCGCCGCCGACGGGGCGGGCGGGTCGACCGGCGGAGCCGCCGGCGCGATCGTGTCGAGCGCGTAGCCGGCGGTGGCCTCGGGGCCGGCGTTGCCGGCGGCGTCGACGGCACGCAGCGCCAGGACGTGTGCGCCCTCCGCTCGCCCGGACAGGTCGAAGTCGTGCGGGCTCGTGCACGCGGCCCAGTCCTCGTCGTCCACGCGGCACTGGACCTCGGCGCCGTCCTCCGCCGAGAAGGCCAGCGTCGCGGTCCGGTTGTTGGCCACCGCGGGCAGCTCGGAGGAGATCTCCGGCGCGGCGGGGGCCCGCGTGTCGAGCAGGTAGCCGTCGGTGCGCACCGGCCCGCGGGCACCGTCGGCGCCCACGCCCCGGATCGAGAGCACGAACGAGCCGTCGTCCTCTCCGGTCAGGTCGGCCGTGTACAGGCTCGCGCACGTCCGCCCAGTCCCCGGCGGGCCGGCCGGCCCGGTCGAGCCGGCACTCGAACTGCTCGTCGCGGCCGCCGCTGAATCGCCACTCGGGCGTGTGGTCGGACGCGGCCGGGCCGGGCAGGGAGGTGATCGTGGGCAGCGCGGGGATCCGCGTGTCGAGCGTGTAGGAGGACGTGGCGGCGTCGCTCGGCGTGCCGTCGGCGCCGATCGCCCGCACGGCGAACGTGTAGACGCCGTCGGCGTGCGCCGACAGGTCGTAGGCGATCGGGGACGAGCACGGCGCCCAGTCGCCGACCACCGTGTCGTCGCGCGACAGGGAGCACTCGAACGCCGTGCTCACCTCGGTGGCGGCGAACGACCAGCGCGGCGACAGGTCGTTGTCCGGCGATGCGGGGCCGGCGGTGACCTCGGGCCCGGGGGCCGGCGCCGGGAAGACCTCTTCCTGCGCCCTGGCGGGCGCGGCGAAGATCAGCACGAGCGCTGCGGCGAGGGCCGCGGGCAGGGCGCTGCAACGGTTCCTGACACTGCTGGAGACGGCGGAAGCAGACATGGAGGGGCCAACTTCGGATGGAGGGGTTCGTCCCCCCGATCGGTCCTCACCTCGAGCCCATTAGCCCTGCGGCGAATGTCGAACACCCGTTGGCCCGGTGCGCCTTGACACCCACCGGCCGCGTCCCTAGCGTCGCGCCGCATGACCAGCCAGGCCCGGCCGCCCGTCAGCCACATCAGCCAGGCCTATCCGGACCGGGTCGAGGTGCGCGGACGTGACCTGACCTCCGAGGTGATGGGCGCCACCAGCTTCACGGAGTACTTCCACCTGCTGCTGACGGGCCGCGAGCCCACCGCGGACCAGCGCTTCTTCCTCGACCTGCTGCTGGTCGCGATCGCCGAGCACGGGATGATGCCCACCAACGTCGCCGCCCGGATGACGCTGACCGCCGACCCCGGATCGCTCCAGGGCGCGGTGGCTGCGGGCATCCTGGGCTGCGGGCCCGTGCTCCTGGGCACCGCGGAGGAGTGCGCGCGGCTGCTGGAGCGAGCTCAGGAGCAGGTCGCCGCGGGCGGCGACCCCGCCGAGGTCGCGGCGGAGATCGCGCGTCGTACGCGGTCGGAGGGCGGCCGGCTGCCGGGCTTCGGCCATCCCGTCCACGAGCCGGTCGACCCGCGCGCCGAGCGGATCCTGGAGCTGGCGGCCGATCGCGGCGTCAGCGGGCCGCACGTGGCGCTCACCCGCTGCTTCCCCGGCGCGGTGGCCGAGGCCTGGGGCCGGCCGCTGACGATGAACCTCTCGATGCCGATGGCCGCCGTGCTGCTCGACCTGGGGTTCCCCTCCGCGGTCGTCAAGGCGGTCCCGATCCTGGCCCGGACGGCGGGCCTGCTCGCGCACCTGGCCGAGGAGCGGGAGGAGCCGATCGGCTTCCCCATGGCGAAGGCCGCCGAGGACGCCGTCACCTACGAGCCGACACCCGACGACGCCCAGGGGGGCCGATGAGGAAGCTCCAGAGCCAGGGTGTCCACCACATCACGATCGTGGGCGCCGACCGCCAGACGTCGATCGACTTCTGGGAGGGGGTGCTGGGCATGCCGTTCGTGTTCGAGCAGCCGAACCTGGACAACGCCGGCGAGAGCCACCTGTACTTCGACCCGGGCGACGGCCGCCTGATCACGATCTTCACCGACGAGGAGCGCCGGGCCGACCCCGAGCGGACGCCCACCGACCCCGGCTGCGTCCACCACCTGGCCCTCGCGGTCTCCCAGGCCACCTTCCGCCAGGCGGTCGAGCGCCTCGACGAGCGGGGCATCCATCACAGCGGCGTCAAGGACCGCGGCTTCATGGACTCGATCTACTTCAAGGACCCGCTGGGCCTGCTGATCGAGCTCGCCTCCTACCGCTTCGACCCGCCGGCGGGCCACACGCACGCCGAGGTGCTGCTCGACGCTCACAAGCTCCGCGTGGAGCGCGGCGATCATCACATCGACCCGATCCACCTGGCCGACGCGATCGAGGGAATCGTCGCGCGATCGCGCGAGTCGCTGTCCCAGGACCGCACTCCCAAAGACCCCTACGGTCAGGCCTCGGACCCGACCGGCTGAGTCGGGGGACGGCCATGGCATCCTTTGGCGCCATGGCAGGAGCGGATCCGGGGCTCTACGGCACGCCAGGCCACGTCGACGAGGCGGTGGCCACCGTGCGCGCGATCTACGACGCGTTCGAGCGCCGCGACGTCGAGGCCGCACTTGAGTACGTGGCCGACGACTGCGAGTTCGACCTTCCCGGGACCTCCGAGCTGACCGGCCGCACCGAGCCCTATCGCGGCCGCGACGGGGTGCGCCAGTACTTCGCCGACGCCGAGCGAGTGTGGACCGAGCTGACGCTCCACGCGCACGACATCCGGGCCAGCGCGGGCGGGGTCGTAGTGTTCGGGCACGCCGAGGGGCGCCACGGCGAGGGCACCCTCCGCCGGCGCGTCCTGTGGCTGTGGCAGGTCAGGGACGGCAAAGCCATCGCCGTCAGGGCCAACGACCTGGGCGACGACCCCACCTAACAGGTTTTGAGCAACCCTTCCGCGGGCTACATGGCCCGCTTCCACGAAGAGGAACCGGCCATCCCGGAGTCGGTCGGCCAGATCCGCCATGGCGTCTCGGAGTTCCTGCGCGACATCGGCGCGGCCGACGAGGTCGTCGCGTCTGTCCAGCTCGCGGTCTCCGAGGCGATCACCAACGCGATCGTGCACGCCTACGTCGACCGCCCGGAGCCCGGAACGCTGGCGGTCACCGCCTACCAGGAGGGCGACGGCCTGTGCGTGGTCGTCCGCGACGACGGCACCGGCATGAGGCCGCGTACCGACAGCCCCGGCATCGGCGTCGGCCTGCCGCTGATGACGCAGCTCACGCAGTCACTCGAGTTCCGCGAGAATCAGGGCGGCGGCACCGAGGTCGCGATGCGCTTCGCGCTCGGCTGAAACGCCGCGACGACCTCGGCGAACCGGCTCACGGACTCCGGGCCGGCGGCATCGGACAGGCCGACGATCGCGGTCTGCACGCCCGCCTCGGCCAGCTCGCGGTAACGGCCGACGTGCTCCTCGACGGTCGCGGCGCCCTGGCCGTCGCGCGCCTCGCCGGGCGCGATGACCCGGGCAGCGCCCAGGTGGGTGACCCGGACCTCGGCCGGGTCGCGCCCCTCGGCCGCGCAGTGCTCGTGCAGGACCGCGAGTTTGTGGCGGACGCTGTCCACGTCGCCGAAGAAGTTGCACGCGTCGGCGTGGCGGGCCACGAGCTTGAGCGTGCGCTTCTCGCCCGAGCCCCCGACCAGGATCGGGATCCGCTCCTGCAGCGGACGCGGGTAGCACGTCGCCTCGTCGACGGTGATCGTCTTCCCCTCGAAGCGCGGCGACCCCGGGCCCCACATCAGCGGCAGCAGCTGGAGGGCGTCCTCCAGCCGGTCGAGCCGTTCGCGGATCGGCGGGAACTCCCATCCGTACAGGTCGTGCTCGCGCTCGAACCAGGCGGCCCCCACCCCACACTGCGCCCGCCCGCCCGACACCACGTCCAGGGTCGCGACGATCTTCGCCAGGTGCGCGATGTTGCGGTAGGTGATCCCCGTGACGAGCGCGCCGAGGCGGATCCGCTCGGTCACCCCGGCCAGGTAGCCGAGCGTCGTGTAGGAGTCGAGCATGTCCTCCCACTCGCGGCCGACCTGCGGGATCTGGAGGAAGTGGTCCATCACCCAGAGACTTGTGAAGCCGGCCCCCTCCGCCGCCTGCGCGAGCTCGGCCAGCGTCGATCGGGTGGTGCCCGGGTGGCCGGGAAAGTCGAAGCGGGAGACCTGAAGCCCGAACTCGAGCGTCATCGGCTCCTCATTCTGCCGGGCGGCGGCGTCCACCGCGGTCAGGAACGCCGGCGGGACGAGCGCCGCGGGCCCGGCGGCGTGGACCGCGTCGAAGCCCTCGCCCGCGAGACGCGCGGCGATGCCCTCCGTCGCGCGCAGCTGCGCCGTCACGACCTTGCTCGGCACCGGCGTGCCTCGCGCGCGGTTGCGCTTGCGCACGATGCTCGCGGGCGGATCGAACACGACGGCGTGCACCGGGACTCCGTGGCGCTCGCCCAGCGACCGCCAGCAGTCGCGGCGCGCTGGCTCCAGGCCGGTCGAGTCGACCACCGTCGTCAGGCGCCGCCGCAGCCGCTTCTCCACGATCAGGTCCAGCACCTCGAACGCGTCGCGGCTCGCGCGCAGGTCGCGCTCGCCGGTGCCCACGACCGCGCGCAGCCGGTCCGAGGAGACGATCTGGTCGGCGTGGAACCAGGTCTCGGCCCACTGCGTCTTCCCCGCGCCGGTCGCTCCGACGAGGACGACCAGGCACGGGTCGGGAAGGCGCAGCGGAGGGCCGTCGGGGAGCGTCTCGCTCACCCGACGGTCCTACCACACGTCTCAGGCCGCGGCCGTCTCCGGGTCGGGGCGAACCAGCACGGTGTCCGCGATGGGGATGATCTCGTCGACCGGCAGGTCGGCGAGCTCCGCGTGCCGTTGGATCGCCTCAGGGCTCGTCGCCTGGTAGACGCAGAACGTGCCGACCGCGCCGCCGCCCTCGTCGAGGACGTAGCTGCGGATCCAGCGGACGTCGTCGGGCATGTCCTCGTTGCCGACGCGGGTCGAGCGTGCGGCGGCTTCCTCGAGCTCAGCGCCCGAGCTCCAGCCCTTCCGGCGAAGGATCGCGTACAGCTGCATGGCCCCTCCTTGCGTCGATGAACTCGAGGTCAAGGCTAAATCGGGGGCCTATGCCGTAACAACGGCGGGACCACCTATTTTTCGCCCGCCGGGGCCAGAATGGCGCTTTTTCAATCGTCGAAGGTCCCGGCGGAGAGCGCGAAGAACGCCCCCTCCGCGTCGGTCATGACCGCGAAGGCGCCGGACGGCACCTGCACCGGCCCGGCCACGTGGCGCCCGCCGAGCTCCTTGATCCGCTCCAGGGCGGCGTCCAGGTCGTCGATCCCGAAGTACGGCATCCAGTGCGGCGGCGAGTCGCCCATCTCCGGGAGCCAGGGCGGCATGCCGCCGTTCGAGCGGTCGCCGTTCGTGATCACCCGGTAGCCGCCCGCGCCCGGGATCTCCTCGACGGTCCAGCCCAGCCAGTCGCCGTAGAAGCGGGCCGCCGGGTCGGGATCCGGGGTCACCAGGTCGGCCCAGGAGAGCGCGCTCGGCTCGTTGACGACCTTCGCGCCGATGTTCGCGCGCGGCTCCCAGGCGGAGACGATCGCGCCGGTCGGGTCCTGGACCACGGCCATCCGGCCCGCTTCGAAGACGTCGAACGGGCCCATCATCACGCTCGCGCCGAGCTCGCCCGCCCGTTCGGCCGCCGCGTCGGCGGACTCGACGGTGATGTACAGGTTCCAGTGGGGCGGCTGGTCCTCCGTGTTGAAGAGAGCGGCCGCGTCGAGGCCCCGGAGCCGCGCCATCGAGTAGACGCTTCCCTCGCCCATGGGCTGATCCTCGAACTCCCACCCGAACAGGCCGCCGTAGAAGCGCTTGGCGCCTTCCAGGTCCCGCACCGCGAGGTCTGCCCACGACAGCGTGCCCGGCGGATGGCTGGTGCGCTCGGCCATCGCGGGTCATGCTACGGGGTGTGGCCGCGCCCATACACGCCGAGCTGCGCTACTGGTCGGAGCTGAGCCGGCTGCTGGCCGACCGGCGCTTCCGCGGCCCCGAGCGGGCCGAAGGGCGCGCTCCCGTCCTGCTCATCCCGGGCTTCATGGCGGGCGACGCATCGCTCACGCTGCTCGCCGGCTGGCTCCGGCGCCGGGGACACGAGGTGCGCACCAGCGGGATCCGCATGAACGTCGACTGTGCAGGCCGTGCGCTCGACCGGGTCGACCAGGTTCTGCAGCGCTTTGGCGAGCCGGCGATCGTGATCGGCCAGAGCCGCGGCGGCACGCTGGCGCGCGCGCTGGCGGCGCGGCGCCCGGAGGCCGTGGCCGCGGTCGTGACGCTCGGCTCGCCGGTGCTCGACCCGCTCGCGGTCTCCCCGTCCGTGCTGCGCACCGTGCGCCTCGTCGCGGCGATCGGCGACGCCGGCGTTCCCGGCGTCTTCTCGACCGCCTGCCGCGACGGGAGCTGCTGCGCGGACTTCCACGAGCTGCTGCGCACGCCGCACCGACCGGGTCTTCCGGCGCTTGCCGTCTACTCGCGCAGCGACGCGATCGTGGACTGGCGGGCGTGCCTGGACCCCCACGCGGAATGCGTCGAGGTCGACGGCAGCCACAGCGGGATGGCGGTCAACTCCGCGGTCTACGAGGAGCTCGAGCGCCTGATCGACCGATCCGAGGAGCCGGCATGCAGCCGATGAGCGCCATGGACGCGATGTTCCTGCACGTCGAGAACGACGTGACGCCGATGCACATCGGTGGCGTGAGCATCTTCGAGGGCCCGCCGCCTCCGTTCGCCGAGCTGCGCGCGATGGTCGAGAGCAAGCTCGACCACACGCCGCGCTACAGACAGAAGGTGCGGTTCGTCCCGCTGGGACTGGGCGAGCCGGTGTGGGTCGACGACCCGTACTTCGACATCGGCTACCACCTGCGGCACTCGGCGGTCCCGGCGGCCGGCACCGAGGCACAGCTGCGCACGATGGCGGCGCGGGTGTTCTCGCAGCACCTCGACCGGGCTCGGCCGCTGTGGGAGATCTGGATGGTCGAGGGCCTCGACGAGGGGCGCTGGGCGCTGCTCTCGAAGGTCCACCACTGCATGGTCGACGGCGTCGCCGCGACCGACCTCATGTCGGTGATGTTCGACGACGCGTCGGCCCCGGAGCCGGCGACGATCGACTGGCGCCCCGAGCCCGGGCCGTCCCGTGTGGAGCTCGTCACGCGCAGCGCGGCACACCGGCTGCTCAACCCGGCCGAGCAGGTCGCCGCCGCCCTGCGCACTCGCTCCGCGCTGATCCAGGGAATGGCGGGTACGGCGCGCGCGGTCGCGGCCGCCGCGCCGTCGCTGCGCCCCGCGACGTCGTCGCTCACCGGGCCGATCGGACCGCACCGGGTGTGGAGCTGGGCCGACGGCGGCCTGGCCGACGTCAAGAGCGTGCGAGGCGCCGCTGGGCGGCACGGTCAACGACGTGGTGCTGACGGTCATCACGAACGGCTTCCGCGACCTGCTCGAGGCCCGCGGCGAGGAGGTCGGTGCCGACCGAGTCGTGCGCACGATGGTTCCGGTGTCGGTGCGCCGTCCTGGTGAGAAGGGCGTCTACAACAACCGCGTGTCCGCCGTGTTCGTCCGGCTCCCCGTGGGGGTCGACGACCCGGTGGAGCGGCTCGCCGCGATCCGCGAGCAGATGGACGGGATCAAGTCGTCCGGGCAGGCGGTCGCGGGCGACGTCCTCTCCCAGCTGTCGGGCTTCGCGCCGCCGATGCTGCTCGCGCTCGGCAGCCGGGTGATGACCCGGTCGGCGCGGTTGAACATGGACACCGCGACCACGAATGTGCCTGGGCCGCAGCAGCCGGTCCGCGCGCTCGGCCGCCGGCTGCTCGAGTCCTATCCGTACATCCCGCTCGTCGGCACGATCCGGATCGTCGTCGGGATCTTCTCCTACGACGGGCGGCTCTACTTCGGCGTCACCGGCGACCGCGACCACGCGCCGGACATCGACGTGCTGACCGCGGGCATCGAGGCCGGGCTCGCCGACCTGATCGCCAGCGCCGCTCCGGTGCGGGCGTGACCGGGGATCTGGCCGATCCGGGGTCGCACCATTTCCCGCCGCGTGATTAGCTGACGCGTACTTGGAAGTAAGGGGCTCGCAGCAAGGACCGTCGCGCCGGCGGCTCACGATCTTCTACGGGGTTCTGGTCGCGGTCGCGACCATCGTCGCCGCGATCGCGATATCGCTCGGCCAGGACGTCGACGCGGTCAAGCCGATCGCGGGCGGCTACGACATCGAGCAGGGCCGCGAGTGCCTGACCGACAAGGTCGACATGAAGCAGTCCGGCCGCTTCATCTCGATGGACAACGTCCGCGAGACCGTCAGCGGCAAGCTGGAGTACAAGGACGGGAAGCTGACCGGCGACGTCGACTGCGCGAACGGCCGCAAGTCGCCGATCGACGCCGGCTTCGACAACGGCCGCCTGTCCGGCACGATCGGCGGGGCGCCCCTCGTAGCCGAGCTCAAGCGCGACCCGCCCCAGGCCGGCACCCCGCGGCCGCGGGTCCCCGGCGGCATCGCCGGCGAGTACCGGCTGATCCCACGCAGCGACTGCCTCGGCCAGAGCTTCGAGCTCGAGGGCGACGACACGCTGCACGTCGAGAAGAACGGCAACGAGCTCGGCGAGCTGCACTACAACGACGGAGTCATCGAGGGCGACGTCGAGTGCCCGCGCGGCGGATCGGCCGAGATCACCGGCACGGCAGCCGACCGCAACCTCAACCTCACGATCACGCCGACCGAGGGCGGGGGCACGCCGCTCCAGGCGACCGCCGCGAAGCAGCGCGAGATCGAGAGGACCTTCGCCGCGTTCTTCATCGCGGTGGCGATCGTCATGCTCGCCGCCCGGCTGCTCGGGCTGGCCGCGGCGCGGATCGGGCAGCCGCGCGTGATGGGCGAGGTGCTGGCCGGGATCCTGCTCGGCCCGACGCTGCTCGGAAAGGTGCTGCCCGAGGTCGAGGCGGCGATCTTCCCCACCGACATCACGCCGTACATCGCGGTGACCGCGAACCTCGGCCTGATCTTCTACATGTTCCTGGTCGGCATGGAGCTCGACCCGGCGCAGCTCAAGGGCCGGGTCACCCAGGCGGCGATGATCTCCAACGGCAGCGTCACGTTCGCGATGCTGCTCGGGATGCTCACCGCCGTGCCGGTCTACGGGCTGGTCGGGCCGGACCAGCCGTTCCTCGGCTTCGCGCTGTTCATGGGCGTCACGATGTCGATCACCGCGTTCCCGATCCTGGCCCGGATCCTGGTCGAGCGGCGGATGATCAAACGGCCGCTCGGCGCTGTCGCGCTCGCCTGCGCGGCGATGGACGACGTCACCGCCTGGTTCCTGATCGCCCTGGCCACGGCGGTCGCCGCCGCGTCCGGCGTCGGCGGCGTGGCGCTGAAGATCGGCCTGGTCGTGGCGTTCGGCATCTTCATGTTCCTGGTCATCGGCCGGCTGCTGCGGCGGATGTCGTCGGCCTACGACGAGGCCGGCCGCACCCCCGTCGGCTGGCTCGTGGCGATCTTCGCCGGCGTGCTGATCTCCGCGTTCCTGACCGAGGCGATCGGCATCGCGATCATCTTCGGCGCGTTCATCATGGGCGCGGTCATGCCGCGGCACGCGGGGCTGTCCGAGGACGTGACGCACCGCCTGGAGGACTTCGTGGTGATCGTCCTCCTGCCGCTGTTCTTCGCCGCCACCGGGCTGCGGACCGACCTGTTCCTGCTCGACCGGCCCGAGCTGTGGCTGCTGACGATCGCGCTGATCGCGGTGGCGATGACCGGCAAGCTGTTCGGGGCGAGCGTGATGGCGCGGCTCGCCGGCTTCAAGGGCCGAGAACCGCTCGTCATCGGGTCGCTGATGAACACCCGCGGCCTGACCGAGCTGATCGTGCTGAACCTGGCGCTCGAGAAGGGCGTGATCACCGAGGCGCTGTTCGCGTCGCTCGTGATCATGGCGCTGTTCACCACGTTCCTGACCGGGCCGCTGCTCAAGCTCCTCGATCCCCAGAACAAGTTCGGCGCCCCGATCGAGGAGGAGCTGGACGAGGCCCGCCAGCGGTCGAGCATGGAGTTCCCGGCGCTCGAGGTGCCCGAAAAGGCGGTGCTGGTCGCGCCGCAGACCGATGCGGCCGTGCCGCAGCTCCTGGCGCTGGCCGAGCCGCTCGCCCGCTCCGTCCCGCCGCGCGAGCTGATCCTGGCCCGCCTGGTGCGGCCGCCCCGCGGCGCCGCCGTGCGCGGCGGGCTCCAGACCGAGGACAAGCTCGTCCGCGACGCCGCCAACCAGGTCGACGCCGCCCGCTTCGGGCTGATCGACCGCGGCATTGCGACGCGCGCGGTCGCGTTCACCTCCGCTGACCCGGGCAAGCACCTGGTGGACCTGGCGCGCAACGAGGACGTCGACCTGCTGCTGTTGGATGGCCGCCGTCCGCTGCTCGGCGAGGGCGTGCCGCGCGGCGACGTCGGGACCGTGCTCCACGAGGCCGACTCCGACGTCGCGGTGCTTGTGGCGCGCGAGGACGCCAAGGTCGCGCCCGGCCCCGACGCCGCCGTGATCGTGCCCTTCGGCGGCGCCGAGCACGACTGGGCCGCGCTCGAGCTGGGCGCCTGGATCGCGTCCGCGACCGGCGCGCCCCTCAAGCTGCTCGGCGCGGCGGGCCAGACCGACGACACCAAGAAGGTCACGCGCCTGCTGGGCGACGCCGGCCTGCTGGTCCGCCAGTACGCGGGCGTCGAGGCGGAGCCGGTCCTCGCCGACCTGGGCGAGGAGGGCGGAGTCGCCGAGGCCGCGGAGGGCGCCGGGCTGCTCGTCGTCGGCCTGTCCGACCGCTGGCGCAAGGAGGGGCTCGGCGAGACCCGCGCGCAGGTCGCCCGCGCCGCCGGCGCCCCGGTCGTGTTCGTCCGCCGCGGGCTGCGGCCAGGCGCGCTCGCCCCGCGCGGCGACGTGACCCGCTTCACCTGGTCGTCGCCCGGGATGGGCGAGGGCTTCCAGCCGGGCGCCCCTCTGCCGTAAGGCAAGAGCGTGTAACCGCCAGAAACGGGAACACCACTCCCCATGGGGAGCACAACGGCATCAGAAAAGCAGGGGACGGGCGCCGCCGATCTGGCCGCGATGGTCATCGAGGCCGCGAAGAACTACGACGGCGCGGCGCTGCGGTACTACGACGGCGACGACTTGAAGGACATGTCGTACGAGGAGCTCGGCGAAGCTGCGCGCGAGGTCGCCGGCGGCCTGATCGCGCTCGGTGTGGAGGCCGGCCAGCGCGTCGCGATCCTCTCGGAGACGCGCTACGAGTGGACGCTCGCGGACCTGGGCGGAATCCTGGCCGGCGCGCACGTCGTGCCGATCTACCAGACGGCTTCCGCCGAGGAGGCCGAGCACGTGCTGAAGGACTCCGAGGCGACGGTCGTGTTCGTCGAGGACTCGGAGAAGCTGGAGACCGCGCGCGAGGCTGCCGCGGAGTCTGAACGTCGAGCACTTCGTGCTGTTCGACGGCGAGGACGACGACGCGATCACGCTCGACGAGCTGCGCGAGAAGGGGCGCGAGAAGGGCGACGAGGTCGACCAGCGCATCGAGGCCATCGAGCCCGACGACGTGTTCACGCTGATCTACACGTCGGGCACGACCGGCCCGCCGAAGGGCTGCGTCCTCACGCACGCGAACTACCGCGCGAACTGCGAGATGCTGATCAACGCGGTCGACATCGAGGACGACGAGGTCCTCTACATCTTCCTGCCGCTCGCGCACGCGCTGTCGCGCATGACGCAGATGGCGACGCTCGACGTGGGCGCGACGCTGGCCTACTGGCGCGGCGACAAGGACAAGGCGCTCGACGACCTGCGCGAGATCAAGCCGACGATCTTCCCGTCGGTCCCGCGCATCTTCGAGAAGATCTACGACCAGGCGCAGGAGAAGGCCGGCGGCGGCATCAAGGGCAAGCTGCTCGACAAGGCCATTGACGTCGGGCGCAAGGTCCGCGAGGCTGGAGCGTTCGGGCGACGAGCCGGGCCCGCTCCTTCGCAAGGAATACGACCTCGCGGACAAGCAGATCTTCAGCGAGGTCCGCGACCTGTTCGGCGGCAACCTGCGCTTCGCAGTGACCGGCGCGGCGCCGGTCGACAAGACCATGCTCGAGTTCTTCGACGCCTGCGGCGTGCTGATCCTCGAGGGCTACGGGGCGACCGAGACGTCAGCCGTGGCGACCGCGAACAAGCCCGACGACTTCCGGTTCGGCACCGTCGGCAAGGCGGTCGAAGGCAGCGAGATCAAGCTCGCCGACGACGAGGACGACGAGGGGCGCGCCGAGCTCATGATCAAGGGCCCGCACGTGTTCCAGGGCTACCACAACCTCGACGAGGAGACGAGCGAGTCGTTCGACGGCGAGTGGTTCCTGACCGGCGACCTGGCCACGATCGACGACGACGGCTTCGTCACGATCGCCGGCCGCACCAAGGAGATCATCGTCACCTCGAGCGGCAAGAACATCACGCCGACGCAGATCGAGGAGAAGATCGAGCAGCACTCGTCGGTCTCGCAGGCCGTGGTCTACGGCGATGAGCGCCCCTACCTGGTCGCGCTCATCGAGGCCGACGACGGCGCCGGCGAGGACGAGGTCCAGAAGGCGATCGACGAGGCCAACAACGACCTCGCGAAGATCGAGCAGGTCAAGAAGTTCAAGATCCTCGACCGCGAGCTGTCACAGGACGAGGGCGAGCTGACGCCGACGCTGAAGCTGAAGCGCGAGAAGGTCTACGAGAACTTCGAGGAAGAGATCGACGCGCTGTACGACGGGGACGACGACTAGGTCGGCGGCTGCGTATGGCTCCGCCTAACGGCCCTGGAGTCACGCCGGCCGGTTGGTACGCCGACCCGAGCGGCAATCGAGCAGCAGCGGTACTGGGATGGCGAGCGGTGGACCGAGCACGTCACGGGCGGCGGTGCGCCCCCGGCCGGGCGTGCTCCGGCTCCGGCCATGGACCAGGTCCTCTACCGCCGCACCGATTTCGGCGCCGTGGTGGAGAACCTGCTCACGTTCGACGGAGTTGTCCTGGAGATCTTCGGCCAGACTCAGACCAGCAGCGGATCGCAGCAGGGTCAGCGGTTCCACCGGGACCTCATGGCCATCACCATCGACGAGCCAAACCGCAAGGGCGACCGACGCGTCAAGATCGCCACGTCGGGCGCGTTCTGTCAGTTCGACGTCGCGGAACACGACCGGCCCGTCATCGATTTCCTGGAGCGCGTTCGCGCGGAGCTGCCGCAGGCTTGACGGAGCACTGCCGGCATGTGCCGGCATCGGGGACATAGCGATGTCTGACATGGAAGGCCATGTCTGGGATTGTCGAATATCGCTGCCGGTCGGAGCCAATGTCGCCACCGCATCGGCGAACGCATCAGCTCCGCCGTCGCACTACGACGCGCGAACGTCGCCCATCGCTCGCCCAGACCCAGTTCCCGCTTCTCGCGCGAGGCAGCAGCGCAGGTTTGGATACAGCGCGGTTCCGCGGAACCGCAAGGACAGCCTGATTGTGCGCGCTGTTGTTCGCGCAAAGCAACAAGCGAGCGCGGCGGACCCGGCACCCTGCGGCACTCGGGTGCGAGGGCGCGAACCCCGGGTGTGTGACGGCGATCCGGCAACGGGTAGGACCCGCGAGATGAACAAGGGGAGACTCGTAATCTGCGTCGTGCTCGCGGTCCTGATAGGGGTGTCCGCGTACATCTTCGCGTGCGGGAAAGGACAGCCATCGCGCCGGGAAGAACTGCCCACGTCCAGAGGGCTCACCGACGCGGAGGTCAGCCGCTGTGCGGACTCTTGGAACGAGCGCCTCACGCACGAGACCGGTCCCTCCGGCGACGCGGGGACTATCCCCAATAAAATTCTGCAGAACCAAGGGGCGATTCCCGAGGTCCGCCTTCGGATCGTCACGGAGCCCGGACCATTCGGTCCCGTCGGCACATGCGTACTGTCCATTCAACGCTCAGAGAAGGACGTTGTCGCCCAGCACCCCGGCAAGGGTTGGGAACGTGTCGACTTGCAACCGGCAGCCGCGTTCGGCGGGGCTACCAACGCGATGATGCGCGTTTCCGACAACCGTGTGACCCTCGGTCCTGTTCGCGATTGACGGATGCACCGCGTCCCCACTAAGACGGAGTGCCCGGAGCCGCTGGCGGCACGCGCGGCAGCGCTTCTGCGTGCAGCGAGAGGCGGGCCGCTCTTGTCGGGCAAGGGAGCGGCCAACGCGGCGCTGGCGTCACCGTCGGCAGGAAGGAGGCGGTCGCCTAGTCACCCCCCGAGCCGCCCTGCCGGCGATGAGTTCGCCGCCGTGATAGTCCGACGAAACCCCGCAGAGCGGACGCGCGGCGTGCTTTCGAGCTGCCTTTCGGCACAACGCCTACCGCAGGGCTTCCGGGAGACGCTCCACCTGATCATGGACCACGCTCTCCATGTTCTGCTGGCGGTCTTTGCGGGTGAACCAGTACATCCAGTGCGGGACCCCCGGCAGCATCCGCGTGGCGTAGATGCCGTCCTGGAGTTGACGGCAGTCGTCGACGGTCGGCGGCGACCCGTGCGCTCTGGGCCGCGCTCGAGCAGGCTCGTCGCCTGCCTCTCGAGGCGGATCTTGGACTGCGCCACCTGTGAGTTCGCCTGGGCGATGTCGGCGATGTCGAGGACGGCGGGCAGCATGGGCAGACCGAGGCGCAGCAGGTAGCCGCTGAGCGACAACTCGAGCGCGAGCCCGAGGACGATGGTGACGAAGCAGATGCCCTCCGGCGGCCCATCGGAGGAACTGGGCGTAGTTCGACGTGGTCCTGTCGCGCCCAGGTGATCGTCGAGCGCTGGCAGATCAGGGCGTCGACCGGGTGCTGCGCTGTGTAGGTGTCGGCGTACCAGTCGCGCAAGTCCTTCTCGCTCTGGCGGCGGGCCCAGTTGCGCACGTCCTCGCCGATCGGGCGGGCTGCCAACCATGCCAGAGCTCCAGGGCAGGTCGAGCACGTGGGTGTCGAAGAGCTCCTGTGCCTGCGCGCCGTCGCGGCGCAGGCGCTGCGCGTAGACGTCAAGCACCACGCGGCCGAAGAGCAGCCACGCCGCCGCCACTGCGCTGACGTACTCGCCTGTCGAGGGCTCGAGCAGCGCGAGCAGCAACGCCGACGGTCCCGAGACGATGCTGACGCCCAGGCGAGCCAGGCGCCAACGCCGCGCGCACGGCGTAGCGGCGGCGGAAGGCCCGGGCGAACAGCAGCGCCTCCGGCTCGTTCTGACGCTCGAAGATCGTGCTCGCGCTCATGGCCGGGGCATCCTCCAGCCGAAGAGGTTCTTCCACTCGTCGAAGGCTGCGTGCTCCTGACCGGCGTCCTCGAGTCGGATCGCCTTCTCGGCGATGCGCTGCCAGTTGGTCAAGGTCTTCGCCGCCGCCTGCCGCTCGGCGGCCGCCATGGTGCCGTTGACTGTCGGGCCCGACCTCGGCCGGGTCGGGCCAGTCGTCGACGATCCGCTCGGCCGCGCTGGCGAGGAACCACGCGATCTCGTCCTGATAGCGCCCGAACGGGGCTGAGACCAGCGCCGTGGGCCATGACCTCGAGCAGGAACGACGGGTTGATCGGCTCGCTCGAAGTTCGCGGTTGATGCCCTTGATCATCTTCACGAACGGCACGAACTTGCTCGTCGCACTGGCCATTCTTCTTGGTGCTCGTGCTCGTGGTGGATTCTTGGGGTTCGTCGCGATCCAGCGCCGAGCGATCGGCGTCGGGGATCTCGTAGCCGCCGCCCTTGCGCTTGAAGGCCGGCGACGACGTCGAACGACGTGACCTCGTCGTCGCTCGCCGAACTCACCGTGCAGGCGAAGCCGTCGGCGACGACGTCGTAGTACTTCGTCGCGAGCAGCTCTGCGCAGCTCCTCGAGCACCACGACGGGATCCTTGTCGCGCAGGCCGCCCTGCGGGCCCTTGGGGTCGATGACGACGAAGATGTCGACGTCCTTGAGCTTCTTGGTCTTCGTGTCGCGGCGGTAGCTGCCGGTGAGGAAGTCGTCCTCGAGCTGCCAGCTCGTCGCGCACGAGGTCACGGATGGTCTCGTGCTTGCGGATGGCGAAGTCTGCTCGGTCTTGGTGATCTCGAGGGTCGCTCTTGCACTTGTTGAAGGCGTCGTCGACGTAGGTCATATCCGTGGTCACCTGCAGGATAGCGCATGCTGGCGCGGGCGTGGGGGCCTCGGCGAGGCTGCCGAAGGAGGTCGAGCTGCAAGCCGGCGGTCGAGGCGCGCGTCGCCGGGCTCCAGCCGGGCTGCGGCGTGCGGGCCGTTGCGGAAGGTGCAGAAGAGCCGGTAAGTCGGTGCCAGCGGCACGCGGTCTGAGCTTGGCCCGGTAGCGGGCCATGGCCGCGCTCGGGAGTGCTTGAACTCGGCGTGCCGACGCCGCTGACGTCGTAGGTCACCGGGAAACTCGATGATCGGCGCGACCGTGCCGCCCGGCCGGTGGCACTCGAGGACGACGGTGTCGAGCGCCTGCTCCTCGATCCAGGCCGCGATGGCGCTCTCGTCCTGGTCCCAGCGCGGTGCAGCGTTGTTCGGCGTCGATGCCCGAGGTCAGCCGAGGATGTCGCCGATCGTGCCCAGGATCACGTCGGTGAGGTACGTCGCGGTGTGCGTGCGGGTGTAGCGTCGTCGTCGACGTGGCGGTCGCTCATGCGTCCTCCCTGCGCCCAGCGGGCGAGCGCGTCCAGGTCGACGGCCGAGCCGGTCTGGGCGGGGGCCGTCGGGCTCCGCCGGGCGGCGGGCTCGTCGGCGGAGAGGTGCGTCATGGCCCTTGACGGTCGTCCGCACCAGCTTGCGCCAGCGGCTCGGGCCTGCGGGAGGTAGAGCGTCCAGTCGCAGTGCGTCGGCAGCGCCGGGCACCGGGTTGAGGTTCTCCTCGAGCGTCAGCGCCGGGCCGCCGGAGACGGTGCGTGATCTCGAGCTGCAGCTCGCCTGCCACGAGCACCAGCGGGTGCTGTCTCCAGGTGGCCCGCCGGCGATGAGCATGCGCGCCGACCGGTGTCGAGCGGCTCGAGCGCGGCGTCGACGTCGTGCCGCGCTCGATGGTCGGAGCTGCGCTCGAGTGTGTCGCCGATCAGCGCCGTGATCGTCTGCCACGCCTCGCGGCGCGCTGCGCTCGGGGAGGCCGCGATGTCCCTACGCCGCCGCACGCTGCGCCTCCTCGCTGCTCGGCGAGCTTCGGCGGCGCTGCGCCGCCTGCAGCAGGTCGGCGGTCGTCGAGGGTGTCCGGGTCCAGGACGGTGCGCGCCGGCGGGCGAGCGCCTCGGTGACGACCTTGCGGATGCGGCGTCCGTCGAGCCCCGACCAGCTCGGCGCGCGACCTGCCCGAGGTGCGGGTCCTGCGGCGAGCATCGCCGAGCTTGCGGGTAGGCGCGCGCCGAAGTCGGCGAGCGTCCGCTCGAGGATCGCGCGGACCGCCGGTCGGCGTCCGGCAGCGGCACCTCGATGGCGACGTCGGCGCGCGAGAGGAACGCCTCGTCGAGCGCGGTCGTGAAGTTCGACGGTGGCGACGAAGATGAGGTGCGGGTGCTCGCGGGCGTTGCGGTCGAGCGCGGTGAGGACGGCGTCGGTGGCGCGGTGCACATCGGCCGGTTGGCCGACAGCGAGGCCGGCGCTGCGGGCGACCGCCATCGACTCGACCTCGTCGAGCAGCACGACCGTCGGCGTGCCGTCGTCGGCCAGGACGGGATGTGCTCGCCGAGCAGCTCGATGACGCGCTGCTGGGTCTGGCCGTGCTCGGCGCTCATCAGCCCGTGCGGGTTGATCTCGATCAGCCGCACGGCCGCCGCCGACCAGCGGGCGCGAGCTCCTGCGCGAGGCCGCGCGCCAGGGTGGTCTTGCCGGTGCCGGGCGGCCCGTAAGCAGGATCAGCCCGTGCAGCGCAGTCGTGTCGAAGGGCAGGTCACCGCGCAGGCGCAAGGCCAGCAGGGCCTGGTTGCAGTAGCCGGTCCTTCATCTCGTCGGAGGCGACGATCGACCCCCAGGTCCCGCCAGGTCGGCGTTGGGCAGCATCTTGTCCTCGGTGATCCACTCGCTTACGTGCATTTCGGGCTCCTAGCCGGGGCGCCTCGAGGGTTGTACGGCTGGCCTTACGCTTGTAACATCAACGCAACGCGAGCCTAGCACGGCGTTGCGTCGATCGTCCATCTGTCTCATTCTCGCAACAAGGAGAGTAGAACCCCCGTGCCATCCACGGCTCGGTCCCGACTACGCGCTCGTTCGCAGCCGCCTGTCCCAGATCCGCAAGCGTCAAGACCTGAGCCTGCGCGCAGTAGCCGAGGCCTCGGGGATCAGCGCCGCCACCCTCTCGCGCTTCGAGAGCGGCAAAGGCAATCCCGACTTGGCCACCCTGGACAAGCTCGCCACCTGGCTTCAGCTCGAGCGGGCAGACGTCTTCCGCGCCGCCTCCGACGAGCCCTTAGACACCATCGGGGCAGTGGAGGTCCATCTGCGCGCCGATCCCAAGCTCGACCCCAAGACCGCCCAAGCCCTGGCGGCGGGTTTCCGGATCATGTACGAGCGTTTCACCGAAGATGACCCTCACGGCGAGCTTCCAGACCACTCTGCGTGAGGTCGAGGCAACCGAGCACTTCCTGCCGTTCGTCGGCGGGGAGGCGGCACGCCTCGAGCGCTGCGCCATCGCGGCCAAGCGCGTCCTGGGCCTAGCGGACGGCGCCGCCGTCGACCCCTACGCCATGGCTGCGTCGCTTCGGGTGCCCGTCATCGGCGAGCTGTCTCAGTTTGCCGTCGTGCCGGAGCCCATGCGCAGCGAGATGTTGGGAAGCAGGGAATGGTCCGCCGGCACGCTCGAGGGTCCGCTGGGCCAATGGTCATCCTGAACCCGGTCCACTCGAACACGCGGCTGAAGGTCACCCTCGCTGAGGAGATCGCCCACCTGGTGATGGGCCATCCACCCTCGAAGATCGACTGCCACCGGGATGCGCACCTACAACGCCACCGTCGAGCAGGAGGCCTTCAGCGTCGGCGGGGCGCTGGTGATGCCGTATGGACGTCTCTTCCGCCTGGCTAAGGGCGGCGCGGCGATCGCCTCTATCGCGGAGACCTTCGGCGTCTCGCCGGCCATGGCTCGGTGCCGCGTCAACCGGACGGGCCTCAGCCGCATGCACAAGAAGCGCGCTGGGTCCTGACAGCCGCCCAGCTGGGGCCCGGCGGGCAAAGCGCTGCTGCTTTCGCGTGAAAGCGGAAGTCCTTCTCGTCCGCTGCGGAGCGCACGCGAGTACGGCAGCCACGTCGCTGACCTAAGGCCCGCCCGCGCCGGCTCCTGCTGCGCGTCCTTCTGCTCCTCTGGCGACGGCGCCGACTCGCCGCTCGCCACGCCTTCGGCGCCTGGCATCGACTCGTGCCAGATCAGGTTGCGTGTGCCGCTCAGCCCGCCTGAACGGCGTCGGGCACCTCGACCTCGCGCTTGAGGATCTTCCCCGTCGGCCCCATCGGCAGCTCGTCGACGAACCAGATCTTGCGCGGGTACTTGTAGTTCGCGACCTCGTTCTTGACGTAGTCGCGCAGCTCGTCCTCCGACACCTCCTGGCCCTTCTTCAGGACCACGGCCGCGCCGACCTCCTCGCCCATGTTGTCGTCGGGGATGCCGACCACCGCGCAGGCCTCGACTGCCTTGTGCTCGTAGATGACCTCCTCGATCTCGCGCGGGTACACGTTGTAGCCGCCGCGGATGATCATCTCCTTCTTGCGGTCGACGATCTGGAAGTAGCCGTCCTCGTCGACCTTGGCCATGTCGCCGCTGTAGAACCAGCCGTCCTTGATGGCCTCCTTCGTCGCGTCCTCGCGGCCCCAGTAGCCCTTCATGACGTTGTGGCCCTTGATGACGATCTCGCCGACCTCGCCCTGGTCGACCTCGTTCCCGTCGTCGTCGACCACCTTCATCTCGACGCCCTCGACCGGGGTGCCGATCGACCCGGGCTTGCGCTCGCGGTCCGGATGGTTGAACGAGGCGACCGGTGAGGTCTCGGACAGGCCGTAGCCCTCGAGCACCTTGCAGCCGAACTGCTCCTCGAAGCCCTTCAGCACCTCGACCGGCATCGCCGATCCGCCGGAGATGCACAGGCGCAGACAGGACACGTCGACGTCGTCCTTCTTGTCCGAGTTCAGCATCGCCGTGTACATCGTGGGGACGCCCTCGAAGATCGTGACCTTGTCGCGCTCGATGATCTCCAGCGCCTTGGCCGGGTCGAAGCGCGGGATCATCGTCATCGACGCGCCCGCGTAGACCGCGGAGTTCAGCCCGCACGTCTGCCCGAACGAGTGGAAGAGCGGCAGCGCGCCCAGGAGCACGTCGCTGTCCTGCATCTCGCCGAGCGTCTCGACGACGATGCGCACGTTCTCGCTCAGGTTGGAGTGCGTCAGCTCGGCGCCCTTCGGCTTGCCGGTCGTGCCCGACGTGTAGAGGATCACCGCGGTGTCGTCGTCATCGCGGTCGACGACCTCGGTGTCGGGATCGTTCTCGCCGAGCAGCTTCTCGAACTCGCCGGGCTTGACCGGGATGACCTCGGCGCCGGTCTCCTCGGCGCCCTTGTCGGCCGCCTCGGCGAAGTCGTGCCAGGCGAACATCAGCTTCGCGCCCGGGTCCTCGAGGTAGAACGACACCTCGCGGCCCTTCAGCAGCGGGTTCATCGGGACGACGACGCCGCCCGCGCGCAGCACGCCGTAGTAGGCGATCGCGAAGTACGGGACGTTCGGCAGCATGATGCCGACGCGGTCGCCGGCCTCGAACCCCTTCGACTTGATGAGCGCCGCGGCGCGCGCGCTGGCCTCGTCGAGCTGCTTGTAGGTGACTTCCATGTCGTCGAGCTTGAGCGCGGTGCGGTCACCGTGCTTCTCGGCGCTGTCGGTCAAAAAGCTCGCGAGGTTGCGGGCCATCCGTATCTCCCCCAAAGGTTGACTGCGTTCAATTCGGGTACCCGTGCGCCCCGCGCGGAAACGAAGCCGCCCGTTAGGGTCGAGTGCATGGATAATCGCAGCCTCGGCAGCACCGGTGTCAGCGTCAGCCCGCTCTGCCTGGGCGCCATGATGTTCGGCGCCTGGGGCGAGACCGACCACGACGAGTCGATCCGCATCATCCACCGCGCGCTCGACGCGGGGATCAACTTCGTCGACACCGCCGACGTGTACTCGCGCGGCGAGTCGGAGGAGATCGTCGGCAAGGCGCTCGCCGGCGGCCGCCGCGACAACGTCGTGCTGGCCACCAAGGTGCACGGCAAGATGGGCGACGACCCCAACGAGTTCGGCAACTCCCGCCGCTGGATCGTCAAGGAGGTCGAGAACAGCCTCCGCCGCCTGGGCACGGACTGGATCGACCTGTACCAGATCCACCGGCCCGAGGAGGACACGAACATCGACGAGACGCTCGGAGCGCTGACCGACCTCGTGCGCGCGGGCAAGGTCCGCTACATCGGCTCCTCGACGTTCCCGGCCAGCCAGATCGTCGAGGCGCAGTGGGTCGCCGAGAAGCGCGGCCGCGAGCGCTTCGTCTGCGAGCAGCCGCCCTACTCCCTGCTGACCCGCGCGATCGAAGTCCGACGTCCTGCCCACGTGCCGGCGCTACGGCATGGGCGTCATCCCCTGGAGCCCGCTCGCGGGCGGCTGGCTGTCGGGGAAGTACCGCAAGGACGCCGAGGTGCCGCAGTCGCGCCGGGCGCAGATGATCCCCAGCCGCTACGACATGTCGCTCCCGGGCAACCAGCGCAAGCTCGATGCCGCCGACGCGCTCGGCAAGCTCGCGGACGAGGCGGGGATGACGCTGATCGAGATGGCGCTGGCGTTCGTCATCCGCCACCCGGCGGTGACCGCGGCGATCATCGGCCCGCGGACGATGGACCACCTGGAGTCGCAGCTCACCGCCGCCGACGTCGAGCTGTCCGACGACCTGCTCGACCGGATCGACGAGATCGTCCCGCCGGGCGTCAACCTGAACCACACCGACACGGGCTGGAGCAACCCCGCGCTCGAACCGGCCGCGCTCCGGCGCTGAGCGGCATGTGAATACCCGTTTGCGCCAATGCGTTCGAATTACCTTGTGCGCTCGAAATCCTCCTGCCTAGTATCGCCGCGCTAACGCAAGGGGAGGCCGGTCGAGCATGGCGAAGTCGGGCAAGTCGCGGTCAAGCGCGAAGAACGACAAGGCGAAAGCGCCGCGATCGGAGCAGCCGACCTTCGGCGCCGCCCGCAAACGCCCGGAGTACGTACCGGGCCGCTACTTCGTCCGGGTACACCCCGAGGCTGTCCGGCCCCACGTCGGGTCGCTGGTGCGGCGCCCCGCCGGGCGCGGCGGCCCGATGCGCGTGACCTTCTCCTCCGAGCTCGAGGCGGCGATCCCGAAGACGGTCACCGAGCCGCTCGACTACCTACGCGACAAGGCGGGGCTGAAAAACGTGCGGCCACTGTTCGCCGACGCGGGGCGCGAGCGCCTCGAGCGGGCCGGCCTGTCCGCTCGTGCGACCGCGAACCTGGCCGTCGCGGCGGCGTCCGCCGCCGTCGAGGACGACGAGCTCGCCGGGCTCGCGATCTGCGAGACCGACCCCGGCGTCAGCCCTCGGACCATCCGGCACGCGCAGTCCGCCGAAGCGATCGACTTCATCGAGCCGGTCCCCGCCCGCTGGCTGTCCGCGTCGGGCCCGGATCCGATGACCAACCTCCAATGGGGGCTGCGGGCGATCGGGTGGTTCGACGCCGCCCGCGTCGACGGGCGCTCCATGGCGGTCGGCGTCATCGATACCGGCGTCGACGCCAGTCATCCGGAACTCGCGGACCGGGTCGCGGAGTACCACCACCCGGGCACGCGGGCGGAAGACATCGTCGGCCACGGCACCCATGTGGCCGGGATCATCGGCGCCCAGGCCAACAACAGAGTCGGCATCGCGGGCGTCGCCCAATGCAAGCTGCATGTCTGGAAGGTCTTCGGCGACGCGCCGGCCGCCGACGGCGAGTACTACGTCGACCCCGACCTGATGCCCGACGCGCTGCGCGCGGCCGCGACGTCGGGCCTGAGCGCGGTCAACCTGAGCCTCGGCGGCACCGGGTCGTCGCGGACCGAGGAGCTGCTGATCAAGCGCCTGCTGGACCGCGGCGTCGCTGTCGTCGCCGCCATGGGCAACGAGTTCGAGATCGACAACGCGACCTCGTACCCGGCGGCCTATCCGGGCGTCCTGGCCGTCGGCTCGATCGCCGAGACGCGCCGGCGATCGTCGTTCTCGAACACCGGCGCCCACATCGGCATCTGCGCTCCGGGCTCGAACATCCTCTCGACGCTGCCGCGGCGCCGATCGTCGTACCGCGACGAGCGCGACTACGCGTCCTGGAGCGGCACGTCGATGGCGACGCCGCACGTGGCCGGCGCCGCCGCGCTCGTCGCCGCCCTGCACCCCGACTTCGGCGCCCAGGACGTCCAGGCGCACCTGCGGAAGACCGCAGCGACGCTCTCGGCGATGGGTCGCAGGGCCCGCACGAATGAGTACGGAGACGGGCTGCTCGACCTGAAGAGGGCGCTAGCATGAACCGGGGTGAGACTCGAGTTCAAGTTCCGCGAGGCGACGCCGCCCGACCGGCGGGAGGACGTGGTCAAGCAGGTGCGGGAACTCGGCGCCGCGAGCGTGGAACCGCTCTTCCCGGGCGACTCGGACAAGGAGCTCGCGTCGCTCTACAAGGCCGAAGGTGTGCCGGACGACGCGACCGACGTCGTGTCGAAGATCGACTCGCTCGACGAGGTCGAGTTCGCCGAGCGCACGCCCGAGCGCAAGCTGATTCGCTGAGGCACGGGCAATGAGCGCGGCTCTCGAGGCCGCCCGGCGCAACGGCCTCCTCGCGCGCTACTCCCCGTGCCTCAACTACCACAAGCAGGAGCCCTACTGGGCGACGTCGCCGCGGGTGATGACCGACTGCTACGTGGAGGGAAGCTACGCGACCTACCTGCAGCGGAAGAACGGGTCGCTGATCGCCCAGGCCGGGCCGGCGCTGTCCGGCCGGCGGCTCGAGCTGGACGTCTTGAACGGCGACACCTACGGCAACGGTGACCGGCCGAGCGCCACCGACTACCTGAACGCGCACGGCGGCACGTACCAGGAGGACGCCGCCCGGATGCAGCGCCTGCACGGCGACAAGGTCTACGGGCGGCTGACGCAGGCGAACGGCGGTCGCGTCTGGCTTCAGTACTGGTTGTTCTACTACTTCAACGACAAGAGCCTCGCGGGTATCGGGCTCCACGAGGGCGACTGGGAGATGATCCAGATCGGCCTGGACCCGACCGGAACCCGCCCGGAGGTCGCCACCTACTCCCAGCACACCTATCGCGAGAAGCGCGACGACTGGAAGGACGTACGCAAGCTCGACGGCGACGACGGACCGCCGCTCGTCTTCGTCGGCCTGGGCTCGCACGCCTCGTACTTCGAGCCGGGCATCTATCGCATCGAGCCGTTCCCGCTGCCCGACCACGCGCGCGGCGGCGGCCGGCGCGTCCGGCCGGAACTCGTCGAGATCGACCGGACGATGCGCTGGATCGACTGGCCCGGCCGCTGGGGACGGATGGGCCTGCGCGATGACGGCTCCCCGACGGGCCCGCGCTTCCACGAGGAGCAGTGGTTCAGGCCTGACGACTTCCACGCCAAGGCGAAGCGGCGCCGCCACAAGATCGGCCCGATCTTCCTCGCACGGCCCGACGAGGCGAGCTCGTTCGCGCCCGTCATCACCGCGGTCCGCGAGGGCGGGCACGTCGCTGTCGAGTACGACTTCCGCCGTGCCCGCGCCACCGAGCGCACACCGGTACGCGTGCTGCTGTCGGTCGATCAGGCCGACGAGGCGGCGGCCCCGCCTTCGACGCATTCGTTCGTCGTGACAGGCGAGCGCGCCCGCGTCGTCCACCCCGCGCCGGTCGGTCCGGGCCGCTACCTGGTGCACGCGACCGCGTTCACCGCGGAGAACGCCGCGAGCGAGACCGTCACGGCCGAGGTCACCGATGCGCCGGGTACCGTGCGCGACCGCGAGGGGTTCTTCCTGCGCCTGCTCGTCGAGCTGCCGGATGCGGGGCGCGCCGCCGCCAGCCCGCTGCGCGCCGCGGCCGCGACGCTCGGCGACGACGCCGACGGAAAGCCCTGGCAGGTCGCACCGCTGTTCCCGCCCGCGCCGGGCAAGCGCGCGCCGGCCCGGCTGCGCCGCCACTGGCAGGTCACCGGCCGGGCGATCGCAAGTCCCGCGTATCCACAGCAGAAGCTCGCATTCGACATCGCCGAGCGGCTGCGCGCGGCGTTCGAGGCCGAGGCTGGGCCGGGCGCCGCCGCGGCGATCCAGCCGGACCTGCCGTCGAGCGCGTTCGCGCCGCCGGCGCCGTCGGCCAACGGGCGAGCCACGCCGTCGGCGCAGCGGCGCGGGCGCTCGCCGCGAGACACGCCGAAGGACTGGTCGCTCAAGGCGATCAACTGCGACGCGGCATGGAAGCTCGAGCCCGGCCGCGGTGCCGGCGTGCTGGTCGGACATCCGGACACGGGGTTCACGGACCACGCCGAACTGGAACGGGACGCGCTCGACCTGACCCGCGCCTGGGATGTTCTGGCGCGCGACTCCGACGCGCACGACCCGCTCGAGCGCCGCTGGTGGTGGCCGCTCGACTCTCCCGGTCACGGAACGGCCACCGGGAGCGTGATCGCCGGACGCGTGGAGGGACTCATCTCGGGCGCCGCGCCGGGGGCCACGCTCGTACCGTTCCGGACGGTCAAGAGCGTCGTCCAGGTGTTCGACGGGGACGTGGCCGTGGCCGTCGACCGCGCCCGCCAGGCGGGCTGTCACGTGGTCTCGATGAGCCTCGGCGGCGTGGGCTTCCATCCTGCCCTGCGTGAGGCGATCGCGGCCGCGGTGGACTCCGGGATGATCGTGATGGCCGCCGCGGGGAACGAGGTCGGCTTCGTGACGGCGCCGGCGAGCCTCCCGGAATGCCTGGCCATCGGGGCGACGGGCATCACCGACCAGCCCTGGAGCGGGTCCTCACACGGGCCGCAGGTCGACTTCTGCGCTCCCGGCGAGGGCGTCTGGGTGGCGGCCGTCGACCTCGACCACGGAGCCCCGCGATATGTCGTCGAGCCTCACAACGGCACGTCGTTCGCGGTCGCGCACGCTGCGGGCGCCGCCGCCCTCTGGCTTGCGCATCACGGTCCGGACAAGCTGCGCAGGACCTATGGCCGGCACCTCCAGCGGGTGTTCCTCAAGCTCGCCCGCGACACCGTGAAGAAGCCGCTGCCCACGGGCTGGGACACGGGCCAGTACGGGGCCGGGGTGCTGGACGCGCGTGCGCTGCTCGAGGCGAAACTGCCCGCCCCGAGCGACTTCGAGGGCGCGGCGCCCATGGCCGCCGGTCGTGAGCCGGCGCCGCTCGACAGGATCGCGACGCTATGGCCTGAGCTGACGGCGGACGAGGTCAGGGCGAGGCTCGCCACGGCGCTCGGCAAACGCGGGCAGCGGCTCCAGGACACGATCGACAACCACGGTGGCGAGCTGTTCTACGCGTTCTCCCAGGACGACGAGCTTCGCCGCCGGGTCGGCGCGGCGCCACGGACAGGAGTCGCAGCGGCGGGCGCCCGCCGGCCGCCGGCCGACGACCTGCGCAGGGTCGCCTCCGATTCGCTCCGGGCCGCGCTCGAGGCGTAACGCGGCGGACGCCGCGTCAGTAGGTGGCCGAGCCGGTCAACGACAGCGTGCCGTTCTGCCCGTCGAGCGTGTTGTGGTCGCGGGTCGCCAGCGCGCCGCTCCTGATGCCCCGGTAGGCCCCGGTGCCGCCGGTGATGCGCGAGGTCCCCTCGAAGTCGATCTCGTTGCCGCTGATCGTGAACGGCATCGACACCCTCCCGAGCACGGACCCGCGCGCGAACGTCAGGCGGAAGGTGCCCTCGAGCCGCCCGTTCGCGAGCACCCCGTTCAGGACGATCCTGCCCTTGCCGAACGGCGTGCCGGTCACCGTGCCGCGGTCCTCCACCACGCCGCCCTCCCCCAACGAGGTCGTCCGCGTGTTGCCCGCGACGCTCACGCGGCGCCGCTCCGCCTTGCCCCGCTTCACGGTCGTTGCCAGCTGGTAGGTGTTCTGGAGCTCGTCCTGGATGACGGTGGCGGTGCCGTTGGCCTTCAGCACCAGGTCGCTGCGCAGGCGGCGCGAGCGGTAGCGCCAGCCGTCGGGCAACGACAGCCGGCGGCCGAGCGCGGACAGCTTGGCCAGCGTCAGGCTCGGGTCCCTGATCTGCGCGTAGCTCTGCATCACGTAGGTGTCCCCGCCGGGGGCGACCAGCTCGAACACCGTGCGCCCCTTCCTCCAGCGCCAGGTGTTGTCGCGCGCGATCGTGCGGTCCGTGTACGTCGACTGAACGAGGTCGGCGGCGCTGCGGATCGGGATCGTCGCGGCCTTCCTCATCTTCAGGTCGTTGAAGGTGCGGACGGCGCCGCGCTTCGGGACGCTGACCGAGTCCATGAGGAAGTGGCGCGGGCCGTTCAGGATCACCAGCGTCGCGCCGATCTCGTCGGCCAGCGTGCCGGCATCGAACCGATCCCAGGACGCGGCCGGGCACCTGTTCAGGCCGATCGTGTTCCACACCGTGACGCTCGCGCGCGGCGGGGTTCCCTTCAGCTCGAGGATCTCGCAGTAGCGGGCGTCGTGGAGGCCGCCGAGCGTCGGCTCGGCCGCGCCCGCGGCGGGAACCGGGCCGGCCGCGACGGCGCACGCCACCCCGGCGAGGGTGGCGAGCGCCGCGCGGACCATCACCGCACGGCCCGGCACGTACGCCCCTTGCACGTGTCGAGCCTCGCGAGGTCGGCCTTCAGGTCTTCCTTGATCTGCGCGTAGGCCGGGTCGGCGGCGACGTTGTTCAACTGAGCGGGGTCCTTCCGGCGGTCGTAGAGCTCCTCGTCGCCCGCCTCCGTGTAGACGACGTACGTGTAGCGGTCGGTGCGCACGCCCTTGTAGGGCCGGTCCCAGCCGTTGACCGGGACTTCGCTCTCGAACAGCGGGCGCGGGGCCTCGATCTGCAGGACCGGGTTCGGGCGCAGCCGCGGGTTGCGCAGCGTCGGCAGCAGCGAGGTGCCGTCCAACGTGCGGCCCGCGCGCGCGTTCGCGATGTCGACCAGCGTCGGGGCGAAGTCGATGTTCGACACCTGGCCGGCCACCCGCTTGCCCTTCGGGACGCCGGGCCCGCGCATGATCAGCGGCACGCGCAGCGACTCCTCGTAGGGCAGGAACTTGTCGCCGGGTATGCGGTGCTCGCCCTGCATCCAGCCGTTGTCCGACACGAACACGATCAGCGTGTTGTCGAGCTGCTTCGTGCGCCTCGAGCGTCGTGACCAGGTTCTTCACGTGGTCGTCGACCGCGAGCAGCGACCCGATCCGCCCCTCGTAGTCGAGCTGGAGCTGGGCGATCTGCTCCTCGGTCAACGTCGATGCGTTCTTCGTCATGTTCGCCGGCTTGTCGGAGAAGTCGGCCTCGTTGAAGCTCTCGGGCCGGGGCAGCCGGAACGACGAGCTCCTCTTCGCGTAGCGGGGCGCCGGGCGCGGGTCGCGGCCGGGGCGGCCCATCAGCGTGGTGGCGACGTCCTCGCGGTGCGGCGCGGCCGGCGACCACCAGATGAAGAAGGGCTTCTTCGACCACTTCTCCGCCTTGACCAGTCCCTCGGTGACCTTGCCGGTGACGTCGGGCGAGTAGTCCGCCGTCTTCTCCGTGCCCCAGTAGTCGTACGGGCGCGGGCCCATCGCCTTCTCGAGCTGGGCCAGCACGCCCGCCAGGCCGGTCGGGTTGTCGACGACCTCGATCTTCGCGAACTCGACCAGGTTGCGCGCGAACTCCGCGTCGCCCCAGGTCTTCAGCTTGCCGTTCATGTTCATCACGAAGTTGAAGTAGTCGTAGGCGGAGACGTCGAGGAGCCCGCGCCAGATGTCGAAGCCGTGCGGGCACCTCGCCGTGCGCGTCGCGGGCCCCGTAGCCGTTCAGCCACTTGCCGATGGCCGCGGTGCGGTAGCCCGAGTCGTGCAGCCAGGCGGGCAGCGTGTTGCGGCGGTTCTTCATCCCGTACCAGCCGTAGGGGAAGAAGTTGCCGAGCACGCCGTGGTTGTGGGCGTACTGGCCGGTGATGAACGTGGCCCGGGACGGGCAGCACAGCGGGAACGAGTCGACCGCGTTGTCGAACGTGGTGCCCTGCCTGGCCAGCAGGCGCCGTACGTTGGGCATGTGCGCGACGTCGGCGGCGCTCTGGTCGTCGGTCATCACGACCAGGATGTTCGGGCGACCGTCCTTCGCGGCGGAGGCCTGCCGCGCGCCGGCAGTGCCCGGTAGGGCGAGCACTGCCAGCGCGACGAGAAGGGCCAGGGTGACTCGGGGGGTCACGCCAATCGACGCTACACCGTGTGTGACACGGTGTCAACAATCGGCTAGGCTCGCGCCATGCCGACCCGAAAGGCCGAGCTCCGGCACACCCGGGAGCAGAGCCGCGAGCGCATAGTCGCCGCCGCCGAGGAGCTGGTGCGGCGCACCCCGTTCGCCGAGCTGACCGTCGACGACGTCATGCGCGAGGCGGGCTTCGGGCGCACGATCTTCTACCGCCACTTCGACGATCTGGGCATGCTGCTCATGCGCGCCGGCCGCGAGGCGATCGACGAGCTGCTCGACGCGCAGGTCGAGTTCAGCAAGGCGCGCATGGGCGACGGTCCGGAGGTGATCCGCGCTGCGATCGAGCCGGCCGTCTCCGTGTACGAGCGCCACGGCCCGCTGCTGCGCGCGATCTCCGAGGCGGCCGCGGTCGACGAGCGCATCTTCGCCGGGCAGGAGGCGATCCGCGAGCGCTTCCGCGAGCTGGTCGAGGCGGCGCTGCGAGCGAGCCCCAACCTCGCGGTCGACCCCGCGGCCGACATCGGCGAGGTCGCCCGGGCACTCAACCTGATGAACGAGAAGTACCTGCTGGACACCTATGGCGGCGATCCCCGCGTGCCGCCGGAGACCGCGATCCAGACGCTCAGCGCCATCTGGCTCGCGATCATCGACGGGCGCTAGGAGGACGCATGCCGGTCAACCCGACCCAGGAGCAGATCGCCGCGCTGTCGGAGGTCGCGGGGACCGACGCGGACGGCCCGCTCGTGATGCTCAACCTGAACCGCTACCGCGAGCGCGCCGCCTACGAGGGCGAGCCGCCGGGCGGCGGGTCCGCCGACGTGTCCGGGCGCGAGGCGTACGAGCGCTACGGGCAGACCGCGCTGGCCGCGCTGACGCGGGTGGGCGGCGAGATCGTCTGGCACGCGCCCGCGACGATGACCGTGATCGGCGACGACAGCGACCTGTACGACGAGGTGATCGCCGTCCGCTACCCGAGCGCGCAGGCGTTCCTCGGGCTGGCGCTCGACCCGGAGGTGGGAGTCGCGCTGGCCCACCGCAACGCGGGGCTCGAGCGCGCGGCGCTGATCCGCTGCGACGACTCACCCGTGCACTCCGGCTGAGCCGATGCCGGGCGCGTACTGGCCGCGACCCTGGACCGGCGAGGACGGCGGGCCGCTGCGGCGCTGCTGCGCCGACGGCATCACCGGGCTCGGGATCCGGCCGGGAGAGCGGCTGGAGGTGGCGGCCGTCGCCGACGCGTTCGCCACCGACCTGCTCGTCCGCCGTGAGCCCGGCGAGCTGTACGCGCTGCGCCACGACATCCCGCGACGCGGGCCGCTTGCGAAGCCCGTGGAGGGCTGGGTCGAGCGGCTCGACCCGCTGACGCTCGAGGTGACGGCATCGACGCCGCGACTGCCGGCGGGCGTCTGGTGGCCGGGCGGGATCGCCGCGCACGCGAACGGCGACGTGCACATGGTGCTCGGGCGCTGGGCGCACCGCCTGAGCGCCGACCTGGACGTGCTCGCCTCCCACCGGCTGCCGGTCGAGCGGCCCCACAACTCGTTCGTCGTGCTCGACGGCGGCGAGCTCGTCACGAAGGACTGCGACGCGCCCGCGGGGCTCGAGCCGTCGACGTTCTCGGTCCTCGACCCGGAGACCCTGATGCCGGTGGCCCCGCCGTTGCGGCTGCCCGAGCCGTCGATCGCCCGGCTCTCCTCCGACGGCGAGGGCGTGATCGCGGTGGGCACGACGCGCGTGTTCCGGCTGGTGCTCGACCGCGCGGCGGGGCGGCTCGAGATCGATGGCGCGTGGCAGCCGTCCTACGGGCCGGCGCCCGGGCGCAGCTACGGGTGGGACCCGGTCATCACCGACCACCACGTGCTGTGGATGGACAACGGCCGCAACCACACCGACCGCACGATGCTGCGCTCCGGCGAGTCGCCCGACCCGGTCCGGCTCTGGTGGGCGCGGCGCGACGACGCCTCGGCCGTCTGGTCCACGGAGATCAGCGGGCTGCCCTACGGCACCGAGTCGAACCCGCCCGCCTGGGACGCGGCGAGCGGCGTGGTCGTGGCCTACGACGCGGGCAACGCCGTGCTGCGAGCGTGGCGCCTCGAGGGCGACGAGATGACACCGCTCTGGCGCCGCGACGGCTTCGCGCACGCCGGCCACCTGATCCTCTACCCCGACACCCGCGAGCTGGTCGCCCAGGACTGGCGCGACTCCGACCTGATGCTGCGGCCGGCGGTGCGGCGCATGATGCGCCCGGCCCTGCAGGCGATCGCGCCGACCGCGGCCGCACGGCGCGCGGCCGTGCGCATGGCGAGCGACCAGATCGTCGTGCTCGACCTGGACACCGGGGCGGACAAGGCACGGGTCGACGTCCCCTCCCCCGGCCAGGCGTTCCTGTTCCCCGCCCCGGGCTTCGACCGCGACGTCTACTACCAGTCGCTCGCCACGATCGCGCGCGTGGCCGTGACGAGCTAGGCCGCGCCCGCGCGGCGTCGTCGATCTGGACCGGGTAGCCCGCGCGCAGCGCAGCGACGCTCGACGGCGGCGTGAGGACCGTGGCGGTGCCGCGCCCCGGCCGCTCGCGGCGGTCGCCGTAGCCGTCGTGTGTCCACTCGACCACGTGGTCGCCGACCGCCACCGCGGGGACGCCGTGCAGAAGGACGAAGGTCCCGTCGGGCAGGTCCGCCCACGGCAGGCCGTGGACGAGGCGCCGGTGGGTGCCGCGCACGATCCGCTCGCCGTGGAGCTGGCGGTTGATCTGCTTCGCCGACGGCGGATCGACGCCGAGCGCGTCTGCCCAGGCGGCCCGGTAGGCGTTGTAGCTCGCCCGCCGGCACTCCGCGCACGGGCGGTGGCCGGCGGCCAGGGCCACGGCCTCGTCGTGGAAGAACAGCCAGGTGAAGTGGCCGGGCAGCCACTGCTCGCGCCAGCGTCCGCGGAACTCGAGCGCGCAGGTGATCCACAGGTCGCTCGCGTGGAAGCGGACGATCTCCCGCCCCGAGTGCAGGATGCCGCGGTTGCCGGTCCAGGCGCCGCGCAGGGGAATCGCGACGATCTCGCCGAGCGGGGTCACGCGATTGCGAGCGGCGGCATCGGCCATCCCCGGTTACGTTAGGCAGTGCGATGTCGCGGACCGGTGTACGTACCGCAGTCGAGGGCGCCCTCCCGGGCGGCGGCTGGCCGTGGCTCGCCGCGTCGATGCTGCTGACGGCCGGCGCCTACAACGCGGCGTGGGGAGCGTCCGCGCTCGCGGGCGACAACCCGTTCTCGCCGGACGAGCTCGTTCTGAGCGGCATGGACCCGAAGCTGTGGGGCGCGCTGACGCTGGCCTGGGGCCTGGCGTTCCTGCTGGCCGCGGCGCTCGTCTACGCGGGCCGGGCGATCGGCACGCAGCTCGGGCGCGTCCTGGCGGCGATCCGCCGCTGGTCATGCAGGCGCTCGCGCTCAAGGAGACTCCGGGCTGGGCGATCGGGGCGATGGCGCTGAGCCTCTTCCTGCTCTACGCGCTGACGCGCGCGCGGCGAACGATCGACAGCGCTGCGTAGCAGAACCTCGACCACCCCCAGCCCCGTAGCGACGTGGTCGAGGTTGTTGCAACCCGGGGTAGCAGAACCTCGACCACCCTCGCCACCTCCGGCCGCGGGTGGCCGTACCATGCGGCCGTGTCCTCTCGGCGCGCCGCCCGGGTCCCAGCTCTGCTCGCGATCGCCGTCGCGGTGGCCGGTTGCGGCGGCGCGGGCGGCGACACGTTCGCCGGCCCCGAGTGGGGCAAGCCGAACGCCACCGACGCCGCCTTCGCCCGCGGCATGGTCGCGCACGAGCGCGCGATCGGGTCGATCGCACAGCTCGGCAGCAAGAAGGCCCTGCGCGAGGAGCTGCGCGAGATCGCCAAGTCGACGCTCGCCGAGCACGGCCAGGACATGCCCGCCCTGGCCAGGTTCAAGACCGATCTGCGCAGCCGCGGCGTGTCCCCGGCCGGCGCCCTGATACGGCGCGAGCCGCCGCCGTACGACCCGCGCGGGCTGCGCCGCGCCGTGTCGTTCGACCACGAGTTCCTCGTGACGATGATCGCGCAGCACGAGTACGCGGTGGCGGCGGCCCGGGTGGAGCGCGACCACGGCGGCAACACGCGCCTCCGGCTGCTGGCGCGGGCCATCTACGAGTCGAGGCGACGCGACCTGGCGAAGCTCAAGCGCTGGCTGCGCACGTGGTACGGCGACGACACGCTGCGCGGCGTGCCGCCGCTCCCGCCGCCCGCTCCGTCGCCGCCCGGCGGCGGTCCGACGCCGGGCCCGGAGGTCTGAGCGAGCCGCTTGTCGGATCCGATCCAGAGTCGCGAACCGCCGGACCCCGCCCTCGACGTGGCGTTGGCCCACGCCACGCTGCTTCGCGTGGCGCGAGGCGATCAAGCCCCGTGCCTGCGGCTGTACCGCCCGGCGGCCGCTGTCGAGTTCGGCCGTCTGGACCGCCGCAGCCCAGGCTTCGATCGCGCCTGCCGCGCCGCCCGCAGCCACGGGTTCGATCCGGTGCTGCGGATGGTCGGCGGTCACGCGGCGGCCCACGACCCGGAGTCGCTCGTCTTCGAGCTCTTCGTCCGGGACGACCTCGGCGGCGACGTGCACGCCCGCTTCGCGGCCGTCGCCGCCCGCATAGCGGCGGCGTTGACCGCGCTCGGCGTCGACGCGCGCGTGGGTGCGATCGACGGGGAGTACTGCGCCGGCGACTACAGCGTCAGCTCCGCAGGCACGCTCAAGATCGCGGGACTCGCCCAGCGCGTGGTCAAGGGAGCCGCCCTGGTGTCGGCGGTGATCGTCGTCGGCGGGGGCGATGCGATCCGCGCCGTTCTCGTCGACGTCTACCGGGAGCTGGGCATCCCCTGGAAGCCGTCCACCGCGGGCGCTCTGGAGGACCACCACCCGGGGATCGGGGTCGCCGACGTGCAAGGCTCGTTGCGCTCGGTGTTCACGCGCGAGCCGCCCTGGAAGGAGGATGAAGCGACGCACGCGCTGGCCCGGGAGCTGCTTCCGCGCCATCGCCTGTGAATCGTTCGCTCCTGCGTCATGATCTGCCAATGGCGACGGAGACTGATCCGCGGTCCGGGAACGGACGCCCGGACGTCGACCCGGCCGAGACGCGCGAGTGGCTCGAGGCGCTCGAGGCCGTGGTCCGCCACGACGGCGAGGAGCGCGCGAGCGACCTGCTCGAGGTGCTGTTCGCCGAGGCGCGCCGGCGCGGCCTGCACGCCGCCGGCGACCTGAGCACGCCGTACGTCAACACGATCCCGGTCGAGCTCGAGCAGCCGATGCCCGGCAACCCGGAGCTCGAGCAGCGGGTGCGGTCGCTGGTGCGCTGGAACGCGATCGCCACCGTGCTCCAGGCCAACAAGGAGTCGTCCGAGCTCGGCGGCCACATCGCCAGCTACCAGTCCGCGGCGACCCTCTACGAGGTCGGCTTCAACCACTTCTGGCACGCCCCGTCGGACGATCAGCCGGGCGACCTGATCTACATCCAGGGACACTCGTCGCCCGGCATCTACGCGCGCGCGTTCCTGGAGGGGCGGCTGACCGAGGAGCAGATGCGCGGCTTCCGCACCGAGGTGGCCGGTGGCGGCCTGTCGTCGTACCCGCACCCGTGGCTGATGCCGGAGTTCTGGCAGTTCCCCACGGTGTCGATGGGGCTCGGGCCGCTGATGGCGATCTACCAGGCGCGCTTCATGAAGTACCTGGCCGGGCGCCAGGTCGCCGACACGGGCGGGCGCAAGGTGTGGGCGTTCATGGGCGACGGCGAGATGGACGAGCCCGAGTCGATGGGCGCGATCTCGCTGGCCGGCCGCGAGCACCTGGACAACCTGGTCTTCGTCGTCAACTGCAACCTGCAGCGCCTCGACGGGCCGGTGCGCGGCAACGGCAAGATCATCCAGGAGCTCGAGACCAACTTCCGCGGCGCCGGCTGGAACGTGCTCAAGGTGATCTGGGGCGACCGCTGGGACCCGCTGCTGGCCGCCGACACCGATGGGCGGCTCGTGCGGCGGATGGAGGAGGTCGTCGACGGCGACTACCAGACCTACAAGTCGCGCGACGGGGCGTACGTGCGCGAGCACTTCTTCGGCGCCGACCCGGAGCTGGCCCGCATGGTCCAGGACTGGTCGGACTCCGACATCTGGAAGCTGAACCGCGGCGGCCACGACCCGCAGAAGGTGTACGCCGCCTACGCCGAGGCCGTCGCCCACAAGGGTCAGCCGACCGTGATCCTGGCCAAGACGATCAAGGGCTACGGGATGGGTGAGGCCGGCGAGGGCCAGAACATCACCCACCAGCAGAAGAAGATGACCGAGGAGGCGCTGTTCGCCTTCCGGGACCGCTTCGGGCTGGACCTGACCGACGACGAGGTACGCGAGGCCGCGTTCCACAAGCCGCCCGACGACGCCCCCGAGATGCAGTATCTGCGCGAGCGCCGTGCCGCACTCGGCGGCAGCCTGCCGCAGCGCCGCGGCGACGTCGCACAGAAGTTGCCCGTGCCCGAGCTCGAGAAGTTCAAGGTGCAGCTCGAGGGCACCGGCGAACGCGAGATCTCGACGACGATGGCGTTCGTCCGGATCCTGGCGACGCTGGTGCGCGACAAGCAGCTCGGCCCCCACATCGTCCCGATCGTGCCCGACGAGTCGCGCACGTTCGGCATGGAGGGCATGTTCCGCCAGCTCGGCATCTTCAGCCAGGTCGGCCAGCTCTACCACTCGGAGGACGAGGACACGCTGATGTCCTACCGCGAGGACAAGAAGGGCCAGATCCTCCAGGAGGGCATCAACGAGCCCGGCGCGTTCTCGTCGTGGATCGCGGCCGCCACCTCGTACGCCAACCACGGCGTGCCGATGATGCCGTTCTACATCTACTACTCGATGTTCGGCTTCCAGCGGGTCGGCGACCTGGCCTGGGCGGCCGGCGACTCGCGGTCGCGCGGCTTCCTGATCGGCGGGACGGCCGGCCGCACGACGCTGAACGGCGAGGGCCTGCAGCACGAGGACGGCCACTCGCACGTGCTCGCGTCCACGATCCCGAACTGCGTCGCCTACGACCCGGCCTATGCCTACGAGCTCGCGGTGATCGTGCACGACGGGCTGCGCCGGATGCTGGGCGATCAGGAGGACGTCTTCTTCTACCTGACAGTGATGAACGAGAACTACCCGCAGCCGGCGATTCCGGAGGGCGCCGAGGCGGGCATCCTGCGCGGCATGCACCAGATCGCCGCCGCCGAGGGGCAGGCACAGGTGCGACTGCTGGGATCGGGCACGATCCTGCGCGAGGTCATCGCCGGCGCGGAGCTGCTGCGCGACGACTTCGGCGTCGAGTCGGATGTCTGGAGCGTCACCTCGTTCACCGAGCTGCGGCGCGACGGCATCGCGGTCGAGCGCGACAACCGACTGCATCCGCGCGCCGAAGCGCGACGCTCGTTCGTCGAGGAGTCGCTCGGCGACGGCGGTGCGCCGGTGGTCGCGGCCACCGACTACATCCGTGCCCTGCCCGACGGCATCCGGCCCTGGGTGCACGCTCCGTACACGGTGCTCGGCACCGACGGCTTCGGCCGCAGCGACTACCGCAGGGCGCTGCGCGGCTTCTTCGAGGTCGACCGCCACCACGTCGCGGTCGCGGCGCTGCGCGCGCTGGGGCGCGACGACGACGCCGCCGGGGCGATCGACCGCTACGGCATCGACCCGGAAGCGGAGGCTCCGTGGCGGACGTGAAGCAGGTGGTCGTCCCCGACATCGGGGACTTCGAGGACGTGCCGGTGATCGAGGTGCACGTCGCGCCCGGCGACAACGTCGCCGAGGAGGACCCGCTGGTCACGCTGGAGAGCGACAAGGCGACGATGGACGTGCCGTCCACGTTCGCCGGGGTCGTGCAGGAGGTGCTGCTGAAGGTGGGCGACACGGCGTCCGAGGGGACGCCCGTGGTCTCGGTCGCGCTCGCGGCGGACGCCGGCGCGCCGGTCGAGGCCGCGTCGCCGAGCGCGGTGGGCACCGCCGTGCGGGCCGAGGCAGCCGCGCAGGCGCCCCGCAACGATCCGCCACCGCCGCGATCACCTGCGGCGGCCGACGACGGCGAGCCGGTCTACGCGAGCCCGTCGGTCAGGCGCCTGGCGCGCGAGCTCGGCGTCGACCTGGGCGCCGTGAATGGGAGCGGTCGGAAGGGCCGGATCGTTCCCGAGGACGTCCGTGCGTTCGCCGACGGTGGCGCGCCCGCCGCGCCCGCCCCGGCCGCAGCCCCGCGTGCCGGCGAGGAGCGCGTCCCGCTGACTCGCATCCAGCAGAAGTCGGCCGCCAACCTGTCGCGCGCGTGGCAGGAGATCCCGCACGTCACCCACCACGAGGACGCCGACATCACCGACCTCGAGGCGTTCCGCAAGCAGCTGAACGCCGAGCAGTCCGACGTGAAGGTGACGATGGTCGCGCTGCTGCTGAAGGCGGCGTCGGCCACGCTCGACGCGTTCCCGCGCTTCGCCTCCTCGCTCGACGGTGACGAGCTGGTGATCAAGCCACAGCGCCACCTGGGCTTCGCGGCCGACACGCCCAACGGACTGGTCGTGCCGGTCGTCCACGACGTCGACCGGAAGGGCCTGCTCCAGATCGCGGGTGAGCTGACCGAGCTGTCCGGAAAGGCCCGCGCGGGCAAGATCGGGCCGAAGGAGATCAGCGGCGCGGTGTTCACGATCTCGTCGCTCGGCGGCATCGGCGGCACGGGCTTCACCCCGATCGTCAACCCGCCGCAGGTCGCCGTCCTGGGCGCCGTCCGCGTCGGCGATGAGGCCGGTGTGGAACGGCTCCGAGTTCACCCCTCGGCTGATGCTGCCGCTCTCGCTGTCCTACGACCACCGCGTGATCGACGGCGCCGCCGCGGCGCGCTTCTGCGCGCACCTCGCGCGCGTCCTGTCCGACCTCCGGAGGGTGCTGCTGTGAGTACCACGCTCGACGTCGTCGTCCCCGACATCGGCGACTTCACCGACGTCCCGATCGTCGAGGTCCTGGTCGCGGCGGGCGACGACGTGGGCGCAGACGACCCGCTGGTCGTCCTCGAGTCCGACAAGGCGTCGATGGAGATCCCGGCGCCGCAGGCCGGCAAGCTCAGCGAGCTGAAGGTGGGCGTCGGCGACACGGTGTCCGAGGGATCGCTGATCGCGGTGATCGAGGTCGCCGGGGTGTCGACCGACGGCGCCGGGCCGGAAGGGCCCGCGGCGACGGCGCCGTCGACCGCGTCCACTCCGACCGATTTCGAGCACGGCGACGTCCACGCCCAGGTTCTGGTTCTGGGCTCAGGACCCGGCGGATATGCCGCCGCGTTCCGTGCCGCGGACCTCGGCCAGGAGGTCGTATTGGTCGAGCGCTACGAGACGCTCGGGGGCGTATGCCTGAACGTCGGCTGCATCCCGTCCAAGGCGCTCCTGCACCTGGCCAAGGTCGTGGCCGAGGCGGAGACCGCCGCCGAGCACGGGATCTCGTTCGGCAAGCCCGCGATCGACGTCGACGGCGTGCGCACGTGGAAGGAGCGGCGTCGTCGGCAAGCTCACCGGCGGCCTCAAGCAGATGGCCAAACAGCGCAAGGTCCAGGTCGTCCGCGGCCAGGCGCGCTTCACCGGGCCGAACACGCTGGCGGTCACCGGCGACGACGGCGAAGCGACGACGGTGTCGTTCGACAACGCGATCGTCGCGGCCGGGTCACGGTCGGTGCAGCTGCCCGGCTTCCCGCACGACGACCCGCGCCTCATGGACTCGACCGGCGCGCTCGAGCTGGCCGACATCCCCGAGCGCCTGCTTGTCGTGGGCGGCGGGATCATCGGCCTGGAGATGGCGACCGTGTACGACGCGCTCGGCTCGCGCGTCACGGTCGTGGAGATGACCGACGGGCTGATTCCGGAGGCGGACCGCGACCTGGTGAAGCCGCTGCACAAGCGCATCGCGGGCCGCTACGAGGCGATTCACCTGAGCACGCGCGTCGAGTCCGTCGAGGCCCGCGACGACGGGCTCCACGCCACGTTCACCGGCGACGTGGAGGACGCCGTCTTCGACCGCGTGCTCGTGTCCGTCGGCCGCGCCCCGAACGGCGCCGGCCTGGGTCTGGACGCCGCGGGCGTCGAGGTCGACGACCGCGGCTTCATCCCGGTCGACGATCAGCGGCGCACGAACGTGCCGCACGTCTACGCCATCGGCGACGTGACGGTCGGCCCCATGCTCGCGCACAAGGCCAGCCACGAGGGCCACGTCGCCGCCGAGGCCATCGCCGGACACGCATCGGCGTTCGAACCGCGCGGCATCCCCAATGTCGCCTATACCGACCCGGAGGTCGCATGGGTCGGCCTGACGGAGACCGACGCCAAGGCGCAGGACGTGCCGTACGAGAAGGCCGCGTTCCCCTGGGTCGCCTCGGGCCGCGCGCTCGCGCGTCGACGGTGCCGACGGGCTCGACGAAGCTGCTCTACGACCCCGAGTCGAAGCGCCTGCTCGGCGCCGGCATCGTCGGCCCGAGCGCGGGCGACCTGATCGCCGAGATCGCGCTGGCGCTCGAGATGGGCGCCGACGTCGCCGACGTCGCCCTGACCATCCACCCCCACCCCACGCTGAGCGAGACGGTCGGCCTGGCCGCGGAGATCGCGGACGAGACGATCACCGACCTGCCGAACCCCGCCACCCGGCGCCAGAAGCGCGTCGCGTAGCTCTCGGCCGCATGCGACGCGGTCATCTTTCGGACAGTCGCCGCGGCCGCCGCGACTTCGCTCCTCTCCGTGAGTTGGCGCCGACACATGAAACGCCTCACGGCAGTCACCCTCGTCGGCGCCGCGCTCCTCGCGCTCGCGCCCGCGGCCTCTCAGGCCGCCGTCGCCGGACGATCGTTCGAAGGCGAGTCGCTCATCTACTCCGCCGATCCAGCGGAGACGAACCAGCTCACGGTCTCCCTCGACGGAAACCGGCTCGTGTTCGACGACCCGGGCGCGACCATCGCGGCGGAGTCAGGCTGCACGCAGGTCAGCACGACGCGCGTGTCGTGCGAGGTGAGCGCATATCTGTCGGTCGAGCTCGGCGACCGCGACGACGAGGCGACCCTCGCGACCGGCCTTCCCACCGACCTCACCATCTGGCTCTCCGGCGAGCAGGGGAACGACACCTTGCACGGCTCCGGCGGCCGCAACTCGATCTCGGGCGACGCGGGCGAGGACGTGCTCGACCCGGGTCCCGGCACGGAGTCGATCTCGGCCGCGACAACGCTGTCCGGCGGGACGCCCTACCAGATGCCCGAGGTCATCGGGGACCGGGACACGATCAACTGCGTGCCACCGTCGACAGGCGTCTATCGCTCTCTTCATGTCGACGCCGCGGACGTCGTGAACGGCGACTGCGGCACCTTCGCCGACCTCTACACGGACGCCGCCATCGTCATCCGCGGCACGGATGGCCCCGACCAGATAAACGGCTCCTACTACCCGACGCAGGCGTACGGCCTGGGCGGTGACGACACCATGTCCGCCACCGGTACGGAGAAGAACCGCATGGACGGCGGCACCGGCAACGACACGATCGAGAGCGGCGGCCTGCTCCTCGGCGGCGAGGGCGATGACCGCCTGTCGAGCGGCATCGCCAACGACATCCCCGTACGGCAGGACGGAGGTCCCGGCAACGACGTGCTCCTCGGCCGCTACGGCAATGACCGGCTGACCGGCGGCCCGGGCGCGGACCGGATCTCCGGCAACTCGGGTAGCGACTACATCAACGCACGCGACGGCGAGCGCGACTCGGTCCGGTGCGGTCAGGGTCGAAAGGACCGCGTGGTGGCCGACCGCATCGACAGCGTCGCGCGCGACTGCGAGAAGGTGACCAGGTCCGCGGTCGCGTCCTCTTCGACCGTCCGTCCGGCGGCGAGCGCTCGCTCGAGGTGCCGCGCGGCGTCGACCGCGAAGGGAACGCGCATCGTCAGGAAGACCTCATCGGCCGTTGTCTTCGAGAGGCGGGGTGGCGTCTTCGGCTGCACCTATTCCGGCGGCCGCGTCGCCGAGCTGATCGACGAGGGCGGCGGCATCGACACGCGTCACCTGGTGATCACCGGACGCTATGCGGGCTACACGACGCTCGGTTCTGCGATCGGCGACGAGTTCGACCGGGTGGTGGTGTGGGACCTCAGGACGGGCCGCCTGCGCTACGAGGTGGGCAGCAACTCGGTCACCTCGTTCGTCGTCAAGTCGAACGGCTCATTCGCCTGGATCCAGTACTCGACAGTGGCGCCGGCAGATCAGAACCGGTCGGTGTACGAGCTGCACGAGTTCTCGGCGGTCGACCGCGAGGGCGATCTCCTGGTGGCCCGCGGTAGCGACATCAGCCCGAAGTCGCTCGCGCTCAGCGCGGACAAGGGGACGATCAACTGGACACAGGGCGGCATCGCGCGCACCGCCCCGTTGAGGTGAAGTCGCTACCTCACGCCGCGCTCAGGATCCCGTGTCGACCGAGGACTCGTCGATCGCCCCCGCAGCGTCGCTGAACTCGAACGACACGTTCCCGACACCGCCGCCGGCACCCGTCACCGGGCACGTTACGGTCGTTCCGGTCTCGACCTTGATCTCGCTCGGGCAGTTGACGGTTGCTCCGGGGAAGCCCTCCGCCTCGAGGTCCTGCTCGAGCTCCTTGTCCACCGCGGCGCCGGCCAGCACGACCGTGCCGGGCTTGAAGCTGTAGCTGAACTCGTTCGGCGCGCGCGTCTCGGTGACCGCGACCTTCGCCGAGCCCCCGGCGTCGAACTTCGCGCTGCAGGTGAACTTTGCGCCTGTCTCGCTCTTGACGTCGTCGGGGCACGAGACGGATGTGACCTCGATCGTCTTGCTCGACAGGTTCTGTTCGATCTCCTGCTCGAGCTCGTCGGCGTTCACCGTCGAGCGGTCGCTGCCGCCGTCGCTGTCGCTGTCACCGCACCCTCCGGCGACCACGACGGCAACCAACAGCGGGACCAACCTGAACGCGCAGGGTCGCCAAGACACGTTCGTGACCCTCCTGGTTGCGGTAGGAACTGTCAACCTTTCTCCAATGCGGGCGTGGATCGTGTGCCTGACAGCGGCTGCGCTCGCGGCCGGGTGCGGCGACGACGACGGCGAGCGACTCGACACCGGCGACCTACCGTCGGCGCCGGCACGTCTGCGCGTGTCGAGTACCGCGTTCATCGACGGTTCGCGTCTGGTGCCTCGTTACACGTGCGACGGCGAAGGCGAGGAGCCGCCCGTCCAGGCCGGCACGGTGCCGCCGAGCACACGCGAACTTGTCCTCGTCGTCTCGGACCCCGACGCGCCGAAGGGCACGTATGTCCATGTCACGCGGTTCGGCCTGAGCCGCGTCGGCGACGGATCCGTCGACCACGGCGGCCAGGAAGGGCGCAACAGCTCCGGCAGCGTCGGCTGGACGCCGCCGTGCCCGCCCGAGGGAGACGGGACGCACCGATACGTCTGGTCGGTCTACGCCCTCCGCGATCCGTCGGGCCTCAAGGCCGGCGCGACGCCGGACGAGGTGACGGGGGCCCTTCGCGAAGGCGTCCTCGCGAGCGGAACCATCAGCGCCCTCTACGCGCGCTGACCGCCGATCACTTGCACTTGGAGTCGGTCGCGGACTTGAAGTCGTCCGCGGCGGACTTCACGGCGCTCGCCTGACCCGGCACGCTGAGGGCCGCCTGCTTGGCCGTCGCCGGATCGCCCAGCTGCTTCACGGTGGTACCGAGCGTGCTGAGCGACTGCTCGAGCGCCTTGGTCTGATCGGGGAAGTCGCTCTTGGCCGACCCGACCACGGCCTTGCCGGTGTCCTCCACCTTCTGCGCGGCTGACTTCACGCCCGATGTGCCTTCCTTCACCGGGTTCACCTGAGTCAGGTCGTTCACGGCGGTCTCGAAGTCGGACACGTCCGAGCAGTAGCCCGGCTTGTCGCTGCCACAGCCCGCAAGCGAGCCGATCAGCAGGCCGGCAGAGATCACCGCGGCCAGTCGCGTCTTGCGCATGGCGCGGCATGGTGCTCCCCGGTCAAGCGCGCGTCATCACCCGATCCGCATGAAGTCCCTACTCGACCGAGCCGTGGACCGCACGCCCGCCGAGCAGCGTGGCCTCGACGACCGTGGCCCCGATCGCGTCGACAGCGCATTCGAACGGATCGCGATCGACGACCACCAGGTCGGCGTGGGCGCCCGGGCGCAAGCGTGCCGATGTCGTCCCAGCGGAGCACGCGCGCCGCGTCTCGCGTCCACATGGCGATCGCCTCCTCGCGCGTCACCCGCTGAGCGGCGCCCAGGTTCGGTTCGTCCGAGCCGGCGACCTCGTGCGTCAGCGCGAGCTCGATCTGCCTGAACGCGGACTTCGGCCCCCAGTCGCTGCCGCCGGCGACCACGAGCCCGTTGTCCAGCAACCGTCGCAGCGGCACGAGATCGGCAAGCACGCTCGGCTTCATGCGGGAGCGGAACAGCTTGCCCTTGCCCCAGCAGAACGCCATGCTCGTCGTCACGTCCATCCCCAGGCGGGCGTAGCGGCGGGCCTGCTCGCCCTCGAGGAACCACGAGTGCACGAGGATCCAGTGCAGGCTCGGCAGGTCGAAGTGCGCGGCCGCCGCCTCCAGCTGCTCGAGGTTCTCCTCGTGCGCGCGGGTGCCCATCACCACCGTGTTCAGGCGCATGCCGCACGATCCGCAGACGTTCATCGCGAGCGCGGCTCGCTCCTTGCTGATGTACTCGGCGCCCTCGGTCAGATCGCCGTAGGGCCCGCGGTACGGCTCGCGCATCCTGATCGTGCCGGGCCAGCACGAGCCGTCGCGCATGAAGCTCAGCCCCAGGAAGCGGAACATCTCGTCCTCGAGCTCGATCAGATCGGCGGCCTGCTCGCAGTCGCGGATGAACTGCCGCGGCTCCTTCGGCTTGCTCCAGGGCATGCCGTACGACTCCGCCTCCTGGGCGACGGCCACGCGAAGGGTCAGCGACTCGGAGTCGCGCAACGCCCGGTAGCCGTCGATGAACATCGGCTCCATGCCGTGGTTCTCGTAGATCGCCGTGACGCCCTGCGCGTTGTACTCGCGCATGGCCCGCTCGGTGGCCGGAAGCGCCTGGTCGGCCTGCATGAACGGGATCTTCAGCCAGAGCGAGTTGGCGAACTCGTCGCGGCTGTAGTAGTTCGTGACCGATCCGGTCAGGATCCCGGTCGGCGCGCCGCCGGACGCCTTCTCGATCCAGACCTCGCCGATCTGGCCCGGCGTGTCGGCGTCCAGGCCGAGCTGCTCGAGCGCCATGCTGTTGAACGCGATGACGTTCGGCGTGACCGGCGCCCAGGCCTGGATCATCACCGGGTGGTCGCTGGTCGCCCGGTCGAGCACGTGGCGGTCCGGAAGCCGGCCCTCGGCCAGGTCGCGCCACGACCGCGTCACGAAGAAGTGCGGCTCGCCGACCGGTGTGGTCATGATCCACTCGCCGGGGGGCGTCGTCCGCGCCCGCTCCGCTATGCGCTCGACGATCTCCGTGTGCGTGGTGGCCGCGGTGATGTCGACGAGCGGAGCCTGCATCACGGCGAAGTGCAGGAGATGCGGGTGGGTGTCGATCAGTCCCGGCAGGACCGTCCGCCCGTCCAGCGCGACCGATCGCGCGCCGGCGCCCATCGCCTCGCGCACCTCCTCGCGACTGCCGGCAGCGCGCACTCGGGCATCGGCCAGGCCGATCGCTTCGACAGAGCCCAGCGTCGGGTCCATCGTGTGGATCGCTCCACCCTCGAGGATCAGCTCGTCGCCCACCGCGGCAGGGTTCTAGCAGGGCCGCTCGTCGAATCCGCACTCTCCCGTTCGACGCATTGGTAGAAGGGGGCTCAGAGAGAGCTCCCGTGACAAAGGAAACGAGATGGGAAAGCTGATCGCGACCACGCAGGCCACCCTCGACGGCGTCGTCGACCCGGTCGGCGACTGGGTAGAGCCGGGTGGAGACCACGCCGACTACTCGTTCGACCGTCAGGCCAGGTCCAGCGGGCTGGTGCTGGGCCGAAAGACCTACGAGGGACTGGCGGGGTATTGGCCGAGCCAGTCGGGCAAGTGGGCGGACATGGTCAACCCGATGCCGAAGTACGTCGGGTCCAACACCCTGTCCGGAGATCTCGAGTGGAACGCGACCTTGCTCGAGGGGGACCTGGCGGACGCGATCCCGCAACTGAAGGAAAAGGTCGACGGTGACCTGTTCATGCACGGCAGCGGCGAGTTCGCGTACGCCCTCGCCGAGAAGGGCCTGATCGACGAGTACGAGGTCTACCTGAACCCGCTCGTGTGGGGAGGCGGAAACGTCCACGTGCTCGGCGACAGGGGAACGGTCCGGATGGCGCTCGACGACGTGAAGCGGTTCGACTCCGGAGTGGTCCTCCTCACCTACCTCCCAGCGGCTTGACCGCCGCTGCGCCCGCCCTTACAAAGAGGCGGCATGGTCGACCTGATCACCCCCGACGAGCTCATCCCACAGCCACACGAGCTCGTTCGCCAGAACGGGGCGCCGGACACGATCGCTGACTGGCAGGCGCTGGCCGGCGGTCTCCTGACCGACCAGTCCTGCGCATTCCACCGCAACCTCGAGATCTCGTCACGCTACGCCTGGCTCTACAAGTTCCTGCCCGCGTACTTCAAGTGGACCGGGATGGCCGCGTTTGCGTCGCACCACGTTCGGATCGCCCTCTTTCCGTTCCGGCTGGACACCGATCGCACCGGCTACGTGGACATCCCGCACAGCCTGGATCGCCAGAAAGCGCTGCTGTTGTCGGACGTGAACACGATCCGCGAGACGAACAACGCCATCTTCAAAGACATCTTCTGGGTGCACCTCGCGTACGGCACCGCCGAAGACGGGATCGGACGTCTGCGCGCTCTCCTGGGACCGGAGCCCCACTACGCCCCCGTCCTCGCCGGCTTCGAGGCGATCGACGAAGGACGCCGCGTCCTGGAGGACGGGACGTCGTCCGTGGAGGCTCGACGAACGGCCGTCGATCTCATCTGGCAGGGCAACGTCCAGCTCCTCGCGCACGAACAACGCGCCTTGGTGCAACCCAACCTCGATCGGCTCTCGTGCGCGTTCGCCAGGCTCTTCTCCATCGGCTCGGCGCTGACCTTCGAGGTACGTGGAGTGCGGCAGGAGGCTTCGTACTTCACGTCGTTCTACCTCTACTCGCTCACACGAGGGATCCCGCAAGCTCTGCAAGCGCACACGTGGCCGAGGATCACCCGCTACGACGACCGCTGGCGTTGGATCGAGACGAGCATCGTTCCCCGCTTCCGGAAATTCGATGCCCACCCGCGCCTGGTCGACACCAGCCTGTGCCGCATCTTCGACGACGCGCGCTACTACGCGTCGAATCCCTGCGTCATCGCCCCCAGTCAGCGCGAGGGGCGCCCCGAAGGGCGCCCCTCATGACGGCTGGTGGTGCGTTCCCGCCCTACTTCACGCGGTGATCGCCCTTCCACTCGTAGTCCTTCGTCGAGGACGACGAGCCCTTCTCGGTCCCGTTGACCGCCGACGTCGTCTGGGCAAACGTCAGCGTCGAGTGCGCTACCGCGTCCGACATGATGGCCAACACCTTGCCGTTGATGTTCGACGGGTAGGTGTCGCACGCCAGGTGGTAGCACGGGTCGTACTGGCCCGCGAGGTCGGGTGAGACCACGCCTCCCCAGAACGGCACCTCGTCGGGCGTCTTGTGCTCCTCCGCGCCGGTGAAGATGCCGCCGGCCGGGATGCCCGCCCCGGTGAACGCGTCGTAGTCGGAGCGGCCGTCGAACGGGATCCGCTCCGTGTACTCGCCGCGAGCGTCGAAGAACTTCTGGAAGACGCTCTCGACCGTGCCCGACCCGTTCGGGCCCGGGAAGGGGAACTCCGACCCGTCGCCGTCGTAGATCAGCTCCGCGTAGTTCGGCGAGGCGAGCATGTCGAAGTCGAGCATCGCCTGGATGTTCTGGATGCCTGTCTTCGACAGCTGGCTCACGTAGTAGTCGGAGCCGAGCAGGCCCTGCTCCTCACCCGAGAACCAGATGAAGCGCACCTTGTTCGTCGGCTTGATGCCGAGATTGGCCATCTGCCGCGCGACCTCGAGGTCCGTCGCCGTGCCGGAGCCGTCGTCGTTGATGCCGGGGCCCTCGGGGACGGAGTCCAGGTGGGCGCCGACGACGACCGTGCGATCGGCGCGGCCGGTCTTGGTCTCGGCGATCACGTTGCGCGTGGGCAGACGGTCGACCTTGCTCGAGGTCGACAGGCTCACCGTCGCGTTCGGGTGGTCGACCAGGTAGCGGCCGCTCGCGTACGTCATCTCCAGCACCGGGACCGTGACGTCGTAGCCCTCGACCGTGCCGTTGATCAGGCCGTTGCGCTCCGGGTCACCGATCGTGCCCTCGTTGAAGATGATCACCGCCGACGCGCCATGCGCCTGCGCGTTCTCGACCTTGACGCCGAAGTCGCAGGTGCCGCGCTGGATGACCGCGACCTTGCCGGCCAGGCTGGTCGTGCCGGCCGGGAAGTCCGAGTCCTCACAGCCCGCGTCCGACGTGCTGGCCTGCCGCGTCGGCTCGACGAAGTCGATGACCGCGATCGGTCCCGACACCGAGCCGCTGGGCGAGTCGCCCATCGTGGCGTAGTCGGTATTGACCGCCCAGGGCGAGGGCGGAGCCGGTGTGACCGACAGGGTGGCCGGAGCGACCTCCGACCAGATCCGCGCCACGAACGGCTGGCTCGTGACCGTGTAGTAGTCCTTCGGCAGCTTGCTGATCACGTAGTCGGCGGACGCCTCGTGGCCGCTCGTGGCGGTCGCGCGATTCCCGTCGTTTGCCGTGGCGATGTCCTGAAGCTTCTTCAGGTGCTGCTTGATGCCCGACTTGCTGTCCCCGACCTTCACCGCGTCCTGAAGCCGCTGGCTGTCGGTGGGGGTCGCCGCAGATGCGGTCCCGGCGGCTACTACCGCCGAGGCAGCCGCGATAACCGCGGCCGCGCGTAGGTGTCGTGCCCGCATGCACTCCTCCTAGTGCTCGAGGAACGGCACTCGCCGGAGTGCACGTTCCGATGGGTCAGGCCGTGCAGCCTAGCCACCGTGTTTCTAAATGCCCACCCGCTCCGCGCGGCCACGCCCCGCCGTAACGAATTGACCGAACGGCGACACCACCGCCCATGCCCTCGTTCAGCGGTCTCCTCATCGTCGTCGCGGTCGCGTTCGCTGCGCCGTTCATCCTCGGCCTGTTCCCCCGCGTGCGCCTGCCCGCTGTCGTCGTCGAGATCCTTGCGGGCATCGTCATCGGACCGTCGCTCCTCGGCTGGGTCGAGGTCGACCAGACGATCTCTGTCATCTCGCTGCTCGGGCTCGCGTTCCTGCTCTTCCTCGCCGGCCTGGAGATCGACTTCCAGAAGCTGCGCGGCCCTATTCTCAGGCTGAGCCTGCTTGGCTTCGTCGCGTCGTTCGCGATCGCGCTCGCGGTCGGCGGCACACTGAAAGCGGCGGGTCTCGTGGAGACGCCGCTGCTGATCGCCGTCATCCTGTGCGCAACCTCGCTCGGCGTCCTGATCCCCGTGCTCAAGGACTCCGGTCAGATCTCGTCGACGTTCGGGCAGCTGATCGTCGCGGCCGGCACGATCGCCGACTTCGGTGCCGTGATCCTGCTGTCGATCTTCTTCTCCGGCGAGGGCGGGGTCGGCTCGACGCTGCTGTTGATCGGCTCGCTGGTCGTGCTCGCGGTCGTGGTGCTGGTCTCGGTCAAGGGAGCCGAGCACTCGCGGGCGATTCGTTCCGACCTGATCCGCCTTCAGGACACCACGGCACAGATTCGGGTCCGCGGCGCGATGGTGCTGCTGGTCGGCTTCGCCGCGATCGCGGACAGCCTCGGGCTCGAGACGATCCTGGGCGCGTTCATCGCCGGCGCGGTCGTCTCGCTGCTCGACCGGGACGAGCAGATGACCCATCCCGATTTCCGCCGCAAGCTCGAGGCGATTGGCTTCGGCCTGTTCATCCCCGTCTTCTTCATCACGAGCGGCGTGCGCTTCGACCTCGACGCCCTCACCTCGAGCACGAGCAGCCTCGTGATGGTGCCGATCTTCCTCGCCGCCCTCGTCCTCGTGCGCGGCCTGCCGGCGCTCTTGTACCGCAGCCTGCTCGACGGCAGGCAGACCGTGGCCGCGGGCCTGATGCAGGCGACGTCGCTGCCGTTCATCGTCGCCGCGACGGCGATCGGTCAGGACCTTGGGCTGGTCGACGCCGCCGAGGGCGCCGCTCTGATCGGCGCCGGTCTGCTGTCGGTGCTCGCCTTCCCGATCATCGGCCTGGCGCTCCTCCGCCCCGGCGGCGACGCGCCCACAACGCCGATCGCTCCGGACGAGCGCCAATCGCTGCCGGCAATGTGACGCATGCTGGCACTGGCGCCGCTCCCCGAGGCGGACTTAGACTCGCGCGGCTTGGTCGCTATCGCTGACGACACCCGCCTCCTCAGCGCTCTGCGCAACGGCGACGAGGACGCCTTCGCGCAGCTGGTCGAGTGCTACCACGGTTCGCTCAAGCGCCTCGCGCGGTCGTTCGGCGCCACCGACGCCGTCGCCGAGGAGATCGTCCAGGAGACGTGGCTCGGAGCACTCCAGGGGCTGGACCGCTTCGAGGAGCGGTCGTCGTTCAAGACCTGGCTGTTCACGATCCTCAGGAACCAGGCGCGCGACCGGGCGGCGCGCGAGAGGCGGTCCGTGCCGTTCTCGGCGCTTGGCGGCGATGGCGAGCGCGAGGATGAGCCGGCCGTGGATCCGTCGCGGTTCCAGTCCAGCGACCGCAACTACCCCGGCAACTGGGCGGCACCGCCGCGGCCGTGGGAGGAGCCGGCCCTGCGACTCGCGGCGATCGAAGCGCGTCAGCAGCTTCGCTCAGCGATGGCCGCCCTACCGCCGCGGCAGCAGATTGTGGTCGCGTTGCGCGACGTCGAGGGGCTCGACTCGGACGAGGTCTGCGAGCTCCTCGAGATCAGCGAAGGCAACCAACGGGTACTCCTCCACCGAGGCCGATCAGCGATCCGGAACACGCTCGAGGCATACATCGATGGCTGAGCATCGACACCCCTACCAGGACATCACCTGCCGCGAGCTCGTGGAGATCGCGACCGACTACCTCGAGGGCGCTCTGCCGGAGGAGCGACAGCAGCTGGTCGAGGAACACCTGATCCTGTGTGATCCGTGCGTCGTCTATCTGGAACAGCTCCGGGCGACCGTGGCCGCGCTGCCCGGCGCGATCGTCGACGAGCCCGTGCCCGACGACACACGCGAGCTGCTGCTGGCGACGTTCCGGACGTGGAACGCCGACCGTTGAGCGCCTACAAGTTCCTGTGCGCCGGCGCAGTCGGGCCGTTCAGCGGCATCGTCTGGCCGCAGCCCGCCGGCGGCGGTCCGGGCATGTGGGTCGCCCGCGACGATGGGCTGTCCGCGTGCGAGTCGCGCCACCTGCCGATGTGGATCCGCGAGGAGCTGTGGGAGGTCGACCTCGACGGCGGCGTGCAGTCGGTCGGCCACAAGCTGCTCGCGCCGCGAGCGCGCCTGGCGCGGCGGATCGACGCGTGGTCGCCAGAGGTCGCCGGCCGCTTCGCGGAGTTCTGCGTCGGTCGCGCCGCACGGCACGCTGCCCGGCCGTCAGCCGACGAGGCGGACGTTGTGGCCAGCATGCTGAGCGACGGGTCAACAGCGGCCCGCGGTGCGGTCGCCAGCGACGACCCCGTCATCGCCGCAAAGGCGAGCGCGGGCGCTGCGTACGTCGCGGCGATGATCGCCCGCCGAGTCTCCGGCCCCGACGCGTTCGATACCGAACGCGCCCAACAGGCCGACTGGCTGGTGCGCGAGCTCGGTCTCGCGTAACGAATCGCACGGCGCAGATACGGACGGGGCATGGCCCTGACCGCACTGCCCCCACAGTTTCGGGCGACCGTCGCCGGACTCCATCGCGTCGCCGAGCAGATCGTCGCCCCGGCCCGCAAGCCTGACAACGAGATCGCCCTGCAGGCGACGCCCGGCGGATTCGGGACGCCGCCCTTCGAGTACGCAGGAGCAGCAGCACCAGGTTCGTGTCGAAGGCACCGACCTGGTCGACGGCGACCGGCGCGCGCCGCTGACCAGCCTGGAGTCCGCACGCGTGATCGTCGCCGACCTGGTGCCGGCATCGCTCGACGACGATCCGCTCCGTATCGACCCGGCGTCCGCCGGCGCGCTGGCCGACGCCTACGCGTTCGCAGGCGACGTGCTCCAGCAGCTGGTCGACGACGCCGGCCCCGACGACGCGCCATCCGCCGTGACGCTCTGGCCTGAGCACTTCGACATCGCGATCGAGCTCGGGCCCGGCGACGCACGGGCCAACTACGGCCTATCGCCCGGGGACGAGGGACACCCCGAGCCGTACCTGTACGTCGGGCCCTGGACAGCCGCGGTGGAGGGCGAGCTGTGGAACGGAACCGGCGGCTTCGAGGGCGCGGAGCTGACCTGGTCGGACCTGGTCGCCGCGGACGATCCGCGCGCCGCCGCGCTCGAGTTCTTCAAGACCCGGATGGACGCGCTGAGGAGGACGGCATGAGCAAGAACGGATCGGTGGCCGGCGAGCCGGCGGTCGAGTGGCACCGCGTGCTCAAGGCCGACGACCTGCCCGAGGGACGGGTCACGACCGTCGCGGCCGGGTGCAAGAGCGTCGCGCTCGTCCACTACGAGGGCCAGTTCTCCGCGCTCGACAACCACTGCCCGCATCAGGGCGGCCCGCTGGGCGAGGGCTCGATCGAGAACGGGCTGCTCCGCTGTCCCTGGCACGGCTTCGACTACTGCCCGCTGGACGGCAAGTCGCCCGGCTTCGACGACGAGGCGATCACCTACCCGCTGGAGATCCGCGACGGCGAGGTCTACATCGGCGTCGAGCCCGAGCCGCACGTCACCACCGTCACCGACGTGATGGCGGAGACGATGGTGAACTGGGGCATCCGGCACGTCTTCGGCATGGTCGGCCACTCCAACCTCGGGCTGGCCGACGCGCTGCGCCGCCAGGAGCAGGAGGGCAACCTGACCTACATCGGGATCCGGCACGAAGGCGCCGCCGCGTTCGCAGCCTCGGCCTACGGCAAGCTGACCGGCCGCCCGGCCGCCTGCCTGACGATCGCCGGACCAGGCGCCACCAACCTGCTGACCGGCCTGTGGGACGCGAAGGTCGACCGCGCGCCCGTGCTCGCGCTGACCGGGCAGGTCGACTCGCAGGTGCTCGGCCCAGGCGCCTTCCAGGAGGTCGACCTGGGTGCCGCGTTCGGATCGGTCGCCGCGTGGAGCCAGCCCGTGCTGGGCGACTCGAAGCACGCCGAGCTGATGAACCTGGCCTGCAAGAACGCCCTGCTGCGCCGCGACGTCGCGCACCTGATCTTCCCCGACGAGGTGCAGACGCTGCCCGCCCCCGAGGGCGCCGAGCCGGGCGGTCCCACCGGGCGCGTGGCACCGCACACGATCGCCCCGCCCGAGGAGTCGATCGAGGCCGCGCTGGCGAAGCTGCGGACTACGAGGCGGCCGGTGATCATCGTCGGCCACGGCGCGCGCACGCACATGGAGGCGATCACCGCGTTCGCCGAGCAGACCGGCGCGCCCGTCATCACCACGTTCAAGGCCAAGGGCCAGATCAGCGACGACCACCCGCTGGCCGCGGGCGTGCTCGGCCGCAGCGGCACCCCGGTGGCGAGCTGGATCATGAACGAGGCCGACCTGCTCGTCGTCCTGGGCGCGTCGTTCTCGAACCACACAGGCATCTACGCCGGTCACCCGATCATCCAGGTCGACTTCGACCAGATGCAGCTCGGCAAGTTCCATCCCGTCGACGTCCCCGTGTGGGGTGAGATCGGTGTCGTCGTCGACCGCCTGCGCGGCGAGCTTCCGGAGCGCCTGGACACCGACGACCAGGCCGCGCAGCTGGCCGAGCGCTGGGCGATCTGGCGAGCCGAGAAGGACAACCGCGCGCGCGACGACCGCGGCCACGGCGTCAACTCCGCATCGGTGTTCGCGGCGATGCAGCGCCAAATTCCCGACGACGCGGTGATCGCCGTCGACGTCGGCAACCACGCGTACTCGTTCGGCCGCTACTTCGAATGCAGGCGGCACACCGTGCTGATGTCCGGCTACCTGGGATCGATCGGCTTCGGGTTCCCGGCCGCGATGGGCGCCTGGGCCGCTGCGCCCGACCGGCCGATCGTCGCCTTGACCGGCGACGGCGGCTTCGCCCAGTACATGGCCGAGATGACGACGGCGGTCAAACACGGCATGAACATCACCCACGTCATGCTCAACAACGGCCAGCTCGGCAAGATCAGCAAGGAGCAGCGCGCCGGGGAATGGGAGGTCTGGCAGACGTCCCTGCACAACCCCGACTTCGCGGCCTACGCGCGCAACTGCGGCGCGCTCGGCATCCGCGTGACCGCGATGTCCCAGCTCGATGCCGCCCTCGCCGAGGCCGTCGCCCACGACGGCCCCGCGATGGTCGAAGTCATGACCGACGCCGACCTCGTCTAGGAGAACCGATGACCGACTACTCGGACCTGAAGGCCTTCTACATCAACTGCACGCTCAAGAAGGGCCCCGAGCCGTCGCACACGCAGGGCCTGATGGACCGCTCGATCGACATCATGCGAGCGAACGGCGATCGAAGTCGACTGCATCCGCGCGCTCGACTACGACATCGCCATCGGCGTGTGGCCGGACATGACCGAGCACGGCTGGGACAAGGACGACTGGCCCGGGATCTTCGACCGTGTCATGGAGGCCGACATCCTCGTGCTGGGCATGCCGATCTGGCTGGGAGAGAAGTCGTCGGTGGCGACGCACATCATCGAGCGGCTGTACGGCAACTCGCACCTGCTGAACGAGGCCGGCCAGTACGCCTACTACGGGCGTGTGGCCGGCTGCCTGGTGACCGGCAACGAGGATGGCGTCAAGCACTGCGCGATGAACGCGCTGTACTCGCTCCAGCACCTGGGCTACACGATCCCGCCACAGGCCGACGCCGGCTGGATCGGCGAAGCAGGGCCGGGGCCCTCGTACCTCGACCCCGGATCGGGCGGTCCGGAGAACGACTTCACCAACCGCAACACGACGTTCGCGACCTGGAACCTGATCCATCTGGCCCGCATCCTCAAGGACGCCGGCGGCATCCCCGCGCACGGCAACCAGCGCTCGGAGTGGGACGCCGGGTGCCGCTTCGACTTCGCGAACCCCGAGCACCGGTAAGTCGCGCGGTGGCCGCACGGCGCTAGCCGCGCGTGGAACCCATCCGCCACTCCTTACGGCTGGCGGTCTCGGATGCGGCGCCGACCGCCTCCTCGCCCACGGCCTCGTGCGCTTCTTCGCGCTCCATCCCGAGTGTGCGCAGCATGTCCGCGGCGGCGGCCTGCGTGTATCCGGCCAAGACGCTGACGGAGATGTCCTCGGGCGCCGGCACCGAGGCCGTCGCCAGGCGCGTCGCCCTCGCTGCGAGGTCGCGAGCCCGCTCGGCCCGCTCGGCGTCGCCCATCTCGCCCGCGATGCGCTCGAACGCACCCGCAAGGTCGCGAATCGCCGCGACGAGGTCGTCGGGCACTCGATCGCCGATCGTGAGCGCCCGAACCGCCCCACGGGCCAGAACGTGCACGTCGCGGACGGTCAGCTCGAGCGGCAGCGACACGTCCTCGTAGTCCGTCATGCGCTTGCGCGCACTCCGACGGCGGGGAGCAAAGCGCGCGGTCTCACGTCCGACGGCCAGCGCCTGGTCGAACCGGCTCCAGAGGTCGCCCGTCTGGCGCGCCTGCAGCAGGGCGCTCTCGGCGATCTCCAGGTCCCGTCCCGCGAGCGCGTCAGCAACCTGTTCGAGCGTGCCGCCCAATTGGTCGAACACCCGCTCGGCGGCATCGCGAACCAGCCGCACCGGATCGACCGGGAAGAACAACTGGGAAAATGCGAGCGCCACGCAGCCGCCGACGAGCGCGTCGACAAACCGGGTGGGCGGGAAGCCTTGCGCGGTGGGGGCGACGGTCGCGACCAGCGCCGCCGACACGGCAGCCTCGGTCAGGGTCACCTGCCCGACGTTGAGCAGTACGGCCGCGCCCATCGCCAGCATCACCGCCAGCACGAGCGCGACGACGCCGCGTCCCGTCGTGTGCAGCAGCAGGTCGGCGAGGCCGACGCCGAGGGCCACCCCGAGCAACATCTCGATGGCCCTCCGCGCTCGCTGACCGCGCATGACCCCGAGCGCGATGATCGCCGCGACCGCGGCGAAGAACGGGCGCGGGTGGCCGAGGATCTCGCTGGCGATCAGCCAGGCGAGCCCCGCCGCGAGAGCGGTCTGGGCGATCGGCAGCAGCGCGGAGCGCAGCCTGCTGAAACCGCCGCGCGCCGAGTCGAGCGACCACGAGCCTGCGGCGGTGACAACCCCCGCGCGGCTTCCCGGGTCGAGCAGCTCCGGCCTTGATCTCAGCCATCGGAGCAGGGGCAATTCACGGGATGCCATCTAACGAGCCGTACCCGGTGTCCCCCGCCCCTCACACATGGTCGAGTGGCTAGCGCGCGCCGCCACAGCCGTACAAGCGAAAGGCGGGGCGCACTCGAATGGGAGAATCGGACGCGATGACGAGGCGGGGCCGTCGCCGAGGGATCTTCGAGGGACTGCCGCGCGTCTTCTACCGCCGCACCGGCGCGCGATACATCGGGGCGCTGGTCGCGGCAACCGTCTTCAACGGAGTCGTCGTCGCCGGATTCGGCGTCGTCACGCTGGTGCTCTACGTCGACATGCGCGGCGGCGAGCTGGCGTTGTTCGCCGCCTGTTCGGTCGCGTGGTACGTCGTCGAGGCCCTGGTGGCGGGCGTCTACCTGAGGCGTGCCGCCGCGCCGGTCCGAACGTGGCTCGCGGGCGATCGCGGCGACGAAGCCGCCGCGCAGGCATGGTCGGCTGCGGCACGCCTGCCCCTGTCGCTTCTGCGTCGTCCGAGCCTGTATGCGATCGGGGCTCTCGGGACCGCGGCCGTGAGCCTCCTGCTGGCCGCACAGCTCGACCTCCCCGCCTACGAGGCGGCGCTGCTGTTCCCGGTGTCCTACCTGCTGTTCCTGTCCTCGGCGATCCTGCGCAATGTGGCGCTCGAGCTCTCGATGCGACCGGTGCTCGAGGCGATCGGCGAGAGCCTGCCGGCGGCCGCGCCTGCCGACTTCGCGTGGGGCTCCATGCACCGGCGCTTGCTGGCCACGGTGCCGATGATCAACTGGGGCGCGGGCGTCATCGTCGCGGGGCTGCTGACCGAGGACACTCGCGACCTCGACACGATCGGACTGGCCGGCATCGTCGCGATCGTCGTCACTGCGGCAGTCTCGATCTGGCTCAGCCTCGTGCTCGCCGATGCCGTGTCGGCACCGATCATCGATCTCCGCGACGCCACCCGCAGAGTCGGCGCCGGCGATCTGGCCGTGCGCGTGCCAGTGGTCAGCACCGATGAGACGGGCGAGCTGTCGGCATCCTTCAACGCCATGGTCGCCGGGCTCGACGAGCGCGAGCGACTGCGTGAGGCGTTCGGCACCTTCGTCGACCCGGCGCTGATCGAGCGGGTCCTCGCGGAGGGCACGGACCTGCACGGCGAGGAGCTCGACGTCTCGGTCCTGTTCCTCGACGTGCGCGGGTTCACCGCGTTCGCCGAGAGCGCCGACGCGCACGAGGTCGTCGCGAGCCTGAACCAGCTCTACGAGGCGATCGTCCCGGTGATCCTCCGCCACGGAGGGCATGCCAACAGTTTCATCGGCGATGGGCTGCTGGCCGTGTTCGGAGCTCCCGAGCGCCGCTCCGACCATGCCTCACGCGCGGTCGCGGCCGCGCGCGAGATCGCAGAGCTGGTCCGCGACGGCGCGGCCGGCGAGCTGCGGATCGGGGCCGGGGTCAACTCGGGCCGCGTCGTGGTCGGCACGATCGGCGCGCCGGAGCGCCGCGACTTCACGGTGATCGGAGATCCGGTGAACACGGCCGCCCGCGTCGAGGCAGCCACGCGAGTGACCGGCGACGACGTCCTGATCACCGAGACGACACTGCGCGCCATCGGCGCCGACGGAAGCGACTTCGAGCAGCGGTCGGCCGTGCCGCTCAAGGGCAAGGCCGCGACCGTCCGTCTATATGCCCCGCGCCGCGGCGCGCGGTAGGCCCGGCGCCGGCTACTTCTTGCGCGTACCTCGTGCGGCCGGCTTGCGCGCGGCTGTGCCGGTGCTCTTGGAGCGCGCGGAAGTGGTGCGTTTGGTCGTCGCCCGCTTCGCCGCCGGCTTGGTCGCCCGCTTCGCCGCCGGCTTGGTCGCCGCCGTGTCCGCACCCGCGCGACTGACCGCGGACTTGCTCGCCTTCTTGACCGCCTCGCCGGCCGCCTTCGCGGCGGACTTGAGGCCGGTGGCGGCACCACGCGCGGCCTTGCGGGCGTCGCCGGCGGCGTCGCGCGCTTCGTTCGCCTGCCGCGTGGACGCGGCCTTCTTCCCCGCCGCGGACGACGTGGTCCGCTGCTGGTTGCGTTTGCGGGTGGCCGCCGCCTTCTTCGCGGCGGCGGACCGATCGGCCTTTGACTGTGCCACGCGTACCTCCAGGTAGGTGTCGTAGCGCATGTACCGCCAAGGGAGGCGCGACAAACGGGGGGTTTGCCCGCCCGTGCTTCCTGGGGTCTGACCCCCTTCCCCAGCCGCTCGCGCCGCGGCACGATTCCTGTCACCCCCCACGCCCCGAGGAACAGGAAACACCGTGACCGACATGCTCCGCCGTATCCGCCTATCCCTCACCGATTTGATCGCCGAGGACCGCCCCGACTTCAAGCGCATCGATGCGTCACCCGCTCGCTACGACGACGGGTGCTGGCTCGGTGAGGGCTCAGGCTGAGGCCACCACGTCCGCGGCGCCTGTCGTGGCCGCGTCGACGCGCTGCCAGAACCCCTCGACCCGTGCGTTGAAGTCGTCGGGCGACTCCTGGAACGGCTGGTGTGCCTCGCCCTCCATCAGCTGGAACTCGGCGCCCGGGATCCGCTCGGCGACCGTGCGGCCGAGCCGCGACGGCATGCCGATGTCCTCCGAGCCCGCGAGCACGAGCGTCGGCGCCTGGATCAGCGGCAGTCGGTCGTAGCTGTCGTGAGCTCCGAACGCGTCGAGCTGACGCAGGAAGTCCTCGGTCGACTGCGGGTGTTCGAACTCGAGAGCCTCCTCGATCACCTGGTCGACGAACCCGTTCGCGTGCGCGCGCGCCGTGTAGATCCAGATGAAGAAGTCCTCGAGCATCGCGCGCTCGTCGGTCGCGCTCGTGGCAAGCCGGCGCCACGCGCGCAGCGTCGCCCGGGACAGGGGCTCAGGGCGAGCCCACGTGCTCATCATGACCAGGCTGCGGACCGTGTCCGGATGGCGAAGCGCAAGCTCCTGAGCGATGACGCTGCCGCCGGAGAATCCACAGACGTGGGCGGACTCGGCCCCGATGCCGCGGATGACCGCAGCCGCATCGTCGGCCATCGTCGCGATCGTGAGCGGATCGTCCTCGCGCAGCGGCGTCCGGCCCGTGCCGCGGTTGTCGTAGGCGGTGACCCGATAGCGGCCGGACAAGCCGTCGAGCTGAAACGACCAGGCCTCGGCCGGGTCGGTGAGCCCGGCGATCAACAGGACATCGGGTCCGTCTCCGCGGGTTTCGACGTGCATAGCGGTGCGCGGATCGATCTGGAGTGTTGCCATCGTGCCTCCGGGGGCCGGTGTAGAGGTGAACGACGACAACGTCTCAGGGGCGCGTCTTGGCTCCGTCTCGCGTCCGTCGCTGCTACCTCGACTCCATCGAGCTGCGCCGGTAGGTTCGTCTCATGGCAGTGCAGGACTCCGCGCCTCCCCTCCGTTTCGGGATCTCGGTCGTGCCGGCCACCGACAAGCTCGACCGCGTCCGCGACCTCGTACGGACTGCCGACGAAGCGGGCCTCGACCTGGTCGGGATTCAGGATCACCCCTACCAGCGCCACTTCCTCGACACCTGGTCGCTCATCGCGACGCTGCTCGCCGAGACGAAGCGCGTCTCGCTCTTCACCGACGTCGCCAACCTGCCGCTGCGACCGCCCGCGGTGATGGCGAAGGCGGCCGCGTCGCTCGACGTCCTCAGCGGCGGCCGCTTCGAGCTCGGGCTGGGCGCCGGGGGCCTGCCGGACATCATCGCCGGCTTCGGCGGTCCGCGGCGAACGCCGGGGGAGTCCGTGGAAGCGCTCGACGAGGCGATCGACGTACTCAGGCTGCTGTGGTCGGACGAGCGCTCGGTGTCGTTCGACGGGAAGCACTATCGCCTGGAGGACGCGCGCCCCGGCCCGCGGCCGGCGCATCCGATCGGGATCTGGGTGGGAGCGTTCAAGCCGCGGATGCTGCGGCTCGTCGGGCGCAAGGCGGACGGGTGGCTGCCGTCGCTGGGCGTGCTCTCGCGAGAGGAGATGCGCACTGCTCACAAGCAGATCGACGCGGCCGCCGAGAAGGCCGGCCGCGATCCGCGATCGATCCGCCGGATCCTCAACCTCCAGGGCGTGATCGGGGACGCACCGCCGCCGGCCCGATCGGAACTGCCCGTCGGGTACCTCGCCGGCGAGCCGCTCGCCGGACCGCCCGACTGGTGGGTCGAGACGCTCTCCGGCTTCGCCGGCGATGGTTTCGACACGCTCGTCTTCTGGCCGGTCGATGCTTCACCCGAGCAGGTCGAGCTGTTCACGCGCGACGTCGTTCCTCAGCTATAGAAGGGCTTAGAGTGGACCCATGCGCTGGCGCTTTGGAGCCGTCGCAGTCGTTGCCGCCGGCTTGGCGGTGACCGTTTCGTCGGCCACGAGCGCAGCGAAGGTCGCAACGCGCGGCTGTCAGACGCGCGTCGAAGGTGACAAGCCCACTCCATTCCGCATGCGCGGCGACGTCGTCCTCGGACCTGTGGCGTTCCGCGGGCTACAGCGCGCCGCCGGGGCGGCCGAGCTCACGCAACCGGGGCAAAGGGTCTACCTCTACAAGGCGGGCGCAAGTGTCCGCGCCGACAGGGTCGTCTCCGTGTCGATAGCGCCCGAGGACCGGGGCGTCGCTGGACTGACTTACGCGCGGACGACGTCCCTGAAGCGCGTCGACGACGCGCACGGGACCGTGCGCTTCAAGGCTTGCGGCCGTGACGAGCCCGCGTTCGCCTATGACGGCGTCGTCGGTGGGTCCACGGGCTTCAACGGCGGGTTCATCCTCGCCCGCCCGGCGTGCGTGGACCTGATCGTTCGCGTACGAGGGCGCAGCGCGCCGTATCGGCGGACGGTTTCGTTCGGCATGCGGGACGAGTGCGAGTGAATTCGACGGCGCCGATGTCGTCTGCCTAGACGACCTTGTAGACGGCGTGCTTGCCGGCAAGCCCGGCCAGCTCGACCTCGCGCGGCTCCGCGAAGTCGACGTCGCCCGCGCTCTCGGCCAGCTCCTTCACCACCGCCGACGCGAGGATCTCGCCGCCGCGCGCCTCGTCGGCTATGCGCGCCGCGACGACGACGTTCCTGCCGTAGAAGTCGGCCTCCTCGCGGATCGCCTCGCCCGTATGGAGGCCGATGCGCACGCGGACAGGCCCGTCGGGATGGTCGCCGAGCTCCCGCTCCATGGTGTCCTGAATCGCGCGTGCGCACTCGATCGCCCGACGCGCGCTCGCGAAGGCGATCATGAAACCGTCGCCCTGCGCCTTGACCTCGAACCCCTGGCACGCCTGGACCTGCTCGCGCACGAGCCGGTTGTGGGCGCGGAGCAGCTCGAGCCAGCGCACGTCGCGGAGCCGCTCGTTGAGCGCGGTCGAGCCCTCGATGTCGGTGAACAGGATCGTCACCGTCCCGTCGGGGGCCGCGGCCGGGCGCAGGCTCGGGCGCTCCGAGGCGACCCGAGCCGCCACCTCGTCGACCGACGTGTCGGCCGGCGGTGCCGGGATCGGCTGCCGGGTGAGGTCAGGGGCTGACAGCTCGCGGCGCGGCGGGCGCCCACCCAGCGCCAGCAGCGGCGCCGCGTGGACGCCGAGGCCGATTCCCCAGCCGAGGATCGGCCAGATCGGCCAGAAGTAGCCGCCGCCGCTCGCCGCCCAGATCCCGATCAGCAAGAGGTTCACGACCGCGTAGATCGCGAAATGGATGCGGACGCTCGCTCCGAGCGCGCCACCGCTGCGGCGCCGGCGGCGGCGCGGCGCAGGCTGGTGGGGCGACGGCAGATCGGCGGTCAGCGCGTCGAGCTCCGCGTCCGTCCGCGCGGCGTAGGCGGCCTCGACGCGGTCGGACAGCTCGTCGTCGGACAGGCGCCCGACCTCGTAGTGCTCACGCAGCCGCGCGACAACCCGTTCGCGATCCGCGTCCGACGCGCGAAGGCCGCTGCCCTGCGGCCGCGGATGCCGCTCCCTGGATGCCATCGGCGGAAGTGTCTCGCGTTCGCGCCGGCGGCGTGCCGAGCGTCCGGTTGAAGGAACCACCTAACGCTCGCCCGCGCCGAGTGTCGTTCCCCTAACCGCGAGCGTCCCAGGCGGATGCTCGGACACCAGGAAGGAGCCCACCATGACCAGCACGAGGCTACGGAACGTCGCACTGGCGGCCGCTTGCGCGATGGCGCTCGGTGCTACCGGAACGGCGGTGGCAGCATCCACCGCGAGCGACACCGATGGCGACGGAATCGCGAACGTCCGCGATCGCGACGTCGACGGCGACGGCGTCCGCAATGGCCGCGACCGCAACGTCGACGGTGACGCCGTCCGCAACGCGAGTGACCGCAATGTCGACGGCGACAGCGCCTCCAACACGCGCGACGGCGACATCGACGGCGACGGCCTGCGGAACTCCGCCGACACCGACGACGACGCGGACGGCACGCGCGACGCCGCCGACACCGACGACGACGCCAACGGTGTCGCCGACGGGGACGGCCGCGACTGTCCCGATCGGCCCGACAGCACCGGCTCGAACGACAGCACCGGAGCTACGAGTTAAGAGCAGCTGATCGACCGGAGCACGCACGAAGCAGGGGCCCTCGCGCGAGGGCCCCCTGCTTCGTCGGCCCAGCGTGGCGTGCCATTCGCGCAACGACGTCCGCCCCGCCGCGTACGTTTCCGCGCGCTATGAACTACCCGCCGCCGCCGCCCCCGCCGCCTCCGGGCGATCAGCCTCCGTACGGCAATCAGCCTCCGTACGGCAATCAGCCTCCGTACGGCGGCCAGCAGCCCTACGGCCAGCCCCAGTACGGCGGCCCACCCCAGTACCCGCCGCCGGGAGGCGGGGAGGTCGGCTCCGACAACGCCACCCTCGCGCTGGTCCTCGGAATTGTCGGGATCGTCTGCTGCGCACCGGCCGGCGTCGCCGCGTTCATCATGGGCAACAGCGCCAAGAAGGAGGCCGAGCGCACCGGTCGTCCGCTGAACGGCACGATGAACACCGCGCGGATCCTCGGCATCATCGGCTGCGTCCTGCTGGCGCTCGGGATCCTCTTCTTCATCATCTCCGCGGCCACCGGCAACTTCGAGTTCAACGCGGATACCTACTAGGGCACTCGGCGGTCAGCCGGTAATCGCCTGCGCGTTCGCGAGCGCGGCGACCCAGCCGACAGCAAGCGTCGTCAGGAGCGCCGGCACCCTCGCGCGTGAAATGGCGGCGGCGAGCGCCGGCCGCCGGCCGGCCACCGCGACGACCACGCCGCCCGCCAGTGCGGCGAGCAGCACGACGACCCACCACGGGTTGTAGTCCAGAAACCGGTGGTCGCCGTGCGCGAACAGCGCGACCGAGCGCGTCGCGCCGCAGAGCGGGCACGGCAGGCCGGTGAGCGACCGGAATGGGCAGGGCCACAGCTCGGGCCCGTCAACGCCCGCGGCGTCGGGCCTGAACAGCGCCGCGGCCACGCAGAACGGCGCCGCGGCGGCAGCGGCGACGACCAGCCCGTTGCGCTTGGTGTCCTCCACAGCCCAATCATCGCTGCCGGTCCGGCCGTTACGCCGGCTTCGGCCTTCTTCGGGTCACACCCGCCGGACGCCCGCCGCCACCACCACGCCGAACTCGGCGAGAATGATGCCGATTGCCACCCAGGGCTCGACGAAGGCCAGGCCCACCGCCGCGATCGCCACCGCGGGCAGCACCAACAGGTGGTGAGTCCGGTGCCAGTCCAGCGCGCCCTCCTCCGTGTCGGGGCGCAGGAGGTTCGGCTCGAGCGACACGTGCCAGGCGAGGAGGCCAAGTCCGATGCTCACGAGGCCCAGGTTGGTCGCGAAGAACACGGTCGACCACGGCTCGCCGATCTCGTACGACCCGATCAGCGACGCGGTGAACGGCATCAGCGAAACGAACGCAAGGACGAGGAAGTTGAGCGTGATCGTCCCGACGTGGCAGCGGATCATGCGCGCGGTGATGGCGTGATGGATGACCCAGAAGCGGGCGATGACGACGAAGCTGATCAGCCAGGCGACGAACGTGTGGTAGTCGTCGCCCAGGTCGTCCAGGATCTGCGTGGGGTTCTCCGTCTCGGGCAGCTTCAGATCCAGGACCAGCAGCGTCAGGACGATCGCGAACAGGCCGTCACTGAGCGCGTTCAGCCGTTCGATGCCGAACAGCTCGTGGCCGCGTGCGCTTCGCTCCTCGCTCACGAGGCGACGAGCTCGCGTAGCTCCTGGCGCATCGTCGCGAGCGCTTCGCGAGCGACCGTGTAGGCGTCCGGCGTCCCCGGATCCTCCGGGTCCTCGCCGCGCACCCAGAACTTCCGCCGGGTGATGTGAAGGGGGCTGAGGAACGGGGCAATCGCGTTGAAGGTCTCGATCAGCAGAGGCCCGTCGTAGCTGGGGACGATCGGTGCGAAGAACTCCTTCCACGGGATCCAGCTGTCGCGGAAGGCTCCGCGGTCCGGTGGGGACACGTGAACGTAGGTCAGGCGGCCCTCCCGCGCGGCGCGCGCCATCTGCGCGGCATACGACTCCGGCCCACCGCCGCCCAGCATCACGTGCGCGCTGTCCACGCAGACGCCGATCTGCCGGCTCGGCACGCCCTCGAGGAAGTCGAGCACGTCCTCGACCGTGTTGGGCGCCGGCTGCTCCCAATGGTCCACGGGCTCGATGGCGATCTTCACGTTCTTGCTCTGTGCGTAATCGCCCAGCTCGTTCAGCACGGGCTGGGCGCGCCGGTAGCCCGGCGCGAGCCATTCCGCCAGCGCGTTGCTCCAGATCGGCTCCCCCGAGTCGGTGACCGGGAACGCGTTGTAGGGGAAGACGATCGGCCCGGCCATGATGTCGGCTCCGAGCGCGGCGGTGATGTCGACCCGCGACTTGAGGTAGGCCAGGGCGGCGTCACGCTGTCCGGAATCGGCGGAGGTCGGATCGAACCGGCTGGTGGCCGCCACGTTGGTGGTGAACCCCACGCCGGCCAGGCCGGCATCGTCCAGGGCGCGCTTGAACTCGCGGTAGCTCTCGACCTCCCGGTCGTGATCGGTCGTGTCGCCGGGAGCGATCGGGACGTCGAAGCCGGCGTAGCCCATCGCCGTCAGCTCCTTGATGTGCCCGATGATCACCTGCCGGTACGCCGGATCGTCCGGCCGCAGGTCGACCGTGAACATGAAGAAGCTGAAGTAGGCGTCGCCCGTGCTCAGGGCGCTCATGTCACCACCCGAGGACCTCGCGGAGCCACTTCCGCGCCATCAGCGCGTGCTCGAGCGGGTGCGCCTTCGCGGGATTCTGCTCGGCCTCGACGACCAGCCAGCCCTCGAAGCCGTGACGGCCGAGCGCCTCGAGCACCGGGGCCAGGTCCAGGTCGCCGTCGCCGGGGACGGTGAAGACGCCGGCCTCGATCCCGTCCTGGAACGACAGGTTCTCCTCCCGGACGCGCTTGGCCACGTCCAGGCGAACGTCCTTGAGGTGGATGTGCTTGATCCGGTCCCCGTACGTCTCGGCGGCCGAGAGCGGGTCCTCGCCGGCAAACGCCAGGTGGCCGGTATCCAGGAGCAGGTGGACGAGGCTCGGGTCGGTGGACTCCATGAGCCGGTCGAGCGCCGGGCGCATCATCACGCCGGTCCCCATGTGGTGGTGGTAGCAGAGCTGCATGCCCTCGGAGTTCGCGATCTCTCCGAGCCGGTTGAGGCCCGTGGTGAGCGCCTCCCACTGCCGGTCGTCGAGCTGGGGCGCGTTCGCGAACAGCGCAACCGGCTGCTGGTGCACCGCCGCGCCGAGCTCGGCCACGACCATGTCGGTGCCGCCCATCGCCTGGACCAGCTCGAGCTGCTCGTGGAACGTCTTGAGCGTCTGCTGCTCCATGTCCTCGATCGTGAAGAACGTGCTGGCCCACGGCTCGGAGACCTGCAGGCCGCGGAGGTCGAGCTCGCGCTTGAGGACGGCTCTGTCGGTCGGGTACTTGTGGCCGATGCTGCAGCCCTGGAACCCCGCCAGCGCCATCTCGCTCACGCACTGCCCGAAGGTGATGCCGGCGTCGATCAGGGGGAAGTCGTCGTTCCACCACAGTGTCGGCGTGATGCCGAGCTTGACCTTCTCAGGGTCCAGCGTCGGCGCTTGATCGCTCATCGTTCCGATCGTCTCCTTGGCTCAGTTGTCGGTCGGGGCGCCGCGCGGGATTCGCGGCGGCCCGGTCCACGAGCCGTAGCCCGGGCCCTTGGCGCCCGGCGGGTTCCCGTCGATCGCGGGCCAGAGCATCCCCTCCGTGTAGGCGGACGCCGAGACCATGAACGTGGTGTTCTTCTCGCGCGCGCCGAACTCGTCGGTCCACTCCGGCGGCAGCTCGTACCAGATGCCGACGTACCAGAGCTTGATGACGTTCCGCGCGACGGGCCCGAGCTTCAGGTCGCTGAAGACGTCGCGGCGCAGCAAGTCCGGAACCCGCGCGCTCTCGCCCTGCGACTCGTCGCCCACGCGCGCCCAGGCCTCGAGCAGCTCGGCCAGCACGTCGTCGCCCGCCACCTCCGCGACCGTCGACCGGAACTCGTCGGCCTGCCCGGATCCCTGAAGCTCGAACTCGCTGAACCCGGTGACCGCGGCGGAGAACGCGACGAACGCCTGGAGCTGGTCCCGGTCGGTCATGTCCGCGCCTCCGCGGAGACGCCGGCCACCTCGAACGTCGGCGCGGCCGTCAGTCCGTCCGCGCCCGGGATGGGGTTGCGCATGAGGCTCGTCATCCCGTCCCTGATCCGGAACATCTCCGCCACCGCGTCGACGAGCAGCTCCGGCCGTCCCGAGTACGCCGCGGTGAGCAGGCTCAGGAAGTTCGCGTACTGCTGGTTGAACTCGACCGCGGCGGCGTGCAGCTCGGACCCCTCGGGATAGTCGCCCAGCGAAGCGTTCTTCTTGACGGGGTACGCCGCATCCCAGTCGACGTCCAGCGCCGGCCCGGTCGGGTCGTCGGGCCTGTCGCCCTCCTGGTAATACCGGCCCAGGAGCAGCTGCTTGAACCGGTAGTAGTGGGCCAGCTCGCCCTCGTTGTCGAAGATCCCGCCGCCCAGGCCCTCACCCTGCTCGCCGATCAGGCGGACCGCCTCGAGCGCGGAGTCCAAGTCGGTCACGGGGACGATCTCACCGCCACCGGAGTAGTAGTACTCGGGCGTGACCTGCCGGGCGGGGTCGCCTACGAACAGCGTCTCGCCGGCCTTGGTCTTCTCACCGTGGAGGTACTCCAGGCCGCGGCTGATCTCCTCGTAGAAGTCGCCGATGCTGAAGAAGCGCAGCGACTCGTCCTCAGGAGCGGCCAGCAGGGACGGCGCGGCGTCTCCGTCCTGCTCCGTCAACCGCGACTCCTCGTCGGGCGCGCCGTCCGGCCGCTCGATCTTCAGGAATGTGTCGATGGCCTCGCGGGAGAACCCCTGGCGGTCGACCTGGAAGTCGTCCTCCCCGTCCGGCAGGAAGGCCGGGTACGCCGGCACGAAGTCCGCCCCTGTCAGATCGACGTTCCCGCCGACGGCGTTGAGGACGTTCGCGGCCAGGGTCAGGTGCAGCATCTCCTCCACGGCGACGACGCGGATGACGTGGAACGCGTCCGAGTTCTTGTCGGGGTGGATCGAGTACAGCGCCGTCAGGTATGGCGGGATCGTCGCGTGCTCGAGCTGCAGTGCGGCGTACAGGTAGCTGTGCAGCGTGTCGACCGTCGTAATCCGAGTCAGGGGCATCTGGAGGTCACGCGACCCGCTGCGGCCGCGCGTCCTCGCGAAGCTGCTCGATGATGTGCTTCGCGCTCTTGAAGCAGAGCGCGCCGATCGTCAGCGTGATGTTGGAGGTGCCGATCGAGGGCATGCTGCCGCCCCCGACCAGGTAGAGGTTCTCGTGGTCCCAGGACCGCTGCTCGTGGTCGACCACGGAGCGGCTCGGGTCGGAGCCCATCATGTGGGTCCCGGCCAGGTGGTTGCCCCCGCGGACGACGTAGCCCTGGCCCTCGTAGGTCACGTAGCCGTAGTCCTCCGAGTCGTACACCGTGTAGTCGGCGGCGCCCAGGCGCTGGAAGATCCGGCGGGCCAGCTGTCGACCATAGGCGATGCCGCGCAGCGTGTAGTCGGGGACGTGGTACGAGATCACCGGCCGCATGTTGCCGAGCTGATCCGTGTAGGTCGGGTCGACGGTCACGCGGTTGCTCTCGTTGGGCATCACCTCGACCATGAGGGCGAACTGGAGCTGCCGCGTGATCTGATCGACCAGGTCGCGGCGCAGGTCGGCCCCGAACTTGTTCTGAAAGTCGACGAAGCCGAGCAGGTCGGTGTACGGCGATCCGATCGCCCAGCCCCACCCGTCGTTGTGGATGTCGAAGGCGAAGCCGGCCTGCCGGCTGCGGAACTCGCCGCCGCGCAGGTCGGATATCCCCCCGGTGCAGACGCTGCCACGCATGGTCCCGCACACCTCGGGCATCAACGCCCAGGTGAGCAGGTAGGCGTGGTCCATCAGGTTGCGACCGACCAGGCCGCTGCTGCCGTTCAGGCCCGAGGCCAGCATCAGGCGGGCGTTCTCGATCGCGTTGGCGGCCAGGATGAACACGCGTCCCCGCACGGTGCCGGTCGCGTGCTCCGTCGAGTCGGGGTCGCTGTAGGTCTTGTACTCGATCTCCGTCACCCGGCCGGTGTCGTGGTCGACGTGGACCTTGGTGGCGACCGTCTGCGCCAGAAGGTCGACCTTGCCCGTCTGGAACGCCTGCGCCAGCGTCTTGCCCGCGTTGTACTTGGCCTGGACCGGGCAGATGGGGACGCAGTTGATGTTGCCCTGGCAGCGGCCGCCCACGTCGACCTGGTGCGTGCTCACCGCTCCGACCGGAGAGAAGCCCTTGCCGCCGTCGTAGTCCGGGTTGGGGATGCCGTTGCGCGCCTGCGGGAACGGCCGCACCTTGAGCGCATACTCCTCGCCGCCCAGCTCGACGTTCATGCCGTCGACGCCCTTGGCCACCGACTTGTCGAGGTACGACAGCGGCAGCCCCTTCATCGGGAAGACGTAATCCGGGTCGAAGGTCATCCCCAGGTACGCCTGGTCCTCTACGTCCGCCGACACCCCGAGCTCGCGCTCCGCCTGCTCGTAGTGCGGCTGCAGGTCGTCGTAGCCGACCGGCCAGTCCTCGCCCTGGCCGAACCGCGTGCGCGTCTCGAAGTCCTCCGGCAGCATGCGCGGGGTCTTGCCCTCCCAGTGCATCGTCGTCCCGCCGAAGACCCTGGTGTAGGTGGTGTCGCTGGCGAACGGGCCCGTCTGCACCAGGTAGCCGGAGGAGTCCGTCTCGCCCGGTGGGATCTTGCGCGCCTCGGTGCTCCTGGGCATGGGCGCGTTGGGGTTCGCCGGATACGGCGACTGGTTGTCCTTGTTGGTCGCCTCGTAGAAGCGGGTCAGGTACTGCTCGTATCCCTCGAGGCTGATGTCGTCCCCGGGGCCGGCTTCGAGGATGAGCACCCGATTGCCGGCACGGCTCAGCTCGTTGGCCATGATCGCGCCGCTGACGCCGGCGCCGACGATGACCGCGTCGTAGACGACGTCGGAGGCGGTGGCGTGGTCGGTGCGGCTGGCGGCCCCGCGCGGGAAGATCATGGCGCGCTCCACTCGAAGGTCGGGCCGGCGTTGCGGCCTGGGTGCTCGGGAAGCGGGTTGGCGAGGAGCACCAGCGCCTGGTCGCGCAGCGTGAACATGCTGTGGACCGCGGGGATGAGCGCGGGCGGGTTGCCGTTGAACGCGTCCTCGATCTGGAGCAGGAGCTTCGACCAGGTGCGGTTGGCGGCGGCCGAAGCGGCCCGCAGGTCGGGGTCGGAGTAGTCCTGGTTGCGGGGGTTGGCGAGCATCGGGTAGACGGCGTCGTAGTCGACCCCCATCGGGGCGCCGGTGGGCTCCTTCGGATCGTCGGACCCCTGGTAGGCGCGGTTGTGGCTGAGCTGCTGGAAGCGGAAGTAGTGCGCCAGGTCGCCGTCGCCGTCGTACATCGACGCCATGTCGCCCTCGCCCTGCTCGACGATCTCCCCCAGCGCCGCAACCGCCGACGCCAGGTCGTTGACCTCCAGCGGCCGGCCCCCGCCGGCGTAGTAGTACTCGCGACCGACCTGCCGCGCCGGGTCGCCGGAGAACAGCCGCTCCTCGCCGATCTCCCCGGCCACCTCCTTCAGGCCCTCCTGGATCTCGGCGTAGAACGCCCCGATCGTCCCGGGCCGCCCGAGCGCCTTGGTGGCGTGGGCGACGTGCGGCTCGTGGCGGCGCTGTGCCAGCAGCGGATGGTCCGGGTCGAGTGCCTGGTGGGGGTGCTCCGGGTTCTCGACCTTCAGGAAGGCATCGACGGCGGCCGGGCTGAACGGCAGCAGGTCGATCACGACCCCGTCCGGAAGCTCGTGCGGGTAGCGCGGCGTGTGCTCGGGCCCGGCGATGCGTGGCTCGCCGCCGATCGCGTTCAGGACGTTGGCGGCGAGGACCATGTGCAGCATCTCCTCGACGACCACCGAGCGGATCACCAGCTTGGCCTCGTCGTTGCCCTCCTGGTGGATCGTGTACAGCGCACAGAGGTACGGCGGGATCGTCGAGAGCTCGAGCTTGACCCCGGCCTCGAGCAGCTCCTTGAGCCGGTCGACGGTCATGCGGCCAGGCTCGCTTCCAGGCGCTCGGCGGTGCGCAACGCCAGGGCGGCCAGCGTCAGCGTCGGATTCGAGGTGCCCATCGTGGGGCAGCTGCCAGAGCCCACGAGGAAGAGGTTGCGGTGCTCCCACGAGCGCTGGTCGGCGTCGACCACGGAGTCCTCGGGCCGGTCGCCCATGAGGTGGGTCCCGCCGAAGTGCCCCATCCCGTGGTAGTGGAGCTCGCGGTCCCGGTAGGTGACCGACGGGAACCACGAGCCCTCGTCCGGGTTGGTGCAGTCGGTGATCCCGGCACGGTCGAACATCGCGCGGGCCACCCCGGCGGCGGCGACCATGCCCTCGAGGGTGTAGTCGTCGATCGTGTAGTCGATGACCGGACGCGGGTTGCCCAGCTCGTCGACGTAGCGCGGGTCGATGCTCACCCGGTTGGCGGTCGAGGGCAGCTGCTCGACGGCCAGCGACATGCGGACCTGGCGCGACAGGGTGTCGGCCAGGTGCTCGTGCAGCTTGGTCCCGAACAGGTTGCGCTTGGTGACCGCGTCGGCCACCGTGGTCTCGGGTGCCGCGGTGGTCGCCCGCCACCCGTCGTTGCCGATGTCGAACCGGAACGCCGCGTGGGCGGCCCGGAACGCGCCGCCGCGCAGGTCGTCCATGCCCGAGGTCGACAGCGGACCGCGAAACGGCCCGACCGGGACGGGCGACAGGCCCCACGCGTACAGGCACGGGTGGTCCATCAGGTTCCTGCCGAGCAGGCCGTCGTCTGCGCCCAGTCCCGACGCGAGCATCAGCTTCGCGTTCTCGACGGCGTGCGCCGCCAGTACGTAGACGCGCGCGTGCGCCGTGTGGACCGTGTGCCGGGAGGAGCCCGGGTCGTCGTAGCGCTGGTAGTCGATGCTCTGCACCTCGCCGCTGGCGGGGTCCACGTTGATCCTGGACGCGACGGCCTGGGTCAGGACCTCGAGGCTCTCGCGCTCGGCCTGCGCAAGCGTCTTCGCCGGCGTTGTACTTCGCCTGGATCGGGCAGATCGGGGTGCACGCGGTGTTGCCGGCGCAGCGCTGGCCGAGGTCACGCGCGAGCGCCTGCCCGCCGACGCGCTCGTCCACGGCGCCCACCGGCTCGTAGTCGCCGCGCGGCATCCCGTTGCGCGCGGCGGGGTAGTTGCGGACCTTCAGGGCGAAGCTGTCGTCGCCGAGCTTGACCTCCATGCCGTCGACCGACTCGGCCAGCACCTGGTCCGAGTAGCTCGGCGGGATGCGCTCCATCGGGTAGTCGTAGCCGGGCGGGAACTCGACGCCGAGGTGCGCCTGGTCGGCCACGTCGGCGGCCACGCCGAGCTCGAACTCGGCCTGCCGGTAGTAGGGCTCGAGGTCGGCGTAGTCGAGCGGCCAGTCGCGGCCCACGCCGTGGTGCGCGCGCAGCTTGAAGTCCTCGGGAAGCATCCGCAGCGACACGCCGAGCCAGTGCAGCGTCGACCCGCCGAGGAGGCGCGTGTAGCTGCTCGCGTACTTCTGCGGGCCGTTCTGGACGAAGTAGCCGTCGCCGGAGCGCAGGTCGGCGGTGTCCGGCTGCGGCGCATTGGGCGAAGGAGGCCACGGCGACTCCGGGCCCTTGGCGGCCGTCCCGTAGAAGTGCTCGAGGTGCTTCGTGTACCCGTCGAAGTCGGCCGGCGTCCCCGGGCCGGCCTCGAGCAGGAGGACGCGGAGCTTGGCGTGCGTCAGGCGCTTGGCGATCAGGGCGCCGGCCGTGCCGCCGCCGACGATGACCGCGTCGTACTGCTCCTGGTCGCTCATCCGCCGACCGCCTCCGGCGGGACGGCCCATGCGCCGTATCCCTGCTGCCGGGCGCCGACCGGGTGGGCCCCGGCGACGACCCACTGCAGGCCCGCCAGGTAGGACGCGGGCGACACGACCCGGTGCGTGTCGAGCGGCGACGTCCCGTGCAGGCCGCGCCAGTCGTCGGGCAGCTGGGTCCAGGTCCCGCAGTACCAGAGCAGGATCAGGTTGCGCGCGACCGGCCCGAGCTTGGGGTCGTCGAAGATCGCGGGGCCGGCCGCCGCCTCGCGGTCGCCTTCCGGCAGCCCGTCGTACGCCGCGAAGACCTCGTCGAGGAAGCCGGCGGGCAGCACGTCGTCGACCGCGCTCAGGTAGTCGTCGAGCATGCCGGTGCCGAGCAGCTGGACCCGGCCGAACCCGGTCAGGAGGACCGACAGATCGAGGAACCGTGCTGGCCCGCTCCTCCATCACGCGTCCTCGCGCGCCCACGCGAGCTCGTTGACCACGGTGCCGTTCGGGCCGGTCACCGGCGGCGTCCTCAGGACCAGCTCGTGCCCGTCGTAGGTGTACGGCCGGGCCTGCTCGGCGCCGGACCAGTTTGGGAACAGGCTCGAGTCGACGCGGTGGATGACCGTGTCGCCGTCGACCTCGTAGGTGCCGAAGTAGGCCAGGCAGGTCGAGTACGCGTCCGCCCGCGCCTGAACGTCTCCGCCGAGGGCGTCCGTGGTGTCCAGCTGCGGCCGGTTCGCCGCGGCCAGCTGCACGATCATGCGCCCGTTGTCCGTGTAGACGAGCAGGCCGTGCGCGTCCTCGCCCAGCGGGTACGTGACCGTCCCGTCGTCCACCACCCTGCGCCAGGCGACCAGCTTCCAGGTTCCGACCAGGTCCACGGCCACCGGCGTCAAAACGCCTTGGTGAGCGTGCCCACCGTTACGTGGGGCCAGCACATGCCGCCGAAGTTGAGCAGCGCGGTCTGCGAGTACTGGAGCTGCAGGAACTCGTTCGGCGAGTCGTCGGAATCGTCCGAGTCGGGGTCGGGCGGGCGCTGGATCCGCTCGATCGCCCAGACCGATTCCATGGCCAGCGTGTTCGCGTTCTGGGTGATGAAGGGGATGTTGCCGATCCCGCCCTCCGGCCCGGTCATCGCGAACAGGCGGGTGACGTGGGTCACCATCTGGCCCTCCAGGGCGCCGCGGATGAGGACCATCGGATCGTCGATCATCGCCTGGGTCAGGCCGGCCGGCAGCGGACGGGTCCGGCACTTCACGTCCTGGCTCAGGTCGTATGCCCTGTACGGGTTCTTCGTGCCCGGCGGCGGGGGCTCCGAGCCGATCGGGAACGGCACCGTGTTGGCCGGCGGGATCTCCGGTGGCCCGTCGGGGACGACCTCCTGGACCGGGCCGAACGCGCAGACGGAGTTCCCGTGCGGGATCGTCGCCAGGCGGGCGACGCTCGCGTCCGCCGGGGGGTCGGTCGTGGGTGGGATGCTCAGCCACACGCCGGGCTCGATGTGGAGCGCGCCGCCATGTGCCTGGTCGGTGACGCGGTGTAGGTAGGTCACCCCGAACAGCGCGATGTCGTCCTGGGCGCTGCCCCGGTTCATGACGGGCGAGCCGATCGGCGTGAACTCGATCGACTCATTGAGCATGTTCAGCTCGAGGAAGAACCCGTCGTCGCTGTCGCTGCCGCGGTGCGGGCGTGCGATCAGGTTGAAGCCGGTGCCGTGCCAGTAGCCGGGCAGGTCCTTGAGCGGCCCCATCGCGTCGCCGGTGGCGGCATGGGGCGCAACCACCCGGAAGGAGCTTGCGTTCTGTGTCTCGTCCACGCCCACGGCGCCGTGATTCGTCGAACCGCCAGTGGCTTCCTGCATGTCGCTCACGGCTTCGTTCCCTCGGGTCTGGACGGGGCAGGGGCGAGCAGCGCACGGTACACCGACCACTCAAAAGGTGACGTCCGGCCCGTCCGTCCCCGACCCGGTTATCGTGCCCGGCCTTGGCAGGCGCCCGTCCACACAAGCGAGGACCACTGCGATGAGTGACAACCCCACGGCCTCGGCGGACCTGGGCTTCACCCCGATCGCGGACTACGCGTTCCTGTCGGACTGCCACACGGGCGCGCTGGTGGGGCCCGATGGTGCAATCGACTGGCTGTGCGTACCGCGCTTCGACTCGCCGAGCGTGTTCACGGCGCTGCTCGACCGGAGCGCCGGCCAGTTCCGGGTGGGTCCCTACGGGGTCTATGTGCCGGTCGCCCAGCGCTACCTGCCGGGAACCAACGTGCTCGAGACGACGTGGAAGACCAGGAGCGGCTGGCTGGTCGTCCGGGATGCCCTCGCGGTCGGCCCGTGGCGCGACGGGGCCGATTCCGGTCCCCAGACGCGGCCGCCCACCGACCAGGCCTCGCAGCAGACCCTGATCCGGATCGTCGAATGCGTGCAGGGGACGGTCGAGCTCGAGGTCGTGTGCGAGCCGATGTTCGACTACGCGCGCGAGCCCGGCGTCTGGGAGCTGACCGCAGACGAGCACGGAGGAGTGGCACACGTACGCGGCCAGCACGGAGCCGACGGTGAGCAGGAGATACGCCTGGCCAGCGACCTGCGGCTCGGCGTCGAGTCCTCGCGCGTGCGCGCACGCCACACGATGTCGGAGGGGGATCGCTGCTTCGTGGCCCTCGGGTGGGCGGCGGACGGGGAGATCGTCCGCACGATCGAGGACGCCGAGGAATCGATGTCCAACACCTTCCACTACTGGCGCACGTGGCTGGCCGATGGCGAGTTCCCCGACCACCGGTGGTCGGGCTACCTGCAGCGCTCGGCGCTGGCGCTCAAGGGCCTGACCTACGCGCCGACCGGCGCGCTGGTCGCGGCCCTGACGACGTCGCTGCCCGAGACGCCGGGTGGGGAGCGCAACTGGGACTACCGCTTCACCTGGATGCGCGACGCCACGTTCACCCTCTACGCACTCCACGCGCTCGGGCTCGACTGGGAGGCCGACGACTTCATGCAGTTCGTCGTCGACCTCGGCCGCAACGAAGACGGCTCGCTGCAGATCATGTACGGCATCGACGGCGAGCGCGACCTGACGGAGAAGACACTCGACCACCTGGGCGGCTACGACCACTCGCGGCCGGTGCGGATCGGCAACGGCGCCTACAGCCAGCGCCAGAACGACGTCTACGGCGCGGTGGTCGATTCGGTCTACCTCCACACCAAGCGGCGCAACCACATGCCGCACGACCTGTGGCCGCTGGTCGAGGCGCAGGTCACATGCGCGTCGAAGATCTGGACGAACCCCGACCAGGGCATCTGGGAGGCGCGCGGCGAGCCGCAGCACTACGTGAGCTCGAAGCTCATGTGCTGGGTGGCGATGGACCGCGGCGCGAAGCTGGCCGAGATCTACGGCGATCCCGACCTGTCGGCGAACTGGCGGCAGGTCGCGGACGCGATCCGCGACGAGATCCTCGAGCGCGGAGTGTCCGACCAGGGCGTGTTCCGCCAGCACTACGACACCGACGCGCTGGACGCCTCGTTGCTGCTCATGCCGATCGTGCAGTTCCTCCCGCCGGACGACGAGCGCCTGCGCAAGACCGTGCTCGCCATCGCCGACGACCTCACCGAGCACGGCCTGGTCCTCCGCTACAAGGTGGACGAGACCGACGACGGGCTGAGCGGCAAGGAGGGCACGTTCGCCATCTGCACGTTCTGGCTGGTGTCCGCGCTCAGCGAGATCGGGGAGAAGGCGCGAGCGCGCGCGCTGTGCGAGCGGATGCTCTCGCTCGCTTCGCCGCTCGGCCTCTACGGCGAGGAGATCGAGGCCGAGTCGCACCGGCACCTGGGCAACTTCCCCCAGGCGTTCACGCACCTGGCCCTGATCAACGCCGTGCAGCACATCATCGACGACGAGCTCGCCGCGTAGCGACCGGTGACGATCCTCCCGTCGGGCCGGCAGTTCGAGATCACCGCGGGCGACCAGCGGGCGGTGATCGTCGAGGTGGGCGGCGGCATCCGCGCGCACACGCACGGCGACCGGGACATACTTGACGCCTACTCCGAAGACGTCATGTGCGACGGCGCCCGCGGGACGCCGCTCATCCCCTGGCCCAACCGGCTGGAGGACGGCTCCTACGAGTTCGACGGCGAGCAGTTCCAGGTCGACCTGAGCGAGCCCGAGAAGAACAACGCCATCCACGGCCTGCTGCGCTGGTGCGCGTGGGAGGCGGTCGAGCAGAAGCCCGATCGCGTGACGATGGGGATCCGTCTGCACCGCTCGCCCGGCTACCCGCACCTGCTCGACGTGCGCGTGGCCTATGCCCTCGGCGCCGACGGGCTGACCGTGACGACGACGCTGACCAACGACGGGGATCGGCCGTGCCCGGTCGGCGCCGGCCAGCACCCGTATCTGTCACCCGGGGCGGGCGCGGTGCTGGACGACTGCACCCTCGAGCTGCGAGCTGGGACCAGGATCGTCACCGATGACGACCGCCAGCTTCCCACGGGACGACAGCCCGTCGAGGGCACGGAGTACGACTACCGCTCGCCGCGGCGCCTCGGTGCCGAGAGGATCGACTTCGCCTTCTGTGACCTCGAGCGCGACGCCGGCGGGCGCGCGTGGACGCGGCTCACCGGACCCGACGGCGCCACCGTGGCGCTGTGGGTGGACGAGGCATATCCGTTCGTCGAGCTGTTCACCGGCGACACCCTCGAGCCCGACCGCCGCCGGCAAGGCCTGGCGTGCGAGCCGATGACGTGCCCGTCCAACGCCTTCCGCTCACAGGACGGCCTCGTGCGGCTGGAGCCGGGCGAGGAACTCGTCGCGCGCTGGGGTGTGGGGCTGGCCTGAGCCGTCGGCGGCTCGGTCAGCCGTGCTGCGCGGCGCTCGAACTCGTGTAGAGATCCAGCGACTTATCCAACGCAACCAGCCCGAACAGGCGACGCACCTGTGGGATCGCATTGACCACACGAAGCCGGCGCCCGGCGCGATGCTCACGCCGCGCGGCAAGCAGCAACACCCGCAGCCCGCTCGAATCGATGAACCGCAGCCCCGCGAAGTCCAACGTCGCGACGTGCCGAAACCGCCGATGCACATCGTCCAGTGCCTGCTCGAGATCCGGCGCGGTGAGCATGTCGACGTCGCCTTGCACGGTGACCCATGGAGTCCCGCGATCCCGCTCGGCCACGAAGACGGCAAACGATTCGGCGTCGGCACTCACGACGCAACCCTAACCGCGGCTGATGCGTTGCGCCAAAACCCCGGCAGACGCTACCTGCGACCTACGGATCAGCAGGCCGGGGCGGTCAGCGCCCGGCGAAGGTGGCCTTGCCCGGCCCCGACGTGAGGAACGACTCGATCGCGTTGTGCGCGTCCTCGGTGTCGAAGAGGCCCACGGCGTCCTCGAGCAGGCGCTCGTCGGCCGCGGCGACACCGCCCTCTGTATATGCGGTGGACAGCCGCTTGACGGCGGCGAACGCCCGTGCCGGGCCGGCGGCGAGCCGGTGGGCGAACTTCTCGGCCTGCGGCTGCAGCTCGTCGGCCGGCAGTACCCGGTCGACGACGCCCCAGGACTCGAACTGCTCAGCCGGGAAGAGGTTGCCGCTGAACGCGATCGCACGCGCCCGCCCCACGCCGGCACGCGCCGCGACGCGTTCGACCCCGCCCGCGAGCGGCACGATCCCCAGGCGGGTCTCGAGCAGGCCGAGGTTGGTGTCCTCGGCCGCCCAGATCAGGTCGAGGAACAGCGCGAGCTCCAGGCCGCCGGCCACGCACATGCCGTGAACCGCGGCCATCGTGGGGAATGGGAGCGCCTCGACCCGCCGGCCGAGGTCCAGGAACCGCTCGATCAGCGGCCGCATCTCCGCCGCGCTACGGCCCGCGAACAGTCGGACGTCCGCACCCGCGCTGAATACGTCACCCGCGCCGCGCACCACCAGGGCGCGAACGTCGTCGGCGGCCTCGAGGGCGGCGACGACGTCGCTCAGATCGTCCACCACCTGCTCGCTGATCTGGTTCAGAGGCGGGTTATCCAGCGTCAGCACGGCCAGGCCGCCGTCCCGCTCCAGTCGCACGGTGCTCATCGGTGGACCGGGTCGATGCGGGCCGGCACGTGCTTGTGCCAGGGCGTGCCGGCGAACTCGTCGCGCCAGTCGGACGAGGTGAGCGAGTTGGGGGCGACGCCGGCGACGACCGTCTTGCCGTCCTCGTCGGTGTAGTCGAGCCCGAACCCGTTGGGCAGGGACGCGTGGCCGGCGAGCATCGCGTCGCTGACCTCGACCGTCGCCTCGGCGCGCCGCGGGCAGTGGTGATCCGAGCCCGTGCGCCGTCGACCAGCCCGATGCGCGCTCGCGTCCTCGGGACTCACGCGCAGCGCCCCGTCCGGGTCGCGCTTTCGCCAGGACGGGTCGCGGAAGATGTCGTTGGCGGTGAACGAGCGGCGCTCGCCGACCGACAGCACGATCGGCAGCTCGGTCGCTCGTTCGGCCGACCGGCCCGGCCTTCAGGCCCTCGAGCTCGGCGAGCATCTCGGGCAGCTCGAGCGCGATCCGCCGGTCGGCGTGGACGATTCGCGCGAAGTCGTCGCCGTACTCGTCGTGGGTGAACGTGACGCCGGAGGGCGAGGCGAGGATCGCGTCGAACAGCTCGTTGCCGTCGGCGTGGCCGGCACGGCGCACCGCGTCCGGGTAGGTCATCGCGCAGCGGTGCGCGAGCCCCCACAGCGCGGCGGCCGCGGCCAGCCCGTCGGGCAGCGTCGGGCCGAGCGTCTCGTACAGGACGAACGGCGGCCAGCCGGCGAGCATCGGGTTGCTCGGTCGCCGCCTCGCCGAAGCGCCGCGGCGTAGGCCTGCGCGCCCCTCGCGCGCGGCGGCGTGCAGCGGCGCCAGCTCCTCGTGGTCGACGAGGTCGAGCGCGCGGATCAAGCGCGCCCAGATCTCCGCCTCGGGCAGCGTCCCCGGAAGCGGCTCCAGCAGCGGGCGGCGCAGGTGGAACGTGTTGTCGCGGGAACTCGAAGTTGAAGAACGTCGCCTCGGCCTTCTCGTACTGGCTGGCGGCGGGCAGCACGTAGTCGGCGTGGCGCGCCGTCTCCGTCATCGCGACGTCGATGACCACCATCAGGTCGAGCGCCTCGAACGCCTCGGCGAAGCGCTGCGAGTCGGCGAGCGAGTGCGCCGGGTTGGCGCTCTCGACGATCATCGCGCGGAAGCGGTTCGGGTGGTCGGTGAGGATCTCGTCGGGGATCACGTTGCAGGGCACGAGCCCGGCCAGGATCCGCTGCGCCCGTCACCGGCGTCCGCCGCACGCGCGGGTCGCGGAACAGGTTCACGAACGACGTGTGCAGGTGCATCCCGCCCGGGTTGCCGAAGTTCCCGGTCAGGATCCAGAGCAGCTTCGGTTGACGTAGGAGCACAGCGTGCTGTTCGGGCCCTGCTGGATGCCGAGGTCCTCGAACACCGAGACGCTCGCCGCGCCGGCGATCCGGCGCGCGGCGGCGCGGATCAGCTCCTCGTCGACACCGCAGTGCGCGGCGTAGGCCGGCACGTCGACGTCGCCGAAGCGCCTGCGAGCACGACGGTCGGCCCCGTTCGCGTGCGCGGCGAGGAACTCGTCGTCGACGAGGTCCTCCTGCACGAGCACGCCGACCATCGCCGCGAGGCACCAGGCGTCGGTGCCGGGCCGGACGCGCAGGTGGAAGTCGGCCAGCTTCGCGGTGTCGGTGACCACCGGGTCGATCACGATCATCGACCGCGCCGGGTCCTTGGCGATCTCCCGCAGCACGATCCGCGCGCGCGGGAAGCTCTGCGACATCCACGGGTTCTTGCCGACGAAGACCGCGACCTCGGCGTGCTCGAACTCGCCGCGCGTGTGGCTCGCCGTAGAGCGAGTGCTCGACCCAGCCCTCGCCGGTCTTCTCCTGGGCCAGCGCGCTCGAGCGGTAGCGCGACCCGAGCGCCCGCAGGAACGCGCCGCTGTAGGCGCCGCCGAGGTGGTTGCCCTGCCCGCCGCCGCCGTAGTAGAAGATCGACTCGCCGCCGTGCTCGTCCCGGACCGTCTTGAAGCCGGCGGCGATCTCGGCGATCGCCGTGTCCCAGTCGATCTCCTCGTAGCTGCCGTCCGGCGCGCCGCCGCATCGGCGATCGTCAGCCGGTGGCGGCCGTTCTGGTAGTGGTCCAGCCGCATCGCCTTGTTGCAGGTGTAGCCCTGCGATCCCGGGATGCGCCTTGTCGCCGCGGATGCGCGTCGAGCGTGCGCCCGTCGAGCTGGACCTCGATCCCGCAGTTGCACTCGCAGAGGATGCAGGCGGTCGGCGTCCAGTCGGTGACCTGGGTCGTCATGCTGCTCCCTTCCCGGCGCGAGCGAGCTCGCGCTTGCACGCGTTCCGCGGATCTCGCCGGCCACGGTGTCGAGCGGCGCGACGTCTCGGTAGGCCCGGCTCAGGATCAGCGCGCCCTCGCACGCGGCGATGACGAGCAGCGCCAGCTCGTCGGCGCGCGCCCGGTCGATCCCGGCTGCCGCGAAATGCCCGGCGAGCGATCTCCTGCCAGCGGCCGAATGCGCCGACGACCTCGTCGCGTCAGGTCGGGGCCGCCCTCGGCCGACTCGACCGCCACCGCGACCACCGGACAGCCGGCGCGGAAGTCGCGTCCGAATCAGGTTCGTCGCGGTACTCGTCGAGCAGGCTGTCGAGCGCCGCGAGCGGTCGTCGGCGCCGTCGCGCTCCAGCCGCGCGGCGACGTACTCGCCCGCGAAGTCGGTGGCCTCCCGCAGCAGCTGCTCCGCGGCCGCCCGGGAAGTGGTGATACACCGAGCCGCGCGGCGCCCCGCTGTGCTCGAGCATCGCGTCCATGCTCGTCGCCCGCGCGCCGCGCTCGCTGACCAGCAGCGCGGTGCTGACGATCATGCGCTCACGTGGTCCGGGCTCGGCTTTGGCCATGGCACTATGCAGTATGTCATAGAGCCGAGCGCGGCCGGCCCCGCCGGGTCAGGCGCCCCATCAACATGACGGTGCCGACCATCACGACCACGGGGAAGACGACGCCTAGCCCGAAGAAGGCCCAGGCCGTCCCGATGCGCTCCGTCATCCAGCCGAAGTTCATGCCGAAGAAGGACGTGCTCAGGGTCAGCGGCAGGAAGATGGTGGCGACGAGCGTCAAGCGCTCATTCACGAGCGCGCTCTGCTGCGAAAGCACGTCACCCGCCGTGGCGTAGAGGCGCGTGGCCGTCGCTTCGGCGTCGGCGAACGCGGCGCGCGCTTTGCGCAGCGGACGACACGCGTCCGCCGGAAGGCTCTGCGCGAGGTCTTCATCAGGGCCGAGCAGGTACTTCTGAGCGGCAGACAGTTGCTGCACGATGAATACGCCGGCGCGTATCTCTGTCAGCTCCCCGCGCTCGGGCGCGGAGGCGAAGCTCATCGCGCGCGCGGCGACGTCGCGGACCGTGCTCGCCAGTTCGTCGAGCGCTTCCCCGGTCGCGCGACCGAGCCGAACCAGCACCGCGGCGAGAGCGACCCTCCCGTCGTCACTCGACGGAGCAACCTCCCGGCGGACGATCTCGAGCGTCGGCTCTTCAGCGATCACGAGCAAGCCGCGTGGCGTCGCCACCAACTGGACGGCCTCGGGCTTCCTCAGATCGTTCGCCACGAAAGCCAGCACGGACACCCGCTCGCCGTCGACGTGAGCGTAAGGATGCAGGTGCTCGCGCGACTCCGCGAGGTGTCCATCGTGCGGCACGCCCAGTAACGCGGCGGCGGCTTCTATGCGTTCCCGGTCGGCCGGGCGGGCGAGGACGATCTCCATCACAACGTCGCGCAGCTTCGCGGTGACGTTGGTGAGCGGTCGTCATGCGATTTGGACGATCACGCAAAACGCGTGACGCCCGCTCATGCAGTCCGCATCCACGATCCCTCGCATGACCGAACATGTTGAGAGAGACGCCGCACGTGAGATCACCGGCTACTGGTGGATCTGGCTCGTCGCCGGCGTGGGGTGGGTCGTCGTGGCGCTGCTCATCCTCCAGTTCGACCATGCCTCGGTCAGAAGCGTCGCGATCCTCTTCGGGGTCATGTTCATGCTCGCGGGGCTCGAGAACATCGCCCTCGCGCGCTTCGAGCCGCCTTACCGCTGGGTGTGGGCGCTGTTCGGGCTGTTGTTCCTGGTCGCCGGCCTGTTGTGCGTCATCGATCCCGAGAGAAGCTTCGCCGCGATCGCGGACCTGCTCGCGTTCCTGTTCCTGGTCGTGGGGATCTGGTGGCTGATTCGAGCGTTCCTGGAGCGGCCGGTCAATCCGCACTGGTGGGTCGGGCTCGTCACCGGGGTGCTGATGACAGTGCTCGCCTTCTGGACCGCGGGTCAGCTCTTCGCCGAGAAGGCCTACGTCCTCCTCGTCCTCGCCGGGATCTGGGAGCTGATCGAAGGGATCACGAACATCGTGCGCGCGTTCGAGATGCGCGAGTTGCACGAGACGCTCTGAAGCCGCCAATCACGCAATACGCATGACGCGGCGTCACACATGTGCCCCCGAGGATCGGTCGCGACAAGCAACCAACACCTTGGAGGTCATCATGAACGAACACGCCACCACACCGCAGTTCGAGGTGCCGCACCTGGGCTCGGTTCGCGACACCGCGCGCGGCATCACCGATTACTGGTGGCTCTTGCTCGTAGCCGGGATCGGATGGATCGCCGCGTCGCTCGTCATCCTGCAGTTCGACCAGGCGTCGGTGACGACCGTCGGCATCCTCGTCGGGCTCCTGTTCCTGGCCATCGGCATCGAGAACGTCGCGATGGCGAGGTTGGACCTGCCGATGCGCTGGGCCTGGGCGCTCTTCGGGGGCTGTTCCTGGTTTCCGCCGTCGTCTGCTTCGCCAACCCGTCGGACACCTTCGCCGGGCTGGCTGACACGCTCGGGTTCCTGTTCCTGATCGTCGGCGTCTGGTGGATGGTCCGCTCGTTCCTGGAGCGGGCGATCAACCCGCTCTGGTGGCTGGGGCTCATCTCCGGCATCCTGATGACGGGGCTGGCCTTCTGGACTTCGGGCCAGTTCTTCATCCACAAGGCCTACGTGCTGCTGGTCTTCGCCGGCATCTGGGCGCTGATGCAGGGCATCACGATGATCGCGCGGGCGTTCGCGGTTCGCGGCCTGCGCGAGCGGCTGTAGGAGAACTACCACGCCGGATGGCTGGACCCGAGGGCGGGCGCGCTGGGCGCTCGCCCTCGGCGTCCTCCCGGGTTCAGCGCCGCACGGCGCCAGGCGCGACCAGCCCGAGTTCGCGCGCGCGGGCAACGGCCTCGCTCCGTGTGTGCGCATCGAGCTTCGCGTAGATGTGGCGCATGTGCGTCCGGACCGTGTTCGCGGACACGATCAGCTCGGACGCGATCTCCGAGGCGGTCAGGTTGCTCGGCAGGTATCTCACGACGCGCAACTCGGCTTCGCTCAGCTCATCACGCAGCGGCGTAGGCGCCCCGGCCCTCGGCGCCGCGCCCCCTGCGAGCGTGTCGAGGATCGTCGCGATCAGTGACCCGTGCGCGGTCTGGTGCTTCGGGTGGCGATCGAGCAGCTCGCTGCACGGCCAGACCATGAAGGGCAAGATCAACCCCTCGGGCTCGGCGAGCTCGAGAGCCTCCTCCAGCGACTCCTCGGCCGCGCGGCGATCCCCGACGTGGTCCTGCGCGGTTGCCTGGAGCAGCAGCGCCTCGACGCGGGCCCAGCGGTCCTGGAGCGCAGGCGATGCGCCCTCGATCACCGGGGTCAGCGCTTCGAGCGCTCCTTCCGGGTCGCCCCGCTCGAGCTCCAGCGCAGCCATCGCGATGCGCACGCCCGCGCGGTCGCAGTCGTCCGGCTCCAGGTCGGCGAGCGCCCGCTGGGCGGCCTCCGCGTCGCCCATGCGTACCTGTACCTGAATCGCGCGGCCCCGGGCGTCGACCGTGAAGACGTGCTCGCTGGCCAGCAGCCGTTCCAGTCCCCGAGCGCGTGCGAACTCCGTCAGCGCCTCGCTGAAGCCGCCCTCACCGAAACGGAGCATGCCGCGGGCGTGGTGGACCAGGGCCTCGGTTCCCGGGTCGGCGACGGCGCGCAGCGACTCTTCGGCGCGATCGAGATGGCGCTCCGCGTCGCTGAAGCGGCCCATCCTGACGAGAGCCATGCCGGCCATGGCGAAGGCACCGGTCGCCATGGACTCCGTCGCCCAGCCGTGCTCCTCGGCGATTGCGAGTGCGCGCTCGCTGAGCTCGAGCGCAACGGGGAGAGGATCTCCGGTCAGCGGAGCAGCGATCGCCAGGTTCGCGAGGCACCCGATCTCGATGAAGGGCCGCGCGATCCGGCGCGAGAGAGCGAGCCCGTCCTCGAGGTGCTCGCGAGCCACGTCGGGACGCCCTGCCCACAGCTCCGCGAGCCCGAGGTTCATGAGCCCGAGCGCCCTGTATTCCACACCCACGGGCAGCTCGGGCTCCCCCGCCGTGGCGTCGAGTGCCGCCTGCAGGTCGCGCATCTCCCCCTCGGCCCTGGAGATGTCGCCGCGCCTGCGGGCGAGTTCGAGGCCGATCACGGCCAGGTACACGTCGAAGCGCCGCCGCCGTCCCGCCGGTGTCGTGGCCGCGAGGCTCCGAGCGGTGGCGAGGTGGACTACGGCTTCGTCGAGGACGCCTTGCAGAATGGCGTCGATCGCGAGCACAGCCGCGATGTTGCCGTCGTCGAGACCGGTTTCCGGCGGGAACGTCTCGAGCAGCACGTGCAGGGTCTGACCGCGGCCCGCCATGGTCAGCGCGAGGTAGTTGTCGACGAGCAGCCGCCCCGCCCTCGTCCAGTCCCCGGCCGCTTGAGCGTGGCGAACGGCTTCGACGAGATTGCCGTGCAGTTCGTGCCAGGCAGCCGCGGTGCTGTGCAGCGACGGGATCCTCGACGGTGCGGCGCGCCGCAACTCGAGGCGCAGCAGGTCGGCGAACAGATGGTGGTAGCGGAACCAGGTGCGGCCCGCGTCGAGCGCAGTCACGAATGCGCTCTGATCCTCGAGCCGCTGAAGGGTCGCCTCCGCACCTGCGCCACCGGTGAGCGCGTCGGCCAGCGGGCCGCACACCCGCTCGAGGATCGACGTGCGCAGGAGCAGGTCGCGTACCTCCGGCGGCTGGCGCTCGAGTACCTCGGCGAGGAGGTAACCCGCCACGGTCCGCTCGCTTCCCGAGAACTCCGAGACGAACCGCTCCGGGTCGGGGCTCGCGGCGAGCGAGATGGTGGCCAGGCGCAGTCCGGCCGCCCATCCCTCGGTGCGTTCGTACAACGAGAGGACGCCGCCAGCCGAGAGCGTGATCCCGCTCGCGCGGAGCAACTCCCGCGTCTCCTCGCGGGAGAAACGCAGGTCCGGCGCGCGCACCTCGGTCAGGTCGCCCGCGACGCGAAGGCGGTGCAGGCCCAGCGGCGGATCCTCGCGCGTCGCGAGCACCAACTGCAGTTGCGGCGGCCGTCGCGTCAGCAACAACTCCAGCCAGGCCAGCGCGTCGCTCGAGTGAAGCTCGTGGAGGTCGTCGATCACGAGCACGAGCGGCTCCTCGAGCTGCTCGAGCTGGTCGACCAGACGTTCGACCACCGCTGAGCCCGCAAAGCTCGGAGCGGGGCTGACGCGCTCGACGACATCGTCTCCCACCGCGTCGGCGAGGCTGTCGATCACGTGCAGCCAGAAGCGCTGCGCGTCGCGTTCGTCGCGGTCGACCGTCACCCAGGCGACGGCTTCGGTCAGCTCGGCAGCCCACGAGCGCAGCAGCACGGTCTTACCGCTGCCGGCCGGTGCGCAGACCAGCGTCACGGTGCCCGGACCCGCCGCGGACAACCGCTCGAGGAGAACGGGCCGGGCAACGAAGCGCCCGACGGAGGATCGGGACTGCTGCTGAGTGCGGGCCAACTGAGGACGACTCTCCCACAAACGGCCGCTACGGCCAACCGAATCACGCGAAGTTTGTGACGCCCAATCACATAGGTCGGCGGGAGCCTTGCCGTGTCAGTCAAACCCCCACACGAAAGGCTGGGTCCCATGAGCCCCAACTACCTCTCTCCCGACAACGTCCTGGTCGTCACCTTCGGCGAAGACGCGGAGAACGACAAGAACGCCTACCAGGCGCTCACCGATCTGAAGGAGCTCGACACGCAGGGCCAGATCAAGGTCGTGGGTGCCGCTGTGGTCGCCCGCGACGCGGACGGCCGCGTCGAGATCAAGAGCGAGGTCGGCGACGTCCCCTACGAAGGCACCGCGAGCGGCGGCATGATCGGCCTGCTGGTCGGAATCATCGGCGGCCCGCTCGGCGTGCTGCTCGGCGGCGCGACCGGCGTGCTCGTCGGATCGTTGTTCGACATCGACGAGGCCGAGACGACCGAGTCGGTCCTGGGCGAGATCTCGAAGCAGGTTCGGCCTAACCGCACGGCGGTCCTGGCGCAGGTCACCGAGGCGAGCTCCGAGGTGATCGACACCGCGATGGCCCGCGTGGGTGGCGAGGTCATGCGCCGGCCGGCCGGCGAGGTCGAGGAGGAGATCGCCGCGGCGCAGGAGGCCCAGCGCAAGGCGAAGAGCGAGGCGCGCAAGGAGCTGCAGGCGGCTCGCCGCGCGGAGCACAAGGACAAGGCGCACGCGAAGGTCGAGGAGCTGAAGGCGAAGCTCCATCGACCCAAGGCGGGCGCTTCCGCATAGCCGCGGGTGGAGGCGGTGGCGCGCATGTGCGTGCCGCCGCCTCTTTCTCGCTCACTCCCACGATGACACCGCAAAGGACCAACATGACTCCCGACCTCAGGAAGTTCCTCGACGAAGGCACGGTCGGCGTGATCGCCACGCCAACCGCGCGCGGGCTGCCCCGTCAATCCCTCGTCTACTACGTGCGCGACGGCGACCGGCTGCTCGTCTCGACGCTCGCCGACAGGGTCAAGGCCCGCGACGTCCGCCGATTCGGTTGGGCGTCGCTCTGCGTCATGGGCCACGAACGGCCCTACCCGTCGGCCACCTTCTCGGGCAGCGCCGAGATCCTCACCGAGAACATCGGTGCGCCTACGGCGAAGATCGCGCAGCGGATGAGCGGCACGCCCGAGCCGCCGGAGCCGATGAGCGACGACGCACTGGCCGCCGCCGGGCGGGTGGTGATCTCGATCACGGTCGAGCGGGTGAGCGGTGCGGCCCACATCCCGGCGGAGGCCGTGCCGGCTCGTTGATCGCGGCGCTCAGGCGCGCGTGACCTCGGGAAGCGGCCGAACGGCCAGCTCGGCGGACTCGCTCGGTGAGAGCCCGAACATCCGTAGGACCAGCGCCGCATGTTTCTCCGCCGCGTCGGGGCCGGCGCGTCCGTGAAGCACCGCGCGCATGATGCCGAGCAGCGCCCCGCCGGCCGCGATCAGAGCAACGTCTCGGTCGTCCACCCGGAACCGGCCGGCGTCGATCCCCCGGTCGAGGTCGCGGGCGGCGTAGGGGCCGAGGGCCGCGGACGCCAGGTCGTGGCTGATCTCGAGGCGGATGAGCAGCCATCCCCAGTCAGGCTCCTCGGCCGCGCGGTGGAGCAGCGACCGATGGGCGACGGCGACGACCTCGGCCGGATCGTCGAGCTCACTGGTGGCTGCATCGATCGCCTGCCCGGCGGCCTCGATGGCCTCCTCCACGACGGCCGCCACGATCGCTTCCTTGCTGTCGAAGTAGTTGTAGAAGGAGCCGAAGCCGACGTCGGCCTCGTCGGTGATCTCGTTGATTCGCGTGGCGTCGATCCCCTGCCGCGCGAACGTCACCCGCGCGGCGTCGATCAGACGGCCCCGCGTCTCCGCGCGCCGCCGCGCGCGCCTGTCGGTTCCTGACACTGTGCTCATAGTTGACAACTCTATCAGTTAGGCGTTACGATCGTCACATGAAGCTGCGCACCACAGCCACGGGACTGATCGCCGAGGACCCGGATCGTCAGCGTTGGGTCCGCCTCCCCTACGACGGCGATCTGCTCGGGTTCCTGGCCGACGGCGACAAGTCGCGTCGACCTGTCCGGCGCCGAGCCGGCCGACCCGGCCGAGGCGGTCCTGCCCTTCCGGCCGCGCTCGATGCGCGCGTTCATGCTCTGGGAGCAGCACGTCATCGACTCGAGCCGCATGCTCGTCAAGAACTTCTTCCCGGCTCCGATGGCGAAGGCCGTCGCGGGTTTCGAGCGCGTCACCGGCAAGCCGTTCCCCAAGCTCAAGCCGAACGACCGCTTCCGCGAGGCTCCCACCTTCTACGTCGCCAACCACACGTCGGTGGTCGCCGACGGCCAGGACATGTGGTGGCCCTCGCACACGAAGTACCTCGACTTCGAGCTGGAGCTCGCGTGCGTGCTGGCCCGCCCGCTCGTCGACGCCACGCCCGAGGAGGCGATCGACGCGGTCGGCGGCTGGTTCGTGCTGAACGACTGGAGCGCCCGCGACGTGCAGGCCGACGACGCCCGCCGCAACATCTTCGGCCCCGTCATCAAGGCCAAGACCTTCGCCAACTCGATCGGCTTCGACGTGGTGACCGCCGACGCCGTTCCCGACTGGACTGCCATGCGCGGCCGCGTGCGCGTCGACCGCGAGCAGTGGTGCGAGGGGACCACCGCCAACCCGCAGCACACACTCGGCGCGATGCTGGCCTACGCGTCGGCAGGCGAGAAGCTCGACGCCGGCGACGTGATCTCCACCGGCACGATGCCGGGCTGCTGCGGGCTCGAGCACGACCGCTGGGTCAAGCCGGGCCAGACCGTGGAGCTCGAGATCGACGGCATCGGCACGCTCACCAACCGCATCAGCGCGTCGGCCAGCCCCTTCTCATGACCGACTGCGACGTGCTGATCTGCGGGCTCGGCCCGGTGGGTCAGCTCCTCGCCCTGCTGCTCGGCGACCTCGGCGTCAGCACGATCGCGGTCGAGGAGGCGCACGAGCCCTACGACCTTCCGCGTGCCGCGGTGGTCGACGACGAGGTGCTGCGGATCTTCCAGACCGCCGGTATCGACGCGGCCGTCCTGGCCGACGCCCAGGAGCAGCGCGCCGTCAGCTTCGTCACCGCGCGCGGTCGCACCCTGCGCGTGTTCAGGACCGAGCAGGGCGAGCTGGGACATCCGCCGCTCGTCTCGATCCACCAGCCGTCGATGGAGCGCACGATGGTCGCGGCGCTCGAGGACCGGGGCGCAGTGGAGCTGCGTTGGGGCGAGCGGCTCGAGGTGCTCGACCGAGCAGCGGAGCACGTGACGGCTTGGGTTCGGCCGGTCAACGGCGGCCGGGCGCGGCCGCTGCGAGCGCGCTACCTGGTCGGCTGCGACGGCGCGCGCAGTGCCGTGCGTGGCCGGCTGCGGATTCCGTTCGGCGGATCCACCTTCGTGCAGCCCTGGCTCGTCGTCGACGGTCTGGTCGACCGGCCCCTGGCGAAGGCGCCCCACCCGCACTTCGTCGGTGACACGAGCCGGCCCGCAGTGACGCTGCCGATGTCGCCCGGCCGGCATCGCTGGGAGTGGATGCTCCACCCGGGCGAGCGGCCCGAGCCGTTCCTTCAGCACTCCCGCATCCGCGAGCTGATGGCGCCGTGGATCACCGATGAGCGCGTGGAGATCGAGCGCGCCGTGGTCTACACGTTCCACGCCCGGACGGCGGCCCGCTGGCGCGCCGGGCGCGTGCTGCTCGCCGGCGACGCCGCGCACGTGACGCCGCCGTTCGCCGGGCAGGGCTTCTCCTCCGGGGCGCGCGACGTCGCCAATCTCGCCTGGAAGCTCGACGCGGTCCTGCACGGTGCGCCCGGGCGGCTCCTCGACACCTACGAGGCCGAGCGCCGCCCGCACGTCCGCAGCATGCAGAACTTCGCGATCCGCTGGGGCGGCCTCGTCCAGACCCGGCGACGGCGTCTCGGCATGCTGCGCGACGCAGCCATCAACACACTCGAGCGAACCGGAGCCCTCGACTGGATCGAGCAGCGCGCGAAGCCGCTGCCCACTTGCGGGGCGGGCGCGTTCGCGGCACAGCCGCACCGCCTGCCGTTCCGCCGCGGCGTCGGGTCGCTGTTCCCGCAGCCGGATCGCCTCGACGACCGGCTGGGCACCGGCTGGGCGGCCGTGTCGAGCGCGCCGGCGGCGGGGCGGGTGTGGCGCGAGGCGGGCTTGCACGCGATCGACCTTCCGGGCGATCCGTGGCTCGACGATCACGGCGCCGATTGGGCGCTGCTGCGGCCCGACCGCTTCGTCTTCGCGTGCGGCGGCGAGGACGACCTGGCGGACGCCGTCGCTGCGCTGCGATCCACAGTCGGCGCGGGCCTGCGTACCCACACCCGGCCGACGCGCGTGGCGGTGACGGCGTGATCGCCGTCGTCGGAGCCACGGGCACGATCGGCCGCCACGTGGCGGCCGGGTTGGCGGCTGCCGGGACGCCCGCGCGGGCGCTGGTCCGAGACCCCGCACGCGCCCGGGTCCCGCTTCCGGCAGTGCACGCCGATCTACGCGACCCCGCGGCACTGCGGCGCGCCATGAATGACGCCGACCAGCTCTTCCTGCTGACCCCGCACCACCCGGACCAGGACCTTCTCGAGCGTGCGGCGGTCGACGCCGCCGTCGCGGTCGGGGTGCGGCGCATCGTGAAGGTCTCGGGCGGAGCGCCCACGCTCGGGCCCAACGGCCCGACCAGCACCGCGGTTGCGCACTGGCGCAGCGAGCGGCGCATCGAGGACAGCGGCCTCCGCTTCTGCTTCCTCAGGCCGTCGTTCGTGATGCAGAACCTGCTGACCATGAGGCCGAAGGCCGGGCTGCTGCTCGCGCCGATGGGGCGCGCGAAGATCGCCATGGTCGACGCGCGCGACGTCGCCGACTGCGCAGTCGCCGCGCTGCGCAACCCGCACCTGCCCGACACGGCGTGGCAGCTCACCGGCCCGGAAGGCGTGACATTCGGCGAAGTCGCGAGCCGCACCGGCGCCCGCTACTTCAACGTGCCGCTGCGCATCGCCGCGCGCACGCTGCGCCGGCGCGGCGGGTCGCCGTTCGAGGTCGAGCACGCGACGCGGATGGCCGCCTACTTCGCGACGGGTGCCGACGGCGCGCCGACCAAGGCCGTCGAGCAGCTCGCCGGTCACCCGCCGCGCACGCTCGACGCGTTCCTCTCCGACCAACCATCGATGAAAGGCAACTGACGTGGTCACCCGAATGGGACATATCGCCCTGCGCGTCCCCGACCTGGACGCCGCGGTCGAGTTCCAGCGCGACATCCTCGGCATGGTCGAGACCGAGCGCGTCGCCGGCGCCTCTTACCTGACCTGCAACGAGCGCCACCACGAGCTGATCCTGATCGAGGACCCGGTTCGCCGCGGCTACGACCACATCGCGCTCGAGGTCCCCGACCCCGCGACCCTCGACGCGGCCAGGGCCCGCCTGCCCGCGGTCGGTGGCGAATTGCTCGGCGACGTCTACGACGGTGAGCCGGGCATCGACCGCGCGCTTCGCGTCAGCGCGCCCGGAGGACACGTCTTCAAGCTCTTCTGCGGCATGGAAACCGACCAGGTGCTGGAACTCGGCGACCGCCCTTTGAAGTTCGAGCACGCGTCGATCAAGACGCCGCGGCCCAAGCCCCTCGAGCGCTTCCTGAGCGACGGCCTGGGCTTCCGCTTCAGCGACCGCATGGGCGCACTCGCCAGCTGGTGGCATTGCGACGCGGACCACCACGGCATGGCCCTGACCCTGGCGCCGCGGAACGAGCTCTCGCACTACGCCTACTCGATCGAGGACCTGAACGCCGCCGGGCGCGTCGCCGACCGCCTCAAGCGCCAGCGCGGACAGCGCCTCATCTGGGGCCCGTCGCGCCACGGCCCCGGCAACAACCGGTTCGTGTACTTCCACGACAACGACGGCGCGATGATCGAGCTCTGCTCCGACCTCGCGCAGATGCCTCCCGTCGGGGACTACCAGCCCCGCACCTGGCCGAGCGGCCCGGGGACGATCAACCAGTGGGGCGGGCCGCCGCCGCCGCGCTTCCTGCTCACCGGCTTCCCGATCGCCGAGCCCGACCCGGGGCGCCCCTCGTACGCGATGCGCCCCGAGCGCACGCCCGCCGAGATCGGACAGAGCGCGTGAGCACTCCGGGGGAGCTTGACGCGCCCGGCTTGGCGTCGGGCCGTTGAGTAGATGCGCCCCGTCAGCGCTTGAGCGTGAACCTCTTGACCTTGGTGGTCTTCTCACCTTCGGAGGCGAACGATCCGGTGGCGGTGATCTTGACCTTGCTCTTGCGGAACAGCGCCTTGCCCTTCTTGGTCAGGCGGACCTTGATCACGGTTACCCTCGCCTCACGCCCGCTCGTCGAGCCCGACGCCACGACGACCGGCTTCGTCTTGGCCGCGGCGCGTACGGTCCAGACGATCTTCGCGGAGCCCCCGCCCGGCGCAAAGAACGTGGCGGGATACGCCCCCGCCTCCAGGATCGCTCCGAGCTTCGCTGCCGGTCCGATCGGGGTGAGGGCGGTAAGGAGCGCCTTTGCGGGAGTGCCGCCGCCACACCGGGCGACGAGAAGGTCGAACACGATGTTCAGCCTCCCCTCTGGGATGACGTCGGTGTTGGCGCAGATACCGCCGGGCGGCAGGTCCGGTATCTCGAACGAACGGACCTCGCCGAGGACGAACCTGGTCCCGTTCTGCGACCCCGGCGGATCGGTCGGGATGGGCTCCGGATAGTTCTGCCCGGGGTTCTGGGTCCCGTCGTTCCACACCGCGATGGCCCGGTAGTAGATGGTCGAAAGACCGTCGACTACCGCCGCAGCCTTCAGGAATGCATCTTCGCCGACGTCGTGCTTGTAAGCGCAGGAGGCGGGCACCTCGGGCTGCTCGGGCTGAGAGCCGCCGTCGATTCTCGCGGTGTCTTGGCGACAGAGCAACCTCGTCGGGAACGCGAATTCGAATGCCTTCGCCCCGGCGTTGCCGTCCCGCCGAAAGTCTGAGAACAAGCCAACCTGAAAGCGTACGTCGACCGTCCGTCCCTTGGCGTTGACCGTGGCGTTGGCCGTCCAGCCCGACGAAGTGACGTTGGTCACCGGGCCCGTGATGACCGTCGGAGTTTCTGCGGGTGGCGGCGCCTGGGCCGCGGCCGGCACCACCACGAGCGCCATGAAACACACCGTCAGAGAGAGGATCCGAAGCGTGCAGCTCCGGACGGAGACCGTTCGATGTCGCAAGTCAGGCCTTTCGTAAGAACGATGCCTTCGCGGCCACCGAGCGGTGTAGAAGCGTCCGATTGGTACGCCTCCCGTCTCGACCGTACACCCAATAGGGGACCTTGGTTGTTCGACGCGTCGCTTTGCGCCCGCGCGGAGCCGGCGTCTCAGGCGCGGTGGTCCGACGTCACTGAGGTGCGGTCAGCTCATCAGGCGCGGGCGCCGGTTTCCGACGCCTCTTCCGCCGCCACCGCCTCGCGCACCGCCTCCACGTTGAGCCGGCCGTCACGCAGGTCGACCCGCACACGCTGGCCGGGCTCGATCTCGCCCGCGAGCAGCCGTTCCGAGAGCTCATCCTCCAACAGCCGCTGGATGGCTCTCCGCAGCGGGCGCGCCCCGTACTGTGGATCGAAGCCGGCGTCCGCCAGGTACTGGACCGCCTCGTCCGACACCTCTAGCTCCGCGCCCTGGGCATGCATTCGCCGCGCGACCCTGCCGAGCAGTAGCCGCGTGATCTGCATGAGCTGATCTCGGTCAAGCGAGCGGAACACGATGATCTCGTCGATCCGGTTGAGCAGCTCGGGCCTGAAGCTCTGCCGCAGCAGGTCCATCAGCTCGTCCTTCAGCTGCTCGAACGGCTCGTTGCGCCGCGCGTGCGCCTGGATGCGGTCGGCCCCCAGGTTTGAGGTCATGATCACGACCGTGTGCCGGAAGTCGACGGTGCGGCCCTGGCCGTCGGTGAGGCGTCCGTCATCGAGCAGCTGCAGGAGGATGTTGAACACGTCCGGGTGGGACTTCTCGATCTCGTCGAGCAGCAGCACCGAGTAGGGACGCCGGCGCACGGTCTCGGTGAGTTGACCGGCATCCTCGTAGCCGACGTAGCCCGGGGGCGCGCCGACCAGGCGTGAGACGGTGTGGCGCTCCTGGAACTCGCTCATGTCGAACCGGACCATCGCGTCCTCGTCGCCGAACAGCGTTTCGGCGAGCGCCCGTGCGAGCTCGGTCTTGCCGACTCCGGTTGGCCCGAGGAATAGGAACGAGCCGACCGGCCGGTTCGGATCGCCGAGCCCAGCGCGCGCGCGCCGCACCGCGCGGGCGACCGCCTCGACGGCCTCGTCCTGCCCGACCACGCGCTCGTGGATTTGCGCCTCGAGGCCCAGCAGCCGCTCCCGCTCCTCCTGGGTCAGCTGTGAGACCGGGATCCCGGTCCGGCGCGAGACGACCTCGGCGATGTCGTCGGCGAGCACCTCGGCGGCACGCTCGCGTCCGCCGGGGCGGCTCTCGTCCAGCGACTCGCGTAGCTCCTCGATCTGCGCCTTCAGCGTGTTCGCCCGCTCGTAGTCCTCCCCTGCTACGGCCTGATCGCGCTCACGCTCGTTGCGCGCCATGTCCTCCTCGAGCGCGCGGCGGTCCGCCGGCTTGGTCTTCGCGCGGAGGCGCACCCGCGCCGCGGCCTGGTCGATCAGGTCGATCGCCTTGTCCGGAAGGAAGCGGTCCGTGATGTAGCGGTCCGACAGCTCCGCCGCCGCCACCAGGGCCTCCGGGCTGATCCGGACGCGGTGGTACGCCTCGTAGCGGTCGCGCAGTCCGCTCAGGATCTCGATCGTCTCCTCGACCGACGGCTCGTCGATCAGCACGGGCTGGAAGCGGCGCTCGAGCGCGGCGTCCTTCTCGATGTTGCGCCGGTACTCGTCGATTGTCGTCGCGCCGATCACGCGAAGGTCGCCGCGTGCCAGCGCCGGCTTCAACATGTTGGAAGCGTCCATCGAGCCTTCGGCCGCCCCCGCTCCGACGACCGTGTGGAGCTCGTCGATGAACAGGATGAGGTCGTCGCCGTGGTCGGTCACCTCATCGATCACCGACTTGAGGCGCTCCTCGAACTCGCCGCGGTACTTCGTGCCCGCGACCATGCCGGCCAGGTCGAGGACCACCAGCCGCTTGCCCGCGAGCGTCTCAGGCACCTCATCGTTGACGATCCGCTGGGCGATGCCCTCCGCGATCGCCGTCTTTCCCACGCCGGGGTCGCCGATCAGCACCGGGTTGTTCTTCGTGCGCCGGGAGAGGATCTCGATCGTCTCTTCGATCTCGTCGGCGCGCCCGATCACCGGATCCAGCTTGCCCTGGCGGGCCGCTTCGGTGAGGTCGCGGCTGTACTCGTCGAGCGTCTTCGTCTGGCTGGCGGGCCGCCCGCCCTCGTCAGTTTGCGTGACGCCGCGGATCACGGCTCCGCGGAGCGCCGTGTGCGACAGGCCGAAGCGCGCCAGCAGACGCCCGGCGTCGGACTCCGTGTCCCGCGCCAGCGCGAGCAGCACGTGCTCGGGTCCGAGATACGACGAGTTCAGTTCGCGCATCTCGTCGTACGCCCGGAGCAGCGCGGCCTTGGCCTCGGGCGAGAGCGTCGGCGCCACGTCCGTCCGTCCGCCGCGCTCCGCCTCGTCTTCGACCTGCGCCGCGATCGCGGCGGGATCACCGTCGGCGTGGCGGACTATCTGCGCAACGAGGTCGTCCTGCATCGCCGCCCACAGCAGGTGCTCGGTGTCGAGATCGAGGGAGCCCCAGTCGAGCGCCAGCTGCGCTGCGCGCTGTAGAAGCTCGCGCGTCGCGTCCGAGAAGAACTGCGTGATGTCCACCTGCTCGACTGGCCTGGCCGGCGCGCGGGTGGCGCGGAGGTTCGCGTGCCGATAGGGCTCGTGGGCCCCTCGGTGCCGAATGGCCGGTCGAAGAACTCCGAGAAGAATTCGTCGAACAGGCTGCCTCGTCGGCGTCGAAAGTCGCCGAAAGGATCGTTCGTCGCCATGTCAGACCTCCTGGCGAGCGCGTTGGTGCCGTGAGTCGGCCTATCCGTGCCCTACCCAGAACCTACGCCACGAAGTCCTGCCCGGTGGACTCGCCGACCGCCGACTCGATGCTCCGGCTATCGCGCTCGCTGGCTCGCTCGACGCGGTTACCGAGTCGTTCACGACTGAAGCTCGTGCCGATCCTCCTCGGCCGCGGCGCCATCTGCCCGGCCCGCCACCGATCCGGCACCACGGCTCCGCAAATCGTCCGTGCGTCCATCGGGCCGGTAGCGGTACATCGCCTCGCGCACCGCGAACTCGCTCTCGGTCAGCGATCCGAGCGCGCCGGCCAGCGTTGCCACCGCGCTCGTGAGGAAGGCGAGCTGGAGGTGGTCGCCGAAACCGACCGGGTGGCCGAGCTGCTGCGCGAACACCCCAGGGGCGATGAGCGCGTAGCTGCATCCCAGTGCGATCAGCACGAGCGCCAGATACAGGGTCGCGACTCCTATCAGCACGGTGAGGACCGTCGCCAAGTTGAACAGGACGACCTGCTCGCGCTCCTCGGGGCGGCGGGCCCTCTCCCACAAGTCGTGAGACACGACCAGCGTGACGATCGTGGCCGTGATCGTGCCCAGGCTGATCAGCGCGAGCCGCAACGGCGACGCGCCATCGGCGATCGTCCAGATGCTGGAGGACGACAGGGCATACGCCGCGGTTCCGCCGGCGGCCGCCAGCGCGCGGGAGAGCCGGGCCACGACGAGCGACGGATTGTTCGCCCGGACCATGCCCGCGAGCATCCTCAGGTTGCCGGCCAGGACCGCGGTCGAAAAGCGGATCGTGCCCTCCTCGCGCACGCGCGGCGCGCCGATCGGCGAGGCCAGCTCCCGCAGCCGGCGGGCCATTCGGCGCTCCTCGCCCGCGGCGGGGGCCGGACCGGCCGACGTGCTCGCCCAGCATCCCATCGACCAGGTTCAGCACCGCTTCCTCGACGCGCTCCTCGAGCCTGACGGCGCCGAGCGCGGGCACCGACACCAGGCCGACCCGCAGCTGGGCACTGGCGTGCGCGGTGACCGGGCGCCGGCCGGAGCGCAGCGGCAGGTCGGTCAGCACCACGACCATCGCCCAGCCCTCCGCGCGCATGCGCTCACGCGCGTGCTTCTTGAGCTCGCGCACGCTGGTCAGATCCTCGCTCAGGCCCTCATCGTCGACCTCGACCTTCCAGTCGACTTCCGCGTGGCGCTCGTGCAGCGCGTCCGGCAAACGGTCCTCAAGCGACCGGCCCAGGTCGTGTGCCAGCCCCGGCACGGCGAGTACTCCGATGACTACTGGGCGGGCCATGTCTTCGTCCTTACCCAGATGTGCGCATGTGACCGGGCTTCACGGTTTGCCGGCGTCCCTACATGCTCGCGCGCAGCGCTGGCGACGGCGGCCTTCGCGGTTATCACCTCCGACGTGGCGGAAGGTTGGTCGCTGCACGACGGGGGAAACTAGGGCGGGCATGCCCTCACCGCTGCGCCGCCATCCCGCCGAGGACGACTCGCCGGCCCGGGCGAGCTTCGTCGAGCTGTTCTTCGACTTGGTCTTCGTCCTGGCCGTGACCCAGCTGTCCACTGTGTTGATCGAGGACCTGACGGTCGCGGGCGCGGCCGAGACGCTGTTTCTGCTGCTGGCCGCCTGGTGGGCGTGGATCTACACGACCTGGATGACCAACTGGTTCGACCCCGAGACGCGGCCCGTCCGGGCCATCCTGCTCGTGGGCATGCTCGCCAGCCTGTGCGGGGCGATCGCGATCCCGGACGCGTTCGACGACCGCGCCGGCCTGTTCGTGGTCGGCTACGTCGGCATCCAGTTGGTCCGCAACGCGTTCATGGTGCTGGCCACCCGGCGGAGCGATCCCCTTCACGCGCCACTCGTGCGCATCTTCGTGTGGAGCGCATGGGTCAGCATGATCTGGCTCGCCGGGGCGCTGGTGGAGGGCGACGCGCGCATCGCCGTCTGGATCGTGGCGCTGGTCCTGGACTACGCAGGGCCGCTGGCCGGCCACTGGGCTCCCGGCCTTGGGCGCTCGGTGCCGGCGGACTGGGAGCTGGTGCCCAGCCACTTCTCCGAGCGCGTCCAGCTGTTCGTGATCATCGCGCTGGGTGAGACGATCGTCGCTGCCGGGGTGACCGCGGGCGAACTGGAGATGAACGCGACGCGCATCGCGGCGGTCGTCGTGTCGTTCGGCGTCACGGTGGCGTTCTGGTGGCTCTACTTCGACTACCACGCGGAGGGTGCCGCCCGGGAGCTCGAGGCGCGCGAGGCGGAACGCGGCCGGCTCGGACGGGCGCTCAGCTACTTGCACGTGCCCATCGTCGCCGGGATCATCGTCGGCGCCGTGGCCGCGGAGCTGGTGATCGCCCATCCCGGCGAGGAACTGCACGGTGACGAGCTGCTCCCGCTGGCCGCCGGGCCGGGGCTCTTCCTGATCGGCAGCCTGATCTTCAAGGCCAGCGTCCTGCACGCCCAGTGGCGCCCGCGCGTGGTCGCCATCGTCGCGGTCTTCGGGGTCACCGTAAGCGGAGCGTTCATCCCGGCGCTGGCGGCTTGGTCCCTCGTACTGGTCGTGCTCGCTGCGCTGGCGCTCTACGAGACCGCGGAGCTCAAACGCACGGCGAGCGCCGCCGTGTAAGCCTCAGCCGGGGGCGACGGGCCGCTTTACGGCGGATCCGCACGGCGTCGCTGCTGTTCGGCGATGGCGCTCGCGAAGGCCACGTCTCACGCGGCTGCCGCCTCAATTTCATCCCGTGGGGATGAGGAAGCGCAGACCGCGCACGCTTACGGTGACCTTGGCCCGCTCGAGCCGTTCTTTGACAAGTCCTGGCGCCCGAGCGAAATCGAGTCCCTGGCCTGGAACGGGCCGAACGAAAGGAAGCTCCATGGCACACTCGACGAATGAGACCGCGCTCCTCGACCTGCTGAAGGACATGACTGCGTCCTCGCTGGACGCGACGAATCTCGACGAGCAGACGATCATGCTGGTTCGCATCGCCGCGCTGGTCGCGGTCGATGCCCCGCCGGTCTCGTATGCGATGAACCTCGAAGCGGCCGGCGAGGTCGGGGCCGACGCTGAGCAGGTCCGTGGCGTGCTTGCGGCGATCGCACCGATCGTCGGCACGACGCGAGTCGTGTCGGCGACGAGCAGCATCGCCGGGGCGCTCGCCCTCGAGGTCGAGCTCGCGGGCCAAGGCCAGTAACAGCCGCGCGGGCCAGGAGCCGCTGACACTCCGGCTGCCATGGGCGTGTACGGCCAATCGACAGCGTGGCGGCCCGAGCGTCCCCGCTGGCAGGTGTTCCCTCTGGTCGTCTCGTGGCTTGCCACGGGCGTCGCCTTCCTGGTGGCCGCCGGGATCCTGCCCGGCGTGCGGATCGACGGCTTCTGGGGCGCACTGCTCGTCGCGGCGATCGCGGCGGCACTGAACGCGATCGTCCCGCCGGTGCTCGCCGCGCTGCGATTGCCGTTCACGCTCGTCCTCGGTTTCCTGCTCGTGCTGATCGCCGACGCGGTGATCCTCATCGTCGCCGACGACCTGACGGACGGGGTCCTGACTGTCGACAACTTCGGCTGGGCTCTTCTGACGGCGCTCGTGGTCGCCGCTGTGAGCGTCGTCCTTGCCGTGGTCCTCGGTTCGCAGGGCATGTCGGCGATCCGCACTGCGCAGCGCATCGCACGCCGGCAGGGCATCATCGCCCGGACGGACGTCCCCGGGATCCTGTTCCTCGAGATCGATGGGCTGGCGCTGCCGGTATTGCGCCGGGCGACGCGCGACGGAAGCGCGCCGACGATGGCCCGCTGGCTGGCCACCAAGACGCACCGCCTGACCGAGTGGGAGACCGATCTCTCGTCGCAGACGGGTGCCAGCCAAGCGGGGATCCTGCTCGGGTCGAACGAGGACATCCCGGCGTTCCGCTGGGTGGAGAAGGAGACCGCAACGCTGATGACGTGCTCGGCCCCGCCCGACTGCGCGGAGATCGAGCGGCGGCGGGCGACCGGCAGCGGCCTCCTGGTCGACGGCGGCGCGAGTCGCGGGAACCTTCTCTCGGGCGAGGCTGACGACGTGATCCTCACCGTCAGCAGGATGGAAGAGGAGAAGAAGTCCAATCCCGGCTACCGGGCGTTTCTCGCGAACGGCGACAACGCGACGCGCACGCTCGTCCTGTTCGTCTGGGAGGTCATGTTGGAGTGGACCGCGGCCCTGCGTGCAGCGCGGCGCGACGTGCGCCCGCGCGGCCACCGAGGCGGCATCTACCCGTTCCTGCGCGGGGCGCTTTGCGTCTTCGTGCGCGACCTGATCACGTCGGGCGTTCTCACCGACTTGATGCGCGGCCGGCCTGCTGTCTACGCGACGTTCTCGAGCTATGACGAGGTGGCACACCACTCGGGCCTCGAGCGCGCCGACACGCTCGAGGCCCTGCGCAAGCTCGACGATCAGTTCGCGCAGATCGAGCGTGCTTGCCGCTACGCACCACGCCCGTACGAGATCGTCGTTCTTTCCGACCACGGGCAGACGCAGGGGGCGACGTTCAAGCAGCGCAACGGGTACGGCCTCGACGATCTGGTCGAGCGCTCGCTCGCGCAGGGCGAAGTGGCAGGCGTTGCCGGCGGCGACGAACAGAGCTCGATGGTCGGCCACGCCTTCACCGAGGCAACCGGAAAGAAGGCAAAGCGCCCCAAGAACGACGTCTCGGACCGCGACGTGGTCGTGCTCGGGTCGGGCAACCTCGGCCTCGTCTACCTGATGGACGAGCACCGCCGGCTGACGCTCGAGGAGATCGATGCGCGCCACCCGCAGCTTGTGCCCTCACTCCGGGCGCATCCCCACGTCGGCTGGCTGCTGGTCCGCTCTTCCGAGCACGGGCCGGTCGTGCTCGGCGACGGCGGCGCCCACTACCTCGCCGACGGGCGCATCGACGGCGAGGACCCCCTGGCGCCGTTCTCGCCCAACGCACCGCGCCACCTGCTGCGGACCGATGGCTTCGAGCACGTCGCCGACATCATGGTGGGCAGCTTCTACGACCCCGATCTCGACGAGGGGTGCGCCTTCGAGGAACTGATCTGCTTCCACGGAGGCATCGGCGGCCCCCAAACTCGGCCGTTCATGCTTCACCCTGTGCAGCTCGAGGCACCGCAGGGGCCCATCCTCGGCGCCGCGAGCGTCCACAGCATCCTCGCGGGCTGGCGTGAGCTGCTCCAGCGCGACGGGCAGGCCGACGTGGCGACGCATGCCGAGCGAAGCGGGGCGGCGGCCACCGCGGCCCATCAGCCTCGGTAGGCGCGGTCCGCCGTCGCGTCGCGACACGTCATACAGAAAGGATGAAATCGAGCCCAGTGCGCTGCCCTAGTGTCGGCCTTCCATGGCCATCGCGGAGAGTTCCGTTCGACCTGGAGGAGGTCAAGCTCGCCGCACCGCTGGCCCGGCCGGACACCGTGGCCAAGGCGGACGTGATCGCACGGCTGTGCTCGTCGGTATCGCCATTCGTGGCGGTGGTTGCGCCAGCGGGGTACGGCAAGACGACGCTGCTCGCGCGGTGGGCCGAGGCCGATCCGCGGCCGTTCGCATGGGTCGCGCTCGATAGGCGACACGACGACGCCGTGGTGTTCCTCCGCTACTTCGCGGCCGCAATTCACCGCGTCGAGCCCGTCCCGGCCGAGGTGTTCGACGCGTTGTCGGGCCCGGGGCGATCCACCTTGGCGAATCGCGTCCCGCGCCTCGGCGAGGGCGCTGTCGGCGCTCGAGCGCCCGCTGGTCGTGGTGCTCGACGATCTACACGCCGTCGACAATCCGTCTTGCCTGGATGCGCTCGCCGCGCTCGTCGAGTACATGCCGGCCGGCTCCCAGATCGCCATCGCGAGCAGGGAGGACCCGGCATTGCCACTTGCCCGCTGGCGCGCGCATCGACTGGTGCACGAGATCGGCGTTACGGAGCTCCGGATGGACGAACGCGAGGCCGGGTCTCTGGTGGAAGCGGCGGGCGTCGAGCTGGACGCGAGCGAGCTCTCCGAGCTCATCGAGCGGACGGAAGGCTGGCCCGCAGGCCTTTACCTGGCGGCGCTGTCGATGCAGGCGGGGGCGGCAAGATCGGCGAGCGCCGCCGGCTTAACCGGAGATGACCGCTTCGTATCCGAGTACTTCCGCTCGGAGCTGCTGTCCCGGCTGCCGGCGGCCGAGGCCGAATTCCTCAAGCACACCTCGGTCCTCGACCGCATGTGTGGCGGCCTGTGCGACGCCGTGCTCCAGACGACCGGGTCGTCGCAGATGCTCGAGGCACTCAAGCGCACGAACGGCTTCGTAGTGCCCCTCGACCGGCGAGGCGAGTGGTACCGCTACCACCACCTGTTCGCGGAGCTGCTCCACAACGAGCTCGAGGTCACCGAGCCCGACCTGGTCCCTGCACTCAACAGCCGGGCGATGGCATGGTGCATCGCCAACGACGACACCGAAGCGGCGGTGGCCTACGGGCACGCTGCGGGTGAAACCGACACCGTCGCCGGCCTGGTCGACGGCCTCGCGCTGCCGGTCTATTGGGACGGCCGGATGGAGACCCTGGAGGAATGGCTGGGGTGGTTCAGCGATGATGAGCTGGCCCGGTACCCCGCGGTCGCCGTCTACGGAGCCTGGATCCGTGCGATGACCGGGCGGCCCGCAGACGCCGAGCGGTGGCTCGACCTGGCCGACGGCGCAACCTCAGCGATCCCGCTGTCGGACGGCAGCGCCACGATCGAGCCCTGGGTCGCTGACCTGCGTGCGTGCATGATGCGGGACGGAGTCGAGCAGGCACTCGTCGATGCCGACCTGGCGGTCGATCGATTCGCACCCGGAAGTCCCTGGATCGCCGATGCACTCATGGTCCGAGGCACCGTGCATGCGCTCCTCGGCGCGACGGATCGGGCAACGAGCGACCTCGAGGCAGCCGTTGAGGCGGGGCTGGCGATCGACGCATTCGACGAGGTCTTCGTCGCCCAGGCACAGCTAGCGCTTCTCGCGGCGAGGCAAGGAGCCTGGAGCGAGGCAGGGCGGCACGCGCGGGCGGCCCAGACACTCGTCGATGACACGGGCCTCGGCGACTATTCGGTCAGCGCGCTCGCGCACGTGGCGACCGCGCGCGTAGCGCTGCACGAGGGGAGGCACGCAGATGCCCGGGCCGCGCTGGCTCGCGCGCACCGCGTCCGGCCGCTTCTCGACCACGGCATTCCCTGGGTGACCATCGAGGTGGGCCTTGAACTCGCGCGCGCACACCTCGCCCTCGCCGAGGGCGGCGCGGCTCGCACAGTGCTCACCGAGACCGACCGGGTACTCGAGCTCCGGCCGCACATGGGGATCCTCGTCGAGGACGCGCAGGAGCTGCACGACCTTGTGGCGGCAACAGCCGAGTCGCACGGCGCCTGGGCGATGAGCCTCACCGGTGCGGAGCTTCGGCTGCTTCCCTACCTCGCCACTCATCTCACGTTCGTGGAAATCGCGAGCCGGCTGTTCGTCTCGCGCAACACCGTCAAGAGCGAGGCGATCTCGATCTACCGCAAGATGAGCGCTTCCTCGCGCAGCCAAGCGATCGCGCGTGCCGTCGAGGTCGGGCTTCTGGACAGCTCGATCTACCCGCCGGGGGTCAATTCCACCCAGGATGGATGAGGCGCCCACCGCCCTGAGCTGATCAGCTTGGCGGCGGGCGAAATGGACGACTACGAGCAGCATCTACGTCGCCTCGCTGTGCACGACGAGGCGCTCCTCGAGGAGATCGCGGTGGAAGGAAGCGCATTCCCGACATCGGTCATCGATCAGAGGACCGCAGCGCTCGTGCGCGTCGCCGCGACCGTCGCCGTCGATGCGGCCCCGTCGTCGTTCCAGCACGCCGTGGCGCTCGCCCTCGCGGCGGGAGCGACGGCCGACGAGATCGTTGCCACGCTCGCGGCGGTGACGCCCGTGACGGGCGCCTCGCGCGTCGTGCAGTGCGCCCCGAAGGTCGCGCTCGCGCTCGGCTACGACGTCGAGGCCGCGCTCGAGCGGCTTGACCGGTGAGGAGGCTGACCGATGGTGTCCGTGCCCAATCCCCAGTACTCGGCTCCGACGTGGCTCAGAAACACGGGCTTCGCGTCATGGCTGCTGGTCGGCTTCGTGCTGATCATCGTCGGGCTCATCTGGCTCCTCGCCGAAACGTCGACCATCGTCATGCCGGTCATCTTCGCCGCAGTAGTGGGTGCGGTCGCCGGCCCCGCCGTGGGCTGGCTGGAGGGCCACGGGGTACCGCGCATCGGCGGAGCGATCCTGGTCCTGCTCGGGCTCGTCGCCATCGGCGTGCTCATCTTCTGCCTCGTCACCGGCGGCATCTCGGCCCAGTCGGGCGACGTCTCCGGGAACGCCAACCAGGGCCTGGACAAGATCCAGGTCTGGTTGGACGACGTCGGCGTCGACGCCCAAGGCGCAAAGGAAGATGTGCAGAAGGCCGCGCCGGAGATCCGCACGACGCTCCTGAGCGGGGTCGCGGCGGGGATCGAGAGCCTCAAGTCGCTGATGTTCTTCCTTGGTTTCGCGGTCCTCTGCACGCTGTTCGTGCTCAAGGACGGTCCGGTGATGCGCGCCTTCATCAACCGCCATCTGGGCGTGCCCGAGCCGGTCGGCGATGTCGTCACGAGCAACGTCGCGAAGTCGTTGCGCAGCTACTTCCTGGGGGTGACGATCATCGCCGCCTTCAACGCCGTCGTGATCGGGCTCGCTGCGCTGATCCTCGGTGTGCCGCTCGCGGGGACGATCGCGGTCGTCACCTTCGTGGGGGCCTATGTGCCATTCGTCGGCGCCTGGGTCTCCGGCGCCTTCGCGGTGCTGATCGCGCTCGGCACGGTGGGAGCGGACGCCGCGATCGTGATGGCGGTCGTCGCACTGCTTGGGAACAGTGTGCTTCAGCAGTTGATCCAACCGTTCGTGATGGGCGCGACGCTGTCGCTCAACCCGCTCGTGGTGCTCGTCGTCACGATCGGCGCCGGCGCTCTGTTCGGGATGGTTGGGCTGACGCTCGCCGCGCCGCTGACCTCGGCGGCCGTGCACATCAGCAACGAGCTGCGGGCGCGCGGCAACGCTCCGCCGGTGTCCGAGGTGGCGCCGGCGCCATCCGGCTAAGGGGCCGGATCAGTCGCTGTCGCGCGGGCGGCGGCGCTCGCTGACTGCCGTAGCGGTCAATGATCCGCTCGGCCGTCCCCTTCCCGCCGAGTTGGGAGGCTACGGAGCTGGCGACGATCGTCAGTGGATCGTGGCCGTCAGTGCGCCGGAGGCCAGGGCGATCGAACGGTCGAATCCCGCGACCTTCTGAAACCGGCTGACCACCCCGGAGTACGAACTGCGGGCGCAACCAAAAAGTCAGCATCCGGACGGCGCGCTCGCGACTCACGCGCCGCCCCATCAGCTCGTGCGCCTCGCCCAAGGCGGCTCAGGTTGCCGGCGAGCGCTCGTCGTCCTCGCCGTAGATGAAGATCCCGGACACGATGTAGATGCTCAGGAAAAAGATGGCCAGTGACCACCAGGGGTACGCGCCCCCGATGGACAACAGCGCGCTGATCGCACCCAGGCTGCCCGCGGCGATCCCGATGACCCGGCCGTACGCGTTGCCGGCCATCAGCGAGAAGCCTCCCGTGAGCTGGACGATGCCGATGACGATCAACACCCAGCCCAGCGTGTTGAGGTCGCTGAATATGAAGCGCCTGTCGCCCACGAAGACGTTCGCGGAGTCCAGCGCTCCGATGCCGTAGATGATGTTGAGGGTGCCGACGATCAACAGCAGTACCGCGGCGAAACCCACTCGGCCTGCACCACGCATGGCTACTACCTCCTCCAGTTGGTTCGGTCACCAGTGAGAGCTGGCGCCGGTGGTGCAACGTAAGTCGCGCGCGGTCCGGGTCGCATCACCCACGGTGGATGAAAGACCCCGATTTCATGCCATGAGGATGATGCGAGCGCACGCTCAGCCTCAGACGATCTCGCATGCGGCCACATCAGCGAAAGGAGCCGCAATGTCCGACAGACCGGTGTTTCTCTACGCCGCCATCTACGACGAGATCACGGATGCCGAGGCCGACTACGAAGCCGTGTTCGACCTCCACGCCATGGGAGCGATCGGCACCTTCGACTCGGCGGTGATCCGCAAGGAAGACGACGGCAAGGTCCGTGTGACCAAGACCGAGAAGCCGACCCAGCACGGCGCCTGGACCGGCGCCGCGGTCGGCGCCCTGGTCGGGATCATCTTTCCGCCCGCGGTGCTGGGCAGCGCGATCGTGGGCGCCGGCGCGGGGGGCCTGACCGGGCACCTCCGGAAGGGCGTCTCGCGCGGCGATCTCAAGGAGCTCGGCGACGAGCTCGAGGCGGGAACCGCCGCCGTGATCGTGCTCGGCGAGTCGAAGATCGAGGAACAGCTCGAGAAGGCGATGGCGCGCGCCAACAAGCTGATCGAGAAGCAGGTCGACGCCGATGCCGAGGAGCTCGAGCGCGAGATCGACGCGGCGGCGAAGGCCCCGGCGTAGTGCCTGACGGATCGGTACCCGACGTGCGGCGAGAGCCCCGCCTGTGATTCCACTGCTGATGGCGATGCGGGGACTCGGGCGGGCTCTCGCCGCCGTCTGGCGCGATCCCGAGACCAAGGCGCTGCCCGTCGTCGCGGGCGTCCTGGTGCTGACGGGAACGCTCTTCTACTGGCGCTTCGAGGACTGGACCATCATCGAGTCCCTCTACTTCTGCGTCGTGACGCTGACCACCGTCGGCTACGGAGACCTGAGCCCGACCAGCGCAGGGACCCAGATCTTCACGATCGTCTACATCCTCACCGGATTCGGCGTGCTCGTGACCCTGCTCACCTCGGTCGCGCAGCAGTACATCCAGCAGAAGGCCGAAGGCGGCCGCCCGCGCGAACGGCTCCGAGCCCGTCGAGGCCGCGGCGCGTCTGCCGACGAAGGAGACGTCAGCGACGGCGACTGACGCGTCGCGCGGTGCGCTCAGCCGCGTGGCGGTGGCGCCGCCACTGTGGGCCCTGCCGCGCCGGCCTCGCCTCGTCCACGTGGACGATGTCGCGGCCGAGCGGCGTCAGCGAGACAGGAATCAGCTTGAAGTTCCCGAGACCCAGCGGGATGCCGATGATCGTCAGGCATAGCGCGATGCCCGTGAGCAGGGTCCCGAGCGCGAGCCACCAGCCGAACAGCAGTATCCACAGCACGTTGCCGATCGCGGAGGCCGCGCCCGCGTCGGGGCGCTGCACGATCTGCCGCCCGAACGGCCACAGCGCGTAGCCCGCTATCCGGAACGAAGCGATCCCGAACGGGATCGTGATGATCAGGATGCAGGCGATCACGCCGGCGATCGCGTAGAGGATCGCGAGCCACAGTCCGGAGAAGACGAGCCAGATGATGTTGAGGATGAAGCGCATGGTCACCTTCCGCCGTTCTCCATCGAGGTCCGTTCGGGGCTGGTTGGTTGGGGCTGTGCGGGGCTCGGCTGGTGGCCGAGGGCGATGCGTGTCAGCTCGCCAAGGCCGTCCCGGAGGCCTTCGGGGGCGATCGCCGAGGGCGACGCGCCGGGGTGTTGGCGCGCGATCCGCACGCGCAAGACTGCGGGCCTGATCCGGAACTGCAATGGCGGGTCGAGCACCAGCGCCTCGCCGTCGATGCCGGCGGGCACGGGCTGCTCCGCGTCGACCTCGAAATTCGGCGCCGACCACTCGCGCCACGGCCGCTGCAGCCCTCGGCGCTGCTCCCCACCGCCGGACGGCGCCCCGATGACGGTGACGCCGAGCAGGCCGTCGTCGATCCGCGGCCGGGTTCCCGAGCCGACAGCACGGCCCAGCCGGTAGACATTGTTGGAGACCAGCACCGCGACACCCGCGCTGTGCGAGTGCCCGCCGGGGCCGGCCCAGCGCAGGTCGAAACCGTCGCCCTGCGGCCCGATGGCGTCGGGCACCGTGTCCAGGAGCGTGCGCAGCTTGGCATCGCGGTAGCCCTCGCGCTGGACCGCCTCGGCATACAGTCCGAGCGAGACGTTGTTGACGAACACGCGCCCGTTGACCTCGGCCAGGTCCACAGTGCGCTCGCCGCCGTCGACGAACGCGTCGAGCCCGCCGACGACGTCGTCGCGGTCGACGCCGAGGTCGAGCGCGAAGTGGTTGCGCGTGCCGGCCGGCACGCACGCGTAAGGGAGCCCGTGCTCGGCGGCGATCGCGGCGACGATCGCCTGCGAGCCGTCGCCCCCGGCCATCGCCAGGCCGTTGGCCCCGCGATCGATCGCCGCGCGGACCAGTGTCTCGAGGTCATCCCCGAGCTTCAGCTCGGTCGGCTCGATTCCGCGCGCGCGTGCCTCGTCGGCGAGCTTGAAGCGCTCCGCCTTGCCCCCGCCCGACTTCGGGTTGTAGAAGAGCACGGGCCGGCTGGGCGGCGCCGCGCTCGGCAGGTCGACGTGTAGGCCAAGCGCCGCGCGCGACGCCGCCAGAGTGACCAGCAGTCCGGCGACCACCAGCAGGTCCGTCAACGGCGCGCCGTCCACCGCGAACAGCACGGCAACACCGACGAGCGCCAGGGCGGCAACCGACAGGCCGGCCACGCGAGCCACACCTCGCCGGAGTGCGCCGTACCAAGCGGACGTTGCTGCCACTACCACGCAGCCGAGAACGAGCAAGCCACGCGGGAACGCGCCGACCGCTACGGCGACCGCCAGTGCGAACGTCGCCGCCCCGACCACCAACGCCGCCATTGCCGCCAATCGCTGTCGAGTCATGGCCCAAGTGTCTTGGCGCCAGGACCCCCAAGGCATCGTCCAGATGGGATGGAATCCAGCGAACCCAGCGCAATTTCATGCTCTTAGGACGATGACCATGCGAGTCGGGCGCGGTTGGGTGGTCAGATCGAACGATGGGTGCACGCTGCGATTCCACAGCGTCGCGCGCCCGAAGGGAGCAACCGATGGCGACCGCCGACCTAGTCACCGAGGCCACGAAACGAGTGAGGAGAGCGTCCGGCAGTAACGGGACCAACGGACGGCCGCGCAAGCCGAAGGCGGTACCGCATCTCACGCCGGCCGAGCGGGCGGCGAGGGGCAAGGCCGCGCGGGCCGAGGTGCCGCGTTCGGTGCACGGCCGATGGGAACCGGCAGCCGGTCGGCGTGATCCGGTCGAGCTGTTGGAGGAGCAGTCGGCCACACGGGTGCCCGAGCTGGTCCCGATCCGCTACGGCCGGATGCTGGTGTCGCCGTTCACGTTCTTCCGCGGGGCCGCCTACCCGATGGCCGCCGACCTGGCCGGCGAGCCTCGAACTGGGCTGCACGTGCAGCTCTGCGGCGACGCGCATCTGTCCAACTTCGGAGCCTTCGCCGCGCCCGATCGGCGCCTGGTGTTCGGCGTCAACGACTTCGACGAGACGCTACCCGGCCCGTTCGAGTGGGACGTGAAGCGGCTGGTGGCCAGCTTCGCCGTCGCGGGCCGCGACCGCGGCTTCGACGCCAAGCAGCGCCGATCGGTCAACACCACCGCCGCCCGCGCGTACCGGGAGGCGATCAGGAACTTCGCCACGATGAGCAACCTCGATGTCTGGTACGCCCACATCGACGTCGAGCAGATCGCCAAAGTGGTCGCCGAGCAGGGCAGCGGAAAGCAGGTCAAGCGCTTCGAGAAGAATTTGGCCAAGGCGCGCTCGAAGGACAGCATGCGAGCGTTCTCGAAGCTCACCGAGGTCGTCGACGGCGAGCCGCGGATCGTCAGCGATCCGCCGCTGATCGTCCCGATCGAAGAGGTCGCGTCCGGCGTCGAGCAGGCCGAGCTCGAGGAGTTCATACACGGAGTCATCCGTTCCTACAGGCGCACGCTCAACGCCGACCGCCGGCGGCTGCTCGAGCGCTATCGCTACGTCCATGCGGCCCGCAAGGTCGTCGGCGTGGGCAGCGTCGGCACGCGCGCGTGGATCGTGCTCATGCTCGGCCGCGACTCGGGCGATCCGCTTGTTCCTGCAGGTCAAGGAGGCGGAGGCATCGGTGCTCGAGCCGTTCCTCGGCAAGAGCACCTACACCAAGCACGGCCAGCGTGTCGTCGAGGGCCAGCGACTGATGCAGGCCGCCAGCGACATCATGCTCGGCTGGATACAGGTCGCGGGCGTGGACGGCGTGAGCCGCGACTTCTACGTGCGCCAGCTCTGGGACGGCAAGGGCTCGGCGCTGGTCGAGTTCATGAACCCGCGGGCGATGATGATGTACGCCGACCTATGCGGCAGGACGCTCGCCAGGGCGCACGCGCGGTCCGGCGACGCGGTCGCGATCGGAAGCTACCTCGGCGGAGGCGACAGCTTCGACCGCGCGATGGACTCGTTCGCGGAGCGCTACGCCGACCAGAACGAACGCGACTACCGAGCGGTGCAGGACGCCGTGACGTCGGGCCGCATCGTCGCGGAGACCGGCTTGTAGGCGAGCCCCTGCGAGTCCCGACCAACACAGAGGCCCTCTTGCGAGGGCCTCTGCTTCATCGGCGACGGCTTTCGTCGCCGTCGATTAGTAGCGGGGGCGGGATTCGAACCCGCGACCTTCGGGTTATGAGCCCCGAAGGTTCATTCGGTCGCGCACCCGGTTCGCCGCAGCCGCTTCTCGTTTCCCGTCGAAAGCACAAGCGGTACGGCTTCTCCTTTGCAGGCGCGACGTCAGACCATCGTGATGACGACCTTGCCCTTGCTCCGGCCGCCTTCCGACGTGCGCGAGTGCCTGCGGGGCCTGGTCGAACGGGTACGTCCGGTCGACGATGGGGCGCAGGACTTCTGAGTCGATGAGCTTGGTGATCTCGTCGAGCTGGGCACCGCTGGCGCGCATGAAGAGGAACGAGTAGCGAACGCCCTGGCGGCGCGCCGCTCGGCGCGTCTTCAAGCTGAGCAGGGCCATGACCAGTCGCAGCGGAAGACGGAGCCCTTGCCGGCGGGCGAAGTCCGGGTCCGGCGGGCCGGCGATGCCGATGGCGATGCCCTCCGGGCTTCAAGACGCGCAGCGACTTCGCGAGCGTGTCTCCGCCCTGGGAGTCCAGGACGACGTCGTAGTCGTGCACGACCGTCTCGAAGTCCTGCGTTTCGGTAGTCGATGACGACGTCGGCACCGAGGTCGCGGACCCATTCGACGTTGCTGGTGCCGGTCGTGGTGGCGACGGTCGCTCCGAGGTGCTTGGCCAGCTGGATCGCGTAGGTGCCGACGCCGCCGGAGCCGGCGTGGATCAGCACCTTCTGGCCGGGCTGCAGGTTCGCTCGCTCGACGAGCGCCTGCCAGGCGGTCAGGGCGACGAGGGGCACGGAGGCCGCCTCGGCCATGGAGAGGCTCGCCGGCTTGGTCGCGAGATCGTCCTCGTGCACGGCGATGCGCTCGGCGAAGGTCCCGATGCGGCCGTCGCGCGGCCGCGCGTAGACCTCGTCACCCACGGCGAAGCGCGTCACGGCCGGAGCCGACGCGGCCGACGACGCCGGCGAGGTCGTGCCCGAGGACGAACGGCGCCTTGTAGGGGAGGATGAGCTTGAACTCCCCGTCGCGGACCTTCGCGTCGAGCACGTTGACGCCGGCGGCGTGGATGTCGACGAGCACGTCGTGGTCGCCGACCGTCGGCTCCGCGGCCTCGCCGGCCTCGATCGGGCTCTTGTACTTCTTGACGAGGTACGCCTGCATGGCCCGCTCAGCTCTCGAGGAACTCGAGGACCGCGGGGACGAACTCCCGGTGGTACTGGAAGACGCCGCCGTGCCCGGAGTCCGGGTAGATCGTGAGCTTCGCGTTCGGGATGCGCTCCGCGAGGTCGGCCGAGTGGCTGCTGGCGACCATGACGTCGTTGTCGCCGTTGGCCACGAAGACCGGCTGGGTGATCTTGCTGAGGTCGTGGGGCCTGCCCAGGCCGGCCTCGCGGATCGCCTTGAGCTGGGCGAGCCGGGCCTGCATCGAGATGCGCTTGTCGCGGTCGGTCGGTGCGCTCCTTGAGACGGGCCATGTACTCCGTCGCGGCGCGCTTGCCGGCCGCGTTGCGGTTGAAGAACAGGAAGTGCCGGGGGTCGCGGAGCGTCAGCGCGGCCTTGGTGTACGCGCTGCCGGCGATCAAGGGCATCTTCTCGATCCCGCCGCCGCCGCGCGGGACCGGTGCCGGCGAGGATGACCCTGCGGACGAGCTCGGGGTGCTCGAGCGTGATCACCTGCGCGACGCCGCCGCCGAGCGAGAAGCCGAGGAGGTCGACCTGCTCGTGGCCGAGGGCGCGGATGAAGGCGACGGCGTCGGCGGCCATCTCGTCGATGGTGTGCGGCACCGATCCGCCCGACGCGCCGACGCCGCGGTTGTCGAACGCGATCACGTGTCGCTTGGCGGCGATGCCGTCGATGACGCGCGGGTCCCAGTCGTCCAGGACGGCGGTGAAGTGGTGCAGGAAGACGAGTGGCACGCCGGCGCGCGGGCCGAGCTCGCGGTAGGCGAACGGCGTGCCGCCGACGTCGATCGTGCGAGTCGGCGCGGTCTTCGATGTAGTGGTCGCGGCCGTGGACTGCGAGCCGGTGTTGAGGGGCTTGGTCGTGGTCATGTTCAGGCTCCCGCGACGCGTCCGAAGCTCCCGGCTTCGAGCGTCTGCTCGTAGGTCGGTCGGTCGTACAGCGGCAGGTCGCCCGTCTCCTCGGTGCGCTTCATGTAGGCGAGCATCGCCTGCCTGTGCGCCGGGGCTGGCGAGCGTCGAGAGGAACTCGGCGTTCTCGACGTGGAGCCCTTCCTCGAGGCTGAGCGAGCCGCCGATGTAGGCGGCGCGCTTGACTGCCGCGACGGTGAACTTCAGTCGCTGCGCGAGCCGGTCGGCGAGCGCGACGGCGCGGTCGATCAGCTCGTCGGCCGGGACGACCTCGTCGACGTAGCCGATCTCCGCGGCGGCTTCGGGAGCGAGGCCGCCGCCGTCGAGCATGCGCTTCAGTCCCTGGTGGGTTCCGACGAGCCGCACGAGGCGCTGGGTCCCGCCGCCGCCGGGCGGGAACCCGAGCAGGATCTCGGGCTGACCGATCACGTGGTCGCCGTCCGCCATCAGGCGGTAGTCGCAGGCCAGCGCGAGCTCTGATCCGATGCCGAGCGCCGACCCGTTGAGCGCGGCGACGAACACCGCTCCGCAGCGGTTCATCCGCAGGAAGGTCTCGTGCACGTCGAGGAGCTCCATCGCGCCGCTGAGCGGGGTGCGGTCGGCGAGCTTCCGCACTCCGGCAACGGCCCGCGTGGCGCGGGCCGTGTGCACGACCGCCGACGGCGCCGCGCGGCCCGACGCTGGGGCTCGCGGCGCCGCCCTCCTGCAGCCAGCGCAGGTTGGCGTGGGCGACGAACCGCTCGGGGTGGGTGCCCGTGATCACGACCGCGCCGACGCCGTCGTCGGTCTCGGCGCGGGTGACGAGCGCTTCGAGGTCGGCGGCGATCTCGGGTCCGAACTCGCCGCGCGGCCCGCCATGGAGCCGGGCGAGGAGCACGCGTCCTCGCTGCTCGACCTCGATTCCGAGGCGGTGGTTCTGGGTCATCGTCGTGGACATGCGACCCACCGTATCAGGCTGAGTTGACAATGTAAACTTAGATCCGTAAGGTCGCCCCATGACCTCTGGAACACGGACGCGACTCGACGTCGCCTTCCCCTCGACCGACGACGACTGCCGCTGCCTGGCTGTTCATGCCCGACGCCGAGCGGCCGCCGCTGGTGATCCTCGGCCACGGCCTCGGCGCGACCCGCGAGTACGGGCTCGAGCCCTACGCCCAGCGGTTCGCCGACGCCGGCATCGCCGCGCTCGTCTTCACCTACCGGCACTTCGGCGACAGCGGCGGCCAGCCCCGGCAGCTGCTCGACATCGAGCGCCAGCTCGGCGACTGGGCCGCAGCGCTCGCGTACGCGCGCAAGCTCGACGGGATCGACCACGAGCGGATCGCGCTGTGGGGAACCTCGTTCGGCGGCGGGCACGTGATCGAGGCGGCCGCCCGGGACGGCGCCGTCGCGGCCGTCGTCAGTCAGTGCCCGTTCACGGACGGCCTCGCCGCCACGCGCGCCGCAAGCCCGCGCAGCCTGGCCCGCGCGCTCGTGCCGGCGCTTCGCGACGAGCTCGCGCGCCTGCGAAACAAGGCCCCCGTGCTGGTTCCCGCTGGTGGGACCGCCCGGATCGGCAGCGCTGATGTCCTCGCCGGACTCCGAGCCGGGCTACCGCGCGCTGATCCCGCCGGGCGTCCACTTCGAGAACGGAGTGTCGGCCCGGTTCATCAGCCGTGTCGGGCTCTACCGCCCCGGGCGTTCGGCGCACAAGGTGAACGCGCCGATCCTGTTCTGCATCTGCGACACCGACGCCGTCGCCCCCGCCAAGACCGCGTTGCGCTACGCCGCGACCGCTCCCCGAGGCGAGGTCAAGCGCTACCCGGTCGGGCACTTCGACATCTACCTCGGCGAGCCGTTCGAGCACGCCGTCCGCGACCAGACCGAGTTCCTGGTCCGCCACCTGCAAGTGGCATAGATCGCTGCCGAGTACGCAACCGAGATCGAAGGGATGTACGCCGAGTCATGACCATGCTCAAGCACAGAAGGGTTCAGCCGCGCTCGCTGTCCAACCAGGTCGTCGCCATCACCGGTGGGGCGCGCGGCATCGGCCACGCGACAGCACGAGCGCTGGCGCATCAGGGCGCCCGGGTCGCGATCGGCGATCTCGACGGCGATCTCGCCGACCAAGTGGCGGCCGAGCTCGGCGGGGACACCTTCGGCGTCGGCGTCGACGTGACCGACAACGCGGCCTTCACGGCGTTCCTCGACGGCGTCGAGCACCGTCTCGGCCCGCTCGACGTGCTCGTCAACAACGCCGGGATCATGAGTGCCGGGCCGATCGACGCCGAGGACGAAGCGATCACCGCCCGCGCGATCGCGATCAACCTGGGGGCGGTCATCCACGGCACGCGCGAGGCGGTGCAGCGGATGAAGCCGCGGCGCACGGGTCACATCGTCAACGTCTCCTCGGCGGTGAGCAAGGTCGCGGGATCGCACTGCGCCACATACGTCGCGACGAAGTTCGGCGTCGCCGGCTTCTCCGAGGCCGTGGCGATCGAGCTGCGGGGAACCGGTGTCGAGATGTCGGTGGTCCGCCCGTCGCTGTGCAACACCGACCTGGCCTCCGGGTTCGCGGGGCTGCGCGGGATGCCGTTCATCGATCCCCAGGACGTCGCCCGACGCATCGTCGAGACGCTTCAGCGGCCACGCTTCGACGTGCCCGTGCCAAAGAGCATGGGACCGATGCTGTGGCTCAACCAAGCGCTTCCCTTCCGCGCCCGCGCCGCCCTGGCGCACCTCACGAAGGCCGACGACGTCCTCAACCACATCGATGCCGACGAGCGCGCCGCCTACGTCGAGCGCGTGAAGGCGACCGCGTGATCGTGAGTGCCCGCCGGCAGCGCGGCGACCTCCACCCGGGCGCGCATCGCGCTCCTCTCAGGCAGGGAGTGGTGGGAGCGCGCCGGGGCCGTCGACGAGGTCGATCTCGTCGGGCTCCGTGACGATGTGTCCCTTCGAGCAGGCGAAGGTCACGTGCAGATCGCGGCCACACCCCGCGTGCCGAGCGACCACTGGCGGGCCTTCGGGGTCCGCCTTGTAGCGGTCGCCCCACTGCTGGAACGCGAGCATGATGTGCATCAGCTCACGGCCCTTGTCCGTCAACCGATATTCCTGCCGCGCGCGGCTGCCGGGCTCGCGGTAATCCGACCGCTCGAGGATTCCCTCGTCGACGAGCAGGGTGAGCCGCTCGGACAGCAGGTTGCGCGGGCACTGCAGGACGCGGTGGAACTGCTCGAACCGCGTGGCGCCGTAGAAGCTCTCGCGGATGATCAGCAGCGTCCACTTCTCGCCCAGGACCTGCAAGGTGCGAGCGATCGAGCAGTTGCTCGCCTGGTAGTTGGTGCGCTCCATCAAACGTGCACGTTAGCAGGCTGAGTTGCTTATCTGTATGTAGCCCGATCTAAGGGCCGCGCGCGAGTTCGCCTAGCACCGAGACGCGCTTCTGCAATTCGCGCACCAGCACTGGGGCTCAGATTGCTCCGTGGCATGGAAGCAGCCGTGCCGCGCTGAGCGAGGGGGCAGGCATCGATCCCGGTTTCGGGTGCGGCGATGGCGAGCGCGGGCGGCGCTAGGCGGCGGGGTCAGTCTCGCCGAGCTGCCTTTCCATCTCGGTGCACCAGTCCGCCGCGGCCGCATGGAGCTCGATCCCCCGCCGTAGCGTCAGGATTGGAAACCGGAGGGGCTCGGTCTCCTGAACGAACGGCTCGAGTTCTCGTAGCCGCGCAGCGATGCGCTCGTGGCGCGCTCGCATGGCGCGCAGGTTCGCGATCATCTGGTCGTGCGGCACCGAGTCGGCGAGGAAGAACTTGAGGAGGCCCTCGTCGCGGAGGTCGAAGCTGAGCTCCGCGCGCGAGCTGAGCCACTCGTCGAGCGCCTGCTCGCCGGCGGGCGTGAGGGCGTAGAGCTTGCGCGGGCGGCCACCACGCGGCTCATCGCGCCCCTCGACAAGCCCCTCCCGTTCGAGGCGCTGGAGCTCGGGGTAGATCCTTCCGTAGCTGGCAGGCCAGAAGAACTCGGTCGAGTCGTCGATCGCTGCCTTGATGTCGTAGCCCGTCCGCTCGCCCAGCATGCGGAGCAGGCCGAGGATTACTCTCGCCGCGCTTCCTAGTTCAACCAATGGTATCTTTGGATATATCGGCTGGCATGACCAGGGGAATGTAACGCCCACCGGCATGGCTTCGGGGGAGGCGGCAGTGCCGACTGCGGTGGGTCCGCGCGTGCGCGGGGCGCTGCCCGAGCCCGGCGAGCGGGTCCCCGCACTCGCCGTGCCGACGGTAGCGATGTTCACCGGCGCGCTGGCCGTCTGGGGGCTGGCGACGTGGGCGGTGCTGGCCGAGGCGGTCACGCCCTGGGTGACGGTTCCGGTGCACGCCGCGGCGGGCTTCGTGATGTTCACCGTGCTGCACGACGCCAGCCACTACTCGATCAGCAACAAGCGCTGGGTCGACGAGCTGTTCGGCCGGCTGGCGGTCCCGTTCGTCATGTTCTACGGGTCGTATCCGCTGTGGAAGTTCGTCCACATGCAGCATCACCGCTTCGCCAACGAGGACCCCAACACCGACCCCGACCACTGGACGAGCGAGGGCCCGTGGTGGCAGCTGCCGTTCCGCTGGCTCACGATCGACCTCTGGTACGGGAAGTTCTACTTCTCGAAGCGACACAAGGTGTCTAAGGCGGAGGGGCGCGAGACGGCGGCGGTGGCGGTCCTGGGCATCGCCGGCGTTGCTGCGGCGGCCGCCAACGGCGCGCTCTGGGAGGTCGCGCTGATCGTGCTGATCCCCCAACGGATCCAGCTCGGATTCCTCGCCTGGTGGTTCGACTGGCTGCCCCACCACGGGCTGGGCAAGACGCAGCGCGAGGATCGCTACCAGGCGACGCGCATACGCGTGGGCCTGGAGTGGCTGATGACGCCGTTGATGCTCTCGCAGAACTACCACCTGGTGCACCACCTGCATCCATCGATCCCGTTCTACCGCTACCTGCCCGCGTGGCGGCACAACGAGGAGGGCTACCTCCAGCACGACCCCGCGCTGGCGACCGTGTTCGGCCAGGAGCTCACCGCGGACGAGTACCGCTCCCTGCGCGAGCTCGACTCGCGCCTGGCACAGATGCTGCCGGTGCGGATCCCGGAGGGCACGGAGTCCCCGCACGGTGTGTTCCACCGGCTGCGGGTGTCCGCGGTCGATCAGCCGACCGAGGACAGCGTCGAGATCGCCTTCGACGTGCCGGAGGACTTGAAGCGCTACTTCCGCTACGCGCCGGGGCAGCACCTGACGGTGCGCACCGACCACGGGGGCGAGGGCATCAGGCGCAACTACTCGATCTGCGCGTCGGCCACGACCGGCGAGCTGCGGATCGGCGTCAGGCAGATCCCCGACGGGGCGTTCTCGCGCTTCGCCCGCGAGGAGCTTCAGGTAGGCGACGAGCTCGAGGTGATGACGCCGACAGGCAGCTTCGGGCCGGCGCTCGACCCGTCACAGGCCAAGCACTACGGCGCGATCGGGGGCGGCAGCGGTATCACGCCGATCATCTCGATCGTCGAGACCGTGCTCGAGGTCGAGTCCGACAGCAGCTTCACACTCATCTACGTCAATCGCGACCGCCAGTCGACGATGTTCCGCGACCGCGTGGACGACCTGGAATCCCGGTTCGGCGATCGGCTCGTGGTGCTGCATGTCCTCACGCGCGAGGAGCAGCGGGACCCGTTGCTGAACGGCCGGCTGGACGCCGAGCGCCTGGGCCGGCTGATCGATGAGCGGTTCCCTGCCGACGAGGTCGACGAGTGGTTCCTGTGCGGGCCGGCCGGACTCGTCGAAAGCGTCCACGAGGGTCTGCTTGACCGCGGCTTCGACGCCGATCGGGTGCAGGTGGAGCTGTTCAAGGCGCCGCCGTCCAACGGCGAAGACCACTCCGACTCGGAGCCGACCCAGGTGACGATCGTGCTCGACGGAACCGAGGAGTCGTTCGAGCTCTCGGGGGCCGACACGGTGCTCGACGGCGCCCTCGAGGTCCGCGAGGACGCGCCCTACTCCTGCCGCGAGGGTGTCTGCGGCACCTGTCGCGCGAAGCTGCTCGACGGCGACGGCGAGATGGACCGCAACTACGCCCTGAAGCAGTCCGAGGTCGAAGACGGCTACGTCTTGACCTGTCAACTACACCCCACGACGGAAACGCTCAAAGTCGATTACGACGCCTGAACATGGTCGCCGCGGCCGCCGCCTGGGGATGCCCAGCCAGCTGGATCCTCCAGGCGGCGCGCCTCCTGCAACGGGTCCGCGCGCGCCTGGCCATAGAGGCGGCTCAGAACCTCAGGCTGGCGCGCACGCCCGGCGCGTGGACTGCTCGCGCCGCCGTGATGCACCAGCCGCTTAAACCCTTCCTGAGGAGATTTCACTGAAACGTATGGGGCAGGGGCTTGATGCTTGAGCGGTGGGCGGTATTCGTGCACCGCCGCGCGCGGCTCGTGCTCGCTGCCTGTGCGATCGGCGTTGTCGCGATGGCGATCTACGGCGCCGGCGCCTTCAGCACACTCGCGCTGCCCCAGTTCGAGGATCCGGACAGCGAAGGCGTCCGGGCGATGGACCGGCTCGACGATGCCGCGGGCTACGACGTCGAAGCCGGCCTTGTCATCCTCGTCCACGACGGTGACCGCCTCACCCTGCCTGCCGCGCAGAGGGAGATCGCCCGGCTGGCGGACGAAGTCCGCCAGGAGGACGGCGTCGCCCGCGTCCAGGGGCCCGTGGAGAACCCCAAGCTGCTGGCCGCCGACGGCAAGTCGGCCCTCATCCAGGCCAATTTCCGCTCGTCGTCGGAGGACGGCAACCGGCACCTGATCGAGCGCCTGAAGGGCAACCTCGAGTCGGACAGCCTCGATGTGCGCGTGGGCGGCAACGCAGTCGCCTTCGAAGCGATCGCCGCCACCGCCGAGAGCGACCTGCGCCGTGCGGAGCTTGTCGCCTTTCCGATCCTGGCCGTCCTGCTGGTCGTCGTCTTCCGCGGCCTGGTCGCCGCGATGCTGCCGCTTGCGCTCGGAGGCGTCGCGGTGATCGCTTCGCTGGCCGGGTTGCGGCTGTTCAACGAGGCGGTTCCGATCTCCATCACCGCGCTCAACCTCGTGACGTCCCTGGGTCTCGGGCTCGCTGTCGACTACAGCCTGTTCCTTGTCTCGCGCTACCGGGAAGAGATCGAAGAGGACGGGCCCGGTGTCGACGCGCTCGCGACGACGCTCAGGACCGCCGGCCGGACCGTCATCTTCAGCGCGCTCACTGTGGCTGCGGCGGTCGTGTCCCTGTGTCTGTTCCCGCAGAGGTTCCTGTACTCGATGGGGCTCGGCGGGACGTTCGTGACCCTGTTCGCGGCATTCGCCGCCATCGTCGTCATCCCCGCGCTGCTGGCCGTGCTCGGGCCGCGGGTGAACGCTCTGTCGCTCGCGGCCCGACCAGGAAAAGAACATCGCGGACGCTGGTACGCGGTCGCGACGTTCGTGCAGAAGCGCCCGATCCCCGTGGCGGTCTTCGCCTCCGTGCTGCTGCTGGCCGCCGGGTCACTGGCGCTGGGGATGAAAACGACCAGCATCGACGCGACCGTCCTCCCGCGGTCAGACGACTCGCGCGCCGTCGACCTCGCGTTCGGCGAACCGTTCCAGCGCAACGGTGACGCGCCGGTCTCGCTCGCGGTCAGCGCGCGCGACGATGGCGGCGGGGACGCCCGAACCCAACGCGTCGTCGCCGAACTCGAGGGCCTCGACGGCACGCGTCAGGTAGTCCCGCCACGCCGCCTCGACGACGAAACCGTGCTCGTGCAGGCGATCCCAGAGGCCCCACCGATGACCCAGAACGCAGGGGCGCACGTCCAGGACGTCCGCGCGCTCGACGCGGTTCGCGGGCACGCGCTCGTCGGCGGGCCGGCGGCCGACCTGGTGGACTTCCGCGCGTCTGTCCTCGACCACCTACCGCTCGTCTTGGCCGTTCTGCTGACGACGACGTTCGTCGCGCTGTTTCTGCTTACCGGGTCGATCCTGCTGCCGCTCAAGAGTTTGCTGATGAACGCGCTCACGCTGGCTGCGACCGCAGGGTTCCTCGTCTTCCTCTTCCAGGACGGGCGGCTGCAGTCGCTCCTCGGGTACGAGCCGCCGAACGCGATCGAACTGTCGAGCGCGCTGCTCGTCGGCGCCCTCGCCTTCGGTCTGTCGACCGACTACGGGGTGTTCCTGCTCGCCCGCGTCAAGGAACTGCGCGACTCCGGCGAGGACGACCCGGAGGCGATCGCACTCGCCACCCAGCGCACCGGCGGGCTGATCACCGCCGCAGCGGCGCTGTTCGTGGTCGCGATCGGCGCCCTCGCCACGTCGACGCTCGTCTTCTTGAAGGAGATCGGTCTGGCCACGGCGTTCGCCGTCGTGGTGGACGCCACGCTCGTGCGCGTGCTGCTCGTGCCGTCGCTCATGGGGCTGCTGGGCCAGGCGAACTGGTGGGCGCCGCGGCCATTGCGCCGGCTGCACGGCCGGCTCGGCCTCGACGAGGGCTGAAGTTGTGCGCTAGCCGTTGCCTCTCCGGCGGCGGTGCCTGATGCGCTCCACGACGGTCGTCGGCGGCAGTCGGCTGCACCCATTACCGGGGTGGGGCGGTCTTCACTCGCCCCGGGCATCGGCTCGGCAGCGCCGGCGCGGTAGTTCCACCGAGCCAAGCCTCGCGGCAGGTCGGAGTTGTCTGACCGCCCGCCCTGACGACCGCTGCAGGTTCGCCAATAAATTGGAACCATATTGGAACCACGGAGCCAGTCCGAGGCCTGCCGCTTGAGGCGTGACGACGCGGCCTAGGCTAGGTCGCCACCTCGGTACCGTGCCCGGCGACGGGCAATGATGGCGGCAAGCTCCCTGCAAATCGCCACAAAACACAGAGGCCCTCTTGCGAGGGCCTCTGCTTCATCGGCGACGGCTTTCGTCGCCGTCGATTAGTAGCGGGGGCGGGATTCGAACCCGCGACCTTCGGGTTATGAGCCCGACGAGCTACCTGGCTGCTCCACCCCGCGGCGTGGACCAACGAATGTAGCAACGCAACTGCGGGCCAGTCAACCCTTCGACGCAGCGCTCTACTGTCGGTCGCATGAACGACATCGAGCTGCTCCTGGCCCTCGTGGCAGCCGCTGTCGCTCTGGTCTGGCTCGCGCGCGTCATCAACGTGCCCTACCCGGCGCTGCTGGTCGTCGGCGGGGCTTGCCATCGGCTTCGTGCCGGGCGTGCCGGATCTGGTGCTCGATCCGGACGTCGTCTTCCTGGTCTTCATCCCGCCGCTCGTGCACGCGGCCGCGTGGCAGACGTCGCCGCGCACGCTGCGCGACTTCGCGCGCCCGATCGGGCAATTGGCGATCCTGCTCGTGCTGCTCACGATCGGCGCGGTGGCGCTGGTCGCCCACACGCTGATCGACGGCATGTCGTGGCAGGCAGCGTTCGTGCTCGGCGCGATCGTCGCGCCCACGGACCCGGTCTCCGCCACCGCGATCTTCCGCCGCCTCGGCGTCCCGCCGCACGTGACCGCGCTGCTCGAGGGCGAGAGCCTGCTGAACGACGCGACCGCTCTCGTCGCCTACCGGATCGCCGTCGCCGCGATCGTGGTCGAGTCCTACTCGCTGCTCGACGCCGGCGTCGACCTCGTGCTGGTCAGCGCTGGCGGCGTCGTGATCGGCCTCGCGTTCGCCTGGGTCATCGCCGAGGCGCACAAGCGCCTGGAGGACACGATGGTCCAGATCGCGGTCACGCTGATCACCCCCTACGCGGCCTTCATCGCCGCCGAGCAGGCGCACACGTCGGGGATCATCGCCGCGGTCGTCAGCGGCCTCTACCTGAGCTGGAAGTCGCCGGAGTTCTTTGCTCCGACGGCGCGCATCCAGGCCTGGGGCTTCTGGGAGGTCACTGTCTTTCTGCTCGAGGCCGTCCTGTTCATCCTGATCGGCCTGCAGTTCCCGACGGTCGTCGACCAGCTCGACGGCAACACGACCGGCGAGCTCGTGCTCTACGCCGCGTCCGTCGCGGTCACGGTGATCGCCGTGCGGTTCCTGTTCCTCTTCACGGTCGCCGAGATCGACGAGCGCTACGAGGACACCGTCCGCGGGCGCAAGCGGCCCAAGGTCACGCGGGCCGAGCGCGTGGTCGGCGCCTGGAGCGGCATGCGCGGCGCAGTCTCGCTGGCCGCGGCGCTCGCGATCCCGATCACAACCGACGCGGGCGCCCCGTTCCCCCAGCGCGAGCTGATCCTGTTCCTGACGCTGACGACGATCGGCGTAACGCTGCTCGTGCAGGGCCTGACGCTGCCGGCGCTGATCCGGCGGCTGAAGGTCGAGGACGTGCGGACCGGCGAGGCGCGGCGGGCGCAGGCGCGCTTCGACACCGTGCAGGCCGCCCTGGCCCACGTGTCGCAGCTGTCGTTCGAGAACGGCATGTCACCCGGCGTCATCGAACGCGCCCGGGGCATGTACACCTCGCGCGCGCGACAACTGGCGGGCGAGTGCCGGATCGGCGTGGAGGTCGAGGAGAACGACGACGCCGCGTGGGCCAACCTGCGCCGCGAGCTGCTGGCCGTCGAGCGCCAGGAGCTGCTGCGCCTGCGCGACGAGGGCCGCATCCCCAACCGTGTGCTTCTTGAGGTGCAGCGCGACCTGGACCTGGAGGAGTCGCGCCTCGAGAGCCGCCCGTTCCAGTCCCCGGTGGAGGTGGGATGAGCACGCTCACCGAGTTCGGCGACTTCGAGTGCCCCTACTGCGGCAACGCCTACCCCGACGTCAAGGAGGTGCGGCGGCGGCTGGGTGACCGCCTGACCTTCGAGTTCCGCCACCTCCCGATCGAGGCGAAGCACCCGCACGCGCTCCAGGCCGCCGAGGCGGCCGAGGCCGCCCGGGCCCAGGGCCGCTTCGAGGAGATGCACGACCTGCTGTTCGAGAACCAGAAGGCGCTCGAGCGCGACGACCTGATCGGCTACGCCCGGCGGATCGGCCTCGACGTCGACCGCTTCACGCGCGAGCTCGACGACCACGCCCACCTGGACCGGGTCCGGGCCGACCAGCAGGAGGCGGCGGAGCGCGGGATCATGGGCACCCCGGCGTTCTTCGTGGACGGCCGGCCGTACGACGGGCTTCTACGACGCCGAGTCGCTGGCCGACGCCCTGAGCTGAGCCAGCACGGCCGCCGCGCTCGGGGCCAGGTCGTCGGTCAGCCGGCCGAGGAGGTCGACCCAGCGCTCGCCGCCCGCGTCGATTGCCGCGCGCACGCGCGCAAGACCGGTCTCCATGTCGCCCACCTGTGCGGCGCCGAGCCCCGCCCAGAACAGCAGCTCATCGGACTCGGGCGCGAGGCGGCCCGCTCGCTCGTACAGGTCCGACGCCGTGGAGTGCTCGCCCTCGGCGGCGAGCTGGTCGGCGCGATCGGCCATGTCGTAGGCCCGCTGCAGGTTCAGCAGGCGCGCCAGCTCCGGCACCGGGTCGCCGTGGTCCTCGACGCGCAGGTCGATCGCGCGCCGCCACGGCTCGCCCTCCGGCGGCGCCGTCAGGAGCGCTGCGGACTGGCGGCCGCGCAGGTCGCCGCCCTCCTCCTCCGCGGCCGCCAGCGCCCGCACCAGCCGCTCGGCCAGCGGCTCGCCGGCGGACGACTCGAAGGCGCGGGCCATCGCCTCCGGCACGGTCTCCCGGGCCATCATGTTCGCCTGGCACGAGTAGCCGTCGCCGGTGACGCCGGACGCGTGGACGATGCAGCACGGGCCCGGTGTGGGCGGCCACCCGGCCGCGGGAGTCGACCACGCCGGTCTGGCGGTAGTCCGCGGCGTCGTCGTCCTCGAGCACGATCCGCAGGGCGTCGCCCGCCGCCGCGCCTCCGCGCATCAGGTCGAGCAGCCGCGCGCCGGACGGGGCATCGGGAATCGCCTGGATCGCCACCGCGCCGACGCCGGGCTCGACCCACGGCACGAGCTGCCCGACCGAGAACCAGTGCGACTGGACGGCGACGCCGACCTCGCCGGTCCCTGCGTCGCGGGCGACGATGGAGTACGTGCCCTGGCGCATCGCGGCCGGGAGTCTAAGAAAAGAGAACGCCCGGCACATGGCCGGGCGCTCTACAGATTGCGCCTCCCCGCAGGTCCCCCCAGACCCCTGGAAGCACTGAAACGGCATCGTAGGGCCGTTCGCGTCTCTGGACAACCGGCCAGTCCGACGCTGGCACAAACGGCACAAGCAGGACGGCGGTACGAGAACGGGCGTTCCGCAGGCCAGGCGCTACACTGCTTACGTCTTGTAAGTAGCTACCAAAGGTGAACCTAGTGAGCACTCTATTGCTCGTGCCACTGGACGACACAGTGGTCTTCCCCAACATGAGCGTGACGCTGACGGTCGACGTCGGCGACGCCGAGCGCGTGCTGCTCGTGCCGCGCCACGACGGCGAGTTCGCCGAGGTCGGCACGGTGGCCGAGGTCGCGAACAAGGTCCGCCTCCCCGGCGGCGGGCGCGCAGTCGAGCTCCAGGGCCTGCACCGCGGCGTCGCGGGCGCGGCCAGCACCGACCTGAGCGGCCGGCTGGTCGTCGAGGTCGAGGAGGTCGAGGACGACGAGCCGGTCGACGGCCGGACCCGCAACCTCGAGCGCGAGTACCGCGCGGTGGTCGAGGAGATCCTCGAGCTGCGCGGCGACGACGGCCGCGTCGCCGCAGTTCCTGCGCTCGATCTCCGAGCCGGGCACGCTGGCCGACACGTCGGGCTACTCCCCCGACCTGTCGTTCGAGCAGAAGGTCGAGGTCCTGCAGACGCTCGACGTGACCGACCGGCTCGAGCTGTCGCTGAAGCTCCAGCGCGAGCGCCTGGCCGAGCTTCAGGTCCGCCGGCGCATCCGCGAGGACGTGCAGGACGGCGCCGAGAAGCAGCAGCGCGAGTACTTCCTGCGCAAGCAGATGGACTCGATCCGCAAGGAGCTCGGCGAGGACGACGGATCGGTCATCGACGAGTACCGCCGCAAGATCGAAGAGGCGGACATGCCCGAGGCACGTGCGCGAGCAGGCCGACAAGGAGCTCGCGCGCCTCGAGCGCATGGGCGAGCAGTCGGGCGAGTCGTCGATGATCCGCACCTACCTGGACTGGATCGTCGACCTGCCGTGGGGCAAGAAGTCCGACGAGCGACCTCGATCCCGGTCCACGCGCGTGAGGTGCTGGACGCCGACCACGCGGGCCTGGAGGACGTCAAGGACCGCATCGTCGAGTACATCGCCGTGCGCAAGCTGCGCCAGGAGCGCGGCATCGAGGAGGACAAGCGCTCCGGCGCGATCCTCACGCTGATCGGCCCGCCCGGCACGGGCAAGACGTCGATCGGCGAGTCGATCGCCCGAGCGACCGGACGCGAGTTCGTCCGCATGTCGCTCGGCGGCGTGCGCGACGAGGCCGAGATCCGCGGCCACCGGCGCACCTACATCGGCGCGCTGCCGGGCCGGCTCGTCCGCGCCCTGCGCGACGCCGGGACGATGAACCCGGTGATCATGCTCGACGAGGTCGACAAGGTCGGCGCCGACTGGCGCGGCGACCCGTCGGCGGCGCTGCTCGAGGTCCTCGACCCCGCGCAGAACCACTCGTTCCGCGATCACTACCTGGACGTGGAGATCGACCTGTCGCAGGTCGTCTTCATCGCCACGGCCAACATCGCCGAGACGATCCCGGGCCCGCTGCTCGACCGCATGGAGGTCATCCGCTTCGACGGCTACACGACCGACGAGAAGGTGGCCATCGCGAGGGACTACCTGTTCCCGCGCCAGCGCGAGCGCAACGGGCTGCGCGAGGACGAGGTCGGCGTGGGCGACGACGCGCTGCGCCAGATCGTGGCCGACTACACGCGCGAGGCGGGAGTCCGCAACCTCGAGCGGGAGATCGGCACGGTGCTGCGCAAGACCGCGACGCAGATCGCGGCGGAGCAGGTCGCAGCCGCCGGTCGACGATCGACCACGAGGTCGTCCGCGAGGCACTCGGCAGGCCGAAGTTCTTCCAGGAGGCGGCCGAGCGAACGGCGGTCCCGGGAGTGGCGACCGGCCTGGCCGTGACCGGCGTGGGCGGCGACGTCCTGTTCGTCGAGGCCACCGGCATGAAGGGCAAGAACGGCCTGGTGCTGACCGGCCAGCTCGGCGACGTGATGAAGGAGTCGGCGCGGATCGCCCTCTCCTACGTGCAGGGCCACGCCGACGACCTGGACGTCGAGACGAGGACGCGTTCGACGAGCGCGAGTTCCACGTGCACGTGCCCGCGGGCGCGATCCCCAAGGACGGGCCGAGCGCCGGCGTCACGATGGTCACCGCGCTGTCGTCGCTGCTGAGCGGCCGGCCGGTGAAGCACACGGTCGGGATGACCGGTGAGGTCACGCTCCAGGGCCGGGTGCTGCCGATCGGCGGGCTCAAGCAGAAGGTGCTGGCCGCGCACGCGGCGGGGCTCACCGACGTGATCCTGCCCGAGCGCAACCGTGCCGACCTGGACGACGTGCCCGAGCACGTCCGCGACGAGATGACGTTCCACCCGGTCATGTCGATCGGCGAGGTGCTCGACGTCGCGCTCGAGCCCGCGACCGCATCCGTCCACGATGGCGCGCTGTCGTAGCTGCCGCCCTGTCCCCGAGGAGGTCCGCCGCGCGGCGGACCTCCTCGAGCGGCGCTGGACGATCTCCGTCGTCTACGCGTCGTTCGAGGGGGCGACCCGGTTCAACGAGTTCAAGCAGGCGTGCGGTCGGGTCCCGCCGCGGACGCTGACCGATCGGCTGCGAGAGCTGGAGGCGGCGGGCGTGCTGGAGAAGCGGGTCGTGCCCGCCTCACCGCCCTACTACGAGTACGTGCTCACCGAGCGCGGGCGCCGGCTGGCGCCGGTGATCGACGCGCTCGCCGCGCTCACGCGCGGCTAGCTCACTCGTCGTCGTCCTCGTCGGCCTCCGCCTGGCGCCGCGTCCTCGGTCTTGCCGTAGGAGAGCGTCGCCAGGCCGAACCAGGCGCCGAAGAAGGCGATTATCAGCCCGACGCCGGCCATCAGCGGCGAGATCAGCAGGAACAGCAGGAGCGCGACGACCGCGCCGATCGCCAGCGCCTTCAGGACGACGGAGAACGACAGGAGGTGCGGGAGCAGGGGCTGATTCTGGACCGCCTCCTCGAGCTTCGGGTTGATCTCGCTGGGGCGCGCCTGATCGCGCACCTCGCGGAAGCCCTCTCGCAGTGAAGTCTCGGCCATCTCGGTCCTCTCCCCGTTGTGTCCTCACAGAGCGGGATTGCCGAGGCGGCCGCCCGGCAAACGCTCGCGCGTAGGATGCGGCGTCCTTTGGCACGCGTAGCCGTCATCGACATGGGGTCGAACTCGACCCGTCTGCTCGTGGCCGACGTGACGGGGGGCGCGGTCCGCGAGCTGGCCCGCGAGACCCGGATCACGCGGCTCGCGCAGGGCGTCGACGCGACGGGCCGGCTGGCCGAGGACGCGGTCGACCGGGTGCTCGCGGCCCTGGGCGACTACGCCGCCGAGATCGCCCGCCTGGGCGCCGAGCGCGTGACCGCGGTGGCCACGAGCGCGGTGCGCGACGCCGAGAACGGACCCGAGTTCCTGGCCCTCCTGCGCGAGCGCTTCGGCTTCGACGCGCGGATCCTGTCCGGCGACGAGGAGGCTCAGCTGACGTTTCTGGGCGCGACCGCGGCGCGGCCGCCCGGCGGCGAGCCGACGCTCGTGCTCGACATCGGGGGCGGGTCGACGGAGTTCGTGGTCGGCGTGCCCGGCGAGCGCACCCGGATTCCACGTGTCCACTCAGGCCGGGCGCGGTGCGCCAGACCGAGCGGCATGTCACAGACGATCCGCCGCCGCGTGAAGACCTGCACGCGCTGGCCGAGGAGGTCAGCGGGATCATCGCGGCCGCCGTCCCCGAGGATCTGCGCGCATCGACGGCGTCGGGCATCGCCGTGGCGGGAACCGCGACGTCGGTCGCCGCGATCGATCAGGAGCTCGATCCCTATGACCCGGAACGGGTACACGGGTACGAGCTCCAGCTCGGCGCCTGCGAGCGGATCCTGGCGATGCTCGCCGCGCTGCCGGAGGCGAAGCGGCGGACGGTGCGGGGACTTCACCCTGACCGCGCCCCGACGATCTGCGCGGGTGTTGCGATACTGATCGAGGCGATGCGGGCCTTCGGCCTCGAGTCCATGGAGACGAGCGAGGCCGACATCCTCCACGGCGCCGCACTGTCATCCATCTAGGCGCACTCTGGACGCAAGTTTTAGCTTGCCTTGAGGGCCTGAGGGGTTATACTGGCACGCGCCGGACAGGTCTTCCTGCCGGCTCATAGGTTCGGGCGAAGCCGCATCGTATCGGCGCCTCCCGCCGCTCGGACCGCTTATGGCCCTTTCAAGGCACGTACCCCTGCCCGTCCTGATTGGGCCGAACATGCGAAACCGCCCGCACTGACGCGGGCGGTTTCGTCTTTCTGGACCGGTACTGTCCGATCCAACTGACTGACTTGGGCACTCCCGGCGTGCTCCGTGCGGACGACGTGACCGGTGCTTTGGGCTGAGTCGCCCTACCCTTTTGGGGGTATTCAAAGATCGGCGGTCTGCACCCGGCCCAGGGTCCGGCCGAGCGCTCCCTCAGGCCAGGTTGGCCTTGCGCGGGTAGGCGACCGCGGGGTCGGTGAGCACGTTGACCAGCGCGGGCTTGCCCGATTCGAACGCCCGCTCGAGCGCGGGCTTCAGCTCGCCGGGCTCGCGCACGAGCTCGCCGTGGCCGCCGAGCGCCTCGACCACGTGGTCGTAGCGCAGCTCGGGCTGGAGCTCCGCGGCGACGGAGTAGCCGTACAGGAACTCCATCGGGTGCTTCTCCAGCGCCCAGATCCCGTTGTTGCCCATCACGCCGACCACGGGCAGGCCGTGGCGCACCATCGTGTCGAACTCCAGGCCCGAGAATCCGAACGCGCCGTCGCCGAGCAGCAGGCAGACCTGGCGGTCCGGGTGCGCCACCTGGGCCGCGATCGCCTGCCCGGGCCCTGATCCGAGGCACCCGAACGGGCCCGGGTCCATCCAGCAGCCCGCCTCGTAGGTGTTGATGACGCGGCCGGCGTAGGAGACGAAGTCGCCGCCGTCCCCGACGACCACGGCGTTCCGGTCGAGCACGTCGTTCAGGTCCTTGTAGACCCGCATCGGGTGGAGCGGCGCGCGGGCGTCGTTCAGGTCGTCCTGCTCCCCGGCCCGCTTCTCGTCCTCGGCGGCCCGCAGGTCGGCCAGCCAGCCGCTGCGGTCCTTGCCGCCGACGCCCTCGCGCAGCGCGTCGAGCGTCGCGGCCACGCCGCCGTACAGCTCGACCGCCACGTCGCGCGGGTGCGGCCGCTCGGGCCGGGCGGAACCCAGGACGATGAGCTTGGTCTCGTCGCCGAACGAGCCGCCGAAGCCCAGGCGGAAGTCCATCGGCACGCCGACGACCAGCGCGACGTCCGCGCCCTTCAGGCCGTTGCCGCGCGCCCGGGAGAAGAAGCAGCGGTGGTCGGCGGGCACGCAGCCGCGGGCCAGCCCGTTCAGGAAGACCGGGATGTCGCCCTCGTCGCACAGGCGCTCGAGCGCCTCCTCGCCCCGCGCCCAGTAGAGGCCGGTGCCGGCCATGATCACCGGGCGCTCCGCGTTCTTCAGCAGCTCGATGGCCTGCTCGACTCCCTCGGCGGGGCCCGCCTCGCGGGGATCGTGGCGGTCGACCGCGGCGTTCGACGGCGGACCCTCCATGAAGACGTGGTCGAGCGGGAAGTCGACGAAGACCGGCCCGGTCGGGGGCTCCAGAGCGGCCTCCAGCGCGCGGTCGACCATGCCGGGGATCTCCGCGGTCGGCTCGGCCGTGGCGGCGAGCTTCGTCAGCGGCTTGACGAACGGCACGTGGTCGATCTCCTGGAGCGAGCCCATCCCCCACCGCATCGCGGGAGCGCGTCCGCCGAGCGCCAGCACCGGCGACGCGTTCATCTGCGCCGATGCGATCGCGCTCATGCCGTTGGTGACGCCGGGGCCGGCGGTCAGGGCGCACACGCCCGGCTCGCGCGTGGCCTTGGCCCAGCCCTCGGCGGCGAACGCGGCGGCCTGCTCGTGGCGGGTGTCGATCAGGTCGATCCCCTCCTCGCGGCAGCCGTCGTAGATCGAGAACAGGTGGCCGCCCGAGAGCGTGAACAGCTTGGTGACTCCCCACGCCTTGAGGCGCTGCGCCACCAGCCTCCCGCCGTGCATCTGGGTTGCCTGGTCGGTGCCTTCCTGCGTCTCGGTGGTCATGGGCGGAGCGTAACCAGTCGGCGGTCCGGGTACGTCAGCGGTGCGGGCGGGATGGATCCCAGGGAGGTTTTATCTGATGATGTTCCTTGCACGGTTGGTGAAGACGGTCTCGATGATCGTGGCCGGAATCCTCGTCGCAGGCATCCTGCTGTTCGTCCTCGGCGCGAACCAGTCGAACGACATCGTTTCGGCCGTCATGGATGCGGCGCGCTGGCTCGCAGGGCCGTTCGACGGCCTGTTCAGCCTCGACTCTGCCAAGTGGGAGCTGGCCGTGAACTGGGGCATCGCAGCAGCGGTGTACTCGCTCCTCGGCTCCGTGATCGCCGGGCTGATCGCACGGGCGGCACTCGCCGGCCGCGAGCGGCGTCGCGAGCGGCGCGGCTGGGGCTGGCGGCGCAGGCCTGTCGCGTAGTCCCTGACCTACAGCTCACGCTGCCCGCGATGCCAGAACCGGCGCGGGCAGCGTTCGCCGTGCGGTCCTAGCGCACCCGGAACGCCCGGGTGTTGCGCGCCGACCGCACGGCCTCGACCGCCCCGCCCCGCTGCAGCGCGCGCGACCGGGCGACGAACGACCCGCGCCGCGGCAGCCGGACCCGCACGGACCAGAGGTCGGTGCCGCGGGCGGGCACCCAGACGGGCTCCGCGCACGGCCCGGCGGAGCCGAAGCGGCTGCCGGTCCACCAGCGGCACTGGCCGCCGGCGAGCCGCGCTGCCAGGGCGACCTCCACCCGCGCGATCCCGACTGAGTCGGCGAACGCCGTTCCCGCTATCCGCGACGGGGCCTTCCGGCGGGCCACGCCCGGCACGGTGATCCGCGACGACGGGTCGGCGCAGCCGTCGCGGTTGGCGTCGGGCTGGCGGGCCGAGCGCGGGCACAGGTCGGGCGCGTCGGTGACGCCGTCGTTGTCGTCGTCGTCGTCGCAGGCGTCGCCCCGGCCGTCGCGGTCGGTGTCGCGCTGATCGGGGTTGGGCACGCCGGGGCAGGTGTCGCGCGCGTCCAGGGCTCCGTCCTCGTCGAGGTCGTCGTACACCAGGCGCGCCACCCGGCCGTTGCCCGCGTCGGTCACGTACAGGTGCGCGCCCGGCGCGAGGGCGACGCCCGCCGGCCGGGACAGGGCGTGCGCGCCGGTGCCCGAGTACGCGTCCAGCGGGCCCAGGCCCACCGACGGCGCGTTCAGCACCTGCACGCGGTCGTTGCCCGAGTCGGCCACCACCAGGCGCCCGACCGGGTCGCGCAGCAGGCCGCGCGGCTCGGACAACCGGCCCGGCGCCGAGCCGGGCCCGGCGATCTCGCCCAGCAGCAGCCCGCGGCGGTCGTACGCGCGCAGCGCGCCCGACGACGCGGAGGCGTTGGTCACGTAGAGGACGCCGGAGCGCTCGCGCGCGATGCCCTCGGGCTGGTCGAACGGCGCCGGGTCGCCGACGCCGAACGCGGCGATCGCGACGCCCGCCGTGCTCAGCCACTGGACGCGCTGGTTGTCGCGCTCGACCACGTAGATCCGCGACTCGCTGTCGGGCACGGCGAACCGCGGACCGCCCAGCTCGCCGAACGCGGTGCCCGGCTTGCCCGATCTCACGTGACTTCTCGGCACCGTCGACCCAGGACGTGTAGCGGACCACGATCCCGCGCTCCGAGTCGACCACGTAGATCCGGCCGCGGTTGTCGATCGTCACGCCGACCGGCCGGACCAGCTCGCCGGCGCCGATCGTGCCCAGGTGCCGGTTGTCGCCCGACGCCGAGTCGTAGACCTCGACCCGGCCCGCGCCGGCGTCCGCCACGTAGACCCGCCCGCCGTCGTCCGTGGCCACGCCGGCGGGATCGGCGAAGCGGCCGAACTCTCCGTCCTGGCGCAGCAGCGACTGCGCGCCGGCCGAGGCCGGGCAGACCAGTGCGCCGAGCGCGAGCGCGGCAATGCAGAGGTGTCGTACGACGCGCATCCCCCGCATAGGAAACAGGTCAGGTCAACGATCGTTGCGCAGGGGAGCACCCCAGTGCGCGCCAGATCTGCGACCGACCCTCCGGAACGGGGTCAGCGGCGGTTCGGGTCGGTCGACGCGCGGCCTTCCTCGCCCTGCGGAGCAGGGATGTTCGGCGACTTGCCGGACTGCACCAGCGGGTACAGCCTGTTGTCCCATAGCGACGGGGGCTGCACGAAGCACGGCGTCAGCTTGTCCGCGGCATTCGCGTTCTTCTGCTCGCCGCCGCGCGTCTTGCAGTCGAACGCCTCGGGCGCGCCGAGCGGCAGGGCGCGCTTGTAGTTGTTCGGCGCGATGTAGGCGTTGCCGATGTCGTACTTGGGCCGGGTGGTGTTGAGCTGCAGCGAGGTGCCGTTGATGACGCCGAACTGCTGGAGCACGTAGTCGAAGATCCCGTCCTCCGCCTGCCCGGGCTTGTCCAGGTCGATGTTGAACGCCAGCGAGCCGTTGGTCACGAACCCGGCCAGCACCTGCTGATTGAAGTTCGCGAACGACAGGATCGGGTTCAGCTCCTGCAGGAACGGATGGAGCGCCGAGAAGACCGGCGAGGCGCCGCGCAGGAACCGCTGGGCCGCCGGCAGGTCGCGCACCGCGGTCGGGATCGTCTTGCGCAGGTCCACGAACAGCGCGTTCAGATCCGGCGCCAGCGCCGACACGTCGCGCATCGTCGGCGCCAGGTCGTCGGCCACCGGCTTCAGGTCCTGCACCAACGGGCGCGTGTTCAGCGAGAACCGCGTCAGACGGTCGAGCGTCAGCCGGGTCTCGTCCTGGAAGGTCGGGAAGATCTGGAACGTCTCGGCCAGCGCGTCCTGCGCCTCCGCCGTCGCCGAGAACGTCGCGATGCGAGTTGCGGATCAGGTCCTGCAGCTGGCCGCTGCGCTCGTTCAGCGCGCCGAACACCTGACCCGTGTTGCGCACCAGCAGCTGCAGCGCCTGCTTCTGCTGGTCGAGCACGCCGAAGATGTCCGCGCCGTCGGTCGCGAACCCGGACAGGTTCCCGAGCGCCGCGTTCAGGTCCTGGCCCCCGCCGTCACGGGTGATCAGCGCGGCGTCCTTGATCCACGCGCGGAACGCCTGCTTCGTGTCCTTGTCGAAGATCTGGAGGATCTCGTCGAGCTCGACGGTGGGCTCGATCTGCGTGCGGTTGAGGGTCTGGCCGTCCTTGATCTTCTTGGCCGACGACGATCCCGGCGTGAGCTCCACGTAGGTCTCGCCAAGCAGCGTCTTCTGCCGGAGGATCGCCTTGGTGTCGCTCGGCAGCGGCGCGTACTTCGGCTCGATCGTCAGCGTCACCCGCGTCGCGTCGCCGCCCTTGTCCAGTTCCTTCTTGCGGACCTTGCCGACGTTGACGCCGGCGATGCGGACGTCGGCCTGCTCGGCCAGCGTCGTCGCCTCCGGGAACGAGGCCTTGAGCTCGTACTGCTTGGGCTGCAGCGGGATCGTGCCGCCGAACGCCAGCCACAGGAACAGCAGCAGGCCGAAGCAGCCCAGCGTGAAGATGCCCATCGCGGCGTACCGGCCGAGGCTGGGACCCTGCTTGTCCACTACTTGCCGTCCTCCGCGGCCTGCGGGCGCCCGTCCAGCTTGGTGGCGTCCGCGGAGTCCTTACCGTTGTTGCGTTTTATGCCCTCGTCCTTGGGCACGCCGACCGGCAGCTCGGGAACCAGCGGCCCGCCGGGAGTCTCGGTCGAGTCGCCGCCGCACAAGCCCGGAGTGTTGAGGATGTTGGTCAGGCCGATGATCGCCGCCGGCGGCCGGCTGCGACGACAGCGTCTCCTGGATGCCCGTGCAGTTGAAGCCCGCGAGCGCGCGACGGAACGGCCCGGTCGCGTCGCTCGTCGAGAAGAGCGAGGTCGTGTTCTGGGCGACCCAGCCCAGCCAGAACAGATAGCCCTCGTCACGCTGGCGGTCCGTTGACTCGACGCCGGTGACCGGCTCGCGGCCCTTCGGGTTGAAGGCCGCGATGTCGAAGAAGCGGTTCAGCTCGTGGATCGACGCGGTCAGGTCGGGCGTCGCCTCGGCCAGGTCGACGGCGGCCGGGCGCAGATCCTGCACGTACGGCCGCGACGCGCGCACGAACGGGCGGATCTGGTTGCGTACGATCGGCTCGGCCTCGCGCACGAACGGCAGCACCTCGCGGTTCGCGACGTCCAGCTGGCGGAAGGCCGGCCGCAGCGACTCCAGCGAGGACTGCAGCACCGGCGCGTAGACCCTGACCTTGTTGAGCGTGTCGGACGTGGTCCGCAGGGTCGGCCCCAGCTTCGCGATCGACGCGCTGACGTTGCTCTCCTCGGAGGCGAACGTCTCGAACACCGCGTTCGACTCGTCGACCAGCGCGACCAGCTTCTTGTCCTTGTCGCCCAGCTCCTCGAGCAGGGAGCCGTAGTTGGTGATCAGGCGGCGCATCTGGCCCCGCCGGTCGGCGATCGCCCCGGTCACCTTCCGCAGGCTGCGCTGGGTCGGCCCGAGGCGCCGGAAGACCTCGCGCAGGTCGTTGCCCCGCCCCTTCAGGCCCTTGCCTGCCCCGTTGATCAGGAGCTGGAGGTAGGTGCGCGTGTCCGAGTCCAGCGCTGACAGGAACTCGTCGGGGTCGATGTCCGGCGCCGTGTTGGTCACCGGGATCGTGTCGTTCTCCTCGACCTTCTGACCGCGGATCCCGGGCTCGAGCTCGATGAACATGTCCTTCAGGCCGGTACGCGGGCGAAGAAGCGCGGTGGTGTCCGTCCGCAGGTCGAGGTCCTTCAGGTACTTCTTGTCGATCTCGACCGTGACGACCGCCTGGCCCTCGTGGAGCTGAACCTGCTTGATCAGCCCGACCTTGACGCCGGCCACGCGCACGCTCTGGCCCTGCCCCGGGATGACGGCCTGCGCGTCGGAGAACGCGACCTTGAGCTTGAACGGCTTCTCCTCGAGCAGCGGGACCCTGGGCCGCGACTCCTGCTGGGACATGATGTAGCCGCCGACGCCGAGCGCGATGAGGACCAGCACCGCCAGCGCGATGAAGTCTCCGAGGTGCTTGCGGATGGCGGTCACGGGGCGCTGTCCTCCGAGGACGATGTGCTCTCCGTCTTGGCCGGGCCGCCGCGCTTCTCGCGGATGTGGCCCTGCTTCGTCGACTCGAGCCCCATCTCGTCGAGTTTCTTCAGGAAGTTGTTCTGCGTGCCCACGAGCGGATCGGGCGTCTGCTTACCCGCCCTCTGGCGCTTGAAGAAGTCCGTGATCTGGTTGATCTGGACCTGGCCCTTGTCGTAGATCTTGCGGTTCTTGGCCAGCGGGCACGGGATGATCTCGCCGCCGATGACGTCGCAGATCACGCCCGGGATCAGCCCGGTCAGGTTGCTCGGCGTGAGCGAGCGGTCGGCGCGGCCGCCCGGCGCGTTCATGTCAGGCGGCTCCTGGGTCTCGCACGGGATGTCCGGGCGGAACTTGGGCCGGTCGTTGGGGCGGATCGGCCGGATGCCCGCAGGCGCCTCCGGAGCCTGGGCGAAGAAGTTCTCGCCCTGGTCGCCCATGACCACCGTCGTCGGGCCGGTGCCGAAGTTGATGTGGAAGAGCGGCGAGTTCGCGTCGAAGAGGCGGCTCTCGCCGGAGAGGCCGACGAACCCGCGCGGGCCCAGCTTGTAGAAGGGCTGCCCGCTGTTGGCCGGGAAGTCCGGGTCCGGGATCGGCGTCGTCGCGAACGGCAGCAGAACCTCGTTCTGGCAGGCCGACAGCGCGCGGTTCTCGTCGAGCAGGGGGATCGAGCCGCGGTTGACCCTCGCGAGCGCCGGGATCGCCACCCGCAGGTCCGCGGTCAGGCCGCGCAGCTCGTCCTCGGACACCAGGCCGCGGGCCTGGCGGATGAACGGGCGCGACTCGCGCAGCGTCGGCAGCGAGGAGCGCACGCCGGGCAGGGCGTCGCGGGCGAACGCGCGGAGCGTCGGCAGCGCGGCGTCCAGCGAGGCGAGCGCGGGCCGGCCTTGGACCACGGTGTCGCGCAGCGCCGGAGCGAGCTCGGTGAGCGCGGCCTCGTCGCTCGACAGCGCACGGGCCGTGACGTTGAGGTTGGTGACGAGGTCCTTGAGGTTCTCGGGGTGGGTCGACAGCGCCTTGGCGACCTTCTGCTGCTACTTGATCACGCGCTGGAGATCGCCGGGATGGCGGCCGAGCGTCGCGTCGTTGGCGATCGACACGTTCTTCAGCGCGTCGGGCGCGTCGTCGAGCGACTGGTTGTAGTAGTCGGCGCCGGTCGGCTCGTCGGACTGGCCCTGCGGCTTGCCGTTGCCGAGGCCGTTCGTGGCGTACTCGCGCAGGAAGTCCTTCAGGTCCTCGCGGGTGTCGGACTGGAGCGCCGTCAGGATCTGGCCGAACTGGACCGGGGTCTCGGTCTGGTTGACCGGGATGTTGCCCCCGTCCTTCAGGTCCTCGGAGCCGGGCGTCCCCGGCTGGATGTCGACGAAGAAGTTGCCCTCGAGGAAGATGCGCGGGCGGACCTTCAGCTGGGCGTCCTTGTGGATCGGCAGGCCGGCCTTCTCGACCTCCATCGTGACCTCCGCCGCGCCGTCGCCCTCCGGGATCGGCTCGACCTTTTTCACGACCCCCACCTCGACGCCCGCGATGCGCACCGGCGACTTCGGCTTCAGGTTGTTCGCGGACTTGAACGTCGCGGTGAACGTGTACGGGTGATGGAACGGGTTGAGCGCCGAGAAGGCGAAGAACACGGCCACGGCGATGATCACGGTGGCAATGGCGCCCGCCATGACCGGCGACATGCCCGAGCCCTTCTTCTTTCCGCGGTTGAAGATCGCCATCAGGGGACGTCCTTCAAGCTCGGGACGCCGTTGAACGTCGGGCCCGCCAGGCCGGGCGTGTCGGCGTCGGCGACCACGTGGCTGCCGCCCGCCGCGTCGGCGTCGAAGGTCGGGCTGTCGTTGGCCGGCGGGTAGCGGCCGTTCTTCGCCAGCGGGCCGTCGATGTAGCCCGAGTTGCCGATCTGGCAGTCGGCGTTGCCCTTGGCGTCGATCGCCGGGGCGAACGGCTGGGTGTGGGCGGCCTGGCGGTTCGCGCTCTTCCTCGGCGCCGGGCGGAGTGTTGGGCGTGATCGCGTCCGACGGGTCCACGTCGGCCGGCACGTCAGCGGGACGGTCCGCGGGGAAGTCGCTCCACTTGTTGTCCTGCGTGTTCTCGTTGTCGGACTTGACGATCACGCGCTCGGCCGTGCCCAGCTGCGTGCCCTCCGAGATGTGGCCGCCGAGGCCCGCGAAGAAGTAGTTCCCGTACGAGCAGACCGACTGGTACGGCGACACGTACTCGAGCAGCGGCGCGCCGACCGTGGTGGTCGTCCGCAGGTCGCGGAGCGCCAGGAGCGTGTCCGGGTTCTCCACCAGGTCGGTGAGCGCGTCGAACGTGTCGCCCAGCTCCTGGTTCAGGCGGACGGTCTGCGGCAGCACCTGGATGCCGGTGCGCAGCGCGGGGTTGATCCGGTCGAGCGCCGTCGGCAGGATCCGCGCGGTCGGGCGCAGTCGCCGCGACAGGTCGGTGAAGTCCTCGATGAACGGCCGCTGGATAGGCAGCGACCGGATGCCCGCGTCGAGAGTCTCCGGGGTCTTCTCGATCGTCAGCCGGAACGCGTCGGGGTCGCTCGTGATCGCGTCGAACGTGTCGGCCATCAGCCCGAACAGCTCAGCCTGGAGGCGGGCCACGGGGCGGACCTCGGCCGACGTCTCCCCGATCTCCTTGAAGAAGTCCTGCAGCCGCGTCCGCGGGTCGGAGAGGTTCTGCATCACCGGGGTCAGCGCGTCGAAGAACGGCGACAAGGAGGCGATCGCCTCGTTCAGGTCCGCACCCCGGCCGGCGAGGGCGTCGCCGAAGCCGACGAGGGAGTCCTGCTGGTACTGGCGGTTGGACTCGTCGAACGTGTTCAGCAGGTCGTCGAACTCGACGGGGTTGCCGGCCCGCTCGAGCGGGATCGTGGAGCCCGGGTTGTAGGTCTTCTTGCTGTGGCCGGGCGAGATCTCGACGTACTTCAGGCCCAGCGCCGACCGCGGCCGGACGATCAGCGTGGAGTCGACCGCGAGCGGCTCGACCTTCTTGTCGAGCTTCAGGTCGAGCACGGCGATCGCACGCAGCTTGCCGTCCGGCGGAGTGCGGCGGAAGCGCGTGCGGATCGTGTCGACGATGCCGACGCGGAAGCCGCCGACGCGGACCTCGTTGCCCTCGACCAGGTTCGCGCCGCCGGGCACCTGGGCGCTGACGTCGTAGGTGGGCACGAACGGCAGGCCCTTGTTGGCGTTGTAGGCCAGGAAGACGCTGACGATCACGATCAGCGTCGTCACGGCGCCGATCAGCACCGGGCTGGCGACGATGGAGGCTGTTCCGCGGCCGCGACTCATGGCGCCAGGAGGAAGTCGAGGAGCTGGTCGGGTGCGGGCTGGGGCGAGCCGCCCGGCGCGGGAGCCGGGGTGCCGGAGCTGCCGGACGGCGCGCTGCCGGTGGCCTGCTCGGCCTGGCGGCGGCCGTCGTCCTGCAGTTGCTGGAGGCCGGGCGGCAGCACGATCTGCGGCTTCGAGGGGTCGCGCTCGCCCGGATCAGCGGGTGCCTCGGGGTCGCCGGCGCCGCGCTTCTCACCCTTCTTCTGCTTTTCGACCGTCGTTTCGCCGCTGCCGCCGTCCTCGGTCGGGTCGGGCGCGTTGATGCCGGGCTGGTACGGGCCGAGCCAGGAGTTGCAGTGCTCCTGCCGTTCCTTGTGCTTCGCCGCCTCGGCGTTCGCGTACGGCGCGCACTCGGAGCCGACGATCAGCAGGACGCGCAGGAAGTGCGAGACCGAGTCGAACTCGTTGATCGCCAGGGTCTGCCAGAAGACGTAGTTGAAGACGGACTCCATCGCCGTGAACGCCGTGCGGTCGGAACGGGCGATCGACGTCGGGTCGGGGTTCGGCGGAGCGGTCGCGGACGCGCGCCTGTCCGGGCGGCCGCGGCTGCGGTCGTCGGCCGTCTGCAGGAGCTGGCGCAGCGGCTTGCCCAGGCGCGGCGCGTTGGCGGCCAGGCGGCGCAGCTCGTTGATCTCGTCGGAGCTGGCGCGCACCGCCCGCAGGCCCTTGTCGGACGAGTCGCCCAGCGAGCGCACGGCCGGGCGGGACGCTTCGGCGAACGGCCCGAGGCGGGTGAAGAACGTGTTCAGGCCCGGCGCGGCGCGCTGGAGGTCGATGAGCAGCGGCGTCTGCTCGTCGGTCAGCTCGCCCAGGCGCTGCATAGTGGGCTGGAGCTCGTCGAGGAAGCGGGGCAGGCGCTGGAAGCCGGCGGCGATGTCGCCGCGCCTCGACGCCGAGATGCGAGCGATGTTCTCCGCCGAGTCGACCCAGCGCGCGACTTCCTTCTTGTTGTCCTCGAGCTCCGCGACGACGGCGTCGGAGTCCGAGATGAAGTCACGGATGATCTTGGTCTGGTCGCCGAGGATGTCGAGCGTCTTGGTCGTCTCCCGCAGGCCCGGGTGCGCCTTGCGCAGGACGTTCGCCAGGTCCTGCGGCCGGCCCGCGAGGCCCGTGCCGAGCTCGGCGACCAGCAGGCGGAAGCGCTCGCGGTAGGGCCGGCGCATCACGTTCAGGACCAGGTCCGCCGGGATCGTGGACGTCGTCTGGTCGATCGGGATGGTGTCGTTCCTCAGCTCCTGCCTTCGAGCTGCCGGGCTGGCAGTCGACGAAGTACTCGCCGATCAGCGACTGCTGGCGGATGTCGCAGCTCGCGTCGGCGCGGAACGAGTTGAAGCCCGGCTGGGTGATCTGGGCCTCGACCACGGCGCAGGTCCGGCGGCCGCCCTGGGCGCGCGTCTTCGCGCTCTGGCACTCGGGGCCCCTCGAGATCCCGAACTTCTTGGTCACGCCCGCCTTGACGCCGCCGACGCGCATGTCGCCGCCCTCGGTGAGCCCGAACGCGTTGTCGAACGGAATCCTGATCGTGCGCTTGCCCTTCTCCTCGTCGGCGCCGGTCAGCAGGAACGCCGACGCGCACGCGCCCAGGATCACGAGGACGGCTGTCAGGCGCCGGATCACGGAGCGATGTCCCCCGTTGCGCGGTCGGCCTCGCGGCAGTCCATCTGGCTCTGCTCGGCCTGCGAGAACACGTTCGAGCCGTCGGCCGCGGCCTCCTCGGCGCCACCCGGGCAGCGCCGGTACTGGCCGGTGCGCGCAGTGTTCAGGAACAGCTCCTGCCGCTCGTCGAGCGGCGCGATGCCGGGGACCGCGGTCTGCGTGTTGAACGCGTTGAAGACCGTCTGCGAGCGCGACCAGCCCGCGAGCGCGTCATAGCCGCCGGTGTTCGAGAAGTCGTCGAACCAGCCGAACAGGTCGGGCGTGTAGGGCCGGCCGAACGCGATGATCGGTGTCGAGTCGCGGAACGCGGTGGTCATCTCGGGGAAGGCGCCCCGCGTGCGCCCGACATCCTTCGCCCCGCCACCGGCGTCGTAGTTGCGGTTCTTGGTGTCGAGCGCCGCGGAGGCAAGCGGCGGGAAGGTCCGGACCAGGTCGTACAGGTCGTTGTCCTTGCCGCCCCTCAGCACGATCTCGTTCAGGTCGCGGACGGTCGGGCGGGCGTCACGGGCGAACGGGCGCAGCTCGCGGAGGAACGGCTGGAGCTCCTTCGCCACCGGCTTGGAGGCGTTGACCAGTGGGTCGACGTCATCGAGCGCGAAGCGCAGGTCGACGAACGTCGTGTTGGCCTGGCGCATGAAGTCGGGCAGGTTGACGATCGCGTCGCGGAGCGCCTCGCGCTGGCTGCCCAGCGCGCGGAACGTCGCGTTCAGGTTGCCGATCAGCGCCGACAGGTCGTCGCGGCGCTCGGCGAGGGCGGTGACGAGCTCGGACGAGTCGACGATGAAGCGCTCGAGCGTCGGCGTGTCCTTGTTGATCTCGTTGAACAGGCGGCTGGAGGTGGACAGCGCCGGGTTCAGGTAGCGGAAGACCTCACGCTGCTCGTCGGTCTTCCCCTCGTACAGGCGGTGGGAGTTGACGAACAGCTGCTTGACGGCGGTGCGGGTCTCCGGGTCGAAGACGCTGAACAGCTGGTCGAGCTCGACGGACGTCGTGGTATTCCGGGCCGGGATCGTGTCGCCCTCGTCGATGTCGGCGAGCTTGCTTCCGTTGGCCGGCTGGGCGGGGAGGGTCAGGTCGACGTAGCGGTTGGCGATGCCGGAGAGCGAGGCCTGGCGGATCGTGGCCTTCGTCCCTTCCTTGAGCGGGGCGTAGTCCTCGTCGACCTGCAGCGTGATGATCGCCTGGCCGTCCGGGGTGACCTCGATCTTCTTGACCGAGCCGGCCTTGACCCCGCCGACCTGCACGAGATTGCCCTTGACGAGCTGGGAGGCATTGATGAACCGCGCCTTCACGGTGTAGCCCCCGCCCCCTCCCGCGAACAGGAGAACGGCGACAACAACCACGGCGACAGCGACGGCTACAACAGCCGCGATGCGTCCAGCAACGCTCACCGATCCCATTCCGCCCTGGAAATCTCCTCCTGGGCCGCCCACCCCTCACCAGGCGAACCCTCAGAACTACGACGCCGTCAGGCGCGGCAATCTAGCGGAAACTCGCACGCTTTTGCGCTGCTTGCAATAGGAGGCGGTGAACCTCTGTTGAGGCGGTGTTAAGCCGACTCACTCGGGCTCGGGCCGTTCCTGGCCCGGCCATGTTCCGAGAGCGCCAGCGAAAGCCTTCCGCGACTGGTGGTCGACCAGCTTGCGAACCGCTCGGAAGATCGCCCCCTGAACCGCGGCTGCGACCAGCATCTTGCCCAGGGAGATGTCCCGGTGCTGCGAGTCCGGCGGCTCCTGATCGTCGATCAGGCCCCAGACGGCGTCGAAGATGCTTCGACCCGATCGCGCCCGCGATCAGGCCGCCGACGATGCTGAACGGTAGGAACAGGAACTTCATTGCGCCCGGAAACGTATACCCGCCCCCAAGAACGGGTACGCGCCAGCCTGAGATGAGCGAAGGCAACGGAGCGCACTCGGACACCGAGATCAACGCCAGCGGCGACCCTGGCGCCCCCGACGCCCCGACCGACCTGAAGGGTCGCAACTGGAAGCAGCTGCTCAAGCGGACCGTCAAGGAGTTCCAGGAAGACAACCTGACCGACTGGGCCGCGGCGCTCACCTACTACGCCATCCTCGCGCTGTTCCCGGCGCTGCTCGTGCTCGTCGCGCTGCTCGGGCTGGTCGGCCAGCAGGGCACGATCGACACGTTCATCGAGTCGATGCGCAGCGCCGGCCTGAGCGGCGCAGCGGACAACATCCAGAAGCCGCTCACCGACGTCGTCAACGCGAAGGGCGGAGCGGGCGCGCTGTTCGGGATCGGCCTGGCCGGCGCGATCTGGTCGGCCTCCGGCTACCTCGGCGCCTTCATGCGGGCGTCGAACGCGATCTACGAGGTCGAGGAGGGCCGCCCGTTCTGGAAGCTGCGCCCCCTCCAGGTCGCGCTGACGGTGCTGGGCATCGTCGCGCTGGCCTTCGTGCTGATCGGGCTCGTCGTCAGCGGCCCGCTGGCCGAGGCGGTCGGCGACACGATCGGCCTGGGCGACGCCGCGGTGACGATCTACGGGATCGCCAAGTGGCCGCTGCTGATCGGGGTCGTGATGATCCTGTTCGCGTCGCTCTACTTCGCGGCGCCGAACGTGAAGCAGCCGAAGTTCCGCTGGATCTCCCCCGGCGGCGTCCTGGCCGTGCTGATCTGGATCGCCGCCTCGGTCGCGTTCGGCTTCTACGTCTCGAACTTCGGCTCCTACAACAAGACCTACGGGACGCTCGGCGGCGTCATCTCGTTCCTGGTCTGGATGTGGATCACGAACATCGCGATCCTGCTCGGAGCGGAGTTCGACGCCGAGCTGGAGCGGGAGAGGGAGCTGGAGGCGGGGATCAATGCGAAGGATGAGATCAAGTTGCCGCCGAGGGATACGACGAAGCTGAAGTCGTAGGCGCTGCTGGCGTTGCCGGTTCGGCTGGCGGCTGGCGGCTGGCGGTGGTTGGCGGCTGGCGGAGGTTGGCGGCTGCAGGCTGGCGCGGCGTATTTCGGCGTTGGCTGTTTGATCAGGCCGTTCAGTGCTCGCGCTATGCCTGCGACGCGTTCGCTCAGGTCCGTCTTGATCAGGCCGCGCGTCTGCGCGCAGTCGATCCAGTGCTCGGTCTCGTAGAGGGATCCGCGGGCGATCATCAGGAAGCGCCGCTTGTCCGCGACGGTCCACCGCCCGCCGGCCTCCGCGATATTGGCGCTGACCGAGTCGGCGGCGCGGATGAGCTGCAGGCCGACGGAATCGCGGTCGAACGCCGGCCACGCAAGAGCGACCACGTACAGATCATCGGCGAGAGCACGCGAGCGCTGGTACGCGGCGAGCGACCTGAAATTGCTGGCCATACCGAGATAAGCGGCGAAGCCGAAGGCTTCGCCCCCGCCAGCCGCCAGCTTCCGCCAGCCGCCAGCCATCCGCCAGCCGCGAGCCGCCAGCTAGGAGCCCGCCAACGGCGCCTGCGCGACGCCCACGTCAAAGGCCTTGCACCAAATCACCACATGCTTGTACCGATCCAAGTCAATCGACTCGGGCAACGAGTAGTACTGATCCCCAACATTGCCCTTCAACTTGTCGATCTCCGTGTACGGCCCTATGTCGCCGCTGACCTCGTCCTCGGCCAGGTAGACGCGTAGGTCGGGCGCGCGCTCGACGTCGAACTCGGTGAAGACCAGGCGCACGTCGCCGCTCGCCAGGCGCACGATCCGGGCGCGGCCCTCGGCGGTGTGGTCGATGCCGCTGAACGTGCCGGACGACAACACGACGTTGCGCTTGGGCTGCGCCGGCGCGTCCTCGTCCGCCGGGCCGGCATCGGGCTTCGGCATCTCGCTCGCCGGCACGGCCTCCTCCGCGAACGACACGTCGTCGTCGGCCTTGTCGTCGGTGAGTGAGGTCAGCGCGAAGATGCCGCCGACCGCGACGACGGTCAGCAGGAACGCGATCCGCAGCGGCAGCCGGAACTCCGGCCGCTCCTTGCGGAGCTTGCCGAGGATGATCGACGCGGCGATGAACCAGGCCACCGCGAAGGCGATCGACGACCAGTAGGCGGGCACCCCGGTCGCGTCCGCGAAGGCGCGCGAGACCGGGGACGCGAAGAGCCACAGACCGGCCAGCAGGCCGGCGACCGCCGCGGCCAGCGCCACCACCTGGAGCGCGAGCGGCGCGCGACGCGGGCTGACGGCTGGATGCTGCGGAGTCTCGGCCATGTCGCCAGCCTAATCCCGCAGGCTCAAGAAGCGTTACGTTCGCGGTCATGTCCATCACACTCCACCGCGGCGACATCACGACGGACTCCGAGGCCGACGCGATCGTCAACGCCGCCAACGAGAGCCTGCTGGGCGGCGGCGGGGTCGACGGGGCGATCCACCGGGCGGCCGGGCCGGAGCTGCTCGAGGAGTGCCGGCCGCTCGGCGGCTGCGGGACCGGCGACGCCAAGATCACCGGCGCGGGACGGCTGCCCGTCTCGCACGTGATCCACGCGGTCGGCCCGGTCTGGCACGGCGGCGACCGGGCCGAGCCGGCGCTGCTCGCATCCGCCTACCGGCGCTCGATCGAGCTGGCGGCCGGGCACGGCGACCGGCGCGTCGCCTTCCCGGCGATATCGACCGGGGTCTACCGCTTCCCGCTTGACCGGGCGGCCGCGATCAGCATCGCGGCGGTCAAGGAGGCGATGGCCGAGTACCCCGAGGTCGAGGAGGCCCGCTTCTGGCTGTTCGGCGACGACGCGTACGCCGCGTTCGAGGAGGCGCTGCGGCGGGCGGAGTGAGTTGAACCCGTCCCAGCCCATCCTGCGCCGACTGGCCACCGTCGACTGGGGCTCGGCCCAGGACCTGCCCGGCCTGCTCGAGACCGTCACGATGGGCAGGCGCGACGCCCGCGAGGACGCCTGGCGGGAGCTGTGGAGGCGGATCGAGCACGACGGCGCGATACGCGAGGACCTGCTCCCGGCGGTGCCGGTGCTCGTCGCCCTCGGCGAGTGGCGCGATTACCCCGACCGGGTCCACGCGATCGTCCTGCTCCGCGAGTTCGCCACCGCGGAGGGGGTCGCGCCCGCACACGACCACGAGCAGTTCGCGCTCCTGCGCGAGGCGCTCGCCGCGGGGACCCGCCACCTGGCCGCGCGCTGGCGCAGCGATCCGCCGCCGGTCAGGCGGGCGCTGGTCTGGCTCCTGTCGGCCGTCCCGGAGATCCGGGTCCAGTACCACGACCTGATCGACGCGACCCTGCCCGACCACCACCGCCCCGAGTGGGACGCCGAGCTGCTGGACGCGCACGGGTCGGAGACGCTCGAGGCGTGGGTCTACTCCGGTTGAGTGCCCGGGGTGGGATTCGAACCCACACGCCTCAAAAGGACAATCGGGTTTAAGCCGATCGCGTCTGACCAAGTTCCGCCACCCGGGCCCGGCCCCAAGTCTAGGCCCGTTTCCGGCCTCGTTATCCCGCGTACGCGCGCGTGGGAGCGCAACTTATTCGCTGTTACCGTGTCGACAAGGTCAGCAGCGACCCCGCGCCCAGCTTGGAAGCCTCCGCTCTCAACCACACCACCACCGCCGGCCTGCCCGCGCTCGCGGGCCGTTCTCCCCTGCTCAGGCTGCAGAGCGACGAGAAGCTGATCGTCCTCGTGCGGCGCGGCCAGCACGGCGCGTTCGAGGCGCTCGTCCAGCGCTACCAGTCGCGGCTGCTGGCCTTCTGCCGGCACATGCTGGGCTCGACCGAGGACGCCGAGGACGTGCTTCAGGAGGTGTTCGCGGCGTCGTTCAACGCGATGATCGCCGACGACCGGCCGATCAACGCGCGCCCGTGGCTGTACCGGATCGCGCGCAATCGCTGCCTCAACCACCTTCGCCGTCCCCAGCACGCCGGCCAGGACTCGATGGACGTCTTCGAGCGCGACGGCGGCCTGACCACCGCCGACGCGGTCTACAAGCGCGAGGAGTTCCGCCAGATCGTCTCCGACGTGCAGGACCTGCCGGAGACGCAGAAGACCGCCCTGCTGCTGCGCGAGATCGACGCGCTCTCCTACGACCAGATCGCCGAGGCGATGGAGACCACGGTGCCGAGCGTCAAGTCGCTCCTCGTGCGCGCCCGCGTCTCGCTGGCCGAGGCCGCCGAGGCCCGCCTGCTCACCTGCGACGAGGTCCGGCTGGAGCTCGGCCAGGTAGCCGAGGGGCTCGCCAAGACCACGGCGCCGGCCCGCCGCCACCTGAAGACGTGCGAGCGCTGCCGCACGTTCCGCGGTGAGCTGCGCAAGGCCAACCGCGCGCTCGCCGCCGTCTACCCGCTCGGGCCGCTGGTCGTCCTCAAGAAGTTCTTCGTCGGCAAGCTCGGGCTGACGGCCGGCGGGACCGCCGGCACCTCGAGCGCCGGCGTGGCCGGCGCGGCCTCGGGCGGCGTCGGCAGCGTCGCCGCCACCGCAGCCGGCGGCGCCAGCGCCGGTGCGGGCAGCTTCCTGTCCGCGGGCGCCAGCGCTCTCGCCACCAAGGCGGCCGCGGGCCTGGCCGCGGCGGCGATCGTCACCGCGGGCGCCGTCGAGGTCAACAACGTCGCCCAGCCCGACGCGGGCGGCGACCTGGCCCGCACGCCGGCCCAGCTCGCCGCGGCGCCGGAGCCGACGCGGCTGGCGCCCGCCGTCTCGATCGTGCCCGGGTCGGCGCTCGCGCACGCCAAGCCGATCACCAAGGAGGAGCCGGTGGTCGTCGCCTCCGAGCGGACCGCCAAGGACGACGACAAGGCCGCGAAGGCCGACACCAAGGCCCCCGCGCCCGTCGTTCAGGCCGAGACCACCGCGACCGCCCCGCCGGCGGCCGATCCCACCCCGGTCACCAGCCAGCCCGAGGAGCCGGTCGTGGTGCAGGAGGACTCCTCCACGGTCACGCTCGACGACAGCGACTCGAGCACGGACTACGGCTCGGGATCGGGCGGCGAGGACTGGAGCGACTCGGACAGCAGCAGCGGCTCGGGCTCGAGCACGAGTGACGGCAGCAGCGGCGCGGACTCGAGCACCCCGCCCCCCGGCGAGTCGAGCGGCAGCCCGTCGTCGCCGACCCCCGCACCGGTGGCCGGCGACCGCGGCCCGATCCGCGGCCTCCTCCCCTAGGTTGAGCGATCCCGGCGGCGCTCACGCGCCGTTCGAGCACTTCGCCGGCCTGGACATGCGAGTCGGTCGCGTGCTGGCTGTCGAGGAGTTCCCCGAGGCGCGGGTGCCCGCCTGGAAGCTGACGATCGACTTCGGCCCGGACGTCGGCCAGAGGCGCTCGTCGGCCCAGATCACCCACTACTCGCGCGATCAGCTCGAGGGGCGCCTGATCGTGGCCGTCGTCAACTTCGCCCCCAAGCGGATCGCAGGCTTCAAGTCCGAGTGCCTCGTGCTGGGCGCGCTGAACGACGAGAACGGCGTCGTGCTGCTGCGCCCGGACGACGACGCGGCGATCCCGGGCGACCGGATCGCCTAGCTAGCCGACGGGCGCGAGCCCGATCACCTTCAGGCGGCGCTCGAGCGCCTTCATCGCGAACGCTCGCGTCTCCTCGATGTCCACGCCGAACAGGTCCTCCCCGGAGTCCTCCTCGTACCAGGGCGGGGTGAGGACGCCGTCGGCGGCCGGGCCGCACTCGACCAGCGTCCGCTGAATGGCGTCGCGGTAGCGCTGGTCCTCCTGGGCCATCTCACGCAGGAACCGCGCGCCGAACGCGACGTGCCGGTGCTCGTCGCGGGCCACGTTGTTGAAGCCCTCGACGAAGCCGGGCAGGGTGCCGACGTCCTCGTTGTAGGAGATGATGAAGTGCTGGCCGGTCAGGGCGAGCATGCCCTCGATGACCATGTGGTAGAGCGTCACGGTCTCGACGAGCGTCTCGGTGTCCTCGGGCTCGGCGGCCAGCCGGTCCACCCGCGACTTCAGCATCTCGTCGAACAGGACGCCGAAGTTCTCGTTCAGGTGGGCGCTCGTCTCTTCCAGGCGGTCCTGCAGGTTGTCGGACTCGAGCACCCCCACCTGCTCGTAGAAGGCGTTGAAGAACTGGACGTGGCGCGCCTCGTCGGCGATCTGGGTGCACAGGAAGATCCGCATGTCCTCCTGGGGGCAGGCGCGCATCATCGGGCCGAGCTCAGAGGCCACGCGCTGCTCGCCGATGAAGAACGACGACAGGCCGTACATCCGCTGGAACCGCTCCTCGGGCGGGATCCGCTCGTGCCAGTCGATCCGGTCCTGCGTGAAGTCGATGTCCTGCACCGCCCACTGCTGGCGCTCCCAAAGCGAGTAGAGCTGGCCGTACGTGAGGAGATTGACGACGCCGCGGTCGGCGCCTTCCTGCAGACCTGGGTCGTGCGTCTGCTGGAAGTCCTCGCGGTCGGTGCGGGCGGTCTCGCTCACGTGTCAGGCCTCCTCGTCCAGCATCACTCGATCCCTGCGGCGGGAGCCTACAGGAGGGTTTGGCCGCCAGCCAGTTTCTGGGCGAGGTGCCTAAGGGCCCGGTTCGGCCGAGGCCTCGACCCGCACGTTGCCGCCCCCGCCGAGCAACCGGCCCCGGTAGGCGCCGCCCTGGTGCAGGCCGGCCAGGCGGACCGAGTCGCGCTTCCGACCGGCGCCGACCTTCAGGCGCTGCCCGGCGATCTGGAGCCCGTGGTCGCGCCCGTCGCCCGACACGAGCGTGACGGTGACCGCGATGAACGGCGGCACCCGCACCACACGGGGCGAGATCCGGCCGTTCTTCACGGTGAACACCGCGTCGACCCCGATCGGCTCCTCGTCGCCCGCCCCTCCGGGCTGGTCCTCGGGCGACGTCGACCCGGTCGACGGCGTCTTCGGCTCCGGGGTCGTCAGCTCGGGCTCGGCCGGCTCGGACTCGCTCTCGGTCCCGTCGGTGGGCTGGCGGTCGGTCCCGGTCGACAGCTCGGGCGCCTGCGACGTGCGGGGGTCCTGGGAGACGGGCTCGTCGTCGGCGCCGCAGCCGGTGAAGGCCACCAGCGCGAGCACGGTGGCGGCGCCGGCCACCGTCCGGCGGCGGTCGAACGGCCAGAGCCCCTCGGGCGGCCGGACGCCGGCCGCTATCAGGGCGGCCACGAACCAGAAGGCTGTAGCTATGCGCTCCACGTTGGCTGGGTGATCGAAGAGGGAGAAGATGAAGAAGCCCGTAACTGCCGCCAGGCTCGACGCGGCCAGGGCCCGCCCCCGGCCCGCCGCGCGGTATCCCCGCCAGAGCAGCCAGGCCGCTATCCAGACCCAGGCCGCGAGTCCCAGCGGCCCGGCCTCGACGAGCCAGGTCAGCCAGAGGTTATGCGAGTGCCTGTAGGAATCGCCCTCGTCGCCCGCGGCGGTCAGCGCGTCGCCCGCCCGCCCCAGGCCGACGCCGGTGGTCGGATTGTCCCTCGCGACCTCCAGGGACAGCGACATCGCCTCGGTGCGGCCGAAGCCGCCGACCATGTCGCCGCCGGTCGCGACGGCTCCGACCAGGAGCACGAGAGCCGCCACCGCGGCGACCAGTCGCAGCCGGGGGCGCCAGGCCGGGCGCATCGCGTACGCCACCACCACGCCCGCCACCAGCGCGGCGCCCATCCCCGCGCGCGAGAACGTCAGGAACAGGCCCAGGTAGGCGAGCGCCGCCAGGCCGAACAGCACCACCCGAACCTCGCGCGCGACTGCCGACAGCGCGAACGCCACCGCCAGCGGCGCCAGCAGCAGCACGTGCGCCGCCAGCAGGTTGGGGTTGGCGAACGAGCCGCGGGCCCGGGGCAGCAGGTCGGGCTGGGGCTGGCCGGCGACGACCGGCGTGAACCCGTCGCGGTAGAAGCCCGTGAAGTGGTCCTGGGCGACCTGCTCGACGCCCACGACCGACGAGGCCACGATCGCGAACGTCGCGACCATCGGGAGCGCCAGGCGCACCGCGGGGTTGCGGCGGCACATGGCGACGGTCACGTAGTAGAAGACGACGACGGTCAGCAGGAAGCGCAGCGGCGCCGCCTCGTCGGCGCCCGCCAGCGGGTGGCGCAACGTCGTGACGATGCCCGCGAACACGAGCAGCGCGATCGGCCCGTCGAGGCCGGTGCGGAAGTCGCGCAGCCGGGCGCCGGTGGCCAGCAACGCGATCAGCGCCGCGATCACGAGCAGGCGCCCGAGCGTCAGCTTCCACACGATCCCGCCGGACGGCAGGATCTCGATGCCGGTCGACAGCAGAAGCGCGCTGACGGCGACGAGCGGCGTCAGCTCGAGCGCCGACCTCCACCGCGAGGGCCGCCCCGGCTGGGCCGGCGCCCCCCCGGGCGCCGGCCGGGCGGCGGTCAGGCCGGGCCCGTCACTCAGAGTGGGTGTCCCCCGGTTCGAGGATGACCACCTTCGAGTCGGTCGAGGTCTCGACCTCGCGCTTGAACGACTCCGCGTCGGTCTCGATCGGCGGGAACGTGTCGTAGTGGCACGGGATGATGCGCTGAGCACCCACCAGCTCCGCGGCGCGGACGGCGTCGTGGCGGTCCATCGTGTAGTGGCCGCCGATGCACATCAGCGCGACGTCGATGTCCTCGCGGCGGCCCGGCAGCGCAAGGTCGGAGAACAGCGCGGTGTCACCCAGGTGGTAGACGACCTTGCCGCCGATGCCGACGACGATGCCGGCGGGCATGTGCGCGGTGCCCTTGGGCGAGACCGCGGTGTGCCAGGCCGGGACGTAGCGCACCCAGACGCCGCCGTCGAACTCGACGGTGCCGCCCATGTTCGGGTCGGAGACGTTCTCGACGCCGTCGTCGCCCAGCTCGGAGGCCAGCTCGACGATCGCCACGGTCTGCGCGCCGGTGCGCTTGGCGATGTCGACGGTGTCACCGATGTGGTCGGCGTGCCCGTGGGTCAGGAAGATGTGGGTCGGGTCGACGTCGCCCGCCTCCACCGCTGCCTTCGGGTTGCCGGTCAGGAACGGGTCGATCAGGACGCGCGCGTCGCCGTCCGAGAGCTCGAAGCAGGCGTGGCCAAGGAAACGGATATCCATAAGTAGAGGTCCTCCTGTCGTGGGTTCGGGGCGCGCCTACGCGTCCCTCTTGCCTTCGAGTTCGTTGGCGAGCGCCCAGCCGACGGCGACGCCGACCAGCATCCCGATGCGGGTCTCCTCCGCGAGCAGGGTGGCGACCTGCCGCTCGCGCTCGGCCGGATCGTCCCCGGCGAGCGTCTCGCGGAGCGCCTTGTCGCGGCTCTGGTCGAACCATCCGCCCTGCTCGAGCGCGAACCCCAGGATGCGCTGAAGCTGGGGCGCCAGGCGGGTCACATGGGCCTCGGCCTCGCGGAACCGCTCGGGCTCGGTGATGGCCTCGAGAGCAGCGTCGACCTCGGCGTCGGTGAACGAGCGCTCGGGCACCGGCCGGATAATAGGCGGGTGCCCGCCACGCCAAAGCTCACCGCCCTGTCCCACGGCGCCGGATGCGCCTGCAAGCTCTCGCCGGCCGCTCTCCACCCGCTGCTGGCGCAGCTGCCCCGCCCCTCCGACCCCGCTTTGCTGGTGGGATCGGAGACCGCCGACGACGCCGCCGTCTACCGGCTGGCGGACGACCTGGCGATCGTCTCGACCGTCGACTTCTTCACCCCGATCGTCGACGACCCGTACGACTTCGGCCGCATCGCCGCCACCAACGCGCTGTCCGACGTCTACGCGATGGGCGGCCCGCCCGATCACGGCGCTCAACCTGGTCGCGTTCTCGCTCGACGACCTCGGCGGCGACGTGCTGCGGGAGATCCTGCGCGGCGGGTCCGACGCGGCCGCCGGCGCCGGCGTCGCGGTGGTCGGAGGGCATTCGATCGACGACCCCGAGCCCAAGTACGGGATGGCGGTGACCGGCACCGTCCACCCCGACCGCCTGTTGCGCAACTCCACGGGCGCCGCGGGGCACGAGCTGTGGCTGTCGAAGCCGGTCGGCGGCGGGGTGGCCACGACCGCCGCCAAGCGCGAGGTCGCGTCCGCGCGAGCTGATCGCAGCGCACGGTCGAGGTGATGACGACCCTGAACGCCGGGGCGAGCGCGGCCGCGCTGGCCGCGGGCGCCTCCGCCGCCACCGACGTCACCGGGTTCGGGCTGCTCGGCCACCTGCACGAGCTGTGCGAGGCGAGCGGGGTGAGCGCGACCGTCGACGCCGGCGCCGTGCCCGGCGATCGAGGGCGTGATCGACCTGCTGAGGTCGGACGCCCCGCCCGTCGCCGGCGGCACGCGCCGCAACCGCGAATGGGTAGAGGAGTGGGTCGACTGGGACGACTCCGTGCCGGAGCACCTGCGCTGGCTCCTGTGCGACGCGATGACGTCCGGCGGGCTGCTGGTGGCGGCGCCCCCGGGCAGCCAAGCCGGACGGCGTGCGGATCGGCGCGCTGAGCGCCGGCCCGGCCGGCCGCATCGCCGTCGCGCTGAGCAGTCCGAGCGCGGCCACCCGTACTCGATTCGATGGCAGGGTTCGCCGCACTGCTCGAGCGGGGCGGGCTGGCCGCGCGCCACGCCGGCGCCGCGCCGCCGCCGTTCCCGGCTCCGTACTTCGACACCTGGGCCGCGCTGATCGGGGCCCGGGCGGTCATGGCCGCCACCCGGCTGGGCGTGATCGACGCGCTGGCCGAGCGGCCCGCGGACGCCGCCGACGTCGCCGCCCGGTTGGGGCTCGACGAGCGCGGGATCGACGCGCTGCTGGCCGCGCTGGCCGCGCTGGGATACGTGCGCCGCTCCCGCGGCGGGGCCTATCGCCTGACCCGGCAGGCCCGGCGCTGGCTGGCCGCCGCATCAGGCGGGGCGATCGCTGGTGTGGTCGGCGACTTCACCTACGACGCCTGGGAGCACATGGAGGCGCTCGAGCGCGTCCTCCAGGGCGGCGAGCCGGTCGGCCTGCACGAGCGCCATTCCGACGACCCGTACTGGGAGCGCTACGAGCGAGCCATGCACGAGCTGTCGGCGATGACCGCGGACGCCGTCGCGCGGGCGCTGCCGCTGCGGCGCCCGGAGCGGCTGCTCGACCTGGGCGGCGGCTGCGGCCGCCACGCGGAGGCGCTGTGCCGCCGCCACCCCGGCCTGCACGCCACGATCGCCGAGCTCGAGGCGCCGGCGCGGCTGGGGCGCACGCGCATCGCGCGCGCCGGCCTGGCCGACCGGATCGAGTACCGGGAGGGGGACCTGTTCGAGGGCGACCTGGGCACGGACTACGACGCCGTGACCGCATACGAGGTGCTGCACAACCTGACGCCGCCGCGGTGCGTCGACCTGCTCCGCCGCGCGCGCGACGCCGTCCGGCCCGGCGGCCTGGTCGCGGTGCTCGAGCTCGACCGCGCCGCCGGCACGCGCGTCAGCACGCTGGCCGGGCTGCTCTTCCACGTCCTCGAGCCGGGCACCCGCACCTGGACCGCGGCCGAGCTGTCGGGCTACATGCGGGAGGCGGGCCTCGCGCGCGTGCGCCTGAAGCGGCCGCGGCAGGCGCCGGGCAACGTGCTGGTGCTGGGCGAGCGCCCTGCCGCTACGGCCTGAACGGCGACGCGATGGCGCCCATCACCGTGCCGGCGGCGGCGCCGCCGACCGCGGCCAGGATGTTCGCGTCCGGCTCGGCCACCGACATCAGCAGGAGCACGACGGCGAAGACGTAGACGCCGAGCAGGTCGTTCTCGCGGTCGTCCCCGCGGCGGCGGGCCAGCCAGTCGTCGGTGAGCCAGGCGCACAGAAGGCCGAGTGCGGCCCCGTTCGCGCCGATCACGATGGGATCCGGGTCGAGAGCCAGCGCGAAGCCCGCGCCCGCCGCCCCCGAGAGCAGGAACACGAGCACGGCGAACGGCAGCCCGAAGCGGCGTTCGAGAAGCATGCCGAACAGGCCGACGGCGGTGAGCGCCACGAACGCGTAGCCGAGGTGGTCCAGGTGCACGAAGGCGGTGGTCACGAGCTTCCACCACTCGCCGTCGATCGGCCCGATCAGGGCCAGGTGGTCGAACACGATCGACTCGTCCGCCGCATACACGGTCAGGACCGCGAGCGCGACGAGTATCAGCGCGAGCGTCCCGTACGGGCGGGTCTCGGCGGCGATCCCGGGGATCTCGCCCCGGCGCAGGCGCGGCAGCGAGGTGCGCTGGCGGCGCGGCGCCTTGGGCTCCGCGGCCTCGCCGCGCTCGATCTTCGGCGCGCGCTTGCGGACGCGCTGACCGCAGTAGGGACACTCCGTCACATAGGGAGAGACCTCGGAGCTGCAGTTCTTGCAGATGACGAAAAGATCCGGCTCGCTCACCACTGTCGAGGATACCCATGCGCCATAGGGCGCAGGGGGCGACTTCAGGGAGCCTCGGCGCCGGAGGCCACCGTCTTCTCGACGATCTCCCCCATGACCTCGCGGAGGTCGTTGTTGGCCTCGTAGACGACGATCTGGCGGGAGGCGCCGTTGCCCCGCTCCAGGATGTCCTCGATGCCGGCGAGCTCGCCGTCCGAGCCCAGGTCCTCGGCGTGCCCGCGGACCCGGTCGAGCACCCGGCGGGCGAGCTGGGCGGTGGGCACGCGCTCCTTCTTGGGCAGGTCGACGAGGTTGCCGTCGAGCCCGTGGCGGGCGGCCAGCCACTTGTTCTCGTCGATCATCTCGTGCGGGTAGCGCGACAGGCGCTTGCCGGCGTCGAAGTGCTCGCCGAGCTCCTTGACCATCGCCTGGATCAGGGCGGCCAGCCCGAGCGTGTGCTCGAGGCGGGTCTGGGCGTCGGCCACGCGGATCTCGACCGTGCCGAAGTTCGGATGCGGCCGGACGTCGTACCAGAGGTACGTGTAGTCCTCGATGACGCGCGACTCGATCATGAAGCCGACCTGCTTCTGGTAGTCCTCCCAGTCCTTGTAGGCGGGCGGGATGCCGACCCGCGGGAACGCCCGGAAGATCGGGGTCCGGGTGGAGAGCAGGCCGGTCCGGTCCGCCCGCCAGAACGGCGAGTTGGCCGACAGCGCCAGGAGCAGCGGGATGTGCACCCGCATCCCGTTGGCCACGTGGATCGCCTTGTCGGGGTCGTCGATCCCGACGTGCACGTGGACGCCGAAGATCAGCTCCTGGCGGGCGACGAACCTGAGCGCGGCCACGAGGTCGCGGTAGCGCGTGCGCGCGACGATCCGCTGGTCCTCCCACATCGCGAACGGATGGGTCCCCGCCGACCCGAGCGTGAGCCCGCGCTGCTGGGCCGTGACCTGGGTGATCCGGCGCAGCTCCTGGAGTTGCAGGCCGGCCTCGCGCGTGTTCCTGACCGGCGTCGTGGCGATCTCGAGCACCGACTCCATCAACTCGGGCTTCACGTCGCCCGTCGTCTCGGGAACCTCCTCGAGGAGGGTCTCGATCGAGTTGACGAGATCGAGCGTCTCGGCGTCGACGATCATCAGCTCCTCTTCGACGCCGAGCGTGTACCCGGGCCCGGTGAACCGGTGCTCCATCCGCGGGGATGGTAGCCAGATGGCCGGAGGATCAGTGGTAGCGCGCCCACATAAGGCGGGTAGACTCCCGCCGGGGAAAAAGACTTCAGGAGCGCGACGTGACGACGACAACGACACTCACAGCGGATCGGATCACCGAGCTGCTCGGGGACGACGCCCAGAGCCTGCTCGAGCACAAGTGCGAGACCATCTCCGCTTCGGACCTCCATCTGCCGGGCCCGGACTTCACCGATCGCGTCTACGCGAGCACCGACCGCAGCAACCAGGTGCTCCGCAACCTCCAGGGACTGTTCGACCACGGGCGCCTGGGCGGCACGGGCCACGTGTCGATCCTGCCGGTCGACCAGGGCATCGAGCACTCAGCGGGCGCCAGCTTCGCGCCGAACCCCATCTACTTCGATCCGGAGAACCTGGTCCGCCTGGCCATCGAGGGCGGCTGCAACGCCGTCGCCTCGACCTTCGGGGTGCTCGGAGCGGTGTCGCGCAAGTACGCGCACAAGATCCCCTTCATCGTCAAGATCAACCACAACGAGCTGCTGACCTACCCGAACGAGTTCGACCAGGTCATGTTCGGCTCGGTCCAGCGCGCCTACGAGCTGGGCGCCTCCGGCGTCGGCGCGACGATCTACTTCGGCTCCGACCATTCCCGGCGCCAGATCGTCGACGTCGCCCAGGCCTTCGAGGAAGCGCACCGCCTGGGCATGTACACGGTCCTCTGGTGCTACACGCGCAACCCCGCGTTCAAGAAGGACGGCGTCGACTACCACGTGTCCGCCGACCTGAGCGGGCAGGCCAACCACCTGGGCGTGACGATCGAGGCCGACATCATCAAGCAGAAGCTCCCGGAGAACAACGGCGGCTACAACGCGCTCAACCAGAACGGGACGAGCTACGGCAAGACCAGCAAGCTCGTCTACGAGAAGCTGACGACCGACAACCCGATCGACCTGTGCCGCTACCAGGTGGCGAACTGCTACCTGGGCCGCTCGCCGCTCATCAACTCCGGCGGCGCGTCGTCGGGCGAGAGCGACCTGGCCGAGGCCGTGCGCACCGCGGTCATCAACAAGCGCGCCGGCGGCACCGGGCTGATCAGCGGCCGCAAGGCCTTCCAGCGTCCGTTCGACGAGGGCGTCGCCCTCCTGCAGGCGATCCAGGACGTGTACCTGGCCTCCGAGATCACGGTGGCCTGAGCCGAATGGCGGCCAACATGAAGATGCGCCAGTCGCTAGCGCAGTTCGAGGCGGCCTTCCGCGAGGAGACCGTCGACGAGCGCGACCGCCGCGAGCGGCTGCGGCGGGACGCTGCCGCGCGGTCCCGCCAGCGGCGCGTCTACAAGAACAACAGGAACGGCAACCTGCGCTACGTCGCGCTGGTCTTCGCAATGGTCGCCACGGCGGTCATCGTGACCATCGCGATGTTCCAGACGCTCTACCTGCTGATGAGCTAGGCGTCGCCGCGCTTCAGGCGGTCGAGCGCGTCGTCGACCTCCTTGCGGTCCTTCTCGCGCGGCTGATCCTGCTGGATCTCGAGATAGACCTCCTTGCGGAACACCGGTATCGAGCGGGGAGCCTCGATGCCGATGCGCACCTTCTCACCCATGATCGCGAGAACCGACACCTCGATCTCATCCCCGATCATGATGCTCTGGTTGGACTTCCGAGTCAGAACCAGCATTGGCGCCTCCGTGCAACCAACATTTCGTCCCCCCGAGTGTGTGGCCCGCGTCCGAGTTGCAGACCTTGACTAAGGCGGATTGTAGGGGTCTCCGCAAGAGCGGTTGATAGATTTCGCGCCCTCCGATGGCGCGTCGCTCGCTCAAACCGCAACTTAACCAGATCAGGACCTGGGTTCGCCAGGGCCGGACCGACGCCTGGATCGCCCATCAGCTCGAGGTTCCCGTCCGCGAGATCGACGTGTTCAAGCGCGAGCACGACCTGTCACCGGCCGAGGCGGCCGCCGGGGAGACCGAGTCGGGGCCCCGCCTGGACGAGGAGCCGGACCTGCGCGCGGAGGACGATGCGCTGGTCGCCGCGGCGCTGGATGCCGAGCCGGAAGAGGAGGACGAGGACACGTCCTCCGACGACGACTCCGACGAGTCGGAGGGCGGCGACGGGGACGGCAAGCCGCGCAAGCGCCGCCGTGGGCGCCGCGGAGGCCGCGGCCGCCGGACGGCCCGCGGGAAGGGGCCGCTCGAGGGTACGTTCGACCACGGCGAGGAGGGGTACGGGCTGTGGCTCGACCCCGCGATCCAGGACGACGCCGTCTACGCCGAGCACTGGGCCGGCCACCGGCCCCTGACGATCACCGTCGAGCCGGACCGCATCGTGATCGAGCGCGCCGGGGAGGAGTCGTCGAACGGCTCCGACGACGACGACAACGGGGACTCGAACGGCTCGGCCGAGTCGGCGATGGACCCCGACGACTTCGACGCCTAGTAGTCCTGGCTGGGCAGCCGGCCCCGACCGGGCCGGTGGATCCGCTGCTTGCCGCCCGCGAAGTCCTTGGCCTCGCGCGAGTACCGGTTGAACGCAGCGTCCACGACCGCCGAGGAGTCGCTCCCTGCGCGCCGCCGCTGCGCCGTGTCGTCCGCCCAGTCCGTGCCCGACCCGTAGAGGTCGGCCAGCTCGCCGATCGTGAACGTCGACCCGAGCCGCCGCCGCAGCTCGTCGAGCACCGCTTCCACGGCGCGTTCCAGGTCCGCCCGGTCCAGGTCGTCCGTCTGCCGGACCCGGCGCTCGCCCTCCTCCCATTGGAAGCGGGCGTTCTCGAGTGCGTAGGCCATCGCGGCCGACGGTAGCGCGCAACGTCAACGCCCTTCCGGCAGGACGAAGGCCCGCTCGCCGCGCTTGACCATGCCGAGCCGGCGGGCCTCGCGATCGATCGAGTCGGGCCGCTTCAGGTAGTGCAGGCGCGACTCAAGGCGGGCGTTCTCGTGCTGGAGTTGCTCCAGGCGCTGCTGCTGGTCCTTCTTGGTCCCCGACTGCTGGAGCCAGTGCTTCATCGGCGAGACGTACAGCAGGACGATCACGCCGAGCATCGCGATCAGGGCCAGACGGCCGACCCGGTCCCAGCGGATGCCGGAGACTCCCGCCGGCCGTCTGCGCACGGCGGGACGGCGGCTACCTGCCACATGCGAGCCCATTGGGCGGAAGGTTTCGCTTCACCGCGGCCCCCTCCTGCGCCGCCACGCGCGCGCAACGACTATTTCATCGCGCGGCGGCTGCTAGCTGCGAAACGCCGTGCGGCCGGGGTACTCCGCGTCGTGGCCGAGGGCCTCGTCGATCCGGAGCAGCTGGTTGTACTTCGCCGTCCGGTCCGACCGCGACGGCGCGCCGGTCTTGATCTGGCCACAGCCCGTGGCCACGGCCAGGTCGGCGATCGTGACGTCCTCGGTCTCGCCCGAGCGGTGGGACATGACCGCGGAGTAGCCGGCCTCGCGCGCGGTCTTGATCGCGTCGAGAGTCTCGGTCAGCGTGCCGATCTGGTTGACCTTGACCAGGATCGAGTTGCCGACGCCCATCTCGATGCCGCGCTTCAGCCGCTGCGTGTTGGTCACGAACAGGTCGTCGCCGACCAGCTGCACCCGGTCGCCGATCCGGTCGGTGAGCGCCTTCCAGCCGTCCCAGTCCTCCTCGTCCATGCCGTCCTCGATCGACAGGATCGGGTACTTCCCGGCCATCTCGGCCCAGTAGTCGGCCATCTCCTCGGACGACAGCTTGCGGTCCTCGTGCTCGAGGTCGTAGACGCCGCCCTCGTAGATCTCGCTGGTGGCGGGGTCGAGCGCGATCGCGATGTCCTCGCCCGGCTTATAGCCCGCGGCCTCGATGCCCTGCATCAGCGTGCGCAGCGCATCCTCGTTGGAGTCCAGGTCGGGCGCAAAGCCGCCCTCGTCGCCGACCGCGGTCGACTTGCCCTGGTCGTGCAGCGTCTTCTTGAGCGCGTGGAACACCTCGACGCCTGCCTGCAGCGCGCGGCCGAAGCCGTCGAATCCGACCGGGACGACCATGAACTCCTGGAAGTCGACGGAGTTGTCGGCGTGGGCCCCGCCGTTCAGCACGTTCATCATCGGCACGGGCAGGACGTGCGCGGCCTCGCCGCCCAGGTAGCGCCACAGCGTCAGCCCGTGCTCCTGCGCGGCGGCCTTCGCCACGGCCAGCGACACGCCGAGGATCGCGTTCGCCCCGAGCCGCGCCTTGTTGTCGGTCCCGTCCAGGTCGATCATCCGCCGGTCGACGCCGGCCTGGTCGTCGGCGTCGATCCCGCGCACGGCCACGGCGATCTCCTCGTTCACGTGCGCGACCGCGCGCGTGACGCCCTTGCCGTTCCAGGTGTCGCCGCCGTCGCGCAGCTCGACGGCCTCGAACTCGCCGGTCGACGCGCCGGACGGGACGATCGCCCGGCCGGCGGACCCGGACTCGAGCGACACCTCGACCTCGACGGTCGGGTTGCCGCGGGAGTCCAGCACCTGACGTGCGTGCACCTGCTGGATCTGGCTCAAGTTCCCTCGGTCTCCTGTTCTTGTTCTCGGAAGGCGTCCGCGGCCGCGCGCAGCGCCAGCTCGGGGTCGACCCTGAGCTCGCGCGCGAGCGCCACTGCGGACAGCATCAAATCGCCAATCGCGGCGAAGCGGTCGTCCCGGTCCTCCGGGGGCCCGCCGCCGGTGAGCTGGTGGTCGGTCCCGCCGGCCTGCCCGGGCACCAGCCCGGCGGCGCGATCGGCGGCCTCGCGGACGCGGCCGGGCAGCTCGTCGGCGCTGACGTACTGGCGGCCCGACGACGACGCCCGGCGCAGCAGCTTGCGCGCGTAGAGCGGCCCGGGAAGGTTCTCGGGGACGTCGCCGAACAGGCCCGGCGCCCGCCCCTCCTCGGTCTTCTTGATCTGGTCCCAGTTGCGCAGGACCTCGGCGGCGTCCTCGACCTCGCGGTCGCCGAACACGTGCGGGTGGCGGCGGATCAGCTTCTGGCGGCAGTGCTCGGCGACGGCCGCCAGGTCGCCCGCTCCGCGCTCCTCCATCAGGAGCGACAGGAAGTGGACCTGGAACAGGACGTCGCCCAGCTCGTCGAGCAGCTTGGCGTCGTCGCCGCTGCCCGCCGCGTCGGCCAGCTCGTAGGCCTCCTCGACCGTGTGCGGGACGATCGTGCGCTCGTCCTGCTCGCGGTCCCAGGGGCACTCGCGGCGCAGGCGGCGGGTCAGGGCGTCAAGCGCGACGAGCGCGCCGGCGTTCTGCCCGGCGCGCTCGTCGTCACTGCTCATCTCTTCCGGGCGGGTCACCCGCCACGGGGCCCAACCGCGTCACCCGGCTACGGAGCGGGGGCGCTCTGCGGCGGGACCTGTTGCGGAGCCTGCTGACCGCCCGCGCCACCCTGCGGCGGGACCTGCTGCGGCGCGCCACCCTGCGGCGGGACCTGCTGCGGTGCGCCGCCGCCCTGCGGGGAGTCCGGCGCGGCACCCTGGCCGGGTCCGCCGGTCGGGCTCTGCTGCGTCGTGTCCTTGGGCTTGTCGACGTTCTTGCACTGCTCGGCCAGGCCCTTCTTGTAGTCGTCGCCGCACTCGGTCTTGTCGCGGTACTTGTCCTGGAAGGACTTGACGAACTTGTCGAGCGCCTTCTGCTCCTTCTGCGACTTGAGCTGGGCGCGGATCGACTCCTTCGACTCCTCGAGCGACTGCTGGTTGGCCTTCTTGACGTCGGTGACCTCGAAGACGTAGTAGCCGAACTGGGTCTTCACGGGGCCGGTCAGCTCGCCCTTCTTGGCCTTGAAGACGGCCTCGTCGAGCGCCTTCTCCTGCTGGCCCTTGGCGACCGCCGGCAGCTTGCCGCCCTGCGACTTGGAGGCCTCGTCGATCGAGTACTTCTTCGCGACTTCCTTGAACGACTTGCCGTCCTCGAGCTCGGCCTGCGCCTTCTTCGCGTCGCCCTCCTTCTCGGTGAGGACGACGTTCAGGTCGCGCGTCTCGGGCGTCGCGAAGCGGGTCTTGTTCTTGTTGTAGTAGTCGGTGATCTCCTTGTCGGAGACCTTGTCCTTGCCCTCCACGATCTTCTCGCGGACCTGGTTGGACAGGACGTCGAGCTTGACGCGGAAGAGCAGGTCCTCCTCGGTCTGGCCCGAGGTCTTCAGGAACTCCTGGTAGTCCTTCTCCTTCGGGAAGGACTGCTTCTTCTGGTCCTGGAACTCCTTCTGGACCTCCTTGTCGGAGCTCTTGATCCCGCGGGCGTCGGCCTCCTGCTGGATCCACTCGGCGGAGATCAGGAACTGCATGACCTGCTGGCGCAGCGCGTCGTACTCCTGCTCGCACTGCTTCTTCAGGTCCTCGTCCTTGGGCTTGGGCGTGCCCTTCGGGACGGGCGTCTTCTTCTTCGACGCGATGCACTTCGTGAACTCAGGGGCGTCGGGCACCGACGCGGAGCCGCCCGGGCCGGCCTGGGCCGCCTGGCCCTTGGCGGCGGCGGTCAGCCAGTGGTTGTACTCCTTCTTGGTGATGACCTCGTCGCCCACGGTGGCCACACCGTTCTGGGGTACGCCGCCACCGCAGCTGGCGACGACGATCGCGAGGACGAGCAGCGCTGACGCGGCGAGGGCCGCGCGCATGCCGCGTGAGAGGGACGCAATACGCGTGGAAAGTCGAGTCATGGTCCAGTCGTGTCTAGGGCAGCGACATCAGCGCGTCTTAAAGCGCGGCGTCCAGGAGAGTCAGGCCACCGCGTACAGCCGCAGGCTCCCGCCCCGGCCGACGCGCGAAGCGCCTAGGTTAGCGGCTCCCCACCGGTGCCGTTCGGGTGGTCCTCAGACGGCGCGGGCTCGGTGGCGACCTCGAGGATCGCCTCGGCGGCGGCCACGAGGCCGGCGAAACGCGCGGCCGCCTCGTCCGGAATCCGCACTGCGACTGTGCTGCGGCCGGACTCGTAGATCGCCTCGGGCAGCCGGGCGCGGAGCGCCTTGGCGCCTCGTGAGTCGAGCTCGATAGGCGACACCGCCAGCCGACCCTGCCGGAAGCCGACGTCGCGGGCGCCCGCCCGGCCGAGCTTGATGCGCGCGTCCTGGAGCTTGATCAGGTTGTCGAGCGGCTCCGGGACGGGGCCGAAGCGGTCCTCGAGCTCTTCACGCAGAAGTATTAGGTCGGCGATCTCCTTCGCGCCTGCCACGCGGCGGTGGATCTCGATCTTCGCGGCCTCGTACGGGCACGTAGTCGCCGGGCACGTAGGCGTCGACGGGCACGTCGATGCGGACGGGCTCGGGCGCCTCGTCGGCGCTGTCGCCGCCGAGCGCCGCGACCGCCTCGTCGAGCATGCCCACGTACAGCTCGAAGCCGACGGCGGCCACGTGGCCGGACTGCTCGTCGCCCAGCAGGTTGCCCGCGCCGCGGATCTCCAGGTCGCGCATGGCGATCTTGAACCCGGAGCCGAGCTCGGTGTAGTCCGAGAGCGTCGCCAGCCGCTGCCCGGCCTCGTCGGTCAGCGCGGCGCTCGACGGGTAGAAGAGGTACGCGTAGGCGCGCTCGCGGCTCCGGCCGACGCGGCCGCGGATCTGGTAGAGCTGGGCCAGTCCCAGCATGTCGGCCCGCTCGACGATCAGCGTGTTCGCGCTCGGGATGTCCAGGCCGGCCTCGACGATCGTGGTGCAGACCAGTACGTCGGCCTCGCCGCGGACGAAGCTCATCATCACCTTCTCGAGCTGGTGCTCCCCCATCTGCCCGTGCGCGACCAGCACCTTCGCGTCGGGGCACATCGCGCGGACCCGCTCGGCGGTCTCGTCGATCGTGTCGACCCGGTTGTGCAGGAAGAAGGCCTGGCCGCCGCGCGCGCGCTCGCGGTCGATCGACTGCTTGACCAGCTCCTCGTCGTACTCCCCGACGTAGGTCTTCACCGGCCGGCGGCCCTCGGGCGGCGTCTCGATCACCGAGATGTCACGCAATCCCGCCAGCGACATCTGCAGGGTGCGCGGGATCGGCGTGGCCGAGAGCGAGAGCACGTCCACGCGGAGCCGCAGCTGCCGGAGGAGCTCCTTCTGCTTGACGCCGAAGCGCTGCTCCTCGTCGACGATCAGGAGGCCGAGGTCCTTGGGCCGGACGTCGCGGGACAGGAGGCGGTGGGTGCCGATCAGGATGTCGACCTTGCCCTCCTGGAACTCCTTCGTGACCTCGGCCACCTCCTTGGCGGACCGGAAGCGGCTGGCCATCTCGATGCGGAACGGGTAGTCGCGCAGGCGCTCGGAGAACGACCCGAAGTGCTGCTGCGCGAGCACGGTGGTCGGCACCAGGAACATGACCTGCTTGCCGTCGGCCGCCGACTTGAACGCCGCGCGCAGGGCGACCTCGGTCTTGCCGTAGCCGACGTCGCCGCAGATCAGGCGGTCCATCGGGCGCGCCTCCTCCATGTCGGCCTTGGTCTGCTCGATGGCGTCCATCTGGTCGGGCGTCTCCGTGAACGGGAAGGCCTGCTCGAAGTCGAGCTGCCACTCCCCGTCGACCGGGAACGAGTAGCCGGCCCGCCGCTTGCGCTCGGCGTAGAGGTTGATGAGCTCGCCGGCCAGCGCCTGGGCGGCCCGGCGGGCGCGCATCTTCTGCTGCTCCCACTGCTTGCCGCCGAGCTTCGACAGCGGCGGGTCGCCGGCGTCGGCGCCCACGTAGCGGGAGATCTTGTGGAGCTGGTCGCTCGGGACGAAGACGCGGTCGCCGTCCTTGTACTCGAGCTCCAGGTAGTCGCGGGTGACGCCGCCCACCGTCTTCGTCTCGAAGCCGGTGAAGCGGGCGATGCCGTGGTCCTCGTGGACGACCGCGTCGCCGGTGCGAAGGTCGGTGAACGAGGCGATCGCGCCCCGGCCGGCGGCGGTCGGGCGGCGGTCGGGGTCGGCGGCGCGGCGGCGGCGCAGCAGCCGATGCTCGGGGAGAATGGCGAGCTTGAGGCCCGGCGCCAGGAACCCGTCGCGCAGGCTCGCGTTGGCGAACACGACGCCGGGATCGGCGGGGGCCGGCTGCCCGTTGAGGAAGTTCGCCCGCACGCGCACGAGGTTGTAGGCCGCGCGCTCGGCCTCACCGCGGCGCGACCAGGCGACGACCGTGCGGTAACCGCTGCGGACGAGCTTCTCGAGCTCCGGCTCGGCGTCCTTCAGCGACCGCGCGCTCGTATCCGCACCCTGCGCCCGGAACGAGTGCGGCTGGTCGCCGGAGATGCTCGACAGCTTGAGGCGGGTGCGCGCGTCGAGCGCCGAGCGCAGCTCGTCGGGCGCCAGGTACAGGTGGTGGGCGTCCTGGTCGTGGAAGGAGGTGGTCACGTCCTCCCAGTGGTCCTTGATCGACGGCTCGATCTCCTCCTCGGCGGCGATCGTCACGAGCGCCTCGGCGGGCAGGAGGTCGAGCACGCTCTTGAACTGGTCGACCGGGAGCAGGTCGGCGACGTCGGGGCGCTCCTCGGCGGAGTCGTGCGCCGCCATCTCGGCCAGCTCGCGGTGCTCCAGCCCGATCTCGGCGGCCGGCGCGATCTCGATCTCCTCGGCCTCGTCCAGTGAGCGCTGCGTGAAGGTGGAGAAGTAGGTCAGGCGCTCGACCTCGACGTCGAACAGCTCGACGCGGACGGCGCGCTCCTCGGTGGCCGGGTAGACGTCGAGGATGTCGCCGCGGTGCGCGAACTGGCCGCGGTCCTCGACCTGGTCGACGCGCTCGTACCCGCAGGCGACGAGCTGCTCCATCGTCTCCTCCAGGTCGAGCAGGCCGCCCTTCTCGATCGTGAACCCGCGCGGGCGCAGCTCGGGGTCGGGCACCTTCTCGGCCAGCGCGGCGGCGCCGGCGACCACGACCGCGGCGCAGTCCGGCTTCTGCTCGCCCAGCAGCGCGTCGAGCGCCGCCACTCGCAGGCCGACCAGGTGCGGCGGCGGCGCGAGGTGCGACTCGTACTGCACGCCGCGCGCCGGGTAGAGCTTGACGGGGCGCGGGGCCAGGAACGCACGCAGGTCGCCGGCCAGGTCGCGGGCGGCGCGGTCGTCGCCGGCCACGACCAGCGCGGGGCGCCCCGGCTCAGCGTCGAGCAGCGCGGCCAGCAGGTACGGGCGCAGGCTCGACGAGACGAACGCGCGCTGGACGGGGCCGCCGTCGGCCGTGGCGTCGGCGAGCGCCTTGACGGCGGTGTCGCGGTGGGCGTAGGTGAGGAGCTGTCTGAGGGCCATGGCGCAGGCAAAACGGCCGCCCGGGCGGCCCGCGCGGCTCTCGTTCGATTCTAGGGACGGCGGGCACTGGGCCCCGCTCAAAGTTCGGGGTGGCGACCCTGAGGACGTGGGCCTCGAGGCCACTTACGCTGGCGCAGCCCAATGGCTCCTGCCGTCCGACTCATCCTGCCGTCCGCCGTAACGGCGCTCGTCGCCCTGGCCGCCGCCGGGCCGGCCGGCGCGCAGGCGCCGACGCCCACCGCACAGACCCGCACGGCGGTGGCGCGCCTGGTGGCAGACACCACCGCGTTGACCGAGGCTCAGGCGCCCTCGTCGGCTCGGGCGGAGCTCGTGCGGAATGCCCGCCGGGCGGAGAGCCTGTTCCTGCGGGACTCCTGCCGGGCGCTGGCGTACGTCAAGCGCTACCGGGCCGGCCTTCGAGCGGTCGACGGGGCGACCCCGAGCACCCAGGGCGACGTGCCCGGCCCGCCGTCGGCCCGGGGCAAGCTCGACCGCGACGCGCTGGCGGTCGATGCCGGGGTCAAGCAGTTCTCGAAGACGCGCCGCTGCGGCGGCGGCACCCCGGCGGCGACGTCGTCGTCGGTGGACTCCGACGTGCGGCGGAGCACCAAGCGGACGCTGCGGCTGAAGGTCCGCCTCCCCCGCGCCCGCTGGGACGCGTTCAGCGGCAGCGGAGACGACTTCATCGGGCTGAACATGGACGGCGCGGACGCGAACGGAGGCGTCGGCGATCCGGGCGTCCCCGCGTTCACGCGCCTGTTCGCCGTGCCGCGCGGCGCGGACGTGTCGGTGAAGGTGTCCAAGGCGCGTAGTTACGTGCTCGACGACGTGACCGTGATGCCCAAGCAGGAGCAGGCGGTCGACGCGCCGCAGGACGAGCTTCCGCCCGAGACCTTCGCCACCAAGCCGTTCAAGATCGATCGCAAGGCGTACCGGTCCAGGGGCAAGGTCCCCTCGCGGCTGGCGAGGGTCACCACGCTCGGCCGCATGCGCGACGTGGTGGTCGCCGGCGTGCAGGTCCCGGGCGCGCAGTACGACCGCAAGAAGCGGTCGCTGCGCGTGTTCACGTCGATGGACGTGACCGTCACGTTCAAGGGCGGACGGCGCTGGCTGGCGCCGGATCGGGTGCGGACGTCCCTCGAGAAGCCGTTCGAGCGGATCTACGCGTCGGCGCTCGAGAACTACTCGACCGTGTCGCGCTCGCCGGAGGTCCGCAAGAGCGGCGGGACGGACGAGGACGCCCAGGAGTTCGTGCCTCCCTGCGGCGAGGAGTACCTGATCGTCACCTCTCCCGCGCTGCGACCGGCGGCGGACTCGCTGGCAGCCGCGAAGCAGGCCGCGGGCTACGTGACGGACATCCACGAGGTGGCGCCGAACACGGCCGCCGACGACGTGCGCACGTTCATCCGCGGCGAGGTGAACGACGACAACTGCACCCGGCCGTCGTACGTGGTGCTGCTCGGCGACACGTCACACGTGCCGAGCTTCCTAGAGGCGTGGTGCCCCACCCCCGCCGACTGCACCGTGACGAGCGACCTGTCCTACTCCCTCGACGGCATCGGCACAGATGCGTTCGCCGACGTGATGCTGGGCCGGATCCCTGCGAACACCCTGGACGTCGCGCAGCGGACGGTCGACAAGATCGTGGGCTATCAGACCCAGCTCCCGGCGCCGGCGGGCGACGACTTCTACAACCACGCGACCGTGACCTCGAACTTCGAGGGGCTCGGCCCTCGCGACGCTCGCGGCTTCACGATGTCGGCGGAGAAGATGCGGGCCGGCCTCCGCTCGCGCGGGCACGTCGTCACGCGGCTGAACACAGCCCAGGCGGCGGCGGACATCCAGTTCTTCAAGGACAACACGCCGATCCCCGACGAGCTGAAGCGCCCCGCGACGCCGTGGACGGACGGCCGCGACCAGGTCGTCAGCGAACTGAACGCGGGCCGGTTCCTGTTCGTGCACCGCGACCACGGCAGCCGCCTGAGCTGGGCCAACCCGGGCATCAACATCAACGACATCGGGCTGCTGAACTCGAACAGCACCGAGTTGCCCGTAGTGCTGGCGATCAACTGCTCGAGCGCCGGCTTCCAGTTCCCGGGCAACCCGAGCTTCGACGAGCGGCTCCTTCAGCGCCAGGGCGGCGGCGCGGTCGCGGTCATCGGCGACACCGATGTGAGCCCGACCGTGCAGAACGACCAGCTGACCGTGGGTTGGGCCGACGCGATGTTCCCGCAGACCGTGCCCACCTTCGGGTCCTCGCAGCCGCTCACGCGGCTGGGCGAGATCCTCAACGCCGGCAAGGCGTACATGGCCGCGCAGGCCGGGCCGACGCAACAGCTGACCGGTCAGGTGATGCGCGAGCACCTGATCTGGCACCTGCTGGGCGACCCGAGCATGGAGATCCGCACAGCCACGCCGGCGCAGTTCAACACCGCCGCCATCACCACGAGGTTCCTCCACCGCACGGGATCGTTCCCGGTGGGCGACTCGGGCTTCCAGGTGCGCGTCACGACGACGCAGGCGGGCACCGACGGGACGCTCGCCACGCTCAAGCACGCGGGCGAGGTCATCGGCCGGGCGCCGATCGCGGGGGGCGTGGCGCTGATCACGCCGAGCAAGCGCACCGACTCCGCTTCCCTGTCGGTCTCGCTCGAGCGCGACGGGTTCATACCGACCGAGCTCCCGGTGTCGGCGCCGGTGCCGACGCTGACGATGACCTGCCCGACCGAGGTGAACGTCCCGGACGAGGACAACATCCAGGTAAGCGGCACGCTGTCGCCGAAGGTGTCCGGGGCGACGATCCTGTTCCGCGTGACGCGCGCCAACGGCACCGTCACGACCCACAGCGTCCTGACCGACGCGAACTCGGCCTACCGGGTGAAGCTCGCGCCGATGACCAGCTCGCACCTGGGCAACGCGAAGGTCGAGGCGTTCTTCAACGGCGCGGGCAAGTACGGCAACGACGACGTCACCTGCACGGTGCCCGTCGTCTAGGCGCTCGGCTCGGCGGGCTCCGGCGGGTTCTCCACCAGCCGCTCGGCCTTCTCGGCCGCGGCGTCGATCAGCGCCTGCACGTCCTCCTTCGGCTCGCTGAACCGGCCGAGCACGTGGGCGGAGACGATCTCCGGGTCCGTCGAGTCCGGCCGACCCACCCCTACGCGCAGGCGGTGGAAGTCGGCGCCGCCCAGGTCGCGCTTGAGCGACTTCAGGCCGTTGTGGCCGGCGAGCCCGCCACCGAGTCGCGCCTCGACCCGGCCGAATGGCAAGGTCGATCTCGTCGTGGATGACGAGGATGCGGTCGAGCGGGACCCCGAGCGCGCCCCGCGCCGGGCCGACCGCCTTGCCGGACTCGTTCATGAACGTCTGCGGCAGGATCAGCGCGACCCGCGGGCCGCCGGGCATCGTGCGCCCCTCGGTGAACAGGCCGGCGTACTTCTTCTTCGCCTTCGGCAGGTCCCAGCGCCGGCCGAGCTCGTTGGCGACCTCGAAGCCGATGTTGTGGCGGGTGCGGGCGTAGCGGTCGCCGGGGTTGCCGAGGCCGACGATCAGCCAGTCGGCCCGGCCGCTCGAAGCGGCGTCGTCGTCACCGCGCTTGCGGCGGAAGAGGCTCAGGACTCGTCGGAGTCGCCCGACTCGGAGGACTCGTCGGACTCGCCCTCGGCGGCGCCCTCGCCCTCCTCGCCTTCCTCGGCGGCGATCGGCTCGCCGTCCTCGCCGACCAGCTCGGTCTCCTCCTCGATCTCCGGCTCCTCCGGGACCTCGGTCGGGACCGTGACGGTGGCGATGATCGTCTCCTCGGGGTCGTCGAGGAAGGTGACGCCCTGGGGCGGAGTGAGCTCCGAGAGATGCAGCGTGCCGGCGGCCTCGAGGTGCGACACGTCGACCGTGATCGCCTCGGGGATGTCTGTCGGCAGCGCCTCGATGTTCAGCTCGTTGGTCTCCTGGCTGATGATGCCGCCCTCGGTGACGCCGGGGGCCTCCTCGGCACCGGTCAGGTCGACGCGGACGGGCGCCTGGATCTTCTCGAGCAGGTTGACCTCGAGGAGGTCGAGGTGGAGCACCTGGCCACGCACCGGGTGCGTCTGCTGCTCCTTGACGATGACCGGCCGGACCGCGCCGCCGTCGACCTTGAGGTCGATCACCGCGCTGCCCGCCACGAGTGCGGCGCGCAGCTCGCGCGTCCCGACCTTGAACGACTGGCACTCGCCGCCGCCGCCGTACACGATGCCGGGCACGTAGCCCTCGCGCCGGAGCCTGCGTGAGCTGCGCGACCCCCGCTCGGGGCGCTCCTCTACTTCGAGTGTGGGACGGTCGTTCGCCATGGCGCAGCGAGGATAGCGATGGCGCGTTCCCATCGCCCGCGGGGTACTGTCCCGATTGGGATGGGGCGCCAACGGGACGACGAGGAGATCCCGACCGGCAGGGTGCAGCGCACCGCGAAGGTCGGCACAGCGCTCGGAAGTTCCGGGGCGCGGTACGCGGGCACCCGCGCGCGCAACCTGGTCCGGTCGAGGGAAGAGGCCGCCGAGGCGCTCGACCGTTCGCACCTGGAGGCGGCCGAGCGGATGGTCGATGCGCTCGGGACGATGAAGGGCGCGGCGATGAAGATCGGCCAGCTCGCCTCGTTCATCGATACGGACTTCCTGCCGCCGGAGTACCGCGAGCTCTACCAGGACAAGCTCGCGGCGTTGCGCTCCGAGGCGCCCTCGATGTCGTGGAAGACCGTCAAGCAGGTGGTCGAGGAGGAGTGGGACGAGCCGGTCGAGGACCTGTTCGAGGACTTCTCCGAGGAGGCGTCGGCCGCGGCGTCGATCGGCCAGGTCCACCGCGCCACGCTGCCGGACGGCCGCGAGGTCGCGGTCAAGGTCCAGTACCCCGGCGTGGCCAAGGCGCTCCGGGCCGACATGCAGAACGCCGGGATGATCATGCGGATGGCCAAGGCGCTCGCTCCGGGGCTGGACGCCAAGGCCGTCGCGGAGGAGCTGAAGGTGCGCGTCCTCGAGGAGCTCGACTACGAGTACGAGGCGCAGAACCAGCGCGCGTTCGCCCGCGCGTACCGCGGCCACCCGTTCATCTACGTGCCCGAGGTGATCACGAGCCTGTCGCGCTCGCGCGTGCTCGTGTCCGAGTGGGTCGAGGGGCGCGGCTTCGAGGATGTGCGCGCGCTGCCGCAGGAGGAGCGCGACCGTTTCGGCGAGATCGTCTTCCGCTTCTGCTTCGGGTCGATCTACCACCTCCAGCACTTCAACGCCGACGCGCATCCCGGCAACTACCTGCTGATGGAGGACGACAAGGTCGCGTTCCTGGACTTCGGCATGACCAAGCAGCTCGAGACCAAGCAGATCGAGCTGGAGATCGCCGCGATCGAGGCCGTGCTCGACGACGACCCCGACGAGCTGGTGCAGGCGCTGCACGAGCTGGGCTTCCTGGCGAAGCCGAAGAAGATGGACGCCGAGAAGCTGATGGAGCACGTCAAGGCGGTCGGCGGCTGGTACCTGGAGGACGCCGAGATCACCGATCGATTCCGAGCGCGTCATGCGGGCGATCTCCGCGGTGTCCGACCCGCGCTCGGAGTTCTTCGACCTCATGCGGCGCGAGAACCTGCCGGCCAACGAGCTGATGGGCCGGCGCATGGAGACCGGCGTCCTGGCGGTGCTCGGCCAGCTGAACGCCACGCGCAACTGGAACCGGATCTGGCGCGAGTGGGGCTTCGCGGACGAGCCCGAGACGCCGCTCGGCGTCGCGGAGTGGGACTACTTCGAGTCGCGCGGCCAGCGCCGCGTCAGGAAGTTCAGCGCGCGGCGGGTCTAAGCCGGCGCCGCCGGCTCGCTAGCCCGCGCCGGGCTTCGTGACCATCACGATCACGACGCTGATCAGCAGCGTCAGCTCGACCCGCGAGACCAGGAACAGACGGCCCAGCCGCTGTCGCACCTCGGCGTCCTGGTCACCGCGCTCGTCGACCAGCTGCCCGATCCGGCCGGACTCCGGCCCCAGGAAGCCGGCGCCGGTGACGATCGAGATCGCCGATCACGATCAGGCCCCAGACGACCCACTCGTCGAGCGTGAAGACGTCGCGCGAGACGAGCCAGATGCCCGTGCCGAGCAGGATCAGCGACGCCGGCAGGAACGTGCGCAGGCCGACGAACTCGGTCTGCTTCGCGAACGGGCCGAGCGGAATCGCGCCCGCCTGCGCGCGCAGATCGCGTAGAGCTGGGTCATGAACGACGCCGCCGATCCAGATGATCGCGCAGAGGATGTGGACGGCCACGAGCCACTCGTCGAGCGTTTCCATGCGACGTATTCGACACGCCAGGCCGGACGGACCGGCCGGGCGGATCGAACACGGAGGCCGGTCTACGCGGCGATCGGCTGCGGCACCGGCCCGCGCTCGTCCGCGAGGCCGATCAGCTCGGCCAGCAGGCCGACCATCAGGCTGTGGGTGCCGCTCGACTCGAGCTTCTCGCGGTCGCGGACGATCTCGTCGGCGGTCGGCACGGGGATCTCGCGGTCGACGACGCGGGCGCCGATCGCCGAGAGCACCTTGCGCGTCTCGGCCTGGGCCCAGACCGCGCCGAACATGCCGGTGCTCGCGCCCATGACGGCGACCGGCTTGTTGCGCAGGGTGTTGGTGGCGTACGGGCGCGACACCCAGTCCAGGGCGTTCTTCAGGTGGCCCGGGATCGAGTGGTTGTACTCCGGCGTGGCGATGAGGACCGCGTCGGCCGCCCCGATCTGCTCGCGCAGTCGGTGGACCGCCTGGGGCGCGTCGCCCTCGTGATCCTCGTCGAACGGGGGGATGTCACGGAGCCCCTCGTAGATCTCGAACTCCACCCCGGACGGCAGCAGCGACGCCGCCGCCCGGAGGAGCTCGGTGTTGTGCGAGTCGCGGCGCAGCGACCCGCTTATGCCGAGAACTCGCATCGCGGTTACGCCTTCGCCAGCTCGAGCTCGACGACGAGGGTGACCTCGTTCGAGAGCGCGAACCCGCCCTTGGGCAGCGGCGCGTTCCAGTTGAGGCCGTAGAGCGTGCGGTCGACGACCGTCTCGAGGCTCAGGCCGATCTTGGTGTTGCCGGCGATGTCCTCGTGCGGGCCGACGTAGGCGCCGCGGGCGGTGACGGGGTTGGTGTTGCCCTTGATCGTCAGCTCGCCCTCGAGGACGGCCTCGTCGCCCTCGATGCGGATCGACGTCGACTCGAAGCGAAGCTCCGGGTAGCGCTCGGTGTCGAAGAAGTCCGGCGACTGAAGGTGGCCGGCCAGGTTCTCGTCCTTGACGGCGACCGAGGTCGGGTCGACCGTGCCGACGAGCTTCTGCGTGCCGTCCTCGTTGACCTCGAGCGTGGCGTCGAAGTCATCGAACCGGCCGCGGAAGGTGGCCACGACCATGTGCTTCACGGCGAAGCCGGCGGTCGAGTGGATCGGGTCGAGCTTCCAGGTGCCTACCGGGAGCTCCTGCTGCTGCGTGGACTGCTGGGTGATCGCCGTCATGGCGAGCCTCCTCGGAATGGTTGGGTCGCTGGGGAGCGAGCGGTTCTTGTCGTGCTGTTCCGTCGTATCCGATTAGGTGGACCGTAGTCCGCTTATCGACAGGTCGAGCTTAGCACATAAGCGGACCGCGGTCCGGTCCCCTATACTCCAGGCGTGTCGGAACTCCCCACCATCCAGTCGCCGGGCCCCGTCGACCTCCCGGTCGTCGGCGAGCCGAGCGAGCGCGCGGACGCCGCACGCAACCGCGATCGCATCCTCTGCGCGGCCGCGCGGCTGTTCGAGGAGACCGAGGACCCGAACGCGGTCACGATGGATGCGGTGGCCGCGGCGGCGGGCGTCGGCAAGGGCACGGTGTTCCGCCGCTTCGGCGACCGGGCCGGCCTGATGCGGTCGCTGCTCGACGAGCACGAGACCGCGTTCCAGGACGACGTGATCCGCGGCGAGCCGCCGCTCGGGCCGGGCGCACCCCCCGTCGAGCGGCTCGCGGCCTTCGGCCGCGCGCGGTTCGCGCTACTCGAGCGCCACGGGCTGATGATCGCCGCCGCCGAGGCGAGCGAGCGCGGCGACACCCGCTTCGACTTCCCGGTCTACGTCTTCTACCGCTCGCACATCGCGATGCTGGTCCGCGAGGCCGACCCGCACTGCGACGCGGACTACGTCACCGAGGCGCTGCTGGCCCCGCTGGCCGCAACCGCGTTCGTCTACCAGCGGCACGCGCGCGGGATGTCGCTGGAGCGCAGTCGGCGACGGCTACGAGTTCCTGGTGCGCCGGCTGCTCTACGGACCTCCTGCGGCTCCGAGCCGTTCTAGAACAGCTGGTTCTCGCCGGCGAAGATCTCGCGAGACGGAGTCGTCGGTGAAGATCCGGCGGACGGAGTCCTCGAGGATGTCCGCGCAGGTGAGCTGCTTGATCAGTCCGGGGGCGCCCTCGCGCAGCGGGACCGTGTCGGTGACCAGGATGCCGGCAAGTGGGGAGGCCGCCAGCGTCTCGAAGGCGCGGCCCGAGAAGATGCCGTGCGTGGCGACGGCGTAGACCTCGCGGGCGCCCTCGTCGAGCACGGTCTGCGCCGCTGCCGACAGCGTGCCGCCGGTGTCGATGATGTCGTCGACGATCACCGCGGTCTTGCCCTTGACGTCACCGATCACGTAGCCGATCTCGGCGACCTGCTGCGCGGGCCGCTCCTTCTCGAGCAGCGCGTAGGGGGCGCCGATCTTCTGCGCGAACTTGCGGGTCAGCTTCACGCGGCCGGCGTCCGGCGAGATGATCACCAGGTCGTCGCGCGGCAGGGTGTCCTGCACGTACTGCGTGAGGATCGGCATCGCGGTCATGTGGTCGACCGGCTTGGAGAAGAAGCCCTGGACCTGACCGGCGTGGAGGTCCATCGTGAGCAGGCGGTCGATGCCGGCGACCTCGAGCATCTTCGCCACGAGCCGCGCGGTGATCGGCTCACGCGGCGCGGACTTCTTGTCCTGGCGGCTGTACCCGTACCACGGCGTGACGGCGATGACGCGGTGCGCGGAGGCGCCGACCGCCGCCTCGATCATCACCAGCAGCTCCATGAGCGCGTCGTTGACGTCCATGTCGTGCTGGTCGTTGCCGACGATCGACTGGACGATGAAGATGTCGGCCCCGCGGATCGACTCCGCGTAGCGGCAGTAGACCTCGCCGTCGGTGAACGTCTTGAGACCCGGATCGGTCATCTCGACGCCGAGGCGTTCGGCGATCTTGCCGCCGAGCTCCTGGCTCGCGCGCCCGGCGGCGATCATGAGCCGCTTCTCCGGACCGAGCTGGATGCTCGTCCGCTCTACGCGCGTGCCGGCCTCGACGGTGCTCACTGCCCGTCCCTCCTCGACTTTCTTGGCGTAGCCCTCGACGTTTTTCTGCTCGCTTCGCGCGATGCCGAGCGCCCCGTCCGGGACATCGTCGGCGATCACGGAACCGGCGCCAGTGTACGCGCCGTCCCCGACGCGAACGGGCGCCACGAACGAGTTGTGGACACCGGTTTTCGCGTCCTTTCCGATCACCGTGCGGTTCTTCACCTTGCGGTGGTAGTTCGCGGTGATCGCACCGCCGCCGACGTTGGCGCGCTCGCCGATGTCCGCGTCACCGATGTAGGACAGGTGGGGCACCTTCGCCCCCGCGCCGACGGTCGACTTCTTCACCTCGACGAACGTGCCGATCTTCGCGCCGTCGCCGATCTCTGCCTCCGGCCGGAGGTAGGCGAACGGGCCGATCGTGGCGTTCTCGGCGACCCGGCACTCGGTCAGGTAGGAGTGCAGGACGGTCGAGCCGTCGCCCACGTCGGAGTCGGCGATCGTGGTCTGCGGGCCGATCGTGCAGCCCTCGCCGATCGAGGTCGCGCCCTTGAGCGTCACGCCGTTCGCGATCGTCGTGCCGGGGCCGACCAGCACGGACGCGTCGACCGCTGCGGTGCCCGGCGACTCGAAGGTCACGCCGCTCGCGGCGAGCGCGTCGATCACCCGGCGCTGCGCGATCTCCTGGACCGCCGCCAGGTCCGCGCGCGTGTTGACCCCCATCGCGCTCGACACGTCCGTGGTCGTGCTCGCGGCGATCCGGCCGCCGTTCGCGAGGATCAGCGGGAACACGTCGGTGAGGTAGCGCTCGCCGCTCGTCTCGCCGACGGCGTCGAGCGCCGCGAACAGGTCGCGCGCCCGGAACGCGTACGTGCCGATGTTGATCTCCCGGATGGCGAGCTCCTCGGGCGGCACTCCCTCGGGGTGCTTGGTCTCGACGATCCGCTCCACCCCGCCGTCGGAGTCGCGGACGATGCGGCCGTATCCGCTCGGGTCGAGCTCGCTGGTCGTGAGCAGCGTCGCGGTCGCATCCTCGTCCTCGTGGGTCTGGACGAGCTCCGTCAGCAGCCGCGAGCTGGTCAGCGGCACGTCGCCTGAAAGGACGACCACGGTCGAGTCGGGGTCGACGTGCTCGCGCGCCGCTAGCACCGCCGAGCCGGTCCCCTCCCCCTCGGTCTGCTCGGCCACGCGCGTGCCCTCGGGCAGCGCCTGGTCGACGCCGTCGCCCGGGCGCGTGATCGCGATGACCGTGTCCGCGCCCGCGTCGCGCGCGGCCGCGATGACCCAGTGCAGCATCGGGCGGCCGCAGACCGGGTGGAGCACCTTCGGCAGCGACGACTTCATGCGCGTGCCCTGGCCCGCGGCCATGATGAGGACCGTGAGGGAGTCCGACATGGAGGGCGAGCGTAGCGGTGCCGGCTGCGCCACCGCCGCACGGCGGGCTCCGGTTCACGCCGCCTCATCGGTCCGCTCCTGCTCGTACCAGCGCACCCACTTGCGCACCGCGTTGTCGGAGACGCCGTACTTGCGGCCTACCGCGCAGAAGTTCGAGGCGGCCAGCTCCGCCATGAGGACGTCGTAGGGAGGACGGTCGACTTTGCGGCGCTCGGGGCGGGGGCCGGGCGAAGGCGGGGCGTGGGTGCCGCACGGGCCGGAGCAGTAGCGCTGGCTAGGCCGAGATGGCTGGAAGACCTCCCCACACCACTCACACGGCATCGGGTCGGGGATGACGTTGTTTCGACCGCAGTGCGTTTCCAGCGTCGCAGCGCAGTTCGGACAGACAATCTGGAGATTTGCCAGGCGGTTGTCGGTCGCGTCGCCGTTGATGTGGTCGAGGATCAGAGCCATTCGACGGCCGTTCCATTCCTCGCTCTGCCCGCACAGTTCGCACCGTCGCTGCTTCAGGCCTTCGCGGTAGAGCCTGCGCTTCAAGCTCTTGCGCGAGTAGGTCGAGTTCTCGACGAGCAGCTCCTCCAGGGGCCGGCCTCGGCGCCACCCGACCCTGCGTCGAACTGCGTCCGGGTCGAAGTGGTCAGTCGAGATTCCCCAGTACGCACAATGCCGCTGGATCGTGCGGTGGTTGTGGCCGGCCGTGCCCAGACCGAGCTGTCTGAGGGCATCGCTCCAGCACAGCGCTGCGGCTATCGCTGCCCGTAATTCTGCTTCGTCGTAGCTAGGTCGAAAGCGCCGTGACACGAACAAATGTTCGCATCAACATCGGACGGAAGAGGCGCCTATTGGGGAGCCAGGACTCGAACCCGGACTTAACACCACCAAAAAGTGTCGTGCTACCAATTACACCACTCCCCAAGCGGGTTTGGTGACGGTAACACCAAGACGCGTTCAGGCCAGAAGCGCGAGTTCGAACTCGCCTCGCGCGAGCTCCGGATCGTCCCCGTGCTCGCTCAGCCGCTCCACCCGCAGCGTGCAGCCGCAGTCGCAGATCAGCGACTCGAGCTGCTCCAGCTCCGCCACGGCGTCGAAGGCCTCGGCGCAGTCGTCGTCCGGGCAGGTCACCAGTGCTCTGAACATGCGCTCAAGACTGGGCGTCGTCCCGGACGTCCTGCAAGTTCCGTGTCATGAACAGGGTGTCCGCGCCCAGCGACTCGGACCAGCCGCTGAAGCCGAGCGACTCGTAGAGCGCCTTCGCGGGCTCGTTGCCGGCGTTGACGTCGAGCTGGATCCGCATGCACCCGCGCTCGCGCGCCCGCTCGAACGCGAACTCGGTCAGCGCCCGCCCGAGGCCCGTGCGCCGCGCCGAGTCGAGTACGTACAGGTCCTCCAGCCATGCGTCGTCGGCCCCGGTCCAGACGCTGTGCCGGTAGCGCAGCTGCACGACCCCGGCGGGCGCGGAATCGGAACCCACCGCGCCAAGCAGGTAGTCGGTCGCCGGGTCGCCGATCAGCCGCTCGACCGACGCGCGCATCGACGCGTCGTCGGGCGACGAGTAGCCCCACCAGTCGCGGAACGCGCCGAGGAGGCCGGCGACGGCTTCTGCCTCGTCAGGCGCCGCCACCCAGAGGCGCGGCGCCGCCTGGTCAGCGATCCTTCTCCTCGCGGTGGACGCGGCCGCCCTCGGCGCCGCGCTCGCTGGCGGGGCCCTGCGGCAGCGCGATGCCGAGCACGCGCATCGCCTTCAGGCCGAGCCCGAGCCGCTCGCGGCCGTCGGTCGACCCGACGTCGAGGCCGGTCAGCTCGCGCACCCGCTCCAGCCGGTAGCGCACGGTGTGGCGGTGCGTGAACAGCTTCGCCGCGGTCCCGGCCACGTTGCCGTCGGCCTCGAGGAACGACTCGAGTGTCCTGACCAGCTCGGTCTCGTACTGGTCGTCGTAGGCGACGAGCGGCGCGACGGTCTCGTCGTGGAAGCGCTGGAGCTCGCCGGGGTCCTCGCTCATCGCCGGCAGCAGGAGCCGGTAGGCGCCCGTGTCCTCGAAGGCCAGCACCTGCTCGTCCTGGGCGACGGCGACGTTGGCGGCGAGGAGCGCCTCGGCGCCCGCGCGGTGCAGGTCGACCGGGTCGGCGGCGGGGCGGCTGATCGCGACCGACATCGTGAAGTTCGACAGGCCGGCCTCGAGCTCGCGCAGCACGGCGCCCGCGGCGCGGCGCTCGAGCCCGGGCTCGTCGCCGGTGGGGACGACGATCACGAGCTCGCCGTCGTGGAAGCCGGCGGCCGGGCGGCCCTTGAGCGGGACGATCGCCGCCAGCGCCCCCGGGGCGACGCTGCGCGCGCCGCGCTCGGCCAGCACCAGCACGCGCGCTCGCCAGTCGCCCTCCTCGGGCTGCTGGGGATGCGCGCGGGCGACGATCACGCCGGCGCCGTGGGCCAGGTCGGAGCCGAGCTCGTTGCCGCGGGCGATGATGTTCTCGCGGTCGGTGACCTTGCGGTCGAGGACGTCGGACAGGAAGCTGGCCACCGCGGCCTCGCTGGCGCGCTCGGGCCCGCGCGAACGCTCGACCTCGAGGCCGATCAGGGTGCCGACCATGCGCAGGAGCGTGGGCGGCGGCGGCGGGCCCGTCACCCGGTAGCGCAGCTGGCCCACCACGTTGTCGGCCACCCGCAGCTCGATCATCTCGCTGCCGGCGGCGCCCGAGAGGACGGCGCTCTCGTCGTCCGGAGACGCGCAGGCGACGGCGAGCACGCTGCTGGCCGAGTCGACGATCGCCACGCTCGCGCCGAGGGCGCGGCCGGCCGCGCGCGCGACCTCAGGCAGGCCGGCGCCCGACTCGACCGCGGCCGAGACGTCCTCGAACGCGGTCAGGAAGTCGTTCCCGGTGGGGTTTTCGGCCGCACGACGGGTCGCGGTCATGCGTCCGAGTGTAGAGCGGATATGGCCACCAGGACGGAGTGCGCCGCCCGTCCGGCGGCGTCCCCCTAGGCGCGGAAGCCCGCATTTTGCGGGGCCGGCGGACCCGCCGGATCAGCTCGAGGCGATCCTCAGGTAGATCGCGATCACGCCCACCCCGGCCGCGATTCCGACGCCGAGCAGGGCCGCGCCGATGTAGAACGACAGGAACCCGGCGGCGACGCGCTCCCACACCCGGCCGTACGACGCCCAGGCCGGCGCGGCGATGAAGACGAGGAAGGCAACCGCCGCCACGACGCTCGTGACGCCGAGCGTGATCTCCGTTACCGACAGGTGTTCGAGGCCGTCAACCATGGTCTGCCGCCGCTTTGCGCCCGCGCGGCGCAGGCGGGCTGTCGCGGGCAGTCTGCCGGACGTACGAGACGACCAGTGCGACGATCGCGCACGTACCGAACACGAAGGCGCCGAGCGCCCAGCCCGCAAGCACGTCAGAGTAGTAGTGCGCGTTCAGGTACACCCTCGACGCGCCCACGAGCGCGGCGACGATCACGGTGCCGATGACCAGCGCCGCGCGGGAGGCGAGGTTGGGCAGCACCCGCGCCGCGATGATGCCGAGGGCGACATAGGCGGTTGCGTACGCGGCGTGGCCGCTCGGGTACGACGAGCCCATCGTCTCGACCAGCGGATCGGCCACGCGCGGCCGGTCGACGGCGTCCTTGGTGATGTGCACCGCGGCGTACAGGAGCAGCGTGCCGATCAGCAGCACGAACAGCTCGTACGGCTGCCGCCGCCAGGCGAGCAGCACGATCGCGATCGCCACCAGCCCGAAGACCAGCGAGGCCGCGCCGAGCTGGCTGACGATCTTCGCGATGTCGACCCCGAGGTCGTCACGGACCCGCTCGACGAAGTCGATGACGCGGAGGTCGACCCTCGTCGCCCCCATGTAGTCGGGGTCGACGACGTCGACGGTGGTCGCCGCGAAGACGTAGGACCCCACCGAGGCGACCGCGAGCGCGGTGGTCAACTCGATCCCGAGGCCGCCCGGCGTGATCCGCTTCCAGAGGAAGCGGACCTGCGGCGCCAGGACGCGCGCGGCCGGGCGCACCACACGCCGCCACACCGGCCGGACGACCGCGGCTACCGGGCGCAGAAGGGGCCGCCGGCCCTGTCGGTCGAGCCACGCCATGAACGCCCGGCGCTGCTCCTCGTCGCGCAGCCGGCGGTAGGCCCAGACCCCGCCGACGATGATCGCGACGAGCGTGCCGAACACGAGCGTCACCTGGCCCGCGACGTTGGCGACCTTCTCGAACGAGCGGTAGAAGAAGAAGCCGAGCAGGGAGAACGTCGTCGCCCACAGCCCGGTGCCGAGGACGCTGAAAGGCAGGAACTGCCGATAGCGCATCCCCGACGACCCCGCGACGAACGGCGCCACGGCCCGGACGAGCCCGATGAAGCGGCCGATCAGCACGGTCTTGCCGCCGTGGCGCTCGAAGTAGCTCTCGACCTTCTCCAGCGTGTTCTCGTCGATCCGGACCTTCGGCCCGTGCTTGACCATGAACGAGCGGCCGAGCTTGCGCCCGATGAAGAAGCTGGCGGTGTCGCCCAGCACGCAGCAGAACCAGGTCAGGCCGATCAGCGCCACGATCGAGATCTCGCCCTGGCCGGCGACGACGCCGCCGACGATCACCGTGAACTCGCCGGGCGCGACCAGGCCCACGAACGCGCCGGTCTCGAGGAACGCCATCACGCCGACGAGCGCGTAGGTCCAGGGCCCCAGCGCCTCGGCGATGTCCTCGATCACCTTCTCCGGGTTCGGCAGCAGTGAGAGCACGCCGGTCGCCCAGACCGCGATCCCGGCCGCCACGAGGACGGCGATCGCGGTCTTCTCGAAGCCCAACTTGCGGCGCTTCCAGATCGCCGCCGCCGCCAGCGCGACCGCCGCTACCAGCGCGACGATGTGGCCTGCGCTCACGAGGCGGCGGCGTGCGTGCGGTCGGGGGCGTCGGGGGTGATGGTCATGGCAGGGCCCGGGTGGCCGTGACGACGGCTTTCGACGATAGAGCGGCGGCGGCCTTCCGTGCCGACGCGCCGTCGGGGAAGACGCCGAACGTCGTCGGCCCGGAGCCCGTGACGCGGGCCGCGAGCGCCCCGGCAGCGGTGAGCTCGTCGAGACAGGCCCGGAGGTCCGGGCGCAGGTGGAGAGCGGCGGGCTCGAGGTCGTTCTCGAGTGCCGCCGCGAGGTCGCCGAGCGGCGCGCGAGCGAGCGCGCGCAGCCGGTCGGGCTCGAGCGTCGCGCGCGTCGACCCGATCGCGTCGGCGGCGCGGTAGACGTCGGCGGTCGACAGGCCCTCCTCCTGCGGGAGGAGGACGAGCGCCATCGGAGGCAGGGCGAGCGGCTCGACGTTCTCGCCCGCACCGGTGACCAGCGCGTCGCGCGGGTCGACCTGGCTCGGGACGTCGGCGCCGATGCGGGCGCCGATCGCCCGCAGTTCGTCGGCGCCGAGCGGCCGGCCCGCGATCTCGTTGCCCGCACGCAGCACCGCGGCCGCGTCGGCGCTCCCGCCACCGAGACCGGCGGCGACCGGGATGCGCTTGTCGATCGTGACGCGGAGCGGTGGCAGGTCGCCGCCGAGCGCACCGCGGAGCTCGTCGATCGCGCGGGACGCGAGGTTCGGTCCGCTGACCCCGGCGCAGACCACCTCGTCGGCCGGGCCTCCGGCCTCGATCGTCAGCTCGTCGGCCAGCTCCAGCGAGGCGAACAGCGAGCAGAGCTCGTGCAGCCCGTCGTCGCGAACGTCCCCGACCTGGAGGATCAGGTTGACCTTTGCGGGTGCGAGCTCGCGGATCATCCGGGGGCCGCTCCGCCGCGCGCCGCGGGAGCCCACGCGAGCAGCTCGGCCAGCCGCGCGAAGTCGTCCGGCGCGAGCCGCTCCGCACGGGCGTCGTGCGGGTGACCGAGCTCCGCCAGCGCGGCGCGGGCGCGGTCGCGTATTTCGGGCCCGCCGCCCGGTGCCAGCGCGAGCGACCCGGCCAGCGCCTTGCGCCGGTGCGCGAACGCGGCGTGGACGACCGCGATCACCTCCGCCGGGGGAGTGGGCGCGACGCGGCGGAGCTGGACGAGCGCCGACACGACGTTCGGCGCAGGGTGGAAGACCGTCGCGGGCACGCGGCGGAGCACCTTGACCTCACAGGAGAGCTGCGCGATCGCGGAGGTCGCGCCGTAGGTCTTGGAGCCCGGCCGCGCGGCGAGCCGCTCCCCCACCTCGCGCTGGACCATCCCGACCCAGAGATGAGCGGCGGGCAGTTCCTCGATCGACTTGAGAAGCACGGTCGCGGCGACGCCGTAGGGCAGGTTGGCGACGACCTTGCCGGGCACCGGATCGAGCGCCGCGAGGTCGAGCTTGACCGCGTCCGCCAGGTGCAGGGTCGCGTTGCCGAACGGCCCCAGTGCGTCTTCCAGCGCAGGCCCGAGCGTGCGGTCGATCTCGACCACGTGCAGGTGCCCCACCCGCGGCGCCAGGTACTCCGAGAGCACGCCGAGCCCGCCGCCCACCTCGAGCACGACGTCGCTCGGGTCGAGCTCGGCCGCGCGGCCGATGACGTCGAGCAGGTTGTCGTCGATCAGGAAGTTCTGGCCGAGCTCGCGGTTGGGCCGGATGTCGAACTCGCGCAGGCGGCGAAGGCTGGCCTGGCGGCGGCCGGTCCGCTCGTCGTCGCCGGCTGCGCTCACCAGCCGAAGACGCGGGCGGCGTTGGCCTCGACGGTCGCCTCGAGCTGCTCGTACGAGACGCCGCGCAGCTCCGCCACGTACTCCGCGGTGCGGGCGACGTTGGCCGGCTCGTTCGGCTTGCCGCGGACGGGCTGCGGCGCGAGGTAGGGCGAGTCGGTCTCGACCATCAGCAGGTCGTCCGGGACCTGGCGGGCGGCCTCCTGTAGGTCGGTGGCCTTCGGGTACGTCACGTTGCCGGCGAACGAGCACAGGTAGCCGCGATCCACGCACTCGTCGAGGTGGCCGGGGGTCGAGAAGCAGTGCATGACGACCGTCACCTCGCCGGCGCGCTCGCGCAGCATCGCGAACGTGTCCTCCTCCGCCGCGCGGGTGTGGATCACAAGCGGCAGGCCGGTACGCGCGGCCAGGTCGATGTGCGCCTCGAAGGCGCGTTTCTGGTCCTCCGCCGGCGCGTAGTCGCGGAAGTAGTCGAGGCCGGTCTCCCCGATCGCCCGCACGCGCGGATGGGCGGCCGCGCGCTCGATCGGCGCCAGGTCGACGGCCGGGTCGAAGCCGGTGGCCTCGTTGGGATGGCGGCCGACGATCGCGTAGACCTCCTCGTAGGCCTCCGCCGCCGCCACCGCGCGGCCGATCGAGTCGTCGTTCATGCCGACCGTGGCGATGCGCCTGAGCCCCGCCTCGCGCGCGCGGGCGACCAGCTCGTCGTCGGGCGGCTTGCACTAGTCGAGGTGGCAGTGGGTGTCGACCACCGGGCGCTGCCCTCGCGATCAGGCCGGCTCGCGCTCGACGCGCGGGAACAGCTGCGGGAGCTCGCCGAGGGTGGCGCCGCCGCCGACGGCGCCGAAACGAGCGCAGTCGATCGAGCGCTCCTCTGCGCCGAGCGCGACCAGCAGCCGGTCCGCCTTGTCCGGCAGGAACGCGAGCAGCAGGACGCCGGCGACCCGCAGCCCCTCGGCCAGCCCGTAGAGGACCTCGTCGAGTTGATCGGCGGCCGCGTCGTCCTTGGCCAGCTTCCACGGCTCCTGGTCCTGCACGAAGCGGTTGAGCGCGCGGATCCGGCGCCAGATCGCCTCGAGCCCGGCGCTGATCTCCGTACGGTCCATCGCGGCGCGCACCTCGTCGGCCAGGCCGTCGAACTCGCCGGCCAGAGCCGCCGGCGGGCCGGCCTGCGGCACCACTCCGTCCCGGTACTTGCCGATCATCGAGTGCGCGCGGTTGGCCAGGTTGCCCAGCTCGTTGGCCAGCTCGGTCGTGTAGCGCTGCTCGAAGCCCTCGGTGGACACCGACCCGTCCTGGCCGAACGCCACCTCGCGGAACAGGTAGAAGCGCAGCGCGTCCGCGCCGAACACGTCGATGATCTCGAACGGGTCGATGACGTTGCCGAGCGACTTGGACATCTTCTGGTCGTTCATCAGCAGGTAGCCGTGGACGTACTCGCCCTTCGGGACCTCGATGTCGGCGGCCATCAGCAGCGCCGGCCAGTAGATCGCGTGGAACTTGAGGATGTCCTTGCCGATCAGGTGGACGGCGGGCCAGAAGCGATCGGTCAGGTCCTCGCCCTCGCGCGCGTAGGAGAGCGCCGTGTAGTAGTTGAGCAGCGCGTCGAACCAGACGTAGAAGACGTGGCTCGGGATCCCACGGGACCTCGACGCCCCAGCGCAGCGTTCGCCGCGGGTAAGCGACACGTCGATCAGGCCCTGGCGGATGAACGACAGCGCCTCGTTGTAGCGGTTCTGCGGGCGCACCCACTCGGGCCGGTCGGCGTAGAGCTTCTCGAGCGGCTCCTGGAACGCGGACAGCTTGAAGAAGTAGTTCTCCTCCTTCTCGCGGATCAGCTCGATGCCGTGGATCGGGCAGCGGTTGCCCTCGGCGATCTCCTGCTCGGTCTTGAAGTCCGCGCAGCGCGGGCAGTACCAGCCCTCGTAGAGCCCCTTGTAGACGTAGCCGTTGTCGTAGACCCGCTGCAGCACCTTCTGGACCGCGGCCATGTGCTCCGGGTCCGAGGTGCGGATGAAGAAGTCGTTGGTCGCGTCGACCTTCTCGGCCATGTCGCGGAAGCGCACGGCGTTGCGATTCGCCGAGCTCGCGCGGTGAGATGCCCTCGCGCTCGGCGGCGACCGTGCACGGGCTCGCCGTGCTCGTCGGTGCCGGTGAGGAAGAACACGTCCTCCCCGCGCTGGCGCATGTGCCGGGCCAGGATGTCCGCCGCGATCGTCGTGTACGCGTGCCCGAGGTGGGGCTGGGCGTTCACGTAGTAGATCGGCGTCGTGACGTAGTAGGCCATCGCGGTCGATGCTATAGGCGCGGACCGCGGCCGCCACGCGGTCCGTCCGGCGGAGCTCAGCGCGCGAGCGCCAGGCTCGGCGCGCCGGTGCGAGCCATGGCTGAGCGCGCTCGGAGCGAGAGGCGATCCGACCGGCGCGCCGTGCCGCCCGCGCGGCCGGCGCGAGCGCGGTCGCGCCGTCGCGGGCTGGCTCGAGGCCAGCAGGTCGCGGCGGCGACGAGGCCGATCACGGCCGCGAGCCAGCCGGCGTCGATGCCTCCCGTGTCGCGCGCGGCCCGGACCCGGCTGCGGTCAGGTAGCGCGATCGACGGGCGCTGCGGCTCCGGCGAGGCAGTCGGCCCGCGCCCGGTCCAGCGCCGAGGGTCCGGACCGGCTGCTCTCCGGCGGCGGCCGCCGCAGGCCCCGGCCGGGCAGCGTGCCCGTGCCGGGCGGTGCGGGGGCCGGCGCCCGGCGCCGCCTCCCGGGACAGGTCGCTCCGCGTGATCGCGAGGGCCGAGCGGCCCGGATCCGGCACGCGGATGGCCTCGGCCGCCGCGTGCGAGACGTGGACCGCCGGCACCGGGTGCGGCTCCGCCGTGCCGAGCGCCGGCGCCGCGGCCGGACCGGGCAGTACCGCAGGCAGCCGCAGGCAGCGCAGCAACCGCCGGAGCGCCGGCGGGCGCGGCGACCGCGGGAGCACCCACGGGCGCCGCGGCCGCCGGCTCGCGCGCAGCGGCGGGCGCCGGCGGCGGCTGCGGTTCCGTCGCGGGCGGAGCGATCGGCGGCAGGAAGTCCAGCGGGTCGTGGTAGGCGTGCCGATCCCCCGCGTCGCGCACACCGAGGTGGAGGTGGGGCTGGTCGATCGAACGCCTCCCGCTCGTCCCCACCGCGCCCAGGCGATCGCCGCGCTCGACCATCTCGCCCTCGCGCACGTCCGCCGAGCCGAGGTGCAGGTACGAGACGTCGTGGCGACCGTCGGCCGTGCGCACGGACACGGTCAGCCCCGAGCTTCCCGCCACGCCGGCGTACGTGACCCGTCCCGCCGACGGCCGCGTCGACGCGCGTCCCCACCGGCGCGGCTATGTCGATGCCGCGGTGCTGCCCGCCCGCGTACGGGTCGTCGCCGTTCCGGTACTTCGTGACGACGTCGCCGCGGACGGGCCAGTCCCAGCCGGGCGCGGCGGCGGCGGCGGGCGAGAGCGTGAGCGCCGCGACCAGCGCGGCGAGGAAGGCGATGTGTCTCATGCGCGCGAGAGTGGACCGCCGGGCGGCCGCGGCGCGAGCAGGATTCACACGGCTGTGAGAAGTGGCGCACGCCCGTGCGGGGACGACACGTTCCTGTTACAGAACGACACGCTCCCGTTGCGGTTCGTCACGTTCCCGTGACGCGGCGTTCGCCCGTCAGCCGCGCCTGGCCGACACCGCCCGGTACAGCGCGTTGGCGCTGCCGCCCGTCAGCTCGGCCACCACCCCAGCGGCGGCACGCGGCTTCGCGCCCGCGTCGACCAGCCGCGCGAACGGCGGCGACCGCCTCCGCCGGCGGAGCGTCGCCGGACGCCGGCCCGGCCGCCGCGGGCGGGGCCACCACCAGCACCACCTCACCCCGCGGAGGCGCATCGCGCGTAGCGCGCGGCCAGCTCGGACGCCGTCCCGCGCACCACCTCCTCGTGCAGCTTCGTCAGCTCGCGCGCGACCGCCACCGCGCGCGCCGGGTCGATCGACGCGAGCACCTCCAGCGTCGCCGGCACCCGCCGCGGCGACTCGAACGCCACCAGCGTCCCCGCCTCCGGCCCGAACGACAGCACCCGCCGCAGGTCGCCCTTCTTGCGCGGCAGGAAGCCCACGAACCGCCACGAGTCCGAGGGCAGCCCCGACGCCACCAGCGCGGTCAGCGCGGCCGACGGCCCCGGCAGCACCTCGACCGCCAGGCCGGCCGCCACGCACGCGCGCACGAGCACGTATCCGGGGTCGGACACGAGCGGCATGCCCGCGTCGGACACGAGCGCCACCACCGACCCGCTCTGCATGCGCCCGACGAGCTCCGCCGACCGGCGCTCCTCGTTGTGCTCGTGGTAGGAGACGAGCGGCGCGTTGACCCCGTAGCGATCGAGCAGCGCCCGCGTGTGGCGCGTGTCCTCGGCCGCGATCACGTCGGCCTCGCGCAGCGCCGCCAGCACCCGCAGCGTGATGTCCTCGAGGTTGCCGATCGGCGTCGGGCAGACGACGAGCCGCCCGCTCACAGCGCCTCGCCGCGGTTCAGCGCGAGCAGCGCGGCGCCGAGCATCCCGGCCTCCTCGCCGAAGTGGGCGCGCACCACGCGCACGCTGTCGCGCGGAGGCGGCAGCGCCCGCGCGCGCAGCTCCTGGCGAGCGGGCTCGAGCAGCATCTCGTCGGCGCCGATCGCGCCGCCGCCGATCACGATCACCTCGGGGTCGAACGCGTTGACGAGCGACGCCATCCCCACCCCCAGCCGCCGGCCGACGAGCGACGAGCACGTTCTGCGCGACCGGGTCGCCGTCGTGGGCGAGCTCGGTCACCAGCGCGCCGGTCACGACCCGGCCCGCCGCCAGCGCCCGGCCCAGCCCGGAGTCCGGCGCGCGACCGCGCGGCGGCCTCGCCCTCACGGCCGATCGCCGTCCCCGACGCCATCACCTCCAGGCACCCGCGGTTCGGGCACTTGCCCGGGACACGGCGGCCCGTTCATGTCGACGACGACGTGCCCGAGCTCGCCCGCCGAGCCGGTCGCGCCCCGGTGCATCCGCCCGCCCAGCGCCAGCGCGCCGCCGACCCCGGTCCCGAGCGTCAGCAGCAGCGCGTCCGCGCACCCGCGCGCCGCGCCGTGCGCGCGCTCGGCCATCAGCGCCGCGTTCGCGTCGTTCTCGATGTACACGGGCAGCCCGAGCCGCTCGCTCATCAGATCGCGGAAGCGCACGTCGTCGAGCGGCAGGTGGTTGCTCCACATCGACACCGCCCGCTCGCGGTCGATCAGCGACGGGATCCCGAAGCCGACCGCCTCCGCGTCGGGCGCCACCTCGAGGGCCTCCTGGACCTCGGCGACCATCTTCTCGAGGACGCTCGCCTTGTCGGTGCGATCCCACAGGCGATGCACGCGCGCGTGCACCGTGAGGTCCTCGTCGACGACGCCGCCGAGCAGCTTCGTTCCGCCCGCATCGATGCCGATCACTCGTCGCGCCGCCATGACCGCACGCTATACACACAGGCCATGGCTGACCCGCCGCAGCGGCGACAAGCCGCAGTACAAGGTCTACAAGGCGGGCTCCGACGCACCCCCGCGCGAGGACGCGCCGCCGCCTGGGGCGGCACCGCCCCAGCAGCCACCGCCGCCCCCCGGCGCGCGGCCTCAGCAGCCTGCCCAGCCGCGGCGGGCCGCAGCCCCAGGGCCCGCCCCCGCAGTACCGCACCTACCGCTCGCGCAAGCGCCTCCGCGACCGCGTCCTGCCGGCCGGCCTGCCCGGGCGCCGCCGGGAGAAGGGCCCGCAGGACCCGCGCCCGGTCGGGCCGCCTCGCTCGCGGGCCCGCACGGTCAAGCGCGTCGTCCTCGGCGTGATCGCGGCGATTGGCGGCCTGGGTCCTGCTCTCGGTGGTCCTGTTCTTCATCAGCGCGGGGTCGCAGGACGGCGTCTCGAAGGAGACCGAGCGGGCGCTCAGCAACCGCGGGTCGATCCTCACCGGGTCGACGATCCTCGTGCTCGGGTCAGACGCCCGGCCAAAGGGATCGAAGGAGCCGGGCGCGGGCGGAGCGAGCCGGTCCGACTCGATCCTGCTCCTGCACGTGGGCGTGGGCAGCGTCCGCCGCCTGTCGATCCCCCGCGACGCCCAGGCCGAGATCCCCGGGCACGGCGTCGGGAAGATCAACTCCGCCTACGCCCTCGGCGGCGCCCCGCTCGCGATCGAGACGATCGAGAACTACCTGGGCAACGACCTGAAGATCAACCACATCGTCGAGGTCAGCTTCGAGAACTTCCCGAACTTCATCGACTCGCTCGGCGGGGTCGACGTGAAGCTCAAGAAGTGCGTGCGCTCCGCGCCGTTCGGCGAGTTCGGCACGCCCGGCGGCCGGCCGCCGCTGCGCTTCCGGAGGGGCGAGAACCACCTGACCGGCCACCAGGCGCTCGGCTTCTCGCGTATCCGCAAGAACCTCTGCGACCCGAAGGAGGACGATCGCGACCGCGCCGCCCGCCAGCAGCTCGTGCTGTCGGGCATCCGCAGCAGGCTCGTCTCGCCCCGCACGTTCATCCGGCTGCCCTGGATTGCCTGGGACGCTCCCCGGACCGTCCGCAGCGACCTCCAGGGGTTCGGCATGTCGTCGCTGGCCGTCGACCTCGCGACCGGCGGCTCCGGCAAGACGAACGTGCTTCGGCCGGACACGCTCGAGCCGTTCGTGGTCTCCGAGGCCGAGCGCCGCATCCAGGTGCGGCGCCTGCTCGGGAAGGACTAGCGGCTCAGCTCAGTCCGAGGAGGACGACGAGCTCGATGAAGACGAGCTCGACGAGGACGAGCCCGATGACGAGCCCGAGTCCGAGGAGGACCCTGAGTCCGAGGACGAGCTGGAGGCCTTCGCGTCCGACGAGGACGACGAGCCGGAGTCCCCATCCGACGAGCCCGCGGTCGCGCCCGACTTCTTCTTGCCGTAGTCGGTGTTGTAGAAGCCCGAGCCCTTGAAGTGCACCGCGACGGGGTGGAAGACGCGCTGGACCGGAGTGCCGTCCTCCGGGCAGGTCTCCACCGGAGGGTCGGTCATCCTCTGCATCACCTCGAAGGTGTGCCCGTTCTCGCAGCGGTACTCGTAGATGGGCATGGCACTCGGAGTATAGGAGTGCCGAGCGGCCCGGAGATCAGGCCTGTTCGGGCTCCGGCGGCCGCGGGGAGTCGAGGTCGCGCGAGCAACGACACGCCCGTCGAATGCCAGATCAGCCACGCTGCGACGTGGCTCGTTGCCCTGAGTGCGATGTCGATCATTCGGGTCTCCCTGCCGTCAACCGGAACTCGTCACGAGAGTACCCCGGCACCCGGCCTGGAAACGCGACCGAAAACCCGCAACTAGCGACAATTCGAGCCGCGTCGCAGGCCACGAATTCGCGCGCTGTTTGCGGGCTCTGCGCGGACGGGTTCGCTCTGGCGCATCGTCTAGCCTCCAGCGCATGGCGACCGAAGCCCACGACGTCGTGACCATGGAGAAGATCGTCGCGCTCTGCAAGCGGCGCGGCTTCATCTTCCAGTCCTCGGAGATCTACGGCGGCCTCGCGTCGACCTACGACTTCGGCCACTACGGCGTGCTGCTCAAGACCAACGTCAAGAACGAGTGGTGGCGGGCGATGGTCCAGGAGCGCGACGACATCGTCGCCCTCGACGCGGCGATCCTCATGCACCCGCGCGTGTGGGAGGCGTCCGGCCACCTGGAGGGGTTCACCGACCCGCTCGTCCAGTGCCTCGGCAAGTGCAAGAGGCGCTGGCGCGAGGACCATCTGCGCGAGGCGGTCGAGGCCGACGGCGGCGACCCGAACGCCGAGCTCAAGTGCCCCGAGTGCGGCGGCGACCTGAGCGAGCCGCGCAACTTCCACCTGATGTTCGAGACGAACATGGGCCCGGTGAAGGACGAGGGCTCGACGGTCTACCTGCGCCCCGAGACCGCCCAGGGCATCTTCGTCAACTTCAAGAACTACATGCAGTTCGCGCGCAAGAAGCCGCCGTTCGGCATCGCGCAGGTGGGCAAGTCGTTCCGCAACGAGATCACGCCGGCCAACTTCATCTTCCGCACGCGCGAGTTCGAGCAGATGGAGATGGAGTTCTTCGTCCCGCCGGCCGAGGCGCCGCAGTGGTACGAGTACTGGCAGAAGGCGCGCTTCGACTGGTACACGGAGCTCGGGATCCGGCCCGACCACCTGCAGCTGCGGCCCCACGACGCCGACGAGCTGTCGCACTACTCGAGCGCCACGTCCGACGTCGAGTACCTGTTCCCGATGGGCTGGTCCGAGCTCGAGGGCATCGCCAACCGGGGCGACTTCGACCTGACCCAGCATCAGGAGTTCTCGCGCGAGAAGCTCGACTACGTCGACTCGGCGACCGGCGAGCGCTACCTGCCGCACGTGATCGAGCCGGCGGCGGGCGCGGACCGGACCATGCTGGCGTTCATGGTCGACGCCTACGACGAGGAGACCGTCGAGGGCCGCGAGCGGGTCGTGCTCCGCCTGCACCCCCGGCTGGCTCCCGTGAAGGTCGCGGTCATGCCGCTGCTCAACAAGGACGGCCACCCCGAGGTGGCGCGCGAGGTCTACGAGACGCTGCGCAAGCGGATGACCGCCGAGTACGACACCGGCGGGTCGATCGGCAAGCGCTATCGCCGCCAGGACGAGATCGGCACCCCGTGGGGAGTGACGATCGATCACCAGACGATCGAGGACCGGACGGTCACGCTGCGCGACCGCGACTCGCTGGACCAGTCGCGGATCGCGCATCGACGACCTGCCCGACGAGCTGACGCGGCGCCTGCACGCGCCGTGGCAGACGCCGAAGCTGAGTTAGCCGCCTAGCGCCGCTTGCGGATCCGCAACTTCGCGTTGCGCGAGCGAGAGACCGTCTTGCCCTGCGGTGACTTGGTCCGGAACGTGATCTTCACCTTCCTGCGCCCCGGAGTCCGCAGCAGCTTCCGGCCGCGCGACGTCACTTTGAGCTTGACCGTCTGCCGCTTACCGGCGAGCACCGCGAGCGAGCCCTTGGCGATCGTCACCGTGCTCCGCTTGCGCCCCGCCGGCACGACCTTGCCGCTGAAGACGACCGTCGAGATCAGGGCGTCGCCCAGGCAGCTGGTCGTTCCTGGGCACCGCGTGCTCACGCTGAGGGTCTTCGACGCGGTCGTCGCCGAGAGCACGGATGTCGAGGACGACAGCGGCTGGAACACCGTCGGCGACTCCAGCGGCAGCGTGCAGGGGCTCTGGAAGCTCGCGCGCCCGGTGGCGCTGGCCTGAGCACCGGTGGCGTCGGTCACGGTCAGCGTCATGTCGACTGGGTCACGGGTGACGAAGGCGGCCGCGCGGATCGGCGGGTCGATACGCAGCCTGTCCGCTCCTTCGCCGCCGCGGCCAGTCCCGCCCTGCGATGTGACGAGGTTGTAGTCGAAGCTCCTGAACGCGGTCGGGTTCGGGCCGTCGCTGACCACGACATGCCTGATCTCCTCCACGGTCGACACGGTGCTCGGGTAGTAGCGCTCCGAGTACTCGAAGCGGTAGTTCGCGATCGGGCCGCGCGGGCTGCTCGAGCCGCTGCCGTCGAACGTGGTGGAACGGCCGACGCAGGTGGGGTTCGGGTTGATCGCCATACGAGCCACCGGCGGCCCGGGCGGCTGCATGCCGGTCGGCGGGGGCGGCTCCATACCCGTCGGCGGCGGCGAGTCCCCGGTGGTGTTGAGCAGCACACGCATCTGGCTCGCGGCGTTCATCGTCACGGCCAGGTCGTCCCGCATGTCGCCGTTGAAGTTGCCCGCCGCGATGCCGTAGGGGCGTGGGCCCAGCGTGATCGCGACCGAAGGGTCGCGCGCGAAGCCGGCGTCCGCGTTGCCGCGCAGCACCGTGATCGAGTCGTCACCGTTGTTCGCCGTGGCGAGGTCCTGGCGGCCGTCGCCGTCGAAGTCGCCCGAGCGCAAGCCCGATCGGCCCGCCCCCCACCGCGATCGGCGAGCCGGCCGCCTGATCGAAGTTCGTGTTCGCCCCGTTGCGCAGCAGGACGCTGACCGTGTTCGAGCCGTTGTTCGCGACCGCAAGGTCGGATCGGCCGTCTCCGTTGAAGTCGTGGACCACCACGCCTTCCGGCTTTTCGCCCACGACCGGGGCGATCGACCCTGCCGCCAAGCCACTCGCGCTGCCGAGGATGACGGTCACGCGGCCGGGGGACGCGCCGTTGAGCGCGACCGCGACGTCGTTGAAGCCGTCGCCGTTGAAATTGCCTACCGCGAGCTGGCGGGGATTCGTTCCCGCCATGGTCACGGTGTTGCTCGCGAACCCGGTCATCGCCGCGTTGCGATACAGACCGGTGACGGTGCCGCCGTTCCATTGAGCCACCGCCAGGTCGGCCCGCGAGTCGCCGTTCAGGTCACCGGCCGCGATCGCGCTCGGGTTGCCGGACACGGGGATCGCCGGGCCCTCCTGGACGAACCCGCCCATCGGGTGGCGCAGCAGGACCGTCACGCTGTTGCCGGCGAAGTTCGACGTCGCCACGTCGAGCAGCCCGTCCTTGTTGAAGTCCGCCACCGCCGCGTAGTTCGGCCCCGAGCCGACACCTATCGGCGGGCCGTCCGGAACGAACCCGCTCATCGGGTGGCGCAGGAACACCGACAGGCTGCTCGACGTCCCGTTGACCGCGGCGAGGTCCAGCCGCCCGTCGTTGCTGAAGTCGCCCGCGACGACGCCGAAGGGCTCCGTTCCCACCGCGTAGGGCGAGCCGAGCTCCTCGGTGAAAGCGATCTCGGCGGCGGCGGGCCCGCAAAAGGCCGTCATCGTCAGCACGCACAGCGCGGTCGTCAGGGGGGTGCGCCCCGAAGCGGACACGGCTGATCCCAGAGTGAACCCGGACTACCCCTTCCGGGGTAAACCCGGCGCGCCCGGCGAAGGCGTCAACCTGACGTGCGCGTCACCCGCCTCGGTAACGTGTCGCCCGGAGCGGCAGCGAGCGAAGGAGGACGGGGTGGCGAAGGTCTCGAGCGCAGTCGACAGGGTCTCCTACGACGACCTGTACGCGCGGTGGGAGAAGGGCAACTGGCGCGCCACGGAGATCGACTTCTCCGAGGATCGAGTCGAGTGGAACGAGAAGTGGAGCGAGCTCCAGCGCAAGGCCGCCCTGTGGAACTACTCGCTGTTCTTCCACGGCGAGGACTCGGTCACCGACAACCTGTCGCCCTACATCGACGCCGCGCCGCTCGAGGAGCAGAAGTACTTCCTCGCCACCCAGCAGGTCGACGAGGCTCGCCACGCGGTGTTCTTCGGCCGCTTCATGCGCGAGGTCGTCGGCCGCGGCGACAGCTCCTACGCGAGCGCACTCGCCGCCACCGAGCCCGAGCTGACCTGGGGCTTCCGCAAGACCTTCGAGCGGCTCGACCGGGTCGCCGACTCGCTGCGGCGGGACAAGTCGAAGCCCAACCTGGCCGCCGCGATCACGATGTACCACGTCCTCGTGGAGGCGACGCTCGCCCAGCCGGGCCAGCACTTCATCGACGCCTACCTGAACGAGAACGAGTGGCTGCCCGGCTTCCGGGCTGGGATGGCGAACGTGTCCCTGGACGAGCAGCGCCACATCGGCTTCGGCGTGAAGATGCTCTCCGACCTCTGCCGCGAGGACCCCGAGTGCAAGGACGCCGTCGCCGACCTGCTGCGCGACGCGCTCCCCGAGATGGTCGCGGTGTTCGTGCCGCCGAACTGGGACCTCGACTACGTGCGCGTCTTCGGGTTCGAGATCGAGGACATCTACAAGGAGGGCATGCACTCCCTGGAGACCAAGCTGCGCTCGGCCGGGCATCCCGCTGGAGGAGCTGCCGGGCCCCATCCCGGTGCCGCTCGACGTCGACTACGACGAGCGCGCCCGGATCGGCCTGGGCATGCTGCGTGCGGGGATCGTGGGCGAGAAGAACGGGCCGCCCTCACGCGACCCGGACGTCGTCGCGATGCTGTTCGACCAGGTCCGCCGCTCGGTCGACCACCGGCGCACGCCGCAGCAGCCGATCACGATCCAGTGGGACTTCACCGACGTCGAGCCCTGGCACCTGCGCGTGAACAACGGCGACTCCGAGGTCCGCTCGGGGCTCTCCGACCACGCCGACCTGACCTTCCGGTGCTCGTTCGAGGACTGGGTCGACGTCGCCGCCGGCCGCGAGGACGCGAAGGTCGCGATGCTGAAGGGCAAGATCCGCCCGAAGGGCTCGATCAAGACTCTCTGGCAGACCTCGCGGATCTTCGCCTAGACCGCGCCCAACCAGCGCATGTAGATCTGATGGATCCCGTCCACCGCGCCCAACGGGGCCGGTGAGTCGAACACGACGTAGTTGGCGTAGAAGCTCATCGACGGGTTCTGGCCGCCGCCCGGCAGGGGCACGCCCTGCTCCTCGACCGACTGGACGAGCGTGAGCTCGCGGACGTCGCTGAAGAGGTACGAGTCCGGGCGGCCGTTCGAGTCGCCGGTGTCGCCCGAGGCCCGGACGCTCAGGTTGGTCGCGTCGGACTCGAAGGTCACGTAGAAGCCGGAGTTCCCGATCACCGGGTCGCGGGACGAGCGGTTGCCCCGCCGGCCGCCGCGCCGGGAGATGATCTTCTCGCGTCGCCCGACGTCCCGGTAGCCGATCTGCGTCCGGCCCGACACGGTCTTCTCGTAGGCGAGCGTGCGCCGCTTGATGTCGTTGAACACGGGGTTGCGCCCGCCGCGGGCGACCAGGCGGCCGCGGCTCGTGCCGTTGGACGACAGCCAGACCCCGCCGCGCGCGGCGTAGACGAGCGCGTTCGAGTTGCCGGTCGCGTACGACGGGTCGGTCGCGCTACCGCGGGTCGACACGCGCCGGGCGCTCCCGTTGCCGACGCTCGTGTAGAGGCGCCCGTTCGTCGTTGTGTACGACACGCGCGAGCAATCGCCGGACACGCTGACGCGGTTCGCGTCCTCGGTCCCCTCCCGGCCGCCGGGCATCGAGACGCGCCGCGGGGCCCGGCCCGGCGCCGTGACGACGAACGCGTCGACCTTGCCGTTGGTGTCCCCCGAAACGAGGTTCGTCGCGGCCGACACGAACGCGACGCACGACCCGCCGTGGCGGAAGTCGCCGCTGACGGACGCGCCGGACGACGAGCCGTCCGCGGGGCCGTTGATCCCGCGCGACACGAGGACGGCGTCACCGCCGCTCCAGGGCGTGCCGGTGTTGTTGATCGAGCCCTGCCGGTTGACCGCGAACACGTCCTTGACGCCGTTCGTGTCGCCGCGCACCAGGTCCGTCGCCTCCGACTCGAAGGCGATCACGCGGGCGAAGCGCCGGTCACCCGAGATGACCGCGTTGGTCGACGGGCCGTCAGGCGTCCCGCCGTCGACCGCCCGGGAGATGAGCGTGGTGGACTGGCCACCCGCGTGTGCGGGGGTCGCGGCGGCCAGCGCGGCGATGAGTGGGAGGGCGCAGGCGGCGGCGCGGATATTCGGCATGACTCCGAAACGTATCCGGAACCCCCCGGTACCTGTCAAATGGCGCCAAGTTCGGCGCGGATGCGCGGCTCGGCCTCGGCGGCGGTCTGGTCCGCCCACTCGTAGCGGGCGCCGTCAGTCATCTCGGTGCGCCCGTCAGCCAGGTGATCCTGGACGGTCTCGACGATCAGCTCGACCGCGGTGACGGGAGCAGCGTCGAGCTCCTCGCGCACCACAGCGGCGCGGCCGTACGCGGTGAACGCCACGCCGCGTCCGAGGATGCAGAGCGCGCACGCGGGATCGGATCGCAGGCGGTCGAGCATCGCGCGCCTGCGGCCGAGCGCCAGCACTACGCGCGTGTCACCCCGCCGTACCGCGGTCGACACGGGGATCGCGTGCGGACCCGCGGCGACGAGCACCGCCGGCGTCCCGGGCTCCCAGTCGGGCAGCATTTGCCCGCAGGCTACGCGCCGGCCGGGACCGGTTCGCGATCGCTCGGCCCCGAGGACGGCGGGGCCGCGTCCTGGTCGTCGTCGCCCGAGCGGCCCGAGGCCTCGAAGTCCGCGTGCGGGAGGATCCGCTCGAGCCAGCCGGGCAGCCACCAGTTCCACTTGCCCATCAGCTCCATCGCCGCGGGCACGAGCACCAGGCGGACGAGCGTCGCGTCGAGGGCGATCGCCACCGACAGGCCGAGCCCGATCTCCTTGATCGACGGGACACCGGTGCCCGCGAAGACCGCGAACACGGCGACCATGATCAGCGCCGCGCTCGTGATCGTCCTGGCACTCGCTGCCAGGCCCTGCGCGACCGCGGTGCGCGTGTCGCCCGTCGCGGCGTACCGCTCCTTGATCCGCGTGAGCAGGAACACCTCGTAGTCCATCGACAGCCCGAACACGATCGCCAGCAGGAACGGCGGCGTCATCGTGTTGATGTAGCCGAGCGAGTCGAAGCCGAACAGGCCGTCGAACCAGCCGTACTGGAAGACCATCACCAGCACCCCGTAGGCCGCGGCGACCGACAGCAGGTTCATCAGCACCGCCTTGAGCGGCAGCAGCACCGAGCGCAGCAGCACGAGCAGGACGAGGTACGAGAAGCCCATCACGAACAGCGCGATCTTCCAGAGTGACCCGGAGACCAGGTCCTTGAAGTCCTCGACGCCGGCGGTCGTGCCGCCGATGTCGATCGTGCCGCGCGCCGCCATCCCACTGCCGGCGTCGGCGTCGGCCCGCAGCCGGTCGAGCATCGCCCGCGCCTGCGGGCTCTCCGGGTCGTGGCGGGGAGTCAGCACGACGAGCGCCGCCCGCTGGTCGCGGGCGATCAGCGGCCGCGCGACGGCTGCGACCTCGCGATCGCGCCCCAGCCCCGCGACGTAGTCGTCGAGCGCGCGGGCGTTGGCGGAGTCGCCCGCCTTGCCGCGGTCGAACGAGATCAGGACCTGGGTCGGCCCGGCGGCTCCCGGGCCGGTGGCCTTGGCCGCCAGCTCCGCCCCCACGCGCGTCTCGTTGTCCTTGGGGAACTGGCGCAGGGCCCCGTCGCCCCATTCGAGCGACAGCGCAGGGACGGCGAGCGCCAGCAGCACGGCCGCGCTCGCGGTCGCGGCGATCACGGGGTGGCTCATCACCCGGTTCGTCCAGCGCTGCCAGAAGGGATTGCGCGCGGTGGCCGGGTCGGTGCGGCCGGGGCGCCGACGGCGCCAGCGCAGCGACCGGACCGCGAGCCCGCCGAGCACGGCCAGGCGGCCACGCGAGTATGCGCGCCGGCCCAGCACGCCCATGAGCGCGGGAAGGAGGGTGACGGCGGCCAGGATCGAGATCGCGACGACGATGATCGCCCCCATCGCCATCGAGCGGATCGTGGTCGAGTCGACCATGAACAGCCCGGCCAGCGCGATCATCACGGTGATGCCCGAGAACGCGACCGCCAGGCCGGACGTGCGCATGGCGACGCGCCGGGCCTCGGCCGGCTCGACTCCTGCCTGGACCTCCTCGCGGTAGCGCGCCAGCACGAACAGCGAGTAGTCGACCGCCACCCCGATGCCGATCATCGACGCGACGTTGGTGACGAACACCGACATCTCGGTCTGCTGGGACAGGAAGTAGATGACCGCGCCGGTCAGGGCGACGCTGCCGAAGCCGAGCGCGAGCGGGAGAGTCGCGGCCGCCAGCGAGCCGAAGACAGCCAGCAGGATCACGAACACGATCGGGAACCCGGTGCGCTCGGCGGTCTCCAGGTCCTCCTTGGTCAGATCCTGCATGCCGGCCCAGAGCGCCTGCTGGCCGACGAGGTGGGCCTCGACGCCGTCGCGCGGCTGGTTGCTGGGCCCGAGCTCGTCGCGCATGTCGGTCGCCGCGTCGGCGGCGTCGTCCGCGGTGCCCGAGACCTTGAGCGGCACCACGACGATCGGCCGCGAGGAGGCGCCGGCCAGCGCCTTCTCGCGGTCGGAGTCGCGCAGGGCGACGTGGTCGACTTCGCCGGCGGCGCGGTCCACGCGGGCGAGCGCCCGGCGCACCGCCTGGTCGTCGCCGTCCTTGCGCACCGCGAGCACGACGGCGAGTGACTCGCGCTCGGCGCCCTCGAAGTCGTCGATCGCCTGGTCGACGGCCTCCGAGCCGGAGCCGGGCACGACGAAGCCGCCGCTCGTCAGGTTCTCCGTCTGCTTGAGCGTGAACGGGAGCGCGGCCGCGATCAGCACCAGCCACGCGACCAGGACAAGCCGGCGATGGCGCGCCACCACGGCTTCGAGTCGATCCATGGCCTTCTGCATAAGTGGTCTACCTCGGGTACGACGGGGAACTGGCCGGCTGGCCAGGAATCTCCCCGGGCTCCCGCCGAAGACGTGTGAGATCCCTCACGGCACGGGCGCTGCCGCTAGGCGGAGAACAGGAAGCGAGCGGTCTCGATACCGGTCGCGAACGCGGAATCGCTGTCCCACTCGGGGTCCGCGAGCAGCTGCAGCTCGAAGCCGTCGCCCAGGGCGAACAGCACGGACACGACCGCCTCGGCGTCGCCGCGCAGCTTGACCACACCCTCGCGCTCCTTCTCGCGCAGGGCGTCGGCAACGATGCGCCGCTGGCGGCGCCACAGGGCGGCGAGCTCGGAGCGGATCTCCTCGTTCGACCGCGACGCGCTGAACATCTCGTAGAGCAGTGCCTGAGCACCCGGGTCCTCGGCCACGAAGTCGCGCACCTGGCGGACCAGGACCTCGATCACCTGGTCGATCGAGTGGGCGCCCGCGAGCGCCTCGGTCAGCCGTGCCACGCGCAGATCGGAGTCGTGGCGGACGACCTCGACGAGCAGGCGCTCCTTCGACCCGAAGTAGTAGTGCAGCAACCCCCGCGAGACGCCGGCCTCGGCCGCCACGTGGTCGAAGGTCGAGCCCGCGGTGCCCCGCCGGCCGACGCTCGAGCGCATGGCCGCGACGATGCGCTGCGCCTTCTCGCTGTCGAGGTTCCGCTCGGGTGCGGTTGAAGCCTCCATCCAGGCGTCTACCCTATCTGGGTGCGCGCCTGACCAGTTTTCGTGTGTGCGCGCAGGGGAACGAACCTCCACGGGCCGCAACCACCGCGGCTCGCCCGGGTTTCGAATCACGACCGATGGCCAAGCTCAAGCTCAGCATCGCCGACTTACGCGAGCGCGCGCGCCGAACGGCGCGCGGCTCCGTGCCCCCTGCCGGCGTCGACCCCGACGCCGCGCCGCCGGCGGGCCCCGACGGCCGCTCCCGCCGCGCGATCCGGCGCCGCCTGCGCCGCACCCGCGCGGTGCGCCGTGCGCGCGTGTCGGAGCTCGGCGCCCTGGTCGCCGAGATGCAGCGCCGCGGTAAGTGGAACCAGCAGCTCGTCGACGGCTGGGTGCACGAGCTGAACGCCGCCGACGAGGAGCTGCGCGGGCTCGACCAGGCCCTGCGCGGTGACGTCGCGATCGACGACCTGATCGCGCTGCGCCTGGCCGCCCAGTGCGGCGCGTGCGGGCAGATCGGCGGAACGGGCGACGCGTACTGCACGAGCTGCGGGCGCGAGCTGGCAAGGACGGCACGGCCCGCCGGCGAATCCGGCGGGGACGATCGCCACGGCGACACCATCGCCGACGATCTCACTACGATCCAGCGTCCGGCATGAGCCTCTTCCGAAAGCGCAACTCGAACCAGGAGGCCCCGGTCGAGCGCCACTGCCGCGCCTGCGGCAGCGACCTGGCCGACGACCAGCTCGCATGCCTCGAGTGCGGAGCCGTCGAGGGCGCGGGCGGCGGGCGCGATCGCCGCTGGCTGCTGCCCACCGGCGCGCTGGTCGGCATCGGCCTGTTCCTCGTGTCGAGCGCAAGCTTCGCGGCCACCACCGCCCTGCGCACGGGCGACCCGCAGGCGGTCAAGCAGAAGCCGCCGGCCCCCGTGGCCCAGGCCCCGCTTCCGCCCGCGAGCGGCGACGGCACCGTGCCGAACACCGCCGAGGAGGACAAGAAGGGCCCGGACCTGGGCGAGCTGCCCTCCGGTGGCGGAGGCGGCGCCCCGCCCGCCAAGGCCGCTCCGCCCGCCGACGATGGCGGCGCGGCGGCAGGCGACGACGGCTCCGCCGACGACGGCGGCAGCTCAGGCGGCGGCAGCTCGGGCGGCGGCTCCAGCGGCGGCGGCTCGGGCGGCGGCGGCAGCTCCGGGGGCGGGTCCAAGCCCGACACCCCCGACGAGCCCAAGCCGGTCAAGGTCTCCGAGTGGCCCGACGGCACTGAGGGCTACACGGTCGTCGTCTACAAGTTCGACACGAAGTCCGACGCGAAGGTGAAGGCCCAGGAGGTCGCCCGCAAGGGCCTCCCGGCCGGGATCGTCGACTCCGACAAGTACCCGTCGCTCACGCCGGGCTCGTGGCTCGTCTACATCGGCGAGTTCGATGACCAGAAGCAGGCCGAGAAGGCGGCGGAGAAGTACGAGAACGCCGGCTACCCCGGCGAGGTCACGTTCGTCGGCCAGAACGAGACGCCGGAGAGCGACCCGAGCGCCGGCGGCGCCGGAACCGGCGACTCCACGACGCCCGCTCCCTAGAACGAAAAAGGCGCCCCGGAGGGCGCCTCTCACGTGCGGCTTGTGTGTGCGGCGGCTAGGAGCTGCTCGCGCCGGCCGTCGATGGGGCGCTCGCGGATGATCCGCTGTTCGACCCCGACGTCGTCGACGTGTACTCGAACTCCTCCTCGGCGCCGAACAGCGCGTCGAGGACCTTCTTCCGCAGCCCTTCGCTGAGCGCGAGCGCGGCGGCCGCGCCCACGACGACGATGAGCAGAGTGCCCTTGCGCTTGCGCTTCTTGCCCTTCTTTGCGCCGCGCAGCGCGTCGGCAGCCTCCTTCAGGTTGCTGGCGGCCTCCTGAAGCTGCTTCTGGGTCTTCTTGTCGTCGAACAGCGCCTTGGCGGGACCCTTCCCGTTGGCCATCCGGCCGTAGGCGTTGCGCGCGGACTCGTAGGCGGAGCGCAGGTTGTCGCGCAGCTCCTCGTCCTCGATCAGGCGGTTCACGTAGGGGTTCGACGCGGCCGCCTTGCCCGCCGCAACCGCACCGGCCGCTCCCTTCGCGGCCTTCTTCTTTTTCGATGCCATGGCTCTCCTCGGATCGACGTGCGCGTCGTCTTATACCCGACGCATCGTTTCAGAGCACGTTTGTCGCCTGCTCATACCCGCCTCGCGGCGGCCGGAACGCTTCCGTCGCGACGCTGGCGCGACTCTCGGCTCGCCCGCCTGGGGCGGTCCACCTCCAGTGCCTCGCGCAGGACCGCGTCTATCTCCTCGACCCAGACGAACTCCATGTGGTCCTTGAGCGAAGGGGGGAACTCGTCGTGGTCGCCCTCGTTCTGCTTGGGGGCGAGGATCGCGCTCGACCCCCGCGCGCTGCGCGGCCAGCGCCTTCTCCTTGAGCCCGCCGATCGGCAGCACCTTGCCGGTCAGCGTGATCTCGCCGGTCATCGCCGTGTCGGAACGCACCGGGCGGCCGGTGACGAGCGACACCATCGCCGTCGCCATCGTGATGCCGGCGCTCGGCCCGTCCTTCGGCACGGCGCCCGCCGGGACGTGCACGTGCAGGTCGTGGACACGGAACCACTCGGGGTCGACGGTCTTGCCCCAGCGCCAGGAGTTGGCCTTGAGGTACGACAGCGCCGCCGACGCGGACTCCTTCATCACGTCGCCGAGCTGGCCGGTGATCGTGAGCTTGCCGTCGCCCGGGATAGGCGGTCGCCTCGACGAACAGCACGTCGCCCCCCACCGGCGTCCAGGCCAGCCCGGTCGCTACGCCCGGGGTGTCGGTGCGCTTCGCCCCCTCCCACTGGAACTTGCGCTTGCCGAGCAGGTCCTGGACGACCTTGGGGCCGACCGTGCGCTTGCGCTTGCGCTTGCCCTCGGCGTACTCGCGCGCGACCTTGCGGCACACCGACCCGATCTCGCGCTCCAGGTTGCGGACGCCGGCCTCGCGCGTGTAGCCCTCGATGATCAGCTCGAGCGCCTTGTCGCCGATCTCGATCTTCGTCTTGGTCAGGCCGTTGCGCTCGATCTGCCGCGGCACGAGGTAGCGCTTCGCGATCTCGAGCTTCTGCTCCTCGGTGTAGCCCGACAGCTCGATGATCTCCATGCGGTCGCGCAGCGGGGCCGGGACCGGGTCGAGCTGGTTCGCCGTGCACACGAACATGACGTTCGAGAGGTCGAACGGCAGGTCCATGTAGTGGTCGCGGAAGGTGGTGTTCTGCTCGGGGTCGAGCACCTCGAGCATCGCGCTCGACGGGTCGCCGCGGAAGTCGGAGCCCATCTTGTCGATCTCGTCGATCATCATCACCGGGTTGTTCGACCCGGCGTCGCGCAGCGCGCGCACGATCACGCCGGGGAGCGCGCCGATGTAGGTGCGGCGGTGCCCGCGGATCTCGGACTCGTCGCGCACGCCGCCGACCGAGATGCGCTCGAACTCGCGCCCCATGGCCGCCGCGATGGACTTCCCGAGCGACGTCTTGCCGACGCCGGGCGGGCCCACGAAGCAGAGGATCGCCGAGCGCGCGTCGGGCTTCAGCTTGCGCACGGCCAGGAACTCGATGATCCGGTCCTTGATCCGGTCGATGTCGTAGTGGTCGGCGTCGAGCTGCCGGCGGGCGGCCTTCAGGTCGAGCTTGTCCTCGGTCGACTTCGACCAGGGCAGGTCGATGATCCACTCCAGGTAGGTGCGGATGACGCTGTGCTCGGCGGACTGCGGGGGCAGGCGCTCGAGCCGCTGGAGCTCGCGCTCGGCGGCCTTCAGCGCGTCCTCGGGGAGGTTCGCCTTGTCGATCTGCTCGCGGAGCTCGTTGACCTCGGCCTGCTGCTCGTCGGTCTCCCCGAGCTCCTCCTGGATCGCCTTGAGCTGCTGGCGCAGGAAGTACTCGCGCTGGCCCTTCTCCATCTCGGACTGGACCTGGGACTGGATGCGCGAGCCGATCGAGATCAGCTCGGCCTCGCGGGCCAGGAACTCGGAGAGCTTGCGCATGCGCTTGAGCGACGTCGCGCTCCTCGAGCAGCTCCTGCTTCTCCTCGGTGGAGATGCGGAGCGCGCCGGCGATCATGTAGGCGAGCTCGGAGGGGTCCTCGAGGTTGCTGACCGCGATGGTCAGCTCCTCGGGCAGGTACGGGACCTGCTCGATCACCTCGGAGAAGGTGTTCTGCACGTTGCGCTTGAGCGCCTCGAGCTCCGACGAGGCCTCGAGTGACGTCGGGCTCCTCCTCGATGCGGGCGACCAGGTAGGGCTCTGTCCCCACGAACTCCTTGATCCGCACGCGCTGGGTGCCCTGGACGAGGATGCGCAGCGTCCCGTCGGGGACCTTGAGCATCCGCGCGACCACGCCGGCGACGCCGACGTCGTACAGGTCCTCGGGCCCGGGCAGGTCGAGCTCCGGGTTCCTCGACGCGACCATCGCCAGCATCCGCTCGCCGCCGAGCACGTCGTTGATGAGCTTCACCGAGCGCTCCTGGCCGATGGCCAGCGGCGTCAGCATGTTCGGGAAGGTGACGGTCTCCTTCAGCGGCAGCACCGGCAGGCCGGGCGGCAGCTTGCACGCCGACCTCGACCTCTGCCGCACCGCCGCCCGGTTGCGCGATGTGGATCGTCACTCGGGCAGCTCTCGGCCGGGCTCGGGATCGCCCGGGTCGCGCCCGCTGATCGGCACCTGGCGTGTGGTGGATCGCTGCTCGAGCAGCGGGATGTGGACGCGCAGCATCCCGTCCTCGTAGGTCGCGCGGGCGGCGTCGGCCTCGACGTCGGCACCCAGCTCGACGACGCGGCGGAACGGCCCGTGCGGGATCTCGATCTGCTGGTACAGGCGGCCCTCGGACTCCTGCGCGCGGCGGTGGCCGGCGATCGTGAGCTGGCGGCCGTGGATCTCCAGGGACACGCTCTCGATCTCGATGCCGGCCAGGTCGACGGTGACGATCGCCGTGGGCGGCTGGCCCGTGTAGTAGACGTCCACGCGCGGGCTGAAGCCGCGGGTCGAGGTGAGCCCGCTGCGCTCGAAGACGTCGCCGAACAGCTCGTCGATCTCGCGCCTCATCCGCTCGAAGTTCGCGAACAGGTCGTGCTCCCTCGCCATGTGCTCGGAGACTAGCGAGGGCTCTCCGGCCGCCGCGATCAGATCGTGTAGGTGGCGCCCTCGCGCGCTATGTCGACAGGTGCGCCGAAACCCGCGTCGGCCTCCGTCTGCGCCCACAGCAGGTCGAGCTCGTCGGAGATGTGGGTGATCACCACCCGCTTGGCCCCCGCCTTGCGCGCGTGCTCGCCCGCCTCGCGCGGGGTCAGGTGCCCGCGCATGCCGGTGCGCTCCGGGCGCGGCAGGGTCGCCTCGACCAGCAGCAGGTCCGCGTCGCGGGCGAACTCGACGACCTCGTCGCTCGGCCGGGAGTCCGCCCCGTAGACGATCTCGCCTCCCCCGTCCGACGAGCTGACCCGGATCGCGAACGTCTCGGTGAAGTGCGGGACGGACCGGAACGAGAACCGGAGCGGCCCGACCTCAGGGGTGTCGTCGGCCGCGTACTCCTCGAGGTGGAACGCGTTCTCGATCAGGTCCTCGTTGCCCCAGGCGCCGACCACGCGGCGGAAGGTCTCGGTGGCGCCGGGCGGCGCGATCAGCCGCGGGCGAGCCGGGTTGTCGGTCCCCGGCCAGCGGTGCACGGGGACGGGCTGCTGCCGCGGCGCGTAGGTGAGCGCGTACGAGTACGGCACGAGGTCGAGGAAGTGGTCGGCGTGCAGGTGGGAGATCACCACCGCGTCGACGGCCAGGTAGTCGCGGAACCGGCGCAGCTTGGAGAAGACGCCGTTGCCGCAGTCGACCACGACGGTCGTGCCGCCCTCCTCGATCAGGTAGCCGGAGCAGGCGCCGTCGGCGTCCTGCCACGAGGGTGACTTCCCGAGCACCGTCAGCCGCACGTGGCGGCACTCTAATCAAGTGTCGGGGCGCTCAGCGCGGCTGCGGGAACGCGTACGCGGCGTGGGTGCGCTCAGCGCGAAAGACAAAGGCCAGCTGGCGCTCAGGGCGCAGGCCGCGCTCGACCGGGCGGTACGTCGGGCACGGTCCGCCGAGATTGAGCGCGCAGAGACCGTTTGCTCCGAAGTAGCAGTCCTTGCAGCTCGCGCATCTTCCGTTCGCCTTGGCCATCGAGTTACGTCGTCCCCCATCGGTGCTGCTTGCCAGTCCGCGACGCAGTCAACACAAGTTCGCCCCCCTGTGACAGCCGGGTTTCCGCAAATCGCAACAAATTGATAACACTGCAATTTGCAGGGTTTTCCGCAAACCGCCCGCTCTTTGCACGGTTTACCGATCGCCGCGCGGGGCAAGCACGTGCTCCGGCCCGAGGTCGTCGGGCGAGGGGCAGCCGAGCAGCGCCAGCGCGAGCTCGACCTCCTCCCTCAGGAGGCGCGAGCAGACGGCTCACGCCGGCCTCGCCGCCGGCGGTGAGCGCCCACACGACAGGGCGGCCGATCAGCACCGCCCGGGCCCCGAGCGCGACGGCCACCGCCACGTCGGCGCCGCGCCGGACGCCGCCGTCGACGTAGACCTCGACCCGGCCGTCGACCGCCTCGACCACGTCGGGCAGCGCGTCGAGCGTCGCCGGCGTGCCGTCGAGCTGACGGCCGCCGTGGTTCGACACGACGATCGCTCCCGCCCCGTGGTCGACGGCCAGGCGCGCGTCCTCCGGCGTGACGACCCCCTTGACCACGACCGGCAGCGGCGACATGTCGGCCAGCGTCTCGACGTCGCGCCAGGTGAGGGACTGGTCGAGCAGCGCGAACATCTCCTGAAGGGTCGCCTCGCGGCGGCCGCCGATCGCGCGCGCGAAGCTCGGCACCTCCAGGTGCTCCGGGATCGCGAAGCCGGTCCGCAGGTCGCGCTCCCGGCGGCCCAGCAACGGGGCGTCGACGGTCAGGACGATCGCCCGGTAGCCGCCCTCCACGGCCTGGTCGACCAGGTCCTGGGTGACGCCGCGGTCGCTGAAGCAGTAGAGCTGGAACCAGCGGGCGCCGTCGGGAGCGGCCTCGGCGACCTCCTGGGCCGACGCGGTCGCGAGCGTCGACAGGCACATCACCGTGCCGGCGGCCGCGACCGCGCGCGCGGTGGCGGGCTCGCCGTCCGGGTGGGCCACGCGCTGGAAGGCGACCGGCGCGACCAGCAGCGGCATCGTCACCTCGGTGCCCAGCACCGTCGTGGCTGCGGACGCGCCCGACACGTCCACGAGGACGCGTGGCCGCAGCCGCCTGCGGGCATACGCCTCTATGTTGTCGCGCAGGGTGCGTTCGTCGCCGGCGCCACCGGCGAAGTAGCCGTAGGCGCCCTCGTCGAGCTTGTCGCGGGCGATCGCTTCGAAGTCCGCCGCGTTGAACGCATCCACGAAGCGGGAGCGTAATTCAGCGATGGAACTCGTAACAGGAGCCACCGGCTACATCGGCGGCCGGTTGATCGACCGGCTGGTCTCAGAGCACCGCGAGGTGCGCGCGCTCGCGCGCGACCGCACGCGCGTGCGCCCCGCGCGGCACGCTCGAGGCCGCGGAGGGCGACGTGGTCGCGGGTACGGGGCTGGAAGCGGCCCTCGACGGAGTCGAGACCGCCTACTACCTGGTCCATTCGATGGCGCCGGCCACCGACGGCGAGGGGTTCGCCGACCTGGACCGGCGGGCGGCCGAGAACTTCGCGCGGGCGGCGTCCGGCGCCGGGGTCGAGCGCGTGGTGTACCTCGGCGGGCTGCTGCCCCCGGAGAAGGCGGAGCGGCCGCTGTCCCGGCACCTGTCGTCCCGGCTCGAGGTCGAGGAGGTTCTGCTGGACTCGGCGCCGCGCTCCACCGCGTTCAGGGCCTCGATCGTGATCGGCGCCGGATCGTCCTCGTTCCGCCTGCTCGTCCGCCTGATCGAGCGGCTGCGGCTGCTGCCGTTCCCGGCCTGGACCCCCAACCGCACCGCACCGATCGCCGAGGTCGACGCGATCGAGTACCTGGCTCGCGCGCCCCGGGAGGAGGCGGCCGGAGGGCAGACCCTCGACATCGGCGGCCCGGACGTGCTGTCCTACGGCGCGATGATCGAGCGCATCGCCGTCGCGCTGGGCGTCGGCCGCCTGCCGGTCTCCATACCGGCGACGCAGACGCCGGCGGCGAGCGCGGTCGTCGCCGCGGTGGTCGGCCAGCCGGTCGAGCTGGTGCGCCCGCTGATGGAATCGCTCGAGACCGACCTGCTGCCGCGCGACGACCGAGCGCAGGAGATCTTCGGGCTCCGCCGCCACACGTTCGACCGTGCGGTCGACCACGCGCTGCGGGAATGGGAAGACGACGAGGAACTGGGGGCCAGGTAGTGGCGAAGCTGGAGCGGACCATCGAGATCGACGCCCCGCCGGAGGCGGTCTACGACGTCCTGACCGACCCGAAGTGCCTGGGCGAGTGGGTGACGATCCAGGAGGAGCTGGTCGACGCCCCGGAGCCGCCGCTCGAGGAGGGCGACTGCATCGTGCAGCGGATGAAGGTCGTCGGCAAGCGGTTCGAGGTCTCCTGGGACGTGGAGGTGGCCGACCGGCCGGCGAAGGTGCGCTGGTCGGGCAACGGGCCGATGGGCTCGGTCGCCCGCGCGACCTACGAGCTCGAGTCGAACGGGAACGGCGGGACGCGCTTCTCCTACACCAACGAGTACGACGTGCCGGGCGGCCCGGTCGGCAAGGTGGCCGGGCGCGCGCTGGTCTCCGCGTCGGGCGGCGAGGCCGACGCGACGCTCAAGCGGCTCAAGGAGTTCGTGGAGGGAAGGCAGGACGGATCGGGCGGCTAGCGCCGCTTCGGCCGCAGCACCCGGAACGCGTACTTGGCCGGGCTGCGGTCGACGTTGCCGGCGGAGTCGGTCGCACGCACCTGGAACGTGTGCTTGCCGGGCTTGACGGCGTACTTCTTCGGCGACCTGCACGAGCCGAACGCCTTCCGGTCGAACTTGCACTGGAACTTCGACCCGGCCTCGTCGGAGCTGAACTTGAATGCCACGCGGCGCGCTCTGAGCTTCTTCTTCGGCTTCTTCGTGATCCTGGTCTGGGGCGGATCGGTATCGGCCGGCGTGGCGCCCTGGCCGGGTCCGGGACCGGGGCCGGCGCCGGCGCCGGGATCTGGTCCAAGTGCCGGCGGGGTCGGCGCGGCCGCGACGTCGAGGGTGTAGGGGCGCTCGCCGGCCGCCTCGTCGCCGTCGGTCGCCACCACCGTGAAGTTGAACGCGCCGGCCTGCGTGGGCGTCCCTGCGAGCGTTCCGTCGCCCGCCAGGGCCAGGCCGGTGGGCAGCGATCCGGAGGACACCGCGAACGAGTGGGGGCCCACGCCGCCGGACGCTGTCAGGGCCTGGCTGTAGCCAACGCCCTGCGAAGCGCCCGAGAGACTTGAGGGAGTGAGCGCGATCGGCGCCGGCGGAGCTCCCGCCCGGCAGTTGTACGACATCGACAACACGTAGTTGCCTGCAGCGAGCGCAGTCGAGACCCTGACGTAGTACGTCCCGGCCGACGGCAGCCGCACCGCCATCGCCTCGGCCGGCGAGTTCGGGGTGGTGCTGGTCAGGCTGCCGGCTCCCGACGTGGTGTTCGACGCAGCGTTGCTGTCGTCGACGAGGAGCAGCGAGTTCCCGTTGGCGTCGAGGAGCTCCAGGCTTCCGTCGAGCGGAGTGTTGGTGCGAGCGGGATCGCCGTCGAGCGCGATGAACATCAGGCCGCGAGCCGGGGCGGAGAACGTGAACACATCCGCATCCGCGGTGGACGCAAGGGCGCCGGTGACCCAGCCGGCCGGACTGGGGTCGGCGGCGGCCGGCGTGTCGTTCGGCTCCGACTCGGCGTTCGCGAAGCCGGACCGAAGGACGGAGTAGAGCCGGTACGGCTCATTCGCCGCCCCCGCGTTGTCGTTGTTCACGCGCAGGTAGCTCGGCGTGTTGCCGACCGTCGTGTGGGCCAGAAGAGGCGCATTGGTGCCGTGGTGGAAGGCGCCGTCGGAGTCGTCGAACTCGAGCGTGTCGGTCGCTGTCGTCGCTCGCAGGTCGAAGGCGGAGCCGGCCGCCGCCGCACCGTCGACGAGCGCAAACAGCCGCGTCCCGGCCGGTTGGCCTCCGATCGACCAGAAGTCGACGTCACCCGCTGAGTCGATGCGACCCGTTGTCCCGCACAGCCGTGCGTCAGCCGTGCCCGGCGTGTCGTTCGCCTCGGATTCCCCGAGGACCGTCCGCTCCACCACGAGCGTGAACGGGCTGGGGCTGTCCGTGCCGGCCTGGCTGTCCGCCACCACGAGAACCTGCTGGCCCGCGGCCAGTGTTAGCGCCGTTACCTCCTCGGCCGCCTGGGACGTGTTGCGGTTGGCGGCCGCGAGACAGGTCGTGACGGTCGCCGGGCCGGCGCCGTCCGGCAGGGCGGTGGCGACGTACAGGACGGGGTTCGTCGCCGTGTTCGGTTCGATCTGGCGGAAGTCGTACGCGCCGGCGCTCGGAGCGACGAAGCGGAAGACGGCGTCCTTGCCCCCGGCGGTCACGGCGGTCTGGCCGATCCCGCCGAAGCAGGTCGACCCGCTCAGCTCGTAGTCGTTGGTCGCAGGGCCGAGATCGCCGCTCACCGGCTGGTTGAGCGGCAGCGGGGCCGCGCCCGCCGCGGTGTCGTTCGACGGGGCCTGGGCGTGCACGGACGGCGCTGCCAGGAGCAGAGCGGCTACGACCAGAAGGGAGACGCCCCGGCCCACGTCGGTCCAACGTAACCCGGATCGGCGGCTCCGGTCAATCCAAGCTGGGCCCGAGGGCCCGGGTCAGTCGGTCAGGAGCCGGGCTTCCTCAGCCAGGAGCCGGGCTTCCTCGGCCGCTGGGTCGCGCATCCACTCGGCGGCCGTGGACAGGCCGGCGGCGATCGAGCGCAGCGACGCCAGGTCGATGTCGAGCGAGTTCCGCCTCTGCGCCAGGTCGCGGCAGCGCCGCACCACACTGGGATCCTCGGATCCCTCCTCGAGCAGCGCGTTCAGGCGACGGTCGACCTCGATCCGCTCGCCCTCGACGGTGAGCACCATCGCGCAGGCGTCCGTGTAGAGATCGTCGATCTCCTGGCGGCTGGCCGCGGCGGAGAGGGCGCGATGGCGGCCCAGGACAGCTTCGATCCTGTCCATCACCTCGGTGTAGCGCGTCTCCATTGGTGGAGTATCGACGCCAGGCCCGACCGCGTGTATTGGCCAGTCGGGTCGTCTTGGAGTTCAGTCCTGAACGCTGGGTTTCTCAAGCAGGTCCACGAGCGCCTCCCGGCTGGGGACGTCGACCTTGCGGAGCAGCTCGGAGACGTGGCGGCGAACGGTGACCGGGGAGATCCCCAGGCGGTCGGCCATCTGCTTGGTGGAGAGCCCCGCGCGCAGCATCTCGGCCACGTCCCATTCCCGCGCGGTCAGCACGATGCCGCGGCCGTCCAGGGCAGCGGAGTGGCGGCGCCTGGACCGCCCGCGAAACTCGTCGATCAGCCGCGTGACGAGCGCACGCGGGAGCGCGGCCTCCCCGGCCATCACGCCGCGCAGGGCGTGCGGCAGGCGCCCGGCGTCCATGTCCTTCAGGAGGTAGCCCTGGGCGCCGCCCCGCAGCGCGGCGAACAGGCGCTCGTCGTCGACCGCCGCGGCCAGCATCACGACCGCCGTCTCGGGCACGTCGGTGGCGATCTCGGTCACGGCGGCGACCACGCCGCCGAGGTCGGCGTCGAGCACGCAGAAGTCCGGGCGCTCGCGGCGCGCCGCCTCGACGGCGGCGGGCGCGCTCTCCGCCTCGGCGACGACCTCGAAGTCGTCGCCCCGCAGCGCCATGGCGATCCCCGCGCGCGTGGGCGCGTGGGCGTCGGCCACCACGACGCGCAGGGCTCCCGCTTCGCTCACGGCACCCGCACCTCGACCTTCGCACCTCGGCCGGGAGCCGAGTCGACCGTGAGCCGGCCACCGAGGGCCTCGGCGCGCTCGCGCATGCTGATCACGCCGAACCCGCCGTTCACGGAGACCTCCTCGGGCGTGAAGCCGCAGCCGTCGTCGCTCACGACCATGCGCAGCCCGTTCGCGCACTCCAGCTCGACGCGGACGGTGCTCGCCCCGCCGTGGCGCATGGAGTTGTTCACGGCCTCGCCCGCGATCCGCACGAGCGCCTCCTTGGTCTCGACAGGCGTGGTCGCGTCGTCGTCGACGTCCAGGACCACGGTCGCGCCGCCGCGCCGCGCCAGGTCTGAGACCGTCGACTCGAGCGCCTCCCGCAGCGACTCGTCGGCCGGCCGGGTCAGCGCGCCGAGCGCCACCCGCGACTCGTCGAGCGCGCGGACGGCCGCCTCCGAGATCAGCTGGGCCACCTCGGGGCGGTGCCGATCGATCAGCCGCTGCGACTGGCTGGCGATGAAGGCCAGGTCCTGCGCGAGCCCGTCGTGCAGGTCACGCGCCATCCGCCGCCGCTCCTCGTACACCGCGGTGGTCGCGGCCTGGCGCTGGTAGGCGACGACCTCGCGGAGGGCGCCCGCCAGCAGCAGGAGGTAGAAGGCCAGGCGGAGCAGGTCGCCGGCGTAGATCCAGTCCGAGCCGATCGACGGGAACAGGAAGTAGTTGACGCGCGCGAACGCGGCCACAGCCGCGGCGACGCCGAGCCAGATCGTCAGCTCGTCGGCGCGCCCGCGCGTCTGGCGGGTGAAGCCGACCGCCGCGGCGGCGTAGAGGAGGGTGAGGACCGCGTACACGGCGGCGATCGACGCGGGTCCCGAGAAGCGCCCGAGCGCCTCCGGCGCGACGTCGGAGTCGGCGGTCGGCAGACCGCCCCCCAACAGCGCCACGAGCCCCGCGAGCGCAGCCAGCGATCCGACCATGAGAACCGCGGCGCCGGCGAGCGTGCGGCGCGGCCGGCCGAGGCGGCGATAGGGCAGGAACGCCGCCAACACCAGCAGGATCGCCCCGCCGGTCCTTCCCAGGAGCGAGGACCAGACGAGGAACGGCCCGAACTCCCGATCGGCGAGGGTCGGCGCCAGCGAGAACACCCCGTTGGTGACGGCCAGGAGCCCGAGCGCGACGGCCACGAGGAGGTCGCGTCGCTCGGCGGCGCGCAGGAAGCGGCCCGCGAAGATCATTGCGGCGACTCCGGCGATAAGCGTCGCCGCGGTCTCGATCGCCGCATGGGTGCTCTGGCTGCGATCGGCGATCTGCACCGTCGGGAGCACCGCGGCGAGCAGCGTGACGACGGCGGCCGCTGCGGCCGCCGCGATCACTGCCTTATGTGGTTTGTCTAGATCGCGCGCCACGGCTTCGTGCCCCCTGTCGGCAGCGCTCTTCCCTCGGCGATCCACTCTACGACGAGAGGGCGCGTTCTGAGGCACCTTCTTCCTATCGGCGTTCAGGGCCTGAACGCAAGTTGAGCCGGCTGGCTTATGGGCGGATGCCCCGGTCACGGACACAGTGGGGATCAAGACGGCGGCCACGGCAGGGGTGCTTTGGCCCGCCTACAGAGCTTCAGTCCGACCGGACTCGGCGCGGGGAGCGACCACGTTCTCTGAACCCCGCAGGCAGAGCCGTGCCGTGCTGTGCGCTGACCAAACGACGAACCCAACAAGGAGTCAAGGAGCACCAATGCTTCGCAACAAGATCAACAAGAAGCGCGCGGCGCTGGTCGCCGTCCTTACCCTCGCGGTCGCCGGCACGGCGTTCGCTTTCTGGACCAGCAACGGTTCCGGCTCGGGCAGCGGCTCGGTCGGCAACCAGAGCGCGGTCGTGACCCTGGACGGCACCGTCGGCTCGGGCCTCAAGCCCGGCGGCAGCACCACGCTGGCCATCACGGGCTCCAACTCGGGCAGCGACCCGTCCACGGTCGAGACCATCACCCCCGGCGCGATCACCGTGCCTGCGGGCTGTGACGCCAGCTGGTTCCACGTGACTGGCGAGGACCCGACCACCCGGTCGAGCCTCGCGGCCGGCAGCAGCAACGTGGCGATCAAGCACCGCCACGCTGAGCATGGACAACGCGGCGACGAACCAGAACGCCTGCAAGGGCGCTTCGATCTCGGTCGCCCTGGCCACTCCGTAGGACTCGCATTTCGGAAGGGCGGCCCACACCGAGTGGGCCGCCCCTCTGAGCCTCTCTCACCTCTCACTCTCACCTCTCACCTCACCTCACCTCAGTGATCTCCTCTCTCATCCACGCGACAGCGAAGAGCGCCAAGGCGAAGATCGCCCTGACGCTGCTCGGTGTCGTCGCCATCCTCGGCGGAGGGGCCCTGGTCTACGCGGCCAAGGCCAAGCCGACCTTCACGCTCTCGGCCTCGCCGTCCTCGCGGACGGCCGAGCAGGGCAAGGCCACCTCGTACACGGTCAAGGTCAAGCGCCTGCACAAGTTCAAGGGCGCCGTCAGCCTCACCGTCAGCGGCCTGCCCTCCGGCGCGACCACGAGCTGGAAGCTGTCCGACGGCCGGTCCCTGCCCCGCGGCCGCCGCGGCGCGAGCGTCCTCGCGAAGAACAAGAGCAGCGCCGTCCTCACCGTCCAGACCGCCGCCGGCACGCGTATCGGCTCGTACAAGCCGGTCATCAAGGGCACGAGCGGCAAGCTCAAGAAGACCAAGAAGCTGAAGCTCACGGTCGCCGCTCCGCCGTCGACCGGCACGGGGACGGGCACCGGCACAGGGACAGGGACAGGCACCGGGACAGTGACGGGCAGCGGCACGGTCGGCGGCGGGGAGACCCCCGGCGGCCAGACCGAGCAGCCCGCGGTCACCGTCGTCGCCTCCCCGGCCAGCCGCAACCTGCTCCAGGGCGACGAGACGACCTACAGCGTTGCCGTCACCCGCAGCGGCTTCACCGGCCCCGTCGCGCTCACGGTCACCGGCCTGCCCAGCGGCGTGACCTCCTCGTGGAGCCCCGCCGACAGCATCACCGGTGACGCCGCGACCGTCACGCTGGCCGCGTCGAGCACGGCGCCCACCGGCACCTACGACCTGACCATCACCGGGACAGGCGGCGGCGTGTCCGGCTCCGGGGCGACCTCGCTGGTCGTCCAGCAGACGCGCGACTTCGGCATCAGCGGTAACGCCCCGGCGGCGCTGCGCCCGGGCTCGAGCCAGCCGCTCGACCTGACGCTGAACAACCCGTACGACTTCGACCTGAAGATCCAGAGCCTCACCGCGACGATCAGCACGAACAAGGCCGGCTGCGCCGGCTCCACGAACTACGAGTTCGACGTGCCGTCCGGGCTGCTGCCGCTGACGGTGGCGCCGGGCTCGCACTCGCTGAGCTCGCTGGGCGCCACCCCGCCGACGCTCGAGATGCTGAACCTGCCGACGAATCAGGACGCCTGCAAGGGCGCCACGCTCACCCTCACCTACGGCGGGCAGGCGACCAAGTGATGATCCGGCGCATCTCCCAGATCCTCCTGCCGGTCCTGGCGCTGCTCGTCGCCGCCGCTCCGGCCGATGCCTACTGGAGCCACACAGGTTCCGGATCCGCGTCGGGCTCGATCGGCACGCTCAACGCACCGACGAACGTCGTCGCCAGCGCGACCGCCGGCAGCAGCACCGTCGGCGTCAACTGGAACGCCTCGAGCACGAGCGCCAGCGCCGTCGCTCCCACGGGCTACTACGTCACGCGTGAGAACACCGCGACCAACGCCACCGCGGCGGCCTGCGGCTCTTCCGCATCGAGCCTCATCACGAGCGGCACGAGCTGCAACGACACCAGCGTGCCGAACGGCTCGTATACCTACACCGTCACGGCCGTCTACCAGACCTGGACCGCAGCCTCGGCGGCGAGCAACTCCGTGACCGTGCAGACCGACAACACGGCGCCGGCGCTGAGCACGCTCGAGATGCGCGACAACGACGGCAACGGCAAGGTCGACCGCGTCGTCGCCACCTTCGACGAGCCGATCCAGAGCTCCACCGCCACCGGCCCGTGGACGCTTTCGAACGCCCCCAGCGGAGCCACCCTCGCCAGCGTGTCGACGAGCGGGTCGACCGCGACGCTGGTGCTGAATGAGGGCGCCGGGGCGGCCAACACGGCGGTCGGCTCGTTCACCGTCGCCCTGGCCCAGAACGCGGCCGGCATCCGCGACGCAGCCGACAACCGGTCCTCGTTCGCGGCGACGGCCCCGGCCGACAAGGCGGCCCCCGTCCGCACCGCGCTCGAGATGTTCGACGCGAGCCCCGCCACGCCCAACGGCAAGGTGGATCGCGTGACCGCGACCTTCTCCGAGCCCCTCGCGTCTTCCACCAACACGGCGTCCTGGACGCTGGCCAACGTGCCGTCGGGCGGCTCGCTCGCGAGCGTCGCCACCAGCGGCGCGACCGCGACCCTGACCCTCAACGAGGGCGCCGGGGCCGCCGATACCGCGGTCGGCTCGTTCACCGTCGCCCTGGCCCAGAACGCGGCCGGCATCCGCGACGCGGCCGACAACCGGTCCTCGTTCACGGCGACCGCCCCGGCCGACAAGGCCGCCCCCGTCCGCACCGCGCTCGAGATGTTCGACGCGAGCCCCGCCACGCCCAACGGCAAGGTGGACCGGGTGACCGCGACCTTCTCCGAGCCCCTCGTGACCTCCACCGACACGACCTCCTGGACCCTGGCCAATGTCCCGTCGAGCGGCTCGCTCGCGAGCGTCGCCACCAGCGGCTCGACCGCGACCCTGACCCTCAACGAGGGCGCCGGGGCCGCCAACACCGCGGTCGGCTCCTTCACCGTCGCCCTGGCCCAGAACGCGGCCGGCATCCGCGACGCGGCCGACAACCGGTCCTCGTTCACGGCAACCGGCCCGGCCGACAAGGCCGCCCCGGTGCCCACGAGCGTCGGGTTCCCCACGACCGGCACGACGGCGGGCCTCTTCCAGCAGAACGACGTGATGGCGGTCACCTTCACCGAGAACGTCACGAACTCGGCCTCCTCGTCGAGCGTGCAGCTCACCCGCGGCGGCGGCACCACCACCTTCACGGTCCCGAACGTCTTCACGATCGGCGTGCCGCTCAGCAACAACACCTACATCTCGAACAACAACACGACGACGTTCACGAACAGCCCCGTGACGGCGAGCACCAACCAGATCCGCGTCACGCTGGCCGCTCCGACGAACGGCGGGGCGCTCTCGCAGGGCACCTCCACCAGCTTCACGTTCGCGCCCTCCACCACCATCACCGACGGCGCGGGCAACCAGGCTGCCGGCAGCCTCTCGGTCACCAGCGTCCTCTTCTAGGCCGTCAGACCAGCCCGAGCTGCACGCCGTGGATCGCGGCCTGCACGCGGTTCGCCACGCCGAGCTTCGTCAGGATCGCCGAGACGTGGCGCTTGACCGTCGCCGGGCTCACGTGCAGCTCGGCGGCGATCTGGGTGTTGTCGAGGCCGTCGGCCAGCAGCCGCAGGACCTCGATCTCGCGCTGGGACAGTGGGTCCGCTATTCCCGAGTTCGTCTCGGTGCGGCCGGGGCGGGCCCGGGTGCGCTCGACCAGGTGGCGGGCCACCCGGGCCGACAGCGGCGCCTCACCGGCGATCGCGGCGCGGATCGACCCGACGATCTCGTCGGGCGGCGCGCTCTTCAGGAGGTAGCCCGCGGCGCCGGCCTCGAGGGCGGCGAGCAGGTCGTCCTCGGCGGCGGAGACGGTGAGCACCACGACCGGGGCGGTCACGCCCTCGGCGGCCAGCCGCCGGGTCGCCTCGACGCCGGACTCGCCGGGCATGTTCAGGTCCATGAGGATCGCGTCCGGCGCGCGGCGCGTGGCGAGCGCGACGCCGGCTTCGGCGTCCGCGGCCTCGCCGACGACCTCGAAGCCGTGCTCGGCCAGGACGCTGCGCACGCCGGCCCGGAAGAAGGCGTGGTCGTCGACGATCAGGACGCGAACCGCCCTCTGCTCCCCTGATGTCGTCTCATCGGTCAACTCCATAGGTCCCGCGCGCAGCATAGGCGGCCCGATTCAGCCGCCACGCAGCTCTGCCATCGTGGCCTCGACCGCGCGCGCCGACTCTTCGAGGCCTGCGCGCTCGTCGTCGTCCAGGTCCATCTCGACGATCTCGTCGATGCCACCCGCGCCGATCCGGGCGGGCAGGCCGACGAAGACCTCCTCGAACCCGTACTCCCCCTTGCACAGCGCCGCGCAGGGGAGCACGCGGCGCCCGTCGCGGATGATCCCGTCGACGAACTCGAGCACGGCCGCCGAGACCGCGCCCGCGGGAACCGGCGCGTCGACGAGCGGCGCGGCGGCGTCCTTCACGCCCTGGGCGATCTCCTCCAGCCGCTCGGCCGCGACGCGCCGGCGAACGGGCATCCCCGAGACCGTGGCACAGGAGAGGATGGGCACCAGGTTCCCGTGGCCCCCGAGCACTACCGCGCTGACGTCGCGCACGGCGGTGGCCAGCTCGCGGGCGAGCGCCACGCGGAAGGCCGCGGAGTGGACGCTGACCGCCACGCCGACCACCCGCTCGCGGGCGAACACCGTGGTCTCGTACGCCGCATGACAGGTGGGCTCGACGGGGTCGGCGACGACGAGGATCGTGGCGTCCGGCGCGCGGTCGCGGGCCTCCGCGGCGACGGTGTCGACGCTCCCGCCGGCGTCGGTGATGACGACGACCTTGGAACCGGAGAGGTCCGCGAACGTCCCGCTGCCGAGGACCCTGGGTGAGTAGTCGCGCATCGCGGCCGCGATGTTCATGTCGACGGCCAGCCGCGATGCGGCATCGCCATCGGGATCCATCAGTACAACCTCGGCGTAGTCACGTTCGGCAATTCTCTGTGCACACGCCGCACCAGGATTTCCAGCTCCGACTACAGTTATCTTCGGCCGCACGTTGTTACTCCCCCCAACGAAAGGTTTGTTCAGTGACTGACTTCTTGAGTGAGAAGCGCGCTGAGATCGATTCCCGGCTGAAGGAACTTCGCCCCCTCCATGAGGAGTACCTGAAGCTCGAGCAGGCCAAGCAGGCGCTCGACGGGCTCGAGGGCCCGCGCCGCGGCCCCGGCCGTCCGCGCGGCTCCCGCAACGCCACCTCGTCCTCCGGCAGCGGCCGCCGGCGGCGCCGCCGCTCGGGGGGCACGCGCTCCGAGCAGACGCTGGAGGCCGTGCGCCAGAACCCCGGGATCACGGTCGCGGAGCTCGCACCCAAGCTCGGGATCGCGCACAAGAACTACCTCTACCGGGTGCTGAACGGATTGCAGGCCGAGGGCGCAGTGAAGAAGGAAGGGCGCGGCTACGTCGCTGCGTAGCCGCCCCCTCACTCCCTAGATCAGCCCCAGGTCCTTGACCGTGTCGCGCTCGCCCTTGAGCTCGTCCACCGTCGCATCGATCTTCTCCTGCGAGAAGTCGTTGATCTCGAGGCCCTCGACGATCTTCCAGTCGGTGCCGTCCGAGGTGGCCGGGAACGAGCAGATGATCCCCTCCTCGATCCCGTAGGACCCGTCCGAGGGCAGCGACGACGAGACCCAGTCCCCGTCGGGCGTGCCCTGCACCCAGTCGCGGACGTGATCGATGGCCGCGTTGGCCGCCGAGGCCGCGCTGGAGGCCCCGCGGGCGTCGATGATCGCCGCCCCGCGCTTGCCGACGGTCGGGATGAAGTCGTTCTCGATCCAGTCCCGGTCGTCGACGGCCTCGGCCGCGACCTTGTCGCCGATCTTGGCGTTGTACAGGTCGGGGTACATCGTCGGCGAGTGGTTGCCCCACACCGTCATGTTCTTGATGTCGGAGACACCGATGTCGAGCTTCTTGGCGAGCTGCGCGAGCGCCCGGTTGTGGTCGAGCCGGGTCATCGCGGTGAACCGCTCGGCGGGCACGTCCGGCGCGTTCGACTGCGCGATCAGCGCGTTGGTGTTGGCCGGGTTGCCGACCACCAGCACGCGGATGTCGTCGGCCGCGCCCGAGTTGATCGCCTTGCCCTGCGGCCCGAAGATGCCGCCGTTGGCCTCGAGCAGGTCGCTGCGCTCCATGCCCTTCGACCGCGGCTTGCGCGCCCACGAGCAGCGCGACGTTCGCGCCCTCGAAGGCCTCGTCGGCGTTGTCGTAGATGTCGATCGAGCTGAGCAGCGGGAACGCGCAGTCGTCGAGCTCCATCGCGGTGCCCTCCGCCGCCTTGACGGCGTCCGGGATCTCGAGCAGCGACAGCGCCACCGGCGTGTCGCTCCCGAGCATCTCGCCGGCGGCGATACGGAACAGAAGTGCATAGCCGATCTGACCGGCGGCACCGGTTACAACTACTCGTACAGGTGAATTAGCCATGTAAGTGGTGCGTCTCTCAATTCGCTTTCAGTGATCAGTAACTACGCAGCGACTTTCATCTTCTCGATGATCGCGTCGGCGTACTCCGAGGTGCCCACCGCGCTGGGATCGTCACGGTCCGGCTTGAGGTCGTAGGTGACGTTCTCACCCTCCTTGATGACCTCGGCGATCGCACCCTCCAGGCGGTCGGCCGCCTCGGTCTCCTCCAGGTGCCGCAGCATCATCACGCCGGACAGCAGCAGCGCGCTGGGGTTGACCTTGTTCTGGCCCTTGTACTTCGGCGCCGAGCCGTGCGTGGCCTCGAAGACCGCGTACTCGTCGCCGACGTTCGCGCCCGGCGCGACGCCCAGCCCGCCGATCATGCCGGCGGCCAGGTCGGAGACCACGTCGCCGTACAGGTTCGGCAGCACCAGCACGTCGTACTCCGCGGGCCGCGACACCAGCTGGTTGCACAGGTTGTCGATGATCCGCTCCTCGAACTCGATGCCCGAGTCGCCGTACTCGTTCTCCGCGATCTCGGTACCCACCTTGAGGAACAGGCCGTCGGAGTGCTTCATGATGTTGGCCTTGTGGCCGAGGGTGATCTTCTTTCGGCCGTAGGCCTTGGCGTACTCGAACGCCTCGCGCACGATCCGCTGGGTCCCGAAGACCGAGATCGCCTTGATCGTGACGCCGATGTCCTCGCGCAGCTCGGTGCCCTCGGTGTCCTTGATGAACTTGCGCAGCTTCTCGGTCTCCTCGGTGCCCTTCTCGAATTCGACGCCCGCGTACAGGTCTTCATGGTTCTCGCGGACGATCACGAGGTCGACGTCCTCGCCGTCGAAGATCGTCCGGACGCCCTCGTACTTCTTGCACGGGCGCAGACAGGCGTAGAGGTCCAGTTGCTTGCGCAGCGCGACGTTGATCGAGCGGAAGCCGGACCCGACCGGGGTCGTGATCGGCCCCTTGATCGCGATCTTGTTCTCCTTGATCGAATCGAGGACGCGGTCGGGCAGCGGGGTGCCCTCCTCCTCGTAGACGTCGGCGCCGGCGTCCTGCCAGTCCCAGTCGAACTCGACGCCGGTGCCCTCCAGCACACGAGCGGTCGCCTCCGAGATCTCGGGTCCGGTCCCGTCGCCGCGGATGAAGGTGACTCTGTGGGCCACGGTTGGTCCTTTCTCTACCTGAGCGAAATTGCGGCGGGCATTCTCGCAGCGTGCGGCCGATCCGCGCCGCTTCGTACGCGCGCACGCACGCGCGAAACTGGGCGAGGGCGTGTGGCACCATGGGTCAATGGGTGGACGCTCGATCCCGCTTATGCGCGTGTTCGGGATCCGCATCGGGATCAGCCCGCTGTGGTTCCTGTTCCTCTTCCTGCTGATCTTCGGGCTGTCCGACTACTACGGCGACCTCTATCCCGACGACGACACGAAGGCGTTCACGCTGGCGGTCGTGGCGTCGCTGCTCTTCCCCGCGTCGATCCTGCTCCACGAGCTCGGGCACGCCCTCGCCGCCCGGCGCAACGGCATCGAGGTGGGCGGCATCGACCTGTGGCTGCTCGGCGGCCTGGCCCGCATGGCGCCGGCGCGTACGCCCGCGGCCGAGTTCCAGGTGGCGGCCGCGGGGCCGCTCGTGTCACTGCTGCTCGTGGCGATCGGGTTCGCGCTCGGCCTGACCGTCCTCGACTGGGGCGACTTCAAGGCGGGCGCCCAGCTCGAGATGCGCTCCGGGATGGGCGCGACCGAGGCCGTGCTGGGCTACGTGACCGGGATCAACCTGTTCGTGTTCGTGTTCAACCTGATCCCCGGCCTGCCGCTCGACGGCGGGCGGATCGCGCTGGCGATCGCCTGGTGGCGGACCGGCGACCGGGGCAAGGCGACGCGGCTGGCGGCCCGGCTGGGACGGCTCGTGGCGTACGCCCTCGCGTCGTTCGCCTTCTACCTCCTGTTCGTCTACAACGAGGGCTTCTACGCGATCTGGCTGATCTTCATCGCGGTGTTCATCGCCCAGGCCGCGCGCGCGGAGGAGGTCTGGTCGCAGCGCGTGGGCGCGCAGCTCGACGGCCTCCGGGTGTCCGACGTGATGGACCCCGAGCCCGTGGCGATCGCCAACACGCTGAAGCTCGACCGGGCCCTCGACGAGTTCTTCTGGCGCTACCGGGCGCCCTGGTTCCCGGTGACCGACCCGGTCGGCCGGCTCGTGGGCATCGTCACGATCGAGAGCGTCGAGAAGGTCCCCGAGGCGCTCCGCCCCGGATCGTCGGTCGACGAGGTCATGGCGCGCGACCCGGGCTCGCTCCAGGTTGCGGTCGACGAGCCGCTCGAATCGCTCCTGGCCGCCGAGGGCCTGCAGCGGCTGGGCGCCCTGTTCGCGGTCGACGCGGAGGGCGTGCTGCGCGGGGTCGTGACGGTCGACGCGGTGCGGCGAGCACTGCGGCCGACGCAGCCGACGGTGGACACCACCGCGTGATCCGACGGCCTGAACCCCGGGCCCGCAGCCACGCGTACCTCCAGTAGCGGCCGGTTCCCATAGAATCGCCCGCCGTCGCGGCCGGACCCGTCCGCGAGACCTATCGAAGGACCTCTCAACCGACCCATGCCACAGCACGACGTACTCGTAATCGGAGCCGGCCTCGCCGGGCAGCGCGCCGCGATCGCCGCCGCCGCCGAGGGCGCCTCCGTCGGGATCCTGTCCAAGGTCCACCCGGTCCGCTCGCACTCGAACGCCGCTCAGGGCGGCATCAACGCCGCGCTCAACCCGGAGGACTCCTGGGAGTCGCACGCGTTCGACACCGTCAAGGGATCCGACTACCTGGGCGACCAGGACGCGATCGAGATCATGTGCCGCGAGGCTCCGAACGAGATCCTCCACCTGGAGCACCTGGGCGTGACCTTCCACCGCAACGAGGAGGGCAAGCTCGGCACCCGGGCGTTCGGCGGCGCCAGTGCCGCCCGCACCTACTACGTCGCGGACATCACCGGCCAGGCGATCCTGCACGTGCTCTACGAGCAGCTCATGAAGGCCGACGAGATCTTCCGCTACGAGGAGTGGTTCACCACCTCGCTCGTGCAGGACGAGGACGGGCACGTCGCGGGCGTCGTCGCGTTCGACATCCGCAACCGCGGGCTCGAGCTGTTCACCGCCAAGACCGTGATCCTGGCGAGCGGCGGCAACGGCCAGATCTACAACCCGACGACCAACGCGCTGATCTGCACCGGCGACGGGATCGCGATGGCCTACCGGATCGGCGCGCCGCTGATGGACATGGAGATGGTCCAGTACCACCCGACCACGCTCGCGGGCAACGGCCTGCTGATCACCGAGGGCGCCCGCGGCGAGGGTGCGCACCTCTACAACGCCGAGGGCGAGCGCTTCATGGAGAAGTACGCGCCCAACAAGATGGAGCTGGCCTCCCGCGACGTCGTGTCCCGCGCCGAGCAGACCGAGATCAACGAGGGCCGCGGCTTCCCCGACGGCACCGTCGCGCTGGACATCACGAAGGTGCCGCGCAAGCGCATCCACGAGGCGCTGCGCGAGATCGTGATGGTCGGCCGCGACTTCGCCGGCGTCGACATCACGCGCGAGCCGATCCACATCAAGCCCGGCAACCACTACACGATGGGCGGCATCAAGACCGACGTCGACGGGCGCACCGAGATCCCGGGGCTGTACGCGGCCGGCGAGGTCGCCTGCGTGTCGGTCCACGGCGGCAACCGCCTGGGCGCCAACTCGCTGCTCGACACGCTGATCTTCGGCCGCCGGTCGGGCGAGCACGCCGCCCGCCACGCCAAGTCCATGCGGATGCCGACGACCGGCCAGGAGGCCGTGAAGCGCGAGGAGAAGGCGCTCGACGACGTCGTCGGCCGCGGCCGCACCGGCCGCCGGGTGTCGGAGATCAAGGCCGAGCTGGGCGCCACGATGGACAAGTACGCCGCGGTCTTCCGCGACGACGACGGCCTCCGCGAGGGCCTCGAGATCGTGCGCAGGCTCAAGGAGGAGGCGAAGACCGTCGCCATCGACGACAAGGGCACGGTCTTCAACCAGGACCTGCTCGGCGCCGTCGAGCTCGGCTTCATGCTCGACAACGCCGAGTGCGTCGTGATCGGGGCGATCGAGCGCACGGAGAGCCGCGGCGCCCAGTTCCGCACGGACTTCCCGGAGCGCAACGACGACGACTGGTTGAAGCACATCGACCTGCGGGTAAACGGCGGCACGCCCCAGGTGTCCTACTCGGACGTGACTCTCACCCAGTGGGAGCCGCAGGAACGGAAGTACTAGGAGCTCATGGCTGACTACACGATTCGCGTCCGCCGGTTCGACCCTGAATCGGGCCAGGCCGCCTACTGGCAGGACTTCAACGTGGAGCTCGAGCCCGAGCGCTCCGTCCTCGACGCGATCCTGCGCGCGAAGTGGGACGAGGACGGGTCGCTGGCGATCCGCTGCTCATGCCAGGCCGCGATCTGCGGCTCCTGCGGCGTCCGGATCAACGGCAAGTCGAGCCTGGCCTGCAACACCAAGCTCGGCGAGGCGCTCGAGCGCGCCGAGAAGTACGGCTTCGACCAGATCGTGGTCGAGCCGATGGGCAACATGCCGGTGATCAAGGACCTGATCGTGGACATGGACGCGGTCCACTGGAAGAAGGTCCAGCGCGTCGTGCCGTGGCTCCTGCCCGAGGGCGACCCGCCCGAGCGCGAGTACATCGTGCCGCCGGAGTCGATGATCGACATCACGCAGTCGATGGCCTGCATCCACTGCGGCGCCTGCGTGTCGGCCTGCCTGTCGATGGAGGTCGACCCCGAGTTCATCGGCCCGGCCGCCCTGGCGAAGGCCTACCGCTTCGTCGGCGACCCGCGCGACGCCCACCACGAGGACCGCCTGCTCGACCTGGCCGAGGACGAGCACGGCATCTACGACTGCACGCACTGCTTCGCCTGCGTCGAGGTCTGCCCCAAGGACGTCGCGCCGATGAACCAGATCATGCGGCTGCGCCGCCGCGCGACGGGCGACTACGACATCAAGGACGGCAACAACGGCTACGGCCACGAGAAGGCGTTCGTCACGCTGATCGAGAAGTACGGCACGCTGCACGAGTCGCAGCTCCTGCCGCGCTCGTACGGCGAGGGCTCGCTGATCAAGTCTCAGATCAAGCCGGGATCGCTGGCCCAGCTCCTCCCGCAGACCGGGACGGTCGTCAACGGCCTGAAGAGCGGCAAGGTGTCGCCGATCAAGGCGCTGATCCACCACAAGCTGCCGGATCAGAAGCAGGTGCGGAGGATCTTCAAGACGATCCACGACAAGGACGAGCGCATCGAGCTGAACCTGTACATCGTCGGCGAGGAAGCCGAGGACGATGACCAGGGCGCGATGGCCGAAGGAGGACAGGAAGGATGAAGGTCGCCTACTGGCCAGGGTGCGTGTCGCGCGGGTTCACCCCGGAGCTGCACGGCTCGATGGCGAAGATCGCGCCCAAGCTCGACATCGAGATGGTCGAGCTCGACCGCGCGAACTGCTGCGGTGCCGGCGTCATCGCCGAGCACAACCAGGAGCTCGTCGACACGCTCAACGCCCGCACGTTCGCGATCGCCCAGTCGGTCGACGGCGCGGCGGCGATGATGAACATCTGCTCGACCTGCCAGGGCGCTCAGTCGGAGTGCCAGGAGCGGCTCGACGCCGACGAGGCCTACCGCGAGCACATCAACTCGCACCTCGAGCCCGAGGGCCTGCGCTACGAGAAGGGCCAGGGCTGGGCCAACAAGAACTTCCTCTGGATGCTCGTCGAGGACATCGGCCTGGACAAGCTGCGCGAGCTGGTCGTCCAGCCGCTCGAGGGCCTGCGCGTGGCCCCGTTCTACGGCTGCTACATCGTGCGTCCCACCCGCCGGCTGGGCTACGGCAAGCACCCCGACCGCGACCGCTACCTGGAGATGGTCATCGAGGCGATCGGCGGCGACCCCGTGACCTACGCGGGATCGCACAAGTGCTGCGGGTTCCCGGTCATCACGATGGCCCGGGCCACGTCCCTGCGCCAGTCCGGCCGCCACATGGCCGACGCGATCGACGCCGGCGCGGACTGCGTGGTCACGCCGTGCCCGCTCTGCCACCTGAACCTGGACCTGCAGCAGCCCGACGCCGCGAAGTTCGTGGAGCGCGACCTGGACATGCCCATCCTGCACCTTCCGCAGCTGGTGGGCCTGGCGCTCGGCCTGTCGCCCAAGGAGCTCGGCATGAACAAGCACGTCGTGGCGACGAAGACCGTCCAGGAGAAGGTCGCCGCAATGGCGGCGGCCTAGCCCCGGGGACGGGTGCCGCCTGACCGAGCGGCCGAGCGCCAACGCGCGCTTGCGTTCCTGCGCGCACTGGACGAGAAGCGGGCCGAGCGGCGCGAGCATCTGGACGGCGCCCTCGTGGTCTTCGCCGACTCCCTGCCGCTCGTCCACGACCAGAACAAGGCGATCGCCACCCGCGGGATGACGGCCGACGAGGTGCCCGCGCTGGTCGACGCGGTCGACCGCGTGCAGGGTGCCGCAGGGCTGCGCCATCGCAAGATCGCGTTCGACGACGCCGCGAGCTGCGGCGAGCTCGCCGACTGGTTCGGACGGCGTGGATGGCGCCAGCGCCCGCTGCGCCTGATGGTGCATCGCGGCCCGGTGCCGCCCGACGAGACCATCGGACAGGCGGTCGAGGTCGACCCGCGCGAGCTCGGGCCCGCCGCCCACGCGTTCGCGGCCGAGGAGCCCTGGGGCCGGTCGGCCGAGGCCAGGCGCCAGGTCGTGGCGGGCGACGTGCTCACCGGCCGCGCGGTGGACGAGCGGGCGTTCGCGGTGCCGACCGGCCCCGACGGCTCGATCGTCTCCTACTGCCGGCTGTACTCGCACGACGGGGTCGGGCAGATCGAGAACGTGACCACGCTCGCCGCCCACCGGCGCCGGGGCCACGCCCGGTCGCTCGTCTCACTGGCCCTGCAGACGTCGCTGCCCGCGAACGAGCTGACGTTCCTGGTGGCCGAGGGAGCGGACTGGCCGCGCCACTTCTACGCGCGGATGGGCTTCGTCGACGTGGGCGGTTACTGCGAGTTCAACCGCATCGGCGCCTGACGGGCTGCAAACCGTCGGATTCCGGCGTCCTCGGTCGCTCGCTTGCTAGCGCAAGCCACGCTCCCTGCGTCCTTGGACTCCTCGGTTTTCGCAGTCAGGGATGCGCGCAGCGGCGGCGCGCCATGCGGTAACGCCGGCCCGCCGTCGCGCGCATCCCTCGGCGGGCGTCGCGACGCCCCAGACTGGGGCGTCGCGCGCCTCGCGCGAGAGTCCCAGAAACGAGAAGACCGGCCAGTGGCGGGCCGGTCTCTCGCTTGCGGTGTACCCCTACGCCGCCCTGGGAAGTTCGTGGCGCCGAAGGTTGCCATTAAAAGACGCGCGCTTCTTCCCCTCTGAGGAGTGATTTGCGGGTGATCTTGCGGGGATGTGGCGGGGGACAATCAGGGGTGATAAAAGGGGTGAGAAAGGGGATATGAAGGGGGAGGCGAATTCCCCCCTCCTCACCCGACCCTCACCCCACCCCTCCATGCGAGCTCCCGTAACCGTCGTCACATCCACCTTCGAGGACCTGGTCGCGATCGGGCTGCGCCAGATCATCTCGGAGGACACGAACCTGCACCTGGTCGCCGAGAGCGTCCCTCTCGACGCGCTCGAGCGCGCGATCACCGAGCACGAGCCGTCCGTCGTGCTGCTCAACTTCGGATCCCTCCCGAACCCGGCCTACGTCTACCAGCTCCACCAGGAGGCGCCCGACACGCGCATCGTCGTGCTGGCCAACCGCCCGAGCGCCGCCGAGTGCAACCAGCTCCTGTCGTTCGGGGCGACCGCCTGCGTCTCCAAGGAGACCCAGGGCCGCGACATCATCAACGCCCTCCACCTGGCCTCACGCGGCATGCACGTGATGCCGCGCTCCGCCGCCGCGGGCCCCGCGGACCGCCTCGACCTGCCGGAGCCCGACCTGCTGACCGCCCGCGAGGCCGACGTGCTCGAGCTGCTCCAGCAGGGCTACACGAACGCCGCGATCGCCCACGAGCTGTCGATCGGCATCGAGACCGTGCGCACGCACGCGCGCAACATCTACCGCAAGCTCGGGATCTCGACCCGGCGCGACCTGGCCCGGCTCAGCCGGCCGGACAACGGGTCGCTCACACCCACCCCCGCGCTGCCGGCCAGCTAGTCCTCGGCGCGCCCAGTCGGGCGCGCTACGCAGCAGCCGGAGGAGAAATCGGCGGAACCGGGAATGATCCCTGCCTGATGGCGCTCGGAGTGTCGACCGTGGGCGTGGTGCTCATCGGCTGGGGGGTCTTCCTCGTGCTGCTGCTCGCGTGGCTGTGGGCCCGCGGCGGCCGCGAGTCCCACTCCGGCGGGTGGGTCGACTCCGAGTTCGAGGACCGGCGCCGTGGGCCCGACAGGCGCCAGGTCGACCTCGGACCGCCACCGGGCGTGTCGGAGCGCCGCGGCGGCTTCGAACGCCGCCGCAGGCTCACGGTCGCGCGGACCTGACCGCCTCGGTACGGCAGCCGTCGTCAGGCCGCGGCGTTGGCGCGGCGGCCGTGCAGAAGCCCGCGCACGTGCAGCAGCTCGGCGACCTGGACAGCGTTGGTCGCCGCGCCCTTGCGCAGGTTGTCGCCCACGACCCAGAGGTTGAGCGCGTTGTCGGCGGAGTCGTCGCTGCGGATCCGGCCGACCAGGACCTCGTCACGGCCGGCCGCGTCGAGGGCCAGCGGGTACACGCTGCTGGCGGGGTCGTCGACCACGATCACGCCCGGCGCGCCCGACAGCAGCTCGCGGCAGGCGTCGGGGGTCAGCGGCTCGCGGGTCTGGATGTTGATCGACTCCGAGTGGCCGGTGAACACGGGCACGCGCGCGCAGGTGGCGGTCACGCGCAGGTCCGGGTTGCCCAGGATCTTCCTGGTCTCCCCCATGACCTTGCGCTCCTCGGTCGTGTAGTCGTCGCCGTCCTTGAACTTCTCGACCTGGGGCAGCACGTTGAACGCGATCTGGTGCGGGTACATCGACGGCGCCGGGATCTCCTTGGCGTCGACGACGGCCTCGGCCTGGGCGTGCAGCTCCTCCACCGCGCGCTGCCCGGTGCCGGAGACCGCCTGGTAGGTGGAGACGACGAGCCGCTCGATACCGACCGCGTCGTAGATCGGCTTGAGCGCGACCACCATCTCCATCGTCGTGCAGTTGGGGTTCGCGACGATCCCGTCGTGGCCGTCGAGCGCGTCCGGGTTGACCTCGGACACGACCAGCGGCACGTCGTCGTGCATGCGCCACTGGGACGAGTTGTCGACGACGACGGCGCCCGCCTCCGCGAACTTCGGCGCCCACTCGGCGCTCGTCGAGGAGCCGGCGCTGAACAGCGCCAGGTCGAAGCCCTGGATCGCCTCGTCGGACAGCGCGACGACGGTCAGGTCCTTGTCGCCGTAGTCGATCGTCCGCCCGGCCGAGCGCTCCGAGGCGAACGGGACGATCTCGTCCGCCGGGAACGAGCGCTCGCGCATGACGCCCAGGATCGTGCTGCCCACGGCGCCGGTGGCGCCCACCACTGCAACTCGCATGTCAGCTCACCCTCGGTCGGTGCACTCCCCGCGCGTCCTCGGGCTGGATCGCGTCCTCCCCCAGCTCGAACGCCGCGTGCAGGCGGCGGACGGCCTCGGGGACGTCGGACCCGCGCACGACGCACGAGATCTTGATCGGGGACGTGGAGATCATCTCGATGTTCACGCCGGCATCGCCCAGGACCGTGAACGTCTTGGCTGCGACGCCGGGATGCGACTTCATTCCCGCGCCCACCAGCGACACCTTCCCCATGTCGGGATCGGTCTGGAGGCCCATGCCGTATTCGGCCACGAGCGGCTGCAGCGCGTCGACCGCGTTCGGCACGTCGTCCTTGGGCGCGGTGAACGACATGTCCGCGCGCTGGCCCTCGGTCTCGGGCTCGTTCTGGATGATCATGTCGACGTTCACGTTCGCCTCGGCCAGGGCCGTGAACACGCGGCCGGCGACGCCGGGCGTGTCCGGCACGCCGGTCAACGTGACGCGGGCCTCGTCGGTCGAGTGCGTGACTGCGGTTACGAGCGGTCGCTCCATGGTCTCCTGCTCCATCAACACGAAAGTACCGGGTACGTCCTCGAGCGACGAGCGGCAGTGGATGCGCACGCCGTGGTTGCGGGCGTACTCGACCGAGCGCAGCTGGAGCACGCCGGCCCCGGACGCGGACATCTCGAGCATCTCCTCGAACGACACCTGGGGCAGCTTGCGGGCGTCCGGGACGAGCCGCGGGTCCGCGGTGAAGACGCCCTGGACGTCGGTGAAGATCTCGCAGACGTCGGCGCCGAGCGCGGCCGCGATCGCCACCGCCGTGGTGTCGGACCCGCCCCGGCCGAGCGTCGTCACGTTGCCGTGGATCTCGTAGCCGCCCTCCTTGCGCGCGAACGCGCTGGTGCCCTGGAAGCCCGCCACCAGGACGATCTGCCCGGCGTCGAGCGCCTCCTCGACCCGCTTGGTCCGCACGTCGATGATCTTGGCCTTGGTGTGCGAGGTGTCGGTGACGATCCCCGCCTGGGATCCGGTCAGCGACACCGCCTCGTGGCCCAGGTCGTTGATGACCATCGCCGCGAGCGCGCACGAGATCCGCTCGCCGGTCGACAGCAGCATGTCCATCTCGCGCGGGTGCGGGCGCGGGGAGACCTCGTGGGCCATCGACACGAGCTCGTCGGTGAACTTGCCCTGGGCCGACAGGACGGCGACCACGCGGTTGCCCTCCTCCTTGGCCCGCACGATGCGCTGAGCGGCACGCGTGATGCGCTCCTTGTTGGCCACGGACGTGCCGCCGAACTTCATGACGACGGTACCCGCGGAAGCCTGTGCGGGGAGGGCCATTGAGCCGCGAGGATAGCTTTCACCCCTTGCGCGCCCTGCTTCGACGCATCTCCGGCTCGTGGCTCCTGCTGCCCGTGCTCGTCCTCGTCATCGGATTCGGCGTCGGATCGCTGCTCGCGGCGGTGCTCGGAGCGGGCGACGACGACGGCGACAAGGCGACCGCGCCGGCCCCCCGCCCGTCGGGCCCGTCCCGCGATCCGCGCTCCCAGCGCTCGTTCCTGACGCGGGTCGTGCCGCCGCCGGCCGGGTCGCTCCGGGGCGCGCGGCCGCCCGCCGCGATCGCCCGCCGCATCCGGTCGATGCCGCCCGAGCAGAAGGCGGCCCAGCTCATGCTCGTCGGCTTCGGCGGGACCGACGCGACCGCCCCGATCTTCAAGCAGTTGCCCAGGCGCACGTACGGCGGGCTGATGTTCGAGGAGTTCAACTACCAGGACGCCCAGCAGTTCCGCGTGCTGACCGCCGAGCTCGCGGCTCAGGTCACGCGCGCGCGGCAGGTGCAGCCGTTCCTCGGCGCCGTCCAGCAGGGCGGCGAGTGGAACGCGCTGCCGGCGCTGCCGCCGGCGGACGCCCCGGCCGACACGGCCAACGTCAGCGAGGCGACGACCTCCGCGCGCACGACCGCGCGTACGTTCAAGCGCCTGGGGCTGAACGCGATCTGGGCGCCGTCGCTCGAGGTCGGCCCGGAGGACGGCGGGGCGATGGGCACGCGCTCGTTCTCGGACGAGCCCGACCAGGTGGCCGCGTACGCCCAGGCGCAGGTCGACGAGTACAAGCACGCGCGCGTGCTCTCGGGGGCGGGGCGCTTCCCGGGCCTGGGCGCCGCGGCGATCGCACCCGAGGAGGGGCCGCCGAACGTCGGCCTGTCGCTCGCCGAGCTGCGCAAGCGCGACCTGGCGCCGTTCCGCGCCGCGGTGCGAGCGGGGACCCCGGCCGTCGTGGTCGGGCACGGGCTGTACGTGACCGACGACTTCGTGGTGCCGGCGTCGCTGTCGAGCGCCGTGTCGACCAACCTGCTGCGCAACCAGCTCGGCTTCCGCGGGGTCGCCATCGCCGACGACCTGACGCTGCCGGCGATCACCACCTCGATCCCCGCCTCGGAGGCGGCGCTGCGCGCGATCGCCGCCGGCGTCGACATGGTCTACGTGCCGGGGCCGGACGCGGAGATCGAGGCGACCTACCGGGCGCTGGTCCAGGGGATCAAGCGCGGCGGGCTGAAGCGCCGCCGCGTCGACGATGCGCTGACCCGGATCCTCCTCGCCAAGAACGACCTCGGGCTTCTGCGCAAGCGCAAGGCGCCGCCGCGCGGGCAGCCCGCGCTCGGGGCCGGGCCCTGATGGCTGCGTCGTTCCGCGGCTTTCCGCCCGAGGCGGTCCGGTTCCTCGAGGACCTGGAGGCCAACAACGACCGCGACTGGTTCAAGGCCAACCGATCGCGACACCAGGAGTACCTGGTCGAGCCGGCGCTGGCCCTGGCCGACGACCTCGCCGACTTCGGCGAGCCACACGTCTTCCGGCCCTGGAACGACACGCGCTTCCACATGCGACCGCCGATCAAGGAGCACCTGGGGATGACGCTCGGCTACGGCGGAGGCGGCGGCTACTACCTCGAGATCTCGCTGGACGGGCTGCTGGTGGCCGCCGGACTGCACCATCCGGCGCGCGACCAGCTCGAGCGGATCCGGCGCGGGATCGACACCCCGCGGACGGCGTCCGCGCTCAAGCGAGCGATCGCCTCCGCGTCGGACGCCGGGCTGAAGCTGGTCGATCCGGAGCTGACCCGAGCGCCGCGGGGGTACCCGGCCGACCACCCGGAGCTCGACCTGCTGCGGCGCAAGAGCCTGACCGTGTCGCGGCGGCACGAGCTGCGCGGCTGGGTGCACAAGCCCGAGGCGGGGCGGCGGGTGCGCGCGCTGCTCGAGGGCGCGACGCCTCTGGTCGAGTGGCTGCGCGGGCACGTCGGGCCGCCGCAGCAGCCGCGCTAGAGGCGCATGCGCCCGCGCAGGGCGCGGCCGAGCGTGACCTCGTCCGCGTACTCCAGGTCGCCGCCGACCGGAAGGCCGGTGGCCAGGCGGGTGACCGCGACGTCGGGCGCCCGCTCGCGCAGCGTGTCGGCCAGGTAGAGCGCGGTCGCCTCACCGGTCGTGGTCGAGTTGGTGGCGACGACGACCTCGCGGATCTCGCCGCCGTCGATCCGCTTGAACAGCTCGGCGATGTGCAGGTCCTCGGGGTCGACCCCGTCGATCGGCGACAGCGCGCCGCCCAGCACGTGGTAGCGGCCGCTGAACTCGTGCGTGCGCTCGATCGGGATGATGTCGCTCGGCTCCTCGACCACGCAGACCAGCGCGGGGTCGCGGCGCGGGTCCTCGCACACCTTGCAGACCGGGCCGACCGCGAGGTTGAAGCAGACCTCGCACTCCCCCACGGTCTCCTTGACCTCGCGGATCGCGTCGGCCAGGGCGAGCGCGTCCTCCTTGGACAGCCGCAGGATGTGGAAGGCCAGGCGCTGGGCGGTGCGCTGGCCGACCCCGGGCAGGCGGTTCAGCTCGGTGATCAGGCGGTTGACCGGCGCGGAGAACACGGGGCGACCACATTAGACGGCGCCGCGGCGCGGCACGCGGGCAGAATGCCGGCGCATGCACATCGAAGCTGTGACCGAGGCGGACCTGGACGAGCTCCTGCCGCTGATGCGGGCCTACTGCGACTTCTACGAGGTGGCGCCGAGCGACGAGGCGCTGACCGACCTGTCGCTGACGCTGATGGACGAGCCCGAGCTCGAGGGGTCCAGTTCATCGCGCGCGACGACGACGGCAAGGCGGTCGGCTTCGCCACGATCTTCTGGAGCTGGTCGACGCTGGGCGCGTCGCGGATCGCGGTGATGAACGACCTGTACGTCGACAGCTCTGCGCGCGGAGGCGGGTACGCGGAGGCGCTTATCGAGGCGTGCGCCGACCGCGCGAGCGAACGCGGCGCGACGTCTCTGGGGTGGCAGACGGCGAAGGACAACCACCGCGCGCAGGCGGTCTATGACCGCGTGGGCGGCAAGCGCGAGGAGTGGCTGGACTACTCGCTGCCGACGACGGCGCGCGGCTAGAGGCCCGGCAGGCCCAGCCCGCCGAGGCCGCCGGCGCCGCCCAGGCCGCCGGTCGCCTGCTGCATCTTGTTCGCCGCGAGCTCCTGCGCCGAGCGGAGCGCCTCGTTGACCGCCGCCTGGACCATGTCCTGGAGCATCTCGACGTCCTCGGGGTCGACCGCCTCGGGGTCGATCGTGAGCTCCTTGATCTCGAGCTCGCCGCTGACCTTGACGGTGACCATGCCGCCGCCGGCGCTCGCCTCGACGATCTCGTCCTTGAGGCCCTCCTGCGCCTTCATCATCTCGGCCTGCATCTGCTGAACCTGCTTCAGCATCTGGTTCATGTTGGGCGGCTGCGGCATCAGACGTTCTCTCCGTCGTCGAAGACTTCCTTGGCGCCGAACTGCTCCTTGAGCCGCTCGACCAGCTCGTCGTGGGAAAGGGTGACAGGCGGCGCGTCCGCGTCGCCACCCAGCTCGCGGCACTCGCAATCGATCTGGAACGTGCTTCCCGTCAATGCGCGCAGCGCCGTCTGGAGCAGCTGCCGGTTGTCCTCGCACTTCTTCTTGCCGAACGTGGCGTCCGGGGCGAAGGCCAGCTTGAGCCGCTCGCCTCCAACTCGATGGGGCGCGCGGCTGCGAGGAACGCGCCGACCATCCCGTTGTCGGCGGCCACTGCCTCGACCGCGGCCGGCCACATCTCGCGCACGCGTGCGAGGTCGGCGCTGCCGGACCGACGGAGGCCGGCGGGGAAACGCTCGGGCTCCGGCGCAGGCGCGGGCGAGGCTGCACCGGCGCCGGCGCACTCGCCACCTCCGCCCGGCCGACCTCCGAAGCCGCTGTAGACGCCGGCGCCACTGCGGCTACCGCGGACGGCCCGGGACCGCTCGAGCCGCGGCCGGAAGAACCCGCGGCGGTGGCGTCCACCGACCCCCCGCCCCCCGCGGCCACGGCGCGGGCCGGCTGCGCGGTGGACGGCTCCTCGCCTCCGGCTGCGTCGGTCCCGCGCACGCGCGCCTCGAGCTGCTCGATCCGGAACAGCAGCGCCTGAAGCGAGAGGTCGACCTGCGGCTGGACCGCCTTCAGCAGCGCCAGCTCGAGCTGTATCCGCGGATCGGACCCGTCCTTGACCGCCGACAGCCCGGCGGCCAGCAGCTCGATCGCCCGCAGCACCTCACCCTGAGCGAGCGAGTCGGCCTGCGCGGCCAGCCGGTCCGTGTGCTCCGCGGTCACCGAGAACGAGTCGGGCACCTGCCCGAGCGTCTGGACCACGTAGAGGTGGCGCAGGTGGGCGGCCAGGTCGCGCATGAACTGGGTGATGTCGCGGCCGGACCCGGCCAGCCGCTCGACCGCCAGCAGAGCCGCCTTCGGGTCGTGCGCGACCAGCGCGTCGGAGGTCTCCAGCACCAGCTCGGCGTCGGCGACGCCGAGGATCTCGAGCACGTCGTCGAGCTTGACCTCCTTGCCGCCGTAGGTGACGAGCTGCTCGAGCGTGCCGAGCGCGTCGCGGAACGACCCGGTCGCCGCGCGCGAGAGCATCCCGATCGCCGGCTCGGGCGCCTGGATCCCCTCCTCGTCGGCGACCCGGCGCAGCACGCCCGCGATCTGCTCGAGCGTCGGCCGCTGGAAGTCGAAGCGGTGGCAGCGGTCGACGATCGTCGCCGGCACCTTGTGGGCCTCGGTCGTGGCGAGGACGAAGACGACGTGCGGCGGCGGCTCCTCGAGCGTCTTCAGGAACGCGTTCCAGGCCGCCTGCGTGAGCATGTGGGCCTCGTCGAGGATGTAGACGCGGCTGCCGCCGCCCATCGGCGCGAGCGCGACGTTCTCGCGCAGCTCGCGGATGTCGTCGACGGAGTTGTTCGACGCCGCGTCCATCTCGACGACGTCCATCGAGGTGCCGTTCATGATCGCGCGCGCGGTCGGCGACTCCGGATCCCACTCCCTCGCCGCCCCGCCGTCGGCGTTGAGCGCGCAGGCCAGCAGCTTGGCCATCGAGGTCTTGCCCGTGCCCCGCGAGCCCACGAACAGGTAGGCGTGATGCACCTTCCCGAGCTCGATCGCGTTGCGCAGCGTGCGCACGATGTGCTCCTGGCCCACGACCTGCTCGAAGGTCCGGGGGCGGTGGCGGCGGTAGAGGGACAGCACGGGAGCGACCATGCTAGCTGCGCCTCAGGAGGGCAAGTCTGCGGTACTCTGCATCCCGCTCGGGACGCGGCGGCAGGGGTGCGCGCGGCGTCCGGACACGTGCACTGGGAGGTGCCGAACCCGATGACCCGTACCGTCCTGCCGGCCCTCGTCGCCGTGCTGTTGCTGATTCTCGCCGACGGGGCGAGCGCCTTCGAGATGAAGCGCTCGAGCCGCCTGACCTCCGCCTCGCTGGGCGTCCCGGAGCCGGCTCCGCTGACCGGGCAGGGCGAGAACCTGGAGCTCGTCGCGAACGTGCCGATCGACCCGGGCACGCAGGGCGTCGCCGCCTCCGACCTCGAGCTGCACGGCAACCACGCGTTCGTCGGCTCCTACGGCGAGGGCGTCGTGATCGTCGATATCTCCGACCCCCGCAACCCCAGGCGGGTGGGCAAGTTCAACTGCCCGGGCGGCCAGAACGACGTGCAGCTCTCACCGGACGGGCGCTACCTGGCGATGGCCGTCGAGACCACATCGAACAAGTGCCACCCCGGCGACGAGGGCACGGTCATCCTCGACGTGTCCGACCGCACCGCGCCGGTCGAGGTCGCCTGGATCGGGCAGGACAAGCTGGTCGACGGGTCGCACAACAACACGCTCGACTGGCCCTACCTGTACGTCGACCAGTACACGAACACCTACTCCAAGCTCGAGATCTTCAGCCTGGCCGACCCGCGCAACCCGAAGAAGGTCGGCGGCATCGACTACGGCGGGCAGGACTCGCACCACGACCTGATCGTCGACCACCGGCCCGACGGCAAGTCCTTCGCCTACGCGGCGTCGATCAACTTCTCGGACGTCATCGACGTGACCGACGTGACCAAGCCCGTCCTGCGCGAGCGCATCCGCGACCCGCAGGTGACGATCTCCCACCAGGCCGAACCCAACTTCGATCGCTCCCTCTTGCTCGTCACGGACGAGTTCGGGGGCGGCTCGGGCGTCCCCGGATGCGGCGGCAACCCCGCCGCATCCGTCCCGGGTACCGAGGCGATCGCGCCTCAGCTCCGCGATCCCGCCTCGATCGGCGCGCTGCACCTGTACCGGCTCGACCAGGACGGGCAGATCGCGGGCTCCAACGGGCTGGACAAGGCGGGCGTCTTCAACATCCCCTACCAGCCCAACGACGACCCGGAGGCCGGCTGCACGATCCACGTGTTCTGGCAGGCGCCCGACCAGAACCGGCTGACGACCGCCTGGTACGGCCGCGGCACGCGTGTCGTCGACTTCTCGGACCCGGCGAACCCGAAGCAGCTCGCCTGGTACGTGCCGACCGGCTCCGACACCTGGTCGGCCAAGCCGCACAACGGCTACATCTACGCGGGCGACATCAACCGCGGGCTCGACGTCTTCCGCTACACGGGCGAGAGCGGCGCGGGCTGGCCGGCGACCTCCGGCCCGGCCGAGGCGCAGCGGGCCCGCCAGCAGGGCGCGACTCAGGAGGGCGCGACCGCCGGTTCGTCCGCGCAGGCGCCCGCCCAGTCGCCGCCCGCCGACGGGCGCGCCCAGGGCCGCCGGTCGTTCCGGACCAAGGTGCGCGTCCCGAACCGGAAGCGGTCGAGGCGCGCGACGCTCGTCGTCACGTTCAAGGACAGCGCGGGCCGCATCGTCACGCGCGTGCGCAAGCGCGTGCGCGACAACGGCAGGCGCCAGCTGAAGGGCTCGGTCTACGGGCTCGCCGGGCGCTATCGCTACAGCGTTCGGCTGGGCGACCGGGGCAGGATCCTGAAGCGCGGGTCGTTCATCGTGAAGCACCGGCGCGGGGCGCAGACCGGGCATCCGCGTCCGACCAGGCGCTGGTCTGTCAGTTGAAGTAGGGCGGGGTTCCGGGCGGGCGGGCCGCTAGGTTCTCCCGCCCATGGCACTCGCCCGCCGGGCGTGGCCGGACGCGCTGGCCGCGCTCATCGTCGCTGCGGCCGTGTTCGCGTTCTTCGGCCACGCGTTCCTGAACTACGACTCGTTCTACGCCCTCGTCTGGGGCGATGACCTCGCGCACGGCCGCACGCCGCAGTACGACACGCCGGTCGCCCCCACGCCGCATCCGCTCGCGACGCTCGTGGGGCTGGCCCTCTCGCCACTCGGCGCGACCGCGGCCGAGACGATCTTCCTGGTCATCGTCCTGCTCGCGATCGGCGCGCTGGTCGTCGGCGTCTTCCGGCTCGGGCAGGAGCTGTTCTCGACTCCGGTGGGCGTGCTCGCGGCGCTGATCGTGGCCACCCGCGTACCGCTGCTCAACTTCGGCATCCGCGGCTACGTCGACCTGCCGACGATCGCCCTGGTCGTGTGGGCCGCGGTGCTCGAGGCGCGAAGCCCGCGGAGGGGCGCGCCGGTGATGCTGCTGCTGGCCCTGGCCGGGCTGCTGCGGCCGGAGATGTGGCTGTTCGCGGCGGTCTACTGGCTGTGGTGCTTCCCCGCCCGCGACTGGAACGGGCGCCTGCGGCTGGCGGGGATCGCCGCGCTCGGCCCCGTGGTCTGGATGCTGAGCGACTGGGCGGTGACCGGCGACCCGCTCTGGTCGCTGAACGGCACGACCGACCTGGCCGCCGAGCTCGGCCGCAAGACCGGCCTCGGCGCCGTGCCGGAGACGATGCCCCGCCGGCTCGGGGAGATCGTGCGGCTGGAGTACCTGATCGCCGCGGTGCTGGGGCTGGCGGCCGGGCTCGCGTCGGCGAAGCTGCGCCCGCGCACGCTGCTGCCGCTGGCGATCGCGGTGCTGAACGGCGTCGCGTTCGTCGTGTTCGGCATCGCGGGCCTGTCGCTGCTCGGCCGCTACCTGTTCCTGGCCTCGACGATGCTCGCGCTGTTCGCGGCGCTCGCCGCGCTGGGCTGGACGGCGCTGCCGAAGAAGACTCGCTACCGGCGGCGCTGGGCCGCGGCCGGGGTGCTGATGATCGTCGCCTTCCTGGTCCTGACCCCGTGGCAGGCCGACCGGCTGATCGACCTGCGCTCGGACATCGCCGACCGCGACCGCGTGGCCGCCGACCTGCACCAGATCGCCGACCAGCCCGCGGTGGCGCGCGCCGCGAAGGCGTGCTCGCCGCTCTACGTCCCCAACCATCGCCCCGTGCCGGACCTGGCGCTGTGGACCGACACCCGGCCGAAGGACATCCCCGCCCTGCCGGTCGACCCGAGCCCGGACGGCATCTACATCGGGCCCGCCACGCGCGAGTCCGAGGAGCTGTCCGTCCTCGACCCGCGCGACCCCAAGCCGCTCGGCGCGCGCGTGCCGCCGCCGGGCGAGGGCCCGCCCAACTGGGAGCGCGAGCTGGGCCGCAACGGGTCCTGGGTCGCGTTCAGCGCCGGCTGCTCAGGTTGAGACCAGATCAGGACTTTCGGGTCGCGGCCGTGTGCCTTACGGTCGGCACATGGGACTGTTCGGCGGCAAGAGCGAAGAGGATCTGCGGACCTCCGGGACCCAGACGACGGCGCGCGTCGTCTACGTGGACGACACCGGCAAGCGCCGCGGGGACGGCATCGAGGCCAAGGTCAAGCTCCAGCTGAAGATCGACTCCGGATCGGCCCGCGGCCGTGATCTGGACAAGACGAAGTGGGTGCCGGTGTCGCGCATCCCCCGCGTCGGCGAGATCGTCGGAATCCGCTTCGACCCCGACGACGTGGACGACTGGGCGTGGAGCGACGCGACCATGTACGAGCCCGCGCTGGTCGCCGCCGACCGCTCCGTCGCCCCCTCGCAGCACATCCCGCCGCCACCGGGGATGGGCGTGCCGGCGGGCCCGCCGCCTCCCGGCCCCGCGCCCGCGACGATGCAGGGCAACGAGGAGATGGTCGAGTTCATCCAGAACGCCGCCGGCCCGTGGGGCAACGTCCCCGGCTTCAAGCAGATGATCGAGTCGGCGATGGAGACGAACCAGGTCTACGTCCAGAACCTGGACCTCCGGTCTGACCGGGCAGGGATGGGCGGCCGCGCTCGGCACGCCCCCGCCCGCCGGAGCAGCGCCCGTGCCCGCGGGCGGCGAGTCCACCCAGGACACGGCCGATCGCCTGCGCCGGGTCGACGCGCTGCTCGAGCAGGGACTCGTCACCGCCGACGAGCACCGCGACCTGCGCAAGAAGATCATCGACTCGATCTGAGCTACGAAAAGCGGACCGTGCACCCGCTGTCGAGAAGAAGTCCCGGGCGTGCCCGCCTGTCCTGGACTCCGATCCGGCTTCCCCGCGGCGCGTGAACGGCATCCCTTAAGGCTGCTACCTCCCGGTCCTGACCTGGTTCGGGAACGTCCACCGCGCGGGACCGGACCATCGACGCCTCGGACTGGCGTACTGGCCCCGAGGCTTTCATCCCTCGAACGGGAATTCAGCCCCACTAGAGCGGATTGTGGGTGCAGGGCACCGCTACAGCCCCGCCTAGCACGGTCCGTCGTGAAGACTAGAGCGCGGCGGCTCCCACGTCCATGTCCGCCGCCGCGCGTTGCGACTTGCGGCCCGTGATCAGGTCGGCGGCGCGCTCGGCCACGGCGATCGTCGGGGCGTTGGTGTTGCCCCGCGGGATGACCGGCATCACCGACGCGTCGACCACCCGGAGGCCCTCGACCCCGTGCACCTCGAGCCGCTCGTTGACCACCGGGCCCATCGCGCAGGTGCCGACCGGGTGGTAGAGCGTCTGCGAGTGACGGCCCAGGTGGCCGCGCAGCGCGGCCTCGTCGTCGCTGCCCGGGCCGGAGAAGAGCTCCTGGCAGTACGGCGCGAGCGCGGGCGCCCGGGAGATGTCCATCGTCAGCCGCAGCGCCTCCATCATCGTCTCCACGTCGCGCGGGTCGGACAGGAACTCGTGGCGGATCCAGGGCTTGGCGGTCGGGTCGGCGGAGCGCAGCGTCACGCTGCCGCGGCTCTTCGGCGTGAGCAGGCAGGCGCCGAAGGTGATGCCGTGGGCGACCGGGTCGCCGAGCCCCTCGTCGACGAACATCACCGGCGCCGCGTGGAACTGGATGTCCGGCGCGTCGAGGCCGGGGTGCGTCCTCCAGAAGCCGCCGGCCTCGGCGACGTTCGACGTGAGCGGGCCGCGCCCCTCGTTCGCGAACATCTCCTGGTACTCGGGCTCGGCACCGAGGATCAGCGAGACCGGCTCTTCGGTCGTCCAGATCGCACCGGCGTTGATGTGGTCCTGGAGGTTCTGGCCCACGTCGGGCAGGTCGACGGCGACCTCGATCTCCTTCATCGCCAGGTGCTCGGCCGGGCCGATGCCGGAGAGCATCAGCAGCTGCGGCGAGTTGTAGGCGCCGGCGCAGAGGATGACCTCGCGCTCCGCCCGGAGCTCGACCGGATCGCCGTGCCTCTCCCCCGCGACGCCGACGGCGCGCCCGCCCTCCATGACGATGCGGTGCACCTGGGTGCGGGTCTCGACCGTCAGGTTCGGCCGCTCGGCGACCGGGTGCAGGAACGCCACCGCGGTCGAGCAGCGCATGCCCTCGCGCTGGGTCACCTGGTACATGCCGACGCCGATCTGGTCGGCCCCGTTGAAGTCGTCGTTGGCCGGGAGGCCCGTCTCCTTCGCGGCCTCGATCCAGGCGTGCGAGAGCGGGTTCTGCGAACGCGACTCGCTGACGGTCAGCGGGCCGCCGACGCCGTGGTACTCGGACTCGCCCCGCTCGTTGTCCTCGGACTTCCTGAAGTACGGGAGGAGGTCGTCGTAGCCCCAGCCCAGATGCCCCGTGTCCCGCCAGCCGTCGTAGTCGGCGCGGTTGCCGCGGATGTAGACCATCGCGTTGATCGACGACGAGCCGCCCAGCACCTTGCCGCGGGGCAGGAACATCATCCGGCCGTTGCAGCCCTCTTCCGGCGCGGTCGAGAAGTCCCAGTCGACGTCGGTCTTGAGCAGCGAGCCGAACGCCGCCGGCACGTGCACGTTCTCCTTCGTGTCGGGCGGGCCCGCCTCGACGAGCAGCACGGAGACGTCCGGGTCCTCGCTGAGACGAGCGGCCAGCACACACCCCGCTGATCCGGCGCCGACGATGACGTAGTCGAACATGAGAGCCCCCTGTTGTCCGTGCCTGGTGGGCGATCTTCCGCGCCACTCGTAGTCCGTGTCAAGCGGTCGCGACGACGGAGCGCGTCCGTTCTAGACTGATCCGCCCACGCGCGCGTAGCTCAGTGGGAGAGCGCTCGCTTCACACGCGAGAGGTCGGTGGTTCGAAACCACCCGCGCGCATCCCAGCCGGCAGCCCCCCACTTCGGCGAGAATCGCCGATGTGCTGAGAATCGAAGCGTTGGCACGCCGGTTTGGCGAGCGTGTGGTCTTGCGTTCGATCGATCTTGACCTCGACGCCGGTGAGCGCGCGGCGCTGTGGGGCCGGAACGGGTCGGGCAAGAGCACCGTGCTGCGCTGCGTGGCGGGCACGTTGGAGCCAACCGCGGGCAGGGTGACGATCGGTGGCGAGCGGGCGGGCACGCTCGCGGCACGGGCACAGCTCGGGAGCGCTCTGGGCCTCGAGCGCTCCTTCTACGCGCGGTTGACCGGGCGCGCGAACCTCGAGGTGTTCGCGGGCCTGCGCGGTTTGCACCGGCGGGGCGCCGCGCGTGAGGTGGCTGCACTCGTCGAGGAGCTCGACCTCCACGACATCGCCTCGCGACAGACGGACGAGTGCTCCACCGGGATGCTGCAGCAGCTTGCCTTCGCCCGCTCGCTGATCGGCGCGCCGGGGCTGCTGGCGCTCGACGAGCCGACCCGCTCGCTCGACGATGCGGCCACCGAGCGCCTGTGGGCGGCCCTCGACCGCCGTCCCCGAGTGGCCGTCGCAATCGCCACCCACCGGCCCGACGATGTGGCCCGCTGCGGAACGCGCGTTGACCTTCCGAACTAGCCGTCTGCGGCCGGGACCCGTGCTGGCGCTGGTGCGCCGCGACCTCATGGTCGCGCAGGCGTATCGGCTCGCGCTGGCCGCCGACCTGCTGTTCGGCCTGCTCAACCTGGCGATCTACTACTTCATCAGCGAGTCCGTGGGCGAGCCCTCACACAGCTCGCTCGACGGCGCACCGAGCTTCTTCTCATATGCGGCGATCGGCGTCGCGCTCGTCACGGTGATCGGTGGCGCGGGCGTGGGGCTCGCGCGGCGCGTGCGCGAGGAACAGCTGACCGGCACGCTCGAGACGCTGGTTGCCGAACCTGTGAGCACGGCTGAGCTGGCACTCGGCCTGGCCGGGTATCCGTTCCTGCTGGCCCTTGCGCGAGGAGGGGTCTACGTCGTCGCTGCGGACCTCGTCGTGGGGCTCGGCCTGACGAACCCCGACTGGATCGGGTTCGTCGTCGTCCTGATGGCGTCGGCGGGCGTGTTGGTCGCGATTGGCGTGGCGATGGCAGCCGTCGTGCTCGTCGTCAGGCGCGCCGAGCCGGTTCTGACCGTCGTGTCGTTCGGCCTCGGCTTTCTCGGCGGCGCCTACTTCCCGCGCTCGTCACTGCCGCCGCTGCTGGAGGCGATCGGCAGCGTGACACCGACCCGGTTCATGTTCGATAGCGCGCGCGACGCCTTGCTGCAGGGCGGCGGATGGGCCGACGACGCGCTGATCCTGGTCGCCCTCGGCGCACTCGCCCTGCCCCTCGCCACGGCGCTTTTCAAGGGCGCCCTGAGCCGGTCGCGGAGGCACGGAACCCTCGCGCGCTACTAGGCCCGATCGCCTAGGGTTCCGCTATGCGTCTGAAACGGACCCCCTCGAGTGGCGCGAGGTCGAGGGCGAGGTGGTGGCGCTGGACGTCGAGGCGGCGGAGTACCTGGCCGCCAACCGCACAGGCGCCGTCCTGTGGCGCCTGCTGGCCGACGGCGCGTCACACGAGGAGCTCGTGGAGGCGCTTGTGTCTCGCTTCAACGTCGACGAGGCCACCGCCACGCGCGACGTCGAATTCTTCGTGGCATCTCTGCGGGACCGCGATCTGATCGAAGAATGAGGTCAGTGCGCCGTCGCCGCGAGCAGCAGCTCGGCACACGCGGAGATGCGGCCGAGGTCCTTCGGCCGGCTCGAGCTCGAGCGTGCGAAGCGCTGCGAGCGAGAGGAGCTCGGAGGGGCCCGAGGCAGCATGTCGAAGCCGTTGTGTGGACGGAGCCGTGGGATCCGGTCGCTCAACGGAATCTCGCGCACCGCCAGCGTGTCCGACCACGCGAGATGCACAACGCCGGCCAACGGCAACCGGTCGGCGACGAGCGGCAACGAAGCCTGCTGCGGTCCCCGCGTGCCAGTGGAAGGTCGTCAGCACCGAGTCGCTCAGCCGTGCCCGAGCGCAAGTCCACGCAGCGCGGACCGGCGAACACGTCGCCGTCGTCGATCACGAGAAGGTCGTCGCTGACGATGCCGGCGCCGTCGAGCGCGAGTCGTGCGAGCAGAGTGCTCTTGCCGCCCAGCTTGTCGGCGAGGACCGCCCACGCGCGGCCACCGGACACGAACGCTCCGCCGTGGAAGGCCTCGCGGCCGTGCCAGCGCGCGAACATCGCCGCTCCCCAGGTGACCCATGGGTGCACCAACCGGTCGTCATCCAGCGGCCGTGCCGTGCGCATCGTGATGGTCGAGCGTTCGCGGTCGAGCCGCAGCAGCCCCTCGGCCATCGGGAAGCACGCACGCCGGCCACCAAAGCCGTGGTGCCACTCGCCGTCGGCGTCGCCGTTCACGCGCGCCACGTGAACCTCCGGCCACTCCTGGCCATGCGCGACCGGCAAAGTGGAGCAACCCCGCACGCCGAGCAGGCGGAGGCCGAAGACCGCTCGGGCCGGCGCGGTGCTCTGATCTGATGCAGCTTCAGGCGACACTGGCGGCTTCCCCGCCGACCCTACATCTCGACGGGCGCTACGGCGACATCGGCATCACGGGGCTCGAGATCGCCACCGGCGCCCCGCTCGGCGATGCTGAGCGAGCGCGGCTGGACCGGCACGCCGCCGACCCGGTGGCAGCCCTCGAGCGTGCCCTGCTCGTGGCTCTGCGACGCCCGCCCTGCGTGGTCGCCTTCAGCGGCGGTCGCGACTCGTCCGTGCTCCTCGCACTCGCGGCACGACTGGCCGAACGCGAAGGGCTGGAGGCTCCGGTCGCGGTCACCCAGCGGTTCCCGGGTATCGAGGAGACGGCGGAGGAAGAGTGGCAGGAACTCGTCATCCGACACGTCGGCATTTCGGACTGGGAGACGATCGACCACGGCGACAACGAGCTCGACGTCGTCGGAGGCCTCGCTCAGCGGTGCTCAGCCGCCACGGCCCAGCCTACCCGATGAACTCGCACTTCGCCGTGCCGCTCGTCGAACGGGCGCGCAGCGGCACGGTCGTAACGGGGATCGACGGCGACACGCTCTTCGGCACCTGGCGTTGGGGCGAGTCAGCGATGTCCTGAGCCGTCGCACCCGACCGCGCCCACGTGATGCAGTCACGGCCGTGCACAGATTGATGCCGTACGCAGCCCAGCTGGCCATTCTGCGACGCCGCCATCCCGGTCCGTCAATGCCGTGGCTCACCCCCGAAGCCAACGAACTTGCGGTCCGCCATCGCATGCGCAACATCCGCCTCCACACCCGTCGCTTCGACACGTACGTGGCCCTGGTGGCAGGCAGCCGCCACATCAGGCTCATGAGCGACCAGCTCGACCTCATCGCGAGCGACGCCGGCGCGCAGATGGCGCACCCCTTCCTCGATCCCGTGTTCCTGTCCGCATTCGCGGCCTGGGGCGGACGCCGCGGGCGCGGAGGCCGGACCGCGATCATGGAAACGCTCTTCGGAGGGGTACTCCCGGGCTTCCTGTTGCAGCGGAAGACGAAGGCCTCGTTCGTGCGGGTCTATCTGGCGAGCCCACGCGCACCTTCGCGCGTGAATGGGACAGCTCCGGCCTGAATCCGGCGATCATCGACGGCGACAGACTGCGAGCCGAGCTACTCGCCGACACGCCGCCCGTCGACGCCGCCCTGCTCGCCCAGTGGCTGTGGCTGTCGTATGCCCGACGAGGGCACGCGTGATACGCGCGGACGCCTCCGCCGTGGAGATCGAGCACATGCCGCAGACGTTCGCGGAACGAGACTGCGTCGTTGTCCCCGGATTGTTCTCCACTGAGCTACTGGATCACGTCCACGGTGAGATGGAGCGCGCGACATTCGACGCACGCGACTACGAGAGTCTGGCAGGCGGCTGACCCTAGATCACGCCACACCGCTCGTCGCCCGCCTTCTCTTCCTGCTCAACGACCCGGCGCTCTACCGCACCATCGAGCAGATCGCGAACCTCGGCCCTGTGCGGCGATACGACGGCCGAATCTATCGCCGGATGCCGGTGGCCGAGCACTACGACAACTGGCACGACGACCTGGCGGTGCGTGAGCGCCTGGTCACGATGAGCGTGAACCTAGGTCCGGACTACTACGGCGGGGAGTACTCCAGCTCCGGCACACGCGGGCTGACAATATCCTTGCCGAGGTGCACAACACGGGCCTCGGCGACGCGCTGCTGTTCCGGCTGCGCCTAGCCTCGAGCATCGCGTCACGCGCATCGAATCGCGCTTCAAGACCGCCCTGGCGCGGTGGTTCGCCAGCGTACCCCCCTGGCCGCTGCCGATCGCGTTAGGATCTGTTGACCATCTACCCAGGGGGATCCATGGACCAGCGTGACGACCAGGTTGAACGAGAGCGTGAGCCTTACGAGACACCGGAGTTGAGCGTGCTCGCCACCGTCGAGGACGCGACGTTGTCGGTCCCTGAGACGATTGGCGCTGATGCGTTCTCCCAGATGTCTAACTAGGCGAGACGGTCACGCGGGCAGCCGCGTCAACTCGGTATAGCGAGCCCCCGCAACCGGCGGGTCTCCGTCGAGCCACGCGTGCGCGCTGAAGTCGCGGGGAGAGGTCACGCCGATGATCAGGTCGCGCCGCACGCCGTGCGCACTTAGCCAGGCCTGACGGACGGAGGCACGCACGAGGCAGGTGAACAGGCGCGGCCTCAGCGCCAGCAGAACACCACCGGCCTACGACGCCGGTACCCGGGGAACCGGCCGTAGGTCGAAGGGCGGCAGTCGCCGTCCGCCACGCGACGTCGGGCCACTAGTGCCGCCCGAAGGGCCCACGCCGCGGCTCGCACGGCAGCCACACGACTCCGAACCAGAGCCGCCCCCTCAACCACGTCCGTGCCGCCGAGCGTTGCGCCAGACCCAAAGGACCCGAGGGGCGCGCAGGGTCAAGCGGAGTGGGCGCCACAGGTATATGGCGGCTACGCGGGTCCGGCTCAGATTGAGCGACGGGTTGACGAACTCGATGTAGGACCGCGGTGGAACAACGTACCGGGCCAGCAGACGCGTCTTGGCGGCGAGCCCCGGCGTCCGGCTGACCAGATCAACCTGCTTGACGGCCCATCCGTCCGTCGGCGCCTGCGCGATGGCGCGCGCGTGCGGGGCATCGGGCAGCCCGAGCTGATCCGCGAGCGCCGTGCCATCGGCGACCAGCCGCAGGCCAGCGCCGAACGCCGACTCCGCTCCCACCTGACGGGCCAAGTCGGCAGCCGCGGCCCATGTCGGCGCGTCGATGCGGTCGATAGCCCGCTCCACGTCGATGCGGTGCTTGACTCCCTCGGTGGGCCCATGCGCCAGCAACTGGGCGAGGCGAGCACCACGGAGCAGCTGGCGACGCGACTGGGAGATCCGCGCCGCCGACGCGCGTGTGCCGGGCGCCGTCCCAGAACGCTGCGAAGACCACCTCGGGACCGGCGTCGCAACCGATGAACGTCCAGTGCAGGTCGACCGCCGTCCCGTCGCTCCCCCGCCGCCAGCACTGAGCGTGGAGCTGGTCAGCAGGCAGGAAGCTCTCCTCCGCGAAGCGGCGCTCGAAGCCGAGCTTGGTCAGCACCGATCCAGCGCGGTCCAGGTCTGATTTGCGGACGAGCAGGTCGCAGTCGCCGTAGCGCGCGGCGTGCCGTCGTCGTAGAGCAGGTGCGTTACCGCCGCACCCTTCACGAGCATGACGTCGGTGCCGGCGTCCTGCAGTGCAGCGGCGACGTCGCCGCCACCCGGTCCACCCCGAGTGAGCGAGCACACTGGAGCAGGGTCGCGGCGTGCCGGTCGTCCACGTCGCGAGCATAAGGCGGAAGCGCCGACGCGCTCCCTTCATTCGATCCGACCGCTGAGCCGGCACATCAGCATCGGGCGCCGGTGCCCGATAAAGACCCGGATCTGCGCGAATCGCTCGCCATGCTTTGGGCCACCTCAGTGACGCCCGGCAGCGGCTGGCCGCTTCCAAAGCGACTTCGCGTCGTCGCGGGCGCCGCTCGCCCACTCCCTTCACACGCGAGAGGTCGGTGGTTCGAAACCACCCGCGCGCATCATCACGGTCATCGCTTCAGCCCGTGAACCTCGGGGCACCGCGCGCTGGAGGAAGGCGGCCCACGCGGGGCTTTCGCTACCGGACGAGTGCGCTCCGGTCGAGATCGCGCCAGTCCGCGGGTCCGGCGATGGCGATGGTGATGTCGAGTTCGGCCAGGAGCGTGCGGAGCATGTGCGTGACGCCCTCCTCCCCTCCGAGCGCGAGACCGTGCACGTACGGGCGGCCGATGACGATGGCCTCGGCCCCCAGGGACAGAGCGCGGAAGACGTCGGTACCCGTGCGGGCACCCGCGCCGAACAGCACGGCGACCTTGCCGCCTACCGCGTCCGCGATCCGCGGCAGAGCGTGGATCGTTCCGGCGACGCCGGGACCGCGGCGTCCGCGCTCGTTCGAGACGACGATGCCGTCGAAGCCACGGCGGACCGCCATCCGCGCGTCCTTGACGTTCTGGATGCCGCCGAGGACGATCGGCCCGTCCCAGGCCTGGCGGATCGCCGCGAGCGGCGCCCAGCCCTCTCCGGGCTGTGGGGGTGAGAGCACGAGGTGGGTGCAGCCCGCGGCCCGCGCGCGGGTGAGCAGCACGAGGTCCGGGCCCTTCCCGGCCGGCCAATCAAGGCCGAACCACCGCGGGCCGGTCGGCGCGGCCACGGCGACCTCCTCGACCGATTTGCTCGCAAGCGACGAGTGGACGTATGTGAGCCCCAGGCCCGCCGCGGCCCGAGCGGTCGCGACCTCGCCGTCGGGGTGCGCCATGGCCTGGCCCCCGACCGGGCCGAGGATGACCGGGGCCGGCATCGTGACGCCGAGCAGGGTCGCGCTGAGGTCGCGCTCGGCGCGGTCGATGAACATGCGTGGGACGATCCGCCACGCCCCCAGCGCTCGCGCGTTCGCGCGCACGGCGGAAGCGCCACCCGCCCAGGCGAGCAGATGCCGGCGCGCGACCTCGGACAGGACCTCCGCGGCAGCATCCTCGAGGTCGGACAGGTTGGTCGTGAAGATCGGCGTCTCACCCGTGGTCATCCCGCGGACATAGATCTCGGACTGGTAGCCGACGTAGTCCGCTCCCGGCCCGACGGGGAGCGGCGAGTCCGGAATGAGCGAGGGGACGGGGCCGGCGGCGGCGGACGCCGGGCGGCCCGCCGCGAGCGCGGTCGGCGCGAGGAGGGCCGCGGCAGCGGCCGTGCCGGCCACCTCGAGGAACTGACGACGAGTGGTCTCGGACATGTCTCGACTGCCCGTCAACGCACGCGGCTCAGAAGGGAAGGGGACAGTTTGCGGTGACTGCGGCGGCCGACCTTTCGGACCTCCTCCTCGAGCTCGTCGACGAGGGTCCGCATGACGCTCTCGGCACCCGTCTGCCCGTCCAGCGCCAGGCCGTACACATACGGCCGGCCGATGAGCACCGCGTCGGCGCCGAGCGCCAGCGCCTTGAAGGCGTCGCGGCCCGTGCGGATCCCGGAGTCGAAGAGCACGGGCATCTTGTCGCCGACCGCCTTGACGATCGGCCTGAGCGCGTCGAGCGAGGCGATCGCCCCGTCGACCTGGCGGCCACCGTGGTTCGAGACGACGATGCCGTCGATCCCGTGCTCGACGGCAAGCCTCGCGTCGCGCGGGCTCTGGATCCCCTTGAGCAGGATCGGGCCGTCCCAGTTCGCGCGGATCAGCGGGAGCTGTGACCAGTTCAAGCCGGGGTTCTGGAAGACGCGTGCGAACGCGACGCCGGCCGCCAACGGGGCGACCTCTGCCGGCACGGGCATGTGCTTGCGCCGGAAGACCGGGTCGCTCGTGTAGTTCGCGATGCCCTTGTTCTCGAGGAAGGGCGAGTAGCCGCGGTCGAGGTCGAGCGGCCGCCAGCCGAGCAGCGTCGTGTCGAGCGTGATGACGAGGTGGGTGTATCCGGCCGCCTTGGCACGGCGCAGGAAGGACGCGGCGAGCTCGTCGTCCGTGGGCCAGTAGAGCTGGTACCAGCGCGAGCCGTCGCCGTTGGCCGCCGCCACCTCCTCCATCGGGAAGGAGGCCTGCGTCGAGTGGATGTACGTCAGCCCGAGCTCGGCCGCCGCGCGGGCGCTGACGAGGTCACCGTCCGGATACGCGAGCGTCTGCACGCCGATCGGCGCGAACAGGACTGGCGCGGGCATGCGCGTCCCCAGGATGGTGGTGGAGAGATCGACCTTCGCCGGCTTGCGGCCCTTGCGCCGCCTGATCTTCCAGCGCCGAAACGCCGCGGCGTTGGCACGCGTGGTGTCCGTGTCCCCCGCCCCGGCGAGGATGTAGGCGAGGGCCTCGGGGCTCAGGACCTTGGCGGCCTCCTGCTCGAGCTGCGAAAGGTCGCCGGTCGCTGCGGCCGCGGCCCGGGTCATGGCCTGGAGTGTGCCAGGAGCCTCGCGGCGTAGCGCCACCGCGCAATGCGCCGGTTCCGCGACGCCGGTGCGCGAGAGTCGCCTGTCGCGGCATCCGCACGGTCTCCGCTTCACACGCGAGAGGTCGGTGGTTCGAAACCACCCGCGCGCATGGCGTACGTCGACTCGGACGTCGAAGGCGACGATCGTTCGAGCGACTCGAACGAGTCCCGCTCGACCCGCCCGCGGATGCGCTCAGTCAGCTTCCATACACCCATCGTTTGCAAGCGGACGTCGCCGCGTTGACCCCGGTCCGGCCTGGTGGGAGTCTCGCTCTGCACACCCGCAGCAAGGAGCACACCCCGGTGGACGAGCAGAAGAAGGACGATCAGCAGGTCGAGGACCTGGAGTTGAAGGAGGAGGAAGCCGAGGAGGTCAAGGGCGGCTTCAGCTGGGGCGCCTCCCAGACCGCCAAGCCCACGGAATCGCTCAGCCCGATGGACCCGCTGATCCAGCGAGGCGGTTGGGACGGCAACCACAGCGAGATCCTGGTCGTCATCTGACGGCACCGCCGCGCGCGAGCGCGGCGACCGGGCCGTTAGATTCCGCTCATGGCGTGGCAGCGCAGCAGTCGCACCGAGTCCGTCTCCGCGCGCGCGTTGGTCGTGCCCTACACCGCCCGGAACACTCTCGACAACCAGAACAACCTGTCGGCCAATGGCCGGGCCAAGACCGAGTTGTGGCTGGTCGTCGTCCCCGCCGACGGCGGCACGCCGGCGGCGAGCGACCAGCAGCGGGTCACGGCATACGTGCCGAACTGGCTGCGGGTCGTCCTGTACTACGCGGGTTCGAACTACGGCCCGAACGAGCACCTCCCATCCGAGATCCACATCCCGGTGTGGATCCATCCGACGGGCGGCGCGATCGTTGAAGTCGATGTCGACGGGGCCGCCGACGAGCTGGCGGCCTACCGCGACGTGGCGGTGCGGGAGTGGAAAGAGACCGAGGCGCCCCTCGCCGACGTGCGCGGCGCGGTCGCACTTCCCGGTGAGGCGGTGCGCGCGGCCAAGGGGCTGCTCGGCACCTGGCGCGGCGCGCTCTCGAGCCTTCGAGAGGACCGCTCCGGCGCCGCGCCGACCGGATCCCACACAGCGGCGGAGGTCGAGCAGTCGCGGCGCACCGCGAACACGCTCAAGTACCAGCTCGCCCGCAAGCCAAAGCAGTTGGCGAAGGTTCGCGCGAGCGCACTGCAGGCAGGACCGATGATGGTCGCCAACGTCAAAGGCGGCTCCATGTCGCAGGCCGACTTCGACACCTGGCTTCAGTTCCAGGCCACCTCGGGCGCCATCACCTCGGAGGAAGCTGAGGAGTGGCGCCGGGCCGCACAGGCCTGAGCGGCCGAACCACGGACCCTTGCGCCCAGCCCGATCCGGGTACTACCTCGAGATGCCCCACGCCGCAACACAGACGCCCGGCTGGCGCGAACGAGTCAAGTCGAGGCCCGGAACCCGCTACGCGTACCAGGCCCTCGTCTTCCTTCTCGGCCTGCTGGTGATCCTCGCCTGCCTGGGCCTGTGGACCTTCCTGCCCGCTCCGTTGGCTGTCCCTCCCATGCTGTTCGGCGTGTGGATCTGGTCGACGGAGTTCCCCTTCGCCGACCGCCTGCTCAAGTGGCTCAAGGAGAGGGCGCAGGCCGGACGCGACTACGCGAAGAAGCACCCGGTGAGGTTCGGGCTGATGACGGTGGGCGGCTTCCTCGTCGCCGCTGCGGCCTACTGGGCGTTCTTCCAGTTCACCTGATCCGCGAAGCGGGTCTCTCGACCTGCGACGGAAACCCTCGGGTAGCGCCACCACGGGGCGCGGGATAGAACGGGTCCACGCTTCGTGAGCGCCCGGTGGACGCTCGTACGCCCCGACCGGAAGGATCGCCATGTCTCGCCGTCCGTCGCCCGCGCTCGTCGTCGCCTTTCTAGCCCTGCTGGTCAGCGTCAGCGGCGTTGCCTTCGCCGCTATTCCCGCGCGGGATGGCGACATCCACGCCTGCTACGAGAAGGCGACCGGAAGGATCGAGCTGGTCGACACCCAGCGCGATCGGTTCAGGTGCCCCAGGGACTGGAGGGGCGTGCGGCTCGACACGACGCCGTCGCAGTTGACCTCGCCCGCCGGCCGGCCTCAGATCGTGGCCACCAACACGGCGTCGCGCCTCGTCTCCCCGAACGGGCAGTTCAAGGTCGAGGCCACTGACGACGGCGCGAGCCTGATCGGCCCGCAGGGGCGCATCGAGGTCCGCGCGACGAAGGTCTCCGTTCTGGGCGACGTCCCGGTCGAGGTGACCGGCAACACGTCCGTCAGCCTGACCGGCGGCGCACAGATGAGCCTGACCGCCGGGGGCAACATCGCCCTGCTCTCCGCCGAGGAACTGCGCATGAACGGCAGGAACGCGACGCTCGAGGCGACCGATCAGGCGCAGGTGCGCGCGCGCCGCACGCTGGTCGACGGCTTCGTCGACACCCGGGTGACGACCAAGGACCTGGCCTTGATCGCGTCGGGCACGGTGGACATGAACGCGAGCGGCGCCATGGACCTGCGCGGAACGCCGGTGAGGATCAACGGAACGGCGCAGGAGGGGAACTGACGCAAGCCTCGCTGCGATGTGAACGCCGCGAGCGGGCGTACCGGTCGCCCGCTCAGAGCGCGGCCAGCACCTCCGCGGCGGCGCGCTTGCCGGACCGGACCGCGCCGTCCATGTAGCCGTTCCAGTAGGTCGACGTCTCGGTGCCGGCCCAGTGAATGCGCCCGACTGGCTCGCGAAGCGCGGGCCCAAAGTCGACCAGCGTCCTGGGCCCGAGAACGGCGACCGGGCAGCCGGCGCTCCATGCCTCGGTGGTCCAGTTGAACTGCACGACCTCGCGGGGGCTCCGAGCCTCCTCCCCGAAGAAGTGTGCGTACTGCTCGAGGACCGCCGCCCGCAGCTCGGCCTCGGAGCGCTGCTGCCATTCGCGCGCCTCCGCGCCGCCCACGAAGCCCATCATGATTCCGGGGCTCCCGCTCTCGGGAGACGCGTCGAAGGTCGCCTTGACCGGCCCATTGCCGCTCAGCGCCTGGCCGGTCATGCCCTTGTCCCGCCAGAACGCCGTGTCGTACACGGCCTCCACCTTCATCAGCGTGCCCTGCGGCATGCGCTGCGTGAGCTGGTCCCGCAGCCGGGGCAGCGCCGGCTGGTAGAGGATGCGCCCGGCGAGCGTAGGCGGGATGGCGACGATCACGCGCTTGCCCTTCACCGCAGCGTCGAGCGTCTGCACCGTCACGCCGGACCCGCTTCGCTCGATGCGCATCACCGGCGAGTTCAGGCGGATGCGATCGCCGAGCTCCTGCGCCACCCGGAGCGGCACCGTGAAGGCGCCTCCCTCGAAGCGCTTCTCCTGGGCCCCGTCCTTGGTGTTGAAGTTCCGCTCGAACGTCCCCTGGTTCTGCTCGTTACCCGACGCCGCGATGTAGAAGACGGTGTAGAGCAGCGACAGCTCCCCGGGCTCGCCGCCGAAGATCGCCTCCGTGGCGGCGGACGACACGGCCATGAACTCCGCGTTGCCGGTCGTGTTCCCGCGCAGCCAGGTGTCGAGCGTCTGGCGATCCCACTCCTCGGCGCGCGGCGCGTCCCACGGCTGGTCAACCGAGACCTCGGTGGCCATCTGGTCGAGTTGGGCCACGGCGAGCGCGGCGTCGGGCGCCACTTGAGGATCCGGCGGTACCGATCCCAGCGGTGTGTCGGCCGGGTATTCCTCGCGCCCCCCATCGGTGCGGACGAAGACGTTGTTGCCGGTGTTGTAGGTGGGGAAGAAGCCGACGCCCACGTCACGGGCCAGCGCCTGGATGTGGTCCTGGGTGGGGCCGGTGAACATGCCTCCGAGCTCGGCGACGGCACCGCCCTCGAGCGGATGGCTGAGCACGCGCCCGCCGATGCGGTCGCGCGCCTCGAGCACCGTCACCGACCGTCCGCTCTTGACGAGCTCGCGCGCGGCGGTCAGGCCGGCAAGACCCGCTCCAACAATCACCACGTCGACGGGACGACTCGCCGACGGCTTCGGCGCGGCAGACCCGGCGGCGGGCATCGCCGCCAGCGCGCCGCCCGCGAGCGCGCCTCCGATCGCCTGCCGCCGTGTGAACCGACCGCCCTGCATGTGCGCCTCCCTCGACTCTCCCTTGAGGGGGTTCTTCCCTGGAGGACGTGGGCATAACCGATCCACGCGTTCGCCGCGGGATTTGGGGAGGCTCCAGTGCGCAACACACTCGTTTTCGTGGCGGCGATCGCCGCGCTGTCGGTGACTTGGGTCCCGGCGGCAACGGCCCAGACGACCTGCAGCTATCCGGCGTCGGCCTATTCGGACGCGGGCTCCCCCGCTGCGGGCGCGCCTGTGAACGACCCCCTCTACCCGCGCCAGTGGGGGCTCGAGCAGATCAAGGCGCCCGCCGCGTGGGCGCGCGGCGCGCAGGGCACCGGCGCGACGATCGCGGTCGTCGACACCGGCGTCGACCTGGCCCACCCCGATATCTCGTCGAAGCTGGTCGGCGGCGCCGACTTCGTGCCTGGCGGCGGGGCGTGTCCCGGCGCGCAGGACGAGGAGGGCCACGGCACGCACGTGGCCGGCATCGCCGCGGCGGCGACCAACAACGGCACGGGTGTCGCGGGTACCGCGCCGGGCGCCGCGATCATGCCCGTGCGCACGCTGGACGACAGCGGCAGCGGCGAGGACGCCTGGATCATCGCCGCGATCCGCCACGCGGCCGACAACGGCGCTGACGTGATCAACCTCAGCCTGGGCGGCCTCCCGATCGTGGGCACGCTCGAGCAGTTCAACACAGAGCTCGAGGAGGCCGTGGCCTACGCATGGTCGAAGGGCAGCGTGATCGTCGGAGCTGCGGGCAACGAGAGCTTCCCACTGTGCAGCTACCCGGCCGCGGCGCGCTACGCGCTGTGCGTCGGCGCGACCGACAGCCGCGGGCTGCCGAGCTTCTACTCGAACTTCCCCAACGATCCCGACGAGACGGTCGGCGTGCGCGCGCCCGGCGGCGTCGGATCGATCTTCTGCGAGGACGACGAGGACGTCTGGTCGACGATCTGGCCGGGCTCCTCGTCCGACTGCCAGGACAGCGGTGCCCTGGCGGGGTACGACACGCTGGCCGGGACATCGATGGCCGCCCCGTATGCGTCCGGCGTCGCCGCACTGCTGTCGGGGCAGGGTCTGACGAACGCGCAGATCATGGAATGCCTGAAGACGACCTCATCGAACCAGGGCGCCTACGACCCGGTCTACGGCTACGGGATCGTCGACGCGGACGCCGCGACGGCGCAGTGCTCGCCCACCACCACGCCGTCCTACGACCCGGTAGCCGCCCCCGCGCAGTCGAGCGGCGGCACGAACTCGGGCGGCACGAGCGGCGGGTCGGGTGCCACGGCGCCTCCGGCGAACACCGCCAGCGGACAGGCCGCGGGGTCGCCCGTACTGCGGGTCACGGCCGGGCGCGCCGCGCGGCGCACGGTGGCCCGTCGCGGCTGGGTCCGGGTGCGGGTGACGAGCGACAGAGCGATCGCGGGCACCCTTCAGGCGCTGGTGGGCCGCAAGCCCACGGGTGGCATGCGTGTCGGCAGCAAGGGCTTCCGGCTCGACAGGGCGGGAACCCGGACGGTGCTGGTCAGGCTGACCAGGCGCGGACGTCGCGCGATTCTTCGCCGGGGTGTGAGCCTGCGCGTCCGGTACATCGCCGGCGATCTCCGGGGCTTCGCGGGGCAGGCGGGCTGAGGCACCGTCGGGGTCGCCCCCGACTCGGGTCCCGCGGTGCCGTGGCCGCAGCGGCCCACGGCGTTGCGCCAGTCGCGCCGCCTACGGGGTCGAGGTCTGGACGATCCTGAAGCTCGGCCGCACCATCGTGCTGCCCTTGTACAGGTAGAGGCCCTGGATCACGAACGGGTCGTACTGGAGCAGGGTGTCCTTCGACCCGCCGAGGTTGAACCCGCCGTTCCAGTCGACGGCGACCACTCCGCGGATCAGGCGCCGACCCTTTTCGACCTTGAGGACATCGCCGGTCAGCTTCGTGCTGTTGGCCATGTAGATCAGGCCCCAGTAGTTGCCCTTGCGGCCCTTGGTGAAATTGGCGCTGGCGGGCAGCTTGCCGCTGATCGTGAGCGTGCCGGTCACCTGGATGTAGGTGCCCTTCTGGGTGGGAGACGTGTAGGGGAGCGACGCGCCGGTGCAGGTGCCGCTCTCGACGAACACCTGCTGGCCGGGCGGGCTCGTCGGGCAGGTTGCGTACCACCAGCCCTCCGCCTTGGCGCGGGTGCGCAGGTCGTTGAGAGACGACGCCGGGATCGCGTTCGTCCCGGGGTAGGAGAAGTTGATCCGGTAGGGCGCGATCTGCTTGTGCTTCTTCACGACGAGGCAGCCCGACGTGTTGAGAGCACAGCGCAGGTTGATCGGCGAGTAGTTCGTCACGACCTTGACGTGCGGGCTGTCCTTCAGCGTCAGGTGGCCGGCCGTGACGACGGCCTGCGGGAACTGGATCGCCTGCTTGTCGAGCTCGACGCGCTGCACGACCGTCCGCCGGATGCCGCGCAGGATCACCTGCGAGCGCACCCAGAGCTGGCCGTCGCCGTTCGCGTCCCACGAGGGCTGGGCGAGCACGGTCGCGTCGTCGTAGAAGTAGCTGCACTGCATCTGCCCGGTGATCGCGCACTTCGACGACCCGCCGTTGTCGCGCACGCGCGAGGTCCAGGAGACCGTCGCCGCGTACTCCTTCGAGCTGAACGTGGTGTTGAGCTGCCCCTGCGCCGGGCAGGCGAACACGGTCGCCGTACCGCCGGTGGCGGTGACCAGTGAGCCATTGCTCGAGCAGTCGGGGAGCGCGGTCGCCGAGGTGTAGGGCCAGTACTCGGTCAGCGTGTACGCGTGCGAGCCGAGCACGGCCTCGGCGTAGTCGAACGACGACTCCCGGTTGCGCTGGTTGGCCGACTGAGCGGTCTGGGCGTCCGTGTACGAGAACAGCGCCATGCCCAGCGACAGCATGATCATCAGCGACCAGATGGCCGTGATCAGGCCCCAGCCGTCCTCTCTGGCGAGCCGCTTCCTCATGGCACGCTCTTCGTGATGGTCTGGGAGACCCCCGCCGAGTCCGAGGCCACGAGCGAGATGGTGTGGGAGCCGGCACCGGGCTCCTCCCACGTGAAGGCCAGGCCCTGGCCGATCGTCGTCGTGCCCTCGAGCCACGTGTAGGTGACGCGCTCGCCCTCGGGGTCGAAGGACCCGGAGGCGTTGAGGACGATCGAGCCATTGGCATTGAGGAGAGACTCGAAGTCGGCGACCGGCGCCTGGTTGACGTTGCGGAACGCGACCGTGGACTGGAGCTCGCGCTCGGGCGGCGAGCTGCCCGGGTTTCTGTCGATGAAGAGGCGCGTGCCGATCGAAGAGGTGTGGGCCAGGTCGGCGCCGTTCGCGGTCCACACCGGGCGGTTCTGGCCGTTCACCCGGTTGACCACGCGGTCGACCATCGTCGTCTGGTTGCCCCAGGACGCGTCCGGGCACGCCGCTGTCGAGGGCACGGCCGGGGTCGTGGCGGTCGTCCAGGTCTGCGACTGCCGGATGATGCGGCTGTTGGCCGGGTCGGTCGAGTCGAGGCAGTACCTGATCCGCTCCGAGTTGCGCTCGTTCAGGCTGCCCGCGGGCTTCGTCCTCCCGAAGGTCTGGAGGACGATGTCGTACGCGCCGGCCTTGTCGATCGCGATCTGCTGGCCTTCCGCCGCGGCACCCTGGTTGCGCAGCTCACGGGTGAGCTGGTCCATGGCGATCCGCGCGCTGTCCTGGGCGTCGTTCTGCGCGGTCGTGGTCGTCGTGTTGAGCACGAACTGGTCGAGCGTCGTCAGCGTCGCGATCAGCACCACGATCATGATCGAAGAGGCGACGAGCACCTCGGCGAGCGTGAAGCCGTCCTCGCGCCTCATGGCAGGGTGATCCCGTTGGCGGGCGCGAACTGGGACTCGGCCAGGTGGTTGTCGACCGCAGTCACGTAGTAGGTCCAGGTGCCCGTGCCCGGGTCCGGGTCGGTCCAGTAGACGGTCCCGGCGTTGTTGTCGATCGAGTCGTAGCGGTCGATGCGGCCGCTCTTGTCTTCCCGATAGATGTAGTAGAAGTCGGTGTAGTCGGCCGGCGGCGGGTCCGACACGGCCTTGCCGCCCCACTTCAGGCTGTAGGGGAAGGCGTTGTCGTCGCCTGCCCCGGGCTTGCCCGGGGCGTTGTTGCTGGGGTCCGTGAGGATCGCCGGGCTCAGGTCGCCCTCGCGCACCGTCCCGTCCGGGGCCCTGTCGACCGCGCGCACCGCGAAGTACTTCTTCTGTCCGTTGACGGTCGCCGTCACGCAGTTCGCCTCGACGATGAGGTTGTCGGTGCCCGTGCCGCCGCAGTCCGGCTGGCTCGTGTCGGGGCTCTGCCCCTGGGGCACCTGCGCCCACGGCCCGGTCGCGGCGGCCGACGAGTAGAGGCGGTAGCCGATGACGTCCTCCTCGGGGCTCGGGTCCCACTGGAACTCGGCGCCCGGCCACAGGATCGTGTTGCCCCCCTCGAAGCCTGTCGGCGGCAGCGGCGGGCAGCGGTTCAGCCGCATCGTCAGCGCGCGGCCGTTCTCCGACAGCCCGTTGGCGTCGTAGGCGTCGGCGCCGACGATGTAGGTCCCGTCCACGGTTCCGCCGCCCGTCGGGCTGCAGGGCGAGCTCCCCGTCGGGGTGCCCAGCGCCCAGGAGAAGTTCCAGCTCGTCCCAGACCCGGAGGCGCTGCCCATCTCGTTGCCGTCGAGGGTCCACTTGACGTTGTCGGTCCCCGACGTCGTCGTCACCGCGTAGTCGATCGTCGAGGGGCCGCCCCAGTAGGTGAACGGCGAGTTCGTCGTCGTCGTGAGCGACATGACCGAAGGGCCGCGGTAGGAGCCCGAGATCACGTCGGACTTCGTCAGCGTGCGTGCGCCGGTGTCGTCGTTCCAGGTGATCGTCGCGGAGAAGCGCTTGTAGTCCGCCGGCCGCGAGTCGGGCGGGCTGGTCGGCGTGCCCACGGAGCAGAACGAGCTGTCGTTCGCGCCGACCCCGTCACGGTCGTCGTCGACCGCGCACACGTTGACGGTGATCGTGTACTCGACCTTGTCGCGCGCCACCTGCCAGCCGGTCTTGGCCCCGTTGCTGTCGGCGGGGAGGCCGGGCTGGCCGGTGAGAGCCGTCGTGGCCCCGGTCTTCGTCAGGCTGGTGTAGGGCACGCCGTGCGCGGCCTCGAGCAGGGTGCGGCCGATGGTCGTCGCGTTCTCACGCGCGCGGTTCATCGAGGTCGTGCGGTTGGCGCCGTCGACGAGCGAGACCGAGCTCAGGACTCCGATCGTCAGCAGCATCACGGAGACCATCACCTCGATGATCGTGAAGCCGCGTTCGCCGTTGGCGTGCGTCAGGCGCGACCGAAGCCGCGAGAGAGTCATTTTCGTGGTGTTCACAGCAGGACCGGGAACGGGGCCATCGGGAGGCGGCCCGCGTGGAGGGTGGTCTGGACGTTTGATCGACCGTTTCCGGCGTTCCTTGAGCCGGGGAGGCGCTCTGCCCCGCCCCGCTGTGGCGACCGTGGCGCGCGCGGACGGTCAGGTGATGCCGGAGAGGCCGGCCGCGACCGCGAAGCCGAGCACGGTCACGAGCCCCGCGGGACGGCCCGCCTTGCGGGTCGCGTCGGGGATCAGCGAGTCGACCAGCATCACCAGCAGCGCACCGGCGGCGAAGCCGTTGATGCCCGCCTGGACGTCGCCGGACGTGGAGTCGGCGAGTGCGTACCCGACGATCGTGGCCACGGTGCACGCACCGGCCACCACCGCCCACATGCGCATGATCGTGCCGGGACTGCGGCCGCTCTCGCGCAGCTCGGTCGAGGCCCCGATCGCCTCGGGCAGGTTCGACACGAAGATCGCCACGAGCAGGCTGATCCCGACACCCTCCCCGGCGGCGATCCCGATCCCGAGGACGGCCTGCTCGGGGATCCCGTCGAGCAGCGATCCGAGCGCCAGCGCGGTGCCCCCGGAGGAGCTGCCGTCGCTCCGCGGCCGGTCCACCAGGCGGTCGAGCAAGAAGTAGGTCAGCCCGCCGATCGCCAGGCCGGCGGCCACCGTCCCTGTACGCCCTACGCGGGCGCCTTCCTCGGCCAGGTCGAAGCTGACCGCGCTGATCAGTGCGCCGGCCCCGAACGCCAGGACGAGTCCGACCGTCTTGTCGGCCCAGCTACGCGCCAGGCCCAGGACGCCGCCCAGAACCAGAGACGACGCGGCCAGCGCACCCCATCCGAGGGCGGCTGCCATCGGGGCGCACGCTACAGGAGCCTGCGCCGCGCCTCAGGCGCGGCCGAGGCTGCGGAGCATGCGCTCCAGGCGGTCGGCACGGCGCAGGAGCCGCAGGTAGCGGCGGTCCGGTCCCCCGCCGCCGTTCATCTGGTAGCGGCTGCGGCGGAAGCCGCGCTCGATCTGGTCGATGCGGCGCTCGGTCTTGTGCAGCTCCGCCGTCAGGCGAACGACCGCCGCCTCTTCCGCCGCCGGCTGCCCGTAGGGGTAGATCGGGGCCTCGCGCAGCTTCTGGCGGCGGCGAAAGCCGACGTCGGGGACCCCGTCTTGCCGGCCGGCCAGGATGCGCGCCAGGTCGGCACGCTCCTCCTCGGTCATCTCGGCGACGCGGTCGCTCGTCGCCGCGGTCAGGCGCTCGATGTCCTCCTGGCTGTTGAACTCGTCGTCGGCCATCGGGTCCACGTCCCAGGAATCGGCTCCGCGGGCCGTACTCCTGAGCCGGGATCCCGATCAGAGGACGCAAGTCGCGGCGACCTCGCGGGGTTCTACGGACGCCCGTCGGGTTACTACCGACCCGCGATGTACGGCTACCCGCATGTTCGAGCGGGCCGGAGACGGGGACAATGAAGCCATGAAGTCGTTCGTGATCGTCGATGACCACCCAAGGTTCCGGAAGCTCGCCCGGCTGATCCTGGAGCGCGCCGGCTACACGGTCCTCGGGGAGGCGGCCGACGCGGCCTCGGGCATCAGCACGGCACGCGAGCTGACGCCGGACGTGGTCCTGCTCGACGTCAACCTGCCGGACGGCAGCGGCTTCGACGTCGCCGATCACCTCTGTGAGGACGAGCAGAGCCCGGCGATCGTGATGACGTCGACCTACGGCAGCTCCGACTACGAGTCGCTTGCCCGCAGCAGCGGCGCACGCGGGTTCGTCCCGAAGGACGAGCTCTCGGGCGCGGCGATCAGCCGCGTGCTGGCAGCCTGATCGCTCCGGCCGTCAGCGCTTTGCGGCCGAGCCCCCCTTGCCCCCAGCCGAGCACCTCGAGCGGCGTGAAGATGCCGCTGTGCTTCGGCTTCTCCGGCGGCGAGTAGGTCGGGCGCGGCTTCTCCGGCGGCTTCGACTCCACGTGCTGGACGGGCGCGTCGGTGATCCGCTCGATGCGATGAGGAAGGTCGATCTGGAGCCAGCGCGACGCCCCGGTCGGGAGCGTGGAGACCACGACCTCGTCGAAGCGGCGCGGGTCCCAGGCCTCGTGCACGGCGACCACCGGGTCGCGGTCGCCGACGCTGCCGCTGACCTCCAGCCCGGCGCCTTGCATGCGCTCGAGCGCGCGGGTCAGCTCCCGGCGGGCGCCGGCGGAGTCGCCCCCGGTCGCGGGAAGCAGCAGCGTGAACTGCGTGGGCCCCTGCGCGGCCCGCTCGCTCAATGCGCTGAGCAGCTCATCGGAGGAGGCGGTCACGTTCGCGACCACCAGGACACTGGTCTTCCAGTCCATCGCTCGACCTCGAGTCCGAAGGGGAATCTCAATCGAGCGTAGCGCTGCGGCTGGGGGTCGCAAGCCGACCCGGGCTTGGGCGGCTAGATGTAGTTCAGGCGCCGCAGCGTCGGCCCGATGCTGGCCTCCTCGTAGGCCAGGTGCTCGGTCAGGTCGTCGGCCAGCGAGTTCAGCGCCTCGACAACCCGCCGCCGGGCCTCGTCCGCGTCGCCCTCGGTCAGCGCCGCCGCGGCGGCCTCGACCTCGTCCATCTCGAGCGCCACCTTCCGGTGCTCCTCGTCCAGGCGCTCGACCACCGGCCCGAGTGACGGGTCCGCCTGCCGCAGCGACGGCAGCCAGGACGCGTCCTCCATGTCGTGGTGGCCGCGCACGAAGCGGCAGTAGCGCAGGCAGTTGACCTTCAGCTGCCAGAGCGGGCCGGTCGTCTCCAGGCGGCGCAGCTCGGCGTTCAGGTCGGAGGGGTCGAGCCCGGACACGACGGCCTCGGCCAGCCGCTGGAGCGTGTTCAGGTCACGGCGGATCGCGCCGTGTACCCACAGCAGCTCGTCGTACAGCGCCCTGCCCTGCGCGGTCTCGGTGTCTGAGAGTTGCCCTGCGATCAGAGCAACTGAATCACCTGGCGCCACGTGGCGCTTCCCGGTCGGTCCGCGACCCAGGCGTCGTCCTCGTCGCCGTCCGGCAGCGTGAGCCGCAGCATCTGCGATCCGCTGAGCTCCACGGTGCGGTCGTGGCCGCAGTGTTGGCAGTGGCAGGCGATCGCCGGCTGCGCCCCGGCGCCCACCGGCTCCCAGGCGACCCGGTGCAGGCAGTGCGGGCAGGCGAGCGAGGCGTCGACCGTGCTTCGCGCGTCGGTGAACTGGAAATCGGCTTGCTCCATGCACCCGAGGCTCGCGCTCGCGCGGGCGGGTGTGAAGGGCGGCGCGGCCAAGACCACCCGTTTGGGGGGATCGCCGCCGTCAGGGCCTGGATTCCGGTTCGACGGGCATGCGAACCTCACGTTCTATGGAGCCCGCCGTCGAGGTACGCGCAGTCGAGACGTTCGCGGACCTGCTGTTCGCGTTCGACAGCGACGAGCCCGCGAGCGGCTTCTACGGCCGCCTGTGCGAGGCGGTCTGCCGGATGGCGGACATGGACCGGGTCGTGATCTTCCTCTACGACGACGGCCTGCGCCGCGTGCGGGCGGTGGGCAGCTACGGCATCGACCTCGAGCTGTTCGCCGACGCGCAGGTCACCGCCGACGACGCGCCGATGGCGATGCGCGCGCTGACGGAGGACCGCGTGATCGAGGTCGCGGGCGACTTCCGCGGCGAGCTGCCCGACGAGTACCTGCACCTGCTGACCGACGCGCGACTGGTGTGCACGCCGATGGTTGCTGCGGGCCGCTGGCCGGGCGTGATCATGTCCGACCGGGTCGGCGACCGCCCGCTGACCGAGGGCGAGGCTCACCTGCTCTGGACGCTCGGCAAGGTGGCGGCGCTCGCGGCCGGCGCGCGGGCCGCGACGCGCGCGAACGAGAGCGCGCGGCAGCTCGAGGACCGCATCGACCTGGCCCGCGAGATCCACGACGGCGTGATCCAGCGGCTGTTCGGGGTCTCGATGGCGCTGTCGACCTCCGGCGACCTGCCCGAGGCCGAGCGCCACCGCTGCGCCGCCGAGATCCAGGACGCGCTCGCCGACCTGCGCAGCGCGGTGCAGCGGCCGCTCGGGCGCACCTCCCGCGACACCGGGACGACGCTGCTGGCCGAGGTCCGCCGGCTGGCCGGCGCGCACCCGGAGCTGAACATCGAGCTCGACGCGGAGTCCGAGGACGTGCCGGCCCAGCTCGAGCCGCTCGCCCAGTCCGTGCTCGGCGAGGCTCTGCGCAACGCACAGAAACATGCGCGGCCGACCCGTGTAGGGGTGAGAGTGGCTCGCGACAACGGGACCTTCGTCCTCGAGGTGACCAACGACGGCATCGAGCCGTCCCCCGCCGGCCGGCGGTCGAGCGGCATCGGCCTGCGGCTGGCCGCGTTCGAGGCGCTCCAGCACGGCGGCACCATCGAGTTCGGCGAGTCCGGCGCGCACCAGTGGAGGGTGCGCCTGCTCGCCCCGGTGGGCGGCCGCCGGTGACCGCGCCCGCCGTCCGGCTCCCCGCCACCGGCCCGAGCCGCAAGCTGCGCGTGCTCGTCGTCGACGACCACGACGTGGTCCACTGGGGCTTCCGCCTGATGCTGACCCAGCAGCCGTGGGTCGAGCGCTGCCTGAGCGCGCGCAACGCCGAGGAGGCCGTCGCGCACGCGGCGCGGTACCAGCCGCACGTGGCCCTGGTCGACCTGTTCATCGGCGACGAGTCGGGCGCGGAGATCTGCGAGCAGATCCGCGAGCGATCGCCGCGCACGCGGGTCCTGTTCATCTCCGGCGCCGGGCGGCTGTCGCCGAGCGCCGCGCGCGCCGCGGGCGCATCCGGGTTCGTCCCCAAGGAGTGGCCCGCCCAGGAGATCGCCCAGGCCGTGCAGCTCGTCGCCCGCGGGATGACCGTGTTCGGCGACGACGAGGAGCGGCCCGCCAACCGCCTGTCCGACCGCGAGCGCGAGGTGCTCGACCTGATGGCGTCCGGGTCGACCAACCGCGAGATCGCCGAGGCGCTGCACCTGTCGCCCTGGACGATCAAGGAGTACACCGGCGCGCTCTACCGCAAGCTCGAGGTGCGCAACCGCGCCGAGGCGGTCCAGCGCGGGCAGCGCCTCGGCCTCTTGAGCTGATAGGCCCCACCCCCCGAGGTCGGTGTGCATTCCCCCCGAGGTGGGGGGTCATGAGGGCGTAGCGGTCGACGGCGGCATGTGGCGTCTCCGAGGCTGCGTCGCATGCCTCACGACACCCGTACCGCCGTGCTCTTCCCCGGCCAGGGCAGCCAGGAGCGCGGCATGCGCGACCTGGTCGCCACCGTCGCGCCAGACCTGCTCGACCACTGCCTCGAGCTCGTCGGCGCCGATCCGTTCGAGCGCGCCGACGACAGCACGCGCTTCGCCCAGCCCGCCATCTTCTGCGCCAGCGTCGCCGGCTGGCAGCGGTCCGGCGTCGACGCCCGCGAGCTCGTCGCCGTGGCCGGCCACTCGCTCGGCGAGCTCGGCGCGCTCGTTGCCGCCGGTGCGGTCGACGAGCACGACGCGCTGCGGCTCGTGGTCACTCGCGGGAAGTCTGATGGCCGAGGCCGGCGGCGGGACCATGCTCGTCCTGCTCGGCGCGGACGCCGAGACCGCGGAGCGGATCGCCTCCGAGCACGGCGTCGTCGTCGCGAACGACAACGCGCCGGGCCAGATCGTCCTGTCCGGCGACGAAGCCGCGCTGACGGGCGCCTCCCGCGCGGCGCGCGAGTCGGGCCTGCGCGCCATGAAGCTGGGCGTCGCCGGAGCCTTCCACTCGCCCGCGATGGCGCCGGCCGTGCCCGAGTTCGAGTCCGCGCTGCGCGATGTGGAGTTCCGCGCGCCGGCCGTGCCGGTCGTCTCGTGCACCACCGCGGAGCCGATGACCGACCCGCGCCGCGACCTGGCCGCCGCGCTCGTCCGGCCGGTGCGCTGGGCGGACACGATGCGGGCGCTGGCGCTGCGGGGCGCCGGCCGGTTCGCCGACGCCGGGCCGGGCCGGGTGCTGGCCAAGCTCGCCCGCCGCAACCTGCCCGGCGCCGAGGCCGTGGCGCTCGCCGACCTGACCCTGGAGCCGGCCCGTGGCTGAGCTCGACCTGACCCTGCCGGTCCCCACCGGGCCGGAGCCGGCGGCCCCGCGCAGCCACCGCGCGGGCGTCGCCGGCATCGGCCGGGCCCTGCCGGAGCGGATCGTCGGCAACGACGAGGTGGCGGCGGGCATAGGCGTCGACGCCGAGTGGATCGAGCGCCGCACCGGCATCCGGCGACGCCGCTTCGTCCAGCCGGGCGAGCGGGTCAGCGACCTGGCGGCCACCGCCGCGCTCCGCGCGCTGGGCGATGCCGGCGTCGACCCCGCCGCGGTCGACCTGGTGCTGGTCGCCACGCTGTCGCCCGACGAGCTGACCCCGAACACCGCGCCGCTCGTGGCGCACGCGCTGGGCACGACCGCGGCCGCGATCGACGTCGGCGCCGCGTGCACCGGCTTCCTCTCGGGCCTCGCGCTGGCGAGCGGGCAGATCGAGTCCGGCCGCGCGGACCACGCACTCGTGATCGGGGCCGAGGCGATGTCGCGGTTCCTGGACCTGTCCGACCGCCGCACCGCCGGGCTGTTCGGCGACGGCGCCGGGGCGGTCGTCCTGTCCCGCGGCGCGGGCGCCCTGGGACCGGTCGTGCTGCGCAGCGCCGGCGACCACGCGCCGCTGATCGTCGCCACGCACGAGGAGCAGCTCATCCGCATGGAGGGCCACGACACGTTCCTGGCCGCGGTCGCGTTCCTGTGCGACTCGGCGATCGACGCGTGCACCGCCGCGGAGGTCGGGCTCGACGAGGTCGACCTGTTCGTCTTCCACCAGGCCAACGCGCGCATCCTCGCCGCGGTTGCCGAGCGGCTGCGGATCGACCCCGCTCGGGTGGTCGACGCGATCGCCTCCGTCGGGAACACGTCCGCCGCGAGCCTGCCGCTGGCGCTGGCCGCAGCCGACGACGACGGGCGCCTGCGACGCGGCGATCGAGTACTTCTCGGCGCCGTCGGAGCGGGCTTCACCTACGGCGCGACCGTCCTCGAGTGGGGGCGCTCATGAGTGCCGGTAACCCCAAAGAACAGATGGGGGCAGGCGGCAGCCTCCGTCCGGAGGGCTGCGCGCTGGTGACGGGCGCGTCGCGCGGGATCGGCGCCGCCGTGGCCGCCGCCCTGGCCGAGGACGGCTGGCCGGTCGGCGTGAACTACCGCTCGGATGCCGACGCCGCCCAGCGCGTGGCCGACCAGATCGCCGCCGCGGGGGGCACCGCGATGCCCGTGGCGGGCGACGTCGGCGACCGGGAGGCGGTCGAGGGCGTGTTCACCGCGCTCGAGGAGCGGTTCGGCCCCGTGCTCGTGCTGGTGAACAACGCCGGTGTGCGCGCCGACGGCCTGGCGGTTCAGCTCGACGACGACGACTGGTCGCGCGTGCTCGACACGAACCTGTCCGCGGCCTTCCGGCTCACCCGCCGCGCGATGCGCACGATGATCCGCCGGCGCTTCGGCCGCGTCGTCAACATCGCCTCCGTCGTCGGCCCGAAGGCCAACGCCGGCCAGTCGAACTACGCGGCGTCGAAGGCCGGGCTGATCGGCCTGACCCGAACGATCGCCGTCGAGGTCGCCCGCCGCGGCGTGACCGTCAACGCGGTCGCCCCCGGCTTCATCGAGACCGACATGACCGACGGGCTGCCGTCCGACCTGCTCGACGCGGTCCCGGCGCGGCGCGCGGGCAGCCCGCAGGACGTCGCCGACTGCGTCCGCTTCCTCGCCTCCGACCAGGCCGGCTACGTGACCGGCACAACGCTCACCGTCGACGGCGGCCTGAGCGCCTGACAACGACAAAGGAGAAGACCGCAATGTCATCCACCACCGTCACCCCCGAGCAGGTCGAGGCCACCGTGTGCGACGCGCTCGCCACCCTCGGCCCCGACCGCGACGAGATCACCCGTGACGCGACCTTCGAGCAGCTCGACATCGACTCGCTCGACCTGGCCGAGCTGTCGCAGATCGTGGACGAGGAGTTCGGCGTCGTCCTCAAGGGCAGCGACATGAAGAACGTCAAGACCGTCGGCGACGCCCTCGACCTGATCGTCGCGCGCGCGTCGTGAAGCGGAGCGTCGTCATCACCGGAGTCGGGGCGGTCACGCCGCTCGGCGTCGGCGCGCGTGCCCTGCACGAGCGCTGGGCCGCCGGTCAGGTCGGCATCGAGGACGGCGAGGCGCCCTGCGCCGACTTCGACCCGACGATCGCGATGACGGCCAAGGAGGCGCGCCGCTCCGACCGCTTCACCCAGCTCGCCGTGGCGGCCTGCGCGGAGGCGCTTGCCGACGCGGGCTGGGACGACGGCGCGCCCTATGACCCCGAGCGCGTCGGCTGTGTGCTCGGGACCGGGATCGGCGGCATCGGCACCATCGAGTCCAACCACGCGGCGCTGCTCGAGAGCGGCGCCGGGCGTGTGTCGCCCCTGGCCGTGCCGCTGATGATGAGCAACGCGGGGGCGGCCGCGTTGTCGATGCGGCACGGCCTGCTGGGCGAGGTCTACGGCGTGGTGTCGGCCTGCGCCGCGGGCGCCCACGCGATCGGCGCGGCCGCGCGCCTGGTCGAGAGCGGCGGCGCCGACGCGGTCGTGACCGGCGGGTCGGAGGCGGGGCTGACGCCGCTGGCCAAGGCCGCGTTCGCGGCCCTCGACGCGACGTCGGACACGGGCGTGTCGCGCCCGTTCGACCGGCGCCGCGACGGCTTTGTGATGGGGGAGGGAGCGGCGGTCATCGTCCTCGAGGACGGTGAACGGGCCGCGGCGCGCGGTGCCCGGGTGCTGGGACAGGTGCTCGGGTACGGCGCGACCTCGGACGCCTACCACCTGACGGCGCCCGATCCCGACGGCGCCGGCGCCGCCCGCGCGATCCGTGCCGCGCTGGACGACGCCGCCCTCGGGCCGGACGACGTCGACTACGTCAACGCCCACGGCACGTCGACGCCGCTGAACGACCGGAGCGAGACGAACGCGATCAAGGCCGCCCTCGGCCCGCGGGCGTCGTCGGTGCCGGTGTCGTCGACCAAGTCCGCGATCGGGCACCTGCTGGGCGCCGCGGGAGCGGTCGAGGCCGTCGCCACGCTGCTGGCGCTGCGCGACCGGATCGCCCCGCCGACGATCGGCTGGGGCGAGCCCGACGACGGGCTCGACCTGGACTACGTGCCGGACTCCGCACGGCCGCTCGCCACGAACGGGCGCCCGCCCGTCGCGTTGTCGAACTCGTTCGGCTTCGGCGGCCACAACGCCGTGCTCTGCCTGGGAGGGGCACCCGCGTGACGCTCGCCGTCGTTCCCGAGCCGACCCAGAAGCTGACGCCGCTCGAGCGCCTCGAGGCGCTGTGCGACCCCGGGTCGCTGAGCCTGATCCGCTCCGACGTCGTGTCCTCCCGCATGGGCGACAGCGCCCGTGCGGGCGATGGGGTAGTGGGCGGGGCCGGGCGGATAGACGGCCGCCCGGTCTTCGCCTACGCGCAGGACCCGTCGTATGCGGGCGGGTCGCTGGGCGAGGCGCACGCGGACACGATCGTCCGCGTGCTGCGCCTGGCCGAGCGCGGCCGGGTGCCGGTCGTCGGCTTCGTCGAGTCGGCCGGCGCGCGCCTCCAGGAGGGGCTGGCGGCGCTGGGCGGCTACGGCCGCGTGTTCCGTGAGCACGTCCGCCTGTCGGGACGCGTCCCGCAGATCTCGGTGATAACCGGCGCGTCCGCGGGCGGCGGCTCGTACGCGCCGGCGCTCACCGACTTCGTAGTGATGACCGAGGCGGCGTCGATGTTCCTCACCGGCCCGGCCGTCGTCGAGGAGGTGACCGGCGAGCGGATGACCGCTGCGGAGCTCGGAGGCCCGCGCGTGCACGACCGCAACGGCGTCTGCCACTTCACCGCGTCGACCGACGTCGGCGCCGCGCTGCTCGTGCGCGACCTGATCGACTACTTGCCCCAGCACGCCGGCGAGCAGCCCGCGCGCTGGCCGTCGATCGCGCCGCCGGGCGACCGGCCCGACGCCCACGTCCCGGCAAGCCCGCGCTCCGCCTACGACGTGCGGACCGTCGTCCGCGACCTGGTCGACGCCGGCGGCTTCCTCGAGGTCGCGCCGCGCTGGGCCCGCAACGTCGTCTGCGCGTTCGCGCGGATCGACGGCCGGTCGGTGGGGATCGTCGCCAACCAGCCGCGCCACCTGGGCGGCGTGCTCGACGCCGACGCGGCGCAGAAGGCCGCGCGGTTCGTCCGCACCTGCGACCTGTTCGGGCTGCCGCTGATCGTGCTGGTCGACACCCCCGGGTTCCTGCCCGGCGCCCGCCAGGAGCAGGCCGGCGTGATCCGGCACGGAGCGAAGCTCGTCCACGCGTTCGCGCAGGCCAGCGTGCCGAAGGTGACGCTCGTGCTGCGCAAGGCGTTCGGCGGCGCGTTCATCGCCATGAACTCCAAGGAGCTGGGAGCCGACATGACGTTCGCCTGGCCGTCGGCCCAGCTCGGCGTGATGGGGTCGCAGCAGGCCGTCGGGATCGTGCACCGCAGGCGCATCGCCGCCGAGGCCGACCCGGGCCGGGAGCGCGAGCGCCTCGCGCGCGAGTACGCCGAGGAGCACCTGACCGCGAGCGCGGCCGCCCGCCAGGGGTTCGTCGACGAGATCGTCGTGCCGTCGCAGTCCCGCGCGCGGCTGGCCGCGGCGCTGGCCGCGCTCCAGGCCGGTGCCGCCCCCACCCCCCACTACACCAACACCCCGCTCTGAGGAGAGACATGACGCTGGACGCACCGTTCGACGAACTCAAGGAAGGCACCCGCTTCGATACACGCGGGCGCACCATCACCGAGTCCGACGTGGTCGCGTTCGCGGCTCAGACCGGCGACTGGCACCCCCAGCACACGGATGCCGTGTGGGCGGCGTCGAGCCGGTTCGGCGAGCGGATCGCCCACGGCCTGCTCGTCCTGTCCTACGGCGTCGGGCTGCTGCCGTTCGATCCCGAGCGCGTCGTCGCCCTGCGCCGCGTCGGCGACGCGGTGTTCAAGCGGCCGGTGTGCGTGGGCGACACGATCAGGGTCCGCGGGTCGATCGAGTCGTGCGCGCCGATCGACGACGGCGCCGGGCTCGTGGCGATCGGGCTGCGCATCGTGAACCAGCACGACGCCGTCGTCGTACGTGCCCGCGTCGATGTGGTCTGGCGCCGCGACGACGCGCTCGCCGGCATCGAGGCCGCACCCGCCAACGGCTTCGTGCCGATCCCGCTCTGATCATGCTGGCCGGCAAGCAGCTCGTGATCACCGGCGTGGTGACGCGCGACTCGATCGCGTGGCACGCCGCCTCGCGCGCCCAGGAGCTCGGCGCCGAGGTCGTCCTGACGGGATTCGGGCGGGCGCGGCGCATGACCGAGCGCGCGGCGCGCGCGCTGCCCCAGGTGCCCGACGTCCTCGAGCTGGACGTGAACAACGAGGACGACCTGCTGGCGCTGCGCGCGGAGCTCGACAGGCGCTGGGGCCGCGTCGACGGTGTCCTGCACGCGATCGCCCACGCGCCGCCCGACGCTCTCGGCGGCGAGTTCCTGGCCACGCCCGCCGACAGCGCGACGGCGGCCTTCCGCACGAGCGCGTTCTCCCTGAAGGCGCTCACCGAGGCGGTGCTGCCGCTGTTCGACGCCGAGCGCGGGGCGAGCGTGGTCGGGCTCGACTTCGACGCCGCCGTCGCCTGGCCGGCGTACGACTGGATGGGCGTGGCGAAGGCCGCCCTGGAGTCGGTGTCGCGCTACCTGGCCCGCGACCTGGGGCCGCGGGGCGTGCGCGTCAACCTGGTGTCCGCCGGGCCGATCGAGACGCTCGCGGCGGGCGGCATCCCGGGGTTCGACCGGCTGGCATCGGCGTGGCGCGACGGGGCGCCGCTCGGCTGGGACGTCACCGACCCGGGCCCGGTGGCCGACGCGGTCTGCTTCCTGATGTCGGACCTCGCGCGCGGCATCGCCGGGGAGATCCTGCACGTCGACGGCGGCTTCCACGCGATCGGGGCCGCGCTGCCGGCGCCGGCGGTGGCCGAGGTCGCGTCGTGAGCGTGTTGCTGACCGGGGCGACCGGCTTCCTGGGGCTGGAGACGCTGGTCCGCCTGCTCGAGCGCGGCGATCGCGTCGACGCGATCGTGCGCGCGCCCGACCAGGCGGCGGCCGACCGGCGGCTGGCGGCCGTGCTCGACACCGCCGGCGTGGCGCCGCCGCTCCGCGAGCTCGCGCGAGCCGTGCCGGGCGAGCTGACGGCGCGGGGGCTCGGCCTGTCGCGGCGCGACGCCGACCGTCTCCCGCGCGAGGTCACCGCGGTCGTGCACTGCGCGGCGTCGGTGGCATGGTCGCTGTCGCTGGACGATGCGCGCGCGATCAACGTGGTCGGCACGCGGCGGGTGATGGAGCTGGCCGAGGAGGTCGACCGCCGCGGAACGCTCGACCGAGTCGTCCACGTGTCGACCGCCTACGTCGCGGGACGACACCGCGGGCGGTTCGCCGAGGACGACCTCCTGGTCGGGCAGGACTTCCGCAACACCTACGAGCAGAGCAAGGCCGAAGCCGAGCTGATGGTCCGCGGGCTCGCGGACCGGCTGCCGGTGACCGTGGTCCGCCCCAGCATCGTCGTCGGCGAGTCCGACAGTGGCTGGACGCCCGCGTTCAACGTCATCTACTGGCCGCTGCGCGCGTTCGCGCGGGGCCTGCTCCGCGAGGTCCCGGCGCTGCCCGACGCGCGGGCCGACATCGTGCCGGTCGATTTCGTCGCCGACGTGATCGCGCACGCGCTGGCCCGCGGATCGGAGGGCGGCGTCCTGCACGCCACGGCCGGAGCCGGCGCGCCGACGGCCGAGCGGCTCGTCACGCTGACCTGCGCGGCGATGGGCCGCGAACGGCCGCCGCTGGTGGAGGTCGGCCGGGACCTGGCCGTCGGTGGCGATCAGGCCGCGCTCTACGCGCAGTACTTCGACATGCAGGTGGAGTTCGACGACGCGCGGTCGCGGGCGGAGCTGGGGTTCGGGCCGCCGCCGATCGAGTCCTACTTCGCGCGGCTGATCGAGTTCGCCGAGGCGGCGCGATGGGGCAAGCGAGCGATCAGCCGGGCCGACGCGCGCCGGGATCGACCCCCGCTCGCTGCCTGAACCGGCCGCAAGCGCGAGAATGCCGCGCATGGAACGTGAATTCGACGTAGTGGTGGTCGGCGGCGGCCCGGCCGGCGAGATCGCCGCGGGGCGCCTGGGGAAGCGCGGCGGCAAGAGCGTCGCGCTCGTCGAGAGGCACCTGGTCGGCGGTGAGTGCTCGTACTACGCGTGCATGCCGTCGAAGGCGCTGCTGCGCCCGCAGCAGGCGCTCGACGAGATCGCGCGCGTGCCCGGCGCGCGTGAGGCCGCCGGGCGCGAGCCGGACGTCCCGGCCGCGCTCGCCCGCCGCGACGAGGTCATCCACGACCTGGACGACTCGGGCCAGCTGCCCTGGCTCGAATCGAACGGCATCGAGCTGATACGTGAGGGCGGCCGCCTGGACGGCGAACGCCGGGTACGCGCCGGGGACGACATCCTGATCGCCCGCGACGCGGTGATCGTCGCGGTCGGCACCGGCGCCGCGCTCCCGCCGATCCCGGGGCTGGCCGAGGCCGACCCGTGGACCAACCGCGAGGCGACGACGGCCTCCGAGGTGCCGGAGCGGCTGGTCGTGCTCGGCGGCGGCGTCGTCGGCGTCGAGATGGCGCAGGCCTGGCGGACGCTCGGCAGCGAGGTGGCGGTGATCGAGGCGCTCGACCGCCTGATCCCGCGCGAGGAGGAGTACGCGAGCCGCGAGCTGGCCGACGCGTTCGAGAAGCTCGGGATCGAGGTGCACACCGGCTGCAAGGCGACGAAGGTCGAGCGCGGCGGCGACGGCGTCACCGTCGAGCTGGAGGACGGCACGACGGTGTCCGGGGACACGCTGCTCGCGGCCGTCGGCCGGCATCCGCTGACCGACGACCTGGGGCTCGAGACCGTCGGGCTCGAGCCCGGCGGGTCGATCGAGGTCGACCGCGACATGCGGGTGCCCGGCCACGACTGGCTCTACGCGATCGGCGACGTCAACGGCCGCTCCCTGCTGACCCACTCGGGCAAGTACCAGGGCCGCCTCGCCGCCGACCGGATCCTGGGCGAGAGCGTCGCCGCGATATCCGACGACTCCAAGGCGCCGCGGGTGGTGTTCACCGAGCCGCAGGTCGCCGCGGTGGGGTACACGCTCGAGGGCGCGCGGGACGCGGGCATCGCCGCCGAGGCGATCGACCTGAACACGTCGGGGACGGCCGGCGCGAGCTTCCACGGCCGCAACGAGCCCGGGACCACCCGCTTCGTCGTCGATACCGAGCGCGACGTGCTGGTCGGCGTCACGTTCGTGGGCGTCGACGTGTCCGACATGCTCCAGGCGGCGACGATCGCGGTCGTCGGACAGGTCCCGCTGCAGACGCTGGCGCACGCCATCGCCCCGTTCCCGACGCGCAGCGAGCTGTGGCTCAAGTTCATCGAGGCCGACGAGGAGCGGCGCGCGAACGGATCGCTGCACGCCTCGTCCGAGCGCTCGCCGGGCGTGCCGGTCTGAGGCCCGCTTGCCCGGCGCGCAATCGTTAGGGCATGAGCAACGAGCAAGGCAACATCGTTCCCCACGGGCCGGCCCCGCGCCCCGTGGACCCGGGCGTCCGCATCGGCCACGTCCACCTGCGCACCGCCGACATCGACCGCACCCGCGACTTCTACGTCGGCGTGCTGGGCTTCGACGTCGTGTTCGAGGCGCGCGACGTCCCGGGCTGGGGCACGACCGGCGACATCCTGTTCGTCGCCGCCGGCGGCTACCACCACCACCTGGGCTTCAACACGTGGCTGTCGAAGGGCGCCGACCCGCAGCCCGACGGGGTCACCGGGCTGCACCACGTGGCCCTGCTCTACCCCACGCGCGCGTCGCTGGGCGACGCGGTCAGACGGCTGCGCGAGGTCGACTGGCCACTGCGGCAGGTGACCGACCACGGGACCCACCTGGCCATCTACATCTCGGACCCCGACGGGAACGACCTGGAGCTGGCGTGGGACCGGCCGTGGGACGAGTGGCCCCGCGACGAGCAGGGCCACGGGGCCCTGGTCATGGACGGCGAGGTCGACCTGGACGCGCTGGTGGCGGAGGCGGGTCGCTGACCCGGGCCGATGCGCCGCGTGCCAGCAGCCGCACTCGCAGCGCTCGCGCTGCTCGCGGGCTGCGGCGACGACGGGGAGGAATCGTCGCCGGCAGGGAGCGACCTGCCCCGCGGCGGGGAGCACGTGGACATCGACCCGGCCGGCTTCACGGCCGACGTCGACAACCGCTATTGGCCGATGGCGCCGCGCACCCGCTGGACGTACCGAGAGCCCGACGAGGAGGGCCGGGTACTCGACGTCGTCGTCACCGCGACGACACGCACCAGGCGGATCGCCAACGGCGTGACCGCGCGGGTCGTGCGCGACACGGTCTCTCGCCGCGGGCAAGTGGTCGAGGACACGTTCGACTGGTACGCGCAGGACCGGGACGGAAACGTCTGGTACATGGGCGAGCAGACCGCCGAGTACGAGAACGGGAAGGTCACGTCCACGGCCGGATCATGGGAGGCCGGCGTGGACGGCGCCGAGCCGGGGATCGCCATCCCCGCCGAGCCCGCCGACGGCATGGCCTACCGGCAGGAGTACTACCGGGGCGAGGCCGAGGACAACGGCGAGGTGCTGAGCGTCGGTGAGCAGGTCGAGGTCCCCGCCGGCCACTACGACAAGGCGCTGCTGACGAAGGACACGACGCCGCTCGAGCCCGACGTCGTGGAGTACAAGCTCTACGCGCCGGGAGTCGGGCCGGTGCTGGCGGTCGGCATCTCCGGCGGCGGCGGGCGGGAGGAGCTCGTGAAGGTCGAGAAGGTCGACGCACGAGCGGCAGGCGCCGCCGGGGTCGTGGCGCTCGGCGAGCGCTACCCCTAGCGCGCCTTGGAGACCGCGGCGGCGTACGAGTACAGCTTGTAGAGCACGAACGCGTCCGCGTAGCTGTTCGGACACCAGGTGTCGAACAGCGAGGCCGCCTGCTCGTCGGTCAGGGTGTCCCCGTAGCCGACTATGCGCTCGCCGTCGACGACAGCGCCGCCGAGGTACTCCTTCAGCTTCTGGATGATCCACGCCCGGTCCTCGGCGCCCGCGGCGTTCCACTCCGCGCAGGACACCGCGCTGAAGTCGCTGCGGCGATCGATCGGACGCTTCGCCGCCGGTGCCCGCGCCTTCACGACGGGCGTGAACGCATCGGTCGCGCCCGCACTCGCCTGCGAACCACCGCCGGGCTGCGGCTCGGGCGGCGTCTTGAACCAGGGGCACGGCCCGTTCGGGTCGAAGTTACGCGTCTCGAACGCGGCGACGCAGCTGAGCAGCTCGCCCGTCTGCTTGGGGTTGCCCGTGCCGACGCTCTCCTCCGGCTTCGTCCCGTTCTCGCAGTCGGGCAGGCCACCGGGGTCGCTCGTGATCTGCTGCTGGCCCGGCCCGGGATGGTTGTCCCACCAGCAGTTGCCCGTCGTGCCGGGGTACGGGTCCCACCAGAAGTCGATCCCGTTCGGATCCGCAGTCCCGTCGGGCCGCACGCCCATCCAGTTGTCGAACTGGCTGTTGTTGAACGACGTCGTCTGGCCGTTCGGGTTGCACCCAGCCTGCTGGTTGCCGCCGGCGGCCTCGCCGCAGACGAGCTGGTCGGGCACGCTGAACAGCATCGTGCCGCGGCGCCAGTTGTCGTAGAAGTGGTTGTTGCGGACCTGGTGGAAGTTGCCGCCGGCGATCCACATGCCCGTGCCGACCGGGAAGGGGAACGCCGGGTTGACGGTCGAGTCCGCCTCGTAGACGTTGAAGTTGTTCGAGTAGAAGAGGTTGCGCTCGATCAGCATCGAGTCGCCCGGGTAACCGGGATGGCCGGCGCCGGTGACGACGTCGGTCTGCAGCCCGAGGGCGTTGTCGTAGATCCGGTTGTGGTGGACGTGGACGGCGTTGCCGTTGGTCCCCGAGTACCCCGCCATGTTGTGGTGGAGGTCGCAGAAGCGGATCTGCTGGTTGTAACGGAACTCCGTTCCCTCGGGCCGCTGCGCGCCGGACTCCACCGCGGCTCCCGGGTAGACCCCGGAGTCGCCGTGGCCGGCGGCCTCGCAGTGCTGCGTGACACCGTGATCCTCGACGAAGGTCAGCGTTCCGTAGAGGCCGTTGTAGTAGGCCTTGAAGTTCGTCAGCAGGTAGCCGTCGGACTCGAGCACGTAGATGCCGTGCTCCTTGGCGTGCCGGACCTTGACGTTCTTCAGGACGAAGCCGTCAGCGCGGTCGGCGCGGATCGCGACGTCCTTGACGGTGCCGACGCCGTTCGGGCCGCCGTCGCCCTTCGTGTGGTCCCCGGCGTCGATGGCCACGTCGTCCGCGTTGACCCCCGACCCCTCGATCTGGAGGTTGCAGCGGATGCACTTGCCGAGGTCCGGGATGCCGTGGCGGTTCTCGCGCGGCGGGATCGGCGCCGGCTCCTTGCCCTCCTCACGGCCGATGACCGCGATCAGGTTCTGATCGTTCGGGCAGTGGACCTGGAAGGCGTAGGAGAGCGCGGTGCCGTCCTGCCCCGGCCGGTCGCCGTTCGTGCGGTACTTGTCGCAGGCGGTGTCGTGGGTCGGGGCCGCGCGCGCCGTGGGCTCGAGGTACAGGCCGGGCATCACGACGACGCGGTCGTTGTTGCCGCGACGCGTTGACCGCCTTCTGGATCTCGCGGAAACGGCAGAGCTTGCGGAGCCGCTCGTTGACCCGGAGCAGGCGGCGCGCATCGTCGGCGCTCAGCTGGCGGCGGTCCGATGGGCGGACGAGGTAGCCGTCCTTGCGTGCTTTGCGAACCGAACGCTTGAGCCGGTTCATCGAGCCGGACTGGCACACGACGCGGGTCTGGCCCGGAGCGCTCTTGCGCAGCGCCGTGATGAGCGGGCGGGACTTCGGGACCTGGCCGCCGGTCGCCGGCGTGATCGACGTGTCGGGCGCAGGGTCCGGCCAGTAGCTGGGGCGCTCGACGTGCGCCGACGCCGGGGCGACGCAGCTGAGCGCACCGGTTACAACCGCGGCCATGACGATCCCCCGCCTCATGGCCGCGGAATGTAACCGGTCGGTCTCCCAGCACGCGCCGCTTACGCCTGCACGCTCGAGTTGCGCGCGATCAGCGCGATCCCGCCGCCCAGCGACATGAGGCCGAGGAGCAGGGCCGTCAGCGCGGCGGTCGAGAGGTACGCGAGCCCGGCCTCGACGTGGCCGTCGGCCTTGACGCCGCGGCTGCCGTCGGCGTTCATCACGACGACCTTGTAGCTGCCGTCGCGCACCTTCCAGTCGATGTCGGCCCGGCGGCCGGTGTCCTGGGCGACCCAGAAGGACTGCTCGCCCGGGGCGGTCGCCGAGCGGGTTCCGCCCTCACGCTTCGTCTCCAGGTCGTAGTCGTCGGTGTGGACGTCGGTCACGCGCTCTATGTCCACGCCCGCGAGGTAGCGGTCGACGTCCGCCGCGCGGCCGATGCCTACGAACTTGGGCGGCGCGTCGTCCTTGGTGGTCACGGTCACGCCGAGCTTCGCCTCGCCGAGCGCGGACTCGAGGTCGTCGACGGCGTCGAGCTTGGCGGTGCCCGTTACGAGCGCCGACGTGTTCGTCGATACGTCGTGGCGGTCGCCCGAGCCGATGGTGCCGTCGTCGCCCGCTACGGCGAGCACGCCGCCACCGGCGAGCGCGAGAAAGCTGCCGAACGTGGCGAGCGCCGCCCCCACGGTGACGGGGACGGCGCGCGACTTGCGGCGGTGCTCGATCGGGACGTTGACGACGGGCGGCGGGGTGGGTGTCTCGGTGGTGGTCATGAGTGGCCTTTCGGAGGGGAGATCGGTGACACTCACGACGCTAAGTCCGACCGGGCCCGCGTCCTATACGGCCTACAGGCCGCGCGCGGGTACGGGTAGCCCCACCCCGCCCGGCACGCCGCCTAGCTGAAGAGCGAGACGGCGGTCCAGATCGCCATCTGGCCGATCGCCAGCCCAGCCAGCACGATCGCGGCGGTCGCCATCTTCGCGCCGGTCCCGGGGACCCGGTCGCGCCGCGCGCGGACGCCGAGCACGATCGCGGCGATCCCGAGCGGCAGCCCGATCCAGAGCCCCCCGGCCGGCAGGTCCCACGCAAGCGTCGATCCGGGCACGGACAGGATGGCCAGTACGAGCGCCAGGCCGGGCCGCGAGGACCGGGGACCGACGTCGACGGCGGGGCGGGTGGTGGCTGAGGTCTGCATTGCTGCTCCCTTCGAGGAATCGTTGTCCACCCGAACCTCCCACCGCCGCGGAGCGGCGGACATCGAGGCCACCACCCGACTCGCGCAGCGCCAGCACCGGCTTCGCTTCTCGGTGCTACTACGGAGTCGCGGCGGCGCGCAGGTAGGCCAGGACCGCGAGCACGCGCCGGTGCGCGTCGTCGCCCTCGGGCAGGCGCAGCTTCATCAGGACGCTGCGGACGTGGCTCTCGACCGTTCGCTCGGTCAGCACGAGCCGCGACGCGATGCCGCTGTTGGTCAGGCCCTCGGCCATCAGCGACAGAACCTCGCGCTCCCGCGGGCTGAGCTCCGCCAGCCCGTCGGAGCGGTCCGCCCCGACCAGGGCCGCGACCACCTTCGGGTCGAGTGCCGAGCCGCCCCGGGCCACGCGCTCGGCGGCCTCCAGGAACTCGCCGACGTCGAGGACGCGGTCCTTGAGGAAGTAGCCGAACCCGCCCTCCGACACGAGCCCGACCGCCCCGGAGGTCTCGATGTGCTGCGAGAGCACGAACACGCCGACGGATGGGTGCGCGTCGCGGACCCAGCGCGCCGCCCGCAGCCCCTCGTCGGTGAACGTCGGCGGCATCCGCACGTCCGCCACCACCAGGTCGGGCTCGTCGGCGGCGACGGCCGCGCGCAGGCGGTCGGCGTCCTCGACCGTTGCGATCACCTCGTGCCCGGCGCCCGCGAACAGCTGGGCCAGGCCCTCCCGCAACAGGGCCTGGTCCTCGGCGATCACGACTCGCACGGCAGCTCCGCTCTGACGTCCGTTCCGCTGCCGGGCGCGCTGGTGACGCTCACCTTGCCCCCGAGCGCGGTGACGCGGTCGCTGATCCCGGCCAGGCCGGAGCGGTCGGAGGGGGCGGCGCCGCCGACGCCGTCGTCGCTCACCGACAGGACGAGCGTCCCGTTGCGCCGCTCGGCCGTGACCAGCACCCGGGACGCCTGCGCGTACTTGGCGGAGTTCGTGAGCGCCTCGCTGGCCACGAAGTAGGCGGCGGCCTCGATGCCCTCGTCGAAGCGCTCCGCGGTCGCGCGGACCTCGGTCGGCAACGGCGACCGTTCGGCCAGCTCGCGAAGGGCCGGGGCCAGCCCGTCGTCCAGGCACGCGGGCCGCACCCCGCGGGCGAGCTCGCGCAGGTCCTCGATCGCTTCGGCCAGCCCGGCCACGGCCAGGTCCAGCGACTCGTGCACGGCGACGTCGCCGGCCGGCAGCCGGCCCTGGACGTTGCGGAGCCCGAGGCCGATCGACACGAGCCGCTGCTGCGCTCCGTCGTGCAGGTCGCGCTCGATCCGGCGGCGCTCCTCGTAGCCAGCGGTGACGATCCGCGCGCGCGACTGCTCCACCTCGGCCAGGCGGTGGGCGACCTCGGCCCGGAGGCGGGCGATCTCGATCGCGAGCCCGGCCGCGTCGATCACGCTCTCGAGCACGTCCGGCCGCTCCGCCAGCGCCGCGTCGTGCACGACGGCGCCGAGCGAGAGGCTGGCCCGGCGCACCGGGGTGACGGCCCGCCCAGGCCCCGGCGACGCATCCGCGGGATTGCCGCGTGCGTCGACCAGCAGGTCGCCCTCCCCGATGTCGAACACCACCTCGACCGACGGGTCGCGGAGCGCTTCCGACAGCGCCGCGCTGATCGCCTCGGGCGCCGCGCGCCCCGCCCGGAGATCGGCGAGGAACTGCTCGACGTGGCGCAGGCCGTGGTAGCGGTCCGGGCTGAAGCGCCGGTCGACGACCTGCTGCACGCGCGAGCGCAGGGTGCCGAAGAGGAGCGCGACGGCGAGCGTCGCGGCGGCGGTCGGAAGCGTCGCCCCGCCGCCCAGGGCGACACCGAGCCCGAGCGCGACGGCGGCGTAGGTCAGCGCCAGCAGCGCCGTGAGCACCGCGTAGACCAGCGTGCGGTTGATCAGCCGGTCGACGTCGTAGAGGCGGTAGCGCATGACCGCGACGCCGATCGCCAGCGGCACGGCCAGCAGCACGGCGACGAGGCCGATCACGGTGGCGACATCCGAGCCGGGGTCGGAGGTGAGCGCCTCGACCCAGCCCGCCACGACCGCGGCCGGGATCAGCATGCCCGCCCAGGCGACGAGCTTGAGCTGGGCCCGCTCGATGCCGGTCGAGCGGCGGTAGCGGACGATGACCGCCGCCGCCGCGGCGAACAGGCTCGCCAGCATGCCCAACCCGCCGATCGTGAGCAGCGGGATCACCACCGCGTCCGGCACCCCGGCCAGCGGGCTCGTCACGCCGGAATAGGCCTCGGGGTACTGCGGGCTGTCCTCGAGCAGCGCACCCAGCTGGAGCAGCGCGAACGACACCGCCGCACCGATCGCCACCGGGCGCCAGCGGGGCGAGGGCAGGTGCCCGTCCGGGAACACGAAGGCGATGGCCGCGAACGGCGCGAACAGCAGCGGCCATGTCTGTTCGCTGTACAGGACCGCCCAGTCGGTGCCCGGCACTCCGCCCGGGTTCTCGAACTCGCCGTAGGCCGCGTAGCTGCTGGCGAGCCCGATGCCGGACAGGACGATCCCGTTGGCCAGGAGCAGCCAGCCGATCGGGTTGCCCGGCACCCGGGTCGCCAGCACGACGCCGACGCCCGGAGGACATGACGATCGCCAGCGGGAAGACGAACAATGTCCACGCCGGGTCGACGGAGCGCGACGTGAGGGCGTCGAGGACGATCGCCGCGGCCCCGAGCAGGGCGGTCAGCGCTACTGCGATCCAGGGACCGACCCGAGCGGTACGCACGGGCTCATCATCTCCGCGGTGCCGAGCGGCGGCAACCGCGCCACCACTGAACCTGCGCGTCCCCGGCTGATGCCACGATCCTGAGCGCGATGCCACAGGAACAGGAGCGCGCCGCCGGCGTGAGCGCCGGCCTGCACCACGTCGTGGACGGTCCGGAAGACGCGCCGCCGCTGCTGCTGGGCCCGTCGCTCGGCACCTCGACCGAGGTGTGGGACCGGAACGTCGCCGCGCTGGCCGAGCGCTTCCGGGTCGTCCGCTACGACCACCGCGGCGAGGGCTCGTCCCCCGAGCCGCCAGGTCCGTACGAGATCGCCGACCTGGGCCGCGACACCGTCGCGCTGATGGACCGGCTGGGAATCGACCGCGCCCACGTCGGCGGTGTGTCGCTGGGAGGCATGGTCGCGCTGTGGATGGGCGCCCACGCCCCGGAGCGCGTGGATCGCCTGGTTCCCATGTGCACGTCCGCGTACATCCCGGACGCGCCGTGGGGCGAGCGTGCTCGCGCCGTCCGCGAGGCGGGCAGTACGGAGCCGATCGCCGACGGTGTCGTCCGGAACTGGCTGACGCCGGCGTACGCGGAGGATCGCCCGGAAGACCTCGCCTGGCTGCGCCGCCTGCTGGTCGCGTCGCCGCCCGAGGGCTACGCCTGCTGCTGCGGCGCGATCGAGCGGATGGACATGCGCGAGGACCTGCGGCGGATCGAGGCCCCGACGCTCGTCATCTCCGCCACCGACGACCCGTCGACGCCGCCCGAGCACCAGCGCACGATCGCCGGCTTGATCCCGGGAGCCCGGTTGGAGGTCATCGAGGACGCGGCGCACATGGCCAACGTGCAGCACCCGGACGCCGTCACCGCGCTGATCATCGACCACCTGGAGCAGAGGTGAGCGTGCGTAGCTGGCCGAGCATGCGTGAATTCGCCCCTACTCGGCCACCTGCTCGTTCCGGTAGGACGTGATCTGGCGCCTGAACAGCGCCGCGAGGTTGCCCAGCGGCAGGTTCGCGTCGGTCAGGTGCAGCCCCCAGCCCTGGTCGGGCAGCGCGTTCAGGGTGGGCGCGCCGTTCAGCGGCGCGGTCTGCAGGACGTTCGCCCCGCCCTCGTTGACGCAGCGCGCGCGGAACGCGTCGTCGGCTTCGATCCAGGCCGTCGAGACATTCGGCAGGCTGAAGCCGATCGACGCGGTCAATATGCCGATCGTCGTGCCCGGTGCGAATGGCGCGGCGGGCTGGATCGTGTCGAGCTTGCCGCTGCCGCCCTTCAGGTTCGCCGGGTTCGTGCACAGCACCTCGGTCTTCGAGTCCGTCGACCGCCCGAAGCGCGCGTCCTCCGGCACCGGCGCGTTGAAGATCGAGTAGGCCACGACGCAGTGGATCTGGGTGTTCAGCCGGCAGGCCGGGACGTTCTTGAAGTCGCCGCCGGCGTCCTCGCCCTTCTTGACCAGCACGTTGCCGCCGAGCAGGTACGCCGCGATCACCCGCCTGCGCACCGACGGCTTGCCGTCGATCTCGCGCGGGATCAGCGCGCGCAGCACGTACGTGCCCTGGGAGTGGCCGATCAGCAGGACGCCGCGGCCCTTGTTGTACTTGCGCAGGTACTCGCGCCAGGCGTCGCGCACGTCGGCGTAGGCGGTCGCGCGCATCTTCCCGGTGATCGCGGTCGGGTCGAGGAGCCCCCTGAGGCTGATCTGCCGGTAGGCCGGAGCGAAGACGCGGCAGTCGCGCGAGTAGCGCGCGGCCTGGTAGAGCGCGATCGACCGCATCTCGGGGTCGATCGACCGGTCGGCCTGGAGCCCCTCGTCGTCGGACACGGTCGGGTAGACGTAGAAGCAGTCGACCTCGGGCCGGGCGGTGCGCTTGACCCGTTCGACGCGAGCCCTTCTCGCCGCTGGGCGACACGTGGGTGGTCGCCAGGCTGGGCTCGCACGGGTTGTTCTTCTGGCCCGGCTTGCACAGCCAGACGGTCTTGGCGGACGCGGGCGCGGCGGCCATTCCGCACACGGCGATGGTCGCCGCGAGCGCGGTGAGGGCGGGCTTGCGCACTGGGGGTCTCCTCTACCTCAGGGGGGAAAGCTCAGAAGCAGCCTAGCCGCGCAACAGATCGGCGAGATGTTTCAGGGCGCCGGGCTGAGGGGAACAGGCCGAACGGGACAGGACGCGCGTTTGACCGGGAAGGGGTACTCGGGATGTCGTTGAGGGATACGGGCCGCCGCATGGTGCCGGCGGTTCTCGCCAGCTTGATCTTCGCGGCGCCGGCCGCCGCCGCGGGCCCGGAGCCCGGGTCGCCCGAGTTCATCCAGCGCGACAGCCAGAACGTCGCCGACGCCTACGGGCGCCAGACCGGGCCGGGCGGGCAGCTCAACAACCCGAACTTCACGCAGGCGCTGCTGGCCGAGCACACGGAGAACGGCATCCGTCAGCTCGCCGAGCAGGCCGCACAGCCCAACCGCCTGGCGCTCACGCCCGGCAACGTGTTCCCCGGCTGGAACGGCGGCAACCCCCTGCGCCGCGGCTGGGACGGCACGCGCGGGCAGATCACGCGCGTGGCGTGGACCAACCGCTACGGCGCGCTGATCCGGGGCGACGTGTTCGCGCCGCTGCCGGGTGCGCGCGACCCCTACACCGGCGCGAAGCTGAAGCCGCCGTACCCCGGCGTCGTCATCACCACCGGGTCGATCCAGGGGTCCGAGCGCATGTACTGGTGGCTGGCCCAGGACCTGGCCGAGCGCGGCTACGTCGTCCTGACCTACGACGTGCAGGGCCAGGGCACGTCCGAGACCCTCCCCCACGAGAACGACCAGGTCAACGCGCTGCCGTTCTGCAACCCGTTCTCCGAGCCGCAGGACCAGGAGCAGTTCGGCTGCCCGGGCGTGCCGGCGCAGCAGGGGTCGAACTTCGTGTTCGGCACCCAGGACGCCCTCTCGTTCTTCCTCTCGACACCCGGCAAGCCGTACAAGAACCGGAACGCGAGCGACGCGAACGTCAACAACTTCAACCCGTACTGGAAGCTGTTCGACCGCAGCAAGGACAGGAAGACCGTCACCCGCGGGCGCACGACCAGGGTGGCGATCATCGGGCACTCGCTGGGCGCGTTCGCCGTGTCCTACGTGCAGGGCATCGACCCGCGCGTCCAGACCGCGGTGGCGCTCGACAAGCTGTCGTCCGGGTCGTCGGGGTCGGGTACCGCGTCGGTGCCGGAGGTCAAGCCCGTCGTGCCGTCGCTGGGGATCCAGTCCGAGTACGGGTTCAACGTTCAGCCGTACTTCCTGAACAACGGGTCGTCGCTGACACCGTCGCCCGGCCCGCCGAACCAGGGCCCGGACCCGAAGCGCGAGCTGGCCACCGGCTTCACCAAGTGGAAGGAGTCGGGCGTCGACTCGATGATGGTCGTCCCCCGGGCCTCGACGCACCTGGAGTACACGGACATCGCGTACGTGCTGCCGGCGAGCCGCTACGGCCAGGCGCTGTCGAGCGCGTACACGCAGCGCTGGCTCGACCGCTACCTGAAGCACAAGGGCGAGTCGCGGCGGTCGGTGAAGAAGCGCGTGCCCGACCCGTTGCAGGCGACCTCGTTCGACTACATCGAGCCGACCGCCGTCGGCAAGTGGGACAAGATCAAGCTCGACCGGGCGTCGCTCCTGTCGTTCTACTACTGCTCGGGCTTCGACTACCGCAAGCCGGGAGCGAAGAAGGCGCGGGCCGTGAGCAACGACATGGCCGGGGTCGGCGGCTGCTAGCGCGAGGCCGCTGACCGGCCCGGTCAGCCCAGTGCGGTGCGAAGCCCCGCTCTGTTGCTGATCCCGAGCTTTCGGTACGCGTTGCGCAGGTGGAACTCGACGGTGTGGGTCGTGACGAACAGACCCTGGGCGATCTCGCGGTTGCGCCGGCCCTCCGCGGCCAGCTCGGCGATGCGCCGCTCGCTCGCGGTCAGTGCGTCCACGCCGGTCGCCGCCTTCCGGCGCGGCCGGGCCCCGGTCGCCCGCAGCTGCTCGAGTGCCCAGTTCTCCAGGGGACGCGCCCCGCACTGGCTGGCCAGGTCGACGGCCACGCGGAGTGGCTCCCGTGCCTCGGTCGGGTCGATCGTGCCCCGCAGCACCGCGCCGAGGGCGGCATGGCACCGGGCGCGCTCGAGCAGCGCGGGCGAGTTCTCGACCAGACCGATCGCCTCACGCAGCAGCTTGATCTCCTTGTCGCCGCTCTCGACGCGAGCGGCGGCGCGGAGGGCGATGGCGAGCGTGCGCGGTGCACCGACCTGTCGAGCGAGCTCGAGCTCCTCGTCCGCCAGGCGCCGGGCCTCCACCGTCTGACCGACACCGACGAGCGCGTGCGCCAGCTCTGAGCGCCAGGCGCCGCTCGCCGGGTTGATGACGTCGGTCTCCAGCGACCACCGTCCCGACTCGCGAAGGTCTTCGATGCCCTCGTCGACGCGCCCCTGCGCGACCCTCAGTCGCCCACGGGCCAACAGGAGCTGCGCGGTGGCGAAGACCCGGGTGGCCTCCCCCGCGGTCGCCGCCTGTTCCAGCACGCTCTCCGCTTCATCGAGCTTGCCCTGCTCCGTGAGCGCCTCGGTCAGCCACGTCACGGCGAACGCCTCGGCCGCGTGCCCGCCCGAGCCGGACGCGATCTCGAGCACGGTCCGCGCGTCGACCTCCGCGTTCGCCAGGTCGCCGATCAAGAGGTTGAGCTCGGCGCGGAACGCGAGCGCGCCGCCCAGCTCGACCGCCGAGCCCCGTGCACGGGCCGCGTCGGCCCCGCTGTTCAGCGCGCGGAGTGCTCCGTCGAAGTCGTCGACTCGCACGAGGATGCGGGAGGCGAGGTAACCCGACCAGTCCCAGCCCATGCGGGCCCAGTCGAATCCGTCCAGCGCCCGCTGGGCGACGCGGCGCGTCCGATCGGCGGGCTCCGCGGCCATCACCATCTCCACCGAGATCGCGCTGAGGACGGCGGGGTCGCGCTCGTCCTCGTTCTCGACCCTGCGGCGCAGCCGCTCGACCACGGGCACCGCACGGGCCCGGGTCTCGTAGGGGCGCGTCACGTTCACCAGCGCGGCCTCCGCGGTCGCGCACAGCTCGGGACGGCCGGCGAGCGCCTCGAGTTGTTCCTCGATCAGGTCGGCCGCCTCCGCGGGGCGGTGGCTCTGGGCCAGCCGGGCGGCGAGCAGGATCGTGGCGCGCAGGCGCTGCTCGGGCTCGAGGTCGCCGTTGAGCGCCTCCCGGAGATGAGCGATCGCCGATTCGCTCGCCGAGGCGACCATCTCGGCGGCGCCCAGCTCCAGCGCGATGCGCGGCCGGAGCGCCGGCACAGGCGGCTCGTCGAGCGCGCGCCGCAGATAGCGGGCGGCCGCGTCCGCCGAGCCCCGCGTCCCGGCCAGGTGAGCGGCGGCCAGGAGCTGCTCGACCGCCCACGTCTCGGCAGCCGGAAGCGAGCGCAAGAGCTGCGCCGCGACGCGTTCGGGCGACGCCCCGTCGTCGACCAGCAGGCGGGCGGCGTGCGCGTGCTCCATCGACCGCGCGGCCGCCCCTTCCGCGTCGTAGACCGCGGCGCGGATGAGCGGGTGGAGGAACTCGAGCGGCTGGGCGCTGCGTAGGAAGCCGGCCATGACGAGGGCGTCCGCCCCTTCGAACGCGTCGGCGTCGGAGATCTCGGCCAGCGCGGCTGCCTGACGCAGCGGTACGCCGTCACCCAGCACGGCCGCAGAGCGCGCGAGCCGAGCGGCGGCCATCGGCACCCTGGCCAGCCGGGCGGCGATCTCGCGCGTCACCCGCTCGGGGCTCTGATCGGCCACCTGATCTGCGGCGGGCGAGGCGCCCGGGGAGTCCCGGAGCCACTTCGCGAGCTCCTGCAGCAGGAACGGGTTGCCACCCGACGCGCGCTGACAGGCGCGGCACAGGTCGTCGCCGGCCGACGGGACGAACGACCGGACGACGGCAGCCGCCGCCTGCTCCCCCAGGGGCGAGGGGCCCAGCAGCGTCCCGGCGTCGCCCGCCTGTCGGCGCATCGCGTCGATTGCCGGAAGCGACTCCTCGCTGCGGCAGGCCGTCACGAGCGCGATCGGCAGCCCCTCCAGACGGTTGGCGATGTGGGCGAGCACACCGAGCGACGCGTCGTCGGCCCAGTGGGCGTCGTCCACCAGGATGGCCAGCGGCTCGTGCGAGGCCAGGTTCGCGGTCAGCCAGTAGAGCGCGTGGCGAGCGGCGAAGGGGTCCTGCGGCAGCGCGGCGGGCGCCCCCTCGAGCTGGAAGTCCAGGACCGGCGCCGCCAGGCGCGCGGCGCCCGCGAACAGCCCGGTCGGATCGATCTTCCCGCCGCGCAGGATGTCGTCGAAGAGCTGGTGCACGACGCCGAAGGCGAACGCCCGCTCGAGCTCGGCGCCGCGCGCCTGGAGCAAGAGGAACCCCTGGGCCTGCGCCGCGCTGCGGGCGGCATCGAGCAGGACGGTCTTGCCCGCTCCCGCCGGCCCGTCGACGAGCACGAGGCCGCCGGCCTTCTCCTTGGCCTGAGCGACCGCCTGCCGCACCGCATCGAGCTCGGCCTCGCGCTCGAGCAGGCGGGCGGGTGTGAGGGCGGAACGACCGCTCATGCGCACATCATCCGAAGATCTGCGGCAGCCCGTCGCTCACGCGGTCGGGGAAGTCCGCCGGTCGCTTCTCCAGGAACGAGGTGACGCCCTCGCGCGCGTCGGCCGACTGACCGCGCGCGACCATCGCGCGCGAGTCCGCGCGATGGGCCTCCATCGGGTGGTCCGCGCCCAGCATCGTCCACATCAGCCTGCGAGCCAGCGCGACGCTGACCGGCGCGGTGTTGTCGGCGATCTCGCGGGCGAGCGAGCGCGCCGCGCCGATCAGCTCGTCACCGGGGTGGACGCTCCGCACCAGCCCGCCCTCGAGCGCCTCCGCGGCGTCGAACACCCGCCCGGTCGCCGCCCACTCCATCGCCCGGCTGATGCCCACGACGCGGGGAAGGAACCAGCTCGAGCACGCCTCGGGGACGATCCCGCGGCGGGTGAACACGAACCCGATCCGGGCGCTGTCCGAGGCGATCCGCACGTCCATCGGCAGCGTCATCGTCGCGCCGACCCCGACGGCCGGGCCGTTGATGGCCGCGATCACGGGCTTCACCGACTCGAAGATCCGCAGCGTCACCTGGCCGCCGCCGTCGCGCGGCACCTCGTCGTCGACGCCGCGGGCGCGGTAGTCGAAGGTCTCGCCGCCGGCCTGCAGGTCGGCGCCCGCGCAGAAGCCGCGGCCCTCGCCGGTGACGATGATCGCGCGCACGTCATCGTCGGCGTCAGCCGCGTCGAACGCGGCGATCAGCTCGTCCTTCATCGTCGGCGTGAACGCGTTCAGCCGGTCGGGCCGGTCGAGGGTGACGGTCAGTACGTGGTCTTCGACCTCGTAGCGGATCTCTTCGTAGTCCATGGGGCGCGAGGCTACGTCAGGGCCCGAACCTCTGCCCTTAGCCGGCACGCAGGTTTCATTCTCTAGCCTGGGTTGGCTGACGTTCAACCGCCCCCTCACCCCGCTCCTCTTCCTCCTCGCCTGCCTCCCGCTGGCCGGGTGCGAGGCCGACGTGTCGACTCCGGCGTCCACGGAGCGCACCGCGCTGCTCGCGCCCGACTTCGTCGCCAACGCCGCGGCCAACGCCACCAACGACCCGCAGGCCAAGTGGCTGCTGCACCAGCCGAAGCCCGTGCGCGAGAGCTACGTCAATCAGGTGCTCGACGGGAAGGGCGACCGCACGCTGCTCTCGACCGCCTGGCTCCTGACGCAGTCCGCGCAGGTGCGCGAGTCCTACGTGCGCGACGTCGTGCAGCCGCAGCTCGGCAAGCAGCCCTAGCGGGGCTCGAGCACGATCAGCGGGATCTTGCGGTCCGTGCGCTTCCGGTAGCCCTCGTACCCCGAGTACGTCTTGACCGCCTTGGGCCAGAGCCGCTTGCGCTCCTCGTCGTTCGCGATCCGCGCGCGCACGCGCTTCTGCTCCGGGCCGACCTGCACCGTCGTGTCGGGATTGGCCTTCAGGTTGTGGTACCAGGCCGGGTTCTTCGGGTTCCCGCCCTTGGAGGCGACCAGCACGATGTCCTTGCCGTCCGCCACGTAGACGAGCGGCGTCGTGCGCTTCACGCCGCTCTTGGCCCCGACGTGATCGAGCAGCAGCATCGGCGGAGCGCCCGGAAAGCGGTGACCGACCCGCCCGCCCGACGCGCGGTAGGCGACGGTGTGCAGGCCCATCAACCGGCGTAGCACCGGCCAGGACTTGTCGGCGATGCGCATGTAGTCCATGGCCCGGCAACCTACCGATGTGCACTCGGCCGGGGTAGGTTCCGCAGCGTGATGGTCGTGATGACACCCGGCGCGGACGAGAACCAGATCGCCGCGGTCGTGACGCGCCTCGAGGCGGCCGGCGTCCACGCCAAGGTGATGCCCGGCGAGCTGACGACCGCCATCGGGGCGATCGGCGACCCGGAGGGCGTGCGCGCGCTCGCGCTCGAGGGCATGCCCGGCGTCGACCAGGTCATCCCGATCTCCCGCCCCTACAAGCTGGCCTCCAGCGAGCTGTCCCACCACGCCCCGACCTCGTTCACGCTCGACGGCCGGACGGTCGGCGGCGGCCAGACCTTCTGCCTGATCGCCGGCCCGTGCACGGTCGAGACCCCGGAGCAGACGCTCGGCATCGCCCGCGCGGTCGCGGACGGCGGCGCGTCGATGCTGCGCGGCGGCGCGTTCAAGCCGCGCACGTCGCCGTTCTCGTTCCGCGGGCTCGGGCCGCCCGGGCTCGACATCCTGCGCGAGGCCCGCGAGGCGACCGGGCTGCCGATCGTGTCCGAACTGACCGACGTCGTCCACGCCGACGCGGTGGCCGAGGCCGTCGACGTCGTGCAGGTCGGCGCCCGCAACATGCAGAACTACGCGCTGCTCGAGGTGGTCGGCAAGCTCGGCAAGCCGGTCCTCCTGAAGCGGGGTCTGTCCTCGACGCTCGAGGAGCTCTTGATGGCCGCGGACTACGTGCTCAAGGAGGGCAACGAGCGGGTCATCCTGTGCGAGCGCGGCATCCGCACCTTCGAGACCGCGATGCGCTTCACGCTCGACGTCGGCGCGGTGCCCTGGCTGAAGCTGCACACGCACCTGCCGGTGATCATCGATCCCTCCCACGCGGCGGGCGATCGGCGCCTGGTCGGGCCGCTGGCCCGGGCCGCCGCCGCGGTCGGCGCGGACGGGATCATCGTCGAGGTCGCCGAGGACCCCGACGCCGCCTGGTGCGACGGCCCGCAGCAGCTCTACGCGCGCGACTTCGACGAGTTCGCGAAGTCGGTCGGCGACCACGCCGCGCTGGAGGGCATGCGGCTGGCCTGAGAACGTGGGCTGCGGAGCCGCGGCCGCGGCCCTACGGGTTCTGCAGGTCCTCGACGCTCAGCTGCGGGAACGCGACCCACTCGTCGACCTTGCCCTCCGGGCACAGGGGCTCGAGCGTCGCCTTGAACGTGCCGTCGTCGCCGGGGGTCAGGCCGGGCTCCTCGAAGAAGATCGACCCGCCGGTGACGATCTTGCCGTCGCGCATCCCGGCGACCAGCCCGTTCACGCCCGGGTGCGCCTTCTTGAAGGTGTTGGACGTGGTGCCCGACAGCGAGCAGCCGGACTGCTTGAAGCCGGCGATCTCGACCGGCACCTCGCCGCCGGGCGGCTTCTGCGAGTCGACGAGCACCTCCGCCTTCGGCTCACCCTTCACGTCGGGCGGCGCGTCGAACGGGCCGAGGACGAACACTCCCTGCTTGCCGGGCGGGACGACGATCGCCTCGTCCTGCTTGGTCTGGTAGCCGTTCGGCCAGGTCAGCTTGAGCGTCACGCCGTCGGCGATCTTGTCGCCGGTGTTGCGCACGACCGCGACCGCGGAGTCGTCGTAGGGCTTGGTCCCGTCAGGGTCGAGCCACGCGTGCACGGCCTCGACGCGCACGGTCTTCGACGCCTTCTCGTTGCCCGTGTCCGCGTCGGTCGGTTGCTTGCCGCACCCGCCGATCGCCGCCGCTGTCAGCAGCGCCAGCGCCAGCGCCCCCGCACGCTCGCCTCTCCCCATGCCCCCCAGCATCCCCACATTCGGCCCGGCCTAACATCGGCGCGCTGCCGCTCCTATGAACTGGTGGCATAAAGGTGTGGCCTGGGTACCACTGTTCCAGCATGAGCAGCTGGGATGAAGACAACGACTGGGTCGGCGAGCCGCCTGAAGGCCTCCACTCGCGCGACCAGGCCAACCCCGCCTTCTGGCAGAACCACTGGCAGGAAGCGGCCGCCACCGCCGTGCTCGGCATCGCCGCGGTCATCGCGGTGGTCATCGCGCTGCTGGCCTGAGCAGCGCCCCAGGCGCCGGCCGCCTACGTGGATCCGCTTCGCGCGGCCTCCTGCTCCTCCGAATCGGCCGCGGCGCCGTTGCCGTCGCCCGAGCGCTCGTACCGGCGCGCTCCGAGCTTCTGCTCGTGCACCGCCGGACCGGCCTCCATCTCGCGCTCGGTGCTGATCCGGTCGAACTGCTGGAGCCCCTTGGCCAGGGTCCGGAGCAGGAAGAGCGCGATCCCCAGCACGACGAAGTAGGCGAACACGGTCAGCGCGCCCGACACGTCCGGCTTCTGCTCGCGCTGGAGGAGCTTCTTGTCCAGCGTGAAGTTGCGCGTGAACGTGGGCGTCGCCTCGACCGCCGGGGCCGGGATCGCCGTGTCCTCGGGGAAGTACACCGGGGCGCCCTGGACCGCGCTGCCCTTGTGCAGCCGCAGCGTCGTCTTCCACTCGCCGGACACCGGGATCGGCTTGGTCGTCTCGTAGACGCCCGGCGCGACGTTCCTCAGGCGATCGACGACACTGCCGCCGCCCTGCCAGGACGTCGACGTGAACCAGCGCGCGTCGACGGCCGCGTCCGGCGGCTCGACCCGCAGGGTCATCTCGACCGTCCGGTTGGGTGCCGGGGTGACCTCCGTGAGCTCGGCCGTGACCTTCACCGGGTCGCCGGTCGAGATCGGCCCCGCGTAGATGAACACGCCGACCAGCACCGCGGCGGCCGCGGGCACGAGCAGGCGCGGCCGGGTGACCGGCTGGACCCACGGCGAGGCGAGCGAGCGGCCGATGAAGCCGCCGATCACGCCCGCGGCGACCGCCGTGACGAGTCCGGCGATCGCGGCCTCGGGCAGCATCACCCGGGGCCAGGGCAGGATGTACCAGGCATCGACCCAGACCGCCTCGGCGGCCAGGCCGATCGTGCCGATGCCGATGCCGGAGAGGATGCCCAGGCGGATCGGCTTGGTGCGCGGGACGCTCAGGGCGATCGCCTCGACCACCAGCGCCTCGGCCAGGTAGAGCGGGAAGTGCAGCGTGGTGTGGCCGGTCAGCGGGCCGACCCAGAGCGACAGCAGGCCGCGGATCAGGATGAAGAACAGCGCTGCGCCGAGCGCGCCGCCCTTGCCGATCGCGATTCGCGCGGCGACCAGGCCGATGCCGGCGGCCATCGCCAGCAGGATCGGCTGCCAGTCGAGCCGGAACTGCGGCACCGCGAAGTCGAACTCGCCCTGGAAGGTGGACAGCGCGATCAGGAACGCGCCGGCCGTCGCGATCTGCAGCCCCTTGTGGAAGACGGGCTTGGGCGGGAACTTGTTGAACTCCGCCGAGCGGATGCCCTCGACCAGCAGGATCCAGGTGCCGATCGTGGACAGCGCCGCGGCGCCGAACAGCACGAGGTGGGTCGGGCCCCAGAGCGTCACGTCCTGGCCGAAGATCCGGTGCCAGATGTCGTCCATCGGGAACGCGGCCAGCGCGAAGCCCGCGCAGATGAACATCAGGAAGCCGCCGAGCGGCACCTGCCAGTCGTTCGGGAGCTTGCGCGAGGTCGGCGACACGCGCTGCTTGGGCAGCGCCATCGCCAGCATGCCCGCGGCCGTGATCCCGAACAGGCCGACGATGATCAGGTAGTGCGCGGTGTTGGCGAACGGCCCGGCGTCACGGCCCTCGTCGATGTGGATCGAGATGTCCCAGTACATCCCGAGCACCGCGATGATCAGCGAGCTGGCGGCCACCGACAGCGGCAGTGCCGCCCAGCCCGGCAGGCCGGAGACGCGCTGCGAGTAGTCGGCCAGGCGCTGCAGGAACGTGAGCTTCCCGCTGCGGTGCCGGGCGATCATCAGCAGGAACAGGCCGGTGATGAGGCCGGCTACCAGCGTGCCGATCAGGACCTGGTCGGTCGCTCCGCCACCCGCCGGCGGCGATCCGCCCGCGGCCTCGGCGGCGGCCGGCGCGGCAAGCGCGGTCAGCGCGGCCCCCGTCAGAACAGTCGTCCCCCCTCGAACCCTGTCGCCCACTGTTACTCCTCCCGTGCCCTGGTCCCGCATGCGGGCCTCACACCGGCTGGTGTGAAGGTGAGACAGTGTTACCCGCAGCCGGGGCGCTCCGAACGCTTTGCGATCAGGCGCAGGGGTCGAGCACGTCGCGTCGCGGATCGCTCGAGTGGACCGACCGCACCCGCGGCTCGACCGAGCACTCGAGGTCCAGCGGCTCCCTCCGCGGCAGCAGCTTGAGCGACGTGGCGCTCAGCATGTACGGCGCGGGGTTGATCGGCACGCCGTTGTGGCGCACCTCGAAGTGCAGGTGGGGGCCCGGTGGAGCGGCCCGTCGATCCGACGTAGCCGATCCGCACGCCGCCCGCGACCGACGCGCCCGCGCCGACGGCGAAGCCCGACATGTGGGCGTACCAGGTCTCGTAGCCCAGGCGATGGCGGACGACCATGAGGTTGCCGTAGCCGCCGGAGTTCCAGCCCGCGAACGTGACGACCCCGCGGCCGGCGGCGCCGATCGAGGTGCCCATGGGCGCGGGGAAGTCGATGCCGGTGTGGTTGCGCCCGCTGACCCAGCCGAACCCGTCGCCGGCGGGGCCGGGCACCGGGCGCAGGAACCGGACCGGGCCGATCGGCGCGCCCCCTCCGGTGCTCCCGCCGCCGCCCGTGCTGCGTCGGGCATGGCGCAGCGCGCGCAGGGTCCGCTTGCCGACTCTGCCGTCCGTCGGCAGGCCGCGCGCGCCCTGGAAGCGCTTGACCGCGGTCAGCGTGCCGACGCCGAAGCCGCCGTCCACCGATCCGGGGTTGAACCCGCGGCGGCGCAGCATGAACTGCACGGCGGCGACGTCCCAGCCGTGATTGCCGCGGCGGATGATCCGGCGGCCCAGAAGCGGCCGGCCGCGGCGGCCGAGCGCGCTGCGCGTGCGCGGCCCGGGCACTCCGTCGGCGTGCAGACGGTGGCTGCGCTGGAAGCGGCGGACCGCTCGCCTGGTGCGCCGGCCCTCGATGCCGTCGATCCCACCGGTGTAGTGGCGCAGCGCCCTCAGGGCGACTTGAAGCGCCGCCGTGTTGGCGTTGCTTGAACGGGCCTGGGCGGTGCCGGGCGCGCCCGCGCAGATCGCGAACAGGCACGACAGCACCGTCACGAACCCTGCGAACCACCCCCGTGCGGCCATACGAACGCGGTCGACCCTAGCCAGGCCCCGCCCCAGGGCTGCAAGGCGCCTTGCAGGGGCGGTACGGCTACCCGTATGGGAAACCGCCTTCTGCGGCGGCACACTGTCGGCACGATGAACCCGACCGTCCTGATAGTCGACGACCACCCGACCTTCCGGCTGACCGCGCGCCTGCTGCTCGAGGCCGAGGGCTACACGGTCGTCGGCGAGGCGGGCGACGGCGCCGAGGCCCTGCGCGCCGCCCGCGAGCTGGCTCCCCAGATGATCCTGCTGGACGTCCAGCTCCCCGACATCGACGGCTTCGACGTTGCCTCGCGCCTCCTGGACGGAGAGGATGGGCCCGTGGTCATCCTCACCTCGAGCCGCGACGGCGCCGACTTCGGCCCGCTGATCGAGCGCAGCGGTGCCCGCGGCTTCATCCCCAAGGCGGAGCTGTCGGGCGACCGCCTCCGCGCCATCACCGGATGACCAGCCTCAGGAGAGCGCTGCTCGGGATCGGCGTCGCCGGCTTCGCCGCGGGGCTCATCGCGGGAGCGCTCGTGATGACGTCCGACTGGACGAGCGAGGACCGGACGGCCAACCTCGCGCTCGGCCCGCTGATCGGCTGGGCCTTCATCACCGCGGGCCTGATCGCGTGGTGGCGGCGGCCGGAGAACCGCTTCGGATCGCTGATGACGCTGGTCGGCTTCGCCTGGTTCGCCGGTGCGCTGTCCCAGTCGGACTCCCCGGGCGTGTTCATCGTCGGCGTCATGCTCGGGGCGATCCCGTTCGGCGTGTTGATCCACATGCTGCTGGCGTTCCCGGCGGGCCAGGTCGAGGGCCGCTGGCCGCGCTTCTTCGTGGGCCTCGCATACGTCGACGTCGCGATCCTCGGCCCGCTCGCTTTCCTCTTCACCGAGACGCACGGCGAGGGCGGCTGCGACGACTGCCCGTACAACCCGCTGCTGATCTCGGACTCGGTCGTCGGGGAGATCCTGTTCGGGATCTACGGCGTGGTCGCCGTGATCGGCCTGGTCGGGGTCGCCGTCATCCTCGCGCGCCGCTGGCGCGCCGCCTCGCCGGCCCTGCGCCGCACGCTCGGAGCGCTCTACCTGACCGGCGGCGCGGTGATGGTGCTGACGGCGCTCACGTTCGTCGCGGACATCGCCAACCACACCGTCGCGATCGTGTTCAACGTGATCTCGATCATCGTGCTGGCCACCGTTCCGTTCGCGTTCCTCCTGGGGCTGCTGCGGACGAGCCTGGCGCGAGCGGGCGCGGTCAGCGAGATCGTCGCGGGCACCGGCGACGTGCGGCAGGCGCTGGCCGACGGCGTCGGCGACCCGTCGCTGGAGCTCGGCTACTGGCTGCCCGAACGCAAGCTCTACGTCGACCGCGACGGGCAGCACCTGGAGCTGCCCGCGGGCGACTCCGGCCGCGCCGTGACCATGATCGACCACGACGGGCGCTGCGTCGCCGCGATCATCCACGACCCGGCGCTCAACGAGCAGCCCGGCCTGGTGAAGGCCGCCGGCGGCGCAGCCGCGCTAGCCCTCGAGAACGCGCGGCTCGACGCCGAGCTGCGCGCCCGGGTGGAGGAGCTCGAGACCTCGCGCGCCCGGATCGTCGAGGTCAGCCTGAAGGAGCGGCGCCGCATCGAGCGCGATCTGCACGACGGCGCGCAGCAGCGGCTCGTGGCGCTGCGGCTGCAGCTGCGACTGGCCCGCGACCAGGCCGGGAAGAACCCCGAGGCCGCGCAGACGATGCTCGACGGGGCGATGACCGAGCTGGACGAGGCGCTGGCGGAACTTCGCGAGCTCGCGCGCGGCATCCACCCGGCGGTGCTCGCCGATCGCGGGCTGGAGCCCGCGCTGAGCGCGCTGGCCGGACGCGCGCCGCTGCCGGTGGAGGTCACGCGCGCGCCCGCGGAGCGGCTGCCCGCGCCGGTCGAGGCGGCGGCGTACTTCGTGGTGGCGGAGGCATTGACCAACGTCGCGCGCTACGCGCAGGCCACGCGCGCGAGCGTGGCGGTCGAGCGCCGCAACGGCCACGCGGTGGTCGAGGTGCGCGACGACGGCGTGGGCGGTGCCGACCCGTCGCGCGGCACCGGGCTGACCGGGCTGCAGGACCGGCTGGCGGCGCTCGACGGCCGCCTCGAGGTCGAGTCCCCGAGCGGAGGCGGCACCGTGGTGCGGGCCGACATCCCGTGCGGATAGTCGTCGCCGACGACTCGGTGCTGCTGCGCCAGGGCGTGGTCAGCGTGCTCGAGAGCGCCGGCCACGAGGTCGTCGCCCAGGCGGGCGACGCCGACGACCTGGTGCGCAAGGTGGGCGCGCACCACCCGGAGCTTGCGGTCATCGACGTGCGCATGCCACCGGACAACACCGACGACGGCCTCCGGGCCGCGATCAAGCTGCGCGCCCAGCACGCCGACCTGCGCGTGCTCGTGCTGTCGCAGTACGTCGAGCCGGACTACGCGCAGGCGCTGCTCGCGAACGACGCCTCGGGCGTCGGCTACCTGCTGAAGGACCGGGTCAGCGACGTCGAGCACTTCATCGACGCGATCGAGCGCGTCGGCGGCGGCGGCTCGGCGCTCGACCCCGAGGTGGTCTCGAACCTGGTCGGTCGCCAGCAGCCGGACAGCCCGGTCGAGCGGCTGACCCCGCGCGAGCGCGAGGTGCTCGAGCTGATGGCCGAGGGCCGCTCGAACGCCGCCATCGCCGAGACGTTCGTCGTCTCCGAGCGCGCCGTCGAGAAGCACGTGACCAACATCTTCGGAAAGCTCGACCTGCCGCAGGCGCCCGAGGACCACCGCCGCGTGCTGGCCGTGCTCGCGTTCCTCCGCGGCTAGCCGGAATCCACCGACTCCGGTTACCCCCACCCCCAGACGCCAGGCCGCGGGATTCTCAGGAACCGCCTACGGCGCGACGGTTGAGACATGCGATCTCTCAACCCACTCGACATAGCAGCGCGGGCTGGAAAGTGGTCCGCGCGCAACCGCAAGAAGGCCATCTTCGGATGGCTCGGATTCGTGCTCGCCGCGCTCGTACTGGGGTCGGCGGTGGGCACCAACACGCTCACCGGCGCCGAGCAGGGCGTCGGCGAGTCGGGCCGCGCCGATCGCGCGATCGGCAGTGCGTTCCCCAAGACCGCCGAGGAGCAGGTGCTCATCAAGGCCAAGGACGGAGCGACCACCGCCGATCCGGAGTTCCGGGCGGCGATCACCGACGTCACCGGCCGACTGAAGCGCACGGAGCACGTGCGCGACCTGCGCTCGCCGCTCGACCGCGGCAACGCCGGCCAGCTGTCGCCCGACGGCGACTCGGCGCTCGTGCTGTTCAAGATCGACGGCGACGAGGACCAGGCCGGCGAGCGCGTCGACGCGACGCTCGCCGCGGTCGCGGCCGCCCAGAAGGCTCACCCGCGGTTCGCCGTCGAGCAGTTCGGCGACGCCAGCGCCGACAAGGCGATCTCGAAGTCGTACGAGGACGACTTCAAGCGCGCCGAGACGCTGTCGCTGCCGATCACGCTCGTGATCCTGGTCGTCGCGTTCGGCGCGCTGGTCGCCGCGAGCATCCCGCTGCTGCTGGCGCTGTCCGCCGTGATGGGCACGCTCGGCGTCGTCGGTCTGGTCAGCCAGGTCGCGCCCGTCAGCGAGTCGATCTCCTCGGTCCTGCTGTTGATCGGCCTGGCCGTCGGCGTCGACTACTCGATGTTCTACCTGCGCCGCGAGCGTGAGGAGCGCGCCGCCGGCCGATCACCGCGTCAGGCGCTCGACGTCGCCGCCGCGACCTCGGGCCGCGCGGTCCTGATCTCCGGGTTCACGGTGATGATCGCCATGGCCGGCATGTACCTGGCGGGCAACTCGACGTTCGCATCGTTCGGCACCGGCACGATCATCGTCGTCGCGGCGGGCATGATCGGATCGCTCACCGTGCTGCCGGCCGTGCTGAGCGCGCTCGGTGACAAGGTCGAGAAGGGGCGCGTCCCCGGGCTCGGCCGGGTGCGCCGCGGCGGCGAGTCGCGGGCGTGGGGCGCGCTGGTGACCCGCGTCATGCGCCGGCCCAAGCTGGCCGCGGCCGCGTCGGTCGCACTGCTGGTCGCGCTGGCCATCCCCGCGTTGGGGATGAACACGGAGCAGTCCGGGCTGGACTCGCTGCCGAGCGACCTGCCGATCGTGCAGACCTACGAGCGCATCCAGGCCGAGTTCCCCGGCGGGCCGGCTCCCGCCGAGGTGGTCGTCCAGGCCGACGACGTGACCGCGCCGGAGGTGCGCGGCGCGATCGCCGACCTGCGCGAGCAGGCCAAGGCGTCGGGCGCCGGTCAGGAGCCGATCACGACCGAGGTCAGCCCCGACAGGTCGACCGCCCTCGTGGCCGTGCCGATGAAGGGAGACGGGTTCGACGAGGAGTCACAGGCCGCGCTGACCACCATCCGCGAGGACGTCGTGCCGGCCACGGTCGGCAAGGTCGCCCAGGTGGACGTGACCGGTGACGCCGCCGGGACGCGCGACTTCAACGACTCGATGAAGGCGCACCTGCCGTACGTGTTCGCGTTCGTCCTGTCGCTGGCGTTCGTGCTGCTGCTGGTCACGTTCCGGTCGGTCGTGATCCCGCTGAAGGCGATCGTGCTCAACCTGCTGTCGGTGGGCGCGGCCTACGGCGTGCTGACGCTCGTCTTCCAGCACGGCTGGTTCGAGTCGCTGCTCGGGTTCGAGTCGAGCGGCGCGATCACCGCGTGGCTGCCGCTGTTCCTGTTCGTGGTGCTGTTCGGCCTGTCGATGGACTACCACGTGTTCATCCTCAGCCGGATCCGCGAGGCGGTCGATCGCGGGATGAGCACCGACGACGCGGTCGCGCACGGGATCCGGTCGACAGCCGGCGTCGTCACGAGCGCGGCGGTCGTGATGGTCGCGGTGTTCGCGATCTTCGCCAGCCTCGGAATGCTCGAGATGAAGCAGATGGGCGTCGGCCTGGCCGTCGCGATCCTGATCGACGCGACGATCGTCCGCGGCGTCCTCCTGCCCGCCTCGATGAAGCTCCTGGGCGACTGGAACTGGTGGCTGCCCAGGCGGCTCCAGTGGCTGCCGCGGGTGCAGCACGAGGCGGCGCCCGAGCCCGCCCGGGGCTAGCTCCGAAGTCTGGGGGTGCGGGCAACCGCACCCCCAGACGCCTGCCGTCCGTACGGGAACGAACGGCCTCCGAAGGGACAGTGGAGCCATGCCATCCACGACCCCCAAGGGAGTGACCCAAATGCAAGGCAATATCGCTGCGCGCGCCGGCCGCTGGTCTGCGCAGAACCGCAAGAAGGCCATCTTCGGATGGCTCGCTTTCGTAGTGATCGCGCTGGTCGTAGGCCAGTCGATGGGACTGAAGCCGGTGTCGGACAACGACGCTCCCGGCGAGTCGGGACGCGCCGGCGCCGCCATCGAGCGCGCGTTCCCCAAGAACGACTCGGGCGCCTCCGAGCAGGTGCTCGTGCAGAAGAAGGGCAACGTGTCGGACGCTCAGTTCCGGTCCACGATCGACGAGGTCGCGACCAAGCTGGAGCGGACCGAGCACGTGAAGGACGTCACCTCTCCGCTCGACCGCGGTAACCACGGCCAGCTCTCGCCCGACGGTAAGTCGGCTCTCGTGAAGTTCGAGGTCAAGGGCGACCAGGAGACGATGGAGGACAACGTCGTGTCCGCGCTCGCCACCGTGGCCGCCGTGCAGAAGTCCCACCCCGAGCTCCGCGTCGAGGAGTTCGGCGACGCCAGCGTCAACAAGGCGCTCACGGAGACCGAGGAGAAGGACTTCAAGCGCGCGGAGACCATGTCGCTCCCGATCACGCTGATCATCCTCGCGATCGCCTTCGGCGCGATCGTCGCGGCCGGCATCCCCGTGATCCTGGCCCTGTCGGCCGTCGCCGGCACGATGGGCCTCGTCAACATCGTCAGCCACCTCGTTCCGATGAGCGACGGCGTGTCGTCGGTGATCCTGCTGATCGGCCTGGCCGTCGGCGTCGACTACTCGATGTTCTACCTGCGCCGTGAGCGCGAGGAGCGGGCCAAGGGCCGCTCGCCGCGCGAGGCGCTCGAGGTGGCCGCCGCCACCTCCGGCCGTGCGGTCCTGATCTCGGGCTTCACGGTGATGATCGCCATGGCCGGCATGTACTTCGCCGGCGCACAGCACGTTCGTCTCGTTCGGCACCGGCACGATCCTGGTCGTCGCCGTCGCGATGATCGGCTCGCTGACCGTCCTCCCCGCGCTGCTCGCCTCGCTGGGCGACAAGGTGGAGAAGGGCCGCATTCCGTTCCTCTCACGCGTCAAGTCGGACAACGGCGAGTCGCGCGTCTGGAACGCCGTGATCAACCGCACCATGCGTCGCCCGAAGCTCGCCGCCCTCGTGTCGGCCGGGCTGCTGGTCGCGATGGCCGTCCCGGTGCTGAGCATGCACACCGAGCTGCCGGGCAACGAGACGTACTCGCGCTCGCTGCCGGTGATGCAGACCTACGACCGGATCCAGGCCGCCTTCCCCGGCGGGCCCGCTCCGTCGATGATCGTGGTCGAGGCTGACGACGTCACCTCTCCGCAGGTCGTCGCCGGGATCAAGTCGATGACCGACCAGGCCATCGCCGACGGCGTCGGCAACAACCCGGTCAACGTCGATGTCAGCAAGGACAAGTCCGTCGCGATCGTGTCGCTGCCGCTGGCCGGCAACGCCACCGACGACGAGGCCTACGCGGCGCTCGACGAGCTCCGCCAGGACGTCATCCCCGCCACGATCGACAAGGTCGACGGCGTGGATGCCAACGTCACCGGACAGACCGCGGGCACGCAGGACTTCAACGACCTGATGTCCTCGCGTATCGCGATCGTGTTCGGGTTCGTCCTCAGCATGGCGTTCGCGCTCCTGCTGGTGACGTTCCGCTCGCTGATCATCCCGATCAAGGCGATCGTGCTGAACCTGCTGTCGGTCGGCGCCGCCTACGGCGTGATGGTCGCCGTGTTCCAGTGGGGCTGGGGCGAGAGCATCCTCGGCTTCGAGTCGAACGGCGCGATCACCGCATGGCTCCCGATGTTCATGTTCGTGATCCTGTTCGGCCTCTCGATGGACTACCACGTGTTCATCCTGAGCCGGATCCGCGAGGCGGTCGACCGCGGCATGAGCACCGACGACGCGGTCGCCCACGGCATCAAGTCCACCGCGGGCGTCGTCACCAGCGCCGCCGTCGTCATGGTCTCCGTGTTCGCGATCTTCGCGACGCTGAGCTCGCTCGACATGAAGCAGATGGGTGTCGGCCTTGCGGCCGCGATCCTCATCGACGCCACGATCGTCCGCGGCGTGCTTCTGCCGGCCACGATGAAGCTGCTCGGCAAGTGGAACTGGTGGCTGCCGCAGCGGCTCCAGTTCCTGCCCGAGCTGAAGCACGAGGGCGAGGTGGTGCCCGCCCGCGCATAGCCACCACCGACATAGCCGATCGCCGAGCGGCCCGCCTGAGTGCGGGCCGCTCGCGTTCTGATCTAGGGTCCCGGCCGCGATGGCCGACCTCGAGCAGCTCATCCGCGCCCAGAACCGCTTCATGATCGGGTTCGACGTTGTGCTGGGGACCGGCACGCTGCTGGCGCCCGACCGGACGCTGGCGGTGCTCGGCCACCGCGAGCCGTCGGACGACGCGCGCGAGGCGTTCCGGCGCTGCGGGCCGATCTGGCTGACGTTCGCGGCGGCGCACCTGCTCGCCGACCGCCGCGGGCGCCCCGAGGACTGGTGGGCCGTGGCCTGGCTGCGCGCCACCGAGTTCGGCACCGACATCCTCTGGTCGCAGAAGTCGCGCTCGTTCACGTCGCGCGGGCGCGCGGGGATGGTCTTCGCCGGCGCGTCGAACGTGGCGATGGCGGCCGGGTTCGGCTGGCTGGCGTCGCGTGGAGCGCCGCGCGGCTTGTTGGGCAGGGCGCGCGGCCGCCGCTGAGGCGTTCTGGGACCTCTTGACCGCCATATACGCGGGAAAGAGGTCCCAAGTCGCGGGGTGGCAGGTCCGCCACGCCCCCGGAACGACGCGGGCCCCGCTCGTGGAACGGGGCCCGTGCCGGCTTTCACATGTCTCCGCGAGGCCTTAGGGCAACTGGCCTCCGGTGAACGGCTCGGTGCCGTTGGCCATCTGGATACCCGCAAACGCCGTGTCGTTAGCACGCATGTACGTCAGCGCGCGACTCAGGTCCGCCACCCCGTTCGACGCGGGCCGCGGCAGCACCTCGAGCACGGACAGCACGCCGAACGCCTGGCCGTCGCCGTTGATGAACGCGCTGCCCGAGTCGCCGGGGATGCCGGGCGTCACGGTGTAGACCGGGTGCGTCCAGCCGCCGTTCTGGCCCTCGTTGCCGAGCGAGATGCCCTCCTTGGGCGACAGCTGGGTGACGCCGAGGCGCAGCGACGAGTTGCCGTACGACAGCACCTTCTCGCCGGCGGTGGTCGTGCCGGTGATTCCGTTCGGGCCGCCCCAGAACGGGATCGACGGGTTGACCTTCGACGCGTCCGCCGGGTCGAGCTTCACGAGCGCGAAGTCGTTGCCGGCGCAGGCGCCGGGGTCGGTCTCGCCGTTCGACTGCATCTCCAGCCACGAGTTGTAGACGAGCGTGCCCGGCCGGCTGGCGCCGTCGACCTCGACGGGCGTGCCGAGCGGGTGCGATCCGGCTTCGCAGCCGTTGGTCTCGGTGTTGCCGCCGGTGCCCGAGCAGTGCGCGGCCTGGCCGATGTACACGTTGTTCGAACCGTCGTAGAAGATGAAGTTCGAGGTGCACTGCGCGCCCTCGGTGACGGTCTGGACGCCCGGGTGGACGGGCGCTGAGCCGGCCGGAGCCCAGGCGGGCTCGGCGGTCGCGCTGCCCGTCGCTGCCAACAGGCAACCTGCGGAGGCGGCCGCGGCAGCCGCCAGCTTCATGGATCTCAAGGTCAAACCCCCTGCGGTTCGAACGATGGAAAGAGGCACCGCTCCCACTGCGGCACCTGTTCGCCTACCCAGGGGTGCGGAATCGCGAAACATCCACGTTTACAACGCCGGTCAGACTGTGTGGACGATGAGCGGGCCCGTAGACCGAATCGTCGACTCGGCAGCCAACGCCTGGGACATGCTCCCCGTGGTGGGCGGCGGCCTGGCCGACAAGTCGAACACCCCCTCGGCGATCATCGACAGCGGGCCCCAGCGGACCGTCCACCGCTACCGGCTGCCGCGCCGCCCGCAGGCCCACTCCCCGGTGCTGCTGGTCCCGCCGCTGGCCGCACCCGCCTCCTGCTTCGACCTGCGCCGCGGCTGCAGCGTCGCCGAGCACCTGATCGCCCTCGGGCGCCCCACCTACCTGGTCGACTACGGCCCGATCGGCTGGAACGACCGCGCGCTCGGCCTGGAGCACTGGGTCGAGGACGTCATCCCGAACTCGGTCGACGCGGTGTCCGACGACGCCGGCGGCGCGCCGGTGCAGCTCGTCGGCTGGTGCCTCGGCGGGATCATGTCGATGCTGGCCGTGGCCGGGCACACGCAGCTCAACGTCTCCTCGATCGCGCTCGTCGCCAGCCCGTTCGACTTCACGCAGGTGCGGATGATGCAGCCGATCCGCCAGCTCGCCGAGCTGACCGAGGGCCGCATCGTCACCGCGCTCTACCGCGCGCTCGGCGGGGCGCCCGCGCCGCTCGTGTCGCTGGCGTTCCAGGCGACCGCGATCGACAAGCGCCTGACCAAGCCGCTGACGATCGCGCGCAACCTGCACGACCGCGACCTGCTCGCGCACATCGAGGCCGTCGACGACTACATGGCCAACATGCTCGCCTACCCCGGCCGCACGTTCGGCCAGCTCTACCACCGCTTCTTCCTGGTCAACGAGCTGGCCGGCGGCAAGCTGAGCGTCAGCGGCGACCGCAGCATCGACCTGGCCGACGTGAAGCTGCCGGTGCTGACCGTGGCCGGGAACAACGACGTGCTGGCCCCGGTCGAGGCCGTGCACCACCTGGCTTCGCTTCTGCCGAACGCGCCCGAGGTGCGGGTCGTCACCGCCCCGGGCGGCCACCTGGGCGTGCTGACCGGCCGCGGCGCGCACCGGCAGACGTGGCGCCACCTGGACGACTTCCTCACCACCTACGACGCTGCTCCTCCCGCCGCGACGCGCCGGGCGCCGCGTCCGCCCGCTCGGGCCCGGACCGAACAAGCGTCCGCATCGGTAACTGCCTGACCGCCCCCACCGCTAGCCTTGCCCGGCCCATGGACCTGCGCGAGGAACAGGTAGTACTCGAGACCGACCGCTACCGGATCGTCGGCGCGCTCACGCTGCCCCGAGAGGGCTACCGCAGCCGCCTGTCCGACTACGTGAACCAGCGCGATCGCGAGTTCTTCGCGGTCAGCGACGCCACCATCACCGCGCTGGACAACGCGGAGTCGATCCGGCAGGCGTCGTTCATCATGGTCGCCCGCCGGCACGTCACGCTCGTGGCGCTGGCCGGCGAAGAGCAGTTCGCGGGCTGACCGCGGGTCAGGTCGCCACCGAGGCGGTGCAGTACGCGCAGCGCCGCGCCGCCTTCGGTATCTGACTCAGGCACTCCGGGCAGTCGCGGGTCTCCTCGGCCACCGGCGGCTCGGTGCGCAGGCGCGCGAGCAGCGCCCCGACCGGCTTTATGACCAGGAAGAAGACCACCGCCGCGATGATCAGGAACGAGAGCAGCGCGTTCAGGAAGTCGCCGTAGCGGAAGACGCTGTCGTTGATCGTGAACGTCAGGTCGGAGAAGTCGGGCTCGCCGCCGATGGCGGCGATGAGCGGCGTGATCAGGTCCTTGACGAGCGCGGTGACCACGGCCGTGAACGCGGTGCCGATCACGACCGCCACGGCCAGGTCGACCAGGTTGCCGCGCAGGATGAACTCCCGGAACTCCTTCAGCATCTTGTCCGCATACGCCGTCCGGCGTTGCGGTCCTTCAGTTCGCGTAATACTCGGCCGCTCGTGGAGAGGTGGCGGATCCTGATAATCGAGGACGACGACACGGTCCGCGCGCTGGTCCGGCGCGCGTTCGCCCGGTCGGGCGCCGAGGTCCTGGAGGCGGTGGACGGGTCGGCGGGAATGCGCTCGATCTACGCGGAGCGGCCCGACGCCGTCCTGCTGGACATCGGCCTGCCGGGGATCGACGGGTTCGGGGCGCTGGAGCGGATCCGGGAGCTGACCGACGTCCCGGTGCTGATGCTGACGAGCAGCGACGGCAAGGACACGAAGCTCCGCGCGTTCGAGCACGGCGCCGACGACTACGTGACGAAGCCCTTCGACGCCGAGGAGCTCGTTGCGCGCACGCGCGCGCTCCTGCGCAGGCGCGCGGGTGCGGGCGCCGAGCCCCGCGGCGACCGCTACGTGGACGCGCACCTGGAGATCGACTTCGCCGCCGTCGAGGCCCGGGCGGCGGGCCGGAAGCTCGACCTGACCCCGCTCCAGTTCCGGCTGCTGGGCGTGTTCGTGCGCTGCTCGGGCGAGGCGCTCACCCCCGACCAGTTGCTCGAGCGCGCGATGAGCGGCGACGCGAACTCACCGGAGCGGGTGAAGGTGCACGTGGCGACGCTGCGCAGGAAGCTCGGGGCGGCCGGCGCGCCGCCGGACCTGATCGAGACGGTGCGCGGGTTCGGCTACCGGTACCGGCCGGCCGAGTAGCGCCTACCGCGCCGCCCCGGCGGCCTGGTCCGCCTGCGGCTCGAGCGCGCCGGCGAGCTCCGTCCGCGAGCCGATCTCCAGCTTGCGGTACGCGTTGCGCAGGTGGAACTCGACGGTGGCCGTGGTCACGAACAGCGCCTGCGCGATCTCCCGGTTGTGCTGGCCGCCTGCGGCAAGCTCCGCGATCCGGCGCTCGCTCGGGGTGAGCGCGTTCGCCCCCGCGGTCAGCCGGCGCCGCGGCCGCGCGCCCGTAGCGCGAAGCTCGTCGAGCGCCTGGTCCTCGAGCACGTGTGCCCCGCACCGGTGCGCCAGGTCGATGGCCACGCGCAGCGGCTCGCGGGCCTCGAGCGGGCCGCCCGACCGGCGCAGCGCGGCCCCCAGCGCGGTCTGCGCCCGCGCCATCTCGAGCAGCGCCGGCGATCCGTCGAGGACGTCGATCGCCTCCCGCAGCATCTTGATCTCCGCCTGCCCGCCCTCGACCCGGCCCGACGCGACCAGCGCGACGCCCAGCGCGCGCGGCGCGCCGAACGCGCGGGCGCGATCCAGCTCGTCGGCGGCCAGGCGCCGGGCCTCCTCGTCCTGCCCGAGGTCGAGCAGGGCGTGGACGAGCGGGGAGCGCCAGGGCGCGACCGACGGGTTCACGACGTCGGCGGCCGTCGACCAGCGGCCCGCCTCCCGTAGGCCGTTGGCGCCCTCCTCGACCCGCCCCTGCGCCACGCGCAGGAGGGCGCGCGCGCGAAGCACCTCGGCGGTGGTGTACCCGTGGGTGAGCGCCGCCTCGCGTTCGGGGGACTCGTCGCCGAACAGCAGCTCCTCGGCCTCGCCGAGCTCGCCCGCGCTGGACCAGCATCTCGCCCAGCCAGGCGACCGCGAACCCGACGCCGCCCGCCCACCCGGACTCGCCGGCCACCTCGAACAACGTGCGCGCGTCGACCTCCGCGCTCGTCAGGTCGCCGACCTTCAGGTTCAGCTCGGCGCGGAACGCGAGCCCGCCGCCGACGTCGACCGCCGAGCCGCGCTCGCGCGCGACGTCCAGAGCCTGGTCGAGGGCGGCCCGCGCCCCGTCGAAGCGGTCGGTCAGCGTCAGCACGCGCGCCGCGATGTAGCCGGACCACTCGGGGCCCGCGCTCGCCCAGTCGAAGCCGTCCAGCGCGCGCTCGGCGATGCCCGCGGCGACGTCGGCCGGCTCCCCCGCCATCACCATCTCGGTGGCGATCGTGCCGAGGACGGCGGGGTCGTGCTCGTCGCCTCCCTCGACCCGCTTGCGCAGGCGCTCGATCGCGGGAGCGGCGCGGCGGCGTATCGCAGGGTCGATGCGGCTGACGTTGGCCAGCGCCGCCTCCGCCGTCGCCTGCAGCTCGGGGCGCCCCGCCAGCGCGTCGAGCTGCCGCTCGACCGCGTCGACCGCCTCGGCGAAGCGGTACTGGTGGCCGAGCAGGCCCGACAGCAGCACCGTGGCCCTGACCCGGAGCTCGGGCTCGATCTCGACGGCAAGCGCCTCGCGCAGGTGGGCGATCGCGGAGTCGGGGTCGGACGCCATCGCCTCCATCACGCCGAGCTGGAGCACGACGTGCGCGCGGAACTCCCGCGGCGGCGGCTCGTCGAGCGCGCGCCGCAGGTAGGCCGCCGCGGCGCCGGCACCACCGCGCGCGGCCGCCATGTGGGCGGCAGCGAGCAGCTGCTCACAAGTCCACGCATCGTCGGCCGGCGGGCAGCGCAGGAGCTGGGCGGCCACCTGGTCGAGCGACGCTCCCTCCTCCGCCAGCAGGCGCGCGGCGCGGCTGTGCTCGACCGACCGGGCGGCGGGCCCGAGGCCCTCGTACACCGCGGCACGAAGCAGCGGATGCAGGAACTCGACCGGCTGCGCGGCCGCGAGCAAGCCCGCGGCGATCAGGGCGTCAGCGGCCTCCGGCGCATCGTTCGGATCCACGCCCGCGAGCGCAGCGGCCTGCCGCAGCGGCGCGTTCTCGCCCAGGATCGCCGCGGCTCGCGCGAGCCGGGCGGCCGCGCCGGACAGGCGCCCCAGCCGGTCCGCGACCTCGCGGGTCACCCGCTCGGGGCTCTGGTGGGCGACGCGCCCGCCGTTCAGGGACCCCGACCGGATCGAGCGGGCCAGCTCCTGCAGGAGGAACGCGTTGCCGCCCGAGGCCCGGAAGCAGGCCAGGCAGGTCGCGTCGTCGGCCAGCGGCGCGAACGCCCGGACGATCTCCGCGGCGGCCTCCTGCCCGAGCGGGCCCAGGCGCACGCGGCTGCCGGCCTCGGCCGCCTGGCGGCGGAGGATCTCGATGGGCGCGATCTCCTCTTCGATCCGCGTGGCGACGACCAGCGCGATCGGCACGCCCTCCAGCCGGTTGGCCAGGTGGGCGAGCGCGTTCAGCGACGCTTCGTCGGCCCAGTGCGCGTCGTCGACGAGCATCGCGACAGGACTCTCGCCCGCGAGGTTGGCCGCCAGCCAGTAGAGCGCGTGGCGGGCCGCGAACGGGTCCTCGGGCGCGGTGACGGCGGCGCCCTCGAGCGGGATGCCGAGCAGCGGGGCGGCGAACCGGGCCGCGCCGGTGAACAGCGCGTCGGCCTCGCGGCCCCCGCTCTGCAGGGCCTCGTCGAAGAGCTGGCGCATGACCCCGAACGCGAAGTCCTGCTCGAGCTCGGCGCCGCGCGCTCGGAGGATCGTGAGCCCGGACTCGGTCGCGGCGTCCCGCGCCGCCTGCATCAGCGCCGTCTTGCCGACGCCGGCCGGCCCGTCGACCAGCACCATGCCGCCGGTGCCCTGCGCGGCCCGGGCGACCGCCTCCCGCACCACGGCGAGCTCGGCGTCGCGCTCGAGCAGCTGCGGGGAGCTCACGCCACGCTCGAGGCCGTTCGATCGCGCTCGATCGGGCCCATTGCGTCGGCGAGCTGCCCGCGCGAGGTGATGCCGAGCTTGCGGTAGGCGTTGCGCAGGTGGAACTCCACGGTGGCGGTGCTGACGAACAGCGCCTCCGCGATCTCGCGGTTCAGGCGCCCGTCGACGGCCAGCTCGGCGATCCGGCGCTCGCTCGGCGTGAGCGCGCCCGCACCCTTCGTCGCCCGCCGCCGCGGGCGCGCGCCGGTCTCGCGCAGCTCGGCCAGCGCCTGATCCTCGAGCGGCCGGGCCCCGCAGCGGTGCGCGAGCTCGATCGCCACCTTCAGCCGGTCGCGCGCCTCGTTGACGCCGCCGGCGCGCCGGAGCGCGGCGCCCAGGTCCGCGTACACCCGGGCCCGTTCGAGCTTCGCCTCGGACTCGTCGAGTATCCCGGCCGCCTCGCGCAGCAGCTTGATCCCGTCGTCGCCCCCCTCGACGAAGGCCACCGCGCGCAGCGCCACCCCGATCTGCCGCGGCGCCTCCGCGCGGCGCGCCCGCTCGAGCTCCTCTGCGACCAGGCGGGCCGCCTCCGCGGTCTGGCCCTGCGCGTGGAGGACGTAGGCCAGCTGTGAGCGCCAGTCGGTCAGCCCCGCGCTCACGTGTCCCAGTGCCAGCGTGCGCCGTCCCGACTCGCGGAAGTCCGCGATCGCATCCTCGGGCCGGTCCTGCGCGAAGCGCAGGCGGCCGCGCGCCAGAAGCAGCCACGAGTCCGGGTAGACGCCGACGAGGTCCTCTGCCGGCGCGGAGTACAGCCCGTCCTCGAACAGGGCGGCGGCCTCGTCCAGCTCGCCCCGCCCGACGAGCACCTCGGTCAGCCAGGCGGTGGCGAACGCGTCGCCGAGCGGCCAGCCCGCCGCCTCCGAGATCTCCTTCAGCGTGCGCGCGTCGACCTCGGCCAGGGCCAGGTCGCCGATCTGCAGGTAGAGCTCGCTGCGGAAAGTGCAGACCCCGCCGACGTCGAGCATCGCGCCACGGTCGCGCGCGTACTGGAGCGCGCGGTCCAGGGCCCGCATCGCCGCCTCGTAGCGCTCGGCGAACACGAGCGACCGGATCGCGTTCCAGCCCGACCAGTCGGGCGCCGTGGCCGTGTTGGCCGCTACCGCGACGAGCGCCTTCTCGGCGACCCTGGCCGTCGCGTCGATCGGACCGCCGGCCATGCCGAGCTCGGCCGCGATCGTGCCGAGCACGGCCGGGTTGTCGTCGCCCTCCTCGACGAGCTGGTGCAGGTGCGGGAGGACGGCGTCGGCCCGCCTGCGCGCCTCGGGGTGGATGCGCGTGACGTTCGCGAGCGCGGCCTCGGCCGTCGCCTTCATGTACGGATGGTCGGTGAGCAGCGCGAGCTCCTCCTCCAGCAGGTCGGCCGCCTCCTCGACCTGCGCGGTCTGGCCCAGCATCCCGGCGAGCATCATCACGGTGTCGAACCGCTGTCCGAGCGGCACGAGACCCGTCAGCGCCTCGCGCAGGTGCTCGATGGCCGCGGGCGGATCGGGCAGCCGCACCTCGGCGGTCCCGAGCTCGAGGAGCAGGAACGTCCTGCTCTCGCCCGGCGGCGGCTCCGCGAGGGCGCGGCGGAGATAGGTGATCGCGGCTTCGACGCCGCCGCGGGCGATCACCAGGCGCGCGGCCGCGACCAGGCGCTTGTAGGCCCATTCGTCGCCCGCCGGCTGGCAGCGCAGGAGCTGCGCGGCCACGCGCTCGGGGGATACGCCCTCGTCCGCGAGCAGCCGCGCCGCCCGCGCGTGGTCGCGCGACCTGCGCGCCGGGCCGAGCCCGGCGTAGATGGCGGCGCGGACCAGCGGGTGCAGGAACTCCAGCGGATGCGCGGAGCGGAGGATCCCGGCGGCCACCAGCGCGTCGGCCGCCTGGACGGACTCCTGGGCGTCGACCTCGGCCAGATCGGCCGCCTGGCGGAGCGGCACGTCGCCGCCGAGCACGGCCGCGGCCCGGGCCAGCCGCCCCGCGGACTCGGGCAGCCGGGCCAGGCGGGCGCCCACCTCGCGCGTGACGCGCTCCGGCGTGGCGTCGAGGACGTGCTCGGGGTCGAGCGCGCCGCCCGCGATGGCGCGAGCCAGCTCGTTCAGCAGGAACGGGTTGCCGCCGGTCGCCGTGAAGCACGCCCGGCACACCGCGTCGTCCGCGTCGGGCGAGAACGAGCGCACGACGGCCGCGGCGGCCTCCTCGGTCAGCGGCGCGAGGCCGAACTGGGTACCGCGCTCGGCCGCCTGGCGGCGCAGGGCGTCGACGCTCGGGATCGGCTCGTCGACCCGGGTGGCGATCACGAGCGCGACCGGCACGCCCTCGAGGCGATTGGCGATGTGTGCCAGCGCCCCGAGCGACGCGGCGTCGGCCCAGTGGGCGTCGTCGACGATCATCGCCAGCGGCTGCCTGCCCGCCAGGTTCGCGGTGAGCCAGTAGAACGCATGCCGGGCGGCGAACGGGTCCTCGGACGGCGCCGGCGCCTCACCCTCGAGCGCGACCTCGAGCAGCGGGGCGGCGAATCGAGCGGCCCCGTCGAACAGCGCGTACGGATCGGCCGACTGGTCGTGGACGATCCCGTCGAAGAGCTGGCGCATGACGCCGAACGCGAAGTCCTGCTCGAGCTCGGCCCCGCGCGCGTGCAGCGTCAGCAGGCCCGTCTCGGCGGCGGCGATGCGGGTGCTCTCGAGCATCGCGGTCTTCCCGACGCCCGCGGGCCCGTCCAGCACCAGCAGGCCGCCCGATCCCTCGGCCGTGCGCGCCAGGGCGCGGCGGACCGCTTCGAGCTCGGCTTCACGCTCCAGCAGCCGCGCGAATGTCGTTCCGGGAGACAGGCTCATGGTCAGGCTGATTCGAGCCTATGCAGAACCTCCCGTCAATAAAACCCGGTGACGACAAAACCGTCAGGGTCGCGGTCACGAGTTAGAGTGGCCAGGTGCGTCTCCGGCCTCAGCTGCGACGTCGCATGGTCGCGCTCGCGGCGGCCCTGGCAGCCCTGCTTTTCCCGGCCACGGCGGATGCCGCCGACAGCTTGTTCTGGTCCAACGGCTCCGGCGCGATCCGGTACGGAAGCCTCGCCGGTACAGGCTCGGCGCAGAACCTGCACACCGGCGAGAACTTTACGTCCGGCGTGGCCATCGATCCGGCTGCGGGCAAGATCTACTGGGCCGGCTCCTCTGCCATCCGGATGGCGAACCTGGACGGAAGCGGCGCCCCCCAGGACCTGTACGCCGGCGAGGCCGTCCCGAACGGCGTGGCCATCGATCCGGGGGGCGGCAGGATCTACTGGGCCAACTACTCGAGCGACGCGATCCGCGTCGGAACCCTCGACGGAAGCGTCCCGGCCCAGAACCTGTACACCGGCGAGAGCAAACCGGAAGGCGTCGCCATCAACCCGGCGACGGGCAGGATCTACTGGGCCGACAGCAACGAGCCCAACCCCACCGGGGCAATCCGGGTGGGGAACATGGACGGCAGCGGCGCTGCGCAGGATCTGTTCGCCAACGAGCCCTCCCCTCGCGGGCTCGCGCTCGATGCCGGGGCGGGGCGCATCTACTGGGCAAACGCCAACGGCGCGATCCGGGTCGCCAACCTCGACGGCACGGCCTTTCCCGTGAACCTGTTCAGCGGGGAGGGATTCTTGATCTCTGTTGCCGTCGACCCGCCGGCGGGGAAGATCTACTGGACGACCAACACCGCCGTCAGGGTCGCGAACCTGAACGGCTCCGGCACGCCAGAGAACAAGTTCGGGGGCGAGAGCGACCCCAGGTACCCGGCGCTGCTGCTCTCGCCGGTGGCCTCGGGCGCTCCGGTCGTTTCGGGCCAGGGTGAAGCCGGGACGCCGCTTTCGTGCAGCCGGGGGAGCTGGGCCGGAGACCTGCTGGGCAGCTTCCTGTTCAGGGCGCCGCGCAACTTCGCCTACACATGGCTGCGCGACGGGGCCCCGATCGAGGGCGACGACTGCGCCCACATCGCCCAAGCGGTGCGCAATCGCCAGGCCGATCCCCGCTCGACCCGCCGGTGATCAGCGCCTGCTCGCCCGCGAAGTGCCCACTAATCCTCGACACGAGCGGACCCTACCGGCAGCTCGGTCGCAGCCCCGAGTAACGCACATGCTCGCCCGCTGCAGCGGAGAGGGAGGGATTCGAACCCTCGAGGCAGGTTAACCCCGCCCACGCGATTTCCAGTCGCGCTCCTTAAGCCACTCGGACACCTCTCCGGGCAGGTGCAAGGGTACCGGCGGTATCAGAGGCCCAGTTCGCGCACGCCCCGCTCGCCCCACCCGAGGTGGTGGGCGAGCTCGTGGCGCAGCGTGCGGACCACCTGGCCGCGCAGCACGTCCTCGTCGTAGCCGAAGTCGCGCTCGAGCGTGTCCTGGTAGACGACGATCCGGTGCTCGTAGTTGCCGCGCGCGATGCTGTCGCCGTAGTAGTGGCCGTACGCGTGGAACTCGCGGCCGCGCTGCGACACCACGACGGGGACGTCCTCGAGCGCCTCCTGGAACTCGGGGGGCAGCTCGTCGATCGCGTCGGCGACGAGCAGATCGAACGCGGTCGCCTCGCGCGCGAGCTGGGGAAACTGGGCCAGCTGCTCGGAGCGGACCACGACGCGCTCGAACTCCTCCTCGGTCGGGCCCGTCGCGGCCCATCAGCCCCACGGTCATCCAGGCGGTGACGAGCACGAAGACGACCGCCACGACGAGCGTCACCCCGAGCCGCCCGGCACCGGACAGCTCGGGCGGGTCGAGCAGGAACAGCAGGAGCCCGACGGCGAGGACGGCGGCGGCCGCCGCACGCAGGATGTTCGCCAGTGAATCCACATCTCCAGGCTACGCGGAGCGGTGTTTCGCGCTATATCCGTCGGGTACCCGAATCGGTACCCCTGCGACTTCGACGGACTACTGGAGCAAACCCATGAAGAAGGCCCTGGCACTCATACCTTTCGTCGCCCGCCGCCGCCGCCGCGAGGCAGCCGAGCGCGGCGTGAAGATCGGCGCCCCGGCGCTGGTCGGCCTGGCCGCGGCGGCCGCCGCGTTCATCCTGCGCCGGCGCAAGCGCACGAAGGCCGGTTACGACGCCTCGCCCTCCGAGCTGGCCGGAACGCCCGCGGGCGCGGGCGCCAACTCCGACGGCAGCGCGTCCGACGCGCCGGCGACCGGCGAGGGCCGCCCCTCCACCCTCGAGGGCGACGCCGCCGAGTCCGTCCCGGCCGCGGGCGCCGCGGGCGTGGGCCAGAACGCGGTCGTGCCCGACACGTCGACCGACGATCCGACCGTGCGCGAGGCCGAGCAGGCCGCGGCCGCGGAGGCCGGCTCGATCGGCGGCGACGTCCCCGACACGCCGCCCTCCAACGAGCCCGACTTCGCCACCGACCCGGCCACCCGGCCGGTCGAGGAGCACTCGGGGTCGGCCTACGAGAGCTTCAGCGAGCGCGAGAGCTGAGCCCCGTCGTAACGGCGTCCCGGCCCGGCCGGGACGCGACCGGCGCGCCCGGGCGGGACGCGGCCGGGTAGATTTGCCGCGCGCATGAACACAACCGTCATCGTCAGCATCCTCGCGATGATCGTGCTCGGGCTTCTGCTCGGCGCGCTCATCAACCCGGGAATCGGCCTGCTGGCCATCCCGATCGTCCTCTTCGTCCTGCTGAACATCGTGATGATCGGCGACACGTTGGGCCGCCATCGCCAGCTCCACAAGATGCGCCAGTTCCGCAACTCGGCGCGGGCCCAGAAGATGGGCCTCAGCGAGGACGACAAGCGCACCGTCGTCTGACCGCGGTGGGTTGAGCCGGCCCGTCCGCATCGGCTGCTCGGGCTGGCAGTACAAGGACTGGCGCGAGCGCTTCTATCCGAAGGGGTGCGCGCAGCGGAAGTGGCTCGGGTTCTACTCGCGCACGTTCGGCACGGTCGAGGTCAACTCGACCTTCTACCGGCTGGCCAACCGCGACGCGGTGGCCCGCTGGGTCGAGGAGACGCCCGAGGACTTCGTCTTCGCCCTGAAGGCCAGCCGCTACATGACCCACATCAAGCGGCTGGCGGACCTGCCCGAGTCGATGGAGCGCTACTACGACCGAATCGAGCCGCTGGTCGAGTCGCCGAAGCTCGGGCCGATCGTCTGGCAGCTGCCACCGAACTTCAAGCGCGACGACGATCGGCTGCGCTATGCGCTGGGCCAGCTGCCCGCCGGGCGCCACTGCTTCGAGTTCCGGCACGAGTCGTGGTTCGCACCCGCGGTCTACGACCTGCTGCGCGAGTTCAGGGTCGCCCTGGTGATCGGTGACCACCCCGAGCGCCCCTGGCAGGCACACGAGCTGACCGCCGACTGGACGCTCGTGCGCTTCCACTACGGCGCCCGCGGCCGGCGCGGCAACTACTCGAAGACCGAGCTCGAGACGTGGGCCAGGCGTCTCGAGCAGTGGCGTCGCAGCACCGAGGTCTTCGCCTACTTCAACAACGACTGGGAGGGCTTCGCGGTCGCGAACGGCCGCTGGCTCAAGAAGCGCCTCCGCGTCTAGGGACGCTCAGCCCGCGTTGCCCGGATTGCCGGTGGCGGTACCGGCGTCCTCGTCGCCCTTGTCGGAGCCGCCCGAGCTCTCGGTCGCATCCTCGCGGGAGGAGTCGCCGGCGCCGCCGCTGTCATCCGGCGTCTGGCCGCCTGGGCCCGACTCCGGAAGCTGGTCGGACTCGTCCTCGCCGCTGCTCACAGCGGCATCTTCCCGCGGCCGCGACGACCCGTCTCACCGCTCTTGTTGAGCGCCTTGCGCGACTTCCCGAACGGCTTCTGCATCCAACGGCCCAGCTTGCCGGGCGCCATCCCGGCGCCGCGCTGGGGAACCGAGAGCGCCGCGTCGCCGCCGCGCTGGGGCCCGCGCGACAAGCGCGGGAACAGGAACGCCAGCACCAGCAGCACGACACACGCCACTATCACGCCTGCGATCACCATTTCATAGACCTCCCTTGGTCTCTCCTCGTGGGGGTACCCTTCCGCGTCCTGTGCGGAAGTTGATGCTCTTCGCTTTACCCGCAGCCGCGCTTGCCTACGCCGCGCTTCCTGCTGGGTCCAGTCCGGTGCGCGGCGCGCCGAAGTGCAAGCTGTTCCCCGCCGACAACCCGTGGAACCAGCGCGTGGACGCGGCCCCGCTCCATCCGCGCTCGGACGCGATCGTCCGCTCGATCGGCACGGGCGACACCGTCCACGCGGACTTCGGCTCCGGGCGCTACGAGGGGCGTCCGATCGGGATCCCGTTCACGACCGTGTCCAAACGGCAGAAGCGCGTGCGAGTGTCGTTCGACTACGCCGACGAGTCGGATCGCGGGCCCTACCCGATCCCCAGGAACGCGCCGATCGAGGGCGGCAGGTCCTCCGACGGGGACCGGCACGTGATCGTCGTCGACCGCGACCGCTGCAAGCTCTACGAGCTGTACGCGGCCTACCCGCGCGGCGGCGGGCGCACCTGGCACGCCGGCTCGGGCGCGATCTGGTCGCTCAGGTCGAACCGTGTGCGGCCCGAGGGCTGGACGTCCGCCGACGCGGCGGGCCTGCCGATCCTCCCGGGCCTCGCGCGCTACGAGGAGGTGCGCCGTGGCCGGATCGACCACGCGCTGCGATTCACGGTCGCCGAGTCGCGCAGGGCGTTCGTCTACCCCGCGCGGCACTTCGCCTCGGACGACGACGACCCGAACCTGCCGGCGATGGGTCAGCGCCTGCGGCTGAAGGCCTCGTTCGACGTCTCGGGCTACCCGAAGCAGTCGCGCATCGTCCTCCGCGCGCTTCAGGAGTACGGGATGATCGTGGCCGACAACGGGTCGGACTGGTACCTGTCCGGCGCGCCGTCGAGCGGCTGGGACAACGACGACCTGCACTCGCTCGGCGGGGTGAAGGGCAGCGACTTCGAGGTCGTCGACGAGAGCGCCCTGCCCCGACCCGAGCGGTAGCCGAAGCCTCCGTGTCGCGCTGGAACATCGAGAAGGTGCGCGGGGTCTACGAGGCGTTCGCGCGCGGGGAGTTCCCCGAGGAAGCGTTCGACGAGGACGCGGAGTGGCACACCGACCCGTTGCTGCCCCGGCCGATGGCGTTCCACGGCCGGGTCGAGGTGGCCGGGTACTTCCAGCGCTTCATCGACGCGTGGCGCGCCCTCGACGCCGAGCCGATCGACTTCGAGGCCCGGCCCAGCGAGCAGGTCGTCGTCACCGTGCGCATGAACCGGCAGGTCGACGACGGGCTCGACCCGACAGTCGCCCACCTGTGGACCCTCCGTCACGGCCGGATCCTGCGCATACGGGTGTTCGGGATGCGCGAGGCCGCGATCGAGGCGTCGTCCGAGGTCCCACCGCCCCCGCCCGCGGCGCCGCCCCTGGCCGATCGCGAGTGGGAGAAGCTCCGCGAGTACCGGGGGCCGGCCCCCGAGCCGCTCGCGACGTTCGTGCGCGAGCTCGCCCCCGCCGGCGCCGCGCTCGACCTCGGCGGCGGCGACGGGCGGCTGACCGCGGAGCTGCGCGCCCGCGAGCTGACCGTCGCCGACATGTCGCTGGTCGCCCTCAAGCGGGCGCGGCGGCGGCTGCCGGAGGCGACGATCGTCCTCCTGGAGCCCGGCCGGCGACTGCCGTTCGAGGAGGAGTCCTTCGAGCTCGTGCTGTGCGCCGACACGATCCAGGAGGTGCAGGACGTCGCGCAGCTCGTGGCCGACGTCAAGCGCGTGCTCAAGCCGGGCGGCATGCTGGCGCTCACCACCCCGGCCTACGGCCGGAGCACCGGTCTGACCGTGCTGCGCCGCGGCTTCAGCGCGGTGTTCGACCCGCGCCGGCCCGCACTGCGCTACCTGAGCAGGCGGTCGCTGGGCGACCTGCTGGACCTGGCGGGGTTCCACTCGATCCACATAGAGCGCCGCGAGGGGCACCTGCTGGCCACCGCCCGGCGCTGAGCGACACAGCCGACTCAGCGCGCCCGCACCATCCGTGAACGCGTGCGCGCACCATTGCCGCACCAGACCGCGGCGGCGACGCTGGGCAGCATGGTGCTACCACGACGTGATTCGCGCGTGTGCCTTCGCGTTCGCCGCGGCGGCGTGTGCGTGCGTCGTTGCGCCGCCGGCCGCCGTGGCAGGCCAGACGCCGGATGCGCTGATCGCGGGCTTCTCGAAGTCGGTCTCGCACAACGGCCGAGTCGCCGCCGTGGGCGACGCGGGCGGGACCGTCGACCGCGACCTCCAGGCGATCCGTGCGCTCTCCGTGCGCCCTCGGCGGGCGTCGCCCTCGCGACCTTGCGGCGCGCCCTCGAGCGGGCGCCGGGCGTCACCTACGTCGAGCCCGACTTCGAGCTGGCGGCGTCGGCAGAGCCCGACGACCCGCTGTACGCGCTCCAGTACGCGTACTCCGAGCCGCAGGACCACGACATCGACGCGCCCGAAGCCTGGGACGTCACGCGCTCGTGTTCGAAGGTCGCCGTGATCGACTCGGGCATCGACGTGAACCACCCCGACCTGAAAGCGAACATCTGGAAGAACACGGACGAGAAGTCGAACAACGGCAAGGACGACGACAAGAACGGCTATGTGGACGACTACTACGGCGTGGACCTGGACGACGGCCGCGGGTCGGGCTTCGACGAGAACGGCCACGGCACCCACGTCGCGGGCATCATCGGGGCGGTCGGCGACAACGGGTTCGGCGTGGCCGGCGTGTGCTGGAAGACGTCGATCATCGCGGTGCGCTTCATGGACGCCCGCGGCCGCGGCAGCACCTCCGCGTCGGTCGAGGGCATCGAGTACGCCGTGCGCAACGGAGCGCGGATCCTGAACTGCTCGTTCGGGAGCTCATCGAAGTCTGAGGCTCTCCAGGACGCCGTCAAGTACGCGAAGAGCAAGGGCGCCGCTCATCGTGGCCGCCGCCGGCAACGACGGCGAGAACATCGACAGCGAGCCCGTGTACCCGGCCGCCTACGGCGACGGCAACATCATCGCCGTCGCGGCGACGACGTCCGAGGACAAGCTCGCGTCGTTCTCGAACTTCGGCGACACCAACGTCGACCTGGCGGCGCCGGGTGCCGGGATCCTCTCGACGTACCCCGACAACACCTACCGCGCGCTCGACGGCACCTCGATGGCCGCGCCCTACGTGGCGGGCACCGCCGCCCTGCTGAAGAAGCGCAACTCGGACGCGGAGTACGACGAGATCCGGAACGTCCTGCGCAAGAAGGTCGACAAGCCGCCGGCGCTGGCCGGGAAGGTCGTCTACGACGGACGGCTCAACGTCAGGAAGGCACTCTCGGCCATCGAGCCTTGATTCCGCGTCGCGGCCGAGGTGGCGCTACACGAGTGGTGGCCGGTGCACCCCGGTGTTAGGTTCGGATCGATGGTCGGGAGGTGTGCGGTTGCCGTAGCGGCACTCGGCGTTCTGTCGATGATCGGCCTGTCGCCGGTCCAGGCCGAGGCGCGAGGCGAGCGCATCTTCACGATCGCTGCGGAGGAGGAGCCGATCAGTGCGATTGCTGCGGGACCACAGGGGATATTCCTTGCGGCGACGCGCATGTCGACTTGTTGGCTCGTGGCGGTCGTCTGGTTCGGATAGCCGGCGGTACAACCGTGCGGTTTTCGGGGCGACGGCGGGCCGGCCACTCGGGCACGACTGTCCTTCCCGTCGGCGCTTGCCGTTGACCGCGACGGCGGCCTGCTGATCGCCGACGACGTCAACTACCGCGTTCGGCGCGTCGGCCCGGACGGCATGATCCGGACCGTCGCAGGCGACGGCCGGTTTGACGCCACGGGCGACGGCGGGCTCGCAACGCGCTCGGGCCTGGGTCCGCTCGGCGGGGTTACCGCGCTGCGGGAGGGCTTCCTGGTCTCGGCGGGTCAGCGCGTGCGTCGCGTGGGCCGCGATGGTCGGATTGTCACCGTCTTCGCCGACGAGGCGCGGTCTCCCGGACCCGTGGCCGCGCTACCGCGGGGCGCCTTCGCCTTCGCGGAGGAGTACGGAGGACAGGTCTTTCGGGTCGACGCCGGGGGGAACGCCGTGCCCGTCGCGGGCGGAGGAACCGCGACGGGTGGGTCGTGATCCGATTCCTGCAACACAGGCAAGGCTTTCCGTGATCGAGGATCTCGCCGCAGCACGCGACGGAAGCCTGCTCATCGTTGCTGACGATGTAGCGCTAAGGGTCAGGCGCGGTCGCCTGTCACCGATCGGCGGGCCGGCCGGCGGTAGACGCCGGGAGATCCCGTTCAACTACGGCGACGGTGGCGATCCGACCGGTGCGTTCGCTTCGGAGAGCGATGTCGAGACCGTGGCAACGAGCCCCGATGGAGGAGTTCTCCTCGGCACCGAACCGGGACGGGCAGCTGGGCGTCGGCGCGCTGCGCTACGTGGCTCCCCGACATGCGCGTTACATGGGCGTCGCAATCACCCGCGTCGGCGCCGGGCCGGTGGTGCGATGGACCGCGACGAGACGAGCGCGCGTCCGGCTCGACCTGCTTGACGACGACAACCGCGTGATTCGATCCACCGCCGGACCGCCCGGACTGGCCGGGACGCTCAGAGTGCGAGCTGCGACCGAGCGCGGCCCACACATCCTCAGGGTCACCGCTCGCGGCGCCGACGGCCAGGTCAGCTCCAACGAGCTGACGGTACACCTCGGCGGCGAACTACCCGCCGAACTGCTCGACTCCTCGTCCTGCCGGCGCATCGCCGCTCGACGCGTCGATTGCCGCACCCCCTTCGAGGAGTTCAGCACGGGCGACTTCGACTCCGTGCAGCAACGAGCGCCTATTTCCTGCGCCCTTCCGGTGTCCTCTACTCGCGCACGTATGGGACCGGCCGCTGCAGGGACACGGATTACGCGCCCTACCAGCGATCCCCGCGGTGGGAAACGGGCTTCTCCTGGGTGCCGGGCTAGGCGGAACGCTCGCACCACTCCGCCGCCGCTCCGGCACCGAGTGGCTCAGCCGGCCGGCACGCGCAACCGCTTCGCGCTCGACCTGGGCGTCGACTCCGCGCGCTCGATCGTCTCGGGAATGACGTCGGCGTCGCCATCGCCGTCGAGCGGCGTCAGCTTCAGGTCGTCGGCCGCGACCGTGGCCAGTGCGCTTGTCGCCGCTCGCGCGCCGAGCGCCCGGTAGGCCTCGAACTTCTGGTCGGTATAGAGCTGGTCGGTCGTCGGGTGGTGTGGGAACAGCGGGTCGACGTCGTGGAAGGCCTTGACGTCGTAGGGCGCCTGGTTGGTCAGCGCCGTGCGGGCGTAGACGAGCCGGCCGACGACGGGCTTCTGCTGCTCCTTCTCGTTGCGGTACTCGATCCGTCCCAGTGCGACGTCGTTGCGCGCATAGCCCATGCCGTCCTCGGGGACGAGCTCGCTCACGTCGATGTCGATCTTCACCTCGAGTTCGCTACGGGCCAGCGCGATCGCGTCGCCCAGCGCCTCGTTGCCGTCGCCGCCGCTCGCGTCGAAGCAGTAGATCTCGGTGCACCCGCGCCGCAGCAGCTCGACCAGCCCCAGGTTCTCGTAGTGGCCGCCGTCGGTGACATAGAGGTACTTCCCGTCGACCGGGCTGCGGCCGAGGATCTCGAACAGCAGGTGCTGCGGGCGGGGCCGGGGGTAGACGCCCGTGGCGCGCAGGTAACGCGGATTGCGCACCCACACGCCGAGCCGGATGTTGGCCAGGGCCATCAGGGCGCGCAGCGCCCAGCGGGTCTCCTTGCCCATCGACGGCGACAACGCGGCGCCGGACACCGCCACGGCGGTCAGCAGGCCCACGTCGCTGCGCGCCCGCCCCTGACCCATGCCGCGCTCGTACTCCGCCGGCGTGACCGCGCCGACCAGCGGCCCGCCGATCGCCCCGGGGCTGAAGGTGAAGCTCGTGACCCTGCGCCCGGGCGGAGTCGCGCCCTCGTCGGACACGTTCGCCGCCGCGCAGACCACGAGGGTCGGGAACGGGCTCTCGTCGGTGGAGACGTCGGCGCTGCGGATCGTCGGCAGCTTGTCGTAGTCGCGTGGCACGGCGCGGCCGCGCGTGTCGCCCTGCGGGCCCACGCCCTTGACCCGCTTCAGCGCGAACGCCGTGGCCAGCCGGCGCTTGTAGAACGGGTGGAGCGACCAGTTGGTGAGGTCCGCGACGACGTAGAAGAAAGCGAAGGCGGCCAGCGCGCCGGCGCCGATGTATACGGGCTTCGGGTTGAACTCCACGGTGGACGCTGCCGCCAGCGACCAGGCCATCGGCAGCAGGAAACCGATCAGCGCGAGCAGTGGGACGGCGATCGCGGCGGCGGCGTAGGCCAGCGCGCGGCGCAGCCCGTTGGAGACCTTCGTGCGCAGCCGCAGCTTGCCGCCCAGAACGTCCGCGGCCCCGCGAAGACGGCTGAGCTGGGACGCGAGACCGACCGCGATCGTCGCGAGCGATGCCCAGCCGGCGAAGCCCACCGGCTTGCCCGCCGTGTTGTCCGCGCCCTTGGCGGCGCCGTGAATCAGGAACTCCCGCAGCAGGTAGGGCACCGCGATCAGCAGGAAGGCGGTGACGATGCCGGCGATCACGAGCCGCATCGCCCAGGTCTGGGTCAAGTTGCGCCAGCGGTCGGAGGGGAACGAGATGAGCAGGTAGATGACGCCCACCGCGACGGCGATCGCCCCGATGACGACCGGGATGGCCACCGCCAGCGTCGGCATGTCGACGTCGGGCGGTTCCCTCGAGAGGTCGCGGAAGCCGTGCCAGTAGAGGTAGGAGGCGGCGATCGCCACCGGGAAGATGAACAGCTCGAGCAGCAAGAGATTCCAGAGCAGCCCGAGCAGCATCCGGAAGCCGAGGAACGCCTTGTCGAGCCCCGTCGGTGCCATGTAGGAGCTGTGGTTGCGGAGGTACTGCTCCTCGGGAGAGCCTCGGTGGAACGCGGGCGCTGCGGCGTTGACCAGGTTGGGGTCGGAGTCGTCGGTGTCCTCGGGCTCGGAGTCGTCCGTGTCCTCGCGCCCGGGAGCCGTCTTCGCGACCATCGCGAACCCCGCGGCGATGTAGGAGCCGCCGGAGACGGCGGCCAGGTAGCGCGACTCCCGCAGCTTGCCCTGCTCCTGGAGTGTCTGCAGCGCGCCGAGGTTGAACGCCGCGGAGCGGATACCGCCGCCCGAGCAGCAGATCCCGATGCGTGGCTTCCCTCCACGCGCGGTGTCAGGGGGATCCTCGACGGGGCCGATCCAGGCCGGCTCGGCACAGGGCACCGGGCGACACCACAGCCAGTCGGCCACGCGGCGGCCCAGTGTCCTGCGCGTGCGGGGCCGCATGTCCTTCGCCGGCACGCTCTCCAGCAGCCCGTGATCGAGTTGGAGCTCCGCGCGCGTGGTGTCCACGACGCCCGACGCCCGCTTCGTGGCGGCGCGCTCGCCCAGTTGCCTGACCGGCTGAATCACCCGCATCCCGCTCCCGATGGTGTTCCACCCCGACCCTATGACGAGCTGTGCTCACCGGTCAACAGGCATTGAGCCAAGAGCGCATCGATTCGGTCAAACTCCAACCAGGCGCTTCTCGATATGTCGAAGGTGATCTCGCAGACGGCAGGGGATCAGCGCGCGATCGTGCGGCGCGCGCTGTCCTGGGCGCTCGTCGCGGCCCTGTGCGTGGCGGCGGGGACGGCGATCGTCGCGATTCTGAGCGGTGAGTTCGACGACACGGACCTGCGGGTGATCGCGACCAGCGTCGGGTTCGCGATCTTCAGCGCCACCGCCGCCTCCGGAGCGTCTCTGCGGTTCCGCCGTTCCGAGAACCTGCGGACGTTGGGCCTCGGCACAGTGGCAGTCTCGGCTGCAAGCTTCCTGGTGCTGCTCGTCGGCCTCTGGATAGACGACGACTCCGACGAGGTCTGGCGCTGGTTCGGATCCCTCGCGGTCGCCGCCCTGGCGTCTTCGCACGCGTCACTCGTGAGCGGCGCCCGGCGGGACGCCGACAGCCCGTCGGTGCGCACGGTGGCGAGCGCGTCGATCGGCCTTGCGGTCGTCGACGCCCTCTCCGGCATCCTCGCGATCAGCGGGGCAGTGGACGACATCGAAGAAGGGTGGGCCCAGCTGATGGCCGTCTTCGTGATCCTCCTGCTGCTGACGACCGCCCTCACGCCGATCCTGCGTCACCTCCAGCGGCCTGGGTCGACGGCCGGTGAACGGGCCCCGGTCGCTACCGGCGCCCACCGGGCGACGCCATCGGCGCTGGCCTCGGAGGTGCTCGCCACCGCAGACCGGATCGAGGCGCTCAACGCCGATCCGGGAAACCGTGGCGCCGACATACGGCGTGAGTGCGAGCGCCTGCGGGAACTCGCGCGCTCACACAGCGGCTGAGCGCGACCGCCGCACGCCGGCAGCAGCCGACTACTCGCTCGGCGGCTTCGGCTTGCCCTGAAAGGTGATCGTGGTGGATAGCTCCCGCCTGGTCGACACGCCCTTCAGGGTTGCCCTCAACCGCGCGTGGATCGAGAGCGCTCTGCCATTGCCGTCGAGTTGCTTGACGTTGACCTCGCCGCGATACGGGTCAGCGTCGATCCCGCACTTGAACGCCTGACCCGCCTTCATCGGCACGTCGTCGGGGCAGTCGACCGACCGGACTTCGACCTTTTCGCCCAGATCAACGCCGGCGGGGAGTGAGGTCTGGGGTGCGCTGGACAGTGAGCTGGTGACCGTCTCCTTCAGGGCCGACTCCACCTTCCCCGCGTCCACCGTGCGCTCCTTGCTGCTGCCCTGGTCGCGCCCGTCGTCGCCGCCGCAGGCCGACAGCCCGACGGCGACCGAGGCCAGGAGCGCTAGCCCAGCGGCCCCGCGACTCCTGCGCCTGCCGGCGGTCCGCACTTTGGACGAAGCCAGCGGTGAATCCTGGATGGTCCTCATTTCCTGCTCCTGTCTCGCGGTTTTCGACCTCGAGACGAGCGTGCGGCTGCGGCGGCCGGTCGCCCAGATACCAAGGGGATCGACATCGCGACCCCTGCCGCGGACCTTGCACCGCCGGGCCGTCTCTGAGAGCTTGCGCCGAACGGTGATCGCGTGCCCGCCGCTGGGACAATTCTCCGAGGCTTCGAGATCGTCGACGTGCTTGGACAGGGCGGGATGGCGGCCGTGTACCGGGCGCGGCAACCGAGCATGGGGCGTGACGTCGCGCTCAAGGAGATGTTTCTCGGAGCGCGGGGAGATCCGGAGCGCGCAGCGCGGTTCATTCAGGAGGCGCGCGTCGGCGGTTCACTGGCACATCCGAATGTGGTCGTCGTCTACGACTACTTCGAGGCGGATGGCGCCGCGTACATCGCCATGGAGCTCGTCGAGCACGGTCCGCTCACGCCGCTGGTCCAACGCCTGACGCTCCCGCAGAGCGTCGGCGTTCTGGAGGGCCTGCTGTCGGCGCTCGCGCGCGCGAGTGAGGCGGGCATCGTGCACCGCGATCTGAAGCCGGCGAACTTGCTCGTCACGCGAGAGGGCACCATCAAGGTCGCCGATTTCGGCATCGCCAAGGCCTTTGACACAACGATGCAGCCGGGCCTCACCCCCACGGGCTTGGCCGTCGGCACTCCTGCCTACATGGCGCCCGAGCAGGCGGAGGGAGGGGTGGTCGACCCGCGGACCGACCTCTACGCCACCGGGGTGCTCGGCTACGAGATGCTCACCGGCCGGCCGCCGTTCGACCCGCAGCTGCCCTGGCCGGCGCTGATCTACAAGCACGTCCATGAGCGGCCGCCAAGCCCGCAGGAGGTCAACCCGACCGTGCCACCGGCACTTGGCAGCTGGATCGACCGAATGCTGGCCAAGCGCCCGCACGACCGGCCGCCAGATGCAGCGACGGCATGGGCGGAGCTCGACGAGATCGCGGTCGAGCAACTCGGCTGGCGGTGGAGGCGCGCGGCGCGCCTGCCCGTCGGGCCGTCCGAGGTTGATCGAGCGCCGCTGTCGCCGGCACCGTTCGCCCCAACCGAGTCCGTCTCCGAGTATCGCTCGCCGGCTGCGCCGGGCGACGACCGGGACACCGCCCCACGAGCCGCCTCGCGAAAGCCGCGCAAGCTCATCGCGGCCGCCGCGGCGGCCGCCCTGATCGCCGCGGTCATCGTCGTCGGCGTCATCGCGCTCGGCGGCGACGGGTCGGACGGCGATGCCGGCCGAGGGACCGCCGCCGAAAAGTCGGCGCGCACCCGACCGCCTTCGGCCGAGCAGAAGCTGCTCGCGATGATGCCCGCGCCCCTGCGGGGGCGCTGCAAGAACGACCCGACCCAGTTCAGCACCGACGACCTCGCGCGCGTCCGCTGCGACCTCGGGGGCGCCACGTTCTACTACGAGCTCTACGACGACGAGCTCGACGCGCGTTACGAATTCAGGAGCTCCGTCGAAGACGAGGATCTGGACGCGAAGGGCCACTCCAAGAGCTGCCGCGACGTCCGTGCGGGCCGGCCGTTCGCAGGCACCTGGACTCGCTCTGGACAGTCCCGGCCGGCAGGGAAGCTGCTGTGCACGTACAGCTTCGGCAGCGTCGACATGGCGTGGACCCGGACGGGCCAGCCGATTCTCGGATCGCTGCTGTATATCGGCGATGACCGGCAGTCCTCACTCGAGGGGGCGTACCTAGCCTGGCAACGGGCCGAGCGCTGACCCGCCATGGCGCGCTCGCCCCTCGATTCGCACCGCGCCACGCCGGCCGAGCTCCAGCAACGACTCGCGGCCGACCGTGCCGGCTTGCCTTACATGCTGTTCCGCAACGGTGACGACCGGCAGGAGATCTGTGCCCTCGATCCGGACAGCGGCCGGCTGGCGATCGGTCGCGCCCCACGCGCTCACATCACGGTCGCCTGGGATGCGGGCGTGTCATGGACGCACGCCGTGCTCGACCGCGTCGGCGACGAGTGGGTGATCGCCGATCATGGCCTGTCGACGAACGGGACCTACGTCAACAACCAACGCGTCGCCAGTCAGCGACTGCGGCATGGCGACCTCGTTCGCCTCGGATCAACGCTGCTCGTCTTCCAATCCCCGCCGTCGGGCGCGGTCGACGCCCCAGCTCCCGCCACGACAGAACGAGTGGGCGGCCCGCCGCAGCTGTCGGACGCGCAGCGGCGGGTCCTGGTGGAGCTCTGTCGCCCCTACGTCGTCGGCGGTCGCGCCTATCCGGCCACGAACCAGGAGATCGCGACAGAGCTCCATCTGAGCCGCGTGACCGTCAAGGGACACCTGCGCGCATTGAGCGACCGATTCGCGATCGGACAGCTCCCCCAGAACCAGAAGCGAGCCGAGCTCATGCACCGTGCCCTCGAAACGGGTGCCGTCACCGGCGACGACTACGTCTGATCGGGGGCTCGCCACGCCCAGGGCCGCGATCGCCTGCGGTACCGTCACGCCGCATGTCACTGCGGGAGCGAACCGAGGAGTTCGCCTGGTACCACACGCTCGAGCTTCCGGGCGGCGTAACCACCCCGGGACAGTTCGACATGCGCAGGGCAGCGGGCCGGGTGCCGCTGCCGCGCGACTTGACGGGTAAGCGCTGCCTTGACGTCGGCACCGCAGATGGTTTCTGGGCCTTCGAGCTCGAGCGACGCGGCGCGTCGGAGGTCGTCGCGATCGACCTGCCGCACGCCGACTGGATCGATTGGCCCGGCAACACCCCCCGCCAGGTGATCGAAGACGCCGCGACGGGTCCGGACATCCGTCGCCAGACTTTCGAACTGGCGCGCGAGGCGCTCGGACACCGCGCGGAGTGGCGGCCCGTGTCGGTCTACGAGCTGTCCGAGGACATGCTCGGGACCTTCGATTTCGTGTTCGCCGGGAGCCTGCTGTTGCACCTGCGAGACCCAGCGCTCGCGCTGACGGCCATCCGACGGGTGCTCCGAGGCGACTTCCTGTCAGTGGACACGATTTCCCTCGCGCTCACCGCGCAGCATCCGCGTCAACCTGTCGCGCGGCTCGAGGCTCCCGGTTGGGCGCTTTGGTGGCAGGTCAACCTGGCCGGATACCGCAAGTTGTTCGACTCCGCCGGCTATGACCGAATCGATCAGGGTGGAATCTTCTTCCTGCGGCCGGGCGCCGGTTACCGACCGAGCAGCAGGGCATCCGGCCGAGGCGCGCTGAGCCGAGTGGTCGAGCGGGTAGCGCCGAGCCGCCTGGGCATTCCCCACTCGTGGGCTCACCTCAGGTCCTACGCGCCGGCGGCTCTTGACGAGATTCGGGCCGCTCAGGCCCTCGCCGAGCACTGACCGATTCTGCGAGCGCGCATGAAGCGCCAGGTCAAGGAAAACCTGAGGTAAGCGACAGAAAAACCTAGCGTTGCGGACGTGCGCGGCCGCTCCCAGCATCGGGGTCACCCCCAGACCCCACCAACGCAAAGGGAAGCCACGCATGTCACAGCCACGAGTACCCAATCGGCGCCGTCGACGCGGCCGCGCAGCGCTCGCTGTCGCCCTCGGTGCCATGGCGCTCACCCCGAGCGCCGTGTCCGCCGCGGCGGGCGACCTCGACACCACCTTCGGAACCGGCGGGAAGCGAGTGCTGCCCGGCACCGAGCAGCCGCTCGACGTGTTCGTGCAGCCCGACGGGAAGATCGTCACGGTCGGCGGCTCGAATGCGCTCTTCTCGTCCTTCAAGGGCTACCTGGTCCGGCGCGCGCTGCCGGACGGCTCGCCCGACAGGTCGTTCGACGGCGACGGCGTCGCGACGGTCGCGTTCCCGAGCATCCCGCAGAACAGCACCCTGGACCCCAAGGCGGCGGCCCTACAGCCCGACGGCGGGATCGTGGTCGCGGGTAATTCGAGTGGGACCGCCGGGTCGTCGGTGGCGGTCGCGCGCTTCGCCTCCGACGGCCAGCTCGACAGGACGTTCGACGAGGGCGGCGCCGACGGTGACGGCCGGACGGTCATCAACACCACCACGATGGGCTTCGGCGTCCAGGACGTCGTGCTCCAGCCCGGCGGCAGGATCGCGCTGGTCGGCACTCAGGGCAATGACAGCGACTTCGCGGTAACGCGTTTGCGCTCGGACGGCTCGGTGGACGGCACGGCCTTCGATCCAGGCGACTTCGCCGACCGCAGCGACAACGCCATCGCCGCGGCGCAGTCGCCGGACGGCACCCTGGTGGTCGTCGGCCGGACGGACACCACGCCCACCAAGAGCGATGCCGGCGTCGTCCGCTACCGGTCCGACGGCAAGCTCGACACGTCGCTGGCCGGCACCGGAAAGAGGACGGTCACGTCGATCGATGATCCCGCGGCGGTGAGCGTGCAGCCCGATGGCAAGATCCTCGTCGCGGGGGCAGCGGGGCAGTTCGGCAGCCGCAAGCTCGTCGTCACGCGCCTGACGCGTGAAGGCAACGTCGACGCGACGTTCGGCAACGGCGGAACCGCCGAGCTCGCCGACCAGGCCCGGGACAACGCCGCGAATGCGATCGTCCCGCAGCCCGACGGCAAGATTCTCGTGTCGGGCTCCTCGTCGGGCACGCCCGAGAACGCCACGTTCGACGCGCTCGTGGCCCGTTACGACTCCGCCGGACGTCTGGATCCCAGCTACGGATCCGGCGGCCGGGTGACCATCTCATTCGGTGACATCGGGCTGGGCGGCCCCGCCGCCCTGCAGCCGGACGGCAAGCTGGTGGTCTTCGGGCTGGGCGTCGCCAGCGGGGCGGTGCCACGTCCTACGCTCGCGCGCCTGCTGGCCGATCCGGTCGCGTCCGGTGGCGGCGGCGATCAGCCGTCGACGCAGCAGCCTCAGCCTGAGACGCAGCAGCCTCAGCCCGAGACGCAGGCCGACCAGGGCGGGACGACGAACACGCCGGCCGACACCGTGGCACCGCGAGTCAGCGGCCTCCGCGTGGTGGCGTCGGGCAGCGCCCGCCGCCGGCTGGTCGCACGGTTCACGCTGACCGAGGCGGCGCGCGTGCGCTTCACGCTGCAGAGCCTGCCGCGCAAGGGCCGACCGCGAGCAGTGCGCGGCAGCTTCTCGGTCGCCGGCCTCGCCGGGACGGCGCGCCTCGACATCGCTCGCCAACGGCTCGTCCGGCGACTGGCCCCCGGTCGCTACCGCCTGGTGGCGACGCCGACCGATGCGGCCGGCAACCGCGGCGCTGCCGCGCGGGCCGTCTTCACGGTGAAGCGCAAGTAGACGCGCGGGCTGCACGCGCGGGGACAGCCGCTCCCCGCGCGTGCGGCTCCCTTCCACCTCGCCTGCTCCCAACACGTCCCACGTAGCGGATATGCGCCGCGGGCGCCAGGATGGCCCGGGGAGTGGCTCAGTCGGTTCTGGGCGCGATTGACACCGGGTATCCCCGCGCCTACGGTCGTGGCGACGTGCTCATCGACCCGCGGCGCCTCCGGGAGGGACGAGCCAGGCCCGCGGCAGCGATCGGCCTGGCTCTCGCACTCCTGCTCTCGGTTCTCGTAGGACAGGCGTCCGCCGCCACCGTCGTCGGCGAGCACTTCGTCTCATCGGGCAGCTGCTCCCCAAACAACACGTTCCTCCAGTTCAAGTCGCCCAGTGCGAAGTACACGATCCCGAAGCCTGGCGTCCTGACCTCGTGGACGATGAGCGGGCCGGCGGGCGGGACGCTCACGGCCGCGTTCAAGGTCGCCCGCGAGACCCCGCCGGGCTCCAGGAACTTCCTCCTCGTCGGGGGCAGCGCCATTCACGCGGCGTCGGCGGGCTCGAGCTTCACCGGCAACCTGTCGATTCGCGTGCAAGCGGGTGACGTGATCGGGCTGTACGCCACGTCGGGGACGTTCTGCAACCTGGACCCGAGTTTCAGCTACTCCACCGTGGCGAGGAGCGGCGAGCACCTCAGCGGCACCTCCCCCTACCCCGCCGGCGCCGATGCCAAGTTGAACGTCTCGGCGGTCCTCGAGGACGACGTCGACGGCGACGGGCTCGGGGACGAGTCGCAGGATTCCGACGACGACAACGACGGCGCCTCGGACGCGGCGGACAACTGTGCGGGGCTGGCGAACGCCGACCAGGCGAACCTGGACGGCGCGCCTGACGGCGGCGATGTCTGCGACGCCGACGACGACAACGACGGCGCACCGGACGCGACGGACAACTGCGCGCGGGTGGCGAACGCCGACCAGGCGAACACGGACGGCGCAACCGACGGCGGCGACGCCTGCGACGCAGACGACGACAACGACGGCGCCCCGGACGCGACGGACAACTGCGCGCGGGTGGCGAACGCCGACCAGGCGAACACGGACGGCGCAACCGACGGCGGCGACGCCTGCGACGCAGACGACGACAACGACGGCGCCCCGGATGCCACGGACAAGTGCGTCTCGACGTCCGACGCCGGGCAGGAGGACTTCGACCAGGACGGGATCGGCGACGCCTGCGACCCGCCGACCGCCGGGGCCTGCGCGAACCTGCACACCGGGACCGAGCTCGCGGACACGATCACAGGGACGATCGCCGGTGACCGGATCAACGCGCTCGGAGGCAGGGACACCGTGAAGGGCCTCGCCGGTGCGGATTGCCTCGGCGGCGGAGGCGAGAGCGACAAGCTCGACGGCGGCGATGGGGCCGACAAGCTCACCGGCAGCGATGGCGCAGACCGCCTGACCGGCGGGAGCGGCAACGACGTCCTGAGCGGCGGCAGCGACTCCGATCGCCTCGCCGGTGGCCGCGGGAAGAACCGTTACTCGGGCGGTGACGGCAACGACATCATCAACTCGGTGAACGGCAATCGCGAGACCGTCGACTGCGGCGCCGGCCGCAAGGACAAGGTCACCGCGGACGCGAACGACAAGCTGCGCGGCTGCGAGAGGATCACCCGCCGGAGGTAGGTCGCCGGTTCGAGTCCGGCAGAGCGCTTCGCGGATGAGCGGATGGCGAAGCGACGCATCCTGTACGAGCGGCGCCTGCGGGCGGCGACCGTCAGCGGTTCCCGCGGCGCGCGAAGTACGACTGGCCCGCACGCACCGTCTTGACCCGGCGCCTGCCGAAGTCCTCGACCCGGACTGCACCGGTGCGCACGGTGGTGCGCGTGCCGGCGCAGATCTCGTTCGTGACCCAGCGGGCGCCCCCCAGGTTCGTCGACGCGCTCGAGCGCGCCACGACGCGGAAGCGCGGCGGCAGCGCGGTCGGCGATCCGCTCAGGTCCGGAGCGACCAGCGGCCGGACGCGCGCGGTCAGCCGCTTGCCGGCCCGGCACTGGGCGGCGACGACCGGGCGCGTCGCGCCTTCTTCCGCGGCCAGCTCGACCTGACCCGCGATGCCGGCCTCCAGGACTCCCACGACGGTGGTGAACGTGGTGCCCGCGAACTCCGCGAGGCCTCCGCCGGCATCGGCGCTGGGAGCCAACGGCGCGATGATGCGCGCCTTGCCCGAGACCACCCGCAGCCGACCCTTGAAGTCGAAGACGATCGCCCAGGACCGACCAGCGAACCCCACGATCGTGTCGACCGACGCCAGATTGTCGTGCTCGCCCGGGCGGCCGTCGTCGGGCGCGTCGTTCAGCGACGCCGACAGGTCCGGCGGCTCAGCCGACTCGGGGGACCTGTACGACACAGCATCGCGCCCCGGCCCGCCGTCGATGCGGTCGTCGCCGCCGCCGAGGCGGAAGAACTCGAGCAGGTCGTGCCCCGGCCCGCCGAGGATTGTGTCGTCGCCTTCCTCGCCGTCGACCCAGTCCGTCGCGCTGCCGCCATCCACTGTGTCGGCGCCCGAGCCGCCGTCCAGAGTGTCGTTGCCGGCGCGCCCGCGCAGGACGTCGTCGCCGGACCCGCCGCTTATGGCGTCGTCGCCAGACCCTCCATCGAGGACGTCGTTACCCGGTCCGCCGTCCAGGCCCACGCCGCCGGACCCGGTGTCGATCACGTCGTCACCATCGCCGCCGTCGACATCGACGGAGGCGCTCGTGTCGTCGAGCGCGAGGCGATCGGGGCCGTCGCCCAGGTCGATGCGGGCGAGCTCGCCCGGCCCGGGTCGCGCGCAGCGGACGCGGTGCGGATCGCCGGTCGGCGTGCAGCCCCGCCCGGCGTCAATCGGCTGGGCCCGGTCGGTGAATGTCGCCGTGCCGTCCCGGTCGACCTCGACGACCATGTCGTTCAGCTCGCCCGGGGAGCCGACGAAGGTCGGTGCGAGGTAGCCCGAGTCCTCGTCGCGCTGGACGCGTGCGTCGCCCGCGACGGCCGCCGGCACGGCGACCAGCAGCGTGACCAACACGAGCGCGCCGACGACCACCGCGCGCATCCCGAAACCTCCAGCGACTAGACAAACCGACCGTACCGGAAGACCCAGCTACCTCCAAGCCACGATCCGGACTCCGCCACGAGCTCGCGGACCGGTGGGTAAGCGCTGAGCGCCGACGGTGCACTTTGGCGCATGCCCCTAATCGGATCGTTGCCAAACAGGGATCCCGGGTGTAGTCCGAGCGGTAGATGCTGCGCTCGCGGGACGCCATCGTCCGCCTGGCCATCGCCATGTCGCTCGTCGGCGGACTCGGCGGCGCGCCGGCGGCCGCGACGCCGCGGTACGTCGAGCCGAACGGCGCAACATCCGGAGAGTGCACGCCGCCACCCCCGCCGAATCCGCCGACGTTCTGGTCGCCGTGCGAGCTCGAGTACGCGGTGGAAACGGTCAGCGTCGACGGCGACGAGGTCATCGTCGCGCCGGGCGACTACACGAGTACGAACATCGTGGTTGAGGAAGACAACGTGAACATCCACGGCGAGGACGGAAAGGCGCGGCCGCGTCTGAGCGGGCGGCTGTTTCTCAGCGATCCGCAAGGCGGAACGGCGCGACACCTGGAGCTCGGCGGCAGCGGCGCCATCAACGGCGGCGCAGCGGGTGAGGATCTGGTCGTCAAGGCCGTCATCTTCCTCGGCGGGAATGGCCTGCTGCGCGACAGTGTCGTAACGGTGGCCGGAACTGCGGTCTCCTCCTCCTCCGGGTCGCCTCAGCTCCGCAACGTCACCGTGGTGGCGAGCGGGCCGGACTCCGTCGGTATCGATGCGTCGAGACTCACCGGCGCAGGGTGTCTTCCGGTGGTGCTGACAGCGAAGAACGTGATCGTTCGCAGCGACTCGACCGACCTTGCGACCCGCAAGCCCGGATGTGATGCCGGCGAGATCGACATCAGTCACTCGAACTACCGCGACACGCGGGTCCAGGGCGGCGGAGTCGTCGCGGGGGAAGGCAACCAGACCAACGTGGATCCCGTGTTCGCAAACCCGAGCGCAGGCGACTACCACCAGCTGCCTGCCTCCCCCACGATCGACGCGGGCACCACCGACGCCCTGGTCGGCTCGTTCGACATCGACGGGCAGGCGCGCCTCATGGGCTCGGCCCCCGACATCGGCGCCGACGAGTCGCCGATACGCGACCGCGACGCCGACGGAGTGCTCGACCCGAGCGACAACTGCGTGTCGATCCCCAACCCCGATCAGGCCGACCACGAAGCCGACGGACAAGGTGATCCCTGCGATCCGGATGACGACAACGACGGCGTCCCCGACGAGTTCGACGGCTGCCCTTCCGATGCAAGTCCCGACCGGCGCGACACCGACGGCGACGGGCGCGACAACCTGTGCGATCCGGACGACGACGGCGACGGGGTCCCGGACGAGGCCGATGCGTTCCCACTCGATCCCACTCGCTCCTCGGTCCCGCCGGCCGGTGGGCCCACGGACGGCGGCGCGCCGACGGGCCCGACGGACGGGGACGACGTCCTGAACGGAACGCCCGGCCCCGACCTCCTCTGCGGCTTGTTCGGCAACGACACCATCAACGGCCTCGCCGGCAACGACACGCTCTGGGGCGACGCGTGCGGCAAGCTCGCCAGGCTGCAGCCCGCCCAGGCGCTCAGGGACGGCAACGACACGATCGCGGGCGGCGACGGAAACGATCGCCTCTACGGCGCGGGCGGTAACGACTCACTGCGCGGAGGCAACGGCAACGACAGACTCTTCGGTGGCGCCGGGAACGACACCCTCAAGGGAGAGGCCGGCAAGGACAAGCTCGACGGCGGCGCCGGGAACGACAAGCTCAACGCCGGCAAGGCAACCAACTCGCTCGCCGGCGGAAGCGGCAACGACTCGATCAACGCCCGCAACCGCAAGAAGGAGACGGTCAACTGCGGCTCCGGCCGAAAGGACACAGCCACGGTCGACCGCATCGACCGGGTGAGGGGCTGCGAGAAGGTCAGGCGGGCCAGGCGGTAGGTAAGCGGAGGGGGAGGGATTCGAACCCTCGAAGGACGAAACCGCCCTTAACGGTTTTCGAGACGCCGCGTGCAGGACCGAGAACCGCTTGAACACTGAGTTTACGCCCTCTCGAGAGTGTCCGTGGGATAGCGCGTGGGATAGTCAGCTGAGCGAAGGAGCAGGAGTCCCGTCGAGAACACCTGCCGCGTAATGTCCCCTGACGATGGGCCCGGCAGGCTGCCGTCGGTCGCCGAGATGGGGGCTGAGGCACTGGCGCCCGCTCAACCCAGGACGCCGAGGACGTAGGTCGTTGCGCTTGGGCCGCGACCTTGCGCCTCGGTAACGACGTCGCGGAACAAGGGAGCGTCCGAAGTCGGGCGCCGGCCGGTCACGGCGTTCGCCCGGACGCGAGCCGCTCGAGGAACGGAGCGACGGTCCGCGCGAAGCTGTTGCGAGCGGGGATGGCGGTGAGCGGGTCGAAATGGGTCATGGTCAGGTCGGCCGCGAACACCGGCCGGCGGATCCCGGTCGCCCGCACGAACCGGCGCGCGCCCCCGAGCACTCCGGGCGACGAGGATGTTGCGAAGGCGTAGAGCGGCAACCGGATTCCGGCGCGACGGGTGACGCGCAGGTGGAGCAGGCGCGTCAATGGCGTGATCGCGAGCGGATCGGCGGCTCGGACGTCGAGCTCCACGAGTCGCCGCGGTATGTACCAGTCGACGCTGTTGATCGGCGTCTGGGTAAGCAGGGAGGCGAGGCGGCTGATCGGGGTGACGTCGCCGTCGATCCAGGGACGCGGATCGCCGGCGGGAGCAGGCCGTCCCGCGTGTGCGACAGCGTCCGCCTTGGGGGGATACAGGAATTGACTGGCGAGTCCCAGCGCCGTCTCGTTCGTCGAGGGGAATGGCAGTTGGAAGGGCAGCGGCGGCGTGAGCGTGTCGAGCGGCGAGCGTCCCTGCGGTTGCTTCTCGGCGTAGAGGCCGGCGACCGCCGAGAGCACGCCGTAGAGATGCGCGCGTCCCTGGTTGAAGATGTCGAGCCGCGGGCCCTGCGTTTTGATCAGGCCGAGGATGTTGCGCGCCTCGCCGGGCGTGAGGGAGGCAGGTCTCAGAGGGAGCCCACCGTCGATCAGCACAAGACCGTCCAGGTCGCGATAGCCCGGGTGGCCGGCGAAGTCCCAGCTCGCGTACGCCTCGGCCACTGAGGCGCCCAGGGAGTGCCCGCCGAGAATCACGCGCCGACCGCCCGCGTGGGCCTTTCGCACCACGTGACGCAGGTCTCCGACGAGGAGGCCAAGGCCCCACTTCGCCATGAAGCGCACTTCGGAGACGGGCGGGGGGCTGAACGTGCGCCCGTCGACGGGCTGCCCGCGCAGGTAGTACGCGAGCGCCTGGTCGGGGTCGCCGGCCGCGATCACCGAGGTGTCCTCGAAGGCCTGTTCGCGGCGGTCGACGGCCCAAACCTGCAGCCCTGGCACCCGCTGCACGAGGTCGCGCGCCACGAAGGTGAATACCCCAGCCCCGCCCGTGCTGCCGGGGACGAGGACGAGCACGGTCCGAGCCGACGCCGGACCGAAGCGCTGGACCGACACGCGATCGGTCGATGCCGGTCCTCCGCCGGGCTCCGTGGCAACCGAGAACACCGGCTCCGCCGAGACGCTCGGCGACAGCGAGAGGCAGATCGTAAGAGCGACCGCGGCACACACGATTGCAAACCGCGCCCTCGAGGCGGGCGGATAGAGCCAGCGGGTGCCGTGTGCGTTTCTCGTGCGGTCTCCGCGACTGCGGCCGGTCAGCTACCGCTCTCCTGACCCTACACCCGGCCGGTCACGCCGGCGAGGGCCTTACTCGCACGCCGAGCGTGCGACCTGCGCGCCAAGGCGTGTTGGCCACCCGTGTGGTGGTGCGCCCATCTTGCGGAGGAGCTCTACAACAGTAAGGACCGTGCATACAGTCATCGCAGGACAGTGCTCGCGCGCAGCCGCGGCGAATATGGAAAGCAGCAGCGGAGGCAGCGAGCGCTGGGCACCGTTTTCTCGCGCGAGGCCGTTACGGCTGCGACAGTCTCCGAACCGCTCACTCAAATTGTGAGGCAGGGCTGAGAGCGCCCGTCCGTGGCTGGCCGGTCATCGTCCCCGCAGTGGCCGGCCCCCATCCGGCCTCGCCTAGCGCTCGAGCGCTACCTCGTCGAGTGAGGGCGCGTGGCTCGGCGGAGGTGCTGGGCGTCCCAGAAGTGGCGCCAGTAGCTCGCCTACATCATGTCTGCCCTCGACGGGGTCGCGCAGTGGTCGGTCAGGATGCACCTCGTAGAAGTTTCGGCTCCCTAGCTTGTGCCGGGTCAGGTAGCCCGCTTCGACGAGTTCGCCGACGATGCGCGTCGCGGCACGCTCCGTCACGTCGAGCGCCGCAGCTACGTCACGAATGCGCACGCCCGGCGCCCGCGCGATAAAGAGGAGCGCGTGCGTGTGGTGCGTCAGGAACATCCACTCGCTCATGCCGCGCGCGCCTTGGCCGGGCGTTCGTTTGGGTCTGGCGGCCGGAGCGTGGTGTGCACGGGGTCACTCCCTTACAGCTGCTGCGCCCGGCAGCCTATGCGTCGTTGGAGGAATGGACAACCGCCCTCAAACAAATGTTCGTTTCGGACTCGTCAAATACTCGGACGGGCCCATGTCACAGGCGACGAGTACTTCGCGCAGCGGCAATCGAAGCCGGCTCGCTCCGGCAAATTGCGGAGTTCCCGTCCGGTCGTCAACGCCAGGCCGCAATCGCGAGGGCCTCCTGCATTCCATGCAGCGCGAGAGTCGCTTCGGACTGTCGCTTTGGACGAGAAGCAGAAGGGTTTAGCGGCCGGGCTCGGCCGCGCATCAGCGTCGAGCAGTCGACGCGTCAACCCGGTACGGCGAGAAACGGAGAGCGCGCCCGCAAAGGCCAGTAACAGCAACGGCGTACCGATATCGCTGAGCGCGTGCGCGTGACCGTCTGTCCAAGCGTCGACAGTCCACCCGGTCGGGAGCCCTAGCCAGGGAGGCAAGAAAACGCGGCCACGTGGTACGCATCGCTTGAGCGTTGCGACGCGATCGCCTGGGTCGTCTCGATGGGCGACCGAGGTCGTTACTTGATGGTGTAGCTCGCCTCCACTTGGAAGCCGAACAGCGAGTCGACCAGGGCGTCGATCTGCTCAGGGGTGAGCGGGGACGGATCGTTGCCCACGGTGACCTGGAAGTCTCCGGCTTCGATCTTGTCCCGCATCGCCGATCGGAGCGCCACCAGGTCGGCGGCCACCGTCACCGTGCCGCTCTGCGCGTTCTGGACGGCCGGCAAGGTCGTGTTGGCTTGGATGACGGTCGCAAAGCCGAGCCTCATCCCTCCGCGCGCTGTCACCGTCGGGGACGTCAGCCGCTGTCTGGCCTCCGCCTTGAACCGTGTCAGGGAGGTTGTCAGCGTGCCGGAGGCTGCGAGCGGCGCAAACGGCGGGGGCGTCACGTAGCCCCAGGTGCGTTGCGCGATGCCATTGACATCCTCGCCGCCCAGGCTCACTTGGCCGAAGGCGCTGTCATGAGAGCCGAACTCGGTGAACAGCTCGCTGTGCGTCGCGCCGCTCGGCAACTGCACGCCGACTTCCCCAATGGGGGGCCCCGGCTTGGGCGGTTTCACCGTCTTCGTCTTGGTGTGCGCGAGGACGCGATCGACCGTCTCCTGGGCCGAATCGGCACCGGCGACCCGGTCGAGGATGTTTCCCTTGGGGTCTACGAGCAGGTGCGTCGGGAACCCGCTGAGCGTGAACCCCTCGTCGTTGAGGCTGAAGAACGTCCCTCCCCGGTACAGCGCCGAATCCGCGGAGCCGCCGGCGTGCAACACCGAGCCGCTGACGGCGTTCTCGCTCTTCCAGGTCTGAGCGTCCGATTGCACGCTCGGCGGCCCCAAGAGCTCGTCAGACCCTTGCACCAGCAGCGTCACCGTCTTGAACTTGACGCCGAGGACGGCGAGCTGGGTGATGGCCGTCTCGGTCTCCTGCGCGAACTCCTGGCATGGGACGCACCACCCCGCACAGACGTCGACGAGCAGGAACGTCCCTCCGCTGAGGCTGTCGCGCACGTCTTCGGTCACGCCGTCCTGGTTCTCGGCCACGATGCTCGCGAGCTTTTCCCCGGGCCGGTAGCCCGGCGGGCGGTTGACGAGCGTCGCGTCGGCCGACGCTCCGTCCACGGCGGCGTGCACCTTCGGGAAGCCGGCCTCGGTGCCGGCGGTCCCCGTGACCTGCGCCACGCCGTCGCCGTCCGTCGTCGCCGTCGGGCCTGAGATGGTTGCGGTCGCGCCGGTGGCGTCGGGTGTGACGGAGAACGCCACCTCAGCCCCCGAGACGGGTTCGCCAATCTCATCCGTGACCGTGACGCTGATCGGGTCGGGGAACGCCTGGCCGAGTGGCGCGGCGTAGTACGCGCGCGAGAACTCCACCGACGTTGCCGACGCGGTCGCTGCCGAGACGGCGAGGCTCAAAGCCGCAACGGCGGCCACCAGCAGGATGCGAGTCCTTCGCAACATGAGAATCCGCCCTCATTCGGGGCCAGGAAGGACGGGCGCGAGCCTAATGCGTGTCCCCCCACTGGTGCAACCCAAATCGGGGACAGATGGCGCCCGGAGAGAAGCTTGTTCGCAAGAAACGGGGACGGACCCCGCTCTTGCCGCTGGAATGGCCGTCGACCGGCGTCATATTCACTAGGCCACGTGACTTGAGCCTGGTGCCGCTCACGCTCGACCTCTCGCTGTGGCACATCCTCTGGCGGAAGGGGATGAAGCCTGACCGGCGTCGGGCGTCGTTCGCGGTCCTAGTCGAGGTGAGTCACCGGATCCTCACAAGCCACTCCGCGATGCACGACCGATGCTTCACTGGTAAGCGCGAGAATCGAGCGCGCAGGGGCGCGACTACACGCGTCGCGCGAGGAGCACCTCCGCGCATCTAATCGGCATACGCGCGCGGCAAGCTGCGACACAAGAAGTTCCCTTGACTTACCGGGGATCGACGCGTAGTACTCCCTCACCAATAAGGGCAGATCCGAGGAAGGAGCTGCAGTGGCTGAAATCGTCCCGTTTGTGGGAGGCCTGATGGTCGGAGTGGTGGTCGGCTACCGGGTGCAGGGATGGCGTCGCCGGCTGGTTCCGATGCTCGCCGGGGCCGTCGTCTTCGGTACGTTCGCGGCGTGGGTGAGCGGTGAGCTCGCCGAGTCGCCGGTCTTCCTCGCGATCGACATCCCCGGCAGCTTGTTGGCCGCCGCGGTGGCCGCGCTGACGGTCGACCGTTTCGGTACGCGGGTCTCGGCGCCGCGGCGACTCGACCGTTAGGCCGACGTGGCGCGGCTCCTCAAGGTGTGGCGCTCCGGCAAGCCGGGCGGCTGTCGCTGGTGTGCGGGCGGTCGGGGGTTGCTGGTCCTCCTGTTGTGGCGCGGACGTCGTCACGGCTGGCGGCACTGTCTGTGCGGCCTGTTCGCGATCGTGGCCGGGCTGCTCGGGCTCGGGGCGCTTGTGTGGCTGTACCTGCGCTGCCGCGAGCGGCCACGCCGCCGCAAGGACGGGCCGTTGACGGCGGGTGTGCCGGGGCGGCCGGCGACGGGCGATAAGCAGACGATCCCAGGGACCATCTACCGGCGTCCCGATCCGATGATCTACGACCAGTACTACCTGATGAGCCAGGGCTTCGCCGTCACGTGGGACAACCCGGACATCCGCCTGGAGCGTCCTCCGGGCACGCCGGTTCCCTCGCACGACCTGCTGCCCAACACCGAGTACCACGTGGTCGCGCGTATCTGGAATCTGTCGGTAAAGGCGCCCGCTGTGCATATGCCCGTCGAGGTGTCGTACCTCTCGTTCGGCATCGGGACCAAGAAGAACACGTTCGCGCAGACGCAGGTCAATCTCCCGGTCAAGGGATCCGCCGGCCTGCCCGCGCTGGCGGAGGTGCCGTGGACGACTCCTGCGGACCCCGGCCACTACTGCCTGCAGGTCGAGTTACTGTGGCCGGCGGAGGAGGACGAGAACCCCGACAACAACCTGGGGCAGCACAACACGGTGGTTCAGGCATTGCACTCACCGGCGACCTTCGAGTTTCCCGTCCGCAACGACGATCTCTCACGTCGCCGCGACATCCGCCTGGTCGCCGACGCCTACCGGATCCCGCCCCTGCGGTCCTGTGATGAGCGCGGCGAGCGCGAGCGCCCGGCCGCCCGTCACGATCGCGCTCGCTTCCCAGCGCCGGAGGGCTGGCGCGTGGATATCGCGCCGTCCTCGCTGCGCCTCGCCCCGGATCAGGAGGAGCAGGTGTCGGTCACTGTGACCGCTCCGGATGGGTTCGCCGGTCGCGAGGCCGTCAACGTCAACGCGTTCGACGGGGAACGGCTCCTCGGCGGAGTGACCCTGTACGTGGACGGCTGAGGAGACCAGGAGCGATCGCCATGACCGGACCGCAGTACACGACCTGCGTCAAGAGAGAGGACTACGAGGACTACAGCGGGATCGGCATCGTCCTGACCGGGAACTACTGGGAAGCCACCGACTACATGCTGCACCGCAAGCTCGTGTGCCTCGGGCACGTGGAGCCGAGCAGCAGCGGCGGCCCGCCGCGGCTCGTCAGATCACGTGACCCCGGCACGAGCTGCGCGATCGGTCGCATCGTGAGCTTCGAGCCGCCGTCGAGCAAGTCGTTTCCCGACACGATCGACAACGACTTCAGCTTCAACATCGTGCTGCGGCCCAACGACGAGGGGCGCAACGATCCGCGGGACCCGTATCCGCCCGGACTCTCGGACAACCCGTTCCTGGATGCGGGCTGGCCCGCGCTGAGCGAGACCGGGCGTAAGCACGCGGTGAACGAGGGCTACCAGGGCGTCCTGGTCGCCGACACCCACGACATCCCGGAGCCGCACGAGGCCAGCGGCCCCTCGTGGACTCCCGGCTACGCCACCCAGATGTACTTCGACGCCGCCAAGAAGCAGAGCGGGGCGGCGATGGAGATCCTCACACATCGCTACGTGTGGTTCATCGACGGGTCCGTCGAGGCCTATCCGCTCGACGCTCCCGGCGCGTACTCCGTGCCGGTCCTGCACTGCGAGTGCGAGGGCACGCGCATCCGCGACGTGTTCAACGTGGCCGATCAGATGCCCGGAGGCGGATCGGGCTGCAAGAAGAACTGGTTCACGAGCTTCGTCTGCTTCGTCCTGAGGGTGATCTTCTTCCCCGTGACGACGGCGTTCGTGGCCGAGGCCTGGGCCAAGGCCAGAGACGGCGACTACCACGACGCGATCGAGGGAAACGGCGAGCTGAAGCTCGGGGACCTCGTCGTCGTCCAAGGGCGGTGGGTCTTCGACGCCGGCCACCAAGGCAACAACGAGATCCACGCCGTCAGCACGATTCAGAAGGTCCCCGACGCGCCCGACCGTCGCGCGGAGCCACCTTCGGGCGCGGGTGCAACTGCGTTCGATTCCTTCTATCGGGACTGGTGTGGGCTGAGCAGCGAGGTCCCGCCCGACCACGCGCCCGGCGAACGGCCGCCGGACATGACTTCGGCCCAGACCAAGGTCTACGACGCCCAGCAGCGGCCCGAGAACGGCTACGCGTTCCACCCCGACCTGGACGGTTGCGCACCTAGAAGAGCACCTGTCGTTCGAGCCGTCGAGCCCGCACAGGTCGCACCCGGCGACCGAGACCAGGACATAGTGGTTCTCGGCGGCGGATTCGTCGCCGGAGCGCAGGTGACGGTCCGCGGCCCCGACATTCCGGTGACAGCCGTCACCGTTCGCAGCGACACCGAGATCGCCGTCACGATCGCCCTGACGAGCGCCACCCCTACCGGACGACGGGACGTGACGGTGACCAACCCCGACGGCGGAACGGCGTCGTGCGCCGGCTGCCTGACGATCAGCTGAGCGCCGATCATCCATTAGCTTCCGATCGTCGCCAGACTCTGAGAAGAAGCAGCAGATCCGGTCCTGATCGCGTGCGTTCGATGAGCGGAGCAGTCAGCACTTCGATCGAGCGGGCGTAAGACGAAAAGAGGACGCGGGACCGCCATGTCCCTTCGTCGCCCAACCCCGCCCGATCCCCGCCCCCCGCAACTGCCGTGAAAGGGGGCTGTGGGATAGTCCGCACCCGCTTCAGGCGGTTTTCAGCGGACGACCTACAGCTCGCCAGCGGCCCAGGCCAAGGGCTGAGAAGTGCCTCGTTAGCAGGGAAATTATCGTAGCTAAGCGGAGGGGGAGGGATTCGAACCCTCGAAGGACGAAACCGCCCTTAACGGTTTTCGAGACCGCCCCGTTCAACCACTCCGGCACCCCTCCGTGAGCTACGGGGGCTGAAGGCTAGCGGCGCTCCGCGAAGAACCGCCGCAAGAGGTCGGACGACTCCCCGGCCAGCAGTCCGCCCGACACGTTCGGCCGGTGGTTGAAGCGCGGCTCGGCCAGCACGTCGATGACGCTGCCGGCGGCGCCGGCCTTGGGATCGTCGGCCCCGTAGATCACGCGCGGGACGCGCGCGAGGACGATCGCGCCTGCGCACATCGCGCACGGCTCGAGCGTCACGTACAGCGACGCGCCGCTCAGTCGCCAGGAGCCGACCTTCGCCGCGGCCTCGCGCAGCGCGAGCACCTCGCAGTGGGCGGTCGGGTCCTGGCGCAGCTCGCGCTCGTTGGCCGCGGCGGCGACCAGCTCGCCGTCCTTCGCGATCACGCACCCGACGGGCACGTCGCCGTGATCGATCGATCGCTCGGCCTCGCGCAGCGCCAGCCTCATGAAGTACTCGTCGCGCGGGAAGAAGAGCGAGCGGGGCCTGCCGGGGCTCATAGCCCGGCCACCAGGCGCCGGCCGCTCCAGCGCTCGAGCTCGCGCAGGCCGTTCGCGAGGCCGACCCGGCTCGCGGCGCGCATCCCGGCGGACGCGACCGACATCGCGCTCGGGCGGCGGCCCGCGAACACGCCGCGCTCGATCAGCTCGCCGTACCAGTCGATGGTCGTCTGCAGCGTCTCGTCGACGGGTCGCGTCTTGTAGCCGAGCGCGCGGCGCGCCTTGCGCGACGACGCCCGCCAGTTCTCGGCCATCAGCATCACGCCCTCGGGTGCGATCGGCGACGGCAGGCGAGCCGCGAGCGACGCGCGCGCCACGGCGCCGGCCTCCACCGGCAGCACCATGATCGGCCGGTGCACGCCGGACAGCCTGGCGATGCGGTCGATCACCTCGACCCAGGTCAGGTTGACCCCGCCGAGGATGTAGCGCTCGCCGGCCTCCCCCTTCTCGGCCGCCAGCACATGCCCGAGGGCGACGTCCTCGACATCGACGATGTTCGTGCCGCCCTCGACCACCGCCGGCAGCCGGCCCAGCAGGTAGTTGGCGACGATCCGCGTCGAGGTCTCCCCCGGCTGCGACCGGTCGACGGGCACCCCGAGCACGTACGACGGGTCGACCGACACGACCTCGATGCCCAGCCGGCCGCCGGCCGCGAACGCCTCGGCCTCCCCCTCGTGCTTGGCGTCCGCGTAGCCGCCGTCCCCGCCGCGGTAGACCTGGTCCTCCTCGGCGGCCTCATCGTTCGGCGCGGGCCCGACCGCCGCGACGCTCCCGGTGACCACCACGCGGGGCACGTCCTCGGCGGCGGCGGCCTCGACCACCAGCCGCGGGGCCAGGGCGTTCAGCTTCCAGACCTGGTCGGCCGGCTTCGACCCCACATATCCCGCGGTGTGGAAGACGATCTCGCAGCCGCGCATCGCCCGGCGGAGCGCCGCCCGGTCGAGGATGTCGGCCTTCGCCTCCCGCACCTCGAGATCGCGCAGGCGCGCCAGCCGCTCAGGGTCGCGATAGGTGGCCGTCACCTCGTCGCCGCGCTCGGCGAGAGCGCGCGCGACATGGCCGCCCACGAAGCCGGTGGCGCCGGTGACGAGCGCCTTCAAAGCGTGTTCGCGGTCCCGCGGAGCCGGGAATGAGTGCAACTCCGCGCTCTGAGCGTTGTTCCTGACGACGTAAGCTTCACCGCCCCCGCACCGTAGCCCAATGTCATCTCGCTCCATCGTCCCGGCGCTCGCCGCAGCCGCCGTCCTGGCGGCCCCCGCGCCCGCCGCGGCCGACCCGTCGCCGGACTACGCGCCGCGGCACGTGGTCGTCCGCTACCACGAGGACGCGTCGAAGGCCGAGCGCGCCGCGGTTCAGAAGGCCACCGGCACCGGGTTCGACGAGGATCTCGCGGGCGGGGCGCGGACGCTGCGGCTCAAGCGCGGGCAGACCGTCCGCGAGGCGCTGGCCGAGCTGCGGCGCGACCCTCGCGTCGACTACGCGGTGCCCGACTACGAGGTCCACGCCGCCGGGTTCATCCCCAACGACCCCGGCCGCCGCAGCGACGCGGCCGGCGACTGGCGCAAGCTCCAGTGGAACTTCTTCGGGCCGGCCAGCGTCAACGCGCCGGACGCCTGGGAGTACGCCCGCGCGGCGGGCGTTCCCGGCGGACGAGGCGCGGTCGTAGCGGTCGTCGACTCCGGGGTCGCCTACGAGCGCCGCGGCCGCTTCCGCCGCGCGACCGACCTGTACCCAGGGCGGTTCGTCAAGCCGTACGACTTCGTCGACGACGACCGCCACCCCAACGACGAGGAGAGCCACGGCACCCACGTGGCGGGGACGATCGCCCAGAAGACGAACAACGGCTTCGGGGTCACGGGCCTGGCGTACGGCGTCGAGATCATGCCCCTGCGGGTGCTGAACGCCGACGGCGGCGGCCGCGCGTCCTACATCTCGCGCGCGATCCGCTACGCCGCCCGCAACGGCGCCGACGTGATCAACATGAGCGTGGAGTTCGACCTGCTCCAGAAGGCCAGCGGCATCCCCGAGGTCATCTCCGCCATCCGGTACGCCAACCGGAAGGGCGTGGTGATGGTGGCGGCGTCCGGCAACGACTTCGTCAACCGCGTGACCTATCCCGCGCGCGACTCGCGCGTGATCGCCGTGGGCGCCACCACCGACAACCTGTGCAAGGCGGACTACTCGAACACCGGCAAGGAGCTCGACATCGTGGCGCCCGGCGGAGGCGACGACGCCCCGCTCGAGGACAACGGCGTGGACGCCCAGAACTGCGACTCGTCGACCCGCGGCCGCGGCATCGTGCAGGAGACGTTCACGACGAGCTTCCGCCGCTTCGGGCTCGTGGCCGACCAGGGCACGTCGTTCGCGTCGCCGCACGTGAGCGCCGCGGCCGCGCTGCTGATCGCCACCAAGCGCCTGGGCGAGGACCCGACGCCCGCGCAGATCGTCGAGCGCCTGCAGGCGACGGCCCGCGACCTGGGCCCGGCCGGCTTCGACACGCGCTACGGAGCGGGCCTGCTCGACGCGGCGGCGGCGCTGGCGCCGGACAACGCGCCCCAGCAGGGCGGAACCGCAGCGCCGAACACCCCCACGGACCAGAACTAGTCCAGCAGGCGCGAAGCGCCCGCTCTAGGTGGTCCGGATGATCATCACCGTGCACGGCGCATGGTGCGAGACCTTGTTCGGCACGCTCCCGAGCAGGAACCGCTTCGCGCCGGTCATGCCCTTGTTGCCGACGACGATCAGCTCGGCGCGCTGCTCCTCGGCGACGTCCAGGATCGCGTCGGCCGGGTCGCCCTGGCGGGCGTAGGTCGCGCAGGGCGACGCCTGCCTCGCGCATGCGCGGCGGCGGCGTCGACCAGCGCCTGCTCCACGTCCTCGCGCGGGTTGACCATCCACTGCATGTCGTCGGGGACGCGGCTGCGCTCCTCGCGGATCCGGGCTGACCCGACCGGCTCGTAGGCGCTGACGACGTGTACGCGCGCGCCGTGGATGCGCGCCATCTCCGTCGCCTGGCGCACCGCCTCGGAGGCGGTCTCCGACCCATCGGTGCCGACGACGATCGAATCGAACATGCCGCGCGATCTTACGGCCGCCCGAAAGGTTCGGCGCCCATACCCTCTTGACGCGCGCCTATACACCAGCGAGGGTTGTCAGGTGGCGACGGGTACACGATGTCTGGTCGTAGACGACCACTCCGTGCTGGCCGAGGGCCTCGCGATCCTCTTCGGCGACGTCGACGACCTCGAGCTCGTCGGCCGCGTCTCGAGCGGCGAGGACGCGATCGAGGCGGTCGCCCAGCTCAAGCCGGAGATCGTGCTGATGGACGTACGTCTGCCCGGCATCGACGGGGTGTCGGCGGTGAAGCGCATCCACGCCGCCTCGCCCGAGACTCAGTTCGTGATGTTCACCGCCTACGGCGACAAGCGCCTGCTGTCCGACGCGATCGCCGCCGGCGCGCGCGGCTACGTGATGAAGGGCTCGCCGCCCGACGACCTGCTGCGCGCGATCCGCACGGTCGCCGAGGGCAAGGCGTTCGTCGACCCGTCGCTCTCACCCGCGCTGCTGATGACCGACACCGTGCCGGCCGAGCAGCCTCTGTCCGAGCGCGAGCGCGAGATCCTGCAGCTGCTGGCCGAGGGCCTGCACACCGAGGAGGTCGCCCGCCGGATCGGCCTGTCGGTGGAGACCGTGAAGTCGGACACGAAGCGCGTGATCGCGAAGCTCCAGGCGGACACGCGGACGCATGCCGTGGCGATAGCGCTGCGGCAAGCCATCATCGAGTAGCCGAGGGCTCTCCGTAGCGGTTCTCCGGCTGGCGGCTGGCGGCTGCAGCTGCAGCCCTCAGCGACGTGCCATCCTGCAGCGACCGTGTCTGAACTCCCCCGCTTCTGGATCGCCATGCAGATCGCGATCGTGATCTGCGTGATCATCTCGGCGGTCATCGTCGTCATAAAGCTTTAGGCACAAGCGCCACACAACGACCCCCGCGTCCATTAGGCTCGCCCCGCAGGAGAGGAGAGGTGCCGCCTGAAGAACGCAAAGGCGGCGGGACGGTCGCACGCGCGGCTGGGCTCGCGGCACTGGTGGGCGCTATTGCGCTAGCCGCGGTGCTGCTCTTCTTCGACGCGGGCGGGGGCTACACCGTCCACGTGCGGTTCACGAACGCCGGCCAGCTCGTCAAGGGCAACCTGGTCGAGGTCGGCGGCGTCAAGGCGGGCACGGTCACGGGCTTCCGCGTGACCGACGACGGCCAGGTCGAGGTCGACATGAAGATCGACGACGAGCATGCCCCGCTCCGCGTCGGCACGACCGCCACGATCCGTCAGAACTCGCAGTCGTCGACCTCGGGCCGCTACATCGAGCTGTTCCTGCCCGGCGAGGACCAGGCCGGCGGCGACATCCCCGACGGCGGGGTGATGGGGATCGACCGCACGACGTCGACCGTCGAGCTCGACCAGCTCTTCAACACGCTCGACCCCGGCACGCGCAAGAACCTGCGCGACCTCTACGCGGGACTGAACGCCGCCTACACCGGCCAGGGCCAGCGAGCCAACGCGGGACTCCGCTACCTGAGCCCGCAGCTGGCCACGACTACCCGCGTGTTCGAGGAGCTGCGCTACGACCCGCCCATCCTCGAGCGGTTCCTGGTCGACAGCAGCCGGCTGGTGACCACCCTGGCGAGCCGGCGCGACGACCTGGCCGCGCTCGTCGGCAACCTGAACACGACGACGCGCGCGCTGAGCAGCGACCGGGCGGCGCTGGCCGAGGTGCTCGACCGCTTCCCCGGCTTCATGCGCCAGGCCAACACGACGTACGTGGACCTGCGGGCGACGCTCGACGACCTCGATCCGTTCGTCGAGGCATCGAAGCCCGTGGCGCGGCGGCTGCAGCCCTACCTCCGCGAGCTGCGCCCGTTCGCCCGCGACGCCCGGCCGACGGTCCGTGACCTGAGCGCGCTCGTCCGCTCGCCCGGCGAGGACAACGACCTGCTCGAGCTCCAGCGCACGTACCCGCCGCTGGCGGACATCGCGCTGAACACGAAGACCCGCTCGATCGACTTCGGCACGGGCGAGCGCAACGTCGGCGAGACCCGCGGCGCGTTCCCCGAGCTCGCGAGCGCCCTGGCCGGGTCGACGCCGATCGTGGCCCACGGCCGCCCCTACACGCCGGACTTCGTCGGCTGGATGGACGACTTCTCGCACACGGGCGGATACGACGCGAACGGGTCGTTCTCGCGCACGCAGACGCTGCTCAACGCGTTCAGCCCGTCCGACGGGTCCGGCGCCGTGGCGGGGCTGCTGCCGCTGGTCGACCGCGCCGACGTGCTCAAGAACTTCACCCGCGTCCAGCAGGTCAAGCGCTGCCCGGGCGCCTCCGAGGAGGCCGCGCCCGACGGGTCGAACGTCTGGAGCCTGGAGGAGCAGCGCGAGCTCGACTGCCTGGAGAGGGACCGGGCGACGGGGGCGTACACGCCATGACCGCCCGGCTGACATCCGTGGCGGTCCTGTTGCTGGCCGTGGTCGCCGCTTTCCTCGTCACCGGCGCGAGCGACGGCGGCGACGGGCGCACCTACGAGATCGAGTTCGACAACGCGTTCGGCATCTCCAAGGGCGGCGACCTGAAGATCGGCGGCGTCAAGGCCGGGCAGACCACCGACTTCAAGCTCGACCGCAAGCCGCCCTACCACGTGATCGTCGAGGCGAAGGTCAACGAGCCCGGCTTCGACACGCTGAAGTCCGACGCCCGCTGCGCGGTACGCCAGCAGTCGCTGATCGGCGAGTACTTCGTCGACTGCGACGTCGGCAAGGCGTCGACGGAGATTCAGGACGGCGGGCGCGTGCCGGTCAAGCAGACGTCGTCCACGATCCCGCTCGACCTGATCCAGAACGTCATGCGCAAGCCCTACCGCGAGCGCTTCCGGATCATCCTGTCCGAGCTCGGCACCGGCCTCGCGGGCCGGCCGCAGGACCTGAACGAGGTCGTCCGGCGCGCGCACCCGGCACTGCGGGAGACGGGCCAGACGATCGCGATCCTGCGCCGCCAGAACCGCCTGATCGCCGAGTTCATCCAGCAGGCCGACAGGGTCTCGGCGGCGGTCGAGCCCGAGCGCGAGAACGTCGCCCGCTGGGCGCGCGAGGCGTCGGACACCGCGAGCATCCAGGCCTCCCGCTCCGACCAGCTCGCCCGCTACTGGAACCGGCTGCCGGTCTTCCTCGGCGAGCTGGAGCCGACGATGGCCCAGCTCGAGGCAACGGCCGACCAGCAGATCCCGACGCTCCAGAAGCTCCAGGCCGCGGCGCCGGCGCTCGAGTCCTTCCTGGCCGCCGTGCCCGACTTCGCGCGCAACTCGCGCGGCTCGCTGCGCGCCCTGGGCGACGCGTCCGACACGGGGCTCGCCGCCCTGCGCGAGTCCAAGGAGGAGGTCGACGAGCTCGCCGACCTGGCGCAGAACGCGCCGCGCTTCGCCAAGCCGCTGCGCCAGTTCCTCCAGACGATCGACGACCGCAAGCGGTCCATCGACGACGACCCCGAGGCAGGCCAGCGCGCTCCCCCGGCCCCGGACAAGACCGCATTCAAGAACGGGCAGGGGTACACGGGCTTCGAGTCCCTCCTCAACTACGTGTACTGGCAGACGACGGCGATCAACGCCTACGACGACATCGGCCACGTACTCCGGATCGTCCTGACCGTAGGCACCCCGTGCTCGCGCTACCAGGCGCGGCCCACCAAGCAGATCCAGGACCAGTGCAAGTCCTGGACCGGGCCGTTCCAGCCAGGCGTCACCGCTCCCGACCCGACCGAGAGCGACGAGGCTGCACGCGAGCTCGTCGAGCTGGCGAAGATCAACGAGAAGCGGCCGGCCGACGACAAGATCCCCGGCGCCCCCGGCGGCGTCCGGGCCACCGAGCCGAAGCCCGGCCAGCGCGACCTGTCGCAGCCGCAAATCGTCCTGCCTGAGGGCATCCGCGCCCTGCTCGGCGGCAACGCCCTGCCGGAGGCTCCGCCCGATCCGCGGCTGCCCGACCTGCCGGGCTCGCAGCAGGCCTCTCCCGATCCCGTAATCGACTTCCTGCTCGCGCCATGAGCCGCCGCCCCGCAGCCTCGATCGTCGCGAGCCCCCTGCTGGTCGGGGCGGTGACGCTGCTGGTCGTCACCGTCTCCGTGCTGCTCGCGGTGCAGGCCAACTCCGGGCTCCCGTTCGTCCCCACCTACAACCTCAAGGCCGAGCTGGCCGGCGGGTCCAACCTGATCGTCGGCAACGAGGTCCGCTGGGGCGGCTACCAGATCGGGATCATCGACGACATCCGTCCCGCCGTCCGCGAGCGGGGCGCCACGCGGTCCATCGCGGTCGTGTCGATGAAGCTCGACAAGCAGGTCGAGCCGCTCGCAACCGACACCCAGGTGCGGGTGCGCCCGCGCTCGGCGCTCGGCCTGAAGTACATCGACATCAAGCCCGGCCGCGGACGCGACACGTACCCCGCCGGGGCGACGATCCCGATCGACAACTCGGTCAAGCCGATCGAGCTCGACGAGTACTTCGGGCTGTTCGACGCGGAGTTCCGCCGCAACCAGCAGAAGGTGTTCGAGGGGTACGGCAACGGCTTCGCGGGCCGTGGCGTGTCGATCAACCAGACGATCGACGGGCTCGTGCCGTTCCTGACCCACCTCGAGCCGGTCATGCGGGCGCTCAACGACCCGACGACCGGGCTCGCCCGGTTCTGGCGCGAGAGCCGCGACTTCGCCGACCAGGTGGCGCCTGTCGCCCGCACGTACGCCCAGCTGTTCGTCGACATGGCGGACGTGTTCGAGGCGCTGACGCTGCGGCCCGAGAGCCTGCGGCAGACGATCGAGCGCGGTGCGCCGACGCTCGAGCAGGGCATCCGGTCGTTCCCGATCCAGCGCCCGTTCCTGGCCGACACCGAGGAGCTCATGCGCCGCATGGGCCCGGTGGCGGACGAGATGCGCGTGTCGCTGCCGCCCACCGCCCGGGCGCTGCGCGTCGGCGCACCAGTGCTGTTGCGGGTGCCGACGCTGTACCGCGAGACCGAGAACGTCTTCCGCGCGCTCGACGACATGGCGTCGAACCCGAGCACGCTGCTCGCGCTGCGCAACCTCGACGACCTGCTCGACGTGGGCACGCCGCTCGTCGAGCACGTCGCCCCGTACCAGACGGTCTGCAACTACTGGCTGTACTACTGGAACGCGCTGGCCGAGCACGCGTCGGAGACGCTGCCCGGCGGAACGGGCCAGCGCGTGCTCCTGCTGTCCGACAACCGCACCCAGGACAACCGCTGGTCGAGCACCGAGGCCGACCGGCCCGCCGACATCCCGTCGGACCAGAGCTTCAACAGCACCGACCCGGCCGGCGAACCGCTGGTGGCCGCCCACTCGGGCGCGTACTCGCCGGCCGTCGACGCGCAGGGCCGCGCGGACTGCCGCATCGGGCAGAGCGGCTACCTGGCGGGCCCGAACGTGCCCGACGGCCGCTACCCGCCCTCCACCGATCCCACGAAGGGCGGCGGCAGCCACGTGGTGCGCTCCACCACGATTCCCGGCGGCGTCCGCCACGGCGGCACCTACAAGTCGCGCGAGCTCGGCATCGACTCGATCGAGGACGTCCCGTGAGGCGGCGCAAGGGCATGAAGCCGCTCACCGCGGGCGCGATCGCCCTGGGCGTCATCGCGATCGCGGTGTTCTTCGCGTTCACCAAGGCCAACCCGTTCGCCGACCCGTACGAGTTGAACGCGGTGTTCGAGTCGGCGAACAACCTGGGCGTCAACTCGCCCGTGCGCGTGGCGGGCATCGACGTCGGCAAGGTCACGAAGGTCGAGTCGATGGGCGACGGCTCCGGGCTGGCCAAGGTCACCATGGAGATCGAGGACCGCGGGCTGCCGATCAAGCGCGACGCGAAGCTCAAGGTCCGCTCGCGGCTGTTCCTCGAGGGCAACTACTTCGTCGACCTCCAGCCCGGCACGCCGTCGGCCAAGGAGCTCGCCTCCGGAGGGACGATCCCGCCCAGCCAGACGGCGTACCCCGTCCAGTTCGGCCAGGTGCTGACCGCGCTCCAGTCCGACACGCGCGAGGACCTCCAGGTGCTGTTCCGCGAGCTGGCGACGGGCTACAGCGGCACCGGCCCCGCCGGCCTCAACCAGGTGTTCCAGTATCAGGAGCCCGCCTACCGCAACACCGCTCTCGTCAACGCGGCGCTGCTGGGCGAGCGCCGCCACGACCTGAGCCGGCTGCTCGACGGCCAGGCCAAGGTGTTCGGCGCGCTGTCGCGCGACGAGGGCGCGCTGGCCAGCCTGGTCACCGACCTGAACACGACGCTCGCCGCGCTCGCGTCGCAGAGCGAGAACCTGCGGCTGACGATTCCCGCCCTGCGCGACGTGCTGCGGGTGGGCGAGCCGGCCCTGCGCTCGCTCGACGGGTCGCTCCCCTCGATCCGCGCGTTCGCGCGCGACGCGCTGCCCGGCGTGCGCTCGTCGCGGGCGACGCTCGACGCGCAGATCCCGTTCATCCGCCAGGCACGCGGGCTCGTCTCCGAGGCCGAGGCGCGCGGGCTGGTGCGCGACCTGCGCCCCACCGTGCCCGCGCTGACGCAGCTCAACGAGCGCTCGGCGCTGACGTTCCAGCAGACCCGCGCGCTCGCCTCGTGCCAGAACAAGGTGCTGCTGCCGTTCTCGCGCACGCCGATCCCGGACCCGGCGTTCGCCGCGACCCACTCGGGCGAGCCGTTCTTCGAGGAGTCGCCGCGCGCGTTCGTGGGCCTCGCGGGCGAGAGCCGGGGCGCGGACGCCAACTCCGCGTTCTTCCGCGTGCTGGCGGGCACCGGGCCGACGACGGTCTTCTCGACCGGCGAGCAGGGCGAGCTGCTGTTCGGCCAGCTCCCGCAGGCGCTCGCCGGAACGCGCCCGCCCAAGCCGCCGACCAACCCGGTGTTCCGGCCCGACATCCCCTGTGAGACCCAGGAGACGCCCGATCTGAACTCGCCGGCCGGCCCGGGCGACAGCACCACCCGCCCGGGCGGCGGCAACCCGGGCCCGCTGCCCGACCTGGCCGACCTCCTGCCGAAGGACGCGGAGAACGTGACGATCGACATGATCGAGCAGCACCTGAAGGACCGGGCCGCCGGCAAGCCGACGATCGACCCGGTCCAGTTCTCCGAGCAGGGGCGCAAGCTCGAGGCCAAGCGCCTGGGCCTGAAGCCGATGCCCGACGGCTCCTACAGGCGCCTCGAGGAGGGGGATCGATGAAGCAGGCGATCTCCAAGCACGTGCGCGACTTCGTGGCGGTCATCGCGCTGTTCGCGGTTGCGATGGGCGTCCTCGCCTACATCCTCGCCCAGCAGCGGGTGCGCTTCCCGCTGGTCGAGGACGAGCCGTTCGCCGTCTGGGTGCAGCTCTCGAACGCCCAGGCCGTGACCCCCGGCCAGGGCCAGACCGTGCGCGTGTCCGGCATGCGCGTGGGCGACATCGGCGAGGTGAAGCTGGAGGAGGGCCGGGCCCTCGTGCGCATGGACCTGGAGCCCGAGTTCGACGACCTCGTCCACTCCGACGCGACGGTGCTGCTCCGTCCCCGCACCGGCTTGAAGGACATGTTCCTGGCGCTCGACCCGGGATCGCCGTCCGAGCCGCTGCTCGAGCGCGGCGACACGATCCCGATCAACGCGACCGCGCCGGACGTCAACCCGGACGAGATCCTGTCGGTGCTCGACGCGGACACCCGCGACTACCTGAAGCTCCTGATCAACGGCGCCGGCAAGGGGCTCGAGGGACGCGGCGGCGACCTGCGCGAGGTGTTCACCCGGCTCGGGCCGCTGCACCGCGACATCGCCGAGCTGAACGAGCTGGTCGCCACCCGGCGCCACAACCTGCGGCGGCTGATCAACAACTACGGGTCGACCGTCCAGCGGCTCGGGCGCGAGGACCGGGAGCTCACCGCCCTGGTGCGCAACTCGAGCACCGTCTTCGACAAGCTGGCCCGCGAGGACACGCAGATCTCGGCCGCGATCCAGCGGCTGCCGTCGACGCTGCGCCAGTCCGAGCGGACGCTCGTCAAGGTCGACACGCTGGGCGACGTCGCGGGCCCGGCGTTCGAGGCGCTGCGCCCCGCGATCCGCCGCCTGCCCGCCGCGAACGCAGAACTTCGGCCGCTGGCCCTGGAGATCGAGCCCGTCCTGCGCACGAAGATTCGCCCCTTCGTGCGTGAGGCGCGCCCCTATGTGCGCGATCTCCGGCCGGCGGCCGAGAACCTGCGCACCGCCAGCCCGGACCTCCGGCAGAGCTTCTTCGAGCTCAACCGGCTGTTCAACATGGCCGCCTACAACCCGGGCGGCCGCGAGGGCCTGACCGGGAACGTGACGACCGACCGGGCGCGGCAGGAGGGCCTCCTGTTCTACCTCGGCTGGCTCGTCCACAACACGAACTCGCTGTTCGCGACCTCCGACGCCGGCGGCCCGATCCGGCGCACGGTCCAGCTGGGCTCGTGCACGACCTACAGCGCGCTCGCCGTCACGAGCGGCGCGGCCGTGCTCGAGTCGATCCTCGGCCTCCAGGGCATCCTCAACGACGCGGGGCTGTGCCCGATGAACAAGCAGGCGCCGACCCTCCCCCGCCTCCTCGCGATCGTGCTGTTCGCGTCCTCGTGCTTCGCGGTGCTGATCTACATGTGGCTGACGTTCGGCGGCCCCGTCCCGCTGAAGCCCGAGGGGTACCGGTTCAAGGCCACGTTCACCGAGGCGCCGCTGCTGGTCACCGAGGCCGACGTGCGGATCGCCGGGCTCAACGTGGGCAAGGTGAAGAAGGTCTCGCGGGCGCCGAACGGGGGCGTGCTGGCCGAGATCGAGATCCAGGACCGCTACGCGCCGATCGGGAAGAACGCCCGCGCGATCCTGCGGCCGAAGTCGCTGCTGGGCCAGACGTACGTGGAGCTGTCACCGGGCACGAAGGGCGACCCGCTGCCCGAGGGCGAGACGCTCAGCGCGCGGAACGTCGACGAGTCGGTCGAGATCGACGAGCTGCTCACGATCTTCGACGAGGACACGCGCGAGAACCTCCAGGGCTGGATGCGCGAGCTGGCGACGGCGATCGACAAGGGCCGCGGGCAGGACTTCAACCAGGCGCTCGGCAACCTGCCGGGCTTCGTGGCGAGCGGCTCGGACGTGCTGCGGGTGCTGGACGACGAGGAGCCGGCCCTGCGGCGGCTGGTGCGCAACTCGGGCGTGACGCTCGGCGCGCTCAACGAGCGCAAGGGGCAGTTCCGCGACCTGATCGTCAACGCCGACCGCTTCTTCGACACGGTCGCGTCGCGCAACGCGCGGCTGTCCGACATCATCGAGATCCTGCCGACGTTCCTGGACGAGACGCGGACCACCGTCGCGCGGCTCGAGGAGTTCTCGATCGACACCCGGCCGCTGGTGCGCGACCTGCAGCCGGTCGCCACCGACCTGCGGCCCACGCTGCACGATGTCGGCCGCCTCGCGCCCGACCTCGAGCACCTGTTCCGCAACCTCGATCCGCTGATCGAGGAGGCGCCGAAGAACCTGCCCAGCGCCGCGCGCTTCCTGCGCGGCACGGTACCGGTGTGGGAGAGCCTGTATCCCTACCTGCAGGAGCTCAACCCGGTCATCTCGTTCCTGAACTACTACCAGGAGCAGGTGAGCGACTTCATCATGAACGGGTCGGGATCGATCAGCGGGACGCTGCCGGCCCTGCCCGGGCAGGGACCGCGGCACTACCTGCGCCAGATGAGCATCATCAACTCGCGCGGGTTCGCGTTCAACTCGCAGCGCGCGTCGTACGATCGCGGCAACGCCTACCCGGCGCCCAACTACCTGCGGCGGGCGAACGCGTTCGGCATCCAGGAGGCGTGGGACTGCAAGCCGATCGGTCCCAAGCCCGAGGCGACCGCGGGCGAGCCGCCCTGCTTCATCGCCCCCGGGTCGCTCTGGGACGGCAACAAGTACCCGCAGCTCGTGAGCGGCGGCGACAAGCTCGTTCCGCCCCCGGAGGGGACCGACCGGGCGCCGGCCGGCGCGGCCTTGAGCTTTGCGTTGCAGGGCTGGCACATCCGTGGCCGCGCACCTACTCTGGCTCGGTGCGTCTCGCGCATCTTTCCCTCCTCGCCCTCGTGGCGATCGCGCTGCTCGTCCCCGCCACGGCGATGGGCGGCTCCTCGAGCGGGCATCCTCGCCAGCTGAACACGAGCTCGTGCACCGTCGTGAAGGTCGCGGACCGCGGCTACGTGCTGTACCGCCAGGGCGTCACGTGCTCCTGGGCGCGGCGCTGGGCGGCTCGGCTGGCCGCATCACACGGTCGCCGCAAGCCGGCTGGGTTCTCGTGCACGTCCGGCGCCGGCTTCCGCGGCAACGCCTGGTGCGAGCGCGGGTCGCAGCACTTCGGCTGGGACAACGGCGCGTAGCCGCACACCTCGACGCCGGGCGGGCAGCCGCCGGTTTTCGTAGCATCACGCGTACCTGAATGGCTGGCCCGGGACAACAACCGATGCCGGAGCGGCGCGCGGCCGTCCGAGTCCTCGACGTGGTGCCCGAGCTGGCCGAGGAGCTCACCGACGACCGCCTCGAGGGCGCCCGCCGCCATGCACTGGCGGCGACGATCGAGCTGTCGCCCGGCCGCTGGCAGGCCACCGCCAACGACCTGGGCGAGCAGGGCGGCTACGGCCTGCTCGTCGTGGACGGCCTGATGACGCGCGACATCCTGCTGGGCCAGACGACCGCGTCCGAGCTGGTCGGCGCGGGCGACCTGCTGCGGCCCAACGACAACGAGGGAGCAGTGTCGCCGGTGCAGTTCGACATCGCCTGGAACGTGCTCGAGCCGACACGCCTCGCGGTCCTCGACCGCCGCTTCATGATCGTCACCGCCCGCTGGCCCGAGGTGGCCGCGGGCGTTGTGCGCTGCGCGGTCCGGCGCTCGCACGCGCTGACCTACCAGATCGCGGTCGGCCACATGACCCGCGTCGATTCGCGTCTGCTCGTGCTGATGTGGCACCTGGCCGACCGCTGGGGCAAGGTCACGAAGGACGGGATCGTGATCCCGCTGAAGCTGACGCACCAGGTGCTCGGCCGGATCGTCGGCGCTCAGCGGCCCTCGGTGACGACCGCGCTGAAGGCGCTCACCGACCGCGGCGCCCTGACCCGCGCCGGGGACGGCTCATGGCTGCTGCACGGCGAGCCGCCGGACGAGTACCGCCGCATCTCCGAGCCCCATCACCGGGTGATCAACCCGGACGAGATCGGGCTTCGCGACAACGGCGAGCTGGCGTAAGAGAGCTTGGCGAAACTCCGCGCGAACGGATCCGCTGCCGCTTTGCGCGTCGCGCTCGTGACACAGATGTGGCCGACGCCGGACGATCCGGACCTCGGCAGTTTCCTCGTCCCGCTCGTGCGCGAGTTGCGGGCGGCGGGGCACGACGTGGGTGTCTGTGCAATCGCGCGCCGCGGTGGCCCGCCGACGAAGTACGCGCGGCTCGCCGCCGCGGCTGTCGCGACGGTGCGGCGCATGCGTCCGGACGTCGTGTTCGCGCACTTTCTCTTCCCTGCGGGCGCCGCCGGGCTGGTGGCGGCCCGCGCCGCCCGGGTGCCGCTTGTCGTGATGGCGCACGGGCAGGATGTCGCCAACCTTGATCGCCGTGTGCTCCACGCGGCCACCCAACCGATCGTTCGTGGCGCCGCGGCGGTGATCGCCAATTCCCGTTGGCTGGCCGGCCGCCTCGAGGCTCACTACCCCGGGCTGCGCTGCGAAGTGTGCGACCTCGGCGTGGACCTGCGCGTATTCGGACCGGCGTCCGAGTCGGAGGTCGCGTGGCCAGGCGAGAGGCCCCGCTTCCTGTGCGTCGGCTCGCTCATCGAACGCAAGAACGTCGTCGCGCTGGCCGACGCGTTCAGCGCGCTCGGGCGGGGCTCGCTCGCCTTCGTGGGGGACGGTCCGCTGCGCCCTGCGCTGGAGGGTCGCGCCGGCGTGCATCTGGCCGGGCGCGTCGAGCACGACGCAGTGCCGGCCTGGCTCGCGGCAAGCGATGTCGTCTGTCAGCCCTCGCTGGTCGAGCCGTTTGGGCAGGCTGTGCTCGAGGCAATGGCCATGGATCGGACCGTGGTCGCGACGACGGAGGGCGGACCGCCGGAGTTCGTCACACCGGAGGCCGGCGTGCTCGTCGCCCCCGGCGACCCGACAGCTCTACGCAATGCGCTTGAGCGCGCGGCGCAGATGCCACGCCCGAACCGCGCCGCGGGGGCGGCGGCCAAGGCACACGACGTTCACCATCAGGCGGCCCGGATGGCGGCGGTGCTGGAACGCGCGGCGAAGGCGCGCCCACCTTCGTACGCCGCGTAGCTCCATCAGCTTGGGCGGTGCCTCAGTGCTTCGGCACCAGGATCTGCGCGAGGGCTCCGCTCTGGAAGCGTTCCTCCTCGACGACATCAAACTTCAGGTGCTCTTCCAGCTCGGCGAACGGGCTGTGGCCCGCGCCGATCGCGATCGGGACGGTGGTCAGCTGGTACTCGTCGACTACGCCCAGCTGGGTCAGCGACTTGGCGAAGTCGGGGCCGCCGTGGACCAGGACCGTCCCTTCGTCGTCCCGAGCCTTCAGTTCCGCGATCCCTGCGCCCAGATCCCCGAAGATCTCGGCCGGTCCCCATTCCGCCTTCTCCAGCGTGCGGGAGAAGACAGCCTTCGGCTTCTCGTTCATCGCGGTTGCGATCGGCCCCTCCGACGCGGCCCAGTGCGGCCCCATGATCTCGTAGCTGCGGCGTCCCATCGCGTGGACGCCGGCCTCCTCGAGCGCTCGGCGGTTCCACTCGCCCGAGTCGTCGCCGAAGTACTCGAACATCCATTCATGAGTCCCGTCGGGGCTGGTGACGAAACCGTCGAGCGACATCACCATCTTGAGAACTACTTTTCGATCGGTCATGTCGGAAGAGACCTACCCGCGCGCATGGATTCATCGTCGCTTCGTCCGGAGCTAGACCGTCAGCTCCCACTCCTTGACGCGCAGGACGTTTCCCGCCTCGTCGGTGTCATCCATCTCGCGGGCGATCGCGAAGCCCGCCTTCTCGACGACGCGGCCGCTCTCGGGGCGCTCGAGCGGAGCGTGGGCCACGAAGCGACGCACCTCGGCCGCCTCCCGCAGCTTTGCGACGAGCGCCTCGACCGCCGCAGTCGCGTAGCCGCGGTTCTGCTGCGATTCGACGACGGCGTAGCCGATCTCGAGCGTCCCCTCCTCGTCGACGAACGCGGCACCGATCTCGCCGACCACGACGTCATCTTCGAGGCAGTGGACGAAGTAGTGAAACTGGCCCTCGGTGCCGACGGCCTGGGCCATTCCGGCAGAGAACTCCGTCGGGTAGTCGTCGGCCACGCGCACGTCGGCGGGCCGCTCGCCGGCGCGGATCGCCTCGGCCGCCTCGCCGGTCACCTCGCGGAGCACGATCGTCACGCCGCGATCCTAAGACGTAGGTGCGCGCGGGGCGAGCGGACGCGCGTACCTTGGTTGGGCCATGTCGCGGCGCGATCTGTCATACGTCGATCCACAGAAGCGGCGGAGCCTCGTCTACCGCGCCTACGCGTGGCTCGTGGGGACGCGTGTGATGGGCTGGTTCTCGAGGATGGTCGGGTGGAAGCTCGACCCTTTGCTGCTGCGGCTCAGTGCAGGACGGCTGGGTATGGGTCTGCTGCTCCCGACCGCGCTGCTCGAGACGCGCGGTGCGCGAACAGGGCTGCCGCGACGTAATGGGGTCATCTACTTCCACGACGGTGAGCGGGTGACGATCATCGCCTCGAAGCTGGGTCTGCCGCAGCACCCGTCCTGGTTCCACAATCTTCGCGTCCATCCCAACGTCAAGCTCGGCGGGCAGCGATTCGACGCGGAGGTCATCGTTGACGAGGCGGAGCGAGCGCGGCTCTGGGACCTCGCGGATCAGGTCTTCCCGCCGTATGCCACTTACCGCGAGCGGGCCGCTCGGGTGGGGCGCGCCATCCCGATCGTCCAACTGAACCCTCGCTAGGCGCGCGCCACCGGCCGCGCGATCGTGACCACCCCCGCCAGCCGGGCGCCGTGGTCGAGGAAACTCTCCGACCGGGGGAACGAGCCCCGGAACGACGAAGGGCCGGCGTAAGCCGACCCTTCAACAACTACTCAAGACCGAACTAGGAGTCCGAAAAGCGAGGAGATCGGGGGAAGCAGGTCGCGTGGCGGCCGCCAGGCCGCGAGCGGCCGATGACCCCGATATCCGACGCTTTGCAGGGCTACTAGGAGGTCTTGCGCTCGAGGTCGGCGACCTCGTCAGCCTTCTGATCAGCGCGGTCCTCGGCGTTGGCGAGCTCGTCCTTGGCCTCGCCCTTGCGCTCTTCCTGCTTGCCCTCGCGGCGCGTCGAGCTGTCGCCGGTGACGTCGCCTGCGGCCTGCTTGGCCTTGCCTGAGATCTTGTCCATCAGACCCATAGGTATGACTCTCCTTTTCGAAGGTACGCAGTTCGCGTACCCGGCCCGGCGGGACGTTTAACGCGATGGTTGACGACCCATGTCGGCGACGACCCTGTCGTCGGTGGCCGACTCGTGCCCGGCGGCCACCCAGGCGTAGCGGAACGCCAGCCCCCCGGCCAGGTAGAGCACGCTCGCGACATCGTGCGCGCGAGACCCCAGCCGCGGCCGCACCGCACGCAGCGCCAGCCCGGCGCGCACGCTCCACTTGGCCACGCGGAACAGCTTCCCCGCGCGGCCCCGCTCGAGCGCGTCGCCGGTCTCGCCCAGGCGCCGCTCGTTCCAGGTCGACAGCACGAGCTCGATGGCGATCGCCGCGCTCTCGGCCCGCCCGAGCGCGTGCCGGGTCCGGTGCCCCGGCGGCAGCCCTGACCCGACCAGCACAAGACGCGTAGCGGCGGCGCCCGTCGCCACCGCGGTCGTCACGAAGATCGGCCCGAGGAACAGCTTGCTGCGCGCCCACAGCGGCACCGCGGTCGAGGCCAGCAGCACGCCGGTGTAGGAGCCCAGGTAGCCGCCGACGACGGCGTTGGCCCCACCGATCACGCGCGCCTCGCGCCGGCGGCCGATCAGGTCTGCCCCCACCGCGGCGGACGCGAGTCCACCAAAGACCGAGAGACACCACGCGCCCATCGACATCGGCGACCGCGGCTTGAAGATCCGCAGCATGTTCACGAACCGCTCGGGCCGGCCCAGGTCCAGGATCAGGAGCGGCGGCGACGGCATGAGCGCGCCGAGCGCCACCCGCCGCGCGACGCGGGCGGAGCGGTGGTCGCCGGACAGGTCGCAGGCCAGCGCGACGAACGACGACCCGGCGGCTATTCCGCCGAACCAGAAGTAGAGCGGCACCTCCCACGTCCACACCGCGGGGTTCATGATCGGCCCCTGGATCGCCTCGGGCACGGGGCCGGTGCGCGCCCGCTCCGCCGCCGCGGCCACCTGATCCCGATCCGCCTGATCGGCCGCGTACCCGTCCGAGTACAGGTACGACCAGCGCCCGTCGCCGAACCCCCGCTTGTGCAGGGCCACCCGCGCGCCATCGACGGCGCGTTGCCAACGCCCGGGCTCCCCGCGCGTGCCGAGCGCGGGCGTGGTGTCGCGCGTGCCGGGGTGCCCCTCCGCGGGACCGGTCGGCTCGTGGATGTCCGCGCGCTCGGAGCCCGCCATCAGCGCCCTTCCTGCCAGAGCTTCGCCCGCACGCGATCGCGCCGGCCGACACGCGGGGGTCGCAGCACGAACGCCGCCGCCACCCCGGCCGCGGCCAGCAGCCCGGCGCCCACCGCGGCCACCGTGGCGGGTACGACGTTCTCCTGGATCGGCGAGTCGGCCTGCGCCGGCAGCCCGTAGCGCTCGGGCCCCTCGGTGAGCAGGAAGAACGCGCCCAGCCCGCCGGCCAGCGACGCCTCGGGCGAGTCCCCCGCCCCGTACAGGTAGGCCGACTCGATTCCGCGCTCGTGCAGCCGCGCCACCCGCCTCTGGGCCAGGTCGACGATCTCCTCGTAGGGCCCGAACACGATCGAGTCGGTCGGGCAGGCCTTGGCGCACGCCGGCTCGAGCCCGTCCTCCAGCCGGTCGTAGCAGAGCGTGCACTTGGCCGCGCGCCCGTCCTCGGGGTCGCGGTCCGGCACCCCGAACGGGCACGACGGGATGCAGTAGCCGCAGCCGTTGCACACGTCGGCCTGGATCACGACCGTGTCGAACTCGGTGCGGATGATCGCCCCGGTCGGGCAGGCGTCCATGCACCCCGCGTTGGTGCAGTGCTTGCAGACGTCGGACATGAACAGCCAGGAGTCGAGCGGCGGGGACGCCGCCTCGGCCATCTGCACCAGGTCGGGCAGCCCGTCGCCCGCGACCGCCGCCGTCGGCAGCGTCGGGTTCTCGATGAAGCGGACGTGCCGCCAGGTCGACGCCGACAGCCGGCGCGTGTGGTCGTAGGAGCCGCCACTTACGGTCTCGCCGCCGTCGGCGACCAGGTCGTTCCACTGCTTGCAGGCGACCTCGCAGGCCTTGCACCCGATGCAGACGGTGGTATCGGTGAAGAACCCGACGCGCTCGGCCTCGCGACGGACCGATCGCTCGCTGCGCGGCGCGCGCACCTCGGCCGTCATGGGCGCGGCAGCTCCTCGGCGTCGTGGTCCTGGTTGACCGCGGCGTCGCCGTCGCCGCGGCGGACGCCCGCGAGCCGCGCGGTCGAGGGCCCCTCGCGCCGGCCCGCGCGCACGTTGCAGGTGAACGCCTTGGACTCCTGGATCGACACGTTCGGGTCCCCGGTGAGCGCGCCGAGGTCGTTGGTCGCATCGCCCACGACGCCGCCCTCCCCGCTCGTCGTGAAGCCCCAGTGCCACGGCATCGCCACCTGGTGCACCACCCGGCCGTGGCCGAGCCGCAGCGGCCGGATGCGCTCGGTCACCTTGGCCCGCGCCTCGATCTCCGCCCGCTCGGTGGAGATCGTCATCCAGCCGCCGTCCTCGATGCCGTGCCGGGCGGCCAGCACGGGGTCGATCTCGGCGAACATCTCGGGCTGGAGCTCCGCCAGCCAGGGCAGGTTGCGGCTCATCGCCCCGGCCGTGTGGTGCTCGGTCAGCCTGAACGTCGTCGCCACGTACGGGTAGCGGGGGTCGGCGATCGGGTTGTACGGGTTCTCGGGCCGCCGCCAGGTCAGCTTGGCGGGGTCCGAGTCGCGGTCCGGGTAGAGCAGGTTCGGCAGCGGCGACTCGAACGGCTCGTAGTGCGTGGGCAGCGGCCCGTCGAGCAGCCCGCTCGGCGAGTACAGCCAGGCGCGACCGTCGGCCATCATCATGAACGGGTTGTCGCCGTCGATCGCGTCCATGCCCTTGGCGTCGTCTTCGGAGCGGTAGTCGGGCCGCTTGTCGGCCGGGAAGTCGGGCACGTCGTAGCCCGTCCACTTGCCCTGCTCCTCGTCCCACCAGATGTACTTCTTGCGCTCCGACCAGGGCTTGCCGTCGGGGTCGGCGGACGCACGGTTGTAGAGGATGCGGCGGTTCGCCGGCCACGCCCAGCCCCACTCGGGCGACACGAAGCCGCCCTCCGCGTCCAGGTCGCCCGGATCGCGGCGGCGCGCCTGGTTGACCCCGTCGGCGAACACCCCCGAGTAGATCCACACGCCGCATGCGGTCGAGCCGTCGGCCTCCAGGTCGGTGAACAGCGACAGGGGCTCCCCGTCGGCCACGCGATAGCCGTTGATCTCCTTCAGCACGGCCTCGGCGGATGGCTCGGCGGTCGGCCCGTGCTCGGGGTAGTCCCACTTGAGGTTCTGGAGCGGCCAGTCGCGCTTCTCGGTCGAGCTCGCGTAGTGCTTCCGTATCCGCTTGGCCAGGTGGTGCATGAACCACAGCTCGGAACGCGCGTCGCCGGGCGGCTCGAGCGCCTTGTCGCGCCACTGGAGGAGCCGCTGGGTGTTGGTGAACGTGCCCTCCTTCTCCACGTGCGAGGCGGCGGGCATCAGGAAGACCTCGGTGGCGATCTCCTCGGTGCGGAGCTCCCCGGAGTCGATCTCCGGCCCGTCGCGCCAGAAGTTCGACGACTCGATCTCGGCCAGGTCGCGCACGACCAGCCAGCGCAGTGACGCCAGCGCCCGCCGCTGCAGCCCCGAGTGCTGCGACCCGACCGCCGGGTTCTGACCCATCAGGAACAGCCCGTCGAGCCCGCCGTCGAGCGCCCGCAGCATCGTCGCGAAGTGCGAGTGGACGCCGGTGATCTTCGGCAGGTGCTCGAAGCCGTAGTCGTTCTCCTCGGTTGCCGCGTCCCCGAACCAGGCCTTCAGCAGCGACACGATGTACTTGTCGAAGAACGACCACCAGCCCTTGTCGGCCCCGCCTGTGTCGACGTAGTCCTGGAGCGACTGCTCGTCCTCGCGGCCGCGCGGCATGTGCAGGTAGCCGGGCAGCAGGTCGTACAGAGTCGGCACGTCGGTCGACCCCTGGATCGACGCGTGCCCGCGCATGGCCATGATCCCGGCGCCCGGCCGGCCGATGTTGCCGAGCAGTAGCTGGAGGATCGCCGCGGTCCGGATCATCTGCGCGCCGGCGGTGTGCTGGGTCCAGCCGACCGCGTAGACGAACGCGGTGGTCCGCTCACGCCCCGAGTTCTCGACCAGGGCGTCCGCCACGTAGCGGAAATCGTCCTGCGAGATGCCGCAGACCTGCTCGACCATCTCTGGCGTGTAGCGGGAGAAGTGGCGCTTCAGGATCTGGAAGACGCAGCGCGGATGCTCGAGCGTCTCGTCCCGCTTGGACTTGCCGGTCATCATCCCGGCGCCGGTCTTCTCCTCGAACGCCTGCGACGCGTGCTCGCGCTGGCCGGCGGCGGAGGCGACCTGCCCGCCCTCGTAGCGCCACGTGTTGACGTCGTAGGTGCCGGTGTCCGGGTCGAAGCCGGAGAACACGCCGCCCAGGTCCTCGGTGTCCTGGAAGTCCTCGCTGACCAGCGTGGCCGCGTTCGTGTAGTGGACGACGTAGTCGCGGAAGTAGGACTCGGTCTCGATGACGTGCCGGATCAACCCGCCCAGGAACGCGATGTCGGTCCCCGCTCGGATCGGCACGTGCCGGTCCGCCAGCGCGCTCGTGCGCGAGTAGCGCGGGTCCACGTGGATCACCCGTGCGCCGCGCTCCTTGGCCTTCGCCACCCAGCGGAACCCGACGGGGTGGGCCTCGGCCATCGACGAGCCCTCGATCAGGATGCAGTCAGCGAACTGGAGCGCCTGCTGGAAGTCGGTGGCGCCGCCGCGCCCGAACGAGGTCCCGAGACCCGGGACCGTGGAGGAGTGTCATATGCGGGCCTGGTTCTCGATCTGCACCGCCCCCATCGCGGTGAAGAGCTTCTTGATCAGGTAGTTCTCCTCGTTGTCCAGCGTGGCGCCGCCCAGGTGCGCGAACCCCATCGTGCGGTCGACCTTCCAGCCCTGGTGGTTCCGGTCCTGCCAGCCGTTCTCGCGGGCGTCGATGATGCGGTCGGCGATCATGTCCATCGCCTCCTCGAGCTCGAGCTCCTCCCACTCCGTCCCGCCCGGCCGCCGGTACTTGACCTTCGTCAGGCGGTCGGGCTGCTGGACGAGCTGCCGTGTGGCCGACCCCTTGGGGCACAGCGTGCCCTGGCTGATCGGCGAGCGCGGGTTGCCCTCGATGTCGACCAGCTCGCCCTCGCGCGTGTAGACGACCTGGCCGCAGCCGACGGCGCAGTACGGGCAGACCGATTCGGTGGCGGTCAGTCCCGCGGTCCGGGCGCCGGCCTGCTTGGTCTTGCGCGAGACCGCCCAGGGCCCCATGCCCCAGTCGGCGGCGCGGCCGATCACCGGCAGTTGCCGGATGGCCTCGAACGACTTGGGCCTCCTCGCCACGGGGCGGGTTGTACCAGGGTGGCGATCCCGGCTAACTCAAGGTGAGCGCCACTTGCGCGCGGCCTGAGCGCGGGAATACGGTGGGCGTTGAACAACCGGCGGCGGGCTGCCCCCAGCCGGGTGCCCGCCGGTCCGAGGCGCTGCGGGCGCGCGGCGCAGCCGCAGGCGGGCGGGGACCTCGCCGCGGCCGCCGCTCGCGCGCTCGCAGCCGCCGTCGGCTCAGCGCACAGCCGTGCCCCGGTAGCACCCGATCGTGTACGGGTACTCCGCGGTCACGTTGTAGTGATAGGTGCGCACGCGGCGGCCGAGCACCTTGATCGTGCTGGTCCTGCCGTGGCAGGCGTCGAGGTCGTCGTTCGTCACCCCGGGCTCACTGACCAGCGGGAAGCCGTCGATCATCCAGCCGACGACCCTGGCGCGGCTGCCGCCACCGGTCAGGCAGGACGATCCCGAGTGGTAGTGGTAGGTGCCGCTGCGCTCGGGATGGCCGCCGCAGTCGTCCTGGATCTCGTGGGCGACCGCGTCGCGGTTCTCGGCGTCGAGCGCGTTGAAGATCGCCACGCCGTTGGTCGCATAGCCGACCGGCCCGAGGCTCAGGCACCCGGGCTTCGACGCCCGCTTGGCCCTGGGCAGCGTGACCGACACCGTCTGGGCGCTGATCGAGTTGGGGTTGCGGTCGTACTGGTACGCGTCGTCGTCGGCCGCGATCGGGAACGACCCCGTCGTGTCGCCCACCGGCAGGCCGTTGCCCGTCACCTTGACGCGACCGCTGCTCGTGCGCTTGATCCGCACCCGGGCGGCGGGCCAGGCGACCGCCCCGTCCACGGTGGGCTTGGCGGTCAGGTCGAAGGTCCCGTCGTCGTGCAGCCACGGTCCGTCGGCGAACGCCCCGCCCCCGCCGGTCGTGATCCGGCAGGAGTAGACCCAGCCGCGCCGCGCGGACGTGGTCGACACGCGACCGTCGCCGATCGGCAGGTTGTGGACGTCGATCTCCTCGTCCGCGGCGCGGCTGCCGTCCTGGCCGAGGCCGGCGACCGCCGCTCCGAGCGCGCCGCAGAGCAGGGCCAGGGTGACGGCAGTCGACCGCACAGCTCTCATGATCCGGCGGGACTCTGTGACGTCTCTAAGAACGACGAGCGACCCCCGCCATCTGGCGGGGGTCGCCCTCTGGGGCAAGGCGCGGTCGGGTTTCGCCAACCGTCTCGCCCGAGCGGTCAGTTACCTGGGCCGCGCGTGCCCTCCTCCGGTCCGCCGTCGTAGCGGGTGTCGAAGTTCGGTGTGGCCGCCGCCGGTCCGCGCGTGCCCTCCTCAGGTCCGCCGTCGTAGCGGATGCCCGCCGGCGTGCTGAGAGAGCTCGCGGGGGCCGCGACGGCGGGCGAACCGCTGTCTCCGTCGTCTGACACGAGCAGCACGACGGCGACGGCGATGGCCACGACGACGAGCACGGCTGCGGCGATCCGGATGAAGCGGCTCGGCCGCAGCCGAACCGGAAGCGTTGCAGGGTTGGTGTGGGCGAGATCCGACATTTTGCGCTCCTCCGTCTGGGTGGTGAGGGGGCCTGCTGGCGACCCTTCACTCGTTGCTCCACCATCCCTCGTGAGCGAGTGCGAGACATCCGTACATGTACGGATTTCCGCTCGCAGCCCGGGATCGGGCGCTAACCCGCTTCGGACGCCTGCTGGCTGAGGAGCGCCGCCAGCTCCGCGCGCGAACCGACACCGAGCTTTCTGAAGACCCGCGCGATGTGCGTCTCGACGGTCCGCCGCGAGATGAACATCCGCTCGCCGACCTCGCGGTAGGTGATGCCCTCGCGCACGAGCCCGAGCACTCGCTGCTCGCTGTCCGTCAACGACTCCCAGCCGGCCTGCGCGCGGCGGCGCGCCCCGCGCTTGCCGGGATGGGCCCCGCCGTCCCGGAGGCGAGCGAGCACTCGGCCCGCGTCATACGTCGCCCCCGCGCCCTCCCAGATTTCGAGCGCCTCGCCCAGCAGCGCGGCGGCGTCCTTGGCCGCCCCGGTCGCCGCCAGCGCCGCGGCCGCCTCCTCGGCCGCGCCCGCCAGCTCGATACGACTCGGCCCCTCGCGGTGAGCCGCCACCGCCTCCAGCAGCGCCTCGGCGTCGCCGGCAAGCAGGCCTCGGCAGCGCAGCCCCTGCGCCCGGGCCGTCGGTGTGCCCACCGTCTCGGCCACGGCCTCCGTGGCAGCGGTCATCTCCGCGGCCGCCTGCTGCTTGCCGAGCGCGACCGCGAGACGCACGAACTCCGGACCGATACGGAGGTTGAAGTACGCAGCGCCCGAATCGACGATCGATCGGCGCGCGTCCTCGAGCGCCGCGAAGGCACCCGCGAGATCGCCCTCGGTCTCCCTCACCAGAGCACGGGTGAGCGACACCACCGGAATGTTCCTGGCCGGCCTCCAGTCAGTCCCGGGCGGCAGCAGCGCATCAGCGGAGACGAGCTGCCGCCGGGCTGCGGCAACATCTCCGCGGTGCACGGCGATCCTGCCGAGCCACGCTTCCTGAACGGTTGCCCACTCGTCGGCGCCGACATCGAGCCAGATGCCCAGTGCGGCCTCGAACTCGCCTTCCGCGGCGTCCAGGGCCCCCGCGTAGAACTGGCTCACGCCGAACGCCTGGTGAAGCTGACCGAGGCCCCACACGTTGTTCGCTCGCTCGGCACGCTCCATGCCCATGAGGAAGGCGGGCAGCGCCTCGTCGTAGCGCCCGAGCAGGCCGAGGTTCATCGCCAGCAGGAGGTCGGGCGCCTGAGCATCCCCGCCCAGGTCCGGCGAGAGCTCTCGCGCCAGCGCGACTGCCTGCTCGGCGGCGTCAAGTCCGTCCGCCGCGCGACCTTGATGCCATCCGATGGAGCTGAGCAACGACAGCGCTTCGCAGCGCATCACCGGATCCGCCACTTCGTGCGCCGCCGCAACTGCCTCGGTCGCCAGCACCCGCGCACGCCGCAGGTCGCCGACGAGCCACGCCGCCTGCGCCGCCGCGGTCACGAGCCGCACGGCCCGGTGCGGTTCGAGGTCGGGATCGTGCGCGGCAGCATCGATCTCAGCGACGATCGAGGCGGGCAGCGCGCCGCGGAGGCCAGACGCCTGCACGAGCGTTATGAGGACTTGACCGGAGCGGTCCGGGTGCCGCTCGGTCTGAGCGATCTCGTGTGCCAGCTCGTGGCCCTCGGTCCATCGGCCCGTCCAGATGAGCGCCTGGGCCAGTTCGGCCTTGACGTCCACCGCCGCCCGATCGTCGATCGACAGAGAGGCGGCTGCGCGCTCCAGGAGCTCGACGGCGATCGACGGGTCGCGATACGCGCACTCCCGCGCCACTTCCCTCAACATCAGAATCGCGCTGGGGTCTGCGGGCGGCGGCCCGCGAAGGAGGTGTGCCGCGACCTTGCTCGCCGGGTAGTCGGCATCCCGGAGCCTGCACGCGGCCTCGTGGTGCAGAGCCTGGCCGATGGCAAGGGGCCGGTCGTTGTAGATCGCCTCCCGAACGAGGTCGTGTCTGAAGGCGAGTCGCGTCCCGGCTTCCCTCAGCACGCTCGATGCGATCGCGTCGTCCAGTATCGGGACCAGCTCGGTCGCCGGCGCCGCGGCGACCGTCGACAACTCCCGCACGTCGAACTCCGATCCGAGCATGGCAGCGACGCGAAGCACGTCCATGCACGGCTCCGGAAGGAAGCTGAGCCGCCGCAGGCTCGCGAACGTCAGCGACTGGGCGACCAGGACTTGCGGTGCGTCCACCACGCCGTCCGCCACCTCGAGGATGTCCTCCTGCTCGAGCGTCGCAAGCACCTCGCCCACGAAGAACGGGTTCCCGGCCGCGCCGCGGACGGCGCGCAGGACCCCGTCGCCGGCTTCCGCATCGAACGACGCCTCGACGAGCGCCCGGACCTCGCCTGCGTCGAGCGGGCCAAGGAGGAGATGGTCCCGGCCGAGCGTCTCGAGCGACGCGAGCAGCGACTCGAGCGGCGGCGGCCGCGGGTGCGGACGCATCGTCAGCAGAATCAGGAGCGGCAGGTGTCCGGACCGGCGGCTCAGGCGCTCGAGCAACTGGAGCGTGGAGGCGTCTGCCCAGTGAACGTCCTCCACGGCGAGGACGGTTCCCGCGCCGTCACACGACCGCGCGATCAACTCGACGAGCGCATGCAGCACCCGCATGCGATGTTCCCCCTCGGTCTGCGTCAAGGGCCGCTCGACATGGAGAAGCTCCTGAACCGCGGCGCGCTCCGCGTCGTACGGCGTGGCGTCGAGGCCCAGGGCATCCGCCACCGGCGCGAAGGGAAAATCGGCGCTCAGAGCACTGCACGCGCCGACGAGGGTCTCGAGTCCCACGGCTGAGGCCTCGCGGAGCGTCTCCGCGACGAGTCGGCTCTTTCCGATCCCGGCCTCGCCCTCCAGCACGACCACGCCACCACCGCCGCGCTCCAGGCGATTGACAGTGGACCGAAGGGTTCGCAGCTCCGCATCCCTGCCAACGAGCACGCTGGCCATCACCGTCACGCAATCGAGTATCTACGAGAGGAGTGCGCCGGTGCCAGGAGAAGCCCAAGGTGGGCGTGTCAAGCCGAGGCCAGCTCGCGCGCTCTGGATGGCACCCCGTCCCCCGTCGCCGCCGCGACGAACCCGGCGACGTCCACCCCGTCCTCCAGTGGCAGCTCCTCCGGCATGTGCGACGCCACCCAGCTCGCCACGATCCGCACCTCGTCCACCTCGGGTGGTTTGAGGGGCACCGGGCGCCGGGCCTTGGCAAGGGCCGCCGCCGTCCGCCGCTGGAGCTGCGACTCGCCCGGCAGCGCGCCCCAGTCGACGACGCGGCCGGCTACGACCCAGAAGGCGTCCCACTGCGGCTTGGCCGGGTGCTGGGCGAGCACGAGGCGCGTGCCGGCGTGCACCGCCTCGAGCTGGCCGCTGAGCGACCCGAGCACGCCCGCCAGCCGGTCGCGCCGGCGCAGCAGCACGGCCGCACGCTCGTATCGCTGCTCGGCCGACGCGGCGGCCATGCGCTCGTCCAGGTGCTCGATCAGCCGCTCGCCCGCCGGCCCCGTGCCGTCGAACAGGGCGAGCGCCTCGTCGAGCTTGCGCCGATAGGCGTTGGGGTCCAGGTCGTTCAGGCAGGGCGACATGCAGCGCCCCATCTGCCCATAGACCGACGGGTGCTCGCGGACCTTGAGCTTGCGCCCGCACTGGCGCAGCCCGAACACCGACTGGAGCTGGCCGACCAGCTCCTCGGCCAGCGAACGCCCGCGCAGCGGCCCGATGTTGACCGCGTGCCCGGGCGCCGGCTCGTCGGCCACCTCCAGCACCGGGTAGGGGATGTCCAGGCGGCAGCGGATGTAGACGTGCCCGCTCGTGCGCTTGAGCGCCGCGTTGCCGGGCGGCTTCCACTGCTTGATCAGGCGGTTCTCCAGCACCAGCGCCCCGAGCTCGGAGTTGGTCGAGCGGTAGTCGACGACCTCCGCCTTCTCCGTCCATCCCGCGGGCGCGCAGAAGTGCGCTCGCGCACGCGTGCGCAGGGAGATCGACTTGCCGACGTAGAGAGGCCGCCCGCGCGCGTCGCGGAAGATGTAGACGCCCGGGTCCCTGGGCAGCTTCTTCAGGTCCTGCGGGCGGTCGGCGGGGTCGCGGCGGCGGCCGGGCCGCCGCGCCTCGCTCTGCGGGCGCCGCCGCGGCCCGAGCAGCTTGACCGCGTCGGCCACTGTCGGCGACACCGCGCACAGCTTGGGAAACAGCGCGCAGAAGATCCGCGCGCAGGTGCGGGCGTCGACCAGCGCGCGGTGGACGCCCTCGACCTCGATTCCGAGCGACCCGGCCAGCTTCGCCAGCCCGCGCTGCCCGGCGAGCGGCGCGAACTTGCGGGCCATCGACACCGTGCACAGCACCGGCGGGTTGGGCCACTTCAGGCCGGATCGCTCGAACGCCTGGCGCAGCACCCGGCGATCGAACTGGGCGTTGTGCGCGACCAGCACGCGCCCCTCCAGCATCGACGCGAGCCGGGGCAGGACCTCGGGCGGCGGCGGGGCGTCGTCCACCATCGCCTGCGTGATCCCCGTGAAGCGCTCGATCCCGCGCGACAGCGGGCGCTCCACGCGCACGAGCGACTCGAGCTCGTCGTGCAGCTCGCCGCCGCCCACCAGCACCGCGCCGATCTCGGTGACCTCGCAGAGCTCGCCCATGCGGCCGTTGGTCTCCGTGTCCACGGCGACGAACTCGGCTGTGTGCAGGGTGATCTCCGGGATTTTCACGAACGCCCATCAATACGCCCCGCGCCGGACGTTCTGCAGGTTCTCGCCCGCTGTGCGGCACGTCACGGACACCGACGCGAACCGCACATACGTTCGGTCCATGTCCCCCCTCCCCATTCACCTCCCGATCGGCGCGATGACCGACGAGACGCTGTCGATCCTGCTCGTGGCGATCGGCCTCCTGGGCCTGATCCTGACCCGCTGGCTCGGGTCGTCCGAGTCGATCACGAAGCGCGCCTACGGCAAGGTCTACAGCGGCGCCCCCGGCGCCAACACCGAGAGCAAGCCCGACAGTCGCTGAGCGTTCCCTGGCAGGGCGCCCGCGCGCTCAGCGCGTGGGTGCCGCCAGCTGCGGGCGCACGCCCGACTCCCGCACGGCGACCGCCTCGGGTGAGGTGGCGGCGATGCACGCCTCGGGCAGCGCCGCGCAGCCCAGCCAGCGCACCTCGGGCCGGCGGACGAGCACGATCAGGCCGCCCAGCAGCATCAGCCCGCCGTCCACGGCGACCGCTCCGCCGGCACCCAGGAGCGCGGCCAGGCCGCCGGTCAGCAGCGCGCCGAACGGCAACACGCCGACGAACATCGCGGCCCAGATCGCCATCGCCCGAGCGCGCATCTCGTCGCTAGCGGCCGCCTGCACGACGACGGTCGACAGCCCGACGAAGAGCACGCCGGTGAACCCGCCGACGACCGCGAGCGCGATCGACACGGGCACCGAATGGGACAGGCCGACGGCCCCCACCGCCAGGGCGGTGAGCACGAAGCCGGCGATCGCCGGCTCGCCCTTGTTCGGCCGCCTGGCCAGCCACAGCATCAGCAGCGACCCGCCGAGCGACCCGAGCCCGATCGCCGCGGTCAGTGCGCCCAGCGTCCCCGGGCCGCCGTCGAGGACCTCGGTGGCGATGGCCGGCAGCATGAACGCGACCGGGGGCGAGCCGAACATGCCGGCGCAGAACGTCAGCCCCATCAGGGCCGCGATCGAGCGCTGGCCGAACACGTACGCGAGCCCCTCGCGGAGCGCTCCGCCGAGGCCTGCCGCCGCGTCGCCCACCGCCGCCCGGCCGCCCGGCAGCAGCGATACGGCGACGATCACGCCCAGGAACGACAGGGCGTCCACCACGAAGACCTCGGTCGGCCCCGTGTTGGCCAGCAGCACGCCGGCGACCGCGGGGCCGATGAAGCGGGCGACCTGCAGCACCAGCGAGTTGACGGCGACCGCGCTCTCCAGGTCCTCCCTGGGGACGGTCGAGGCGAGCACCGCCTGGGTGGCGGGGAACGACAGCGCCCCGAGCGACCCGCCGATCAGGGCCAGCACCGCCATCCACCCGACGGTGAGCGTGTCGGTGGCGTACATGATCGCGAGCGCGACGGCCACGAGCAGGTTCAGCGACTGAAAGGCCAGCAGCAGCTTGCGCGGGTCGTACCGGTCGGCGAGCGCGCCGGCCGGCAGCCCCCAGATCAGGTTGGGGATCGTGTTGAGGAAGCCGATCAGCCCGAGCGTGGCCGCCGACCCGCCCAGCAGCAGGACCACGTAGCCGAACGCCGCGCTCGCGAGCCAGGTGCCGGTCAGCGACAGCAGCACGCCCACCGAGTAGACGCGGTAGCGCGGGTGCCTGAGCGCGCCCAGCGTCGCCTTGGCCGAGCTCTCCTCGGCCTCCTCCGACAGCGCCGGCAGCGAGCGGGCCAGCGTGCGCCCCGCCTCGTCCCAGGCGGGAACACCGCCGGTCACCGCGTACGCCTCGAAGCCGCGGTCGCGCAGCCAGTGGGCCGCGCGCGTGCTCGTCCACTCGGCCGGGCAGGTGCAGGCCAGCAGAATCGGCGTGTCGCGCTCGAAGCTCGGCACGGCCGCGGCAAGCTGCTCCGGAGTCACCCTGCGCGCGCCCGCGAGCGGCAGCCCGGGGTCCTCCGACTTGCGCACGTCGATCAGGAGCGCCCCGCCCTCGACCAGCACCCGCGCGCTGTCCGGGTCGATCCGCACGGGGTCGCGGCCAAAGCCGAGCGAGCGCTCGATCGTGCGGAGCATCCGGGGGGACATCGGGACGAGTCTAGGAAGGGGCTCAGCGGCCGCCGGCCAGCCAGGCGTCCAGCACGAGCCCTGCGTGCTCGGGGAACGCGAGACCGTCGGGCGGCAGCTCGCCCGGGTCGAACCAGCGGAGCTCGGCGACCTCGCTCGGCTGCGGGCGCTCGAAGCCGCCCGTCACCCGGCAGCGGTAGTAGCAGTTGAGCGTGACCTCGCCGGTGTCCCCGTAGTCGTCGAGCCAGATCCCGACGAAGTCCCCGGCGGCGACCTCGAGCCCGGTCTCCTCACGCGCCTCGCGAACGGCGGCGTCGCGCGGGTGCTCGCGCAGCTCGCAGAAGCCGCCGGGTATGTCCCAGTGGCCGTCGTAGGGCTCGTGGGCGCGACGGACGAGCAGCAGCCGGCCGGCGTCGTCCTCGATCAGGGCACCGCCGCACGGCTTGGAGTTGGCGTAGTGGGTGGCGCCGCACTCCAAGCAGGTCACGGGCGGGCCGTGCGGCAGCCGGGACGCGCATTCCGAGCAGAACATCCGTGCAAGCATTGTCCCCGGCCGGTTTGCGGAAACATCCGGTTCGCAATACTCGTAATGTGAGCACCGATCGTTTCCAACGCCCGCAAACCCCCGCCGGCGCGCACACCGTGACGGCCTCAGACCTTCCGCCGCACCCGCCGGACGTGCGCGACGAGGAGGTCGCCGAGCTGCTGGCGACCGACTTCCCGATCGCGCTGCGCGGCTACGAGCGGTCCGCCGTCGACCACTACCACCAGCGTGTGTCGCGGGTCATCGCCGAGCTTCAGGCCGGCCGCTCCCCGCAGTCCGCCGTGCGCTACGCGCTCGAGCAGGTCAGCGAGGAGACCCGGGCGATCCTCCAGCAGGCGCACGACACGGCCGACGACGTCACCACCAAGTCGCGCCGGCAGGCGTCGGAGCGGATGGCGACCGCCGAGCGCGAGAGCGCGCAGATGCTGGCCGACGCCGAGCGCGAGAGCGCGCAGATGCTTGCCGACGCCCAGCGTGAGGCCGACGAGACGCGTGCCAGCGCCGAGCGCGACGCCGCCGATCTCCGCGCCGCCGCGGACCGCCGGGTCCGTGAGGCCGAGGACGAGGTCGCGTCGATCTGGCAGGACCGCGAGCGGCTGGTCGAGGACGCGCGCGACGTCGCCCACCGGCTGGCCGAGGTGGCCGACGCGGCCGCCGACCGCGAGCCTCCGCCGTCGATCGAGGTCACCGAGGGCGACACCCACTCGCTGCCGCGGGCCCCGATCTGGGACGACGACCCAGGCGACGAGGATCCGCCGCCGCCGGCGCTGCGCGCCGTACCGGCCCCGCCGCCGCCCGCCGAGGCCGCTCCCGAGCCGTCGCTGGCCGACGCGCCTCCACCGCGAGCCGACAGCGCCGATGACCTCGGCCCGGTCGCCTTCGAGCTGCGCGACGAGGACCCCGACCTGGGCCCCCTGGACGAGCCCGCGGCCCCGAGTGCCGCGGCCGAGGCGGCCGTCCCCACGGGCGACACCGAGGAGTTCACGCCGGAGTTCCCGGATGACGGGGACGACGACGACACGGCCGAACGGCCGGGCTGAACGCCCCCCACCCCCTACCCTTCCTGCACATGGCTTTCGGAATGGGCGCCCGCGACATGGCGATCGACCTGGGCACCGCCAACACCTTGGTGTACGTCCGCAACTCGGGGATCGTCGCCAGCGAGCCCTCGGTCGTCGCGATCGACACCCACACAGGGGAGGTCCACGCGGTCGGCAGCGAGGCGAAGCGCATGATCGGCCGGACCCCCGCCTCGATCAAGGCGATCCGGCCGCTGCGCCACGGGGTGATCGCCGACTTCGAGGTGACCGAGCAGATGCTCCGCTACTTCCTGCGCAAGGTCGAGCAGCGCCGGATGGGCCGCCCGCGGCTCGTCATGTGCGCGCCGTCCGGGGTGACCGAGGTCGAGCAGCGCGCGATCGTCGACGCGTCGCTGGCCGCCGGCGCTCGCCAGGTGCACCTGATCGAGGAGCCCCTCGCCGCCGCGATCGGAGCGGGGATCGCGATCGAGGAGCCGGTCGGCAACATGGTCGTCGACGTCGGCGGCGGCACCAGCGAGGTCGCTGTGCTGTCGCTCGGCGGGATCGTCATCTCGCGGTCGCTGCGGGTCGGCGGCTATGAGCTCGACGAGGCGATCTCCGCCTACGTGCGCAAGCAGCACGGGCTCGCGATCGGCGAGCGCACCGCCGAGGACATCAAGCTGGAGATCGGATCCGCCCACCCGCTGCAGGACGAGCTGGTGATGGAGGTGCGCGGCCGCGAGCTCGTGTCGGGCCTGCCGAAGACCGTCGCGATGACGAGCGAAGAGATCCGCGGCGCGCTCGCGGCCCCCATCGCGGAGATCGTCGAGGCCGTCAAGGAAACGCTCGAGCAGACGCCGCCCGAGCTGGCCGCCGACATCAGCGAGCGCGGCATCATGCTGGCCGGCGGCGGGTCGCTGCTCCAGGGCTTCAAGGAGCGGCTGCGGGACGAGACCGGGATGCCGGTCGAGCACGCGGACTCCCCGCTCACGTGCGTCGCGGTCGGCTCCGGGCTCGCGCTCGAGGAGTTCGACACGATCGCCCGCAGCGACCGGATGGCGGGCGGACGCCGCCCCCGCGCGCGCCGGGCGACCGCGCGGGTCTAGCGCTCAGTCGTAGCGGAGCTGCTCGTCCCAATCGGGCCCGCGGCCCTCGGGCGTCAGGTCGAACACGTTCCAGGCCGGCTCGATCGTCCCCGCGTGGCGCGGGTCCTGCCCGGGTTCCGTCGGCGCGTACAGCATCTCGGCGCCCCAGAAGTGGCGGATCGCGTCGCCGTCGCGGCGAAAGACATTGAGCATCGGCTGCTGCTCCCCGCCGTCCAGCTCGGCGTTGTAGTCGCGGTTGTAGGAGGTGCCCGCCGACGACACCAGGCGGATCCGCGACCAGCCCCGCTCGCGCGCGAACGCGTGGACCCGCGCGATCGGAGCCTTCGCGATCGCCACCAGGTTGACGTACGCGCCCACGTGCTCGGCCGCGCCGTCGAGCTGGTCGACGAGCGCGGTGCACGACGGGCACGGCGTCTCGGCCAGCGGCAGCGTGGCCAGCGCGCCGCCGGCCGGCCCGGGCCGGTCGTCGGTCGGGTAGCGCGGGAACATCATGCTGTAGGTGACGAGCGTGTCCTTGCCGGGGGCGAACAGCTCCGACAGGCGTATCGCAGCGGGCTCACCACCGGGACCCGCCTGGTGGAAGACGTAGTCCTCGGGCACGAACCCGCCCGGCGGCAGCTGACGCCGCTCGGCGGCCACCGCCTCCATCGCGCTGCGCAGCTCGATCTCGCGCTCGAGCAGGCGATCGCGCGCCTGCCGGTACTCCGCTGACTCTCCAGGAAAAGTGACGTTCATGTGAAGGCAGACCGCCGCCCGGCCTGGAACTCATCGCTTCCCCCGGAGCGGCGTCAGGCGCCGAGTGCCCGCGCCAGCGCCGTCGCGGCCGCTGCCCCCAGCACCACCACCGCCACCGGCGCGCGCAGGGCCAGCGCGGCCGCCGCGGCCACGACTCCGACGATCCGCGCGTCGATCGTGATCCCCTCCATTCCGGAGCTGAGCGTCTCGTAGACGACGAGCGCCGCCAGCAGCGCCGGGGCGAACAGCGCGAGCACGGCCGTCGTGCGCTCACTCGGCTCGCTGCCGCCGATCGCCAGGGGTCCCGCCGCCTTGATCGCGATGGTGCCGACGCTGAGCGCCGCGACCGTGATCCAGACCTCGGTCACGACCGCCGCAGCCCGATCAGCGCGGCGACCGAAGCCGCGATCACCGCCAGGCCGGCGGGGACGAACGACATCAGCGCGAGCGTTATCGCCCCGCCGATGAGGGCGACGACGAGCGGCCGGCGGCTGCGGCACTCCTCCGCCAGCAGCGCCAGGTAGAACGCCGGGAAGATCGCGTCGATCCCGAACTGGCCGGGATCGGACAGCGCGGCGCCGCCGAACACGCCGATCGCGGTGCCGCCGACCCACCCGGCGGCCTGGGGGATCGTGGCGCCGAGCAGTATCCCGCGGTCGAAGGTGCCGTCCCCCCGATGGGCTATCGCCCATGACGCGTCGACCATCGCCTGGCCCTCCGCCGCGCGCCTCCAGCGGGCGCCCGCTCAGCGACGGCCCGATCGCGAATCCCATCGGCAGGAACCGCGCGTTCATCAGCAGCCCGGCGACGATCGCCGCCGCTGCGCCGCCCGCCGCCGCCAGGACGCTCAGCGCTGCGAACTGGGCCGCGCCCGCGAACACCACCACCGACGCCACGATCGGGGCGATCTCGCCCATCACGGGCTCGGCCAGGACCCCGTAGGAGATGCCGAGCGCGAGCGTCGGCACTGCGAACGGCAGCCCGGCACGGATGCCGGCGCGGATGTCGCTGTGCTCGTCGGCTTCCGAGGTGGTCGCGGTCACAGGCTGCGTTACCTAGCCGACGCCGCTCGCGGCGCTCAGCCCGGCCGCCATCATCCGCAGCCTGTCGTCGGCCTCGTCGGGCCACCGCGCGACGTCGGCCGGCCACCAGGCGAACTCGTCGTGCTCGTCGTCGGGTATCGGCTCGGAGCCGCTGGCGACGGTGGCGAGCCCGACCAGCGCGACCAGCCCGGGGGGCATGTGGACGAGCGCCTCGACGGTCAGCGTGTCCGGCGTCAGCTGCCACTCCTCGTCGAGCTCGCGCGAGAGCGTGGTGGCCGGGTCCTCCCCCACCTCGACCGCGCCGCCCGCGCCGAGCGCCCACTTGTTGGCCCACGTCGCCAGCCAGCCGGCCCGCCGGCCCGCCAGCCAGCGGCCCGCCTCGTCGCGTACGACGCAGAGCGCGGTCATGCTCTGCGACTCGCCTCCCTGCGAGACCAGCCGCAGCGCCCATCGCGCGGGCTGCATCGACAGCAGCAGGCGGTCCTGGCTGGCCTCGAACGCGGCCAGCCGCGCGGCCAGCCCGTCGTGCGCCGGCGACCCCCGGTCACGCAGCGCGGCGACCGCCTCGTCCGCCTTCTGCTGCATCTCCGCCGGCGGCCGCCATTGCTCGTCGGTCCAGGTCGCCTCGACCTGATCGGGCGTCCACGGGCCACGCGCCAGCACTCCGGTCCCAAGGGCCATCGCCGCCAATGTAACGCGCGGTCGAACCGGCGCCGCGGCCCGGGCGCCCCGCTACCCTGCGGCGCGTGGGTTGGAGGCGGCTCGCGCGGGCAGGGATCCTCGCCGCTCTCTTGGCGGTGCTGTTTGCCGTGCCCGCAGAGGCGGCCAAGACCTGCTCGGAGCCCGGCGCCGACTGGGAGCGCGCGACCCCCGCCGATGCCGGCTTCGACGGAGCCAAGCTGCAGGACGCGATCGACTACGGCAGCACGCAGGCGTCGTTCGCGATCCGCGTCTACCGGCACGGCTGCCTGGTCGGCGAGGACCGCGCCGCGCCGGTCAACCGGACCCAGCGCTACGAGAGCTGGTCGATGGCCAAGTCGGTGACCTCGATGATGTTCGGCCGGGCGATGACGCTCGGGCTGATCTCGCCCGACGACCCGGTCGGGTCGGTCGTCGCCGAGGCCGACCAGCCCCACGGCACCGTGTCGATGCGCGACCTGCTGACGCAGTCGTCAGGGCTCGAGTGGAACGGCCTCCGCGACTACAACATCTTCACGATGCCCGACCGGGTGAACGACGCGCTGACGCTGCGCCCGGTGCATCCCGCCGGCACCTACTTCGAGTACGCGCAGAGCCCCGTGGCGCTGCTGGCCGAGGCGACCGGCCGCGCGGCGGGCGAGGACCCGCAGGCGTTCATCCAGCGGGAGATGCTCGACACGCTCGGGATCCCCGAGGGGTCCTGGAGCTGGGTGCGCGACCGGGCCGGGCACGTCGCCGGGTTCATGGGCGTGAACATGCGGCCCGACGACTTCGGCCGCCTGGGCGACCTGATGCGCCGCGGCGGGGTCTGGAAGGGCAAGCAGATCCTGTCGCCCGAGTACATGCGCGACGCGGTCGCCCCCTCGCGCACGAGCGGCTGCTACGGCTGGCTGATCTGGGTCAACGCCGGTGAGCCGTGCGTCGGGGTGCGGATCAGCGAGCGCGAGGTGACGGACTCGCGCGAGTGGCCGGACCTGCCCGCCGACCTGTACCACTTCTCCGGGCTGTTCGGTCAGCTCGTGACGGTGTTCCCGACGCAGGACATCGTCGTCGTGCGCACCGGCCAGGACCCGGGCCTCGTCAACTTCGCCTCCGACGGCAGCGGCTGGGAGCACGACCTGTACGCGAAGGTCCTCGGCGCGGTGACCGACCAGAAGGTCGAGCCCGGCGGGGACGACGCCACCACCGTGCCGGGCGTCGACCGCTCGAACCCCGACAGCGGCTTCCAGAACGCGATCGCCGAGCCCGACCGCTTCCAGCAGGGCGCGAACCCGGACCCGCTGCCGCCGGCCGGCCCGCGCCGGGCGCGCGCCGCGCAGCTGTCGCTGGGCCGCGAGCGGGCGAGCCGCCGCGGGGTCGTGCTGGTGCGACTCTCGTGCCCGCCCCGCGGGGGCACCGGTACCTGCACGGGGCGGGCGCGGCTGGACGGCGCGCGCCGGCGGATCGCGTACGCGGTGCCAGCGGGCGGGGCCAGGACGCTGAGCTTCAGGCTCAGCGCGCGCCGCCTGGCGCAGCTCCGCAAGGCGCGGACGCTGGACCTGACCGCCGTCGCGGTCAACCGCGCCGAGGGCGGGTCGACGGTCACGCGCCGCACGTTCGGGGTGCGCCGCTGAGCGGGGAGCGCGTAGCCGTCCACCCGGCAGGGTAGATATGTCACAAGTGGGGGATCCGCAGGGGATGGACGCACACACCGGCATCGGGGCCGGCCCGATCGAGGTGATCGCCGGCTGGCTGGCGACCAACATCGGCGCGCGCCTGGTCGCGTACGCGGCCGGCATGTCGCGCGCCGAGCTGATGCGCATCGCCCACGGGGAGGGCGCGGAGTCCGACGCCGACCAGCGCCTGCGCAACCTGTTCGCGGTCTGCTCGTACATGGCGGTGGCCGACGGGCCCGGCACCGCTCACGACTTCCTGCTCGAGCCGAACGCGGAGCTCGACGGCCGCGCCCCCGCCGAGCTGCTGCACGACGGCGCGCCGCCCGAGCGCGTCTGGATCGCCGCCGTACCGACGTTCTAGGCGGGTTTCGCGAAATACTCCGCGCCTGACGGCGACCGCGACCGGGTCATCGAACGAGAGGAGGGGCGATGCCGCTCTATTTGTCGAGGTTCAGCTATACGCCCGAGACCTGGGCTCGGCTGATAGATAACCCAGAGGATCGCCGGGAGGCCGCCCAGTCATACATCGAGTCGGTCGGTGGGAGGCTCCACGGGTTCTGGTACGCCTTCGGCACGCACGACGGTTTCACGCTCTGGGACGCCCCCGACAACGTGTCCATGGCGGCAGTCGCGCTGGCGCTCAGTGGTGGCGGCGCGCTGAGTTCGCTCGAGACGACGGTCCTTCTGACGGTCGACGAAACGCTGGAGGCTCTCGGCAAGGTCGATCAGGTCCGCTACCGCGCGCCCGGCACGTAGTGGCGCACCCCGGCTCGACCTGGACTGTCGCTTCGGACGAGAACCGGATGTGCGTCCGACTGGCGCGCCGCTGGTGCTTCTCGCGCAAAGCACTGGCTGCAGGGAGCCGGCTGCGACCGCGCCTCCGTGACGCCCCTGAACGTGGGACCTCTTGACCGCGAAGGTGACGGTGAAAAGGTCCCAGAACGACCGCGGTCCGGGCCAGTCGCGACTTGGGACCTCTTGACCGTCATGGTGACGGTGTAAAGGTCCCAGAACGCTGGCCGTCGAGGGGCCGGCACTACCGCAATGGACAAGAAGCGGCAGCGCGCCGCTCTTGGCGCCGCGCCGGCGTTCTGGGGCACAATGCCCGGGATGGCCGATCTGCCGCCCGAGGTCCGCACGCTGTTCGAGGGAGCCAACTACGGCCACCTGGCGACGCTGATGCCGGACGGGTCGCCGCACAGCGTGGCGGTCTGGGTCGGCATGGAGGGCGACCGCGTGGTCTTCTTCACGCAGCCGTCGAGCCAGAAGGCCCGCAACATCGGGCGCGACCCGCGCGTGGCGATCTCGATCACCGACCACGACCAGCCGTACCGGACGGCGCGCGTGCGCGGCCGCCTGGTCGCCACCCGCGAGGGCGACGAGGCGCTCGAGGTGATCGACCGGCTGTCGCACAAGTACACGGGCGAGCCGTTCCCGATGCGCAGCGGCGTGGTGTACGAGATCGAGCCCGAGCGCGTCTCCTCGATGGAGCTTCCGTTCGAGCACAAGCCGGCGGGCTGACCGCACTCTGACACCGGCCCTGGCTCCGGCTCCTCACCGGGGTTAGCGTCGCGGGACGGTGCTGGTCCGCCCTCGCATCAAGGTGCGCGGCGCGTCATGCGTCGCACTCGTAGTCGCACTCGCCGCGCTACCCGCCGGCGACGCCGCGGCGAAGTCGCCGCGCGCGAAGACGTTCCGCTCGTGCGGCGACTGGGTCCGCTACGCGCGCGCCCACGCACCGGACGTCCTGCGGCCCTACACCATCCCGGCCACCGGCGGGCCCTCCCTGCCGCCCGCGGCCGGCGGCGGCGAGAGTGGCGGCGGTGGCGGCGGTGGCGGCGCCCTCCAGGAGGCGCCGGTCGCCGGCGAGGACTTCTCCACGACCAACGTGCAGGAGCAGGGCGTCGACGAGCCCGACGTGGTCAAGACCGACGGGCGCGTGGTCTACGTGGCGTCCGGCAACGGCTACCTGCGCTCGTTCGACGTCTCGGGCGGCGTGCCGCGCCCGCTCGACGTGCTCCAGATGGACGGCTACTCGCCCGAACTGCTGCTCCAGGGGAACAAGCTGCTCGTCATCTCAGGCCCAGGCGATGAGGCGGCGCCCGGCGTGGGTACGGTGCTCCGGGAAGTCGACGTGTCGAACCCGTCGGCCCTGCGGACGACCCGCATCATGCAGGTCGAGGGCTATTACGTCGGGGGTCGGCTGACCGGCAGCACCGCCCGCGTGGTGATCGCCACCGAGCCCGACGTCGAGATCCCGCCGGGCACCGCGCCGGAGACGCCCGAACAGGCCCAGGACCGCGTCAACCGGGCGATCAGGCGGTCGAAGATCGGCACGTGGCGGCCGAAGTACAAGCTCGTCAACCGCAAGACCGGGAAGCGCTCGTGGCGGTCGCTGGTGCAAGTGCGACGCCGTGCGCAGGCCCGCGGAGTTCTCCGGGCTCGGCACGCTGACCGTGCTGACGATCGACCTGAGCCGGGGGCTGCCGCCGGTCGACTCCGACGCGCTGTTCGCCGAGGCCGACACGGTCTATGGGTCGACCGAAAGCCTCTATCTGGCGACCCACCGCTGGGACGACTCCGACAACCCGTCGGTCCGCGACTTCACCACGATCCACAAGTTCGCCGCGCCGGCGGCCCCTGAGACGGGCTATCGCGCGACGGGCTCGGTCGACGGATACCTCCTGAGCCAGTGGGCGCTGTCCGAGAAGGACGGGGTGCTCCGGGCCGCCACCACCAGCGAGCCGCCCTGGGAGGCCGACGAGGACTCCGCCAGCCGCAGCACGGTGTTCACGCTGAAGGAGAGCGGCGGGACGCTCGCGGAGGTCGGCCACGTCGGCGGCCTGGGCGAGGGCGAGACGATCTACGCCGTCCGCTTCATCGGCGACACCGGCTACGTCGTCACGTTCCGCCAGACCGACCCGCTCTACACGATCGACCTGAGCAACCCGGAGCGCCCGCGGGTGGTCGGCGAGCTGAAGATCCCGGGCTACTCCGCCTACCTCCATCCCGTGGGCGAGGGGAAGCTGCTCGGCGTGGGGCAGGACGCCGACGAGGACGGCACTGTCAAGGGCACCGCGCTGTCGCTGTTCGACGTCTCCGACCCCGCTCGCCCGCGCCTACTCCGCAAGCACGTGCTCGAGGGCGACAACTTCTCCGACGTCGAGTGGGACCACCGCGGCTTCCTGTACTGGGCGCCGACGCAGACCGTGGTCATCCCCGTCGAGGCCTACTCGGAGGAGGAGGACGAGGACTTCACCGGCGCGATCGGCTACCGGGTCGACGCCGACCGGGCATCGAGCCGATCGGCTCCATCCAGCACGGCGACGGCTGGGTGACCCGCACGCTCGTGGTCGGCTCCACGCTCTACAGCGTGTCCGACACCGGCCTCGGCGCGAACGCGCTCACCGACTTCGGGCCTGTCGGGTTCGCGCCGTTCGACCCGTAGGCCGCGTCAGCCGTCGAGCTCGGACAGGCTGAGCTCGGGCTCGTGCAGCAGGAATCCCGCCGCGTCGAGCACGCCGCGGTCGCGCAGGCGCGTCAGGTGATCCTGCGCCGGCTGCTCGCTCTCCCAGGCCGTCACCGCCATGCCCGGGTCGAGCGGCGACAGCCCGTGCGTCTCCGGGGCCTCGACCGCCTGGCGGAACCACGCGAGGTCGTCCGAGATCCGCCGCGGGCGCCTCACCGAGGGATCGGGGTTCCACGGGTCCTCGCCGCTGCGGCGCTCGGGCACGCCCGGCGGCCGCGTCAATGCGACGGCCAGAGCCCCCTGCCAGTCGGGCTTCTGCTTGACCAGTTCGAGAATCGCCATGGGCGGATTGTTACCCGGAGCAGCGCTTTTATGCTCACGCGCCAACGCGGCTAGCTGAGCACGAAGTCGAACCGCGCGCGGCGGCGGTCGCCCGCCATCACCAGCTCCGGGTCGAAGATGCCGTCGGAGTCGTTCGCGGGCTCGTCGCCGAAGTAGAGCTGCGTGGTCAGCACCTGGCCGCGCGGGCGCTGCACCTTGACGTGGATGTGGCGCGTGCGTCCCGGATACAGGCCCGGAACGACGGTGACCAGCCGGAAGCGGCCGCTGCCGTCGGTGAACTGGTGGCCGCGGAGCCGGAAGCCCTCGAGGTCGTACTCGCCGTCGCCGTCGGCCTGCCAGAAGTCGAGCAGGGCACGCCGGATCGGGCGGCAGCCGGTGTCGAGCACGCGGCCGGCGAGCACCAGGCGCGTGCCGCGCACGCCGGACTCCATCAGCGAGGTGCGCTCGGGCGAGTCGGGCAGGAAGTAGGGGCCCTCGGTCTGCTCGGGCGTCGCCTCGTCGCCGTCGTCGCAGGCCGGCGTCGCCGCCAGCGAGCCGTCCGGCTCGGTTCGGGCCGTGGTCGTCGCCTGCGACGCCGCACCGCCGTCGTCGTCTCCCCCACAGGCCGCCAGCGCCACCGCTATCGGAACCGCGGCGGCGCCTTCGATGAGGTGACGGCGGCTGATCCGCGGCTCGTCCATTCCTCGACGGTAGGCGGGTGCGCGTCAGCGCGGCGTAAGGCACATAGGGTTCCCGCCCATGGGCAAACTGGGAGGCGTCGCGTCGGCTGAGATCGACGCGCCAATCGAAGAGGTGTGGGACGTCGTCGTCGACATCGAGACGGCGCCCGACTGGCAGGACGGGTTCGAGGACGTCGAGGTGCTAGAGCGCGACGACGAGGGCCGGGTGCTCGTCGCCAACACGGAGAGCGACGCCAAGGTCAAGACCGTGAAGAACCGGCTGCGCTTCTCCTACGACGAGCCGCACCTGATCGAGTGGCGCCAGGAGAAGGGCGACCTGAAGTCGCTGGTCGGCGCCTGGGAGCTCGAGGACCTGGGCGACGGGCGCACGCGCGCGACCTACCGGCTGGAGGGCGACCCCGGCCGCGTTCTCGGGATGATGATCCGCGGGCCGGTCGAGGGCCGGCTGCGCGAGATCCTGGTCGGCGGCCGCCCGGGCGAGCTGGCCGAACGCATCGGCGCCTGATCGGCGCGTAGGGACAGCGCGCGCGGCATCATGCTCGCCGTGCGTCGCGCGGGAGTGATGCTGGTTCTGGTCGTCGCGGTCATGGTCTCCATGGCCGCGCCCGCGTCTGCGGCCGACACGCTGACGGCCGGGGCGGGCCGCGCCGACATCACGCCCGACACCGGCCACTACCTGGGCGGCTGGACCCGTGCCGACCGCACCGCCAAGGGCACCCAGACGCGGCTGTTCGCGCGGACGCTGGTGCTGGAGAAGGGCGGGCGCAAGATCGCGCTCGTCTCCATCGACCTGTTCATGATCCCGGGCGGCCTGACCAAGCAGATCGGCGACGGCCTGGCCGCGCGCGGGTTCTCCGAGCAGAACGTCCTGATCTCCGCGTCGCACACGCACTCGGGACCGGGCGGGTACGCCAACTTCCCGACGCTGAACACCGCCGCTCCGAGCCTCCAGACCACCAACGACCCGGCCACCTTCACCAACTTCTTCTTCCAGCCCCAGCCCGCCGACCCCGCGCTCTACCGATTCCTGTACGACCAGATCACGGCGTCGATCGTCCGCGCCGACGACGACCGAGCGCCGGCCGAGGTCGGCTGGGGGCACCAGGAGCTGCTCGGGCATCACGCGAAACCGGTCGCTCGAGGCCCACCTGGCCAACTTCGGGATCATCCAGGAGCGGGGCACGGGCAACGAGAGCCAGGCGCCCGGCGGCTACCCGGAGACCGTCGATCCGTCGGTCGACGTCCTGCGGGTGGACAAGGTCCGCAGGCGGCGCGGCAAGACCGTGCGGACGCCGATCGGCGCGTGGTCCACGTTCGCCGACCACGGCACGGTCACCAAGTCGTCGTTCCAGTACTACAACGCCGACCACCACGGTTCGGCCACGCGCGTGTTCGAGGACAGCGTGCGCAAGAAGGGGCGCACCGCCGCGGGGCAGGAGGTCGTCAACGTCTACGGCAACTCGGACGAGGGCGACATGTCCGCCGGGCTCGACCGGTCCGGGCCCGCGGCGTCCGACTTCGTCGGCCGCGAGGAGGCGGCGGCGATGCTGCGCGCCTGGAAGCAGGCGGGGCGCAAGGCCACCAGGTCGCCCAGCTTCGACCTGCGCTGGACGCGCATGTGCTTCTGCGGCCAGCAGGTCGAGGGCGGCGGACAGGTCGCCGACCAGTCCCAGGTCGGCATCCCCTTCCTGACCGGGTCCGAGGAGGAGCGCGGCCCGCTCTTCGACATCACCGGCGAGGAGTTCGAGGGCCGCACCAACCCGATCGACACCGGCGGCCCGCAGGGCGACAAGCTCTCGGCTCCGGGCGTCGGCACCGGCGGCGTGCCCAATCGCCTGCCGCTGCTGGCCATCCGGCTGGGGGACAACCTGATCGTGAGCATTCCCGGCGAGCCGACCAAGGAGGTCGGGACGCGCACCCGCAACGCGGTGGCCGCCGCCACGCAGGGGACCGGCATTGACCGCGTCGTGGTCTCCGGCCTGGCGAACGAGTTCGCGCTCTACTTCACGACGCCCGAGGAGTACCAGCGCCAGCACTACGAGGGCGGCAACACGCACTTCGGGACGTACTCGGGGGTGCTCGTGCAGCAGGAGCTGGCGACGCTGGCCCGGCGGCTCGTGCGCGGCGAGCCGGCGCAGACCGCGGCGGAGTTCGACCCGACGAACGGCGTCGTGCCGGACGGTCCCCAGTACGGGCCGGGAGCGTCCGAGGGCAAGCTGATCGGTGGCCCGCCGGCGAAGCCGTACGGCCGGCTCGACCGCGCGACGATCGCCTGGCAGGGCGGGCCCAAGGGGCTCGACCGCCCCGTCGACCGGCCGTTCATCACGGCCGAGCGCAAGGTTGGCAAGCGCTGGGTGCGCCAGGACGATGACCTGGGCCTGGCGATGCTGTGGAGGGTCGAGGACAGCGGCCGCTATGACGCGCAGTGGGAGATCCCGCTGGGCACGCCGATGGGCACCTACCGGCTGGTCGTGACCGCCAAGCGCTACCGGGTCGAGTCGGCGAACTTCGAGATCGAGGGAGCGCAGACGCTCAAGGCCGTCGAGGTGCCCGCTCCGGCGGGGCGCGTCGCCGTGCAGATCGAGTACCCCGACGCGATCCGCGACGTCGACACCACCCACCGGCCCAAGCGCGCGAACGGCGGCACCGTGGTGTTCCGCGTCGGCGACCGCAACGTCCGCGTACGCCGAAAGGGCGCGACCTTCTCCGTGGCCGCGCCCTCCGGCACTCCCGTGTCGATCGCGCGCAAGGGTGCGCGCGATCGCTTCGGCAACTTCAACGGCGACGCGCTGAAGCTGCGCTAGCCGTCCTGGCTACTTCACCGAGAAGGCGACGGTCTTCGCCTTCGTGGTCTTGTTGCCCGCCGCGTCCGCGGCAAGCACGCGGGCGCGGTAGGTGCCCTTCGTGAACTTCTTGAACGCGACGCGGTTGAGGCCGGCGACGCCCTGCTTCTTGATCGGGCCGCGCACCTTCTTCCACACGCGCTTGTTGCCCTTCTTGACCTTCTTGTCGAAGTAGACGGTCAGCTCGCCCGGCTCCGAGAGGTTGACGGTCAGACGCCGGGTCTTGGCCTTGACCTTGAGGTTGGTCAGGACCGGGGCGACGGTGTCGGGGGTCGTGTTGTTGCCGGTATCGCCGGTGTTGCCGGTGCCTCCGGTGTTGCCCGTGTCGCCGGTGCCGGGGGTGCCCCCGGTGTTGCCGGGGTCCTGCGGCTGCGGCTGCTCAGCGACGACGCCCGTGATCCGGAGGATCTTCTTGGACGTCTCCGCGGTCACCCACAGCGTGTTGTCCGGGCCCTTGGCGATGTAGCGCGGCCCGGAGCCGGCCGGGAGGGTGATCGGGTGGGTCAGCTGGCCGTCGGTCGTCAGGCGCCCGACGCTGTCGGTTGCGAACTCGGCGACCCAGTAGGCGCCGTCCGTACCGAAGTCGATGCCGAACGGCTCGCGGTCGGCGACCGTGTTCTGAGCACTTCCGTCTGCCGTCGAGACGCGTCCCAGCTGATACGGCTGTGCGGCCTGCTGGGTGTACGTCACCTGGCCGGCGGGACCTGCCGCGATCTCTTGCAGCCCCGCAGATCCGCCCGGGTAGTTGGTGGTAACTCCCGCGGTGTCCGTGGCGCGAACGGTTCCGTTGCCGAAGAAGTCGGCCCACCAGACGCGGCCGTCACTGCCGAGCGTGATACCGCGGCCGCTGGAGCCCGCCACGGCGTGCTCGGAGAGGAAGTTGCCGGCCGGCGAGACCTTGACCAGACCCTCGTTGGTGAACGTGTCGATCACCCAGAGGTTGCCGTCGGCACCCTGGACGAGACCGCGGGGCGCCTGGAGCTGGGCGACGGAGTGGGCCACCGCCGCGGCCGGATTCGCGGGATCGACCTCGACGACGTTTCCGGAGGCGGAGAACCAGACATGGTTGTTCGGGCCGCTCGTGACGTCCTCGAGCGTCGTGATGCCGCCAGGCGCGTCGTATTCCGTGACGGTGCCGGTCGGCGTGACCCTGGCGAACTCCTTGGTGCCGCCGCCGCCGCTCAGGACCACCCACAGGTTCCCGTCCGGCCCCTGGGTGATCTGCTTGGGCGTGCCGGTCACGTCGTAGCTGCCGTCGTGCGCGGGCGCGGCCATGGCCCCAGCGGGAGCCAGGGTCAACACCGCCACTGCTATGAGTACTGCGCGAATCCAGTTAGGCATTGGGGGCTGCCTTTCCTATGTCGGTCTTTGCGTTAAGTGGGTGTGCGACCCACTCTGCATAAGCCCCCGCCCGTACGCGACCCGAGGATTAGCGCACTGACTTCGACCCTAGGGTCCGAGTCAGCCCTAGGACACCGCTGCTGAAGCGGGCTCGCGCGCTGCCGAATGGGCCGCGAAGTCCGCGATCGTCGACGAAATCAGGCCCGGGTCGTCCCACATTGGCGTGTGGCCGATGCCCTTCCAGACCCGGAACTCGACGCCCGGTATCTCGTCACGGAAGCGCGGGCCGTGCTTCACCAGCGGCAGGATCCGGTCCTTGTCGCCCCAGGCCACCAGCACCGGGCATTGGATCTTGTCGAGGTCGCGCAGAAGCCCGCTGCCCGACCGGATCGTCGCGAAGACGTCCTCTACGACGGTGCAGTTGACCGACGAGCGCACGAGCTGCACGGCCTCGCCGGCGGGAACCTGGTCCCCGCGGGTCATCACGTCACGCAGGGCGATCCGGCGAGCTCCAGGCCGGCGCATGATCGCCTCCGCGCGGGGCAGCGAGGCACGCGCCAGCTTCTGGTTGCGCGAGAACCACTTGACGATCCGCTCGCCCTCGGTGCGGTCGTCCTCCCTCCAGCCGCCCCCGGGCGAGATGGCGACGACGCTGCGCGCGCGGCCCCGCTTGGCCAGCTCGAGCGACAGCGCGCCGCCCATGGAGTTCCCGGCGAAGTGGGCGCGTCCGACGCCCAGCTCGTCGAGCTGCTGCTCAACGTGGTCGGCCGCGGCGCCGATCGAGTGAGCCGGCGAGGCGATCGGCGGCCCGCCGTCGTGCCCGTGAAGCGTGGGTGCGACGACGTCGAATCGGGGGACGAGCTCGGCCAGGTTGGGCAGCCAGCAGCGCCACGTGGCGGTGAAGCCGTGCAGGAGGACGAGCGTGTCGCCCTCCCCGGCCCGGTACAGCGCGGGAGAGATCTCAGCCATGGGCGGGAAGCCTACGACGCACGATGCCATCCTCACGCCGATGCCTGAACTGCCCGAAGTCGAGCGCGCCCGCGCACTGATCGAGTCCCACGCCCTGGGGCGCACGATCGCGAGCGTCGACGACGCCGACACGTGGGTGTGCCGTCCGCACGCTCCCGGCGAGATCGCAGGCGCGCTCGAGGGCGCGACGCTCGAGAGCGCGCACCGGCAGGGCAAGGCGATGTGGGTGGAGATGGACGGCGGGCCGCCGCTCGGCCTCCACCTGGGCATGACCGGGCGGATCGCGATCGACGAGAACGGCGCGGGCGGGCGCTGGGACCGCTTCTCGCTGCACTTCGAGGACGGCGGGTCACTCGCGCTGCGGGACAAGCGCCGGCTGGGCCGGGCGGTGCTCGACCCGGACCTCTCCCGCCTTGGCCCGGATGCCGCCGAGGTCGGGCGTGGCGAGTTCCGCGACCGCGTCGGGCGCGGCACCACGCCGCTCAAGGCGCGGATCATGGACCAGGGCGTGATTGCCGGGGTCGGCAACCTGCTGGCGGACGAGGCGCTCTGGCGTGCCGGCCTCTCGCCCGTCCGCGAAGCCGGATCTCTGAGCGAAGCGGAGCTCGACGAGCTGCGCCGGGCGATCCGCGCCGCCACCCGCCGCGCGATCCGCCTCGGCGGCGTCCACACCGGCGAGCTGATCCGCCACCGCGAGCGCGGCGGCACGTGTCCGAACTGCGGCACCGCGCTGGAGCGGGCCACCGTGGGCGGGCGAACGACCTACTGGTGCCCGCGCGACCAGCCTGGCTGACCGAGGAGCGGAAAGCCGGCGCGGATCCAGCGCGACGGCACGCCCAGTCCCCTAGCCTGACCCTGTGCTCCCACCCGGGCCGCGCATCCCCCAACCGTTGCAGCTGGCGCGTTTCCTCCGCCGGCCGGTCGGCTTCCTCGACTCCTGCCGCAAGCGCTACGGCAACGTCTTCACGCTGCGCATGATGATCGGCGGGCCGTTCGTGATGGTCGCCGAGCCCGAGCACCTGCGCGCGATCTGGTCCCAGGACCGAGAGCACCGGCTCAACGAAGGCCGCAAGTTCCTGCTCGAGCCCGTCCTGGGCCCCCGGTCGGTGCTGCTTCAGGTGGGCGACGAGCACCTGCGCCGGCGGAAGCTGATGCTCCCGTCCTTCCACGGCGACCGCATGCGCTCCTACGCGCGGGTGATGGAGGAGATGACGCTGCGCGAGATCGAGCGCTGGCAGGTGGGTGAGCCGTTCCCGCTCATGCCGCGCATGCAGCGCATCACGCTCGACGTGATCCTGCGCGCGGTGTTCGGCACGACGGGAGGGGAGCGCGAGGAGGAGCTCCGCCGGCGGCTCACGGCGCTGCTCGAGCGCAGCAACGACCCGCGAATGCAGCTCTGGGTGACCCTCGACTGGTTCACGGGGCGGCGGGTGAAGCCGTTCGAGGGCGTGACCCGGCCGGTGAACGACGTGCTCTACGAGGAGATCGCCGAGCGCCGCCGGGCAGGTGACCTCGGGGCGCGCGAGGACATCCTCTCAATGCTGATGCTGGCCCGCGACGAGGACGAGCAGGGGCTGAGCGATGAGGAGCTGCGCGACCAGCTGATCACGCTGCTCGTCGCGGGTCACGAGACGACCGCGACCGGGCTGGCGTGGACGTTCGACGCGCTCTTCCGCCACCCGCACGTCATGCGGCGGCTGCGCGACGATCCCGACGACGAGAAGTACCTGGGCGCCGTGACCGACGAGGCGCTGCGGATCCGGCCGGTGGTGCCCGAGGTCGGCCGCCGCCTGGGCGCGCCGGTCGAGGTGAACGGCTGGTCGCTGCCCGCGGGCATCGACGTGTTCGCATCGGTCCAGCTCGCGCACCGCCGCGCCGACCTGTTTCCCGACCCGCTGGCCTTCCGCCCCGAGCGCTTCCTGGAGGACAGCCCGTCCACCTACACCTGGATCCCGTTCGGCGGCGGGACGCGCCGCTGCCTGGGAGCGGCGTTCGCGCAGTTCGAGATGCGGCGCGTGCTGGCCACGATCGTCAAGCACGCGGATCTGGAGCCGGCGACCGACGAGCCTGAGCCGATCGACCGGCGCCCGGTCACGCTGGCGCCGCGAAACGGCACGCCCGCGGTGCTGGCCGGCCGCGTCTGAGCCGCCCCGGCGGCCGCTGATTCGAACGCGCCAGATTTGGGGAGTGATAAGGCACCGCGTTTACGAAGGAGTCCGTTCCATGCTGCGTGTGCCGCTCGCCCTCGCCCTCCTCGTCGCCGGGATGCTCGCTGCCGTTCCCGGGGTCATGGCCGCGACGCCGCCACCCGGCGCGCAGATGTCCGACTCGCTGACCTACGAAGGGCGCGTGCCGGACGCCACCGGAATCGTCGAGGGCAAGATCGACACCGTGAGCGGACACGAGGTGCTGGTCACCACCGGCACGTTCGGGTTCCGGACATACGACCTGTCCGATCCGGCGAACCCGCAGCTCATGGACACCTTCCAGCCGCCCGAGGTCCTCGGGGCGAACGGCTACTGGCAGGACGAGGACATGGAGATCGACGTCGATCGGAAGCTGATCATCGGAGCGCTCGATCCGCGCCACGACGACGTCGATCAGGAGAGCTGCCCCGGGATCGGGACGCTCTCCTCGAAGACCCGCGACCCCGACTGCCGCTCGGGCTTCTACGTGATCTCGTACGCGGACCCGACGGACCTCCAGCAGATCGGTGACTTCGTCGAGCTTCCCGCCGGCCACACGACGAGCTGCATCGACAACTGCCGCTGGGTGTGGACCGGCGGCCCGGCCCGTCGCGACGACCTGGCCTACCTCGGCCCGTTCACGCCGGGCGGGCGCGGTGACGGGCGGCCGATCTGGGTCACCGATCTGCGCGATCCGGCGAACCCGGTGGTCTACCCCGACCCGATCGACCTGGGGCGCAACGACGGGCTGACCGACTACTCGCACGACGTGAAGGTCGACTCGAAGGGCATCGCCTGGACGAGCGGCCGCGGCGGCCTGCTCGGTTATGCGACCAGCGGCAAGTGGCGCGACCCGAAGACCGAGAAGAAGCGCCGGGCAACGCCGTTCGACCCCGTGCTGGTCGCGGGTGGCGGCATCGAGGGCGGACCGGACGGCGTAGCCCAGCCGCAGACGGACTTCATCCACAACTCGACGCGGCCGTCCGGCGCCTCCACCACTGCGCGTCGCGTGCCGCGGGGCAACGTTGTGATCGCCACCGAGGAGGACTTCACGACGCCGTGCGACCAGGGCGGCCGCATCGTCGCCGCGGACATCACGGACTCGCTCGGCGGCGAGCCCGCGATCAGCTCGACCCCGCAGAAGCCGTTCCGGATGGACGCCCTGAGCGCGTTCCACCCGACACAGGACGCGCCCGAGACCGCCGCGCCGATCGAGGAGTGCTCGGCCCACTACTTCGAGCAGTCCGGGTCGACGCTCGCGGCCGCCTGGTACGGCCAGGGCCTGCGGCTGATCGACGCGTCGAACGCGCGCAACCTGCGCCAGGTCGGCTACTTCTACGTGACCGGCACCGACCCCACGACCAACCCGAGCTCGCTGTCGTGGGACACGGCCTGGCGGGGTGACCTGGTCTACCTGTTCGACCACGCGCGAGGCATCGAGGTGCTGCGCATGGAGGGCGGGCCGGCCGGATCGGCCAAGCTCCGCACGGCGAACAGGGCGACCGGCACGCAGACCGTCAGCTTCGACCGGCTCGCGGCGCGGCCCGTGGGCGGCGGGCGCTCCTTCGTGTGCCCGGCGTTCAGGAGGCCGAGCGAGTAGTGACGCGCCGGGCACCCGGCCACCGGTAGCTTCCCGCCGCATGTGGCGGCGGGTGACAGCGATCGCGGCGGTGACGTTCGCCGTCGCGTTCTCGCCGGCGCCGGCGGTCGCTGCCCCGGAGCCGCAGCCGCGGGGAACCAACGACGCGGGCGGCGTCCGCAACGTCCTGCCGCCGGGCGCGAACGGCCTGGCCAACGGGCCGCAACTCGCGGCGTTCCTGGCCGGCGGCCCGCGCCCCGCCCACAGCGACGACCAGCTCGGTATGTACAGCGACCTGCTGCGCGCGCCGCGGCCGCTCGACGCGGGGTCGCTCGACCGGCTGTTCAAGGACGCGAGCTTCGGCGTCCCGGACGGCGGCGCGGAGCGCACGTACAGCCCGCGCGACGACGTCACGATCGTCCGCGACTCCGCCTTCGGCGTGCCCCACATCTACGCCTCCAGCCGCGCGGGGGCGATGTTCGGCACGGGCTACGCGACCGCCGAGGACCGTCTGTTCTTCATGGACATCTTCCGCCACCTCGGGCGCGCGCAGCTGTCGTCGTTCGCCGGCGGCGCGCCGGCCAACCGGGCGTTCGACGCTCTGATGTGGTCGACCGCCCCGTACACCGAGGCCGACCTCCAGGCCCAGATCGACCAGGCCCCACCCGGGCTTCGAGCAGCAGGCCGAAGCGCTGCGCGCCGAGCTGGGCGAGTACGTCGCGGGCATCAACGCCTACATCGCCGAGGCCCGGCTCAACCCGCTCAAGATGCCCGGCGAGTACGCGGCCGTCGGCAGGCCGCAGGGACCCGACGACTGGAAGGGCACCGACGCGATCGCGACCGCGGCGGTGGTCGGCGCGATCTTCGGCGTCGGCGGCGGGCACGAGGTCGAGTCCGCGCTCGCGCTGCAGGACGCGCGCAAGCGCTTCGGGCGACGCCGGGGCGACGCCGTGTGGACCGGCTTCCGGTCGGTCGACGATCCCGAGGCGCGCACCTCGGTCCTGAAGAAGCGCTTCCCGTACGGGCTGCCGCCGAAGCGCCCGCGCGGCGTGGCGCTGCCGGACCGCGGCTCGGTCCGCTACCCGCCGACCGTCGAGCAGGCCCAGGCCCCGGGCGGGACGGCCAAGACGACGGGAGCGCTCGGCAAGCTCGCATTCCCGGGCGCGATGTCGAACGCGCTGCTGGTGTCCGCCGCGGAGTCGGAGTCGGGCCGGCCGCTGGCCGTGTTCGGGCCGCAGACCGCCTACTTCGCGCCCCAGGTGCTGACCGAGCAGGACGTCCACGCCCCCGGGATCGACGCCCGCGGCGTCGCCTTCCCCGGCATCAACCTGTACGTCCAGATCGGGCACGGTCGCGACTACGCGTGGAGCGCCACGACCTCGGCGCAGGACATCGTCGACACGTTCGCGCTCGACCTGTGCGAGCCCGGCGGCGGCAAGGCCACGCTCGACTCGACGCACTACCTGGACCGCGGCCGCTGCGTCGCGATGGAGACCCTCGAGCGTTCGAACTCGTGGCAGCCGAACCTGGCCGACTCGACGCCCGCGGGCAGCGAGACGCTGAGCGCCGAGCGGACGCGGCTCGGCATCGTGCACGCGCGCGGCACGGTGCGCGGCAGGCCCGTCGCGTTCGTGATCAATCGCAGCACCTACCGCCACGAGGGCGACTCGGGAATCGCGTTCCGGACGCTCAACGACCCCGGCGAGATCCGCGGGCCGCGCGACTTCCAGCGCGCCGCCGCGCTGGTGTCCGGCACGTTCAACTGGTGGTACGCCGACAGCAGGTCGATCGCGTACCAGAACGCCGGGGCCAACCCGCGTCACGCCGCGCGCACCGACCCGAGCCTGCCGATCGCCGGGCGGCGCGCCTACGAGTGGCGCGGCGGGCGCAACCTGGTGGAGAGCTCGACGCCGCCGTCGGCCCACCCGAACGCGATCGACCAGCCCTACTTCGCGGACTGGAACGGCAAGCAGGCGCGCGGCTACGGCGCGGCCGACGGCAACTGGGGCTACGGCCCGGTCTACCGCTCACGGCTGCTCGAGAACCGGGTGGCGGACCAGATCCGCGGCGACCGCAAGACGACGCTGCCGCAGCTGACGGAGGCGATGGCCGACGCGGCCACCGTCGACCTGCGCGGCGACGCGGTCCTGCGCTATGCCCTGCGCGTGCTCGGCACCCCGAGCGACCCCGCGCTGCGGCAGGCGGTCGACGCGCTGACCGCGTGGGAGCGCGACGGCGCACACCGGATCGACGTCAACGGCGACGGCCAGTACGAGCACGCGGACGCGATCCGGGTGATGGACGCCTGGTGGCCGCGCTGGGTGAAGGCGCAGTTCGAGCCGACGCTCGGCGCGCGCCCTGTTCGAGCGGATCGAGCGCGTCCACGAGATCGACAACCACCCGAACAACCACGGCGACCACGTCGGATCGGCGTGGCAGAACGGCTGGTACTCGTTCGCGCAGAAGGACCTCCGTCGGGTGCTCGGCGACCGCGTGCGCGGATGGCCGCGAACGTTCTGCGGCCGCGGCAAGCTCGCGGCCTGCCGGGCCGCGCTCGAGCGGTCGCTGGCCGACGCGCTGACGGCGTCCGCCGACCCGGCGCTGTACTCCGACCCGGTCTGCGCGGGCCAGGGCCGCGACAACGAGCAGGCCTGCTTCGACTCGATCTGGCACCGCCCGCTCGGCGGCGTCACCCAGCCGCTGATCCCGTGGCAGAACCGGCCCACGTTCCAGCAGGTGGTGGAGATCCCGGGCACCGCTCCGCGGTAGGCGCGGCGACAATGGGCGCATGGCCGGCCCGCCGCCCGCACGACGTCGAGAACTGCTGCTGACCGGCGCGGCGGGGGTCGCCGCCGGACTTGCCTACCTGGCCCTGGTCGCGGGCAGCGACCACGTCGACCACCCGATTCTGGCCGCCGCGCTCGGCCTGCTGGTCGGGTGGTCGTTCGTCGGCACCGGGCTGTTCGCCTGGTGGCGGCGCCCGGGCAACCGCACCGGCCTGTTGATGGTGGCGGCCGGGATCGCCTGGTTCGCGACCGCGATCAGCTCTGCCAACGACGAGGTCCCCCACACGGTCGGCATCGCGCTCGACGGCATCTTCCCCGCGGTCGTGGGCCACCTGCTGATCGCGTTCCCGACGGGTCGGCTCGCGACTCGGGCGGAGCGCCTGACGGTCGCCGCGGGCTACTTCGCGGTCACGGTGCTCCAGGTGCCGGGGCTGCTCTTCGAGGACGACGGCCGCAGCCTGATCACCGTCCACACGGACCAGGGGCTGTCCGATCGGCTCGACGCGCTCCAGTACCTGGCGGCCCTCGCGGTGATCGGGGCGAGCGAGGTGATCCTCGTGCGCCGCTGGGGCTCGGCGTCCCCCGCGCGCCGCCGGACGATCACGCCGGTTCTGATGACCGGCGGAGCGGCGTTCGCGGTCTTCCTCGTGGCGAAGGGCTTCGACGCGGCCGGCACAGAGGTGGAGTTCCTGGAGGCGCTGGCCGTCGCGCTCGTCGCCACGATCCCGTTCGGCTTCCTGATCGGCCTGCTGCGCAGCCGGCTGGCCGAGGGCGCGGCGGTGGGATCGCTCGTCCGCCGCCTGGGCGCGGCGCCCGAGCCCTCCGCCCTGCGCGACGCGCTGGCCGATGCGCTCGGCGACCCGAGCATCGAGCTCGCCTACTGGATCCCCGATCCGGGGCGCTTCGTCGACGCCGACGGACACGCCATGCCGCTCGAGGACCGGGCCTGGACCGAGGTCGAGATCGGCGGCTCGCGCATCGGCGCGATCGTGCACGACCCGGCGCTCTCCGACGAGCCGCAGCTCGTGAGCACGGCGGGCGCGGCCGCGGCGCTGGCGCTCGAGAACCAGCGGCTGTCCGCGGAGCTGCGCGCGGGTATCGACGAGCTGCGCAGCTCGCGCGCCCGCCTGCTCGAGGCGGGCGACGCCGAGCGCCGCCGCATCGAGCGCAACCTGCACGACGGCGCGCAGGCCCGCCTGGTGGCGCTGGCCACCACGCTGGGCCGCGCGCGCATGAGGGCGAAGGACCAGCCGGAGATCGCGGCGCTGCTGGACGAGTCGTCCGAGGAGCTGCAGGCCGGCTTCGACGAGCTGCGTGAGCTGGCCAGCGGCATCCACCCCGCCGTGCTCACCGACCGCGGCCTGCGCCCCGCGGTCGAGGCCCTGGCCGCGCGCGTGCCGGTGCCGGTGGAGATCAGCGGCGATCCCGGAGACGACCTGCCCGCGCCTGTCGCCACGGCGATCTACTTCGTCGTCTCGGAAGCGCTGACGAACGTGGCGAAGTACGCGCACGCCGACCGCGCGACCGTAACGCTGGAGCGCGACCCGCGGCGCGTGGCGGCCGAGGTGGCCGACGACGGCGTCGGCGGGGCGGATCCGTCGCGCGGCTCAGGGCTGCGCGGCCTGGCCGACCGGGTGGCCGCGCTCGACGGCAGGCTCTCGATCGACAGCCCGCCGGGGCAGGGGACGCGGCTGCGAGTGGAGCTGCCGCTGATCTAGAGTGCGCGCGTGCCGTCCCGTGCCGAGGTCGAGGCGATGCGCGCCCTGCTGCGGCCCTGGGAGCTGCTGACCGACCCTGTCTTCCACGGCGTCGACCGGATACCGCGATCCGGGCCCTGCCTGCTCGTCGGCAACCACACGATCTTCGGGCTGCTCGACCTGCCGCTGATGGTCATGCACGTGCACCGCGAACGCGGCATCGAACTGCGCGGCCTCGCCGAGAAGGCCCACTACAAGGTGCCGGTGTGGCGCGACTTCCTGACCCGGTTCGGAGCCGTGGACGGCAACCGCGAGAACGCGCGCGCCCTGCTCCGGGACGGGGAGCACGTGCTGGTGCTGCCCGGCGGCGGCCGCGAGGTGGCCAAGCGCAAGGACGAGCGCTACCGGCTGATCTGGAAGCAGCGCATGGGCTTCGCGCGCCTGGCCATCGAGGCGCGCTGCCCGATCGTGCCGTTCGGCGCGGTGGGCGGCGAGGAGAGCTACGACATCCTGGTCGACGCCGAGTCCACGCTGATGGCGCCCGTGCGCGCGGCGTTCGAGCGGCTCGGCGGCCGGACCGAGCTGCTCTTCCCGCTGGCGCGCGGCTTCGCCGGCACCCCGCTGCCGCGGCCTGAGCGTTACTACTTCGCGTTCGGCGAGCCGATCGAAACCGACCGCTACGACGGCCGCCACGAGGATGGCCGGGCCCTTCGCGGCCTCCGCGACCGCACGCGCCGGGCGGTCGAGGACCGCATCGACTTCCTGCTGGCCGAGCGCGAGACCGACCCGGACCGCGACCTGCTGCCGCGGATCGCGCGCAAGCTCCTGCCCGGTTGAGCGCGCCCTACTTCAGGCCCATCATCGCCGCGAGGCGAATGCGCTGCGTCTCGTTGGTGCCCGAGTAGATCGGCGAGCCGACAGCGTCGCGCAGCTGCTTCTCCAGCCCGGTCTCCTTGATGTAGCCGCGAGCGCCGAAGATCTGCACGGCGTGGAGTGCCGACTGCAGGTTCGCCTCGCTCGTGATCAGCTTGGCCATCGAGACCTCGGCCACGACGCTGCGCTTCTTCGCGAACCGGCGCGCGGTGTCGTAGATGTGCTTGCGCGAGTTCTCGAGCCCGATCTTCATGTCGACGATCTTCCCCGCGATGTACTGGTTCGACCCGATCGGCGCACCGAACTGCTCCCGCTTCTTCGCGTAGTCCAGGCACATGTCGAGCCGGTGCTGCATCTCGCCGCACATCATCACGAAGATGCCGAGGATCTCCCAGGTCATCACGTGCTCGAGGATGAAGAACCCCGCGCCCGCGCGGCCGAGCAGGTGCGACTTCGGGATCCGGACGTCCTCGAACTTGATCATCCCGAACGGTGACGTGCCCAGCCCCATCTTCGGGATCGCGTCGCTGATCGTGAGGCCCGGCGTGTCGCGCTCGACGATGAACGCGCTCATCGACGTCGCGGCCTGGTCGCCCTCGCCCTTCGCGTAGACCGTGAGCACGTCGGCGATCGGGCCGCTCGTGCACCACGCCTTCTCGCCGTTCAGCACGTATTCGTCACCGTCCTCGGTGACCGTGGTGACCATGCCGGTGGCATCCGAGCCCGCGCCGGGCTCGGAAATCGCGTGCGCGGAGAGGATCTCGCCGTCGATCAGCCGGCGCAGGTACTTCTCCTTGAGCTCGTCCGACCCGAACTTCTGGAGCGGGATGGCCATCGACACGATCTGCGTGGCCAGCCCGAACAGGAGCCCCGAGTCGCGGCAGCCGAAGCCCAGGTGCTCGAGCACGTAGGTCAGCGTCAGCGCGTCTTGCCCCATCCCGCCCCACTCCGGGTCGAACGGGATCCTGATCGCGCCGCTCTCGCGGATCATGTCCCACTTCTCGCGATTGAAGACGCCGTTAGCGTCGTCCTCGATCGCGCCGGCGCTGAGCGGCTCGAAGTACTGCTCCATCGACTTGCGCAGCTGCTTCTGCTCGGCGTTCCAGGGACTCGTGAACCCGCCGGGTGCCTCGGCAGGTGCGCTCGTCGATGTAGAGGTCATTTCTCCCCGATCAGTAGACGGACGGGTGCACGCCCGACTCGCCGAACGTGTGGGCCTCGTCGCCCTTGAGTGCCGGCGTGAACGTGCACACGAGCCGGAGGTCTTCCTCGTCCGAGGCGACGAGGTAGTGCGAATCGTGCTTGTCGAGCGCGTAGATGGTGCCGGGCACGATCTCGTGCTCGGTGCCGTCCATCTCGATGACCGATCCCCTGCCCGAGATGCAGTAACACGCCTCGAGGTGGTTCTCGTACTCGAGCAGCGACTTCGTGCCCTTGTTGACGATCGTGTCGGTCATGGTGTAGCCCATGCCGTCCGCCTCGAGCAGGAACCGGCGGCTGAGGCCGTTGCCCCACTCGACCGTCTTCACTTCCTCGAGCTTGCGAATGATCATTGGATCTCCTTGTGTGGGCCCTAGCGGGGGCTCTCGATCGACTGGGATGCTGCGCCGAGTTCGACGAGCAGTCCGTGAAAATCCTCGACGACATCGCGCCCGGCGTCGCGCGCGGCTGTCACCCGGGCGACACACGAGCTGCCGACGATCGCCGCATCGGCGCCGACCTGGCCGAGCCCCTCGATGTCCTCGCGGGTCTTGACGCCGAAGCCGACCGCGATCGGGATGTCGGTCTGCGCGCGCAGGATCTCCATCACGGGCACCAGCGCGTTGTGGTCGGGCGGTCCGACCGTGCCGCTGCGCCCATAGGCGGCGACGAGGTAGATGTAGGCCGACCCGTGCTCGGCCGCCTCGTGCAGTCGCGCCGGCTCGGACGTGGCGTAACAGGTGGTGACGATCGGCTGGCCGATCTCCTTGGCCGCGGCGTAGTACTGCTCGCTCAGCCGCGGTGGCAGCCCGTGGACCAGCACACCGTGGGCTCCGGAGTCCTTGACCAGCTCCAGGAACTCCGGCATCGGCGTCTTCTTGATCGAGTAGCTCCAGTCGGCGAGCAGCGCGATCTTCAGGTGCGACAGCTGCGGGACGACGCGCTTGACGAAGGCCAGCACCGCCTCGCGGTCGACGCCGTCCGCTAGCGCGCGGTCGGCCGACGCGCGGATGGTCGGGCCGTCGGTCGGCGAGTCCGGGAACGGGATCGCCAGCTCCAGGCAGTCGACCTTGTTCTCGTCGAGCATGAGGACCAGGTCCTCGAACACGTCGAGCGGCGGGTCGCCCGCGTTCAGGAACAGGGCCAGCCCGGGCCGGCCCGGCCGCGGATCGGTGAAGAACTCCGAGGCCACTACGACGCGCCCGTGCCCTTGGCGGTCGCGGCAGCCGGCGCCGCCTGCGCACTGTGCGCCCGCATCGACTCGATCAGCCGGCCGGGCTCACCCGCGGCCATTGCGTCGCCCGCCAGGCGGATGCCGTCCTTCAGGTCCTCCGCCACCCCAGCGTTCACGGCCAGCATCGCGGCGTTCAGCTTGATGCTCTCGATCGCCGCGTCCGGCCCGACCCCCCCGATCAGCGCCATGAAGTGCGCCACGGTCTGCTCGATGTCGTCGACGGGCTTCAGCTCCTCGAACGGGCGGTCCTCAGCCAGTCCGGACTCGCCGGGCGTCAGCGTGTACTCCTCGCCGCGCTCGGTGTCGTAGACCTGGCTGGGCACGATCGACAGGAGCTCGTCGACGCCCATGTCGTTCCAGGTGATCAGGTACTCGCGAGTCGGGTCGCCGTCGGCCAGGGCCTTGAACATCGGCACGACCGAGTGATCGGAGGTGCCGGTGATCTGCTTGGTGACCGGCACCGCGCCCAGGAACGGGCCGACCAGGTTGAAGAACCGGCCCATCTGCTTCATCCCGAAGGGCAGGATCCCGCGGGCCAGCAGCCGCAGCTCCTTGGGGTACACGAACGGGCCGGCGCAGGCCATGCCGAACGAGTCGAGCATCTCGTCGATCTCCTCGTACGACTTGCTGAGCTTCAGCCCGAGCCGGTCGAGCAGGTCGACCGAGCCCGTCTTGCTCGCATACGCGCGCGATCCGGTCTTGATCACGCGCGCGCCCATCGACGCGCCGACGAACGCCGACGCCGTCGACAGGTTGAACGTACTCGGCCCGCCGCCGGTCCCCACGATGTTGACCGTGGGCTGCGACGGCGGGTCGGGACGCGGGTTGCGCTCCTGCAGCGAGCGCAGGAGGTTCGCGACCGACTCGCCGTCGGGTGTGCGGGTGGTCAACACGCACGTGACGGCGAGCGCCTCACCCTGCTCGAGCTCGCGGCCGCGAAGCCGGTCCCAGAAGTTGCCCCAGATCTCCTCGGACACCGGGTACTTCTGCGTGACGAGGTCCGCCAGCAGCTTGGGTTCGCGGCCGCCGGGCATGGCTACGCGGTGGCCTTTTCCTGCTCGACGTAGTCGTGGATCGCGCGCACGGTCCGGAAGCTCTCCGGGCCGAGCTCGGACTCGTCGACGCCGATGTCGTACTCGGACTCGAGCCAGGCCACGACCTTCAGCAGCCCGAGCGAGTCGACCACGCCGCCGGTCAGCAGGTCGAAGTCGGCGTCGAGCTCATCCGCCGGCACGTCCGGCATGAACTCGTCGACGATGAACTGCTTGATCTTCTGCATGTCATCCATGTATCTGAGCCTTCTCTCCTCGGGGACCGCAACGCTTGCGATCGATCTTTCCAGTTGACGTCTTCGGCAGCGGCTCGGTCACGATCTCGATGGACGACGGCATCTCCGTCCGTGCGAGTCGCGGCGCCAGATGCTGCCTCAGGGACAGGCTGTTGAGCTTGCTCTCGGGCTCCTTGCGCACCAGCGCGTGCAGTCGTGTCCCGGCCAGCTCGTCGGGCACGCCCACCACGGCGCACTCGATGACCTCGGCGTGCTCCTGGATTGCCTGCTCGACCACCTGCGTCGAGACCCGCACGCCGCGGACCTTCACGTAGAAGTCGCTGCGGCCCTCGAGGGTCAGCGAGCCGTCGGGATGCCGGCGGACGATGTCGCCGGTGCGGTAGTAGCGCGTCTCGCCCTGCCCGTTGACCGCCAGGTCGACGAACTTGCCCTCGTTGAGCGACGCCTTCAGGTAGCCGCGCGTCTGGAAGGGGGTGTTGACGATCAGCTCGCCGGTCCCCTCCCCCTCGACGAACGCACCGTCAGGATCCTGCACCACTGCCTGCACGCCCTCGATCGGCGAGCCGACCGGGAGCTGCGGCGGCACCTGGCTGCCCAGGTCGAACTCGTACATCAGGCTGTCGTTGGTCTCCGTGCAGCCGTAGATGTTGAACAGGCGCGTGTTGGGGAACAGGTTCGGGATCTCCTGGAGCGAGCTGGCCGGCAGCTTGTCTCCCGTCGTCAGCGCGTAGCGCACGTCCGGGAAGTTCCGGCCGTCGTCGCGGGTGACGTCGATCAGCAGGCGGTAGAGCATCGGGACGGCCTGCACGACGTTCACTGCGTGGTCGGTCAGCAGGTCGGCGATGTAGGCGCCGTTGGTGCCCCGGTCCTGATCGACGAGCACCACGCAGCCGCCGTACTTGAGCGTGGTCCAGATGTCGACCAGGCAGAGGTCGAAGTTCAGCGGCGCGTAGTTCAGGACCTTCGTGTCCGGGCCGATCTCGAAGGTCTTCGACGTCCACTCCGTGAAGTTGTCGACCGCGCCGAGCGGCAGCGGCACGATCTTCGGCAGGCCGGTCGAGCCCGACGTGGTGAGCATGAACGACACCTCGTCCGCGCCGGGCGGCGGCCACTCGGGATCGACGCCCGCGACGACTGCCGCGGCGCCGACCTTCACGCCGTGCTCCGGGTCGTCCTCCGGGATGAGCACGCGGCTGCACGCGGCCTGCGCGAACAGCTGGTCGAGCGTGTCGTCGGCGAGCTCGACCGAGGGCAGCAGGAACGGGCGGCCGGCCTTCAGGCAGGCGAGCACCAGCGCGATCGCCTGCGGCGACTTCTTCGCGCGGATGCCGACGGGGCGGTCGTTCGGGAGCTCCAGCCGCATGACGTCGGCGTCGGCGGCGGAGGCCATGTCGAGCAGCTTCCCGTAGGAGATCTCCTCGCCCTGCCAGACCAGCGCGGGCGCGTCCGGCCGGTTGCGCGCCGTCTCGATGAACTGGTCGGCCAGCGATCCCGTCATCTTGCTCCCGCCGCTTCGATTGCGTGACGCTGCTGCTCGAACTGGTCGATCCAGCCGCGGACGCTGTCGGCCTTCAGCAGGCCGGTTCCGATCAACAGCCCCTTGAATCCCTGCGCGACGAGCTCGGCCGCGATCCTGGGGTCGGTTATCGCGCTCGCGCTCACCGGGCACGGCGTGCCGGTGGCGATCGTCGCCTCGAGCAGCGATCGGCTCTGGTCGATGTCGCCGGGCTCGCGCTCCTGAGTACGGATGTCCTTGTTGTTGATCGCGACGATGCACTCCTCGGCGTGGACGACGCTCGCGATCTCGTCGTGGTCGGCGACCTCGACGAACGGCGTCAGCCCGTGGCCCAGGATCACGTCGATCATCTTCTGGAACGACGACTTCGGCATGATCCGCGCGGTCAGCAGCGCGGCCGATGCGCCCAGCTCCTTGGCCTCGACCACCTGCTTCTCGCGCGTTATGAAGTCCTTCTTGAGGAGCGGCAGGTCGGTGGCCGCCGCGGCCTCGCGCAGCATGTCGTCCGTGCCGCCGAACCAGCGCCCGGTGACGACGGAGATGCACGATGCGCCGACGTCCGTGTACTCGGCGACCAGGTCGGACACCGAGCGGTCGCCCATCAGCTGGACCCCGTCGGCGTCGCTGCGCTTGACCTCGGTGATGATCGGCAGCTTCCCGCCCAGGAGCGCGTCGATGAAGACGCTCATCGCTCCCCCTTCCACGTCGCGCTGATCGCGCCGACGTTCGGCTCAGCGATCTTCCCGTCGTCCCCGCGGGCGTTGGTGTCGACGTCGACGCCCAGGTAGCGCGGGTGGGAGATCAGCTTCTCGTGCCGCTCGCGGTTATCGGGCGAGATGCCGCCCGCGATCAGGAACGGCCTCTCCAGCTTGTCGGCCACAGTGGCAACGTAGTCCACGTCGAGCGTCTGGCCCGTGCTGCCCACACGGCCGTCCTCGGCCACCGCGTCGAACAGGAAGACGTCGACGCCCGCCTTCTCGTACATCCCGATCAGCGACTCCTCGACGCAGTCCTGCCCGCGCACGTGCAGGACCTTGAGGATTCGCACCTCGGGGACGTCGCGCTTCAGCTTCTTGACCAGCCCGGGCGTCTGGTAGCCGTGCAGCTGCACCCACTTCACGGGCGCCGACTCGAGCGCCTGGCGCAGCATCTCGGCGTCCTTCGAGAACGTGACCAGCACCGGGTCGATCCCACGGGCGGCGGTCGCCGTCGCGAGGTCGACCCAGCGGTCGAGCTCCAGGTCGGCGGGCCCGCCGGGCACGCCGTACCAGAGGCCGGCGAAGTCGACGGAGTGAGCCGCGAGGGCGTCCACCTCGTGGTCCACGGTCAACCCGCAGACCTTGAGGCGCACGCCCTCGAGCTCGTCCGGCGACCGGATCGCGGGGGCCGGAGTCTCCTTCCGGCCCTCGCGAACGGTCACGTCTGGCATCTCCCTACTTGCCGTCCAGGCCCGAGACGCCGGCGGGCATGTTCGCCTTCGTCGACGCGAGGAAGGTCAGCCCACCACTGCTGCTGATCTTGTACGAGTCGATACGGCTCTTCTTCGTGTTCATCGGGCCCGTCGGCGCAAGCACGTACAGGAACTTGCCGTCCGAGCTCTGGGCCGGATCCGTCCAGAGGAACGTGCCCGACGGAGCCTCCGTCACGCCCTTCGCCGTGAGCGCACCGCTGTCCGCGACGTCGTACTTCGCCGCACCGGCAGGCCGGCCCGCACCCGTGTTGATCACGAACGCGTGGTCGCCGTCCCTGGTGAGGCTGACCCAGCAAGGCAGCGCGCCGCCGCTGGTCAGCGGGGGCGGCACCGCGGTCGGCGTGCCCGTCGCGCCGTTGAAGGCGTAGGCCGACGTGCTGCCGTCCGTTGCGCCCATCGGGTCGTTGACCTCGGACAGCACCATCGTGTTGTTGTCGTTGAACGCGAACCCGAAGGGCAGCGGCGTCTGGGACTTCGTCGACGTGCCGGGGCCGGTGGTGCCGTCGGAGTTCAGCTTGTACGTCGTGATCAGGCCCGGCGGCGGACCGCCCGGGCCCACGGAGGCGAGCTCGGTCACGACGACCCACTCACCGGTGTTGTCGTACCCGATCTGCCGCGCGCCGCCCGAGGGGAAGATCCCGTTCTGCCCCTGGCCGCCGATCGGCTTGCTCGAGCCCGCGATCGGGCTGAGCTGGCCGCTCGACGTGTAGCGGAGGCCGTAGATGTTGCCGCTGGTGGTGTTCAGGACGTAGAGGACCCCGTTGCGGGCCACCAGGCTGTTCGGCAGATCGCCGCCCGACGTCTCCGTGTCAATGCGCTTCAGGGTCCCGTTGCCCTGCTGCTTGAACGAGGTGACCGTGTCGCTGCCGCCGTTGACGACGAACACGAGCTTGCCCACCGCGTCGACGGCGCCCTGGCTGTCGAGGATCGGACAGTTGTCGCCGCAACCGACGTTCTGCAAGGTGCCCTTGCCGCCGGTCTTCACCCTCTTGGTCTGCTTGAGCTTGCCCTTCTTGTCGCGCTGGAAGACGTAGACCGAGTTCGCGTTCGGGTCGTTCGACTGGGTGTAGATGTAGCCCTTGGCCTTCGGCTTCTTGGCGGCCGCTCCGGCACTCGGCGCCAGAGCAAGGCCGGCGACTAGCGCGAGAAGTGCGAGTCCTACAGATGCCCGGATGGGTTGGGATCGCTGCGTCAGCAACTGTGCCTCCTAGTGGGGACCCAAAAACAATTCGACCATATACACGGGTGAGTGAGGCGCGAAAGCCCCATTCCGAGTATTGGCGTGTTGAGTCATACGCGCTGTCCGGGGAGGCTAGACAAACGTCGTGATTCCGGACTCCCGGCGGGCGGTGTCGACCTGCACCGGGGTGCTCATCGCCTGCAGGGCCGGCAGCTGCTCGAGCGCCGCCGCCCGGCCCGCGGCCATGAACTGATCGGCCAGTTGGAAGTCGCGCCAGTCGACGGTCGGGAACTTGGGCGTAACCGCCACGTCGGCCAGCGCGGCCAGGCGGGTGCTGGTGTCGAGCTGGCTCAGGTCCATCACCTCGAGCATCGTGTCGAGGGCGCCCTTGCGCTTCTTCTCCGGCGGCGGCGCGATCTCCGGCCCCTCGGGCCAGCGCTCGAGCGTCTCCGCGCTCATGAGGTTGCAGGAGACGACGATGTCCGCGCCGCTCTCAACGACCGCGGCCGTCGGCACCGGCACGAGCGCGATGGCGTCCACCAGGCGGTGTCCGTCGCGCTCCTGCGTGGGGAACACGCCGGCCACGGACAGGGCCGCGAGCAGCGCCTCCCACAGCGGACCCTCGCGCTGCGGAACCGCCGTGCGGTCGGTCAGGTCGACGACCATGATCGCCAGCGGGATGACCGTGTCCGCGAACGCCTTGTTCTCGGTGGCCTCCCGCAGGAGGCGGGTGAGGATCTCCTCGCCGGCCTTTCCGGCGCCGAACGGGCTCGAGAACATCGCGCCGACGGTCTCCTCGTCGAACGCCGCCCTGAACCGCTCCTCGATGGCGGCCGCCCCGTGGCCGAGCGCGACGTGGGACGACACGAAGCCGCCGATGCTGGAACCCGCGGCGTAGTCGATGACATAGCCGTTCTCCTCGAGCACCTGGAGAAGTCCCACGTGCGCGAAGCCCTTGGCGCCGCCGGCGCCGAGCGCGATGCCTAGCTTGGTGGCGGTCAGGTGGCGCGCAATCCAGGCGACGTCGGCGTCGGACAGCGGAAACTCCCCCCGACGCTCGCACTCGCGCACGACCTCGAGCGTGGCGTTCGCGGGCCACGAGCGCCGCGCGGCCCGGGCCTCGTCGCCCACCAGGACGACTTCAAGGCGGTGGCCCTGCGAGTGGTCGGCCAGCGGGCTGAGCCGCTCGACCTCCTCGGGGCTGCCCAGGACGGCGACAACCCGGTCGACCTCGTCCAGCATCGACGCAAGCGTGCTCGGATCGAGCTCGCCGGGGATGATCACGGTCCCGCTCTGGGTGGCGGCGTCGTCGGCCGCGGTCAGGGCGCCCGCGAAGGACATGTCGCGGCTCAGGTAGCTGACCGGCCGCGGTGAGGCCATGCGGGCACCGATCACGAGCGGCCCCAGCAGGCCGCCCAGCGAGGGGCCGACGACCAGCGCGATCTCCTCGCCCAGGTCCTTCTCCGCGGTGCGCGCGCCCGCGCGTGAGAGGCGCTCGCGCTGCGTGCGCACGAGGTTGACCAGCATGCTCGGGTGGCGCTCCGCGAGCTCGGCGAAGTGCTCGGCGGCGATCTCCAGGGTCTGCGTGTCGATGCTCGCCACGACCGTGGCCGCGCGCACCTCTCCGGCGATCGCGTCCTGGGCGCCGATGACGTCGCCCTTGCGCAGCCGGAGCAGCATTTCGCCCGCGCCCTCGGCAGTCGGCGTGAGCCAGTTGACGAGCCCGCCCGTGATCACCCAGACCGTGTCGGTCGGGTCGCCGGCGTCGCACAGATGCTCGCCCGCGGCGAAGCTGCGCGGCCGAGCGAGCGCCTCGACCTCGGCGAGCGCCGCATCGTCGAAGCCGGCGAACAAGATGCTCCGGGCCAGTGCGGGGTTGCGTGCCATCTAGGAAAGTCCAGCCCTCTCGGAATCGCCGATACCGCCGCTCCGAGCAAATCAATCCGCGGCGGTGTCGTCAAGCGGTCGCGTCGGGACACCCTTCCGCTCCTGCCGCGCCGGGGTTAGTCTGCTCGCGATGGCGGAGACCGAGCCCGAGGCCGCTCCCACCGGCGACAAGCGCCTGATGCTCTTCTCCGGGCGCGCGAACCCGGACCTGGCGGAGCTGATGGCCGGGCACCTGGGAGTCGAGCTCGGCGCCGTCACCCTCAAGACGTTCTCCGCGGGCGAGGCCTACGCCCGCTACGACGAGTCGATCCGGGGCGCCGACGTGTTCATCGTGCAGCCCACCTGCGGCAACGAGGTCACCGGCATCAGCACCAACGACGCGCTGGTGGAGCTGCTGCTCATGGTCGACGCGGCGGTCGGCGCGTCGGCACACAGCGTCAACGTCGTGATGCCGTGGTTCGCGTACTCGCGCCAGGACAAGCGGTCGGCGCTGCGCGAGCCGATCAGCGCGCGCATGGTCGCGCACGTGCTCGAGACGGCCGGTGTCGACCGCGTGCTGACGATGGACCTGCACGCCGGCCAGGTCCAGGGCTTCTTCACCAAGCCGGTCGACCACATGACCGCGCTGTTCACGCTCTCGCAGTACTTCGCGGACAAGCACTTCGACGACCTCGTCGTGGTCTCGCCCGACGTCGGGCGCGTCAAGCTGAACCAGAAGTTCGCCAGCTGGATCGGCGCCGACCTGGCGGTGATGACCAAGCAGCGCCCCGCCCAGCAGGTGGCCGAGATCGGCTACGTGATCGGCGACGTCGAGGGCAAGACCGCGCTGATCGTGGACGACATCATCGACACCGCCGGCACGCTGTGCGCGGCGGGGCAGACCGTGCTCGACCACGGCGCGAAGAAGCGTCTACGCGGCCGCTACCCACGCAGTGCTGTCGGGCAAGGCCTACGACAACCTCGCGGCCGCCGGGTTCGACGAGATCGTCGTCACCGACACGATCCCGCTGCGCCCGGGCGCGCCGGACAACATCGTCGTGCTCTCATGCTCGCTCCTGCTCGCCGACACGATCCGCCGGATCGTGACGGACGCGTCGGTGAGCGAGGTGTTCCGCGGCGAGAACCAGCTCTTCTAGGCGTGTGCGCAACGCGCCGTTTCACCGACCCCGTCTTGCGCCGCGCGGCACGTCATGAACATGATTGGCCGCGAGGCGAGTGACCCTCCACCCATGAACCAGGAGGACTGATGGAGAACCGTTCGGCGTCCCAGCCGGAGTTCATGCCGTTGAAAGTTCCAAGCGGGCGCTATGACGTAGCGATCCTCGGCGGCGGCCTGGCCGGCCTGTCGTTCTGTCTCCAGATGCGGCGGGAATGGCCGGACGCGCGCGTCCTCTTGGCCGAGAAGCGAGCCGATCCGGCGCGCGAGGCCGCCTTCAAGGTCGGCGAGTCGAGCGTCGAGATCGGCGCCCACTACTACCGCGAGGTGATCGGCATGCGCGACCACCTCGAGGAGAAGCAGCTCCGCAAGCACGGCCTGCGCTTCATTCTGCCCGCCGAGGGCAACAAGGAGTTCACGAAGCGCGTCGAGTTCTGCACCCCCGCGCACCACGCGGCCTACACGCACCAGATCGACCGCGGCATCTTCGAGAACGAGCTGTACGACCGCTGCGTCGAGCGGGGCGCGGACGCGTTCCGCGGCTTCCGCGTGCTCGAGGTCGAGGTCGGCGACGGCGACGCGGACCACAAGATCACGCTGGGCCACGAGAACGGCGACGTCGAGGTCACGGCCCGCTGGATCGTCGACGCGACCGGCCGCGGCAACTTCATGCGCCGCAAGCTCGGCATCGGCACCGAGACCGGCCATGACATCAACGCCTCGTGGTTCCGCCTGAAGGGCGGGCTCGACTGGGAGACCGAGTGGGGCGGCGACGATCAGGAATGGCTCGACCGCATGCCCGAGCGGGGCCTGCGCAACTACTCGACCAGTCACCTGGTCGACGAGGGCTACTGGCTGTGGCTGATCCAGCTCGCCTCGGGCCCGATCTCGATCGGGATCTGCGCCGATCCGCGCTTCCATCCGTTCGACGAGATCAACACCTTCGACGCGTTCCTGAACTGGATGAGGGAGCACGAGCCGCAGCTCGCGGCCTCGGTCGAGGGCCGCCGCGACGACGTGCTCGACTTCCTCCGGATCGAGGGCTTCTCGTACGCGTCGACGCAGCCGTTCTCGAAGGATCGCTGGTGCCTGGTGGGCGAGGCGTTCGGCTTCATCGACGCGCTCTACTCGCCGGGGTCGGACTTCATCGCGTTCACGAACACGTTCAGCGGCGAGATCATCCGCAAGGACCTGTCGGGCCAGAACTGGGAAGAAGCGGTCGACTTCTACAACGACTTCTACTTCAAGCTGTTCGAGCCGACGCTGAAGCTCTACAAGGACAACTACCAGTTCTTCGGCAACCCGCAGGTGATGATCTCGAAGGTCGTCTTCGACAGCATGTTCTACTTCGCGCTGCTCGGGTCGCCGTTCGTCCACGGGCGGATGACGACGATGGACGACATCAGGGAGCTGCTCGAGCTGTTCGAGCCGACGATCCCCCTCGCTGCGACGATGCAGCAGCTGTTCAAGGACTGGCACGCGCTCGACAAGACCGAATGGGAGGGCGTGTCGGTGCTGTCGCAGCAGTTCGAGGTCTACCGCCGGGGCCAGGAGGAGATCGGCCTTCCGGCCCCGGGCGAGGTGCTGATCCAGCGGAGCGCCGCGAAGCTGCCGCTGATCCGGGCCCTCGCCGTCTGGATCTTCTTCAAGGCGGCGAAGAACCTGCCCGAGCAGCCCGACGAGGACCGCGGCATCAACCCGCTCGCGATCAGCCTGCACCCGGAGCGCTGGGAGCAGGACGGCCTCTACGACGACGAGAACGGCATCACGCTCGCGCAGGCGACCGAGATGCTGAAGGGCGTCGAGGAGATGGACCTGGAGTCGCGCGGCGCCGTCGCCGCGACCTAGGCGGAGGCTTTCGGTGAGGGCCGCGACTCCGCGGCTCTCACCGCATCCGCATAGGCGGACGCGCCGGCCGGTCGATCCGCCGGCTCCTTGGCCAGCGCCGTGAGCATCGCGTCGCCGACCTCGCGCGGGATCTCGGGCCGCCGGTCGCTCGGGTGTGGCGGCTCCGCGTCCAGGTGGGCCATCATCACGCCCATACCGGGCTTGTCGCCGAACGGCGTGATGCCCACGACCAGCTCGAACAGCACGCAGCCGAGCGCGTACACGTCGGTGGCGGGCCCGACCTCGGCCGCCTCGATCTGCTCGGGCGCCATGTAGTACATCGACCCGAGCGTCTCCCCTGGGCGCGTGTAGCGCCGGTCGCTGGCGGTGTCGCGAGCGAACCCGAAGTCGGTGATCGCGGCGGTGCCGTCGTCGTGGAGCAGGATGTTCGCCGGCTTGACGTCGCGATGGATGAGCCCCGCCGCGTGCACGGCGTCCAGGCCGGCGGCCGCGTCGCCGATCAGCCGCAGCGCCTCGTCCAGCGGCACGGACCCGCGCTCGTCCAGCACGTCGAGGAGCGATCCACCCGTGACGAGCCCCTGCGTGAGCCACGGGTCGCCCTCGTGCTCGCCGTTGTCCAGGACGGGCACGACGTTCGGGTGCGTCACGCGCTGGGCGATGCTGACCTCGAGCTCGAAGCGATGGCGGAAGTTGGCCTCGGCGGACAGCTCGGGCCGTACGAGCTTCAGGGCCACGTCCACGCCGTCGGGGCCCGTCGCCCGGTAGACCAGCGCGGTCGCACCGGTGCCGAGGAGTCCCTCGATCAGGTACGCGCCTACGCGATCGCCCTGGCTGAGCTCGATTCCCACGCGTCCGACCTTGCCAGAACCGCACTCGAATCGGGCGCCAACGCGACATTCGGGCGTAAGCGGCATATTGCACGGTCGTCAATCGGACTCTACGGTTGACGCAGCTTCACGGGGAGGCCACGTTCCGCTGACCTTTCCGCTTCATCGGCGAAGGAGTCCACGTGGCAACTCAGCAGCAACCGGTAGAGGTTCCGCAGAACGTCATCGACTACCTCGCGTCGGAACAGACGATGACCCTCGCCACGGCGACTCCGTCCGGCGTGCCGTACGCGACCACGTTCCTTTACGTCAGCGAGGGCGCGGCGATCTACTTCTGGGCGCGCGCGTCCACGACGACCGCGCGGCACATCGAGCAGAACCCGGCGGTCGCGTTCAGCATCGACTCGTACAGCGGCGACCTGCGCAACGTGAAGGGCGTGCAGGGCACCGGCGAGTGCTCGGTGATCCTCAGCGGTCGGGAGATCGCGCGCGTCGCCGAGATGTTCGGGCAGCGCTTCCCCGACCTCCAGCCGGGGACCACGATGAGCATCTCGTTCTTCCGGATCGTGCCGGTGAACCTGAACTTCATCGACAACACCGAGGAGGGCGCCTCGGCGCCGCAGGGCCAGTTCGGCGCCGAGTTCCACAAGCAGCGCGCGTTCAGCGTCTACAACGACCTGCCCGTGCAGCTGGTCGAGACCATCGGCGCGGACATGCGGCCCGTGCAGCACGCCGCGGGCGAGGTGATCGCCCGGGCGGGATCGCCCGGCGACAAGTTCATGATCATCGTGAGCGGCGAGGTCGAGGTGCAGCCCGAGGCCGACGACGAGGCGCCGGTTGTGATCGGCCCGGGCCGGTTCTTCGGCGAGATGTCGATTCTCCGCGACGCGCCGCGCACCGCGACGATCACGGCCAGAACCGACGTGACGCTCCTCGCGATGGAGCGGGATGCGTTCCGCGACATGGTGGCCCAGTCCCTCGGGACGACGGCCGACTTCAACCAGCTCATCGCGCAGCGCCTCAAGTCGCTGGTGCGCGAGGGCACCCCGGCCGCATGACCGCCCAGGCGCCGGCCGCCGCCCCGGCCGTACCCGCGCCCAAGGGTTTCTCGGGCAAGGAGTTCCGCTACGCGCTCGGGTCGTTCGCCACCGGGGTGACGGTCGTGACCACGATGGGCGAGGACGGGCACGGCTACGGGATGACCGTCAACGCGTTCTCATCGGTATCGCTCGACCCGCCGCTGGTACTGGTGTGCGCGATCTCGGGGAACACCGGCAGCGAGATGATCGACCGCAACAAGTGCTTCGCGGTCAACATCCTCGCGATCGACCAGGAGCCGCTCTCGAACTACTTCGCGAAGCGCGACCGCCCCCGCGGGCGGGACGCGTTCCGCGACGTCGACCATCGGCTGGGCGTGACCGGCGCGCCGCTGATCGACGGCGTCGTCGCCCACCTCGACTGCCGGCTGGCCCAGAGCCACACGATCGGCGACCACGAGGTGTTCATCGGGGAGGTCATGGACCTGTACTTGAATCCCGAAGCCGATCCGTTGCTCTTCCACGGAGGCAGCTACCGCTTCCTCCAGCCGAAGCCCGAGTAGTTCCGGCTGACAATCGATGTGCCGCTGGATCGGATACTTCGGCAACCCGATACCGATCGGGGAGCTGCTGTTCGACGCCCCGCACTCGCTGATCGAGCAGAGCCGGGACGCCCGGCTGATGGCCTCGCTCTCGAACCTCGACGGGTTCGGGATGGGCTGGTACCGCGACGACTATCAGCGGCCCGGCACCTACCGGAGCATCTCGCCCGCCTTCAGTGACCCCAACCTGCGCGAACTAGGCGAGCAGATCCGGTCGCCGCTGTGGGTCGCGCACGTGCGGGCGGCGACCGGTACGCCGGTGCAGCAGTCGAACTGCCACCCCTTCCGCCACGGGCGCTGGCTGTTCGTGCACAACGGGTTCGTCGACCAGTTCGCGAAACTGCGGCGAGAGCTGATGCTCGCGATCGAGCCCGAGCTGTTCCCGAGCATCGTCGGGACGACCGACTCCGAGGTGCTGTTCTACCTTGCGCTGACGTTCGGGCTGGAGGACGACCCGCTCGGGGCGCTCGAGCAGATGGCGGGCTTCGTCGAGTCGGTCGGCCACAGCCACGACGTCGCCGAGCCGCTGCAGATGACGATCGGGCTGAGCGACGGCGAGAAGCTGTACGCCGCGCGCTACGCCAGCGGGCCGACCGTCAACACGCTGTTCGTGTCCGAGGACGCGCGGGTGGCCCGCGACGAGCGCCCGGGCGGCGGGGTGCACCTGCTCCCGGGCCAGGTCGGCGCGCTGGCCTACAAGGAGAACCGGCCGCTGCCGCACCTGTCGGCCGAGGCGCGCGCGATCGTGTCCGAGCCGATCGCCGACCTCCCCGGCCTGTGGACCGAGGTGCCGACGTCGTCGGCGCTGATCGTCGGCCCGGACCCCGACGTCCGGCTGCCGTTCACGCCGCGGTCGCCTATCTGAGGGCGGTCGACCCCGCCCCGCCGGCGGGGGGATCCGCGAACTGCCCGGCGAGCTCCCGGACGACGTCCTCGAAGCCGGCGCCTCGGGCCAGCGCGGCGCGCTGGCGCTCGGCGCCGTTGGAATCGGCCAGCCTGCGCACGCCCTCGAGCTCGCGCTCGCAGCCGAGTGCCGCGGCGTGCGGCCCGCACGCGTCGACCAGCCCGTCGAGCAGCCGCCGGAGCGGCACCAGCCGACGGGTCGCCGGGTCGATCACCGATGCATCCATGCCGTCGCGGGCCGCCAGGAAGCCGTTCTCCTCGAGCACCTCGGGCGACATCCGGACCGGCCGGTACTCGCCCTCCAGGACGAGCCGCGCGGAGGACTGGATCAGGGCGACGATCGGCTCGATGTCGGCGACCGTCGACTGCGCGTCCATCACCCGGAGCTCGACCGTTCCGAGCCGCGGCTGAAGGCGCACGTCCCACCAGAGGAAGCTCGGGTCGGGGATCGCTTCCGACGCGATCAGCGCGTCGATCGCGTCGACGTAGTCGGAGTAGCCCGAGAACGCACGCGGGGTGCCGGTCCGCGGGAACGCCTGGAACAGGATCCGGCGGATCGACGCGAAGCCGCGATCGCAGCCCTGCGAGCAGGGCGAGTTCGCGGACAGCGCCAGCAGGATCGGGACGATCCACCGGAACTCGTTGAGCAGCCAGACCGCGTCGTCGGCGTCGGGCACTCCGACGTGGACGTGAAGCGCCATCGTCGGCTCGCGCCGGACGAGCGACCGCATCGTCTTCTCCAGGACCGCGTAGCGCGGCGCGCCGGAAACCTCGGTCTGCTCCCAGTCGGCGGCCGGGTGAGTGCCCGCCGCGGCGGCGCCCAGGCCGAGCTTGTCGAGCTCGCCGGCGAGCCAGCGGCGGAGCGCGTGCATCTCGCTGATCGCGCCGCCCACGTCGGCGTGGACGCCGGTGGCGAGCTCCACCACCGACCCGTGGGTCTCCGGCTGGAGGTTGCCCGCCGCGACCCGGGTCAGATCGGCCAGGACCTGGTCGGAGGCCTGAGCCAGGGTCCAGTCCGAGCGGTCGAGGAGCATGACCTCGTCCTCCACGCCGAGCGTGTAGCTCAACCGCGGGTCGGCGTGCCAACGGGCCCAGGACGGAAGCGCTGAGCGAGCGGACCCGCCGGACTGCTTCTCGAGAAACAACGCGTCTGTCATCCGCTGGGCCGTGCCCCAAGCCTAACGAGGGCAGGCGCGGTTTGCACTGTCCGAACCCGCCGAGCTGGCCGGAGTGAGCGGGTTCGTCAGGCGCGTGACCTCAGCGAGCGGTGACCAGGATTGTCCCGCCGATCAGCAGCGCGAAGCCGATCAGGCGCATCGGTCCGAGGTCGACAACCTCGAGGCCGAACGCCCCGACGCGGTCGAGGATCGCCGAGACGATGAGCTGCGTGCAGACGGTCGCCGCGACCACCCCGCCCGCGCCGAGCTCGGTGACGGTCACGAGCGAGATGCCGACGATCGCCGCGCCGGCGATGCCGCCGAGCACGTACGCCGGCTGGAAGTCGCCGATGTCCGCGAGCCGGGGCGCGTCGCCGAACGCGACGAGCAGCACGGCGATGATCCCGGCGGAGATCGTTATCGAGATCATCGCCGCGGCCAGCGGCCCGACGGCGCGGCCGAGCTGGGCGTTGGCCGGGGGCTGGAAGGCGACCAGGGCGCCGGCGAAGAGGGTCGCTATGAGGGCGAATGCACGGTCCATGCCGTGCCTTCTATCAGCGGGAGACGACCACCCGTGTCGCACGCCGCGTCGACAGGCGCCCCGTGGTCACGACGACGGTGCGCGTCCCGGCGTCGTAGGTGAAGCGGCGCGTCCGGCGGCCGCCGACGGTCACGGACCCCGGGCGCCGCGGGAATCCCACCACGCGGATCTCGTACGTGCGCGTGGCCGGCTGCCCGGCGAAGCGCCGGCCGGCCTTGCCGATCGTCAGCGTCGTCGCGCGACCCTTCGTGCGCTGCCTGAACGCCGTGTAGGCCCCGGCGCCGCGCTGGTAGGAGAGGTCCTCGCCGCCGTCGTCGTACACCCGGCCCGCCCCGGTGCCGCGGTACGCGGTCAGCACCAGCTTCGGCGGCGGGCCGGGCGGCGTCGTGGCGACCGGCGGCTGGGACGGGATCACCGCTCCGGCCTGCACGAAGACGGGGTAGCGCTCGAGCGGCACCGACAGCTCCTTGGTCGCCGGGCCGCGGTGGCGCTCGCCGGTGAACCAGTCGACCCACACGCCGGGCGGGAACCACACGGTCGCGGTGGCGGGATCGCCCGGCTCGGAGACCGGCGCGACCAGCACGCGGCGGCCGAGCGTGTACTGCGACGGGTGGTCGTAGGCCTCGGACCGCGACGGCCAGCCCAGGTACATCGCCCGGGCCATCGGCATGCCCGTGTCATGCGCCTCACGGGCGAGCGTGTACAGGTACGGGCCGATCGACTCGCGCAGGCGCAGGAAGTCCGCGCCGACCTGACCGGGCTTGCCCTCGTACTCCCAGGGCAGCCGCTGGCCGTGGTGCGAGTGCAGCCGGTCGAGCGGCTGGAAGGCGCCGAGCTGGACCCAGCGTGCGTACATCTCCGGCGGCAGCGTGTTCTCGCGCGGCGTCAGCAGCGGGCTCAGGTCCTTGTCGCAGGTGTTCGAGGGCGACACCGCGTGGAACGTGCCGATGTCGTGGCTCACGTACGGCATCCCGATGCTGCCCGCCGCGGCCGTGTACTGAGCCGCGAAGCCGAGCAGCGGCCAGCTGCCGCAGGTGTCGCCGGTGAACTGGATCGAGTAGCGGTGCTCGGCGAACGCGCCGGTGCCGACCGCCCCCGCGAAGCCGGCCTGGTACGAGCCGCCGATCCGCGAGAACGCCGGCCAGCGCGAGCCGCGCGCCCGCTGCCGGTCGGCGTACTGCTTGTTTATCCAGGTGTCCGGCGTCAGGCCGGGAGCGTCGGCGCGGCTGCCGTCGCAGCACCAGTCGAGCCACCAGAAGTCCGCACCGTCGCGCTCGAAGGGCTCATGCAGGTTCATGTACGCGTCGAGCTGGGGCTTGTCGGCCCAGTCGAACACCATGCACTGCCCCTGGGTGTCGGACTGGGCCACGCGGCAGCTGTCCGACGCGGTCAGCTTCCCGCCCGCGCGCTGCTGCGTCTCGGGGAAGCGCGGGTCGCGGGAGTTGATCGAGGGGTGGATGTTCAGCCCCGCCTCGAGGCCGTTGTCGTGAGCCCAGCGGAAGAAGCGCGGCGGGTCCGGGTACAGGTCGCGGTTCCAGTCCCAGCCGTTCCACGAGTACGGCAGCCCGGACGCGCCGACCGCGGTCGCCGCGATGCCCGATCCGACCGGGTCGCTCACCTGCTTGAAGTCGGTGTCCAGCGAGATCGTGTCGAGCGGGACCTTCTCCGCCCGGAAGCGCTCGACGATCGCCTGCCAGTCGGACTCGGAGTACGGCCACCAGCGCGAGTACCAGACGCCGAACGCCTTGCGGGGCAGGAGCGGCGCGGCGCCGGTGAGCGCCCGCAGGTCGCGCAGCCCGCGCGCGTAGTCGCGGCCGTAGGCGAACAGGTAGATGTCCTGGTAGGTGCCCTCGCGCGCCGGTCGCGGCCCGTACCCGTCCGGGGTCAGGATCGCGGTCGTGCTGTCGTCGAGCAGGTACCAGCCGCTGCGCGACAGCATCCCCTCGTGGAGCGGCACCGGGCCGTTCACCAGGTCCAGCGACCGGCGCCAGCCGCCGAGCGGCGCCGGGTTCGGGCCCGGCTGCGGGCTCAGCCGCTGCTTCCCGATCCTGACCCGCAGCGCGTCCGCGTCGACCTTCGCGGACCCGCGCTTCCAGGTCAGCGTCATGTACGAGGTGCGGATGACCCGGTTCGCGCCGCGGACTGTTGTCGTGAAGCGCGGCGCTCTAGCTCGCGTTCGACCGCCGGTCGTCAGCGTGCGCCCGTCCTCGAAGCGGCCGTCGGGGGCGATCTCGACCCGGACGAGCGACGGGGTGATCACCTCGAAGCGGGCAGTGCCGTCGGTGACCGGCGCGGCAATGGCGCGGGGTGTCGTCACAGCGGCGACGGCCGCGGCGCAGATCAGCGTCGCCAGGATCGAACGAGCCATACGCGGGCCTCAGGCGGCTACGCGGGGAGCGGCGCGCCTTGTCGCCAGCCGGTAGTCGTCGAGCGGGAAGTGGGCGCTGCGCCAGGCCGTCTCGAGCGTGGGGCTCGGGCGGAGCGGGACGTCGCCGTGCGGGTCGAAGTAGTAGCTGTTCGCGTGCACGCAGCTCGGCTGCCAGAAGATCTGGCGGCTGCGCCGGCCGAGCATCTCGGCGAAGTAGCGGTCGTTGGCCTCCCTGGTGACCTCGATGGCCGTTGCGGCACTGTCGCTTGCGTGGCGCAGGCAGCGGGTGATGTGGCGGGCCTGCGTCTCGATGAGGTTGAAGTAGGAGGAGCCGTTGTACCCGTAGGGACCGAAGACCGTGAAGTAGTTCGGGAAGCCGGGAACGCTGACCCCCTCGTAGGCCTGATAGCGGTTCTCGCCCCACCACTGCTCCAGGTCGACGCCGTCGCGTCCGGTCACGGGGAACTTCGGGAAGTTGCCGGGGTCGAAGACCTTGAACCCGGTCGCCAGCACGAGCACGTCAACCGGGTGTTCGGCGCCGTCCGCGGTCACGATCCCCGCCGGGGTGATCCGCGCGATCGGCGTCGTCTCGAGGGTGACGTCGTCCCGGTTGAAGGTGGCGAGGTACTCGTTGTGGAAGCTCGGCCGCTTGCAGCCCATCCCGTACCGCGGCGTCAGCTTCTCCCGCACGACGGGGTCATGCACCTGCTGGCGGAGATACCGCCGCGCCAAGGCCTCGAACGCCGTGCCGAGCCGCAGCGTCCGGTGGTAGTGCGCGGCGAGCGGAAAGCTGAGCTCGACGAGGGTCTGGCTGACCGCGCGGAAGGCCGCCTGGGCGCCGGGGACGTTGCGCAGAACCCACCTCAGCGGGCCGGGCATCGCTCCGTCGATCTTCGGCAGGCACCAGATCGGCGTGCGCTGGAAGACCGTCAGGTGCGCAGCGTCCGGCGCCACGGAGGGGATCACCTGTACGGCCGATGCGCCCGTCCCGATCACCGCGACGCGGCGGCCGGCGAGCGTCTGGCCGTGATCCCAGCGGGCCGTGTGCATGGTGACCCCGGCGAACTCCTCGACACCCTCGATGTCCGGCAGCTTCGGCAGCGTCAGGACGCCGGTCGCATCGATCAGGTGCCGCGCGACCAGCGCGTCGCCGTCGCTCGTCTCCAGGCGCCACAGGTGCTCGTCGTCGTCGAACGTCGCCGACGTGATCCGCGTGCCGAAGCGCGCCCTGCCCCCCAGCCCGTAGCGGTCGGCGCAGTACTGCGCGTACGCCCGCAGCTCGGAGCCCGACGCGTAGACCCGTGACCAGTCGGGCCGCTTCGCGAACGAGAACTGGTAGCTGAACGACGGGATGTCGACGGCGATCCCGGGATAGGTGTTCCAGCGCCAGGTGCCGCCGAAGCCGTCGCCGTCCTCGACGATCAGGTAGTCGCCTATTCCCGCGCGATCCAGGCTGATCGCCATGCCGATGCCGGAGAAGCCGGCGCCGACGATCACGACGTCGTGGTCCAGGGCGCCGTTCGCTGGCGGTCGCACAGACCGCGACGATAACGAGGTCGCTCGCGCCGCACGCAGCTCCCCCGCACGGCCAGCGCCAGGACCGCGCGTGCGGTCCTGGCGCTGGTTGTCGCTCGGGATCGGCCGGACTCTCAGTGCCCGGCCGCGCCCTTGCGGATCTCGGACAGGTCGGCGCGCGGAAGCGTCCGCTTCTTCCCGCCGACGTCGAGCACGGTCTTGCGCTTGACGACGTGGGCGTGGGTTGCCACCCAGTCCGACCCCTCGGTGGTCGCCGACGTCACGCTGTCGGCGCCGAAGCCCTGGATGACGACGTTGTCGCCGGGGCCGCCGTCGATCGTGTCCTGGCCCGGCCCGCCGAGGAGGACGTCGTCACCGTCGCCGCCGAGCAGGGTGTCGTTCCCTGCGCCGCCGAGGAGGATGTCGTTGTTCGCTCCACCGTCCAGCGTGATGAGCGCCGAACCGCTGGCCACCGCGGAGGCGTCGAGCACGTCGTCCCCGCCCAGGCCCATGACGGTGACCCGGTCGTTGACTGCACTCGCACCGGACACCGTCACGAAGGCGGCCAGCCCGGCGACCTGAGTGTTGGGTCCCGCGCCGGAGATGCTCGCGACGTCGTCCCCGTTCGTCCCGGTGACGACGACGTTGTCGGCCGCGGCATCGTCCACGCCACCGGCGCCGGCGATGTCGGCCACGACGTTGGTGACGTCGGTCCCCGACAGGTCGCCGACGGTGACGGTGTCGGTGCCGCCGAACGTCTTCGCGACGATCTCCTCGACATCGTCCACGTCCATCACGATGTTCCCGAGATCGCGGGTGAACCGCACCCGGCCGCCGTTGGCCGAGGCCTCCATCCTCTCGTTGCCGGCGCTGCCGTTGAACGCCAGCGTGTCGACGCCGTCCTGGCCCTCGACAATGTCGCTGCCGTCACCCGGATCCCACTGGAACACGTCGTCGTTGGCTCCGAGGAACGCGACATCGTTGCCCTGCTGGCCGTCGACGAAGTCGGTGCCGTCGCCTGCCCGCAGGACGTCGGCCCCGTTGCTGCCGAGGAGTGTGTCGTTGCCGGTCCCGCCGTCGACCGTGGTCTTGATGAGCGAGGCCAGGTTGCCGGTCGCCGAGAAGCTGTCCTCGCCGCCGTTGGCGTTGAGCACGAGGTTCTCGGTCGTGCCGATGTCGATGGAGAACGGCGCAGGGGTGAGGCGGTCGAAGCGCACGCGGGTGCCGTTGGCCGTCTCGGTGAACTGCTCGGCGCCGTTGCCGCCGTTGACCTCGGTCGTGTCGGTGTCGGCACCGCCTTCGTTCAGGTCGGTGTCGTCGCCGGGGTTCCAGATCATCCGGTCGTTGCCGCTCTCGCCGAAGACCTGATCGTCGGCGTCGCCGCCAGTGAGAGTGTCGTTCTCGATCCCGCCGAACAGGAAGTCGAAGCCACCCTTGCCGAGCAGCGTGTCGTTACCACCCTGGCCGAAGATCATGTCGTTGCCGGAGCCGCCGGTGAGCGTGTCGTTGCCGACCCCGCCGAACAGGTTGGTTCGCGGCAGCGCGCCGAGGGCCTCGCTGAGCGTGATCGTGTCCTTGCCGCCCTGACCGAAGACCTGGATCAGCGAGGTGTTGGCCACCGTCGCCGTACCGCCGGTGACGTTGACGGCGCCGCCGTTCACGAGGATCTTCCCCGCCGCGTCACGGCTGATCGTGATGTTGTTGTCGAGCGAGTCACCGAACACCGTCAGGACGCCGCTGGAGGTAAAGGACGCGGTGACAGCCGCGTTCGCCGTGCCGGCCGTACCGGCCACGACAGCGGCGGTGAGGACGGTGCCGGCGAGCAGCCGCCGGGCGGCGCGTCCCCACGCCTTGCCGAATATTTGCTTCATGGAATCTCCTCCGCGAGCAGCGGCGGTCGACCGGCCCGGACCCGGGTCGTTCTGTTCCTGCAGTGGTCCGGTTGGTCGGGTTGGGGGGTTGCGGTTGGGGGGTGCTCCTGCGGGGCTGCTCGACTTTCGTCAACCGTCGCGCAACGCAGGCTGCGCTACCAACGGGCCAGCCACCCAATCGCCCGTGGGGATTGCCCCACGGCCTCGTGGTGAACGGCGCAAAATGACCCGAGCTCTCCCCGCGGCCGGCGCCGTTTGCGACTAGCGGTAGCCGCCCTCGCCAAGAAGGGCACGACCTTCGTCTACACGCTGTCCGAGGCGGGCGCCGTGCGGTTCGCGATCGAGCAGCGACTTAAGGGCCGCCGGGTGGGCACGAGGTGCCGGAAGCCCTCGAAGGCGAACCGCACGAGGAAGGCCTGCACGCGATACGTGAAGATCGGCAACTTCGCCCAGGACGGCGCCGCCGGCTCGAACAGGAAGAAGTTCTCCGGGAAGATCGGCAAGCGCAAGCTCAGGCCTGGGAGCTACCGAGCGACGCTCCGCGCGAGCGACAGCGCCGGCAACAAGTCCACGGTCAAGCGACTGGCTTTCAAGGTCGTCCGGCGGTAGCCCCGGCGAGGCTGAGGCCCGCGGCCGCCAACGGCCGGCGGGCCCCCGACTCGTCGGCCTCAGTCGGTTCCCCACGGGTTGTCGATCACGAAGCGCCAGGTGCCGTCGCTCTGGCGACGCAGGACGTCGGCGTTCCTGGCCGCCAGCTGCACCGGCTCGCCGTCGGGCCCGGTGCCCTCGAACGACCAGACGCCGATCACGAGGGCCAGGTCGTCCACCTCGAGGACTCGCGTCACCTTGATGTCGAGCGTGCCGTTCATCGAGATGAAGCCGTTCAGGGACTCGCTGATGCCGGGTGCGCCGTGAGCGAGGCTCCCGGGCTCGGTCGCGAACGCCGCCTCGCTCTCGTAGAGGGGCATGAGGCTCTCGAGATCCCCGGAGTTGATTCCGGTGACGATCGACTCGAGCACCTGCTCGGGCGTGGCAGTCGACGGGGCGACGCGCTCGGCGGTTGCATCTGTACTCATCGTGATACCCCTTTCGGTACACAGTGGTGTGTCGTTGAAATGCGACCATAACCTCGTGCGCCCGAAAGGGCAATATTGACGACACGCCAATGTGTCATGAAAGCTGGCGCCGCGAAGACGCGCGTACCCGCGCGGCCCAGGACCGCTGGGCGCCTTTGACTCCCCTATTGGAGGCGAAAGGCGCCCACCCGGGCGGCGGGCGAGCAGGCAGCCCCTCGACTGCTAAAGGTTCCGAGCGCGCAACATCAAGTCGCGCGGCGTCGATCCCGCTTGGTCCGAGGGACGCGGCTCACCAGACGCACCTCGGGCGGGTGCGTCGGCCAACGCTGAGGCGGCCGAGCGTTGCCTCTGACGCAGCTAGCGGCGGACGACGGTGAATCGCGCGATCGCAGGCCGCGAGCGATTGCCGGCGCGGTCAGTCGCAACGACGACTACGCGGTACGAGCCCGGCGCGAGCTTCTTCTTGCCGATCCGGCCGCTGAACGGCACGGCGTTCGTCCCCGCGGACAAGTTGCCGCGGGTCAGCGCGCCGCGCCGCACGTACCGCGTGCACTTCCTGCGCTTGCGCAGCTTGCGCGACGGCGGCCGGCAGCGGCGGCCGACCCGGCGGCCGGGGAGCCGCCGCTGGATCGTGAAGACCGCCGACGCGTCCTCAGACAGCCCGAACCGGAACGTCGTGCCGCGCGGCGTGCGGCGGCGCCCCGCGACCGTCGGCGTCGCGGCCGACCCTACGACGAAGCGCCGGTTGGTCAGCGACAGGCGGGTGAGCCCAGGCGGGCCCGGGACCAGGTCGAGCGGGTTCGTGCCGGCGCCGAGCGTACTTCCGCCGAGCGCGTCCCCGCCGCCGGGACCCCCGGCTCCTGCGCCGCTGCCGTCGCCCCCACCGCTCGGCGGCGGCCGCGGAACGACGACGGCGCTCGGTGCCGTCAAGGCCTCGGTGTCGCCCGGCGCCTCATTGTCGATGCCGTCGTCCTCGAGGTCATCGTTGACGTCAGCGGTGACGCGCATGCGCAGCGTGTAGCCCAGGTCCCCCTCGCGCACCGTGTAGCTCGGCCCTGTCTCGGGATCACCCGACTCGACCTCCTGGATGTTCGTGCAGAACTCGCCGTCGGGGTCGCAGCGCAGCCATTGGCGCTGGAAGTCGGTCGTCGGGTCCTTCCAGCCGCCGACCGTCCCGATCAGCGTCTCGCCGGGATAGGGGTCTCCGAACAGCTGGGGGGCGGCGGTGTACTCGGCCGGCTCGGAGATCACCCGGAACGAGTCGTCGCTCAGGTTCTCGCCCGCGTACCCGTCCTTGTAGCCCGTGACCCGGACCCTGAAGATGAACGTCCCGTCGCCCGTGATGAGCCGGTAGTCGCGCTGTGAGTCGCGCCCGGGATGTCGCGGCAGCTTGAGATGAGGACCGTCGTGCAGCGCAGCCACTGGTATGCGAACGACGTGGCGTCGGGATCGAACCAGCTGCTCATTCGCACCATCGGGACGCAGGAGGTCGCCGACCTCGGGCGCCGTGTCCTCGCCGGGGGCGACCACGTCGACGCCTGGGACCGCCTGAGGCATGGGACGCTGTTCGGCCCCGGACCGGTTTCGTTGGGCGAGATGGCGCTGTAACGCACCGCGTCCTGGAAAGTCGGCGCCGGGTTCGTGGCGGTGACCTCGACGCGGAAGCGACGGTTGGCGATGTCGTCCGCCTCCGTCACGACGTACGTTTCGCCGGTCTCGTTCGTCATGTCCGTGCAGGTGTTCGCCGTCGTGCCCGTACAGCGCTGCCACTGGTAGGCGAAGTCGATCGGGTCCGTTCCGTCCCAGCTGCCCGGCTCGCCCGTCCCCAGGTTGTGGACGACGTCGAGCGTGTCACCGACTTGCGGTGCGATGTCGTTGATCCGCGGGCAGTTCGTCGTGACGTTGGTCGTGTCGCTCCGTGGGACATGTGGCTGCCGACCTGCTGGAAGCGCCAGGAAGTAACCGCCATTCGACTGCGTCCCGGCGAAGAGCCCGAAGGTCCCCTGGCCGGCGGGCAGGGCGGGCGGGGTCAGAGCCCACATGATCGTGTTCGTGCCGAGGCCTTGGGACGTCACCCGGCTCCAGATCGGCGGCGGCGGCGTGGCCGAGTTGCCGCGCGAACGTCCGGCCCACAGCCCGTCCTCGGTCGCGATGTAGACGACCGCACCCTGGCTGGCGGTGAAGATCTCCAGGCCGCGCGTCCGCACCGCGAGCAGACCGACGTTGATCTCCGACCACGTCAGGCCGCCGTTGATCGACCGGTACATGCCGCTCGCGGACGTGCCCGCATACATCACGTCTGGCCGGTTCGAGTCGGCCCAGAGGAAGTTCGGCGACCCCCCGATGCCGTCGCTCCGGAGCTGCCACGTCGCACCGTTGTCGAACGAGCGGTAGATCCCGGTGCCCGACGCGGCGTACACCGGTCCGCCGGGCAGGAACGGGAACGACCGGATGCTCGTGACGGTCTGGTGCGCGGGCATGCCGTTGCCCGGCGCGGGAGGGATCCAGGTCTTGCCGTCGTCGTTGCTGCGGTACACGCCGCCCGAGAAGACGCCGGCGAGCATCGGTCCTCCGGCCGGCAACGAGACGAGCGACTGGACCGACTCGTTGAGCTTCCTGGGGTTGGCCGGGTTCTCCTCGGGGCCCTGGGCGAGCGGCTTCCACTCGCCACCGCCCTCGGACTTGAAGACGCCGAGGTTGGTGCCCGCGTAGACGTCCGTGCCCGATACGAGCAGGGTGCGGACGTACCTGGCGTTGATGTCGTCGAGCCCGCTGTTGAACGGTTGCCACGCTGCTCCGCCGAACTGGCTGCGGAAGACGCCCTCCCCCTCGGTCGCCGCGTAGACCGTGGTCCCGGTCGTGGGCGGGAACGACGCGAACTGGAAGTCGCGGATCCACTGCGCGCCGCTCGCGGCGTTCAGCCCAGGCAGGCCGGTCCACGACGTCGCGGCCTGCGCCTGCGGCGCAGCGAGCAGCGCGAGCAGGAGGCCGAGCACGGATGCGTGCGCGCAGAGCCGGACCATCCTGCTGACCCTAAGCCGACCATCGTGTTCTTCGGGCGCCTTTGCACTCGAGCCCGCTCGACCAGAGGAAAAACCCCATCCGTAGCTGGGGCGCTCGGTCGTCTCCCAGAGAGGTTCCGTCTGTTGCGATTCGCACATTGACCCACTCGCCGCCCGGACCTAGGATCGGGCTGTGGGCGAGACCTCGCGGGGGCCAAGGACGGTGCGCTACTCGATCATCGTCCCCACCCATCGGCGCCCTGAGCAGCTCTCCGCCTGCCTACTCGCCCTGGCCGCGCTCCGGGACGTGGATGGCGAGTTCGAGGTGATCGTGGCGAACGACGGCGGTGGAAGTCCGTGCCCCCGGATCGACGACTTCGCCTCCCGGCTGCCCCTGAGCGTGGTCGACACCGCCGTGCCGCATTCCGGGCCCTCAGCGGCGCGGAACCTCGGCGTCGAGCAAGCGAACGGCGAGTTGCTCGTCTTCGTGGATGATGACTGCCGGCCTGCCGACGGGTGGCTGCGAGGGATCGCGGAGCGGGCCGTCCAGAATCCGGGCTGCCTCGTGGGCGGCCGCACTCTGAACGGATGCCCCGACAGCCTGTGCTCGACGGCGAGCGAGCTCACGGTGCAGGTCGGTTACGCGCAGAACAACCGCGATCCCGACTCCGCCACGTGGTTCGCGAGTAACAACCTCGCCGTCCCGGCGTCGCTCTTCCGGGCGATCGGCGGGTTCGACTCGGCGATTCGCACCGGCGAGGACACCGATCTCTGCGATCGGTGGCAAGCGCTCGGGCATCGCATGGTGTACGCGCCGGAGGCTGTGGTCATTCACGATCGCGTGCTCGGGTTCCGAGCCTTCTGCCGACAGCACTTCGTCAACGGGCGTGGCCTGTTCCATCATCGCCGCGCGCACCGGCGTCGATGGAGGCGCTCGCGCCGGATCGAACCGACCTACTACGTCGCGCTGGCGCGAACCGCCTTGCGAAGCGCAGCCGGCGTGCGCGGTGTGGCGGTGCTGACTTTCGTCGGGCTCGCTCAGGTCCTCAACCTCATGGGTTACTGCTACGAAGCCCGCACCTGAGAGGTCTGGCCCGCGATGACGGCCGTGATCCTCGCTGCCGGCCGTGGGCGCCGGCTCGGCAGCTCGGACCCCAAGTGCCTCCTCGACCTCGGCGGCCAGACCCTGCTGCGGCGCCAGATCGACGCCTTCCGCGTCCTCGAGCTCGCGCCGATCGTCGTGGTCGTCGGGTTCAGAGCGGAGCTCGTACGGGAGCATGCCGACGCGGACGTCCGCTTCGTTGACAACGTGCGGTTCCGGGAGACCGACAGCCTCTACTCGCTCTGGCTTGCGCGCGGGCACCTGCGGGGCGGCTTCGTGGTCGCGAACGCCGACGTCCTGCTTCCCCCGGTCGCCGCGGGTGATCTGATGAAGGACCCATGCGAGGACGTGCTACTCGTCTCGCGCTCGGGCCCGTCCGGCCCGCCGGACGAAGAGGCGACGAAAGTCTCCCTGCGCGACGACCGCGTGGCGGACGTCGGCAAGAACCTCTGCGCTTCCGTGACGGACGGCGAGTACGTCGGCGTGGCGAAGTTCGGGCCCGAGGGTGCGGAGGCGCTCGTCGACGTCCTCGATCGGTTCATCACGCGCGGTGAGGAGAATGCCATCGTGCCGACGGCGCTTCGCGCCTTCCTCGAGCGGCGACCGCTCGGGTACACGCTCGTTCGCCAACCCTGGATCGAGATCGACTTCCCGCATGACGTCCGTCGCGCGGTCGACGAGGTCCTGCCGGCCATCTCCCCGTGACCGCCGTGCGCTCGATCCTCCTGAACGTGCGGACGCCGATGAACTACGTCGCGCTCCGGCCGATCGCGCGGGCGATGAGGGCCGACCCCTCACTCGCCTTCTACGTCACGTCGAATCACGAGCCGCGCGGTAGCTATCGGCTCTACCGGGAGACCGACCTCGGGCTCGTGCGCGTGCCCCGCGCGGAGGCACGCGGGCTCCGCTTCGACGCGTATCTCGCGGCCGACGCGGACATGATCGCCCGCCTGCCCGGGGACCCGCCCGCCGTCCAGACCTTTCACGGCGTCGGGGGCAAGTTCGCGGACGACTACGACACACCCACCCGCTCGATGCGCGAGTGGGACCGCATCTTCTTCATCAACGAGGCCCGGATGGCGGGCTTCGTCTCGAGCGGCGCGATCGACGCCGGGAGCCCCGCCGCGCAGCTGGTCGGGATGCCGAAGGTCGATCGCCTCGCGAACGGCGAGCTCGACCGCGACACAGTCCTGCGGGGGCTGGGCCTCGACCCCGGTCAAACGAGCGTCCTGTACGCACCGACCTGGACGCGGTACTCCTCCCTCGAGACGATGGGCAGCGACGATCGTGCGGGAGCTCGCCTCGAGCGGCTTCACGGTGATCGTGAAGCTGCACGACCGCTCGGCGACCCGTTCGACGCGCTGGCGCCTGAGCCCGTCGAACCCGTGGGCCGGGCGCTATCGCGGCACCGCGATCGCCCGGGAGATCCCGACCGGCCGCGGCCACCTCGCGACCGAACACGACTCGTCTCCCTACCTCGCAGCGGCGGACGTGCTGGTCACCGACCACAGCTCGCTCTCGTTCGAGTACCTCCTGCTCGACCGCCCGGTGGTCCGGATCGACCTTCCGGAGCTGATCGACAAGACCCGGACGCGGCGAGACTATGTGGAGCTGCTCGCCTCGGCGTCCACCAGCGTGACCGACGCGAGCGAGGTCCCTGAGGCGGTTCGCGCCCAGCTCGCCGACCCGGAGCGCCAATCCCCGGAGAGGCGGGCGGCGGCCCGACGGATGTTCCACAAGCCCGGAACGGCGACGCCGCGCGCGGTCAGCGCGCTGTACGAGCTGCTCGGCTCCTGATCCGGCGCCGCGCGGCGGCCACGGCCGCTTGATAGCGCTCGACTCCGGCCGGGCCACCCGCGACGCTCGCGCCGAGCCGCGCCAGGTTCCAGGGCGTGGGCCACAGGAGGAACGCGCGCGCGAAGCACCGCCTCGTGAGACCGGGCCTGCTCTCACCACGCATCGAATAGAACCCCATCGACGTGTAGAAGCCCGCCCGGATGGCGCGCGACCGGCCCTCGAGGTGGCGCTCCTCCTGGGCCCGAATCGCGGCCGACAGGCCTTCCGCGGCCGTCGACAAGCGGGGGCGGCGTCGATCGTCGTGGGACGTGAGCGCGATCGTGTCGACGAAAACCGCTTCGTGGTCGCGCAGCACCGTCAGGATCAGATCGGAGAACTCGAGCGGCCGGAGTGACTCTTCGAACCGCGGTAGTGCGGCCCGGCGAAAGAGCGTGCACGTGACATGGAAGCGCCGTCCGGACAGGTACTCCGAGAACGTGAGCGTCGGCGGCGCGGACTCCGGATACACGTGCGAGTAGCGCCCGTCCACGAGCACCTCGCTCTTGGCAAAGGCGAAGGCCGTCCGAGGGGAACTCGCCTCGAGGCGGCGCGCGAGGATCTCCGTGCGCTGCGGGGGATACTCGTCGTCGTCGTCGAGAAACGACACGTACTCGCCGCCGGCGAGCGCGATGCCGGTGTTCTTGGCCTCCGCGGGGCCGCGCGGCGCGTCGTGCCGCACGTAGCGCAGGCGTGGATCCGCGACCCCCTCGACCACCGCTCGGGTCTCGTCGTCCGAGCCGTCGTCGACCACGATGACCTCGAGATCGTCATACGTCTGGCCGAGCGCGCTCCGCAGCGCCCGCGGGAGGAGCGCGGCCCGGTTGCGGGTTCCCACGATGATGGACGTCGACGGCAGTGCCATCAGCGGACGTCGGCAGTCGCCCCGCGCAGCACGGATCGCCCTGAGTGCCCGTCGTCGCTGCCGGCCGGCTCGAGCGATATGTCCACGTACCTGTAGTTCTGCCAGTCCGCGGGGATTCCGATGAAACCGGAGTACTCGCCCTGCGAGTCAGGACGATCTTGGCTGAGCAGCAGCGCATTCGTGTTCGAGTTCCAGAGCCACACCGCGTACTCCTGATCTTTGTCCACCTTCGGCAGCTCGGCGTAGAGGTAGATCATGTGCCGCTCGCGCTGCATGCCGATCGTCGCCGTGCCGGACGCTTCGCCGTCCGTGCCTCCGGAGACCGGGTCGAGCTGGACGGTTCCGAGCTCCTCGAAATCACCGCCTGCGCCGGAGTCGGTAGTCGTCGGCTCGGAAGCGGGGGTCTTGGCGGTCGTCTGCGGACTCTCAGTGTCGTCGCCCCCGCCAAGCGCGAGCGCAAGGACGACGACCACGGCGACCAGCGCGATGGCGGCCGCCACGAGCGGCCAGCGCGGCGGGCGCTCGCGGCGGGACGGTGGGGCGGCGTTCGAGGGCTCTTCCCGGGTGGCCGAGGCGACTGTTGAGGGCACCTTCGGTTCCGGCCGGACGGCCGTCGAGGGCTCCTCCCGCGCCGGCGAGGCGACCGTCGAGGGCTCTTCCGCGTCGGCGAGGCGGCCGCAGTGCCCTTCCGCCGCGGCGACCGCTGCACGCCCAGCTCGCCCGCCGTCTGGTAGCGCTCGTCGGGCGCCTTGGCCATCGCGCGCGTAACGACTCGGTCGAAGTCGCCCGGGACGCCCGGGGCGGTGGCGGCGACCGTCGGCGGAGGGGCGTTCATCATCGCCCACAGCTTCGCCGCCGGTGTGGACTGTGGAAAGGGAGCGCTCCCGGTGAGCGCGTTGTAGAGGACTCCGCCGAGCGCGTAGATGTCGGACCGGGCATCGGCGTGGCCCTCCGCCTGCTCGGGCGCCAGGTAGTCCAGGGTGCCCACGAACGCCCCGGTCGCGGTCATCCCGCTGGTGTCGGAGTTGATCAGCTTGACCAGCCCGAAGTCGGTCAGGTACGCGTGCTCGTCCGCCCCCGGGTCGGCGATCAGCACGTTGCCGGGCTTGACGTCGCGGTGCACGAGCCCGCGGCGGTGCGCCGCGTCGAGGGCGGAACCGACCTGGGCGACGATCCGCGCCGCCCGGCTGGGTGCCAGCTGACCCTCGCGGCGGACGAGCCCGGCCAGATCCATGCCCTCCACGTAGCGCATCACGATGTAGAGCAGGCCTGCGTCCTCGCCGACCTCGTAGACCGGGATCACGTTGGGGTGCTCGATCTGCGCCGCCATGTTGGACTCGCGCTCGAACCGCCCGCGGAACTGATCGTCGTCGGCCAGGTCGGGGGCGATCACCTTCAGGGCGACGGTGCGCTCGGGCCGCCGCTGGGCCGCGCGGTACACGATTCCCATCCCGCCGCGACCGACGACGCCCTCGATCCGGTAGTTGCCGACGTCCGCGCCCGCGCTCAGCTCACGCATCTGTCCCTTATATCCCGCGGGGCGCGGGCGCGGAGGATTCCCGGCGCTCGCGTGTCAGACCTAGAAGGCCTGGCGAACAGCGCGCCCGAGAGGATTCGAACCTCTGACCTTCGGTTCCGTAGACCGACGCTCTATCCAGCTGAGCTACGGGCGCAGCGCCAGACAGGGTAGCGGCGCCGCGCCGCTCCGGGCTACCCGCGCCCGCGCGGGGCGTTCGCGAGTCGCGGACCCCGCTCCACCTATCTCCCGCGCGCCGAAATGGGATGAACGAACGTCCATGCTGGGTAAGTTGCCCAGAAGAGGGGAAACCGGCCGGGGGGTGGCTTCAGATGGGGCTTTTCAGTAGACGCTCGCAACTGAGCAGGCAGCTCGACTACGACAGGCGGACGCTCAATGCGTTGTCCCTGGCCTTCGCGGACGAGGACGGCTTCGACCTTCGCCGGTTCGCGATTCGCGCGTTCGAGATCGCGCCGACCACGGACATCGTGTACCTGGTCGATCACGGGATCGACGGCGCCGAGTTCTTCGGGCGCGAGCTCTCTCCGTGCTGGGACGACATGAGCCGCGAGCAGCGCACCGCCAAGATCGCGTCGTTCGTCAAGTTCGCGAACCTGCTCGACCGCTCGGACCCCGAGCCGGGCAGCGACGCGAGCGAGCGCCTGTCCGAGCTGCGCGCCTCCGTGCGCACGAAGATCGTGCTCCTCGCGAGCGCCTACGACTGCGAATACGGCGACTCGTACTGCCGCCGGATCGCCCGCGATCCGCGGCGTTTCGGCGACTACGAGCTCTCGCGCGCATAGACGCGCGCGCGTAAGCTCGAAAATCCGAAGATCGAAAACGGAGAGGGCGGGATTCGAACCCGCGAACGAACTTGCGCCCGTTACTCGCTTAGCAGGCGAGTGCCTTCAGCCACTCGGCCACCTCTCCCTGAAGAAGTCCCGATTGTATGCGCCGGAACGCGATCGTCACAGTCGCAGTCGTCATCGCCCTCCTGGCGCTGGGCAGCCAGATCGCGATCCCGGCCTACGTGTCGAGCCAGGTCGAGGACCGGCTGACGGAGAAGGGCGGCTCCGCCCACGTCGAGGTCCACGCGCTCCCGGCGGTCCGGCTGATCGACGGTCACGGCGACCGGATCGAGATCCGCGCGAAGAACCTGCGGTTCGACCTGCCGGCCCAGAACACCGACGTGTTCGACCGGCTCGACCGCTTCGACGAGGTCGACGCCGAGCTGAGCGCCGTCCGCACGGGCCCGTTCCGGGTCGACCGGTTCGTGCTCACCCGCGGCGAGGGCGAGGGCACCTACCGCATGGTCATGCAGGCCCGCTCGACCCCCGACGAGCTGACCCAGTACGCGGCCGATCGCCTCGGCAGCCCGCTCGGCAACTTCATGGACCGCATGGCCAGCGGAATCCTGCCCTGGGACGACGACCCGGTGGGGGTGACGCTCGACGCTCAGGTCCGCAGCGACGGCGGGAAGGCCACGGTCGTCACGGCCTCCGGTGACATCGGCGGACTGCCGGTGGGACCGATCGCAGAGACCCTCGCCTCCGCGGTCGCGGGCCGGCTCTGACCGCCCCGCAGGCGCGTTCCCACAAGGATTTGCCCGGCGTGACCCGGGGTAGTCATTTTGGACCGCATGGAAATCCCGAACGCACCCTTTCCCGAGCAGCCGATGCCGGACCCGTCGCCCAACCCGGCCCCGCCGGACCAGCCGCCGAGCCCGGATCCGCAGCCGGACGGCCCCGCCGTCCCTGACCCGCAGCCGGCCGAGCAGCCGACGCCGGTCGAGCCGGACGTGCCGACGGAGCCGGACCCGGGACCAGCCACCGCGGCCTGAACCCCGACCCGGACGAGAGCTAACCCCAGCGACATGGCCATCGACCAGACCATTCAAGCCCGCGTCGAGTCACTCATCGAGCGCAACGAGGATCACGCCTGCGTGAACCTCTCCGACCTGGCCGACGTCCTCCAGGACGCCGACCTGAGCGACGACGAGATCCAGCAGATCCACGACCAGATCGACGCCCGCGGCATCGAGCTGTCCGACGACTGCGGGCGCACCACCACCGACGCCGACGCGCGTCGGCAACACCGAGCTGGCCGGCGTCACGACCGACGCGCTCCAGATCTTCCTCAACGAGATCCGGCGCTACCCGCTGCTCAACGCCGAGGAAGAGGTCAGCCTGGCGAAGCGGATCGAGCGCGGCGACCCCGCCGCCAAGGAGCAGATGATCAACTCCAACCTGCGCCTGGTCGTCTCGATCGCGAAGAAGTACCAGGGCCAGGACCTCCAGCTGCTCGACCTGATCCAGGAGGGCATCCTGGGCCTGATCCGCGCGGCCGAGAAGTTCGACTGGCGCCGCGGCTACAAGTTCTCCACCTACGCGACGTTCTGGATCCGGCAGGCCATCCAGCGCGGCATCGCCAACAAGGCGCGCACGATCCGCATCCCGGTTCACATCGGGCAGCGCGAGCGCAAGATCGCGCGCGCGTCGCGCGAGCTGCACGCCAAGCTCGGCCGCGAGCCGACCGACGATGAGATCTCGGAGGAGACCGAGCTGCCACTCGACCAGATCGAGGAGGCGCGCGACACGATCCGCACGATCACGTCGCTCGACCGGCCGGTCGGCGAGGAGGGCGAGACCGCACTGGGCGACCTGCTCCCGAGCGACGATCCCGAGCCCTCCGAGGAGGTCGACGTCTCACTCCGCCAGGAGGCTCTGCGGTCGGCGCTCCAGCACCTGCCCGAGCGCGAGCGCAACGTCGTCAAGCTGCGCTACGGCATCAACGGCGACGACCCCACGCCGCTGCGCGAGACCGGCCGCCGGCTCGGGCTGTCGCCCGAGCGTGTCCGCCAGATCGAGGGCGAGGCGCTCAAGCGCCTGGCGATGACCCGCGAGCTGGAAGGCCTCTCGGAGGCGGCATGACCGCGCCCGACGACGCCGATCCCACGACCGAGGAGCTGCGGCTCGACCAGCTGAAGCGCGAGCGCGCGCTGCGCGAGGAGGCCGAGAGCCTCCCAGCCGACGACGACACCGGCGAGCAGGTCGCCGCCCGTGCCGACAAGGCGCGGTACCTGCGTGAGAAGCTCGAGGAGCGAGCCCGCGCCGAGCGGGCCGCCTCCGACTAGCGACGAGGGGACGATGGAGAGCCACGAGCAGAGGGCCGACGAGCTCCAGGAAGACGCCGACCGGATCCAGGAGCCGTCCGACGACCTGAAGAAGGACATCGCGGACACCCGCGACGACTGGGATCAGAAGACCAAGGCCGAAGGAGTGCCCGGCGCGATGGAGCTGCCCGACGAGGAGGAAGAGGAGCAGCCCAACGAGTTCGATCTCGAGGAGCGCGCGCCGGAAACGGCTGACGCCCAGGGCCCCTCCGGCGTCGATTCGGACGACGACTCCGGCGACGAAGAGTCCTAGCGCGCGGTCACTCCGTGCGCCCGGCGCGCATGGTTGGCACTTGTGCACCGCGCAAACCACAAGTACGTTTTCTCCTGCACGGATCCGCGATCACGGATCGATCGACGCGAACGTCGGGAGGGACAGTTGAACGGACAGGGGATCGGCAGGGGCCGCCGGCTGCGCGCGCATTGCGCAATGTTGGTCGTGCTCTCCTTGCTGGGATCGCTCGTGTTGGCCAGCACGGCCAGCGCGCGCACGCTGTCGGAGAAGGTCGCCGTAAGACAGGCGACCAAGCTCTTGAACAAGCAGCTTCGGGACCGGGACAGGCGGCTCGTCGAAGCCCGCATCTCGGTCGGGGAAAAGGTAAGCAGGACCCGTTGGCTGTTCCTGTATGACGACCTGAACCGCCAGGGCGTCGTCTGCACGGCGGTACTGGAGGTCCGCCTGCTGGGAGCCGGCGACAGGACGCTCAGGGCGCGCTTCGTGCGCTCGTCGTGCGCTCGCCCCGGCGACCAGGCCCTCTCCTACCGGGCCGCGGCCCGGTTCGCCGGCATCGCGTTCGCCAGGAGGGAGCGCTCCATCCTGCGATCGGTGCGGCGTTACGTCGACCAGGAGCAGGCCTGCGGACGGCTCGACGTGCCAAACGACCGTCAGGACGAGGCCAACCTGCTCCTGAACATGGGCCTGGCCCAGGCGATGGTCCGCCCGGCGCAGAGCGTGATCGATCGCTACGCGAGGTCGCTGCAGTCTCTCGGCGCCACCGAGCCGACGCTCGCCGCCGGCGCGACCGCGTGGCGTGACTTCATCGACACGGTGCGGGCACTGCCGAAGTTCCGGACGAGCTACTGCTCGGTGCTGCGCGGGTGGGCGAGGAACGGGTACACCGATGCGACGGCGCCGGTCGACTTCGCGGCGCTGCGTGCGAGCGAACAGCGGATCAAGGCCGACGGCGCCAACGTGCGCCGCGCGGGCCGGCGTCTGCGCAAGCTCGGGATCGACCCGGCGACCGTCACGGAGTTCACGCTCGGCGACCTGATCGGCTTCACGGGGAGCCCGACCCGGGTGGCCAAGTCGTTGCGCGCGGTCAGCAGGTAAGGAAGTAGAGGGCGCCGGCGGCTGGGCTCGGCTCAGTCGTCGGCGCCGTCGTCTCCACCCCGGCCGCGGCCCTTGCCGCTGCTGTCGTCACCGCCGCCGGAGCTGCCACTCCCGCTGCTGCCGCTACCACTGTTGCTGCCGCCGCCATCGTCGTCGCCGGACTCGCCGCCGCCCGAGGGCGGGACGACCGGGACGGCCTGCGCGGGAGGCTGTGCCGGGGTCGGTCGGCGCTCCGGCGCCGCCTGAGCCGCGGTTGCTGCGCTCACGCTCGCGGCGCCGCTTGGCGGTCGCGCGCTCGCGCCGCCGCTCGGCTGCGGCCCGCTTGCGCCGCGTGCGCCTGCGCTCGGCGGCGGCGTCGTCGGGCTGGGCCGGTCGCTCGGTGGCCGGCGCCAGATCGTCGCCCGCGGTCAGCGGCTCGCCGGCCAGGCCGATGTCCTGGCTCGCGAGCTTGCTCGCGGCCAGCGAGGCGCCCGCCGCCACGAGCACGCCGACGAACGCGAGAGCGATCCAGGCGTAGGTGGTGCGCGGCGTCATGGGACCCACGCTAGCCCGGCGACGGCAAAGCCTCGGTAAAGCCCTGCTCCGGTAGTTCCAGCACGGCCATCGCGCCGCCCCCCGGGCGGTTCTGCACGTACGCGCCCCCGCCCCAGCGCTCCATCAGCGCCCGTGCGATCGGCAGCCCCAGGCCCGACCCGCGCGCCCCACCGCGACCCGCGCTGCCGCGATGGAAGCGCTGGAAGACCTGCTCCTCCTCACCCGTCGCGAACCCCGGACCTCGGTCCATCACGCACAGCCGCCCCGGCGCCGCGGCGATCGTCACGGTCCCGCCGTCATTCGAGTAGGCGAGCGCGTTCTCGACGAGCGTGTCGAGGGCGCGCTCCACGTCGGCGCGGGCCGACCACGCCGCGGCCGTGCCGTCGGCGTCGACCTCGACCGCCATCCCCCGCTCCGCAGCCGCCTTCGCCCAGCGCGCCGCCGTGGCGCGCGCCAGCTCGCTCAGGTCGAGCCGCTCCGCCGGCGCGTCGCGCTCCCCGGCGCGGGACAGGAGCAGCAGCTCGTCGACGGTCATCGACAGGCGGTCGACCTCGCGCATCGCAGCGTCGACCTCGTGCGCCGCGTCGTCGGGCAGCCGCGACGCGCGCGCCTCCTCGAGGCGCAGCCGCAATCCGCTGAGCGGCGTGCGCAGCTGGTGGGACGCGTCCGCGACGAACTCGCGCTGCGACCGCAGCGCGTCCGCCAGCCGCGCGGTCATCTCGTTGAACGATCGGGCGAGCGACTGCTGCTCGACCGTCCCCGCCACCGGCGCCCGCCGCTCCAGGTCGCCGCCGGCGATCTCTCGTGCCGTGCCCTCGAGCGCCGCCAGCGGGGCGGACAGCCGCCGGGCGATCACGATGCCCGCGGCGAAGCCGATCGCCAGCACCAGCGCGGCCACCAGCACCAGCCCCAGCGACGCCGAGCGCACGGAGTCGCTGACCGCGTCGACGTCCTGCGTGATCCGCACGGCGCCCGTCGGCCGTCCCGCGCGCACGATCGGGACGGCGGTGGCCAGGATCTCGGCGTCGAGCGTGTCGCTGCGGCGCTGGTCCTGGTACGGCCGCCCGCGCAGCGCGGACGCGATCTCCGGCCGCCGCGCGTACGACACGCCGACCTGGTCGGCCCCCGCGCTGTCGGCCAGCACCTGCCCGCGCGCGTCCACGATCAGCACGCGCCCGCGTACCGCCTCCGCCGATCGCAGCGCCAGCTGGGCGAGCGCCTCCGCGTCCCTCGTCCCGAGCTGGTCGGCCGCCGACGCCGCCACCAGGTCCGCCTGACTGCGCGCCTGCGACCGGACCTCCGAGTCGACCCGGTCGCGCAGCGCCAGGCCGAGCGGGATCCCGAACGAGACGATCGCCAGCAGCAGGACGTAGGCGAACGCCAGCAGGAGGGCGCGCCGCAGGCTCAACGACGCCCTAGAGCTCCTCGGGCGCGGAGAAGCGGAATCCCACGCCGCGCACCGTGTGCAGATAGCGAGGCGTGGACGGGTCGTCGCCGAGCTTGCGCCGCAGCCACCCCACGTGTACGTCCAGCGTCTTCGTCGACCCGAACCAGTTCTCGTCCCACACCTCGGCCATCAGGTCGTCGCGCGTGACGACACGGCCGGCGCGGCCGGCGAGCGCGACCAGCAGGTCGAACTCCTTGCGCGAGAGGTCGATCTCATTGCCGTCCAGCACCACCCGCCGCGCCGACGGGTCGAGCTCCAGGCCGCCGATCCGGACGGCCTGCATCGGCTCGTCGCGCCGCTGCGTGCGGCGCAGAACGGCGCGGATGCGCGCGATCACCTCGGCGCTGGAGAACGGCTTGACGACGTAGTCGTCGGCCCCCAGCTCGAGGCCGACGATGCGGTCGGTCTCGGTCCCCCGCGCGGTGACCATGATGATCGGCGTGTCGCCCCGGCGGCGGAGCGCGCGGGCGACGTCGCGACCGTCGCCGTCCGGCAGGTTCAGGTCGAGCAGCACGAGATCGGGGTCGATGCGCTCAGCGATCTCGATCGCCTTCGCGACGGTCGTGGCCACCGTCGGCTCGAACCCCTCCCGTGACAGCGCCTTCGAGAACGGCTCGAAGATCGACGGCTCGTCCTCTACGAGCAAGATCCGTGGACCGGTCACCCGGGCCACTGTAGCCTGCGCACCCATGGCCGAATCCAAGGCGGTTCTGATCACCGGCTGCTCCTCCGGCATAGGGCACGCGACAGCCGCCCGGCTGGCGAAGAACGGCTGGACCGTGTACGCGTCGGCACGCGACAAGGACAAGCTGTCCGAGCTGGCCGACCAGGGCTGCAAGACGCTCTCGCTCGACGTCGAGGACGAGGCGTCGATGAAGGCGGCGGTCGCCGAGGTGGAGCAGGCCGAGGGCGCCGTCGGCGTGCTGATCAACAACGCGGGCTACTCCCAGAGCGGAGCGGTCGAGAGCGTGCCGATGGACAAGGTGCGCAAGCAGTTCGAGACCAACGTGTTCGGCCTGGTCCAGCTGACGCAGCTCGTACTGCCCGGCATGCGGCGCCAGGGCTGGGGCCGGGTCGTGAACCTCTCGTCGATGGGCGGCAAGCTGGTCTTCCCCGGCGGCGGCTTCTACCACGCGACCAAGTACGCGGTCGAGGCGATCTCCGACGCGCTGCGCTACGAGGTCAAGGGCTTCGGCGTCGACGTGGTGCTGGTCGAGCCAGGGCTGATCGTCACGAACTTCGGTGGGACGGCGGCCGGGTCGATCGGCAACGGGTCGGCGGACGGCGACGACTACGCGAAGTTCAACGACGCGGTTGGTAAGGCCACCGCAGGCATCTACGAGGGCCCGGCGGCCAAGCTCGGCGGGCCTCCGGAGGCGGTGGCCAAGGTCATCGACAAGGCGATCTCCTCGCGGCGCCCCCGGCCGCGCTACACGGTCACCCCGTCAGCCAAGCTACTGATGGCGCAGAGACGTTTGCTCAGCGACCGGATGTGGGATCGCATGATGCGCACTCAGTTCCCCCGCCCCGGCTCCTGATCCCCATTCCAGAGCCAAATCCGGCCGCGCTTGCTTGAACGTGCAAGTGTCACACCAAGCATGTGGAAATGCTCGGCAAGATGGGTATAAATCCGGGCGATGGCAGGCACCACTCAAACCCTCGAGCTGCCGAGATCACTCGAGGCGCCGGCTCAGGCAAGGGACTCGCTGGCTCAGCTGGAGCCGAGTCTGCCCGAGCACGTGCTGCCCGACATGACGCTGCTCGTCTCCGAGCTCGTCACGAACAGCGTCAAGTACGGCGGCGAGGGTCCCGTGCGCCTGGAGATCACGCGCACGGACGAAAGCATCCGCACGGAGATCATCGATCAGGGCGCCGGCTTCACCCCTGTCGAGCGCGACGGCGACCTGTCGCGCGTCGGCGGCTGGGGCCTGCACCTGGTCGAACAGCTGACCGACCGCTGGGGGACCTACGAGGGGTCCACCCACGTCTGGTTCGAGATCGACGCGGGCAAGCAGCGCCCGTTCGACGATCTCGCCGCGTAGCGGTCGGCTCCCGGCCTACTTCGGAACCGCCTTCCGGCTGAGCTGCTCGCCGCTGACGATGCGGTAGTACTTGCCGCGCGCGTGCGTGCGCAGGTAGATGAACCGGCTCGCCGATCCGCCGACGGTGACCGTGCGCACGCGCTTCCACGCGCGAGCGCTCGCGTCGTAGTACTCGACGGTCGCCGTCCGCTGCGCGCCGCGCGCCGGCCGGACCATCCCCCACACGTACGTGTAGGTCCCGCGCTTGAACGCCCACACGGGCAGCCGGTATGCGTCGAGCCCCGGCTTGGCCCGGCCGTCCTCGAAGCGCAGCCCGGTCTGGAACGCGCCCGTGTCGTGCTCGTCGAACATCTCGTACTGGGCGACGCTGCGCAGTCGGCTGTCGCGCCACGACATGTAGTCGGCCTGGTTGAGGTACTGGGCCTGCGCGCTCAGCGACACGCCGGCCGTCTTGTCGGGCGGGTTCGTCTGGAAGCCGAACTCGGTGGAGTAGACCGGCAGCCGGCTCGGCACACGGCCGGCGCGCGCGCCGCGGTCGACCCACAGGTACAGGCGACCGATCGACGCAAGCGTGATGTCGCGCGATCCGCCCGTCTCGGTGGGGGACTTGCCCGCGCCCTTCGTGTACGGGTGGTGGGCGATGCCGGAGACGGCCAACTTCCCGGGCGCGGTGCAGTCGCGCACCGACGCGACCGAGCCGGTCAGCTTGCGCCCCTTGCTGTCCAGGCACATGAGCTCCCGCCAGAAGTCGACAGGGGGCATCGATCGCTTCGCCAGCTCGCCGGTGGTGCGGCCGATCGGCGCGGTCTCCCCGAGCAGGAGCTGGTCGCCCGAGTGGCCCCTCGACCCGAGCGCGGCGCTCGCGACCTTCACCAGCTCGCGGTAGCGGTGCGGCGCGTACGGCGTCGCGCCCTTGCTGGTGATCGTGTACTGCGGCGTCAGCCAGCCGCCCTGGTTCGGCTCGTTCCAAAAGGACCAGCGCCGGACGCCTGGGTAGCGCGAGCCGAGCGCGGCGACGAACGCGCCGTACTCGTGCGGGTTGGGCTTGCAGATGCGACGTGCCTCGTAGTTGCCGGAGCAGTCCGAGGCCCAGCCGGGGCCCGGGCCGGTCGGCGTCAGCAGCACCTGCATGCCGCGCGCCTGCACGCCCTGCACGAACGCGTCGAGGCGCGCCCAGTTCCCGGCGGGATAGGCGTCGGGATCGGAGGCGTCGAAGCCCGCCGGCTTGGTCGAGCTGGTCGCGTCGGGCGCGTAGCGGTTCCACAGCACGAGCGCGCGGACGGTGTCGACGCCGAGCGCCTGAAGCTCGTCGAGCGTCTGCTCGCGCTTCGTGTTGTCTGTCGCCCAGCAGCGCCGCGTCGTCCTGGAAGATCGACTCCTGCGATCCGGAGGCGTGGGCGGGCGCGGCCACGGCGAGGGTGACCAGCGCGACGAGAAGGGATGTCCTGATCATGTTCATCGGTCACGCCAGAACAGGTGCGGGCAGAGGAAGTCGCGGGCCCGTCGTCGCACTTAACAATCCGCGCCGTGCGCGCGACCGCGGCGCAGAAGCGCGCGCAGCGCGAGTAGAAATACGACGCCCACAACCAAGGTGGAGGAGGAGACGGATGGCCAAGTCGGCCCTGGACAGAGACCTTTTCAAGCGCCTGCGCGACAGCGGCATGCGCAAGCGCGCGGCGCGCGCGATCGCAGAGGCGGGCACCAACGCCCCGCGGCTCGTGCAAGGCACGGTCGACGAGCTGCGCGGCCTCGCTGACGAGCTCGACAGCAAGGTGCGCGGCGGCAGCTCGTCGAAGTCGCGTTCGGCGGCGGCGAAGAAGGGCGCGGCCACGCGTAAGCGGGCGACGGCCAAGCGCAGTGCCGCTGCGAAGAAGGGCGCGACCACACGCGCGCGCAAGTCGGGCACGTCGAGCTCGTCGCGGTCGAGCGGCTCGCGGTCGACGTCGTCACGCTCGAGCGGGTCGGGCTCGCGCAGCGGCGGGTCGACGCGGTCGGGCTCGGCACGCAGCAGCTCGTCCCGGAGCAGCTCGTCGTCACGGTCGAGCTCGTCGCGCAGCGGCGGGTCGACGCGGTCGGGCTCGTCGCGCAGCGGCGGCTCCTCGCGCTCGAGCAGCTCGCGCGCGAAGAAGTAGGGCTTCAGCGACGGCCGCGCGGCTGCCAGGGGCGGCGGCGCGGCCACCAGCCCGGCACCGCTCGGCAGTACTCGGCGTACTCGGCGCCGAACCGGCGGGTCAGCTCCGGCTCCTCGTAGAAGCGGACGAACGCCGCGGTGACCGCGAGGAACAGCGCCGCGTAGCCGATCAGCCCGAACTGGCCGAGCAGCAGCGCCTGGCCCACGATCGTCGCGGTGACCGCGATGTACATCGGGTTGCGCACGTAGCGGTACACGCCTCCCACGACCAGGCGCCCCGGCGCCGCGACCGGCGCCGGTGTGCCGATTCCCTCCAGCACGAAGCGTGCGAACGCGTGCAGGAGGAAGCCCGCCCCCGCGACGATCAGCGCGACCCCGGCCACCCGCAGCGCGACCGGCGGGTCGTTCGAGTCCCAGCCGGTCAGGAGCCAGGGCACGAGGCCGGCCGCGCCGCCCGGTGCCAGAGCGAGGAAGAGCGCCGATCCGGCCGCGGCTGACTTGCGCGTGCGCATCGAGGTGATTCTGAGACGATGAGATCAGACCTGCCGCGCAGGTCGTAAGGGCATGAGCGAAAACCAACTCGACAAGCTGAATCCGCTCGTGGGCGAGTGGATCTCCGAGGTCCCCGGCTTCGACGACCAGGGCAACGTCACGTTCACGTGGCTCGAGGGCGGCGGGTTCCTGATCCAGCACTCGACGATCGACAGGCCCGAGTTCCCGAACGGCATCTCGCTGTACGGCGCGACGGGCCCCGGCGGATCGCTGCAGCAGCACTACTTCGACTCGCGTGGCGTCCACCGCATCTACGAAGTGACGTTGGAGGACCGCGTGCTGACGATCTTCCGCGAGGGCCCCGACTGGCCGCAGCGCTACGTCGGCGAGCTGAGCGAGGACGGCGACACGCTCAGCGGGCGCTGGGAGCGCGGCGAGGAGCTGGGCGCTGAGCTGAAGCTCGATTTCGAGCTGAACTACCGCCGCGTGCGTTAGCGCACGACGACCGTGCCCTTCATGAACGGGTGCAGGTCGCAGATGTAGGGAAACTCACCCGGCCGCTCGAAGCGAATCGGCTTCGACGTCTGCCCCTTCTTGACGACGCCCGTGTCGAACGGCTGCGCGCCCGCCGCGGTGGCGGTGTGGGGAGCCGAGTCGCGGTTCTGCCACACCACGGTCGAGCCCTTGTCGACCTCGACGCGCGCGGGCATGAAGGTGAAGTCCTCGACGGCGACGGCCATCCGGCCGCCGCCGCTCGAGGAGCGTTCACCGTCGTCGCCGCCGCAACCCACTCCGAGGAGGAGGAGCAGCGCGACGGCGAGGGCTGTCAGGCCTTGACGAACGGCTTGACCGCCTTCTGACCTCGCTCGTGCTTGCGCTCTTGTCGAACGCCTCCGGTGCCGGGTCTTCCTTGGCCAGCAGCCGGATCGCGGCGGCGTGGCGAGCCTCGACCTGAACGATCGAGCCGGCCGCCGCGAGCACCTCCTTGGACTTGATCGACGGAGCCGCGCCGTTGTAGGCGGACACGCCGAGGTCCTCGAACGTGACGGCGAGCTTCAGGAACGCCTTCTCGCTGTCGAGCGTCCCGAAGTCGACCATCGGGGCCGTGACGGGCTTGCCGCCCAGGTCCATGATCGTCTTCGTCAGCGCGTCGACGTGCTGCTGCTCCTGGTTGCCGAACTCCTCGACCAGCTTCGCCGCGTCCTCGGAGAGGCCGTCGATCTTCGCGGACTCCTTGTAGAACGCGGTCTCGAGGAACTCGAGCGTGAGCGCGAAGTTGAGGACTTCGACGTCCCCTCCCCCGCCCTGCGCGAACGCCTGCCGGACGAACGGGCCGACCATCCCGGCGCCGTACACGCTGCCCGCGGCGACTGCGCCGCGCAGGATGAACGAGCTGCGGGTGAAGCCCTTGATGTCGACGGCCTCGATGTCGGAGGCCGTGTTGTACGTGTGACTCATCGTCTGCCTCCTTAGCTGGCGATGTAGGGCTTGACGGCCTTCAGCACCTCGGCGGCCGTCGCCGGCTTGGCGAACCCGCCGTCCGGCGTGGCCTCCTTGCCGAGCGCGGTGTTGAGCGCCGCTGCGTGACGGGCCTCGACCGAGTGGATCGACAGCGCGGCGGCCAGGACCTCCGGGTCCTTGATCTTCGCGGCCTGACCCAGGTACGCGGCCGCGCCGAGGTTCTCGACGGTCGCCGCGAGGTCGAGGATCGTGTCCTGCGAGTCGAGCGGGAACATGCCCTTCGGCTTGTCCGGCAGCTTCTCGCCCAGCTTCTTGAGCATGGACTCGAGCGCCTCGACGTGCTGCTGCTCGTGCTCGCCGAACGCCTTGCCCAGCTCGAGCGCCTGCCCCTTCAGCATCCCGCTCCCGGCGGCCTGCTTGTAGAAGTCGGCCTCGAGGTACTCGAGCGTCAGCGCGTACTTCGCGATGCCGACGTCGCCGGTGCCGAACTGGGCGATGCCCGGGTCCGCCTTACCCGCGTCGGTCGCGGATCCGTTGCTGCTGCTGGACCCGCCGCCGGCGTTCTGGCCGGTGTTCGAGCCGTCCTCGTCGTCGCCGCCGCAGGCCGCGACGAGCATTGCCAGGGCCCCTGCGCCGCCGGCTCCGACCATTCTCAGGAAGCGCTTGCGCGACGCCGGATCCTCGTCCAGCCGGCGCAGTGCGCTGTCCTCTGTCCTCGTTTCATCCATGGGGGAATCGGCCCTCCCGGGGATCGATTTCGATGGCCGGCGCGAATCCGTCGCGCCGGAATGTGTCGGGTGTTCCTGCGCACCCTGGGGGCCCGACGGATCAGGTCAGGGGCCGCGTTGGCGCGGCGCCGCTCGGCGAAATCGCTACTGGAAGCGGAGGGGGAGGGATTCGAACCCTCGAGACGGCTCACGCCGCCTAACGGTTTTCAAGACCGCCGCATTCAACCGCTCTGCCACCCCTCCGGAGGTAGGCCGAGCCTAGCCCGGCACGGGCGCTCCTACGCCTGCGGTGGCGTGCCCAGCGCCAGCGAGATCTCGTCGAGCGCCTTGTTCTCCTCCTCGCTGACCCTCTGGCCGCCGATGCCGAGGAAGCCGCCCTCCTTGTGCGCGCTCGCGGCCGCCTGGCCGACGGTCATCACGAACTTCTTGTACGCGTCGACCTCCTCGGGCGTGCCCTTCTCCTCCAGGATCTGCATCGCCGCGCGCAGGCGCTCCTCGACGACCTGGGCGATCGCCTGGGCACCGCCGCCCGCTTCCTTGACGCGGGTCTGATCGACCGACGGCGGCGAGGCGACCAGCTCGTCGAGCAGCTGACTCTCGCCCTGCTGCGCGCGCGCCTCCTGGTACACGCGGCCGACCGCCATGCTCTCGCGCAGCGACCCTCCCTTGTGGGCGCTGATCACGCGCAGTCCCGCGTACACCGGGCCCTCCACGACGGTGGACCATTCCTCGGCGTTGAAGTCGGCTTTCCTCGTCACGGTCGCTCCTGATCTCGGGGAGGTCCGAGCGTACCCGGGGCCGCCGTTCTCACCGCAGGACGAAGCCGGTGCCCACAGGGTCGCGGGGATCGAGCACGAAGCGGTGCTCGCCCGTGCGGAACGCCTGGCCGACGACCTCGGTGACGACCGCGTCGCGTCCGTCGGCCTGCACGCGGTCGATCACCCGCGCGGTGAACGAAGTGCCGACTATCGACTCGTGCGTGAAGACGGCGCCGTCGCGCAGGCGGCCGGCGGCGACGAGCAGCGCGGCGCGCGCGGAGGTTCCCGAGCCGCAGGGCGAGCGGTCGACCTCGCCGTCGGCGAACACGGCGACGTTGCGCTGGCGCGGCCCGGCGTCGGTGTCGCCCAGGTCCTCGTAGAAGATCGTCCCGTAGATGCCCGACAGCCGGTCGTCGGATGGGTGGCGGGCGACCTCACTGCCCTCCAGCGACCGCTTGATCGCCCGGCCCACCGCGATCAGCTCCGAGTAGTGCTCGGCGGTGACGCCCAGCCCCAGGTCACGGGCGGCGACCGACGCGTAGATCGCCCCGCCGTAGGCGATGCCGGCAACCGCGCTGCCGCGATAGGTGTCGACCCGCACGGAGGGGTCGATCACGTACGAGGGGACGTTGCGGAAGGCGACCGACTCGACCTCGCCACCGCGACAGTTGACCGCGGCGACGACGCGCCCCGACGGCACGTCGATCGTGACGTCGGTGACGCCGTCGGGAGCGGCGCGGACGCGGCCCGACTCGACCGCCCACGCGCCGAGCGCGATCGTCCCGTGCCCGCACGCGGTGGAGAACCCGTCCTTGTGCCAGAACAGGACGCCGAGGTCGGCGCCGTCGTCGTCCGGCGGGACCAGGAAGCAGCCGTACATGTCGGCATGGCCGCGCGGCTCGTTGCAGAGCAGCGAGCGCACGAAGTCGACGTCGACCGACTCCTGTGCGCGCGTCCGGCGGTCGCGCACGCTGTCGCCGGGGATCGACGGGGCGCCGTCGACCACGATGCGGAACGGCTCGCCTGCCGTGTGGTAGTCGGTGGTGACGATCTCGCCGGCGGGCACGGCGGGGCAGGTTAGCCGTCCGGCTACGCTGATCGGCCGTGGCCGAGCGCTACTCCCAGCACGCCTTCAAGCCGCCGCCGGGCACGACGGAGATCGTGCTCGTCCGCCACGGCGCGTCGGCCGACGCGATTCCCGGCGAGCCGTTCCCGCTGGTGGACGGCCACGGCGACCCGCCCCTCTCCCCCGCCGGCCAGGAGCAGGCCCTGGCGGTCGCGGAGCGACTGGCGGGCGAGTCGTTCAGCGGCCTGTTCGTCACCGGGCTCACGCGCACGGTCCAGACGGCGGCGCCGCTGGCCGCGCGCATGGGCGTCGATCCCGTCGTCGTCCCCGAGCTGCGCGAGGTCAGGCTGGGCGAATGGGAGGGCGGCGAGTTCCGCATCCGCGTGCAGTCGCGCGACCCGATCGCGGTGCGCGCCGTGACCGAGGAGCGCTGGGACGTCATCCCCGGCGGCGAGTCGATGGAGTCGCTGGCCGAGCGCGTGCGCCGCGGGATCGACGCGATCCTCGAGCAGACCGGCCCGGACGCGGTCGCCGCTGCGTTCCTCCACGGCGGCATCATCGGCGAGGTGTGCCGGCAGGCCACGGGCAGCCGGCCGTTCGCGTTCATCCACTCGGACAACTGCTCCGTCTCGCGGCTCGTCGTGCTGCCGGACGGGCGGCGCCTGCTGCGCACGTTCAACGACACCGCGCACCTGAACGGCGCCGCGGGTTAGCGGCCCAGTGCCACCAGCACCGCGGCGGTCAGCGCCGCGGACGCACCGGCCACCACGAGCGTCTTGACGGGCGCGCCGTCGGGCAGCCCGTCGCCCGCCCCGAACGTCGAGGCGATGTCGGAGGCGTCGCCCGCGATGCTGCCGACAAGCCACGGGCGTGCGTCGCCCCCGGTCAGCGCCGCGACCGCGGCGCCGGTGTGCAGCACGACCTCGCGAGCGCCGAGCGCGCGCACGGCGACACTGCCACCGGGGGTGGCGCCGCTCGCCCCGAGCCAGGCGCGCGTCGTGCGCGCGGGTGCGATTGCGAGCGCGGCGCCGTAGGCCACGCGCATCGCGGCCACTGCCGCGGCTGCCTGTCGGGAGCGGGACATCGAAGGTCGTTACGAGGCAGCGCCCGGGCCCGGATCACCGGGGCGCGCTGATCGGGCATCCGGCGGCCCGCGTAGACAAGGTCGAATGGATCTTCACGGCGCGACCGCCCTCGTCACCGGAGCGAACCGCGGCATCGGCCGCGCGATCGTCGAGCGCCTGGCCCGCGAGCCGCTGGCCCAGGTGCTGGCCGGCGTCCGCGACCCGGACAAGTTCGACCCGGTGGAGCACGCGACGGCGACCGTACGCCCCGTGCGGATGGACCTCTCGAGCCGGGAGTCGATCGATGCCTGCGCGGACGCCCTCGGCGACGACCTGCGCGCCGTCGACCTGCTGGTCAACAACGCCGGCCTGATGACCGGCGGCCTGCTCGAGGAGCAGGACATGGACGAGGTCTACGCGATGTTCCAGGTCAACCTGGTCGCGGTCGCCCACCTGACGAGCCTCGTCCTCCCCGGGATGCTGGAGCGCGACCGCGGCAAGGTCGTGAACAACGCGTCGATCAGCGGCTACGCGTACTTCCCGGCGGCGACCACGTACGCCGCGTCGAAGGCGGGCGTCGTCGCGCTGACCGAGTCGCTGCGGCGCGAGCTGCAGGGGACCGGCGTGACCGCCCTGCACGTGGTCACGCCCGGCGTCGACACCGACATGCTCGACGCGACCGAGGACGTCTACGGCCGCTACATGGACACGTCGAGCTGGACCAAGGTGTCGCCGGACGAGTGGGCGGACCGTGTCGTCGGCGCGATCGAGGACGACGACCACGTGCTCGGGCCCGGCGGGCGGACCGCGATCGCCAAGCTGTTCTCCCGCGGGCCCGCGTTCCTGCTGGACACCGTGTCCCGGCAGATGTTCAGCCGGCAGCCGCGACGCTGATCGCCGGGTCCGCCACGGCGTGCAGGTCGGCCACCGGCGCCGACCGGTAGCGCGGCTTGACGAACGCGAACTGCTGCACGCCGATGCGGCGCTCCGCGAAGCCCGCCTCGCAGTAGCTCAGGTAGAGCCGCCACATCCGGCGGAAGCGCTCGTCGTAGCCGAGGCCGTCGAGGGCCTTCGTCGCCTCCGCGAAGTTCTCCCGCCAGCGCCGCAGCGTCTCGGCGTAGTGCGGCGTCAGGTCGCCGACCGACAGCGTCTGCATGTCGGTGTCGCGGGACAGGCAGCGGGCGATCACCTCGCCGGACGGCAGGCACCCGTCGGGGAAGACGTAGGTGTTGGCGAAGCTCCGCCCGAGCTTCTCGACCTCATACGCGCGGTCGTCGATCGTGATCGCCTGCAGGAGCATCTGTCCGTCGGGCCTGAGCAGGTCGGAGCACTTGCGGAAGAACGTCGGCAGATGGCGCCAGCCGACCGCCTCGATCATCTCGATCGACACGAGCTTGTCGTAGGTGCCGGTCAGGTCGCGGTAGTCGTCCAGCAGCACGGTGACCAGGTGGTCGACGCCGGCCTCGCGAACGGCGCGGAGCGCGTAGCTGTGCTGCTCGCTCGAGATCGTGGTGGTCGTGACGCGGCAGCCCCGCGTGCGCGCCGCGTGCGCGGCGAACCCGCCCCAGCCCGTGCCGATCTCGACGACGTGGTCGTCGGGCCCGAGGTCGAGCTTGTCGCAGATCAGGTCGAGCTTCGCGACCGACGCCTGCTCGAGCGACATCTCCGGCCGGGCGAAGAACGCCGACGAGTACATCATCGTGCGGTCGAGCATCAGCTCGAACAGGTCGTTGCCCAGGTCGTAGTGCGCGGCGATGGCCTTCCGGCTGCGCGCGCGCGTGTTGGGGAGGATGCGCGCGCGCAGCTTCTGGAAGGGCGCGCGGAGGGGGGTCAGGCGCGCGCGGAAGCGATCGAGGCCCTGCACGTTGCGTGCCGCCAGCCGGATGACCCCGGTCACGTCGGGCGAGTCCCACAGGCCGTCGAAGTACGACTCGGCCAGGCCGCGGCTGCCGCGGAGCAGCTTGCGCCAGACCCGCGGCGATCGCACCACGACACGGGCGCTCGGCGGGCCGGACCCGTACGAGCTCTCCACGCCGTCTTCGACGATCACCAGGTGCCCGGTCGCCAGCCGGGTCAGGAACATCTCGGCTATCCGGCGGGCGATGCGGTCGATCATGCGGCCGCCCCCTCCGCGGGATGCGGGTAGACGCGCAGGCCCTTCAGCTTCAGTGCGAGCGCGTGCCCGTAGATCAGCGCGAGCACGCGCGCGGTGGCGACCGGGTAGCGCAGCGTCACGTCGGCCAGCGTGCGCCGGGTCAGCGCGCGGCGGCGCATCGACAGCGTGGCGTCGAAGGCCAGCTCGCCGTCGCGATGGTTCTCGATGTGGACCGACAGCATCGGGCCGGGTGTCGCGACTCGCCACGAGTAGCGCTCGTGCATCGTCATGAACGGCGACACGTGCAGCGCCTTGCCCGACTCGCCGCGGACCACGGGCGATTCGCTGTCCGGTGCCCGGCGCAGCGCGTACGCGTGGCGCTCGCCCCAGGGGGTGTTGGTCACCTCGGCCACCACGGCTTCCAGGCGCTCGCCGTCCGGTTCGAAGCAGTAGTAGAAGCTGACCGGGTTGAAGCAGTGGCCGAACGAGCGCAGCTGCGTGAGGAGCCGCACGGGGCCCTCGGGCCGCGCGCCGGTCCGCTCCGCGACCAGCGAGCGCACCGATTCGGACAGCGGCTCGGCCGGGTCGCCGAGGTAGTCGCGGCGGTCGTAGCGCACCGCTCGCGGGCCGCCGCGCGCCAGGCGCCCGCCGAGCAGCGAAGGCAGCTCGTCGAGGTCGACGTAGGCCAGCGCGAGCCCGTGCTCGAACTCGTTGAAGTGCTCCGCGTAGCGGCGGTGGCGCACGGTCCCGTCGTAGATCGCGCTCGCGGTCACGCGCGCGCCTCCAGCCGCTCGGCCACGCGCATGCCGCTCCTGACGCCGTCCTCGTGGAAGCCCCAGCCCCAGTACGCGCCGCAGAAGTGCGTCCGGCCGACGCCGCTGATCTCGTCGAACCGCTGCTGCGCGTCTTCTCCCGCCTGCGTGAAGACCGGGTGCGAGTAGTCGATCGTCCGGATCACCTTCTCCGGGTCCACCGCGCCGTTGCGGTTGAGCGTCACGCAGAACTCCCGGTCCGCGTCCAGCGACTGGAGGCGGTTCATGTGGTAGGTCACGGTCGACTTGCCGGGCGGGTCGTCGAGCAGGTGGTAGTTCCAGCTCGCCCACGCCCGGCGGCGGCGCGGCAGCAGGCTCTCGTCGGTGTGCAGGACGGCCTGGTTGGGCTGGTACGGGATCGCGCCGAGCAGCTCGTGCTCCCGGTCGGTCGCGTCGGCCAGCATCGCCAGCGCCTGGTCCGAGTGGGTGGCGACGACGACCTCGTCGAAGCGCTCCGCCTCCCCGCCGCGCGGCTTGACCAGCACGTGGTCGCCGGCGCGGTGGATCGCCTGGACCGGCGTGCCGAGCCGCAGCGCGTGGCGCCAGGGCTTGACCAGCGCGTCGACGTAGCGGGCCGATCCGCCGGTGATCGTGCGCCAGCGCGGCCGGTCGCGCAGGGCGAGCATCCCGTGGTTGTCGAAGAACTCGGCCAGGAAGCGCGCGGGGAACGCCCACATCTGGCGCGGGTCGGCCGACCACACCGCGGACGCCTGGGGGACGATCACGCGGTCGATGAACGGCCGCGAGAAGCGCAGGCTCTCGACCCAGTGGCCGAGCGACGGGCCGCGGCGGTCGCCGCCGGCCAGCAGCTCGCGCGCCGCCCGCTGGAAGCGCACCACGTCCGCGATCATCCGGTGGAACCGCGGCGAGGCCAGGTGGGCGCGCTTGGCGAACAGGCCGTTCGCGGACGTGCTCGCGTACTCGAAGTCGCCGCGCTCGTCGCTCACCGCGAAGCTCATGTCGGACGGCTGCCAGGCCACGCCGAGCTCGCCGATCAGCCGCTCGAAGTTCGGGTAGTTGCGGTCGTTGAAGACGATGAAGCCGGTGTCGACGTGATGGGTCTCGTGCTCGGTGTCGACCCGGACGGTGTTCGTGTGACCGCCCGCGTAGGCGTTCGCCTCGAAGACGGTGACGTCATGGCGTCGGTGAAGCAGATGGGCCGCGGTCAGACCGGACACGCCGGCGCCCACGATGGCGATCCTCATACCGACTTCATTTCGCGCCTCGCGGCGCAATGGATCACGGACGAGCGGTCAGAGCTGCGTCGCGTCGGTCGGCAGACCGAGGATCAGGCGGCCCGTCAGCTCCCACGTGGCGGGGGCGACGAGCATGTGGTGGGTGGCCACGTTGGCGTCCCGGAATCGCCGCGGCAGCGCGCTGCGCTCGTACACGGCCGACCCTCCGCCCAGCCCGTAGGCGGCGGCCGTCACCTCCGCGCCGGCGGCGGCCGCGTGGGTCGCGGCCATCCGCAGCGCGCCCCGCTTGTCGACCGGCACCTCGCCGTCGGCGGTGGCGCTCTCCCACGCGTCGTCGACCGACTCCAGCAGCAGCGCCCGCGCGGCACGCAGGCGCGCCTCCGACCGGGCGACCTCCGCCTGGGTGGCGGGACGCTCCGCCAGGGTGCGGCGGCTGCCGGTGGGCGTCTTGCCGCCGGCCATCCCCGCGATGTCGTCGAGGGCGCCTCGTGCGATCCCCAGCCCGACGGCTCCGATGGCCAGCGCCAGCAGCCCGAACAGCGGGAACGCGTACAGCGGCCCGGTCGCCGTGGGCGGCTCGGTGAAGAACGACGCCGTGTGCTCGGCCGGGACGTGCGCGCCCGACAGCTCGATGTCGTGGCTCCCGGTCCCGCGAAGCCCCATGACGTGCCAGGTGTCGTGGATCGCGAACTCGGCGGCCGGCGCCAGCGCGAGCCGGACGTCGGGCATGCCGCTCGGCAGGGTCAGGACCCCGCCCTCGCCGTCGTCGACGACGCAGCCGCCCATCAGCCATGTGCAGTCCTGGCAGCCGCTGGCGAACGGCCAGCGGCCGGTCACCGTGAAGCCGCCGTCGCCGGGGACCGCCCGGCCCCTGGGCGCGAACACGCCGCCGCTGATCGCGCGCGGGTCGGCATGGATCTCGCGCGCCGCGGCCGGCGGCAGGTACCCCGCGAGCAGGCCGCTCGTCGCGTTGATGGCCGCGCACCAGCCGACGGCCCCGTCCCCGCGGGCGAGCGCCTCGACCACCTCGACCAGCACCCGCGGGTGCGCCTCGAGCCCGCCGGCGGATTCCGGGACGAGCAGCCGGTAGACGCCGGCGTCGGCCAGCGCGGCCACGAGCTCGGGCGGCAGGCGCCGGCGTTCCTCGGTGCTCGGTGCGGCCTCGGCAGCCGCCGCGGCCAGCTCCCGCGCGGTCTCCACGACCTCGACGCCGGTCATCGCCATCGGAGCTGAGCGTAGGTGAACGGCCGGGCGCGCATGCGCCGAATGCGCCGGAACCCCTCTTCCGCGCACGGAAAATTGCATCGCGCTTACCCATCGTGGGTACCCTGGGCGACTTGTCCGCTCCCCCGCCCGTACCGTCCGGACGCCCCCGGCGCCCGTCGGCGAACGATGTCCGGCGCCAGAAAGCGCGCCGCCGGCGGCGCCGCCGCATGGGCGGCGTCGCCCTCGCCGGCGCGTTCGCGCTCCTCCTCCTGATGGCGGTGGGCGCGCTCGCCGTCGTCGCCAACGGGTCCTCCGACAAGATCGCCGACGGCATCACCGTGGGCGGGGTCGACATCGGCGGGATGAAGCGCGAGGCGGCGATCGCGCGCCTGGAGCAGCAGATCGGGACGCCCTCCCGGCGCCCGGTCAAGGTGCGCGTCAAGGGCAAGACCAAGCGCATGACCGCCGACGAGGCGGGCGTGAAGGTCGACCTGGCGGGCGCGGTCGACGACGCGCTGGCCCGGAGCCGCGAGGGCAGCTTCATCGGCCGCGGCTGGCGCGAGATCTCCGGTGGCTCCGTCGACCAGGACGAGCAGGCGGCGATCAGCGTCAACCGTCGCGCCGTCGACAAGTTCGTCGACGGGCTGGCCAAGGACGTCAACCGGGCGCCGGTGAACGCCGAGCTGTCGCTCGAGGTCACCGACGTCGCGGTCAGCCCGGCCCGCAACGGCCGCAAGCTCTCGAAGCCCGAGGCGATCGAGAAGCGCATCGTGCGCGCGTTCCGGAGCCCCGGCAGCAGCCGCAAGGTCAAGGCCAAGGTGGCCGTCGTCAAGCCGACGGTGACCGAGCGCGACGTCTGGGCCAAGAACCCGACGGTCATCACCGTCGACCACGACGCGCAGACCGTGCGCGTGTTCAAGGACGGCGACGTGGCGAAGACCTACCGGGTCGCGGTCGGGCAGGCCAAGTACCCGACCCCGAAGGGCCGGTTCGCGGTCGACCGCAAGGAGAAGAACCCCGTCTGGCAGGTGCCCGACTCCGACTGGGCGGGATCGATGGCGGGCAAGACGATCCCCGGTGGATCACCCCAGAACCCGCTGGTGGCGCGCTGGGTCGGCATCTCCGGGTCCGTCGGCTTCCACGGGACGAAGGACATCGGCTCGCTCGGCAGCCGCGCCTCGCACGGCTGCGTGCGCATGAACCCCTCCGACGTGATCGACCTGTACGACCGGGTCGAGGTCGGAACCCCGATCCTGATCGCCTAGCTAGGGCGAGACCTCTTCGGGGGCCGGCAGCTGAAGGCGCTCGAGGGCGCTGCGGAGCCGGGGCGGGATCGGCGTGGGGCGCCGGTTCTCGCGGTCGACGAATACGTGCACGAAGTGCCCCTCCGCGGTCACCTCGGAGCCGCCCTCGCGGAAGACGGCGAGCTCGTAGCGGACGCTCGACTTGCCGAGGCGCCCGACGCGCAGGCCGACCTCGATCGTCTCGGGGAACGTGAGCGCGGCGCGGAACTCGCAGTGCGACTCGACGCATAGTCCGATCACGTCGCCGTGCTCGATGTCGAGTCCGCCCTCGCGGATCAGCCACGCGTTGATCGCGGTGTCGAAGTACGAGTAGTACTCGACGTTGTTGACGTGGCCGTACACGTCGTTGTCCTTCCAGCGCGTCTGGATCGCCAGGCGGTGCGGGTATTGCAACACGCGGCGGGACTGTAGCGGCGGACCGCGAAGTGCGAAGCTCCGCAACACATGGCCGCCACGGACCGGCCGCGGCGCTCGCGGCCAACGCCCAGCACCAAGTTGCAGATCCAGCTCGCCAGCGCGGGCGAGTTCCGCCGGCCCACGCCGCTCGACGCGTTCCGGCTGGCGCGGCGCAAGTTCCTGTCGGCGGAGCGGATCGACATGAGCGGGCTGGCCGACGAGCTCGGCGTCAACCGCGTGACGCTCTACCGCTGGGTCGGCTCGCGCGAGCAGCTGATGGTCGAGGTGATCTGGTCGCTCGCGTCGCGGACGCTCGAGAACGTCGACCGCCGCACCCGGGCCACCGGCGCCGAGCGGATCGTGAAGGTCGTCACCCGCTTCCTCGACGACGTGATCTCCAACGAGGGCATGCGCCGCTGGCTGGCCGAGGAGGGCGAGCTGGCGATGCGGTTGCTGACGCGGCACGACACGGACTTCCAGCCACGGTTGATCGGGGCGATCGAGGCGCTCCTGCGCGACGAGACCGACGCCGGCCGCCTGGACCTGCCGGTCGACCTGCACGAGGTGGCCTACGTGATCGTGCGGCTGATCGAGTCGTACACCTACCTCGACCTGATCACCGGCGAGCAGCCCGACGCCCAGCGGGCCGAGCCGGTGCTCCGGATGCTGCTGCGCGACTAGCGCGCACAAGTTCCTGACAGGTCCCGCGCCGCCAAGGTTCATACGTTCGCCCCACAGCGCGTCGGGAGCGTGATCTCGGGAACCCCAGCCTTTCCTCTCAACGGAAGGGAAACGGATGACCCTGGCAGGGAAACGACATCGCACGGCCGCGCTCGCGGCGACAGCACTCACCGCAGCGGCGATCGCTCCCGCGGCCGCCCACGCCGGCGATCGCGACCAGACGACGCTGCTGATCTCGCGCGCGGCGGACGGCGGGCTGCCCAACGGGCCGTCGACTCACCCCGTCATCTCGAACGACAAGCGCTACGCACGCGCCATTGCGTTCGAGTCCGACGCGTCGAACCTGGTCAGCGGCGACACCAACGGCGTCAAGGACGTCTTCGCGATCAAGCGCACCGGGAAGATCAACAACAAGGGCACCGCCTGGAAGGGCGGCAGCAACGTCCTGATCTCGCGCACGGCCGGCGGCGCGCCCGCCGACGGGCCCTCGTACTCGCCGGCCATCAACGGCGCGTTCCGCAAGAAGCCGACGTGCGTCGCGTTCCTGTCACAGGCGTCGAACCTGGTCGGCGGCGACACCAACGGCAAGGCCGATGCCTTCGTGAAGAAGATCGCGAGCGGCAAGCCGCGGCGCGTCTCGCTGCCGGGCGGCCGCCAGTCGTCCAGCGACACGACGCAGGTCGCCGTGTCGGGGGACTGCAAGCTGATCGCGTTCGTCAATGGCGGTGACCTCTACGTCTGGAAGGGCGGCAAGGTCAAGCTGATCGCAGCGGGCGGCAAAGACCCGTCGTTCTCCACAGGTCTGCGGAACGACCTGGTGTTCGGCGGCGCGCGGGGCGTCTACCTGTCCCGCAACGGCACCGGCCGGCCGAAGCTGATCGCTCCCGGCGGCCGCAATCCCGCCTACAACGACATCAAGCGTCAGACGGTCACGTACGAGACAAGCCGCGGCGGCCGCTCGCAGATCGGCTACCGCGACGTCGGACGCGGCGAGAAGATCATCTCGAACTACAAGGGATCGGCCGGCAACAGCGACTCGCGCGCGCCCGTGATCGGCAACTCCGGCTACTACGTCACGTTCGAGAGCGAGGCGAGCAACCTCGGCGTCAACTCGCTCCGCCGTACCGGTGACAGCAACGGCGTTGCCGACGTCTACCTGTACACGGACGTACGCGACATGACGCTCGTGCAGTCGGTCGAGAGGAAGGCCGAACCGCTGCCCGGCGGCGGCAACAACCCGAGCATGAGCTTCTACGCCAACTACATCGTGTTCGACTCGCCCGGGCCGCTCGGCGCGAGCAACGGGCCGCACCAGGTCTACATGAGGTACCTCGGGCCGGTCTGATCGCGTAGACCCGCGATCAGGCGTACTCGATGACGCTGCGGATGCCGTCCTGGGCGTGCATCAGGTCGAAGCCCCTGTTCACGTCGTCCAGCGTGATCCGGTGTGAGATGAACGAGTCGACGTCGATGTCGCCGGCCAGGTAGCGGTCGACCAGCTCGGGCACCTGGTCGCGGCCCTTGACGCCGCCGAAGGACGAGCCCGCGATCCGGCGGCCGGTGATGAGCCAGCGGGGGATGACGTCCAGGGTCTCCCCCTTGCCGGCGACGCCCGCGATCGTGGCGAGCCCCCAGCCCATGCGCGCGCACTCGACGGCCTGCTGCATGACCTGCACGAGGCCGGTCGCCTCGAACGTGTAGTCGGCGCCGAAGCCGCCGGTCTCCTCCAGCACCCGCGCGACCACGTCGGGCCCGCCGGTCCAGGTGTCGGTGGCCCCGTGGTCGCGGGCCATGGCCAGGCGATCCTCGGACATGTCGACGCAGACGATCCGGTCGGCCCCCTGGAGCCGGCAGCCGACGACGGCGCCCAGGCCGACCATGCCCGCGCCGAACACCACGCAGGTCGACCCGGCCTCGACCTTCGCGGTGTACATCGCGGCGCCCAGGCCGGTCGACAGGCCGCAGGCGAACAGGCAGGCACGGTCGAGCGGCGCCTCGGGCGACACCTTGGCCAGCGCGATCTCCGGCATCACCGTGTACTCCGCGAACGTGGACGTGCCCATGAAGTGCCTGATGGGCTCGCCGCCGCGCGAGAGCCGGGCGGTGCCGTCGGGCAGGTAGCCCTTGTTCTGCTGCTCGCGGATCGCCATGCACAGGTTGGTCCGCGGGCTCCGGCAGTGAACGCATTCGCGGCACTGAGGCGAGAACAGCGTCACGACCTGGTCGCCCGGCGCTACCGACGTCACGCCGTCGCCGACCTTCTCGACGACCCCGCCGCCCTCGTGGCCGAGCACCGCCGGCGCGTAGCCGGACGGGTCCGCTCCCGAGGCCGTGTACAGGTCGGTGTGGCATACCCCGCAGGCGACGAGCCGGACGAGCACTTCGCCGGCCTTGGGCTCGGCCAGGTCGATCTCGGTCACGTGCAACGGCTGCCCGAACTCCTCGAGTACGGCGGCGCGCATCTTCATGCGGCGCAGCCTAGTGTCCTAATGAGCGGTGGCGTGCGACCGGTCGCGGGCCGCGGCGCAGAACGCGCCGATCAGCGGATGCAGCGGCCCGCCGTTCGCCGCGCCGACCTGGGGCTGGAACAGCGTGGCCAGGAAGAACGGGTGCGCGGGCAGCTCCACGCCCTCGACGCCCGCGTCGTCGGCGTGGGCCGCGACGACCAGCCCGGCGTGCTCGAGCCTCGCGATCCACTCCGGGCTCAGGCCGAAGTTGCACCAGTGGAAGCCGGGGAAGGGATCGGTGCCGCAGACGGCGGCCAGGCGCGTGCCCGGCACGCAGGTCACGGTCCGCCGGGCGCCGACCAGGCTGCAGCCCAGCATGCCGACGACCGGCTCGGCGGCGTCCGGGTCGGTCTCGGCGTGGGCGGCATCCGGCGCGTCCGCGACGTGGCGCGCGAACTCGACGAGCGCGTACTGGAAGCCGCCGCAGGTGCCGAGGAACGGCACGCCGCCCTCGCGGACGTCACGGATCAGCGCGTAGACCGCGGCGTCGTCGCGGTACGGCGTCCCGGGCGCGAGCCAGACGCCGCCGAGCTCGTCCAGCTCCAGCGGCAGCCGGTCGGTCCCCACCCAGCGCGCCTCGGCCCATGTGGGCATGCGCGCGATCGCGGCATCGAGCTCGCGGTGGGTCAGGAGTGACGTGTCGCGATCGCCGACGACCGCGATCGAGGTGCTCATACCTCTATCTACGCACGAGCGGCCGTCAACCGGACGCCTCGATGACCTTCGGCGCGCCCCACTCGTGCAGCACCGGCGGAATCGCGACCGACCCGTCCTCCTGCTGCCCGTTCTCGACGATCGCGATCAGCGCGCGGCTGACCGCGACCGCGGTCCCGTTCAGCGTGTGCAGCGGGCGCGGCCCGCCGCCGCCGATCGGGCGGTAGCGAGCGTCCAGCCGGCGGGCCTGGAAGTCCGTGGTGTTCGACGTCGAGGTGACCTCGCGGTACTTGCCCTGCCCGGGCATCCACGCCTCGATGTCGTACTTCTTGGCCGCCGACGCCCCCAGGTCCCAGGCCGCGATGTTGACGACGCGGTACGGCACCTCGAGCGCCTGCCAGATCCGCTCCTCCACCGCGAGCAGACGGTCGTGCTCGGCGGGCGACTGAGACGGCTCGACGAACGAGAACATCTCGACCTTGTCGAACTGGTGGACGCGGAACATCCCGCGCGTGTCCTTGCCCGCCGCGCCCGCCTCGCGCCGGAAGCACGGCGAGAAGCCCGCGTAGCGGCGGGGCAGGTCGCCGGCCTCGAGGATCTCCCCCGCGTGCATCGACGCGAGCGGCACCTCGGACGTGCCCACCAGGTACAGGTCGTCGTCGGGCAGGTGGTAGATCTGCTGCTCGGTGTCGGGCAGGAAGCCCGTGCCGAACATCGCCTCCTCGCGCACGAGCACGGGCGGGACGACGGGCTCGAAGCCCTCCTCGCCCAGCACCTCGAGCGCCCAGCGCACCAGTGCCAGCTCCAGCAGGACGAGCGGTCCCCGCAGGTACAGGAAGCGCGACCCGGCGACGCGCGCGCCGCGCTCCATGTCGACCATCGAGCCGAGCAGCTCCAGGTGGTCGCGGCCGGTCGTGCCCGCCTCGCCGACCTCGCGCAGGACCTCGTCCTCGTCCCCGGCCGCGGTCGGGTCGGGCAGGTTCGGCAGCGACGCGCGCGCCAGGTTCAGGCGCTCCTCGACCTCGCCCACCTCCGCCTGCATCTGCTTCACCCGGGAGGCCACCTCGCGCATCTCGGCGATCGCGGCGTCGGCGTCCTCGCCCGAGCGCTTGGCCTGAGCGATCTTCTCGCTCGCGCGGTTCTGGGTGGCGCGTGACTCCTCGAGCGCGGGCAGCAGCTCACGCCGGCGCGCGTCGAGGGCGATGACCTCGTCGACCGCGCCCGGGTCGGCGCGCTTGCGGACGAGTCCCTCGCGCACGCCGTCCGGGTCCTCGCGGATGAGCTTCAGGTCGAGCACAGCTCGGACCCCTGCCGCCTACTTGCCTTGAGGCGATTCGGTGTTGTTGCTGAGGTCCGAGCCGCCGCGACCGGCGTACTTCGTCAGGAACGTGGCCACGTCCTCGGCGTCGGAGCCGACAACGATGTTCGCGGGCATGATCGCGCCCGAGAAGCCGCCGTTGCGGATCGCGAAGAGCACGTCGTCGTGGTTCTCCTTGCGCACGTTGAAGTTCGGGCCGTTCGTGCGCTCGCCGCCGCTCTTCTGGTTCGTGGGCTTCGAGCCCCGCGAGCCCGCGGCGTCGATCGTGTGGCACCCGCTGCAGCGCTCCTGGAAGAGCTGGGCACCGTTGCGGACCTGGGTGTTCTGGTTGTCCTGGCCGCTCAGCTCCAGGTTCCGGGTGCCACAGGCGGTGGCGCCCAGCGCGATTGCGCCGGCCAGCCCGAGCGATGCGATCTTCCGGGTCGTCATGCGGCGGCGCATATTATCCGGCGCTCGATGAAGACCCTGCTCACATCACTGGCCATCGGCCTACTTGCCCTCGGGCTCGCCGCCTGCGGCGGCGACGACGACGGCGGTGGCGGCGGCCCCGCCGTGACCTTCAAGAAGGGCCAGCCGGTCAAGGTGAAGGGCCTGGAGTACAAGTTCGACCCGGGCAACGTGGTCGTCGAGGGCGGCGGCGGGCCGACGACGATCGAGTTCGAGAACGCGGGCTCGCTGGCCCACAACCTCCGGATCGAGAAGGGCAGCGAGGACGTCGGCGGCTCCCCCACCTTCCAGGGCGGGGAGACGAAGTCGGCCACCGTCGACCTGCAGCCGGGCGAGTACACGATGATCTGCACGGTGGGCGACCACGCGGACTTGGGAATGAAGGGCAAGCTCACCGTCAAGTGAGCGCGGCGGCCGCGCCGCCCTTGTCCCCGATAACGGTGAAGGAACACGTCGCGGTACGCCGAATCAGCCCAACGCCCCGGCGCTGACCACGGGCGGCCTGCAGGACTGCACATAACGGCTGCTCGACATCGGCGGCGATCAGCGTCGGCGTCGGGGCCAAAAAACTGACTGGGGTTGGCAGTTGGCAGTTTGCAGTTGGCAACTGCCCCTAGACCAGTGCCCCCGCGGCGCGCCCCAGCAACGTGACGACCAGCAGCGTTCCGATCGTCATCACGCCGATCTCGCGCATGACGATCCGGCGGGCGAGCAGGACCTGCTCGCGGCGCTCGAGCGAGTCGAGGTCGCCCTCCAGCTCGTCGAGCTCGCGCTGCGCGGCGCCCACGCGCATGCCCTCGGTCACGAACGCCACGAACAGGGGAGCGATCCCGTAGACGTAGTGCAGCGAGTCGGGCGGCTCCTCGCCCGAGAGCCACAGCACGACGCCGACCAACACCTCGGCCGCCACGGTCGCCTGGGCCACGCGCAGCACGGGCCAGAACAAGGTCGACGGGACCTTGCGCAACCAGGCGACCCCGCCCCACGCGGCGGCGACCGCGTTCGCGCCGAGCGCGACGAACGCCAGAACCTCGTGAAGGCCGCTCAGAAAGCGACCTTTCGCACTATGTAGCAAGTTGTCACAAAGAGGGGTATAACCCGGCTCCGCCTCATGCTGCAGGCCTACCTCCCCGCCCTCGTCTTCCTGTTTCTCGGCGTCGTCTTCGGCGGCCTGTTCGCAGTTGCAAACGGCGTCCTCGGCCCGCGCCGACCGAACCCGATCAAGTACCAGCCGTACGAGTCGGGGATCCCGTCGAACGTCCCGCAGAACTTCCGCTTCGGGATCAGCTTCTACCTGATCGCGATGCTGTTCATCCTGTTCGACATCGAAGTCGTCTTTCTCTATCCGGTCGCCGTGAAGCTCAAGGCGTTCGGAACATTCGCGCTCATCGAGACGATCGTCTTCATCGTCCTGCTGTTCGTGGCCTTCATCTACGTATGGCGCAGGGGAGCACTCGAATGGAAGTGATCAGGCAGCCGCTGAACGGCGGCAACGGCGGCGGCGACCTGCGCATCCGCCAGACCCGCGCGCGGCAGCTCCTGCGCGGCGAGCTCGAGGGCGAGGACCTGGAGAGATACGTCGAGGAGCGCGTCCTGATGACGACGTTCGAGCAGGCGCAGAACTGGGCGCGCGCCAACGCGGTCTGGCCGCTCGGGTTCGGCCTGGCCTGCTGCGCGATCGAGATGATCACGACGCTCGCCGGCCCCCGCACCGACCTGTCGCGCTTCGGCGCCGAGGTCACGCGGTCGAGCCCGCGCCAGGCCGACATGCTGATCCTCTCGGGCCGCGTGTCGATCAAGATGGCGCCGATCATCCGCCGCCTCTACGACCAGATGCTGGAGCCGAAGTGGGTGATCTCGATGGGCGCCTGCGCGTCGACGGCCGGCATGTTCAACAACTACGCGCTGGTCCAGGGCGCCGACAAGTTCCTGCCGGTCGACGTCTACGTCCCGGGCTGCCCGCCCCGCCCGGAGGCGCTCGCCTACGGCGTCATCAAGCTGCAGAACAAGATCAAGGGCCAGCCGGACCTGGGCTGGCGCGAGCGCTACCAGGCCTACGGGACCGAGGAGCAGAGTGCCTGACGCAACCGGTCTCGAGCTGGTTGCCGCCGAGGTGCGCGAGGCCGCGGGTGACGAGGCCGTCGTCGGCACCCACTACTTCCGCGGCCAGGCCACGCTCGAGGTGAAGCCGCCCGCGCGTCCGCGACGTCGTCGGCTACCTCATGCGCGACGCGAAGGAGCCCTACGACTTCCTCGCGAGCCTGCACGGCTGCGACTACTTCCCCGACGAGCCGCGGCTGTCGGTCCACTACCAGCTCCTCTCGCGCGAGCGTGTCGACCGCCTGGTCGTGAAGACGCGCATGGGCGTCGACGAGGCCGTCGTCCCCTCGATCGTCGACATCTTCCCCGGCGCCGCGTTCGACGAGCGCGAGACCTGGGACCTGTTCGGCGTCCACTTCGAGGGCAACCCCGACCTGCGCCGCATCCTGATGCCCGAGGACTACGTCGGGCACCCGCTGCGGCGCGACTTCCCCATGGGCGGCGAGCCGGTCATCTTCACCTTCAACGAGGGGCAGATGCCGCGCTGGTATGCCTGACGACCCGCTGGAGATCCCCTACCGCGAGCGCGAGAAGTCCATCACGATGGACCGCTACGAGCACGAGCCCCCGGTCGGGGGCGACCAGCTCGCGGACGACCTCGAGGCGCAGCGAAGAGCTCTTCACGATCAACATCGGCCCGCACCATCCGGCGACCCACGGGGTGCTGCGGCTGCTGACGACGCTCGAGGGCGAGAACGTCCGCCGCGTCGTGCCGATCATCGGCTACGTCCACACCGGCATCGAGAAGTCCTGCGAGGACCAGGAGTACTGGAAGGTCATCCCGTTCATCGAGCGGATGGACTACCTCGCCTACTACTTCAACTCGGCGGCCTACTGCAAGGCGGTCGAGGAGCTGCTCGGCCTGGAGATCCCGCCGCGCGCGCAGGCGCTGCGCGTCATCCACCTGGAGCTGAACCGCATCGCCAGCCACCTGTTCTGGCTCGGCACCTCGATCCTGGACCTGGGCGCGATGTCGATGGTCTTCTACGCGCTGCGCGAGCGCGACCGCATCCTCGACCTGTTCGAGATGTCGTCGGGCCAGCGCATGCACACGCGCTACTTCCAGGTCGGCGGCGTGATCGAGGACATCCCGCCGGGCTTCCCCGAGCGGGTGCACGAGTTCCTCGACGACATGCCCTCGCGCATCGACCAGTACGAGGACATCCTCGACAAGAACGAGATCTTCCTCCAGCGCATGAAGGGCACGGGGATCGTGTCGCGCGAGGAGCTGCACGGCCTGTCGGTGACCGGCCCGCTGCTGCGCTGCACCGGCGACCCGTGGGACCTGCGCAAGGCCGCCCCGTACTGGGGCTACGAGCAGTACGAGTTCGGCGTGCCGGTCGGGACCGTGGGCGACAACTACGACCGCTACATGGTCCGCATGGCCGAGATGCGCGAGTCCGTGAAGATCGTGCGCCAGGCGCTCGACGCGCTGCCCGCCGGCCCCTACATCTCCGACAACCGCAAGGTCGCGCTCCCGCCGCGCCACGAGCTGGCCACGTCGATGGAGGCGCTCATCCACCACTTCAAGCTGGTGACCGAGGGCTTCCGCGTGCCGCCGGGCGAGTACTACTCGGCGCTCGAGTCGCCGCGCGGCGAGCTCGGCGTGTTCGTGCTGGCGGACGGCTCCTCGAAGCCCGCGCGCGTGCACATGCGCGACCCCTCGTTCCACAACCTGCAGGCGCTGCCCCCCATGTGCGAGGGCGGCCTGGTGGCGGACATGATCGCGTCGGTGGCGATGCTGGACCCGATCCTCGGCGGGGTGGATCGCTGATGGAGTTCGAGCCGCGCCACCAGCCGCCGGCCGACACCGAGGGCACCGGCGAGGAGGGCGCGTCGGTCCCCGACCGCTTCGGCTCCCCCGAGCCGCAGGGCGACACGGGCACGACCGCCGGCGTCAGCGCCCCGCCGCGCGTCGACCACGCGCCGCCCGGCGCGCCGCGCCAGGACCTGCCGCCGAACATCACCGACACGCGCACGGCCTCGGGCTGGGACGAGGCCGCCGACCTGGAGAAGGACCCGGCGGTCATCCCCGACCCGGCCGAGGTCGACGTGCCCGACGAGCTGCGCCGCGCGATCGAGTCCGCGATGGCGCTCTACCCCGACCGCCGCTCCGCCTCGATCCCGTCACTGCACGCGGCCCAGGCCGTGCACGGCTGGTGCTCGCCGACCGCGATCCGCCAGGTCGCCGCGGTGATGCAGGTGACCCCCGCGTTCCTCTCCTCGGTCGCCTCGTTCTACGACCAGCTGAACGAGAAGCCGGTCGGGCGCAACCACGTGTACGTGTGCACGAGCGTCGCCTGCGTGATGTCGAACGCCAAGCGCGTGTACGAGGCGCTGGCCAAGGCCGGCGAGGACCTGGAGGACACCGAGATCCGCGAGTTCGAGTGCCTGGGCGCCTGCGACATGGCACCGATGGCGTCGGTCAACGGCCGCTACATCGGGCCGCTCACCGAGAGCGACGCGGAGGAGGTCGTCGAGGCGATCCGCACCGGGAAGCCCGTGCTGCCCGGCCGCGGCCTGGGCGACCCCGACTACCGGCTGCCGTGGGGAGGCCGACGCATGAGCATGACCGAGCTGCGGCTCCTCGCGAACATCAACGAGGAAGGCCTGGCCACGATCGGCGGCTACGAGAGCCACGGGGGCTACCAGGCGCTGCGCAAGGCGCTCGACCAGTCGCCCGACGAGGTCCTCTCCCAGCTCGAGGAGTCGGGGCTGCGCGGCCGCGGCGGCGCCGGGTTCTCGATGGGCAAGAAGGCGTCGTTCATCCCCAAGGGGACGATGGACAAGTACCTCTGCTGCAACGCGGACGAGTCCGAGCCGGGCACCTTCAAGGACCGCCTGCTGATGCAGAAGAACCCGCACCTGCTGATCGAGGGGATCATGATCGCGGCGTACGCGGGCGGCATCAACCGCGCGTTCATCTACATCCGCGGCGAGTACGAGCTGCAGGCGCAGATCCTGGCCGTCGCGATCGAGGACGCCTACGACCGCGGCTACATCGGCGACCGCGTCCTGGAGTCGGACCTGAGCTGCGAGCTGGTGCTCCACCGCGGCGCGGGCGCCTACATCTGCGGCGAGGAGACCGGCCTGCTCGACTCGCTCGAGGGCAAGCGCGGCAACCCGCGCCTGAAGCCGCCGTTCCCCGCCAACCAGGGCCTGTACCAGGGGCCGACGCTGATCAACAACGTCGAGACGCTCTGCAACGTGCCGTCGGTCATCCAGCGCGGCGTCGACTGGTTCAAGTCGGTCGGCACCGAGAAGTCGACCGGCACGAAGCTCGTGTCGGTGTCCGGCGCGGTCAAGCGGCCCGGCAACTACGAGATCGAGCTGGGCATCCCCGCCCGCGACATCGTGTACGGGCTGGCCGGCGGGCCGCCCGACGGCCGCGAGATCAAGTGCTGGTTCCCGGGCGGGTCGTCCGCGCCGGTGCTCATGCCCGAGGACCTGGACCTGAGCTACGACTTCGAGACGATGGCCGAGGCCGGGTCGATGCTGGGCTCCGGCGCGATCATCGTCGTGGACGACGAGACGCCGATCGTCGACCTGGCGCTGCGGCTGGCGCAGTTCTACCGCCACGAGTCCTGCGGCAAGTGCTCGCCCTGCCGCGAGGGCACGAACTGGACCGTGAAGATGCTCGAGCGCATCGACCGCGGCGAGGCCACCCCGATGGACCTGGAGATCATGGCCCAGGTCCAGCAGAACATCATCGGCAACTGCCTGTGCGTCCTCGGCGACTCGATGGCGATGCCGATCGGGTCGATGATCGAGAAGCTGCGGCCCGAGTTCGAGGCGCACATGGAGCGCGCCCGGACGGCCCGCGACTACTCGGGCTCGGACATCGAGCTCGGCGCTCCCGACCTGGCCTCGGCCGGCCACTCCGGCCCCGACGCGATCTCCTAAGGTCCCGCGCCGCCGATGCCCAGACCCAAGAAGAAGTTCGTCACGTTCGAGATCGACGGCCGCGAGGTCTCGGCTCCCGAGGGCGCGATGCTGGTCGACGGAGCCAAGTACGGCGACGTCGAGATCCCGGTCTTCTGCTACGAGCCCAAGCTCGGCGCGCCGGTCGGCGCCTGCCGCATGTGCCTGGTCGAGATCGAGGGCATCCCGAAGCTGCAGACCGCCTGCTCGACCCCGGTGAAGGACGGCATGGTCGTGACGACCACGTCCGACCGGGTGAAGAGCGCGCAGGAGGCGGTCGTCGAGTTCCTGCTCGTCAACCACCCGCTCGACTGCCCGGTCTGCGACAAGGGCGGCGAGTGCCCGCTGCAGGACATCGCCTTCGGCTGGGGCCCGGGCCGGTCGCGCTTCATCGAGCCGAAGCGCCACTTCACGAAGCCGCTCGAGCTGTCGCCGCTGGTGGCGATCGACCGCGAGCGCTGCATCCTCTGCTACCGCTGCGTGCGCTTCTCGCAGGAGATCGCCGAGGACTACCAGCTGGTCTTCCTCGAGCGCGGCGACCACACCTACGTCGGCACCCACAACGGCCACCCGTACGTCGGGCCGTTCAGCGGCAACATCATCGAGCTGTGCCCGGTGGGCGCGCTCACCTCGACCGCCTACCGGTTCCGCGCGCGGCCGTGGGACATCGAGGGCGCCGGGTCGCTGTGCACCCTCTGCCCGTCGCAGTGCAACGTCGACTTCACGGTCCGCGACGACAACAAGGTGCTGCGGGTCAACTCGCGCATGAACGAGGACGTGGACGACGGCTGGCTCTGCGACAAGGGGCGGTTCGGCTACCAGATCATCAACGCGCCCGAGCGCATCACGCAGCCGATGGTGCGCGACGGCGGGACCCTGCGCCCGGTGTCCTGGGAGCGCGCGATGAGCGAGGCCGTGTCCGCGCTCGACAAGGCGGGCGAGCGGGCGGCGGCGCTGGTCGGCGGCGAGTCGACCAACGAGGAGGGCTACCTGATGGAGCTCCTCATGCGCAACACGCTCGGGTCGCCGCACGTCGACTCGCGCAAGAACGGGCCGCTCGATCGCGACCAGGCGCGCATCCTCGCGCGCCCCGACCTGTCGACCCCGATCTGGGAGGTCGACAACGCCGCGGCCGTGCTGGTGATCGGCACCGAGCTGATCGAGGAGTCGCCGATCTTCGACCTGCGCGTGCGCAAGGCCGCCCGCCGCAGCGGCACCAAGGTCGTGGTCGCCAACTCGCGGCCGGGCACGCTGGACGCGAACGCGGCGTCGGTCGTCCGCTACGCACCCGGCGCCGCCGAGGCCGCGCTGGCCGCGCTGTGCACCGCGGCCGCCGACCCGCACGCCGACCTGAGCGACCTGGCGTCGCGCTGCGGGACGGACTCCGGGTCGCTGCTGGCGGCCGCCGCGACGCTCGCGAACGCCGGCGGCCCGGTCGTCGTCCTCTGGGGCGAGCGCCTGTCGCACGGCGCGCGCGGCCAGCAGGCCGTCGCCGCGCTGATCCGCCTGGCTCGCGTGCTGGGCCTGGCCGACACCGAGGGCTCCGGGCCTGATCGAGGTCCCCGAGGGCGCCAACGGCCGCGGCCTGCGCGAGGTGGGCGCGGTGCCCAACATGCGCCCGGGCTTCGCCGAGACGACCCTCGATACGCCCGGCAAGAGCGCGCCGGAGATCGCCGCGGCGCTGGGCGACGAGCTGACCACGCTCGTCCTCTTCGGCGCGGACCCGCTGCGGGGCTACCCCGACCGGGACGTGTGGGAGGGCGCGCTCGACCGCGCCACCAACGTCATCGCGTTCGCCGACTTCCTGAACGAGTCCGTGGAGAAGCACGCGAACGTCGTCTTCCCCGCCGAGTCGTACGCGGAGAAGGAGGGCACGGTCACCCATCCGGACGGCCGCGTGCAGCGACTGCGCCAGGCGATCCAGCGGCCCGGCGAGGTGCGGCCGCAGCGCACGGTGCTGCTCGACCTGATCTCCGAGCTGCTCGGGCAGCGGCTTGAGATCCACTCCTCGGCGATGCTTACCGCGCAGGCTTTCGCGGCGGTCCCCTTCTACGGCGGGCTGACGCTGGAGGAGATCGGCGGCCAGGGCGTCCGCTGGCCCGAGCGCGAGGCCGCGTCGAAGCACGTCGCCCCTGACATCCCGGACGACGAGCTCGAGACGCCGCCCGAGCTGGGCGACGGCATGCGGCTCGGCACCGTCCCGTCGCTGTGGGGCTCGCGGGTCACCGAGCACTCGCCGACGCTGCGCTTCCTGTCGCCGCACCAGCGCGCGGAGATCTCCGCCGCCGACGCCGAGCGCCTCGGCATCGGGCCCGGCGACGCCGTCGAGATCTCGGCCGACGGGACGACCGTGCGGGCCACCGCCGCGCTGCGCGCGCGGGTGTCGCCCGGGTCCGTGTTCCTCATCGAGGGCACGGCCCAGGACAACGCCAACGCGCTGTCCAACGGGAAGCCGCTGACGGTGGAGGTACGGAAGGCGTGACCGCTGCCTCTCGCCGAGGTCAACTTCGTCGAGGACCACTGGTGGATCCAGGTCCTGAAGGTCCTCGTGATCATGATCGTCGTCCTCCAGATCGCGCCCGTGATGGTGCTGCTCGAGCGCAAGTGGCTGGGCCGCTTCCAGTCGCGCTACGGCCCCAACCGGGTCGGCTACAAGGGCGCGCTCCAGCCGCTGGCCGACGTCTTCAAGCTCTTGTCGAAGGAGCAGTTCCACACGACCACCGGCATCGCCTGGATGATGGCGCTCGCCCCCGCGATCTCCGTCTTCACCGCGATCGCGACGGTCGCGATCATCCCCTTCGGCGACGTGGCCAAGGGCGAGGTCGGCCTCTACGGCATCGACGTGTCGATCGGGATCCTGTGGGCGTTCGCGTTCGGCGCGCTCGCCTTCTACGGGCTGATGCTGGGCGGCTGGTCGTCCGGCTCGAAGTACTCGTTCCTGGGCGCGATGCGCGGCGCCGCGCAGCTGATCTCCTACGAGGTCGCGCTCGGCCTGTCGCTGCTCGGCGTGGTGATGACCAGCCAGTCGCTGTCGCTGACCGAGATCGTCCACGCGCAGGGCGACATCTGGTTCATCGTCCCGCAGTTCGTCGGGTTCTGCATCTTCCTGGTGGCCGGCTACGCCGAGACCAACCGCCCGCCGTTCGACCTGCCCGAGGCCGACGCCGAGCTCGTCGGCGGCTACAACACCGAGTTCGGCGGGATGCGCTTCGGCTCGTTCTTCATGGCCGAGTACATCAACATGATCGTGATCTCCGGCCTGGCGGTCACGCTCTTCCTCGGCGGCTGGCACGGCCCCGGCCCCGGCTGGCTCGACCCGATCTGGGTGCTGGCCAAGATGTTCATCTTCCTGTTCCTGTTCGTCTGGGTGCGCGCGACGCTCCCGCGCCTGCGCTACGACCAGCTGATGTCGTTCGGCTGGAAGGTGCTGCTGCCCCTGGCGACCGTGAACGCACTCGTGACCGCGATCATCGTTGTGGAGGGCGCGCCGTGGCAGTGGTGAAGGTCGTCGTACACCGACGACGTGTACACGATCAAGCGCGGCCCCGATCCCGGCGGCGTCGGCGGCTTCTACCGCGCGTTCGGCGAGACGCTCCGCGGCCTGAAGACCACGATGGCCCGCGTCGTCGAGGGCCCCGTGACCGTTCAGTACCCCGAGCAGAAGGTGCCGGTCTACCCCCGCTTCCGGGGCAAGCACAAGCTCAACCGGTTCGAGGACTCCGGACTCGAGAAGTGCGTCGGCTGCTCGCTGTGCGCGGCCGCCTGCCCGGCCGACTGCATCCGCGTCGTCGCCGCCGAGAACACGCCCGAGCACCAGGTGTCGGCCGGCGAGCGCTACGCGCAGGTGTACGAGATCAACATGCTGCGCTGCATCTTCTGCGGCTACTGCGAGGTCGCGTGCCCGTTCGACGCGATCACGATGGGCCACGACTTCGAGCTGTCCGACTACACGCGCAGCGACCTGATCTTCACCAAGGAGATGCTGCTCGAGGACCACCCGGAGCGCACGCCGCTGCGCATGGAGGGCGAGTAGGCGCCGATGGAGGAGGTCCTCTTCTTCCTCTCCGCGTTCGGGGCGATCGGCGGCGCGCTGGCCGTGATCCTCGTGCGCAACCCGTTCTACTCGGTCCTCTCGCTGGTCATCCACCTGTTCGCGCTGGCCACGCTGTTCCTGCTGCTGAACGCGGAGTTCATCGCCGCCGCGCAGATCGTCGTCTACGCCGGCGCGGTGATGGTGCTCTACGTGTTCGTCGTCGCCTACATCGGCGGGGTGGAGGAGGCGATGCGCGGCGAGGTCGGCGGCATCGGCCAGCTCGGCGCGGTGTTCGCGACGGGCTTGCTCGCGGTCGTCACGATCGCGGTCGTGGGCTCGGGGCTCAGCGCGCTCGACTCCGAGGGCGCCGCGGTCGGCGCGAACTTCGGGTCCCCCGGCGCGATCGGCGAGCTGCTGCTCCAGAAGTTCCTGGTCACCTTCGAGCTCGCCTCGATCCTGCTGACGATCGCGGCGGTCGGGGCCGTGGTGCTCGCGCGCAAGCGGCGCGGCCTGCCGGAGCCGACCGGGCAGGCCGCGGGATCGATCGCCCCGCCCTCGCAGGCGCCGGACTCGACGATCCTGGGCGGCTCGGAGGCCGAGCCGACCCGTCCCACGACGGGCACCGCCGAGGGTCCCGGCGACCCCGTCCCCGACCGCGGCACCTGGAACTAGGCGATCGGCTTGGACATCACCTGGTACATCGTCCTCTCCGCGTTCATCTTCGCCATCGGCCTGGCCGGCGTGCTGACGCGGCGCAACCCGCTGGTGATCCTGCTCTGCCTGGAGCTGATGCTGAACGCCGGCAACCTCGCGCTGATCGCGTTCAGCCGCATGTGGGGCAACGGCGACGGGCAGGTCTTCGCCCTGATCGTGATGGTCGTCGCGGCCTGTGAGGTGACGGTCGGGCTCGGCCTGATCGTCGCGCTCTACCGCCGCCGCATCCCGATCGACGTCGACGAGGTCGCGGAGCTGCGCGGATGAGCGCCACCACCGCCGCCTGGCTCGTCCTCGCCCTGCCGCTGGCCGGCTTCCTGATCATCTCGCTCGGCTGGCGCTTCCTGCCCGGGCGCACCGCGGGCTGGATCGGCACCGGCGCGATCGCCGGCGTCGTTCGTGTTCGGCCTGCTCGCGCTGTCCGACCTCCAGGACCATGCCGAGGAGGAGCGCCACCTGACCTCCAACCTCTTCGACTACGTCAACACGGCGGGCGTCAAGGCCGGCATGGGGATCCTGGTCGACCCGCTCTCCGTCTTCATGGTCCTGGTCGTCACCGGCGTGTCGTCGCTGATCCACCTCTACTCCGTCGCCTACATGGACAGCGACGAGGGCTACCGGCGCTACTTCGCCTACCTGAACTTCTTCGTGTTCTCGATGCTCGTCCTGGTCCTGGCCGGCAACTTCGTGATGCTGATCGTCGGCTGGGCGTTCGTCGGCTTCGCGTCGTACGCGCTGATCTCGTTCTGGTATCGCCGCACGACCGCCACGCAGGCGGGCATGAAGGCGTTCGTGATCAACGTGGTCGGCGACGTGGCGCTCGTGCTGGCCGCGTTCCTGCTGCTGAACGACACGGGCGCGCTCGAGTTCGAGGCGGTGTTCCGCGGCGCGCACGACGCGTACACGGTCGACGACGGGACGCTGGTCGCCGCCTGCTGCCTGATCCTGGTCGGCGCGTTCGCGAAGTCGGCCCAGATCCCGCTGCACACCTGGCTGCCCGACGCCATGGAGGGCCCCACGCCGGTCAGCGCGCTGATCCACGCCGCGACGATGGTCACCGCCGGCGTCTACCTGATCGCGCGCATGCACCCGCTGTTCGAGCTGGCGCCCACCGCCGCCGACATCGGCGCGATCGTCGGGCTGCTCACGCTGATCATGGCCGGGTCGATCGCGCTGGTCGTCACCGACCTGAAGCGGATCATCGCCTACTCCACGATCTCCCAGATCGGCTACATGATCGTCGCCGTCTCGACGTTCGCGCACGTCGCCGGCCTCTACCACCTGATGACCCACGCGTTCTTCAAGGCGCTGCTGTTCATGGGCGCCGGGTCGGTGATCTCGGCGATGGGCGTCGGCGGCGACGCGTCGATCGACAAGATGGGCGGATTCCGCAAGGCGATGCCGTTCACGTTCGTGACGTTCATGATCGGGTCGCTGACGCTCGCGGCGTTCCCGCTGACCTCGGGCTTCTTCTCCAAGGACGCGATCCTGGCCTTCGACTGGGAGCGCGGCGGCGGCTACCGGATCATCACCGTGCTCGGCTTCCTCGCCGCGCTCGTCACCGCGCTGTACGCGTTCCGCATCGTGTTCCGCGTGTTCTTCGGCGACCCGGTGCCGGAGGCGCGCGAGCTCGATGCGGGGCCACGTGCACCACGCCGAGCCGCACAACCCCTCGACCGGCGAGCTCGAGGACACCGACGTCGGCTTCCCCGGCAGCGAGCACGCGATCGCCGAGCGCTCGTGGCCGATGAAGGCCGCGATGTCGGTGCTGGCGGTTCTCTCGCTTCTCGGCGGGCTCGCCCTGCTGCCGGGCGTGACCAAGACGCTCGAGCACTTCCTGCACCCGACGTTCGAGGACTCCCAGTTCGCGCGAGCTCGTGCCGTCGGCCGGCGCCGAGTGGACCTTCGGCGCTGATCGGCGGGATCGTGTCGCTGGCCGGCATCGGCCTGGCCTACTTCATCTGGGTCAAGCGCCCCGGGACGACCGCGCGGCTGATCGACCGCTTGCCCCGCCGTGCACGGCTTCCTCGCGCACAAGTGGTACTGGGACGAGCTGTACGACTACGGCGTCGTCCGGCCGACGGCGGCGTTCGGCAACTTCGGGCGCACGGTCATCGAGTCGCGCTTCGTGCAGGACACGATCATCGGCGGCGACCGTCGGCGTCGTGCGGGCGGGCACTTCGTTCGCCCGCGCGATCCAGTCCGGGCTACCTGCGCGCCTACGCGCTGCTGCTGCTGATCGGCATGTTCGGGCTGGCCCTCTACTTCCTGATCGTGAGCTCGTGACGTGCTGACGATCCACCTGTCGATAGTCGTCTTCCTGCCGCTCGCCACCGGGCTCGTCGGCGCGTTCCTGCCCGGGCGCATGTCGCGCTGGGTCGCGCTGCTCGGGGCCGTGGCCGTGCTGGCCTACTGGATCGCGATGGTGTTCGACTTCCCGACCTCGGGCGGCGAGCTCCAGTACGTGACGCAGGACAAGTGGATCGACGAGCTGGGCGTGTCCTACGCGCTCGGCGTCGACGGGCTCAACCTGTTCCTGATCGGCCTGACCGCGATCCTGTGGGTGGCGGCGACTGCTGGCGGCGTCGTTCCGCGAGTGGGACCGGCCGCGGCTCTTCTACTTCCACATGGCGCTGGCCGAGACCGCGGTGCTCGGCGCGTTCATGGCCCAGGACCTGGCGCTGTTCGTCGTCTTCTTCGACCTGATGCTCGTGCCGTTCTACTTCCTGATCGGCGCCTGGGGCGAGTACCGGCGCGTGTACGCGACCACCAAGGTCGTGATCTACACGCTGGCCGGGTCGCTGCTGATGCTCGCGGGCGCGGTCGCGCTCGGCGTGCTGTCCGGCACCGAGAGCGGGCAGGCGATCTCGTTCCTGTTCGCCGACCTCCAGCAGCGCACGCTCCCCGAGGGCACGCAGAACTGGATCTTCTGGCTGTTCGCGATCGCGTTCCTCGTGAAGATGCCGGCGTTCCCGCTTCCACGGCTGGATGCCCGACGGCTACCGCGCGGCGCCGATCCCGGTGCTGATCGTGTTCTCCGGCGTGCTGTCGAAGGTCGGCGCCTACGGCTTCCTGCGGATCGTGCTGCCGATGATGCCCGACGCCTCCGCGAAGTTCCAGGAGGTGCTGATCATCGTCGCGCTCGTGTCGATCCTGTACGGGTCGATACTCGCGTTCTCGCAGGACAACGCGCGGCTGGTCGTCGGCTACTCGTCGGTCGCGCAGCTCGGCTTCATCACGCTGGGGATCTTCTCGCTGGACGACAAGGGCGCCCAGGGCGCGCTGATGCAGATGGTCACGCACGGCCTGGTCGTCGCGCCGCTGTTCTTCATCATCTACCTGCTCTCTCAGCGCGCCGGCGGGTCGGAGCTGCTGTCGCGGATGGGCGGCCTGGCGGTGCGCGCGCCGGTTCTGGCCGGGCTGTTCCTGGTCGTCACGCTGGCCACGCTGGCGATGCCCGGCTCGGCGAACTTCGTCGGCGAGCTGCTGATTCTGTTCGGCGCGTTCGACACGCAGTTCGTCTACGGGTCGTGGCCAGCACCGGCGTCGCGCTGGCGGCCGTCTACATGATCCGCTTCTACCAGCGGTCGATGCACAACCGGACCGGCACGGAGATCATGTCGCGCGAGATGACCTGCCGCGACGGCCTGGTGCTCGTGCCGCTGGTCGCTCGTCATCGTCGGGCTGAGCGTCTACCCGCAGCTCGTGCTCGACCGCTCCGAGGACGCGACGAAGGCGAAGGTCGCGCCCGCGACCGGAGGTGGCGACCAAGTGACGGGCGCCGTGCTCGCCGAGGTCAAGGGCCCGCACATCGACTGGGCCGCGCTGTCGCCGCTGCTCGCGCCGCTGGCCGGCGCGATCATCGTGCTGATGGCGGGGCTGTTCCGCGGGCACGTGGTCCAGCGCGTCCTCACGCCGCTCCTGACGCTGGCCGCGCTCGGCGCCGGCATCGGCTCTGACGATCTGGCAGTGGGAGCCGGGCGACCGCGGCACGCTCGTCTCCGGCGCGCTGACCAACGACACGCTGACGCTCGGCGTCGCGATGATCGTGTACGTCACCGCGCATCGCGACGGTCTTCCTGGCCTGGCGATCGGTCGTGATCGCACGAGATCGGCGGCGGCGAGTTCTACGCGCTGCTCCTGTCGTCGGTGGCCGGCATGGTGATGCTCGCGGCCGCGGAGAACCTGATCGTGCTGTTCCTCGCGTTCGAGCTGCTGTCGATCCCGCTGTACGTGCTGTGCGCCGTCGCAGGTCCGCCGCGAGCCGTCGCTCGAGTCGGGGCTCAAGTACCTGATCGTCGGCTCCGTCGGGTCGGCGACGCTGCTGTACGGGCTGGCGTTCGTCTACGGCGCGGCCGGCACCGACCGACTTCGCCGGGATCTCCGACGCGATCGCCTCCGGCCTCGGCATCGGCGACCCGCTGCTGCTGATCGGCATCGCCTTCATCGCGACCGGCCTGGCGTTCAAGGCGTCGGTGGCGCCGTTCCACACGTGGACGCCCGACGTCTACCAGGGCGCGCCCACGCCGGTGACCGCGTTCATGGCGGTCGCGACGAAGGCCGCCGCGTTCGGCGTCTTCCTGCGGCTGTTCTTCGACGCGCTCGGGTCCGCGCAGACCAACTGGGCGCCGGCGCTGGCCGCGCTGGCGACGATCACGATCATCATCGGCAACGTCGGGGCGCTCGCGCAGCGCTCGATGAAGCGCCTGCTGGCCTGGTCGTCGGTCGGGCAGGCGGGCTACCTGCTGGCCGGCGTGGTGGTCGGCACCGAGCTCGGCCTGCAGGCGACGATGTTCTACCTCGCCGTCTACGGGCTGATGAACATCGCGGCGTTCTCGGTGGTGATCGCGCGCGAGCGGGTCGACGAGCGCGGCGACGACATCGAAGCGCTCGAGAACCTCGGCCGGGTGTCGCCCTGGCTGGCCTGGCCGATGACGATCGCGATGCTGTCGCTGGCGGGCTTCCCCGCGACCGCCGGGCTTCATCGGAAAGTTCTACCTGATCGACGCGACCGTCCAGGGCGACTACGCGTGGCTCGGCGTGGTGATCGTGATCGGGTCGATCATCTCGCTGGGCTACTACCTGCGGGTGGTGGCGACGATGTGGCTCGGCTCCGTCGACTACGAGATCGTCGCGCCCGTGCGCCGGCGCGTGGCGCGGGTCGGCGGCTGGTCGCCGGAGGCCGACGCGGGTCGCCAGCCCGAGGTCCTGTTCGTCGCCCTGCTCGCGGCGACGGCGACGATCTTCTTCGGGATCTACCCGAACCCGCTCTTCGACGCGGCCAGCGACGTGGGCACGTCGCTGGCGCACCTCTTCTAGCGCGGCGCCACTCCCCGCGAACTGGTCGAGGTTTGCTGCGCTATCCGCGGCGAACCTCGACCAGTTCGCGTATTTCGTAGAGTCGCCGCGCGATGAACCTGTTCGTCGTCGGCTGGTCGGCGGAGCGGCCGGTCGACCTGGCGCCGCGCGCCGTGCGCTCGCCCAGCTGCTGGAGCGGCTTCCGTTCTTCCCCGGCGAGTCGGCGCAGGAGTGGACCAGTCCGCTCGGCCGTAGCGGCGCGGTCTGGATCTCCCACCCTCCCCAGCAAACCGGAGGCGTGACGTACACCGACGCAACGCCCGAGCGGATCGAGCTGTGGTCGGGGCACCGCGCGGGGCGTTTCGCCGCCGTCACGGCGACCGACGACGGCCTCGAGGTCGACCAGGACCCCATGGGCTCCTACCCCCTCTACCGAGGCGCGGCGACTGGGTCAGCAACAACCCGACCCTGCTCAAGCTGCTCGATCGGCAGCGACGAGGTCGAGCCGAGCGTCGCGGCGTCGCTCATCGCCGGCGGCTGGTCGCTCTCGGGCGATCCGGTGTGGCGCGGCATCGAACGCGTGCAGCCGGACTGGCCGGACGCGATCCCGCTGATCGGCCGCGGTCTCGACGCCAAGGCGGCCGCGCGCGAGCTGGTCGACGTCACCCGCGAGCTGATGGACTGGCCCGGCCGGCCCAACGTCGTCCCCGTCACCGCGGGCCGCGACTCGCGCCTGGTGCTGGCCGCGGCCACGCAAGACCGGCATCGACTTCGAGACCAACACCGGCGGCCGCCCCGGCGAGCCCGACGTCGACGTCGGGCGGCAGCTCGCTCGGATCGCCGGCGTCGATCACTCGCTGATCGCGGACGACCCGCACGGGTCGCTGCACGAGCACTGGCGCCGCGCCGCCGAGCTGCTGGAGCTGACCGAGGGCGGCACCGCGTCCCTGGCGGACGCGGTCGGCTTCCCGCACGGACCGCGCGAGGGGCCGCTCCCGCTCTGGCACTCCGGGCAGGGCGGCGAGATCGCCCGCGCCTACTACTCGCGCGTGCGAGGCAGCACGCGCGACGAGCTGGCCGACTCGCTCTACGCCGCGTTCGCCATGCGGGCGCCGGGGCGCCGCGAGCCGCTGAACGCCGACGGCGAGGCATTGGTCCGCGACCAGATCGCCGGCTGGGTCGGCGAGATGCTCGACGCGGGCGCGAACCCGATCGACGTCCCCGACCTCTTCTACCTCTACAAGCGCATGGGCACCTGGGCCGGCCCCACCCACGGCGCCGTGGAGTACGTGCGCGACACGACATCGCCGCTCTGGCACGAGCGAATGCTCCCCCATCTGCTCGCGCTCCCAGCGGCCGACCGCGCGGCCGAGCGCTTCCATCACGAGGTCCTGAACGAGCTGAGCCCGGAGCTGGCGAAGGCCCCTGGCTGGTTCCAGCCCACCACCCCGCTGCAGCGCCGTCTGAACCGCGCCCGCCACCTCGCCCGGCGCGCGGTCGAGGAAGCGCGACGGCGGACCCGTCGGAGCGGCACGGCGAGCGGCGAGGGACCGCGTGCGGCGGACCCGTTCACGCGGGTGCAGGCGGACCTGCGCGAGGTCGTCCTCGGCGATCGCGAGGCACCCGCATGGCAGGTGCTCGACCGCGACCGCGCTGGAGGCGCTCCTGAGCCGGCCCGACCCCGACGAGGTCGCCCGCTACTACCTCTGGCGCGTGGCCACGCTGTTCGGACCGTCTAACGCCGGGCGACGAACAGGTAGCGGTTCAGGCTGAAGAAGTAGTCCGGACCCAGGCCCACCAGATCCTGCGCCCACGCCACGGCGTCGTCGGCGGTGACGTCGCCCCGGCCCGCGACGTAGCCCGCGATCAGGCCCATGGTCCCGGCGCTGTAGGTCTCGGGCTCGTAGCCGACGTTCAGCATCGGCACCACGAGCGTGCGCTCCAGGTCGAAGCCCGCCTCGCGCAGGAACTGCGGCAGCCGTCGCGGCAGGTCGCGGTGGACCAGGTGGTCGTCCCACGCGCGCAGCACCCGCGCCATCCGCTCGTCGTCGTTCGACCGCCAGACGATCGAGTCCCAGTCGCTGTCGATCACCAGCAACCGCCCGCCCGGGGCGAGCACCCGCCGCACCTCCGCCAGAGCGCGCGGCATGTCGGCCACGTACTCGTAGACCTGCGTCGACACAGCGGCGTCGAACTGCCCGTCGCCGTAGGGCAGGTCGGTGACGTCGGCCTCGGCGATCTCGACGGGCGCCGCGCCGTCCGGGCGCGGACGACGTGCCGCGATCGCGAGCATGCTCGGGCTCATGTCGACCGCGTCCACGCGGCCGCCGCGGCCGACCTGCTCGGCCATCTCCGCCGCCAGGAACCCGGGGCCGCAGCCCAGGTCCAGCACCCGCTCGCCGGGACGGAGTCCCAGCGCGTCGAGCGTGACGCGCCGCTGCTCGGCCACGTCGGGCGTGCTGTAGACCCGCTCGACCGCACGCGACTGATCGTCGTCGAACTGGATCTGGTCCGACATCGCCCTAGGCGATTCGCTCCTCGAACACCTTCTCGAGCCTGGGCTGGGCGGGATCGCTGGGGACCGCCTTCTCGATCCTCACAAGCGCCTCGCGGCCCTCCCACTCGAGCGACGCGACCTGGTTGTCGAACGTCGGGTCCTTCACGAACCGCCAGCGCATGCCCGGGTCCTCGACGCCCGCGGCGCGAGCCATCGCGGCGGTGACCCAGCGCGCGGGTCGCGTCGCCATCGACTTGATCGCGCGCCGCTCCTTGGCGTCCAGTGGATTGCGGAACGGCGAGCAGCACGCCTGGTAGACGGCCGACTTGACCCCGACATCGCGCCTGAACGCGATCTCCGACAGGTACGCGTGGTGGACGTCGCCCGACAGCAGGACGATCGACGCCGGCGGCTCGTGTCCGTCCTGGCCGGAGCCGATCTCCTCGAGCAGGCGCCGCATCCGGTGGAACGACTTCTGGAACGCGCCCCAGTGCTCCAGGTCCAGCTCCTGCCGGATCTTCTCGCCCAGCTTGGCCCACAGGCCGCCCCACGCCCCGTCGCACACCGCCTCGTTCCAGGCCTCCAGGTGCTGCATGCCCGGCGCGAGCAGGTAGGGCAGCGACGTCGCCAGGAACAGGTGGTTGCAGTCGCCGCGGGCCTCCTTCTGGATGTAATCCCACTCCTTGTCGTCCACCATCTGCCGCTCGCCGGGATCGAGCACCCGGCCCGCCCGCGAGTCCATCATGATCAGCTTCGACTGGCCGATCTGGCGGCAGTAGGTCCACCGCGCCACGCCGACCTCGCGGTCGGCCTTGTGAGCGAACTCGCGCAGCATCGGGCCGGCGTCGTCGGCCTCGCAGACGCGCTGGTACAGCTCGTCTTCCTTGAGCTCGCGCGGCGAGAGGTTGCCGACGTGCTGGTAGATCCAGTACGACATCAGCCCGCCGACGATGCGCTCTTCCCACCACGACTTCTGCCGGTACTCCTCGAGCCAGTCCTTGGAGGTGTTCCAGTCGTCGTGGACGTCGTGGTCGTCGAAGATCATCGCGCTCGACACCGTCGACAGCAGCCAGCGGACGGTCTCGTCGGTCCAGGAGTCGTAGTAGAGCCGGGTGTACTCCTCGAAGTTCGCCACCTGGTCGTCGGGGGCGTCCGAGTCGCCGGAGTCGCGGTGCTTCTCGATGAACTCCTTGGTGCCGGGCGACACCTCGTCGGCGTAGATCTGATCGCCGAGCCAGACCAGAACGTGGGGCCAGCTCTCCGGCGGCTGCTCGACCATGCGCCGGGCGAACGCGTAGAGCGCGTCGATCCCGCGTCCCCGCTCGTCCTTGTCCTTGCCGAGCGAGTAGGGCGGGACGTGGGGCGCCGCCACCCGGCAGGAGCCGAACAGCATCTTGATCCGCTCGCCGGCCTTCGGCGTCCGGATCGCGGGCTTCGGGAACAGCGCGGTCGCCTGCGGCCAGACGATGTCGTCGTCGAGCTTGACCGAGTACTCCGTGGTCGTGCCCGGCTCGAGCCCGTCTATGTAGACGAGCGCGTAGTGATGTCCCTCGACGTGCCAGGTCCGAGCCGTCCGGCCGAGGATCTCTACCTGGCAGGGTTCGTCGGTCTCGACCCAGATCGTCGCCTCGGTCTCACCGACGTAGCGAAGGGCTGGGCCCAAGCGAAGCAGGGGCACGCGGCGGCAGGTTACCGTGCCCCCATGGACCTGCGCGAAACTCAGGCTCCCCTCAAGGAGCGCTACCGGGAGGACCCGGCCACCGCCCGGGTGACTTTGAGGGCGGACGGGAGCGCCGCCGACGGGCCGATCTCCTGCTCGGTCGACCTGGGCCGCGCCGTGTACGCGGCGCAGGCGCACACGGGCGTCGGCGGCGAGGGCACAGCGGCCTGCTCGGGCGACCTGCTGCTGGGCGCGCTCGCGGCCTGCGCTCAGCTGACCTGCCAGATGGTGGCGACGGCGATGGAGCTGCCGGTCGAGTCAGTGCAGGCGCACGTCGAGGGCGACCTGGACCTGCGCGGGACGCTCGGCCTGGCGCGGGACGTGCCGGCGGGCTTCGAGTCGATCCGCCTGCGCATCGACGTCACCGCCCCCGACGCAAGCGACGAGGACCTGGCGAGGCTCGCCGAGAAGACCGAGCGCTATTGCACGGTCGCCCAGACGCTCATGCAGCCGCCGCCGCTGAGCGTCGAGATGTTCCGCTCAGTATGCCGGCACCCATCAGCGCGACCCGAAGATGTCCGCCAGCTTCTGGCGGACGCTCTCGCGGACGACGGCCTTCCCGTCGGGGTCCCCGCGGTACAGCGCGGTCGCCAGCGCCTTGGCGTCGTCCAGTCCGATGTGCGGCGGCAGCGGGGGCACGTTCGGATCGGTCACCGCCTCGAGAAGTACCGGCCGGTCGGCCGCGAGCGCCTCGTCCCAAGCGGCCCCGACCGCGTCCGGGGAGTCGACGCGGATCCCGTGGAAGCCGATCAGCTCGGCGTAGCGCGCGTACGGGAAGTCCGGCACCTCCTGTGAGGCCTCGAACTTCGGATCGCCGACCATCGCGCGCTGCTCCCACGTCACCTGGTTCAGGTCGCGGTTGTTCAGCACCAGGAAGATCAGCCGCGGGTCGGTCCACCGGTCGCGGTAGCGGGCGACCGTGATCAGCTCGTTGATGCCGTTCATCTGCATCGCGCCGTCACCCGCCAGCGCGATGACCGGCCGGTCGGGGTGCGCGAGCTTGGCGGCGATCGCGTAGGGCACCGCGCAGCCCATCGTCGCGAGCGTGGCCGACACCGACCCGAACATCGACCCGTGCAGCTTCAGGTCGCGGGCGTACCAGTTGGTGGCCGACCCGGAGTCGACCGCGAGCAGGCAGTTCTCGGGCAGCCGGGGCGACAGCTCCCAGAACACGCGCTGCGGGTTGAGCGGGTCCGCGTCGGCCATCGCCCGCGCCTCGATCGTCTGCCACCAGTCGGCGACGCCGGACTCGACCTCCTCCCGCCAGGAGCGGTCGCCCTTGCGCTCGAGCAGCGGCAGCAGCGCGCGCAGCGTCTCGGCGCTGTCGCCGGTCAGGTTGACCTCCATCGGGTAGCGCAGCCCGAGCTGGCGCGAGTCGATGTCGACCTGGACCCCGCGTGCCTGGCCCTCCTCGGGCAGGAACTCGGAGTACGGGAATCCGGAGCCGACCATCAGCAGCGTGTCGCAGCCCATCATGAGGTCCCAGCTCGGCTTGGTTCCGAGCAGTCCGATCGCTCCCGTCACCCAGGGCAGGTCGTCGGGCAGGGCGGGCTTGCCGAGCAGCGCCTTCGCCACGCCCGCGCCCAGCACGTCCGCGACCTCAGTGACCTCCTCGGCCGCGCCCATCGCGCCCTGCCCGATCAGGATCGCCACGCGCTCGCCCGCGTTCAGCACCTCGGCTGCGCGCCGCAGGTCGCCGTCCTCGGGCAGGACGCGCGGACGGCTGTAGCCCGCGGACGAGTGGGCCATGTAGTGCTCGTGGGGCGGCTCGGGCACCGCGTCCAGCTCCTGCACGTCGGTGGGCAGGATCAGGCAGGTCGGGGTGCGCTCGGCCAGCGCGGTCCGCACGGCCCGGTCCAGCAGGTGGCGCACCTGCTCGGGCGCCGTCGCCATCTGCACGTACTCGTGGGCGACGTCCTTGAACAGCGCGAGCAGGTCGACCTCCTGGAGGTAGCTGGATCCCATCGCCGCCCGCGACTGCTGCCCCACCAGTGCCAGCACGGGCTGGTGGTCGAGCTTCGCGTCGTAGAGGCCGTTGAGCAGGTGGATCGCACCCGGCCCGGAGGTCGACACGCACACGCCGAGCTCGCCCGTGTACTTGGCGTGGGCGCACGCCATGAGCGCCGCCGTCTCCTCGTGGCGGGCCTGGATGAACTCGATCCGGTCCGCCGCGCGCTGCATGGCCCCGAAGAAGCCGTTGATCCCGTCGCCGGGGTAGCCGTAGATCCGCCGGACGCCCCACCCGTGGAGCTGATCGACGAGTTGGTCGGAGACGTTGGAAGCCATGCGCAGGGACGTACCCATCCCTTTCGCGTAATACCGCGGCTGATCCGGGTGAGCGTCAGCCCGCCGCGCCCGCGGCGGTCATGATGCGGCCGACGTTCGCCGGGTCGAAGAACTCCGGTGCCGGCATGGTGGCCGCCTGCACGCTCACGAAGTCGTCCATGGCCTCCTGGTTGCCGGCCATCGCACCGATCAGCTGCAGCATCTCCGGCGGCGGAGGCTGAAGCTGGGCGAACTCGTCCGTGAACTCGTAGATCGGCATCGCCTCGCTGTCGCGGGCGAGCTGGTAATCGCCCATCGCATCCGCGTAGTCGCGCCGTCCCGCGAAGGCGGCGTCCAGAGCGCCGGCCAGCAGCTCCGCGTCGCGGAACGCGTCGTTGATGCCCATCGCGGTGATCGGGTTCTTGTGGTAGCCGGCGTCGCCGACCAGCGCCCACCCGTCGCCGTAGGGCACGCGGAAGTAGCCGGGCAGCGCCGCGGACCCGAAGAACTTCGACACCCGCGTGGCCCCGCGCAGCCGCTCGGCGAACTCCGGGTCGACCGCGACCGATGCCCACATGTTGCCCTCGATGTCGGAGCGGTTCGCGAGGAACTCCTCGACCGGCCACCCGAACGGCATCACCGTCAGGCCGTCGTGGGTCGGGGCGACCGCCCAGCCGCGTCGGTGCTCGGTCCGGATGAACGTGTCGAAGCCGACCGACGGCAGGTCGCTCCAGTAGGCGTAGTACATGGCCAGGTGCGAGCGCCGCTCGTTGTACTCCTGCGGCTTCACCGCCTTGACCACCTTCGAGTTGCGGCCGTCGGCTCCGACCACGACGCGGGCGCGCTCGGTCACGGCCTGGGCGCCCCTCGAGTGGCCGCGGACGCCGGTCACCGCCCCGTCGTCGGCGACGACCTCGTCGACCGTGAACGACTCGCGCAGCTCCACGCCGGCCTCGACCGCCGCGTCGATCAGGATCTTGTCGAGGATCGTGCGGCGCGGGCAGTAGGCGTTGCCGAACCCGTCGACCGGCCGCGGCCTGCCCGCGATCGTGACCGGGCCGAAGTCGAACGAGTAGCGGTCCAGCGCCGGGCACCCGGACTCGAGCAGGCGGTCGAGGATGCCCCAGCGCGCGAGCGCGGCGATGCCCGGCGGGTGCACGACGTGCGTGGACATGGTGTCGCTGGGGAAGGCGGCCTTGTCGACCAGCAGCACCCGGTAGCCCCTGCGCGCGAGCAGCATCGCGGTGGGCGCACCCGCACAACGCGCTCCGACGACGATCGCGTCATACCGCTCCGTGCTCATGGGCCGCCACCTCCGCTATCGCTCGACGGGTGACTGTCTCACGCCGGCGGGGACGGTTGCAAGCGCGGGTCGATCAGCACCTTCGCGTGCTGTTCCGGGTCGCCGAGCGCGGCGAAGGCCCCCTCCACGCCGTCCAGGCCGACCTCGCCGGTCACGAGCGGCCGCGGGTCGACCTCGCCCTCGGCCAGCATGTGCAGCGTGTCGCGGAACTCGAGCGGCGTGTAGCCGACGACGAAGCGCATGTCGATCTCCTTGTTGACCGCCATCGCCGGCTTGAACTGGTCGGGCCCGACGCAGACCCCGACGACGACGACGCGAGAGAACAGCGGCGCGCTCTCGACGATGCTCTCGATCACGCCGGGCACGCCCACGCATTCGAAGATCACGGGGTGCTTGGGGCCCGCCCCGAGCTTCTCGGCGGTGCGCCACACGTGCCACCACCCCACCGGCAGGCGGCCGAGCTTCTCGCGCGTCCCGACCGCGAGCTCGAGCGCCGACGGGATGTCGTCCAGGTGGCCCCGGTCCCCGGCGGCCGTGAACGGAGACCCCTCGGCGGGGTCGACGACGATGTCCGCGCCGCAGGTCGTGGCCAGCCCGCGGCGCCCCGGCGAGAAGTCGCTGGCCACCACGGTGCGCACGCCCCGGGCCTTGAGCATGAGGATGACCCCGAGGCCGACCGGCCCGCACCCGATGACGATCGCCACCTGGCGCTTGCCGACCTCGCTCCGGCGCACGGCGTGCCAGGCCACGGCCATCGGCTCGGTGAGCGCGGCGATGTCGGGCTCCAGGCCGTTCGGAACCGGCAGCATCATCGACTCCTCGGCGATGAGCTGCTCGGCGTAGGCGCCGGGGGCGTGCATCGAGAGGCCGATGGTGTCGATGCCCTCCGGGCCGCGGATCAGCGGCAGCGCGACGACGGGCGCCCCGGTCGGGACGTCGCGCTTGCAGCCGGCCCCGTACTCGGCGACCTCGCCCGAGAACTCGTGACCGAAGACGATCGGCTGCGTCGACCGCCCGAAGCGGTGGTAGCCGGCCATGTCGGAGAGAGCGGCCCACTCGTCGATCCCGTGGCGCGCGTGCAGGTCGGATCCGCAGATCCCGCAGCGCACGACGTTCAGCCGCACCTGGCCGCGGCCCGGCGTGGGCTCGGGCCGCTCGACGACGTCGAGCTCGGCGTTCTGGCAGACGACGGCCCTCACGCCGCCGCCCGCCTGCGACGCGTGGTGTCGACCCAGGCCGCGCGCATCATCGTCCGCGGGCCCAGGAACTCGCGGGGGACGATGTTGCGGGTCGCGTAGGCGTGGAAGCGCTCCGCGATCGCGGGGTCCTTGGCGGCCGCCGACAGCAGCATTCGCTCGCTGTTCGACGGTGGCCGCGCCTTCGATCCCTCGGCGATCACCGACTGATGCGGGTTCAGCTCGGCGTGGTGGCGGGCCCGGTAGCTCTTGAGCGCGCCGTCCAGGCTGCCGTCGCCCGCGAGCAGCGCGTCGGCGGTCTCCTCGACCAGCCAGTCCGCCGACTGGAAGGCCCAGCCGCAGCCGACGCCGACCACGGGGTCGGAGGCGATCGCCGCGTCACCGACGAGCGCCAGCCCGGCCATCGCGGCCGGGCGCACGACGTTGTCCAGGTCGATCCGCCCCTGGACCGGTGACACGCGCTCGCCGGCCGCCGGATCCGGGGCGCGCGGCAACTCGGCGAACAGCGCGGGCAGCGCCGCCTCGCGGTCGCGCTTGAACCCGTCGAGCCGCTCGTGCGAGGGGAACGCCGCCAGAAGGGTCAGGCCGCCGTCGGTGGGGAACGCGTACGCCACGTCGGTGCCCTCCATCCACACCCGCGAGACGTCGGCCGGCGGCAGGTCGCGGTAGTAGGCGAAGTAGGCGCCGCGGGCGTTCGGGGCGACCGACCGGGGCACCTGCGCGAGCTCGGCGACGGTCGACCCGCGCCCGTCGGCCCCGACCACGAGCGGCGCGCGGACCTGGATTTCGCGCCCGTCAGTGTGCGCGGCCGCGACGCCGCTTGCGGTGCCGCCCTCGGTCAGGAGGCCGGTCACCCGCCAGCCCAGCATCGGCTCGATGCCCGGCGTGTCCGCGGCGGTCGCGCGCAGCAGCGGGTCGAGCACCGACCTGCGCACGCACAGGTTGACCCCGGCGGCCCGGTCGCCCGTGCGCCAGCCGGGATCGACGATCCACCCCATCTCCGTCCACGTCTCGACGGTCGTGCGCACGCCGCCCGCCTCCTCCAGCGGACCCGCGACGCCGAGTCGCTCGATGACGTCGTTCGCACTCGACTGGATCATGTGGGTGCACGAGTGCTTGTAAGCCCCCGGGTCGCCATGGGACTCGATCAGCGCCACCCGAGCGCCGCGGCGCGCGAACAGGACCGCGGCCGTGCAGCCGGCGATGCTGGCGCCGACGACCGCCACGTCGAAGTCCGACTGCTGCATCGGGTCAGTTTGGCCGGGTCGCGCGGAGGACGCAATCGCGGGCGTTACCTGCCACCTTGACTGCATGGACACAGACGTGGTGGTCATCGGCGGTGGCAGCGCGGGCCTGCAGGCTGCGCTGACGCTGGGACGGATGCGGTTCCAGGTCGTCGTAGTCGACGCCGGGGCACCCAGCAACGCGCCGGCCCACGCCATCGGCGGCCTGCTCGGCGCGCACGACACGGCGCCGCTCGACCTCCTGGCCACTGGCCGCCGCCAGCTCGCCGAGCTGCCCTCGGTACGCGTCATCGAGGGCGAGGCGACGCACGTCGGCGCCGATCGATCGGTGACCGTGGCCGATGGCACGAGACTCGTCGCCCGGGCGGTGGTCCTCGCTACCGGGATGGACTACGCGTTCCCCGACATCGCGGGGATGGACGGCCTGTGGGGCACCTCGGTGATCCACTGCCCGTTCTGCCACGGGTGGGAGGCCCGAGACTCGCGCGTGGGCCTGCTGGCGGTGAGTGAAGAGCACACCGAGCACTTCGTCCCCCTCCTGCGCCGCGTGTCCGCAGACGTCCAGGTCTTCGATGCCGTGACGGCACTCCGCGCAGAGGGCGGCGTGCTGAGTGCGGTCGTCCTGCCCGACGGGACCGAGGTCCCGCGCGACGTGCTCTTCGTCGTCGCGCCGCCCACGCCGCGCGACGCCGCCTTCGCCCACCTGGAGATCGCACGCACCGACGACGGCCGGCTGGAGGCCGACCCGTTCGGCCGGACCTCGGTTCCGGGCGTCTACGCCGCCGGCGACCTGGTGGCCGCTGCCCCAGCCGTGGTCCAGGCACTGGCCACGGGGCAGCGCGCTGCGGTCGGCGTCACGCGAGACCTGGCGCCTACGACGCCGCTGGTCTACGCGGAGTAGGGGTCGTCGGCCAGCCGGCCGAAGTACGACTCGTCGCTGGGCTGGATCGAGTCGTCCGACTCGTCGCCCGACGCCTGCTTGCGCTCGGCCTTCCTGGCTTCCTTGATGGCGCGCTTGTCGCGGAGCCTGCTCTCGCGGTTCAGCTTCGCCATCGTGGTCTTTCTCTTGCCGCTTGATGCCATCTGGATAAGAGGCTAGCGATTGAGGTCGCGAGCGTCCGGCACTAGGGCCCGGTGACCGACACCGGCGCCTTCTCCAGCGCCTCCTTCGCCGCCGCCCGCCCGGCCGCGCGCATCTCCTCGATCCGCTTCCACTCGAGCAGCCCGATCCCCTCCACGCGCGGCTCTATCACCAGGTCCGCGTGGCGCTGGGCGTGCGCGGCCGTGTCGACGCTCCCGAGCACGATCGAGCGGATGATCGTCTCGCTGAACGTGGGCAGAGCGACGTCACTGCCCACGAGCCACGCGCGCAACCGCGCGGCCGGCGTTCCGGGCCGGCCGCGGTGCCGGTGCGCCGAGGGGTCGAACCGCGCCGACACGTCGGACGCGATAACCGGCCCCTCGCCCTCGGCGGCCATCACGTCCACCGGCAGGTTGTTCAACAGGCCGCCGTCCAGCAGCAGGCGATCGCCCTGGGGCCGCGGCGGGAACACGCCGGGAAGCGTCATCGACGCGGCCACCGCCTCGCCAAGGACGCCGCGCCGGTGCACGACCAGCTCGGACGTGACCATGTCGGCCGACACGCAGAAGAACTCGCGGTCGAGCTCCTCGATGGTCGCGTCTCCGAACGTCCGCCGGACCATCGCCACGCCCTTCCGCCCACGGGTGAGCGCGACGAGCGGGATCGTGTAGTCGTCCATCGGGCTCCGCTCGAGGAACTCCGCGTAGCAGGTGCGCAGGATCTGCTCGGGCGACCTGCCCATCGCGAACAGCGCCCCGATGAACGCCCCGCCGCTGCATCCGGCCACGCGGTCGACGGTCATCCCGGCGGACATCAGCTCCTCCAGCACGCCGATGTGGGCGAAGGCCCGCGCGCCGCCGCCCGACAGCACCAGGCCCAGCGAGCGCCCGGCCAGCCGCCGCGCCAGCGCCTCGACGACCGGCCCCTGCGTGTCGGAGCCGCGCACCAGGTGGATGTTGCGCGGCTCGAGCGCGGCGATCCACGGCGCCAGCGCCGAGCCGCCCCGCCCCATCGTCACCAGCTCGCACCCGTGCAGGCGCGGCCGCGCCGGGCCGGGCCGGATGCCGTCGGCCGCGATCACGATCGCCCGGTCGGCCTGGCGCTCGCAGAAGCTCGTCCACGGGTCGGCGGGGTCCGGGTCCTCGGCCAGCAGGATCACCTGCTCGTGGCGGCGCTCGGCCCGGTCGAGCAGGCGCCCGTAGTCCGCCTCTTCGGGGGCGGCCGGCCGCTCCAGGCGGGTGACGCTGCGCCAGCGCCCCAGCAGCAGGTCGAGGTATCCGGCCACGTCCCGCATCGGGAGCCCGGGGCCCGCGGGCAGCACGGCGATCGTCCCCGGCACCGGGTCCTGCTCGAGCACGGCGCCGCCGACGTCGCGAAGCTGGTTGCCGAGGACGCGAGTCAGCGCGATCGCGAACGCCGGGCGCTCGTTGAGCAGCGTCTCGAACGCCGCCCGCGAGACCCGCAGCAGCTCGGAGTCGCGCCGCGCCCGAACGCTCGCGGAGCGGGTCGAGTCGGTGAGCAGCGCCAGCTCGCCCACGGCCTGGCCGCGGGCGATGACCCTGAGCACGCGGGGCGGCGCAGGCTCCTCGAGGACGACCTCGAGGCGACCGGTGAGCACCACGACCAGCGAGTCGCCCGGGTCCCCCTGCCGCCACAGCCACTCGCCCGCCAGCAGCCGCTCCGGCTCGGCGGAGCTGACCAGCTCGGCCCACGGCCCCGCGTCGAGCGGCGTCGTCCCGGGGTCGGCCTCGGCCGCCACCGCGGCGAAGATCGGGATCGACGCCAGCGAGTCAGCGCGCGAGCGCCCGGAGTCGAGCGGATCGCTAGCCATTGCGCCAACCCGTCAGTAGGGTGGCGCCGTGCCCGCCGAACGCCCCAAGGTCCTCATCCTCGGCGGGGGCTACGCCGCCATCTACGCCTGCCGCGCGCTCGCGCCGGCGATCGACGCCGGGCGGCTCGAGGCGACGGTCGTCATCGCGTGAGAACTTCCATGTCTTCCACGGTTTCGTCGGCGAGATGCTCACCGGGCGCGTGTCGCCCAGCCACATCCTCAGTCCCGCGCGCCGCATCTTCCCACCCGCGAAGGTCCACGTCGCCGAGATCCAGAAGATCGACCTCAAGCGGCAGGTCGTCACCACCAGCCGCAACCTCGACGGCAACCGGTTCGAGCTCGACTACGACCATGTCGTCATCTGCCTCGGGTCGATCGACCGCTTCGAGGCGTATCCGGGCCTGGCCGAGCACGCGTTCCGCCTGAAGACCTACGAGGACGTGCTGCGGCTGCGCAACCACATCATCACGATGTTCGAGCTGGCGGACATCGAGAAGGACCCGGCCGAGCGCAAGCGGCTCCTGACCTTCTTCATCGCCGGCGGCGGCTACGCCGGCACCGAGATCGCCGGCGAGCTGGCCGACCTGGCAAAGCGCCTGACGAAGCGCGAGTACAAGTCGATCGACCCGAGCGAATGCCGCTTTGTGCTCGTCCATCCCGGGCCCACGATCCTGCCCGAGCTCTACGGGGACGACGGCGTCGGGCGCCGCCCAGCACCCGCAAGCTCGTCGAGTTCGGCATGAACCGCATGCGCGAGCTCGGCGTGGAGGTGATGACCGGAACGAAGGTGACCGCGGCGTCGCCGAACGAGGTCAGCCTGTCGAACGGCGAGCGCATCCCCACGCGCACGATCATCAGCGCGGTCGGCACCAAGGTGCCGCCGGTCGTCGCAGTCGCTGAACGTCCCCAAGGACGAGCGCGGCCGCATCAAGACCGACGCCGCCATCCGCGTCGAGGGCTTCGACAACGTCTGGGCCTGCGGCGACAACGCCGCGGTGCGGCTGCCGAACTCGTTCGGGATGGACACCGGTCGCACGCTGCCCGCCGGTCGCCCTCTACGCGATGATGCAGGGTGGCCGGATCGGCAAGAACATCGACCGAGTGGCTCAGGGCCGCAAGCCCCGGCCGTTCCGGTTCGTGGGCCTCGGCCAGGGCGCGTCGGTGGGCAAGCGGTCCGCGGTCGTCGAGCTCAAGGGGATCGAGATCACCGGCCTGCCGGCGTGGCTGATCTGGCGGCTGCTGCTGGCCTACTTCTTCCCGAGCTGGGACCGCCGCCTGCGCCTGTTCACCGACTGGCTGATCTGGCCGCTCGTCGGGCGCGACATCGTCGAGCTGCGCACGGCGCCGCCGGGCGAGTACGAGGTCCGCCACAACGTCTTCCAGCCCGGCGAGGTCGTCGCCCAGGAGGAGCGCACCGGCAAGTACATCCACGTGATCGTGGAGGGCGAGGTCGAGATCCTGAACAAGGACGGCGACCTCGAGCAGGTCCTCGACACGCTCGGGCCGGGCGACCACTTCGGCACGCGCTGGATGAGCTCGTTCGACCTCGAGGTCGCGCGCGCGAAGACCCAGGTGCGCACGGTCGCGATGCGCCGCGACCAGGCGCCGCGGCTCCAGGAGGTGCTGCGCTCGGCCGGCCAGCTGGTCGCCGAGTCCGGGCACTTCCCGGCGATCGTCGACCCCAGCCGGCTGAAGCGCTAACCGGCGGTCCACTGCCGCGGCGCGGTGAACGTGCCGAGCGGCCCCTCCTGCCACGGCCCCTCCCCCATGTCGTGCGTCCCGCCCAGCCAGCGCTCGGCGTCGCGGCGTCCCATCTCGATGAGCTCGCCGGTGAAGCACTGGTCGAAGAACAGCAGCGACAGCAGCTCGCCGTGCGTCGGCGAGTCGCCGCCGATCAGCCGGGAGATGAGCTGGAAGTCGGGCGAGCGCAGCGCGCCGCGGATGCCGCCGTACTGCTCGCGGAAGACGCGCGCCGCGACCTCCCCCACCGCCCCGCGCCGCGCGGTGCCGACGAACACGTAGGGCACGCGGCGGTAGGGCGCCTTGCCGCGCGCGCTGCGGTAGAGCCGCGCGCCGACAGCGCTCTCCTCGGTGAAGAACGCGTTGACGTTGCCGAGCGTCCGCATGTCCTCGATGAGCGGGTCGACCAGCGCGCCCTCGAGCAGGTGCAGCACGCCGTCGCCGATGTCGGGCGGCTCCTCGTCGGGGCTGTCGGAGGTCAGGACGGGACCCGCGATCGAGTCGCAGGCGACGACGACCAGGCGCTCGGCCCCCAGGTCGAGCGCGGGCTTGATCGGCGCGTTCAGCCGCGTGCCGCCGTCGAAGTACCAGCCGCGGGCGGTCGGCGGCGACTCGATCCGGACGGGCGGGAACAGCAGCGGGATGGCCGCCGACGCGCGCACGTGGTCGATCCCGACGCGCACCGGCGCGTAGGCGACGGCGTGCGAGCGGTGGTGGGCGCGCCCCTCGTTCTCGTCGACGAAGATCACGCTGCGCCCGGTGCGCGCCGACGTGGCGACGACCGCCAGCGTGTCGACCGCGCCGTCGTCGACGTTCGCGCCCAGCTGGTCCCAGTCGATCCAGCTCTGGAGGTTGCCGGTCAGCGGCTCCGGATCGAGCATGCTCGGCAGCCGGACGCCGGGAATCGACAGCAGCTCGCCCGCGTAGCGCAGCGCCGCGAGCGGCCCCTGCCGCCGGGCGATCGGGCGGATGACCTTGTCCTTGGTCAGCGTGCGCCACAGCTCCACCAGCGAGTCGACCGACTCCTGGGCGGGCAGGTGTGCGGTCGCCGCCAGCACGCTCGCGTTGATCGCGCCGACGCTGGTGCCGACGAACAGCCGCGGGCGCTCGCCGCGCTGTTCGAGCTCGGGCAGCAGGACCGACAGCGCGCCGGCCTCGTACGCGCCGCGTGCGCCGCCGCCGGCGAGCACGAGCGCGACGCTCATCGGGTCAGCCGCCCCGCTGAAGTGGGAGCGCCAGCCTCTTCACGTTGCGCAGGTCCCGGTGCGTCACGTTGTTGGTCGTCGAGTTGCCGCCCCAGGTGCCGCAGCCCAGCGTCAGCGTGTGCGGCAGTCCGGTGGTCAGCCCGCAGCAGCCCTGGGCCGACGGCGTGTTGACCAGGATGCGGCTCGCCGGGATCGCGTCCGCGAAGCGCTTCACGCGCTCGGAGTCGGCGGTGTGGATGTTGGCGGTGTGGCCCGCGCCCTCGTACGCGAGCAGCGACCGGCACAGCGCGATCGCCTCCTCGTCGCCGTCGACTGTGAAGAACGACAGCACCGGAGCGAGCCGCTCGCGCGCCTGGGCGCCCGCGGGATTCGACGCGTCGGCCTCGAAGACGACGAGCTTGGCGCCCGGCTTCGAGATCCCGGCGGCCTCGGCGATCTTGTCCGCCGGCTGGCCGACGAACCACATCTTCAGGTCGCCGTCCGGCTCGAACGTCTCGGCCATGAAGCGCTCGGTCTCCTCGGCGTTCAGGACCGCGGCACCCGCCTTCTCGAGCTCGACCTTCAGCTCGTCGGCCACCGCGCGATCGACGACCAGGTGCTGCTCGGACCCGCAGATGAGCCCGTTGTCGAAGGCCTTCGACGCGATCATGGCCTCGGCCGCCACCTTCAGGTCCGCGTCGGCCGCGACCCAGGCTGGGGCGTTGCCGGCACCGACGCCGATCGCGGGCGTGCCGGACGAGTAGGCCGCCTTGACCATCGACGGCCCGCCCGTGGCCAGGATCAGCCCGACCCCCGGGTGGCTCATGAAGCGCTGGGTCTTGCGCCGGTTGGTGCGGCCGCGCACCCACTGCACCAGGTCGGGCGGCGCGCTGTGGCGCACGAGCGCCTCCTGGATCAACTCGCCCGCGCGGTTGCCGACGCCGCCCGCCGAGCGGTGCGTGCTGTAGATCAGGGCGTTGCGCGACTTCAGGACGATCAGCGACTTGTTGATGATCGTCGGGACGGGGTTCGTGACCGGCACGATGCCGAACACCACGCCGACGGGCGACGCGATCTCGGTGACCTTGAGCTCCTCGTCCACCGATATGGCGCCGATGCCCGGCTGCCCCTGGAGCTGCGAGTACACGCCCATCGAGGCCAGGGTGATCTTCAGCACCTTGTCGACCGGGTTGCCGATATGTGTCTCGGCGACCGTGGCCTGGGCAAGCTCCTCCGCCGCGTTCGCGAGCGTCTGCGCCATGTCGCCGAGCAGCGCGTCGACGCGCTCTTCGTCCCAGCCCTCGAACTCCTTCTGCGCCGCGATCGCGCGAGCGACCATGTCCTCGACCTCAGGGTCGGGCGCGTCGCTCTCGATCTGCTCCGCCAGCTTGCTCTGGGCGGCCTGCAGGTGGACGGCCGTCTGGCGCGCGAGCGCGCGCAGGATCATCACGCCCTGCTGCGGGTCGTCGTCGAGCATCCGGCGCCACCCGAGCGAGTCCACCTTGCGGGCCCGCACGTCGGAGTCGGCGACCGCGTCGACGTGGTGCAGCGACCCGGCGAGCATCGACTCGTGCCCCAGGAACGCCCCCGCGCCGACGTGGTCCAGCACGCCCTCGGTGTCCGGCTCCGGGGTCGGGACCTCGAGGCGCACGACACCGTCGTCCACGATGAAGAACGAGTCGGCCCGCTTGCCGCGCGCGAACAGGACGTCGTCCGGCTTGAACGAGACCTCCTGCATGTAGGGCTGCAGCGCTGACAGGAGCTCGACCTGGAAGGCATCGAGCACGCTGGTCTGCGGGATGGGGATCGAGGACACTGGGCCTCCGGTGACGTCGGGCGAGTTCGGGTGCTGCTCCCCGATCCTTGCACCCGTGCGCTCGGTGCGCCAGTCTGCCCCCTGCCCAGATGATCGCCCCCCTTTCGAGAGCCGTTTCGGGCCGCCGCTCCAAGTGGGTGGTGATCGCTCTGTGGGTCGTCCTGCTGGCCGTCTTCGCGCCGGCGAGCATGACCCTGTCCGAGGTCACGACCGACGAGACCGCGACCGCCGATTCGCTGCCCGACAGCTCGCAGTCGGCACGGGTGGCCGAGACGATCGAGGACCGGTTCCCGGGCGGCGAGTCGCTGCTCGCGCTGATGGTCTACACGCGCTCCGGCGGCCTGACCGCGGCTGACCGGGCGACGATTCTGAGCGATGCGGCCGCCGCCCGCCGGGTCGAGGGCGTGGGCCGCGTGGTGCCCCCGTTCGGGCCGGGTTCCGCGCCTGGGCTCGTGTCGCGGAACGGCCAGGTGGCGTTCATCGCCGTGCCGCTGACCTCGGACAAGTCCGACGACCGCACGGACGCGGTCGAGGAGCTGCGTGACATCGGCAAGGACGGCGCCCGCGGCATGGAGGTGCGCGTGACAGGGGCGGCGGCGCTCCAGTCCGACCTGACCACGACGCTCCAGTCGACCGACGCCGCGCTGCTGCTGGCCACCGCCGTCCTGGTGCTGGTCCTGCTGGTCGTGATCTACCGGTCGCCGCTGGTGGCGATCCTGCCGCTGGTGGTGGTCGGCGTCTCGTACACGATCGCCACGGGCATCGTGCACCTGGGCGCGGAGGCGACGGGGGCGACCATCGACCGGACCGCCGTGACGCTGCTCGCGATCCTGATGTTCGGGGCGGGGACCGACTACTGCCTGCTGCTGGTCGCCCGCTACTCGACCGAGCTGCGCGAGGTCGAGGACAAGCACGAGGCGCTGGGCCACGCGGTCCGGCGCGCCGGGCCCGCGATCGCGGCGAGCGGCTGCGTCGTCGCCGGCGCGCTGCTGACGCTCCTGGTCGCGGAGACCAACTCGCTGCGGATCTTCGGGCCGGTCAACGCGACCGGGATCCTCGTCGGGCTGGCCGCGTCGCTGACGCTGCTGCCCGCGCTGCTGGCGGCCGTCGGGCGGACGGGCTTCTGGCCGTCGCGCAAGCTCGTATCCGTACAGGCGAAGGCGGAGCGGCAGCCGGAGCTCCATCCGGCGCTGGGCGCGCTGCCCGACTTCCGCACCGACCCGATGGACGTGCACCCGGCGGTGCGCCAGCGTGACCCGATCTGGCGCAAGGTCGGCGTGGCGGCCCTGCAGCGGCCGGTGCTGACCCTGGCCGCGTGCGGCGCCGTCCTGGTCGTCTGCGCGATCGGCGTCACCCAGTACTCGCCCGAGATCGACGTGATCGGGCAGTTCCGCAAGACGACCGACTCGACCGAGGGGTTCAAGCAGCTGCGCGAGGGCTTCCCGCCGGGGACGCTCTATCCGAACACCGTGCTGATCGAGAGCCGCGCGGGCCGGGTCGGCCCCGCCGAAGTGGCGGCGGTGCGCGACACGCTTGCGCGGGATACCGGGCATCGCGCAGGTGACCGAGCCGACCGCCCGGTCGACCGACGGTCGCGCGGCCACGCTGATCGCCACGTTCGCCGACGACCCCTTCAAGGACCCGGCGCTCGACCGGGTCGAGGTCATGCGCGACCGGCTCGGGGAGCTCGAAGGCCGCGGGGTGACGGCGCTGGTGGGCGACGGGAGCGCGCTGCGCCTGGACTACAAGGACTCGCTGGCCAGCGACCAGAAGCGCGTGATCCCGCTCGTGCTCGTGGTGATCACGCTGACGCTGATCCTGCTGCTGCGGGCGGTCGTCGCCCCGCTGTACCTGATCGCGACGGTGGTCCTCTCGTTCCTGGCCACGCTCGGCATCGCGCTGACGGTGTTCGACCGCGTCTTCGGCGAGCCGCGCGTCGATCCCGCGTTCCCCGTCCTGGCCTTCATCTTCCTGGTCGCGCTGGGGGTCGACTACAACATCTTCCTCATGGATCGCGTGCGCGAGGAGTCGCGCGCGCACGGGACGCGCGAGGGGATGCTGCGCGCGCTGGTGGCGACCGGGCCGGTGATCACGTCCGCGGGCATCGTGCTGGCGGGCACGTTCGCGGTGCTGATGACGCTGCCGCTCGACATCCTGCTCGAGCTGGGCTTCGCGGTCGCGCTCGGCGTCCTGATCGACACGTTCCTCGTGCGCACGCTGCTGGTGCCCGCGCTCGTCGAGCTCGTGGGCGACGCGAGCTGGTGGCCGAGCCGGCTGCGCCCGGCCGGTCCGCCGCCTCCGGCGGGCCCGCGAGAACAGCCGGCGCTCGGGTCGCTGCCGACGTTCGCGCCGCCGCCGCCGCGCGACGGCTGACGCACCTAGGCGGTGACGCTCCGCAGCGCCTTCGTCACCCGCCGGTCCGTCGACACCACCGGCGACTCCACGCGCACCCAGGGGTCGCCGTCGAAGTAGCGCTGGAAGATCTTCTCGGCCGTCCGCGTGGCGAGCGCCTGCGTCGTCAGCGTGGGGTTCGGCCCGCCGAGCGAGTTCGCGAGGGCGGAGTTGTCGGCCACGAACAGGCGCTTGACGAAGCGCGCCTCGGCGCTCGGGTCGAGAACGGAGGTCGTTGGGTCGGTGCCCATCCGCATCGTCGACTGGACGTGCAGGATCAGCGGCGCCCAGCCGATCCGGTAGACCTTCTCGGCGCCGGCCTCGCGGAGCAGGCGGACCGCGAGCTTCGCCATCTCCTCGCGGTTCGCGCGCGTCCGCTCCGAGCGCGCGCGCTGGTGGAACTCGACCCTCGGCGCCGGCCCGTTCGCGTCCGGCGGGATGATGTTCGACAGCGTCACCCGGTTCTGCGCCTCGACGTCGTCGTCGGTGATCACGAGGACGTTCAGGAGCCGGTCGACGCCATGCGCCAGCAGGTCCCGCAGGTCGTTGCCCACGCGGCGGCCGAGCGCGTCGGCGCCGGCCGCGTCGATGCCCACGCCGTTGTCGTAGTGCCCGGCCATCCCGGCGTCCGAGAACGTCGAGGAGAAGGCCTGCAGCGCGGGCGGCAGCCCGACGTTCTCGAGGCCCCCGCGGCCCGGGACGTCCACGCGGGCGGATGACCCCGGTCCCTTGCTCGAGCCGGTGTAGTACGGCATCTGCCCGATCACCCAGTCGAAGTGGTGGTCGGTGTAGCCGCGGCCCACCCAGTCGTTCGGGTTCGGCAGCCCGGAGTTGAGCCACAGGCGCGGCGACTCGGTGCACCCGCCCGCCAGCACGACCACCCGGGCCTCCTCGCTGTGCTCCTCACCGCTGGCGTTGTGGCGCCACGTGACGCCGCGGGCGACCGTGGTGCCGCCCTCGTCGGCCGAGTCGATCCTGGTGACGAACGCGTCGGTGATCAGCGAAGCGCGCTTGCCCCCGCGGTGCCAGGCGTCGGCGGTCAGCGCCATCGGCACGTACGAGTTGTCGGTCGAGCGCTTCGCGGCCAGGTTGCGCGGCGCGCCCTGCGGCTCGTAGCAGCCCTGGAAGCAGAAGCCGCAATAGGTGCATCCGCGCGCCTGCGGGTAGCGCATCTTCTCCGGGTCGTCGGTGCGGCCGGCCGTACCGCCGGGCTGCAGGATCGCGTTCTCCTGGGGCCGGTAGCCGGCGCGCAGCGTGTCCTTCGTCTTCTGGAACGGGAGCCCTAGCTTCTCCGCGCCGCGCAGCCAGGCGCGCTCCTTGTGGCCCATCGCGGCGGTCTGCACGGGCAGCGTGGCCTCGACCCACTCGTAGTAGGGGATCAGCGACTTGTACGAGAACGGGAACTCGTGGGCGCGGTCGTAGGCGTCCTTGTCGCGCCCCGCGTAGCCGCGGAACACGCCGGGCAGCGCGCGCGGGCAGTTGCCGTAGTAGTGGAGGGTGGTGCCGCCGACGCCCGAGACCTGCCAGATGAACGAGTTCTGCGGCGTCTCGCGCAGCCAGGCCGGCTTGTCGCGGTCGGCGGGCCCGGTGCGGAAGTAGCCGCTCACCGGGTTGTTCGCGTTGTTCTCCAGGTGCGCCCACTCGTCGGCCGGCTTCGCGAATCGTGGCCCCGCCTCGATCATCAGCACGTCGAGGCCGCGGGCCGCGAGCTCCTTGGCGACCACGGGCCCGCCGCCGCCCGCCCCGACGACGATCACGTCGCGCATCAGCGCCCCCTCCTTCGCCGCGCCGCGGCCCGCTGGCGGCGCCGGCGGCGCGTGTACCCCGGCGACTGGGCCGCCTTGCGCCGTCCCTTCCAGTAGCCCAGGTGCTCGCGGTGGCCCTCGGCCGGGCCGCCGAAGCTCGCGATCTCCCATCCGACCGGCCGGCTGGTGACGGCCCGGTTGTTCGGGTCGAACACGCCGGCCTCCGAGAACGCCAGGAACGCCGCGAAGCCGGGCAGGATCCCGGCCACGAACCTGAGCTCGGTGCCCTCGGCCGCCGCCTCGGCCTCGAAGCGCTTGAACACCTCCACCTTCTCGGCGAACGACAGCCGCGCGAACGCGGACGGGAACGCCCCGCCCGCGGCCGCCGGGTTGACCTGGGTCGCGTAGGCGTTCAGCAGGGTCGCGATCCCCTTCGACGCAGGGATTGCCCGGTCGCCCGACGTCGCGGTGCCGGCCGGCACGAAGTTGTCGAGCGCCGTGACGAACGTCGGGACCGCGCCCGACCCGACTCCGCCCGGGCCCGGGGCGGTCTGCCCCTGGGCGGCCGAGTAGGGGTCGTCGCCGGGCAGGATGAACGCGACCAGCCCGTTCAGGGTGTCGACCGTCAGGTCGGTGGACTGCGCAAGCGCCTCGTCGATCAGGCCGCGTGCCTGCAGCAGGCCGGGCAGCGCCGCGGCGAGCCCGATCAGGCCGCCCCGCTGCAGGAACTTCCGCCGCGATACCTCCCCCGCCATCGCCCGGAGGAAGTTACCGGTGCGAGCTCAGCCGTGCGCCGACCTCAGCGCCGCCGCGCGGTGTAGCGCTTGCCCGCCTTGACCGTGACGTTCTTGCGCTTCACCAGGTCGCGCACGGTGACCCTGCCCTGGCGCACGACGGTCGTCGTCGCGTTGCACGAGTCCTTCTGCAGCCAGATCGTGCCGCGCACCGTCGCGGTCGAGTTGCGGCCGCGGGTGCGGAAGCGGCCCCTGGCGTTGCCCCACAGGTGGCGCCTGCGGGCCCGCGCGGGGACGAGCTCTCTGCTCCGCGAGCTCCGCTGGCAGATGAGCGACTCCGTCATGCGCAGCTCGGTGACCGGGCGCCGGCTGTTGGGCGACTGGGTCATCGAGTAGACGCCGCCGTAGAACTCGCCCTTCTGGATGTTGCCCTTCTTGTCGGCGGCGGTCGTCATCCGCACCCGCCCGCGCCGCGTGTCGACGACGGTCGTGGTCAGCGGCACCTGCTGGGCCTCCTTCAGAACCGACGACGCGCCCGCGGGCCCGACCTTGCCGCTGCCGCTCTTGACCGTGATGCGGACGGTGCCGCTGACCGGCTCGATGTTGGCGGTGCGGCCCTGCGTGGGCGCGGGCAGCGCCCAGGTCACGGTCGCCGCGCCGGTCGGCTCGCTGCTCTCCGGCGTCAGGTCGCCGTTGGTGTCGACGTACGCGGTCAGGGAGTCGGTGCCCTCGTGCACCCCCTCCCAGGAGATCTGGGCAGTGCCGTCGGCGCCGGTCGTGACCGCGCCCGCTCCGTCGTTGGGGCCGCTGATCGCGTAGCGCACCGACACGCCGGCCGCGGGCGAGCCGTCGTTGTTCTTGACGGTCGCGGTGACGGTGTTGGGGTCGCCAGGTGTGCGGATCGCGGTGCCCGGCTCGATCACGAGCGAAGCCGGAGTGCGCTGCGGGGGTGCAGGCGGCACCGTCTGCTCGACGGCGCCGATGTCGCAGACGGGCCCGATTGGGCGCGCAAAGCCGCGCTGGTCCGAGGCGGGGCAGCCGCTCGGGTTGCCGCTGTCGACCGCCGGGCTCGATCCGGCGGGCAGGTGGGTGTCGGTCGGCCCGCCGTTGTTGACCAGCGGTCCGAGCTGCGGGTTGGTGTTCTGCTTGTCACCGATCGCCCCGAACTTGCACGAGACGCCGGACTCGATGTTGTAGCCCGCCGAGGAGACCGAGCCCGAGCAGTCCAGGCCCGTCCCGCCGTTGGAGGCCACGATCGAGTCGCGGACCTGGGACGCTCCGGCGTTCGAGAGCGCGGCGCCGGTGACGGAGGCGTTCCCGGAGATCGTCGAGTACTGAACATTGAGCGAGCCGTTGATGAACTGCGCGGCGACGCCCGACCCGTCGTCCGCCGTGTTGCTGCTCACGGTGCTGTTGATGAGCTGCGCGCTGGAGCCCGCGCTGAAGATGCCGCCGCCCAGTCCCCCGCGGGCCTCGTTCCCCGCGAGCAGCGAATGATCGACAACCAGCGTGCCGCCGGTGGCGTTGTAGATGCCGCCACCGTCGCCGCCGACCGTGTTGAACCGGACGGCCGAGTTCACGACGTTCAGCGTGCCGCTGTTGAAGATGCCTGTCCCGGAGCCCGAGCCCAGGGCTCCACCCTCGATCGCGAGCCCCTGCAATGTGACGGGGTTGCTGGAGACCTGGAACACGCGGTCGGCCACTCGTTGGTCGACGACGGTGGAGCGTGCGCCCGCGCCGTTGATCGTGGTCGGCCCGGTGATGTCGAGGTCACCCCCGGAGTCGTCGGGCCCGCTGGTCGGCACGGGCTGGGTCAGATTGAAAGTGCCGGCCGGGACGTTGATCGTGTCGGGGTCCGACCCGGTGCTGAAGTTCGCCTGCTGGACGGCGGCGCGCAGCGTGCAACCGATCGACGCCGTGCCGCCGGCGTTGCACACGCCGTCCATGAGGAAGTTGTCGGGCGCGTCGGCCGTAGTCGTGACCGTGAACGTTGCCGCCGACGCCGGGCCGGCGGTCAGGCAGAGCGCGAAAGCGGCCAGGGCCGCGGCGCACACGAGGGAACGCATGCCGTCACCTTAGGCGCCGCCCGGACGCGCTGCCATGAGACATTTGTTAATCCACCACCAGCCCATGGCGCATGGTGTTCTCGGTGACAACGCGGGGCTCGACGAACTGGAGCAGGTAGTCGGGGCCGCCGGCCTTCGAGCCGATCCCGGAGCGCCTGTTCCCGCCGAACGGCTGGCGGGCCACCATCGCGCCGGTGATGTGCCGGTTGACGTAGAGGTTGCCCACGGGCAGCCGGCGGGCCACGCGCTCGACGGTCCCCGGGCTGCGGGAGAACAGCCCGCCGGTGAGCGCGAACGGGGAGGCGTCGAGGGCGTCGCAGGCGGCGTCCACGCTCGCGTGGCGCTCGAGCGCGACGAGCGGCCCGAAGATCTCCTCGCGCAGCAGCGCGGAGTCGGGCGGTAGACCGGCGACGACGGTCGGCGCGACGAACCAGCCGGCGGGGGGCAGCTCGTGGTCGCCGGCGACGACGCGGCCCTCGCGCGCGCCCCGCTCCGCGTACGAGCGCACGCGCTCCTGCGCCTCGCGCTCGATGACGGGCGGGACGTCGGCCGCGAACGACTCCGCCTGGCCGACCGACAGCGACGCGGCGGCGCCCGCCACGCGCTCCTCCAGGGCGTCCGCGATCGCCTCGTGGGCGAGCACGCGCGAGCAGGCCGAGCACTTCTGCCCGGCGTACGTGAACGCGCTGCGCAGGATCGCGGGCACGGCCTCGTCCAGGTCCGCGTCCGAGTCGACGATCACGCCGTTCTTGCCGCCCATCTCGGATACCACCCGCTTGACGTGGCCCTGGCCCTCCGGCGTCTCCGCCGCGGTGCGGATGATCTCCAGGCCGACCGCGCTCGACCCGGTGAAGGCGATCGTGTGCACCCGCGGATCGCGCACCAGCGCGGCGCCGACGTCGCCGAACCCGTTCAGCACGGTCAGCACGCCCTCGGGCAGCCCCGCCGCCTCCAGCGCCTGGCGCAGGAAGTCGGCGGACGCGGGCGACTGCTCGGCGGGCTTCAACACGGCTGCGTTGCCGGTGGCGAGCGCGGCGGCGGTCATGCCGGTGGGGATCGCCAGCGGGAAGTTCCAGGGCGCGACGACGACGGCGACGCCGCGCGGGACGTAGCGCATGGTGTTGCGCTCGCCCGGCGCCTGGAGAAGCGCGGGCGCGTCCTCCTCCAGCCGTACGGCCTCGCGTGCGTAGTACTCCAGGAAGTCGATCGCCTCGCAGACATCGGCGTCGGCCTCGCCCCAGGGCTTCGCGCACTCGCGGACCTGGAGCGCGGCCAGGAGCGCCCGCCGCTCGCGCAACCAGGCGGCGGCGCCGACCAGGATCTCGGCGCGCTCGGCCGCGCGGCGAGCGGCCCACCCGGGGAACGCCGCGGTAGCGGCGGCGACCGCGTCGGCGGCGTCGTCGCTCGTCCCGCGCGACGCAACCGCGACAACCCGGTCGGGCTTGCCGGGATCGGTGGACTCGAACACACTGCCCACTGCCCACTGCCCACCACTGCCCGCTGCCCGCTGCCCACTGCCCACCTGCGAGCGGCAGCGACGCATCCAGCTCACGCAACGCCGCCGTCAGCCGCTCACGCTCCGACCGCACGACGCAGCTCAAGAATCGGCTCGTTGGCGAACGCCTTCACGGCGCCGCCAGCAGCTCGTCGAGCGCGACGCCGTGCGCCTGCGCGTTAAGGAACGACTCGTTGGACGTGTTCTCGAGCAGTCGCCTCACGAGGTAGGCCATGCCCGCGACGAGGTCGCCGACCGGGCAGTACGTGCGGACTCGTAAGCCGCGTTCGGAGAGGGCGTGCTGGAGCTCGTCGCCCAGGCCGCGCAGGACCTGGATCTCCAGGTCGGCGTCGTCGGCCCCGAGCTCGCGGTTAACCGCGATCGCGTGCGCGACCGAGCGCAGGTTGTGCGACCCGATCGCCACCCGCACGGCAGGGCGCGCCTCGAGCAGGCGGCGGGTGAGCGCCTCGAAGTTGCGGTCGCAGTCGGCCTTGACCTCGAAGACCGGCGGCTGCCAGCCGTGCTGGCGCGCCTCGACGACCTCGTGGTCCCAGTACGCGCCCTTGACCAGGCGCACGACGAGCGGCGGAGCGCGGCGGGTGGCGGTCGCCCAGGCCAGGATCCGGTCGAGCTGGTCCGGCGACTCGCGCAGGTACGCCTGAAGCACGATCCCGGCGGACGGGCCGTCCGCGAACTCGGGCTCGTCCAGCAGGTCGAAGACGAGCTGCATCGTCGTCTCCAGGGCGTCGAGCGACTCCATGTCGATGTGCAGGTGGATGGCGCGGTCGCGGGCCCGCTGGAGCAGAGGGCGCAGCCGGCGGGCGGCGTCGCGCTCACCGACCTCGGGCGCCTCCGGGCGCAGCAGTGGAGTGAGGGCGGAGACCTTCACCGACAGGTTGGCGCGGGGCAGCGGGCCGTAGGAGTCCTGCTCGAGCCGCGGTCGCTCGGGGAACTTCGCGTAGGCGCCGGCCAGCGTGTCGATGGCCTCCGCGCAGCGCGTCGCGTAGCGGTCCGCCTCCTCCTGGGTCACGGTCGCCTCCCCCAGCAGGTCCACCGAGGCGGCGACGCCGCGGCGCCACAGGTCGCGCAGCACGCCGAGGGCGTCCTCGGGGGACTGGCCGACGATGAAGCGGTGCGCCATGTGCCGCACCCCGGCGGCCGCGGCGGCGCCGAGCGCGGCCCGCCCCGGGCGCGTGCCGGCCATCTTCATCGCCCGGTCGAGCGGCGGCGGGCGGTCGCCCACCTCCTCGAGGAAGCCCGTGAGGTGGCGGGCCAGGTCGTCGAGCGACCGGCAGGCCGGGGTCACGTCGACGAACCGGAACAGCGCGGCCTTGAGCTGCTGGTCCTGCGACGACAGCTCCATCGCCTTGGCGTCGAGGGCCTTGAGCGGGTGGCGCGCGCGGGAGGGGAACGCCGCAGCCAGGTCGCTGCCGATCGTGTGGATGTCCGTCTCCAGCGAGCCCAAGGCCGGAATTATCTTCCCGTCCGGTACAAACGCTCGCAATGAGCGCGCACGTGGTCGTCGCGGGCAACATCGGGGCGGGGAAGACGACCGCGGTGCACGCGCTCGGCTCGGCGCTCGGCGCCGTCGTGCACGAGGAGCGCTTCGAGCGCAACCCGTACCTCGAGCGCGCGTTCTCGGATCCGCTGCGCTGGGCCGGCCTGTCGCAGCTCTGGTTCCTGGGCGAGGTCGCGGCCCAGCACGGGCAGATCGCCGCCAACGGCTCCCCGGCTCTCCAGGAGCAGAGCATCTACACGGTGTTCGAGGTCATGACCGGGCACCTGCTCGACGACGGGCTGATCGAGCGCGACGACTACGACGTGTCCGAGCGCCACTACCGCGTGCTGGCCGATCGGCTCCCGGCACCGGGGTGCGTGGTGTGGCTCCGGGCGCCTGTGCCCGTGCTGCTCGAGCGGATCGCGGCGCGCGGGCGCGGGTTCGAGCGCACCGTCGACGCGGCGTATCTGGAGGGGATCGACCGGCGGCTCGCGTCGTTCGCGGCGGACTGGTCGGGATCGCCGCTGGTCGAGGTCGACGTGACGGAGACCGACCTACGCGACGCGACCCATGCCGAGCGCCTGGCGCACACGATCCGGGCGCTCCTCGACCGCGAGGGCTGACCCGGGTCCCGCCGACGCCCGGCGTACACTCGCGAACCCCTTCATGGACTACCCGGTCGAGACCTTCACCCCCGACGAGCGCGCGCTGCTCGCGCCGCACTTCACGAACCTGGACGGCCCGGTGTTCGGCCTCGTCAACCTGCCGGAGACCGTCAAGGGAGCGCTGTTCGCGCGCTACTCGCGTTACGGCGGGACGCTGCGGCGGCTGTTCCTCGACGAGTTCGCGGGTGACCTCCAGGGTGGTGTCGACCGCGCGTTCGACGAGTCCGAGGGCGGGCGCGCGGCGCGGCTCTACGAGACGATCTTCCTGGGCTACGGCGACGACTCGGTCGCGCAGCTCGGCGGCGCGCACATCGCGTGCGAGTGGGTGTCGAACGTGATGACCAAGGTGCTCCAGCGCCCGCGGCTGGCGGCCTACCTGGAGCAGTCCACCCGCTACATCGCCTACGACGCGCCGATGGACCAGGCCGGGCGCTACCGGTACTGGCGCGACCCGTCGCTCGGGCCCGAGTACGAGCGGGCGATGGACGGCCTGTTCACCACGTACGCCGAGTCGCTGCCGCGCGTCGAGGCGTGGGCGGCATCCCGCTTCCCGCGTGCCGACGGCGAGCCCGAGGCGGCGCACCGGCGCTCGATCCGCGCGAAGGCGCTCGACCTGCTGCGCGGGCTTCTGCCGGCGGCCTCGCTGTCGCACATGGGGATGTTCGCCACCGGCCAGACCTACGAGCAGCTCGTACTGCACCTGCTGGCGTCGCCGCTGCCCGAGGCGCGCTTCTACGGCGAGCAGATCCTCGAGCAGCTCAAGCTCGTCGTGCCGAGCTTCGTCACGCGGGTCGAGCGGCCCGAGCGCGGCGGCGAGTGGATCTCGTACCTCGAGGAGCGCCGTGACGCCGCGGAGCGCTGGGCGTCGCGGCTGGGGCTCGATCGCGAGCGGGCCGCCGACGCCGCGGGCCCCGCCGTGCGGCTGCTGGAGGCGCGCGGGTCGGAGGACGATCTGCTGGCCGCGCTGCTGTTCGAGGCCGCCCAGACGTCCGAGGACGACGCGCGGGCGGCGGTGCGCGTGCTGCCGCCCGACGAGCGGGCGACGCTGCTGGGCGACCTGGTCGGCGCGCGCTCCAACCGCCGCCATCGCCCCGGCCGCGGCTTCGAGGCGCTCTCCTACCGGTTCGAGATCGTCTCCGACTACGGCGCGTTCCGGGACCTCCAGCGCCACCGCACGATGACCGTGCAGTGGCAGCCGCTGACGCCGCACCTGGGCGCGGGCGTCCCCGAGGAGCTGGACGACGCCGGCGTCGCGGACGACTACCGGCGTGCGCTCGAGGCGTCGCGGGCCGAGTACGAGCGGCTGACCGCGATCGGGCGGCCCGAGGTCGCGCCGTACGCCCTCTGCCTGGGCTACCGGATCCGCTACGTGCTCGACATGAACGCGCGCGCCGCGATGCACCTGATCGAGCTCCGCTCCGGCCGCGAGGGGCACCCGTCCTACCGTGCGGTCGCGCACGCGCTGCACGCCGAGATCGCGCGCGTACACCCCGCCGTCGCGGCGTCGATGAAGCACGTGGACGGCGACACCGAGCCGCGCCTCGAGCGCATCCTGAGCGAGATCCGCACGCAGGCGAAGGCCGCGCAGGCGCGCTAGGACGCGGGCCCGCCCCGCGAGCCCAGGCGGCTCAGGGCCACTGGGCGCCTTCGACGGACTCATAGGGAGGCAAAGCGCCCACCGAACGTTCCTGCGGTCGAGGGGGGCGAAATTCGTGGCTGGGCGCTTTTCCCTCCCGTATGGGGAGTGAAAAGCGCCCAGTCGATTTACGGATTGCCCAGTGGGCTGCGCGGCAGTTCGGGGTCATCGCGCGCCGGCAGCTGATGGCGCTCGGCCTGACCGAGTACGCGATCGACAAGCGCGTGGCGCGCGGCGTGTTGCACGTGGTGCACCAGGGCGTGTACGCGGTCGGGCACCCGCGGATCGGTCGCAACGGACGGTTGATGGCCGCCGCGCTCGCATTTCCGGCCGGCGCGGCGCTGTCCCATGACACCTCGGGCGAGGTGTGGAGCATGCTGCCGCCCACGTCGCGACGGCCGCACGTCACGTCCATGCACCGCAGCCTCCACGGCAAGCCGGACCTGATCCTTCACCGAGTGCGGTCGCTCCCGATCGAGCACACGACCGTGGTCGACGGGCTGCCTGTGACCACCGTCCCGCGGACGCTGCTCGACCTGGCCGGGGCGAAGGACCTTCGGCCGCTCCGGCGTGCGTGGGAGGGCGCCCAGCGCCAGAGGCTGCTCGACGTCAACGCCGTCGTCGCGCTCTGCGACAACAGCCCGGGCCGGCGCACCAAGCCGCTCCGTGCGCTGATCGAGGAGGCCACCGACGCGCCCGACACGCTCGGCGAGTTCGAGGCCGTCTTCGCCGACTTCCTTCGTGATCGCCCGGACCTTCCGCCGGCCGTCCACAACGTGGTCATCGCGGGGTACCTGGTCGACGCCCACTTCCCGGGCACACGGCTGGTGGTGGAGCTCGACAGCCGCCTCTACCACTGGCACACCCGCGAGAAGGACGCGGAGCGCGATGCCGACCTGATGGCCGCCGGCTATCTGCCCTACAGCGTCACCTGGCGAGCCCTCACGCGGACGCCCGAGCGCGTCGCCGCGAAGATCAAGGACCTGGCGTCTCGCTAGCGCGCCAGACCTGCTGGTACCACTGCCCGCTCGCCGCCGCCTCGGCCGTCAGCAGCATCAACCGCCACGGGTCCAGCCGAAGCGCCTCGAACTCACCGCCGAGCGGCCCGTCCTTCCACTGGGGGATGATCGCCGGGTCGTACCCGAGCGGCGGCTCGGCATCGAGGAACAGCTGCCACACCCGCTCGTTCTGATCGGGTGCCCACGACGCCCTGCACTCGACGTGAACCGTCTCCTGCTTCGGTGACCAGTAAGAGCACGAGACGTACGGGTTCGCCGCCAGGTGCTTCGTCTTCAGCGGCGAGCGACTGGTCCCCACCCAACCGACCGGGGCGCCGTCCACGACCTCCCAGTAGGGGTGGATCACCCTGGTGCGCGGACGGCCCTTCGTGTCGACGGTCGCGACCGTGCACCAGACGACGTCCGAGGTGATCCGCAGGAAGTCGTCGCGCAGTTCGTCGAAGTCCATGTCCTATGGATCTCACGCGGGCGGCGGGAACGCCAGCGCCAGCTCGCGCACCTCGCCGCGGATGTGCGCGAGCGCCTCCTCGTCCTCCCGGCGAGCGGCCTCCACGCCCGCGTCGATCCAGCCCGCGACCGCCTCCATGTGCACCGCCTGGAGCCCGCGAGTGGTCACGGCCGGTGTGCCGAGCCTGATCCCCGACGGGTCCATCGGCTTGCGCGGGTCGAACGGCACCGCGTTGCGGTTGCAGACGATCCCCGCGCGGTCGAGCGCCTCGGCGGCAGCGCGGCCGCCGACGCCCTTCGACGTCAGGTCGACGAGCAGCAGGTGGTTGTCGGTCCCGCCGGACACCAGGTCGAAGCCGCGCGCGGCGAGCGCCGCGCCGAGCGCCTTCGCGTTGGCCACGATCGCTGCCGCGTAGCCGGCGAACCCGGGCTGCGCCGCCTCGTGCAGCGCCACCGCGATCGCCGCGGTCGTGTTGTCGTGCGGCCCGCCCTGCAGCCCGGGGAACACCGCGCGGTCGATCGCCGACGCGTGCTGCTCGTCGGACATCAGCATCGCGCCGCGCGGGCCGCGAAGCGTCTTGTGCGTGGTCGTGGAGATCGCCGGCGCGAACCCCACCGGCGAGGGGTGGGCCCCGCCCGCGATCAGGCCGGCGATGTGCGCGACGTCCGCCGCGAGCACCGCGCCGCACTCGTCCGCGATCGCCGCGAACGCGGGGAAGTCGATCGTCCGCGGGATGGCCGTGCCACCGCACCACAGCACCTTCGGCCGCTCGCGCAGGGCGATCGCGCGCACCTCGTCCATGTCGACGGTGCCGGTGTCGCGCCGCACTCCGTAGCGCACGGCCCGGAACCATTTGCCGGTCACCGACACGCCGTGTCCGTGCGTCAGGTGCCCGCCGGCGTCGAGCGCCATGCCCATCACGGTGTCGCCCGGCTCCGCGAACGCCGCGTACACAGCCAGGTTGGCGGGGGACCCGGAGTAGGGCTGGACGTTCGCGTGGTCGACGCCGAACAGCGCGCACGCCCGCGACGCCGCAAGCTGCTCGATCGAGTCGACGACCGAGTTGCCCTCGTAGTAGCGGCGCTCGGGGTAGCCCTCGGAGTACTTGTTGGCGAACACCGAGCCGGAGGCGGCCAGGACGCCGGGCGAGACGTGGTTCTCCGACGGGATCAGGCAGAGCGTCTCGTGCTGGCGGCGCCCCTCGGCGGCGATCAGCGCCTCGACCTCGGTGTCGGCGACGGGACTTGCGGCGGTGGCGATCACGGCTGGGCCTCCTGTGCTCGAGTGAGCTGACGGACGGCCCAGGCGCGCGGCTCTTGCAGGGCGCACCGTTTCCCGGTGGTTCTTTCCACCTCAGGCGCCAGTAGCGGTGCGCCGTTCGAGACTAGCGCGAATCGGCGCGCCCGGCCACGGCCGCCACGAGCGACGCGTTGTCGCGCGCGGGCGAGCCGTCGGCCATCACCAGCGTGTCCTCCAGCCCGATCCGCACGTCGCGGCCCCGGGCGAGCGCCGCGTCGATGACCGCCCACGTCGCCACGTCCTCGGCGTGATGCAGACGCGGAGCGCCGATGCCCGCCGCGTCGAGCGCCGCCTCGATCTCCCACGCCTGGCGCACCGCGGCCCGGGGGTCGGGATCGTCGAGCTCGACCAGCACGCGGACCAGCTCGTCGCGGAAGCTCATCTCGGCCAGCGCCTCGGCGTCCTTCACGGCGAACACGCCGGCCTCGACCCCGACGCCGAGCTCGTCGATCAGCGCTCGCGCCAGCTCGTCCGCGCCGGGCTCCTCGATGTTCAGCGATACGAAGTCAGGCTTGACCGTCCACGCGCGCACTAGCGCCAGCCGCCGGTCCGGGTCGCCGCCCGCGATGCCGATCATCGTCGTCCCGCCGACCGGGACGCCCGGGACCGCCGCGCGCACGGCCTGGAGCGCGACCGCGGTGGGCTCCGCCTCGAGCGTCTCCGCGCCCTCGGAATCGCGCGGGTGGATGTGGAACGCGCCGGCACCGGCGCGGACGCACGCGAGGGCGTCGGCAGCGAGCTCGTCGGGCGTGATCGGCACGGCCGGGTGGGCGTCGCGCGACCGGTCGCCGTTGGAGCAGACCTTGATCAATTGCAGCCGTTTCCGCAGAGCAGCGAGACGTACCAGATGAGGAGCAGCACCAGCACGACGAAGATCACCGCTCCGGCGATCAGGAACGCGCCCAGCCCCCGCACCCACCTGCTGCGGTTGCGCAGGAGTTCGACGCCCGCGCTGATCACCGCCCCGACCATCAGGGCGCCGAGCACCAGCGGCAGGAAGTCCGCGTCGAGGTCCGTGAGCTGATCGAGGATCACGATCATGGCCCAGACCACCGCGGCCAGGGCGCCCATGGCGATCGCCGCGATGAGCGGCTTCGACAGTCGCGTCGTTTCGCGTCGGTAAGGTCGCGCCTCCATGGCCACCGAGTATCCCGACGGCAGGCGCGTCGCGCCATCGATCCTGTCAGCAGACTTCGGCCGCCTGGGCGAGCAGGTCGCGACCGTGATGGACGCGGGCGCGCGGGTGATCCACGTCGACGTGATGGACGGCCACTTCGTCCCCCCGATCACGATCGGCCCGCTGATCGTGGAGGGCATCCGCGACCAGGTGCACGCGGCCGGCGGCTTCATCGACGTCCACCTGATGATCGAGCGACCGGAGCGTCACGTGCAGGCGTTCGCCGACGCGGGAGCGGACGGCATCACCGTGCACGTCGAGGCGACGCCGCACGTCCACTACGCGGTCAAGGCGGTGCACGAGGCGGGCCTGCGCGCGGGCGTCGCGCTCAACCCGCACACGCCGCCGGAGGCCGTGTCGCAGCTCGCCGGCGTGGTCGACCTGGTCCTGTGCATGACCGTCAACCCGGGCTGGGGCGGGCAGAGCTGGATCGAGGGGTCCGAGCGCAAGGTCAAGCAGCTCCGGGCGCTCTTCCCCCAGGCAGCGATCGAGGTCGACGGAGGCGTCGACCTGGACACGGCACCCGGAGCGGCGGAGGCCGGCGCGCGCCTGTTCGTGGCCGGCTCGGCAGTGTTCGGTGCCGACGACCCGGCCGCCGCCTACCGGGCCCTCGCGGAGGCCGTGAGCGCCGAGTAGCGGCTCGCCTGGAGGCGCCGGTATGTGAGAGAGTCCCGCCCCGACCGCAACCCGGAGGGGGGAAGCTCTATGGCAGGAAGCGTGTACCGAGTCACCGAGGTGATCGGGACGAGTCCCGACTCGTTCGCCGATGCCGCGAAGAACGCGATCGAGACTGCCGCCAGCACCGTGCGCGACCTGCGCATCGCCGAGGTCGTGCGCCAGGACGTGGCCATCAAGGACGGCCAGATCGAGAACTACCGCGTTCGCCTGGCGATCTCGTTCAAGTACGAGTCCGGCTCGGAATGAGTTGACAGGAAAACGGCCGGGGCGCTAACCCCGGCCGTCGCCTGTCAGCTGTTGGCTACTCGTCCTTCTCGTCGGAGTCGGACTTGCCGTCGCCGTTCGACGAGTCGTCCGACGAGCCGTTCTTCGACTCGCCGCCGTCGTCGTCGGAGTCGAACTTCTTGGCCAGGTCGTCCATCACGCCCGGCTCCTTCAGCGTGGTCACGTCGCCGGCCTCGTTGCCCTCGGCGATGTCGCGCAGCAGCCGGCGCATGATCTTGCCCGACCGCGTCTTGGGCAGGTCCGCGGCCCAGATGACCTTCTCGGGCCGCGCGAACTTGCCGATCTTCTTGCCGACGTGCTCGCGGATCTGGTCCTCGAGGTCCTCGTCGCCCTCGTTCTCGTCGCCCTCGAGCGTGACGAAGACGACGATCGTCTGGCCCTTGTCCTCGTCGGCCTTGCCGATCGCCGCGCACTCCGCGACCCGCTCGAACGAGACGACAGCGGACTCGATCTCCGCCGTCGACATGCGGTGGCCGGACACGTTCACTACGTCGTCGATCCGGCCGAGCACCCAGAAGTACCCGTCCTCGTCCTTGCGGGCCGAGTCGCCGACCAGGTACGTCTCCTTCCCGAACTTCTCGAAGTACGTCTCCTGGTACCGGTCGTCGTCCTGGTACAGCGTGCGGAGCATGCCGGGCCACGGCTCGGTGATCACCAGGTAGCCCTGGCCCTCCTCGCACTCCTTGCCGTCCTCGTCGTAGATCGCCGCCTTGATCCCCGGGAACGGCACCGTGGCCGAGCCCGGCTTCGTGGCCGTGATGCCCGGCAGAGGCGAGATCAGGATCTGCCCGGTCTCGGTCTGCCACCACGTGTCGACGATCGGGCAGTTGCCCCCGCCGATCACCTGGTGGTACCAGGCCCACGCCTTCGGGTTGATCGGCTCGCCGACCGACCCGAGCAGGCGCAGCGACGACAGGTCGTGCTTCTCCGGGTACTCGACGCCCCACTTCATCGCCGCCCGGATCGCGGTCGGCGCGGTGTAGAAGATCGTCACGTCGTAACGGTCGACCAGCGACCACCACGCGTCCTTGTCCGGGTAGTCCGGAGCGCCCTCGTACATCACGGACGTCGCGCCGTTCAGCATCGGCCCGTAGACGATGTACGAGTGGCCGGTCACCCAGCCCACGTCGGCCGAGCACCAGAACACGTCCTCCTCGGGCTTCAGGTCGAACACGTACTTGGTGGTCGTGGCGACGCCGGTCAGGTAGCCGCCCGTCGTGTGCAGGATGCCCTTCGGCTTCGCGGTCGACCCTGACGAGTAGAGGATGAACAGCGGGTCCTCGGCGTCCATCTCCTCAGCCGGGCATTCGTCGTCCGCGGCCTCGACCAGCTCGTGGTACCAGTGGTCGCGGTCCTCCTTCATCTCGACGTCGGTCTCCGTCGACTTGACGACGACGATCTTCTCGAGCGACTCGAGGTCGCCCATCTCCTCGTCGACCGCGGGCTTGACCTCGGCGGTCTTGCCCTTGCGCCGGGCACCGTCGGCACAGATCAGCGCCTTGGCCTTCGACACCTCCATGCGCTCGCGGACCGAGCCCGGCGAGAAGCCGCCGAACACCACGTTGTGCACCGCGCCGATGCGGGCGCAGGCCAGCATCGAGACGACGACCTCCGGGATCATCGGCAGGTAGATGCCGACGACGTCCCCCTTCTCGACGCCGATGTCCTTCAGCCCGTTCGCGAACTTCTGCGTCTGCGCCAGCAGGTCGGCGTAGGTGACGTCGCGCTCCTCGCCTTCCTCGCCGCGCCAGTGGAACGCCACGCGGTCGCCGTTGCCGGCCTCGACGTGGCGGTCGAGGCAGTTGTAGGAGGCGTTGGTCTTGCCGCCGGTGAACCACTTGTAGAACGGCGGATTCGAGTCGTCGAGGACCTCGTCCCACTCCTTGAACCAGTGCAGTTCCTTGGCGTGCCCCTCCCACCAGGCGCGCGGGTCCTTGTTCGCCTCCTCGTAGATCGACGGGTCGCTCCAGAGGGCGTTCTCCTTGAACTCCTTCGGCGGCTCGAACGTCTCGTGCTCCTCGAGCAGCTTCTCGAGATCCTGCTCGAGGTTCTCGGACCCCTTCGCCTCGGTCTCTGCCATACGACTGACTCCTCCTCCTCCGGCGCTTTGGACCCCAGCGGCCGAGCATCATGATGCTTGCACCAAGGTGCTACCCGGGCAGTGGCGCGGTGAACAAGCTAAAGGGTTGCGCTGCTGACCGCTCGGTTGCCCGCCGGCGGCCGCAGGCGTAGGTTGAATGTGCTGTCTCCCGGACTCCCAGGCGGACCCGATGAGCCGATCAGTGCCGCGTGTATGCGCGGTTGTCGCAACAGCGCTGCTGGCGCTGCCCGGCGCGGCCCAGGCCGTCCAGATAGACGGCGACCCGATCATCGTCGCGTCGGACGACACAGGACGCATCGGGGTGGCCTACAAGGACGCGCCGCGCACCGAGTTCTGCTGCGACTCGGTCGGCGCCGACGGCGTTGTCCCGGTCGCGAGCCAGTCCGGCTTCGTCGTGGTCGCGATCGCGCCGAACGGCTCGATCAGGCGCTTCGGCTCGCGCCTCGGCAACGTGACGCTCGCCAGCCCGCCGGTGGTGACCGGCGCCGGCACGCTCGAGAGCCCGTTCTCGCTCACCACCGTCTGGCAGGGCAACTCGGCCGCAGGCGCTCCCGTCCTCGGGATCAGGCAGGAGCTGATCTACGTGAACGGCCAGGAGGAGTTCCGTGCGGCCTACACCGTGCAGAACCTGTCCGGCCAGCCGCTGGCGTTCCGGGCGGCGACCGGAGCCGACCTGGCCGGCGGCGGCGCCGACCAGGGTCGCGGCCTGTTCCAGCCCGGACCACCGCGGTTCGCGGCCGGGTTCAACACCGGCGTTGGGTCGGTCGCGGGGCTGGCTGAACTCACCAGCTGGTCGCACTTCGAGGAGGGCCCGTTCTCCGGGGTGCTGGCCCGCGCGGTCGGCGATCCGCGCACTGGCACCGACAACCTCCTCGACCGGGTCGAACCGAACCAGGTCGACAACGGCGTCGCGGTCCAATGGGACCAGAACGTCGGCAACCCGCTGCCTCCGAACGCAAGCGGGAGCTTCGAGGTGATCTGGCGCTTCGCCCGGCCGTTCACGCTCACGCCGCAGCGCGTCGAGGCGACGACCGGTGACCGGGTCAAGTTCGACGTCTCGCTGATCAGCCCGGCCGGCGTCCCGCAGGAGGACGCGAAGATCCGCTGGCTCGTCAGCGGCGTCAACAGTCCCTCGGGCGAGGAGGAGACGAACTCAAGCGGCAAGGCGTCGTTCGAGATCGTCGGGGCCAACCCGGGAACCGACACGCTTACGGCCTACGCCGACCTGAACGACAACGTCCGGCACGACCCGGAAGAGCCCCAGCGCGAGGCCACCATCACCTGGACCGGGCCCGACGCGCCGAAGTTCGCGAAGGAGGTGAACATCAAGCCGGTGTCCGGCAAGGTACTGGTCCGGCTGCCGGCCGACGCCAAGGTCAGGGGCCGCTGGGCCCATGCGGCGCAGGCGCGCTTCGTTCCGCTCGAAGAGGTCAGCCAGGTCCCGGTCGGCTCCCAGCTCGACACGAAGGGCGGCCGCGTCCAGCTCACGTCGTCGACCGAGAAGAGCGGCGAGGTGCAGACGGCGCAGTTCTACTCCGGACGGTTCGAGGTCACCCAGTCCAAGGCCGAGGACGGCCTCACGGAACTGCGCCTCACCGAGCCGCTCAAGTGCCAGACGAGCAGCGGCGGGAAGCTCGTCCGGGCCGCGTCGCGGTCGCGGCGCCTGTGGGGCAACGGCAAGGGGCGGTTCCGCACGCGCGGCAGGCGGTCGACGGCGACCATCCGCGGGACGGTCTGGCTGCAGAAGGACACCTGCACGACCACGATCACCACGGTCCGATCGGGAACAGTGACGGTCCGCGACTTCGCGAAGAAGAAGAACATCAAGGTGAAGAAGGGCAAGCGCTACGTGGCTCGCTCCCGCAAACGCTGAGTCATGCACGTGACACGACGTGGCGTACAGCTGGGGAGGTCCCGCTACTTTGGCCTCAGCCCGGGTTTGTCCAGGTGACGTCAGCTCCCGATTTCAGGTAGGCCCCTTGCTCCGTTCGCTCGCTTCCCGCAGCGCGATGCTCGCGCTTTCGCTGCTTCTGCTTCCGGCCGCCGCCGCGCAGGCGGCGCAGATAACCGGCGACCCGCTCTCCGTCTCGTCCGCCGACGAGGACGGTCGCCTCGGGGTGGCGTTCACCGGATCGCCGACCGCCGAGTTCTTCGGCAGCTTCTCCAGCCCGGACGGGTCGGTCTCGCCGGCGCGGTCGGCCGGCTTCGTGGCCGTCACCGTGGACGGGAACGGCTCCGTCCAGCGCTACGGCAGCCGCTGGGGCAACGTCACGCCGACCGGCGCGGCTGTCACCGGCACCGGCACCGCCGCCGACCCGTTCCTGATGGTGCAGACCTGGAACGGTGGCTCGGAGCTCGAGCTCAAGCAGGAGCTGACCTACGTGAACGGCCAGAACAGCTTCCGCGCCAAGCTCGACGTGCGGAACCTGACCGGCGGAGCCCTCCAGCTGCGCGCGTCGATGGGCGCGGACCTGGCCGGCGGCGGCAGCGACACCGGCACCGGCATCGGCGAGCCCGGCCCGCCGCGCTTCATCGGTGGCTTCAACACGACGGTGGGGTCGGTCGTGGGGCTGTTCGAAATCACGCCGTGGAGCCACTACGAGGAGGGCTCGTACTCAGCCGTCCTCAGCCGCGCCGACTCAGAGCCGAGCGAGGGCAGCCTGCTGGACCGCACCGAGCCGACCGAGGTCGACAACGGGGCCGCCGTGCAGTGGGACGGTCCCGGGCTGGGACCAGGCGGGACCGCGACGTTCGAGACCGGCTGGCGCTTCAGCCGCACGTTCGGCCTGTCCCCCGAGCGGGCGGACCTGACCACCGGCGACATCGCGACGTTCCAGGTCGAGTCGCGCAACAGCGACGGCAGCCCGCAGGCCGGCGTGCCGATCCGCTACACGGTCTCCGGCATCAACAGCACCTCGGGAGCCGTCCCGACCGGGGCGGACGGCAGCGCGAAGTTCGAGTACATCGGCGCGAACCCGGGCTCGGACACGGTGTCCGTGTACGCCGACCAGAACAACAACGGCCAGCGCGACGACGGCGAGCCCCAGCGTGAGGCCCAGGTCACATGGACCGGCCTGGAGGCTCCGACCTTCGCCAAGGAGGTCAACTTGAAGCCGGTGAGCGGCACCGTGCTGGTGCGCGTCCCCCGCTCGGCGAAGGTCAAGGGCAAGTGGGCGCACGCGGCGCAGTCGAAGTTCGTGCGGCTGACCACCCAGTCGCAGGTCCCGGTCGGCGCCGAGATGGACACCACGCGCGGCCGTGTCCAGCTCACGGCATCCACCAACAAGGCCGACGACCCGGTCGCGACGTCGCAGTTCTACTCGGGCCGCTTCCAGGCCACCCAGCGCACGCGCGATCGTGGCCTGACCGAGGTCAAGTTGACCGAGCCCCTCAAGTGCCAGCCCAACAGCAAGGGCAAGGTGACCAGCTCCGCAAGGCGGTCACGGCGACTGTGGGGCAGCGGCAGGGGCAAGTTCCGCACCCGTGGCCGTAACTCATCCGCAACCGTGCGGGGCACGGTCTGGCTGACCAAGGACACGTGCAAGGCGACCAGCACGACCGTGAAGGAAGGCGTCGTGATCGTGAGGGACTTCGCCAAGCGCAAGAACGTCCGGGTGAAGGCGCCGAAGACGTACACGGCGCGGGCGCGCAAGCGCTAGCCCCCCGGCGGGCCTACAACGCCAACTCGCTGAGCGCGCTCGGGTCGACCTCGAGCGCGACCAGCGCGAGCTCCGCGAAGCTCTCCGCGCGCATCACGTCGCGCTGGTCGTAGGCGCCGCCGTCGCGGCGGTCGAGGATCGACAGGACGCCGACGACCGAGCGGTCGGCGCGCTTGAGCGGCACGACGAGCATCGTGTTCGGCACGTAGCCCGTGCCCGCCGCGATCTGAGCCGCGAAGCGCGGGTCGTTGCGGCAGTCCGGCACCGCGACGCCCTCGCCACCCGAGATCACCGATCCCGCGATGCCGACGCCCGGCGGGAGCCGCACGCCGACGATCTCGTTCGCGCCCGCGCCCCAGGCCGCCTGGTAGACCAGCTCGCCGGTCGTCTTGTCGGTGAGCGCGATCGACGCGGCCGCCGCCTCGAACACTCCGGCGCCCGCCCGCACCACGGCCTCGATCAGGTCGCCGGAGCCGCGGGCCTTGGCCAGCGACAGCGCCAGCGACTCGCCCTCGCTGGTCTTCAGCTTCTCGCCGAGCGCGTTGGCGAACGCCGACACGGACGCCACGCGGCGCTCGGGGATGATCTCCAGCCCGGCGCGGAGCGTCGCCTCGAGCTCGGGCGTCACCCCGGGGAACTCCTCGGCGAGCTTGGTGGGGTCGCCGTACACCGGCGGGGTGCCGGTGATCATCGCCCACATCGTCGCGGCCAGGCCGAAGACGTCGGCGCGGGCGGACACGGCGCCGCCTGCGAACACCTCGGGCGCCATGTAGCGCGGCGTGCCCACGCCCACCGTGCCCTCGTCGGTCGCGCCAATCTCGCGCGCGACGCCGAAGTCGACCAGCACGACGCCCTCGTCCTCGCCCAGGATCAGGTTCTGCGGCTTCAGGTCGCGGTGGACGATCCGCTGCTCGTGGACGTACTGGAGCGCCTCGCAGGCCTGGCGGGTGTACTCGATGACCTTGTCCACCGGCAGCCCCGGGTTGCCGTGCTTCTCGACCAGCTCGCCGAGGTCCATGCCCTCGACCAGCTCCATGACCAGGTAGTAGACGCCCTCCTGGTCCTGGAAGTGGTCGAGCACCTCGACGACGCGCGGGTGCTTGAGCTGCGAGAGCAGCCGCGCCTCGATCTCGAACCGGGCGGCGTGCCGGGTGTCGAGCAGGCGCTTGACCGCGACCGGCTGGCCGTTCACGCGATTGGTGGCGCGGTAGACCGCGCCCATGGCTCCCTGCGAGATCGGGGCGTCGATCGCGTACCGCCCGAGCTGGTAGCCGGCCGGCAGCGAGGCGGTCACCTCTGGCATACGCCGAGCGTACCGATAGGCTCGCGCCGTGTCGTGGGTTGAGATATTCGCGGCCTTCGTGGTGTCGCACCTCGTGGGCGACTACCTCCTGCAGACGGACTGGCAGGCTCGCAACAAGCGAGGAGGCCTGGAAGGGGACCCGATCAGGCGGCGGGCGCTGCTCGCGCACGTGTTCGTCTACACGTTGACTTTCGTCCCGGCGCTGATCTGGATGGCCGACGACCTGGGTGCGGGCGTACTCTGGGTCGCGGGGCTGATCTTCGTGCCGCACATGATCCAGGACGACGGCCGGCTGCTGACGGCGTTCATCTTCAAGGTGAAGGGTTGCACCGAGGAGACCGCAGCTGAGATCTTCACCCCTGTGGACCAGAGCTTCCACATCCTGACCCTGTTCGGAATCGCGCTGGCGGCCGGAGCCTGACCGGGTGAAGAAGCGCGCGCCGCATCCGCATGTTCCTGCTGCTCGGCGTGGCGGCGATCACGGTCGCGCTCGGGCTGATCGCCTACTGCCGCCGACTGGTTCCAGCGCGCCGAGCTCGACACGGTCGACCTGCGCTTCGAGCGATGCCGCGGGCGACGAGAAGCCGCCCTCGACGACATCGTCGTGGTCGGCGTCGACGACGTGACGTTCAGCGAGCTCGCGCGAGCAGTGGCCGTTCCCGCGCTCGCTGCACGCGAGGTCATCGACCGGCTGCAGGCCGACGGCGCCAAGGTGATCGCCTACGACGTCCAGTTCACCGAGCCGAGGCCGAGCGAGAACGAGGACCTGGCGCTGTTCGACGCTGCGCGGCCGACGCCGGCAACGTCGTGTTCGCCACCACCGAGGTCGAGAGCCGACGGCGAGCACCGCCGTCCTCGGCGGCGACGAGAACCTGAAGCGCGATCAAGCGCCGTCGCCGGCAACGGCATCCTGCCCGACGACCCGGGCGGCGTCAAGCGCCGCTCCGATTACGCGTTCGACAAGCTCAAGCTGTTCTCGGTCGTCGCCGCCGAGCGCGCCGGCACGAAGGTCGACCCCAAGCGAGTTCGACGGGCCGACGGACCGAGTGGATCGACTACGCACGGCGGCCCGGGATCGATCCCGGAGATCTCGTTCTCGCACGTGCTCGAGGGCAAGTTCCGAGCCCGGCACGTTCAGGGACAAGATCGTGGTGGTCGGCGCCACCGCACCGACGCTCAAGGACGTCTTCCCCACCTCCACCAGCGGCGACGAGGTGATGTCGGGTCCGGAGGTCCAGGCGCACGCGATCTCCACCGTGCGCCGCGGCCTGCCGCTGCAGCCGGCGGCGGACTGGGTCAACGTGCTGGCGATCATCCTGCTCGGCGCTGGCCGCGCCGCTGCTGTCGCTGCGGCTCAAGCCCGGCTGCGCGATCGGCGTCGCGCGTGCTGCTCGCGGTCGGCTGGTTCGTGCTGTCGATCCTGCTGTTCAACGGCGGGCACGATCGTCGCGCTGCTGATCCCGCTCGGCACCGGCATCCTGTCGATGGTCGCCGCGCTCGGCGTCCACTACTTCACCGAGACGCGCGAGCGCCGCCGCACGCGCGCGCTGTTCGCGCGGTTCGTGCCCGAGAACGTCGTCGACCAGGTGCTCGACCGCACCGACGACGACCTGCGCCTGGGCGGCGTCGAGCGCGAGGGCACGGTCATGTTCAGCGACCTGCGCGGGTTCACGTCGTTCGCCGAGTCGCTGCCGGTCACCCGCGTGATCGAGGTGCTGAACCGCTACCTGGGCGAGATGAGCGAGGCGATCCTCAACCACGGCGGCACGCTCGTCGCCTACATGGGCGACGGGATCATGGCCGTGTTCGGCGCGCCGATCGAGCAGGCCGACCACGCCGACCGCGGACTGGCCGCCGCGCGCGAGATGCTCGGCCCGCGGCTCGAGACCGTTCAACCAGTACCTGCGCGACGAGGGCCTGCACGACGACCGGCTTCCGCATGGGCGTCGGCCTGAACAGCGGCCCCGTGATGTCCGGGCAACGTCGGCTCCGAGCGGCGCCTGGAGTACACGGCGATCGGCGACACCACCAACACCGCCGCGCGCCTCGAGGGCATGACCAAGGGCACGGCGCACATGCTGTTCATCGCCGGAGTCGACGAAGCGACATGCTGGAGACCGCGGTCGACGAGCTGATCTTCGTCGACGAGTTCGACGTGCGCGGGCGCGAGGCGAAGATCCGCCTGTGGTCGCTGCCTGAAGCGACCGATCAGCCGGTCGAGGCCGCCGCGACAACGACGGGCGAGACGACGGCATAACCTGCGCCGCATGAGCGACGCGACGGTCAAGTACACCCTCGACGAATCCCGCGATCCCCACCCACTGGGTGAACCTGCTGCCGGACCTGCCCGGCGACCCGAGGCCGCCGCTCAACCCCGCGACGATGGAGCCCGCCGGGCCCGACGACCTGACGCCGATCTTCCCGATGGAGCTGATCGGCCAGGAGGTCTCGATGGACGCCGAGGTGCGAGATCCCCGACGAGGTGCGCGACATCTACCGGCGCTGGCGCCCGACCCCGCTCTACCGCGCGCGGGCGCTCGAGAAGGCGCTCGATACCCCGGCGCACATCTACTACAAGTACGAGGGCGTATCGCCCGCCGGCTCGCACAAGCCCAACAGCGCGATCCCGCAGGCGTACGCCAACAAGCAGGCGGGCGTCGAAGCGGCTCGTGACCGAGACCGGCGCGGGCCAGTGGGGCTCCGTCGCTTGCGCTCGCCTGCTCGCTGTTCGGGATCGAGTGCGTCGTCTACATGGTCGGCGCGAGCTACGACCAGAAGCCCTACCGCCGGGCGATGATGGAGACCTGGGGCGCGAAGGTGCATGCGCTCGCCGAGCGACACGACCGAGGCGGGCCGCGCGCAGCAGCACAACCCGAGCGGGTCGCTCGGCATCGCGATCTCCGAGGCGGTCGAGGTCGCCGCCGGCGACCCGAGACACCAACTACGCGCTCGGCTCGGTGCTCAACCACGTCTGCCTGCACCAGACGGTGATCGGGCAGGAGGCGATCGCCCAGATGGAGATGGCCGGCGAGGAGCCCGACGTCGTCATCGGCTGCGTCGGCGGCGGGTCCAACTTCGCCGGGCCTGGCGTTCCCCTTCGTCCGCCGCAACCTGCGCGACGGCGCGCGCACGCGCTTCGTCGGCGCCGAGCCGGCGGCCTGCCCCACGCTGACCCGCGGCGCCTACCGCTACGACTTCGGCGACACGATGGGGATGACGCCGCTGATGCCGATGTACACGCTCGGCCACGACTTCGTGCCGCCGCCCGTGCACGCCGGCGGCCTCCGCTACCACGGCGACTCGCCGATGGTCTCCGGGCTGGTGCACGCGGGCCTGGTCGAGGCGCGCGCCTACGGGCAGAACGCCGCGTTCGACGCCGCGATCAGGTTCGCGCGCACGGAGGGCATCGTCCCGGGCCCGGAGCCGGCCCACGCGATCCGGGCCGTGTTCGACGAGGCCGAGGCCGCGCGCGAGGCCGGCGAGGAGCGCGTGATCCTGTTCGGCCTGTCCGGGCACGGCCACTTCGACATGTCCGCCTACGAGGCCTACCTGTCCGGGACGCTCGAGGACGTGGAGTTCTCCGAGGCCGACATGGAGGCCGCGCTGGCTCGTTTGCCGGACGCGCCAGCGATCGCCTGATCTTCAGAAACGGCCCGGACCGTCCGATAGTCGGGATGTGAAGCGCGACGCGCCTCATCGCTCCCTGCGCATCCTCGTCGTCGACGACGCGGCCGATGTGCGCAACCTGGTCGCGGCCCATCTGAAGCGGGGCCGCCACAAGGTGCTGCTCGCCGAGGACGCCGCCGAGGCGCTCGAGGTCGCCGTGGAGGAGAAGCCCGACCTGGCGATCGTCGACATCATGATGCCGGGGATGAACGGCTACGAGCTCACCGAGAAGCTCCGTGAGCTCCCGGCGACCGAGTACATGCCGATCATCGTCCTGACCGCCCGCGCCGGCGGAGCCGACCGCGCCCACGCCTTCCGCGTCGGGGCCGACGGCGTTCGTCCAGAAGCCGTTCGAGCTCCAGCAGCTGACCGACGAGATCGCCAGCGTGATGATGCTGGCGGACGCCGCCTAGCGGCGGCGCTTCTTCTTGCGCTTCTTCGAGGCGGGGTGCGGCTCGCCGGCCGGCTCCTCGTCGTCGGCGTAGTCCTCGTCCTCGTCGGCCTCGGCTTCGTACTCGTCGCTCCTCGTCCCCCTCGTAGGCCTCGGCCTCGTCCTCCTCGTCGCCGGCCTTCTCGGCCGCGAGCGCTGCCCGCTGCTCCATCGCGCTCGGCCACGGGATCGCCTCGACCTCGTCCCAGGCGGGCCCGCGCCCGTTCGGCCAGCGGTCCAGGAAGATCACGCCGACCGCTACCAGCCAGAACGCCTCGATGATGCCCGCGCCGCGGAACAGCACGGTCAGGACGCCCGCGATGATCCCGAGGATGCCCAGGAAGCGCGAGAGCAGCCCGGCCCGCATCGCGTTCAGCGACACCAGCACGAGCGCGAAGCCGAGCGCAAGGTTCGCGGCCAGCGAGAAGTAGGCCGACGCGACGTAGAAGCCGGTGTCGGTCTGCAGGTCCTGGGCGGCGTCCTCCCCGGCCAGGTAGTTCGCCACGAGGTTCGGCAGCCCCGCGGCCCGGTCGCTGACCCCGTGGGGGATCGCCAGGCTCGCCACGTCGCTCGCCACGGTCAGGATCCCGAAGATCAGCAGGATCGCCGACAGCGCGACCGCGGCCGGCCCGGCGACGGCCATGATGCGCATCGGAGACGCCATCTCCGTGCGCCGCGCGGCGGTGGCACGCGCCAGGTACCAGAGCGCCAGGCCCACGCCGACGTAGCCGATCGCCTGCACGAGGTTCGGCAGGATGACCAGGCTCGGATCGGAGTCGAAGCGCAGGTAGCGCTCGAACTCGCGGGCGTCGGTCACGCGCGCGTTCAGCACGCCGCTGCCGATCAGAAGGACGGCGCCGAGCATCGCGGCCACGCCCGCGGGGCGCCCGACGCGCTCCTCCCATTCCAGTTGCTCGTCGGGGCGCACGACGTCCCGGATTCTCTCAGGAGCGCTCAGCGCGTTCCTTCTTGGGCTGCTCGTCGCCCTCGGGGAGCGAGGTGCGGATCGGGTAGTACTCGTAGTCGTCGGGCTCGACGATCCGCGACAGCCGGTCGCCCGCGGCCAGCACCAGGTTGAGGCCGGGAGCCATCAGGCGGATCAGCTTCTCGACGCGGTCGCGGTTGCGCCGCTGCTCGGGCGTCAGCGGGGCCACGGTCAGCCGCCCCGCTGGTGGAAGAAGTAGTCGGGAAGCGCTGCCTTGGCGACCTTGGAGGTCAGATGCTGCGAGACCTCGGGGTCGCCCGCGCGGACGGCCAGGTCGTCGAGCGTCACGATCCCGGCCAGCGTGCCGTCGCCGTCGACGATCGGCAAGCGCCGCACGCGGTTCTGGACCATGTGGGCGGCGGCCTCCTCGATGCTCCACTCGCTCTGCCCGGTCACGAGCGGCTGCGACCCGTACGGCTTGACCTTGCGCCCGCGGTCGACGCCGTCGGCGCCCACGGCGATCGCGATGTCGCGGTCGGTGATCATCGCGATCGGCCGGTTGTCGGCCGTGAGCACGATCGACCCGACGTTCTGGTCGCGCATGAGGGCGGCCACGTCGCCCAGGGACATGTCGGAATCGGCGCTCACGACGCCCTCTGTCATGACCTCGCTGATCTGCATCGGGGGCCGACCATAGCGAGGAGCGGCGCCGTATGCTCCCGGCCTGATGCGGCATTACGCGCTCACGGCCGTCGGTCGCGACCGTCCCGGGATCGTCGCCGGGATCACCGCCGTGCTTCTGGCGCACGACGTCAACGTCGAGGACTCGCAGATGACGATCCTGCGGCGGCCACTTCACGATGATGCTGATCGTCGCGACCGGGGACGACGCGGTGCTCGAGGAGCTGGCCGCGGACCTGAAGGTCGTCGGCGAGGAGCTCGGGCTCGAGCTGCTGACGATCGCCGGGGTCGACGAGCTGTCGGTGGAGAGCGAGCCGGCGCCGTCCCACATCGTCTCCGTCTACGGCGTCGACCACCCCGGCATCGTGCACGCGGTCTCGTCCGCCCTGGCCGAGCGCGGCATCACGATCACCGACCTGAACACGCGGCTCGTCGGCGAGGACGAGCCGCTCTACGCCCTGATGATGGAGGTGACGATCCCCGCCGACGAGGTGGCGGACGTCACCGCCGCGCTCGAGGGAGCCGGCAGCGCCCAGGGCGTCGAGGTGACAGTGCGGCCGCTCGAGGCCGACGTGCTGTAGCCGCCCGTGGCGATCCGCGAGGTCCTCAAGTACCCCGACCCATCGCTCAAGGCGGTGGCGGGCGAGCTGGAGCTCCCCGCCGAGGCCGCCGTGGCCGAGCGCGTCGCGGCCGACCTGGTCGACACGATGCGGTCGATGTCGTTCACCACCGGCGTGGCGGCCACGCAGCTCGGCGAGATCGTGCGCGTGGTGGCGGTCGACGTGACCGGCCACAAGCGGGCGACCACCTGCCACGGGGAGATGGTGCTGGTCAACCCGGTGATCACCTCGCAGTCCGAGGAGACCGAGGTCGGGCGCGAGGGCTGCCTGTCGATCCCCGACCTGACCGCCAACGTCAGGAGACCGGTCGCCGTCGTCGTCGACGCCCTCCGCGCGGACGGCTCCCCGACGACCGTGCGGACCGACGGGTTCGAGGCCCGCTGTCTGCTCCACGAGATCGACCACCTGGACGGGATCCTGTTCCTGGACCGCGTCGACTCGCTGGCGACCGACGTGTTCCGTCGCAAGAAGTACCGGCCGGTAGTTGGCGCACCGGCGCCCGCGCCTCGGCATACTGCCCGGCGTCATGCGCGGCAGGCTGCTCGTCGCGATCGCGACGCTGGTGCTCACGTCCGCCCCCGCCGCGCTCGCCCAGACCCAGCCCCCCGGCGATCCCGTCGGCGAGGGCGTGGTGGAACAGAGCTGCCGCTCGCTCCAGGGCGGCACTGCCGGCGTCCCCGAGCGCACGGCCGCCGAGCCGGGAGCGGGCATCCCGCCCACCTGGCCCGAGGCGCCGCCGGGGCTGCTGCCCGGCCGCGTCGACCTGCGGACCCAGGCCGAGACGTACAACCGGCGCTACGAGTTCGCGACACGCGACGGCGAGATCTACGGGCGCGTGCGCGGCGACCAGGGGCCGTGGCGGAAGATGCCGCTGCCGCCGTGCTTCGCCGGGAAGGTGGACTCGATCTCCCTCGACGACGACGAGCTGATCGCGCTCGACAAGGCCCGGCGGATCTACACGATGGACAACGCGCTGAAGGACGCGTCGCTGTTCAACTGGACCGCGCGCTGGGGCACGCCGTTCTGGGGCGGGCCGGGCTACGCGCTCCCGGACTCGGTGATCGCCTGGTCATGGTCGGTGATCTCGCTGGTGGAGGACCAGACCTGGACCGATCCGGCCGGCAACAAGACGGCGGTCGGCGACGCGAAGGTCTCCCACATCTGGGGACTCAGGCCCGGCGGGCAGCGGCTGACGTTCTGGGACCCGTGGCTGCCCCTCGACGACTCGTACGAGATGTGCGGCCCCGAGCGCGGGCGCTTCCGCGCGGTCAACCTGTCGGCCAGCGGGTCCTACGTGTTCGTGGTCGGGCAGCATGGCGACCTGTGGACGCGCCTCTACGACTTCGACCTCTCCGGGCACGACCAGCTCTTCTTCAAGTACTCGTACGAGGACCAGCGGGGCAAGGGCGACGGCGCGCCGATCCAGCTCCCCGCCGAGGCGTGGGTGGAGCAGCCGAAGATCCCCGGCACGATCACGTCGGCGATCTCGATCCACAAGACCGGCGTCGGCGCCATCCACCGGATCCTGCGCGTCGAGGGCGAGCGCGGCGGCCAGACCGGCTACTGGGAGCGCGACACCGCGTCGCCCCCCGCCGCGGGCTGGGAGTTCCACGCGACCGGCCTGCCGCTCACGCGGGAGCCGATCGACAACCCGGGCCGCGACACCTCCCAGGTCGGCCTCGGCCCAGGCGAGGACGCCCGCTGGCGGACCGCCGACGGGTCGGCCGAGCTGGTCGACTACAACGTCTACTGCTCCCCCGCGCGGCTGATCGTCCGCGAGGGCGGCCAGGTGCGCGAGCTGCGCCTGCACCACCTCGACGGCGTGCGCCAGCAGCCGCGCGCCCGCGGCCTGAGCGAGGAGCCGCGCTACCAGTACGGCGCGATCGAGGAGCCCGGCGGAAAGTTCAGCCCGGCCACGGTGTACGCGACAAACGACGAGGTCTTCCTGGAGGAGCGCGGCTGGCGCTTCCGCCGGGTGGCCGGCGACGCGCCGGCGCGCTGCCTGCCGCGGCGGGCGCGGATGGGACGGCGCGGGCTCGGGCCCGTGCGACTCGGCGTGACGCAGGACCGGCTGTCGCGGCGAAGCCCCGCGCCCAGCTCGATCGGGGCGCGGTCCTGGCGCTGGTGCGTCGACGGCGGCGGCAGCGTGGTCGCCACGTTCACCAAGGGGCGGCGCGTGGCGCTCGTGGCCACGACCGCACCGCGCCACGCGGCCGGCAGCGTCCGCCCCGGCACCCGGGCCACCGCGGCGCGGCGCGCGTTCCGCGCCGGCCGGGCGATCCTCCCGGGCGTGCTGCGGGCGGGCCCGCGGAGCCGGCTCGTGATCGGCCTACGCCGCGGCGCGGTCCGCTACCTGGCCGCGGTCGGGCGCGAGACGATCGCGCCGCGCACGCTGACCACCCACCTGCGCCGGGCAAGGCTCGGCGGCTGATCGCGTGATCGCCGCGATCACCGACGCCGTCCGCGAGGCGCAGGGGATCCTGCGCGACGGCAGCACGTTCGAGTGGTCCACGGTCACGCTGCTCGGGCTGGTCGTCTACGTGTACGCCGTCGAGGTCGAGCGCAGGCGCTGGGACATCATCCTGGCCGGGCTCGGCTTCTGGTTCATGGACTGGTTCAACGAGCTGGTCAACTCCGCGATCCTCCACGCCAGCGACCGGGCGCCGCTGTGGACCGTCACCGGCGACACGAGCTACCTGATCCTGATCGGGCTGAACGTCGAGATCTCGATGCTGTTCCTGGTCTCCGGCGTGGCGTTCGTGAAGACGCTGCCGCCCGACCGCCGCCTGCGCATCGGCGGGATCCCGAACCGCTGGCTGCTGGTGTTCGCGTTCTCCTGCTTCTGCGTGCTGGTCGAGGTCTTCCTGGAGTCGACGGGCTACTTCACCTGGGAGTACTGGTGGTGGAACACGCCGTTCGTCCCGCTGATCGTCGTGTTCGGCTACATGACGTTCTTCGCGATCGCCGCCTGGATCTACGACATGGGCGACGACCGGCGCAGGCAGATCCGGGTGGTCGGCGCGCTGGCGGCGGTCGACGTCGTGCTCGCGGTGGCGCTGGGCCTGGCGGGCTGGCTCTAGGCGACTAGTTCTTCGAGGCCAGGTAGATGATCGCGACCGGGACCCCGATCAGGATTCCGATCCACGCCACCCAGATCAGCACGGTCACCAGGCCGAGGGCGATCGCGCTGAAGAACCGCGCCGCCGTCCCCTCCTCGGGGTAGAGCCGCCAGAGCTGCTCGGTGAGCCACTCCGCCGGCCACAGCAGGATCTCGATGAACAGCGTGCCCAGGAAGTCGATCACAGGCGCACCCTAATTGCGTCCGCGATCTCCGCGGGCTGCTCGACCATCGCCAGATGACCGGTTTCGAGCTCGATCAGCTTGGCCCGCGGAATGAGCTCCGCCAGCGCCTGCGTGGCCTCCCGCCAGACCGGCGGGCTCCGCCGGCCGGTGATGATCGACACCGGTGCGGACAGCGCTCGCAGGTCGCGGCGCCTGGCCGCCCAGGACGGGCCTGCGGCCAGGTCCGCCGCGAACGCCTGCGCGTCGCGGCGCGCGGCCTCGGCGCGCTCCGCGCCGTAGTCGGCCAGCGCGTCGGGCCCGCCGACGTGCTCGAGGTACGCGTCGACCGCTCCGCCCGGCCCGCCGTCACGGGCACCCCGCTCGATCGCGTCGCGCAGGTCCCCCACCGCCTCCGGCCCGCGCGGCGACAGCCACAGCACCGGCGGGTCGATCAGGACAGCGGCCTTGACGCTCGCCGGCGAGCGCAGCAGCGCGTCGAGCGCGATCATCGCCCCCAGCGCGTGCCCCACCAGCACCGCGGGCGCGCTGCCGGTGGCCGACAGCACTTCCAGCAGGTCGTCCGACTGCTCGCCGACGGTCGTCCCCGCGTACGGCTCGGGGGCGCCTGACGCTCCATACGCACGACGGTCGTAGGTCACCGTCCGCACGTCGCCGCCGAGCTCCGCCAGCACGTCGTCCCACACGGTCCGCGACGCGGCTGCGCCGTGCACGAACACCACTGCATCCCCGGCACCACGGTCATCGACCGCCAGCGGCACGCCGCCGGCCTCGACCGTCGTGGCCATCATCTCCCGACGGGGTAGAAGCGCCGCACCAGGCCGAGCGCGACCGAGCGAGGCGTGAAATGCCCGGCTGCGGCGGTGGCCTGGTTGATCACACCGGGAACCACCACACGGCGCCCCTTCTCCATCGCATCGACGCCGGCCTCGGCGTTCTGCTCGGGCGTCGTCAGCACGAAGTCGGGGATGCCCTCCCAGCCGGAGTCGATCCCTGCGTTCTGCTCGAACTCGGTCGGGACCGGGCCGGGACACAACGCCGTGGCGGTCACGCCCGTGCCGTGCAGGTCCGCGCTCAGGGCCTGCGTGAAAGTCAGGACGAACGCCTTGCTCGCGGAGTAGGTGGCCTGGTAGGGCAGCGGCTGGTAGGCGGCGATCGACCCGAGGTTCAGGACCGCTCCGCGCCCGCGGTCGATCATCTTCGGGATGTAGCGACCGCAGAGGGCGACGATGGCCTCGCAGTTCGTGCGCACCATCAGCGCCTCCTTGTCGCCTTCGAGCGACTGGAAGCGGCCGGCCGATCCGAAGCCGGCGTTGTTGACCAGCACCTCGACGTCACGCCCGCGCTCGTCGAGCTCGGCGAAGAGCGCCTCCCGGCCGTCGTCGCTCGCGATGTCGGCGGCGACGATCTCGGCGCGAACGCGGTGCTCGCGGCCGAGCTCCTCGGCCAGCGACTTCAGCCGATCTTCGCGACGGGCCACGAGCGTCACGTTCTGCCCGCGCTTCGCGAGCTCGCGTGCGATCTCCGTGCCGATGCCCGAAGACGCGCCGGTCACGACGGCGGTCGACGACTCGCTGGGTGGGGGCAGTGCCATTGAGCCCGCGAGAGTACTGCGTAGACTGGTTCACATGTCCTCTGAAGACCCATTTGGCCTGTTCGGCGACCCTGAGGAGCTGCGGCGCCGGATGCAGGAGTTCGCGGAGCAGATGCAGGGCGCACAGAAGGTCGCGTGGGCCGACAACGCGATCAAGCTCGCGGTCGAGATGACGGTCGCCGGGATCACCCGGCTGAACCTCCAGGGCAACGCCGAGCAGCAGGCCGCCGAGGTCCGCCAGGCGATGAACCTGCTGTTCCCCGAGGCCGTCACGCTCGTGCGCGAGGCGCGCGAAGGCTTCGGGACCGGCTGAACCACCGGCATCGACGCGCCAACCCGACCCCGCGCGCAACCTGCGCGCGGCTCAGGGTGTTCATTGGGGGCCTGTGCCGAAGTTCGCCGTCCGTTCCGTGGCCGTCCTCGCGCTGCTCGCATGTACACCGGCAGCGGCGTCCGCGACCGAGCCCGCTGAGCTCTACAACGCCCCCGGCCAGCGCCACGTCAACGTCTGCGTGCGCCTGGCCGCGCCGACCGCGGCGCTTCGCTACCCCGACTCGTCGGTAACGGGCTTCGGCCTCGACGACCAGCGCAACTTCGACGACAACCTGTGCCTGCCGGGCACCGTTCGCCTGGACCTGCATGAGCTGATCCCGTCGGGGGCCGGCCCGCTCGTCTTCCACCGCGGCGGCAACGGCTACCACGACGACCAGAACGTCAAGTACGGCGAGCTGGCCACCGCGGAAATCGGCGACGCGCTGCCGGCGCCCGTCCTCTCCCGCGGTGGACGCGGCGCTCCCTGTGACCTGATCGACATCGCGTACAGGGTCGACGTCAAGGGCATCCCGGCGGAGATGCACTACAAGCGTCCGCAGGACGTCCCCTCCGGGTCGAACAAGGGCGCCTCGTTTCTCCACTACGGCGACCCGGCCGCCGACCAGGGCGACCGCCATGACATCCACTACTCGTACCTGCTCTGGAGCTTCGTGAACGTGCGCGGCGGCGGGATCGTGCGCACCCTGCTGAAGGACGACGCGGTGATCCGGCCCTGCGACGTCGACCCGGTGATCATGGACTCCTGGGATCGCGCCGGCGCCGTGAACGGCCAGGTGATCGCGCGCTACGTCCGGGTGATGGCGGGCACCTGCCCGCTTTACGGCTGGATGGTGTGGTCGCACGACTCGTTCGCCGACACCGCGCCGTCCATCCAGCACTGGGCGCCGGGCCCCGCGGTACCGGGCAGCGAGGCGCCCGCGGCAGCGGACTGCCCGCGCCAGGAGGAAGCCCAGGCGCCGGCCGTCGTCACCGCCGGGCCAACTGCGCTGGCCGACACGACGGCGACCCTCGGCGGGACCGTCGACCCGGCCGGCGTGCTCGGCAGCTACCACTTCGAGTACGGCACCGAGGCGGGCTACGGCGCCTCCACACCCGAGGTCGCGCTAGGCCCCGACATCGTGCCGCTCACCGTCACCGCGCCGATCGCCGGCCTGACGCCGGGGACCGCCTACCACTACCGGCTGGTCGCGACCAACACCCACGGGACGACCTACGGCGACGACGCGGTGTTGACCACCACGGCGCCGCCGCCCCCGGAGCGGATCGTCGAGCAGCCCGCGCCGCCGCCCCCGCCCCCGCCGCCGGTGGTTTCGCTGAGCGAAGTGCGTGTGACGCCGTCGTCGTTCAAGCGGTCGCGTACCCGCGGCGGGTCACCGGCCCGCATCCGCTGGACGGCCAGCGCGCCCGCGACCGTGACGCTGACCTTCGAGCGCAAGAAGCTGGGCATGCGCGTCGGCCCCGCCTGCCGCCCGGTCCCGCGCGCCGGGTTCCCGCGCCGCGCGAAGAAGTGCACTCGCTGGGTGAAGGTGAGCGGGACGCTGAAGCAGGTGGCCGAGACCGGCAAGTTCGCCCTGCGCTTCGGCGGCTGGACCGGCCGCCGCCCGCTGGCCCGCGACACCTACCGCGTCAAGGCCGTGCCGCGGGGCGACGACAGCCGCCTGGGCGCCGCGCGCTACGCCACGTTCAAGCTGCGCTAGTCCCCGAGTGGCCCAGCTTCTCGAGCACCTGCTCGAAGAGGTCGTGCGGCTGCGCGCCCGGGATCAACACGCGCCCGTCGACCACCCAGGCGGGCACGCCGCCGGCGCCCATCCCCTGCGCCTGCACGGTCTCCCCGCGCACGACCTCGGCCCAGAACGGGTCGCCGATCGCATCAGCGGCCGCCGCGCGGTCCAGACCCACCTCCTCCGCCGCGCCAAGGAGGACCGGCTCCTGCGACACGTCCTGGCCCTCGACCCAGTAGCGGCGAAACAGGACATCGTGGAGCGGCTTCGCGCCGTCCTGCTGCGCTCCCGCCCAGGCGGTCAGCGCCAGCGCAGGCATCGTGTTGGGGATCACCGCCGGCGGGTTCGGCTCGGCCAGCCCCGACTCCACGATCATGCTCCGGACCCCCTCCTGGGCGCCCGGCGGGTAGCGCCGCAGCCACTGCTCCCGCACGACCCCCTCCGGCGGGTACTCGGGGTGGAGGTCGAACGGGTGTATCTCGACGACGGCGCCGAACCGGCGCTCGAGCCACGCGGCACGCTCGGTACCTACGTAGCAGAACGGTCAGTTGTAATCGGACCAGAGATCGATGCGGGGCGGCTCGGTCATGCCGGCGCCTCCGACGGTTCCGATCGCTGCTCGTCCGACTCCGCCCGCATCTCCTTGTCCTTGGCCCGGTCCTCGCGGCCGCGGGCCATGACCTCCTTGAACGACCGCATCTTGAACACGATCGCGATCGCCAGGAAGCCGATGCCGAAGGTCCACGCCGCGATCGCGATCTGCTGCCCGACCGAGTAGGCGGTCGCGCTCGATCCGAACACCTTCACGAGCAGCGCCTGCTGCACGCCCGCGCCGCCCGGCGTGAACGGCACGGCGGCCGCGACCGCGTTCACGCCCAGCACCAGCAGCACGTTCTTCACCGACCCGCCTATGTTGAACGCCTCGAGCAGGAACCAGAAGGCGGTGAACCGGCACAGCCAGCCCGCGAACTGGATCAGCCACACCTCCCGCAGGTAGCGATTGCGGTCGTAGAGGATCGTCAGCCCCTGCTTGACCCGCGCCCAGAACGCCCGGACGCGCGCGGACAGGATCGCCACCGCGGCCAGCGACAGGACAGCCAGGGCGGTGATCGTGAACAAGGCGAACTGCGGGTGCTGGGCGAAGTAGGACAGGTCGAACGCGTCGAGCGAGGCGAATTCCGGCGGCTTGGGGAACACGCCCTGCGTGAACGCGAACGTGAGGATGAACACCGCCATCGTCAGGTCGAACACGTTCTCCACGAAGAACGACGAGGCCACCGCCGGGTAGCTCGACCGCGGCACCGACGTCTTGGTCAGGAACAGGCGGATGACGTCGCCGCCGCGCGCGGGGATCACGCTGTTGAACCCGTAGCCGGCGAAGTAGGCCGCCAGGATGTCCTTGTAGCGGAACGTCTCCGTCGGGTAGGCCGCGCGCAGGATGTTGAACGACGCCCGGGCGCGCAGGCTCAGGTAGCCGGTGAAGAACGCCAGCGCGACCACGAGCGCTCCCCACTTGATCGCGGCGATGTCGGAGAAGAACTGGTCGACCGCCTCGAAGAAGTCCGACAGTCCGGCTAGCGGCAGCACGATCCTCACGATACGCGCGCTCCGGCCAGTCGCAGGACGACGTTCAGCGACGACTCAGGCCCCGGCCAGTGGCGACGGATCACGTCCGGGCCGCCACCGCGCACGATGGCGCGCAGGGCCAGCCCGACGAACAGCGCATCGTCCGCCTGGCCTGCCACGGGGATGAAATCCGGGATCAGGTCGATCGGCATCGCAAGGTAGGCAACCAGCAGGGCGAGCAGCAGCTTGCGGCGGCGCGGGACGGCCGGATCGCCCATCAGCCGCTTGAACAGCACGATGCAGTCGGGGATGAAGCCGCCCACCGCGCGCGCATCTGTGCGGCGGCCGGCCACCACGAGCGCGAGGACGACCAGCGCATACAGCGCCAGCAGCACCCCGATGACGATCAGAGCCGTGCGCACGGCCGCGTCAGCCGAGGCGCTTGACCCAGCGGTCGCTGTGCCACTCCTGGCGCATGCCCGCGGACTCGTACAGCGCGGCGGCGCCGGCGTTGGCGGCGTTCACGTCGAGGCTGACGCGCGGCACGCCGGCGGCCTGGGCCAGCCGGAAGGTCTCGACCAGCAGGCCCCGGCCGAGCCCCTGCCCCCGCTCGGCCTCGTCCACGGCGAGCTGCGCCAGGTATCCGCCGCCGTCGTCCTGCACCGCGCACGTCGCGATGCCCACCATCCGACCGCCGCCGTCCTCGATCACGGTGGTCAGCGCCGGGTCGACGCGTCCGGGCCGCCCCCAGCTGGCCTGCCACTCCTCGAGCGTCTGCGAGACGTTGCCGGGCACCATGGCGAAGGCCGCCTCGGTGAGCCGGTGGGCGTCGCGCTCGTCGCGGCCGCGGTCGAACCGGCGGTTTGCGAGTACCGCGGGCCACTCCGTGTCGGCGAGCGGCGCGCCGGGCTCGAGGTCGATCCGCATGTGCCAGTAGTGCTGGTCGTTCTCGTAGCCCCGCGCCGCGAGCAGCGCTCGCGCGGCGTCGTTGCGCCCGAAGACCTGCTGCATCGCCTGGCCCGCCCCGCGCTCGCGCGCGTGCGCCTCGGTCAGCGTGGCCAGGTGCGCGCCGATCCCCCGGCCCTTGAAGCGCGGGTCCATGAACACGCGGACGGCGCGGCCGTCGACCGCCGCGTAGGCGACCGGCGTCCCGGCCTCGTCGGTCACGATCCAGGCGTCGCGCTCGGGGTCGAACCCGGGCGCCGACCACTCCGAGAGCACCTCGTCCTCCGAGTAGTCCGCCTCACCCAGGTCGTCCAGGTCCTGCGCGATGCCGAGCGCGGCGACGTTCGGCGCGTCCTCCCGCGCCGCCGCGCGCAGGACGAACCCCGGCGGTAGCGGCGGATCGATGGGCATGCCTGGCATCCTCGCAGCCCGTGGACATGCGGCTCATCTTCATCGGCGACTCGATCGTCGCGGGCTCGGGCGACGACGAATGCCGCGGCTGGGTGGGCCGTGTGGGGTCGGCGACCCGGCGGGCGGGCGTCGACCACACGCCCTACAACCTCGGCATCGGAGGCGACACGGCGGCGGGCGTGCTTGCCCGCTGGCAGGCCGAGGTGACGCGGCGGCTGAACCCGGACATCCAGAACCGGCTGGTCGTCCAGGTGGGCGTGAACGACGCGCGCGACGGGGTCGAGCGCCCGGCGGACGACTCGGTGCGCGACCTGGCGGCGTTCGTCGCGGGCGCGCGCGGCATCGGCCTCGAGCCACTCGTGGTCGGGCCGATCCCCACGGCGCAGCCAACCGAGAGCGAGCGGATCGGGGAGCTGTCCCGCCGGTTCGCCGATGCCTGCGGCGACGCGGGCGCCGCGTTCGTCGAGGTGCACGCGGCGCTGCGCGGCAACGCGACGTTCATGGCCTCGCAGGGGAGCGACGGCTACCACCCCGACGCCGAGGGCTATGCGGAGATAGCCCAGGTCGTCCTGCACAACGGCTGGTGGGAGTGGCTGGCCCGCGGCCGCCGTGCGTGACTACTCGGGTATGTCGGCCGCGAGCGCGCCGACGACGGTCATGAGCCATGCGCGTTCGTCCTCCGACGCCCGCCGCATGCGCCGCCGGGCCCACTGGGCCAGGTCGTCGCGGCCGCCCACCGCGGCCATCGGGCCGGTCACCGCGTAGCGGCCGTCGGCCAGCGCCCACAGCCCGCCGGGCTCGTCGCGGCGGATCCTCAGATGGGCGATGCACTCCTCCCCGCGCACGCTTTCGGGGCGCGTCGGGTCGCCGTCGCGCTCCTCGTTCCAGCGCCACGAGGAGAAGATCGGGTGGCGGGCGTTCACCCGGCGCGGCGGACGCGGTGGCGGGCCGATCGGGCCGGAGCGCCAGCGGTCGGACAGCGCGCGCACGGTGCCGGCCGAGGTCTGGCGGGCCAGCACGTGGATGTGGTCGCCGGCCCGCAGGCGCGTCGACCCGCGCGGGGGAATCGCCTCGTCGCCGCGGACGATCACGTTGACGACGGCGTCGCGCGGCAGGTCGAGGTCGCGGACGGGCGCACCGGCGATCGCGTCACCGTCCGCGATCCGGTACTCCAGGATCTCGGCGCCCAGCCGCCGGATCGTCCCCGCCTCCCCCAGCGGCCGCGGCACCGCCGGATCGCGCGTGGTCAACCGCAGGCGCTCGGCCAGCGGCTCCATCGTCGTCCCCTGGAGGATGGTCGACAGGACGACCGCGAAGAACACGATGTTGAAGAAGTCCAGCGAGTGCGGGACGTCCGCGATCACCGGGAAGGTCGCCAGGACCACGGGCACCGCGCCGCGCAGTCCCGCCCAGCCGAGCAGCGCCTGCTCACGCAGTGAGAACCCGAACGGCACGGTCGCGGCCCACGCCGCGATGGGCCGCGCGAGGAACACGATGATCAGGGCCAGAACCGTGCCCTCGAACGCGACGTCGCCGAGCTGGTCGGGAAAGACCAGCAGGCCGAGCACGAGGAACATGACGAGCTGAGCCACCCAGCCCAGCCCGTCGTGGAAGGCCGCGACGGTTGCCTTGGCCGGCACGTTCGCGCCGCCGAGCATGAGCCCGGCGATGTAGACAGCCAGGAAGCCGGACCCGTGCAGCGTGTCCGCCGCGCCGTACGCCAGGGCTGCCGTGGCCAGCGATCCGACGGGGTACAGGCCGGGCGTCGCAAGGTTGGCGCGCTGGAACCCCTGCACGGCCAGGAAGCCGACGGCGACGCCCAACACCAGGCCGATGCCCATCTCCGTCGCGAACAGGCCGAGCAGGTCGACCAGCCCGTAGTCCGGCTTCTCGATCCAGTCGATGAACCCGAGGACGAGGAACACCGCGATCGGGTCGTTGAAGCCGGACTCGCCCTCGAGCGTGTGGGCCAGGCGGCGGCGCAGCGTCGACCCGCGAAGCAGGGCGAAGATCGCGGCGCCGTCGGTCGCGGACAGGATCGCGCCGAGCAGCAGCCCCTCGAGAGTCGTCAGGTCGAACAGGAACGCCGCCGCCAGCCCGGCCAGCATCGCGGTCCCGACCGTGCCGAAGATCGCCAGCGACAGCGCGGGCGCCAGCACGGGCCGGATCGCCTTGAAGCCCGAGTTCAGGCCGCCCTCGAACAGGATCAGCGCGAGCGCGACCACGCCGACGCTGCGGGCGAGCTCGTAGTCGTCGAAGTCGATCCAGAGCGCGCCGATGATCATCCCGACGCCCAGGAACAGCACGAGGCTGGGCACGCGGACGCGCACCGCCACGAGCGATGCGACGAGGCCGGCGGACAGCAGAGCGCCGCCGGCCAGGATCAGCTGGCCGTCGTCCATTCGGAGCAGACCATGCCAGGCAGGGCTTACCGCGCGCGTGTTGGGCCGCTCGCCACGGCGAGGGCGGCGAGCGCGCCCAGACCGGCGGCGAGGGCCGCGGCCAGCAGGGCGGCCTCGAATCCTTCGATGAACGCGGCGACCGCGATCGCGTCGGCGCGATCGCCCCGGAGCAGCTCGTCCGCGGCGTCCGAGTTCGCCGGCGCAGCGGCGAACACGGCGCCCAGGACCGCCACCCCTACGGCGATCCCGGCCTGGCGGAACGTGTTGCCGACGCCCGATGCGACACCCTCGCGACCGTCGGGGAGTGCCGCGATGGCGGCCGCGGCCAGGCTCGGCGACAGGCAGCCCGAGCCCGCGCCGAACACGAGCAGGCCGGGCATGAGCGCGGTCCAGTCGGGATCGTCGGCGGCCGACCTGAGGAGCAGCAGCCCGGCGCCGACCAGTACGAGGCCCGCTCCCAGCGACCATCGGTGGGGTACGCGCTTGAGGAGCGCGGCCGCGACCGGCGCGGTCACCAGGTAGGTCAGCGTGATCGGCAGCACCCGCACGCCCGCGGCCAGCGGGTCGAACCCGTAGACGACCTGGAGGTCCACGGCCACGAACAGCAGCACCGGGTAGATCGCCACCGACTGGAGGACGGCGACCGAGACCGTGCCGCTGAAGCTCGCGCGAGCGAAGTTGCGCGGGTCGAGCATCGGCTGCTGCGGTGCGCAGCTCGGTGACGACGAACGCCGCGCCCAGCAGCAGCGCGCCGGCCAGGCCCGCGACGATCGGGGCGCTCGACCAGCCCTCGTCGTTGCCGCGCAGGAGCGCAGCCACGCCGAGCCCGAGCGCGCCCGCGAACAGGATCGCGCCGCGCAGGTCGGGCGGAGGCGCCGAAGGGTCCCGCGAGTCGAGCGCGCGGGTGCGGGCCAGCGCCGCCAGGATCAAAGCGACCGGGACGTTCAGGGCGAACACCCAGCGCCAGCCGGGGCCGTCGACCAGCAGGCCACCGACGACCGGCCCGATGGCCAGCGCGGCGCCGCTGACCGCGCCCCAGATCGCCAGCGCGGTCGGCTGCCGGTCGCCCGGATAGGCGCCGGCGATGAGAGCGAGCGCGGAGGCCAGCACCGCCGCGGCGGCCAGTCCCTGGAGCGCGCGGGCCAGGTCGAGCAGCGTGGCGCTCGGGGCGGCCGCGCACAGCGCGCTGGCGACCGCGAACGCCACGAGGCCGCCGATGAAGATCCGCAGGCGCCCGTCGCGGTCGGCCGCCGCCCCAGCGGGCAGGAGCGCAGCGGCCACGGCCAGCGCGTAGGCGTCGACGACCCACTGCTGCGCGGTGAACGTGGCCCCCAGGTCGGTGGCGACCGCGGGCAGCGCGAGGTAGACGACTGTGACGTCGAGCAGCATGATCGCCGTCGCCGCGCTGGCGATGCCGAGCGTCCAGCCGGCGCTGGCCGCGGGCGCCGCCCTCGGGCCGAGGTTGGCTCTTTGTCAGACTCACGCTCATGGCTGCGTCAGGCTCCGCAGCGAGGGCGGATGGTCCCCCATTCATGGCTCGCCCCGCAATGCGGGCGCTGATCGCCGCGCCTCTCGGCGGCGATCGCCATCGGCTTGATGGGCCGCGCGAGCGTGCAGTCCACCGAGGTCGTCGCCTGGCTGTCGCGCCTCGGCGCGCCGTGGCTACTGACCGCGTTCCTCGTCGGCGCCGTGGTCGGCGAGCGCCGCCGCGGCGCGATCGCGGGTGGCATGGCGCTGGCGATCGGAACCGCCGTCTACTACGCGGTCTTCCATTTCGTCGAGCACCGGATCGGACTGAGCTACGCGGTGGTCGTCGGGTTCTCGTGGGCCGTCGTCGGCCTGGGGATCGGCGGCGTGTTCGGTTACGCGGGTGCGGCCTGGCGGGCGCGTGAACGCTGGGCGCGGATCGTGTCGATGTCGGCACTCGGCGGCGCGCTGATCGGCGAGTCGCTGCTGCTCATGACGCGCTGGGACGATCCGACCGCCCACGCGATCCTGCTCGCCGAGCTCGTCGTCGGCGCGCTGATCCCGTTCGTCGCCGCGCGCCGCCGCGAGTGGCCGGCGGCGCTCGCGCTCGGGATGACGTTCGCGATGACCGCGGTCGTGCTCGAGGCGTACGCGCGGGCCGCGCTGCGAACCGTCGGCTGGGGTGGCGCCTGACGTTCTACGGCGAGGACCTGGCCTTCACCCACGACGCGGGCTTCGGCTTCTGGGCCCGCGGGGCGACGCCCGGCGTGCTGCGGATGCTGCCCGGAAGCGGTCGCGTGGTCGAGCTCGGATGCGGCAGCGGCATCGCCACCGCCGCCTTCGCGGAGGCCGGCTACGACGTGTTCGGCGTCGACGTCTCGGAGCCGATGGTGAAGATGGCGCGCTCGCGGGTGCCCGAGGGGCGGTTCGTCTGCGCATCGCTCCACGAGGTGGAGCTGCCGTCGTGTGTCGCGGTCGTGGCGATGGGCGAGATCCTGTCGTACGCGGGCATCGACGACGCGCTGCTGGCGCGCGTGCGGTCCGCGCTGTCGCCGGGCGGGCTGTTCCTGTTCGACGTCGCCGTGCCGGGGCGTGGAGGCGACGGCCCCCCGCGGTCCTGGTTTGCCGGCGAGGGGTGGGTCGTCTGCGTCGACGTCGCCGAGGAGGCGGGGGTGCTCAGGCGCGAGATCGTCGCCTTCCGCGAGCTCCCGTCGGGCGAGTGGCGGCGATCGGACGAGACGCACACGCTGACGCTGTACGAGCCGGCGGCGCTGATCGCCGCGCTCTCCCGCGCGGGCTTCGAGGACGCGCGCGTGCTCGACGGCGGGTACGGGCCGGAGCTGGAGCTGCCGGACGGGGTCGCGGTGGTGGCGGCGCGGGCGCCGTAGTCGCCGGAGCTCCCCTACACCGCCACTCCCCGCAGCGGCACCGGCGACGACTGCACCACCGACGTCGTCGTCTGGCCATAGACCGCGAACACGTCGATGACCTCCTCCATGTGGACGACGTCGCGCACGTGCGCCTTCATGAAGTAGCAGTCCTCGCCGGTGATCCGGTGGCACTCCACGACCTCGGGCGTGCGCTGGGCCAGCTCGGCGACCTTCTTCAGCTCGCGCGGCGCCGGCCGCACGCGGACCACGATCGACAGCCCGTATCCGAGCGCGCGCGGATCGACCACCGCGCGGTAGCCGGCGATCGTCCCGTCCTCCTCCAGGCGGCTCAGCCGCTCGGCGACGGCAGGCGGTGACAGCCCGACGCGGCGGCCCAGCTCGGCGAGCGACAGGCGCGCATCCTGTTGCAATTCCTCGATAAGGCTGAGGTTCGTGGGGTCGATCGCGCCAGTTGCCCTTTGATTCACAGCCATACGGACGAGACTACCTGCGATTGGCCCTGTGACAACCCGCGCCGCCGCGGCAAGCTGCGGAGTCGATGCCGCCCCAGGCGTACTTCCTCGTCTCCGCCGTCTTCCACTACCTCGGCCCCGCCTTCGCCGTCTTGCTGTTCGAGCGCGTCCAGCCGCTCGGCGTCGCGTGGCTGCGGATCGCCAGCGCCGCGGTCCTGCTGTCGGCCTGGCGCCGGCCCTGGCGCACCACCGCGCGCGAGGACCGCGGGACGCTGCTGGCCTGGGGCGCGACGCTCGCGTTGATGAACTGCTGCTTCTACCTGGCGATCGACCGCCTGCCGCTCGGCACGGTCGCTGCGATCGAGTTCCTGCCGGTGATCGCTCTGGCCGCGGCCGGCTCGCGCACGCCGCGCAACGGAATCGCGCTGGCGCTGGCGGTCGGGGGCGTGTACCTCCTGACCGACGTGCGGCTCGAGGGCGAGCCGCTGGGCGTCGCGCTGGCGTTCGCCAACGCCGGCCTGTTCGCGCTCTACATCGTGCTCGGGCACCGGGTCGCGGGCGCGAGCGGCATCGACGGCCTGGCCGCGTCGATGCTGGTCGCCGCGGTGGTGGTCACGCCGCTGTCGGGCTGGGCGGCCGTGCCGGCGCTCGACGACCCGACGGCGCTGGCCGCGGGCATCGGCGTCGGCCTCTGCTCGTCGGTCGTGCCCTACGTCGCCGATCAGCTGGCGATGGCCAGGCTGACCCGCGCGGGCTACGCGCTGATGGTCGCGCTGCTCCCCGCCACCGCGACCGTGATCGGCCTGCTCGTACTCCAGCAGCGCCCCTCGCCGCCGGAGCTGGCCGGTGTCGGGCTGGTGATCGCCGGCGTCGGGCTGCGGCGCGAGCCGTCAGCCGGTGTTGCGGTCGAACCGTCGCTGCGGAAGCCGATCGGCGAACCGGCCGACGCGTAGGGCGGCGCCCTGAAGCGGGACGACGGTCTCGGCCAGCTGCTCGACGGCCAGCGTGTTCTTCTCGATCTTGTCGAGCATCACGAGCATGTCGCGCAGCTCGGCCTCGACCGCGGGCAGCGACCGCGTGTCGGCGCGGATGGCCTCGATCTGGGCGAGCATCGGCGGGAGCACCTGCGTGTTGGCGCACACCTGATCGAGCTGCTCGGCCACGCGAGGCAGCACAAGGATCGCCTCGACCACGCGGGGAAGCGCGGCAACGACGGTCACGGCGCCGCGGACGGGAGCGGTCACGACTCGTAAGACGTTCATCGCTTGCCCTCCGACAGCCGCCGGGTGATGTCCGAGAACGCGGACTCCACCTCGTCGCTCAGCGTCTGGCGGAACACGGCCAGCACCGCCTCGGCGGCCAGCGGCCGCGCCGCCTCCATCGAGTCGGCGATCGCCGTCCACTGCTCCTCGGGCATTCCGGCGTCCACGAATGGCCTCCAGACCTCGTCGATGAACAGCTTCACGAACCGCTGCGACACCGCACGCGAATGTCGCCGCAGGTCTTCGACGAGCCTAAGCGCGGCTCGGACGGATATGCCGTGTGCGACAAGCTCCTCGGCCACGCTGAGCAGCGCAGGGCTCGGCACCTCGAACAGGCCGTCGCCCAGCGGCACGAGCAGGTCCAGCTTTACCGCCTTCGCGACGAGCCGCGCGCCCTCCTCGCCCTCGACCTTGAGCCGCTCGCTGAGCTCGACCGCGGACACCACCTCGGGCGTCTCGGCGTCGGCCGGCGAGCCGGCCGCGTGCTTGACGCGCAGCAGCCCCTCGTCCTGCGACTGCTTGAGCAGCCGCCGGATGCCGTCGAGCTTCATGCCCTCGCCCTGCAGCTCCTGGATCAGGCGCAGGCGCGAGACGTGCTCGGGCCCGTAGTAGCCGATCCGGCCGCGCACCTCGGGCGGCGGCAGCAGCCCGCGCGCCTGGTGCGAGCGCACGTTGCGCACCGTCAGTCCCATCTCCCGCGCGAGGTCGTCGATGGTCAGCTCGTTGACCTGATCACCGCTCTCGTCCGCGGAGCGCTTGACCTCCCGTAGTCGCGCCACGGCGGCGATCATAGCGGCGCTTTGTGTGACACTGCTAACTGTGACACCAAACGGTGTTACGTTTACTGGCGACAGGGTAATCGAAGGCATGGACTTCACTCTCTTCGCACAAGCGGCGGGCGCATCGCCCCCCGCCGGCGGCGCCGCCGTCGGCCAGATCGTGATCGCCACGACCGCCGCGACGGTGCTCACCGCCGTCCTCCTCTACGTCGGCATGGGCCACCGCAGCGGGAAGGTCGCCCTGCTCGACAATCTGGGCAGGTTCTCCGAGCGCGTCTCCGGCCTCCCGTCCTGGGCGGCGATCCCGGCGGCGACCATCACCGGCTCCCTGCTGATCGCCCTGTTCGGGATGATGTGGGACATCTCCCTGCACATCGCGCAGGGGCGCGACGAGGGGCCGCTGGCCAACCCCGCGCACTACTTCATCCTCGCCGGGCTGTTCGGCATCTTCGCCTCGGGGTTCCTCTCGATGGCGCTGCCGAAGGAGAAGCCCAGCGAGTCAGCGATCCGCATCAGCCAGGACTGGTACGCGCCTCTCGGCGGCGTGCTGATCACCGCCGCGGGCGCGTTCGCGCTGATCGGGTTCCCGCTCGACGACGTCTGGCACCGCCTGTTCGGTCAGGACGTCACGCTCTGGGGCCCGACCCACCTGATGCTGATCGGCGGCGCCGCGATGACGATCGTCGGGCTGGCCGTGCTCATGCTCGAGGCGCGCCGCGCGGTGGGTGGCGACTCGCGCCACGCGACCGGCCGCGAGCCGGGCTGGGTCTCCAAGGCCAACCACGTCGCGCTGCCCGGCGCGTTCCTGCTCGGCCTGTCGACGTTCCAGGCCGAGTTCGACTTCGGCGTGCCGCAGTTCCGCTTCGTCTTCGAGCCGATGATGATCATGCTCGCCGCGGGCGCCGCGCTCGTGGCCGCCCGGATCTGGCTCGGGCGGGGAGCCGCGCTCGGCGCCGCGCTCTTCTTCCTGGCCATCCGCGCGCTGACGGCGCTGCTCGTCGGCCCCGTGCTCGGCGAGCCCACCCCCCACTTCCCGCTCTATCTCGTCGAGGCACTGCTGGTCGAGGCGATCGCCCTGTGGCTGACCACCCGCCGCCCCCTCGCGTTCGGGGCCGCGTGCGGCGTAGCGATCGGGACGGTCGGCCTGGCCGCCGAGTGGGCCTGGTCGCACGTGTGGATGCCGTTGCCCTGGCCCTCCACGCTGCTGCCGGAGGCCGTTCTGATGGGCTTCGCGATCGCCGTCGCCGGCTCTCTGATCGGCGCGTGGATCGGTGCCCGCCTGAACGCCGACCAGCTCCCGCGCACCCCGTCGCTGCGCACCGCCGCGGTGCTCGCATCGGCGGTCGTCGCGGGGCTCGTCGGGTTCGCGCTGCTCAAGCCGGCCGACGAGGGCGTGCGCGCCTCGGTCCAGCTCCGCGACGTCCCGAGCCAGCAGGCCGGGCGGCACGTGGAGGCCACCGTGGCGCTCGATCCGCGTAGCGCGGCCGACGACGCCGAGTGGCTGACCTCGACCTCCTGGCAGGGCGGCGACCTGATCGTGAACCGCCTGAAGCGGATCGGCCCGGGCGTCTACCGCACCACCGAGCCGATCCCGGTCGACGGCAGCTGGAAGACGATGATCCGCCTGCACCATGGCTCGTCGCTGACGGCGATACCGGTCTACCTGCCCGACGATCCGGCGATCCCGGTCGAGGGCGTGCCGGCCAGCCGCAGCTTCACGCGGGAGTTCGTCGCCGACCACAAGCTGCTCCAGCGCGAGCAGAAGACGGCCGCGGGCTGGCTGTGGGCGATGGCGTACGCCGTGGTCCTGGGCATCGCGGTGTCGTTCCTGGCCCTGCTGGCCTGGGGCCTCCACCGCGTGTCGGCGGCTCCTTCCAAGCCGGTTCCCACGCGGACACCGCCTCGGGCGCCCCGTCAGCAACGTGACGCATCTCTTACAACCGCTTGAGGTTCCGGGCCGATGATGGCCCCATGGAAGCGACACGCGATCGGTCCAGCAGCACCCAGCATCCGACGATGATGGAACTGCAGCGCCGTCAGCTCGAGGCGCTGCAGCACGGCGACACTTCCGCTGCGGCGGAGCTTCAGCAGGCGATCTTCGACAAGCTCGAGGATGCCCAGGCCGCCGCCCGCTTCATTCGGGCGGCCTGACCTCCACGACGTTCGCAGGGTCGGGCTTCTCCTCCGGGGGAGCCTGGCTGTAGTCGCCGAACAGGCCGTCGCGCTCCGCAACGGCGGCCCTGACGCCCTGTTCGGCGGCCAGGTCGATCCAGCGGCCGGCATCCGGGGTGTTGCGCATCAGCCCGTCGAGGATCGGCCCGAGCGTCTGGACGGCGCCCAGGCCCATGCTCTCGAACGCCTGGTTGACGATCAGCTTCATCGCCGCGAGCTGTGACGACGGAATCGACGCGAGCTGATCGGCGGTGGTGCGGACCTCCTGCTCGAGGTCGGCGAACGGCACCGACCGGTTGATCAGGCCCACTTCGGCCGCCTCGGCCCCGCTGAGCGGCTTGCCGGTCAGCGCGTACTCCTTGGCCTTGGTCAGCCCCAGGCGGTAGATCCACATGCCGGACAGGTACGCGCCCCACATCCGCGAATACGGCGTCCCGATGCGCGCGTCGTCGCTGGCGATCACCAGGTCGGCGCCGAGCGCGAAGTCGCTGCCGCCGCCCACGCACCAGCCGTGCACCTGGGCGATCACCGGCTTCGGGGTGTGCCAGATGCTGAACAGCTTCTTGGTCGGCGCGAGGCTGGGCGCCATCGCCATCGCGAAGTCCTTGCCGGGATCCCACCTGCCGTCGGTCTCGAGCGCCTCGCCCCAGTGCTTGAAGCCGCCGCCGAAGTCGTAGCCCGCGCAGAAGGCACGGCCGGCGCCGCGCAGGACGATCACCTTGACGCCGGGATCGCCGGTCGCCTCGTGGACCGCGTCCTGGACGTCGTCGGGCATCGGCGGGACGATCGTGTTCAGCGAGTCCGGCCGGTTGAGCGTGACGTAGGCGATCGCGCCGCGGGTCTCGTAGGCGACGGTCTCGTAGCTCACGGGCGCGGATGCTAACCGCGCGGGGCCACTACGGTTCCCGCCGTGATCCTTGAGCGCGAGCGACTCGAAGGCGGCGTCGAGGTGCTGCGGCTGAACCGCCCGGATCAGCGCAATGCGTTCGACAGCGCGCTGCTCGCTTCGGTCAACGACGCGCTCGACGAGCTGGCGGGCGACGGCGAGCTGAGCGTGCTGGTCCTGGGCACCACCTCGCCGCGCGCGCTGTCGGCGGGCGCCGACGTGGCCGAGGAGCTCGACCCCGAGGCCGGCGTCGCGCGCATGGAGGCGTTCGCGCGGATGTACGCCCGGGTGTCGGCGTTTCCCGTGCCGACGATCGGCGTGTGCGTGGGGCACTGCGTCGGCGCCGGCGCCGAGATCGCCGCCGCGTGCGACCTGCGGGTGGCCGGCGACAACCTGAAGGCGCGCTGGGTCGGGTCGCTGCACGGCGTCCCCGTCGGCCCCGCGCGCCTGGCGCCGCTGGTCGGCGAGGCGCTCGCCAAGGACCTGATCTTCACCTCGCGCGTTCTCGGCGCCGAGGAGGCCGCGCGCATCGGCTTCGTGCGCTCCGTGCACGCCGCCGACGAGGCGGAGGCCGCCGCGCTGGCGCTCGCCGCCGAGCTGTCGGAGCGCCCGTCCGCCGGGCTGCGCCGGATGAAGCGGCTCTTCCTCGACCTCGGCGACGGGCCCGCACGCGTCGAGCACGAGAACGGCGAGCTCGTCGACTTCCAGCGCCACGGGTCGGGCCTGCCGCGGCGCGGGTGATCGACCACCCCGTCGCAAGCGCGCTGCGCGAGCGCCCACCCGGCGCGCGGATCGCGCTCGTGGTCGAGGGCGGCGGTATGCGCGGGTCGGTGTCCGGCGGGATGGCGCTGGCCCTGGACGAACTCGGCCTGGCGGATGCGTTCGACGCCGCCTACGGGTCGTCGGCGGGCTGCCTGAACGCGATGTGGCTGGTCAGCGGGCGGCTGCGCGACGGGATCCCGACCTGGACCGACCCGGCGCTCGTCCATCAGCTCATCTCGAAGCGCCGCGCCCTGACCCGCGGGCCGGTGGTCGACGTGCGCACGCTGGTCGAGGAGCGCTACGAGGAGCTGTCGCCGGGCCTGTTCGGCGCCGTGCTGGGCGCGTCGACCGAGCTCCACCCGATCGCCACCGTGGTGTCGACGGGCCAGGCGGTCGACCTGCACGACTCGATCCGGGACGACCGGTCGCTGCGCCTGGCGCTGCGGGCCACGGCATCGCTGCCGCTCCTGGCCGGGCCGCCGGTCGAGCTGGACGGTCGCCGCCTGATCGACGCGGCCTGTCCGCGGCGATCCCGTTCCGCGCGGCGCTCGAGGACGGCGCGACCCACATGCTGGTGTTGCGCTCGCGCCGGCAGGGAGAGACCGCCCAGCCCCCCGGCGGCGCTTCCGGCGCACTGATGAAGCGGCTGCTGCGGCGCATCGACCCCGCCGTCGCCCGCGCGTTCGCGACCCGTGCCGAGCGCGAGGCCGAGGACGAGCGCTGGCTCGCCGAGCACGATGCGGACCCGTCCCTCCAGCCGCACGTGCTGTCGATCCGGCCCGCGCCCGAGTCGCCCGTGCCGGGCCGGCTGGAGACCGACATCGATGTGGTGCGCGGCGGGCTGGAGTCGGGGCGACAGGCAGCGCTCGCGGCGCTCGCGCCCGGGCCTTGACCTAGCCGCCGGGCGGCGTGTAGTCCACGGACCGCTTGGCCGCGGCGTCGACCTCCTCCGGCGTGGCCAGCACCACCGTCGAGACCGTCGTGTGGTTGCTCGAGTTGACCGCGAGGGCGAGCGCGAGGGCGGCCTCGTTGTCGGGCAACTCGCCGAACGCGTAGACGTCGGCGTCGCCGAACGCGAAGTACAGCGATTCGAGCTTCCCGCCGTTCGATTCGAACATCCGGGTCACGGCGTCACGCCGAGCACCGCCGCCGCCCGCGGCAACCCCGCGCACGCCCTCCGACGTGTAGGACGCCTTGAAGAGATAGTGCGGCATGGCGGGACCTCCGGTCGCGGGTGGCGGGCCGAACCTATCGCGTAGCATCGCCGCCGTGAAGCCGCCGCTGTGCCCAGACTGCGGCCAGCCCGCCAGCTCCGAGCTCGCGGGCCCGCCGCACGAGTGGGAGTGCCGCAACGAGGCCTGCCCGGAGTTCGGTCAGCCGGTCAGCCCGGACGAGCCGCCGAGCGCCGAGCCCAACCCGGGCGACGACGCCGGCCGCGTGCCCTAGCTCGAGCGAGCCGCGCTCGCGTCAGGCGGCGGCGCCGAGCTTCTCGAGCGCGCCCAGCACCTTCTCGTCGTGCGTCTCCGCCTTGACCCGCTTGATCACGTGGCGCACCACGCCGTCGGGGTCGATCACGAACGTCGACCGTTGCACGCCCATGTAGGTCTTGCCGTAGTTCTTCTTCTCGACCCAGGTGCCGTACGACTCGGCCACCGAGTGGTCCGTGTCGCCCAGCAGCGTGAACGGAAGCCCGTACTTGTCGGCGAACTTGCGCAGCTTGTCGGGCTCGTCGGGCGACACGCCCAGGACGATCGCGTTGGCCGCCTCGTAGTCCCGGCCGCGGTCACGGACGCCGCAGGCCTGCTTCGTGCAGCCCGGCGTGTCGGCCTTGGGATAGAAGTAGAGGACGACCCACCTGCCGCGGTGGTCGGCCAGCTTGACGGCGTCGCCGTCCTGGTTCGGCAGCTCGAAGTCCGGCGCCTCGGTTCCCTCGTCGATCATTCCTCGACCCTAGCGCCCGGCCTCGAGGCGCTCGAGCGGCGACGGCTCGCCGCGGCGGCGGCGCCGGACGGCCGCGACCTGCTCGGACGCGATCACCGCGACGAGGATCAGCACGACCATCGCCAGCAGCACGAGCGCGGGCATGTGGACGCCGGCGAAGCCCACGGCCACGCACGCCGCCGCGCCGCCCAGGCGCTTGCCGCTCAGCGAGCCGGCCATTCGCAGCCGGAACAGCGCCTGCGCCAGCAGGTACAGCGCCGGCCCGGCGACCACCGCCGCCACCTCCCGCCCGGGCAGCTCGTCCTTCGGATGGGCGATCACCAGCTCGTCGCCGACCGCGGCGACGATGATCCCCGCGACCATGACGACGTGCAGGTACGTGTACGCGTCGCGGGCCATGCGCGTGCGGTCCTCCGCCCGCTCGAGCCGCCGCTCCGCCATTCGCGCCGCGAGGTTGAAGTAGATCCACCAGAGCGCGGCGCTGCCCAGGAACGCCAGCGCGAACGCGGCCAGGGTCGCGGCGTCGCGGCCCAGCTCGGTGGTGGTCGCGCCGGTGATGACGATCGACTCGCCGAGCGCGATGATGATGAACAGCTGGAAGCGCTCCACGAAGTGGCCGGTGGCCACGTTCCAGGTCGAATGGTCGAGCCGCGGGCGGCCGGGCACGCGGTAGACGGCGATCGGGCCGTAGTAGTCGATGGCGAGCGCGACCAGCCACAGCACCGTGCGCGCGGTCCCCTCGGCGAGCGCGCCGCCGATCCAGAACACGCCCGCGGCGACGAACCACAGGAGGATCTGCAGCGCGCGCTCGCGCTCGATCGACCCGGCGGCAGCGACGACGAAGGCCAGGAACAGGTGCCGGCCGACCTGTATCGCCACGTACGAGCCGGCGAACAGCAGCGCGTCGTCGCCGAAGGCGTCCGGTATCGCCACCGCCATCAGCAGGCTGGCGAGCATCACCGCGATCAGCATCAGCCGGACCGGGACGGCGTCCAGGTCGAGCTCGTTGGTCACCCACGTCGTGTAGTTCCACGCCCACCAGACGACGAGCAGGATCAGGGTCGACTGGCCGACTCCCTCCCAGGTCAGGTGGTCGAGCAGCAGGTGCGAGACCTGCGTGACCGCGAACACGAAGACCAGGTCGTAGAACAGCTCGAGGGCGCCCGCGTGGGAGTCGCCCTGGGGGCGGACGTAGCGCGTCACTTGAGCAACCGGGACAGGCGCCGGTCCTTCAGCACGCGCCCGCCGGTCTGCTCCTTCGGGCAGTAGCACATGACGTAGTCCTTGAAGTGGACCGCCTCGATCCGCGTGTCGCACCGCGGGCACGGCTCGCCGGCGCGGCGGTGCACCTGCAGCGGCATCGGCGCCTTGTCCGGGAGCGAGTCGCCGATGACCTCCTCGTAGTGCGCGAGCGCACCGCCGAGCCGGTCGTCGATCGCGGAGTGCAGCCGCTCGATCGCATCGTCGTCCAGGTCGTCGCCCCGGCGGAACGGCGACAGCTCGGCGGTCCACAGGATCTCGTCGACCCACGAGCGGCCGATGCCGGTGATCGTCCGCTGGTCGCGCAGCATCGGGTGCAGATGGTGCGGCTGCCGGATCAGCTCGGCGAACTCCTCGAGCGGCGGCGGCGGGAAGGCCTCGGGCCCGAGCTTGGCCAGCGACTCGTCGGCGTCCACCTCACCGGTGGGCAGCAGCTTGGCCCACGCGCGCTGCTGCGTGCCGAACTCGCGCAGGCGCAGCTCGCGCCCGTCGGCGAGCCGGACCAGCAGCCGCGACTTCTTGTCGCGCAGCGACGCGCGGTCGTCGAAGAGCTGGAGCCGCCCGGCCGACATCAGGTGGATGAGCAGCGACAGGTCGCCGAACTCGACGATCGGGTGCTTGCCGCGCCGGCGCGCGCCGGTGAACGCGCGCCCGGCGAGCGCGTCGACCGGCGGGTCGAACGTCTTCATCGTCACCATGCCGGGCGCGAGCGCCGACTCGACCTCCGCCCCCTCCAGGGCGCGGTTCAGCCGGCGGACGACGATCTCGACCTCGGGTAGCTCGGGCACGGTGCAATCGTAGATCCGCGGTCATCAGGTCCTGATCCGCTTTCGGCGCGGCTAGGCTGGAGCCATGACCGCGCCAACCGCCGTCGACGGGCGCAATCTCCGCGCCGAGCGCACGCGCACGGCCCTGGCCACGGCGTACCTGGACCTGCTCACCGAGGGAGACCTCCGGCCGACCGCCGAGCGGATCGCCGAGCGCGCGAAGGTCTCCCCCCGCTCGGTGTTCAAGCACTTCCCCGACCGCGAGGCGCTGTTCGCCGCCGCGTCGGCGATCCAGGAGGCCCGGGTCCGCGAGATCGTCGGCGAGCTCCCCGACGCGTCCGCCCCGCTGGACGAGCGGATCGACGCGTTCGTCGACCAGCGCGCGCGCTTCCACGAGTTCGTCACCCCCGTGCGCCGCTCGGCGCTGCTGATCGAGCCCTTCTCGCCGGTCATCGCCGAGAAGCTGAAGATGACCCGGGAGGCAGGGGCCGATCAGGTCCGGCACGTGTTCGCGCAAGAGCTCGACGCCGTGAGCGGGCGCGCGCGCGAGGACCTGTCCGCAGCGCTGTGCGCGATCGCCGCCTGGCCGACGTGGGAGTCGCTGCGCCGGCACCAGGGACTCTCCGCCGATCGGGCGCGGGAGATATTGCGGGGCATGCTGGCGGCTCAGCTCAAGCCGGCCACGTAGGGCGCCGATGCGAATCTCGGTGTCTTCCGACGAGCGCACGGGCGTGGCCGACCAGGTGGTGGAGCAACTCCGCCGCCGCGGTCACGAGCCGATCCTGCACGGCGCCCTGGGCGAGGGCGAGCGCCCCGACTGGGCGTGGGCCAGCGAGGCCGCGGCGCGGGACGTCGCCGACGGCCGCGCCGACCAGGGGATCGTGTGCTGCTGGACGGGGACGGGCGCATCGATCGCCGCCAACAAGGTCGGCGGCGTCCGCGCCGCGCTGTGCGGCGACGCCGAGACGGCCCGCGGCGCGAGGAAGTGGAACGACGCCAACGTCCTCGCGTTGTCGTTGCGGGCGGTCAGCGGGCCCGTCCTCGACGAGATCCTCGACGCCTGGTTCGCAACTTCCCCGAGCACGGATGCAGACGATGCGGACAACGTCCGCCACGTCGACGGAATCCAGGGCTGAGCACCGGGCGCCGAGCGGCGCTCGCCCCTCGCGAATCACCCTCCGCACCGTCCCGATCGCGGAGCTCCGCTCGCGCGACCTTGCCGCCTGGAACGACCTGGCCGCGCAAGCGGTCGAGCCGAACCCGTTCTTCGAGCCCGAGCTGCTGGTCCCCGCGGCGAACCTGTACAGCGGCGTCGAGCTCGGCCTGATCGAGACCGCCGGCGGCGAGCTGGTCGGCGCCCTGCCGCTGCGCCGCGTGCGCCGCTGGCGCCGCGTGCCGGCCGCGTGCCTCTGGGTCTGGCGCCACCCCGAGGGCTACCTGGGCACTCCCCTTCTCTCGCCCGACGCGCCGGCGGCCGCGATGGGCGCACTCCTCGACCACGCGCGCACGCGCACCGGCCTGGTCGCCTTCGAGTGGGTCGGCACGGGCGGCCCGGCGGAGGCGGCGATCCGCTCCGCCGCCGCCGAGCGCGGGGTCGAGCCGATCGAGTACGAGGCGTTCGACCGCGCGGCCCTGCTTCGGCGCCCGGAGCCGGACTACCTGCAGGCCAAGCTGTCCAAGGGCCGGGCGCGCGAGCTGCGACGCCGCAGGCGTCAGCTGGCCGAGCAGCTCGGAGCCCCGCTCGAGGTTCACGACCGCTCCGGCGACCCCACGGCGCTCGGCGGGTTCCTGGCGGCCGAGGCCGCGGGCTGGAAGGGCACCGAGGGCACCGCCTTCCTCGGCCGGGACGACTACGCCGAGTTCTTCCGGTCGGTGTGCGAGAGGTTCGCCGCCGCGGGCCGGCTCCAGCTGCTCGTCCTGAGCGCGGGCGGGCGGGACATCGCCTGGAAGATCAACTTCGTCGCCGGGAATGCCGTGTTCTGCTTCAAGATCGCCTACGCCGGCGACTTCGCCCGGTTCTCGCCCGGTATTCAGCTCGAGACCGATTTCGTCGAGATGTTCCATGGCACGCCCGCCGCGTGGTGCGACTCGTGTGCCGACCCCGACAACCAGATGATCAACGGGCTGTGGCCGGATCGCCGCACGCTCGCGACGCTACTCGTGCCCTCCGGCGGCATGCGAGGCACGGCGGCGCGGCGCAGCGTGCAGACGGCGATGGCCGTCCGGCGGCGGATGAGGAGAATGGATGACCAAGCTGCTTGAGATCGACTCCGACGGCTTCGACGAGCACTTCGCCAACGAGCCGTTCGCGGTCCGCCACCACTTGGCGGGCCACGACCTGCTGACCGTCGAGCGCGTCGCCCAGCTGGCCGACGCGCTGCCCGAGTCGAGCGTCGAGCACAACCTCGGGAACGTGGACAAGATCGTCCCCGGCGGCGAGGCCCCGCGGATCGACGCGACGCCCGGCGAGGTCGCGCGCGGGATCGAGACCAACGGCTGCTGGATGGTCCTGAAGAACATCGAGCAGGACCCCGCCTACAAGGCGCTGCTGGACCAGACGCTCGACGAGGTCGCCGCCTGGTCCGACCGCGAGGGCGGCCAGACCCTGCGCGAGGGCTACATCTTCCTGACCGCCCCGAACTCGATGACGCCGGCCCACGTCGACCCCGAGCACAACTTCCTGCTCCAGATCCGCGGCGACAAGGTCATGCACACCGGCGACTTCCCCGACGACGAGGTCAAGGGCGCGACGCTCGAGGCGTTCCACTCGGGAGCGCACCGCAACCTCGACTGGGAGCCCGTGAACCACCGGCCGTTCCCGCTCGACCCGGGCGCGGGCGTCTACATGCCGGTGGCGAAGCCGCACTGGGTCACGAGCGGCCCCGAGGTCTCGGTGTCGCTTTCGATCACGTTCCGCACGCCCGCGACCGAGCGCGCGGCCCGGCTGTGGCGCACGAATCAGCGGCTGCGCAAGCTCCGGATCGCCCCGAAGGCCCCGGGCGCGAGCCACCGCTCGGACCGCGTGAAGGACGGCGCCGCCCGGGCGCTCGGCAGGCTCAGCGCACGCGGAACTTGACGCTCACGACGAGCGACTTGTTGCCGGCGGCATCGACCGCGCGCATCGACAGCCCGTAGCGGCCCGCCGGCAGGCGCTTCGGCAGCTTGAGGACGTTGCTGCCGGCGACCGCGTTCTTCGTGATCGTCTTGCGCTTCGGTCCGCGGAGCCTCGCGGTCACGGTGGCGGGCTCGTCGAGCCTGAACTTCACGCGCCTGCGCTTGACCTGCACGGTGGGGGTGCCGAACTCCGGGCCGGCGACGTCGGCGGGCGGCCCGGCCGGGTCGTTGACCTTCTGGACGACCGTGATCTTCCCGGTCATGAACGAGTGGACCTTGCAGAAGTAGGAGTACTCGCCGACGAAGGGGAACTCCTTTGAGAACTGGTGGCCGATGCCCTCGTTGGGAGCCGGATTGCCCGGGGCCGAGTCCCAGGTTGTCTGGCTATCCGGGGTCTCCGGGGGCGTGGTCGTCGAGTGGTTCGTGTCCGGCCCGATCCACTTCCAGCTGACGATGTCGCCCTGCGGGATCGTCAGGTCGCCGCTGTTCGTCTCCGGCGACACGAACGCGTTGTTGCCCACGTTCACCTGGTGCGTGGCACCGAACGCGGGCGCAGCCATGGCGCAGAGCGCCAGCAGCGTGATGAGTCCTCCCAGTCTCATCGGCCCGGGAGGTATATCGCGTTTGCCACTATTCCGCGCCACATGGCAGACATCGTCGACACCCCCGAGCAGGCCGCCGCGGAGCAGCGCCCGCCGCTGATCGTCCGCCGGACGCTCGAGGACTACCTCGACTCCCAGGGCCTGGGGTCGGGGCCGATCGAGGCCGAGCGCATCGGCGACGGCCACTCCAACGTCACCTACCTGATCGAGCGCGGGGGCGAGCGGTTCGTGCTGCGCCGCCCGCCGCGCCCGCCGCTGCCGCCGTCCGCCCACGACGTCCTGCGCGAGGCCACGCTGCTGAAGGCGCTGGAGCCGACCGATGTGCGCGTTCCGCGCGTGATCGCCGCGTGCGACGACGAGAGCGTGCTCGGGGGCGTCCCCTTCTACGTCATGGAGTACGTCGAGGGCGTCGTGATGTCCGGCGCGGTGGCCGAGGCGCTGGACAACCCGGACGAGCGCCGGCGCATCGCCGAGGAGCTGATCGACGCGCTGGTCGAGACACACGCAGCCGACTGGCGCAGTGCCGGCCTCGAGGGCTTCGGCAAGCCGACGGGCTACCTCGACCGCCAGCTGCGCCGCTTCAACGGCCTGTGGGAGCACAACAAGACGCGCGAGCTGCCGGTCGTCCAGGAGGTGGCCGACTGGCTGGCCGCGCACAAGCCCGAGCAGTCCGACTCCACGGTCGTGCACGGCGACTACCGGCTCGGCAACGTGATGTTCGCCGCCGGCGCGCCCGCGCGGCTGGTCGCGATCTTCGACTGGGAGCTGGCCACGATCGGCGACCCGCTGGCGGACGTGGGCTACCTGACCGCCACCTGGTCGGAGCCCAACCGCGGCGACCGCGAGCCGACGATGTTCGACGCGCTGACCGTCACCCACGGCGAGGGGTTCCCCTCGCGCGACGAGCTGGTCGCGATGTACGAGGAGCGCTCGGGCCGGTCGATGACCGACCTGCGCTGGTACCAGGCGCTCGCGCTGTGGAAGGCCGCGGTGTTCATGGAGGGCAACTACAAGGCCGCCGTGAGCGGCAACAACGACGACCCGTACCTGAAGTTCTTCGACGTCGGCGTGCCCCAGCTGGCCGAGGCGGCCCAGACGATCACGCGGATGCCGGCGCCGTCGTGAGGGGACTCCTGGTCGACTTCGGCGGGGTCCTGACGACCAACGTCTTCCAGTCGTTCAAGACGTTCTGCCGCAACGAGGGCCTGCCGGAGGACACCGTCAAGGAGACGTTCCGCGAGCGCGGCGAGGGACTGTCGCTGCTGCGCCAGCTCGAGCGCGGGGAGATCGAGGCGCACGAGTTCGAGGAGCGGTTCGCGCCGGTCATCGGGGTCGACGACCACGAGGGCCTGGTGGAGCGCCTGTTCGCGGGCATCGGGCCGGACGAGCCGATGTTGGACGCGGTGCGGGCGGCCCGGCGCGCGGGGATCCGCACCGGGCTGATCTCCAACTCCTGGGGCGCCGGGCTCGAGTACGACCCCGGGCTGATGGAGGAGCTGTTCGACGCGGTCGTCATCTCCGGCGACGTCGGGATGCACAAGCCCGAGGCCGAGATCTACGAGCTGGCCGCGTCGCGGGTCGGCCTGCCGCCGTCGGAGTGCGTGTTCGTCGACGACCTGCGCGAGAACTGCGAGGGCGCCGAGGCGGTCGGCATGACCGCGATCCTCCACCGCGGCTCCGACGGCACGCTGCCGCGCCTGGAGGAGCTGCTCGGAGTCACGTTCGCGGGGGCGCCGGGCACCTGACCCGGCGCCCCCGCGGGCTGTTCAGGCCGTCTCGACGACCATCAGGGTGTTGCCTTCCGGATCGCGGAACCAGAAGAGCGGCGGGACGGGATCGCCCATGCGGCTGACCTCGTCGTCGACGTCGATGCCGCGGGCCTTCATGTCGGCGTGGTCGGCGTCGATGTCGTCGGTGTGGAGGCCGATGCCGGTCTCGACGTTCCCGGTCGGCTTGCCCTCGGGCGGCGGGGCGAGCGCGATCGTCGTGACCGCACCCTCCGGCGCGACCTCGACCCAGCGGTAGCCGTTGCCGAACGGCACGTCGGCGCGCTTCTCGAAGCCGAGCGTGTCGACGTAGAACTCGATGGCGCGGTCCTGGTCGGAAACCGGGATCACGACGGTGCCGACCTTGTTGATGCGAGTCCTGGTCTTGCTCACGAAGTCCTCCTGTCGGGTGGTGTCGGAGGAGAAGACTCCGGCCGCCCGTCGGATTAATCGCTCAGCCAGACGACTTCTGCACGGCCGCGCGGCGGCGGCCCGGCCGGTGCACGACGCGCACGTCCACCCGGGCGGGCCGGTTGGGCTGCGCGAGCGAGAGGAAGTCGCGGACGGCCGCGGCGTGCAGGCAGACCGGGCAGGCGAGCGCGTCGGCGGGCGCCATCGTGCCGAGCGGGGCCACGGGCGCGTCGCAGGCCGGGCAGGCCAGCGTCCCGGAGGCCAGGTGCCAGGCGGTCAGGCTGCGGCGGAGCTCGTGGGTTCCGTCCAGCCGGCCGAGGCCCTCGGGGCGGACGGGCTCGGCGCCGCTCAGATCGCGTTCGATGCCCATCGTGTCCAGTCTAGGCCCGGCGCATCACGCGCTCTCGAGCGCGCGGCGGATCCGCTTGGCCGACACCGGGCCGCGCACTCCGAGCCCCTGCGCGAACTGGCTGACGCGCAGCTCCTGGAGCATCCACCCCACCTCGGCGAGCGGCGGGCGGGAGCGCGCGCGACTCGGGCCACTCGTCGAGCCTGCGGTGCCACTCCTCCTCGAGCTCGTGGACCACGCGCATGCGGTCGCGGTCGGGGCCGGGCGCGTTCGGCAGGCGGTCGATGCGGCGGAGCATGGCCTGCAGGTAGCGCTCGAGGTCGGGCAGGCGGCCGGCGCCGGTGTCGGCCACGAACCCGCTGTAGACGAGCGCGCCGAGCTGGGCGCCGATGTCGGCGCGCGCGGGCCGGAGCGCGTCCGCGGTCAGGTGGCCGAGCCGCTCCCCCACCTCGCGGCTCAGGTCGAGGATGCGGACGACCTGGCGCGCGATCTCGAGCGCACGGTCGGCCAGATCGCCGGCGACGCGGGCGCGGAGGCGCTCGAAGCCGGCGGCGTCCCAGGCGGGGCCGCCGGCCTCGGCCATCAGCGCGTCGACCGCCGCGTCGGTGACGTCCGCCAGCGCGGCCGCCGCGTCGCCGTGCGGGGCCGCGGCCAGCGCCAGCTGGGCACGGCCGTCGAGCTGCTCGCGCAGGTGACGTGCGAGGCCGGACGGCGCACGCAGCAGGAGCAGCCGGCGCGTGCCCTCGTGCATCTCCGCCGCCTGCGCCTCGGGCGTCTCGAGCACCTGGACGCCGACGGTGTCGCCCTCGTCGACCAGCGCGGGATAGGCCCGGACGCCGTGCAGCTCCACCTGGCGGGGCAGCGCGCCGATCGACCAGTCCGTCAGCCCGGTGCGGTTCAGGTCGTCGGTGGCCGACGCCAGCTCGGCGCGCACCCGCGGCCGGACCTCCGCCCGCAGCGCGTCGAGGTCGTTCCCCTCGGCCAGCTCGTTGCCGTCCTCGTCCTCGACCCGGTAGGTCATCAGCAGGTGCGGCGGCAGCCGCGACACGTCGAAGTCGCCGGCGGCGACGCGCACCCCGCGCGTGGCCGACAGCTCGCGGGCCAGGGCGCCGAGCAGGGGCTCGCCGCGGGGCCGCAGCCGGGCGAGCACCTCGCGCGCGACGTCCGGCACCGGCACCAGGCCGCGGCGCAGGTCCTTGGGCAGCGACCGGATCAGCGTCGTCACGAGCTCCTCGCGCAGGGCGGGCACGAGCCACTCGAAGCCCTGCGGTCGCAGCGCCGCGAGCGCGGTCAGCGGCACGTGCACGGTCACGCCGTCGTTCGGCGTCCCGGGCTCGAACCGGTAGCTCAGCCGCAGCACCAGGTCGCCCTGGCGCCAGCCGGTCGGCCACTGCTGCGGGTCGAGCGCGTCGTCCTCGTCCCCGAACAGCAGCGTGCGGGGGAACGTCAGCAGGTCGGGATGCTCGCGCCGCTCGTCCTTCCACCAGCGGTCGAAGTGGGCCGCGGACACCACGTCGGCGGGGATGCGCTCGTCGAAGAACGCATGGATCGCGGCGTCCTCGACGACCAGGTCGCGGCGGCGGGTGCGGTGCTCCAGGTCCTCGGCCTCCTCCAGCAGGCGCCCGTTCTCGCGCGAAGAACAGGTGCGTGGTCTCCCAGTCGCGCTCCACGAGCGCGCGCCGGATGAAGATGTCGCGCGCGGCCTCGGGGTCGATCCTGCCGTAGCCGACGTTCCGCCCCGGCACGATCGGCAGCCCGTAGAGCATCACCCGCTCGGTGGCGACGACCTGCCCGCGCTTCGGGTCCCAGCGCGGCTCGCTGTAGGTCCGGGTGACCAGATGGGCGGCGAGCGGCTCGACCCACTGGGGCTGGATGCGCGCGGCGGTCCGGCCCCACAGCCGCGAGGTCTCGACCAGCTCGGCGGCCATCACCCAGGCGGGCTGCTTCTTCGCCAGCGACGATCCCGGGAAGATCGCGAACCGCGCGCCGCGGGCGCCGGTGTACTCGCGCCGCTGAGCGTCCTTCATGCCGATGTGCGACAGCAGGCCGGCGAGCACCGCGCGGTGCACGTCGGCCGGCTCGGCGGGCTCGCGGTTGCGCTCGACGCCGGCGGAGCGGGCCGCCTGGCGGAGCTGGGAGACCAGGTCCTGCCACTCCCGCACGCGCAGGTAGTGCAGGAACTCCGCGCGGCAGCGCTTGCGGAACTGGTTGCCCGAGAGCGCGCGCTGCTGCTCGCGCAGGTAGCGCCACAGGTTCACGTACGCCATGAAGTCGGAGCCCTCGGGATCGGCGAACCGGGCGTGGGCCTGGTCGGCGGCCGCCTGCTCTTCGGTGGGGCGCTCGCGCGGGTCCTGGATCGACAGCGCGGCGGCGATCACGATCACCTCGTCGGCGCAGTGGCGGCGGTCCGCCTCGAGCACCATGCGCGCCATGCGCGGGTCGACCGGGAGCTGCGCGAGCCGGCGCCCGAGCTTCGTCAGCCGCGGGCCGGTGGTGCCCCCGCCGTCGCGCGACTCGATCGCCCCGAGCTCGTGGAGCAGGTTCAGCCCGTCGCGTACCTGCCGGCGGTCCGGCGGGTCCATGAACGGGAAGTCCTCGACCGCCCCGAGCCCGATCGACGCCATCTGGAGGATCACCTCGGCCAGGCTCGTGCGGAGGATCTCGGGGTCGGTGTAGCGGGGGCGGGACTCGAAGTCGTCCTCGCTGTAGAGCCGGATGCAGACGCCCTCCGAGGTCCGGCCGCAGCGGCCCTTGCGCTGGTCGGCCGACGCCTGGGAGATCCGCTCGATCGGCAGCCGCTGCACCTTCAGACGGGCGCTGTACCGGCTGATGCGCGCCTGACCCGGGTCGACGACGTAGCGGATGCCGGGGACGGTCACCGACGTCTCGGCCACGTTGGTGGCCAGCACTATCCGCCTGCCCGAGTGCGGCTTCCATGCGCGCCGCTGCTCGGCGCTCGACAGGCGCGCGTACAGCGGGAGCAGCTCGACGTCGTCCGGCAGCCGGCCGCGCAGGGCATCGGCGGTGTCGCGGATCTCGCGCTCGCCGCTCAGGAAGACCAGCACGTCGCCGGGGCGCTCGCGCGTGAGCTCCTCGACCGCGTCGCCGATCGCGTCGACCTGGTCGCGCTCCTCCGCGTCGTCCTCCTCGGCCTCCGGGTCGGCGAGCGGCCGGTACCTGGTCTCCACCGGGTAGGTGCGCCCGGACACCTCGACCACCGGCGCGCCTCCGTAGTGGCTCGCGAATCGCTCCGGGTCGATCGTCGCCGACGTGATGATCAGCTTCAGGTCGGGCCGCTGCGGCAGGATCCGGTGCAGGTAGCCGAGCAGGAAGTCGATGTTCAGCGACCGCTCGTGCGCCTCGTCGACGATCACGGTGTCGTAGCGGCGCAGCAGCCGGTCGCGCTGGATCTCCGCCAGCAGCAGGCCGTCGGTCATCAGCCGGATCAGCGTGTCCGGGCGGGTGCGGTCGTTGAAGCGGACCGAGTAGCCGACGGGCCCGCCGAGCGGCACGCGCAGCTCCTCGGCGATCCGCTCGGCGACCGTGCGGGCGGCCAGCCGGCGCGGCTGGGTGTGGGCGATCATGCCCTCGACCCCGCGCCCGAGCTCCAGGCAGACCTTGGGGATCTGGGTCGTCTTGCCGGAGCCGGTCTCGCCGGCCACGACCACGACCTGGTTGTCTCCGATCGCCGCGAGCAGCTCGTCCCGGTGCGCGCTGACCGGCAGCTCCGGCGGGTACTCGACCCGCGGGACCGCCGCCCGGCGGCGCTCGACGAGCTCTGCGCGGCGGGCGCTCAGCGCTTCCGGTACTTCCGCGGCTTCTTGCCGTACATGAACACGACCGCCTTCTCGAGCACCTTCGAGCCGCGCGGGCTGTACGGGAACATGTGCGGCTCGCGCTTCGTGCCCATGCGGGTGACCAGGATCGCCTGCGTCTTGCAGTACTTCTGGATGCCCTTGGCGCTGTGGCGGACGCCGATGCCGGACTCGCCGACGCCGCCGAACGGCAGCTCCTGGGCGGCGTAGTTGACGACGCAGTCGTTCACGCAGGTGCTGCCGGCCTCGATGCGCGACGCCAGCTGCTCACCCCGTGCGGCGTCCTTCGTCCACACGCTCGAGTTCAGCCCGTAGCGCGAGTCGTTCGCGAGGCGGATCGCCTCCTCCTCGTCGCTCACCTTCATGATCGGCAGCGTCGGCCCGAACGTCTCCTCGGTCATGCAGAGCATCGTGTGGTCGACGTCGGTGAGGACGGTCGGCTCGAAGAAGTCGCCCTGGCCCTCACGGCGCTTGCCGCCGATCCGGATCTTCGCGCCCTTGTCGACGGCGTCCTTGACGTGCGACTCGACCAGGTCGACCTGCGGCGGCCAGGTCATCGCGCCCACCTCGACGGCACCGGGCTCGCCGGGGGCTCCCTGACGCAGCGCGCGGGTCTTGTCGATGACCTTGTTGACGAACTCGTCGTAGACCGGCTCCTCGACGTAGACGCGCTCGACGGCCTGGCAGATCTGCCCCGAGTTCGACATGCCGTAGTAGACGGCGGCGTTGGCGGCGCGCTCCAGGTCGGCGTCGCGCAGCACCACCATCGGGTCCTTGCCGCCCAGCTCGAGCGACACCGGAGTCAGCGTCTGCGCGGCGCGCTCCATCACCTTCTTGCCGGTCTTGGTCGAGCCGGTGAACATGACGCTGTCCGCGTGGTCGACCAGCGCGGCGCCGGTCTCCCCGCGGCCGGTCGCGACCAGGAAGACGTCGTCGGGGAAGCCGCACGACTTCAGGCCCTCGGCGATCAGCAGCGACGACAGCGGGGTGACCTCGCTCGGCTTGAGCACGACCGTGTTGCCCGCCATGAGCGCCGGGATGCAGTCGCCGAAGCCGTTCGTCAGCGGGTAGTTCCACGGCCCGATCACCCCGACGACGCCCATCGGCTTGTAGCGCACGAGCATCTTCTTGCCGAACAGCAGGGGCGAGTGCCCACGCAGCCGCTCGTCGGCCAGGAACTTCGGCGCGTTCTTCGCCCAGAAGCCGAGCGAGTCGGCCATGAACATGATCTCGGCGGTGAAGGCGTCCTCGCGCGCCTTGCCGGTCTCGCCGATGATCGTGTCGAGCATCTTCTGGCGGTTCTCGATCAGCCAGGAGCGCAGCTCGTACATGAGCGCGGCGCGGTCGTCCATCGGCCGCGACGCCCAGGCCGGGAACGCGCCGCGAGCGCGTGCGACGAGCTCCGCGACCTGCTCGGAGGACATGTCCGGCACGTGGCCGATCGTCTGGCCGGTCGCGGGATTGTCGACCGCGATCGTGTGGCCGTTGCCCGACCCGTTCGTGCTCGTCGTCGCCGCCTGATCGACCGTTGCCATGCGCGCTCTCCTCGGTCTCGAAGTCCGGTGGGCGAGTCTAACGGGGCCGACTGGCTGCGCGGCCAAACCGGGGGGCGGCCAAATCGCCGAAGCTGGGATCGCGCTCACTTACCGGGCCAGGAGACGCCTAAGTGAGCACGATTGACAAACGCGCTCGACGCACCCCGGGGGGAAGAGCGCTAGGAGGCGGCGCCGGCCCCGTCCAGCTCGACGCGCTCGATCACGGCGTCGTCGTTCGGCCGGTCGCGCGCGCCGGTGGGCAGGCCCTCGATCGCGTCGACGGTCTCCATCCCGGCGAGGACCTGTCCGAAGACCGTGTGCTTTCCGTCCAGCCACGGGGCTGCTTCGGTGGTGACGATGAAGAACTGCGAGCCGTTCGTGTTCGGACCCGGCATTGGCCATCGCCAGCGCGCCGCGCACGATGCCGTGCTGGTTGAACTCGTCCTCGAACGTGTAGCCGGGGCCGCCGGTGCCGGTGCCGGTGGGGTCGCCGCCCTGGATCATGAAGTCCTTGATGACCCGGTGGAAGATCACCCCGTCGTAGAAGCCGTCCGCGGCGAGCTTCTTGAAGTTCTCGACGGTCTTGGGCGCGTCGTCGTCGAACAGCTCGATCTGGATCGGCCCGTGGTTGGTGTGCATCGTCGCCTGACTCATCGCCGCGGTGCTACCTCCAGGCGCAGCTTGACGCCGCGCACGTCGCTTCCGTTGACCTTGTCGACGACCTCCTGGGCGCGCGTCGCCGGCACTTCGACGAACGTGTATCGCTCCAGCAGCCGCACGTTGTGGATGTCCTCGCCCTCGAGGTGCGAGCCGTCGACGATCGCGCCGATCACGTCGGCGGGCTCGAGGCCCTGCGTCCGCCCGGCGCCTACCAGCAGCTTGACCGTGCCCTCGCGCTCGCGGCGCGGCTTGGTGTGACGCGGGCGCCGCGTCTCGCGGCGCTCGGCGGCCTTGGTGGCCGCGCGGGCAGGGCGCGGCTCGCGCTCGGGGGACAGCGGCTCGGCCGCGGCAGGCTCGGCCGCCGCCTCCTCGGCTGCGCGTCTCGCGCGGACCGCCGCCGATGCGGCGCGATCGCCTGCGCGGCGCCGGCGGCGTGTCGCTGTCGACCACAGCCGCGGCCTCGGCCGCCGCGTCCGCGGCGGTGGCCGCGACCTCCTCGACCTTGATCCGCGGGCGCTCGCCGCCGCCGGTGTCCTTCGCGGGCCGGCGCACGCCGCGGCCACCGCCGAGATCCTCGCCCTCGGTCGGGGTCGTGGCGGAGCCCATCGAGGCGTGTGCACCGCCGCCGCCGCCGTTGCGCCCGGCCGCGGCCTGCTCGGTCCATTCGGCGATCTCGGTGTTCGCGTGCTTCTCGATCGCGTGCAGGTCGCGCTGCTGCTTCGTGGTCATCAGCGTGATCGCCGTGCCCTCGCGGCCGATCCGGCCCGTGCGCCCGATCCGGTGCACGTACACCTCGGGCGAGTTGGGCAGGTCGTAGTTGATGACGTGCGACACGCCCGAGATGTCGAGCCCGCGCGCGGCGATGTCGGTGGCGACCAGCAGCCGCTCACGGCCGCCCTTGAACGCGATCATCACGCCGTCGCGCGCGCCCTGTGACATGTCGCCGTGCAGCGTCTTGACCCGCACGCCCTTGTCGCCCAGCGAGCGCGAGAGCCGGTCGGCGCCGATCTTCGTGCGCGCGAAGATGATCGCCTGCTCGGGGCGCTCGATCTTCAGGACCCTGGCCAGCGCCTCCGCCTTCTCGCGATCGCTCTTCACCTCGACGTAGTACTGGTCGACGGTGTCGATGGTCAGCGTCGCGGCGCGCACCTTGACGACCTCGGGGTCGTACATGAACTTGTCGGCGAGCTTGCGGATCGGCGGCGGCATCGTGGCCGAGAACAGCGCGGTCTGGCGACCGGAAGGCGTGCGCGACAGGATCGTCTCGACATCCTCGAGGAATCCCAGGTCGAGCATCTCGTCGGCCTCGTCGAGCACCACGTAGCGGGTGCCGTCGAGGACCAGCGCGTGCCGGCTCATCAGGTCCATGACACGGCCGACGGTGCCGACGACGACCTGCCCGTCGCCCCGGTTGAGCCGGGTCATCTGCTCGCGGATCGGCGCGCCGCCGAACACCGCGACGATGTCGACGCCCTTCTTCGCCCCGTACGCGCGCAGCGCCTGGGTGACCTGGATGCAGAGCTCGCGGGTCGGCGTCAGGACCAGCGCCTCGACGTCGTCCGACGACGGATCGACGTACTCGATCAGCGGGAGGCCGAACGCAGCGGTCTTGCCTGTCCCGGTCTGGGCCTGGCCGATCACGTCGCGTCCCTCGAGCAGAAGCGGGATCGTCTGCTCCTGGATGGGAGTCGGCTGGTCGTAGCCGAGGTGCTTGAGCGCCTCGAGCTGGGATTCGGAAAGCCCGAGGTCCTTGAAGGTGGCCATGAGGACCGGAGACTACCCGGCGTGTCGCCCGATCAGGCGCCCCGCGCGGGGCCGGAAGCCCCGGCCCCGCGCGTCAGGCTGGATGCGCTGCTACTCGATCGCGGTGACGACAAAGCTGCCGTCCTCGGCAGTCTCGAACGTCGTCGTCGACTGATCCGTGACCATCGTCGCGGTATCGCCGTTGATCTTGATGCTCTTGATGACGGCGGGCTTGCCGTCGTCGGCCTCGGCGACCTGCGTGGGGCAATCGTCGCCGCCAAGCTGCTCCAGAACGTCCTCGCTGAGGTGGTCGCAGACGGTCGCGGGGTCCTTGTCGCTCTGCGCCACGATCCCGCGGATCGCCAGCTCGCTCGAGGCGGCGTCCTCGTTGGCGAACACGCTCTCGTCGTTGTCGCCGATCTTCATCTGCACGGTCTGCTTGTTGTTCTCGTTGCCCGCGTAGGTGAGCGTGCACTCGTAGGTCGTGCCCTTCTTGATGTCCTCGACCTCGTCCGGGCACTCGGCCTTCGACTCGACGCCGGCGTCCGACGAGATCTTCTGGAGATCCTGCTCGACCTTGGTCGTGTCCAGGTTCTTGCCACCACCGCCGCAGGCCGAGGCGGCCAGCGCGGCGGTCATGAGAAACAGCAGCGGAAGAATCCGCTTCATCTGAAGTACCCCGTTTCGTCCTTGGTAGTGATGCTTGCCGTAGGCGCGAAGGGATTCGACCCCCGGCGCCCGTTCCCTCTCAGCAGCTCAGGCCGTCGGGTCGAGCAGGAGCTTGCCGCGGGTCCTGCGGCTCTTCAGGTCCTCGTGCGCCCGCACTGCCTCCGACAGCCCGTACGTCCCGCCCGGGACTGCGTGGACCTCGCCCCGGGCGGCGCGCTCGTACAGGTCGGCCAGCGGCGCGGCGATCAGCCGCTCGGGGTCGCGCAGGCAGTGCATCAGCCAGAAGCCGATCACCGACCAGGACTTGCGCAGCAGGAGGCCGGTCTGGACCTCGTTGGGCTCGCGCCCGGCGATCCCGTAGGTGACCATCCGGCCGAACGGCGCCAGCGCGCGCAGCGAGCCGTCGAAGATCTTCCCGCCGGCCATCTCGAACACCGCGTCGACGCGGCTGCCCTCGTTGGCGTCGACGATCGCCGCGGCCAGGTCGTCGCTGTCGGGGTCGACCGCGGCGTCCGCGCCCAGCTCGAGCGTGAAGTCGCGCTTCTCGGCCGACGACGCTGTGGCGATCACCCGGCCCGCGCCCATGTGCCTGCCGAGCTGGACCGCCAGCGACCCGACACCGCCCGCGCCCGAGACCACGACGACGCTCTCGCCCTCCTGCACGCGCGCGCACGTGCGGTAGAGGTGCCACGCCGTCAGTCCCTGCACGAGGAGCGCCAGGGCGAGCTCGTCGTCGACCCCGTCGGGGATGACCGACGTCTGCGACGCGGGCGCGGCCACGTACTCCGCGTAGCCGCCCTGCCCGGTCATCGCCACCACGCGCTGGCCTGCCGTGAACCCGCCGCCGTCGCGCTCGACGACTCCGGCCACCTCGGTGCCCGGGATCAGCGGCAGCTCGAACTTGGCCAGGTACGAGTTCTCGGTCTGGTGCGTGTCGGCGTAATTGACGCCCGCGCGGGAGACGCGGATGAGCACCTGGTCGGCGGACGGCTCCGGCACGTCGAGCTCGACGAGCTTCATCACCTCGGGACCGCCCCACTCCTGTAGCTGGATCGCGCGCATCAGCCGCACACGTTGAATCGACCCTTGAGCGTCTTCTTCTTCGTCTTGAAGGCGCCCTTCTTCACCGGCTTCAGGGTGACGACCGCACGCACCTGGTGCACGGTCCCGCGCGGGAACGCCGCCGTCGAGAAGTTCTGCCTGAACGCCGCCTTGCGGTCGGTCTTCTTGGTCTTGTCGACCGAGAACACGACCGAGCTGATCTTCACCCGCCGGTTCGGCGACAGCCTGCGCTTGCGCCGCGAGGTCACGCGTAGCGTGACCCGCTCGGGCGGCTGGACGCACTCGGTCGGGCCGAAGAACGACAGCTCCTGGTCGTTCACGGTCGCGGTTTGCATCGGCACGTCCTCCGCGCCGAGCGCTGCCGGCTCGAGCGGCACGACCGTGATGTCGCCCGTGCGGCTATTTGCGTCGAAGACGGCGACTCCCTTGCCGTCGCTGCCGGCAGCGACCTGCGTGTGGAACAGGTCGTCGACGCGGTTGCTGATCAGGATCGGAATTCCTCCCGACCAGTTCGAGCCGTCGCTCGACGTTGCCATCCGCACCTCGTTCGGGGTCTCGCCGTTCTCGACCCAGGCGGCGGTGAAGCGGCCGCTCGGATCCGCGGTCAGGTCGGCCTGGATCGGATCGCCGTCGGAGAGCGTCGCGGTCGGGCCGGCGGCGTCGAGGCGCAGCGCGTGCAGCTCACCGGCTCCGCCCGAGCCGAGGCGGTAGATCATCGCGGTCCCGGCCGAGCTGCTGGCCAGATGCGGCTCCCCGCCCGCCGGGGTGATCTGGGCGGGGCCGTCCCAGTTGCTCGCGTCGTTCGGGTCGCCGCTCCCACGGAAGACGCTGAAGGTCGTGTTCGACCCGTCCGCCGACACCTTGACCGGCCGGTTGCCGCCGAAGAACGCGATCGAGCTCGCGGTCGGAACGCTGAAGCCCGCCGACAGGATCGCCTGCTGGGTCACCTGCGGCCCGGACAGCGGCATGCGCTGCACGCGGCCGCCGGTGTCGACGCCGTAGAACGCGTCGTCGCCGCCCAGGACGCCGTCCTCCGCGTCCAGGTTGCCGATCGTCACCCCGTCCGCGAACGAGAGGCCGTTGTTGGTCGACACATACGCGATCGTCGCGTCCGGCGTGCAGCAGCGGTGGCTGACGATGACCACGCGGTTGGGCGACGGAACGAACACGTACGTCGAGCGGCCGATCCCCTCCGCGACGGCGTCGATGCCGCGCTGCGGGCCGGTCGCGCACGCGGTCGCGCCCTTCGGGATCTGGCAGTAGCCGATGTTGTCGCCGGTTGGCCCGCCGTCGTGCTCGTCCCAGACGACGTGAGCGGTGCCGGTCGAGTCGACGGCCACGTCGGGGAAGTTGCCGGTCCCGACCGTGAACGGCGTCGCGGCTCCGGCGGTGGATGCGAAAGCCAGGAATGCGGCCGCTGCGACGGCCGGAGCGAGTCTCTTCATGGCGCGCAGTATCAAGGACTGCGAGACGCGGTGTATAGGCTCCACCGCCTCATGGCCCTGGCAGTAGTCGGATCGATCGCCTTCGACGCGGTCAAGACGCCCTTCGGCGAGCGCGAGCGGATGCTCGGTGGCTCCGCCGTGCACTTCTCGCTCGCGGCGAGCTTCTTCACCGACGTCTCGGTGGTCGGCCCCGTCGGCGACGACTTCGGCGACGACGAGTACGCGGTCCTGCACGGCCGCAGCGTGAACACCGACGGGATCGAGCACGTGCAGGGCGGCCAGACCTTCTTCTGGGCGGGCCACTACGAGTACGACCTGAACCAGGCTCACACCGACGACACGCAGCTCAACGTCTTCGGCGACTTCGAGCCGAAGCTCTCCGACGAGATCAAGCAGGTCGACCACCTGTTCCTGGCCAACATCCACCCGCAGCTGCAGATGCAGGTGCGCCGCCAGTGCAAGACCGCCCAGCTCGCGGGCCTTGACTCCATGAACCTGTGGATCGACACGGAACGCGACGCGCTCATCGAGGCCATCAGCAACGTCGACCTGGTCTTCATGAACGACGCCGAGGTGCGGATGCTCACCCAGGAGCCCAACCTGGTGCGCGCCGCCCGCAAGGTGATGCGGATGGGCCCGGGCGTGGTCGTGGCGAAGCAGGGCGAGTACGGCGCGGCGCTGTTCTACGGCGACCGCTTCTTCGCGCTGCCCGCCTACCCGCTCGAGACCGTCAAGGACCCGACCGGGGCGGGCGACTCGTTCGCCGGCGGCTTCCTCGGCTACCTGGCCGGCCACGACGGCTCCGAGTCGACCCGCGACCCGATGGTGCTGCGGCGGGCGATGACCTACGGGTCGGTGCTCGCCTCCTACAACGTCGAGGAGTTCGGCACCGAGCGCGTGCAGCGGCTGACCCGCGACGAGATCGACGAGCGGTTCAGCGAGTTCCGCCGCATGACGATCTTCGACGAGCCCTCGTAGAGCGCCAGTCGCGGTCGCGCTACGGCTCGGCCTGGATGTGCGGGAACGCCTGGGTGCGCCCCTGGAAGGTCGGCTTGGCCTGCTCCTTGCAGGGCGGCGCGAACTGCGTGGGCGGCGACTGGTTGCCCTGGTTCGAGCAGTCGAAGGCCTCGAGCCCGCCCTGGCCGAGCTTGGCCAGGCCGCCCGGCGCGATGTACGGGTTGTGGCGGTTGGTCCCGAAGCGCTGATCGCTGGCGACGAGGCCCTCGTTGGTGATCGGCACGAGCGCGCGGATGTAGTGCAGCCGCTTGCCGTCGGCGCCCACCTCCGAGCCCTGGTTGTCGGCCGCGATGTTGGCCCACATCGTCACGAACTCGCGCTTGTTCGGCTCCAGGAAGTCGACGACGGGCTTCAGCTCGGACAGCGCCGGAGGCAGCGCCTGGAAGACCGGGCGCGCGGCGTCGACGAACTTGGTCGCAGCCGGCAGGGCGGTCTCCGAGACGTCGATCAGCCGGTCGATGTCGCCGAACAGCCCCTTGAGCTCGGGCGCGAGCGCCACCGCATCGGTCAGCGTCGGCCCGAGCGCGCGTGCCGCCGGCCGCAGGTCGCGGACGACCGGCGTCGCGTCGTCCACCAGGCCCTCCAGGTCGACCAGTGTCGGGCGCACCTCGCGCAACGTCGTGGGCAGGATGCGCACGGTCTCGGCCAGGTCCTCGTTGCGGCGCGCGGTCGACGCCAGCACACGGTCGCCGGAGGTGATCAGCCCGCGCAGCTCGCCCTGCCTCTGGCCGAGCGCGTCGAACACCCGCCCGGTGTCGGCGGTCAGCCTGCGCACGGCGTCGTGCTGGGAGTCGAGAACGGTCAGCAGGTCGTTCGTCTGGCCGGCGACCGGCTCGAGGTTGCCGAGCGCCGCGTTCAGCTCCTGCCCCCGCCCGTCGAGCCCGCGGGCCAGACCGCGCAGGAACTGCTGGAGCGCCCGGCGCGTCGGCGCGTCGACCGCGCGGAGGATCTCGTCCAGCTCGACCGTCGGCTCGACCTGCGAGCGGCTGAGCACGGCGCCGTCCGCCAGCGCGCCCCTCGACGGGTGGCCCGGGGTCAGCTCGACGTAGGTCTCGCCGAGCAGGGTCTTGAGCCGGAGGATCGCGTGGGTGTCGCGCGGGATCGGCGCGAACTCGGGCTTGATCTCGATCGTCGCGCGGGTCCGGTCGCCGTGTTGCGCGGTCCTCCTCACGCGGCCGACGGTCACGCCGGAGATCCGCACGTCGGCGGTGTCCGAGAGCTGGGTGGCCTCCGCGAAGTCGACCTGCACCTGGTAGCCCTTCGGCGCGAGCGCGCTGGGGCCGCCGAACGTCTTCCAGAGGTAGAGCAGGATCGCGAAGACCGAGAAGGCGAACAGGATCATCACCGCGAGCTCGGTCCGCCTGGGAGCGCGCTTGTTCACCGGGCGAGCTCCCTCCGCGCCGCGCGGCGCTCCTTGGCGGGAAGCGGCAGCCCGCTGACCAGGTCCTGGAGGCTCGGCAGCTCCGCGCCCGGGCAGATCGGGGCGTTCAGCAGCGGTGCGATCGCCGGGTTGCCGGACAGGACCTGGCCGAGGCTGGAGCAGCCGACGATCACCAGGCCGCGCCACGTAGCGCCGTGCGCGTCCTCGATCGACAGGATCGAGTTCGCGTTGTGCGTGAACCACGCGAGCCAGAACAGGTAGCCCTCCTCCGGGCCCGGCGGGTTGTAGCCCAGCTCGTTCACCACGTTCTGGAGGACGTCGCCGGTGCGCACGAGGTCGGCGGTCGCCGGGTTGAGGCGCGCGACCGACGGCCGCAGGTCGCGCACCAGCGGCGTCGCCTCGCGGACGAGCGGGCGCAGGTCGTCCCGCAGGATCGGGGTGGCGTCGCGAAGCAGCGGGCGGACCTCGACCATCGCCGGGCCGAGCTCGCGAACGGCGGGCCGCAGCTCGCGCGCCGCGGGCGCCAGCTCGTTGGCCAGGTCCCGCGTCTCGGTCAGGGCGTCGCGGGTGGCGTGGAGCGCGCCCGGCAGCTTCTCGACGGATGCGGCGAGCTGCGCGTCGCGGCCGCCGATCGTGTCGAACACCGCCGAGCTGCCGTCGACCAGGCGCACGAGCTCCTTGTCGGAGTCGGCCGTCGCCTGCGACAGGAGGCGCAGGTTGTGGACGAGGCGCTTGACCTTCGCGCGGCGGTCGGCCAGCGCGCGGCTGACCCGGCGGGTGCTCCGCAGGGTCGGCTGCGACGCCGCCAGCACGCGGCGCAGGTCGACGCCGCGGTCGCCGAGCCCCGCGCCGCCCGCGTTCGCGACGATCGACAGGTAGCGCCGAGTGTCCGCGTCGAGCGCGGCGAGCACCTCGTCCGGGTTGACGTTCGGCAGCGAGTTCCACACCGGCAGCACATCGCCGTCGTGCAGCTCGCCGCGGTCGGGCTTGCCCCGCTGCGGCGTGCCCGGGTCGAGGTCGATCGACATGTCGTTGAGCCCGGTCTTGGGGCGCAGCAGCATGCGCGCGTTGGAGTAGATCGGGCCGAGCTTGTCGGGCTCGAGCACCATCGTCACCCGCGCGCGCCCCTCGTGCAGGGTGACCTCGCCGATCTCGCCCACCTCGACACCCGCGACGGTCACCGTCTGGCCCTGGCCGGGCGTGACCGACTGGGCGGTGCTGAACTCGGCGATGACCTCCATGCGCTTCTCCCAGGGGAAGTGCAGGCGCTGGTGGACGGTGATGTAGCCGGCCACCGCCAGGGCCAGGACGATTATCCCGGCGAGCGCGAGCGCATGGCTGCCGTAGCGGGAGATCTGTTTTCTCACGGAGCCGCCTTCATCTTGGCCTGACGCTGCCGCGGGGCCGGGCCCGTGGCGGCGGCCAGGTTCGGCGGCTCCTGCGTGTGGCACGGGACGTCGGGACGGAACGGCGGCTGCTCGCCGGGCTTTCGCGGCCGTGAGCCGATGATCGGGGTCGACGTCGTGCCGACCAGCGCCTCGGCGGCGGACGGCGCGGGCCCGAACGTGACCAGCTGGTCGCCGAAGCCCGCGTGGTAGCGGACCGCCGGCCCGTTGCCGTCGAAGTTCTGCGACGCGCTCGCGAGCCCGGTCAGCCCGTGCAGCAGCTCGCGGTAGGGCGGGTCACCGGTCGTCAGGGCGCCGTCCTCGACCGGTGTCTTCAGCGTCGGCAGCGCGTTGTTGCGCAGGCAGTCCATGATCGGGGTGACCTGGCCGAGCAGCGTGGTCAGCCGCGGCTCGAGCGGCGCGAGGTCGTCGAGTGCCGGGTCGAGCTGGCTGAGCAGGGCCGGCAGCTCCTGCGGGGAGACCAGAGCGCGGGCCTGCGCGAGCACGGGGTCGGCCAGGCGCAGCGTCGTCGGCGCCTCGCGCAGCGCGGGCCGCGCCTCGATGGCCAGCGCACGGGTCTCCGGCAGCGCGTCGTCGACGGCCTGCAGCGCGCTCGGCGCCTCGTGCACGAGCGCGTCCATCTCGGGCAGCGACTGCTCGAGCTGCGTACGGCGGCTCGCCAGGGCGGTCACCGTGCGCTCGAGGCCGTCGATCAGCGTGACGAGCTGCTGGTCGCGGCTCGCGAGCGCGGTCGCAGTCTTCTCCGAGCCGGCGATGAACTTCGACAGGTCGTCGGGGTCCGTACCCCGCACGGCTTCCGACGCGATCGCCACCGGTATGAACGTCGGCCCCCACTCCGCCAGCGCGCCCTTGAGCACCTGGCCGCCGCCCTCGTCGAGCGTCACCGCCAACCCGTGGACGAACCGCGTCAGCTGCCTGCGGGTGTCCTTCTGGAGGCCGCTCAGGATCTCGTCGAGCTGGACCGGCACCGCGGTCTGGGAGATCGGCAGCGTGTGACCCGACCCGACGGTGGGCGACTGCGGCGTGCCCGGCCGCAGGTCGACGAAGAAGTTGCCCTCGAGGAAGATGCGCGGCCGGATCTTGAGCGTCGCGTCCTCGTGGATCGGCAGCCCGACCTTCTTGATCTCCATGGTCACGATCGCCGTGTTGCCGGGGCCGCGCTCGACCTTGCTCACGCGCCCGACCTCGACGCCCGCGATCCGCACCGGCGAGCGCGACGACAGCTCCAGTCCGGAGGCGACGACCGCCTTCAGCTCGTACTCGTTCTGCCACGGCAGCCGGCCGCCGAACGCCAGCCAGGTGGCGGTCGCGATGACCACGACAGCGATCAGGCCGGCGACCCAGTCGGGCGTGCGACCGAGGGCTCGGCGGATGCGCCTCACGGCTGGCCCCTCCCCGCGTCGGCGTCGGTCGGCTCGGTGGCGCGTCCCTGGTTGCCCGGCGGGTTGCCGATCTGCCGACCGGGCTCGTAGCCCTCGTTGCCGGCCTCGCACTCGCCGTCCTGACCCGGTGCGGCGGTGTTCGGGTACGGATTGGCATGGAGCTCCGGCGCCGGCTCCGCGGCCGACGTGAACTCCGCGGTGTTGGCGATCACCAGCGTCCGGAACCAGTTGCCGTTCGCGTCGCCCTCGGACACCGAAGAGTTGGCGTTGCGCGTCCACAGGCCCAGGTAGTTGCAGCGGGTCTGCATCGGCGCGATGAAGTCGACGAGCGGCGTAGCCACGGCCAGCGTGGCGTCGAGCTTCTGAAGCGTCGTCGTCGTGGCGGGGTCACGGGCCAGGGTCTCGACCGCGCCGAGCGTCGCCTTCAGGTCGTCGGCCAGCGTGAGCGCGCGCCGCAGCACGGGCAGGCCGGTGTCGATGGCGTCGTCCAGCTCCAGTGACGCGGCAGGCAGCAGGCGCGTGCCCGGGCGCGCGTCGCGCAGGAGCAGGGTCGCGTCGGCCAGCAGTGGGCGCGCGACCTGCAGGGTGTGCGTCGCCTGCGCCTCGGTGGCGGGCAGCTCGCTGATCGTCTCGCCCACCTGCTCGCGGACGCCGGCCAGCGCGCCGAACGTGACGTCGGCCGACTCGATCATGCGCCCGAGTTGCGGGGCGACCGGGGCGACCGCCGAGGCGACCCGCTCGAGCGCCGGGACGAACCGGCCGAGCCGGGTGCGCGGGTCGCCCAGGTTGGCCATGACCCGTTCGAGGTTGGTCATCAGCTCCGGGGCGTCGGCCAGCGTCGCGTTGAACGCGATGCCGCGGCCGGTGAAGGCGGGGCCGAGCTCGCGCGTCGCCACCTGCATCGCCTGGCGGGTCGACGCGTCGAACGTGTTGACGACCTCGTCCAGGTCGACGACCTGCTGCGACTGGCGTAGCGCCAGCCGCCCGCCCTCGGGTACGTCGTCGCCGCGCTTGCCGGGCACGATCTCCAGGTACTTCAGCCCGAGCGTCGACCGCGGGCGGACCGTGATTTGGGTGCTGTCCTTGATCGGCTTGGCCGCCAGGTCGAGCTTCAGCGACAGCTCGGCGGTCGGCGACCCCTTCGGCTGCTTCACAGGAGTGATCGTCTTGACCACGCCGACGCGCTTGCCGCCGATGCGTGCCTCGTTGCCCTCGACGAGCCCGGCCGCGTCCTGCACCTCGACCGTGACCTTGTAGGTGGGGACGAACGGCAGCCCCTCGTTGGCGTTGTAGGAGAGGAACACCGCGATCACCCCGACGAGCACGGTGATCGTCCCGACGAGGATCGGGGAGCTGAGCAGGCTCCGTCTGTCGCGCTGGGATCTCACGGGCCGAGGAGGAAGTCGAGGAGGTCGTTGACCGGGCCAGGTGCGGGGCGGGGCCGGCGGAGCCGGCGGGTTGGCGGACGGCGGAGTGGCGGACGGCGGATTGTTGGCGGACGGCGGACGGCGGGAATCGCCGGCGCCGCCGCGATCGCCTGCCCGCCGTCCGCCGTCCGCCAGCCTCCGCCGTCCGCCGTCCGCGGTCCGCCTTCCTCGCCCGGCGGCTCTTCCGCGCCCCCCGCTTGTCGTTGACCGACCCCGGGTTCTCCGTGCTACCGGCGAAATGCGCATCGCATCCGGGCGCCGGCTTCGTCGCCGGCGTGTTGCACGTGCCGCCGATCTGGTACGAGGGCAGGATGTGCGAGTAGCGGTCGAACCGGGACGTCGCGAGCGAGGCGAAGTACACGAATCCCTGTAGGCCCTCCATCACGCCCTGGCTGCGCATCGACTCGACGAGCTCGGCCGCGTCGGCCACGACCGCGGGCAGCTTGTCGGCGACGGGCCGCAGCAGCGCGGCGATCGGCGTGGCGGCGCGCACCGCGCTCCGGCCCGTCTTCGACATGTCGGCCAGCCGGACGAGCGCCGGACGGGCGGCATCGTTCAGCGGGTCGAGATCGGCGGCCAGCGCGCGCACGCCGGGCGCGGCGGCACGCAGGTCGCCGAGCACCGGCCGCGCCTCGGCCGACAGCGACGCGAGCGACGCAGCGGTCGGCTCCAGCTCGTCGAGCATCGCGGGCAGCCGGTCGATGGCGAGCGCGAGGTCGCCGCGGCGGCTCGCCACCTCGTCGGCCACATCGCCCGCATGGTCGACGAACGTCTGGACCTGGCCGCGGCGGCGCGCCAGCTCGCCGATGACCCGGTCGGACGCCTCGATCAGGCGCCCCAGGCGGTCGCGGTCGCCCTCGACGATCTCGAGCACCCGCCGCGTGCGCGCGAGCGCCGGGTTGGCCTGCCGGATCGCGTCGTTCAGCTCGCGCGGCCGCCCCGCCAGCCCGGTGCCCAGCTCGTTGACGATCAGCGACAGCCGCTGCCGGTAGGGCATCCGGATCGAGGCGAAGACCAGGTCCAGGTCGACCGGCACCTCGTTGCGGCGCAGCGGGACCGTCGCCGCCTCGTCGCCCGTCGCGCGCAGCGCGGGCGCCCGCGACGTGCCCGGGTCACACTGGACGTACTTCTCGCCGATCAGCGACTGAGGCCGGATCCGGCAGCGGGCATCGGCGCGGAACGGCCCGAAGCGCTTGTCGACCTTCATCTGCACGCGGGCGCGCCGGTCATTCGTCAGCTTGACGTCCTCGACCTGGCCGACCTCGGCGCCGGCGATCTTCACGTCCTGGCCGGGGATCAGGTTCGCGGCGTTGTAGAAGAGCGCGTCGACGCGGTAGGTCTTCTCGCCGGAACCGCTCGCGCCGGTCAGCGAAACCGCGGCGACGCAGGCCGCCAGGACGGCCAGGATCGCACCCGCCCGCCTCACTTGGGCGTGTCCCCCTCGCTGCAGACCTTCGGGTCCTCGATGTAAGGGTTCGACTTGTCGGGATGGGTCTGGGTGCCGGCGCCCGGGCAGCGGCGCACGATGAAGCGCCGGAACCCGGCCAGGCCGTCGGACTGGTCGGGCGAGGGCAGGAACGACAGGAGCCCCTGGCCCGAGTACGCGCTCGAGTGGAACGAGATGCGCGCGTAGTGGCCGTTCGCGTCGTAGTACGGGCCGGTCGAGCCGCCGAAGCCGTTCAGCAGGCCGCCGACCACGTCGGGCGCGTACGGGCGCAGCTCCTTCAGCACCGGCAGCAGGTCCGCGACGGTCGGGACCGTCGCCTTGAACGCCGGCACGCCCACCCGGGCGACGGGCTCGAGCCCGCGCAGCACGCCGATCAGGTCGCTGCCGCCGGGCGAGTCGATCGTCTCCCTCAGGTCGCTGACCACCGGGCGGGCCAGACGAGTGGTCGGCTGGAGGTCGGTGAGGAAGTCGGTGATCAGCGGCGCGACCGGCTGCGCGAGCCGCACGGTCGGGCGCAGGTCGGCCACGGCGCCGCGCAGGTCGACCAGCGTGGTGTTGGTCTGGCGCAGCGTCGGCGGCAGCTGGCGCAGCGTCGACTCCAGGTTCTCCGAGCGCCGCGCGACCGCGTCGAGCGACGCGTGCGCGTTGGCCACCAGGGCCGGGATCCGGTCGTCGCGCGTGGCCACCGCGGACACCACGTCTGCCGACTGGGTCAGGAAGCGCTCGAACTTCTCCTGGTCGCGCAGCACCTGGTCCTCGGTCAGCCCCGCCTGCGACAGCGCCGGGTTGAGCGCGCGGATGCCCTCGTTCAGGTCGCGGCCGGCCTGCGGGTCGAAGGCGACGCCGAGCTGCCGCACCGCCAGGCGCAGGTCCCTCTGCACGTCCGGGTCGAGCGAGTTCAGCAGCTCGTCGAGGTCGACCTCCCCATGGACGCCCTCCGCGGGTATCGACCCGCCGTCTTCGATCTCCGGGTCGTCGGAGGGGCCCGGCTGGAGGGCGATGTAGCGGTTGGCGATGCCGGACAGCGACGCCGAGCGGACGCTGGCCTGGGTCCCGCGGTGGAGCGGCGCCAGGTCGTCATCGATCTTCAGCTCGATGCGCGCGCGCCCGTCGTCGGCGAGCGCGATCTTCGTCACGCTGCCGACGGACACGCCGCCGACCTTGACCTGGTTGCCCCTCGACGAGCTGGTTCGCGTTGTCGAGGGTCATCGACACGCGGTAGCCGCCCCCGCCGCCTCGGAGCAGCAGGAAGCCAGCGATCAGGACGGCAAGCGCGATCGCTCCAACCGTAAGAAGGCGTAGACCAACGTTCGTGCCGCTCCCGATCGGCACCTCTCCCGCTCCTCCGTGCGTAGTACAGCGGCCCGCGAAGCTACATCAGGCAGCTGTCCGGACGCGCCGGTCCGCACTCCGCGCGCCGGGGAACTCGCGCACGACGCCCGGCAGCAGCGGCAGCGTCCGGCGCAGCAGGAAGCGCGACGCGTCGAGCAGGCGCTCGCGGGTCGGCCCCCAGGGCAGGCCGAGCTCCTCGCGCCAGCGCGGGGTCAGCAGGCCCGTCGTCGCCAGGATGACCGCGTCGGTGACCGGGCGCCCGCCGAGCGGCAGGTCCGGGTGCAGGATCGAGTCGGCGACCTCATGGAGCACCGGCGTCGAGGCCAGCGCGTCCGACTCGAGCATGGCGTCGTAGTAGTCGAAGAAGTCGCCCAGCGTCGGCGGCTGGTCCTCGCGCGGCACGCCGAAGGCCTCGCCCATGGTCTTCTGCTCCTCGTAGAAGCGACGTTGATCGGCGACGGTCAGGCTGCCGATCCAGCGCGTGTAGACCGTGAGCGACGTCGCGACGAGCGTCGCGTGGACCCACATCTGGAGCTCGGGGTCGTTTGCGTCGTACGGCGTCCCCTTCGGGAAGCGGCCTGCGTCCCAGGGCAGCTCGCCGTTCACGCGCTTGTGCGCCATCTGGATCGCGCGCGCGGCCTTCTGAGCCACCTCGGTCGACCCGAACGTGATGCGCGTCGTTATGTCGAGCGTGCGGTAGAGGCGCCCCCAGGGGTCCTCCCTGTAGCTCGAGTGCTCGCCGACGCCGGCGGCCACCAGGGGATGGGCGACCTGGAGGATCGCGGCGGCGCCGCCGCCGATGAGAAGCGAACCCTCGCGGTTGACCCGCCAGACGACGCTCCCCGGCCCGAACAGCCCGCTGTCTCGGCTGCCTCCCATCCGGCTACACCGTACAAGATGACGCGGGCGTCATGTTTTCCGGCGGAGGCGGGACGCGCCAGCCCGGTGGTTTTCCTTCCAGCGCCGGGTACGATCCGAGGCAGCGTGGGCTGGGCTCTCTTCTACATGATGGTGATCCTCAAGATCCCGATCATCGCGCTGCTGATGCTCGTCTGGTGGGCGGTCAAGCAGGAGCCGGAGCCCGTGGACGGGGAGCCGCGTGAGCGCATCCGCCGGCACCCCGACCATCCGCGCCATCCGCGCTGGCCGCGACCGACCCGCCGCGGCCCGCACGCCGCCGAGCCGCCCCCCGTTCCGCCCCGGCGCGTCCGCGCCCGCGGCAAGCGCGTCGAGCGCACGCACGGTTGATCGACGACGGCCACGCGGTCCACTACTCGGCCGTCGAGCGCGGCACGCCCGTCTATTCCTCGGACGAGGTCGAGCTCGGCCGGGTCGACGCGGTCCTCGACAACTACCGCGAGCACATCTTCGACGGGATCGTCATGGAGACGCCCGCGGGCGACCTCCGCTTCGTCGACGCGCCCGAGGTCAAGCGGACGGCCGAGCGCGCCGTGACGCTTGACGATCACGGCCGAGGAGGCGGCGGAGCTGCCGCCTCCCGAGAAGGGCGTGACGGAGTTCCAGCCCAACCTGAAGGCGGGGAAGGTCTCCCGGTTCTTCGGCCGGGGCTGGAAGAAGAAGCGCTAGCGCGGCGCCAGCCTCGGCGCCCAGGGGTTTGCCCAGGCCCCAGGTTCGGCAGAATGCGCACAGACAAGGGTCGATACGAGGAGACGCGGCCATGGCCGACGAGCAGGCGCAGGACCAGAACGGCGGCGGGGTAGCCACCTCGCAGGATTCGCTCTCGGTCACGGACAACCGCACCGGCGAGACCTACGAGGTCGAGATCACGGACGGAACCGTCAAGGCGATGGACTTCCGCGGGATCAAGGTCGACGAGGACGACTTCGGCCTCATGACCTACGACCCGGCCTACACGAACACCGCCCACTGCCGGAGCGAGATCACCTACATCGACGGCGCGGCGGGCATCCTCCAGCACCGCGGCTACCCGATCGAGCAGCTCTGCGAGCAGTCCACCTACCTCGAGGTCGCCTACCTCCTGATCCACGGCGAGCTCCCTACGCGCGACCAGCTCGACCAGTGGGTCCACGAGGTCACGATCCACACCTACGTCCACGAGAACATCAAGCAGTTCCTGGACGGGTTCCGCTACGACGCGCACCCGATGGGGATGCTGCTGTCGTCGGTCGGCGCGCTGTCGACGTTCTACCCCGACGCCAAGAAGATCGACGACGACTACGAGCGCCACATCGCGGCCGTGCGGCTGATCGCGAAGATGCCGACGCTCGCGGCGTTCGCGTATCGGCACAACCTGGGCCTGCCGTACGTCTATCCGGACAACGACCTCTCGTACCCCGCGAACTTCCTCTCGATGCTGTTCAAGATGACCGAGCTCAAGTACGAGCCGGACCCGCGGCTGACGAAGGCGCTCGACGTGCTGTTCATCCTGCACGCCGACCACGAGCAGAACTGCTCGACGGCGGCCGTACGCAACGTCGGCTCGTCGCAGGTCGACCCGTACTCGGCGGTCGCCGCCGGAACCGGCGCGCTCTACGGCCCGCTCCACGGCGGCGCCAACGAGGCCGTGCTGCGGATGCTCGACCGGATCGGCAAGAAGGAGGACATCGACGACTTCCTGAAGGGCGTGAAGGACGGCGACGAGCGGCTGATGGGCTTCGGCCACCGCGTCTACAAGAACTACGACCCGCGCGCGCGGATCATCAAGAAGAACGTCGACGAGGTGCTCGAGGTCACGGGCAAGAACCCGAAGCTCGAGATCGCGGTCGAGCTGGAGAAGAAGGCGCTCGACGACGAGTACTTCACCGACCGCAAGCTCTACCCCAACGTCGACTTCTACTCGGGCCTGATCTACGAGGCGCTGCAGATCCCGACCAACATGTTCACGGTGATCTTCGCGATCCCGCGCACGTCCGGATGGGTCGCGCAGTGGATGGAGATGCTCGACGACCCGGACACGAAGATCGCCCGGCCGCGGCAGGTCTACACGGGCCAGCGCGACCGCGATTACGTGCCGATCGAGCAGCGCTAGTCGCCGCGGGGCACGGCCGGCAGCACCTGGCCGACCATCGCGAGCATCGTCCCCTTGAGGATCGCGTGCACCTGCTCGCGGCTCGCCCGTCCGTGCACGGCCCATTCGCGCGCGGCGGCCTCGGCCGCGCCGAGGTAGATCCGCAGCACCAGCCGTAGCTCGTCGGTGATCGCGCCGCCGCGCGCCTGGTTGGCCGCCATGCGATCGATCACCTCGTCGCGGGCCTCGGCCATCATCCGCTCGACGTCCGGATCGCGGCCCACGTTCTCCACGCCGAGCACGGCCGTCCACACCTCGTGGTCGCGCTCGATCGAATCGAGCAGCGAGGTCACGTTCGCCTCCACCATCTCCTCGACGGGAAGGGCGCGGGTGTCGGTGCGGACCAGCCGCGGCAGCGTCGCCGCCAGGTCGGCAACCACCGCCAGGTACAGCTCACGCTTGGTACCGAAGTAGTGGTGGACCAGGCCGCGGGTGACGCCGGCCTCGCGGGCGATCTCGGTCGTCGACGCCTCCGCGGGCCCCGAGCGGACGAACACCCGGCGGGCCGCGGCCAGGATCTGCTCGCTCCGCTCGTCGGCCTCCAGCCGGGAGTAGGCGGGCTCGGGCGCTGGGGCCATGCCTTCAGTCTAATCGCCTTATTGACATAATGCCAACAAGCCTGTTACGGTCCATGGCACGGCACTGGGAGGCGCCTGGAAGGAGGAGCACCATCCGCCCGCTCGCAGCTCGTCGCCCTGACCGCAGCCGCCGTCCTCGTGCTGGCGTCCCCCGGCGCGGCGGCCGCCAGACCACCGAGAAGCACAACGTCGTGGTGGTCATGACCGACGACCAGGACTTCCGGTCGATGCCCGTGATGCCCAAGACCCGGCGGCTGGTCGCCAGGCGCGGCACCACCTTCGAGACCAGCATCGTGAGCTTCCCGCTGTGCTGCCCGTCGCGCGCGACGTTCATGACCGGCCAGTACGCGCACAACCACGGCGTCAAGTGGAACAACTTCCCGCAGGGCGGCTACCGGCTCCTCAAGCAGGACGAGACGCTGCCGGTCTGGCTCAGGCGCGCGGGCTACCGCACGATCCACATCGGCAAGTTCCTCAACGAGACCGGCGAGGTCAACCCCACCGAGGTGCCGAAGGGCTGGGACGACTGGCACGGCGGCGTCGACCCGTCGACCTACGGCTACTACGGCTACACGCTCAACCACAACGGCAAGCTGAAGACCTACGGCGACCGCCCGCAGGACTACTCGACCGACGTGTACGCGGGCCTGGCCGAGCGTGCGATCAAGGACGCGAAGAAGTCGGGCAAGCCGTTCTTCCTGAACCTGGCGCCGCTCGCGCCGCACACCGTCGCGGTCGAGACCAGCGCGCGGGCCGAGGGCCTTCCCGCCGTGCCCGCGCCGCGGCACGTGAACCGCTTCGCGAACGCCGCGATGCCGCGCTACCCGAACTTCAACGAGGAGGACATCTCCGACAAGCCGGCCATCGCCGCGTTCTTCCCGAACCTGATGACCGACGACGACATCGCGTCACTCCAGGACCACTATCGCGGCCGCATGGGATCGCTGCTGGCCGTCGACGACATGGTCGAACGCGTCGTCAAGTCGCTGAAGAAGGCCGGCGTCTACGACGACACCGACATCATCTTCACCTCGGACAACGGGTGGATCCTGGGCGAGCACCGGCTACACGACCCGGTCTCCCAGGACGGCCGCGCGACCGGAGTGAAGTACGTGCCGTTCGAGGGATCGAGCCGCGTGCCGCTGATCGCAGCCGGCCCCGACTTCCCCCGCGGGAAGACCGTCAAGGGAGTCGTCGTCAACGCGGACCTGGCCCCCACCGTCGAGGCGATCACCGGCGCCAAGCCCAAGCTGCCGCAGGACGGCCGCTCGCTGGTCAGCGCCGCGCGCACCCCGTCGCTGCTCGACGGCCGCGGCGTGCTGCTCGAGACGTTCGAGAACCCGCGCGGCGTGTCGCCGTACACGTCGATCCGCACCGAGCGCTACCGCTACGAGCGCGCGGCCACCGGCCAGGATGGGCTGTACGACCTGAAGCTGGACCGCTGGGAGCTCGAAAGCAAGCACGCCGACCCGCGGTACGCGGCTATCAAACGCATCCTCTCGCGCAAGCTCGACAAGCTCGCGGACTGCAAGGGCCGGACCTGCCGGGTCGACGTCGGGCGGCTTCCGGAGCCTGGCAGCTGATGCGCGCCGCCAGCTAGGCTCTGCTGCGTGCCCCGCGAGCAGCTGGTAGACGGCCACGGCCGCCGGATCAACGACCTCCGCGTCTCGGTCACCGACCGCTGCAACTTCCGCTGTCAGTACTGCATGCCGGCCGAGGGCCTGCCCTGGCTCGAGCGCGAGGCGGTGCTGCGCTTCGAGGAGATAGAGCGGCTCGTCCGGGTGTTCGCCTCGATGGGGGTCACGCGACCTGCGGCTGACCGGCGGCGAGCCGCTCGTGCGCCGCGACTTCCCCAAGCTCGCCGCGATGCTGACGAAGGTCGACGGGCTCGAGGACGTCTCGCTGACGACCAACGGCTACCTGCTGGAGCGCGACGCCGCCGCGCTCGTCGAGGCGGGCATCAATCGCGTCAACGTGTCTCTCGACACGCTCGAGAAGGACCGCTTCTTCCAGATCACGAGGCGCGACTCGCTCGCCCAGGTGCTGCGCGGCCTCGACGCGCTCGCCCAGCACCCCGAGGTGCATCCGATCAAGGTCAACGCGGTCGCGCTGCGCGACTTCACCGAGCAGGAGGCGGTGCCGTTCGCCGAGTTCGCCCGCTCGACCGCGTTCCAGGTGCGCTTCATCGAGTTCATGCCGCTCGACGCGGACCGCGCGTGGTCGCGCGACCAGGTGCTGACCGGCGACGAACTGCGCGCGATCATCGATGCCGTCTACCCGCTCGAGGAGCTCCCGCGCGAGCCGTCGGCCACCGCGCGCGTCTTCCGCTTCCGCGACGGCCAGGGCGAGATCGGCTTCATCAACCCGGTGTCCGAGCCGTTCTGCTCGGACTGCAACCGCGTGCGGCTGACCGCCGACGGCAAGCTGCGCACCTGCCTGTTCTCGGTCAACGAGACCGACCTGAGGGCGCCGCTGCGCGCCGGCGCCTCCGACGTCGAGATCGCGGAGCTGATCCGCGGCGCCGTGTGGCGCAAGGAGCTGAAGCACCACGTCGGCGAAAAGGGCTTCCGCCAGCCGCCGCGCACGATGAGCGCGATCGGCGGCTAGCCCACCTCGGCCAGGTTCGCCCGGAGCGCCTCGAGGTTCGGATGGCCGGGCTCGAGCGATCCCTCCGCGAGCGCGAGCGCCCGGCGCATGTACGGGACCGCCTCCCCCGTGCGGCCGAGCGCGTGCAGGGTCGTCGCGAGGTTCGACAGCGTGGTCGCGAGCTCCGGATGCTCCGGTCCGAGCACCCGCTCCTTGATGGAGAGGGCGCGCCGGTGCATCAAGGCGGCCGCGCCCAGGTCGCCACGCTGCTGGTGAACAGCGGCGAGGTTGCCGAGCGTCATCGCGATCTCGTAGTCGTCGTGCTCGCGCTCGAACGTGACCAGCGCCTGGCGCAGCAGCGCCTCGGCCTCCTCGTGGCGGCCCATGCCGTCGAGGATCGGCGCCAGTGCGGCGCGGTCGCACGCGGTGGTCAGGTGGTCGGAGCCGAGCGCCTTCTCGTTGATGGCGACAGCGCGACGGGCGGGCGCCTCGGCGGCGGCGTAGTCGCCATGACCGTGCCGCGCGCCGCCGATGTTGTGGTGGATCGCCGCCGCTGCCGGCGTCTCCCCCTGCCCGGCGACCTCCAGGATCGCGAGCGCCCGCACGTACAGCACCTCGGCCTCACCGAAGCGGCCGGTGTACTTGTAGACGATGCCGAGCGCGTTGAGCGCTTCGGCGAGCCCGGGGTCGCCCATCCCGAGCTCGCGCTCGGCGGTCGCGACTGCCTCGACCAGCAGCCGCTCGGCCTCGGCGTAGTCGCCGCGCCCGCGCGCGGCGCTGCCGGCGGCGACCAGCTGCCGCGTGTGCTGCTCAGATGCGGACGAGGGTCTCGTTGTGGTTCCCCCAGACGCCGGGGGTCAGGTCCACGCGAACGCTGTACACCCAGAGTCCCACCGGGCCGGAGTGGGGTCAACCGCTACCCGTACGCTTGCGGACCATGACCACCTGGAAGGTCACCGAGCGCATACGCGGCAAGGTGAATCGCGACTCGTTCGGGTCACTGGAGGACGCGTTCCGGGAGGTCGAGGCGCGCGCCGGCGAGCACGCCCGCGTTGCCGACGCGGCCCCCGAGGGCGGCGGGCTGATGCGCCGCATCGAGCCCGTGCAGCAGGTGGTGGCGCGCCTGGAGATCTCCGGTCCAGGCCGCGTCCGAGCCGGGGTCGACGTGCGGGGGGACGGCTCGAGCGAGGCCTGGACCGGCCGCTTGCGCCGGGCTCTCGTCGAGCAGCGGGGCGGCGAGTCGGCGACCGACGCGCTGCGCCGGGCGCTTCGCGGATAGCTACGCGGCGGCTTCGAACGGCATCGCGTTGGCGACGAACACCGCCAGGTCGCGGGCGAAGCGCTGGGGCGACTCCCAGTGCATCGAGTGCCCGCCGCGCGCGTACTCGGTCAGGCGCGCCCCGGGGATCGCGTCTACCAGCGTGTGCTGGGCGGAGCGCGGCGCGAGCTCGTCGCGGGCACCGGCCACGACCAGCGTCGGCGCCTCGATCGCGCCGAGCTCCGCGGAGAAGTCCGCGTTCAGCGTCCCGTACATGGACGCGCGCCAGACCCGGATCGGCACCTTCAGGCTCTCGCGGACCACCGTGTCGATGACGCTCTGGTCCACGAGCTGGACGATCGTGCTCTCCTGGAGCTCGCGCACGAACTCGTGGTCGACCGGGTCGCTCATCCCGCCGACGGTGGCGTACAGGCCGGCCAGCTCCGGCACCGCGAACGTCGGGCGCGAACCGGCGAGGACGAGCGAGTCGACCCGCTCGGGCACGTCGATCGCGTAGCGGGCCGCGACCAGCGCGCCCATCGAGTGACCGGCCAGCGCCGCGGAGTCGAGGCCCACGGCGGTCATGAACGAGTCGACGTCGGCGGCCAGGCTCGTGACGTCGTAGCCGATGGCCGGGCGGCTCGACTCGCCGTGGCCGCGCAGGCTGACGCTGTACGCGCGGATCGAGTCGGGCAGGTGCGGGAGGACGTGCTCGAAGGAGCGCCAGGAGTCGCTCCAGCCGTGCAGCAGGACGAGCGGCGTGCCGTCGGGGCGACCGTGGCGGGCGTACTCGAGGCGAACTCCGGTGGGCAGTTCGACGTGGTCGACGGTGGTGGTCATCGATCCTCCGGAAGCGGGCGTGGCCATGGCCGAAAGATGCACCCCGGGCCCTACGGCCGGCCTACGGGTTTGTTACGGCGCAGGACGTTCGGGCGCGATCGGCGAAACTTCCCTGGTAACCATCGGTTCCTGAACCCAGCCGTGCGCCTTCTGCTCCGCCTGACATCGCTCCTGGTCGCGATCGCCGCGACCCTGCCCTCCGCCGCCTCCGCGTCGGACGTGATCGTCGTGGGCGCCGACGGGTCGTCGCGGCACGTCGACGACCCGCTGGTCCCGCCGCCGGCGGCCACCGACCCGACCGCCGGCGAAGCCCACTGCGCCGCTGCCGGGGAGGCACCGAAGATCGGCCCGCTCCCGCGAGTGCGCGCCAGCCGGACGACCGTCAAGTCGGCCCTGGCCGCCGCCCGCAAGGACGGGTCCATCGGCAGCGACGACTACTCGCGCTACCGCGACGACTACTCGCAGGCGCGCACGACGCTCGGCAAGCTGAGCGGCACGGAGCGTGGCGAGCAGAAAGCGGTCATCGACACGCTCGAGGCGATCGCCGGGCGCAAGCAGCTCACCGCCAGCCGCATGCCGTCGCTGTTCCTGACCCTGCGGCGCAACACCGAGTACTGGGGCTCGGACAAGCCGCTGCCGGTCACCCCGCCCCCGCCGCGAGGAACCAAGCGCCCCTGCACGGGCGAGGCGGGGCAGGGCGGCGCCCGGGTCACGTTCGAGGGCGACCCGATCATCTTCCAGTGGTACCGGGGCCGCGGCCTGCAGATCCAGCAGCTCGCCACGTTCGGCCAGGCCAACGGCCTCTACCAGCGCTGCAAGGACACGACCCCCGACCCCGCGAAGCCGTGCGACAAGGACGCGTTCAAGCAGACGCTCGACCGGCTGGCCGACATCGCGTCGAACCGCGGCGGCTACAAGACCTGGGAGTACTACTTCGCGTTCGGGGGCGGCCTGCCCCCGTGGACGAGCGGCCTGTCCCAGGGGACGGCGATCCAGGCGTTCGCGCGCGGCTACGAGCTGCTCGGCGACCCGCGCTACAAGCAGGTCGGCCACGACGCGCTGGGGGCGTTCGAGAAGGCGCCGCCCGTCGGGGTCCGCGTCGCGGCCGACGGCGGATCGCACTACCTCATCTACTCGATGAGCCCGGGCCTGCGGGTGCTCAACGCGTTCCTCCAGGCGAACACCGGGCTCTACGACTTCGCGACGCTGACCGGCGACGCCAAGGCCAGGCGGCTGTTCAAGGCCGGCGACCGGGCCGCGCGGCGCGAGGTCCCGAAGTTCGACACGGGCGCCTGGTCGCTCTACTCGCTCGGCGGGCGCGAGTCGGACCTGGGCTATCACCGGCTGGTGCGCGACTTCCTCGACAACCTCTGCGACCGCACCAAGACGCCGGTCTACTGCAAGACGGCCAAGAGGTTCACCGACTACCAGCACCAGCGCGTCGCCGTGAAGGTCGGCACGCCGAAGAAGGCCAGGGCGAAGAAGCCGGTCACGATCGGCTTCTCGCTCTCGAAGGTGTCGTGCACCAAGATCACGGTCGTGCGCAACCCGGCGCCGCTGCCCCCGCCCCCGCCTGACGACCAGTACACGGAGACGCCGCCGGGGGAAACCCAGCCGGCGGATCCCGTGTCCGGCGGGGTGAACCCGGCCGCATCGCCCCAGACGGTGTACACGCGGCAGATCGTGTTCGGGCGCGGCGGGCACGCGGTGCAGTGGACCCCGCGGAAGCCGGGCAAGTACGCGGCCACGGTCGAGGCGCTCGACCTGAACAACCACACCGTGCGGGTCGAGGTCCGGTTCACCGTCAAGTGACGTCGCGCGTGAAGCTGCCGGACGGCGCGCAGCCGCCCGTTCGCGTGTTCGTCAACGGCGTCGCCCAGAAGGAGGGTGAGGACTACCGCATCGTCGGGCGCGAGCTGCACTTCGACCGCGACCTGAGGAAGGAGGGGCGCCTGGGGTTCTGGCGCTGGACGCTGATCTTCCTCGGCCTGGTCGGGTCCTACCGCCAGAACGACTCCGTCGACGTCCACTACGACGTGGAGGGCAAGGAGCGCGTCGCGGTCTACCTTGACATCGAGCAGGACCAACCTTGACACAACCTTGGTAAGGTTGCGCGATGCGGATCGACCAGGCACTCGAGGAAGTCCGGCCCTGCTTCTCGTTCGAGTTCTTCCCGCCCAAGACCGACGAGGGCATGGAGAACCTGTGGAAGGCGCTCACCGAGCTGCGTGAGGACGAGCCCACTTACGTGTCGGTCACCTACGGCGCGGGCGGCTCGACGCGCGGGCGCACGATCGACATCACCAAGCGGATCAAGAAGGAGCTGGGGATCGAGGCGATGGCGCACTTCACGTGCGTCGGCGCGACCGTCGACGAGCTGCGCAGCACGCTCGACGAGATGCGCGACTGCGGCATCGAGAACGTCCTGGCGCTGCGTGGCGACCCGCCCCAGGGCCAGGACGAGTGGACCGCCACCGAGGGCGGCCTCTCCTACTCGACCGAGCTCGCCGGCCTGATCAACGAGAACTACGACTTCACGATCGGCGCCGCCTGCTTCCCCGAGGTGCACATCGCCTCGCCGTCGCTCGAGCAGGACCTCGACGTCCTGAAGAAGAAGGTCGATGCCGGCGTCACGTTCGTGATCACGCAGCTCTTCTTCGACAACGAGCTCTACTTCGACTTCGTCGACAAGGCCCGCGCCGCCGGGATCGAGATCCCGATCATCCCGGGGATCATGCCGATCGCCGGCTACGGCCAGATCAAGCGCATCACCAAGATGTGCGGCGCGACGCTGCCCGACACGCTGCAGCGCGAGCTCGACGTCCGCCAGGACAACCCGCAGGCCGTCACCGACCTCGGCGTGGCCTACGCGACGCTGCAGTGCTCGGAGCTGCTGGCCCGCGGCGCCCCGGGGATCCACTTCTACACGCTGAACAAGTCGCCCGCGACGCGGTCGATCCTCGCCGCGCTGCGCGCCGCCCGCCCCTGGGACCGCGCGCTCACGCCGGCGTAGTAGCGTCGATCGACATGGACCAAGTGGTGCAGGTAGCGGGCGCGCTGCTGATCCTCGCCGCCTTCGCCGCCGCGCAGTTCGGCAAGCTCGACGTCGAGTCGAAGCTCTACCTGTGGCTCAACCTCGTCGGCTCGATCATCCTCACCGTCCTCGCCGTGCACGAGGAGCAGTGGGGCTTCGTTCTGCTCGAGAGCGTCTGGGCGGTGGTGTCCGGCTACAGCCTGGTGCGGGGCCCGCGCGGGGCGCCGGCGCATTGATCGCGCTCGTCACCGCAGAGGAGTACCCCGAGCTCGAGCCCGACTCGCAGCTGCTGCTGCCCGCGCTCGCGGACCGCGGCATGGACGCTCAGCCCGTGGTGTGGACCGACGAGTCGATCGACTGGTCGGGGTTCGATGCGATCGTGGTGCGGTCGCCGTGGGACTACTTCCTCAAGGCGGCCGAGTGGGCGTCGTGGCTCGAGCGTGTCGAAGCGACCGGCGTCCCGATGTTCAACTCGACCAAGGTCGTCCGCTGGAACTCGCACAAGTCGTACCTGCGCGAGCTGGCCGCTGCCGGCGTGCCCGTGATCGACACGGTGATGACGCAGGGCAACGTGCGCATCGACCTGGCCGACACGCTCGCGGGAGCCGGGTGGGAGGACGCGATCGTGAAGCCCGCGATCGACGGTGGCGCGATGCGGCTCTTCCGGGTGCGCGACGTCGACGACCCGCAGGCGCGGCTCGATGCGCTCGTGGACGACGGCGACGTCCTGATCCAGCCGTTCCTCCCCTCGATCGTCGAGCAGGGAGAGCTGTCGCTCGTCTACTTCGCGGGCGAGCTGTCGCACACCGTGCGCAAGACCGCCAAGCCCGGCGACATCCGGGTGCAGCCCTACTGGGGCGGGGCGTACGAGCTCGAGGGCCCGACCAGCGAGGCGATCCACGTCGCCGACCGTGTGTTCGACACGATCGACGAGGACCTGCTCTACGCGCGCGTCGACCTGGTCAGCGGGCTCGACGGCAAGCTCCAGCTCATCGAGCTCGAGGTGATCGAGCCGCTGCTGTTCCTGGAGCTGGACGACGCCGCGCCGGGCCGCTTCGCGGACGCGCTGGCGACCGCGCTCGCGCGGGCGGCTTAGCGGCCGCTCGTCAGCCGACCACCACGGTGCTGCGCCGGACGGTCGCCCGGCCGCGGCGGTCGGTGCTCACGCTGGTCAGCCGGTAGCGGCCGGGCCGGATCGCCCGCACGGCGCGCAGCCTGACGCTGGACGCGCGCCCGGAGCTCGCCGAGCCGGTCGCGTACAGGACTCCGCGGCGGCTGAGCCGCGCGCGCACGCGCGTCGACCGGGCGGCCGTTACGAGCCGCACCGTGCACGTCACCTTGACCCGGCCGCGCTTGCGCTTGGCGGGCTTGCACGTGACCCTCGCGTCCCGGCCGGGCGGGCCCTGCGGACCGGTCGCGCCCTGCGGGCCGGTCGCTCCCGGCGATCCGGTCGCGCCCTGGGCGCCGGTCGCGCCGGTCGCGCCGGTTGCGCCGGTCGCCCCGGTTGCGCCGTCCGCGCCATCAGCTCCCGCAGGGCCGGCGGGACCGGTGGAACCCGCGGGACCCGTCCCGGGCGCCACAGCAGCCACGGCGGTCCGGTTCAGCGTCACGGTGTCGATGCTCTCCAGGCGCGCCCCGCCGTCGCGCAGGCCGACGAACGCGACCCTCGACCCGGTCGCCGTGGGCGCGAACCGGAAGTCGACGTCGCAGCTCTGCCCCGATGCGACCTTCACCCCGACACAGCCGTTGAAGGCGACCAGGTAGTCGTTCGCGTTGCCGGTCATCAAGATCGACGTCGGGGTCACGTCACCAAAGCCGTTGTTCGTGAACGTCACCTTCTGCGCGACCGTGCTGACCTTGCCGACCTCGACGGTGTCGAGCGTCGGAGTGTTCAGGGCGAGGTGGTAGTCGTTGAGCGCGAAGACGCTCAGGGTGCCGCTGTCCTCGCTCGGCACCACGACCATCCCGCCCGGTTGGACCCCGCTCGGCGTCTGGGTGTAGCCGACGGGGTTGGCCGCTCCGTCCGGCACCCGGATTCCGGCCCTCTGGAAGAAGCTCGTGCCGGGTGCGCCCTTGCGCACCGCCAGCTCGTGCCCCTGAGCCGGCCGCTCCGTGGCCAGCAGCTCGGCGTCGCCGTCGCCGTCGATGTCGCTCAGGGCTATACCGCTGACGGAGGCGAATCCGCTGAAAGAGAGTGGCGCGCCGAACGTGACGGACGTATTGATCTCGAAGATCGAGATCACGTTCGACGACGAGTGCCCGACGGCGAGCTCCGTGAAGGCGTCACCGTCCATGTCAGCAGCCGCCGGGAAGATGGGGTCGGTGTGCGGAGGATTGCTGAGTGTGGGGCCCGAGTTGAAGTTGACCCCGCTCCCGCCCGTCAGGATCTTCACATCGTCGCTCGTGACGTTGCCCACGGCCAGGTCGGGGTCCGAGTCGCCGTTGAACTTGCCGATGGCGATCCCGCGCGGGCCAGTGTTCGTCCCGATCGAAAACGGCGCCGGCGCGGCGAACGTCGCCGCCGCGGCGCCGGTGCCGGTGAGCACGGAGATCGTGTCGCCGGTCTCGTTGACGACGGCGAGCTCGGTGTCGGTATCGCCGTTGAACTCGTCGACGACCATCGCGCCCGGCTGCGCGCCGGCCGGCACCGGGGTTGCGCTCGAGAACGTCGCCGAGCCGGCACCCGTGCCGGTGAACAGCGAGACCGTCCCGTCGGACTTGTTCGTCACCGCGAGGTCCGGGTCCGTGTCGCCGTTGAACTCGCCGACGACGATCGCGGCGGGCTCGTTGCCGGTGTTGAGGATGTTGCCCTTGATGAAGCGCGCGAACAGCGTGCCGCGCCAGATCGTGACGGTCTCGGCGTCGTTGTCGAGGACCGCCAGGTCGATGCGGGAGTCGCCGTCGAAGTTGCCGTGCGCCACGTGCGTCGGCGCCCCTTCGCCCTCGATGGGCGAGTCCACGGTGGGCACAAGCCCCACGGCGGCTCCGGCGGACGGTGCGCCGACCAGTGCGGCGCCGAGCAGAACCAGACACGGGACAACCAGCCGGGCGGTGTTCATGAAACGACGCTAGAGCGCGCGAGGACCCTTGTCGTCAGGGTCGCGACCCTGATCTTTTCCGGCCGCCTAGGCGGCGAGCGCCCAGCGCTGGATGTCGTCGGCCGCGTCGGGATCGACCTTCGCGGCCTGCTCGCGGCGCTCGAGGTAGCGCAGGTAGACCAGCACCTCGCCGAGCCCCCAGGTCACCATCATCGGGTTCGACGAGTTCTCCTCGCCGATCAGGGCGGGCACGATCTCGAACGGCGTCTTGCCGCCCTGCTCGAGCGCTGCGCGCACGATGGCGATCCGCTCGGTGACCTCGCGCCTGTTGGCGTCGATGTGCTCGCGCACGTCGCGGAACGGGCGACCGTGGCCGGACAGGCAGAGCGAGGCGTCGAGCTTCCCCACCACGTCCAGCGAGCTCAGGAACTCGCCGGCCGGGTCCGGCGTCCAGCCGTAGTCGTAGTACAGCGACACGCGGCCGAGCAGGTGGTCGCCGGAGATCAGCACGCCGCGGTCGGGCTGATGGAGGGTCACGTGCGACGGCGCGTGCCCGGGCGTCTCGTACACCTGCCAGCGCCCGAGGTCGGTGTCGATCTCGACGCCCGGCAGCAGGTCGCGGTCGGGCAGGACGATCCGGTCGACGCCGAGCCCCTGGCCCTTGCGGGACTTCTCGTACAGCCGCAGCCCGGCCTCGGGCACGCCCGCCGACCGCGCCACCTCGATCCGGCGGGCCAGCGCCGCGTCGGGGTCCTCGGCCGCCCGGGTCATGTGCTCGTGGTTGGGGTGCATCCAGAGCTCGCAGCCGGCGGCGTCGACGATCGGCCCGGCCAGGCCGTAGTGGTCGGAGTGCGCGTGCGTGCAGACGAGCAGGCGCACGTGCTCCACCTTCAGCCCGGCCTGGTGCAGCGCGCGCTCGAGCTGGGCCAGGCCGCCGGGCCCGCCCATCCCCGTGTCGAACAGGACGATGCCGCTCCCCGCCGCGACGGCCCAGGCGTTGCCGTGCGGCACGCCGGGCCAGGGCAGCGGGAGGCGCAGGCGCCAGACGCCGGGCAGCACCCGGTCGGCGCGCGCCAACTCGCGTTTGCGGGCGGGCTTCGTCACGCGGCCATGTTCGCAGGGGGCCTGCCAGACGGGTACGGTCCCGGGCGCCATGAGCATGGGCAAGAAGCTGGCGATCGGCGCGCTGTCGCTCGTTCCCGCGATCGCGCTGGGCGTGGCCGTGTGGGCGCTCCTCCAGGACGACGAGGGGACCTCGGGCGGCGTCTTCGTCCTGGCGATCCTGATCAGCGGGATCGTCGACACGGGACTCGCCGCCTTCTACATCCCGCACGTCCACGACAACCCGCGGCTCAAGGACCTGAAGATCCTGTGGATCGTCCTGCTCGGGCTGCCCTACATCACGGTGGCGCCGATCTACTGGGCGATCTACGTGCTGCCGGAGAAGGCGCCGCCACCCGGAGCCCAACCGCAGCAGCAGGGCGGCGCCTGGTACGCCGACCCGTGGGGCGAGGCCCCGTTCCGGTGGTGGGACGGGCAGCGCTGGACGGACTGGGTCACGGGCCCGCCGGCCGACAACTGACGCGCGTTACCCTCGAGGAGTGGAGCCCGATGAGTTGCTCCTCGTGTTTGTCTTCCTGTGGTTCGGTGCCCACATCGGGTTCCCGCGTGGCTCACAGGCGTCGCGGTTCGCGGGCGTGCTGCTCGCCACCACATTCCTCCAGATGTTCCTTTGGTACGTGACCCACAAGGGCGCGCACCCCTAGGTGCCACAAGCGGCACTCCCGCGTCTCGTCCGAAGCGGAAGGTCAGCCGAAGCCTCGGGCCGAAGCGATACCCCGTACCCGCGACTTCCTGACTTACCGGGACAGGAGCCCGGTAAGTCAGGATTTTGCACGGGGCAACGATCCCTTCCATGAACGCGAGGCACCGCAGCTGGTTCGCGCTCGCGATCGCTTCGCGATATGCGGCAGTAGCCGCCGGCGGGAGCCTCACCGCTGGTTCTCGTCCATTGCGATAGCGAGCGCGGCGTCCGCGGAAGCGCCTAGTTCACGCGATTGCGATAGCGCGCCCGGACGCTCCCTTGCACATCGCTGCCCATCCTGCGAGCGTCCGCACCAAGCCACCCCGCGAGGAAGGAGCGCGCATGTCAGCGCCTACTGCGGAAGTCGGAACGGTCACGCCGCGCGAGCAGGAACAGATCGACCGGGCAAACGCGAGCGGGAAGACGCCGGTCGTGTTCGTCCATGGGCTGTGGCTGCTGCCGAGTAGCTGGGATCAGTGGGCGCAACTGTTCGAGGACGCCGGCTACGCGCCGGTCACCCCCTCATGGCCGGACGACCCGGAGACCGTCGAGGCGGCGAGGACGGCCCCCGAGGCCTTCGCAGGGAAGACGATCGGACAGGTCGCCGACCACACCGCCGAGGTGATCGGGAAGCTCGAGACGAAGCCCGCTGTGATGGGCCACTCGACCGGCGGATTGGTGGCTGAGATCATCGCTGGGCGGGGGCTCTCCGCGGCGACGGTCGCGATCGATCCAGGCCCGTTTCGAGGCGTGCTCCCCCTGCCCGTCTCGACGCTGCGGTCGTCGCTACCCGTACTGAAGAATCCGCTGAACCGGGGCCGCGCCGTGACGTTGACGTTCGATCAATTCAGGTATGCGTGGGCTAACGCCCTCGGCGACGAGGAGGCCAGGCGCCTGTACGAGCGCTACCACGTAGCTGCCCCTGGCGTTGCGCTGATGCAAATGGCGAACGCGAACCTGAACCCCCGGACCGAGGCGAAGGTCGATACCAAGAACCCCGACCGGGGGCCGCTGCTGATCATCGAGGGCGCGAAGGACCACACAGTGGCACCGGCGATCGCGAACGCGGCCTTCAAGCGGCAGCGGCGCAACGAGGGCGTCACCGAGTTCGAGGAGATCCCGAACCGCGGACACGCCCTGACGATCGACGACGGATGGCGCGAGGTCGCTGACAAGGCGCTGGAATTCGTGCAGCGGTTCACCTAACAGGTCCGGCGGTTCCGGGCGTGATGAGTTTTCCCGCGACGCTTATTGTGTGGTTCAAGCTGCGCTCCCCCGAGCTGGCCGAGGACTTCGAGCGTCTGATGGCCGGCGATCGGGACGTGGTCCGGTGGTCGCTCGACACGGTGTCGGATTGGCGTCTCATGCGGCCCGCGGACGTGCCCGGACAGTCGCTCCGCGATGCCGATTACGTGCTCATCGCGGAGGTCGTCGCAGGGGGGCGCTTTGAGGAGCAGGCGAACGAACTGATCGAACGTCTAGCGGACGACCTGGCCCATCTCGTCTCACACCGAGGCTTACTCGTCCTGAGTCGCCTCCTTTGAACATCATGCGCCCGAGGCGTTCGTCGACGCAGTTGTAACGGCGCAGCGCCCTTGACATGCTTGACCGATGCTTCACGCGAACGTGCGTGGGGGTATCGCGGGCGCGGTCGCGACCGTGGTGATGACGCTCGAGGAGCCGCTCGACCAACGGCTCTTCGACTCCAAGTACGACGACGTCGAGATTCTCGGCAAGCTCGTGACGCGCGGCGACGATTGGCGACCGATCGGCCTCGCGCTCCACGTGCAGAACGGTGCGTTATTGGGCGCCGCGTACGCGCGGCTGAAGCCGTCCCTGCCGGGGTCGGCGCTCGTGCGCGGTCTGCTGGCGGGTCTAAGTCGAGCGCGTCGCTACATGGCCCCTGTCCGTGCTGTTCGACCGCTATCACCCCGCCCGTAAGGAGCTGCCGAAGTTCGGCAACCGCCGGGGGTTCGCCCAGGCGACGGTCCGCCACGCGGTTTTCGGAATCGTCCTCGGCCTTGTCGAGGGCGCGCTCGACGACCGCAGCGCATAGCTAACGTCGTAGCACGCTTTCAGCGAACCAGCCCTCAGCAGCTGTCAGCTCGCGCTACCGGGACGCGCAAGAGGCGTATACCTCGTCGCTTAGGGAGCGCTATTGCTTTCCATGCAAAGCGACAGCGACCGTCACAGCGTTTCGCCGATGCTTTCGCGTAACCCTCCTAGGCCGGGTCGATCAGCACACCGGGGTTGAGGATCGCCTCCGGATCGACGGCCCGCTTGGCTGCGCGCAGCGCGTCCGCGAACGGATCGGGGCGCTGGCGGTCGTACCAGGGCCGGTGGTCGCGGCCGACCGCGTGGTGGTGGGTGATCGTCCCGCCCGCCGCGATCACGGCCTCGGACGCGGCGGCCTTGATCTCGTCCCACTGCTCGACCTCGCCCCCGCGGCGGGCCGGCGCCAGGCAGGTGAAGTAGGGAGCGGCGCCGTCGGGGTAGACGTGGGTCAGCCGGCAGGTGACGGTGCCGCCGCCGCAGATCTCGCGCAGCGCCTGCTCGGCGCGCTCGCGCACGCCCGCGACGAACGCGTCGAAGCGGTCCCAGGTGATGGCGGTCTCGAACGTGTCGGAGACGACGCCGGCCGCAACCAGCGTGTCGCGCAGGTAGGGCGCCTGGAGGAACGCGCCGCGCCAGGCGTCGGCCCCGCCGCCGCCCGACCCGTCGCGCGACTTGCGCTCCACCCGGCCGCCGTGGTCCTCGCACAGCTCCGCCGCGCGGTCCATCCAGGCGTCGAGCGGGTGGTCGGCCGACTCGAAGCCGAGCACGAGCAGCGCGCCGTCGGAGGCCGCTCCGGTCAGGGCGGCCTCGCCGGGGTCGAGCAGCCGGCAGTTCGACGGGTACAGGCCGGACTGGGCCAGCGCCCGCACGGCCTGCGCGCCCCGGTCGAACGACTCGAAGGTCACGCTCGCCGCCTCCTTGAAGGTCGGCCGGTCCTGCACCCGCATCCACGCGCGCGTGATCACGCCGAGGATCCCCTCGGAGCCGATCAGCATCCGGTCCGGCGACGGCCCCGCCCCCGACCCGGGCAGGCGCCGGCTCTCCCAGACGCCGCCCGGCGTGATCGCCCGCACCGACTCGACCAGGTCGTCGATGTGGGTCATCAGCGTCGCGAAGTGGCCGCCCGCTCGGGTGGCGATCCATCCGCCGAGCGTCGCGTACTCGAACGACTGCGGGTAGTGGCGCAGCGTGTAGCCGTGCTCGCGGAGCTGCTCCTCCAGGCGCGGGCCGGTGGCGCCCGCCTCGATCAGCGCCGCCCGCGACTCGCGGTCGACCTCGACGACGCGGTCGAGGCCGCGCAGGTCGATCGTCACGGCGCCCGCGTAGGAGTCGCTCACGCGCGGCTCGACGCCCCCGACCACGCTGGTCCCGCCGCCGTAGGGGATCGCGGCCGCGCCGGCGTCGGAGCACCAGTCGAGCAGGGCGGCCAGCTCGTCCTCCCCGCGCGGGTGGGCGACGAAGTCGGGCGGATGGTCGATCCGCCCGCGGAAGGCCCGGACCACGTCGCGGTAGGCCTTGCCGTACGCGTGCGCGGCGCGCGAGTGGGCGTCGGTCGCGCAGATCGCTCCGAGCGCGCCGCCGGGCGGCTGCAGCCGCGGCGCGGTCAGGTCCAGATCCTCGACCGACACGGGCCGCTCGGCGTCCTCGGGATCGAACCCGAAGTGGGCCCGGATGCCCGCCGCGGCCTCCCGGACCTGCTCGTGGGAGGGCTGCTGGTCCTCGTAGCCCCAGCCCCAGAACTTGAGCCTTCGCTCCGCCGTGGCGCTCGCCATGGGGCGGAACCTACCCGTCGACGTCGAACCCCAGGGACGCGGCCCCAGTTCCCCGAGCGGGAAGGGGGGTACCGCGGGTAGAGTTAACGACGCCCTCATGGCCACCGGCACCACCGTTCAGATCACCCTGCCCCAGATGGGCGAGTCCGTGACGGAGGGCACGATCCTCGAGTGGCTGAAGCAGGTCGGCGACACCGTCGAGCTGGACGAGGGGGTCGTCGAGGTCTCGACCGACAAGGTCGACACCGAGGTGCCCTCCCCCGCCGCCGGCGTCCTGACCGCGATCTTCGTGCAGCCGGACGAGACCGTCCCCACGGGAACCGTGCTCGGCGAGATCGACGTGTCGGGCAACGGGAGCAGCCCGCCGCCGGCCGCCGCGGGCACCCCGCCGCCGCCCGACCCGGTCGACGAGTCGGCCGTCGAGGCGGCCGAGCACGGCGCTTCGGCCGAGGTCGAGCACGACCAGGCCGCCGACGCCATCCGTGAGGTCGACCCGTCCGCCGACACCGGATCCGGCGCCCCCGCGCCCTCCGGCGAGGTCGTCGACGTAACCGTTCCTCAGATGGGCGAGTCGGTCTCCGAGGGCACGGTCCTCGAGTGGCTCAAGCAGGTCGGCGACGCCGTCGAGCTCGACGAGGGCATCGTCGAGATATCCACCGACAAGGTCGACGCCGAGTTGCCCTCGCCGGTCGCCGGGACGCTGGTCGAGATCCTGGCGGAGCCGGATGAGGTGGTTCAAGCGGGGTCGGTGGTCGCCCGGATCGCTGTTGGTGATGGTGCTGGGACCGCGGACGGCGGACCGCGGACGGCGGAAGTTGGCGGACGGCGGACGGCGGAGGACGCCGAGGTCGGAGCGCCGGCGCCGGCAGAGCAGCAGGCCGCCGTCAACGGCGACTCCAACGCCACTCCTGTCGCCGAGCGCATGGCCGACGCCCACGGCGTCGACACCTCGAAGCTGACCGGCACCGGCCCGCGCGGCAAGGTGACGAAGGCCGACGTGGAGAACGCACTGGCCGGCAACGGCGCAGGCGCCGGAGGCACGGCCCCGCCGTCCGCCGTCCGCCAACCTCCGCCGTCCGCCACTCCGCCGTCCGCGGTCCCGCCGGCCCCCGGCGCCAAGCCGATAAGAGGCCCGGCCGCAACCCTCGCCCGCTTCATGAACGAGAGCCGGTCCATCCCGACCGCGACCTCGTTCCGCACCCTCGAGGTCGGCACGCTCGACGCGCGGCGCAAGGCGCTCAAGGCATCGGGCCAGAAGCTCTCGTTCACGCACCTGATCGCCTGGGCGATCGTCCAGGCCTGGCGCGACTTCCCGGTGATGGGCCACTCCTACCAGGAGGCCGACGGCAAGCCGCAGCGCGTCGACCCGGGCTCGATCTCGCTCGGCCTGGCGGTCGACGTCGAGCGCAAGGACGGCACCCGCGTCGCTGGTCGTGCCGGTGCTGAAGAACGCGGACACGATGACGTTCCCGCAGTTCGTCGCCCGTTACGACGAGCTCGTGATCGGCGCGCGCGACAACAAGCTGCAGCCCGACGACTACATGGGCGCGAACGTGTCGCTCACCAACCCCGGCGGGCTCGGGACCGTGGCCAGCGTCCCGCGCCTGATGCCCGGCCAGGGGACGATCCTCGCCACCGGGTCGATCGCGTTCCCGCCCGGCTTCGGCAAGACCGACCCCGGCCAGCTGCGTGACCTGGGCGTGTCGAAGGTGATGACGATGACGTCCACCTACGACCACCGCGTCATCCAGGGCGCCGAGTCCGGGTCGTTCCTGCGCCGCGTCGACGAGCTGCTCCAGGGCGGCGACGGGTTCTACGACGGTGTCTTCGACGCGCTCGGCGTCGGCGCCGAGGACGGCGCGGCCGCGACCGCCACCGCCGCGGCGACCGACGATCGTCGCGTCACCGCCCACGATCCCGCCCCGGTGGCCACCCGGCCGACGGTCACGGGCCTGGTCGACGACGGGCTCCTCCAGGCGGTGCAGGCGGCGACGTCGATCGTCAAGGCGCACCGCATGCACGGCCACCTGGCCGCGGACCTCGACCCGCTCGGGTCGGACCCGCCCGGCGACCCGGCGCTCGACCCGGCGACCGTCAGCCTGACGCCCGAGCTGATGCGCCAGATCCCGGCGTCCGTGCTGCGCGTGGCGGTGCCCGGCGAGACGTTCGCCGACGCGCTGCCCCATCTCCAGAAGACCTACACGGGCACGATCGCCTACGAGATCGAGCACATCTCCGACCACGAGCAGCGCGTCTGGCTGCGACAGACGATCGAGTCCGGCGAACACTTCCGGCCCAGCCTGACCAAGGAGCAGAAGCACCGGCAGCTCGAGCGCCTGTCCGAGGTCGAGGGGCTCGAGTCGTACCTGCACAAGGCGTTCCTCGGGAAGAAGCAGTTCTCGGTCGAGGGCCTCGACATGACGCTGCCGATGCTCGACGAGATGCTGCACATGTCCTCCGAGGCGGGCGCTCGCGAGGTCGTGATCGGCATGGCCCACCGCGGCCGGCTGAACGTGCTGGCCCACACCGTGGGCCGCCCCTACGAGGCGGTGCTGGTCGAGTTCGAGGGCGAGCAGAACATCGAGGCCGACACCGCGCAGCCCGAGGGCGGCACCGGCGACGTGAAGTACCACCACGGCGCGGCCGGCACCTACAAGACGCGCTCGGGCAAGAACATCACGGTCACGCTGTCGCCGAACCCGTCGCACCTGGAGTTCGTCGACCCGGTCGTCGAGGGCCGCGCGCGCGCCGACCAGACGAGCCGCAAGGGCCGCGAGCTGCAGCACGACCCCACGATCGTCGTCCCGGTGCTGCTGCACGGCGACGCGGCGTTCCCCGGCCAGGGCGTTGTCGCCGAGACGCTGAACCTCCAGGCGCTCGAGGGCTACACGACCGGCGGCACGATCCACCTGATCACGAACAACCAGCTCGGCTTCACGACCGATCCGGGCGATTCGCGCTCCACTCGCTACGCATCGGACCTCGCGAAGGGCTTCGACGTCCCGATCGTCCACGTGAACGCCGACGACGTGGAGGCCTGCATCGCCGCCGTCCGCCTGTGCATGGCGTTCCGCGAGAAGTTCGGCCGCGACGCGCTGATCGACCTGGTCGGCTACCGGCGCTTCGGCCACAACGAGACCGACGAGCCCGCGTACACGCAGCCGCAGATGTACGACGTGATCAAGAAGCACCCGCCGGTGCGCAAGCTCTACGCCGAGAAGCTCGTGGCCGAGGGCGTCCTCACGCCTGAGGAGGCCGAGGCGATGGCGGCCAAGGCGTACGCGGACGTGCAGAAGGCGCACCAGAAGCTGAAGGAGTCGATGGCGGACGCGGGCGCCGAGGAGGAGCGGCAGCTCGACCGCTCCGCCAGCCCGGAGCCGAAGACCGCGGTCGGACCGGAGACGCTGCGCTCGCTGAACGAGCAGCTCGTGCGCGCGCCCGAGGGCTTCAACATCCACCGCAAGCTGAAGCCGCAGCTCGAGCGCCGCCGGGCGGCCTTCGAGGAGGGCGGCCTGCTCGACTGGGCGCACGCCGAGTCGCTGGCCTGGGCGTCGCTGCTGCAGCAGGGCGTCCCCATCCGCCTGACCGGCCAGGACTCGGAGCGCGGCACGTTCAGCCAGCGCCACCTGAAGTTCCACGACTCGAAGACCGGCGAGCCGTGGGTGCCCATCAAGCACCTTGCCGGCGCCGAGGCGCCGTTCGAGCTGCACAACTCGCCGCTGTCCGAGGCCGCTTGCCTGGGCTTCGAGTACGGCTACAGCTCGCAGGCGCCCGAGTCGCTCGTGCTCTGGGAGGGCCAGTTCGGCGACTTCGTCAACGGCGCCCAGGTGATCATCGACCAGTTCATCGTCTCGGCGCTCGCCAAGTGGGGCCAGACGACCCGCCTGACGCTGCTCCTGCCGCACGGCTACGAGGGCGCGGGGCCGGAGCACTCGTCCGGCCGGCTCGAGCGCTTCCTCCAGCTCGGCGCCGAGGGCAACATCCGCGTCGCCAACTGCACGACGCCCGCGCAGTACTTCCACCTACTGCGCCGCCAGGCGCTGATCACCAAGCGCCGCCCGCTCGTGATCATGACCCCGAAGAGCCTGCTCCGGCTCCCCGCCGCCGCGTCGCCGGTGAGCGACCTGGCGGAGGGGCGCTTCCAGCCCGTGCTCGACGACCCGGCGCTGCTCGGGAGCCGCGAGGACGTCACCCGGCTGGTGCTCTGCACCGGGAAGATCTACTACGACCTGGTCAACCCCGAGGTGCGCGCCGCGGCGCCGAACGTGGCGGTCGCGCGAGTCGAGCTGCTCTACCCGTTCGCCGAGAACGAGCTGCGCGCGCTGATGGCCTCCTACCCCAACCTGAAGTCCGTGGTCTGGGCCCAGGAGGAGCCGAAGAACATGGGCGCCCGGTCGATCATGGAGTCGCGGATCGGCTGGATCCTGCCCTCGGGGATCACGTACGAGTACGAGGGCCGCCAGCTACGCGCCAGCCCGGGCGAGGGCTACACCGCGGCACACCGCGCCGAGCAGGCGCGGATCGTGCGGGCGGCGCTCGAGCTGGAGTAGGCGCATACTCGGGGCATGGCGGAAAACGCGAAGCCGGATGAGCCCGAGGCCGAGATCGCCGACGACCTCGAGCTTCCGGTAGAAGAGAGCGAGCAGGTCAAGGGCGGCAGGCCGACTGTCGACGTCTGCAAGACGCCGACGCCAGGCGGGCCAGTGCCGGTGCCGTACCCGAACGCCTAAGGCGGTCAGCGGCCGTCGCGCCCGTCCCGCGGCGCGAGTTGCACGTGTACGCGCAGTGAAGCGCTAGGACGCGACGTGCTCCAGGTAGGCCTCGGCCTTATCAGGCGTAACGAGCCAGTCCCAGTAGTCGGCTCGGTTGGCGAACCCGTTGACGAAGCGGTCTCTGATCGCCGGGACCTCGTTTCCTGTCACCAGCACGCGGGCGACGTGATCGGGCACAGGGCCGAGCAGCATGTTGTTCCACTCGGTGTAGTACCGCATGGTCGAGTTCCAGAAGTCGTAGAACGTCTGCTCCATGAACTCACGGTCGTACGGGGCGTCGCCGTGTGCGCGGATCGCAGCCCGATAATGGGTGGCGGCCAGAGCCACGCTGTTGGCGCCCGGAGCCGTCAGCGGGTCGTTGACGACCAGGGCGTCGCCGAGTCCGAGCACCTGCCGGCCGGAGGGCAGGGTGCCTACCGGCTCGCGGACAACCGGGGTCACTCCTCCCCGTAGGAACCCCCTGTCGTCCATCGGTTCGGCGTGGCGGCAGCGCTCGTACATCCGGGGCAGGAACTCCTTCAGCAGCTCCTTGGAATGGGCGAGGTGCTCCTCCATCGTGTTGGTATCCGGCCAGTCGCCCCAGCCCCCGTCAGGAAAGAACTGGAACACGACGAGGTGGCCTGGCCCGCTGGGGCCGAGCGTCGGCAGCACGATGTTCTCGCCGTGACCCGGGACCATCGTGAAGCAGACCCCGTCCCAGGGTTCGCGAGGAGGCACGCCGTGAACCGCGGCGATGGAAACGATCTTCTGCGGCTTGTCGAACGGGGAGTGCTCAGGTACCCGGGCGAACAGGGTTTTCGTGTCCCTGCCGGCCGAGACGATCACGAGGTCGTGCGCGTCGGAGTAGCGCTCGAGCTCGGGGATTCCCACCTCTGCGATCTCGAGGCGCCCGCCGCGCTCTTCGAACAGCTCCATCCAGGCCGGGTACTTGACTCGCTGGTCGACCGACTGTCCCGGTAGGTCCAGACGCGCGCCCCAGTCGAAGACCGGGTTCGGGTCGCGAGGCGGGAAGAGGGCGAACGCCATCCCCTCGAGCTGGGGACACTCGTCCTGCCACAGATCGATGCCGAGGTCGCGCTCCGTCGCGAGCGAATTGCCGAACTGGGTTTGCCCGGACAGCAGATATCCGTTTCGTACCTCTTCCGCCGTACGGTTGGTGACCAGGGTCACGTCATGGCCGTCATCAAGCAGGCCAATCCCGAGTTGCAGCCCCGACTGGCCGGCACCAACGATCACGAACCTTCGGCGTTCCACGGTGAGTCCTCCCGCTGGCTTGTAGAACACGAGCCCGCGATCATCATGTCGTTATCTGCGCGGGGATCAATGGGCTCATGCGCCGAGGCACAAAAGCGGCGCATCGACGGCCTTGTCGGCCACAGCCGCCTGCCAACTCCCGCAGCCGCTGGTCCTCGCGCCTGGCGCGCACGAGCTCGAGCAGATCGGGGGTCGTTACGCCGCAGCGTGCGCGAGCGTGAGCAGCGCGTCGGTGAGTTTGTCGGCGAAGCGCCGGTCGAGTGGGCCGCTCGCGGCAAGCAGGCGGTACCAGAGCGCCGCGAAGAACAGCTCGACCAGGAAGTCGAGGTCGACGCCGGGCTCGAGCTCGCCGCGTTCGACCGCATGATCGAGCAACTCGCGCAGGACGCCGCGGCGCTTGCCGAGAAAGCCGGCGCGAAACGACTCGGCGAACGCGGGGTCACGCTGCGCTTCGGCCATCAAAGAGGTGAGCAGGGGTCCGACGGGCTCGCGCGCACCGAGGACGCTGCGCCGGAGGAAGGTCCGCAGATCCTGCTCGAGGTCGCCTTCCTCTTCCAGCGGCGCGATGTGCGCGGCGCCCTCGTTGAGCGCCTCCAGGAGGATCTGCGCCGGCGAGGCCCACCAGCGGTAGACCGTCTGCTTGCTCACGCCGGCACGGCGCGCGATGCCGTCCATCGTCGCGAAGGCGGAACCCCCCTCCCCGACGAGCGCCACGGCAGCGCCGAGGATCGCGCGGCGGGCCTCTTCGCTGCGTGGACGACCGGGGGCGCGCGTGCTCATGACTCGAGGTTACTGGACGGACCGTCTGGTAATATTTCGAGACGTGGCGTCCACTATTAGCTGGCCGGAGGCGGTCGACGAGGTCCTCGCCGGCGATCAGACGATCATGCTGGCGACGGTCACGCCGGCCTCCGGGGTCGTCCTCCTCCCGGTTACGAACTTCGTCCTTCGCGATCGCGCGACGGCGACGTTGCGCGCGGTCAACACGTCGATCGGCGTCGGCAAGAAGCTCGACCGGATCCGCGCCAACCCGCGCGTCGCGCTCGCCTACCACAGCCGCGAGCACGGCCTCAGCGACCGACCCGAATACGTCCTGGTCCAGGGAACCGCCACGATCACCGAGCCCGATCCTCGCTACCTGGACTGGCTGTTCGAGCGTGCGGACCGCCAGCTAGCCGAGCTGGCGACCGCACCTACGTCAGCCGAGCGGATCTACGCCGACTCGCTTCGCCACTACGTCGAGACGCTTCGGGCCGAGATTCCGCGCGGCCGGCTCTGGGAGTGGTGGCTGCGCGACTGGCATCACCGCGTCGGGATCGACATCACAGTCGAGCGGGTCACCGCCTGGCCCGACCTGCGCTGCCGCGGGGAAGCCGAGGTCTACGGAACGCCGTCGCCGGGGTCCGAGCCCGCGCCGCAGCGCGCGCCGGCGAACGGAACAGCGCCGCGGATCCAGCACTCCCGGGCGGCCAGGCGGGCGGCCCGCCTTCCGCACGCCCTCGTAGGGTGGGTCGACGCCGACGGCCTTCCGGTCGTGATGCCGGCCGGGGTCACCGGTGCTGATCGCCGCGGCATTCTGCTCGCGGTCGCCGAGGCGCTGGTGCCGCCGGGTGGGCGGCGTGCCGGCTTCACCGCGCACTGGTTCGGTCGTAACGACGTCGGGTTGCGCCAGCGCGTCTACACCGGGTGGCTCGAGCAGGACGCAGGCACGGGTCGAGTCGTCTATGCCCCTCACACTGAGGCCTCGTTCACGGTCCCCCGGTCTCGGCTCGCCTTCTGGCTCGCGGCCGGCGGCGGGACCCGGTTGCAGGTCACCCACCCCGCACGCGCGCCGGCCGCGGTTGTGGCAGCCCTCAGGCGGCGGCTGAGCCACCAAGCCGACCCCCAGGCGTAACGAGATGGCGGGCAGTGTCGTCCTCTTCGGGGCCACCGGCTACACGGGCCGCCTGGTCGCGGAAGCGCTCCTGCGTCGCGGACGGAGACCCGTGCTGGCGGGTCGCTCGCTTGCGAAGCTCCGCGCCCTCTCAGCCGAACTCGGCGGGGGCCTCGACGTTGCCGAGGCGGACGTCGGCGTCCCTGAGTCCGCCCGCGGACTCGTTGGTCGGGGAGACGTGCTGATCTCGACCGTCGGCCCATTTGCACGCCTCGGCGACGCGGCCGCCGAGGCCGCCCTTGAAGCGGGCGCGCACTACCTCGACTCGAACGGGGAACCCGGATTCACCCGGCGAGTTTTCGAGTCCTACGGTCCCCGCGCCGCCGCGGCCGGGGTCGCGATGCTGACCGCGTTCGGTTGGGAATGCGTGCTCGGCAACCTCGCGGGAGCCGTCGCGCTGCATCACGCGCGCGGGCGAGCCGTTCGCATCGACACCGGCTACTTCTACGACGGGAGGGTCGGGTTCAGCGGCGGCACCCGGGCCTCGTGGGCGAGCGCAGCGGTGCTGCCGAGCTTCGCCTACCGCGACGGTCAAATCGTCACCGTGCGCGGCGGCGAGCGTTACCGAACCGTTTCCCTTGACGGGCAGGAGCGAGGCGCCATCTCGTTCGGCGGCTCGGAGCACATCGCCCTGCCGCGCACCTTTCCGCAGGTCCTCGAGGTGAACGCCTACCAGGGATGGCTCGGGCGGAGCCCAGGCCGGACGGCGCGAGTTCTGCACGCCGGCTCGAGGGTCGGCACCTGGGCGCTTGCACTCCCGGGGATGCGCCGGGCCTATGAGGCTGCGTCGCGCCGGATCGTGCGCGGCTCGACCGGCGGGCCGACCGCCTCTGAGCGGGCCCGCGGCCGTGTCCATGTGGTCGCGATTGCCTACGACACGGAAGGCGCGCCGATGGCAGAAGTCCACCTGGGCGGTCCCGAGGGATATGAGCTGACGGGCGAGCTCCTCGCCTGGGGCGCCGACCACATCGTCGCCGGAGCACCTGCGGCCGCGGGCGCGCTCGGCCCGGCCGAGGCCTTCGCGCTCGACACGCTCAAGGCCGGCTGCTCCGAGGCGGGCGTGCAGATCACATTCGCGAGGCCGAGCTGACCCCTGAGGCTCATCGCCTGCCCGGTACGATCGAACCATGCCCGATCGTCTGCACTTCACCGACTCCGACGAGGCCAACGAGCTCATCGCCACCGACCCGATGGCGCTCCTGATCGGCTTCGCGCTCGACCAGCAGGTCACCGTTCAGAAGGCGTTCGCCGGGCCGCTGGCGCTGAAGGAGCGGCTCGGATCACTCGACGCCGGCGCAATCGCGGACGCCGACCTCGAGCCGATCTTCCGCGAGCGTCCCGCGATCCACCGCTTCCCCGGATCGATGGCCGGCAAGGTGCAAGCCCTCGCCGTCCACGTCCGCGACCACTACGACGGTGACGCCGCGCGCGTCTGGACGGACGCCGCCGACTCCGACGAGCTGCGCGCGAACCTCGCCGGCCTACCGGGCTTCGGCGAGATGAAGGTCAAGGCGCTCGGCTCGGTGCTGGCCAAGCGGTTCGGCGTCAAGGCGGCCGACGGCCTCATCCCCTGGCACCCCACGCTTGGCGACGTCGACTCGGCGAAGGCGCTGGAGGAGTACCAGGCCGCCAAGCGCGTCCACAAGAAGGAGTGGTCGAAGGCGAAGGCGCCGGCCTAGAAGGGCAGTCCCGACGAGCAGTTCGTCGTGTCCGCCCGCGACGTCGATCCGTCGGCGTTGACGATCGAGTAGCCCGAGCCCAGGAAGCGCAGGATCGCGGTGGCGCGCATACCCGCCATGTTCGATCCCGGGTAGCCGCCCACGTCGACGATCAGGTGGGTCAGGTCGCCGGCCGCCTGGCCGCTCGAGGTGACGACGCCGCTGCCCGAGTCGCCGGGCAGGCCGCTACCGGTCCAGCCGAAGCCGTCGTTGTTCCAGTTGGTCGCCAGGCCGCCGCCGGGCTTGCCCTGCGCGACCGCCACGCCGTAGCCGTGCCCGTAGAACTTGATCGCCTCGGGGCCGCAGCCCGTGTAGACGCCGTTCGGCCCGCCGACAACCGGGATCGCGGGGTCGACGCCCCACTTGGACACGACGTCCGCGTCGATCTTGATCAGCGCGAAGTCGTTGCCGGGCTCGCCGTCGCCCGAAGTCTGCTTCACCACCGTGCCGATGTCGGCGACGGTCGTGGTGTCGACCTGCATCGCCACGCGGGTGCCCACGCCATCAGAACAGTGCCGTGCGGTGCCGACGTACTTGCTCGTGCCGTCGGTGAAGATGAAGTTGGCGGTGCAGCCGGTGACGATGCAGCCGTTGGCCTGCACGCCGGGGCCGGTCTGGACCCCCGGGCAGGACGTGTTCATGCGCTCGTTGGAGAGCTTGATGCCTCTCTCGTCGCGCTTGTGCAGCTTCTTCTGGAACTTCTTCGTGAACCAGCGCGGCTTCGCGCGGTCTGGCGTCGAGGACGAGCTCGCCGCAGCAGTTCCGGTGGCCGCCAGAGACAGTGCCACGATCGCGGCCAGCGCCGCGAGCACGCGCGAGTGCATCAAGACTTCTCCCCTGTTCGTCCCGACATGAAAAACTGCGCGCGGCCTCCCCCGATCCGCGCGCTGTCCCTAATTGGTTCCCAACCGCGCGGGGCCGGTAAACGGCGGCTGGCGCGTCGGCGCCTGCTCAGCGCTTGACGCGCTGCGCCTCGGCCATGCGCTGGGCCATCTCCTGCGCGCCCGCGGCGCGCTGGATGCGCTGCACCGCCGACTGCGAGACACCCGCCGCCCACGCGCCCGCGCGCACCTGCAGCGGGGCGACGTCGATCTCGCTGCGGTTCTTCTCGATCCCGCTGATCACGGCGTCCGCCACCTGCTCCGGCGTGCGGGTGCCTACCCCCTTGCGCAGCTTCAGCCCCGTGTCGGCCCACATGCCCGCGTCGGAGATGAACCCGGGGAACACCGTCGTCACCCCGACCCCGTCGTCGCGCAGCTCGTCGTGCATCGCGGTCGCGAACCCGCGCAGGCCGAACTTGCCGGCGGAGTAGAGGGACCCGCCGCCGCTCGCGACCTTGCCGGAGATCGAGGAGATGAAGACCAGGTGCCCCGAGCCTCGCTCGACCATCCCGGGGACGAGCGCGTGGGCCATGTGGATCGGCGCCTTGAAGTTGACGTCGAGCGCGCGGTCCATCTCCTCGATCGTGTACTCGTCGAGGCGACCGCTGCCCGGGAGCGCGTGGTTGGCGACCAGGATGTCGACGCGCCCGGCCCGCTCGACCAGCTCGCGCGCCGCCTCGGGCGACTTCAGGTCGGCCGGCAGCGACTCGGCCCGGTCGCCGCCGAGCTCGTCGACGGCCTCGGCCAGCACCTCCTCGCGCCGCCCGCTCAGCAGCAGGTGGGCGCCGCGCTCGTGGAGCGCGCGGGCGATCGCTCGGCCGATGCCGCCGGTCGCTCCGGTCAGGAGGACCCTGCTTCCCTGGATCTCCACGGACGCGATCCTAACCGTGATCCGGCCCAGGACCCGGGCACGTACCTCGGCGGTGAGCATCGACGGCTTCTGCGAGCTGACGCTGGAGGCGCGCGACCTGGCGCGCCTCGAGTCCTTCTACACCGAGGTCTTCGGCCTCGACGTGCTCGCGCGCGAGGACGACCGGATCTGGCTGGCCGCCGGGCGCGACGCGCGGCTCGGCATCTGGTCGCCCGGCCAGAAGGAGTTCGGCGACGAGGGCGGCCGCCACGTCCATTTCGCGTTCGCCGCGGATCCGGGAACGCTCGACGACCTGGCCGAGCGCGTGCGCGCGAGAGAAGCGCCGCGGGTCGAGGGCCCGCACGAGCACGAGGGCGGCGACCGGTCGCTCTACGTCGAGGACCCCGAGGGCAACGTGGTCGAGGTGTGGGACTTCTTCGAGCGCGGCGAGGGCCGGCGCGAGGGCGTCAAGGCCCTCGAGGGCTGACCGCCTCCCGTCCACCCGGCACCAGCCGCTCGATCCGATCGCCGATCGGCGGATGGTCGGCGCGCAGCCGCGCGACCAGGCCCTCCGGCTCGGGCTCGGGCAGCGACGCGTACAGGCGCGCGAGGTCATCGCCGTAGCCCCAGTCGGCGGCCGCGCGGTCGGCGGCGAACTCGGACACCCGCGCCGCGCGCTGGGACAAGAGCTCGCCCGCGTAGAAGATCCACATCACCGATATCTGCCAGACGATCAGCAGCACCTGCACGACGACCGCGAGGGGGCGGACCCGGTGCGTCAGCCGCATCGCCAGCCGTCGCAGCGCGCGGTAGACCGCCGCCAGCGCCTCGCCGGGCAGCGACAGCCACCAGACGACGACCGTCGCGATCGGGTGCAGCCCGCGGTGGTGGCCGAGCTCGTGCGCCAGCACCGCCTCGAGATCGCGCTCGTCGCGGCGGAGCGCGCCATCGGTCACGAACAGCATCCGCCAGGCGCCGGCGCTGGCGTTCAGCTCTCCCGTGTCCTGCACGCCCAGCACGAGGCCCCGTGTGCGAACGCGCGCGCTCTCGCCGATCCGGTCGAGCAGGGCGTTTAACCGATCACGCTCGGCGGCGGTCGGCTCGCGCGACGGCGCGAGCACGGACGCGACCTTCAGCTCGATCGGGCGGATGAACAGCAGCCCCGCCCCGCCGACGACAACGGCGATCGACACGAGCGCGAAGGCCCAGGGGTGGTCGAACACCAGCCCGATCAGCGAGACCGGGGCGGCGACACGCGAGATCCCGAACGCGATGAACGCCACCAGGGGAAGCAGCAGCGCCAGCAGCGTGCGGTCGGGGCGTCGTCTCATTGCCTGACGCTACTTCTCGAGACCGATGTTCAGGCGCCCGCCAGCTCAGCCGGGCAGGCGGCAACGCGCCTGGTAGATCGACGTGAAGCCGACCTGGAAGCCGTTGCGCGCGGCGCGCAGGTAGAGGCGCCAGACCCGCACCCGCTCGTCGCCGGCCAGCTGCCTGGCCTCGGGCAGGTTCGCGTCGAGGCGGTCGATCCAGTGGGTCAGCGTGCGGGCGTAGTCCTCGGCGAACCCCTCGACGTGCTCGGTCACGAACCCGGCGCGCTCGAGCGCGAGGGTGGACCTGGACAGGTGGAGCGGCGCGGCGTCGGGAAAGACGAAGCGCTCGGAGAACTGGCCGGCCTCCGGGTCCGAGTGGCGCAGCCGCGCGATCCCGTGGTTCAGAAGGCGGCCACCGGGGCGGAGGACGCGCGCAAGGTGGCGGGCGTAGTCGTCGATCTGCACCGCGCCGACGTGCTCGACCATGCCGATCGACGCGACCGCGTCGTAGCGCTCGCCGTCCGGGACGTCGCGGTAGTCCATGACCCGGACCTCGACCCGGTCCCCCACGCCCGCCTCCTGCGCGCGACTGCGGGCCAGCCGCGCCTGCGGCTCGGAGAGCGTGATGCCGGTGACGTGGACGCCGTGCTCGCGCGCGGCGTGGATCGCGAACGCGCCCCAGCCGCAGCCGACGTCGAGCACCCGCTCGCCCTCCTCCAGGGCGAGCTTGCGACAGACCATCTCGTGCTTCTCGCGCTGGGCGTCCTCGAGCGTCTCGGCGCCGTCACGGAAGACCGCGCACGAGTAGGTCATGGTCGGGCCGAGGAACAGCGCGAAGAACTCGTTCGAGACGTCGTAGTGGTGGCGGACCGACCGGGCATCACGCTCCCTCGAATGCCGGCGGCCGCGGGGCACGAGCTCGGCGCTCGAACGACGGGGCGGCCGGTGCAGCCCGGCGGCGCGAACCGCGGCCAGCCCCAGCCGGGCGCGTGCGGCGCGGTCGAGCGGTGGCGGCTTCCACTCCTCGAGCAGCGCGATGACCGCGTCGATGTCGTCCACCTCCAGGTCGCCGGCCACGTACGCGCGCCCGATCCCCAGCTGGCCGGGCGCCCGCAGTGCGCGGCTGATCGCCCGCGGCGATCGCACGCGGAACGCGGGCCCGCCGCCGTTCGTGGCCGGAAGCGTGGAGCCGTCCCACATCTCGACGGAGAAGGGACGGTCCGGGAGCGTCTTGTCAAGCTCCTCGATGAGGGCTGCCGGACGGGCCATAGGCGCTGGGGAGAACTTAACTCGTTTCCGGGACACGCCTGCGCTCGTCCGCTAGATTGGGGGCTTCAGCGGGCGTAGTTCAGTTGGTTAGAACGCCGGCCTGTCACGCCGGAGGTCGCCGGTTCGAGTCCGGTCGCTCGCGCTCCATGGAAGCCCCGCCGTTGCGGGGCTTCCGTCGTTTCCGCGCCATTCGCGGGAAGTCCATGCATCGGCCCGACCCACCCATGTGAAGTGGACGTGGGCGGCGCGATGCTTGTCGTACTCCTCGAGCACACCCCTCGGAAAGGCAGCGACATGGACATCACGATCATCGGCACCGGCAACATGGCCCGCGGCATCGCCACCCGTGCGCTGGCCGGCGGCCACACCGTCACGCTGCTGGGCACCGAGCCGGACAAGGCACAGGCGCTCTCCGGTGAGCTCTCCGGCGATGTACGCGCAGGCACCGTTGGCGACCCGCTCTCCGGCGACGTGGTCGTGCTCGCCGTCTGGTACCAGGCAATCGACGACGTCATCGGCCGCTACGGCGACCAGCTCGCCGGCAAGACCGTGGTCGACATCACCAACCCCGTCGACCTGCAGACGTACGCGCCGCTCATCGTCGAGGCCGGCTCGGTCGCGCAGGAGATCGCCCAGAAGGCGCCCGGCGCGAAGGTCGTCAAGGCGTTCAACACCACGTTCGCAGGCTCGCTCGTCGAGGGCAACGTGGCCGGCCAGCCGCTCGACGTCTTCGTCGCCTCCGACGACGACGAGGCCAAGGCCAAGGTCCGGGAGCTCGCCGAGAGCGCCGGCCTCCGGGTCATGGACGCCGGACCGCTCGCGCATGCCCGCCAGCTGGAGGGCGCCGGCTACCTGCATATGGCGATCCAGTCGGAACTCGGCGACACATACGCCAGCGCGCTGAAGATCGTCTCCTAGCTCGCGGCGCGCGAAGCGGCGCACGGCGCGGAGACCCTCGTTACGATGCCGCGCGCACCGGGGCCCGGCCCCGGCGCGGGGGGAGCGTACGTCCAGGCAGGGGTGCCACGGATCGCGCACCAGAACTCCACGGATGGGCCTTACACATAGGAGGAGCGCATGCGAACAGGGGCGCGTGCACTCGCCGCCGCAGTAGTTGTGGTGGCGTTGTCGGTAACCGCCGCGAGCGCGGGTAGCCCGAACGACCGGGTGACCGGCGGCGGGCAGACGCTGATCGGAACGACGGGAGCGGGGAACACGATCGCGTTCACCGCCCAGGGCAACTCCGACGCGGCGAAGGGCCAGGTTCAGGTCGTGGACCGCAGCGCCGGCACCGGGCAGAGCCAGACCAAGTTCCACGGGATCGTGGACTGCCTGACGGTGGACGGCAAGATGGCTGAGATCTACGGCCACAAGAGCGAGGACCCGAGTGACGTCTTCGCGGTCTACGTGGTCGACAACGGCGAGGGTGCGATGGCGGAGAACGACATCGTCGCGCTCAACGACGATCCGAAGAGCCCGTGCGACCTCCAGGACGACGAGGACAAGGGCACCATGGAGCTCGGCCGCGGCAACGCGCAGGTCTACGACGCGCCGTAGCCCACGCCGGAAGCACGCTGGACCGGAAGCCCCGCCTGGTGCGGGGCTTTCGCGTTCTCAGGCCGCGAACGCCTGCGGCACGCCGGCCGGCTCGTCCAGCCCGGCGTCGAGCAGCGCGATGAACGTGGCGACGACGCGCTCGTCGAACTGCGTGCCCGAGCAGCGGCGGAGCTCCGCTCGCGCGGCGGCGGGGTCGAGCGCGGCGCGGTAGGACCGGTGCGAGCGCATCGCCTCGTAGGCGTCGGCCACCGCGAGGATGCGTGCCTCGAGCGGGATCTCGCCCGCGTCCAGCCCGCGCGGGTAGCCGTTGCCGTCCGGGCGCTCGTGGTGCGCGTGCACCCAGCCCGACACGTCCTCGAACCTGGCCCCGCGCAGGATCCGGGCCGCGACCTCCGGGTGGCGCCGGATCTCCGCCCACTCGTCGGCGGTCAGCCAGCCCGGCTTGCGCAGGATGCCCTCGGAGACGGCGATGTTGCCGATGTCGTGGACGATGCCGCCGAAGCGGACGCGCTCGATCACCTCGCGCGGGAGGCCCATCGCCTCCGCGGTCGCCGCGGCGTAGCGCCCGACCCGCTGCGAGTGATCGGTCGAGCCGTGGTCGCGGGTGTCGACCACCTCGGCGAGCGCCAGGACGGTGTTGCGGTGAAGCTCCGGATCGGCCTCCTCGGGCTGACCCTCCACCACGAGCAGCGTTCCGCTGATGTCCTGCGAGTAGACGACCGAGCGGTCGCGGCCCAGGCGCTTGGCCGCGTACAGCGCCTCGTCCGCGTTGCGGATCAGGCCCTCGGTGCTCGCGCCGTGCAGGCCGAACGCCGCGACGCCGATCGACACGGTCAGCCCCGACGGGTCGGAGGCGAACGTCTCGCGCACCTCGCGCCGCATCCGCTCGGCCAGGATGTACGCCGCGTGGTGATCGGTGCTCGGGACGATCACCGCGAACTCCTCGCCGCCGATGCGCGCGACGGTGTCGATGCGCCGTGTGACCGTCTCGAAGATCTCGGCCACGCGCTGGAGCGCGGCGTCGCCGGCCTGGTGGCCGAAGCGGTCGTTCAGCGACTTGAAGTGGTCCAGGTCGGCGACGATGACGGCGAGCTGCCCGTCGGTGCGTCGCGCGCGCTCGAGCTCGTTCTCGAACAGCTCCTGGAAGCCGCGGCGGTTGACGAGGCCCGTGAGCGTGTCACGCCGCGCGTCGTCGGACAGCCTGCGCACGACCCGCCGGGTGTGGGCCCGCTGCATGCCGATCAGCGCGCCGGCCACGATCAGGGCGCCGTTGGTCATCGCCCAGTGGATGACGGCGGCGCTGGAGCCGTCGCGGTTGAGCGCGAGGATCGCGCCGTAGGCCAGCAGGACTATCGCGAGCTGGATCGCGGCGCGCCACTGCGGCAGGAAGTAGAACGCGTAGATCGCGACCCAGAAGAACAGCATCGCGTAGGCGCTGGTGGAGTCGCCGCTGGCCCAGACCGTCCATTCGATCAGGACCGTGCCGCAGGCCAGCAGCGCATCGAAGCCCCAGCTGGGGGTCCGGTCGTAGGCGACGATCAGGAGCAGCGCCATGCTGAACGCGGCCGCGGCGGTCGCGACGATCCGCGCGCGCTCGACCTCGGGTCCGCTGAACAGCAGCGAGAGCAGGCAGATGGCGCCGCCGGCCGCGAACAGGTACATCAGCGATCGCGCCATCAGCCCGGCATCCGAGCGCGCTTCCGCCACCGCGGCGGCGGGCGGGTCGGGCGCGGTCGTCAGCCCGATCCGTTCTGCCAACGGGGGAACCATCACCCCCTCGATATCGACGGGCTCGCCGCGCCCGCGCACGGTCCATTCGTCCAGCGCGGTTGGAAGCCCGCTCCCGCTGCGGCTACGCGCGTGCGCCGATCGTGAGCGCCGTGACGATCGGCCGGCCGCCGGGGATCGGAGCCCCGTCGATCTCGCGCGGCGAATTGACGAGCTCGTCCGCGCACACGAGCGAGGCCGACCCGCCGCCGTCCAGGTTGATCGCGTGCTCGGCGCCGAGCTCCGCCATCTGCACGGCCAACTCGCCGAGCGTCAGGCCCGCGTCCCCCGGTGCGCGCCCGTCGCACACCACGGCGAGCAGGAGGCCCTGCCCCACGCCGAGCGCCGCGCGGGGGTGGCGCCCGGCGGTGATGTCGGAGTCGAACTGCGCGCTGCCGGCGGAGAAGCCCTCGGGGTCCTCGCCGTCGCGGAAGACCGGCTCGCCGTGGGCCACCAGAAGCGGGCCGGCCTGCACGAGGTCGCCCGGCGGGCGTGCGGGCAGGTCCGGGCGGCGGGCGATCCTGACCTGGGCTCGGTGGACGTGCACGCAGGCGCGCTCGCGGTCCCACGGCGCCAGGAACGACTTCGAGATCCGCGGGATGCCGTGCGTGCGCACCTCGCCGAGCGGACGCCCCGAGGAGCGGATGAAGAACCCGCCGACGATCGCGTCGGACACTCCATGCCGCGCACACCAGCCGGCCAGCCGCTCGGGCCGGCGCAGCACGACGGCGCGCACATCGGTCGCCTCCAGCTCGTAGGCGGCCACGTGGACAGTGGTCTGCGCGCCACCCGCCAGCGAGGCACTCAGCCGGGCGGCGGCCGCCTCGCGGGCGATCGCACCGCGGGGAAGCGAGGCGGCTACGGCGCGCATGGCCCCAACCTAGGTTCGCGGAAGGGCGCTCCCGTGACCGCGCGGTGAAGCGGCTGTTACTTGCTCGTGAAGCGCCCGACGGTCCCCTCACCCGTTAACGCGACCGTCACACCGCCGTCACCGGCTGTTCACAGAAAGGCCTGCACACGCGCCGAACATGACCATGGAGACGACGTGTTGGGCGCCCGAACCGACATCCACTTCCACCTGCTGCCAGGGGTCGACGACGGCCCCGCGACGATGTCCGAGTGTGTCGACCTGGCCTGGGCGGCCGCCCGCGACGGCACCTCCACTGTCGTCGCGACTCCGCACGTCCGGTCGGACTACCTGACCGACGTCTGGGAGCTTCGCGAGCGCGCACGTGCGGTCAAGTCCGCGCTCGCCCACGACGACGTCCCGGTGTCGGTGGCGGTCGGCGGCGAGCTCGGCCACGACATGGTCGGCCGGCTGCGGCAGCTCGAGCTGGACATGATCGCCCAGGGGCCGCCGCACCGGCGCTGGCTGTTGCTGGAGACGCCGTTCGACGGGCTCAGCCCGGAGGTGTCGGCTTGCGCGGACGAGCTGCGCGACCGGGGCTTCGCCGTCGTCCTCGCCCACCCCGAGCGCAGCGCCGGGTTGCTGTCCTGGAACCACCTGAGCCTCGACCGTGAGCTCGCGGCGGGCAGCGCCCTGCAGGTCAACTGCGGGTCGCTCACCGGAGAGCATGGCGAGACCGCCCGCCGCGTCGCGCTACGGCTCGTGGAGCTGGGCCTCGTGGCGGCGATCGCGTCGGACGCTCACGGCGCCGCGCGCCCGCCCGCGCTGACGGCCGGCCACGACGCGCTGACCGCCGCCGGAGTGGCGCCCGGCGTGGCACGCGCGCTGGTCAACTCCGGCCCGCGCCGGCTCATGGCCCGCGGGCTCGATCCGGTGCCCACCCCGTCCTAGAAAGCCGACAGGCCGACTCGCCCTGGAGGGTGGGCGAGCCGGACCTGCGGCTGGCGCTGGGGGGTTGTTGCTACTCGTTGGCCGACGCGGGCGCCTGCTGCGCGTCCTCGGACCGCGAGTCGCGGCTCTTCGGGGCCCTGCGGATGACCCTCTCGCAAGACCCGTTCGCGTTGTCCGCCGTGAGGTCGGTGATCACGTCGGCCGTGTCCAGGAACGCGGTGTCGTTGCCGTCGCCGCAGGTGATGCGATCGACCTCGCCGTCGCGGGTGCGGAACGAGTCGTCGCCCGCGCCGCCGTCGAGCGAGTCGCCGGTCTGGTCGACCTCGCCGTTCGGGCCGGGATGGACGTCGCCGCGGGCGAGCGCCCACAGGCGGTCGTTGCCGTCGCCGCCGCTCGTCGTGTCGGCGCCGAGGTTGGCGAAGATCAGGTCGTTGCCCGGGCCGCCGCTCTGGGTGTCGTCGCCCGTGCCGCCGGCCATCTTGTCGTTGCCGTTCTCACCGTTGTTCGTGTCGTTGCCGCTGCCACCGAAGATCCGGTCGGCCGAGTCGCCGCCGTTGATCGTGTCGTTGCCGGCGTTGCCCGACAGGAAGTCGAACGAGGTGCGGTCGCCGGCGTCGTTGGCGTCGCCCGACACCGTGTCGGTGCCGCGCCCGCCGAAGATCCGGTCGTTGCCGGGGCCGCCGCGGAGCTGGTCGTCGCCCTTGCGGCCGAAGATGCGGTCGTTGCCGCCGTTGCCGTCGATCTGGTCGGCGGCGTTGGTGCCGCGCAGGTGCTCGTTGCCCGGGCCGCCTTCGATCGTCGCCGCGATGGCGGCCGCCGGCACCAGGGCGATGGCCGCAGCGAAGCAGGCCGTCGCCTTCCTGGTCGTCAATTGCATGTTGCCTCTCCCGTCATCGATGGCTGACGAGTGTCAGCGTGCCCGTGTCGGCACACGGGAACGAAGCGCATCTCACACAGTCTTCACGGACAATTAGAGCTTCATGAGAGAGCCGTCCGCGCCACCGCGCCCTCGTGCACCATGACGTGATGCGGATTTGCCGCCCCGCAGCCCTGCTGCTCGCCCTCGTTGCCCTGACCGGGGGATCGACCGCGCTCGCCCAGGTGCAGACCGCGGCCGTGCGCAACGGCGGGCCGGGCAATGACCGCCTGGTCGGCACCCCGGCCTCCGACGACATGAACGGGCGCGGGGGCAACGACCGGATGGGCGGCCGGGGCGGCCCCGACCGGATGACCGGCGGCCGCGGCAACGACGTCATGTTCGGCGACGCGGGACGCGACGTGATGGCCGGCGGGCCCGGCGACGACCAGCTCCTCGGCGGCGCCGGAAGCGACCGGATCTCCGGCGGCGGCGGCAACGACGTGATCTTCGGCGGCGGCGGCAACGACGCGATCAACGTCCGGGACGGCCGCGGTGACCGCGTGTCGTGCGGGCCGGGCACCGACCGCATCTCCGCACGCGACTCCTTCGACGTCATCAGCGGCGACTGTGAGCGCCGATAGCGACGACGGCAGGCAGGGCCCCTTGGTCCTGCTCGTCGACGACGACGCCGCGATCCGGCGGTCGGTGGCCGTCGGCCTCGAGCTGGAGGGCTTCCAGGTCGTTCCCGCGTCGGGCGGCCGCGCTGCCCTGGAGGCGCTCGAGCGGACCCGGCCGGCCGTCGTGCTGCTCGACCTGACGATGCCCGACCTCGACGGCCTGGAGGTGCTGCGCCGGCTGCGGTCCGCCGGCGACGAGACGCCGGTGTGCGTGCTCTCGGCGCGCGACGAGGTCGACGATCGCGTCCGCGGGCTCGAGGCGGGCGCCGACGACTACGTGGTCAAGCCGTTCGCGGTCGAGGAGGTCGCGGCCCGGCTGCACGCCCTCCTGCGGCGCCGCCCGGGCGTCGAGTCGCGGTCGGTGCTGCACGTCGGGGACATCGAGCTCGACGCCCGCGCTCACCGGGCCACGCGCGGCGGCCGCGATCTGGACCTGACCCCGCGCGAGTTCGCGCTGCTCGAGGTCTTCCTGCGCCGTCCCGGCGAGGTCCTCGATCGCGAGGTCCTGCACGAGGAGGTCTGGGGCTACACGTTCGACCCGGGGACCAACGTGACCGACGTCTTCGTCGGCTACCTGCGCCGCAAGCTGGAAGCCGACGGCGAGCCGCGCGTGCTGCACACCGTTCGCGGGATCGGATTCGTCCTGCGACCCTGACCCGGTGCGCAGCCTTCGTGGCCGTCTGACCCTGGGAGTGACGCTCGTGCTGGCCGCCGTCATCGGCGTGGCGGGCACGATCGTCGCGCGCTACGTGGACGACACGGAGCGCGACTCGCTGGACGACCGGCTGGAACGAACCGCCGAGCTCTCGCAGGACACGGCGATCGCCGCGATCGAGCAGCAGATCCCCGAGGGCGACCGCCGCCTGGACGCGGTCCTGTCCGCGACCAGCACGTCGCTGCGGCTCGTGCTGGGCGACACGGTGCTGCTCCAGGCGGGGCCCGCGCTCGCGGCGCACGCGGCCCGCCCCGGGCTGCGCACGATCACGCTGCGCGGCAAGCGCTACCGCTCCTACGGGGTCGAGCTGCGCGACGCCGGGCTGGGCGGGCTGGTCAGGCTGGAGGTGACGGCGGAGCTGGGCCCGCTCGAGCACCGGGTCGACCGGCTGAACCGGCGCCTGGCGTACATCGGCCTGGCCGGCCTGCTGCTGGCCGCTCTCGGCACGTGGCTGATGGCCGACCTGGCGCTGCGCCCCCTGCGCCGGCTGCGCCGCGCGACGACCACGATCGCGGAGGACGAGGACCTGACGCGCACGGTCCCGGCCGACGACGGGCCCCGCGAGATCCGCTCCGTGGCCCGGAGCTTCAACGAGATGCTCGCCCGGCTGGCCCGCTCGGCGGGCGATCGCCGCCGCGCGCTCGACGCCACCCGGCGCTTCGCGGCCGACGCCGGGCACGAGCTGCGGACCCCGCTGACGAGCGTGCAGGCCACGCTCTCCTCGATCGCGCGCCACCCCGAGCTCGACCCGGAGCGGCGCACCGCGATGGTCGAGGACGCGCTGGCCCAGCAGCGCCGGCTGGTCGACCTGCTCGACGGCCTGCAGGCGCTGGCCCGCGGCGACGCGGCGCCGGGCGAGGACGCCGACGTCGACCTGGCCGAGGTCGTCGCCGAGGTGGCGGCCGAGCAGGGCACGGCGAAGCTGCGCACGGACCTGCCGGAGGGCCCGGTGGTCGTGCACGGCTGGGACGCCGGGCTGCGAATGCTCGTCGGCAACCTCATCCAGAACGCCGTGCACCACGGCGGTCCCGGTGCCGAGGTCCGGCTGACCGACGGGCCCGTCCCGCAACTGATCGTGGACGACGCGGGCCCGGGGATCCCGGAGGACGCGCGCGCCCGGATCTTCGAGCCGTTCACCCGACTCGACTCCGCCGACGCCCCCGGCTCGGGCCTCGGGCTCGCGCTCGTCGCCCAGCAGGCCGCGCGCCACGGCGCGGAGGTCGTCGTCGACGACTCGCCGCTCGGCGGCGCGCGGTTCGTCGTCAGCTTCCGGTCGCGAGATCGTCGCGGCTAGCCGTCGAGCTCGCTGACCAGCTCCTCCACGCGCCGCGCGATGTCGTCGCGCACGGCGCGCACCTCCTCGAGCGGTCGGCCCTTCGGATCCGGCAGGTCCCAGTCCAGATAACGCTTGCCGGGGATGTAGGGGCACTCGTCGCCGCAGCCCATCGTCACGACGACGTCGGCGCGTTCGGCCGCATCGCGGTCGAGCTTCCTCGGGACGCGGTCGCTGACGTCGATGCCCAGCTCGCCCATCGCCTCGACGACCTCGGGATGGACGCGGTCCCCGGGCGTGGTGCCCGCCGACGACGCCGTGTGTCGCCCACCGGCCGCGCGCTCGAACAGCGCCTGCGACATCTGCGACCGCCCGGCGTTGTGCAGGCAGACGAACAGGGCGTGGGCCACTAGGGCTTCCGCGCGCGCACGATCGCGGAGCCGGCGTGCTCGTGCACGCGGTGCGTCTCCACGATCTCGACGTCGACCAGGCCGGCGTCGGTCAGCGCGCTCTCGAACTCGGCGCGAGTCAGCGCACCGGCGATGCAGCCCGTGAACTGCTGCATGTCGGCCCGGGTCGCCGCGTCCATCGACGGGTCGGCGATGACGTCGCTGACGGCGAACCGCCCGCCGGGCTTCAGCACCCGCGCGGCCTCGCGGATCACCTGCGACTTGTCCGCGGAGAGGTTGATGACGCAGTTCGAGATGACCACGTCGACGGTCTCGCCGGGCAGCGGCACCTGCTCGATGTGGCCCTTCAGCCACTCGACGTTCTCGACTCCCGCCTCGCGCTGGTTCACGCGCGCGAGATCGAGCATCTCGTCGGTCATGTCGAGCCCGAAGGCCTTGCCGCTGGGGCCGACTCGGCGGGCCGAAAGCAGCACGTCGATGCCGCCGCCCGAGCCGAGGTCCAGGACGGTCTCGCCCTCGTGCAGCTCGGCCACCGCCGTCGGGTTGCCGCAGCCGAGCGACGCGAGCTTGGCCGCGTCGGGCAGCTCGTCGCGGTCGGCGGCCTCGTACAGCTCGGCCCCGAAGACCTCGCGCTCATCGTCGCTCAGTGCACTCGTGCCGCAACAAGACGAGCCGGCAGTGCCGCAGCTCGTCTGCTCGGCACCCGCCGCGGCGGTCGCGGCGGCTGCATAGCGCTCGCGCACGGCGTCGCGGATCGTGTCCGGGTCGTTGGTCAGCTGCTCAGCCATGACGTGAACTCCTCGAGTGCTTCCGGCAGGACGTAGTAATAGGCCCACAGGCCCTGGCGCTCCGACGCGACGATGCCCGCGTCGCGCAGCACCTTCAGGTGGTGCGACACGGTGGGCTGGCCGACGTCGAACAGTGGCGTCAGCTCGCACACGCAGACCTTGCCTGCGTGCTTTCGCAGAACGTCGACCAGCTGAAGACGGATCGGGTCCCCGAGTGCCTTGGCCACCTTCGCCAGACGCTCGGCCCGCTTGCGGTCGACGTCGGGGTAGGCGACGGGCTCGCAGCACGGCTCACCAGCGGGTCGCTTCTGCTTGGGGGCAAGCTCCAGATCGATCGCCATCGATCTATGTGTATCGATTGAATCGGCATTTGTCAATGAATACGGCCGCCCAGTCGTTTGCATCCTTTGCGGGCCCCGTTCGTCTTCAGGGGCATGACGAATTCCTCAACCTCAGCGACGCGGGCGTTCACCGAGTTGATCGGGCTCGCCGACGGATCGCGCATCGCCGATATCGGCGATGCCGTCGTGATGGACCGCGTAACCAAGACCTACCGCGACGGGACCGAAGCCGTCCGCGGCATCTCGCTGCGAGTGGCGGCGGGTGAATCGTTCGGCATTCTCGGGCCGAACGGAGCCGGGAAGTCGACGACGATCGGAATGCTGGGCACGCTGGTCAAGCCCACCGGCGGTCGCGCGTGGGTCGCCGGGCACGACGTCGTGGCCGACCCGATCGCGGTACGCCGGCGGATCGGATTCGCGATGCAGGACGTCGGGGTCGACGGCTTCGCGACGGCAGCGGAGTTCATGGTCCTCCAGGGTCGACTCCACGGCCTGCGCAAGGCCGACGCGGTCAGGCGGGCGCGGCTGTTGCTGCGCGTCGTCGGCCTCGAGCAGGCAGCAGGCAAGCGCGTGGCGACTCTCTCCGGTGGGACCAGGCGCCGCGTCGACCTGGCCGCGTCGCTCGTGCACCTGCCGCCGATCGTGTTCCTGGACGAGCCCACCGAGGGGCTGGACCCGCGCAGCCGCAGCGAGATCTGGGAGACGCTCACGGAGCTGCGCCGCCGGCTCGGGATCACGCTGGTCCTGACCACACACGACATGGACGAAGCCGAGGCACTGTGCGGCCGGATCGGGATCATCGACCACGGAGCTCTCGTCGTGGAGGGCACGCCCGAATCGCTGATCTCGGCCAACGCGTCAACGCTCGAGGCCGTCTACCTCCACTACACCGAAAGAGAGGCCGCATGAACGCGCTGCTGCTCGCTCAACGCGCGCTGGTGCAGTTCCCGCGCAATCCGATGGTGCTCGGCTTCTCGATCGTGCCCGTGCTGATCATGTACCTGGTCTTCGGCGGGCTGTTCTCCGGCGTGTCCGACCTGCCGGGCTTCCCGACTGACAACTACTTCGAGTACCTCGCTCCGACGGCCGTTCTGCTGGCCACGGTTCCGGGCATGGGCAACGCCGGCGTGTCGCTGGCGGCCGACCTTCAGAGCCGCTACTTCCAGAAGCTCCTGACCACCCCGACCACGGTCGGCGCCGTGATGCTCGGCCGGCTGGTCGGCGACTCCCTGCGCCTTGCGGTGCAGGCGGCGCTCGTGCTGGTGCTGGCGATCGCACTCGGCTCGCAGGTCGAGACCGGCGTCCCTGGAGCGGTCCTGATGATCGTCCTGGGCACGGCGCTCGGGATCGTCACCTTCGGCGTCGTGAGCGCGAACCTCGCCGTCCGCACCAGAGACGCGGGAGCAGTCCAGGCGATCCAGCCGATGGCGTTTCTCTTGATCTTCCTGACAAGCGCCTACCAGACGACCGACCACATCGAGAGCCCGGTCCTGCGCGCGGTCATCGACCTCAACCCAGCCGAATACGTGCTGCGCCCGATGCGCGAGCTGATGCTCAGCGGCTACCAGTGGGACCACATCGCGATCGGGTTCCTCGCGATCGCCGGGCTCGCGCTGCTGGGCCTGCCGCTGACCGCCCGCAACTACCGGAGCGTCTATGGCTGACCGCGCGGAAGCCCCGTTTGACAACCACGGACCCAAGGTGTCCGATGACGAAGGAGCAACGATGAGCGAGAACCAGTCCACCACGCCCGCTGCGACCTGCTGCGGACCCACGGTCAAGGCGACCTGCTGTGCGTCGTCTGAGAAGAGTGCCTGTTGTGGCAACGAGGCCACCACAGGGCGGTGCGGATGCCGGTAGCGACCCAGGACCAGGTCGCAGCGGAACTACACGCCCGCCTGCGCGCGTTCGTCGGCCGCCGGATCAGCGATCGCCATGCGGCCGACGACGTCGCGCAGGAAGTGTTGCTGCGCCTGCACCGGAACCTGGGCGAGCTGCGCGCCGATGGTCGGCTCGACGCCTTCGCCTACCAAATCGCGCGCAACGCCGTCACTGACCACTACCGCTCGCGCGCGCGGGTCAAGGAAGCCGCCCTTCCGCCCGAAGACCTGATCGCGCGCATCGAGGCAGAGCCGGGCGCCGACGACGAGCTCGACGACCATCGCGGCCGGCGAGAGCTCGCCCGCTGCCTCGAGCCCATCGTGCGGCGGCTGCCGGAGCCCTACCAAGAGGCACTCACGCTCACCGACCTGGGCGACCTGACTCAAGCCGAGGCCGCCGAGCGCGCCGGCGTGACGGTGCCAGGCATGAAGTCCCGGGTCCAGCGTGCCCGCGCACAGCTGCGCGACGAGCTCACCCGCTGCTGCAGCGTCGTGCTCGACGGCCGGCGTGGCATCGCCGACGTCGAACGCTCCGGCCCGTGCGCGTGCCCCCCGGAGTCGGCGCGCCCTCGCACCTAACGCAGCGCCCTGCTCCTCAGGGAGATTCCCTCCAGCACGTGCGCCACCGACTCGCACGAGTCGATCGCCTGCTCGAGCGACTCGAAGATGTCCTTCCAGCGGATCACGACCATCGGGTCGATCCCCTTCGCGAACAGCGACGCGATCCCGTCGCGCGAGAGCCGGTCCCCCTCGTTCTCGAGCCGGTTGATCCGGACCAGGTGCGGGACGAGCTCGCCCTGGCCGCGGAGCGTGTCCAGGGCCGCGGCGACCGCGTCACCGGCAGCGACCAGGACGTCGGCCAGCTCCTGCGCCTGCCGCATCGGCGCCTCCACCGCGTAGAGCTCGAGCTGGTCCGCGCACTGCTCGGTGTAGTCGACGATGTCGTCCAGCGCCGAGACCAGCGCGTGCGCGTCGGTCGTCGAGAACGGCGCCCGCACGCCGTGGTCGTGCAGGCGGTAGATGATGTCGTGGACGATCCGGTCGCCCTCCTGCTCGCACTTGAGGATCTCGCGCGCGAGCTCGCCGTGCTCGGGGTAATCGGCCAGCAGGTCGCGCAGCATCACCGTGACGCGCCGTACGTTGCCGCCGGCTTCCTCGAGCAGATCGAGCAGTCGTGGGTCCGCCCCGCTGCGGCGGAACAGGCTCAACCCGTGGCCGCGATGCCGGCCGGCTTCTTGGCGGCCTCAGGCTCCTCGGCCGGCGCTGCGACGTCCAGCTGATCGGCCGGGACGGAGCCGGTCGGGAGCGCGTCGGCCGGCGGCTCCCCGTCCTTGGGCTCGGGCTGGAAGCGATACCCGATGCCGAAATGGGTGTGGATGTAGATCCAGCGGGGCGACAGCGCCTCGAGCTTCTGCCTGAGCTTGCGGACGAAGACGTCCACCGAGCGGTCGCCGTGGGCCATCGCGTAGCCCCATACGCGCTGGTAGATCTCCTCGCGCTGCATGACCTGGCCGCGCGCATCGGCCAGCAGGTGGAGCAGCTCGAACTCGCGCCGCGTCAGGTCCGCGGTCTGCCCGCCGACGAAGGCCTGGAACTGGTCGGAGCGGATCTCGAGCTCTCCCGCCATGACCGGGCGCTGCTCCTCGGGAGCGCTCGTGCGCTTGCGCCGCCGGACGACGGCCTCGACCCGGGCGATGACCTCCTCCGGATGGCAGGGCTTGTTCACCCAGTCGTCGGCCCCCATCCTGAGCCCGCGTACGCGCTGGGCGACGGTCGACTGCTCGGTGACGACGACTATGCCCAGGCCCGGCAGGTCGCGCGACGTCTGCTCCAGGAACTCCCACGCACGCGGTCCGAGCAGCGCGAGGTCGACCACGATCGCGTTGAGGCGCATGGCCACGAGGTCGTCGACGGGGACGGGAGCGGCCATCGTGCGGTATTGCCATCCGGCGCCGTCGAGGCGCTTGGCGAGCACGCGCACGAAACCACTGTCCGCGTCGATGACTGCAAGTCGTATGGAGCCGGTCGGGCGGATCAACTCACCGTCAAGTCTAGGCCCCTCATCAGCCGTCCGGTCAAGCGGCCCGCACGTCTTCACAACTTGTTCACACCGTGGTCACGATCCGATAACCGCGACCCCGCAAAATGGCGGCATCGTCGAGCCGGGATGGAGGCACCGCACGAGAGCCCCCTGCGCGTCGGGCAGCTGGAGATCAGGCCCGACGAGTTCGTCGCGCTGTGCGACGGGCGACCGCTGGAGCTGGCGCCGCGCGAGCTGGCGCTACTCACGGAGCTCGCGCGTCGCAGCGGGCGCATCGTGTCTCGCGAGGAGCTCTTCGACGCCGTCTGGCACCGCCCGTTCCGCCCGGAGGACCGCTCGGTGGACGTCTATGTCCGCAAATTGCGGGCAAAGCTCGCGCGCGTGCGTCCGGAAGTGTGCTTCATCCACACGCATTTCGGCTTCGGCTATCGCCTCGAGGCCGAGCCTTCCTCCGGCCTTTCACAGCTTCTTCACAACAACGTGACAACGGCGTAACAGACTCCGCTCCGCCGTGAGCAATTGTCGCGCCATGAACACATTCACGAAGTTCGCAGCAGCCGCGCTCGCGCTCCTCGCGCTCGCGCTGGGCGCCGCCGCGTGCGGCAGCGACGATGACAACGGCGGTGGCGAGAGCAGCAACGCAAGCGCATCGTCCGAGCAGCTCAAGGGCAAGATCGCCATCGACGGCTCGAGCACGGTTCAGCCGTTCGCCGAGGCCGCGTCCGAGACCTTCAACGAGGAGCAGCCCGACGTGAACATCACGGTGGGCGGCGCCGGCACCGGCGACGGCTTCGAGAAGTTCTGCCGCGGCGAGACCGACATCTCCGACGCATCCCGCGCGATCGAGGACGACGAGATAGCGGCCTGCAAGAAGGGCGGCGTCGACTACACGGAAGTCCAGGTCGGCAATGACGGCATCACGGTCGTGACCAACAAGAGCACGACGATCGACTGCCTGACCACGGACCAGCTCAAGGACATCTTCGGTCCCAAGGCGACCGCGACGAACTACAAGGACGTCGACGCGAAGCTGCCCGACCAGAGCTTCTCGCTCTTCACGCCGGGCAGCGAGTCCGGCACGTTCGACTTCTTCACCGACAAGATCAACGGTGAGGAGGGCGTGCAGCGCGAGAAGAACGTCCAGACGTCGGCCGACGACAACCAGATCGCCACCGGCATCGAGGGCGAGGAGGGCGCGATGGGCTACTTCGGGTTCTCCTACTTCGAGCAGAACCAGGAGAAGCTGAACGCGGTCAAGGTCGACGGCGGCAAGGGCTGCGTCGCGCCCAGCGCGGCGTCGATCCAGGACGGCTCGTACACGCCGCTCGCCCGTCCGCTGTTCATGTACGTGAGCAACAAGGCGCTCGCCCGGCCCGAGGTCAAGGGCTTCGTCACGTTCGCCGTGGATCAGCAGAAGACGATCTCCGAGGCATCGAAGACCGTCCCGATGTCCGACGAGCAGGCGGCCAAGTCGAAGCAGGCCGTGGGCGGCTGACCCAGAGATGGAAGCCCACACCAGCGCCGCGGGGTTCAAGCCTCCGAACCTCAAGAAGGAGTGGACCCCGCGGCGCGTGGGCGAGACAGCGATCAAGGGGCTGCTGTTCGCCGCAGCGGTCCTTTCGATCGCCACCACCACCGGGATCGTCTTCGCGCTGCTGCGCGAGACGATCAACTTCTTCCGCGAGGTCCCGTTCAGCGAGTACGCGTTCGGGAGCAAGTGGTCCCCGCTGTCAGGCGGTGACCAGCAGTCCTTCGGCGTGCTCCCGCTGATCTTCAGCACGCTCTACCTGACCGCGATCGGGATGGTGGTAGCGGTGCCCCTCGGGCTCGGCTGCGCGATCTGGCTGGCCGAGTACGCCTCCCCCCGCGCGCGGCGGATCGTCAAGCCGACGATCGAAGTCCTGGCCGGCATCCCCACGATCGTGTTCGGCTACTTCGCGCTCACGTTCGTGACGCCGGAGATCCTCAAGGGCGTCTTCCACCTCGAGGTCAACACGTTCAACGCGCTGAGCGCCGGGCTGGTGCTCGGCATCCTCGTGCTGCCGACCGTCGCCTCGCTGGCCGACGACGCCCTGGTGGCCGTTCCCGGGTCGCTCCGCGAGGGGGCCTACGGGCTGGGGGCGACGAAGCGCCAGGTCTCGCTGCGCGTGGTCACGCCCGCCGCGCTCTCCGGGATCGTCGCCGCGATCGTCCTGGGGGCCTCGCGCGCCGTCGGCGAGACCGTGGTCATCCTCGTCGCGGGCGGCCAGGCGGCCAGCCTGAGCCTCGATCCGGGCGAGCCTCACCAGAACATGGCGGCCTTCATCGCCAACACGGCCCGCAGCGACGTCTCCTCGTCGTCGGCCGAGTACCTGACGATCTTCGCCGTCGGCACGACGCTGTTCGTGATGACGCTGCTCCTGAACTTCATCTCCATCCGCTTCGTACGCCGCTACCGGCAGGTCTACGAATGAGCGCGATCCAGGCAGAAGTCGCCGCCGCGCGGCGGATCGTGGGGCGCCGCTCCCGGGGCGAGCAGGTGCGCGGTCAGCTCTTCCAGGCGGGCATGCTGGCCAGCGTCGTCCTTGCGCTGCTCGCGCTGATGCTGCTGATCGTCGACGTCATCGTCGACGGCGGATCGAAGCTGTCGTTCGATTTCCTCACGAGCTTTCCCTCGCGCGTGCGGCCCGAGACCGCGGGCGTCGAGTCGGCCATCGTCGGGACGCTCTACCTGATGGGGCTCGTGGCGATCTTCATCATCCCGGTCGGGGTCGCCACCGCCGTCTACCTCGAGGAGTACGCCGACCGCGAGCGCTGGTGGAACCGGATGATCGAGCTGAACATCCAGAACCTCGCCGCGGTCCCCTCGGTCGTCTACGGCATCCTCGGCCTGGCGTTCATCGTTCGCTCGCCGCTCAACATGGGGCCGGTCCTGCTGGCCGGCGCGCTGACGCTCGGGCTGCTCGTGCTCCCGGTCGTGATCATCGTCGCCCGCGAGGCCATCCGCGCGGTGCCGCCCTCGATACGCGAGGGGTCGCTGGCCCTGGGCGCGACCCAGTGGCAGACGATCTGGAAGCAGGTCCTCCCCGGCGCCCTGCCCGGCGTCGCGACCGGCGTGATCCTGGCGCTCTCGCGTGCGATCGGGGAGACCGCTCCGCTGATCGTGATCGGCGCCGCCCTGTTCGCGCGCTTCAACCCCGAGTCGATCACCGACTCGCGCTTCACCGCACTCCCCCTGCAGATCTTCTCTTTCATCTCCGATCCGAGCGATGAGTTCCGCAGCCTCGGCGCCGCCGCAATCCTGGTGCTGCTGGGCATCCTGCTCCTCATGAACTCGGTCGCGATCTTCCTCCGCAATCGCTACGAGCAGAAGTGGTAGGTGACGACGACATGCCTGAAGCCCAGACCGAGCAGGCGCCGGTCCACATCGATGTCGGGATGAAGCGCATGCCGGAACGCGGGCTCTCCGACGAGGCGGTCCGCGAGGCCGTCTTCCGCCTGGGCGACGTCAGCGTCCACTACGGCGACAACCCCGCCGTCAAGGACATCTCGATGAACATCCACGAGCGCGAGATCACGGCGCTGATCGGACCGTCGGGATGCGGCAAGTCGACGCTCCTGCGCACGCTCAACCGGATGAACGACCTGATCCCGAGCGCGCGCGTCGAGGGCGAGATCATCTACCACGACCAGGACCTGTACGCCCAGGACATCGACCCGGTCCAGGTGCGCAAGCTGATCGGGATGGTGTTCCAGAAGCCCAACCCGTTCCCGAAGTCGATCTACGACAACATCGCGTTCGGCCCCCGGGTGCTCGGGATGAAGGGCGACATGGACGAGATCGTCGAGTCGGCCCTGCGCCGTGCCGCGTTGTGGGACGAGGTCAAGGACCGCCTCAAGGACAACGCCTTCGGCATGTCCGGCGGCCAGCAGCAGCGCCTCTGCATCGCGCGCTCGATCGCGGTGTCCCCCGACGTGATCCTGATGGACGAGCCCTGCTCGGCGCTCGACCCGATCTCGACGGGCCGCATCGAGGACCTGATGCTCCAGCTGAAGGAGCAATACTCGATCGTGATCGTCACCCACAACATGCAGCAGGCGGCGCGCGTCTCCGACCGCACCGCGTTCCTGATCGTCGACCTGGACGCCGACGAGCGGAGCCGCTGGGGCCGGCTGGTCGAGTACGACTACACCGAGCGGATCTTCACGAACCCCCAGGACAAGCGCACGGAGGACTACGTCACCGGCAAGGTGGGGTGACGCCGATGACCGAGGTCCGCACGGCGTACCGCGAGGAGCTGAAGGCACTCGAGGACCAGACGCTGGGCGGCATCGAGCTGGCGCGGCACGCGCTGGAGCGAACGCTCGAGGCGGTCGAGCACCAGGACATCGAGCTGGCGTCGATGGTGATCGCGGACGACGACCGGATCGACGGCCGCTACCTGGAGGTGCACCAGGGCGATCCTGTCGCTGCTCGCCCGCCAGGCACCCGGTCGCCACCGACCTGCGGGTGGTGGCCGCGCTGCTCCACCTGATCCGCCACGTCGAGCGGATGGGCGACCAGTGCGTGAACATCTGCAAGCTGCTGCCGCTCGAGGGCCACGAGCCGCCCCGCGACGACGCGATGCTCGGCAAGATCCTGGCGATGGGGCGTCAGGTGATCGCCCAGATGAAGCACGCGCGCCTGGCCTTCTCCCACCGCGACGTCGAGCTGGCCGAGGACCTGGTCCGCCAGGACGACATCGTCGACAAGCTGAACCGCGAGGTCTTCCGCATCGCGATCGAGATCGGCGACGACCCCGACACGCGCGAGTGGGCGATGCACATGGTTCTCGTCGCCCGCGCGCTCGAGCGCATGGGCGACATGACCGTCGACATCGGCGAGCACACCGCGTTCGTCGTCACCGGGCTGTTCCGCGAGTTCCAGGACGCGTCGCACCCGGAGCTCGAGCGGCCCGCGGGGTTCGCCCGTGGCGCGCCCGACGGCTGACGGGGCCTGAACTAGGCGGGGCGCCCCGAAGGACGCCCCGCACGCTCCCGCAACCAAAGTTGTGGGCTCGCTTCCGAGCTCACGTCGCGCACGTTAGCCAGATCACGCTGTGTTTACGAGCGCGCGGCGAAAAAGGTGAACATCCGTCCACCGGTCGCGTGCGCGCCGCGAGACCGCGCTGAGACGAGATCGGGACTGGCGAGACGGGGTGCGCTCGTAGATGCTGGGGCGATGCACTCCCCTCTCGCGCGCGCGGCGATCCTCGCTGCGCTCACCGCGGGCCTGGCCGCCCCCGCCTCGGCCGGCGCCGCCACCCGTTACATCACCCCCGGAGGACTGAACAGCGGCAGCTGCCTGACCACGGGCACGGCCTGCAGCTACAGCCGGGTCCTGAACGCCGGCGGTCCGACGGTCAACGGCGACACCGTGATGGTCGCCCCCGGCTCCTACAACGTCAACGCCGCGGAGATCTCGCTGACCAAGCGCGTCGATGTGATCGGCTCGAACGCCGGCCCCAAGCCGGTTTTCCTCGGCAGCGACTCCAACGTCAAGACCTTCCAGCTCGTCGCCGGCTCGGCCGGGACGACGCTGACCAACATCGACGTCCGCGCGAGCGGATCGAACTCGACCGCGCTCTGGAGCGACGTGCAGATGACCGGCCGTCAGCTCGCGCTGGCCTCGGGCGCGACATGCGTGTACCTGACCGCGCCGGGGTCCACCCTCGAGGACATCACCGCATCGGCCACCTCGAGCGGCAGCTCGTGCATAAACGCGGTGGTGGCCGGCACGACGCTGCGCAGGCTCGACATAACCCAGAGCGGATCCGGCTCCAGCGGGCTCTTCTTCGGCGGCGACGGCAGCACGGCCGAGGACGTGCGCGTGCTCTCCGCCGGCCTCGCGGCTTCCTTCTACAACCCGGCGAACGCGGCCCAGCGCACGACGGTCCGGCGGGCCGTGCTGAGCGGCGCCAACTACCACTCGACCTTGACCTCGGGCCCGGTCCTGCTCACGGACTCGTTCCTGCGCGCCTCCGGGCCGTCGGGCGGAGCGCTTTCGGTCATGACCGGCGACACGCAGGTCCGCAACCTGACGGCGATCGCCACCGGCACCGACTCGCACGCCATCCGCGTCGAGAGCGCGCCGCCCGCGACACCCACGAACCTGCTGGCCCGCAACGTGATCGCCCGCGGCGTCTTCGCGGCGATCGTCCTCGAGCCCGGCAAGCCGGACCCGTCCTGCATCGGCATACCGGGCTGCGCGTTCCCGGACCACGTTCCCGGCACGGCTGCCCGCTCCCACTCCAACACCGGCTCGGTCGTCGGCGCCGTGCAGGACCTGGGCGGCAACCAGACCGACAACCCGCAGTTCCGCGATCCGGCGGCCGGCGACTACCGGCTGAGCCCCGGATCGCCCGCGATCGACGCCGGCACGGGCGACGCCCTCAACGGGCCCCTCGACCTGAACGGCCTCCAGCGCACGCTGGGCGCGGCTCCCGACATCGGTGCCTACGAGTTCGACCCGGGCCCGGCCGCGAACGACCCGCCGCCGGCCGGCGTGCCGGGCGGCACGGTCCCGGAGGGCAGCTCCGGCAACGGCGACACGGTGATGCCCGACACGATCATGCCGCTCGTGGGCGGCGCCCGAGTGACCAACCGGGTCTTCACCGTCACCCGCGCGCAGACGCCGGTGACCGCGCGCACGAAGCGCGGCACCGCGTTCAGCTACATGCTGTCCGAGACCTCCAAGATGGAGATCACGATCCAGCGCCGCGCGGCCGGGCGGCGCAAGGGCACGCGCTGCGTGAAGCCGACCCGCGCGCTGGCCCGGGCCAAGCGATGCACCCGCTACGTGGCCGCGGGCAAGCTCACGCGCGTGAACCAGATGGGCTCGGTGAAGGTTCCGTTCAGCGGCCGGGTCGGAAAGCGCGCGCTGCCGGCCGGCACCTACCGCGCGACGCTGCTCGCGACCGACATGGCCGGCAACAAGTCCGTCCCCGCGCAGCTGACGTTCCGGATCGTGCGCCCCTGACGCGGGACGCCGGTCAGCGGGCGCTCGGGATGCCGCCGTCGCGCTCGTGGGGCTCGGGCCGCGGCTCCTCCTGCGCGGCCCGGTCCAGCGCTCGCTCCAGCAACTCCCGCTGCGCGTCGCGCGTGCCGCCCTCGCGCCGGGTCCACTGCGCGTCCGCGTCGAGCTCCCAGGCGTGGGTGTCGTCGGCGAAGCAGCGCTCGAGCGTGTCCTCCAGCTCGGCCCGGGCCCCAGCGTCCTCGACCGGGATCAGCAGCTCGACCCGCGAGTCCAGGTTGCGCGGCATCAGGTCGGCGGAGCCGATCAGGTAGACGCGTTCGTCGCCGCGCTGGAACCCGTAGATGCGCGCGTGCTCCAGGAAGCGGGAGACGATCGAGACGACGCGGATGTTGTCGGACACGCCGGGTACCCCGGGACGCAGGCACGAGATCCCGCGCACGTTGATGTCGACGGTGACACCGGCGCGCGAGGCCTCGTAGAGCGCGTCGATGCAGGCCGCGTCGACCAGGGAGTTCATCTTCATCACGATGCGAGCGTCCTCACCCCGCTCGTGGGCGGCGATCGTCGCCTCGATCTCGTCGATGATCCGGGCGCGCGTGTGAGTGGGTGACACGACCGCCTTGTGGAACTCGTCGGGCCGGCCGTACCCCGTGATCGAGTTGAACAGCTCCATCACGTCGTCGGCGATCTCGTCGTCGGTGGTGAAGACGCCGAAGTCCTCGTACAGGCTCGCGGTCTTGGCGTTGTAGTTGCCGGTACCCACGTGCACGTAGCGGCGCACGCCGTCGCCCTCGCGGCGCACGACGAGCAGAGCCTTGGCGTGCGTCTTGAGCCCGGGCAGGCCGTGCACCACGTGCGCGCCGGCCTCCTCGAGCGATCGGGCCCAGCCGATGTTCCGCCGCTCGTCGAAGCGGGCCTTCAGCTCGACCATCGCCACGGCCTGCTTGCCCCGCTCGGCCGCCCGGATGAGCGCCGGGATCAGCCCAGACTCGTCCGATGTCCGGTACACGGTGAGCTTGATCGCCAGCACGTCGGGATCGTCCACCGCCTGGGTCACGAAGCGCTCGACGCTGGTCTTGAACGAGTCGTACGGGTGGTGGACCACGACGTCGCCCGCGCGGATGGCCGCGAACAGGTCGGGTCGCTCGCCGGGCTCAGCGTGCAGGCGTGACTGGGTGACCGGCGTCCAGGGCGGGTCGCGCAGCTCGCGGTGGCCGTCCTGGTTGTAGACCTCCCACAGGTCGCCCAGGTCCATGAGCCCGAGCACGTCGTAGACCTGGCGCTCCTCGATGTCGAGCCACTCGATCAGCTTCTGGCGCAGGTCGTCGTCCATGTCGGCGCCGACCTCGAGCCGCACGACCTCGCCGAAGCGGCGCCGGCGCAGCTCGTTCTCCACGGCGCGCACCAGGTCGTCGGCCTCGTCGGACACCGTGAAGTCCGCGTCGCGGGTGACTCGGAACATGTCGTAGCGCACGACCTGCATGCCGGGGAACAGCTCGTGCAGGTTGCGTGCCATCACGGTCTCGAGCGGCACGAACGTCGTCTCGTTGGCCTGCACGAACCGCGGCAGGACCTCCTTCGGGACCTTCACGCGCGCGAACGTCTCGTCGCCGGTCTCCGGGTCGCGGAGCCATACGGCCAGCGACAGCGACAGGTTGGAGATGTACGGGAACGGCCGTCCGGGGCCGACCGCGAGCGGAGTCAGTGCGGGGAAGATCTGGTCCTCGAAGACACGGTCGATGGTCTCGAGCTCGGCGGCCTCGCACTCCTCGCACTGCACGATCCGGATCCCGTGCTCGGCCAGTGCGGGCTTGAGGTTCTCCTCCCAGAGCGACGCGTTGCGGTCCGCCCGCTCCTGGGTGCGCCGCTGGATCTCGTCGATCGCCGCCGACGGGTTGAGCCCGTCCGCGCCGCCCTCGTCCATGCCCGCGTCGACCTGGTCGTGCAGCCCGGCCACGCGGACCATGAAGAACTCGTCGAGGTTGGAGTGGTAGATCGCGAGGAACTTGACCCGTTCGAGCAGCGGCACCTCCGGGTCGTCGGCCAGCTCCACCACCCGCTCGTTGAAGTCGAGCCACGACAGCTCGCGGTTCAGGAAGCGCTCGCTGGCGGGCGGGAGCTCTACGACTTGCTCCGCTGCCTCCTGCGTGGGTGTGTCGGTCTCCGTGGCCGTATCGGACACGTTACCCCTCCTCGATCGGAGTCTCCAACGGCCGGCGGGCCGCGTCCAGCTCGTCGCGGAACCCGCGCTCCTCGAGCGCCTTCCAGTGGTTCACGAAACGGGTGTGGAGCAGGTCGCGCCGAGCCCGCGCGTGCACCATCAGCATCTCCAGGCCGCGGTAGCGCGTGCGGTTGGGAGCGTCTTTCGACAGGGAGGGGCTCAGATCCTCGGCGCCCGGGGGTACGCGCGCGACGATCGCCGCGGCGTCCTCCGCGTGCAGCTTCCGGACGTGCCGGTCCACCAGTGGGATCAGCTCGTCGCAGTCGTGGATCTCGCCGAGCACGTCCTGGAGCGCCTTGACCTCCTTGGCCGCGCTCTTCGCAGGAGGCCCGAACAGGGGCTCGGACAGCTCCAGGAGATACCGCAGGCGCTTGGCGGCGATGCGCATGTCGTGCAGCTCGTCCTGGCACGCGGGGTCGAGCGCGGCCGGGATGAAGCCGAACAGCTCGTCGGTGCGCACCTCGATGACGCGCTGCATGTTCTCGACGAGCAGCCCGTCCGGGTCGAGCCCCTTGACCTTGCGCGCCTTCATGGGAGCCGCGCCTCCGCCGCGAGGGCCACCAGCCGCTCGCGCAGACGGGTGCGGTCGATGCGCTCGAGCAGCGCGGCCAGCCGCACGTTTGCGTCCCCCTGCTCCTCGCGCAGCGTGCGCTCCAGGTGCCGGATGCCGGAGCGATCGGCGGGGCCGAGCTTCTTGGCCACGCCCTCCAGCCCGTCGATCATCACATCCGGGTCGCGGCGCTCGCCGAGCACGTCGGCCAGCTCCTTGACCTCCCTCAGCGCGCGGCGGTGCTGCTGCTTGGGGAAGCAGGGGGCGAAGATCTCCATCGCCGCGCGCAGTCGCCGGGTGGCCACGCGCATGTCGTGGACGCCCTCGATGTCGCCGGTGTCGAGTGCCCGGTCGCGGAACGAGAAGACCTCGTCGGCCCGCACCTCGACCGCGCTGGCCGCGGCCTCGCGGAAGGTCGCGTCGGGGGCGATGCCGGGAATGTCGCGCGGTTTAGCCAAGTGCCTCCAGGATGACGCCTTCGCGCAGTCCGCCGGCGGCGATCTGCAGCGACCGGCCGAGCTTCTGCGACAGCTCGTCGAAGATCACGATGCCACCCGGCAGCAGCCGGACCCGCTCGGGCGCCAGGTCGAAGCGGCGGGCGACCTCCGCAGATGGTGTGCTGGCCAGGATCTGGATCGAGCGCTCCAGCGCGTCGTGGCGGAGCTCGGCGCCCACCAGCCGCCTGAGCGACGTCGCGCTGCCACCGACGGCGACCGCTTCGGCGGCGGCCGGCACGGCCAGGCCCTCGAACGCTCCCGCGGCGTGCAGCCGGGCGTGCTCCAGCTCCTGCGCGGTGGGCGGGTCGGAGTGCAGGTAGCCCTCGGAGAGCAGGCCGGACCCGATCGGCAGCGATGCCCACCACTGCACGCCGGCCGTCATCGTCCCCACCGCGATCTCGCTCGAGCCGCCGCCGACGTCCACGACGGCGACGGTGTCCTGCGGCGGCAGCGCCAGCGACCGGGTGGCGCCGATGAACGACAGCCGGGCCTCGTCCTCCTCGGTCAGCACGCGGAGCGGAACTCCCGCCTCACGCTCGACCGCCGCGGCCAGGTCCTCGCGGTTCACGGCCTTGCGGATCGCCGCAGTGGCCACGGCCTCGATGTGGGCCGCGCCGGCCTCGCGCGCCATGCGCGCCTGTGACGCGACGACCACAGCGGTCTCCGCGACCTTGTCTGCGGGGATCGACTTGTCCTTGCCGATGCTCTTGCCGATCCGGGTGAAGACGCGCTGGGCCAGAAGCTCGCGCAGAGCCCCGTCGCGCGCGTCGGCCACGAGCAGGCGCGTGGTGTTCGACCCGATGTCGATGCAGGCCAGGGCCATGCGAGCAGGCGCCTAGCCGGCGATCGCCTCGAGCTCGTGCGGCCGCAGCAGCACCGAAAGCTCGCCCTTGGTGATGCCCGCCAGCCCGCCCTTCTTCATGCGCACCTGCGCGCCCGTGAGCGAGTGGACCGCCATCGAGAAATCCGGGTCGTGGCCGACGAGCAGCACCTCCTCGAGGTCGCCCGCGATGTCGCGCGGGTCGAACGGCCCGCCCTGGAGAGCGGGCTCCTCGATCACGTCCACCCCGAGCTCCGCGCAGGCGATCCGTGCGGTGTCGCGCGCGCGCACCTTCGGGCTCGCAAAGCAGGCGTCGAGCTCGACGCCGAGGCTCTTCAGCGCGCGACCGGCGTTCCGGGCCTGACGCTCGCCCTTGTCGGTCAGGGCCCGCTCGGCGTCCGGAGACCCGTCCGCCGCGTCGCCGTGTCGAAGCAGCCAGATCACCTACCGCGGGACTCTAGACCGACGGGCTTTAACAAGCTCGCCTGGCGCGCCCACCCACCCGCGATTGCACCCCGAGTTGCTCGGGAATACACGCCGCGGGCCGCTTTCGTACGATCCAGGCCTGCTGGCGAGGGCAGGAAAGCCAAGGATGAACGATCAGATGAGCTTCGAGCTCGCCGGGGGTCCGTACGCCGTGACCGCATCCCGGCTCGCACTTGCCGGCCTCGAGGACCGGCTGGATCCGAACGTCCTGTTCGACATCCGGCTGCTGGTGTCCGAGCTCGTCACCAACTGCGTCAAGCACGCCCGGGTGGGCCCCGAGGAGTCGATCGTCCTCACGGTCGACATCGCCGACAGTCGCGTGCGCGTGAGCGTCGAGGACGAGGGTCCCGGCTTCGAGCCGCCGGCGACCCCGGTCAGTGAGCAGGCCGCCGAGGCCGGATCCGGCTGGGGGCTGTTCCTGGTCGACCAGCTCTCCGACCAGTGGGGCGTCGAGCGCGACGCCGGCGCGACCGTGTGGTTCGAGCTCGGCCGCGACCGCGACGAGGCGGACGCAGACGGCGCGGATCGCCAAGTGGCGTAGCCGGCCACTTGACGCAGGGCGCGCGCGCCCAGAGGATGGCGCAAGGCCCCTCGCCCCCTGGAACCATAAGGAGAGACCATCGCCACCTCGCGTATCGCGCGGCCGGCTGTCATAGCACTGCTGATCGCTGCCGGGTTCGCCGTCCGGGTCGCCGTCGAGGGCGATCCCGGGCCGCTGTTCCTGGCGCCCACGCTGCTGGCCGCGTTCTGGTACGGCCGCACGGGCGGCGTGGTGGTCGGCGTGCTCTCGACGTTGGCCTACGGGGTGGGCCGCGAGTTGAACCCGGAGATGGCGGACGGCTCGCTGGTGGCCGCGGTCGCCTACCGGGCCGTGGCGTACTGCGCCGCGGGCTACGCGTTCGGCTACCTGGTCGAGGACCGCCGGCGGCTGACGGCCGAGGTCGACGAGAACCAGCGGAACATGGCGGAGCTGCGCAACCTCCAGGAGGCGCTCGCCCCGCCCGAGCTGCCGCCGCGCCCGGCGCTCGAGCTGGCCAGCTGCTACGTGCCGGCGGAGGGCGGCGCCGGCGGCGACTTCTTCCTCGTCGCCCCCGGCCCGCGCGACGCGACGGTGGTCGTGATCGGCGACGTGGCCGGCAAGGGCCTGCACGCCGCCAAGCGCGCCGCCTACGTGCGGATGGCGTTCGCCGCGGCCGCTCCGTTCCAGGACAACCCGTGCAAGCTGCTCGAGCTGGCGAACTCCAACCTGATCGAGCGCGCCGGCGTCAGCGACATCTTCGTCACGGCCGCCTGCTTCGTGGTCAAGCCGAGCGAGAACTCGATGACCTGGGCGCTCGCCGGCCATCCTCCGGCCCTGCTGCTGGCCGACGGCCAGCTGCTGAACAAGACCCAGGCGGCCTTCCCGCTCGGCATCGGCGAGGACATCGACTGCACGCTCGGCGAGGCCCCGCTCGACCCGGGCAACGGGTTCGTGGCGTTCACCGACGGCCTGATCGAGGCGCGCCGCAACGGCGGCGACCTGTTCGGGATGGAGCGGGCCAGCGAGCTGGTCGCCACGATGCGCGGCGAGGAGCCCACGTCGGTCGTACGCGCGCTGCGCTTCGCCGCCGAGCGCTACGCGGGCGGGCCGCTCAACGACGACCTGTGCATGGTCGCCGTGCGCGCCGCCGCCTAGCGAGTGGCGCCGCGCTCACGCAGCTAGCCTCCCGGCGATGGGCAAGCGCCAGCGCAAGCGGGCCAAGGGCGGCAGCGCGGCCGGGAAGGAACCGGTCGCGACCACGGACTACCGCGACCCGGAGGGCAACGTCCTGACGCTGCGCGACACGGTGTCGGCCGGCACCGTGCGCAAGCTGCGCGACCTGGACTCTCGGGCGGCGGCGTCGGCCGAGGACATGTGGCAGCGGCGCGAGGAGGCGCTCTTCGAGCGCTTCGCGGTGCGGTGGGAGATCGCCGGCCTGCCGCTCGAGGGCCAGAGCGAGCTGCTCGGCCGCTACCGGATGGCCGACGGCGAGACGCGCCGCTGGGTGCGCGGCACCCTCGACGCGCACGTGCGCGAGAAGCAGCCCGAGCTGAGCGCGGACTAGCGACTCAGGACGCTAGCTCGCCGGCTCGGTCGCCGCGCGCAGGAACGCGACGTTGTCCCAGGCCCGGTCCTCGGCGGGGTCGACCAGCTTGCAGAACGCCTTGACGACGTCCGGGTCGAACTGGAGGCCCGCGCCGCGCCGCAGCTCGAGCAGCGCGGCCTGGTGCGCCATCGCCTTGCGGTAGGGCCGGTCCGAGGTCATCGCGTGGTAGGCGTCGCACACCGCCACGATCCGCGCGCCCAGCGGGATCTCGTCGCCCGCCAGCCGGTCCGGGTAGCCCTGGCCGTCGTAGCGCTCGTGGCTCGCGCGTACCAGCTTGGCCACCGACTCGAGGGCCGGAGCGGCGCTCAGGATGCGGTCGCCGACGATCGTGTGCTGGCGCATGAATCCCCACTCGGCCTCGTCGAGAGGACCGGGCTTGTTCAGGATCTTGTCGGGCACGGCCAGCTTGCCGACGTCGTGCAGGTCAGCGGCGCGCGCGATCTGGAACAGCTCGTCGGAGTCGAGCCCCATCTCGCGCCCGACGGCCAGCGCCAGCTCGGCGACGTTGTCGACGTGGCCGCGCAGGTCCGGCTCGCGCTCCTGGAGCGCCTGCAGCAGGGCGTCGCCCGCCTGGCGGGACACCGAGGTGCGCTGCGCGGTCGTCTTCTGCTCGTACAGGCGGTGGTCGGCCAGCTTCAGCGCGGCGACCGGCTCGTCAGCCTCGGTGGGGATCAGCGCGACGCCGCACGACGACCCGATCTCGAAGCCGCGACCGTGTTCGGTGAGCGCGGCCCTGGCCTCCGGCTTGAGCTCCTCCAGCAAGCGCTCGCCGCCCTCCAGCAGCACGCAGAACTCGTCGCCGCCGAGGCGGTAGGCGGTGCCGTGGCAGCCGACCGCGAACGCCAGGTTGCTGCCGAGTTTGGCCAGCAGGGCGTCGCCGGCCGGGTGGCCGAAGCAGTCGTTGTAGCGCTTGAACCCGTCGAGGTCGAACATCATCAGCGCCCACGGCATGTCGTCGCCGACCTGCGTCATCGCCCGCTCCAGGTCGAGCATCAGGCGGCGGCGATTGCCCAGCCCGGTGAGCGCGTCGGTGAGCGCCTCCTGCCGGCTGGCGGCGAGCAGCCCGAGGTTGTCGCGGAAGGTCAGCGCGAGCCGGACGATCACGACCGCAAGCGTCGCGACCGCGAAGCCGAGGGCGAGCGGGTTGAGCGGCGCGAACGCGTGCACGACGAGAAGGGCGAGCGCCGCGAGGGCGAAGCTCAGCGGCATCGTCACGAGGCGGGTTCCGGCGGGCTCGGGCTGCATGGCGGCGCGCTCTTCGGGGTCGCCCGCCTCTGCACGAGCGAACGCGGCGAACGAGACGAGCAGGGCGCCCGCGGGCCAGAGCGCGGCCGGCGCCGTCCCCGCGATCGCGTGGCCGGTCGCGTCCTCCCACATGAAGAAGCCGTCCACGAGCGCGAACAGCGCGAGGCCGCCGCCGAGCAGCGCCCAGGTCCGGCCGGGCCGCCAGCCGGTGAGCGCGAACACGGCGATCACCAGGCCGATCAGAGCGAAGTCGCCGAGCAGGTAGGCCAGGTCGGTGCCGATCAGGGTCGGTGTCGCCCTCGCCGCTCGCGACGATCGCGCGGAAGACGAGCGCGGCCCCGACGCTCGAGACGGCCAGCGCGCCGATCACGCCGTCGAGCCAGAGCGACAGGCGCAGCTTCTCCCTGCGGCCGTGCAGCAGCAGGATGAGGGCGGCGTAGCAGCAGGGGTAGAAGGCCAGCCACAGCACGTCCGAAACGCTGGGCAGCGGCGGCTCCTCGAGGTCGGCCAGGAACAGCGAGTACCACGCCTCGCCGGCGACCCACGCGGCCATGCCCGCGCCGAGCAGCGCCCAGGCGAACCGGTCCTTGCGCTCGGTGACCGCCCGGGCGGTGCAGAGCGCGGCGGCGGCCAGTATCAGGCCGGGGTAGGCCCACGTCTCCCAGAACGTGCTTCCCCCTTCGTTCACCGCACCCTGCACCGCATAGCCGGCGACAGCGAGTACGAGCAGCCCCTGAAGGCCGCGGAGCAGCTTCATCGACGCGCCTTCTTCTTGCCGCCGCGCGCTTGGTGCGGCGCTCCTTCGGGGCCGAGATCGTGACGTTCTTGGTCGTCGTCGTCTTCGTCCCGTCGGCGGCGCGCGTCGTGATGACGAGCTTCGCGCGCGTCTTCTTCTTCTTCTTCTTGATGATGCGCTGGCGGCCGTTGCGGTCGAGGCGCATGCGGATGTTCTTCTTGCGGCCGGCGCGGACGGAGAAGGTGCGGCGGCCGAGCACGACGACCTTCCTGGTCTTGCGGCGGCGCGCGGTGTTGACGACGCTGCGGGCCTTGAGCGCGCCGTCCTGCTCGATGAGCTCGATGGTGCCCTGGCAGGTGCCGGTCGGCGGCGGTGCAGGACACGCCGATCGTCAGGTCACCCTGGGCCGACAGCTGCATGGCCGCGGGCGTGGTGATGTCGACCGGAGCCTCGACCTTCTCCGTGGTCGTCGTCGCCGGTGGTGTCGTCGCCGGTGGTGTCGTCGCCGGTCGGCGGCTGGGTGACGGCCGGCGGGTCCTGCGCCGGCGGCTGGGTGACGGCGGGCGGGTCCTCCGCCGGCGGCTGAGGCGCGGGCGGAGCGGGCTTCTCCAGCGTGCTCTCGCAGTCACCGGCCAGCACGTCGTCGGTGTCGGCCAGGCCGGAGTCCGAGCCCGTGCCGCAGGCGATCGTGTCGACCACGCCGTCGCGCGCCGCGATCGCGTCGTCGCCGTCGCCGGCCGCGACGACGTCGGCCCCGAGGCCCGCGTCGATCGAGTCGGCGCCGGCGCCGCCGGTCAGCACGTTCGCGCCGGCGTTGCCCGCGATCGTGTCGCCGGCCGAACCGCCGGTGGCGCTCTCGACGTCGGCGGCGATCGTGTCGCCGTCAGGGTCGTTGGCGACGCCGTCGAGGGAGATCGAGAGCGCGATGCCCTTGTCGGCGTAGTCGGCAGTGTCGGAACCGGCGCCGCCGTTAAGCGTGTCCGCGCCGGTGCCGCCCTGGAGGTTGTCGTCGCCGCCCGCGCCGTTCAGCGTGTCGTTGCCGCCGGCGCCGGACAGCCCGTTGGCGTCGCCGTCGCCGGTCAGGTTGTCGACGCCGCCCGTGCCGGTCAGGTTCTCGACGTCGGTGCCGACGTTGTCGGCCTCACCGGCGTCGTTGGCGGCCCCGTCGATCGACGCCGTCACCGAGGCCTTGTCCGAGTAGTCGACCGTGTCGGTCCCGGCGCCGCCGGCGAAGGTGTCGCCCGCCAGGCCGCCGCGAAGCGTGTCGTTGCCCGGTCCGCCGTCGAGGACGTTGGCCACGCTCGAGCCGACCAGGGTGTCGTTGCCCGATCCGCCGGTGATGTTCTCGACGTCGATCTTGACGTTGTCGCCCTCGCCGGCGTCGTCGGCCAGCCCGTCGTTGTCGATCGACAGATCCCCGGTACGAGCGGAGTAGTCCGCGGCGTCGATGCCCGTGCCGCCGTTCAGCGCGTCGGCGCCGGTGCCGCCGTCGAGGACGTCGTCGCCGCCCGAGGCGGTGATCGTGTCGTCGCCGCCGTTGCCGCGCAGGGTGTTGGGACCCGCGCTGCCGGTCAGGTTGTCGTTGCCGGCGCCGCCGGTGACGCTCTCGACGTCGGTGTAGATCTGGTCGCTCTCACCCGCGGTGCCGTCGTTGGCCGTGCCGTCGAGCGTCGCGGTGACCGGCTGCAACGAGGTCTTGTCCGAGTAGTCGGCGGTGTCGTTGCCCTCGTCGCCCCAGAGGAAGTCCGCGCCGCCCTTGCCGCGCAGGACGTCGTCACCGTCGACGCCCGCGGCGCCGGCGCTCCAGCCGCCCCAGAGCGCGTTGGCCGAGCTGTTGCCGATCAGCAGGTCGTCGCCGGTGCCGCCCATCGCGTTCTGGATGTCGGTGCCGATCACGTCGGACTCGCCGCCGGCGGTCGCGCCGCCGGTCCCGGGCGCGCCCTGGCCGAGCTGCACGGTCACGTCGTCGGCGCGCTCCCAGTAGCCGACGTAGTCGCTGCCGCCGCCGCTGGCGATCGTGTCGCTGCCCAGCCCGCCGCTGATGAAGTTGTCGTTGCCGTCGCCGGTGAGCGTGTCGTTGCCCTGCCCGCCGAGCATGTGCTCGAACTGCAGGACCGTGTCGTTCTCGCCGCTCTGCCCGTTGCCGGTGGTCTGCGCCGACTGCTGGTTCGAGCCGAGGTTGACGGTCACGTTGGCGGTGTGGCTGGCGTAGGTGAGGACGTCGCCTCCACCGCCGCCGATGAGGTTGTCGTTGCCGAGGCCGCCGTCCAGCGAGTCGTCGTCGAGGTCGCCGTTGATGGCGTCCGCGCCGCCGCCCGTGACGACGTGGTCGGCACCCGCGCCGGAGTTGACGCTCGTGGTGAGCGCTACCGCGCTGGTGTCGAGCCGGTCGTCGCCGCTGTTCAGCACGGCGCCGATCGCCGTCACGCCGCCGGCCGGGCAGATGACCCGCTTCGGCGTGTCGGTGGTCTGCGTGCAACCGCTGCCCGCGGCGACGTCCGCGCTCGCGTCCGCGAGTACGTAGGTCGAGCCGCTGGTAGTCAGGGTCAGGTCACTCGACTCGGTCCCGCTGTTGACGTTCAGCGTGGCGCCGGAGAGGGAGCCGGTGGCGGCGTTCGCCTGGCCGGGCGCGGCAAGGGCGGCGACGGCCACAAGCGTGACCAGTGCCCGGCTCTGTATGTCTTTCCTACGTCGCATCCGTGCGACGCCGGCCCCCTGGCCGGCGTAGTGCTCATGTCGGCGGTGACTGGGCGCGGATGGATAGGACATCCGTTGGACGGGTCCGGCTGGACACGCCTGGACGCCCGTCCAGGGGCTGCGGGCCTAGCGCTGGGCGAGGTCGGAGAACGCCGTGCGCAGCGCGGGCCCACCCCGCCTTGCGGCGCTCGTGCCAGCTCACGGCGTTCCAGCTCCGGAGCGGGAACGCACGGCCGCGCACCAGGGGCTGACCGGGCGCGGCCGCGGCGATGCCGATCCGCCTGACCTTGGCGCTGGTGAACGTGCCGTCGGCGTGCGGCACGAAGACCGTGCGGTCCGACGGGTCGCTGAACCCGAGCAGCGCCCAGGGGATGCGCAGTTCGACGAGCGATCCGCCGCCGGCCGCCAGCGTGCGTACGTCGAATCCGCGGGCGGAGGGATCGCCCGTCCCCCAGGGGAGCTTCGACGATGTCCTTCAGCTCGACGGGCCGGCTGCTCGCCGGTCGAGGGCACGGTGTAGGGGCGGTTCAGCATGAGCGTGGGCCGCGTCCACACGCCGCTGCCCGGCTTCAGGTCCGCGGCGTCCGCCGGGACGATCTGCAGCCCCAGGCCGTAGTGGTGGAGCAGTGGGTCGGTCCAGGCCGCCTGGGCGATCGTGGCCTGGCGGCCGCGCCCCAGCGTGATCGCCACGTCGGCCTGGGGGAACGCGTTCCTCGTGCCGGGCAGGCCCTTGTTCGACCCGGGGCGGACGTCGAGCCCGAGCGTCAGCGGCCGCTTGCGCGCGTCCGAGCGGACCAGCAGGTGCAGGTACGCCGCATCGCCGACGGCGCGGATCTCGCGGACCGGGCCCTTCCTCGCGGCCACCAGGCGCCGCGAGCGGTTGCGCTTCCACTCGCGGTCGCGCCCGTCGAGGACGACGGCCGGTTTCTTGCCGGGCTCGACGGCGAGGACGCCGAACTGCTCCTCGTTGGTCAGCACGTTGCGCCAGAGCTGGCGCCGATCGCGCGGGAAGTCGGTGTCCTTCGTGTTCCACGTGCTCTTGAACCATTCGTCGGCCCACTCGAACAACACGCCGCCCGCGAAGCCCTCGTCCGCGATGTCGCGCATGAGGTCGGCGTCGATCTGCCCGGCCGCCTGCTCGGAGTGGTCGCCCTGGTCGCGGCCGAGCGGGCCGAGGTGGGCCACGCCGTTGCCGGTGGGCACGCCGAACTCGGTGATCATCACGGCCTGGCCGCCGTGGTGGCGGCGCACCTCGTTCAGGTAGCCGGCGTACGGGTCGATCTTGCCGTCGCGTGCGCGCGCGTACTGGAGATAGCTGGCTGGAGCCGCAGGAACTCGGGGTAGTACGGGTAGGCGTGGTAGCTGGCGAAGAAGCCGCCCGGCCACGCCGCGGTCGCCTTCAGCTGCGTGGCGTCGACCGCGACGAGGTCCTCGTTGGCGAGCGGCTCGTCTGGGTGCTCCAGCGGATCGGCCGTCAGCCAGTTCGTGAACGTCACAGGCCTGCTCCAGCCGTGCTGGGCGTCGAGCGTCGCGACGTGGTCGAGCATCGACGCGATCCAGCTCTCCATCGGCGTGGCGTCGGCGGCGGCGTCGATGTAGCGGCCCTCGTACGGCGGCCGGCCCGCGTTCTTCTCGTCGGTCGACCGGACCGCCTGCGGGTCCCACTCGATGCCCGGCGACCAGGCGAGCAGCCAGCGGGCGACGTCGGAGCGGTAGCTACCGCCCGCGTGACCCGGGCGCGCGGGAAGCGTGGCGGCGCCGTGGACGACGGCGACCGCGTCGTCGATCTCCGCGCGGAAGGTGTCGGTCACCGCGGCGGAGTAGGCGTCGCCGTTCGCGTACCAGTCCTCCTCGCCGGGCAGCCAGATGCCCTGGATGAAGTAGATCGGCGCGGCCGGGTGCTTCGCGTTGTAGTCGGCCAGCGCGTCGTAGAAGTCGGGACGCAGGATCGTGTAGACGCGGACGACGCGCACGCCCAGATCGCCCATGCCGGCGAGCCATGCTGTCGTACTGCGCGCGGGTCGCGGCGACCTCGCCGGGCTGGTGGCCCGGGATCGTGGAGCCCAGGTTGACCCCCGGCCAGAAGCGACGCTCGAAGCCGCCGGCTGTGCTGAGGGCCAGGTCAGGGCCCTGGACGCGGGCGGGCAGGCGAGCCCGTCGGTCACCGCCGGCTCGCCCGCGAAGGACACGTCGGCGCGCGCCGGGGCGGCGGCGAGCATCGACATGAAGGCGCACGCGAGCGCGAGCGCGACGAATCGGCGGCGGTGGGAGGGCACCACGGTCTTCTTCGGCGCTTCGCCCCCTTGCCCTTGAGCCGGATACGGTCAGCGCATGACTGAACCGGTGAGAGAGACAGTTGAGGGCGACGGCTGGTCCGTGGGCCACCTGGACGGGCTGGGCGAGGGCTGGGGCTTCCGCAAGGTGCGCAAGGGCCTGGGCGTCAACGCGTTCGGCGTCAACGCGATCGTGATGCCGCCCGGCTACGCGGCCGGCCGGCACAAGCACGAGCGCCAGGAGGAGGTCTACTTCGTCCACCGCGGGCGCATCGCGATCGAGTTCGGCGACGGGTCGGAGCACGTGCTCGACGAGGGCGGCCTGGCCTGGGTGGCGCCGGACACCGCGCGGCGCATCCGCAACCTCGACGACTCGGCGGACGCCGTCTTCCTGGCGGTGGGCGCCGCGGACGGCTACGTGGGGCGCGACGGCGTGGCGGTGGAGGGCGAGAACCCGCGCCCGCCTGCATAGAACGTCCCCTGGCGCAGCCGCGCCAGGCGTTTCGTTTAGGCTTTCACACGCTCTCGGGGGAGCCCTCTCTTGGCAGAAACGAAAGACGCCCAGACACCGGGGCCGTCGGCGCGCCCAGAAGCCGCGCCGCTCGAGCTCCGCGAAGTGACGAAGGTCTATCCCGGCCAGGAGCGACCGGCGGTCGACCATCTGTCGCTCGAGATCCCGGCGGGCGAGATCTGCGTCCTGGTCGGCCCGTCGGGCTGCGGCAAGACGACCGCCATGCGGATGGTCAACCGGCTGATCGAGATCACGCTCGGGCGACATCCTGATCGCCGGCTCGAGCGTCAAGGAGCGCAAGCCGGCCGCAGCTGCGGCGCGACATCGGCTACGCGATCCAGCAGATCGGCCTGTTCCCGCACTGGACGATCGGCGACAACATCGCCACCGTCCCACGCCTGCTGGGCTGGCCCAAGGACCGCATCAAGGCGCGCGTGGACGAGCTGCTCGAGCTGATCTCGCTGCCGCACGAGGTGCGCGACCGCTACCCGGCGCAGCTCTCCGGCGGCCAGCGCCAGCGCGTCGGCGTCGCCCGCGCGCTCGCGGCCGACCCGCCGCTCCTGCTGATGGACGAGCCGTTCGGCGCGATCGACCCGATCAACCGCGAGCGCCTCCAGAACGAGTTCCTGCGCCTCCAGTCCGAGATCCGCAAGACGATCGTGTTCGTCACCCACGACATCGACGAGGCGATCAAGATGGGCGACCGCATCGCGATCCTCAAGGAGGGCGGCCACCTGGCCCAGTACGCGCCGCCCGCCGAGCTCCTGATGGCGCCGGCCGACGAGTTCGTCGAGCAGTTCGTCGGCGCCGACCGCGCGCTCAAGCGGCTGGCGCTCCAGCGCGTGCGCGACGTCGACCTGATCAAGGTCGCCCAGATCCGTGCCGGCGAGACCATCCCCGAGGCGCGCGCCAAGTGCGACGACGCCGACGTCGACCTGGCGATGCTGGTCGACGACCAGGGCCGGCCTCAGGGCTGGCTGTCCGAGCGCGCCTTCACCGGCGAGCGCGTGCGCAAGGAGCTGCGCTCGCCCGCCGAGCCGATCATCGATCTGGACGACATCCTGCGCGACGCGCTCGGCCACCTGCTCGCCGCCGAGACGCTGCTACGGGCCGGTCGTCGACGGCAGGGGCCGCATGGTCGGCGTCGCTGTCGATGGACGTCATCGGCCACGCGCTCCACGTACCCGCCGAGGAGACCCGGACGGGCGCCGAGCTCGTCGCCGACGAATGATCGACGTCCTCGCGCAGGTCCAGATCCGGGAGCGCACCGGCAAGGGCTGCGTAGCCGAGAACGGCTTCTGCCCGGACTGGATCGCCGACAACCTGCACAAGTACTGGACGCCGTTCCTGGAGCACCTGTGGCTGACGGTGATCTCGGTGGGGATCGGCTTCGCGATCGCGTTCACGCTGGCGATCATCTGCCACCGCCAGGCGCTGGCTCACCGGCATCGTCGTCGGCTTCACCGGCGCGCTCTACACCGTGCCGAGCGTCGCGGCGTTCCTGCTGCTCCTGCCCGTCACCGGACGCGGCAACAAGACGGCGATCATCGCGCTCGTCGCCTACACGCTGCTGATCCTGTTCCGCAACATCATCACCGGCCTGCGCAACGTCCCCGCCGAGTCGGTCGACGCGGCCCGCGGCATGGGGATGACCGACAACCAGATCCTGCGCCGCGTCGAGCTGCCGCTGGCGATGCCCGAGATCCTCGCCGGGCTGCGGATCGCGTTCACGACGACGGTCGGGCTGGCCACGCTGGCGTTCTTCGCGGGCGGCGGCGGCCTGGGCGAGAACATCTACTCGTCCGCGGCGGGCACGGGCGGCCGCTTCTTCAAGTCGAACGTCGTCGTGGCCGGCGGCCTCGCCGTGCTGCTGGCGGCGCTCGGCGACCTGATCATCCTGACCATCCAGCGGTTCGCGCTGCCCTGGCGCCGGGCGGTCGGCGCGATGAGCCTGCCCACGATCCTGGCGCAGGCCCAGCCCACCGGCAGCGAGGGCCCCGGCTGCCCGCCCGGCCCGAGCGATGTCGGCACGTTCCACGACGCCTTCGACTTCATCCTCCACAAGCGCGAGTCGGTCTCCGGCGGCGTCTGCATCGGCGGGCCCGGCGAGCTCTGGGAGCTGACCCAGACGCACATGGCGGTGTCGTTCGTGGCGATCGCCGCGGCCATCCTGATCAGCGTCCCGATCGGGCTCTGGCTCGGCCACATCGGGAAGGGCGAGTTCCTAGCGGTCTCGGTCTCGAACGTCGGCCGCGCTGTGCCCTCGCTGGCGCTGCTCGCCTTCTTCGTCGCGTTCCTCGGCCTCGGCTTCGTGAACGTCGCCGCGGTGCTGATGCTGCTCGCGATCCCGCCGATGCTCACGAACACCTACGTCGGCGTCCGGCAGGTCGACCGCGAGACCGTCGACGCCGCCCGCGGCGTCGGCATGACCGAGGCGCAGATCATCCGCAAGATCGAGCTGCCGCTGTCGCTGCCCACGATCTTCAGCGGCCTGCGCCTGTCGGCCGTCGCCGTCGTCGCGACTGCGACGATCGCGCCGCTCGGCAACGTCGACACGCTCGGCCAGCCGATCATCACGCCGCAGACCTACGGGCTGTCCGGCCAGATCGGCGCCGCGATCGTGGTCGCGCTGATCACGCTCGCGGTCGACGGCGGCCTCGGCCTCGTGCAGCGCGCCGTCACGCCCAAGGGCCTGAAGGTCGCGCGAGCAGCGCACGACAACGTCGAAACGACTTTCACTATCGATCCCCATGGAGAACGGAGACACGATGAGCACACGTCACTTGCGCGCCTTCCTGGCGCTGATCGCAGTGCTGGTGCTGGCCCTCGGCGTCGCCGCCTGCGGCGACGACGACGACAGCGGAAGCGGAGGAAGCGGCGGTCCGGCGGCAGCGCCGACACCAGCGGCGGCGGCGGCGGCGGCGAGCTGATCGAGAAGGACCCGGCCAACAACGGCAAGAAGATCACGATCGGGTCGAAGAACTTCCCCGAGCAGTTCATCCTGGGCGAGATCTACGCCCAGGCGCTGACCGCAGCCGGCTTCGACGTCGAAGAAGTCGCTCGACCTCGGGCGCCGAGCAGGTGGCGTTCAAGGCGCTCAAGGGCGGCGACGTCGACGCCTACCCGGAGTACACCGGCACGGCGCTGACGTCGTTCTACAAGGTCAAGGTCGACGACGTCCCGCGCGACCCGCAGCAGGCGTTCGACCAGCTGACCAGGGAGGCGGCGAAGGACGACATCGTCACGCATGCCGATGACGCCGTTCGAGAACACCTACCGCGTGACCTCGACGAAGGAGACGGCCGAGAAGTACGGCAACCCGAAGACGATCACCGAGCTGGTCGCCAAGGCCGAAGAACAATGTGCGGCTCTCCGGCTTCCCCGAGTGCAAGCAGCGCACGGACTGCTACTCGGCCTCGACCGCAGCTACAACTGGACAGCCGAAGTTCGTGTCGAGTGAGGGCCAGTACGACGACCTGGACAAGGGCCAGGCCGACTTCACGATGGGCTTCAGCACCGACGGTGCGCTGTCGCTCGACAAGTACGCGACCTACGAGGACGACAAGAAGCTGTTCCCGCCGTACCAGGTCACGCTGCTGACCCGCAACGAGGCGGCGAGACGGCTCGGGCCAGAGCGGCAAGAAGGTCATCGAGCAGGTTCAGAAGCCGCTGACCGAGGAGGTCATGCAGGAGCTGAACTCGCGCGTCACGATCGACAAGCAGGAGCCCGAGGCGGTCGCCAAGCAGCTACCTGAAGGAGTCGGGCTTCACCAAGTAGCACGGCGGTACAGCGTGCGGCGCGGCGGGTAGACGCGCGCCGCGCCGCCGCTGTTACGAATAGCCCCTCTGGCTTCGAGGGGACTCTCACTGCTCGAGCGCCGCCCTCGTGGCGGCGCTCCTGTTTCTCCGCTGCGCCCGCGCGCGCGGCCGACGCGTCCGCGTTCGACGGCCAGGGCATGTGGATCTACGTGCTGCCCGAGTCGAACGGCGGCGACGTCGACTCGATCGCGCTCGACGCCCACGCCCGCGGCGTCACGACGCTGTTCGTCAAGGCCGGCGACGGCACGCGCTACTGGCCGCAGTTCTCGCGCGAGCTCGTCGACGCGCTGCACGCGCGCGGGCTCAAGGTCTGCGGGTACTCGCGGATCTTCTGCGCGCAAGCCGCGTGACCGAGGCGCGCGTGTCCGCGCGCGCGGTCACGGAGGCGGGCGCGGACTGCTTCGTCGTCGACGCCGAGAAGGAGTACGAGGGCCGCTACCCGCAGGCGCGCCGGTACGTGCGCGAGCTGCGGCGGCTGGTCGGCCCCGACTACCCGCTCGGGCTTGACCTCGTTCCCCTACGTCGACCTGCACCGGTCGCTCCCCTACTCGGTGTTCCTCGGGCCCGGCGGCGCGCAGTTCAACCTGCCGCAGATCTACTGGCGCGCGATCGGCGACACGGTCGACGAGGCGTTCGCGCGCACGTACGCGTGGAACGGCGCTGTACGGGCGGCCGATCCGCCCGCTCGGCCAGGTGTGGATGAACCCGCCCGCCGCCGAGGTGCTGCGCTTCCGCGAGCTGGCGGCCGCCTACGGGTCGCCCGGCCTTCGTGGTGGAGCTGGCAGTCGGCGGGCCCACGCGCGCTGGCCGGCCTGACCCTCCCGCTCGGACACGCTCGCCGGCACGCTGCCGCAGACGCCCGTCGCCGCCCGACCGCTGCGGCGCGGGGCGCGCGGCGACGTGGTGCGGCTGGGCGCAGCGCCGCCTGCGGGTGCGAGCAGACGGGCGTCTTCGGCGCCGACAACGAAGCGAGCGGTGCGGAAGCTGCAAGGCGGCAGCGGGCCTGCCGAAGACCGGAGCGCTCGATCCGCCGACCTGGTCAGCGCTACCACCCGGCTGACGCCCGCCAGCCGCCAGCCACCGCCAGCCGCCAGCCGCCAGCTGAGCCCTACGCTACCGTAGCCCCTGGCAATACGTCTTCTCGATGTACAAGCTCCGGAAGCTCTACCCGCCGGACAAGGAGGTCCTGGCCGACATCTGCGTCTCGCTGATCCCCGGGCGCGAAGATCGGCGTGCTCGGCTACAACGGCGCCGGCAAGTCGACGCTGCTGCGGATCATGGCCGGGATCGACACCGACTTCGACGGCGAGGCCCAGCTCGCGCCCGGCGCCACCGTCGGGCTGCTCGAGCAGGAGCCCCACCTGGACGAGAGCAAGAACGTCCGCGAGAACGTCGAGGTGGCGCTGGCCGACCAGCGCGCGCTGCTCGACCGCTTCAACGAGCTGGCCGCCAACTACTCCGAGGAGACCGCCGACGAGTTCGCGCGCATCCAGGAGCAGATCGACGCGGCCGACGCGTGGAACCTGGACACGACGATGGAGTACGCGATGGACGCGCTGCGCCTGCCGCCGGGCGACGCCGACGTGACCAACCTCTCCGGCGGCGAGCGCCGCCGCGTCGCGCTCTGCCGGCTGCTGCTGCAGGCGCCCGACCTGCTGCTGCTCGACGAGCCGACCAACCACCTGGACGCCGAGTCGGTCGCCTGGCTCGAGCGCCACCTGCAGGACTACAAGGGCACCGTCGTCGCGGTCACCCACGACCGCTACTTCCTCGACAACGTCACCGGCTGGATCCTCGAGCTCGACCGCGCCCGCGGCATCCCGTTCAAGGGCAACTACTCGTCCTGGCTCGAGCAGAAGCAGCAGCGCCTGGCCCAGGAGGAGCGCCAGGACTCCGCGCGCAAGCGCACGATCGCGCGCGAGCTGGAGTGGGTGCGGCTGTCGCCCGTCGCGCCCGGCAGGCCAAGCCGAAGGCGCGCCTGCAGCGCTACGAGGCGCTGGTCGCCGAGGACCGAGCCGCGTCGACTCGGCAAGGTGCAGATCCACATCCCCGCCGGCCCGCGCCTGGGCGACGTCGTGGTCGAGGCCGACGGCGTGACCAAGGGGTTCGGCGACAAGCTGCTGTTCGAGGACCTGTCGTTCTCGCTGCCGCGCGGCGGCATCGTCGGCGTGATCGGCCCGAACGGCGCCGGCAAGACGACGCTGTTCCGGATGATCACCGGGCCAGGAGCAGCCCGACTCGGGCGCGCTGCGGGTCGGCGACACCGTCGAGCTGGCCTACGTCGACCAGTCGCGCGACGCGCTCGACCCGGAGAAGACCGTCTGGGAGGAGATCTCGGGCGGCTACGACCAGATCAAGGTCGGCGAGCGCGAGATGAACTCGCGCGCCTACACGTCGGGCGTTCAACTTCAAGGGCACCGACCAGCAGAAGGCGGTCGGCAAGCTCTCCGGCGGCGAGCGCAACCGCGTGCACCTGGCCAAGCTGCTGCGCACCGGCGGCAACCTGCTGCTGCTCGACGAGCCGACCAACGACCTCGACGTCGACACGCTGCGCGCGCTCGAGGAGGCGCTGCTCGACTTCGCGGGCTGCGCGGTCGTGATCTCCCACGATCGCTGGTTCCTCGACCGCATCGCCACCCACGTGCTGGCGTTCGAGGGCGACTCCAAGGTCACCTGGTTCGAGGGCAACTTCGACGCCTACGAGGACTGGCGCCGGGCCCAGCTCGGCGAGGCGGCGGACCGCCCGCACCGCATCACCTACAAGAAGCTCGTCCGCACCTAGCGCGCTTGCACGAGCGCCCGGCGGCCGAGCCGCCGGGCGCCCACCCGAACAGGTCCCCCCGGACCCCTAGCGGTACTTCTCGGTGCAGGCCTGGATCTTCACCGTGTCCGTGCCCGCGCGCTCGATGCACGCCTGAAGCTTCTGCGCCTCGCTGATGCTCGGCGTGGTGGTGTTCTGGTTGGGCGCGAACTGCCGGAGCGAGTCGTTGACCTGATCGTTGGCGTTGTCGATCTGCGGCTTGACGATCACGAAGTACGTGAACGCGATGATCGCCATGCTGCAGAGCGAGGCGATGATGATGGCCAGCGGGCTGCGGGCGAAGTAGACCACTTGGGTGCTCCTTGATGACGTTGACTGGAGCGATCCTCCGCCCGCGACGGCCGCGCGTCAGTACCAGGTGAGTCTCAACCGACTGTCACGGTCAGCGCTCGGACAGCGCTCGCGACCGTCAGCCGATGCGGACGACGCGCTCGCAGTTGCGCGCGACCTTGTCCCTGCGGTCGACCTTGGCGATGTCGCGCCCGGGCCGCAGTCGACCCGGTCCCGCTTGCCGTCGCGGGAGTAGATGTCGTCGTTGCCGGAGCCGCCCTCGAAGATGTCGCGCGCGGCGGCGCCGCGCGGCGCGTCGTCCAGCGTGTCGTTGCCGGGGCCGCCGCGGTGGACGTCGTTCCTGCCGTCGCCGCCGTGGATCACGTCGTTGCCGCGTGCCGCCCGTCGATCACGTCGCCGCTGCCGGCCATGCCGAACAGGCGGTCGCTGCCCGAGCCGCCGTCGATCTCGTCCGTGCCGCCCGCGCCGGCCTCGTCGCCGAGGATGATGTCGCGGCCCGGCCCGCCCTCGGACGACGTCGTCGCCCGTGCCGTCGTGCAGGTGTCGTTGCCGCGCGTCGCCGAACAGCTGGTCGTCGCCGCCCTGGGCGTTCAGGCGGTCGTTGCCGCCGCCGCCGCGGATGACGTCGTCGGTGTTGCCGGTCGTCAGCTTGTCCGCGCCGCTGGTGCCCGTGCACTCCGTGGCGCCGCGCTCGCAGCCGTTGCCCCCGGCGATGGCGACGGGGACGATGGCGGCCATCGCGGCGATCACCGCGACCAGCGGCAGGGGCAGTTGGCGGCTCATGCCGCGAGCGTAGCTAGCAGTGGGTCAGGCCACCACACTGCGACTCGTGCGAGCAGCAGCTGGTCGCGTCAGGGAAATGGCGGCCGCAGGTGCCGCAGGTCCACACCTCGTGGAACAGCGAGCGCTGCGGCGGTGTCGGCTCGGCGTCGCGCGCCTCGGCCCGCTCGCGCGGCTCGATGTGCGTCAGTGCGTACATCAGGGGTGCCTCCTTGGCTCTTACCCCTGATCATCGGCAGCTCGCGCGGAACTCTTCAGTCGCGTCCCGCGGCCGCATAGGCCCAGGCGATGAACAGCGCCTGCACCGGAAGCCGGGCGTATGAGCGCCGCGCGCCCCCCGGGACGCGCTTGTAGCGATCCGGGTTGAGCGCCATGTCCACGTTGGCCGGGAAGACCGCGACGAGCGTCGCGATGCTCCACCAGCTCGCCGCCTGGCGCGTGGGCGGGTGCGAGCGTGCCCGAGGCCGCCGGCGATCTCGGCGACGCCGCTCGCGTAGACGAGCTCGCGGTGGGCGGGCAGGTACTCCGGCATGATCGCCAGGTACATGCGCGGCGCGACGAAGTGCAGCACGCCCGCGAACATGAAGAAGAGACCGAACCCGACGCGCCGCTCGATGGCGGGCGACTCTACGTCAGGCCGACGTCTGGCCGGTCCAGTTGGCGCCGTCCCACCAGCGCCAGCTTCGCCTGCGCCACGGGCCGGGCAGCAGCTCGTCGCCCGCGGGATGGCCGAGCGTGTCGTTCAGCTCCTTGAAGTGGTTCAGGTCGAGCAGCAGCAGCGCGATCTCGTCGCCGTCGGCGCGCCGCTCGATCCGCTGGTCGAGCCGGCGGACCAGGTAGCGCCGGTTGGCCAGGCCCGTCAGCTCGTCGGTGCGCGCCTCGACGCGGCTCTCGGCGAGCAGCCGCACCTCCCGGAACGTCAGGAGGGTGCGCCCCACGGCGGTCGCCAGGGCGGCTACCGCGAACGCGAAGCCGACGGTCGACACGCCCTCGAAGTGGTCGACGACGAGGACGCCGAGCGCTGCCGTCGCGCATGCCGCCGGCACGATGACCGCGTTCACTCCCGTCCAGCGGACGTTGACGGTCCGCGGCCGCTCCCAGGCCGAGAACGCCAGCAGCGTCGCGCCGATCGGCCAGGTGGCGCTGATCGGCGTGCCCGGCCGGTACCAGCCCTCGGCCACGCCGTACAGGTACACGGCGTCCCCGATCGCGAACACGACGAGCCCGGCGGCCAGCAGCGCCCATGCGCGGCCCGGACGCCAGCCGGCTGCAGCCGCGACGCCCGCGGTCACGCCCAGCAGGAGCAGGTCGGCGAGCGGGTAGGCGAGCGTGACCGTCACCTCGGCGGAGTCGCCACCGGTCACCGCGACGATCGGGTCGAGCATGATCGCCGCGGTCACCGCCGCCACCGCGAAGCCCGCTACCAGGCCGTCGAGCCACATGCTCGCGTGGAAGCGCGGTATCCGGCTGCGCACCAGCAGGACGATGGCCAGGTAGACCGCGGGGTAGAAGGCCAGCCACCCGACGTCGGCGATCGACGGGATCGGCACGGGCCCGTGGGAGTGCATGTGCAGGTAGGCCACGCGGCCCGCGGTCCACAGGCCGATGCCCGTGCCGAGCGTCAGCCAGGCCGCGCGCTCCGACCGGATGAGCACTCCGCGGAGCAGGCAGATCGCGACCGCGCCGAAGAGGGCGGCGTTCCCGAGCCATGCGTCGAGGAGCGTGGAGTACCCCTGGCCGGCCCGGACGCCGGGGAGGGTGGAGATCAGGTACGCCACGGTGACCCCGGCCGCCGTCCACTGGAGCGCCTCCAGCACCCGCCCACCGCGCGGATTCCCTGCCGCCTGCTCGCGCATCACTCAAGAAATACCCACCAGAGCGGGAGAAACATGCGTTTCCCCAGTAGGAGACCGGTAAGGATGCCTGTAAGGCCGCGTTGTGGTGCACGGCGTCTCGTGCGTGCTCGCGGGGCCTAGACTTCGCGCGACCAGTTCACCAGGGAGGACTTTCGTGTCGACCACTTCCGCCGCCATCGACTCGGCCAACGGATCGGCGCCCGGCGCAGCGCCGGCCGAGATCCGATCGAAGCGCATCAGCGCCGCGCAGCTCAGCGCGCTCGCCGAGCGCGTCCAGACCGGTGGCGAGCGCGAGCGCCTGGAGGTCGACCAGCCGTTCACGGGCGGTCCCCTGGGCTCGGTGCCCAAGTGCACTCCAGAGGACGTCGAGTCGGCCTTCCAGCGGGCGCGCGAGGTGCAGAAGAAGTGGGCGAAGACGACGTTCGCCGAGCGCAAGCGGATCCTGCTGCGCTACCACGACCTGGTGCTGAGCCGGGAGGAGGAGATCCTCGACCTGCTTCAGCTCGAGGGCGGCAAGGCACGCCGCAGCGCGTTCGAGGAGCTGCTCGACAGCGCGATCGTCTCCCGCTACTACGCGAACACCGCCGAGAAGCACCTGCGCACCCGCAAGCGGGCCGGCGCGCTGCCCGTTCTCACCCAGGCCTGGGAGCACCACCACCCGCTCGGCGTCATCGGGCTGATCGCGCCGTGGAACTACCCGCTGGCGCTGTCGATCAGCGACTCGGTGCCCGCGATCGCCGCCGGCAACGGCGTGGTCATGAAGCCCGACAGCCAGACGCCGTTCTGCGCCCTGTGGGGGGTTGCCCTGCTCGAGGAGGCGGGACTCCCGCCCGGGCTCATCCAGGTCGTCACCGGGTCGGGCTCCGAGCTCGGCCCCGAGATGATCAGCCGGGCGAACTACATGATGTTCACCGGCAGCACCACGACCGGGCGCAGCGTCGCGGAGCAGTCGGGCAAGAACCTGATCGGGTCGTCGATGGAGCTCGGCGGCAAGAACGCGATGATCGTGTGCAAGGACGCGCCGATGGCCCGCACGCTCGAGGGCGCGGAGCGCGCCCTGTATTCCAACGCCGGCCAGCTCTGCATCTCGATCGAGCGACTGTTCGTGCACGAGTCGATCGCCGACGAGTTCACCCGCAAGCTGACCGACCGCGTGCGCGGCATGAAGCTGACCACCGGGCTCGACTACAGCGCGGACATGGGGACCCTGATCTCCCAGGACCAGCTGGACACCGTCACCGAGCACGTCGAGGACGCGAAGTCGAAGGGTGCCGAGGTGCTGGCGGGCGGCCGGCCGCGACCGGACCTCGGGCCGTACTTCTTCGAGCCGACGCTGCTCAAGCGAGTCGAGGACGGCATGACCCTCTTCCGCGACGAGACCTTCGGCCCGGTTGTCGCCGTGTCGCGCTTCTCGTCCGAGGACGAGGTCATCGACCGCGCCAACGACAGCGACTACGGGCTGAACTTCAGCGTGTGGACGCGGGACACCGCACGCGGGCGCAAGATCGCCCGGCGCCTGCAGGCGGGCACGGTGAACGTCAACGAGGGCTACGTCGCCGCGTGGGCGTCGGTCGACGCCCCGATGGGCGGGATGAAGGCTTCCGGGCTGGGTCGCCGCCACGGCGCCGAGGGGATCAAGAAGTACACGGAGGCCCAGACGGTCGCGGTGCAGCGACTCTGGCCGATCGCTCCGCCGCCCGGCGTGTCCCAGCGCATGTTCGGCAAGGCGATGGTCGTCGGGCTGCGCGTGCTGCGGCACCTGCCGTTCGTGCGCTGAGCCTAGTTGTTGCGGGCTTCCCAGGTGAAGCTGTGGGAGCCCGTGACCTTGCCGTTGGAGGCGCTGTTGTCCTGCAGCGTCGCGCGGACCTTGTAGGTCACCGCGTCGTTCGGAGACCAGGTCGCGCTGCCCGAGCCGTTGGTCAGGCTGACGCCCCCGCTGTAGTTGGTGCCCAGGGCGTTCAGCGTCCCGGCGTAGACCGACGTCGACCCTGAGAAGTCCGAGCAGTCGCCCGCGGTGCCGGTGCCCCGCGTTATCCCCAGGTCGAGGTACGAGTCGAGCCCCGTGCCGCCGGTGAAGGCGCTGCGGTAGAGCTTGACCGTCGAGGGGAGCGAGCCGCTGAACGTCACCCGGATGCAGCGCTCCACGTAGTCGTCCGGCTTCTTCCCGGAGACGTCGTACAGCGCCGTGCCCGAATCGTTGTCGGTGATCATGACGGTGCCGGCCAGGACGGAGCTTCCGTTGTTTGCCGTGGTGTCGGAGAACGCCGCGTAGACGCCCAGTCCCGCGGTGGCACCGAGGATGCCGAGCACCAGCAGCGAGACGAGGATTTTCCGTGAGGTGTTCATCGGCCGGCGGGTTCGCGTGATACGTGAGCGTCGGCAGGCTCTGCGCCGGACTTGAGGATGCCTGCGCGCCGAACCTCGCGATTGCCCTCAAGCCCGGCGTTCAGGCGCCGAATCTCACGGGGGATGCCTAATTGGCTTTCACAATTGGCCGGATGCGCCACGGTCGCCATCGCCGTGGGCGCCCTGCTGCGCGCATGGCGCCTGGGGCGCACCATGGGCGGGCGCTGGCCCGTGCCGCGCAGCGTGCTCGCCGCCGTGGCGGCCACTGCCCTCCTCGGCGCTGCCGTCAACGGGAGCTACGCCGCCTTCAGCGACACGACCTCGAATACGGCCGACAGCTTCGCCGCCGACACGCTCGATCCGGCCTCGTCGCCGCTGAGCGTGCACACCAGCACGACGGGCGGAATGGTCACGCTGTCGTGGACCGCATCGCCGGACTCCTACGTGGCGGGCTACCGCATCGAGCGCGCCACCTCACCCAACGGCACCTACAGCACGATCGCGACGATGCCGACGGGCACCAGCGGCATCACCGAGTTCTCCGGCCTCGCGGCCGGTAGTCAGCCCACCGGCATCGTCACCGGGCCCGACGGCAACCTCTGGGTGACCGAGGCGGGCACCAACAAGATCGCCAAGATCTCGAGCGCGGGCACCGTGCTGGCCGAGTACACGATCCCCACCGCGGCCAGCAGCCCGAAGGGCATCACCTCGGGGCCCGACGGCAACCTGTGGTTCGTCGAGAGCGCGACGAACAAGGTCGCCAAGGTCACGACGTCCGGGACCTTCACGGAGTACGCGATCACGACAGCCAACTCCCAGCCCAACTCGATCACCACCGGCCCGGACGGCAACCTCTGGTTCACCGAGCAGAACACCAACAAGATCGGCAAGATCACGACGTCGGGGACGATCACCGAGTACACCGTCCCGACCGGGAGCAGTCAGCCGTTCGTGATCCGGGCCGGGCCCGACGACGAGCTCTGGTTCACGGAGAGCGCGACCAACAAGGTCGGCAACATCAAGACGACCGGCACGTTCAACGAGTACACGGTCCCGACCGGCAGCAGTGCGCCCAAGGGGCTGGCGCCCGGGCCCGACGGGAAGATGTGGTACGTCGAGACGTCGGGGAACAAGGTGGCGAAGATCCCGCCGTACGCCGACACGATCAGCAGCACGGAGTACTCGAGCGGCATCACCGCGTCCAGCCAGCCCACGGGTATCACTTCGGGCCCCGACGGCAACCTGTGGTTCACCGAGCTGAACGGCAACAAGATCGCCCGGATCACGACCGGCGGGACGGTGACCGAGTACGCCGTCCCCACGTCCGCCAGTCAGCCCAACCGGATTGCCGCCGGCCCGGACGGCAACGTCTGGTTCACCGAAACCGCCGCCGACAAGATCGGGCGGATGGGCCTGAACCTGAGCACGAGCTACACGGACACCACCGCGAGCTTCAACACGCAGTACTACTACAAGGTCTACGCCTACTACAAGAACTGGACGTCGGCCGCGAGCGCGACCGACCAGGCGCTGTCGCTGAACCCCACGTCGGGCACCGACTCCACGCCGGCAAGCCCGACGGCGCTCACCTCCACGAACCTGAGCGCGATGTCGCTGGGTGACAACACCAGCTTCGCCAACGGGTCGAACTGGGTGAGCACCCGGCCGTTCGCCGCGGTCAAGCTCACCGGCCTGCAGACCATGGGCGCGGGCACCGCGTACGCCTGGGGGTCGACCGGAACGATCCTCAAGACGACCAACGGGGGCGTCGACTGGACCGCGCAGACCTCGGGCACCACCGACAACTTCGAGGACGGTTGGTTCACCAGCGCGAGCACCGGCTATGGCGTCGGGCAGAGCGGCATGATCCGCGCCACCGCGAACGGCGGCTCGAGCTGGAGCGCCCAGACGTCGGGGACGGGCCAGAACTTGAAGGGCGTGCATGCCCGCGACGCGACGCACATCTGGGCGGTCGGCGGGAACGGGGTGATCCTGTTCTCCGACGGGGGCGGCACCTGGAGCGCCCAGACCTCCGGCACGACCAACAACTTCGAGGACGTGTACGCACTGGACGCGACCCATGTGTGGGCGGTGGGTCAGGGCGGAACCATCCGTTTCTTCAACGGGACGAGCTGGAGCGCGCAGACCTCCGGCACCACCAGCAACCTGTGGGGCGTCTGGTTCACGACGCCACCCACGGGTGGGCGGTGGGCGACAGCGGCGTCATTCGCGTCACGACCGACGGCGGCGCGACCTGGAGCGCCCAGACCTCCGGCGTCACCACCAAGCTCAAGGGCATCTGGTTCACCGACTCGAGCCACGGCTGGGTCAGCGGGGACGGCGGGACACTCATCGCCTGGAACGGCAGCTCGTGGTCGGCGCAGGCGACCTCCATCACCGCCGACCACGTGCTTGCCGTGGCCATGACCGACGCCAGCAACGGGATGACCGCGGGCGCCGAGAACAGCGGCGGGCTGAACCTCCAGCTCACCCAGGACGGAGGCACGACCTGGATTGCGAACGCCGCCCAGAACCTGGAGTTCGCGTTCAGTCCAACGACCGCTTCCGGCGCGGGCATCAACTCGGTCAAGGCGACGCTCAGCTACAAAACGTCGGCGAACCCCGGGGCGAGCACGAGGTTCTGGCTGCTCGCCTCCGTGGACGGCGGAGCCACCTGGAAGTACTACGCGCTGCCGGCGGGCGCGACGACGACGAAGACCAGCACGGTGGACCTCTCAAGCCTGGTCGACACCCCCACCAAGCTCCAGAACCTGAAGCTCCGCTTCTACGTCGAGTGGGGGAACAACATCAGCATCAACAACGACATAGTCCAGCTCCAGGTCAACTGACCCGGTCGGGACTCCCGGTGGCGACACCGGCCGCGACCCTGACGATCTCGGCCAGCTCCTCCTCCGGGCGGCCCGGCGGGAGGACGAAGCCCACGGTGTCGACGCCCGTCGCGGCCCACGCGGCGACGGCCTGGCCGGCCTCCTCGTACGTCCCCATCAGCGTGACGTCGCGCGCGAGGTCCTCGGCGACCGCGGGCAGCTCCGGTGCGCCGTCGCTGCCGGCGCCCGCGATCACCGCCTCCACCGCCGCGGGCTGCCCGAAGCGCTCGCCGAGCATCTTCGGGTAGATCGGTCCCATCCGCGTGCAGTAGGTGCCCAGCCACCATGCCGCCAGCCGCCGGGCGCCCTGCTCGTCGGGCGCGAGCGCGACCGGGACGCCGGCGGCGATGCGTGTCGGCGCGGCGGACTCGGATTCGGCACGGGCCTCGCCCTCGCGCAGGAGGGCGACCCCGTCGTCCAGGTGCGACCGCGCCCACAGAAACGGCGCCCACCAGTCGGCGAGCTCGCCCGCGAGCCGGATCGACGCCGGCGACAGCGCGGCCAGCCCGATCGGCACCGGCTCCTCGGGCAGCGCGCCCAGGCGCAACGGACGTGCGCCCGGCGCCGGGTTCGGCAGGCGCTCACCGGCCAGCAGCGCGCGCACCGCCGTGAGCGTCTCGCGCAGGCGCGCGACGGGCCGCTCGAACGGCATGCCGTGGAAGCCCTCGGTCAGCGGCGGGCTGCTGGCACCGATGCCGAGCGAGAAGCGCCCGCCGGAGCAGCGCTGGAGGCCGGACGCGGCCATCGCGATCGTCCCCGGCGTGCGTCCCCATGCCGAGATCACCGACGTGCCGAGCCCGATGCGCGACGTACGCTGGGCCAGCTCCGCCAGCAGGACCACCGAGTCGTTCGTCCACCCCTCGGCGACCTCGACGCGATCGAGGCCGAGCTCGTCGGCCTGGAGCGCCAGCCGGACGATCACGTCGGCGCGGGTCTCGAATGGTGTGAATCCCACGCCGACTCGCACGGACGCAACCTTCCCCCGGACGGGCGCCGCGCGTCAAGGGCGGTCGCTCACATCGCCGAGTCGTCCAGTTCGCGGGGCCCGCTGTCAAGGGGCCCTGAGCGCGGCTCGATACCCACCCACTCGATGCGTATTCCGCGTGCATTCACGACCAGCGCTGTCGCCGCCGCCGCTTTCTTCGCGATCGTCGCCGACTCCGGCGCGGCGACCCGCTACGCGGCACCCGCGAGCACGCGTCACCACCGGCCTGTGCGCCACCCAGAGCCCCGGCTGCCGGCTGGACTACGCGATCAACTCCGCCGCCGCGAACGACACCGTGGTGGTGCAGCCGGGCGACTACAACGTCACCTGGTCGATCCTCGCCGCCCAGACCATCCACGTTCAGGGCGAGACAGGTCAGCCGCGCCCGCGCCTGCTGGGTGACGCCGCGCTGGCGGGGGCGACCGTCAACCTGCCCAAGGGCGGCTCGATCAAGCACGTCTACCTCGAGTCGAAGTCCAGCTCGTCCGCGCTGAGTACGAAGGGCGTGACGGTGAGCGACGTGATCGCGTACGCCACGAGCTCCGATGCCGCCGACGCCAAGGCCGGCTCGGGCTCAGTCATCCGCGACAGCGTCTTCCACACGACCGCCGGCGCGTCCTATTCGGCGCTGAAGCTGTGGGACAACCAGGTCACCGGGCCGGTCGACGTGGTCAACGTCACTGCCTACGGCAGCACGGCCGGCTCGAACGGGATCCAGAACGGCGCGGGCGGCCCCGTGACCATCGTCAACACGATCGCTCGCGGCGGCACGAACGACATCACGGTGGCCTCCGGGGTCGCGAACGCGACGGTCTCGTACACGAACTTCCGCTCGCGTCGGCGTCCTCGGGCGTGACCGAGGGCGCGGGCAACCAGTCGACCTCGCCGGCCTTCGTCAACGCGGCGGCGGGCGACTTCCACCCGGTCGCGGGCTCCCCGACGATCGACGCGGGCAACAGCGGCATCACGCTGCAGGCTGACCCCGACGGCACCGCGCGCGGCATCTTGCCCGACATCGGCGCTTTCGAGTACGTCGCCGCGGGCGGCGGGACGGGCGGCGGCACCGGTGGCGGGACGGGCGGCACCGGCGACACCGGTGGAACGGGCGGCACGGGCACGACCGGCGGCGCGACCGGCACAACCACCGGCGGCGCGACCGGCACAGCCACCGGCGGCGCGACCGGCGTGACCACGACCGACACGAGCGGCAAGACCGGCGACTCAGCAACGGGCGCTGGCTCGACCGGCACCACCGACACCACCGGCGGCGAGCAGACGACCCTGCCGCCCGCCGCTCCGCCCGTGCTCGGCGAGTCGGTCGGCCTGGGCCCGGTCAAGGGCTCGGTCACCGTGGTGCTGCCGGGCAGCGCCGGCCCGGTCGCGCTCGAGCAGGCCGCCAGCGTCCCGGTCGGCTCGGTGATCGACGCCACCAATGGCACCGTCGCGCTCACCAGCGTGCGCGACAAGAGCGGCAAGGCCCAGACGGGTCAGTTCTGGGGCGGCGTGTTCCGCGTCGGGCAGAGCCGCCGCGACACCTACACCGAGCTTCGCCTGGCCGGCAAGGCCCCCAGCTGCGGCACGCGCAGCCGCGTGACGGCTGCCGGGCGCCGGTCTTCGCGGCGCCTGTGGGGCCGCGACCGCGGCGGCCGGTTCCGCACGGGCGGCCGGCACGGCTCGGCTACGGTGCGCGGCACCGAGTGGCTGACCGAGGACCGCTGCGACGGCACGCTGTTCCGCGTCAACAACGGCAAGATCGTCGTGCGCGACAACGCGAAGCGCAAGAACGTCACGCTGCGCCGCGGCGGGCGGTACCTGGCCCGAGCGCGCTGAGTGCGGCTCTAGGCTCGTAGCGCGACTGTTCGAGTGGGCAGTCCCGGGCTCGAACCGGGGACCTCCTGCTTGTAAGGCAGGCGCTCTAGCCAGCTGAGCTAACCGCCCCTCGCTGGCGAGTCTAGACGCCGCTTCCGGGGCCGCGAGGCGGCCCTCGTAGGATCCCCGGCATGGACAAGGCTCTGTTCTGGCGCGCGGCGCTGATCCAGGCCGCGGCCGTTGCCGTGGTCTCCGGCATCCTGATCGCGCTTCCGCTCGGCGACGACTTCTTCGACGACTACGGGATCGTGGCCGGGCCGCTCGCCTGGGTCGTCTGCGCGGTGATCACCGCGCTGATCCTGAAGCTGCCGTGGTCGCTCGCCGTGTTCGCGGCCGCCGCGGGCGGCGTCGCCGGCGGTCTCGTGGCGGCCGGGGGAGCGGACCACTGGATCGGCGTGGTCGTCGCGATCGCGGTGTTCGGCGCCTGCTGCGGCGGGTACGAGGCCGCGCAGCGCGAGATGGCCGAGTCCGAGCAGGCGGGCGATCCCGAGCCCGAGTCCGAGACGGACGCCGAGAAGTCGCCTACCGCGCGCTGACCGGAGCCTCGCCGGCCAGGCGCTCGGCCAGCCCGGCGTCCGGCGCGAAGGCGAGCGTCACCGCCCGTGGTCCGGTGGCGACCGCGACGGCGCCCCCGTCGAGGCCCCAGGCGTTCGCGCCGTGCGGACGGCCCTTCAAGCCCTTGGCCACGTAGAAGCGGAGCGCCGCGTCGAACTCACGCGCGTCGCGCGGGGTGTCCCAGCGCCACGAGACGACGAGCGCGTCGCGCGACCGGCACGGCGGTCCGCAGTCCGCGGGCGGCTTGCCCTCTCGCTGCCACAGCTCGTAGCGCCCGCCTCCCCAGCCCGCGGCCGCGTCCGTCGAGGCACCGACGTCGCCCAGGCGCAGCAGCTCGCGGGTGTCGACCTCGCCGATCGTCCCCCGTGCGCTGCGCCTCCAGCCGTCGCCGAGCACCGGTTCGGCGCGCAGCTTCACGTCGAGCGGTCGCTCGAACGGCACGTACTTGTCCGGGTGGATGATCTGCTCGGTCGATACCGGCGGCTGGCTCCGCAGCGCCGCGTCGACCAGGCTCCAGTCGCCGGTCGCGTCGTGCAGCTCGCGCACGAACTCCTCGCCGGCGGTATACGAGAACACCAGCGTCCGTTGCACGTAGGGCGGCAGGTCGGTCGTACCGGCGCCGCCGAACAGCGACGCGAACGACCCGAGCGCCAGGTCGCTCGCGTTCACGCAGCACTGGGCGAACTTGTTCATCACGTAGGTGGCGGTGCCCTCCTGGAGCGCGGTCAGCGCGCTTGCCTCGTCGTCGGTCGACCCGGCGGACTCCGTCAGCCCGAACACCTGGTCCTCGAGCGCGTGGGTCAGCTCGTGCGCGAGCGTGATGTCGACGAGCGCGGGCGAGTCCGCGCCGTTGCCGCTCACCAGGCGCAGCTGCTTGCGGCGCGTGTCGTAGTAGCCGATGACCTGCTCGCCCGACACCGCACCGAGCACCTTCGCGATGTCGGTGTCGGGAGGCACCAGGCCGAGCAGCTTCAGCAGCTCCTCGTCGGCGTGGCGCCGCGCGGGCGGGTAGTCCTTGTCCAGGTCGCGCAGTCCCGCTTCGCGCGCCTCGTCGCCCGTCACCACCTCGGGGACCACCTTCTTCTTGAACCGCTGGTCGCGGATCCGCTCGACATCGCGCTCGATGCGGGTGAGTCGCTCGCCCCGCGGCAGCGCTCCCGCCTCGTCCGGCTCGTCGCCGTTCGACAGGAAGATGCCGCCCGCGAGGAGCAGCACCGCGAGGACGACGATGATTGTCTCGGGAGTGCGCCGGGCGATTGGCGAAACGCTACTCGTCGTCGATTGCCTGCCCGACGAGCGCGCCGAAGTCGGCCGGCGGCGCGCACCCTAGACTCACATGGCTACACGGGGGCGTGGTCTAGTGGTTAGGACGCCGGCCTTTCAAGCCGGAGAACGCGGGTTCGATCCCCGCCGCCCCTACTTCGCCGGAAACGAGAACGAGCCGCGCGATGGCGGCTCGTCTCGGCTAGGTCAGCTGGGTGCGCAGGGCGCGTACCGCGCCGCCGGTCGCGGGCGTCGGCACGAGGTCCATCGACGCGATCTGGTTCGCGCGCATCTCCATGAGGGCGACGACGTCGCTGGTCCAGCGGAACGGGTCGGCCACCGCCTGGCCGCCGCCGATCGGAAGCGCGGCAATGATCTCGTGGTCGGCCTCGGCGACGAGGATCCGGCCCTCGGGAGCCGTCTTGCCGTCGAGCGCCGCGATCCGCCGGATCGCCATCTCGTCCTCAGCCTGGGCCAGGCGCACGGCCACGCTGTCGTACCCGTGCGTCCGGCTCGAGGTATAACGCTTGCTTTTGCGTGACATGAGTGAGAACATTGTGGGACTCCAGTGGCCTCCGTTTGGCCGTATCGGGGTAATACAGCAAATGTAGTAGTAGGTCAGAACACAATCAATGTCATACAAACTTGATTTGTCAGACGTAGAGCGCGACGGGGACGTGTCGATCACCCAGCAGCTGGTCGACCGCTTCGCCGGCGCGATCGACGGCGGTGAGCTCGATCCCGGCGAGAAGCTCCCGACCACGCGCGCGCTCGCCGCGGACGCGGGCGTCAACCACCTGACCGCCGCGCGCGTCTACCGCCGCCTGGCCGAGATGGGCTACGTCACCGCCACCGTGGGCCGCGGGACGTTCGTGCGCTCGCTGGCCCCCGCGCCCGCCACCGAGGACCGCGGCGACGACTGGCAGACCTACGTCCTGCCCGACCGCCCGTTCTCCTACGCCGACCAGGTGCTCGAGGACGCGTTCCGCCTTCCCATGCAGCCCGGCATGATCTCCCTGAGCACCGGCTTCCCCTCGCCCCACTGCTACCCCACCGAGGATCTGGCCCGGATCGCGGCCGGGATCTTCAAGAAGGGGAATGGCGAGGCGCTCGACTACCTGACCGCCGAAGGCCTGCCCGCGCTCCGCGAGCAGCTCGCCGAGCACGGGCGGGGCATCGGCTGGGCCCGCGACCCCGAGGAGATCATCGTGACCTCGGGCGCCCGCCAGGCGCTCGACCTGACGGCGCGAGCGCTGCTCGCTCCCGGCGACGTCGCGGTGATCGAGTCGCCGACGTTCGTGGGCTCGCTGACGTCGCTGCGCGGCACGGGCGCGCGCGTGATCGGCGTCCCCTACGACCGCGACGGACTCGACATCGACGCGCTCGAGCAGGTGCTGGCCCGGCACGAGGTCAAGGTCGTCGCCCTTCAGACCTCGAGCCAGAACCCGACCGGCAACGACATGAGCCAGGAGCGGCGGGAGCGGCTCGCCCGCCTGGCGATGGAGCGCAACTTCTTCGTCGTCGAGGACGGCGTGTACAGCGACCTGCGCTACGACGGCCCCCAGCCGCGTCCCCTGCGCGACCTGGCGCCCGGCCACGTGATCTACATCTCGTCGCTGTCGAAGACGGTGGGCGGCGGGCTGCGGATCGGTTGGGTCGCCGGACGCGGGCCGGTCCTCGAGCGGATCGCGCACCTGAAGCTGGAGACCGACTTCTTCACGTCGGCGCCCACCCAGCACCTGGCGGCGGACTACCTGGCCGGCGGCGGCTACGAGGGCCTGCTGCAGACCACCCTCCCCTTCTACCGCGAGCGGCGCGACGCGCTCATGGACGCCCTCGAGCGCCACCTGCCGGGCGAGTACCGGGCCGAGGCGCCGCGTGGCGGCCATCACGTGTGGGTGACGCTGAACCGGGCGGTCGACGAGCGCGTGTTCTACGCGGAGGCCGTCCGCCACGGGGTCAGCTACATCCCCGGCTCGACCGTGGTGCCCGACCGCCCGCTCGAGACGAACGTCCGGCTGTCGTTCTCGATGGTCGACCCGCCCGAGCTCGACGAGGGCGTGCGCCGGCTGGCCCGCGCACTGCGCGAGATGCGCCGGCGGGACCGGCGCACCGCGACGCTGCCGCTGTCCTGACCCGGCGGACCGGTCGCGCGCACGGGCGCAGGCGAGCAGCCCCGAGCGCGGTTAGCCTGATGCCGTGACGGGCACGCCCCCATCGCAGATCTCGATCGTGATCGCCGACGACCACGCCGTCGTGCGCAGCGGGCTGCGAATGCTGCTCGACGCCGAGCAGGGCCTCTCGGTAGTCGCCGAGGCGGGGACCGTCGGCGAGGCCCGCGAGGCGGTCGACCGCCACACGCCCACCGTGCTCATCCTCGACCTGCACATGCCGGGCGACACGAGCCTGTCGGCGATGCCGGGGCTGGTGCGGGCCGCACCCGAGACTGCGATCGTCGTCCTGACCATGCAGGAGGACCCGGCGTTCGCCCGCGAGGCGATGGCCGCGGGAGCGCGCGGCTACGTGCTCAAGGAAGCGGCCGACACCGAGCTGGTCACCGCGATCCGCACGGTCGCCGGCGGCGGCACCTACCTGCAGCCCGACGTGGGCGCGAAGCTGGCGGCAGGCGCTCGGTCGGACGGCAAGGCGCTGACGCGGAGGGAGACCGAGGTGCTACGGCTGGTCGCGCTCGGGCACACCAACGCCGAGATCGCCGAGTCGCTCTACCTGAGCATCCGCACGGTCGAGACCCACCGCGCGAACATCCAGTCGAAGCTCAAGCTGTCGCGCCGGGCCGACCTCGTCCGCTACGCGCTCGAGCACCGGCTGATCACGTCATGACCGACGCGACCCGCAGCCGACCGGGCCAGGACCGCCTGGCGCGCCGCGCGTTCGAGGACGCCGAGCGCCGCGTGCAGCGCGACATGGCGCGAGCCGCGACGCGGACGGCTATGCCGGTACCGCAGCGACGGCTGGTCGTGCTAGCCGCGCTCCTGCTGTTCGCGGCCACGTTCGCCGCGCGGGTCGCGATCGACGACCCGGGCGCGCTGATCGCGAACTTCTACACGATCCCGATCGCGCTCCTGGCCGTGACTTTCGGCATGCGCGCCGGAATCGCCGCGGCGGGGTTCGCCGAGGCCCTGGTGCTGGCCTGGAGCCTGGTGACCGATACCGAGGTCAGCGTCCTGGGCTACACCGCGCGCGGGGCCGCGTTCGTGCTGGTCGGCGCGATCGTCGGCTGGTACGCCGAGCGCCTGCCGCAGGTGGCGGCCCGGGGGCGCGGCGCGGAGTACGAGCTGGAGGTCCGCAACGAGGAGCTCGAGCGGACAAACGCCTACCTGGCCCAGGCGATCATGCGCCTCGAGGCGTTTGCGGAGATCGCCCGCGCGGTGGGCGGCGAGACCGACCTCCAGCGCGTGCTCCAGCTCATCCTCGACCACGGCCGCGATGTTGCGAACGCGCGCGCGGCGGTGGTCTACCTACGCGAGGGCGACGAGCTGGTCGCGGTGGCGGCGACCGAGGCCGGGCACGCCGGCACGCGCCTGCCGGTGGAAGGGTCGCTGCCGGGCTTCGTCGTTGCCGGCGGCCGGCCGCAGCGCGCGCACCAGCCCGCGCTCGGCCTGGACGAGTCGGCCGCGATGCTCGCGCCACTCGCGTTCCGCGGCGAGACGTTCGGCGTCGTCGCCCTCGTGGACCGGCAGTCCGAGGGCGGGCCTGCGTTCGACGAGGAGGACGAGGAGCTGCTCGAGTCGGTGGCGGCCAGCGCCGCCACCGCTGTTATCACCGCGCAGTCGGTCGCGCGCGAGCGCCTGCGCGACTCGATCGCGGCCGCGGAGGAGGCCCGGCGGCGCTGGGCGCGCGAGCTCCACGACGAGACCCTCCAGGGCCTGGCGGGGCTCCGGGTGCTGCTCTCGTCGGCGCTGCTCACGGGGTCGCCCGACAAGCTGCGCGGGGTCGTCCAGGAGGCGGTCGACCTGACCAAGGGGGAGATCGACTCGCTGCGGGCGTTGATCGCCGAGCTACGACCCGCCGCGCTCGACGAGCTGGGCCTGGAGCCGGCGCTCGCGTATCTGGCCGAGCGCAGCGCTGCCGCCGGTCTCCAAGTGTCCACCCGGTTCGACCTGTCCCGCGGGCGCCGGGACCCGGAGCGGCTGGCGCCGGAGACCGAGAGCACGATCTACCGGGTGGTCCAGGAGGCGCTCACCAACGTGACCAAGCACGCGCACGCCGAACACGTCGAAGTCGCTGTGGAGCGATCCAACGGCAGCGTACGCGTGCAGGTCAGCGACGACGGCCGCGGCTTCGACCCCACGCGCGAGTGCACAGGCCTGGGGCTGGTAGGCATGCGCGAGCGCGTGGAACTGGCCGGAGGCGAGCTCGCCATCGAGTCGCGGCCCGAGGGCCCGACCGTGTCGTTCGGGCCCTCGTGCCGGTGCGGCTTTGAGCACCGATACCCCTGAGGTTTCACGGCGATCGGCTCCCCGGGCTTGATCGCGACACCCGGCGACGACCAGGTGAAGCGCGTGACGTCGCCGCGCGGGGCGAGCGCCCCGGGCCGCAGGCCACGCCTGACGAACACGACCGGCGCCGGAGCCGCCTTGGCGATCTCGGATCGGGTCGGCCCGAGGCCCTCCTGCTTCCAGCGGTCGGACAGGCCGATGACGAGCAGCCCGGCGTCCGCCGCGGCGGCCACGATGCCTTCGCGGCCGGGCTCGGCCACGACCGGCTCCGCGGTAATCCCCGCGTACTGCTGGACGAGCAGGCCGGCGTCGCCCAGCAGGCGGGTGGCCGACTTGCCTTCCTCGCTCTGACCGGCTGCTCCGAGCAGCTTGAGCGGAGCGTTCGTCGCCGCGGCGATCCACGCGCCCAGCTCAAGGGCTGCCCAATCGTGCTCGGCTCCACCGAACGGCACGAGAACGCCCCGTTCCGCGGTCGGCACGACCGGCTGGCCCTCCTTGGCGACCATCACAGCCACGTCGGACTCCGCCTCTTGAAGGACGGCGCCGACGTCGCCACGCGGGACCCCCTCGCCCAGCAGAGGCCGGCGGCCGTCGACCAGAAGCAGGTCGACCTCCTCAGCCTTCGCCAAACGCGAGAGGTCTTGTCCCGGGTCCGCCGAGATGAAAGCGATGGCCCGCGAGGAGACACCCTGGTCGACCAGCTCCAGCCGGTTCAGGTTCACCTCGTTCGACGCCTCACGCAGCAGCCGGTTCTCGGTCTGCAGGCCACCGGTCGCCTGAGCGCGCCGCGGCGGCCGGACCAGCCGCGCGAGGATGAGCTCGCGCGGGGGCTCCGACCTGGCCAGCGGCTCGGCGAGCGCGAGCAACTGCGGCAGGCCGGTGTCCGTCTGCGGCGCGACGAGGATCGAGTGCTCCGGAGCAGCGACGTCCGGGAACTCGAGACTCGAGCGCCGGCGCGCCTCCTCCAGCTCCTCCTCGACAGGTGCGCCGTACTTGTTCTCGGGGTCGAGCCAGCTGAGCATCGGCCCCGCCATGAACGTGGTGACGAGTGCCATGATCACGAGCGCGGCGAACAGTGCGTCGGTGATGACGCCCTTCTCCAGCGCCAGGTTGAGCACGATCAGCTCGGTCAGGCCGCGGGTGTTCATGAGCGTGCCGATGACGGCCGACGCGCGCCAGTCGAACCCGGTCATCTTCGCGGCGATCATCGCGCCGAACAGCTTGCCGACGATGGCCACGACGATGAGCACGCCGGTGATGAGCCAGAGGACAGGCCGATCCAGCAGGCCGATGTTGGTGCGCAGGCCGGTGTAGGCGAAGAACACCGGCAAGAGGACGATGACCACGAAGTCCTCGATCCGGTTCGTGACGTCCTCGGTCAGCCCCGCGTTGCGCGGCATGATCATGCCCATGATGAACGCGCCGAAGATGACGGCGATGCCGATCTCCTCGGTGATGTAGGCGGAGAGCAGGACGCCGGCGAAGATCGCCGCGACCCACGCCCCGGGCACCCGGCCGGCCTCGTCGAAGGCCGTCGACACGCGGCCGAGGAGCGGCCGCACGAGGACGAACATCACCAGGCAGAACGCGACCGCCAGGCCGATCGTCTGAGCCACGTCGCCCATGCCGCCCTGGGTGGCCACCGCGGTGGCCAGCGCGATCAGGAACCAGGCGGTGACGTCGTCGATGGCCGCACAGGCCAGCGCCAGCGCGCCGACCGGCCGCTTGAGCATGCGGCGCTCGACGAGGATGCGCGCGAGCACCGGGAACGCGGTGATCGACATCGCGACGCCCATGAACAGCGCGAACGCGATGAACTTCTTGTCCGGCCCCACGACCTCGTAGACCGGGAGCGCGACCGCTATGCCGAGCAGCATCGGCAGCGCGACGCTGGTGTTGGAGATCGCGGCGGCCTGTCCGATACGGCCCTTGAGCTGGGCTGGGTCGATCTCCAGCCCCACGAGGAACATGTAGAAGACCAGACCGATGTTGGCGACGATGCCGAGCGCCGGCAGGATGTCGGTCGGGAACAGCGCCGCCTGGGCGGCCGGTGCGATCCAGCCGAGGATCGTCGGGCCGAGCGTGATGCCCGCGACGACCTCGCCCATGACCCGCGGTTGGCGGACCTTCACGGCGAGCGAGCCGAACACGCGCGCCACCAGCATGATCACGGCGATCGCGATCAGCGCCGCGGCGACGGTGTGGCCGGCCGACTCGCGGGCCTTCGTGGCGGTGAAGTTCTCACCCGCCGGCGCGAGGCCGGACGGCGTGGTCAGCCACGGCCTGCGGCTTGCCGTCCAGGCCCTTCGCGGGCGTGGCCGGGTCGAGCGGGATCAGCCTGACGTTGTTGATGTTGCGGTCGACCGCGAGGCCCTTGAGCTTCACCGCGCCGCCCTTGGTGCACTCGACGTCGCCCGAGACGTTGCCCTTGTTGTCGTCGTACTTGACCCGCCCGAGCTCCCTGTCCTTCGCGCTCAGTGTGTAGAAGGCGCCGCTCGCCTTCTCGAGCTCGAAGTTGCCGCCGAAGCAGGTCGAGCGCGGCGACAGCCTGTACAGGCTGGCGATCGAGCCCGGCGCACGCGGGGCCGGGCTGCCCGCGTCCGGCGGATCGCGCCGAAGCGTGGCTGCCATCGGCAGGCCCCCGAGGGTGCCCCTGATGACGGCCTTGTCGCCGGTCGTCGCTGTGCCGGTGAAGTGCTGAGTCTTGCCGTTCGTGCAGTTGATGTCGCCGGTGAGCTTGCGAGCGCCCGCAGCGTTCTCGTCACCCTCGAACCGGAGCTTGCCGCTGATCGTCTTCTGGGAGTTCGAGAGGTTCACGAACTGCCCCGACTGCTTCACGTCGAACGACGGCCCGGCCACCACTGGCTGGTTGGGCGCCGTCCTGGGCAACGGCCTCCCCGAGGCGGGTGGAGGCGGCGTGCCGAGACACGCGACCGGCGCGCCCGCGTCGTAGCCGCCCGCGATCGATTCGAGGCCCTTCTCGTCCTCGCCCGCGCTGATGACGAGCGCGGCGACGACCGCCGTGATCGCGAACAGCACGACGTAGTAGACGGTCATGCGCGACTTGGACGCGCCTTTCGGAGCGGATGGCTCGGCCATGGGTGAGTCCTCGGGCGTCGGGGCGGGACTGTGGGCGAACCTACGTCCGGCCAGAAGCGCGGGCAATACCCGGCGATCCGCAGACTCTTCTACGGGTAAAACCCGTAGGCCGCGACGGCTGGCGCGAATGGCAACCGGACCCTCGCGCAGGTGGAACGATGGTTCCGGAACACCTGTCCTCCAGGGGCCTTGTTGGTATAGGTTCCGCAGCAGGAATGGGCGACGAAGGCCTGGATCAGCGGCCGGAGCGACAGCCCGAGTCCGGCACCGCCGCGGCGGTGGCGGCCGGGGGGTCATCCGAAGCGCCAATCGATACCCCGCCGAGCCGCGAGCGCGTGCTCGACGCCGCCGCGAAGGTGTTCGCGGCCGAGGGCCTGGACGCGCCGATGCCGGCCGTCGCCGCCGCCGCGGGCGTCGGCGTGGGCACGATCTACCGCGCGTTCGGCTCCAAGGAGGAGCTGATCGCGGCGCTGGCCGCCGACCGCGTCGACCTGTTCGGCCGCGACGCGCGCGCCGCCCTGGAGCGGCCGGATCCGTGGGAGGCGCTGTGCGAGCTGTTCGTGCGGACCGCCGATCGGCAGGCGGCCGACTACGTGGTGACCGAGGCGCTGGCGTCGCTGTCCGACCACCCGACCGTCGCCGCCGCGAACGAGCGCGCCGGCGAGGCGATCACCGAGCTGATGGAGCGGGCCAAGGAGAGCGGCGGGATGCGCCCGGACTTCGAGCCCTCCGACCTGCAGATGTTCTTCGCCGCTCTGGGCGCGGCTCAGCACACGATGCCCGCCGGATCGACGGCGTGGAAGCGGTTGCTCGGCATCCTGCTCGACGGGATCCGGGCCGACGCCGCGACGCCGCTGACCGAGCCCCCGCTGACGCCCGAGGACATCGACCGGGCCGGGCGCGAGCGCCGGGAGCGGCGCGGGCGCTGAGGGTCTCGGTCCGTCCGGTCCTGATGCGAACATTTGTTCGTGTCAGGCGGAAGGTCTAAACGCTGCGGCCGCTGCCGCGAGGTCAAGCCCGAGGCGGACTTCAACCGCCTGCGCGACGGTAGGCAGCACTGGTGCCGAGAGTGCTTCCGTGAGTACTTCAGGGCGCGGGGCGATCTGCATCGCCGGCAATCCATGGAGGCGCTTCGACGGCGGCGCGCGATTCTCCGGGCGTATCTCGACGACTACCTGGCGACGCACCCTTGCGCCGACTGCCGAGAGACTGATGTACGGGTCTTGGAATTCGACCACGTCGGCGGAAAGACAGCTGATATTGCGGTGCTGTGGCGCCTCGGTGGTGCATTGGCAGATCTGCAGCACGAGGTGTCGCAGTGCGACGTTGTTTGCGTCAACTGTCACAGGAGACGGACCGCCAGACGCGGCAACTGGTGGAGGCTCGAGCCCGGCCGTCCGCCATCGAGCGCTCAGCGTCCTCGCCAGAGTCGCAACGTCGTGTACGTCTTCAACGAGCTGCGTGCCTCTGGCTGCGTTGACTGCGGGGAGCGGGACCTAGTCGTTCTGGAGTTCGATCATGTCGGCGAGAAGCGAGACTCGGTCTCGAATCTGGCGTGGGGCGAGTACAGCCTCGAAACACTTCGCGCCGAAGTCGCGCGATGTGAGGTCCGATGCTGCAACTGCCATCGACGCAAGACCCTCGAGCGCCGTCATTGGGCAGCCTGAGCAGCCGCGGTTACTCTGCTATCGCCCCTGTAGCTCAGTTGGTTAGAGCTCTCGGCTTTTAACCGAGGAGTCGCCGGTTCGAATCCGGCCGGGGGCATCTACCGCCTAGTGGCGGAAGTGGCGGCGCGTCGTGAAGACCATCGCTATGCCCGCCTCGTCGCAGGCGTCGATGACCTCCTGGTCGCGCTTCGACCCGCCGGGCTGGATGATCGACTTGACGCCGGCCTCGATGGCCACCTGCGGGCCGTCGGCGAACGGGAAGAAGGCGTCTGAGGCGAGCGCGCTGCCCTCGAGCGGCACGCGGGCCTTGTCGACCGCCAGGCGGACGGAGTCGACGCGGCTCATCTGGCCGGCGCCGATGCCCGCGGACGCGAGGTCCTTGGCGATCACGATCGCGTTCGAGCGGACGTGCTTGCACACCTTCCAGGAGAAGAGCAGGTCGCCCCACTCCTTCTCGCTGGGCCGGCGCTGGGTGACGACGTTCATGTCCTCGCGCAGCTCGACGTCGGCGTTGCGGTCCTGCACCAGCAGGCCGCCGCGGACCCGGCGGGTGTCGTGCTCGCCGATCGGCTCGTCGCGCCGCTCAGCGTCGTTCAGGATGCGCACGTTCGGCTTCTGCGTGAGGACCTCGAGCGCGTCGTCGTCGTACCCGGGCGCGAACACCAGCTCCACGAAGATCTTCGACAGCTCCTCGGCGAGCGCGCGGTCGACCTTCCTGTTGAGGACGAACACGCCGCCGTACGCGGACACCGGGTCCGTCGCGAGCGCCTTCTGATACGCCTCGAGGATCGAGCCCCCGACGGCCGCGCCGCACGGGTTGTTGTGCTTGATGATCACCGCTGCCGGCAGCTCGAACTCCTCGATCAGCTTCCGCGCCGAGTCGAGGTCGAGCAGGTTGTTGAACGACAGCTCCTTGCCGTGGAGCTTCGACACCATCGAGAGGAGGTGCGTGCGCGCGCCCGCCTGCGCGTAGTAGGCCGCGCGCTGGTGGGGGTTCTCCCCGTACGACAGCTCCAGCACCTTCTCGTAGACACGCGGGTAGACCGGCGGGAAGTCGTCCTCACGCTCGGCGAACCAGCGCGCGATCGCCGCGTCGTAGCGCGCGGTGTACGCGAACGCCTCGGCGGCGAGCGCCTGGCGGGTCTGCCCGGAGAGGCGCCCCTCCCCCATCCGCAGCTCCTCGAGCACGGCGTCGTAGCTCTCGGGGGTCACGACGACCGCTGCGAACGAGTGGTTCTTCGCCGCCGCGCGGATCAGCGTCGGCCCGCCGATGTCGATGTTCTCGATGACCTCCTCGTACTCCGCGCCGCGCGCCGCCGCCGTGCGCTCGAACGGGTAGAGGTTCACGCACACGAGGTCGATCGGCTCGATGCCCTGCTGCTCGAGCGTCGCCACGTGCTCGGGGTTGGACCGCACCGCGAGCAGCCCCGCGTAGATCCGCGGGTTCAGCGTCTTCACGCGCCCGTCGAGGATCTCGGGAAACCCGGTGTAGTCGTCGATCGGCCGGATCTCGATGCCCTCGCGCTGGAGCTCGCGCGCAGTGCCGCCGGTCGACACGATCTCGACGCCGAGCTCCTTCAGCCCGCGCGCGAAGTCGACCAGGCCGCGCTTGTCGCTGACCGTCAGAAGCGCACGCCGAACCCGGACCTCGTCCGGTGCGGTGACCTCGACGCCCGTGCCCTCACTAGTCGCCACTGCGGTTCCCCTCTTCGATGACAATCCGGCGCGGCGCCGCCGGGTCGACGTTCACCGCGCCCGATGCGATCAGCTTGATCGCCCGTGGAAGGAGCTCGTGCTCGACGGCGTGCACGCGCGCCTCGATCGCGTCGACGTCCAGAGAATACGGATCGACCCCGAAGGCCTCCTGCGCGATGATCGGGCCGGTGTCGACGCCCTCGTCGACGAAGTGCACGGTCACCCCCATCACGCGCACGCCGTAGTCGATCGCCTGCTGGATCGCGTGCAGTCCCGCGAAGGCCGGCAGGAGCGACGGGTGGACGTTGATCAGGCGCCCCGCGTAGCGCTGGACGAAGCCGGGTGACAGCAGCTCCATGTAGCCGGCGAGCACCACCAGGTCGGGCCCGCGGCTGTCGATCCAGTCCGCCATCGCGGCGTCGCGCGCCGGCCGGTCGCCGCCGTACTCCTCGCGCGGGAACACCGCCGTGTCGACCCCCGCGCTGCGCGCGCGCTCGAGCCCGCGCGCGTCCGGACGGTTCGACCCCACTGCGACCACCTCGATCCCGTCGCGCCCGTGCACGGTGTCGAGGATCGCCTGCAGGTTCGAGCCCTCGCCCGAGACGAGCACGGCGACGCGGAAGCTCACGGCCATACCTGCCGAGTCACGGCCCGACCGGCCCGGTCACGCGGCGACCGGCGGCTTGAGCACCGGGTAGGGCCCGGCGGTGGTGGCCAGCCGCTTGGCCTCGATCAGCTCGTCGATCCGCTCGAGGATGTCCGCCCGCCGCATGTGCGACGACGTCGCGTACGCCGGCAGCCCGTCGTAGGAGTTGCGCTCGATCTTCTTGGTCCGGGCCCCGTGCAGGATCTCCGCGCAGGTGGTCCGCCCCACCGACGGCTGCGCCATCCGGGCTACCGAGATGATCGCCTCGTCGAGGTTCTCGATCGCGGCCGTGTCGATCGGCGGCGGCGCCGGGCGCAGCGACGGGTCGCAGACGTCGCAGCACGGCCCCGTGGGCTGCGGCTCCGCGTGGTCGCCGAAGTGGCGCAGGATCCCGCGGCGCCGGCAGCCGTCGCCCTCGACCCAGGCCCAGATGTCCCGGTACTGGCGCCAGCGCGCGCTGGCCGCGTCGTTCATCGACGTGCGCACAGTCGCCCGGGCCCGCCCGTCGAACGCGTCCGACGATACGCCCGGCCAGCCGGTCGGGCGAGGACGGCAGCGGCTGGATCACGCCCGCCCGGGCGAGGTGTCCGACCAGCGCGCGCATCTGGTCGACGTCCAGCCCGAGCCGCCGGCCCACCGCGTCGGCCTCGGCCTCGTAGCGGGGCGACGACAGGCCCGGGCAGGCCCGCGTCCTCCGCATTCGCGAACAGCTGCTCCGCGAGCCGCTCGGGCTGCTTCTCGTCGATCTCGTCCCGCTTGATGAAGTGGACGTGCAGCGCCTTGTCCCGGTTCTCCGCGAGAAGCAGCGCACGGGCCGGCTTGCCGTCGCGCCCCGCGCGCCCGGCCTCCTGGTAGTAGGCCTCGAGCGACGCCGGCGCGCTGACGTGGACCACCGTCCGCACGTCGGCCTTGTCCACGCCCATGCCGAACGCGTTGGTGGCCACCACGACCTGCACCTCACCGGCGAGGAACCGGCGCAGCACGCCCGCCCGCTGCTCGCGGTCGAGACCCGCGTGGTAGGCCTCGACCGACACGCCGAGCTCCTCGCGCAGCTGCGCCGCCTTCTCGTCGGATCCAGCGCGCGTGCCCGCGTAGACGATCGCCGGCAGAGCGTCCTCGCGCTTCAGCGCGCCGACCAGCAGCGCGTGCTTCTCGTGCGGCGCGGGCCGCAGCGCGCAGAACGAGATGTTCGGCCGGTCGAAGCCGGTCGCGACCCGCACCGGGTCGCGCAGGCCGAGCCGCCGGACGATGTCGTTCGCGACCCGCGGCGTCGCCGTCGCGGTCGACGCGACGATCGCGCGCGCCCCGAGGTAGCGGGCGGCGTCGGCGAGCCGGAAGTAGTCCGGCCGGAAGTCATGCCCCCACTGCGACACGCAGTGAGCCTCGTCCACCACGAACAGGCCGATCTCGACGTCGGCCATCCGCTCGGCGAAGCCCGGCGACGAGAACCGCTCCGGCGCTATGTACAGCAGCTTGAGCTGGCCGCGCGCGGCCGCGCCGAGAGCGCGCGCGTTGGCCGCTCCGTCCTGCTGTGCGTTGACGAGGGCCACGCGGTCGCCGAGCCCGCGCGCGGCCAGCGCCTCGACCTGGTCCTGCATCAGCGCGACGAGCGGCGAGACGACGATCGTCAGGTCGTCGCGCAGCAGCGCGGGCAGCTGGTAGCAGAGCGACTTGCCCGAGCCCGTGGGCATGACGACGAGCACGTCCTGGCCACCCAGCGCCGCGCGGCACGCATCCTCCTGGCCCGGCCGGAAGCCGGTGAACCCGAAGTGCCGTTCGAGAGCCGTGGAGAGGTCCATGGACTGACGCACAGTAGCGGCCGGATCGGCGGCAGAATGGCGATTTTGCAGTGCCGTAACCGAACGGTGCGCAAACCGTGCAATGTGCGTGGAAATCGCTACGAAGCGCGGCGATCCAGGGCCTCGGCGGTAGCCTCGAGCGCCCCCTGGGTGCGCGAGAACACCGCCTGAAGCTCCGCGAGCGCGCCGGCCGCGGCGCGCTCGTCGTCCCCCGTGCGCGGCCGACTCGAGCCGCTCTGCGGCCGCGCCCACGAGCATCGCGCCGAGGCTGCGGCTCGACCCCTTCAGCTTGTGCGCGCCCGCGCTCAGCGCCGCCATGTCCCGTTGACCGGCGGCGCCCGCGAGCGCGTCGAGCTCCCGCGCCCCGCGCAAGAGGAAGCTCCGGATCAGCGCGGCCAGCTCGGGCAGGTCGCCCGTCGACGCGTACTCGTCGCGCAGGCGCGCGAGCGTCGCGTCGTCGAGCAGCTCGTCGCTGTCCGGAGGGCCGGCGCTCACGCAGGCTGCGCGCTCGACTCGCCGCGGACCGCGTAGACGCGCCACTCGCCGGGCACGCCCTTGAGCGTGTGCGCTCCGCGCTCGTCCCACTCGATCCCCGACCCGACGACCAGGTCGCGGACGGTCTGCGAGGCCAGCACCTCGCCGGCGCCCGCCAGCGCGCCGACACGCGCCCCGAGGTGGACGGCGAGGCCGCCGACGTCATCGCCGATGCGCTCGATCTCGCCCGTGTGGACGCCGGCGCGCAACTCGAGCCCGAGCCGCTTCACCGAGTCCCGCAGCGCGCACGCACAGCGCACCGCGCGCGCAGGCCCGTCGAACGTCGCCAGCACGCCGTCCCCGAGCATCTTCACGGTCTGCCCGCGCGCACGCGCGATCTCGCGGCGGGCCGTCGCCTCGAGCGCCTGGAGGAGCTCGCGCCAGCGGGCGTCGCCCAACTCGGCGGCCCGCTCGGTCGAGCTGACGATGTCCGTGAACATCACCGTCGCGAGCACGCGGTCCGGCTCGCGGTCGGGGATCTCGCCGGTCAGGAAGTGCCCGGTCTCGTCGATGATCGCGTCGCTGTCGCCGGCGAACCAGAAGTGGTCCGCGCCGGGCAGCACCACGAGCCGCGAGCCCTCGATGTGGTCGGCCAGGTACCGCGCACAGCCCATGCGGATGACCCGGTCGTTCTCGCGCTGGATGATCAGCGTCGGCACGCGCACGCTCGGCAGCAGGTCGCGCACGTCGATCTCGGTCGCCATTCGCGACAGCCGGACCGCCGCGGTGGGGCTCGCCGACTGGCGCTGGTAGCGGCCCCAGAACGACCGGATCGTCGGATCGTCCGCCAGGCTCGGCGCGAAGTGCTCGATGTTCAGAGCGTCGCCCCAGTTCGCGCGCATCCGCTCCCGCTCGCGCTCGTGCTGCTCCTGCGTCGGCGCCCAGGGGTAGTCGTCAGCCTTCGACCAGCGGGCGAAACTCCCGTAAAGGACGAGGGCCTCGACCCGCTCGGGATGCGACGCCGCCAGCATCATCGCCAGCGGGCCGCCCTCGGAGATCGCGAGCACCGACGCCCGCTCGGAGCCCGCCGCGTCCATCACGGCCCGGACGTCCTCCATCCGCTGCTCGAGCGTCGGCAGCTCGCCCGCCGCGACGCGGTCGGAGAGGCCCGTGCCGCGCTTGTCCATGAGGATCAGCCGCGCGACCCCGCTGAGCCGCTCGAGGAACCGTGCCATCAGCGGGTGCTCCCACTGGAGCTCCAGGTGGGAGATCCAGCCGGGGACGACGACCAGGTCGCGCGGACCGTCGCCGACCACCTGGTAGGCGATCGCGAGATCGTCGCCGCTGTTGGCGTAGCGCGTCACAGGAGGGTTGGTCGTGACCATCGACTCCGATAGTCGTCCAACCGCGCCCCCGGCGCAATGAGGAAGACCCTAGGTCTGCACGACGGCAAGCTCTTCCAGGGCGAACTTGCCGTTGGCGGCGTGCGTGCGCTCGAGCGGGTAGTCGCCCGTGAAGCACGCGTCGCAGTGGGTGGCGCGCGTCTGGCCGATCGCCTCGTACAGCCCCTCGAGCGAAAGGTAGGCCAGCGAGTCGGCGCCCAGTACCTCGGCGATGTCCTCCTCGCTGCGCCCGTGGGCGATCATCTCCTCGGTCGTCGACATGTCGACGCCGTAGTGGCAGGGGAAGCGGATCGGCGGCGCGGAGATCCGCAGGTGGACCTCGGCCGCACCGGCGGTGCGAAGCATCGAGATGATCTGGCGGGTGGTGTTGCCCCGCACGATCGAGTCGTCGACGACGACCAGCCGCTTGCCCTCGACCACCTCGGGCAGCGGGTTGAACTTCATGCGCAGGCCGTGCTTGCGCAGCTCCTGCCCGGGCTGGATGAACGTGCGCGCCACGTAGCGGTTCTTGACGAGCGCATCGTCGCGCGGGATGCCCGACGCGGCCGCGAAGCCGCCGGCGGCCGGCGTGCCGGAGTCGGGGACCGGGACGACCAGGTCGGCGGCGACCGGCGCCTCGCGCCAGAGCTGTTCGCCCATCCGGCGGCGCGACACGGCGGTGCGCTTGCCCTCGAGGATGGTGTCGGGGCGCGCGAAGTAGATGTGCTCGAAGACGCAGAACGAGCGCCGCTCGCCCTCGGCGACCATGCGCGTCTGGATGCCGCGCGGCCCGAGGCCGATCATCTCGCCGGGCTCGACCTCGCGCAGGAAGTCGGCGCCGATGATGTCGAACGCGCAGCTCTCGGAGGCGATGCAGTAGCGGTCGCCGATCTGGCCGAGGGCCATCGGCCGCAGCCCCTGCGGGTCGCGGAACGCGAACACGCCCTCGGTAGTCATGACCACCGTCGAGAAGGCGCCCTCGAGTCGCGGCACGACGTCGGCGATCGCCTCCTGGATCGTGTCCGCCGGGTGGGTCGAGAGCAGCGCGGCGATGATCTCCGAGTCCGACGTCGAGCGGAAGTTGACGCCGTCGTCGCGCAGTTCAGAGTGCAGCTCGACCGCGTTGATCAGGTTGCCGTTGTGGGCCAGGGCCAGGTCGCGGTGGTCCGAGCGGTAGACCGGCTGGGCGTTCTCCCAGGCGCACGAGCCCGTCGTGGAGTAACGGACGTGGCCGACCGCCATGTCGCCGTTGAGCGCCTTCAGCTTGGTCTCGTCGAACACCTGCGAGACCAGGCCGAGGTCGCGCACGGTCATGATGTGGCCGCCCTCGGCGCTGGCGATGCCGGCGGACTCCTGTCCGCGGTGCTGAAGCGCGTAGAGAGCGAAATAGGAAAGACGCGCGACCTCGCGCTCCGGCGCGTATACGCCGAACACGCCACACTCGTCGCGCGGTCCGTCGCGGAAGGAGAAATCCTGGGGAGAAGTCATCGGAGACGGTCGGCAACGCCCGCCTCGTAGGCGTCGCGCAGCTCGCTGACTGGCACCGCAAGGCTAGCAGCGCTTGCGGTTGCAACCAGTCGGTTCCCCTGGACGCTGCCGAGGTCCAGAACGCCGGCCGCACCGGCCGCCCGGCGGACCTCCTCGACGCCGTCGGGGGCCACGGAGACGATCCAGCCGCCCGGCCCCTCGCCGAACAGCGCGACCTCGCCGGGGACGCCGGCCCGGTCGGCCAGGCCGCCCAGGTCGGCCTCGGCTCCGATGCCGCCCGCGATCGAGCACTCGGCCAGCGCGGCGGCCACGCCCCCGTCCGAGACGTCGTGGACCGACGCAGACCACCCCTCCTGCCACCAGCGCGCGCACCGCGGCGTGCGCCCGGGCCTGCTCCTCGAGGTCGACCGCCGGCAGCCCGCGCGACAGGCCGCCCCGCTGCTTCTCGAGCTCGGAGCCCGCGAGCGCCGGGGCGAACGGCCCGACCAGGAGAATCGCGTCGCCCTCGCGGCGCCAGCCCATCCCCGGCAGGCCGGCCGGGTCGCCGAGCTTGCCGACCATGCCGACGATCGGCGACGGGTAGATCGGGCCCTCGAGGCCCTCGTTGTAGAGCGAGACGTTGCCGCCGGTGACCGGGACGCCGAGCGCCGTGCAGGCCGCCGCGATCCCCTCGACCGCCTGCACGAACTGCCAGGCGATGTGGGGCTTCTCGGGGTTGCCGAAGTTCAGGCAGTTGGTCAGCCCGAGCGGCTCGGCCCCCGCGCAGGCCAGGTTCTGGGCGCATTCGAGGACCGCCTCGACCGCGCCGGTGTAGGGGTCGCAGGCCACCCGCCGGCCGTTGCCGTCGATCGCCACCGCGATCGCGCCCTGGCCGCCGTCGGGATCGAGCGACAGGACCGCGCAGTCGCCCGCGCCCGAGCGAGTCACGGTGCGCGATCCGACCAGCGTGTCGTACTGCTCGTACGCCCAGCGCTTGGAGGCGATGTTGTAGGAGCCCATGAGCGCGAGCAGCGAGTCGTCGGGGCTCGCGTCCGCCGCGATCCGCGCCGGCGCCGGCGCGTAGATCGGCTCGCTCGGCTCCTCGGGCTCGAGGTCGTACAGCGGGCAGTCGTCGACGAGCGCCTCGACCGGCAGGTCGCCCACGACCTCGCCGCCCTGGAGGACCCGCAGCCGCCGCGTGTCGGTGACCGTGCCGATGGAAGTCGCCCGGACCTCCCACTTCTCGCACACCGCGAGCACCTGGTCGAGCTTGCCGGGCTCGACGACGCAGAGCATCCGCTCCTGCGACTCGGAGATCATGATCTCGAAGGCCTCCATGCCCGCCTCGCGGAGCGGGACCCGGTCGACGTCGATGTCGATCCCGACCTTGCCGCCCGACGCCATCTCGGACGCGCTCGAGGTCAGCCCCGCGGCGCCCAGGTCCTGGAGCGAGCGCAGCAGCCCGCGGTCGAGCAGCTCGAGCGAGGTCTCCAGCAGCTTCTTCTCCTCGAACGGGTCGCCGATCTGCACGCTCGGGCGCTTGTCGACCGCGTCGTCGAGCTCGGCCGACGCCAGCACCGATGCCCCGCCGATCCCGTCGCGGCCGGTGAGCGCGCCGAAGAGCACCACGTGGTTGCCGACGCCCGCCGCGGCGCTGCGGATCAGCCGCTCGGTCGGCGCCACGCCCAGGCACATCGCGTTGATCAGGCAGTTGTGCTCGTAGGAGGGCTCGAAGTAGATCTCGCCGCCCACGGTGGCCACGCCGATCGAGTTGCCGTAGTGGCCGATCCCCGCGACGGCCCGGTCGAGCAGGTAGCGCGAGCGTTCGGAGTCCAGCTCGCCGAACCGCAGCGAGTTCAGCGTGGCGATCGGCCGCGCGCCGATCGCGAACACGTCGCGCAGGATCCCGCCCACGCCGGTGGCCGCGCCCTGGAAGGGCTCGACCGCGCTCGGGTGGTTGTGGGACTCGACCTTGAAGGCGATCGCCAGCCCACTGCCCACGTCGACCGCGCCCGCGTTCTCCCCCGGTCCCATCACGAGCGCCGGGCCCTCGGTCGGGAGCTTGCGGAGCTGCTTCTTCGAGTGCTTGTAGCCGCAGTGCTCGGACCACATCAGCGAGAAGATCGCCAGCTCCACGCCGTTTGGCTCGCGGCCTAGCTTCTCGACTATCAGCTCGTACTCGTGGTCCGTGAGCCCGAGCTCGCGGTGCGGCGCGATCGGCGCCACGGGGCCGTTCACGCCGCGGCTGCCGGCACGCGCGCGGCGGACTCGAACAGCAGGCCCCCGTCGACCGACCCCGACAGCGGGTTGACCGCGTGCTCGGGGTGCGGCATCAGCCCGACGACGTTGCCCTGCTCGTTGCACACGCCGGCGACGTCCTTGAGCGACCCGTTGGGGTTGTGGCCCGCGTGGTAGCGGAACACGACCTGTCCGTTGGCCTCGATCCGCTCGAGCATCTCGTCGGGCGCGTACCAGCGGCCGGTCGTGTGCTTGACCGGGATCGACAGCGGCTTGGCCCCCGGGTCGATCGCCCGGGTCCAGGGCGTGTCGTGGTTGATCACGTCGATCGCGACCTGCCGGCAGAGGAAGCGCAGGCCGGTGTTGGGCAGCAGCGCGCCGGGGAGCAGGCCGGCCTCGCACAGCACCTGGAAGCCGTTGCAGATCCCCAGCACCGGGCCGCCGGCGCGGGCGAAGTCCTCGACCGCGCCCATCACCGGGGAGAAGCGCGCGATCGCACCGACCCGCAGGTAGTCGCCGTACGAGAAGCCGCCCGGCACGACGACCGCGTCGACGCCCTTCAGGTCGGCGTCCCGGTGCCAGAGCAGCTCGGCGTCGCCGAAGCCCTCGCAGGCCCGGAGCGCGTCGATCTCGTCGCAGGAGCCGGGGAAGCGGACTACGCCGAACTTCACGAGAGCAGCTCTACCTCGTAGTCCTCGATCAGCGGGTTGGCCAGGAGCTTCCGGCACATCTCGTCGAGGTGATCGGTGTCCTCCACGTCGAGCTCGACGAGGCGGCCGACGTGCACGTGCTCCGCGGGCGGGAAGCCGAGCGCGGGCAGCGCCCGCTCGACGGCCTGGCCCTGCGGGTCGAGGATCCCCTCCTTCGGCCGGATCAGGACGCGGGCCCGCGGCACGACTAGCCCTCCCGCGCGCCGGCGCGGGCCAGCCAGTTGGCGAGCGGCTCGCCGGTGATCCGCTGGTAGGCCTCCTCGTAGAGGCCGCGCGTGCGGTCGATCACCTCGTCGGGCAGCGGCGGGGCGGGCGGGGACTTGTCCCAGCCGGACTGCGTCGCCCAGTCGCGCACGAACTGCTTGTCGAACGACGGCTGGCCGCGCCCCGGCTCGTAGGAGTCGGCCGGCCAGAAGCGCGAGGAGTCCGGCGTCAGCACCTCGTCGCCGACGACGATCCGGCCATCGGCCGAGCGGCCGAACTCGAACTTGGTGTCGGCCAGGATTATCCCGCGCTCGCGGGCGTGCTCGGCGGCGAACGAGTAGAGGGCGATCGACAGGTCGCGCAGCTGCTCGAGCAGCGGGCGGTCGCCCAGGATCTCGGCGGCGCGGTCGAAGTCGACGTTCTCGTCGTGGTCGCCCAGCTCGGCCTTGGTGGCCGGCGTGAAGATCGGCTCGGGCAGCTTGTCCGACTCGCGCAGTCCCTCGGGGAGCCTGATCCCGCAGATCTCGCCCGTGCGCCCGTAGTCCTTCCAGCCGGAGCCCGTGATGTACCCCCGGACCACGCATTCGACCGGGAACATCTCGAGCTTCTCGACGAGCAGGGCGCGGCCCTTGACCTCGTCCGGCACGTCGGTGAACGAGACGACGTGGTTGGGGACGATGTGGCCCGTCCGTTCGAACCAGAAGACCGACAGGCCCGTGAGCACGGCGCCCTTGCCCGGGATCGGCGTCGGGTGGACGGCGTCGTAGGTGGAAACTCGGTCGCTGGCGACCATCAGCAGGCGGTCGCCTGCGTCGTATATCTCGCGGACTTTCCCAGACGCGACAAGGTCGAAGCCCTCGAGCGTGGCGGCATCGCTCATGGGAGGGAAGATAGCGATGGGGTCGGTCAGCGAGAGCGCCGCGGGGCGAGCAGCGTGACCTTGCGGCCAAAGGTCCTGGAACCACGGCTGTCGAGCACGCTCGACTCCCCGACCACCCGCGCCTTGAGGCGCCCGCGGCGGGCCAGCGCGAGCCGGGTCCGGCGGTCGAGCTTCACCGTGATCGCGGCCCGTCCCGGGCCGGTGTCGAAGCTGCGCTCGCGGGTGAGCGGGTCGTCACCGCGGCGGGCGTAGATCTGCGCTGAGCCGCTGCAGCCCCGGGGGCAGTCGAACGACAGCCGGACGCGTCCGGAACCGCTCGCCCGGAACGTCGCGCCGCGGACGGCGATCGGGCACCCGCCCGGGACGCTCAGCGGCGAGTCCGCCGGCCCCAGGTCGTCGAGGTAGACGTCGCCGCGGCTGGAGCTGCAGGACTGGGCCACGTACGCCGCGCGTGTCCCGTCGAAGTCGGCGCCGCCGAGCGCCAGCGCTGACTGCCCGGTGGCGAGCGTCCGGGCGTTGCCGTTCAGGTCGGACAGGACGAGGTCGACGGCCTCGCTTCCAGATACGCGGCGCTGGACCAGGATGCGATCGCCCGCGATGTGTGGAACCGTCGCGGCGCAGATGCCGGTCGCGTGGCGCGTCGGCTCCGCCGGCGAGAACCAGTCGACCGTGGCCGGGCAGCCCGGGGCGGCGGCGTCGGTGTTGGCCACGAGCTTGCCGTCCGCCTGCAGGTCGAACGCCGGCAGGGCCGTCACCGTGAACAGGTCCGTGCCCGCTGCGAGGTCGCGGACGGTGATCGCCCGCGGCGCGCCTGGTTCCGGCGGGGACGTCAGATAGGCCACGAAGTTGCCGGCCAGCCGGACGTCCAGCAGCTCCCTGCCCGCCGGGCCGGGAAAGGTCGTCACGTCGGCGCCCGTAGCGAGGTCGCGCACCACCACCGAGCGAGCCCCGTTGCCGCACACGGACACGTATGCCAACCGGTCACCGTCCAGGTCGAATCCACCCTGGATATCCGCGTCACCCCTGGTGCACTCGTAGATCGGCCCGGCGGGCCCCGCGAGGGGGCCGGCCTCGAGGCTCGCGGAGCTGTTGACGAGCACGCCCTTGGCGGAGTCCTCGCGCGTGAAGAGCGTGGCCAACCGCGTCGCCGACGTAGCCAGACCGACGTTCGCGAAGCTCGTGCAGCAGTCGTCGTCGGAGCTGGTGACCCCGAACGTCCGGAGCGTCCTGGGGGCCGCACCGGGAGCAGCCAGGCGGACCTCGTTCGCCCCGGTCAGGCTGCGGAGGTAGACCACCTGGTCCCCGGCGAGGTTCGGCGCTGATGCGGGCGCCTCGCCGCTCACCTTGACGCGACCGGCCTGCGCGGCGGACGGCGCCAGGAGCGCTACCAGCACGACGAGGGTCAGCAGCAGCCGCGGGTGGCGCATGCGCCTACCCAATCACGGAACGACCGTGTCCGCGGCCCGATGCTCAGGTGGTGACGAGCGGCTCGCCCGCAGTGGGCTCGCCGTGAGCGGACGCGATCGCGTCCAGGCGCCCGACGATTTCGTGGGCGTGCTTGGTGAACGCGCGCGGGTCGAAGACCTGGTCGAGGTCGATCGTGCCCTCGGGCACCGCCTGAGCAAGCAGCTGCCGGAACGGCGTGCGCTCGTCCCAGGCGCGCTGCGCATTCTCCTGGACGATCCGGTAGGCGTCGTCGCGCGTCATCCCCGACTCGACCAGCGCCAGCAGCGCGCGCTGCGAGTACAGCGCGCCGTGGGTGATCTCCAGGTTCTCGCGCATGCGGTCCTCGTGCACGACCATCCCCTTCGCCAGGCGGATCGCGAGCGAGTACGCGTAGTCGATCAGGATCGTCGCGTCGGGCAGCGCCACGCGCTCGGCGCCCGAGTGAGAGATGTCCCGCTCGTGCCAGAGGGCCACGTTCTCGACGCCCGCCTGCGCGTAGCCGCGCAGGAGCCGCGCGATGCCGGTGATGCGCTCGGAGACGATCGGGTTGCGCTTGTGGGGCATCGCCGACGAGCCCTTCTGCCTGCCCGCCCGGAACGGCTCCTCGACCTCCCGCACCTCCGTGCGCTGGAGATGGCGGATCTCCGTCGCGAAGCGCTCGAGCCCAGCCCCCGCGAGCGCGATCGCCTGAAGCAGCTCTGCGTGCCGGTCGCGCGGCACGACCTGAGTCGACACGGGCTCCGCGCCCAGGTCCAGGCGGGCGAGCACGCGCCGCTCGAACTCCGGCGACGTCGCGGCGTAGGTCCCGACGGCGCCGGACAGCGCGCCGACGCTGGCCTGGCGGAAGGCCCGCTCGAGCCGGTCCGCGTTGCGGTGCGCCTCGAAGGCGAAGCCCGCCAGCTTCACGCCGAACGTCGTCGGCTCCGCCTGGATGCCGTGCGTGCGGCCGACCACGATCGTGTCCACGTGCTCGCGCGCGCGAGCCGCGAGCGCGCCGACCAGCTCGTGCGCGCCGCGCAGGACGATGTCGCCCGCGTCGCCGATCTGGAGCGCGAGCGCCGTGTCGAGCACGTCCGACGACGTCAGCCCGAAGTGGATCCAGCGGCCCGCGTCCCCGGCCGACTCCGAGAGCACGTCGACGAAGGCGGCGACGTCGTGGTCGGTGATCTTCTCGCGCTCCTGGGCGGCCTCCACGGTGAACGTCGCCGCCCGGATCGCGTCGAGCTCGGCGGGCGTCGGCCCGTCCATCTCCTCGCACGCCGCGACCTCGACGCGGCGCCAGGCCTCCATGCGCGCCTGGTCGGTCCAGACGGCGCCGATCTCGGGGCGGGTGTAACGCGGGATCACGTCATCGACCCTAGCGCGCGCATCTGACCGCACGTAGGGTGGCGGCGATGCGCCGGGGCGCCCTCGCAGCGCTGCTCGTCACCACCGTGGTCGGCACCGCGGCGGTGCCCGCGGGCGCGGCGACCGTGACCGTCGGCTCGCCGGCCGCGCTCGAGGGCACGGACGTCGCCGTAGCCCCCGACGGCACCGCGCACGTGGTCTGGGGCGACGCGTTCGGCGGCAGCCGCATCGTGCGCTACTGCCGTCTGCCCCGCGGCGCCGCGCAGTGCACCGCGACCGCGGAGTTCCCCACCAACGGCCAGATCTTCAGCCGGCCGGTCGCGCTGGTGGCCGACAACGGCGCGCGCGTGATCGTGGTGTGGGCCACGCTCGTCGGCGCGATCGAGACGTTCACGCGCACCTCGGCCGACGGCGGGACGAGCTTCGGCGGGCAGATCGGCGTGGGCGACGGTGCCGCGGACGAGTACGTCCTGGGACCGGGCAATGCGATCAGCGGCGCGAGCGCGCCCGACTCGAGCGGCACCACCGACGCGCAGTACTGGGACTACCCGCTGGACGGGTCGGGCAACGGCGGAAACCGGGCGTACATCGCGAACCCCCAGGAGACGCGGCCGCACGCGTTCGTCGAGACCTGGAACACGACTGTGTCCGAGGGCGGCTTGCCGCTGTTCACCTACAACGAGTGGCCGAACGGCACGGAGATCGGCGCGGCGCGCGTGTGGGCCTTCCGCTGGAGCGGCAACGGATCGACCCGCGACCCGGCACAGTGGGGTTCGGCGATCCCCGTGGGCCAGGGCGTGCAGAGCGACGTCGCAGGCGGGCCCGGCGGGGCGACGTTCATCTACGCCCAGAACGCGCGCGAGAACGGCGACGCCGGTCCAGCGTCGATCAAGGCGCGCAAGCTCGACAGCCTCGGCGACGAGACCACGGTGGCCTCCAGCGAGCTGGTGGAGGCGCGCAGCCCCGAGTTCGGCAGCGTCGCGTCGACAGGCGGCACGAGCTACGCCGCCACCTGGATCCGCACACGCGTGTCGTCGCGGGCGATCGTCTCCGACGTTCGCGTGAGCGCGTCGCCGGACGGCCGCAGCTGGGGCCAGCCCGTGACTATCGCCTGCGCCGAGGGCACCGCCACGCGGCCGCAGGTCGGGGGCGCGCCGGGCGGCGGCGGATGGGTGGTCTACAAGCACGACCCGCCGAACAGCGGCGGCTCCGACGACGTGCGCGTGGCCGACTTCGGCCCTCAGCCGCAGACGGCGGCGGGCTGCTCGTCCGCCGCGAGCACTCCGCCGCAGCTGTTCTCGGGCATGGCCGTGCTCAGCCGCTCGGTCAGCGTCTCCCGCCGGACGGGCAGGTTCAAGCTGCTCCTCCAGTGCAACGGCGACCAGCTCTGCGTGGGCAAGTCGTCGTTGCGCGGGCCGGTCGGGCGGCGCCTCGGCACGGTCGCCAAGGGCCGCTTCCGGGTCGGCTCGAACCGGCGCGCGCGGGCGACCACGAAGATGACGAGCGCCGGCCTGCGCGCGCTGCGGGCGCGGCGCCGGCTGCCCGCCATCGTGACGCTGACTCAGACCGGCGGCCCGCCCATCCGCGGCACGGTCACACTGAAGATCAGCCGGCGCTGAGGCGTTCAGCCCAGTCTACGTGCCGATGATCCGCGCCGCCAGGATCGCCGCGTTCCGCGCCCCGTTGACCGCCACGCACGCGACCGGCACGCCGGGCGGCATCTGCGCGATCGCCAGCATCGCGTCGAGGCCGCCGGCCACGGAGTTCGCGCTGGTCAGCGGAACGCCGACCACCGGCAGGTCGGTGTGCGCCGCCGCCACGCCGGGGAGCGCGGCCGCCAGGCCGGCGCCCGCGATGATCACCTTGAGCCCGCGCATCTGCGCGTTCTTGCAGTAGTCGGCCACCACGTCGGGGTCGCGATGGGCGCTCATGACCCGGACCTCGTTGCGGATGCCGCGGTCGTTGAGCTCGCCGGCCGCCTTCTGCATGACGTCCATGTCGCTCTTCGACCCCATGATGATCCCGACGAGCGGCGAGTCGACGTCGAGCTCGTTGAACTCCTGCTCGACCTCGGTTGTGGCGACGGATTCGCTCCGGGGCGTGCTCTCGGCCCGCCCGATCGGCAGGTCGGCGTCCGGCGGTTCGACGGTCTCGTCGCTCAACAAGTCAGGCCTCCACTCTGTCCACTGCGCGCGCGGCGATGTCGCGGCGCAGCTGCTTTCCCTTGAAATCGATCTTGTCCGCGGCCGCGTACGCGCGCTCGCGCGCGGCGGCGGGTGTCGGGCCCATGCCCGTCACGTTCAGGACGCGCCCGCCGGCGGTGACGAGCTCGCCGTCGTCGCGCTCGGCGGTGCCGGCGTGCAGCACCTCGGCGTCGCCGCGCGTCCTCGGTCCCGGTGATCACGTCGCCCTTCGAGGAGGTCGCCGGGTAGCCGGCGCTCGCGAGCACGACGGTCACCGCCCAGTCGTCCGCCCACTCGAGCTCGGCGCCCTCGAGGCCGCCGAACCGCACGCTGCGGTCGAGGAGGTCGAGCAGGTCGGAGCGCAGCCGCGGCAGCACCGCCTGCGTCTCCGGGTCGCCGAAGCGGGCGTTGTACTCGAGCACCTTCGGCCCGGCCGCGGTCATCATCAGCCCGGCGTACAGCACCCCGTGGAACGGCGTGCCGCGCCGGCGCAGCTCGTCGACGATCGGCTGGTGCACGGTGGCGGCCAGCTCGTGCGCCCGTTGCCGGTCCACGGTGGGAACGGGCGAATAGGAGCCCATCCCGCCGGTGTTCGGGCCCTCGTCGCCGTCGAAGATCCGCTTGTAGTCCTGCGCGGGCGCCATCGGGACCGCGCTCCTGCCGTCGCACAGCGCGAGCAGCGACAGCTCCTCGCCCTCCAGGAACTCCTCGACGACCAGGCGCGTGCGGCCGAAGCGCTCCTCGCCGAAGAACACCTCGAGCGCGTCGCGGGCCTCCTGCTCGGTCTTGCAGATCAGGACGCCCTTGCCGGCCGCCAGGCCGTCGGCCTTCAGCACGGCGGGAAACGAGAAGCAGGCCAGGTTGGCGGCCGCGTCCTCGCGGGTCTTGAACACGGCGTGGCCCGCCGTGGGCACGCCGACGTCGCGCATCAGCTCCTTGGCGTAGACCTTCGACCCCTCGATCTTCGCCGCCGCCGCGCCCGGGCCGAACGCCCGCACGCGCGCGTCCGCGAGCGCGTCGACCGCGCCGTTCACGAGCGGCGCCTCGGGCCCCACGACGACCAGGTCGGCGGAGCGGTCGCGCGCGGTGGCGACGATCGCGTCGACGTCGTCGACGGCGAGGTCGATGCAGTCGACCCCGTCGCGGGCGATGCCGGCGTTGCCCGGAGCCGCGACGATCTCCGGCTGCTGCGGGCTGCGCGCGAGCGACCGCACGAGCGCGTGCTCGCGGCCGCCGGAGCCGATTACGAGGACCCTGGGCACGGGCGTTTCTTACAGGGCGGCGATGAAGTCGTCGATCGGGATGGCGGCGAGCGACTCGTAGCGGGCGGTTCCCCGCGAGCCGAGCTCCAGCGATACGCGGGCCATCGTCTTCTCGTCGGGCGCCTCGACCACGTTCACGAAGTCGAACTCGCCGAGTGTGGCCCACTGCGCCTTGACCTCGGCGCCGAGCGACTCGATCTCGCGGTTGACCTCCTGGATCCGGGCCGGGTTGTTCTTCACGGTCTGGACCCCCTCTGGGGTCAGGCGCGTGAGCATGATGAAGGTGGGCATTGGGTCCTTTCCGAGGACGATCGGGGGCCGGTTTCTTTCACACAGGCGCTGACCGTGCAAGCACGGGGGGCGAACTTCGCCCGCTTCGGGACTCGATAGAGGGAACCACCCGCCCACGAAAGGACCCTCATGGACCCGTCAGGACGTTTCCCGATCCACATCACCGTGCCCGGCTCGGCGGCCGACCCGAGAGAGCCGGTCGAGGCCCTGCCGGGGGTCGTGGTGCATCACTCCCCGCCCCTCCATCCCGACGACGTGGCCGTGGTCGACGGCATCCCCTGCACCAGCGTCGCTCGCACCCTGGTCGACTGTGCGGAGGTCATGCAGAAGGACGAGCTGCGCGAGTTGTTCGCGGGCGCCGAGGACAAGGGCATGCTCGACGTCGAGGCGGTGCGCAGGTCCGCGGCGCGCGTCGAGTGGCGGCCGTCGCTGCCGATGCTGTACGAGGTGATCGAGGAGTTCGCGGGTTAATCGATCGCTCGCGCGGTCAGCGCGCAGCCAACGGCGGACGCACCGGCCAGGGCCAGGATCCCGAGCCGCGGCCCGCGCGGTATGCCCGAGCCCGCGGCGAGCGTGGCGGCGAAGTCGACCGTGTCCGCCAGCGCCGCACCCTCGAGCCAGCCGCGTACGGGCGCGTCGTTCTTCATCGCCAGCAGCACGCCCAGCCCGAGCGCGACGTCGCGTGCGCCGAGCGCCGAGGCCAGCACCTTGGCTCCGGTGCTCTGCGCGTCGTCGCCGACCCAGGCCCGGGCCGGCCAGCCCGGGCACGAGCATCAGCCCTGCGCCCAGCGCGATACGCCCGATTGCGTTGCTCTTCGCCATGTCCGCGGCTTCCATGGCCGCGGACCGTAGCGCAGTAGGCTCGCGCCGTGGCGGTCTACGCGCTCAACCTGTTCGACCTGGCTGACAACGACCTGTACAGGCAGTACTCGCGCCGGTCGAGGGACGCGGTCGGCAAGTACGGCGGCCGCGTGGTCGCGCTCGGCAAGCTCCGCGACGACGCTCCCCAGGTGGGCGACACCCCACCGCGCACGGCGATGATCCTGGTCGAATGGCCGTCGCAGGAGGCGTTCGACTCGTTCGTGGCCGATCCCGAGCACGAGGACCTGCACCCACTGCGCGAGGACGGCACGCGCAACTACCTCTGGTGGCTGTACGACTCGCTGGAGGACCTGCGGCCGCTGTTCGCCGCCCGCTGACAGCCGGCCGGCGCGGCGGTCGCTAGAGGAGGAGGAAAAAGCGACCGCCGCTGACGACGAGGGATGAGCGTCGATGGCCGGATGTGACGGCGAAGGTAACCCGGGCTTGCGGCCCGGGCCAGGATCGCCGTCAGCGCGCTTACGGGCGCTTGACGCTCGCGACCGTGAAGGGCAACTCCGGCGACTGCCCGGTGTTGCGCCGGTCGAACTGCGAGTTGACGACGAGGAGTCGGCCCTTGGCCAGCGCGGCGGTCGTCGGGAACATGAACTTCGCGCTCGTGATCGAGCGGCGTTGCCGCGCCTGTGTGAGCGACCGGGACAGCCGCATGTCGACGATGCGCTCGTTCTGGTTGCGCACCACGTAGAGCTTCGACCCGTTCAGGACCAGGCCGTCGCCGTTCGTCAGGTCGGCGCCGCCCTTGTCGATCTTCGACACGGTCTTCGACGCGACGTCGATGCGGTACAGGTCGCCGTCGCGCGAGTGGACGGCGATCAGCGTCCCGCCGTCGCGGGTCGAGACGATGCCGTTCCACTTGAAGCCGGCGCCGTCGTAACCCTCGGCCGGGCCGAGCGTGAGGAACTGCTCCAGCTGACCGGTGTCGCCATCGATGCGGAACAAGATCGGGCGCTGCGAGTCGGTGACGTACACGTCGCCGTCGCGCGTGACGGTGAGGTCGTTGAGGAAGCCGCCGCTGCCGGTCTCGTAGCGCTGGATCAGCGCCTTCGTGGTCGCGTTGTAGATCCAGATGTTCCCGGTGCCCCCACCCGCGACGTAGATGCGATTCCGAGTCGCCTTCACGCCGACCGCGGTGGTGCGGCCGTCCTGCCCACCCGGCAGGAACGGCTGGAGCGCCCGCGGCTTGCCCGCCGTCCCCTTGAAGATCGTGCCGTCGCCGGTCGAGGAGACGTAGAAGCTCTTGCGCCCGTCGTAGCCGATGCCCTCGGGGAAGACCGCGTCGCCGGGGATCGTGTACGTCGAGGTGCGGTCGCGCCCGTTCTTGGCGGCGTCGGCACCGACCACGGTGCCGAGCGTGAGTACGAGTGCGAGGAATGCCGCCGCCGTGCGCCTCATTCAACAGGCGTTACGCGCGGCGGCGGCGAACGGTTGACTCAGGCCGTGACGGCCTCGCCGACCGGGCTCGTCTTCGTGAAGCGCAGCTCACCATCGACCGCGTCGACCAGCACGGTGTCGCCGGAGCCGAAGCGGTTCTCCAGCAGCCCGATCGCCAGCTTGTCGATCAGCTGCTTCTGGATGACCCGCTTCAGCGGCCGGGCGCCGTAGGTCGGGTCGTAGCCCAGGTTGCCGATCAGCGTCCGCGCCTCGTCGGTCAGCTCGATCTCGACGCCCCGCTCGCTGACCCGGCGGGCCAGGGAGGCGACCTGCATGTCGACGATCGTCGCGATGTCCTCACGGGTCAGCGAGTGGAACTCGACGATGTCGTCCAGGCGGTTGACGAACTCGGGCTTGAACTGGGCCTCGACGCCCGCGCGTCCGCCCGGGATGTTCGAGGTCATGATCAGCACGGTGTTCTTGAAGTCGACGGTCCGGCCCTGCGAGTCGGTCAGCCGCCCGTCGTCCATCACCTGGAGCAGGATGTTGAACACGTCGGGGTGGGCCTTCTCGATCTCGTCGAGCAGCACGACGCTGTAGGGCCGCCGGCGGACCGCCTCGGTCAGCTGGCCGCCCTCGTCGTAGCCGATGTAGCCCGGGGGCGCCCCGACGAGCCGCGACACCGCGTGCTTCTCCATGTACTCGGACATGTCGATGCGGACCATCGCCTGCTCGGAGTCGAACATGAACTCGGCGAGCGCCCGGGCCAGCTCGGTCTTGCCGACGCCGGTGGGGCCCATGAACAGGAACGTGCCGATCGGCCGGTTCGGGTCCTGCAGGCCGGCGCGTGAGCGGCGCAGCGCGTTGGACACCGCCTCGACCGCGTCCTGCTGGCCGACCACCCGCTCGTGCAGGCGCGCCTCCATGTGGATCAGCTTCTCGACCTCGCCCTCCATGAGCTTCGAGACGGGGATGCCGGTCCACTTGGCGACGACCTCGGCCACGTCCTCCTCGTCGACCTCCTCCTTGAGGAAGCCGGCGTCGCCGTCGGTCGACTCCTCGGCGGCGGCGAGGGCCTGCTCGAGCTCGGGGATCTCCCCGTAGCGGAGCTCGGCCGCGCGCTGGAGGTCCGACTCGCGCTGGGCGCGCTCGGCCTCGCGGTGCGCCTGCTCGAGCCGCTCCTTGATGTCCCGGACCGCGGTGATCGCGTCCTTCTCGTTCTGCCACTGGGCCTTCATCGAGTCGGAGCGCTCGCGCAGCTCGGCGAGCTCGGACTCGATCGCCCGGCGGCGCTGGACGCCCGCCTCGGCGGTCTCGTTGGCCAGCGAGTGGAGCTCGATCTCGAGCTGCATGATGCGCCGCTCGACCTCGTCGATCTCGGTCGGCATCGAGTCGATCTCGATGCGCAGCCGCGACGCGGCCTCGTCGATCAGGTCGATCGCCTTGTCGGGCAGGAAGCGGTCGGCGATGTAGCGCTCGGAGAGCATCGCCGCGGCGACGATCGCCGAGTCCTGGATGCGCACGCCGTGGTGCACCTCGTAGCGCTCCTTCAGGCCGCGGAGGATCGCGATCGCGTCCTCCACGGACGGCTCGCCGACCAGCACGGGCTGGAAGCGGCGCTCGAGCGCGGCGTCCTTCTCGATGTGCTTGCGGTACTCGTCGAGCGTGGTCGCGCCGACCGCGCGCAGCTCGCCGCGGGCGAGCATCGGCTTCAGCAGGTTGGCCGCGTCGACCGCTCCCTCGGCCGCGCCGGCGCCGACGATCGTGTGCAGCTCGTCGAGGAACAGGATGACCTGGCCCTCGGCCTCGGCGACCTCCTTCAGCACGGCCTTCAGCCGGTCCTCGAATTCTCCGCGGTACTTCGCGCCGGCGATCAGCGCGCCGATGTCGAGCGCGATCACGCGGCGGTCGCGCAGCGACTCGGGCACGTCGCCGGAGACGATGCGCTGCGCGAGCCCCTCGGCGATGGCGGTCTTGCCGACGCCGGGCTCGCCGATCAGGACAGGGTTGTTCTTCGTGCGGCGCGAGAGCACCTGGATGACGCGGCGGATCTCCTCGTCGCGGCCGATGACCGGGTCGAGCTTGCCCGCCGCCGCGTCCTTGGTCAGGTCGCGGCCGAACTTCTCGAGGGCCTGGTACTTGTCCTCGGGGTTCTGGTCGGTGACGCGGTGCGGGCCGCGCACGGAGTTGAGGGCCTCGAGCAGCTGGTCGCGCGTCGCGCCGGTGTCGACCTTGGGGTCGTCGGCCAGCGCCAGCAGCAGGTGCTCGGTCGATACGTACTCGTCCCCGAGCGCGCGCTGCTCCTCCTCGGCCTTGCGCAGCATCTCGGTGCCGTCGATCGCGAAGCCGGGCTCCTGGTTGACGTCGCCCTTGACGGTCGGCAGGGCGTCGATCGCCTGGTTGGCGCGGCGCCGGACGCCCTCGGCGTCGGCGTTGGCCTTCCGGAGGATCGGCGTGACGATGCCGCCGTCCTGCTCGAGCAGGGCGACGAGCACGTGGTGGGCCGTGACCTGCGGGTTGCCGCGCGCGATTGCGATGCGCTGCGCCGCGGTCAGGGCCTCCTGGGTCTTGACTGTGAAGCGGTCTTGTCTCATCGGCGTTCTAAGTCATCGGGTAGGAGAAATCTAAGTGGGAGCATAGTAGATTTGTCTGCTCCCGACTACCCGGCTGGCGGCTGGCGGCCGGCAGCTGGCGGGGCCGCTCGTCAGCGTGGCAGCGGCGGGAGTGGCGGGACAGGTGGCAGGCTCGGGAGGGGGCTGTCGGGCTCCGTGTTCGGGTCCTCCGGCGGCTGCGGCGGTGGTTGCTGCGGGTCGCTGATCGTCGGTGGCGGGTTGGGTGGGCTCTGCGGACGTGTTCCGCGCGGCTTCGCCGCTTGCGCGATCAACTTGCAGGCGGCGCGGTGCTCTCCCGGAGACGGGTCGTAGCCGTAGGTCGTGTAGGCGCGGATCGACTTGATGCGGCGGTAGCGGGCGCAGAACGAGTAGGCCTCGGCGAACTGCTCGGCTGGCGGGTTGCGGCCGCTGAACCAGCCCTGGCGGCCTTGGCCGGCCAGGCGCTTGAAGCGGCGCCGCTCGCGATTGTTCAGCACGCGCCAGTCGAACAGGTGCCCGAGCTCGTGGTAGAGCGTCGCCGGCATGACCGCGCGGCCGCTGTCGATGTAGACCCGCGACAGGCGATTGGAGTAGACGCAGCCGACCGCCTTCGGATGGCCGGGGCAGCCGTTGAGCGAGACGGTCACACGCCCGTCGACGGTCGGGACGAGTGAGCGCCTGACCCAGCGCTGCCAGCGGGCCGGCAGAGCCCGACCGCTGCGGCTGACGAGGACGGTCTTGCCGCGCGCGGACTCCGTCACACCGCGGTCGCCGTCGGCGATCCCGGGCGCCGTCACGGCAGCGACCAGCAACATCGCCGTTGCTCTCCCTACCCAACGCCGACGCCTCGCCACGTAGACAAAGTGCCCACGGGACGCTCGGTTCAAGCCCTACTCGGACGAAACGCCGACGCCCTCGATCCGCGGATTGCCGGCGACGCGCTGGATCCAGAGCACATGCTCGTTCTCCTCCAGTGCGGCCGGGCTGAAGGTCTTGAGCGTGATCTGCCGGCGCTTCTGCGTGTTCGCCGACTTCAGGTCGACGGTGGCGATGCGGCTCGCTTCGTTCAAGACGCCGAAGCCCGAGCCTTCGGTCAGATAGACCTTGACCTTCCCGCAGCTTGAGCACTTCGTCGCCACGAGCACGAATCGCCGCAGCCGCACCTGCTTCCCGTCGGTCCCGAAATGGAGCCGCAGGTAGCCTGTCCCGGGCCCGTCCCAGCGCACGTACTGGGTGCGGTAGTAGCCGCTCCCCGTGTGCTTGGCCCAGCCGGAACCGAGCTTGAGTGACGACGCCCGGTGCGGCAGCGCGGTGCAGCTCTTGGCCCCGCCGAAGGACTGGTTGCCGGCCGCGTCGATCGCGACCGCGACGAAGCAGTACGTGTTGCCGGTCAGGCCGGTGAAGCTCTTGGACTTCGCCGCGGTGCTGTTCTCCCAGGTCTTCTGGTTCCCGCCAAGGCCGCCGGTCGGGATTCGCTCGTAGAAGATCTTGTGGGCCACCGCGTCGGCCGGCCCGGTCCACGTCACCTTCAGCCGGTTGGTGGCGAGCTGGAAGCGGCTCGTGACGGGCAGGGTCCGGCCGCCGGCGAGCGTCGGCGGTGCGCGACCGCGCGACGATGCCGGACCGATGTAGAGCCGCGTCGGTTTCGCGGGCAGCGTGAAGTCGAGAGCGAAGGCGTGCTGGGCCGGTGTGGGGTCGGCATTCCCGGCCATGTCGACGGCACGAACGGCGAGCGCGTGATCTCCGCCGGCGATGTTCGGCGGTGCGAACGGCGTCGCACAGGCCGCGAACGGCGCACCGTCGAGGGAGCACTCGAACGTCGCTCCACTCTCACTCGCCGCGAGCCCGAACTCGGGCGTATGGTCGTTGCTCGGGTTCGGCGGGAGGCTCGAGAAGCTCGTGTCCGGCGGTGTCGCGTCGACCGTCCAGGTGTGCGACGGCGGCGTGAAGTCGACATTGCCGGCCTGGTCGACGGCCCGCACGGTGAAGTTGCGCGTTCCGTCGCCCAGCCCCATGTAGGAGAGCGGCGACGTGCATGCCCCGAACGGCGCGCCGTTCAGCGAGCACTCGAGCATCGCGCCGGACTCGGTGGCGGAGAACTCGAACGTGGCGGTCGTCGAGCTCGTGAACGCTGGTGGCGCGCCCGAGAGCACCGTGTCGGGTGCGGTGAAGTCGACCGTCCAGGTGTGGGAGGCAGGCGTGGGGTCAGGCGGCGCGCCGGCGGGCGCCGCGCGCACCTGGAAGGTGTGCGAGCCCTCGGTCATCCCGCTGAGGTTGTGCGGACTCGCGCAGGCGACAAACGCTCCGCTGTCGAGCTTGCACTGGAAGGACGTCCCCGGCGGACTACCCGAGAACGTGAACGACGCGTTCGGTGAGTTCGTGAACGCGGGCGGCGCCGAGTTGATCGTCGTGTCGGGCAACTGGGCGAGGGCCGGCGAGGCGAGCGCGAGCAACAACACGACCCAGGCCGCCGCCACGGCGGCTGTCCCGACGGGCGCACGATCGCGCCTCATGGTTCGACAGTAGGCCTCCGGCGTTTGCCTTGGGCGCCGGGCCCGTCAGAACTCGCCGACCAGGCCGATCTCCGGCGTCAGCCGGTGCCCCGAGTGATCCTCGACCACCTCCTGGACGTGCTCGATCAGCGCACGCACGTCGGCCGCCGTCGCGTGGTCGACGTTGAGGATGTAGTTGGCGTGGTGGTCGGAGACCTCGGCGCCGCCGATGCGGTGGCCCTTCAGGCCGGCGGCGTCGATCAGGCGGCCCGCGCCGATCCCCTCGAGCTTCTGGAAGATCGACCCGGCGCTCATGTGGACCGCGCCGGGCGGGTGCTTCTCCGCGCGCCAGCGCGCGTTCATGTCGCGCCGGATCTGGATCTCCTTGCGCTCCTGCGGCTCGAGCGCGAACGTCACGTCCAGGACGATCTCCTCGGTCCGGTGCAGACGCGAGTCGTCGTAGCCGAACTCGAACCAGTCGCGGTCGACCTCGATCACCTCGCCGCCCGGCTCGAGGATCCGCGCCGACTCGGTGACCTCCTCGATGAAGTGCGTGCGCTCGTGCGGGTAGGAGAGGAAGTGCAGGTTCTGCCACATCGCGCCGCCCACCGTCGACGGGATGTCCTGGTAGTGCTCGAGGCCGCTCAGCCCGTGCTCGGTGGCGTGCTCGATCAGGTCGAGGACGACCGCGCCGCTCTCGGCGGTCAGGCGCGTGCCGTCGAACGCGAAGTGCTGGGCCTCGTTCTTGATGACCAGCCCGCGGAAGCCCTTGTCGCCGACCAGGATGTTCGCGCCCAGGCCGAGCAGGAACCACGGCACGCCCTCGGCGCGGGCCCAGCGGATCGCGTCGGCCAGCTCGTCCGCCGTGCGCGGCGTCGCCAGCAGGTCGGCCGGGCCGCCGATGCCGAAGGTGGTGAACGGCGCGAGCGGAACGTCGCGCTCGAGCCGGGGCTGCGTGATCTCCACGCGCCGGGACTCTACGAAGCGCCGCGCCGTCGCCCGAGCCCGCGCCCTTCTTGCGCGGCGCTCGATCGGCACCCGGAACCGGCGCACGCCGGCGGCGTGCGTCCGCGCCGGCACCATCTCGCTCCTGCGCGGGCCCGTGTACGGCACGAGCTCGGCGCGGAACGACTTGCGCACGCGCTCGACCTCCTGCTCGAGCTTGCGGCGGGTCGCCTCGGCCTCGCGCTCCAGGCGCTCCATCCGCCGGTGCATGCGGTCGAGCTCCTGCTCGAGCTCGAAGACGCGCTCGACGCCGGCCAGGTTCATGCCCAGCTCGCTCGTCAGCTCCTGGATCCGGCGCAGCCGGTCGACGTCCTCCTGCGAGTACAGGCGCGTGCCCTTGGGCGAGCGCTGCGGCGTGATCAGCCCGCGGGACTCGTAGATCCGCAGCGTCTGCGGGTGCATGCTGGCGAGCTCGGCCGCCACCGAGATCATGTAGACGCCGCGGCGGGGCTCGACCTCACGTCGCGCGCCGGGTGGCCATCGCCTACGCGTCCCTTCCGGTGAACAGCCGCTCGCGCGGGTTGCCGTTCATGACCTCGGCCAGCTCGTCGACCGCCTGCTTCTGCTTCTTGTTCAGCGAGCTCGGCACGTCGATCGAGAACCGGTAGTGGATGTCGCCGCGGCCCTTGTTGCCGAGCTTCGGCGGGCCCTCGCCGCGCAGCCGCTGCACGGTGCCGTGCTGGGTGCCGGCCGGGCACGCGGATGCGCTTGCGGCCGGACAGGGTCGGGACCTCGACGGTCGCGCCGCGGATCGCCTCGACGATCGTGATCGGGACGTCGACCTCCAGGTTCTCGCCCTTGCGCTTGAACACCGGCGAATCCGTCACCCGCGTGATCGCGTAAAGGTCGCCGGTCGGACCGCCGCGCCGTCCTGCCTCGCCCTTGCCGGCCAGCCGCACGCGGCTGCCGTCGCGGACGCCGGCGGGGATGTTCACGCGGTAGCGCTTGACCTGCCGGGTCTGGCCGGTGCCGTGGCAGGTCGCGCACGGGTCCTTGATCTCCGTGCCGGTGCCGCCGCACTTCGAGCAGGGCTGCGAGATCGAGAACAGGCCCTGGCCCTGCGACTCGATGCCGCGGCCCTGACAGCGCGAGCAGACCTGCGGCTGGGTGCCCGGCTTCGCGCCGGTGCCGCCGCAGGTCGGGCAGGGCGCCGAGACCGGCACGGTCACCGGGACCTGCGCGCCCTCCATCGCCTGCTCGAACGAGATGTGCACCTCGGTCTCCAGGTCGCGGCCGCGCTCGGGACGGTTGGTGCCGCGGCTGGTGGTGCCGCCGCCCGCGCCGCCGAACAGGTCGGACAGGATGTCGCCGATGCCGCCGAAGCCGCCGCGGCCGCCCTGGCCGCCCATGTTGCGCGGGTCGAAGCCGCCGAAGATGCCGCCGCCGGCGTCGTACTGCTTGCGCTTCTCGGCGTCGCCCAGCACGTCGTACGCGGCCTGGACCTCCTTGAACTTCTCCTCGGCCGAGGAGTCGCCCGGGTTGCGGTCCGGGTGGTACTGGCGCGCGAGCTTGCGGTAGGCCTTCTTGATGTCCTCGGCCGACGCCTTCTTGTCGACGCCCAGGACGCGGTACGGATCCTTGGTCGCAGGCATGGCTATCCGCTCACCACCACGCGTGCCGGCCGGATGACCGTGTCGTTCAGCTTGTAGCCCTTCTCCACGACGTCGAGCACGATCCCGGCCTCGGCGCCGTCCTCGCTGCGCATGGAGACGGCCTCGTGCTCGGTCGGGTCGAACTTCGCCCCCGTGGGCTCGTCGGACTCGATGCCGTTGCGCTCGAGCACGCCGATCAGGTCGGCGTGGACCAGCCGGACGCCCTCGGCGATCGCGGCGTCGGAGTCGCTCGCCGAGGCGAGCGCGCGCTCCAGGTTGTCGACCACCGGCAGCAGCTCGCGGACGAGCCCCGCCTTCGCGCGGGCGCCCGCCGCGGCCGCGTCCTTGGCGGCCCGCTTGCGGTAGTTGTCGAAGTCCGCCTGCGTGCGCTTGGCGAGGTCGAGGTAGCGGTCGCGCTCGGCCTTCAGGTGCGCGGGGTCGTCGTCCGCCGGATCGGCGGTCAGCTCGGCCTCGGCCTCGCTGTCGCCCGCCGCCGGGCCCGGCTCCCCGCCCCCGGGCGCGTCGCCGCGGTCGACCGGCCCCTGGTCGGGGTCGGAGCCGCGGCCGGCGGCGTCGGCGGACTCGACCGCGGACGCCGACTCGGTCGCCATCCGCGCCTCGGCGGAGCGGGCGGCCTCGACCTCGGCGACCGCGTCATCGCGGTCGCGCTCGGCGGAGTCCGCGCCGTTCCCGGCGTCGGTGGAGCCGTCGCCCGCGACCCGGCCGCGCTCCTCGCGCAACTGGCCGCGGACGGCGCCCTCCGATGCGGATGGCCGCTGGTCGGGCGTCAACGGGTCTCCCCGTCAACGACCTCGGCGTCGATGACCTCGGTCTCGTCGCCGGCCGAGCCGTCGCTCGCGCCGCCGTCGGCCGACGGGCCGTCGTCGCCGTTCGCCGCCTGCTGCTGCTGGGCAGCCGCCGCGGCGTACATCTGCTCGGACACCTTGTGGAAGGCCTCCTGCAGCGTGTCGGTCTTGGAGCGGATCTCCTGCGGATCGTCGGACGTGAGCGACTCGCGCAGGTCCTTGATCGCCGCCTCGATCTGCTCCTTCGAGGTCGAGTCGACCTGGTCGCCCAGCTCGGTGAGCTGGCGCTCGGCCTGGTAGGCCGCCGACTCGCCGGTGTTGCGCGCCTCGACGAGCTCGCGCTGGCGGCGGTCGTCCTCGGCGTGCGTCTCGGCGTCGCGCACCATGCGCTCGACCTCGTCGTCCGACAGGCCGGAGCCGGACTTGATCTCGATCTTCTGCTCCTTGCCCGTGCCCAGGTCCTTCGCGGCCACGTTGAGGATGCCGTTCGCGTCGATGTCGAACGCGACCTCGATCTGCGGCACGCCGCGCGGCGCCGGCGGGATGCCGGTCAGCTGGAACTTGCCGAGCGACTTGTTGTTGATCGCCATCTCGCGCTCGCCCTGGAGGACGTGCACCTCGACCGAGGGCTGGTTGTCCTCGGCGGTCGAGAAGACCTCCGACTTGCGCGTCGGGATCGTCGTGTTGCGCTCGATGAGCTTGGTCATCACGCCGCCCTTGGTCTCGATGCCGAGCGTGAGCGGGGTGACGTCCAGCAGCAGGACGTCCTTGACGTCGCCGGCCAGGACGCCCGCCTGGATGGCGGCGCCGACGGCCACGACCTCGTCCGGGTTGACGCCGCGGTGCGGGTCCTTGCCGGTGAGCTCCTTGACCTTCTCCTGCACGGCGGGCATGCGCGTCATGCCGCCGACGAGGACGACGTGGTCGATGCCCGAGCCGGACTCGGCGCCCGCGTCCTTCAGCGCCTGCTTGGTCGGACCGACGGTGCGGTCGATCAGGTCGGCGGTCAGCTCGTTGAGCTTGGAGCGCGACAGGCGCGTGTCCAGGTGCTTCGGACCCGACGAGTCGGCCGTGATGAACGGCAGGTTGATCTGGGTCTCCTGCGTGGTCGACAGCTCGACCTTGGCCTTCTCGGCCGCCTCGTACAGGCGCTGGAGGGCCATCTTGTCGGACGCCAGGTCGATGCCCTGGGACGCCTTGAACTCCTTGACGAGCCAGTCGACGATCGCCTTGTCGAAGTTGTCGCCGCCGAGGTGGTTGTCACCCGCGGTCGCCTTGACCTCGAACACGCCGTCGCCGATCTCGAGGACCGACACGTCGAACGTGCCGCCGCCGAGGTCGAAGACGAGGATCGTCTGGTCGGTCTCCTTGTCGAGCCCGTACGCGAGCGCCGCCGCGGTCGGCTCGTTGATGATGCGCTTGACCTCGAGGCCGGCGATCTTGCCGGCGTCCTTCGTGGCCTGGCGCTGGTCGTCGTTGAAGTAGGCCGGGACGGTGATGACGGCCGAGTCGACGGTCTGGCCGAGGTAGGCCTCGGCGTCCGTCTTCAGCTTCTGGAGGATCATCGCGCTGACCTCCGGCGGCGAGTACTCGCCGTCGCCGGCCTTCACGCGCGCGTCGCCGTTGGGGCCGCGGACCACGGTGAAGGGGACCATCGTCTCCTCCTCCTTGACCTCGGCCTCCTTGCGGCCCATGAAGCGCTTGACCGAGAACACGGTGTTCTCGGGGTTGGTGACCGCCTGCCGCTTGGCGACGGTGCCGACGAGGCGCTCGCCGCCGCTGGTGAAGGCCACCACGGACGGCGTGGTACGCGCGCCCTCGGCGTTCTCGACGACGGTCGGATCGCCGCCCTCGAGGACCGCCATGCACGAGTTGGTCGTGCCCAGGTCGATGCCAATCGTCTTGCCCATTCTATTCCTCCTGCGAGAGGGTTCTGCTGCGAAATCTGAGTCGAAGCTTGGCAGATTTGTTGGCACAGCGTCCACTGGGATGGACAGGTTGGCCTGATTGGCGGATTGGCCGATCGCAAGGTCGCTGCAAGCCCGGTTTCGCAAGCTGCGGCCATGACTACTCCCCAGCGCCTCCTCACTCTGTGCCTCGCCGTCCTCGTGGCCGCCGCGTTCGGCACCACCGCCGCCGACGCGGCCGGGCTTCCGCCCAAGAAGAAGTTCGAGGTCACCTACAAGGCCGAGTACGGCCAGGACTGGTACGCCTACGGCGACGACAACCAGAACTGGGACTACGCCGAGCAGTGCATCGTCGGCCTCGGCGCGCAACGGCACGTCCGAGTTCCACGCGCAGACCAAGAAGAAGGTCGTCTCGCTGCCGGCCGACGCGCAGCAAGGGCGTCATCTACGGGCAGGTCCCGGTCGAGGCGTGGCTCTACCGCAAGGTGACGCTGGGGCAGAGGCCGCCGGAGGGCTGCGGGTACAGCGACTACGACGAGCTGGCGAGCCGACTGGACTGCGACTCGGAGACGCCGCAGTGGGGCCTTCACGGCAACCCGCCCGCGTACCTGAACATCATCGCCGGCAAGGGCGCCGTCTCGACCGACGTCCGCCGCGAGAAGGAGCAGGAGCTGATCGACCAGCTCATCCCCTTCTGCCCGTTCCTCGGCACCGAGGAGGGCGAGGTCGGCGGCGTCGCGAAGCTGCCCGCGAAGAAGCTGTTCGACGGCAAGCCCCACACGATCAAGGGCAAGGCGCGCCACGACCAGCTCGGCCCCTCGACGCATCAGGCCGAGGGCTTCTCCGAGTACTCGCTGACGATCCGCTACCTCAAGCCGAAGCGGGGCTGAGCCGGCGGCGCGGCCGCGCCGACAGGACGAGCAGCCCGCTCAGCACCATCAGCGCCCCGAGGCCGGCGACCGGCCCGGGGCGCTCGCCCAGGATCGCGACGCCGAGCGTCGCGGCGGTGAGCGGCTCGGCCAGCGTGAGCGTCGCGACGTTCGCGGCGGGGAGCCTCTCGAGCCCGCGGGCGAACAGCACGTAGGCGAGCGCGGTCGGGACCAGGCCGAGGTAGATCGCGAGGCTCGCTCCGCCGGCCGTTCCCAGCCACGCGACGTCGCCCGCCAGCGAGGACGGGCGCCAGCAGGACGCCCCCGAGCCCGAACGCGACGGCCATCACGCCCTCGGGGCGGTGGCCCGCGTCGAGCAGGGTCTTGCTCGTCACCGTGTAGAGGCCGTAGGAGGCACCCGCGCCCAGCGCGAGCGCCACGCCCGCCGGGTCGACGCTCGGCCGAGCCGCCGCCGGCCAGGACGAGCAGCGCCGCCCCGGCGATCGCGAGCGCTGTGGCGATCGCCCAGCGCCGCGTCGGGCGCTCGCCTCGCAGCGCCAGGGCGAACAGGCCCGCGAACGCGGGGCCGCTGCCCAGCGCCACGACCGTGCCGACCGCCACGCCGGTTGCGTCGACCGCCGCGAAGAAGCAGAGCTGGTAGCCGACGACGCCGAGCGCACCGGCGAGGGCCGGCCCGGGCGCCCAGCGGATGCCGTCCCTGAGCGTGCGGGTGGCGAGGGCGATCGCGACGAGCACGGCGCCGCCGATCGCGATCCGCGCGGCGCCGACGGTCAGCGGCGACGTGCCGTCGGGGCCGAGCGCCTGCGCGGTCCCGGTCGTCCCGAAGAGCACCGCGGAGAGCAGGACCAGATGGTGGGCGTCGGTGGGACCAAGTCACGCGCGTCATCCTCCGGGAACGGCAGCCGGCGCAGCCCCTCGGCGAAGTGGGCGTCGAGCTCCCGCTCCGCCCTGGGACCGTCGCCCGACCGAATCGCGGCGACCAGGTCCTGGTGCTCGCGGGCCACCTCGGCGGGATCGTCGTAGGTCGACCCGGTCTGAACGATGCAGAGCGCGATCTCCGCCAGCAGGTCCGCGTGCGCGCGTGCGAGGCGGCTGTTGCCGGCCGCCTGGACCAGGCCGCGGTGGAACTCCACGTCGGTGCGGACGATGTCGCGCCAGCGCGTCCCCCTCCGGCATCTGCTCGAAGGCGGTCAGCGCGCGCGCGGTGGCCGTCGGGATCGTGCGCTCGGCGGTCAGGTCGAGCACCACGGGCAGCTCGAGGGCGCGCCGCAGAGCGAAGATCTCCTCGGCGTCGCGGCGGGTGAGCTCCGGCACGAAGAAGCCGCGGTTGACCCGCTTGGTCAGGAGCCCGCGGCGCGACAGCGCGTCGCACGCCGCGCGAAGCGAGTGCCGGGCGACGTCGTAGTCGCGGGTCAGCTCGGCCTCGCGCAGGTGCGCGCCTGGGGGGAGGTCGCCGTCGAGGATCCGGTCCTCGAGCGCCTGCTCGAGGGCGGTGACGGTGGTGACGGGCTGGATGGGGGCGGGGAGCGACATGGAGACGTAATCGGCTTCTCGGCACGATTGTTGAACAATTCGACACTACTGTCAAGTCGCCAAGGGCCGCGCCCGGCACACTTCAGTGGCCATGACGTGGACCTGGCGCCAGACCAAGGAGCTCCTGGCGAGGAACCGCGGCGCGAAGGCGGGGCCGCCGGTCAAGCCGTCCGCCGCCACGCCCACGGGCCGCCCCACCCGGCCCGACCGCCTGTCGATCTGGCCGACCGAGGAGGAGACGTTCGGGATCGACGTGCTCTACACGGGCGCGCAGGGCTGGAAGCGCGCGGATGTCGTGAAGCGACAGATCGAGGGACTCGGGCTCGCGGTCACGCTCAGGCAGGAGGGCGACCGCGGCTGGGTCGTGCGCTTCGGCCCGGTCTCGCGCGACGACATGCTCACCGTGCTGAACGGGTACGTCTGGTGAGCTCGCGCCCGTAGGGGCACATCGACAGCAGCGGGCACTCCTCGCAGCGGGGCCGGCGCGCCACGCAAGTCCGCCGGCCATGGCGGATCAGCTCGACGTGGAACTCGTACGCGTCCTCGGGCGGCGTGAAGCGCAGCGCCTCGTCGTGCATCTCCTCGAACGACGCGCCGGGCCGGAACAGCCCGAGCCGCGTCCCCACCCGGCTCACGTGCGTGTCGATCGGGATGTCCGGGAGGTCGAAGGCGAACATCAGGACGCACGCCGCGGTCTTGCGCCCGACGCCCGGCAGGTCGACGAGCCGGTCGCGCGCCTCCTCGAGCGGCACGTCCGCGAGCCAGGCCAGGTCGTCGCCGTCGAGGGCGTCGAGTATCTGCTGGATCCGCGCGGACTTCGTCGGCGCGAGCCCGCCGGGCCGGATCGCGTCCTCGACCTCCTCGAGGGGAGCGTCGCGCACCGCGTCCCACGAGTCGAACCGCTCGCGCAGCCGCGCGTACGCGACGTCGCGGTTGCGGTCGTTGGTGTTCTGCGAGAGCACGGTCAGGATCAGCTCGTCGACCGGCGCCTCGTGCGGGCGCAGCACCGGGCGCCCGTATGCCGCCCGCAGGCGGTCGCGGATGCGGCGCACCCGGCGGCGGTCGGGGCGCTTCCAGTCGGCGATCGGCGTGGCGGGCACGGAGCGGCACCTTAGGCCTCGTATTGGTCGCGGCGTGTAGAACCTCCGCCCGTGGACGAGCGGCGCGCCGAGGTCGGCGGCATCGAGGTGTTCTGGCGCGAGGCGCCGGCGACCGGCGGCGGGGCACCCGTCGTCTACCTGCACGGGGTCCCGACGAACTCCGACGACTGGATCCCGTTCCTGGAGCGCACCGGCGGCCTGGCCCCCGACCTCCCGGGCTTCGGCCGATCGGGAAAGCCGTCGGACTTCGCCTACGGGATCCCCGGCTACGCCGCCTTCCTGGAGGCCTGGCTCGCGGAAGCCGGGGTCGACCGCTACCGCCTGGTCGTGCACGACTGGGGCGCGGTGGGGCTGGCGCTCGCGCAACGCGCGCCTGAGCGCGTGGAGCGCCTCGTCGTCATCAACTCGGTCCCCCTCCTCCCCGGCTACACCTGGCACCGGGTCGCGCGCGCCTGGCGCACCCCGCTCGTGGGCGAGCTGGCCATGGGCTTCACGTTCCGCTGGAACCTGGCCCGAGGGCTGCGCGGGACCACGCCGGCCGGCGAGCCGCCCGCGGAGCTCGTCGACTCGATCTGGAATCACTTCGACCACGGCACCCAGCGGGCGATCCTCAAGCTCTATCGCTCCGCCCCGCCCGACGTGCTGGCGGCCGAGGGCGAGCGGCTCGGCGACATCACCGCACCCGCTCTGGTCGTATGGGGCGACCCCGATCCCTTCCTGCCGACCGACCTGGCCCAGCGCTACGCCGACGCCCTCGGCGGGCCCGCCCAGGTGCGAGATCGTCGCGGGCGGCCGCCACTGGCCGTGGGTCGGCCGGCCCGCGACCGTCGACCTCGTCGCCGGCTTCCTGGCCGGATGAGCCGGCAGCTCGCCTGGCGGCTCGCCCCGCTGGCCGCGGCGGCGGCCACGGTCGTCGCCTACTTCCTGATCGACCCGCGCATCTCCGACCTGCCGGCCGCCGAGTTCCGCACCTGGCTGTTCGAGACCCAGGGCTTCACGATCTGGAACGGGCAGTGGTACGCGGGCCATCACACCCCCGGCTACTCGATCGTGTTCCCCCCGCTGGCCGCCTGGCTCGGCGGCCCCGAGGTGATCGGCGCGCTGTCGACGCTCGCGAGCGCGGTGCTCTTCGAGCGCATCGTCACTCGGCACTTCGGCCCCCGCGCTCGGTGGGGCGCGATCTGGTTCGGCTTCGCCGCCGGGACGCTGCTGTTCTCGTCGCGGCTTCCGTGGGGACTCGGCGCGACGTTCGGGCTGGCCGCGGTGCTGTGCCTTCAGCAGCGCCGGACATGGCTCGCGGCGCTCTTCGGTGTGCTCGCGACGATGTCGAGCCCGGTGGCGGGCGCGTTCCTGGCGATGGGCGCGGTCGCCTGGGGCATCGCGCAGCGCGAGCACGTCCGCGACGCGGCGATCGTCGCCGGCGCCGGGCTCCTCCCGCCGCTCGTGCTGACCGCCGCGTTCCCCGAGGGCGGCTACCACCCGTTCGTGTTCTCGTCGTTCGTCGTCGTCCCGATCGTCGCCCTGGGAGCGCTGCCGTTCTTCGCGAAGGAGGACCGCACGCTGCGGATCGCGTGCGTGCTCTACGCGCTCGCCGGCGCTCGGGTCGTTCCTGATCCACACGCCGTTCGGCGGCAACGCCGTGCGGCTCGGCCAGCTGATCGGCGGCCCGCTCCTGCTGTGCGCGGTGCTGGCCACGCCCCCTCGCGGTAACGGCTGGCGTGCCGGGGCCGCGGCGGTGCTGGTCGTGCTCGCCTGGTGGCAGTGGGGACCGATCGTCCGCGAATACCGCAAGGTCGCCGACGACCCCTCGACCCAGGCGTCGTACTACGAGCCGCTTCTGCGGTTCCTCGACTCCCGGCCGCCCGGGCCGCCGAGCCGCGTGACGATCCCCCAGATGCGCTCGCAGTGGGAGTCGTACTACGTGGCGAAGGAGCACCCCGAGGGGCGGGGCTGGCTGCGCCAGGTCGACGTCAAGCTCAACCCGCTCTTCTACGAGGGCGTCCTGACCCCCGAGCGCTACCGGCGCTGGCTGGCCGACAACGCGGTGCGCTGGGTCGCGATCCCCGACTCCCCGATCGGCTACGGCGGCAAGCGCGAGGTCGACCTGATCGACGCGCGGAAGCCCGACTACCTGCGCGGGCCCGGCGCGCGCGGGCCACTGGCGCGTCTACGAGGTCCTGACGCCGCACCCGCTGGTTGTGCCGGAGGGCGACGCCGCGGTCACGGCGACCGCGCTCAGGACCGACGAGGTCGACCTGACCGTCAGCCGTCCGGGCAGCGCGATCGTCCGCGTGCACTTCTCGCCCTACTGGCGGATCGCGGACGGGCCCGGATGCGTGGAGGAGGCCGCGGACGGCTGGACGCGCGTCATCGCCCGGCGGCCGGGCCGGATACGGCTGGTTACGACGTTTGCGCCGGGGCGTGTCGCGAGTCGAGGCCGGCGCTGCAGCTAGCGGTTGCCGCGGCGCTCGGCGAGGTAGGACTGCCCGCGCTTCAGCTTCTTGGTGCGCCCCCGCGCGCGCACGGTCACGGTGCCCTTCGAGACCCGGGTCAGCGTCCCGTCGCAGCGGTCCTCGACCGTCCAGGTCGCGTTGCTAACGGTGGTGAGGCTGTTCCGGCCCTTCATGCTGAAGCGGCCCTTGGCCCGGCCCCTCACGCTGCGCAGCGAGTTCCGCGACCTGCGCCCGCACTTGCTGAGGTCGAGCGGCGCGGCGAGCACGAGCTGGGTGACCCGCCGTCCTGGCTGCTTGACGATGAAGGCGGTGCCACTGAAGCTGCCGGTCTGGCGCGAGCCGCCGCCGCGCGTCGCAGCCACCAGGCTCACCGAAGTGCCGGCCGGGTCGATCGTGAAGCCCACCGGCAAGCCGACGTTGTCGGACAACGGGACTGTACGCTGCACGCCCGGGAGCGTCAGCTTGCTGATGCCCGCCGGGTCGGCGACGACCGTCTTCCCGGCCTTGGGCTTGCTGGTGCCGCGGTCGGCACGCTCGCACGAGTCCCTGACGTCGTCGCCGGGGTCGGCGATCACGAAGTCCGGGCCGGGGCCGCAGTCGACCGTGTCGGAGACGCCGTCGCCGCGGGAGCGCACGGTGTCCGCCCTCGCGCCCGTCACGAGGGTGTCCGCTCCCGCGGCTCCGTCCGTGTAGTCCTCGCCCTCGCCGCCGGTGAGCGCGTTGACCTGATCCGTGCCGAACACGGTGCTGTTGAAGTTGCTCCCGTTGACGTCCTCGACGTCTGACGCGACGTTGTCGCGCTCGTCCGTCCCGCCATCGTTGTCTTGATCGTCGATCGTGACCTCGACAGCGCGGTCTCCTCCGCGGAAGTCGGCCGCGTCCTTCCCCTCGCCGCCCGACAGCACGTCCGGACCCGGCCCGCCGTCGACTGTGTCGTTGCCGCCCTCGCCGCTGAGCCTGTCCCGGCCCTCGTCGCCGTGGATCGTGTCTGCCCCGTCGCCGCCAACGCCCGCCGCGTCCGCGCCGCGCAGCGAGTCGTCGCCGGGACCGCCACTCAGTGTGTCGGTGCCCGGGCCCCCCGCCACCGAGTCGCGGCCCTCGCCGCCCGCCTCGGTGTCGGTGCCGCCCCCGCCCTCGATCGCGTCGTCGTCAGCGCCGCCGGCCAGCTTGTCGTCGCCCTGGCCGCCCAGAAGGCGGTCCTCGCCCCCGCCGCCGTCGAGGGTGTCACTGCCGGCGTCGGCGCCGCCCTGGATTTCGTCGTTGCCGTCCCCCGCGCTGACGCTGTCGTCGCCGCCCCCGCCTTCGATCAGGTTCGCCGAGCCGCTACCGGTGATCGTGTCGCCCGCCGGCCCGCCGGTCAGGTCCTCGACGTCGGCCGCGATGTTGTCCCCCTCGAGGGCGGCCCCGTCGTTCGGTTGCCCGTCCAGCGACAGCGTCAGTGCTCCGCCCGACGAGCTGTAGTCGGCCCGATCGCGGCCGGGCCCGCCGGTGAAGGAGTCCGCGCCGTCGCTCGTGCCGGCCGCCTCGCGCTGGGGCTGGACCAGCGTGTCGTCGCCCGTGCCGCCGTCGATCGCGTCGTTACCGAATGTCGCGAACGCGACGATCTCGAACGAGTCGTTGCCGTCGCCGCCAGTCAGCGTGTCATCGCCGTCGCCGCCGGTCGCAAAGTCGTCGCCGGCTCGGCCCTCCACGGTGTCACGCCCGTTGTCGCCAGCCAGCGTGTCGGTCAGACCGCTGCCGATCAGCCGGTCGTCGCCGTCGCCCCCACCGAAGAAAACACCCCCGATCGCGCTGGTGCCGGGGATCGTCGCTCCGGAACCGTCGATCGTGTCGTTCTGGTCGTCTGCGTCGACATCAACGGAGGTGGCGGGGCATGTGGCGCTGTCGGGCGATGGCTGGCTGCACCTCTCGTCCGCGTCCGTGAACGGCAGCAGCACCACCGCATGGCCCTCGTCGCGGACCGTGATCGTCCCACCGCCGCTGGTGACCGTGATCGTGTTCGCCTGCCCGGTGTCGGCCAGATACGAGAGCTCGCCGCCGTTCAGGGCCACGGAGCCCGCAGACGCCGCCGCGGGCGCCGTCAGGCACGCCACCACGACCGCGATCACGGCTGCGCACAGCCGTCCGCGGATCAACTTCGACGCCCCCTGCCGCGAGCTCACTGCGGCACCCTACGCACGCCCTTCGGGTACCGCAAGCACATTTTTGAGCGGTCGAACGCTGACACGCCAATATCCGTGAAGCGGGCTTGACACCGCTCGACGCGCGCCATGAGGGTGGATCGCGTTCCTCAGGGGGAAGGTGGCAGGGGTTGTTCAGGTTCTTATCGATTGCGGTCGCGCTCGTCCTTGCACTTGCCGTCGGCGCGGTGGCGCCCGCCGCGGCGGCTCCGGCGAGCGACGATGGTCAGCTGTCCGCGGCCGCCAAGAAGAAGACCAAGAAGAAGAAGCGGCGCATCTGCAAGCGCGGGGAGAAGCCGAAGGGCAAGCGGCCCTGCATCCGGCCGCCGCGTGGCGCCAGCCGGCCCCGCGGAGCGAGCCAGCAGGGCGGCCCGACCGACCTGGTGCCCGAGCCGAAGGGCGCCGGGCTGGGCGCAGGCGGCTTCAACCGCGAGGAAGAGGCCATCAAGTGGGCCGAGAGCATGCTTCACAAGAGCGATTACGGGTATCGCTGCCAGCGCTTCGTCGAGAACGCCTTCAACGTCACGGACAGGTTCAAGAGCGCAGCCGTAGCGGCGAAGGAGCTCAACCTGCACGACAGCAGGAACCCCCCTCGCGGAGCGCTCGTGTTCTTCCGTGCTCACCGCGACAACCTGGGACTGGGCCACGTGGGAATCGCGGTCTCGAAGAACCGCTTCATCTCGGCGCTCGACAAAGCCGAGTACTCCGACTTCAACAACAAGTACTGGCAGACCCTGTACCTGGGCTGGACCTACGCGCCCGACGACTGGCCCGGTCGCCCCACGGTGCCTCCCGACCCCGGGTCTGACGTGATCGGCCAGGGCCCCGGCGCGAGCGCCCCGTCGGTCGCGTTCACCAGTCCCGCAGCGGAGTCGACTTTGAGCGGCCTTGTCACGCTCACCGCGCGGGCCAACCCCGCGATCGGCGTGCAGTTCGACGCGTACTACGCGACCGACCCGGCGAACCCGGCCACCCTCGGCTGGCACAAGCTCGGCGAGGCGAACACGACCGGCGACGGCAACTGGTCGCTGCCTTACAACACGACCGCCATTCCCGACCAGGGCAACCCGGCGTGGACCACGGTGAACCTACGGGCGGTGATCCTCGACGGCGCGGGCGTCCCGACCACCGTGAGTGACGTCCGCCGCGTGAACATCTCCAACGCGGTCCCACCGCCGGCCGCCCCGCCGCCACCGCCGAGACGGGTGATCACGGTCGACAACCGCGTCACGAACGGCATGGGCATGCGCGAGGACACGACCCCCGCGCGCCTGACCACCCAGCCCTGGGTGTATTGCGGCAGCCGCGGCTGCAACATCGCCGGGACCGAGCCGCCGTCGACCGCGGACGGCGGTGCACGACTGGTAATGTCGCTCCGTGGACGAGGGACCGACCTTCTGGTCGCTGCTCGGCCCGGACGACCAGCACGCGCTCGAGCGCATCGCCACCCGGCGGAGCTATCCCCGCGGATCGGTCGTCTACCACCGCGGTGACGACGCCACGAGCGTCCTGGTCCTGCTCGCCGGACGGGTGAAGATCACCGCGCCGACGGCCGACGGGCACGAGGCCGTCCTGGCCTTCCGCGGGCCGGGGGACCTGGTCGGCGAGCTCGGCGCTGTGGACGGCAGGGCGCGGGCCTCGAGCGTCGCCACGCTCGAGGACGTAGAGGCGCTGGCCTGCGCCTGCAGCGAGTTCCGCGTCCTGCTCGAGTCGCGTGCGGCGATCAGCGCGGCCGTTCTCCGAATCGTCGTCGAGCGCCTGCACGGCGCCGACGCCGAGCGGGCCGACTTCGGCGCGCACGACGTGCTCGGCCGGGTCGCCCGCCGGCTCTGCGAGCTGGCCGATCGCTTCGGCGCCGACGGCGAAGGCGGCATCGAGATAACGCTGCCGCTGACCCAGGAGGAGCTGGCCGGCTGGTGCGGCGCGTCGCGCGAGGCGGTCTCGAAGTCGCTCACCACGATGCGCAACCTCGGCTGGATCGAGACCCGCCGCCGGACCGTCGTCGTCACCGACATCGGAGCCCTGCGCACGCACGCCGGCTGAACGTGGCCGATTACGCATTCGGGCTGCCGCCGATGTCGCGGAAGCGGGAGCGGCGGCGACTTACGGTCGCATGAGTCGATCCCACCCCGGAGGTGGACCCTCATGCAGCACCACCCGATCGCTCTCCCCATCCGCAGCACGGTCTTCGCCGCGCTGGTCGTAGCCCTGGCGCTCGCGCTGGCGAGCTCGGCCGCGGCCAAGCCCGAGCAGATCCTGACCGAGCGGGCCGGCGACAAGCCGGCGGCCGCACTGCCCCAGGTCGGCGACCGCCCGTCCGAGCGCACGCCCACCGCCGCGGTGCCGGTCAGCACGTCGTCGTCGACCACGCAGAGCTCGGGCGACAGCGACTCCTGGCCGCTCATCGCCGGGCTGTCGCTGGTCACCGTCGCCCTGCTCGGGACCGGCACCTACGTGGCGCGCCGCCGCCGCCACGTCGCACCGGGCCACTAGCTCGAGAAAGCCGGGGAGCCATGCGGGCGCCGGTCGGGGGAGGCCGGCGCCCGTCTGCGCTCCCGGGACGGGTGGAAAGACGGGCGGGGGCCCAGCTAAGCTAGCCCGCTATGGCTCGCGCCTGGTACTGGAGCAGCCGCTGGTTGCCCCAAGGGTGGCTGGACGCGCTGAGGCAGCTGGTTCTCTTCGCCGGCGCCTACTACGCCTACCGAATCGTCCGCGGTGCGGTCGACGGCCAGGTGACCGTCGCGTTCGCGCACGCGCGCGAGATCGTCGACGTCGAGCGGTCCGTCGGCCTGTTCTTCGAGCCCGGCCTCCAGGACTGGGCGCTGAACAACCAGTGGATCGTCGACGCCGCGAACTGGTGCTACATCAACTCGCACTTCCTGATCACGACGACGTTCCTGATCTGGCTGTACCTGGCGCGCAACGAGTCCTACTACTACGTGCGCAACATGTTCATGGTCGCGATGGGCCTGGCGCTCGTGCTCTACGTCGCCTACCCGACCGCCCCGCCGCGCTTCCTGCCCGAGTGGGGCTTCGCCGACACGGTCACCGACGCGGTCGGCCAGGCGAACGCGAACAACGCCAACCTGCTCTACAACCCGTATGCCGCGGTGCCGAGCATGCACGTAGCCTTCGCGCTGATGATCGCGATCCCGGCCATACAAGATCGTGCGGTCGCCGGCCGTCAAGGCGCTGTGGTCGGTCTACCCGCTGCTCGTCACCTTCGTCGTGCTCGTCACCGCCAACCACTGGTGGCTGGACGCGGCGCTCGGCGCGATGGTCGCCGCGGTGAGCGCGGTCGCCGCCTCGGAGGCGTTCGGCCGCGCCCGGCCCGAGGCCTGGGCCTGGCGCACGCCGGCGCTCGGGCCAAGGCGACGGCGTGACGCAGGGGCGACCGGCGCCGCCGTCCTCTCCGGAAGGCGGGCGGCCGCCGCGCAACGGGCGCGGTCAGCGGTGCCGCGCAGCGCGGCCGACTATCGCGCCTACGCGATGGACCGGCTGATCGAGTCGCGGCTCACGCCCAACAAGATCTCGATGACCGGCCTGGTGCTGAACGTCGCCGCGGCCGTGCTCGTCACCCAGGAGCTGTGGGTGCTCGCCGGCGTGGCTTTCATCGTCGGGTCGATCATGGACACGCTCGACGGCCGCTTCGCGCGCTCGTCCGGCAAGGGCACGCCGTTCGGCGCGTTCCTCGACTCCACGCTCGACCGCGATCGAGGAGGGCGTCGTGCTCGCGGCGGTCGCCGCGTACTTCGCCAAGCAGCAGGACGAGCTCGCCGTCGCGGCCACCGTCGCGGTCGTCCTGTTCTCGCTGATGGTCTCCTACACGCGCGCCCGCGCCGAGGCCCTCGGAGTCGAGAACAAGGGCGGCATCGCGACCCGCCCGGTGCGCGTTGTCATCCTCTCCATAGGATTGGTGTTCGCGAAGGGGGCAGGTCTGGGTATTCCAGACCTACTCGAGCCGGCGATCTATGCGATGGCAGCCTTGACCCTCTTCACCACGATCCAGCGCGTTCTGCACGTGCGCAAGGAGCTGAACGCTTCACCCGCTTAAGCCGCGGTTTTGCGGCTGGGGTGTAACCAGCCCCGCTCGGCCGCGTTGGTCTAACCTGCGTCCCCCCTCGGGGGGCTTGCTTCAACTCTGGAGGACTTTTGTGAGCGAATCCAACGAACGGCGCCTCGCGCTACCAGACCGAGAAGGTACGCGTGGCGATCGTGGGCGTCGGCAACTGCGCCTCGTCGTTCGTGCAGGGCGTCCAGTACTACAAGGACGCCGACCCGAACGAGCGAGTCCCGGGTCTCATGCACGTCGACCTGGGCGGCTACCACGTCCGTGACATCGAGTTCTCGGCCGCGTTCGACATCGACGCGGACAAGGTCGGCAAGGACCTGTCCGAGGCGATCTGGTCGGGCCAGAACAACACCATCAAGTTCGCCGACGTGCCCAAGCTGGACGTGCCCGTCCAGCGCGGAATGACGCACGACGGCCTCGGCAAGTACCTGAAGGAGAAGATCACCAAGGCGCCCGGCCCGACCGCCGACATCGTCGAGATCCTCAAGGAGACCAAGACCGACGTGGTCGTCTCCTACCTGCCGGTCGGCTCCGAGCAGGCGACCAAGTGGTACGTCGAGCAGGTGCTCGAGGCCGGCTGCGGCTTCGTCAACTGCATCCCGGTCTTCATCGCGCGCGAGGAGTACTGGGGCAACCGCTTCGCCAAGAAGGGGCTGCCGATCGTCGGCGACGACATCAAGTCGCAGGTCGGCGCGACCATCGTGCACCGCTCAGCTGGCCCGCCTGTTCGGCGACCGCGGCGTGAAGATGGCCCGCACGTCGCAGCTCAACGTCGGCGGCAACATGGACTTCTACAACATGCTCGAGCGCGAGCGCCTCGAGTCGAAGAAGATCTCCAAGACCAACGCCGTCACCTCGATCATGGACGAGGAGCTGGCGCCCGACGACGTCTACATCGGCCCGTCGGACTACGTGCCGTGGCTGACCGACCGCAAGTGGGCGCACATCCGCGTCGAGGGCCAGGCCTTCGGCGACGTGCCGCTGAACGCTGGAGCTGAAGCTCGAGGTGTGGGACTCCCCGAACTCGGCCGGCATCGTCACCGACGCCGTGCGCTGCTGCAAGCTCGCGCTGAACAACGGCATCGGCGGCCCGCTCGAGGGGCCCTCGAGCTACCTGATGAAGTCGCCGCCGGTCCAGGTGCCGGACTCCGTCGCGCGCGACAACACCGAGAAGTTCATCAAGGAGTACGGCGGCGCGCCGAAGCTGCCGGGCAAGGCGGCCGATCCGCGCCACCAAGTCCAAGGCGTAGCCTCCACGCCAACAGGCGAGTGCTGAGTGAGCGGGCGGCCTCCGGGCCGCCCGCTCTCGTTCCCGGCCACGTCACGCGCGCGCCGCAAGCTGACGCCCGCCGCGTCCCCCGCGCGGGTAGCCTCATCGGGCGTGGCTGCCGACCGCTTCTCGATCGCCCAGGTCACTCCTTATCCCTGGGAGCAGCACCACGAGGTCAACACCTTCGTCGAGCAGCTCACCGACGAGCTGTGCCGGCGCGGGCACCGCGTGGTGGTCGTCGCGCCCTCCGACTCGCGTGAGCTGATCCGCGACTCGCGCGAGGTCGTCAAGCGCTGCGCGGACGACCCCGACTGCGTGTTCGCGGACGACGGCTGCGCCCAGGTGCTGGGCGTCGGGCAGTCGATCCCCTTCCCCTCCTCGCGACGGGGCGGGCCGGTCGTCGCTGCCCGTCGACGTGTCGCGCACGATCGAGGAGCTGTTCGACCACGCGGAGTTCGACTTCGTGCACGTGCACGAGCCGTTCGCCCCGAGCGCGGCGTCGGCCGCGCTGCGCCACTCGCACGCGCTCAACGTCGGCTCCTTCCACGCCGCGGGCGAGCGCGTCCTGTCCACCCAGGTGGCGCGCCGGCTGGTCGAGCTGCTGTTCGGCCGCCTCGACGGCCGCACCGCGTCGTTCAAGACGACCCGCGACCTGCTTCAGCGCTACTTCCCCGGCGACTACACGGTGATCCCGCCGGGCGCCGACCTGGCGCCGCGCGGCGATTCCGCGCCCCGCGCCGCGCGCGAGGTCGTCGAGATCGTCTACGTGGTGGAGGAGGAGCGCTCGGCGCTGCGGCTGTTCCTCCGCGCGCTGCGCAAGCTGCCGCCGGAGCTGCCGTGGGCGGCGACGATCTGGGCCCGCCAGCCCAGCGCGCTGCCGTCGATCCCGCTGTCCCGCGCGATCCGCGACCGCGTGCGGTTCGTCGGCCCGGAGCAGGGCTCGGCGGGCGCAGTTCCTGGCGCGCGCCCAGATCGTGGTGGCCGGCGTCGCACGGCGCCGCGCCCTCGCCCGGGACGCTGCTGCGCGGCATGGCCGGGCGGCGCCGTCCCGGTCGCGTCGCGGCTTCCCCAGTACGAGGAGGCGATCGACGACGGCGAGCTCGGGCTGCTGTTCGAGCCGCGCGACGCCGAGACGCTGGCGGCCCAGCTCACCCGCCTGGTCGGCGACACCGACCTGCGCGAGGGCCTGCGCAAGCGCGTGTGCGCGGCGCCACGGCGACCTGACCTGGTCGCGCGTGGCGGACGAGTTCGAGGAGCTGTACTCGCGACCTCGCCGCCCGCCGCCACGACCCGACCGGCAAGCCCGCGGTGCGCAAGCGGCTGGCCGACCGCGAGCTGATCGGCGTCGACCTGCACATGCACACGAACCACTCGCACGACTGCGCGACGCCGGTCGAGAAGCTGCTCGAGACGGCCAAGGCGCAGGGGCTCGGGGCGATCGCGATCACCGACCACAACGAGATCTCCGGCGCGCTCGAGGCGCGCGAGAAGGCCGACGGGATCAAGATCATCGTCGCCGAGGAGGTCAAGACCGCCGACCAGGGCGAGGTCATCGGCCTGTTCATCGAGGAGAAGATCCCGCGCGGGCTGACGCTCGAGGAGACGATCGCGGAGATCAAGCGCCAGGGCGGGCTGGTCTACGTCCCCCACCCGTTCGACCGGATGCACTCCGTGCCCGACTACGAGCACCTGCTGAAGGTCGTCGAGGACGTCGACGCGATCGAGGTGTTCAACCCGCGCGTCGCGTTCTCGGCCTTCAACGAGGAGGCGGCGACGTTCGCCCGCAAGTACCGGATCGTCGCCGGCGCCGGGTCGGACTCGCACGTCGCCCAGGGGCTCGGCTCGGTGAAGATCATGATGCGCGACTTCGACGGCCCCGAGGAGTTCCTCGAGTCGCTGCGCGACGCCGACATCATCCGCAAGAAGCAGTCGCTGCTCTACGTCCAGGCGCTGAAGTTCATCCAGACCAAGTCGCCCGCGGCGCGCAAGGCGCGCACGGGGGCGAAATAACGTCGTGTACCCCACTTGAGAAGAGTGATGCAGGCAAGAGGACAGCGTCACGACGAAGGGAATCGGGGGTCCTGGATGAGGGCCACCGACGACGAGATCCGGGAGAAGTACCTGGAGCGGGCGATCCGCGAGATCAACTCGCTGTCGCACGAGATCCAGGAGTGCGAGCTGTGCCCGCGCGGCAACCTGATGCCGGTCCTCGGGTCGGGTCACCCCCAGGCCGACGTGATGCTCCTGAAGTACGCGCCGCAGCCGTCGGAGATCGAGGAGGGCGTCGCCTTCTACGGCCGGCTCGGCACGGCGCTGATGAAGTCGTTCAAGCGGCTCGGCATCGACCCGCTCGTCGTCTACGGGACGCTGTTGTGAAGTGCCCGGTGCCGGACACCGAGATGTCCGCGCCCGAGTGCCGCGCGCGCGTGGCCGACGGAGATCGCGATCGTCCAGCCGCGCATCGTCGTCGTGATGGGCGAGGACTCGCTGGCCGAGCTGAACGGCGCTCGAGCTGCCGCTGGCGCGGCCGGTCGACGGCGACCACCGGCGAGGCCCAGAAGCTGACGCCGACGATCGACGCGCTCTACGTGCCGGACATCGACGCGGCTCTCGACGAGGAGGGCGCCAAGCGCGAGTTCTGGGGCGCCTTCCGGGTGCTCGGCGACTGGTACGCGGAGCTGCCTCCGTACTGAGCCCGGCAGGTGACACGGGCGCGCTCGCGGAGTACCTTGGGTCGGCAGGCACGTCGACAGGAGGTCCGCGATGAGCGAGAAGGCCCGCGTCCTGGTCGTCGCTAACCGCACGGCCACGTCCGACGAGTTGCTGGAGGCGCTCGTCCAGCGGGTCGAGAAAGGCCCGGCCGAGTTCTTCCTGGTCGTGCCCGTCGACGCCGCGCGGCGCGTCGTGGATGACCGACATGAGCGCGGGCACGTCCGCGGCCGAGGAGTCGCTCCAGCGCGCGCTCGCAGCGCTGGCGCGACGTGGGCATCGAGTGCATGGGCCGGACCGGCGACGCGGACCCGCTGGCCGCCGCCACCGACGCGGTCAACGACGGCGAGTTCGACGAGGTGATCGTCTCGACGCTGCCCAAGCACGTGTCGAAGTGGCTGCACCTGGACCTGCCGCACAAGGTCGCGCACGCCACCGGCCTGCCGTACCGAGCACGTGACCGCCCACGAGGCGAAGGCTTCCGTATAGTCGGCCGCCGTGGGCCTCGAGGAACACACGCTCGAGCCGGCGATCGAGCGCAACTGCGCGGAGTGCGGCGCGAAGCTGACCGCAGCGCGAGATCGCAGGACTCGCTCGACGCGGGCGGCCCCTACCTGTGCACGGTGCACGCGCAGGAGCAGGTGCCGCTGGACGACGAGGCCGAGTCAGGCGAGGAGCCCGCGTAGCTCAGCGGCTCGAGTCGCGCGCCCTCAGGTGCGCTCGAGCAGCGCCACCGACTCGATGTGCGGCGTCTGCGGGAACATGTCGACGGGGCGTGACGCGCTTCAGCTGTAGCCGCCGTCGTCGACCAGCTGGCGCGCGTTCGGGGCGAGCGTGGTCGGGTTGCAGGAGACGTAGACGATCCGCGGCGACTCCATCTCGATGATGCGGCGGACGATCTTCTGCGACAGCCCCGCGCGCGGCGGGTCGACGACGATGACGTCCGGCGCGCCGGCCTCCTCGATCAGCGGGCGCGCGGCCGTGCGCACGTCGCCCGCGAAGAACTGCGCGTTGTCGACGCCGTTCAGCTTCGCGTTCTTGATCGCGTCGGCGATCGCGGACTCGACGACCTCGACACCCCAGACCTCGCCCGCGTAGCCGGCCAGCGTCAGCGCGATCGTCCCGCTGCCGCAGTAGAGGTCGAAGACCTTCTCCCGCCCGGTCAGCCCGGCGGCGTCGGCGGCCAGGCGCGTAGAGGCGCTCGGCCATCTCGGTGTTGGTCTGGAAGAACGCCTCGGGCGAGATGCGGAAGCGCAGGCCGGCGAGCTCCTCCTCGATCGCACCTGCGGCCCGCGAGCTTCTTCGTCTTCCCCTCGCGCGTGGTCTCGGCGACGCCTTCCGACGCCGTCCAGAGAATGCTGTCCGCGCCCTTGGCCGCCTCGACGAACGAGCCGCGGTCGAAGTCGCCGGCGGAGGTGACGAGCCGCGCCTGGAGCTCGCCCGTCCGTCGTCCCTCGCGGACGACGAGGTTGCGCAGGAAGCCGCCGTTCGACGCGCCGGTCGTAGGCCGACAGCCCCTGCTCGCGCGCCCAGGCCTTGACCGACTCGCGCAGCGCGTCGATGCGCTCGCTGGCCAGGATGTCGTCGGTGACGTCGTCGACCAGGTCCCAGCGGCCCGGGTGGTGGAAGCCCAGCACGAGGTCGCCGGACTCGTCCTCGCCGAACGAGTACTCGAGCTTGTTGCGGTAGCGCCACTCGGACTCGGCGGGCACGATCGGCTCGACCGGCGGGTCCTCGAAGCCGCCGATGCGCGTGAGCGCGTCGCGGACCTGCTGCTCCTTCTCCGCCAGCTGGCGCTCGTACGGCAGCACCTGCCAGGGCGCGCCCGGGTGCGGAGCGCGCGGCTCGATCCGCTCGGGGCTCGGCTCGAGCACCTCGATCGCGCGCGCCTCGGCGTAGCCGCGCTTGGACTTGTGCACGCGGGCCCGCACGCGGTCGCCGGGCATGGCGCCCAGCACGAACACGACGTAGCCCTCGAGCCGCGCGACGCCCGCGCCGCCGTGGGCCAGCGACTCGACGTGCAGGTCGAGCTCGTCGCCGTTGCGGGGGCGGACGCGCTTGCGGGTGCGGTGGTCTCGGACATCCGGACTACTGTGGCAGGGGTGGATCGGATCGCCTACCAGGACCTGGCCGCCGCCTACGACTGGCTGGTCCCCGAGGAGCTGCTCACTCCGGAGGGCAACGCGGCGATGTTCGACGCCCCCCTCGCCACCCTGGAGCCGGGCGCACGTGTCCTGGACTGCGCCTGCGGCACCGGCATGCTCGCGGTCGGGCTGGCCAGGCGGGGGTTCCAGGTCACGGCATCGGACGCGAGCCCGGCGATGGTCGAGCGCACGCGCGCGCTTGCCGAGCAGCACGGTGTCGATATCGACGTGGAGCGTCGTGCCTGGGACGAGCTGGCGGAGCCGCCCGAGCGCACCCCCTTCGACGCTGTTCTCTGCGTCGGCAACTCGCTCACGCACGCGGAGGGGACGGCCGCCAGGAGGCGGCGCTCGCGGCGATGAGGAGCATGATGCGCGACGACGGCCTCCTCGTCCTCACCTCGCGCAACTGGGAGAAGGTCCGTGCCGAAGCGGCCGACTCCGAGCAGGTCGTCGATCGCGACGGCACGCGGGCATACATCAGACACCGCTGGCACATCCCCGACGGCTGGGACGAGCGGCACCACATGGACGTCGAGGTGGTGCTGCCCGGCGCGACCCACGCCGAGCGGCTGCACTTCTGGCCCTTCACCCACGAGGCGCTCGACGACGACCTGCGCGCCGCGGGACTGACCCCGGTGACGAGCTCCTACGACGCCGGGGTCGAGCGCTACATGGTGACCGCTACCCCAGCTTCGTCTCGATCGAGTTGAGGACCGACTTGCGGTTGGCGTTGCGCTTCTCGTAGTCGCGCACCTTCCGCAGCTCGGCGGGCGTCAGGCCCTCGAGGCGGCCCTGCACCTGCGCCGCCGTCAGGTCGTCGTAGCCGAGGATCGGGAAGCTCGGCCCGATGCCCGCGGTGCGGCGCGCGCGGTCGGCCAGCGCGATGCCCGGGTCGGCGGCCTCGCGGGCGCGCGAGCGCGCACGGGTCGTCGCGTCCTCGACCTGCTTGCGCGCGCGGCCGGCCGCGTCGGTGCCGCGCTTGCGCGCGCCGGTCGTGGCCGAGCCCGACCTCGCTGCGGCCGCGGCCGAGCAGCTGCTCGAGGTCGCCGAGCACGTCGTTGGTCTGCTGGCGGCCGCGGGCGAGGATGCCCTGGAGGACGTCCTGCGCGTCGTCGGCGGTCATCCGGCCGCGCGAGACCGCGTCCTCGAAGACCTCCTCGATCGTGTCGCGGGTGACCATGATCATGTTGAGCGGCGTGATCAGCCGCGAGGTGAGCGCCTCGCGCAGCTCGGCGACGTTCTTGCCGGAGAAGTCGAGCCCGCGGGACTCGGCGGCGGCCGCCGGCTTGGTGGCGGTGGTGGCCGCCTTGCCGGCCTGCTTGCGCGCGGTCTGCTGGCGGCCGCGCGCCTTGCCGCCGGCCTTCGCCGCGCGGGTGCGCGAGGCGCTGCTCCGCGAGGACGAGCTCTTGCTCGCGGACGACCCGCCCGACCGCGCGGACGACGTCGGTCTTGCGCGCCGACGAGGACGAGCTCTTCTTGGCCGACGAACCGCTCGACCGCGAGGACGAGCTCTTGCGCGACGAGCGACGACGACGCCTTGCGCGACGATCCCGCGCCCGATCGCGACGACCCGCCGCGACTCCCGCCGCTCTTCGAGCTTCCCTTCGATCAGCCATGTCTCGTTCCTCCTCCAGCGCCTCGGTACGAGCCGGGACTATGCCACCTTGAAGCGCGCTTCGACGGGCGCGTGATCGGACAGCCGCACGCGCGCTCCGTCCGGGCGCACGACCTCGCGCTCCTCGGCGCGCAGGCGGCGCGGCGCGGACGTACCTCGAGCCCGCGCGCCAGCAGGTGGTCGACCGCGTCGGGCGCCGTCGGTGGCGCCAGCCCGAACTGCTCGCGCAGCTCGTCGAACGCCCACGGATGCTCGCGTCGGGCGCAGGTTCATGTCGCCGCCGATCGACGAGCGGCAGCGTCGGGCTCCCACGCGACGCACCGCGCCGCCAGGCCGAGCAGCTCGTCGGCCGCGCGGCGTGTGGTCGCCCTCCGCGGTCGCGTGCATGTTCGCCACGCACAGCGTCGCGCCCGTCGGGCCCGCGACAGCCGCGCCCAGATCGCCGTGCGCCGCTCGGGCCGGCGGGCCAGCTCGACCCGGCGCACCTCGCCGATCCGCCACGGCGGCCGGACGAGCAGCTGGTTCGACCCGCCCTCGTTCGACGCGATCAGGTCGGGGTTCCAGTCGGCGACGAGCGTGCGCGCGAACGCCAGCGAGTTGCGGGAGGTCAGCACCGACGCCCCGCTCGCGCCCGTCGCCGCGCGCGAGCGGGCGAAGCCAGCGCGGCGGCGCCTCCTGGAGCAGCGCGACGTCCCACTCCCACGACGCGAGCTCGGACTGCGAACTCCGGCGAGCAGCGAGCGGTTGACCTGCGCGAACCCGCCGCGCCGCCACTCGCCCGGCAGGACGCGGTAGCGCCAGCCGCGCAGCTCCGGGTCGGGCGGGAAGTCGCGCCCATGGAGCAGGTTCCAGCTCAGCGCGCCGAATACCATCGCGTCGTGGCCCGCCACTTCCTCACCGGCGAGGAGATTACGAGCGACGAGCTCGAGCGCCTGCTCGACCGCGCGATCGAGATGAAAGCCGACCGCCTCGCAGTCGAAGGCCGCTCGCGGGCCGCTCGGTCGCGCTGATCTTCCAGAAGCCGTCGACCCGCACGCGCATCTCGTTCGAGGTCGGCGTGCACGAGCTGGCGGGGCACTCGCTGGTCCTGCGCGAGGGCGAGATGCAGCTCTCGCGCGGCGAGTCGCCGCGCGACACCGCGCTCGTGCTGTCGCGCATGGTGCACGCGATCGCCATCCGCACGGGCGACCACGCGCCGGTCGAGGAGCTCGCCCGCTACTCGAGCGTCCCGGTCATCAACATGCTCACCGCCGACCACCACCCGTGCCAGGCGCTCGCCGACCTGATGACGATGAAGGAGCGCTTCGGCGACCTGCACGGGCTGAAGCTCGTCTACGTGGGCGACGGCAACAACGTCGCCCACTCGCTGATGGTGCTGGGCGCGAAGGCGGGCCTCGAGGTCGTGGTCGCCACGCCGGCCGAGCTGGCGCCGCACCCGCTGGTCGCCCAGGTGGCCGGCGCCGCGGCGTCGAACGGCGGCTCGGTCGCGATGACGACCGACCCGGCCGAGGCGTCCGAGGGCGCGCACGCGATCTACACCGACGTCTGGGTGTCGATGGGCGACGACCCGGCGACCGCCGACTCGCGCCGCGAGCTGCTCGCGCCCTACCGCCTGGACGAGGCGCTCATGGCCGCGGGCGCGCGACGACGCCGTCGCGCTCCACTGCCTGCCCGCCCACCCGGGCGAGGAGATCACCGAGGGCGTCCTCTACGGCGACCAGTCGGCGATCTGGGACCAGGCCGAGAACCGCCTGCACGCCCAGAAGGCGCTACTCGAGCTGCTGCTCGGGCCCTGACGCCGACGCCGCCTCCTCCAGGCGGTCGTCGCCCCAGAACACCTCGCCGCCCGACCACGACGGTGGGCACGCCGTAGACGCCCAGCGCCAGCGCGCGGTCGGTGTTGGCGCGCAGCCTGTCCTTGTCGATCGCCGGCTCGCGACCCGCGCGACGGGCAGCCAGCGTCGACGTTCGCCGGTCTCGCTCAGCGCGAGGCCCTCGGTGAAGTGCATGCGGAACGCGGCGAGCGCGAACTCACGCGAGTCGAGCGCCGCCGCCACGCGCATCGCGTACAGGCCGTTGTTGGGCCAGGGCGACGGCCACGTCAGGCCCGGCAGGCCGCGATCGGCCGCCCGGCGCTCGATCTCCGCGATCCCGCCCTCGCGCGCGTCGGTCTCCCCCCACGATCCGCGGCCCGTCGCCTTGAAGATCCCGCCCAGCAGCACCGGCACCCACTCCGGGCGTGCCGCGCCGAACAGCGCGTCGATCCGCTCAGCGGTGAGCCACGCGTACGGCGATCCGAGGTCGTAGAAGAAGAGCGGTCGCATGTGGCGCGGAAACCTGCGCTAGGCCGTAACTTTCCTGCCGGGTTCGCAGGTGACGAGCAGGGTACGCACGATCGCAGCCGCACTGTCCACGCTGGTCGTGGCCTTCGCTCCCTGCCGTCGCGAGCGCTCAGGCGCCGCCGCCACCCGGCTCGCAGTCCGCGAACGTCACCGCGCTCACCACGCTGCCCGAGCCGAACGGCGTCTCGGCGAACTTCAAGGGCAACCTCATGTACCTGTCGACGAGCCGCGGGCTGGCCATCTACGACATCAAGAACCCGGAGTCGCCCCAGCGCCTGTCGTTCCTGCCGCTGCCGCACTTCGAGAACGAGGACGTCGACACCAACGGCGAGATCCTGCATGATCTCGAACGACCCGTCGGAGGGCCTGGGCGTCCTCTACATCATCGACGTCCGCGACCCGCGCAACCCGAAGCCGATGGGAGCGCTCAACACCGGGACGATCCTCCCGCTCGGGCCGCTGTACGGCACCGGCCACACCGCCAGCTGCATCAACGACTGCAAGTACGCATACCTGGCGGGCACCGACCGCGGCATCGACATCGTCGACCTGACCAATCCCGCGAGCCCGAAGATCGCCGGGAACTTCCCCGCGGAGGAGGTGGCGGGCCTCGCGACGCACGACGTCCAGGTCGACTCCGAGGGCCTGGCCTGGATCGTCGGCTTCAACGGCACCGCCGCGTACGACACCACCGACCCGCTGCACCCGAGGCTCGTCTACCGCACCGACGACACCGCGAAGAGCCGCTACGCCGACGAACCGGTGAACGACGGCAAGTCGCCTCAACGACTACATCCACCACAACTCGCATGCGGCTGAACAACGGCTCGCTGGCGTCGCCGCCGCCCGGCGCGGATCCCGCCGCCGAGTCCGACACCGTGCTCGTGACCGAGGAGGACTACAACCGCCCGACGTGCGAGGGCGCCGGCCAGTTCGAGACCTGGCGGATCGGCGGCGACGGGATCCTGCGCAACCTCGACTCGTTCGTGATCGAGGTCGACCCGTCGCGCGCGACGCTCTGCTCGGCGCACTACTTCGACGAGAAGCGGCGGCCTCGTGGCGCAGGGCTGGTACGAGGGCGGCACGCGCTTCCTCGACGTGACGAGCCCGTCCGACATCAAGCAGGTCGGCTACTGGATCCCGGACGAAGAACGTCACCTGGGCGTCGTACTTCGCCGCCCACCGACCCGACGGGATCGGTCGTCTACTCGATCGACACGACCCGCGGCGTCGACGTCATCAAGATCGACCGCGGCAAGCCCGACACCAGCACGCCTCCGGCCGGCGGCGGCACCGGCGGCAGCACTGGCGGCAGCGCCGGGACGCCCCAGGGCCAGGCCGCCACCGGGTCGCCGAACCTGCGGCTGAAGATCGGCGACCGGCGGCGCACCGTCCGCAAGGGACAGACCCGCAAGTACACGGTCGACGTGCGCAACGGCGGGCGGGCCACGGCGAACGGCATCGTCGTCACCGTCGACCTGCCACGCGGCGTCTCACGCGTACGCGGCGGGCGCCGCGCCGCGCGCGGGCGCCAGGCCGTGTTCCGGCTGAGCGAGCTCGCGCCGAAGGCGACGAAGCGCTTCAAGCTCGTGACCAGGGTCAGCCGGCGCTACCGCGGCCGCACGGTCGAGATCGCCGCCGCGGCGACCACCGACGGCGACGCCGACCCGCGCAACAACTTCTACGTCGACCGCAACAACGTGAAGGCGGCCAAGAAGAGGAAGGCGTCGTCGAAGGAGGCGCCGTCGCTGGCCGAGCAGACGTCGGCGATGCCCGAGGTGATCGCGCCCGACCTGAGCTCGATCGACCCGGCGCAGGCCGAGCGCTGGGCGCAGACGTTCGGCGGCCTCTGCCGCATCGCGCTGAGCTGACCGCCGACGCACGAACCGCACCGGTCTGGTACCACTGAGCGCTCGGCTGGGGTACCGGGAGGCTTCGCATGAACAGGGTGTGGACAGCACTGGCTGTCGCGGCGGCGGCAAGCATGGGCATCTATGGGGCCGCGGAGGGCCACGAGATGGACCATCCCGCGCCGACCTTCGCGCCGGCGGGACCGCCGTCGTCGAACCTGAACGCGGGCGGCGAGGAAGCCGACTGGGAGCTCGTCGAGACGATCCCGACCGGCAACCCGCACACCGACATCGACTTCTTCTCGAACGGCGGTGAGACGTACGCCAGCGTCGGCACGCTCGCCGCAGGCCCGAACGCCGGCGGCCAGACGATCGTCAAGCTCACCGACAAGGGCACGGTCAAGCCGACCTACGTCACCGGGCACCCCTCGGCGTCGTGCCTGACGACGACGAGCAGCGTGACCGGACTCCAGCACGACGCCGAGGCCACGCCCAAGGGCGGGCAGCTGCTGAACACGACGAACCCGGCCGCAGCGCCGGGCGACGCCCAGCTGATCGTCGACTCGAGCGACGCGGGCGGCCGCTGCCACGACCAGGGCGTCCTGGGACAGCAGGCGCCGCGCGGCGGGCTCGAGCTGATCGACGTCACCGACCCGGCGAAGCCCAAGGAGATCGGGCTGACGGTCCACGTCGGCGAGGCCCATACCGTCAACATCGACCCGAAGCGCCCACACATCGCGATCGTGTCGAGCTCGGACTCGCTCGACGTCGGCGCGGACGGGAAGCGCGCCAACGAGACCTCCGGTACCGCGATGGACGGCATCGAGGTCGTGGACATGTCCTCGTGCATGAACTTCCCGGCCGGCACGACGGTCCAGCAGAAGCGCGACGCGTGCAACCCGCAGGTCTACCGCTACCGGTTCCCGCAGGTGGAGATGGCCAACTCACACGCGTACCCGAAGCGCGTCGGCGCGTGCCACGAGACCGAGATCTACCCGGACGACACGCTGATGTGCGCGAGCCTGTTCTCGACGATCATGCTCAACCTGAAGGGCGCGTTCGACGATCGCGGCACCCCGAACGACTTCACCGACGACAAGCCGCGGGGGACCCCGCTCCCCTGCGCCCGGCGCGCGTCGTCCACGGTGGCTCCCGCCTTCACCACCGGGGCACAGGTCGTCGACTGCCACAACGGGCGGGTGAACGGGGCCGCGCAGAGCCTGATCGTCTCCGAGTGGCTGAAGATCGGCGCGCCGTCGCTGGAGGGCGTGGAGTGGACGGGCACCGTTCACCACATGGGCTTCGAGAGCCAGCAGCAGCAGTCGGTCGATCCGCCGTTCGACTCGACGCAGGACGTCTTCGTCTCGCACGAGGCCGAGCTGACCAAGTCGCGCAAGTTCGCGCTGGTCACCGACGAGCGCGGCGGCGGGGTCCTGCCGGGCGGAGCGACGTGCTCACCTGGGGCCGACAACAAGATCGGCAACGGAGGGATCAGCGCCTACCCGGCGAGCAGCTTCAAGCCCACCGGCCCGGCGGCCACCCCGCAGGCCGGCCAGGAAGCCGACTACGCGAAGACCTCCGACGGCAAGCGGGCGATCTACAGGGCCGACATCCGGACGATCCCCCAGGCGTCGGTCTGCACCTCCCACGTGATGCAGCAGATCGCCGGGCAGAACCGGATCTTCATGGCCTGGTACTCGCAGGGCACGCAGGTCGTCGACTTCGTCGAGAACGCGAACGGCACGATCGACTTCAAGACCGCCGGCTGGTTCATCCCCGAGGGCTCGAACCAGTGGGTGTCGGCGATCTTCAAGGCCGAGCGCAACGCCGACGGGACCTACACGTACTGGGGCGCCACCGGCGACTTCGCGCTGTCCGGCACCGGCCGCAACGCGATCGACATCTACAAGGTCACGCTGCCTGCGCCGGCGCAGGAGGATCGCCCGTCGCCGCTGCCCCAGGCCGCCGGCACGGAGGTGTGCGCCAGGTCGGCCGGCTTCGGCACGGTGTCGGCGCGGCGCCGCGCCCGCGGCCTGCGGTTCGAATTCGACCGGCGCGGCGCGGCCCGCGCGCGGGTCCGCCTGCTGCGGGTCTCGCGCGGGCGCAACGTCCAGCGCGCTCGGGTGGTGAAGGACTTCGGCGAGCGATCGCGCGGCTTCACCTGGCGCGGGAGCAGCCGGATCGCCACCGGGCACTACGTCGCGGAGTTCACGACGAAGGCACCGAACGGCGGGACCGACCGGCGCCGGGTGGCGCTGCGGCGCGCCGGGCGGCGGTTCCGCACCCTGCGCACGTTCGACCGGTCCACGCCGTGCGGGTTCGTGCAGCGCGCTGCGCTGGCCCAGCCCGTCTTCGGTGGCCGGAGAAACGCGCGCGCAACGCTCGCCTTCCGGCTGCGCGAGAACGCGACGGCCAGCGTCGAGATCCGGCGGGGCAGCCGCGTCGTGCGGCGGATCCCCGCGCGTGCCTTCGCCGCCGGGCGCACGCACAGGCTGAACGTGTCGCTGCCGCGCGGAGCGCGCCGAGGCGAGTACACGTTCAGGCTGCGCGCGGAGACCGCGGGGCGGACCAGCACGGTGACCGTCGTGGGGCGCAAGCTCTAGCCGCATCCGCGCATCGTCGTTGTCGCGGTCGCTACGTTGATCGGCGCATGCCGATCGAGTTGACAGGTCCTCGCTGCGCGCGCCGTGGCTGTGGCCGCCCGGAGTGGAAGGACGACGCTCTGCGCGCGCTGCTGGCGGTTCGGGAAGGTGTTCAACAAGCCGCCGCAACTGCTGGCCTACGAGCCACTCGACGGCTACCGGGACGAGCGCGACGCGGTCGAGATCCCCTGGGAGGCGCTCGACGACCTTCTGCGCGACGAGTCCGACGCCGCCTAGCGCCCGGTCACTAGATCCGGAAGATCGGCACGAGCCGCTTCTCGTGCTCGGCGTCGATGCGCGCGATCACCTCGACGTGGTCCTCGAGCGCCGAGCCGCGCAGCTTCGTGGCCAGCAGCTCGTCGACCTGGAAGATGCCGGCCGAGTTGTTCATCTCGATCTCGATGCGGATCGCCCGCTCCTCGCCGGCGTCGATCTTCACGTCGTCGATCGCGGCGGCGGACAGCGAGTGGATGTTCGGCCGGCGCTCCGAGAACGGCACGCGTGAGCGGCCCTGCTCCATGTCGAGCGCGTCGGCCACGCGCACGACGCTCGCCTCGAGCGTGATCGGGTCGCCGCGGCGGCGGTGGCCGATGATCGCGTGCAGCGCCTCGGCGGCGATCACCGACTTCTCGGGCTCCTCGTAGATCCCGTCGAGCAGCGACGGCAGCTTGTCCGCGGCCAGGAACAGCGAGAACTGCTCGTGGTCGGTGCGGTGGATCGACATGCCCGAGTCGTGCAGCAGCACGGCGGCGGTCACGACGACCTCGGCGTCCGAGCGGGTTCAGGCCGTGGTCGGTGACGACGGCCGGCTCGACGCCCGCGCGGCGGAGCAGGCGCAGGAGCCGCAGCGCGATGTTGACCACGATCTGGATGTGCACCCAGGAGTGGTCGGACATGTGCAGCCGCTCGGCGTTCGTCTGCTGCATGTGCCACCACGCCTTGAGCTGCACGTCGGCGTTGGCGTTGGCGATCAGGCGGTCGAGCTTGGCGTTGCGCTCGCTGGGCGCGCGGATCGCCATCGCGGCGATCGACTCGTGAGCGACAGGCTCTCGGGTGGCGGCGGCTGCTCGGTCACGACTAGTCCGAGCTCGAGTCCGAGTCGCCGAACGAGGACGACGAGCCGCTGCTTGACGACTCGAAGCGGTGCGACGACGGATCGTGCCCGGCCGGCTGGAGCCCCTGCGCGAACGTGAGCATGAAGACGAGGACCGCGAAGAGCACGGCGAAGACCCAGTGGAAGTCCATGACCCAGTTGACGAACGCGAACGCGACTGCGGCGACAACCAGGGCCAAGACGGTCCGGCGGACGACGAGGAAGGCCAGGTGGCGGTCCACACGGGCAACCTACTGCGCGCGGGCGACGCGTCAGTTGCGAATCCGTAAACCGAAGCCGCGCAGCATCAGCAGCGCGTTCTGGGCCAGCGACCCCTGCTTGGGCAGCAGCCCGAGCTGCGTGGCCGCGTCGTACAGGTCGTAGAAGCCGCGCACCCGGCAGATCAGGTCGTCGCGCAGCTCGACGTAGTGGACGCCGTGCAGGGTCAGGAACTTGTTGGTCGCGGGGATCTCGCCGAGGTCGCCGCGCTGCGTGCCGGCGATCCGCCACGGCAGGCAGCCGAAGTCCCCGTCGGCGATCCGCTTGCCGGTCGTCTCGACGCGCAGGTCGGGCAGCGCCCGTGCGCAGCCTGGTCACGTGCGCGTCGAGCGCGTTCGACGCCCTCCAGCAGGCCGTCGGTCAGCGGGTCCTCGTAGCGCACGTCGACCGTGCAGCAGAGCGCGAACTCGTCGCGTCCGCGCGCCCGCCCAGCGCCGCCTCCCAGCGCGTCGCCGATGCGGTCGATCCGCGACCGCTCGAGCTCCTGCGATCCGCCGTCGCTCATTGCAGCTCGGGCACGCCCTCCATGGGCGTCGACGCCTCGGCGTAGGTGCGGCGCGGGATGCGGCCGGACTCGCGCGCCAGCCGGCCGGCCTCGACGGCCAGGCGCATCGCGCGCGCCATCCGCTCGGGGTCCTCGGCGCGCGAGATCGCGCTGGCCAGCAGCACCGCGTCGCAGCCGATCTCCATCGCGAGCGCCGCGTCGGACGCGGTGCCGATGCCGGCGTCGAGGATGACGGGCACGCGCGCCTGCTCGACGATCATGCGCAGGTTGTAGGCGTTGTTGATGCCCATGCCGCTGCCGATCGGCGACCCGAGCGGCATCACCGCGGCGCAGCCCGCGTCCTCCAGGCGCTGGGCCAGGATCGGGTCGTCGTTGGTGTAGGGCAGGACGACGAAGCCGTCGGCGACGAGCTGCTCGGCGGCGTCCAGCAGCTCGACCGGGTCGGGCAGCAGGTTGCGGTCGTCGCCGATCACCTCGAGCTTGACCCAGTCGGTCTCGAACGCCTCGCGCGCGAGCTTGGCGGTCGTCACCGCGTCGCGCGCGGTGAAGCAGCCGGCGGTGTTCGGCAGCAGCTTGACCCCGCAGCCCTCGAGCACCTCGACCAGCGACCCGCGGGCCGACGGGTCGACCCGGCGCAGCGCCAGCGTCGCCATCTCGCGCGCCCGACGCGGCCACCGCGCGCCCGAGGTCGTCGAGGTTGCGGAACCCGCCGGTGCCGATGATCAGCCGCGAGCCGAAGTCGCGGTCGGCGATGCGCAGCCCGCTCATCCGCCCTGCACCGCCTGCAGCACCTCGACGCGCGCGCCGTCGGTCAGCCTGACCAGGTCCCACTCGCCGCGCGGCACGACCTCGCCGTCGACGGCGACCGCCACCCCGCGGAGCGTCCGTCGGGCGCGCCGCTGGCGGCGATCGCGTCGGCCAGCCGGGCGCCGTCGCGCAGCTCGCGCTCCTCGCCGTTCAGGACGACGTTCACGCAGCGCTCCTCGACGGCGCAGGTGCGAACCGCCCGGGGCCGAACGGCGCGACCGCGGCGGGCGGGTCCTCGCCCGCGGCGATCGCGGCGACGGCGTCGGCCGTGACGGGCGCCAGCAGGATCCCGTTGCGGTAGTGGCCGGTCGCCCAGACCACGCCGCGCGGCCCCGTCGCGGCCGATCGCCGGCGCGTTGTCCGGGCGTGCCGGGCCGCAGGCGGGCGGCCGCCTCGACCCACTCGAGCTCGCCGGCGTCGGGCAGCACCTCCCACGCGGCCTCGAGCAGGCGGTAGACGCCGTCGGCGGTGACCGCGTCGTCGAAGCCGCGCTCCTCGACCGTCGCTCCGATCACGACCTCGCCGCCGGCCCGGTCGACGACGTAGCAGCGCGGCGTGCGGATCAGGCGATCGGCCAGCGGCGCCTGCCCGGCGCGGCGGCGCAGCCGCAGGATCTGCCCCTTCACCGGGCGCACGGGCGGCGCCCCGTCGGCCAGCGTCCGCGCTCCACGCCCCGGCGGCCACGACGACCTGGCCGCCGCGAACGGGCCCGCGGTCGGTGTCGACGCCGTCGCCGGTCAGCGCCGTCACCTCGCACGCCGCACACGAGCTCGCCGCCCGCGCGCGCGCAGCGCGGCGGACAGCGCGTCGGTCAGTGCGCGCGGGTCGGCCTGCGCCTCGTGCGGCGCGTGGATGGCCCCGGCGACGCGCGGCGACAGCGCGGGCTCGAGCCGCCGCGCGGCGCGCGGCGCCAGCCACTCGACGTCGAGCCCGAGCGACTCCTGGAAGGCGTGCAGGCGGCGCAGCTCCTCGGCGTCGTCGCGGTCGGCGGCGACCACCAGCGCGCCGCTGCGGCGGTAGCCGACCTCGGCGCCCGCGCGCGCGCGCAGCTCGTCGGCGAACGCGGGCCAGCGCCCGGCCGAGTCCAGGTTCAGGTCGAGCAGCGCCTGCGCGCCCCACTCCGCCTCGGTGACCGGCGCGAGCATCCCCGCGGCGACGCCGGACGCGCCCGCGCCGGGCTCGTCGCGCTCGAGCACGCAGACGGATCAGCCCGCGCTCGGCGATCCGCCACGCGCAGGCGAGCCCGATGACGCCGGCGCCCACGACGACCACGTCGTAGCTCGCTTCGGTTGCGGCGCCGCGCCCATCGCTCTCAATCAGCTCTCCTGCGGAGGGTCGTCGCGCCGGCTCCCTGCGCCGGCATTACCCGGACAGGTTCAACGGTCGGCGGCAGACCCAGCCGCCCTCTCAGCCCGGTTCACCGAGCTCCCGTGTAACTGAGGAGAGGTTAGCGCCGCGCGGGCTCAGTAACGGCGCGTGGGCTGCTCGTACTGGTCCTGCTCGCTCCGCCGCGCCTTGGCCTGGGCCTGAGGCGACCACATGAACGTGTAGAGCAGCGACAGGATCAGCCCGAGGATCCCGACCAGCATCAGGATCACGCCGACGGTCTGGATGTCGATCGCGTCGACCTCCGCCGTGACGGCGTACTTGAGGATCGCGCCGACCGCGATGAGCACTATCGATGTGCCGATAGTCACGGGCTGAGCATACCCACGCGGACCCGGCGCCCAACCGGCCACCGCAACATGTCGTGCGGCTGGTTGTTACGGTCTTCGGCGGCTCGGGACCCGGCAGGGCGCGATTTCGCGCATCGCGCCCCGACCTCCGTCAGACTCCCGAAGCGACCGACCAGGAGGCCGATCGCCTTGACACCCCCCATCCGCCTGATGCTCACGCTCGCCGTCGCGGCCTGTGCGCTGCTGGCGAGCGCCGGCCCGGCTGCAGCCAGCCGCTAGGCCAGCTCACGATCCTCCAGGACGACACCAGCTCATCGGCTCGAACGGCGAGCGCCGCGACGCGACGCTCGACGAGTGGAAGTCGCTCGGCGTCGACGTCGTGAAGCTGCGGCTCGACTGGCGCGACATCTCCCCGGACGAGAAGCCCGCCGACCCCGCCGATCCGGCCGCCTACCGCGCCGAGCGCTGGCAGCGCTACGACCGCGCGATCCGCGGTGCGCAGGAGCGCGGCATGCAGGTGTTCCTGATGCTCGGCGGCCACGCCCCCAAGTGGGCGAGCGAGGCCAGTCCCGAGGACCTGCCCAACGGCGTGCAGCGCCCGAACGCGGACCTCTTCGGGCAGTTCGTCCAGGCGGCCGGCAAGCGCTACTCCGGCGGCTACACGGCGCCCGCCGGCACTACAGCGACCCGCTGCCGCTGCCCAAGGTCACGATCTGGTCGATCTGGAACGAGCCGAACCTGGCCTCCTGGCTGTCGCCCCAGAAGGAGGCGCCGCAGCTCTACCGCAACCTGCTGTACGCGGGCTTCGACGGCCTGAGCGCGACCGGCCACGGCAGCGACACGATCCTCTACGGCGAGCTGCTGCCGTTCGCCCGCGGCAACAAGACCGCCGGCGTCCGGCGCCGGCCGCTCGAGTTCCTGCGCGAGATGGCCTGCGTCGAACAAGCGCTTCCGGCGCCTACCGGGGCTCGGCGGCGAAGAAGCGCGGCTGCGAGAACTTCCGCGCGCTGCCCGGCACCGGCGTCGCCCACCACCCGTACACGCTGTCGGGCGGCCCGCGCGTGAAGTCCCCGAACAAGGACGACGCGTCGATCGGCGAGCTGAGCCGGCTGATCCGCGACGCTCGACAAGCTGCACTCGCAAGAAGCGCTTCGCAGCCAAGGCCGCCGCAGGCCGTCTGGTCGACCGAGTTCGGCTTCCAGACCGATCCGCCCGACCCGTTCCAGACCCCGATCAAGAAGGTCCCCGCGTACATGGGCGAGGCCGAGTGGATCGCCTACAAGAACCGCCGCATCGGCGCGTGGTCGCAGTACCCGTTCACCGACGACAAGATCCCCGACACGCGGCGCCGACCGCTTCGGCGGCTTCCAGTCCGGCATCAAGTTCGAGAACGGCCGCGAGAAGCCCGGCGTCTACGACGCGTTCCGGCTGCCGTTCTTCGTCCGCCGCGGGTCGGCCTCGAAGGTCGAGGTGTTCGGCGGCGTGCGCCCGGCCGGCGCAGGGCGCGGCGGTGACGGTCGAGTCGCGGCTCGGCAAGGGCAAGTGGAAGCGCGTCGGCGTCGCTCAAGACCGGCCCGCAGGGCTACTTCGACCGCAACCTCAAGGTCTCCGGCGCGGCCCAGCGGCAGTTCCGCTTCCGCTGGGACAAGTCGAAGAGCCGGACCGCGCGCCCGGCGAAGCGCTAGCGGCACCGCTCGTCAGGATCCGGGCCATGTCGCCCGGGTCCTACGACGACCGCCTGCGCGCCGCGCGCGTCTACCTCGTGCTCGAGGCGGCGGCCGCGCACGCGCGTCGAGCCCGCGCTGCGCGGGGGCGTCGACATGGTGCAGCTGCGCGACAAGGACGCGAGCGACGACGAGATCGTCCGCGCCGGACGCGAGCTGCGCGCGCTCTGCGCGGCGCACGGCGCGCTGTTCCTGGTCAACGACCGGCCCGACCTGGCGCGTGGCCTGCGACGCCGACGGCGTGCACGTCGGCCAGGACGACATGCCGGTCGCCGAGGCGCGCGCGATCGTCGGGCCCGACCGGATCGTCGGGACCTCGACGCACTCGCCCGACGCAGGTCGACGCCGCCGAGGCGACGCGACGCGGACTACTACGCGGTCGGCCCGGTGTTCGAGACGCCGACCAAGGCAGGGCCGCCCGGCGACGGGCTGGGACCTGATCGCCTACGCCGCCGGGCCGCGCGGCCAAGCCGTGGTTCGCGATCGGCGGCATGGACCCGGAGACCGCGCGCGCCGCCGCGGCCGCGGGCGCCGAGCGCGTCGTCGTCGTGCGCGCGATCCGCGACGCCGCCGATCCGGAGGCCGCGGCCCGCGCCGTGCGCGCGGCGCTCGAGGCGGGTGAGCGCGTTGGCGCAGCGCGGTAGGCGCAAGAAGAAGCAGCGGCGCCGGCCCGCGCAGAGCCGGCCGGCCCAGCGGCGCTCCGGCGGCGGCGATCGCCGAGCAGCGCGCGGCGAAGACCGAGGCGAAGAACGCGGCCGTGCGCGCCGCAGCTCGAGCCGCTCGACCAGGGCGAGCGGCCGACGCCCGTGACCGATCGGCGCGATCGTCGCGGTCGCGCTGGTCGTCGTGCAGATCCCGCTCTACTTCGCTGTGGGACGGCGACGAGCGGCCCGCGCTCCCGGCTTCCTCGTTCTTCATGGCGCCTGATGCTGCGTGATGGCCTGGGGCATGTGGCAGGCGAAGTACTGGGCGGTGCTCGGCTTCCAGGCCCTGCTCGCGCTGGCCATCCTCGATCGTCTCGCTGCTGGCCCTGACCGTGGCCAGCGACGTGCTCGACCGTGCTCATCTGCCTGGCGGTCATCGTCCCCGCCGGCACGCTGTTCTGGTTCATGGTCAAGGCGCTGGCCCGCATCCAGATGCCGGACCGCCCGTGAGCGAGCGCTTCTCGATGGTGCAGCGCGTCCGCTTCGGCGACCTCGACGCCGCTCCAGCACTTGAACAACGTCGAGTTCCTGCGCTTCTTCGAGACGGCGCGGATCGACTACATCCACCAGCTGCTACCGGGCAGCACCGCCGGGCAAGCGCGAGCGAGTTCGGCTTCATCTTCGCCGAGGCCCACATCAACTACCGGGCGCCCGGCGTTCTTCGGCGACGACATCCGCACGTACGTCTGGGTGAGCGAGATCCGGCGCTCCGCGTTGCGCGTCGACTTCGAGATGCTGGTCGAGGCCGACGGCCGCGTGGTGGCCGAGGGCTACGGCTGGCTGGTCGGCTACGACTACGACGAAGGCCGGCCGCAGCCGCTGCCCGACGAGCTGCGCGAACGGCTCGAGCCGGAGCTTCGGGACCCGGTCGGATAGGTTTTCCGGCCGCATGCCCGAGAGCAAGCTACGACTGCATCGTCATCGGCTCCGGCCCCGGCGGCTACGTCGCGGCCATCCGCGCCGCGCAGCTGGGCATGAAGACCGCCGTCGTCGAGAAGGACAAGGTCGGCGGGCGCTGCCTGAACTACGCGTGCATCCCCGCCAAGGCCGTGCTGCGCGCGGCCGACGTGCTGGGCGAGGTCGAGGACGCGAAGGGCTTCGGCATCAACGTCGAGGGCACGCTCCGTCGACATGGAGGGCGTCGTCGAAGCACCGCGACAAGGTCGTGAAGACGCTGACCGGCGGCGTGTCGGGCCTGTTCAAGAAGAACAAGATCGACCTGATCGAGGGCCAGGCGTCGGTCACCGACGACGGCAACGTCAAGATCGGCGGCCAGTTCGACGGCACGGAGATCGAGGCCGGCAAGGTGATCATCGCCGCCGGCTCGGTGCCCAAGCCGATCCTGGGCCTCCAGTTCGGCGGCCGCGTGCTCGGCACGGAGACGACCTGGGCGCTGCGCGAGCTGCCGAAGCGCATCGCGGTGATCGGCGCCGGCGCGTCCGGCACCGAGGTCGCCTCCGCGTTCGGGCGGCTCGGCACCGAGGTGGTGCTGCTCGAGGCGCTGCCGCAGATCCTGCCGCTCGAGGACAAGGACATCGCCCGCACGGCCGCCCGCGAGATCGCCAAGCAGAACGTGAAGATCGTGACCGAGGCGAACATCGAGTCGGTCGACGCGGGCGACGACGAGGTGAAGATCACCTACGGCGGCGACACCGAGTCGTTCGACTACATCTGCATCGCCGCCGGCCGCGGGCCCGACGCGGAGGGGCTGGGACTCGACGAGGCCGGCATCAAGACCGACGAGCGGGGGCTGATCGCAGGTCGACGGCGCGCTGCGCACGTCACTGGACGGGCGTGTACGCGATCGGCGACATCGTCCCCGGGCCCGGCGCTCGCCCACAAGGCCTCGCGACGAGGGCGTGATCGCGGCCGAGGACGCCGCGGGCATGGAGACCCATCCGATCGACTACGACTTCATCCCGGCCGTCACGTTCTGCTACCCGCAGGTCGCGAGCTTCGGCATGACCGAGGCCGAGGCCAAGGAGGCCGGCTACGACGTGACCGTCGGCAAGGTGCCGATGGGCGCGGTCGGCGCGCCGACCGTCTACGGCGACCGCGGCGGAATGATCAAGATCATCGGCGACAAGAAGTACGGCGAGCTGCTGGGCGGCCACATCGTGTCCGCCAAGGCCGCCGAGCTGATCCAGGAGCTGGTGGTCGCCCGCGACCTCGAGGGCGGCTACACCGAGGTCGCCCACACGATCCATCCGCACCCGGCGTTCGCGGAAGCCGTCATGGAGGCGGCACGCGCCGCCGACGGCTGGCTCATCCACGGCTAGCGCCGCGGGCCCCCTGCGCTACGGCAACGGCAGGTCCGGCGTCCGCGGCGGCGAGGGCGGCGGGAACGGGATCGGCACCGGCAGCGGCGGCAGCTCGACGGTCGGCGGCGGGGGGATCGACGGAGTGTGCGGAAGCCCCTCGACGATCGGCTGGATCGCGTCGCTCGGAGTCTGGGCCTCGGCCTGGGCGGGCGCGGCGGCGCCGAGCGCGAGCGCGCTGGTGGCGGCGGCGAGGAAGGTGGTTCGTTTGACCATGACTTGGTGGCGGGTCGGGGAAGGTGTGCGGTTTCCATACCCGGCGGCCTACGGCACTACACGGAAGCGCCATTCCGCGGCGCCCGCCTAGCCTTGCCGGACGCGTGGACCGACCCGTCTTCCTCTACGACCTGGCCTCCCCCCTCTGCTGGCTCGCAGCCGAGGAGGTGGGCGGCAGCGCGGTCTGGCAGCCCGTCTCGCTCCAGGACCTGAACCCGCGCGCGCACGCGGCGCTGGCGCACGTCGATCGCGACGACGTGGCCCGCCGCGCGCCGATGCCGCTGCGCTGGCCCGACCCCTACCCGGCCGACTCGCGCAGGGCCATGCGGGCGGCCGCGTTCGCCAAGAAGAGCGGCCGCGCGGTGGCGTTCTCGCTGGCCGCGTTCCGGCAGGCGTTCGCCGGCGGCCGCGACCTGGGCGACCCGGACAGCATCGCTGATCGCCGGGGCGGCCTGCGAGCTGCACCCGCGCGCGCTGCTGCCGGGCACCGAGCTGAAGTCCACCCGCGCCGAGCTCGACGCGGGCACCGAGCTCGCCCGCCGGCACGGCGTGAGCGAGCTGCCTGCCCTGATCGAGGACGGCCGGGCCGTCCCGATCTGAGGGCCGCGTCCCGCCTGCCCGACGGTGGTCAGAGGATGGAGTAACTTCCTGCCCACATGGCGGTCAAGTCCGCTCAGGGGGAGCAGGAGAAGGATCAACACGATCTGCCCGACGGCGATGCCGCCCGGGAGTGGTTGCGCACGATGATGCTCATCCGCCGCTTCGAGGAGCGCGCGGGCGAGATGTACGCGAAGGCCAAGATCGGCGGCTTCCTGCACCTGGCGATCGGCGAGGAGGCCACGATCGTCGGCGCCACCCGCGCGATGCGCGACGACGGACTACCTGCTGTCCACCTACCGCGAGCACGGCCAGGCGCTGGCGCGCGGAACGAGCGCCGACGCGCTGCATGGCCGAGCTGTTCGGCCGGGTCGACGGCGTCTCCGGCGGCCGCGGCGGGTCGATGCACCTGTTCGACTGGGAGAGGCGCTTCCTCGGCGGCTACGGGATCGTCGGCGGCAACCTGCCGCTGGCGGCCGGCGTCGGGCTGGCCTGCGACTACATGGAGACCGAGGACGCGGTCGTCTGCATGCTGGGCGACGGCGCGTCCAACCAGGGCACGTTCGGCGAGACGATGAACCTGGTCGCGCTCTGGGACCTGCCGGTCGTCTTCCTGGTGATCAACAACCAGTTCGGCATGGGCACCGCGCTCGAGCGCCACTCGGCGGTCACCGACCTGTCGGTCAAGGCGCAGGGGTTCGGCGTGCCGGGCACGCAGCTGCGACGGGATGGACGTGCTCGACGTGCACGCCGCGATCGGCGACGGCGCTGCGCTGCGCCCGCGAGGAGCGCAAGCCGCAGCTCGTCGAGGCCGTCACCTACCGCTTCCGCGGCCACTCGATGGCCGACCCGGAGGAGTACCGGGAGAAGGAAGAGGTCGAGGAGTGGCGCAAGCGCGACCCGATCGAGAACTTCAAGAAGCGGCTGGTCGACGAGGACGTCCTGACGCGAGGAGGACGCCGAGAAGCTCGACGAGGAGGTCGTCGGCGTCATCGACGAGGCGACCGAGTTCGCCGACGACTCGCCCGTTCCCCGAGCTCGACTCGCTCTACGACGACGTCTACGTGCTACGGCGACCAGGTGAAGGGCTGGTACGCGGTCGACGAGCGCTCGCCCGAGCGTGCACCGCGGCGAGGAGGAGCGCGAGGCGGGCGAGGTGGCGCACGAGCTGGCCGAGGCCGGCGCCGCGTACGCGAAGGTCGGCGACGCGGAGGAGCGCGCCCGCAGGAAGCGGCAAGGACGACGAGGAGCGTCCGAGGGCGAGCCCGAGGGCGAGGAGCGCGACGAGGAAGGCGGCGCCGACTAGTGCCGACCATGCGCTACCGCGAGGCGCTCAACCAGGCGCTGCGCGAGGAGATGGAGGCCGACGAGAAGGTCTTCATCATGGGCGAGGACATCGGGGTCTTCCAGGGCGCGTTCAAGGTCACCTCAGGGCCTGCTCGAGGAGTTCGGCGAGAAGCGCGTCCGCGACACGCCGATCTCCGAGAACACGATCGTCGGCGCCGGGGTCGGGCGCGGCGATGCTCGGCCTGCGCCCGGTGGTCGAGATCATGACCGTGAACTTCGCGCTGCTCGCGCTCGACCAGATCGTCAACTGCGCCGCGTCGATCCGCTACATGTTCGGCGGCCAGGTGAAGGTGCCGATGGTGATCCGCATGCCGGGCGGCGCGGGGCACCAGCTCGGGCCGACGCACTCGCACTCGTTCGAGGCGATGTACCTGCACATCCCCGGCCTGCTGGTCGCCGTGCCCGACCACCGCGGCCGACGCGAAGGCGCTGCTCAAGGCGTGCGATCCGCGACGACAACCCGGTGATCTTCATCGAGCACGAGTACCTGTACGGCCAGCGCGGCGAGGTGCCCGAGAACGGCGACGCCGAGGAGGTCCGCTTCGGCGAGGCGGCGATCCGGCGCGAGGGCGAGGACGTCACGATCGTCGGCATCTCGCGCCAGGCGATCACCGCGCAGAAGGCGGCCGAGACGCTCGCCTCCGAGCACGAGATCGAGGCCGAGGTGATCGACCCGCGCACGCTGCGCCCGCTCGACCTGGACACGATCGTCGAGTCGATCAAGAAGACCAACCGCGCGGTGATCGTCGAGGAGGGCTGGCCGCACGGCGGCGTCGGCGCCAACCTGGCGGCGCTGATCAACGAGCAGGCGTTCGACTACCTGGACGCGCCCGTCGGCCGGGTCACCGGCGCCGACGTCCCGATGCCGTACTCCAAGCCGCTCGAGCAGGCCGCGATGCCCCACGAGGAGCATGTCGTGCAGGCGGCCATCGCCACGTTCCGCGATCTCTGAGGAGGGGTTCTCATGGCCACCGACGTCACGATGCCGCGCCTGTCCGACTCCATGGAGGAGGGCACGATCCTGAAGTGGCTGGTCGCCGAGGGCGACGAGGTCGAGAAGGGCCAGGAGATCGTCGAGATCGAGACCGACAAGGCGAACATGACCTACGAGTCCGATACGGCGGGATCGATCGTCGAGCTGGTCGCCTCGCGAGGGCGACACCCTTGCGCTTGGCGAGGTCATCGCTCGGATCGGCGATCCGTCGGAGGCCGATGGTGGGCAGAGCGGCAGAGGGCAGTGGGCAGGAGGGGCAGAGGGCAGTGGGCAGGAGGAGGCCGAGGAGGAGCAGGAGGACGCCGACGACGAGGAGCCGAGGCCGAGGAGGCGACTCCGACGGCAACGGCGCTGCGCCTGAGAAGGACGAGACGAAGAAGCAGCCTCAGTCCAGCGGCAACGGCGCCTCTGCCGACGACGACGGGCGCGTCAAGGCGTCGCCCGTGGCCAAGCGCATGGCCAAGGAGCTCGGGGTCGAGCTGGGCGAGGTCGAGGGCTCCGGCCCCGGCGGGCGCATCATCAAGTCCGATGTCGAGGCTGCCGCGGAGGGCGGCGGCACCAAGACCGAGGAGAAGCCGAAGGACGAGGAGGCATCCTCCGAGGACGGCGGCGGCCCCGAGCGCGAGCCGGAGCCGGAGCCCGCCGGCGACGCCGGGCCCAAGGGCGAGATGAAGACCATCGAGCTCACGCGGATGCAGCGCACGGTGTCGCGCCGGATGGCCGAGTCGAAGGCGACCGCGCCCGACTTCCAGCTCCAGGCCGAGATCGACATGAGCGCGGCGGTCGAGCTGCGCGGCCGGCTCAAGGAGGTCACCGAGACGGCGCCCTCGTACAACGACATGGTCGTGAAGGCGTGCGCGAACGCGCTGCGCGAGTTCCCGCGCGTGAACGGCGCCTACCGCGACGGGCGGTTCGAGCTGTACTCGCGCGTCAACGTCGGCGTCGCGGTGGCGGCCCAGGACACGCTGGTCGTCCCGACGATCTTCGACGCGGACAAGAAGTCGCTCGGCGAGATCTCCCGCACCGCGCGCGAGGCGATCGCGCAAGGTGCGCGACGGCAAGATCACCCCGCCTGAGCTGTCGGGCGGCACGTTCACGGTGTCGAACCTGGGCATGTACGGGATCGACTCGTTCACCGGCGGTGATCAACCCGCCGCAGGCCGCGATCCTGGCGGTGGGCTCGCTGAAGAAGCGGGCGGTCGTCGACGAGGACTCGGGCCGGATCGTCGCGCGCGACACGATGAGCGTGACGCTCGTCTGCGACCACCGGATCCTCTACGGCGCCGACGGCGCCGAGTTCCTGGCCCGCGTGCGCGAGCTGCTCGAGCAGCCGCTGACGCTGGCGCTGTAGGCGCCGCTACTCCAGACGCCCTTGAGCGGTTTGACCGCTCATATGAGGGGGGTGGTGTGGATATCGGTGCTCGCGGCGCTGGCGTTCGCGCCGGCGGCTCGGGCGCGGTCGGACGCCCCGCTCGCCCCGGACGGAGCCTGGTGCTGGTTCCAGGACCCGCGCGCGATCTACGACGACGGCCGCACCTACACCGGCTACGTGACCGCCGCGGGCGACATCGGCGGTCGCCTCCTACGACCACGCGGCCCACGAGCTGCGCCGGTCGATCGTCGCCCGCGGCGTTCCAGCGCGACGACCACGCGGCGCCCGCGCTGCACGTCCTGCCCGACGGCCGGCTCATGGCGCTCTGGTCGGCCCACCGCGGGCAGCAGATGTACTTCCGCATCGACGCAGCGAGCCGGGCGACGTCTTCGCCTGGGGCAACACCCGCGTGCTGGGCACGAACGCGCCCGGCTACGACACCTACACCTACGCGAACCCGGTGAAGGTCGGGCGGCGGCTGTTACGTGTTCTGGCGGGCGGAGGCCGGCGCGAGCGCCGCGGGCCAGGCCGCGTACTCGTTCTCCGACGACGACGGCGACACCTGGCAGCCGGGCCAGGTGCTGCTCCAGAACGCGACGCCAGCGGCCCTACGTCAAGTACGCCGCGCCGCGGCGACACGATCCACGTCGCCTACACCGAGGGCCACCCCAACGCGACGCAGACCGGCATCCGCTACGCGGCGTTCCGCGACGGGCAGCTGTACCGCGCCGACGGGACCGCGATCGGCGCGCCGCCGGTGTCCGCCATGAGCGGCGAGCGCGTCTACCGGGCCAAGCCGCGCGCCTGGGTGTGGGACGTCGCCGCCGACTCCGAGGGCCGCCCGGTGATCGTCTACGCGACCTTCCCCGGCAAGACCGACCATCGCTACCGCTACGCCCGCTGGAACGGGAAGCGCTGGATCGACGTGCAGCTGGCGCGCGCGGGCGGGTCGATCGTGCCCGGCGGCCGCGAGCGCCAGTACTCGGGCGGCATCGCGCTCGACCACGGCGACCCGTCGACCGTCTACCTGTCGCGGCAAGATCCGCGGCGGCTTCGAGATCGAGCGCTGGCGCACGCCCGACCGCGGCCGGACCTGGACGCGGCGTCGCGGTGACGAGCCGCTCGGCTCCAGAACAACGTGCGCCCCGTGGCGCCGCGCGGCGCGCACGCGGAAGGGCCCGCGCCGGTGCTGTGGATGAGCGGGGCGTATCCCGGCTACACGAGCTTCACCACCGGGCTCCGGGCGCGGTTCGACAGCACGCCCGTCGAGGTCCTCGCGCCGCCGCCGGACCCGCAGACGCCGCCCCCCGCACCGGGCGACGGGACGACCGCCCCGACCTCCGGTCCCCGAGCCCGAGGAGCCCGCGCCCGAGCAGGCGCCGCGTGCCCGGCCTGCGGCTCAAGGTCAGCCGCGCCGTCGTGCACTCCGGGCCAGCGCGTGCGGATCACCGGGACGATGTTCGACGTGAACAGCCGCGCGCTGCTCGACGGGCGCACGGTGCTCGTCTACCTGCGCGGCGAGGACGGCGGCCGCTGGAAGCGCACCGCGGTGCTGCGCAGCGACGCGCAGGGCGAGATCACGCTCAAGCGCACGGTCCGCCGCGCTCACCGACTTACGTGCTGGTCTACAACGGCAGCCCGCTGATGGCGCCGGCGCGCAGCCTGGTGGCCCGCGTCTACGCCGAGCGGCGGCCGCAGCCCGCAGCGCGGCGCGCGACTAGCCGCTGCTGCCACGCTTGCGCGCGTGGACGACGACCCGCTGCGCATGTACCTGGTGGTCCGCCGCGGGGCGGTCGAGTCGATCGCGCGCGGCGGCGAGCTGGCGGGCGCCGCCGCCGTCGCCTGCGTGCGGTCGTTCGCCGACGACCCGGCGCATGCGCGAGTGGCGGCCGCGGCCCGGGCAAGGTGACGCTGCGGGCGCGCGGCGGGCAGTGGGACCGCGGTGCTCGAGGAGCCGCACGCGTCGCGGGCGACGTGACGGCGAGGGCGTGATCGCGCTGCCGCCGCGGCGGCGGTCGGAGCGCGGGCAGCTGCTCGAGCAGATGCAGGCGATGACGAGCGCGCTCGAGCCGGCCCCGGTGGTGGACGACCCGGAGCCCGTCGCCGGGCGCGTGACCTACGTGCTGAACCCGCGCCTGGAGATGTCGAGCGGCAAGACGCTCGCCCAGGTCGCCCACGCCGCGGTGCATGGCGGCGGACACGGCGGCTCTGGAGGACTGGGTCGCGGCCGGCTGCCCGGCGCGGGTGGTGGTCGGCGGCGCGCGAGCGGTTCCGCGCGCTGTGCGCAGGCGACGGCGACGACCTGGCGGCGCGGGTGGTCGACGGCGGGCTGACCGAGGTGCCGCCCGGGACCGTGACCGTGCTGGCCCTCCCGCCGGCCTGAGCCCGAGCCCGGTGGGGCCTTTCGGCTCGATATCGAGGACGAAGGCGCCCACCCGCTATAAGTGGCACGTAGGCCCATGACTGACCTCCGCGACACGCTCCTGGAGATCGAGCGCACCCTCGGCGGCGGCACCGGCGACGACTACCGCGAGCACCTGACCGACGACGCCGTCGTCGTCGTCCCCGGCGCCGCCATCGATCGCGAGCAGACCGCGTTCGCGATCGACTCGACGCCGGGCTGGGACGAGTTCGAGATCAGCGAGGAGAAGCGTCGTCGAGCTGACGCGCGACACGCGCGCTGCTCACCTACCGCTGGCGCTCACGCCGCGGCGACGAGACCTACGAGGCGCTGATGTCGAGCGTCTACGTGCAGCCAGCCCGACGGCGACCTGGAAGCTCGCCCTGCACCAGCAGACGCCGGTCAGTCCGTGAGCCAGCGGAAGCCGACCGGGTCGATCCGCGGCTCGAGCGGCGACACCGGCAGGCCGGGCGGCGGCTCGGGCAGGTTGTAGAGCGACGGCGCCACGTCGTTCGGCGTGTCCGGGTGGAAGATCGAGGCCAGGTACTGGATGTGGCCGCGCCCCGGGCCGAGCTCGAACTGGCCGCCGCCGTAGGCGCCGATGCCGCGCTCGTCGCAGTAGTCGTAGGCGGCGAACAGCCGCGACAGCGGCCCGAAGCGCGACGGCTTGATGTTGACCATCTTCGGCGGGAACTCGCAGCGCCTCGATGTCCTCGACCGAGTGGATCGGCGCGTCCCAGGTGATCCGGTCGTGCGCGCCGTCGAGCGCCGCGCGCAGCTCGGGCGTCGACAGGTCGGGGTCCTCGATCCACGCGTCGGGGAACGCCTCGGCGACCATCGCGTACAGCGCCGGGTTCGCCTCGACGTCGACCGGCGTGCCCTTGTACATGCCCTTCAGGTCGACGGAGTCGACGGCGCCGGTCTCGACCAGCTCCTGCACGAGCGCCTCGTTCCACGAGTTCGTCGGGTCGAGCTTGAAGCGCAGCGTCGGGTACGACTCGAGCCGCAGCGCGCACCGGCTCGATCGTCGCCGGCTCGCCCAGCCGCAGCGACATCACGAAGTTGACGGGCCGCGGCTCGCGCCCCAGCACGGCGGCCAGCGACGTGCCCGGCCTGGCGCAGCGCCAGGTCGAGCGCGGCCGACTCGTACGCCCAGCGCCGGTAGTCGATCGACGGCTCGCGCACGGGCGGCGCCGGGCAACAGGTCGAGCGCCGTCCAGGTGCTCGGAGAACGACGCGATCGTCCACTCGCCCGCCAGCGGCTGCACCGGCCCGGCGTCCTGCAGCGCGACGTGGTCGAGCGCGTCGTAGGTCACGTCCTCGCCGACGCCCTCGTGGCCCGCCGCCGATCAGGCGGATGACGGTCGACAGGCGGGTGAACTCGCTCGAGACCTCGGCCTCGAGCGGCTCGAGGGCGTACGAGTCGATGACGAGCGGCAGGTCGCGGATGGCGTCGTAGGTGGCCATGCGCGCGCACCCTAGCGGCAGGCGATTAGGATCCCCGTCGGGATGGCGCGCCTCGACGAAGTCGACCTCTCGGTCAAGCTGCCGAAGAAGGACCGCGAGGAGCGGCTCGAGCGCTCGCAGAAGCTGCTGGCCGCGCGTCGCCTGCAGATGGCCGGCAAGCTCGGCGGCGAGCACGCTCGGGCCGCCGCTGTGCCTGGTGTTCGAGGGCTGGGACGCGTCGGGCAAGGGCGGGGCGATCAAGCGCCTGGTCGCCGAGCTCGACTCGCGCCACGTGCGGGTCGCGGAGTTCGCGGCGCCGACGCCACGACGAGAAGCGCCACCACTACCTCGCCCGCTTCGTGCCCAAGCTGCCGGGCTGGGGCGGCATGGCCATCCTCGACCGCTCCTGGTACGGGCGCGTGCTGGTCGAGCGCGTCGAGGGGTTCGCCGAGCGAGGACGAGTGGCAGCGCGCCTACGAGGAGATCGTCGCCTTCGAGCAGGGCCTCGCGCCGCGAGGGGATGCTGCTCGTCAAGTTCTGGATGCACATCTCCCACGAGGAGCAGCTCAAGCGCTTCGAGCGCCGCGAGACGATCCCGCTGAAGGCCTGGAAGCTGACCGACGAGGACTGGCGCAACCGCGAGAAGCGCCCGGCCTACGAGGCCGCGGTCGAGGAGATGCTCGAGCGCACCGACCACGACGGCGGCCGCTGGCACGTCATCCCGGGCGAGTCGAAGAAGTACGCGCGCCAGGCCGTGCTCGACACCACGATCGAGGCGGCCGAGCGAGGCCATGCTCAAGCACGGCATGCAGCCGATCGACCCGGAGGAGCTGGACCTCTAGCAACGGCTCTAGCGCGGAGCCGCCATGACGCCCGACCTGCGCACGAGGCTGCCGTCCTCGTCGCGATCGAGCACCGCAGCCATCAATCCCTGCTCATAGCGGTCGAGCTGAGCGCACGGTGTCCGCAGCCCCGTGACCTCGATGACCGCATCAGGGCCGAGTCCCAGCCGCGTGCCGGTCGGCAAACCGAGCAGGTCGACGCCGCGCGTCGTCACGTTCTCGCCCATTGCGCCGGACGTGACGTGGAAGCCCTGCGCACGTAGCTCTTCGTGGAGCTCCTCGTGGATGAGGTGCACCTGACGGAGGTTCGGGCGGCTCGGGTCGCGGGCCACACGGGACCGGTGCTGCACCGTCCGCCCCAGGTGGGCGTCGCCCTCCACGCCCAGGCCGGCGAGCAGGCGGATGCGCTCGGCCACCGGCTTGCTGAACGTGTGGTCCGGCGCACACGCGACCGCGGCGACGGTGCCCCCGTTCACTGCGTCAGCGCCCCGGCCGCACGAACTGCTGGTTCGGCAGCGTGCTCGGGTCCTTGCGGACCGTGTCGCGTCGCGTGTCGACGAACATGCAGTACTGCTTGCGCGCGTCGATCCGCGGGACGCACACGCGGAAGAAGCCGTCGCCGAGGCGCGCCGAGTTCGCGCCGTCCAGCCGCTGCTTGATCTCGGTGTCGGCGTGCGCGTTGACGTACGCCTCCGCGCGGTCGCCCGCCTCCTTCAGCGCGTCGGTCTCGGCGGTCGACACGCGGATGTTCGCGAGGCCCGCCGCCAGGACGCCGACCGCTCCGAGCACGAGCAGCGCGGTCGCCGTGCGGTCGAGGTAGACCTCCGGCGGGAAGCGCTCGCGCCCGCCCTGCCGGTCGCGGGCGATCAGCCGCCGCGCGATCCACGGGGCGATCGCGCCGACCAGGAAGATGTTGGCGAACAGCGCGAGGATCGACCCGATCACCACGTCGGGGATGCGGAACCCGGTCGGCGGCAGCTCGTGCAGCACGACGCCCTCCGCGACGGTCAGCACCGCGAACGTCGGCCACATCCAGGCTCCGCGCAGGCGCCAACGGAGCCTGCGCGGCCAGAACCGCTCGTTAGCCGCCACGCCCCCAGCGTAGAGAGCGCGGCTCGGCGCCCGTCAGCGGACGACGCGGACCGGGATCTCGCGCTTGGCGCTGGTCTTGATGATCTGGATCTTCATGGCCTCAGCTTCGCCTCCGGTGCTTGCAATTCGGTTGCGCCGACCTTGCTGAAACCCGGGCGACATACGTCCACGGTCTGACCGTGGGCTGACCGCTTGCGCCGGGTACCCATGTACCATGCGGCACTAGGAGCGCGTTACGCGGAGATCCCGTACGGCGCGCGAGTTCGACCAAACGGACGGCCGGAGACCCCGGCGGCCCGAGAGGAGAGAAACCATGGCGATGACGTCCGCGCGACCCGCGGCGCTGCCGGCAACGGATGCCGAGCCTGCGCTTGCCCTTGATCGCGCCGACCGCTCCGCCCTCCTGCGCTTCATGCTGCTCATGCGCGCGACGGAGGAGCGGGCACTGACCCTGTACCGCCAGGGCAAGGTCCCGGGCTCCTACTACGACGGGCGCGGCCAGGAGGCGACCTGCGTGGGCACGGCCTTCGCGCTCGGCCCGCGCGACCGCGCGTGCATCCTGCACCGCGACCTGGGCGCCCACCTCGTGCGCGGCATGAAGCCCGGACGCGTGCTAGCGCAGATGATGGGCCGCGAGGGCGGCGTCACCCGCGGGCGCGACGGCAACATGCACTTCGGCGACCGCGAGCTCGGCTGCGTCGGGATGGTCTCGATGCTGCCCGACATGACGCTCGTGGCCTGCGGCATGGCGCTGGCCTTCCAGATGAGGCGCGAGCCGCGCGTGGCGATGACCTGGTTCGGCGACGGCTCCACGGCCAACGGCCAGTGGCACGAGGCGATGAACGTCGCCGGCGTGCGCAAGCTGCCGGTGGTCTTCGTGCTCGAGAACAACCAGTTCGCGTACTCGACGCCGAACGACCTGGAGTTCGCGGTCGACCCGGTCGAGCGCGCGGCCACCTACGGCTTCCCCGGCGTGAAGGTCGACGGCAACGACGTCGAGGCCGTCTTCGAGGCGGCGGCCGAGGCGACCGAGCGCGCCCGCATGGGCGGCGGCCCGACGCTGATCGAGTGCGAGACGATGCGGATGCACGGCCACGGCGCGCACGACGACATGCGCTACGTGCCGGCCGAGATGCTCGAGCACTGGGAGAAGCGCGACCCGATCGAGGCGTACACCGAGCGGCTGAAGGCCGACGGCTTCGACGTCGAGGCGATCGAGACGTCGGTGGCCGAGGAGCTCGACCGCGAGACCGAGTGGGCGCTCGCGCAGCCGATGCCCGACCCGGCGACGGCGGCCGACGGCGTGTTCGCCACCGCCGACCCGGAGCTGGGCGACGGCCAGGCGCCCTGGTCGCGCTGGAGGGCCGCGTGATGGCCGAGATGACCTACCTGCAGGCCATCTCCGACGGCCTGCGCGAGGAGATGCGCGCCGACGACTCGGTGTTCTGCCTGGGCGAGGACATCGGCGCGTTCGGCGGCGCGTTCAAGGTGACCGACGGCTTCGTCGAGGAGTTCGGCGCCGACCGCGTGTGGGACACGCCGCTGGCGGAGAACGCGATCGTCGGCGCGGCCGTCGGCGCGGCGGTCGAGGGCCTGCGCCCCGTGTGCGAGATGCAGTTCGCGGACTTCATCTCCTGCGGCTTCGACCAGCTCGTGAACGTCGCCGCGAAGATGCACTACCGCCAGGGGCTGGCCGTCCCGATGGTCGTGCGGCTGCCCTCCGGCGGCGGCTTCTCCGGCGGTCCGTTCCACTCGCAGAACCCGGAGGCCTGGTTCCTGCAGGCGCCGGGGCTGAAGGTCGTCGCACCGTCGACACCGGAGGACGCGAAGGGGCTGCTGGCCGCGGCCATCCGCGACCCCAACCCGGTGTGCTTCATGGAGCACAAGCACCTGTACCGCCGGGCCAAGGGCGAAGTGCCCGAGGGGCGCTACGAGACGCCGATGGGCGAGGTCGGCGTCGCCCGCGCCGGCACGGACCTGACCGTCATCACCTACGGCGCGATGGTGTCCGTGGCGCTCGAGGCCACCGACGACATCGACGGCGCCTCGGTCGAGGTGATCGACCTGCGCACGCTCGTCCCGCTCGATCGCGAGGGGATCCTCGAGTCCGTGCGCAAGACGTCGAAGGTCGTCGTGCTGCACGAAGCGACGCGCGCCTGCGGCATCGGTGCCGAGGTCTCCGCGCTGATCGCCGAGGAGGCGTTCGAGGACCTGGACGGCCCGATCGTCCGCGTCACGGCGCCGAACTCGCCGATCCCGTTCTCGCCGCCGCTCGAGCGCGCGGTGCTGCCCCAGGTCGACGACGTCAAGGAGGCGTGCCGTGAGCTCCTCGCCTACTAGCGCCGCTGCCGAAATCACGATGCCTCAGATGGGCGTGTCCGTGGCCGAGGGCACGATCGTCGAGTGGCACAAGCGCGTCGGCGACTGGGTCGAGCGCGACGAGGTGATCGTCGAGATCTCCACCGACAAGGTCGAGACCGAGGTGCCCTCACCCGAGAGCGGGCGCGTGACCGAGATCCTGGTCGAGGTCGGCGCCACGGTTGACGTGGGAACCGTCCTCGCGCGGCTCGACGCCGGCGCGAAGCCGGGAGAGCCGCACGTGGAGGAGCAGAAGGCGACGCCGCACGGTGCCGAGCCGCCGGTGACGCCCGTGGTGCGGCGCATGGCCGCCGAGCACAACATCGACCTCAGCAAGGTCACCGGCACCGGTCGCATGGGGCGGGTGACGAAGAAGGACGTGCTCGCGTTCATGAAGGACTGGGGCGAGCGGCAGGAGCCGAAGCCCGAGCCGGTGCTGCACATCGAGTCGCCCTACGTCGAGGAGCGGGCAGCCGGCAGCCGGCAGCGGGCAGAGGTCGGTAAGCCGCTCTCGCCCATGCGCAAGTCGATCGCCGACCACATGGTCCATTCGCTGCAGACGGCGGCGCACTGCACGACGGTGGTCGAGGCCGACATGTCGGCTGTCGAGGCGGCGCGCGGCAAGCTGTCCTACCTGCCGTTCGTCGCGCGGGCGGCCATTGCCGCGCTGCGTGAGCACCCGCAGCTCAATGCGACGCTCGAGGGCGATCGGCTCCATGTCCACGAGGAGATCAACCTCGGGCATCGCGGTGGCGCTGGGCGACGACGGGCTGATCGTGCCGGTCGTCAAGAACGCGCACGAGCTGTCGCACGAGGGGCTGGCCAGCCGGATCAAGGACCTGGCCGAGCGGGCGCGCACCAAGCGCCTGTCGCCCGACGAGACCAGGGGCGGCACGTTCACGATCACCAACCCGGGCCGCTACGGGGCGCTGCTGGCGACGCCGATCATCAACCAGCCCCAGGTGGCGATCCTGGACCTGGAGGCCGTGGTCAAGCGGCCCGTGGTCGTCGGTGACGCAATCGCGATCAGGCCGATGACCTACCTGTGCATGTCGTGGGACCACCGCGCGCTCGACGGGGTCCTGGCCGCCCGGTTCCTCGGGTCGGTGCGCGCGCATCTCGAGGGCTGGAACGGCTGACCCGACCGGTGCCGGCTGCGCCACCGCAGCCGGCACCGGCGGGCATCAGGTCAACGGACGACGACCGTGCGATCGACCGCGCGGGGGTCGACCGCCTTCGGGTGGGGCGAGCGGCTCGCCGGCGTTCCGCGTCGCGGACGGGCCACGGCGGCCTTGATCGCCTTCTTCTTGCCCTTCGCCTTGACGACCTTGACCTTGAGCGTCTTGGTCGAGGCGCTGCTCGCGCCGGTCGCCTTGAACGTGATCTTCAGCGAGTAGGTCCCCGCCTTCAGCTTCTTCGGGACCTTGACCTTCACCGTGTAGGTGCCTGGGCCGCCGAACTTCGCGCTCTTGCGAGCGATGACCTTCGAGCCCTTCAGGAAGGCCACGCCGAACGTGCCGCCCGTATCGGTGGTCGCCGCCAGCAGCAGGGTCTTCTTCCCGATCGTGAACCGCTTGGGGGACACGACGTCGAGTGCGCCGACCGACACGTTGCTCGCGCCGCCGCCGCCGGCCTGCTGCTGTACCTGCTGGGTGACCTGGGCCGGGGTCATCGTGGTGGTCAGCGGAGTCGCGCCGCTGGTGCCGGCCTGGGTGCCGGGAGTCACCGATCCGGTGCTGCCCGTGGAGCCCGTGCTGCCCGTGGAGCCGGTGCTGCCCGTCGATCCGGTGCTGCCCGTCGATCCAGTGCTGCCGGTCGACCCGGTATTGCCCCCCGTGGGAGTGGACGCGGGGTTCACGGTGATCGTGGTCGTGCCCTCGCCCGTGTTGCCGGCCGCGTCGGCCTGGCTCGCCTTGACGACGTAGGTCCCGGGCTGGGTGTAGGTGTGCGTGGCGGTCGGCCCGCTCGAGCCCGGTGTGTTGTCGCCGAAGTTCCAGCTGACACCACCACTCAGGCCGTTCGGGTCGGAGGCCGACTGCGTGAACGTCACGAGCTGGCCCACCGTCACGGTCGTGGCGCTTGGGCTGACGCTCACCGACGGGCCGGTCCGGTCGAGCACGACGCTGTCGCACGCCGTCTGCGAGATGTTCGCGTTGTTCGAGAACGCGTTCGCGAACTGGTTGGTCCCCGTCGTGTTGTCGGGGACGGCCTGGTCCGCGCCGTACACGCAGTAGTAGTAGGTCCCGTCGCCGGTGGCGATGTTGAGCGCGCAGCTGAACGAGTTGATCCTGTTGTTGAACCCGCCGTTCGGGGCGCTGCAGTTGTTGTCCGGGCCGCCGGAAGGACTACACGCCGCGCCCTGCGAGATGCAGTCCCAGTTCGACGCGTACCCGTTGCTGCCGGCCCACGGCGGGCTGGTCGCGTCGCTGTAGGAGATGGCGACCGGGATGTTCGCGTTGTTGGTCACGTTCGACCCGCCCGCGAGCGTGACGCCGAGCGTCGGCTTGTTGCGGTCGATGATCGAGTTCGCGCACGAGACGTTGTCGTAGGACCAGAGGTAGACGTACCAGCGGTAACCGGCGACGCACATCTCGTAGCGGTGCCCGTCCTGGAGCACCGTGCCCCCGGTGTAGGGACTGAAGCCGTTGTTGCCGGTGGACGGCGTGGCCCCGCTGCGCAGGCTGCCTGTGCAGTTCGTGCTGCCGGGCCCGTTCGTGCCGTTGCTGAACTCCTCCTGGACGTTGTTGTGGTACGTCGAGATGCACAGGTAGTACGTGTAGTTGTTCGTGCCGCTCTCGTTGAGGCCGGTCACGGCAGTCCAGTTGAACCAGTAGCTGTTGTTGCCGCTCGTCTTGGTGTAAGTGGGCTCGTTCCAGGCCGCGGTGCCGGCCGACGCGCTTGCGCTGAGAACCAGCGAGGCAAGGCACGCCGCGACCAGTACGCCGAGCACCGTTCTGAACTCTTTCGGGGTTACCGCGTCCACTTGGGTCATACCTCCCACGTCTCTCTGGGTACAGCCGTGCAGCCATTCGTTGTAATCCAGGTCGCTCGAATTCGCCACCCAGTGGGTCGAAAGACGCAGAGACGTGTTCGAATGGCGACGCACCGTCCGGCCGGCCGGCCGAGGGTCGGGAGTACCATCGAACGTGATGGCTGAGCTCTGGGTCGCGCAGCTGGGGTGCATCCCCTACACGGAGGCCCTCGCGCTGCAGGAAGAGCTCAGAGCGCGCCGCCAGGCGGACGAGATCCCCGACGCACTCCTACTTCTGGAGCACCCGCCGGTCTACACGCGCGGGCGGCGCACGCTGCCCGCCGACCTGCCGATGGGTGAGGACTGGTACCGGATGCAGGGCATCGAGGTCGAGGACGTCGATCGCGGCGGCCGCGTCACCTACCACGGTCCGGGACAGCTGGTCGGCTACCCGATCATGAGGATCGGCGACGTCCCCGAGTACGTGCACACCATGGAGCGGGGCATCATCGCTGCGCTCGCCGACGAGCTCGTCGAGGCGCAGATCCGCGACGGCCTCACCGGCATCTGGGTCGACGACCGCAAGATCGGGTCGATCGGCGTGCACGTCCAGCGCGGCGTCACCACGCACGGCTGGGCGGTGAACGTCGACAACGACCTGCAGCCGTTCGAGTGGATCATCCCCTGCGGCATCGAGAACGTCCGCATGACGTCGCTGTACAAGGAGACCGGCCATGTCGGCGGGATGAGCTGCTTCCGCAAGCGCGCCGCGTGGCGGTTCGCGGAGGCGTACGGGCTGCGCCAGCGGATCGTGTCCCTGGAACGCCTGCGCGCGCGGGTACCCTCCGTGGTCGCATGAGCACGCGGTCGCGAGCCAATCCCGGAGGCGCCAAGGTCCTGGAGATCATGGGCGACGACGTGCGCCCGTTCGGCGAGCGCAAGCCGCCCTGGTTCAAGGTCAAGGCGCCCGGGTCGCCGAAGTACCTGAAGCTGAAGGCGAAGATCGACGGCGCGTCGCTGCACACGGTCTGCGAGGAGGCGGCCTGCCCCAACATCGGCGAGTGCTGGCAGTCGGGCACCGCCACGTTCATGATCCTGGGCGACACCTGCACGCGCCGCTGCGGCTTCTGCAACGTCAAGACCGGCAAGCCCACGCACAACGACCCGCTCGAGCCGCTGCGCGTCGCGCAGAAGGTCAAGGAGATGGAGCTCCGCCACGCGGTGATCACCAGCGTCGACCGCGACGACCTGCCCGACCTCGGGTCGACCGCGTTCGTCGGTGTCATCCGCTCGATCCGCAAGCTGGCGCCGGGCTGCAAGGTCGAGGTGCTGACGCCGGACTTCCGCGGCCAGGAGATGCCGCTGGCGCGCGTGATCGCCGAGCGCCCCGACGTCTTCAACCACAACGTCGAGACCGTGCCGCGCCTGTACCCGCTCGCCCGCCGGGGGTCGCAGTTCCTGCGCTCCTGCCGCGTCCTCGAGAACGCCAAGGAGATGGGCGGCGACGAGGTCGTGACCAAGTCCGGCCTGATGACCGGGCTCGGCGAGTCGAAGGAGGAGCTGATCGAGACGTTCGGCATCCTCCGCGAGCACGGCGTGCAGGTCCTCACCGTCGGCCAGTACCTGCGGCCCACCCGGAACCACCTGCCGGTCGTCCGCTACTGGCACCCCGACGAGTTCGCCGAGCTGGAGCGCGAGGCCTACGCGATGGGCTTCGAGTCCGTCGCCGCCGGGCCGCTCGTGCGGTCGAGCTACCACGCCGAGCAGACGCTCGAGCAGGCCTCGGCGAAGCCGGCCTGAGTCGATGCGCATCGCCGTCGCAGTGGCCCTCGTCGCCGCTGCGGTGGTCGCCGCCGTCGCGCTGGCCGGCGGGTCGCCGGACGCCGAGGAGTGGCGCGCGCTCAGCCCGTCGCCGCTGAAGCGGACGGAGGTCGCCGCCGCGCGGATCGGGCGCCACGTCTACGTGATCGGCGGCTTCGAGGAGCGCAGCGGCCAGACGACGGCCGCTGTGTTGCGCTACGACCTGGAGTCCGACCGCTGGAGGCGCGTCCGGTCCCTGCCGATCGGCGTCAACCACACGGCGGCCGCCGCGTCCGGCGGGCGCCTGTACGTGAGCGGCGGCTACACGGAGCCGCGCGACTTCAGCCGTCGCACGTCCGCGCTGTTCCGCTACGACCCCGCGCGCAACCGCTGGAAGCGACTGCGTAGCGCACCGACCGCGCGGGCCGCCCACACGATGCAGGCGATCGGCGGGCGGCTGTACGCGGCCGGCGGGGTCGACGATGGCGGGGCCACCGGCAGGCTCGAGATCTACGACGTCAGGCGCGACCGCTGGTCGCGCGGTCCCGCGATGCCCACCCCGCGCGAGCACCTGGCGAGCGCAGTAGCGCGCGGCCGGCTGCACGTGCTGGCCGGGCGCACGGGCGAGGCGGGCAACTTCACGACGCACGAGGCGTACGACCCGCGCGCGCGACGCTGGACCAAGCTGCCCGAGATGCGCAAGCCGCGCGGCGGGATCGCGGCGGCCGCCGTCGACTCCGGCCGCATCGTCGTGCTGGGCGGCGAGGAGAGCGCGGGCACGATCCGCGAGGTCGAGCTGTACGACGTCTCCGGCCGCCGCTGGTCCGCCCTGCCGGACATGCGCACGCCGCGTCACGGACTCGGCGCGGTGGCCTACCGCGGGCGCGTCTTCGCGATCGAGGGCGGGCCCCAGCCGGGCTTCTTCTTCTCGAACGCGCTCGAGGTCCTTCGCGTACCCTGATCGGCCCTTGCTGCCGATCAAGGACGACATCCCGACCCGGCGATTCCCGATCGTCACCGTCGTGATCATCGCGATCAACGTGATCGTGTTCTTCGGGTTCCAGGTGCAGTCGATCTCGTTGGACGGGACCGAGCTGAAGCAGAACGTCCTGGTCAAGTACGCCGCGATCCCGTACGAGCTCACGCATCCCGGCGAGGAGTGCGGCGACGTCGGGCTGGCCGGCTCGACCGAGGTGACTCCGAGCAGCGGCGGCGGCCTGGTGTGCCAGGGCGAGACGGTCCAGGGCGCGGAGGTGGACGCGATATCGCCTCCCGATCAGCCGCCCGCCTGGCTGACCGTCTTCTTCGGCATGTTCATGCACGGCGGCCTGCTGCACATCGCGGGCAACATGCTGTTCCTCTGGATCTTCGGCAACAACATCGAGGACTCCATGCACAGGGGCGTGTACCTCCTCTTCTACCTCCTGGGCGGAGTCGTGGCGATGCTGGCGCAGACGCTTCTCGACACGACCTCGACCGTGCCGACGCTCGGTGCCAGCGGGGCGATCGCGGCAGTGCTCGGCGGCTACGCGCTGCTCTATCCGCGGGCGCGCGTGCTGACCCTGGTCATCATCATCTTCTTCGTTACGATCCTTCGGCTGCCGGCGCTGCTCGTCCTCGGCGTATGGGTCCTCCTCCAGTTCCTCGACCTGAGCGCGAGCCAGCCGTCGGCCGACGGGGGCGGCGTCGCGTACGCGGCGCATGTCGGGGGCTTCCTGTTCGGGCTCGCCGCGATCAAGTTGTTCGCGACGAACGTGCACGAGGACTACGAGAGCGCCCACCGGATCCCGGTGTATTGACCTGTGACCACACGGAACTTCGTCCTGATCGCGGCGCTCGCGCTGATCGCGCTGCTCGCGTACCTCACCATCCAGGGCGTCGTGGACGACGGCGTTACCGGCCTGGCGGTCGTCTCGCTCGTGATCCTGGCCGTGCTGGGCTTCGGGGTGATCGGCGCGCTGACGGAGAAGCAGGATGAATAGCCCTGTGCTTCAGGGCGGGACCCGCCGCCGCCCGGGTCGCCGCCGTCGCTACGCGATGGCGCTCATGGTGCTCGTGGCGACCTGCGCGATCGCCGCCAGCGCGGTCTACGTGACCGTGCTCCGCGACGACGGCTCGCCCGCGGCGGCATCGCCCCGGCCCGCGGCTCCCCCGACCGCCGACGTCGACGCCCCCACGCGACCGGCCACCCAGGTGCCGCCGGGCATCTCGCTGGTCGGCCCGAACGCGTTCAACGTGCGGCTGAAGTCGGGCAAGCCGCGCGCGGCGCTCGTGTTCGACATGAAGACCGGGCGCGTGCTCTACAAGCGCGATCCGCTGCGCAAGTTGCCGATGGCCAGCCTGACCAAGATCATGACCGCGCTGATCGTCGTCGACACGACCAAGCCGCGCGAGAAGGCCCGCATCTCCAGGCACGCGCTCGGCTACAGCGGGTCCGGCGTGGGCGTGCTGCCCAAGGGCAAGAAGGTCCCCGTCGAGGGGCTGCTGGCGGGGTTGCTCCTGCCGTCGGGCAACGACGCCGCCATCGCGCTGGCCGAGCACGTGTCCGGCACGGAGCGGCGGTTCGTCAGGACGATGAACCGGCGGGCCCGGAGGCTCGGCCTGCGCTGCACGAAGTTCGTGTCGCCGCACGGGCTCCAGCCGCGCAACCGCAGCTGCGCCGCGGACCTGGCGGTGTTGGCCCGCCTGGCGATGCGGGAGCCGCGGATCGCCCGGCTCGTCCGCCGCAAGCAGGTGGCCACGCGCTTCCCGATCAAGGGCGGCCGCCTGTACGTCAACTCGACCAACCCGCTGCTGCACCTGCGCTACAAGGGGACGATCGGCCTGAAGACCGGATCGAACGACGAGGCGGGCCACTGCTTCGTCGGCGTGGTGCGGCGCGGCCGCCGCCAGCTGGGCGTGGTGCTGCTGCACTCGCCGGACACCGGGTCGCAGGCGCGGCAGCTCTTGAACGCGGCGTTCAAGGCCGGCCGGGCCTAGCCGAGCAGCAGCACGATCACCAGCACCAGCAGCAGCGCGCCGAGCACCGCGATCGTCACAGCCACGACCGTGCCGAGTTGACGGCGCAGCTTGAGCGACGCCGCGCGGTCGCGCTCGCGCTGGGCCTCGATGTGCTCGCGCACGTCGTCGGGCCAGTCGATCTCCTCGAACGTCGACGGAGCGACCGCGCGCATCTGCAGGCGGGTCGCGTCCACCCCACGGCCGTCGACGACAGTCATCGTGGCCGCCCCGGGCAGCAGCAGGCCGCGTTCGGCGACCTTGCGCAGGTCGAGGACCACCGGGGGCATGACGCCCTCGGGATCCGTCACCTCGATCGCGTCGTCGGTGATCACCAGGCTACGGCGCGCCCGGGGCCCCACCGTGACGGTGCCGCGCCAGCGCTCCAAGCGACTACGGCGCCTGCAGGGTCTCGCAGTCGAAGACGCCGTCCTCTTCCTCGTCGACGACCACCGTGTCCTCGCCGGGCCCGCAGTCGATCATGTCCTGCTCGCCGTCGCGGGCGCGGATCGTGTCGTTGCCGTCGCCGCCCCGCAGCTCGTCCTCGCCGAGCCCGCCGTCGACCTTGTCGGCGCCCGGGCCGCCGGTGATCGTGTCCTCCCCGGGGCCGCCGGCGAACGAGTTGCCGCCGATCGCGTCGGTGAGGGTGTCGTCGCCCGCGCCGCCGTTCAGCGAGTCGTTGTCCGCGTCCCCGTTCAGCGTGTCCGCGTCGACTCCGCCCACCAGCCGGTCGCGACCCGCGCCGCCTCGGAGCGTGTCCCGGCCGGACTGACCCGACAGGCGGTCGTTGCCGGCATCGCCGAACAGCTTGTCGTTGCCCCGCAGGCCGAACAGCTGGTCGTTGCCGGCCCCGCCGCGGATCAGGTCGTTCTTCGTCGTGCCGCTCAGGCGCTCGGACTTGCTGCCGCCGCGGATCGTCTTCGCCTCGGCGACGGCGACTACGCCGCCGAGCAGCGCCAACGCGAGGGCGAGCGCGACCAGCCGGCGCATCGTCATCGCGCCAGCCCGCTGCGGATCGTGTGCGGCTGCCGGAACATCGTGTCGGGCGTGGCGGGCTTGTAGCGGAAGCCGAGCCGGTCCAGGTAGCCCGAGGTGACAAGCGACTTCAGGTCGTGCTCCTTCCCGCGCTGGAGGCCGTTGAGCGGAGACGGCGAGCTGCCGCACGCGGCGGAGACCACCTGCGGCGCGTCGGGCAGCCCCGGGTTCGCGAGCCGCGGCTTCGACTCGAAGTCGAACGACCTGGCGATGTTCTGCGCGTAGGCGTCCCGCCTGGTCAGCGGGTCGACGCCGTAGCGGTAGCGGATGAACTTCAGGATCGACTCGAATCCGTAGATGCCGTGATCGACGTGCTTGCGACGCACGAAGGGTGACACGGCGACGGCTGGGATGCGGAACCCCATCCGGCCGAAGTCCTCGTTCAGGTCGCCGGAGTTGCGCACGTCGGGCACGCGGGGCGACGGAACGTGGTCGAAGAAGCCGCCCCACTCGTCGTAGACGATGAACAGCGCGCCGCTCTTCCACTGCGGCGACTCGATGAACGCGTTGACGACGTCGGACATGAACGCCTGGCCGGTGCGGACGTCGCCGTGCGGGTGCTCGTCGCCCGATGTGCCCTGGTCCTCGCCGGCGAACGACGGGTCGACGAACGAGAGCGGCGGCAGCGTCCCGGTCCGGCAGCGCTCGTAGTACTCGTCGACCCTGCCCGAGCGCGACATACCCGGCTGGCCCCAGAGCGCCGACACCGGGATGTCCGTGTAGAAGTAGCGCGAGTCGACCCCGCGCTTCTTCAGCGCCGCGAAGATCGTGTCGTCCGGGAACCCCGGCGGCTCCGGGAGCGAGTTGTCCTTCTTGCCGTACGACTGCGCCGAGTGCATGTACTCGCGGTTCGGAAACGTCGAGGCGAGGATCGAGCAGAAGAACCGGTCGTAGGTCGTGAACTCCCTGGCAGCGGCCGGGATGAACGGCAGGTCGGGCTCCTCGTAGTAGCCGATCGCGAACACGTCGTTGTCGCCCGACCGCAGGAAGCCGTCCATCTTCCCGTTGTTGAACTGCTCGCGGCCGCCCTTGAACGAGTGGTCGGGGTCCTCGTACGCACAGCCCTGGAAGTCGGGCGCCATGCGGCGGGTCTGCTGCGGCTGGCCGTTGCGGTCGAGGTAGGTCAGCCCGGCCTGGCGGCCGTCGGCGTTCGGCAACCAGCCCAGGTAGTGGTCGAACGACCGGTTCTCCATCATCAGCACGACGAACGTGTCGATCGGGACGTTGCGCGGGGACGGCAGCTTGCGGGCCTGCTTGCGTGCCGCCTCGGCGACGATCAGGTCTGGGTCGAGCACCGTCGCGAGGCCGGCCGCCATGCCCGCCGTGACCGCCGCCCGCTGCAGGAAGTCGCGGCGCTTCAGGTACTCATCGGGCGCCTCCGCGGCGAGCCGCTCGGCACTCTCGGGATCGCGGATGTCCCCCACTGCCGGGCCAGCCTAACCCGCGGGCTCAGACAACGTGTGTAGTTGGTGTGAATTGGGTTGATGCGACTGAAGGAGGGGCCGTCATCTGCCGATGCATTACATGCGAGTGCCTGATGTCCGGGGCACTCAACCCTCCTGATGTCCCTCCGCTTCTTGACAACGCGCCTCGGCGCGGCGTTCGCCGTCGCCCTGCTCGGCCCCGCCGGGACGGCCGCCGCCGCCCTGCCGCAGCAGTCCGCCACCGCCGACATGGCCGCGTCGGGGTCGAACCCGATCGTCTACGGCACCGGCAGCGGCGAGCAGGCGGGCACCTCGGTCGCCGCGCTGGGCGACGTGAACGGCGACCGGATCGCCGACATCGCGGTCGGCGCCCCTCTCGCGGACGCCAACGGCCGCTCCGACTCCGGCTCCGTGTACGTGGTCTACGGGCGCGACGGGCTGTCCACGCGCACGGACCTGGCGCGCATGTCCGCCGCCGGCGTGCGCATCGACGGCGCCGTGGCGGGCGACCGGCTTGGAGGCTGGGTCGCGAAGGCGGGCGACGTCGACGGCGACGGGCACGACGACCTGATCGCGGGCGCGTCGCAGGCCGACCCGTCGGGCCGCTCGAACGCCGGCGCCGCCTACGTGATCACGGGAGCGGCGGGACGCGCGTCGATCGACGCCGCGAGCCTGGGCACCGCCGGCTGGCGGATCGACGGCGCGGTGTCCGGCGACCGGGCCGGCACCTGGGTGTCGGGCGGCGGCGACGTCGACGGCGACGGTCGCGACGACGTGGTGGTGGTCGCCTCGCAGGCGGACCCCGCCGGGCGTTCGAACGCGGGATCGGCGTGGGTCGTGCGCGGCCGCGCCGCCGGCCCCGGCGTCGACCTGAGCTCGCCGGGCACGGACGGGATCCGCATCGACGCGCCGGCGGCCAGCGACACCCTCACCTCCGCGCAGATCGCCCCGGACGGCGACGGCGACGGGCGGGCGGAGATACTCGTCGGGGCGCCCGGCGCCGACCCGAACGGCCGCTCGGGCGCAGGATCCGTGTGGCTCGTCCCCGGCCGGGCGGGCGGCGCGACCGTCGACCTGGCCGGCGCGGGCAGCGGGGCGCGCGTCGACGGCGCGGTCGCGGGCGACGCCCTCGGCGGCGGCGTCGCCACCAGCCCCGACGTAACCGGTGACGGGACGCCCGAGCTGCTGCTGGGCGCCACCGGCGCCGACCCGAACGGCCGCTCGGCCGCCGGGTCGCTCTACCTCTTCTCCACGCGCGCGCTCCCCGCGGCCACCGACCTGGCGAGCGCCACGGCGACCATGCGGATCGACGGAGCGCAGGCCACCGACGCGATCGGCGTCGCCGCGAGCGGCGGCGGCGACATGAACGACGACGGCCGGCCCGACCTGGCCGTGGGCGACCCGCGGCTGGACGCCGGCCGGACGGACCAGGGCGCCACCTACGTCCTCTACGGCGGCTCGCTGCCCGCGACCGTCGACCTGGCCGCCCCGCCCGCGGCCGCGACCCGGGTCGTGGGCGCGTCCTCGTCCGAGAACTCGGGCACCGCGGTGGCGTGGGCGGGCGACCTGAACGGCGACGGCCGCGACGACCTGGTCGATGGCGCGCCGCGCGCGGACCTGGGCCGCACCGACGGCGGCGCCGGCTACGTGCTGCTCGGCTTCGGCACGCCGTCGTTCCGGTACCCGCACACCGTCGAGGCGACCGCCAGGGTCGCCTCGGACCGCGCCCAGCCCACCGCCGTGCGCCGGACGGGCACCGCCACCTACTCGATCAGCCCGGCGCTGCCCGCGGGCATGACCCTCGACAAGGCGACCGGCGCCATCTCCGGCATCCCGACGCTGCTGATCGACCCGACCACGCCACACGCTGACGATGACCGACTACGCGGGCTCGACCACTGCCTCGGTGACCCTGCGTGTCTCGCCCGCCGAGGGCAGCTGCGCAAACGAGCGCCCCACACTGAGCGCCGGCGCCGACGTCTTCAGCGGATCGGGCGGCGGCGACCTGATCCGCGCGGGCGCGGGCGCGGACGCGGTCGACGGGCGCGCGGGCGACGACTGCGTCTACGGCGAGGCCGGCGACGACACGCTGACCGGGGAGGACGGCGCGGACCGGATCTCCGGGGGCTCCGAGCACGACACCGTCCGCGCAGGAGCCGACGACGACAGCGTCACCGGCGACGGCGGCAACGACATCATCGACGGTGATACGGGCAGCGACACGCTGAGCGGCGGCTGGGATCAGGACTCGATCCACGGCGGCGAGGGCAACGACACGGCCACCGGCGACGAGGCGATCGACCTGCTCTGGGGCGACGCCGGCGACGACCGCCTGAACGGCGGGTTCGAGAACGACTCCCTGGACGGCGGCCCGGGGCGCGACGTGGTGAGCGGCGACGCCGGCGACGACCGGGTCGACGGCGGCGACGATGCCGACGAGGTGCGCGGCGGCGACGGCGTGGACGAGCTGTTCGGCAGCGGCGGAGACGACGCCGTCTGGGCGGACGCCGAGAACGACTTCATCGACGGCGGCGCGGGCAACGACCGGATGTGGGCGGGGGCCGGCCGCGACAGCGCGCACGGCGGCACCGGCGGCGACATGCTCACCGGCGACGACGATGACGACGACCTGTCCGGAGAGGACGGCGACGACGAGCTCCACGGCGGCAACCACCAGGACGAGCTGCGCGGCGGCGCCGGAAACGACGCGATCTTCGGTGACGAGGGGCAGGACATGGTCGACGGCGAGCTGGGCAACGACGCGCTGGCCGGCGGCACGGGCTTCGACAACCTGACCGGCGACGCGGGCGACGACCTGCTGTCCGGCCAGGCCGACAACGACATCGTCGACGGCGGCGCGGGCAACGACGGGATCGACGGCGGTGCCGGCGACGACCGGCTGTACGGCGGCAGCGGCGACGACATCGTCATGGGCGGCGACGGCAAGGACACGATCGAAGAGGCGTCCGGGCGCGACCGCATCAAGTCCGGAGCCGCGAACGACCAGATCACGGTCAAGCGCGGGGGCGCCACCATCGACGCCGGGACCGGCAACGACAAGGTCGTCGCGTTCAACGGCAAGCGCGACACCGTGGTCTGCGGCGCCGGCCGCGACACCGCGTACGTCGACAAGGGCGACAAGGTCAAGGGCTGCGAGAAGCGCATCCGATCGAAGCCGAAGTCGACGACGAAGAAGCGGCGCAAGTCGAGGAAGTAGGCCGGTCCAGCCGCGCGGCTCGCTAGCGTGCTCGCCGGTGGCCAAGTACGACGAGCAGGTGGCGCGCGCCCTGGCCGGCGCGCACAACACGGCGCGGGTCGCGCACGGGACCCCGGACTACGTGCGCGTGGGCGCCGGGCTCGGCAGCGCGTTCGTGTGGGCGCTCCTCGACCTGGCCGACGCGATCCGGTCGCACGGACAGGGCATGCCGCCCGCAGGCGGCCTCGAGCAACGGCCACCGCAGCAGCCGCCGCCGCACTCCGAGCACTTCTAGTGTCGTGAGTCGGCGGTTCGGCTTCAGCTTCCCGAGTGACTGGGCGTGGCTGACGGTTGACGGTGACCGGAGTCGTACTGGTAGTCCGGCGAGGTCGCCGGCGACCGTCAGGCGCGTCCAGACGCCGGGAAGGTGCGCCGAACTAACGACTCACGACACTAAGCTCGATTCGGTCAGATAGAGGTCACGAGGGCCAGCGCCAGCGCGATGCCGAGCAGCGGCGCCCCGCCCTGGACGAGCCGCCAGCGGCGCGTGATGGCCGCGTGGGCCAGGCACATGGCGATGCTGAGGGCGATCGCCTGGAAGAGCGTGTCCATGGGCGGCATCCTACGCGCCCGGGAGGCCGTTGTGGCTAGTCCTGCCGCCTGAAGTCGTCCGGGCCGACCCGGATGTGGCCGTCGTCGTCCTCGATGTGGACGGTCACGACGGCGGTTGGCAGGCCGCTGCCGTAGATGACGTCGCAGCGGAACGTCGCGCCCTTCTTCGCTTCGACGCCGTCCGGGCAGTCGACCTTCTGCGGCGCGGGGCCGACGATGTTGTCCTTGATGAGCGACTCGGCCTTGTCCGCGTCGATCTCGGTGCCGCCGCAGGCGGAGATCAGCAGGGTGCAGGCGGCGAGGAAGGCGAGGTTGCGTCTCATCGTCACCGGAGTGGAGCCTGCCGGGATCGAACCGGCGACCTCCTGGTTGCAAACCAAGCGCTCTCCCAACTGAGCTAAGGCCCCGTGCATTCACATGGTACGCGCGGGGACGGTGCGGGTAAGGACCCGCGAGGGGGAATCGACGCGTATGGGAGAGCTGCATGCCTGACGAGGCCACGGCCACGCGGAGCGACGAGCAGGAGGAGCTCAGCGACCGTAACGGCACAGGCGAAGACGAGGAGAGGGAGCCCAAGCCTCAGCAGGAGGAGACGCCGACGCGCGCCGAGGTCTCGAACTACGAGATCGTCACGCACTACTTCCAGGTCGCCGCGGAGCGGCTCGGTCTGCCCGACGACATCGCCGGAGTGCTCACCTCCTCCTATCGCGAGGTCAAGGTGCAGATCCCGATCACCACCGACGACGGGATCCAGTGCTTCTCCGGCTTCCGCGTCCAGCACAACGGCGCTCGCGGCCCGTACAAGGGAGGCGTCCGCTTCCATCCGGAGGTCGACCTGGACGAGGTGCGCGCGCTCGCGACGCTGATGACCTGGAAGACCGCGATCGTCGAGATCCCCTACGGGGGCGCCAAGGGCGGGGTCAACTGCTCGCCGTCGGACCTGACCGAGGACGAGCGCCAGCGCATCGCCCGCCAGTTCATGGCCAAGACCGAGAAGGTGCTCGGCCCCACGCGCGACATCCCGGCGCCGGACGTCGGCACGAACGCCCAGGTGATGGCCTGGATGATGGACGAGTACGGGAAGCTGCACGGGCACACGCCCGCGTGCGTCACCGGCAAGCCGATCGCCCTCGAGGGCTCGTACGGTCGCGAGGCCGCCACCGGCCGCGGCCTGGTGTACACGTTCAAGGAGGCCGCCGAGCAGCTCGACATCGACGCCTCCGAGGTCAAGTTCGTCGTGCAGGGCTACGGCAACGTCGGCTCCTGGGCGGCGCGCGAGCTGGCCGACCTGGGGGCGACGCTGGTCGGGGCCTCCGATGCCGACGGAGCGATCGAGTGCAGCGGCGGCATCGACGCTCACGCGCTCGCCGACCACGCGAAGGACGGGGGGAAGCTGACCGAGTTCGACGGCGACGGGATCGAGCAGATCAATCCCGACGAGCTGCTCGAGGTCGACTGCGACGTGTTCATCCCCGCGGCCCTCGGCGGGATGATCCACGAGAAGAACGCCGAGAAGATCAAGGCCAAGGTCGTCGTCGAGGGGGCCAACAGCCCGACCACCCCCAAGGCCGACGACATCCTCAACGACAAGGGCGTGTTCATCATCCCGGACGTGATGGCCAACGCCGGCGGGGTGGTCGTCTCCTACTTCGAGTGGGTGCAGAACCTCCAGCACCTGCGCTGGGACGAGGACGAGGTGAACGACCGGCTCGGCACGATCATGCGCAAGGCGTACAAGGCCGTGCACGACCGGGCCGAGAAGGACGACGTCCCACCGCGCGTGGCCGCGTACGAGCTGGGCATCGAGCGGGTCGCGGAGGCCGCGCAGGTCCGCGGCTACATCGGCGGCGACGAGTACGGATAGACCGTAGAACGCAGAAGGGGGCGGCCTCGAGAACCGCCCCCTTCCCTGCGGCTTTTCCGTGCCGCGCAAACGACGGAACCCTCCATGCCGTCGTGTCCCTGTTATCGACGGGCGCCCTCCGACTTGAAGGGCGGATTCGGTGGAGTGGACGTTCGTCCGGTGAGGACCGGGTCAGTCGTCGAAGTCGAAGTCGCGGGGCGGCTTCTGCTCGAACCACAGGCGGTCGTGGTCCGGGGTGTCCTGGAGGAAGTCGGGCGTCTCCTCGAGCACGTCCTCGCCGTCCGGGCCGCGGCGCGGCGGAGGCGCCTGGAGCTCGTCGGGATCGTCGTCGGGGGGCGGCTCGGGAAGGGCCGGCTCCGGGGGCAGCGCGTCGTCGTCGAGCGGGGGCAGGGGACGCGCGGCGGCGGCCGGGTCCGGTGCCTCGATCGGCTCCGGGGGCGGCGCCAGCGGGTCGTCGCCGGCGGGCTCGGCGTGGATCGGCTCGTCGACCTCGGGCAGGTCGTGCGGCCGCGGTCGGCTCGTCGAGCACGGGGACGTCGCGGATCGCGGTGGGCTCGTCCAGGCCCGGCTCCTCGAACGCCGGCTCGGGCGCCGGCTCCTCGATCGCCTCGACGTCGCCGTGCGGCGGCAGCCGGTCGCCGGGGTCGTCCTCGAGCGGCTCGAGAGCCTCGACCGGGTCTGCGGGCCGGATCGGCTCGAACGGCTCGTCCGCGTCCATCGGCTCGATCGCCTCCGGCGGCGGAGGCGGCGGTGCGCCCTCCTCGGTGCCGACCGCGGACCCCGCCGCGGGCGGCGGCAGCTCGTCGCCCGGGGCCAGGATCTCCGTCTCCTCCGAGACGTCTGCGTCGTATCCGGGGTCGGTCGCCGGCTGACGACGCGCGGGGCCGAGTGCCTCAGCCTCCTGCCGTGAAAGCTCGTCGTCGGTGGCGCCGCGGCGGCGCTTCAGCTCAAGGTGCTCGCGTATTGCGTCGTCGAGAATTCCCACGCCCGGAAGGTTAACTCTCCGCCGTGACAGGGTCCCCCCTGCGTACGGCGTTCTTGCCACCGCGCTTGGCACGATAGAGCGCGGCGTCGGCCTCCGCGATCAGCGCCTCCTTGTCCTTCGCGCACTGCGGGAGCGACGCAACGCCGAAGCTGGCCGTGACGCCGAGCGGCGCCTCGCCGTCGATCCGCTCGATGCGGAGCGCCTCGATCGCCTGGCGCATGCGCTCGGCCGCGAGCTCCGCGCCGTCCAGGTCGGTCTGGGGCAGGATCACCGCCATCTCCTCACCGCCGTAGCGCGCCGGCTCGTCGATGTCGCGCGACAGCTCGCGCAGCACCCGGGCGACCTTGGACAGGACGATGTCCCCCTGCTGGTGGCCGAACGTGTCGTTGACGGCCTTGAAGTCGTCGATGTCGAGCATGACCAGGCCGACGGGCTGGTTGAAGCGCCGGGAGCGCTCGATCTCGCCGGCGAGCAGGTCGTCGAACTGGCGCAGGTTGTTGAGCCCCGTCAGCTCGTCGGTGACGGCCTGGCGCTGGACCGTCTCGTGCAGGTCGGCGTTCTCGATCGACACGGCGGCCTGGCCGCCGAGGTAGGCGAACAGCTCTGCCTCCGAGTCGTCGAACGGGCGGCCGCGGCGGGCGATCGTGATGACGCCCACGTGCTCCAGCGAGCGGCGGCGGCCGAGGCGGGCGACGAGCGGGCACCGCGAGCGCGTAGACGTCGTCGACCTCGGCGGCCACCGGGCGCGTCGGCGGTGCCGGGTCCTCGTCGGTCGAGTCGAGGTAGCTGAGCAGGTCGGACGCGGACTCCGCGCGCACGTCGAACGCCGCGCGCTCCGCGGCCTCCAGCGTCGCGCCCAGGTCCGGCGACTGGTCGCCGACGTGCACGGGGCGCAGCCGCCGCTTGTCGATCGGGACCGCGCGGCCGACGTCCGCCTCGCAGGCGTCGACGGCTGTGCGCACGGCGAGGTTGACGATGCCCTCGCGGTCGAGGCCCGACGCGAACGCCTCGCCCACTCGGCGGATCGTGTCCTCCAGCTCGCTGCGCTTGCGCTGGACCTCGTCGATCTTCGACGCGAGCTGCTCCGACATGCGGTTGAACTCGGTGCCGAGCGCGGCGAACTCGTCCCCGCCCTCGACCGGCACCGGCCGCGAGAAGTCGCCCGCGGCCAGGCGCCGAGCCGCCGCGAGGAACTGCTCGATCTGGCGTTGCAGCGCGCGCACGACGACCACCGACGAGAGCAGCGCGAGCAGCAGGAACGCGACGAGGATCGCGCCGATCAGCGCCCGCGAGTCGTCGACCGCGGACTGGATGTCGGCGCCGGGCACGAACACCCCGATCGACACGCCGGGGCCGACGGCCTCGTCGACCGCGGCGAAGCGGCCGCGATATTCGTGTCCGGCCACCTCGACCTCGCCCGACTCGATCTTGGGCGGGCCCCGCTCCGGGATCGTCGAGGCCAGCAGCCGGCCGTTGCGGACGACGCGCACGTCGAGGGACGTAAGGCGGGCGACCTGGCGGGCGTACGCCTCGGCGTCCGCCATCGACACCGCCACAGCCCCAAGCCGCTCGCCGTCGGCGGTCGCGGGCCGGGCGACCGCGGGCGCGATCGCATCGGGCTCGCCGACGAACGCGAGCCGCCGACCGGCCGTGTCGTAGACGCCGATCGCTCGCGCGTTGTAGCGGCGGGCGAGCTGGAGGGCGCGGGCGCGCACCGCCCGCTCGTCGCGCCTGCGCAGGGCCGCCGCCATCTCCGGATCGCGGGCGATGTCACCGAGGAACTCGCGCGCGTCCCGCCGCCGGTCCGAGTACTCGCCGAACGCCACCCGCAGCCCCTGCGCGATCTGGGCGTCGGCCTTGCCGGTCTCCGAGTCCTTGGTCAGCGAGAAGAGGACCAGCGCCACCGCGATCATCGGAACGACCACGATGATCACGAAAAAGAGGAAGAGGCGGGCGCGGAAGCTCATGCTGATCGTGGCGTACCCGATAACGGAGAGTACCCCTGCCGGTGGGCGGGGGATTGCGGACGAATGTCGTGGCGATTCGACGCTACGATTAGTCCAACACCGCCCGCGGGCGGACAGCGCGGGGCTATAGCTCAGTTTGGGAGAGCGCCTGGATCGCACCCAGGAGGTCGCCGGTTCGAGCCCGGCTAGCTCCATTCAATCGCCCGGACCGCGAACCGGCGGGGTCGGTGGTCCCAGAGGATGAGGCGGGTGTTGCGCGGTTCATCCCATGAGGGGATCACAGGACCCGCCCACAGCGGTTGACTGGCCGCATGGAACTCATCGCAGCCGTACTTCTCGCCGGCCCACTCGGCTACTTCAGCAGCACGCACAAGCGCGGCCTCATGCTCTACCTGATCGCCTGGGCGACGATCTTCCCGGTTCAGACGATCGTCGTCCACTCGGAGAACCCGGACGACATCGGCATCTCCTACTTCGTCATCAACGCAGCGATTCTCGCGGTGGGGGTGGGCCTCAGCGCCTTGGGCGCCCGGGTGCGCGAGCGCCGGACGCAGGCCGCCGTCTCGCACTAGCCCTGACGGGCACTTGCTCGAGACCAGACCCGTCGGGCACCAGTGCCCGAAGCGCCCGGAATCGGGCGGAATCGGAGCCCGGGAGCTGGGCGCAGCGCACGTCCTCACCGACACGATCTCCGCTTGTCATCGGGAGCTCCGGCCCAACGTGCGCGGCGCGCCCCCGACATCGCACCCAGGAGGTCGCCGGTTCGAGCCCGGCTAGCTCCATGCAGTCGGGCGGGTTGACCGCGTGCCGTCGGTGCGGTTAGCGTCTTCCCGATCCCTGGGCCTCGGAGTCCTGGGGCTAGGGAGAGGTCAGGCATGCCGGTTCGGGGCAGGCTGCACAGGGGTCTTGGGCGCCGCGGTTTGGTCGCGCTTTTGGCCGTGGCCGGCGTGCTGGGCGCGCCCGGGGTGGCGCAGGCGGCGGTCACCTTCGACCGCGCCTTCGGGATCAACGTCGACCCGAGCGACGGGAACACCGGCGACTTCGAGAACTGCACCAGCACCTGCCAGACCGGCACGCTCAGCAGCGCCGCTGGCGGCATGAACCAGTCGGCAGGGGTGGTGCTCGACGCCCAGGCCGCATCCTCGTCACTGCCGAGAACCTCCGCCGGGTCGATCGCTTCGAAGTCGCCGGCGACAGCACGGTCAGCTTCGACCGCGCCTTCGGGATAAACATCGACCCGAGCGACGGGAACACCAGCGACTTCGAGAACTGCACCAGCACCTGCCAGACCGGCAGCGGCGGCGGCGGCGTCGCCGGCGGCATGCTCTCCCCGGCGGGGGTGGCGGTCGACGCGCAGGGCCGCATCCTCGTCGCCGACTTCGCCACCAGCCGGGTCGATCGGTTCGCGGTCGCCGGCGACGGCACGGTCACCTTCGACCGCGCCTTCGGGATCGACGTCGACCCCACAGACGGGAACACCGGCGACTTCGAGAACTGCACCAGCACCTGCCAGCCTGGCACGGCGGACGGCGCCGCCGGCGGCATGAACCAGCCGCAAGGGGTGGCGGTCGACGCGCAGGGCCGCATCCTCGTCACCGAGCAGCAAAGCAACCGGGTCGATCGGTTCGCGGTCGCCGGCGACGGCACGGTCAGCTTCGACCGCGCCTTCGGGATCGACGTCGACCCCACAGACGGGAACACCGGCGACTTCGAGAACTGCACGAACACGTGCCAGGCCGGCAGCCTCGAGCGGCGCCGGCGGCGGCATGAACTTCCCGCAAGGGGTGGCGGTCGACGCGCAGGGCCGCATCCTCGTCGCCGACCGCAACAATCACCAGGTCGATCGGTTCGCGGTCGCCGGCGACGGCACGGTCAGCTTCGACCGCGCCTTCGGGATCGACGTCGACCCGAGCGACGGGAACACCGGCGACTTCGAGAACTGCACCAGCACTTGCCAGCCTGGCACGGCGGACGGCGCGCCGGCGGCATGAACTTCCCGCAAGGGGTGGCGGTCGACGCGCAGGGCCGCATCCTCGTCACCGACATCGCCTACCACCGCGTCGATCGGTTCGCGGTCGCCGGCGACGGCACGGTCAGCTTCGACCGCGCCTTCGGGATCGACGTCGACCCCATCAGACGGGAACACCGGCGACTTCGAGAACTGCACCATCACCTGCAAGGAGGGCACCTCCAGCGGCGCCGCCGGCGGCATGAACTTCCCGCACGGGGTGGCGGTCGACGCGCAGGGCCGCATCCTCGTCGTCGACCGCAACAATCACCGGGTCGACCGTTTCTCGCCGGGGCCGACAGTGACGGTGACCAAGGCGCTCGCCCCGGCGACTGACCCCGGGACGTTCGACCTGCGCGTCGACGCGGTCGTCGTCCGCGCCGCGGCCGGCAACGGTCAGTCGGGCATTCTCCAGGTCGCCGACGGGGTCGACGTGACGATCTCCGAGCAGGCGGCCGGCGGCACTTCGCTGTCCGACTACGACAGCACCATCGACTGCGGCGCCGGCCCCCAGCCCGGCACCAGCCTCAAGGTCACGAACGTGACCGCGAACGTCAACTGCACGATCGCCAACATCCGCAAGACGACCGCCCCCACGCCGGGCGGGACGGAAACCGGCGGAACGGGACCCGTCGGCACGGGGCCCGGCGGCGCGGGACTCGGGACGGCGATCGACACCACCCTGCCGGTGTTCGCCTCGGCGTCGCTCACCAACACGACCTTCGCGGTCAACCCGCGCGGCGCCGCCGAGACCGCCGTGACCGCCCGGGCGAAACGAGGCACCGTGTTCCGCTACACGCTGTCCGAGGACGCCCGCGTCCTGTTCACGATCGAGCGGGCCACCGTCGGCCGCCGCGTCGGCCGCGCCTGTCGCAGGCAGACGCGCTCGAACCGAAACCGGCGCCGCTGCACCCGCTACGTGCGCGCCGGCCGCTTCGCGAAACAGTCGACGGCGGGCGCCAACCGGCAGCCCTTCTCCGGCCGGATCGGGCGCCGGTCGCTCAGCCCCGGCAAGTACCGCGCAACGCTCGTCGCGACCGACGCAGCAGGAAACCGATCCGCCCTCCGGCGGCTCAACTTCAAGATCGTCAAGCGGTAACCGCGCGCGTACCGAGGCGCGCCACCTGAATGGGCACCAGCCCTGCGCCGGTGCCCAAATCCACCGCAATCGCCGCTGATCCGGTGAGAACCACACCTCGGGCAATGCCGGCCGAGCCTCAGGGTCCGGCTTTGTAGAGCCAAACACGCTGGTCCCCGGCCGGTCCGGGCATCCCGTATCGCACCCAGGAGGTCGCCGGTTCGAGCCCGGCTAGCTCCATCCGGTCTCCCCGGACGGCGAACCGACGACGTCTTACGGCATCCAGCCTCACCTCCGGTTCGAGTCCGGCTAGCTCCACTCGACAAGACCCCGCTCCTGCGGGGTTTTCTCGTTCATGCAGGCGGCGGCTGCGCAGGCGCGCGCCAGCGCCGGTTGAGCCTCAGCGCCGGACCGTCAGCCGCTCGCAGCCGGTCGCCCGGTCGCGGAGGTCCGCCGTCCCGCGGTCGCGTGAGCCGGTGCCGCAGCTCACGGTGTCGTTGCCGCGCCGGTTGTCGGCGCCGCTGACCGTGTCGTTGCCGGCCTCGCCGCGCAGCGAGTCCGCGCCCGAGCCGCCTGTGAGCCGGTCGTTGCCGGCGCCGCCGCGTAGGCGGTCATTGCCCGACGAGCCGATCAGAACGTCCCGCCCCGTCGACCCGGTCAGGCGGTCGTTGCCCGAGCCGCCGTCGAAGCCGAGGGAGCTGGTCGGGCCGGAGATGATGTCGTTGCCCGAGCCGCCGTTGACCGTCATTCGCGATCGCACAGTGATCTGGTCGTCGCCGCGACCGCCTGCCATCCCCACCAGGGCGCCCGGCACCCTGAGCCCGACGGCGCCGCTCAGCACGTCGTTCCCGCGCCCGCCCGCAGCGGTCTCGAAGCCTGCGATCGTGTCGCTCTCGCCGGCTGAGGTGACGCGTTGCTGCGCACCGGACAGGTCGATCTGGACGTCGGCGGTGTGGTCCGCGTAAGACAGCTGGTCGATCTGGCCGCCGCCGTCGAGCACGTCGTCGTCACCGGCGCCGCCTGGGCCACCGTCGATCCTGTCCAGCCCGGCACCTCCGGTCACGCGGTCGGCGCCCGCGCCGCCGCGCAGGTCGCAGTTCGCCTCTTGGCCGGCACAGGTCAATATGTCGTCGCCCGGGCCGCCGTCGCCGCTGCCGCCGCCCGACAGAGTGGCGCGGTCGTTCCCGTCGCCGAGGGTCAGCGCGGAGAGAAAGCCGGAGTTGCAACGGGCGGTGTGGTCGTCGATGTTCGTGCACCCCGACCCGGCCGTGAGCGGCGCCCCGCCATCGCGGACGACGCTGGTCACCGTGTCCTGGCCCGTGAACGTGACGTCGTTCGCCTCACCCGGGGCGGCGCTGAACTCCACCATAGGGGGCGGGCACTCCTGGAAGCGCGAGCACGACTCCTCGGGCGGCGTGTCAGGCGGCTCCATGAACGGCACGACGCTCACGGTGGCCGCGCTCGCGGTGGCCGGGAGCAGTGCCAGTACGAGCAGTGCCAGAAGGGCGAGCCGCATCTGCCGCATTCGACCACACCGCCCCCGCGCTGCGCAACACCGAGGCGCACGCTAAACGGGCGCCCGTGCCCGAATCGCCGGTGATCCCTGGTGATCCGTAGTCCTCCGCCGATTTGCGCCTTGGTCCGTGCGCCCTCCTATTCCGCTCTACGGAGCGGAAACCGACCCGGGAGAGCTGCCAGAGCATTCCGCATCGCACCCAGGAGGTCGCCGGTTCGAGTCCGGCTAGCTCCATTTAGGATTCAGATTGTGGTCGCGCGGGTGTTGGCAGTGGCATTGCTCACGCTGTTCGCGCTCGCGGGGACGGCCGCTGCTGAGCCGCGCGAGCCGCTCGGCCACAGCGGGCGCTGGATCACCGACGCGGATGGGCGGGTGGTGATCTTCCACGGCGCCGCCGTGACGCCGGACGGCATCACCAAACCGCACGAGACGGCCGAGGAGGCGGGCTTCAGGGAGGCCGACGCCGCCTTCCTCGCCGCGCAGGGCTTCAACGTCGTGCGACTCGGGGCGTTCTACGGCGGCTACGAGCGCCAGCCGGGCGAGTTCACCGAGGGCTACATCGACAGCTTCGCCCGCACGCAGCGCCTGCTCGCCGACCACGGGATCTTCACCCTGTTCGACTTCCATCAGGACATGCTCAACCCGCGCTACCAGGGCCGCGGATTCCCGGACTGGTTCCTGAGGGACGATGGCATTCCGAACCAGCCGCAGGCCGGCTTCCCCGGCAACTACTTCCTCAACCCCGCGCTGAACCGTGCGTACGACAACCTCTGGGCGAACGCGCCGGCCCCCGACGGCGCCGGCCTTCAGGACCACTTCGCCGAAGGCTGGCGCCGCGTGGCGGCGCGCTTCGCCGGTGCTCCGCTGATCGCGGGCTACGACCTCCTCAACGAACCGTGGCCCGGGAGCGCCTGGCCGACATGCGCGAACACCGAGGGCTGTCCGCCCGGCGGCTTCGACCAGACCGCGTTGACCGCGTTCCACGAGCGCGTCATCGCCGGCGTGCGGCGCGGCGACCCGCATCGCACGGCCTACTACGAGCCGAACCTCCTGTTCGACGTGGGCGCGCGAACCGGCCACGGGAAGGTGGCGGACCCGAACGCCGGGATGAGCTTCCACAACTACTGCCTCGGGGCGGCCCCGGGGCTCCCCCACGCCCCCGACCCGACCGGCATCTGCAAGGACCAGGGCGAGCGGCGCGTATTCCAGAACGCCGAGGACCACAGCGCGAGTGTCGGCGGCGTGCCGCTGCTCCTGACGGAGTTCGGCGACGTGCACGACGCGCAGATCCACGAGCGGGTGACCGACCTGGCCGACGAGTTCATGGTCGGCTGGACCGTCTGGGCGTGGTTCCGTGCGGCAGGGCAGATAAAGATCGACCCGGCGAAGCCGCCGACGCCCGACAACCTCCACCAGGATGTGCTGGCGGCGGTGGTCAGACCGTTCCCGCGGGTGGTGGCCGGCACGCCCGAGTCGTACTCGTACGACCGTGAGTCGAAGCGCTTCCGGGCCCGCTGGTCGACCACGCTGCCGGGCGCAGGGCCGGCGGGCGACGCCGTCAGCGAGGTGTTCGTGCCACAGCTCCACTACGGCACGGACTTCCGGGTGACGCTGACGGGCGGGGAGCAGCTCGGGGGCGCCCCGCAGTTGGTCGTCGTGCGGGCGTGCCGCGGCGCTGCCGCGGTCTCGGTCGAGCTCACCGACGAGGCGCCGGGCACCGCTCTCACGTGCCCGGAGCGCGCCGGGGGAGGAGCGGGAGCGGGTGGCGGCGGGCCCAGCGCGCCGGCGGCACCGGGCGGCAAGCGGGTCCGCTGCCCGCGCGGCAACTCGCCGACCGTGCGCTGCTCGCGGACCACCCTGGCGAGCGGAGAGTCGGTGCTGCAAGTGGTCGGCACGCGGCGCCCCGAGCGGCTTGTCGGCTCGCGGAGGAAGGACGTCATCGTTTGCGGGGCGGGCAATGATCGCGCGGTCGCCCGCGCGGGCGCCGACACCATCCGCTGCGGACCCGGCGCGGACCGGATCTCGGCCGGCAACGGCGCCGACCGGGCGTACGGGGGCCCCGGCGCCGACTTCCTCGCCGGCGGCAACGGTCCCGACCGGCTCAGCGGCAGCAGCGGTCTCGATCGCTTCTCCGGCGGACCGGGCGCCGACCGCCTCTCGGCTCGCGACGGGCGGCGCGAGCTGGTGCGGTGCGGCGCGGGGCGCGACCGGGTCGGCGCGGACCGGCGCGACCGGCTCGCACGGGACTGCGAGTCAGCCGCCCGGACATAGCCCGCCGCAACGAAATAGCTCCAAGGGGCGGTCTGTCCGAATCCGTCGCGATCCACCCTGCTCGACCGGGCGCCTTCCCTGGAGATCTCTACCCTTGCGCGTCCCCTTCGACCAGCAGGTACGCCGCCGGTAGCGCCGCCTCGCCGTCTTCGCCCTGGTTCCAGATGCGTGAGCTCGCGGTAGGCGGCGAGGAACTCGTCCCAGCGACCCTGTGGCTCCAGCGCCCGTCAGCGCCTCACCATCGGGCCGAGCTCGCCATGAAGGAGGCTCCTGCCGCGGCGAAGGACATCCTCAGCCTCCCGAAGGAGTGGTTCGGCGCGATCCGCACGCTGCGCGGACCGCCGAAGATGAGTGACGGCGGCATCCCGCCCGGCGATCCGGTGTTGGAGCCCGTCGAGGGAGTGACCTTCGACGTGTGGATCTCCGTCTCCGCGGCGATGATCCGCCTGGATGTCCCGCCCGTGTCGCGTGACGAGTTCGCCCAGCGCTGGGGCGTGCCACCCGGGCGCTGGGAGGCTGTCAGTTCGGTCTGGCAGGACCGCCGCGCCACCGACTTTCGGATGGCCGAGCGGGCCGGCACCCACCGGAGGCGATTCTGAAGGCGCCCGAGCGCGGCGCCCAGCCCCTGTGACGGCGGGCCGTCAGACGCAGAACTGCGTAACGCGGCTGCGTGCCTGGTTCAGCTTCTTGCGCGTGCGGGTGACCGCCGCGGAGTTGCGGGCGGTGCGCTTCTTCTTGTACTTCGCACGGGCCTTGCTCAAAGCCTTCTTCGCGGAGCGAACGCCGGCGCGCGCCTTCGCGCACGCCCGCTCACGCGCAAGATCGCGTTCGGTGCGGAACGACCAGTTCCAGCTCAGCGGCACGCCCGTGTCGGCTTGTCCGGTGGCGCTCGCGGTGTAGTCGGAATCGGGCCGCAGCTTGCCTTCGGGGACGATGATGCCTCCGGGCGGCAGGAACGTGCCGACCTCCCTCGAGAGGTTGTCGACCCAGCGCACCTTGACCGCACCCTCGGGGCCGGTCAGCGTCGCGCCCGTCACGTTGACCTGGGTGACGCCGCCGCCGAACGCGAAGAGGTACAGATTTGTGCCGCCGTCGTCGGGCAGGCCGACGACGTCCGCCGGGCTGGTCGGCGACTCGCCGGAGGTGTCCACCGAGGAGTAGATCCGCGTGCCCGGGCCGGGGTAGTTGTAGACCTGGGTCTGCGGCGGCTCGGGTCGCTGGTATCCCGGCCAGGTCCACATGCAGCCGTCGGCGTAGCCCGATACCGACAGCCCCGGCCCGAGCAGCTGCGCAAGGTGGATGGGCGCGTCCTCCCAGCCGTTCTTCCCGTCGTCCCCGAAAGTGCCGCCGAGCACCGACGACCGCGCCGCCTCCTGCCCTTCCGGCGTGAAGCCGGGCTTGCCGGGGTCCTCTTCGTGCCCGTCGCCGTCGCCGTTCTGCCTGACGTACTCCATGTGCTGAGCGCACCCGCGCGACCAGTCGGGGTTCTCGACGATGTCGCCGGGGATGCCATTGGCGGCGCGCTGCGCGTTCAGCGCGCCGATCGCCTGCTGGGCGGTGGCGGCGCCGGCGGATGGCGCCAGCGCGGCGAAGGAGGTCGCCAGCACGACAAGGGTGGCCAGCAACCGTCCGCGCACTGGAGCCAACCTAACCCGGCCGTACCCCGCTGTCGAGGGCGCGTAGGCACAACCACCGTTCGCGCCGTCAGATCGCTCCGGCCTGAATCCCGGAGCCGGCGAGCACGACCACGGCAAGCACCATCAGCGTCGCGCCCGCGACGGGCACGGCGTCCCGGCCTGCCGGATGCGTCTTCTCGTGGACCATCACGGCGGTCAGGAGCGCCATCCACATCAGGCTGGCCACACCGGCGGCGAACATCACGAGCATCAGCGCCCAGCAGCAGCCGACGCAGAAGGCCCCGTGGCGGACGCCGAGCCGCGAACGGCCGCGCCGGTGCCGCGCCGGTAGTGGCGGAGCGATGAACTGCTCGGGCAGCCGGCAGTTCCGCAGGCAGGCGTCCTTGAGCGCCCGTGAACTCGAAGGCGCCCGGCGATCGCGAGCACCGACGCCGGCGATGCAGCCAGTCGCGCTCGTGCAGCCAGCCGATCGAGTTCACTGCCGGTGCACGCCGAGGTCGAAGGCCAGCGCGAGCGCCCCGAACGCCGACCACACGAGCGCGTAGCCGCCCAGGAACGCCGCGACCCTGGTTCCAGGTCGCGGCTGGCGCCGCGACGCCGCGGCGAACAGGCGGACCAGCGGCAGGCTCGACGGCAGCATCATCGCGGCGATCATCACCTGCCAGGCGAGCAGGAAGGCGATCAGCGCGAGCCCCAACGGCGGCCCGTCCGACGAGGAGCGCGTCGTGGTGGACGTCGTGGCGCCAGCGCCGTCGCCTGGGCGGCGATCGCGACGACCCACGCCGCCGCGATCGCGCACCGCCACGGGTACCGGCACGCCGCGCATCAGGCTCCTGCGTAGTCGAGCTTCCAGTCCGCCTGGATCGCATTGCGACCCTCGAAGTCCCACACGAAGTCGTGCTGGGGCAGATCGGCCCGTTTGCGCTTCGCCTTGGCGACATAGGCCGGCGAGCCCGGCACCGTCGAGAACAGCGAGTCGCGCAGCGTCGTGATCGACTGCCCGTCGGGCGAGCGGTACGGCTCCATCTCGCCGTACACGAAGTCGCCGATCCGCAGCGTCCCCTTCCCGCCGCGCGTCTCGTGGACGATCGGCGCACGCTCGACGGCGATGACCTCGCCGAACAGCCCGGCCAGGTCGGCCAACGGCCCGCCGAGCCTGCCCGCGAACGCGTCGTGGATCGCGTCGAACTGCTCGTCGCTCGCCTCCTCGCTGATGTACCACGCCGCCCGCCAGCTGCCGGCGAGCACGTTGCCCGGGATGCGGTGGACCGTCACGAACGACAGCCCGGAGACGTCGACGCCGCGGATCGTGCCGCTGTCGAAGTGGTAGGCGTTGAACGCCTCGCAGGTGCCGTGGTCGGGATCCTCGCCGATCCAGCACGGGCAGAGCACCTCGCAGGAGCACGCCTCGAGCAGGCTGCCGGTCAGCTGATAGCCGGCGGTCTCGTGCGCCGCAACCGGCGCGGTCGTGGTCGGGTCCATTAGGCCTCGTCCCCTTCACTGACGGGTGTTGCTGACGAGACGGAGCATGCGCGCGAGCCGCGGCGCGCGCATCGCCCGTACGGGCCATCTTTGCCCACTGGCGCGGATGGCCCGCGGTGCACTAGTGTCGCCCAATGCGACGCCCGGAGTGCTCCGCGGCCTGCTGGTCGCCCTCGCAGTCGCAACCGCGGCGACCTCGCAGCCCGCCCAGGCCGCCGTGGTCAAGGACCGCACGTGCGCGGTCACCGGCGCCGGGGACGTCACGACGAACACCGACAAGAGCTTCGACGTCAACGCCAGGGGCGAGGTCAGGACCGCGATGCTGTTCGTCGACTTCTCCGACGCTCAGGGCGGCACGCTCGACACGCAGTCCGTCTACGACCTGTTCGTCCCGCGCTCGCAGCGGTGGTTCCAGGAGGTCTCGTACGGGCGGGCCTCGCTGAGCGTGACGCGCGCCCCGGGTGGCTGCGCATGCCGCGCCCGGCGGCCCAGTACTTCAAGTCCGGGGCCGAGATCGACTACGACCGCTACATCACCGACGCGCTGGAGACCGCGGATCCGAGCGTCGACTTCAGCGGCATCGAGCTCGTCTACATCGTTCCGGCCCCCAACTCGGGACACGAGCTCGGCCCCGCGCACTTCGGCCCCCAGATGGTCCTGGACGGCCAGACGCTGAAGAACTTCGTGACCTTCGGCGACGACACCATGCTCGCCGACCCGGCGACCGAGACCCACTCCGAGCTGCTGGTGCACGAGACGGGCCATGAGCTCGGGCTGCCCGACTACTACAGCTACACGGGTGACGACATCCACCGCTGGCTCGGCTTCTGGGACCCGATGGGCGAGGCGTTCCTCGGCAACCACTTCTCGGCCTGGTCGAAGCGCAAGATCGGCTGGCTCGGCAAGTCCGAGTTCCTCTGCATGAAGAGCGGGAGCAGCACGGTCGAGCTGCGGGCCGCCGACGTCCCGCGCGGCCGGCATGCTGTGTTCATCCGGCTGTCCGCCACCCGCGCCTTCATCGTGGAGGCGCGCCGGCGGCGCGGGTTCGACGCGCCGATCTGCGCGGAGGGTGTCGTCGTCTACCTGCTCGACGGCCGCCGCACCGGGGACAACGGCGGCTTGACCGTGCGCCGGCGGCTTCCCGACTCGGGCAACGCCGGGCAGCTGTGGCGAGAGCGTCGGCCGCTTCGACCAGGCCCCCTTCGGTCCCGGGGTCGACGTTCCGCTCGGGCAAGGTCACCGTCAAGGTGCTGTCCGAGACCGACGAACGGCTACCGCGTCCAGGTCTCGAAGCGCCGCTGAACCGCCTCAGTACCGTCTGCGCCGTGCGCTCGCAAGCCGTCGGCGCACCTGCTTCTCGCCGCCTGCCTGGTGATGACCGCGGCCGCGTCGGCTGCGACGTCCCAGCCCAGGGTGACGCCCGGCTCCACCTACCTCGCGCTCGGCGACTCGGTGAGCTTCGGCTACCAGGAGCCACAGGTCGTGCCGAGGCCCGACTTCACGAAGGCCTCCAGCTTCCTCGGCTGGCCCGACCACGCCGGCCGCGCGCTGCGCCTGAACGTCGTCAACCTGGCGTGCCCCGGCGAGACGTCCGCGAGCCTCATCGACACGTCCGCGCAGGCCTTCGGATGCCTGAACACCGCCGGCGACACCAACATCGCCTACCGCAGGTTGTTCCCGCTGCACGTGAAGTACTCGGGCAGCCAGCTCTCCTACGCGGTGTCCTACCTGCGCAAGCACCCGAGGACCCGGCTCGTGACGCTGATGATCGGCGCCAACGACCTGTTCCTCTGCGCGCGCAACACGAGCGACGGCTGCGCGAGCGAGCTGCAGGCGACCTACGCCAAGGTCGCTCGCAACGTGAAGACGATCCTGTCCGCCGTTCGCAACAAGGCGGGCTACAAGGGCCAGATCGTGATCATGCGCTACTACGCGCTGAAGTTCGGCGACGACCCGATGGACGGAGGGATCCGCGGCCTGAACACGGCGGCGTACAACGCCGCCAAGCCGTACCGGGTGCGCGTAGCCGACGGCTATGGCGAGTGGCGGCGCGCGACAAGGGACTCCGGCAACGACTCGTGCGCCGCCGGCCTCCTGACCCAGCTCGGCCAGCCCGGCCAGTGCGGCGTGCACCCGAGCTGGTCCGGGCAGGCGCTCCTCTCGCAGGCACTGATCCGCGCGGTCCGCCGGTAGCGCGGCGCCCGGGCTATGCGGGAGCGATCCTGCGCGGCGCCGCTCCCCAGGGCCAACTCGGGCAGCCGGAACCGGCGGCGGTACTCACCGGGGGGCATGCCGGCCAGCCGCTTGAACAGACGACGGAACGAAGCCGCGTCCTCGTAGCCGACCGTCCAGCTGACCTCCTCGACGGGCATGGCGCTCGTCTCCAGCAGACGCTTGGCCTCCTCCACCCGGACGCGCTGGACGTAGCCGATCGCCGTGTGCCCGGTCGCGGCCTTGAAGCGGCGCTTGAACGTGCTCGCGGAAAGGCCGGAGCACCGGACCATCTCCTCCACCGGGCCGGCCACCGCATAGTGGTCGGCCAGCCAGCGCTGCGCGGCCAGCACCGCCGCGTCCCCGTGCTCGGTCGGCGGGTGGAAGACGTGGAACGCGGCCTGTCCCTCGCGGTGCCACTGGAGGAGCTGGAAGCGCGCCATCGCCTGGGCCGTTGCGGGCCGACGTGGCGCGCCACCAGGTAGAGCGCCAGGTCGTGCCAGGCGGTCGACGCACCTGAGGTGACCAGCCTGCCGCCGTCGCCCGACACGACCAGCGCCTCCTCGATCCGCAGCCGCACCTCGGGATGGCGGCGGCGGAAGTGCGCCTCGGAGAGCCAGTGGATCGTCGCCTCCTGGCCGTCCAGCAGGCCGGTCTCCGCGGTCAGCATCCCGCCCGAGCACGCCGAGCAGATCGTGGCCCCGCCCGCGTGCATCGCGCGGATCCAGGCGACGATCCGCGGATAGCGGCCGGGGACCCAGTCGCCGTCGTCGCCCATCTCCATCGACGGCACCACGACGATGTCGGTGGAGGTGACCTCGTCGATCGACCGGTGCGCGGTGATCGACAGGCCGCTAGGGCCCTCGACCGGGCCGGCGGCCTCGGCCACGATCTCGGGCTGGAGCGGCTCGCGCACCGACAGGATCGGCACCCGCCGCCGCCGCGATGGCGCCCACCGACTGGAAGACCTCGAACAGCCCGCTCACGGGCGACACCATCGCCTGGGGCGTGGCCACGAGGCTGATGCGGATCGGTCTGCCGTTGACGGTCACGGAGCTCCTTCTGACACGAACGGACCGGTACTGGCGAGTATGACGCTTGTCCGGGGGCCGGCCAGAACGGAGGCTCAGGACATGACTGCCACCACCAATTCCACCCCCATCGACGAAGCCCGGTTCGAGCAGTTCCTCGACCAGGTGTTCGGCGACCTGTCCGCCTGTTACGGCGGCGTGATGGTCACGCTGGGCGACCGGCTGGGCCTGTACCGGGCGCTCGCCGGCGCGGGCCCGCTGACCTCGGAGGAGGTCGCCGCGCGCGCCGGCTGCGCGGAGCGCTACGTCCGCGAGTGGCTCGGGAGCCAGGTCGCGGCCGGCTACGTCGAGTACGACCCGGACACGTCGTCATACACGCTGCCGCCCGAGCACGCGGCCGTGCTTGCCGACCCCGACAGCCCGGCGCTGCTGACGCCGGCGTTCAACATCCCCGCGTCGATGTGGATCGACGAGGACCAGGCGGTCCGCGCGTTCCAGACCGGCGAGGGCGTGCCGTGGGGCGACCATCACGAGCGCCTCTTCTGCGGCGTCGCGGCGTTCTACCGCAACGCGTACCGCGCGTCGCTCGTGCCGGAATGGCTGCCCGCGCTCGACGGCGTGGTCGACGCTGCTCGAGGCCGGCGCGCTGGTCGCCGACGTCGGCTGCGGCCACGGCCACTCGACCGTGCTGATGGCCGAGGCGTTCCCGCGCTCGCGCTTCGTCGGCATCGACCCCCACCCCGAGTCGATCGCCGAGGCGCGCGCGCACGCGGCGGCGGCCGGCGTGGCGGACCGCGTGAGCTTCGAGGTCGGCACCGCGACCGACTACGCCGACGCGGCTTCGACCTGATCTGCTTCTTCGACTGCCTGCACGACCTGGGCGACCCGGTCGGAGCGGCCCGGCACGCGCGCTCGGCGCTCGCGGAGGGCGGCACCGTGATGCTGATCGAGCCGTACGCGGCCGACGACCTGGAGGAGAACACCGGCCCGGTCCGCCGCGCCTACTACTCCGCGTCAGCCACGGTCTGCACCGCGCACTCGCTGTCCGAGGACGTCGGCGCCGCGCTCGGTGCTCAGGCCGGCGAGGCCCGGCTCGCGGAGGTGTTCGAGGAGGCCGGCTTCGGCCACTGGCGCCGTGCCGCGGAGACCCCGTTCAACCTCATCCTCGAGGCGCGCGCCTGAGACCGACACGGCGAGTCGCCGAACGTGATGCGCGCCCGAGCGCGAGTTCGGGCCCGCAGCGATTAATGCGCGGGCCGCGAGCGGTCTGTAGTAGCGAATGGCCTACGTACCGCCCGCTCGCCACCTGCTGCGCGCCAGGGACCTCGCCGACGCGCGCTACTTCGAGCCGCTCGGCGTCGACGAGCTCGCCGCGCGCCGCCGGCCTGTCGCGCGCCCACTTCAGCCGCGAGTTCCGCCGCGCGTTCGGCGACTCGCCGCACGCCTACCTCCTCACCCGGCGCCTCGAGCGCGCCGCCGCCCTGCTCCGCACGACCGACCACTCGGTGGCGGAGATCTGCTTCTCGGTCGGGCTCCAGAGCGTCGGGTCGTTCACCACCAGCTTCCGGCGCATGTACGGCCGCTCGCCGACCGCGTACCGCGCGTCGTTCCCGCCCGCCTCGCAGCTCGCGCGGATCCCCGCCTGCGTCCTGCACGCCTACGCGCGCCCGCAACACCGCACGTTTCGAGAAGACAGCCCACGCGCCACGACCTAGCGTGGCCGCACACTCGTTTCCCACCCCGAGGAGAACACCATGATCAGGATCGCCACCGCACAGCTCTGGGTCCACGACCAGGACGAGGCGCTCGAGTTCTACACCCAGCGGCTCGGCATGGAGGTGCGCTCCGACGTGACCCTGCCGGAGATGGGCAACTTCCGCTCGCTGACCGTCTGCCCGCCGTACAGCCCGACGTCTCGATCGTGCTGATGGCCATCCCCGGCCCACCCGTGTTCGATGCCTAGACCCCGAGCAGTCCCCAACCTGATGCCAAGGCGCGCCCGCACCGTCTTCCTCACGACCGACGACGTCACGCGCATACGAGGAACTCAAGCCGCGGCCTCGACTTCCTCGAGGTACCCGAGCAGCACCCCTACGGGATCCACTCCTCGTTCCGCGACCCGTCCGGCAACAACCTCCGCCTGCTCCAGCCCCAGGAGATCGCGGCAATCGCCTGAGCGGTCCCCCGGAACGCAGAAGCCCCGGCCGCACGGCCGGGGCTTCTGTACGTCAAGGCTCTGCGACTGGTCGCAGCCTAGAGCGGCGTGACGTTGACAGCCTTCGGGCCCTTGTCGCCCGACTCCGCGTCGTAAGACACGCGCGCACCCTCGTTCAGGGTGCGAAAGCCATCCGCGTTGATACCGCTGTGGTGGACGAACAGGTCCTTGCCGCCTTCATCAGGAGTGATGAAGCCGAAGCCCTTGTCGTCGTTGAACCACTTGACGGTTCCTTCTGCCATGCAATTTCCTCCACGGCGAGTCGTGAACTGCGTACGCGGAGGTGCTTCAAAGAAGGCCCGCTGCGACCGCTGAACACACTGCTGATGCCGAGCGTTGTGCTCGACCTTACGAGCGCAGAGTAACCGCGATCGCTGTCGTTTGTCGCGCCTGGGACAGACGCTGCTAGATCAGGAGGGTGACGCGGGCCCTGGCATGGACGCTCCTGCTGTCGCTGACCACGGCGGCCAGCGTGGCCGTCGGACTGGCCGGAATCCCCGGTCCGGCGCTGTTCGCGGGGCTGCTCGTGGGCATGGCGTGGGCGCTCGCGGGACGCGGGCCGCGCATCGGATTGCCCGCCCCGGCGTTCACCGCGGCGCAGGCGGTGATCGGCGTGCAGATCGGTTTGTACCTGCAATTGGACACCTTGCGCGCGGTGTCGAGCCACTGGCTGCCCGTTGCGGTCGTGTCCGGGCTGACGCTGGGGGCGACGCTCCTCGCCGGGCTCGGGCTGGCCCGCGTGACCGCTCTCGACGCGCCGACCGCGTCGCTCGGAATGGTGGCCGGCGGAGCCAGCGGGATCGTCGCCATCTCCCGCGAGCTGGGGGCCGACGACCGGCTGGTCGCGGTCATGCAGTACATGCGGCTGCTCGTGATCGTGCTGCTCACGCCGCTGCTGGCGAGCGTGGTCTTCGGTGCCTCGACGGGCGGCGGAGGAGGACATACGCCGGTGGTCGCACTCGACGGGCTGGCGCTGACGATCGGCGGCAGCGTCGCCGGGGTGCTGGCGGCGCGCGCGCTGCGGCTGCCCGCCGGCGCGCTGCTCGGGCCGATGCTCCTGGTCGGCGCCCTGGCCCTGACCGGCGTGATCGGCGGCGTGCGGGTGCCGGAGGTGCTCCAGCAGCCGGCCTACGCGGCGATCGGCCTCCAGGTCGGGCTGCGCTTCACGCCGGAGTCGCTGCGCCGGGCGCGCGACACGCTGGTGCCGGTGATCGCCACGATCGCCCTGCTGATCCTGGCCTGCGCCGGGCTCGGCTGGCTGCTGGCGGAGCTGTCGGGCGTGTCGCAGCTCGACGGCTACCTGGCCACCACGCCGGGCGGCCTGTACGCCGTGCTGGCCACCGCGGTCGCGAGCGGCGCGAACGCCACGTTCGTGCTGGCCGTGCAGTCGCTGCGGCTGTTCGTGATGGTGCTGGCCGCGCCGCCGATCATCCGGCGGCTGGCCGCTCGCCCGGGCTGATACCGCCACCCGTAACGCGCGGGGATATATCTTTGTGATATATCTATGCGCTACATGGTTGAGCTCTCCCCCACCGCCTACGTCGTCCTCGGAATGCTGCGCCTGGGCAAGCGGACCGGCTACGACATCAAGCAGCTCGTCGACAAGTCGACGCGGTTCTTCTGGGCCGCCAGCTACGGCCAGATCTACCCCGAGCTGAAGCGCCTCGAGGAGCGGGGGCTGATCAAGGGCGCCGCGGATCCGCAGGGCGGCCGCCAGCGGCGCGCCTACGAGCTCACGCCCGAGGGCGAGCGCGCCCTCGACGAGTGGCTCCGCAGCCCCGAGCCTTCCGTCGTCGAGACGCGCGACCCCGCACTGCTCAAGCTGTTCTTCGCCGACAGCCTGCCGGCGCCCGACGCGGCCGCCATCGCCCGCGCCGCCGGCGAGCGCCACAGCGAGATCGTCCGCACGCTCGAGCAGCTCGACCCGCCCGCCGGGACGACGCGCGTCGTGCGCGACTTCGGCGTCGACTTCCACCGCTGGTGCGCGGATCGCTTCGCGCGCATGGAACGGGAACTGGAGGAGAAGTGATGTTCGACTCGCCTCGCCCACCTCGCCGCCCGGCGCGGCGCCGCTCGTGGTGGCCGCCGCGGTCCTGGTCACGATCGTCGCCGGCGCGCTCGGCGGCGGCGTCGCCGACAAGCTGTCGTCGTTCGGCGCCGACGACCCGGCCTCGGACTCCTACAAGGCCTCCGCACGGGTGGGCGAGGCGACCGGCCTCGACGCGAACCCGGGGCTGATCGCGCTCGTCCACACCGGCGGTCCGGTCGACTCGAAGGCGGGCCGCGCCCGCGTCGACCGGGTCGTGCAGACGCTGAAGCGCGACCGCGCCGTCGGCCGTGTGGCCACGGCCTTCGACGGCGGTGGACGTGCCCTGATCGCGCGTGACGGCCGCTCGACCTATGTGGCCGCCACGTTCAAGGACGAGAAGGGCGAGGACGCGACCGAGCGCCTGGAGCCGCGACTCGACCGCATCCCCGGCGTCCAGGTCGGCGGCGCCGAGCCCGCATCGCTCGAAGCCAACACGACCGTCGAGAGCGACCTGCAGCGCGCCGAGCTGCTCGCGTTCCCGATCCTCTTCCTGCTGTCCCTGTGGTTCTTCCGCAGCCTGGTCGCCGCGCTGCTGCCGCTGCTGGTCGGGGCGGTGTCGATCATGCTCACCTTCCTGGGGCTGACGATCGCGGCCGAGGGGATCGACGTGTCCGTCTTCGCGCTCAACCTGGTCACCGGGCTGGGCCTGGGCCTGGCGATCGACTACTCGCTGTTCATCGTCTCCCGCTACCGGGAGGAGCTGGCCGCGCACGGCCCCGGCGAGACCGCGCTGCGCAACACGCTGAACACAGCCGGGCGGACCGTGCTGTTCAGCTCGCTCACGGTCGCCGCCGCGCTGGCCAGCCTGCTCGTCTTCCCCCAGAAGTTCCTGTACTCGATGGGCCTCGGCGGCGTGATGGTCGCGCTCAGCGCGGCAGCCGTCGCGCTGATCGTGCTGCCCGCGGTGCTCGCGCTGCTCGGCCCGCGCGTCAACGCGCTCGCCCCCAAGCGGCTCAAGCGCGCGAGCGAGGCCGACGCCCGGCCCGCCGAGAGCGGCTTCTGGTACCGGCTGTCGCGCTTCGTCATGCGCCGTCCTGGCCGCGTGGCGATCGCTGCGGGCACGCTGATGATCGTCCTGGGCCTGCCGTTCCTGCGGGTCGAGTTCACCTCGCTCTCCGCGCGCGTGCTGCCGGCCGACAGCGAGGTGCGGGCGGTCGACAACGCGCTGCAGCGCGACTTCCCGCCCCACCGGACGACGCCGGCCTACGTGGTCGTGGAGACGAGCGATCGCGGCCGCAGCTGACCGAGTACCGCGCGGCGATCCGAGCGCCTTCCCGACGCCGCGGCCGTGTCGCCCGCGCGCCCGCTCGGCAAGGACGTGTCGCGCGTCGACGTGGTGTCGAAGGGCGACGAGCTGAGCGACGAGAGCCAGCAGCTCGTGCGCGACCTGCGCGCCCTCGATCCCGCGTTCGGCACGCTCACGGGCGGCCGCGCGGCCGAGTTCGTCGACCAGCGCCAGAGCATCGCCGATCACCTGCCCCTGGCCCTGGCGATCGTGGCGCTGGCGACGTTCGTCGTCCTGTTCCTGATGACGGGCTCGGTGATCCTGCCGATCAAGGCGATCGTCATGAACGTGCTCACGCTGAGCGCGGCGTTCGGCCTGCTCGTGCTGATCTTCCAGGACGGGCGGTTCGAGGGCGCCGCTCGACTACGACGTCGCTCAACGCACTCGACCTGACGCAGCCCGTGGTGCTGTTCGCCGTCGCCTTCGGGCTGTCCACCGACTACGGCGTGTTCCTGCTCGGCCGGATCAAGGAGGCGCGCGACGCGCGGCGCCGACGACCGCGAGTCGGTGGCGATCGGGCTGGAGCGCACGGGCCGGATCGTGACCGCGGCGGCGCTGCTCTTCTGCGTCGCGATCGGCGCGTTCGCGACGTCGCAGATCATCTTCATCAAGCAGGTCGGCCTGGGCACCGCGTTCGCGGTCCTGCTCGACGCGACGATCATCCGCGCGCTGCTCGTGCCGTCGCTGATGGAGCTGCTCGGGCAAGTGGAACTGGTGGGCGCCGCGCGCCGCTGCGACGGCTGCACCAGCGCATCGGCCTCTCGGAGGTCGCGCCCAGGACTCCGGCGCTCGCCGGGACTAGCGGGCGTAGGCGGTCGTGAACGAGTCGCGGATCGGCTCGGCTCCGCCGCGGTAGCGGGTCGCCACCCGCACCCGGATCGGCTGGCCGGTGTGCACGGTCCGCTTCGCCTCCTCGCTGATCGGGTAGGCGACGGCCTCCACCCCGGCCTTCATCCGCTGGCGACCGCCCGCGATCCGCTGCGTCCTGCCGTTCGACTCGACTGTGGCCGTGACGTCGACCGTCGCCGGCAGCTGGCTGACCTTCAGCTTCGGGACGGCCACCACGAGGTCGGGGTAGTTGTGGACCGAGTCGATCCGCAGGCCGCCGTCGGTCTTCACGACCGTAAGGACGAGCTGCCCGGAGTCCCCCAGGAAGAGCCGGCCCGGTGTGGTGCGGAGGAACTGGGCGCGCACCGTCGCCTTGTCCTCCCCGGTCTCGATCGTCTCGCGGCTGAGCGTGACCCGCGGCTGGCGGGTCAGCCGGAACGAGCGCCGGTAGGCCTCGAGCGCGGCGGCCCGTTTCGCCGGCGGGTCGGCCAGCGTCGCGCGCGTGAAGCCGGGCGCCAGCAGCTCCTCAAGCCCGGTGATGTTCTCGTTGGTCAGGTTGGCCTGGTAGCGGTCCAGCAGTGCGATTACGTCGTCGCGGTCGATCGGGTCCCCGCCGCCGCCCCACGCCGCGAGCCCGCCCACGACCGCGGCGACGACGATCAGCGCGACCAGGCCGCCGCGCAGCAGCCAGCGCCTGCGCTTCTCGGCCCCGCCGTCGTCCTCGTCCGGCTCGCGGCGCTCGGGCCGGGTGGGGCTCAGGCGCGAGCGGCCGGTCTCGGGCTGCTCCTTCGACCGGGTCGTCACCGTCGGGAACACCAGCGGCGTCTGCTGGACCTCCGCCGGGCGCTCCCGGATGCGGGTGGCCCCGTCGTCGGCGACCGCGGCGTTCACGGCCCGGGCGAACTCGCCCGCCGAGGCGTAGCGGTCGTCGGGGTTCTTGGCCATCGCGCGGGCGATGACCTCGGGCAGCGCCGGCGGCGTCTCGGGCGCGATCTCCGGGAGTTCCTTCGGCGACTCGTTCAGGTGGGCCCAGACCTTCGCCGCGAAGTTCTCGGACTCGAACGGCACCGTGCCGGTGAGCTCGTGGTACACGACGCAGCCGAGCGCGTACACGTCGGTCCGCGCGTCGACGCCGTTGCCGTGGATCTGCTCGGGCGATATGTAGTCGAGCGTCCCCACCCACTCGCCGGTGTCGGTCAGCCCGGCGGTCGAGCGCGCGTTCTTGGTCAACCCGAAGTCGGTCAGGTAGACGTGCTCCTCGCCGTCGTGGACGGTGCGCAGGATGTTCGCGGGCTTCACGTCCCGGTGGACGAGTCCCCGGGCATGCGCGGCGTCGAGCGCCGACGCCACCTGGGTGTTCAGGCGCGCCACCCGCTGCGCGTCGAAGCGGCCCTCCTGGGTCAGCAGCGCGCGCAGGTCGACACCGTCGATCAGGCGCATCGTGATGTAGAGGACGCCGTCCTCCTCGCCGGCGTGGTGCACGGGCACGATGTGGGGATGGTCGAGTGAAGCCGCGATCCGCGACTCCCGTTGGAAACGCTCGCGAAAGCCGGGCTCGCGGACCAACTCGGGCGTCATCACCTTGAGCGCCACGGGCCGATCGAGCGCGATGTGGGTCGCCCGGTAGACGATGCCCATTCCACCGCGACCCACGATCCCGTCGATCCGGTGCCCGGCGAACGTCGAGCCTGGCTCGAATTCCGCCATGGGGCTCACCCTAAGCAGCCGGGGAAGCGACCGCAACGCCCTTCCGCTCAGAGGGTCAGATCGGCCGGCGTGTCGACGTCGGCCGGGTGCCCCAGGCCGTCGCAGGCGACCTCGGTGACGCGCGCGTGGCGCAGCAGCTCGCGGGCCCCGACATCGCCGCTGAGCTCGCGGACCGCGCCGAACAGCGAGCGCTCGATCAGAACGGGATGCCCGGGCACGCCGCCGTAGACGGCGCGCACCGCCTGACCGTCCCCGCGGCCCGCGACGACCGCGGCGATCGCCCGCGCGGCGATCCGCGGCTGGTCGCCGAGCGTGACGACCACGGCATCCGCCCCGGCCCGGTCGAGCGCCTCGATGCCGGTGCAGAGCGACTCCGACTGTCCGCGCTCCCAGTCGGGGCAGAAGATCGGCTCGGCGCCGTGCATGTCCACCCCGCGCTGGATCTCCTCGGCGTTCGCGCCCAGGACGACCACGACCGGCTGGACCGGCGCGCTCGCCATAGCGGCCAGTGCGTGCTCGAGCAGCGGGCGCCCGTCGAACGCGGCAAGCTGCTTGCGCCCGCCGAATCGCGTGCCCGCGCCCGCCGCCAGCACCAAGCCGGCGACCACGTCAGGACCCGACTTCGTGGATCCGGCCGGCGCCCGCCGCCGACAGCCGCCCGCCCTCGCGCCCGTTACGCACGGCCACGATCTCGGCCATGATCGACAGCGCCGTCTCCTCGGCGGTCAGCCCGCCCAGGTCGAGCCCGATCGGGGCGGCGATCCGCGCGAGCTGGTCCTCGGCCACGCCCGCGGCCAGCAGCCGCTCGCGCCGGTGCTCCTGCGCCCGGCGGGAGCCCATCGCGCCGATGTAGGCGGGCTCGGCCGCGAGCGCCGCGGTCAGCGCCGCGTCGTCGAGCTTCGGGTCGTGGGTGAGCACGGCGATGTAGGTCGCGCGGTCGATGCCGCCGAGCTGCGCGAACGCCTTCTCCGGCCAGGCGACGACGACGTCCTCGGCCTCGGGGAACCGCTCGCGGGTGGCGAACCGCCCGCGCGGGTCGACGACGAACGGCCGCCAGCCCGCGGCGCGCGCCATGCGGCACAGCGCGGCGGCGAAGTCGACCGCGCCGAAGACGACGAGCCGCGGCGGCGGGGCGACGACGTCGACGAACAGGTCGCCGCGCAGCTCGGAGCGCTCGGCCCACATCAGCTCCTCGGCGTGGGCCAGCGCAGCCCGGTCGCGCTCCGCGTCGCCGAGCGTGCCGGACGCCTCGCCGTCGGCGCGCACCAGCAGCTTGGCGCCGAGCGCGTCGCCGGAGACGACGGTGACGAGCGCGGCCCGGCCGCCGGTCTGCGCGATCTGCTTGAAGTCCGACTGCAGGCTCACGGCTCGTAGCGCTCGACCCACACGTCGATCTCGCCGCCGCAGGGCAGGCCGACGTCCCAGGCCTCGGAGTCGGCGATGCCGAAGTGCAGGAGCCGCGGCGTGCCGCTCTTGATGACCTCCTCGGCCACCTCGACGACCGCGCCCTCGACGCAGCCGCCGGACACGGCACCGGACACGAAGCCCGCCGACGACACGGCCATCTTCGCCCCGGGCGGCCGGGGCGCCGACCGCTTGACGTTGACGACGGTGGCGAGCGCCACGGACTGGCCGCCGGCCACCCAGCCGTCGACGTCCTCGAGCACGTCCAGATCGCTCATTCGAGTCCTCCTTCGAGCAGGTCGGCCAGCTCCTCGAGCGACGCGATCGAGTTGCCGGCCAGGAAGTGGTCCACGTGCGGCAGCGCCGCCTGCATGCCGCGCGTGAGCGGCTCGTAGTCCGGGCTGCGCCTTCAGCGGGTTCAGCCACACCAGGCTGTGGGCGCAGCGGGCCAGCCGCTGCATCTCCATCTGGAGCAGGATCGGGTCGCCGCGGTCCCAGCCGTCGGACAGCACGACGACGACCGCGCCGCGCCCGACGTTGCGCGCGTAGTCGCGGTTGAGGGTCGACAGCGAGTCGCCGATGCGCGTGCCGCCCGACCAGTCCGCGACGGCGTCGGAGGCGCGCGCGACCGCGGCGTCGGGGTCCTTGCCGCGCAGCTCGTGCGTGATGCGGGTCAGACGCGTGCCGAACGCGAACGCCTCGACCCGGCGGCTCGCGGCGACCGCGGCCTGGAGGTACTGCACGAGCATCCGCGCGTACGCCTCCATCGACCCGGACACGTCGCAGACCAGGACGAGCCGGGCGCGGGCGGTCGGTGCGCTCGCGCCAGCGCCGCTCGACGGGCTCGCCGCCGTAGCGCAGCGACGCGCGCATCGTGCGGCGCAGGTCGTGGCGCGCGCCCGCGGGGCGCGGGTCCGCGGCGGTGGGCGGGCCGGGTGCGCCGCGACGGGCGGCGCGGCCCGCGGGCGGCCAGCCGCGCGATCAGCCGGCGCGCGCAGCTCTCGCTCGGCGTCCGTGTAGTCGGCGAAGTCCTTGTGGCGCAGCAGCTCGATGTCGCTCCAGGCCACCGGGCGCGGATCGGGGTCCGGCCTCCCGCGGCGGGCGGTTCGGCCGGTGCCTCGGGCGGCACCGGCGGGGTGCGGGGCAGGACCAGGCGGGCCAGCTCCATGCCCTCCGGCAGCTCGGTCGTGCGGCGGGTCCTCGGGCACGGGCTCGCCGAAGCACTCGACGAACGCGGCGTCGAACACCTCGAGGTCGATCTGGCGCGAGCAGAGCACGGTGCGCAGTGCGTTGTACGCATCGCTCGCGCGACGACGGATCGACCGCGGCCAGCGCGCGGTGCGCGGCCAGCAGCTCGCCCACGCCCGACGCGCACGCCACCGGCGCGCAGCGACGCGGCCAGGAGGCCCAGGCGCCGCATCACCCCGATGCCGAGCGGCTGGCGTGCGGCCTCAGACACCCTGGAGCACCCCATCGCCGCGCACCTTGTCGATGTCCTCGCGCACCTTGAGCGCGACGCCCAGCGTCGCCTCCAGGTCCGCGTCCTCGAGCGCGAGCAGCGCCTGCGCCCAGGCGATCGTCTCCCCCACCCCCGGCAGCTTGTAGAGCGGCTGGCCGCGCAGGCGCTGCGACCGCGGCGCAGACGCGCAGCGGCCACCGCGTCGGGCACGCCGGGCACGCGCGCGTGGACGATCGCCGCCTCGCGCTGCGAGTCGGGGTAGTCGATCCAGTGGTAGAGGCAGCGGCGCTTGAGCGCGTCGTGCAGCTCGCGCGTCCGGTTCGAGGTCAGGACGACGAGCGGCTTGCCGTTGGCCGTCGACCGTGCCGAGCTCGGGGATCGTCACCTGGAAGTCCGACAGGAACTCGAGCAGGAACGCCTCGAACTCGTCGTCGGCGCGGTCGACCTCGTCGATCAGCAGGACGACCGGCCCGTCGTGCTCGAGCGCCTCGAGCAGCGGGCGGCGCAGCAGGAACTCGCGGCCGTACAGGTCCGCGCCGGTCTCGCCCCGGATGGCCAGCAGCTGGCGCGAGTAGTCCCAGTCGTAGAGCGCGTGGTGCAGGTCCATGCCCTCGTGGCACTGGAGGCGGATCAGGCGTGAGCCCGTGGCCGCGGCCAGCGCCTTGGCCACCTCGGTCTTGCCGACGCCGGCCTCGCCCTCGAGCAGCAGCGGCTGGCCGAGCTCGCCGGCCAGGTAGATCGACGTCGCCAGCGCGCGGTCGGCCAGGTAGCGCTGGTCCCCCAGCGCCGCCTGCACCGCCGCTACGTCGGCAAAGCCGGAACTGCTGCTCTCCTCCACGTCTCCGAGACTAGACCCCGGCTGCCTGCTCCACGGCACGCCGCACCAGCACGCGCGCCAGGTGGCGCTTGTAGTCCGGCGTGGCGTTCAGGTCGCCGGGCGGGTCGGTGCCCTCGGCCGCCGCCTCGGCCGCGGACGCGATCGTCGCCGCGTCCGCCGGACTGGCCGGTCAGCGCCTGCTCGACCGCGGTCGCCCGCAGCGGCGTCGTGCCCATGTGGGTCAGCCCGATCCGGACGTCCTCGAACGTCCCGCCGGAGACCTTCACGAGCGCGGCCACGCCGACCATCGCCCAGTCCTCGGCCCGGCGCGTGAACTTCAGGTACGCGTGGCCGTAGCCGTCGTACGACGGGACGCTGACCGTGGTCAGCACCTCGTCGTCGGCGACCGCGGTGGTCAGGTAGTCCTGGAACATGTCGGCGGCCGCGATCTGCCGCTCGCCGTTCGGGCCCTGCGCGGTCGATCGTGCCGTCCATCGTCAGCACGACCGTCGGCAGGTCGGACGCCGGGTCGCCGTGGGCGAGCGAGCCGCCGATCGTCCCCCGGTTGCGCACCTGCTGGTCGGCGATCTGCTTGGCGGCCTCGGTCAGCAGGCCGTAGCTGCCCTCCTGGAGCTCGACGTGGCGCGTGCGCGCGCCGATCTTCAGCCCGGACCCGTTCTCCACGCCGGACAGCCCCGGCACGTTCTTCAGGTCGACGAGCAGCGCCGGCGACGCGAAGCGCAGCTTCATCAGCGGCAGCAGCGAGTGGCCGCCGGCCAGCAGCTTGGCGTCGTCGCCGTGCTGGGAGAGCAGGCTGATCGCCTCCTCCACCGAGGCGGGGGCCGCGTAGTCGAACTCGGGCGGGATCACGCCGCACCTCCTTCCCCGGGCGGTAGGCCCGGCGCCGGCGGACCGCGGCCGTGCTCGTCGAGCTCGGCGCCCTGCTCGGTGACCGGCGCCCGCCGCCTGACCCTGGCGGCCTGGATCGTCTCCCACACCCGCATCGGCGTGAGCGGCATGTCGATGTACGTCACGCCCACGCGGGCGCAGCGCGTCGATCACCGCGTTGACCACGGCGGGCGACGCCGCGATCGTGCCCGCCTCGCCGACGCCCTTTACGCCGAGCTGGTTGACCGGCGACGGCGTCTCCTGGCGGTCGGTCTCGAACGACGGCAGCTCGGCCGCGGTCGGCAGCGCGTAGTCGACGAACGTGCCGGTCACGAGCTGGCCGTTCTCGTCGTAGACGATCTGCTCGAACATCGCCTGGCCGATGCCGTGCGTGACGCCGCCGTGCACCTGGCCGTCGATCAGCATCGGGTTGATCGCCTTGCCGCAGTCGTCGACCGCGACCCAGCGGACCACGTCGACCTTGCCCGATCTCGATGTCGACGTCGACCACGCAGGCGTGCGCGCCGAACGGGAAGACGAAGTTCTCGGGGTCGTAGAACGACGTCTCGTCGAGGCCGGGCTCGAAGTCGGCCGGCAGCTCGTTGGGCGGGATGTGGGCCGCGCCCGAGATCTCGGCCATCGTCATCGCCTTGTCCGGCGACCCCTTGACCTGGAACTTGCCGTCGACCAGCTCGATGTCCTCCGGCGACGCCTCGAGCAGCGCCGCGCAGATGCGCTTGGCCTTGTCCTGCACCTTGTTGGCCGCGCGGGCGATCGCCTCACCGCCGACCGACAGCGAGCGCGAGCCGTAGGTGCCCCAGCCGAACGGGCCCTGGTTGGTGTCGCCGTGCAGCACCTCGACGTTCTGCACGTCGATCCCGAGCCGGTCGGCCGCGATCTGCGCGAAGCTCGTGTCGAGCCCCTGGCCGTGCGGCGACGCGCCCGAGAACACGATCGCCGACCCGCTCGGGGTGACGCGCACGACCGCCGACTCCCAGAACGCCGCCTGCAGGCCGACGCCCTGCGGGCCGACCGCGCGCGACGGCGCGAGGCCGCAGACCTCGACGTAGGTCGAGAGGCCGATGCCGCGGTACTTGCCCTGCGCGCGCATCTGCTCCTGCTCGCGGCGGAACTCGTCCATGTCGACGTGCGTGAGCAGCTTGTCGAGCGTGCCCTGGTAGTTGCCCGAGTCGTAGACGATGCCGAGCGCCGTCTCGTGCGGGAACGAGTCCGCGGCGATGAAGTTGCGGCGCCGGATCTCGACCGGGTCCACGCCCGACCTCGGCCGCGAGCTGGTCCATCATCACCTCGAGGAAGTGCGTGATCTCCGGCCGGCCCGCGCCGCGGATCGCGTCGGTCGCGAACTTGTTGGTGAGCACGCAGGTGAAGTCGAGCTTGATGTTCGGGATGTCGTAGCACCCGTTCGCCGACCGGGAAGCCCAGCTCCGGGATGAACGGCGTGAGGATCTGGAAGTACGCGCCCAGGTCCGCGATCGTGTGCAGCTTGAGCGCGGTGATCTTGCCGTCGCGGCTCGCCCCGATCGTCACGTGGTTGACCTGGTCGCGGCCGTGGTGCGACGTCGCCATGTGCTCCGTGCGCGACTCCGTCCACTTCACCGGGCGACCGAGCTTGCGCGCGATCGCGGCGACCAGGATCTCCTCGCCGTAGACCTGGAGCTTCGCCCCGAAGCCGCCGCCCACGGTCGGGGCGACGACGCGCAGCTTGTCCTCGGGGATGCCGATGATCCCGGACAGCGCGAACCGCGAGGATGTGCGGGATCTGGGTCGTCGAGTAGACCGTCAGCTCGTCGCCGCGCGGGTCGGCGATCGTGCTGCGCGGCTCGATCGGCGCGCCCGAGATGCGGTGGTTGACGATGCGGCGCTCGACCGTCACCTCGGCGGACGCGAGCGCGGCGTCCACGTCGCCGCCGCTGATGCTCCAGTCGTGGGTCTTGTTGGTGCCGAGGTCCTCGTGGACGAGCGGCGCGCCGTCGGCCAGCGCGGCCTCGGCGTCGACCACGACGGGGCGCTCGTCGTACTCGACGAGGACGTCCTCGGTCGCGTCGACCACGGAGTAGCGGTCGGCTCCGATGACGACAGCCACGGCCTGGCCGGCGTGCTTGACCTCGCCGCGCGCGAGCGGGAAGTGCACGGGCGTCTTGATCTCGACGCCGGGCGGCGCCCAGAACATCGGGATGCCGCTCTCGGCGATGTCGCCGCCGGCCAGGTCGTCGGCGGTGAAGACGGCGGTCACGCCCGGGCGCGCCTTCGCCGCCGAGGTGTCGATCGAGGTGATCGCGGCGTGCGCGACGGGCGAGCGCACGACCGCCATCCACAGCATGCCCGGCACCTGCATGTTGTCGACGTAGTTGCCGCGGCCGGTGATGAGCGGCCGGTCCTCCTTGCGCTTGACGGCCTGGCCGACCCAGCCGTTGCCGCTGCTGGCGGTCTCCTCGGCGGTGCTCATGCGCTCACCCCCTCGGTCTTGCCGGCGGCATCGAGCACGGCCTTGACGATGTTGTGGTAGCCCGTACAGCGGCAGAGGTTGCCCTCGAGCCCGTGGCGCACCTCCTCCTCGCTCGGGTTGGGGTTGCGCTGCAGGAGGTCGGCCGCGGCCATGATCATCCCCGGCGTGCAGTAGCCGCACTGCAGGCCGTGGTTGTCGTGGAAGGCCTGCTGGACCGGGTGGAGCTCGCCGTTCGTGCTCATGCCCTCGATCGTCTTGACCTCGGCGCCGTCGGCCTGCACGGCCAGCACCGTGCAGCTCTTCACCGACTCGCCGTTCAGGTGGACCGTGCACGCACCGCAGTTGGTGGTGTCGCAGCCGACGTGGGTCCCGGTCAGGCCGAGCACGTCGCGCAGGTAATGAACGAGCAGCAAGCGTGGCTCAACCTCGTTCTCGCGCGTCTCGCCGTTGACGTCTACGCGCACGCGAACCGTGCCACTCATGCGGGCTCCTCCCCGTTCGACGGTGATCGGGGGGCGATGCTACTCCTCAGACAGTTGCGGGCGCAATCTCGCGCCCGGCCCGGCGCGGAGACGCTTTCTAGGGCAGCGGAATGTCGACGGGCAGGACGGGCTTCTCGGCGCCGTCATCGCCCGATGTGATCTCTTCGCTGGCCGGCGGGACGCTCGGGGGCGGGGTGGTGGTGCGGCCGCCCTTGCTCCCGGCGGTGCCGTCGCTGGCCGGCGTGTCAGTGACCGCGTTGTCGGAGCCACTGGTGCTCCGGCCGCCGCTGTTGGTGCCGCCGGTCCCGCCGCGTGCGATGCTCGGCGCTGCCCCCGGCCTGCGGGGCCCGCGAACCGGAGCGCCCACCCACGCGCACGCCGGACCGGCGTCCGGTCGAACGACCTGGTTTGCTGCTCTTGCTGCCGCGCGATCCTCTGCGGCCGTGGCCGCGGCGGCCGCCGCGCTTGCGGCTGTGCTCGCCGTTTGCTCGGCTCGACTTGTCGCCGGACTTCTTGTCGTCGGACTTCTTGTCGTCGGAGGTCTCGTCGGCGGACTTCCTGTCGCGGGACTCGTCGTCGCGCGCCCGTTCGCCCGCGATCAGCCCCGGGGTGCCGCCGGTTCCGTCCGGGCCGGCGCCGGCCGCCGCGTTGTCGCCCTCGGACTCGGCGGCCTGTGCGCTCTCGAGGCCCGAGCCGCCGTCGTCGACCGCGCGGTGCACGGCCACGCCGCCCGCCGCGAGCGCGCCGATGCCGAGCGTGCCGCCGACAGCCAGCTTGGCGATGCCGATGCCGCCGATCGACGCGAACAGGCCCGTGCCGCTGGCGCTGCTGGTCGCGATGCCGCCGCCCGCGGCGATGCCTCCGCCGCCGGCGCCGCCGCCGAAGCCGATCGCGCCGAGCACGCTCTCCTTGAAGCCGGCGGCTCGGCACGACGGGCAGCGCGAGCGCCAGCGCGCGGCGCTGGGTGCGCACCTGGTCGCGGAACTCGCTGCAGCCCTCGCACGCCTTCAGGTGCCGGCGCAGCGGGCCGCGGCGCAGCGCGCCGCCGGTGGCGGTCGCGAGCTGCTCGCGGATCTCCGAGCAGGGGATCGCCCGCGCCTCGCGGTTCTCGATCAGCGCCGAGCGCGCCTGGAAGACGAGCGCCTTGACCTTCATCGGCTCGACTCCGATGACGTTCGCGACCTCGGCCTGCGAGAGGTCGCCGATCTCGAAGAGCACGAGCGCCTCGCGCTGGTCGTCGGGCAGCTCGCGCAGGTCCTCGAGAAGCTCCTGGAGGTCGGCGCGCTGCTGGACCTGCTCGGAGAGGCCGGCGGTCGGGACGTCGTCGAGCTCGGCGGGCTGCTCGCGGCGGGCGCGCAGGATCGAGAGGCAGCGGTTGCGCGCGATCGTGTAGAGCCAGGCCTTGAGGCGGATCTCGCGATCGTTCGCCTGAAGGTCGGTGTAGGCGGAGGCGAAGGTCTGCTGGACGGCGTCCTCGGCCTCCTCGCGCGAGCCGAGCATGTGGCGGCAGAACGCGAGGATGCCGCGGTAATGGCGGTCGAAGAGCACCTCGAACGCCGCCGCGTTGCCGCGGCGGACCTGGTCGACGAGCCGGTCGTCGCCAAAGGCGGCCAGTAAGCGTCGGGAGCGGGGTACGACTCCGGGCGCGTGTACGCCGAAGGGCGGAAGCCTCCATACCTTCATTGTTGACGCTCCGGTGCCATAACCAAACCGGATGAGTGTCCAGGCGCGCCATCTCGCTGATTGCAACGCGGCGCAGGGCGCGGAGTTGGCCGGTTATGCTCCCGCCGCCGTGGTCACGGTCCGAACGCGCCATTTCCATCACGACGGCTGGCGGCTGGTCTACGACGAGTACGGATCGGGCTCACGCCCCCTGGTCCTCGTCCACGGCCTCCTGCTGTCGCGCAAGATGCACGCCCCGCTGGCGCGTGCGCTGGCCGAGCGCGGAAACCGCGTGATCGTGCTCGACCTGCTCGGCCACGGCGAGTCCGACCGCCCCAAGGACATGTGGCGCTACTCGATGCCGGTGTTCGGGGAGCAGGTGATCTCCCTGCTCGACCACCTGGGGATCGACGAGGCGGTGGTGGCCGGGACCTCGCTGGGCGCGAACTCCACGCTCGAGGCCGCCTGCCAGGCGCCGGAGCGGCTGCGGGGCATGGTCATCGAGATGCCGGTGCTGGACAACGCCCTGCTGGGCTGCGCGCTCGCGTTCACCCCGCTGCTGGTGTCGCTGACCTTCGGCGCGCCGATCACGCGCCAGATCGCCCGCCTGGCCCGGCTCGTCCCCCGCGGGCTCACGCACCTCGGCGACGTGGGCCTCGACTGGATCTCCCAGGACCCCGGCCCGTCGGGCGCGGTGCTCCAGGGCCTCTTCTTCGGCCGGATCGCGCCGCCCCGCGAGGAGCGGTCGCGGATCGAGACGCAGGCGCTCGTGATCGGCCACGGGCGCGACCCCATCCACCCGTTCTCCGACTCCGACATGCTCGTCCGCGAGCTGCCGAACGGCCGGCTGCTCGAGGCCAGCTCGCTGCTCGAGCTGCGCGTGGCGCCCGAGCGGCTCACCGGCGAGATCGCCCGCTTCGTCGACGAGTGCTGGCGCCCGGTCAAGGCGTCCGCCGCCCGCAAGCGCCGCGCCAGCGCTTAGGGGCACTTTCAGCCGCGCAGGTATTTTCTAGGCCATGGCCAGCCGCAAGGAGCAGAAGGAAGCAGCTGCGCGCCGAGCGCGAGCGCAAGGCCCAGGAGGCCGCCGCCGCCGAGCGCCGCAAGCGCATGGTCGGCTTCGGGGTCGCGGGCGCGCTGGTGGCGGCCGCGATCATCGCGATCGCCGTCGTGATCCTCGCGGGCGGCGGGGGCGACGACTCCTCCGGCGACGGCGGCGAGAACCGCGCGGCCGAGCCGAGGTCCGGCGACTTCGTCAAGGCCAGCATCCCGAAGGCGCAGGCGACGAACCTGGACCAGGCCGCGGCCGGCCGCCGACTGCACGGTCAAGACGTTCGAGTCCGAGGGCCGCAGCCACGTGAACGGACACGTCGAGTACAAGACCAACCCGCCGACGTCGGGCAACCACTTCGAGATCCCGTCCGAGGACGGCGCCTACTTCGAGTCGCCGCCGATGGAGCACCTCGTCCACTCGCTGGAGCACGGCCGGGTGATCCTCTGGTTCCAGCCCAATGCCGCGGCGCAGCTCAAGGGCCAGATGAAGGCGCTGTTCGACGAGGACGACTACCACATGCTCCTGGCGCCGAACACGCGCAAGATGCCCGTCGCAGGTCGCCGCGTCGGCCGTGGACGCGGTCGATCACCTGCGCGAAGGTCAACGACAAGACGTGGGACGCGCTGCGACTGTTCCGCGACCGCTACCGCGACCAGGGTCCCGAGCAGGTCCCCTAGCTCGCAGAGTTCGTTGCAAACGTCACGTTTGCAATAACTCTTTCAGCCGCAACAGGCCGTCTGTCACCGTGTTCCGGGTTCGATGTCGCGGACCCTCCCCCTCCTCGCCGCGCTGATCGCAGGGGCGCTCTCGCTGGTCGCCGTTCCGGCGCGTCGGCCAAGCCGTACTCGCCCAAGCCGGTCGACTTCGAGCTGTCGGCGCCCACGGCCGGAGTGTCCGGTGCGGGCGCGCGGCGCGAGTACGTGTCGCCGCCGCTGCAGCGCGCCGAAGCGCTTCAACGTGGTCGGCCTGCGCTGGCGCGGCCCGCGGCGAGCACACGCACCTGCAGGTGCGGGTGACGCCGCGACGGCGGGCGCTGGACCGCGTGGCGCGAGCTCGAGACGACGAGCGCCGAGGGTCCCGACGGCGGTCGCGGCGAGCGCGCCGCCCGCGGCGCTGTCCGGCCCCGCCTGGGCCGGCCAGGCGGACTGGGTGCAGTACCGGTCGGAGCGGCGGCTGCCCGGCGCCCGGCTCCACTTCGTCAACACCACCGGCACGGCGACCGCCGCCGACCGCCTGCGGACCGCCAGGCAGCGGACCATCCGCGCCGCCGGGACGCAGCCGGCGATGGTCTCGCGCGAGGGCTGGGGCGCGCAGAACTGCCCGCCGCGCAGCGCGCCGGACTACGGCGAGGTGAAGCTGGCGTTCGTCCACCACACGGTCAACCTGAACGACTACTCGCGCGAGGAGGCGCCCGTCGGTCGTGCTCGGCATCTGCCGCTACCACCGCAACTCGAACGGGTGGAACGACATCGGCTACAACTTCCTCGTCGACAAGTACGGGACGATCTACGAGGGTCGGGCCGGCGGCGTCGACGCCGCCGGTGATCGGCGCGCAGGCCGCAGGGCTTCAACTCCGTGTCGACCGGGATCGCCAACATCGGCACGTTCGAGGAGCGTGCCCCAGTCGAACGAGGCGATCGACGCGATGGCCCGCCTGATCCGGTGGAAGCTCCCGCTGCACGGCGCGCCCACCGCGGGCACCGTGACCGTCACCTCGGCGGGCGGCGACTCGAACCGCTGGGCGGCCGGCACGCCGGTGACGCTCAACCGCATCTCCGGCCACCGCGACGGCAACAACACCTCGTGCCCGGGCGACGCGCTGTACGCGCAGCTGCCCGACCTGCGCAACCGGGTCGGCAACCAGGCGCCGCAGCAGCCGAGCGCGGGCACCGGCGACGGCCAGGCCGCCACGCGGACGGTCGCGACGCCGCCCGACGATCGTCGCCTACCCCCAGCCCGCGCGCGTGACCGGCAACCTCTCGTCGTTCGGCGGCGGCCTTCAGGCGCGGCCTGCCGGTCCAGCTCCAGCGCCAGGCCTCGAACGGGTCCTTCAAGACGATCGTCCGCGGCACGACCGGCACCGGCGGTTCGTTCGCGCTTCAGTTCAACCCGAGCAAGCGCGCGGTCGTGCGGGTGCGCTTCCCGGGCGACGCGACCCACGAGCCCAGCCAGTCGAAGGCCGTCGGTGATCGGCGTCCGCCCGCTGCTCTCCTGGACGCGGCCCGCCTCCCGCGTGGCGCCCAAGGGGCTGATCACGCGTGCCGGGCACGATCGCGCCGCGCAAGGCGTCGGTCCGCCTGGTCGTGGAGCGGCGCTCGGGCAAGGGCCGCAAGGGCGTCGTCGCGCGCGTGCCCGCACGTGCGAGCACGGGCAAGTTCGTCGCGCGGATCCGGATCACGAACGCCGGGCTCTACCGGATGCGGATGATCTTCGCCGGCGACGGCAAGAACCTCCCGATCTACGGCAAGTGGTTCTTCGTGCGGGTCAAGAAGGGCGGCGGCGGGACCGCAGCCCCGGCGCCCGCTCCGGACTCGACCGCGCCGGCGCCGGCTCCCGGGGCCGGCGACGGTGCCGGCGGCACCGAGGCGCCCGCCGGCCGGCGCTAGCAGGCGCTAGGCGCCTTCGCCGTGTGACAGCAGGCGGATCCAGTGCTCGCCGAGCCGCTCGAGCTCCTCGTCGGAGAAGCGGTCGAGGAAGCGCTCGCGCACGCCGCGCAGGTGCGTCTTGCGGGCCTGGGCCAGGCGGGCCACGCCGGCGTCGGTGAGCACGGCCAGCGATCCGCGTGCGTCGTCCGGGCAGTCGGCCCGCGACAGAAGCCCCTCGCGCTCCAGGCGCTCGACCAGCCGGGTCAGGCCGCTGCGGGACGAGCAGCACGGCGTCGGCCAGCTCGGACATCCGCATCTGCCGGCCCGGCGCGCTCTCGAGGTTGACGAGCACGTCGTAGGAGGACAGCGGCAGGCCGTGGGAGCGGCGCAGCTCCTCGTCGAGCTCGCGGGTCAGCACCGCGTGGACGCGGAGGAACTCGCGCCACGCGCCGAGCTCCAGCGGTGTGAGCCTCTCTCCGCCCGTGCGGCGGGCTGGTGTGCTGCGTGTGACGGTCATGCGTCGGGCGCGGAAATGATCTTGTGCCCGCAACCAATCTAGCGGCTACCTCCTCCGTCGGCGGAGGAGGTAGGTGCTCCGGAGCTCAGCGCGGCGGGCGCGGGCCGTTCGGGACGATGTCGCGGCCGGTCGGGCTCTGGTCGGCGTCGAGCTCGAGCTGCCAGTACCAGCGCGTGAACGTGTGGCCGTGGCGGAACTCGCCGACGTGGGGCTCGACGCGTTCGCCCCGGGCCATCCTCACGATCAGCTCGGGGTAGGTGCGACCGGGCAGCGCGGCGTACATCGGGCGCGGGGAACGCGCCGCCGAAGCGCGTGTTGACGTCGGTGATGCCCAGCCCGATCTCGGGATCGCGGAACGCCTGCACCGTGCACGGGCCGCGCACGCCGAGGGCCTCGCCGACCCGCTTGCCCAGGTCGATCAGCTCCTCGTCGTGGATGACCGTGCCCTTGATCGACTCGCCGCCGCGCGACTCGATCATCGTGCGCGGGATCGCGTTCAGGCAGACGCCGTCCAGGTCGCACAGCAGGTCGATCGAGAACTCGGGGCCGCCCATCAGGCGCTGCACCATCACCGGCTCCTTGACGTAGTCGATGAAGAACTCCATCTCGCGCCGGTCGGCCGCCGGGTGGATGGAGCGGGCGCCGGAGCCCCAGCGGGGCTTGACCATGACGGGGTACGACTCGGGCTCCTCGCCGGGAAGCACGGTGGGCGGGCTGGGCAGGCCGAGCCGCGTCAGCGTCTCGTGGGTGCCGTACTTGTCGAAGGTGTCGCGGGCGATGTCGCCGTCGGGCACGAACGCCGGCAGGTCGGCGCGGGCCAGCACCTCGATGTCCAGGTCGGTGAGCGGGACGACCGCCTTGACGTCGTGCTCGGCGACCAGCCGCTGCAGGAACGGCACGTAGCTCGGGGTCGTCGATGCGCGGCGGCGCGACGCGGAGGTCGGCCGCGTACTGCGCGGGCGCGAGCGGCGACGGGTCGGCCGCGATCGTGAACGCGTGCTCGGCGAACGCGCTGACGATGTCGTAGCGCTTGCCGACGCCCGTGAGGATGACGGCTACTCGACCGGCTTCCATCCGCCGGTCTCTCCCTTGTAGAGGCCCTCGCCGGTGACGAGCATCCGCACCGTCCGGGCCAGGATCTCGACGTCGAGCCGCAGGCTGCGGTGGTCGACGTACCAGACGTCGAGCTCGATCCGCTCGTTCCAGGGCAGGCTCGTGCGGCCGTTGACCTGGGCCCAGCCGGTGATGCCCGGCTTGACCTCGAGCCGGCGGCGCTGGCGGTCCGTGTACTGGTCGACCTGCACCTGCACGGTCGGGCGCGGGCCGACGATCGACATCTCCCCCCTGAGCACGTTGACCAGGTTCGGCAGCTCGTCGAGCGAGAAGCGGCGCAGGATCGCGCCGGTGCGGGTGATGCGCGGGTCGCCCTCGTTGACGGCCAGGCCGGCGCCCTGGTGCTCGGCGCCGGAGACCATCGTGCGGAGCTTGAGCATCTCGAACGGGTCGCCGTGCTTGCCGACGCGGCGCTGGCGGTAGATCACCGGGCCGGGGGTCTCGAGGCGGATGGCGAGGGCGCTGATCGCGAGGATCGGGGCGCGTGATCACGAGGGCGCCGCGGCGGTGACGATGTCGAAGGCGCGGGTGAGCACGGGCGTGGACGGTAGTGGTGGAGCTCCGCGCGGGGCCGTGTCGCGCTTCGTCGCCGCACTGATTGGGCTGGGGAGGGGGTGGGACGGAGGACAGCGGCAGCGCGGGTGGCCGCCGCCCGACGCGTTCGGAGGCACTGGGCGCTTTTGACTCCCCTATAGGGCGTCAAAGGCGCCCACCCGGGCCGGAGCGAGCGTTCCGCCTACCGCGTTCCCTCCGCCTTCTCCCACTCCGCGGGCGTGCCCGTTCGCAGGTAGTCGACCAGGCCGGCCGCCGGGGAGGCCGTGACCAGCGCGTAGTACCAGGCCAGCTTCAGCACGCGCGGGCTCGACGGTCGCGAGCCGGCCAGCGCCGCCGCGAGCAGCCCGAGCTGCGCCGCGAACGTCAGCCGGTAGACGCCGCCCCGGCGCAGCAGCAGCGCGTTCGCGAACAGCGCCTTCAGGTGCAGGAACGGCGACACGTAGCGCAGCACGCGGTGCGACGCGATCTCGAGCGCGTAGGCCGGCGAGTAACCGCGCGGCGAGAGCATCCCGCCCTCGATCACGATCGGCCAGGTGTGGCTCATCATCCGGCGCTTGCGCAGGAACTCGCCCTCGTTGGTGGGGACCATCTTCTCCGTGGCGCGCGCCTCGGGCTGGTAGACGCAGCGCCAGCCGCGCTTGGTCAGGTTGAACGGGAACGACAGGTCGTGGCCCATGCGCGGGTCGACCTCGACGTAGGCGTCCGGGCGCACGGCGTAGATCGCGCCGTTGCCCGCGGTGACGCCGGCCAGCGACGACTCGAGCGAGCGCACCGCCATCTCGTAGCGCCAGTACGCGCCCTCCTGCGAGTCGCCCGAGTCGTTGACGAACTGCACCTGGCCGCAGACGTAGCCCACGGCCGGATCCGCGAACGGCTCGACCAGCCGGCGCAGCGCGTCGGGCTCCCAGGCCGAGTTCGCGTCGGAGAACGCGATCAGGTCGCCGCCGGCCCGCGCCACGCCGGCGTCCTGTGCGCGCACCTTGCCGCCGCGCGGCAGGTCCAGCACCAGGTCGGCGCCCGCCTCGCGGGCCCGCGCGACCGTCGCGTCGCTCGACCCGTCGGAGCAGACGATCACCTCCAGGCGGTCGCGCGGATAGTCGAGCGCCAGCACGCCGCGCACCTTCGCCGCGATCACGTCCTCCTCGTCGTAGGCGGCGATCACCAGCGACACGCGCGGCAGGTCGCCGCTCGGGCTCCAGCCGCCACCGCCGCGCCCGCGCGCGAGCAGCTTCAGCAGCGCCGGATAGCCGGCGTGCGTGTAGACGATCGCGAGGGCGCAGGCCCAGAAGACGGCGCGGAGCACGGCGAGGATCTTGGCATTCCGGCCTAGCGTGCCGGGCCGCCGTGGCGGCCATCGAGGTATCCAACCTGTCGAAGAACTTCGGCGCCGTGCAGGCGGTGCGCGACCTGTCGTTCGCGGTCGAGCCGGGCCGCGTCACCGGCTTCCTCGGCCCGAACGGCGCGGGCAAGAGCACGACGCTGCGGATGGTGCTCGGCCTGATCCGCCCGACGCGGCGGCGACGCCACGATCGACGGCCGCCACTACGAGCAGATCGAGGACCCGAGCGGGCGGGTCGGCGCGATGCTCGAGGACACCTCCTTCCACCCCGGCCGCTCGGGGATCAACCATCTGCGTGTGCTCGCGGCGGCCGGCGGCCACCCAGCGTCGCGGGTGGACGAGCTGATCGACCTGGTCGCGCTGCGCGGCGCGGAGAGCCGACGCGTCGGCCAGTACTCCCAGGGCATGCGCCAGCGGCTGGCGATCGCCTCCGCGCTGATCGGCGACCCCGGCATCCTGATCCTCGACGAGCCGACCAACGGCCTCGACCCGGGCGGCATCCGCTGGCTGCGCGACCTGATGCGCCGGCTGGCCGGCGAGGGCCGCGCGGTGCTGGTGTCGAGCCACCTGCTGGCCGAGGTCGCGCAGGCAGTGGACGACGTCGTGGTGATCGCGAAGGGCGAGCTGCGGGCGCGCGGGTCGCTCCAGGACGTGCTGGGCGACGGCGGCGCGCCCGTCACCGACGTCCGCAGCCCCTACCCCGACCACCTGCGCGAGTCGCTGACCCGCCGCGGACACCATGTCGAGCGCGGCGCGAGCGCGCGAGGACCTGGTGGTCAGCGCGGCGCCCGAGCAGGTCGGCATCGCCGCCGCCGAGGACGGCTTGACCCTCTACCGGCTTACCCCGCGAGCCCGATCGCTGGAGGACACCTTCTTCGAGCTCACGGCCGACGACGGAGCGCGCGACGTGAGGCGCGCGCTGCAGGCCGAGCTGATCAAGCTGCGCACGACGCGCACGTTCTTCGCGCTGACGGCGACCGCAGCGGGCGCTGTCGCTCCTCGTCGTCGCGCTGTTCGCCTCGCTGGCCGACCGACCTCGACGCAGAACGACGTGCGCGACGCTGTTCACCGCGCGACTTCACGGGACTGTTCATCCTGCTGCTCGGCGCGATCGGGATGGCCGGCGAGTTGCGCCACCGCACGATCGCCAGCACGGTGCTGTCCGCACCGCGGCGACTTGTGCTGATGGCCGCGAAGCTCGCCGCCTACGCGGCCGCCGGCGTCCTGCTGTCGCTGCTCGTGAACCTGGCGATCATGCCGGTCGGCGCGCTGATCCTGTCGGCCCGCGACGAGGTGACGCTGTCGTTCGGCGACCTGCTCGACATCCTGTGGCGCAACCTGGTCGTGGCGGCGTTCTTCGGCCCGCTCGGCGTCTGCGTCGGGACGCTGATCCGCAACCAGGCCGGCGTGATCGTTGCGCTGCTCGCCTGATCTCCTGGTTGTCGACAGCGCACTCTCCGGGCTGGCGTTCGACGTCTGGAGGTGGGGGCCGTTCGGCGGGGCTGCCCGCCTCGATCACCGGGGTCGGCCCGGACGGCGAGCCGGACCCCGACCTGTTCTCGGCGGCCGCGGGGATCCTGCTCGAGTTCGGCTGGCTCGCCCTGTTCACGGCCGCGGCAGTCGCGTTCATCAGCAAGCGCGACCTGCTTTAGCCGCGGGGATCACGCCGTCAGCAACTCGCGGTAGAGCTCGATGTGGCGGCGCGCGATGTCGTCCCATGAGTAGTGCGTGGCGGCGGCGCGGGCGGCGGCCTCGCCCAGCCGCGCGCGCTCCGCCGGATCGGCCACGAGCACGTTCAGCGCGCCGGCCAGCGCCTCCGCATCGCCCGGGCGGCACGAGCCGCGCCGCGCCGTGGCGCTCGCCGACCTCGGTGAAGCCGCCGACGCGCGACAGCACGAGCGGCTTGCCGAACGCGAGCGCCGTGTAGAGCACGCCCGACTGGTCGATCTCGCGGTAGGGCAGCACGACGACGTCGGCGCGGCGGAAGTACGCCGGGATCTCGCGGTCGGTGACGAAGCGGGGGACGAAGCGCACCCGTCCCGGGCGCGCGGGCGGCCAGCTCGCGCAGCGGCCTCGATCGGCATCCGCGGCATCCCGACGATCCACAGCTCGGCGCCCTCGACCTGCGCGGAACGCCTCGAGCAGCACGTCGATCCCCTTGTACGGGCGCAGCAGGCCGAAGCAGAGGATCACCGGCCCCTCGACGCGCGGCCAGCTCGTCGGGCAGCGGCGCGGCGTCGGGCATCCGCGCGTAGTGGTCGAACGCGCCGTGCGGGATCACCCGGATCCGGTCGCGCGGCAGGCCGAGCTCGTCCTCGAGCCGCCCGGCGCCGTGCTCGGAGTGGACGACGACGGCGTCCATGCGGTGGACGAGGCGGCGCGTCGCGGCGATCTGGCCCGGGCGCGGCTCGCGCGGGATCACGTCGTGCGCGGTCAGAACCCGCGGCCGGGCCCGACGGCAGGAGCGCCCAGTCGACCGGCTGCACGGTCAGCCACTGGAAGTGCACGATGTCGGCCCGCCGGGCGGCGCGGCGGTAGGCCAGCATCTCCGGCACGTGCTCGGCCAGCTTGACCGCCATCCGCGCGCGGCCGTCGCGGCGCGCGCGCGGGCGGGCCGACGCGCCGTAGAAGCGCTCGTCGACGCGGTAGCCGTGCGGCGCCGGCGTGGGCCCGTACAGGAAGCGGCTCGTGACCAGCTCGACGTCGGTGCCCGCGCGCGCCAGCGCCGCCGCCAGGGCGTGGTCGTACGGCGGCGTGAACGCCGACGGGTCGACCAGGTGGACGCGCATGGTCGCCGCGGAACGGTAGTCGCGGCCTGTCGCGCGGACCCGGCGGGCGTTACTCGGTCTGCCGCCGCCGCGAGGTGACCGACCGGCTTCGGCTCTTGCTCTCGGGCGCGCGCCCCGCTCCGGAGACGGTCGCCGGCCCCTGGGCGCCGGGCGATCGCGCGCGGTCGTCGATCGGGTGCTCGTCGATCCCGCTGCCCGTCCGTGTGTACCAGCCCCACGAGGTCGCGAAGATCACCATGAGGAAGACGCCCGGCACGATCCAGCTGCCCACGTCGAGATTCCAGCCGAACAACGCAGTCATCTACATGGATGCCTACCCACCGGGCGGCCTCTCAACCACCGCGCGGAAGGGCAGCGGCCATCATTGCGGCGCGATGGACCTGTCCTACTGCGTCGTCAACACCAACGGCCGCCACCACCTGGAGCGCTGCCTGGCCGCGATCGCGGCGCACCGAGCCGCCCGGGCTGGCGACCGAGACGCTGGTGCTCGACAACGCGTCCGACGACGGGAGCGCCGACTACGTGCGCGCCGAGCACCCGGAGGTGAAGCTGATCGCGCTCGACCGCCGCACCGGCAAGGCCGAGAACGACTCGACGCTGCTCCGAGAGGCGACCGGCCGCTACGCGCTGCTCCTGAACGAGGACGCGGAGCTCCAGCCGAACGCCGCGGAGCGCCTGGTGGCCGCCCTCGACGCCGACCCGAACGCCGCGGTTGCCGCCGCCCAGCTGCTCGACCCGAGCGGCGACGCCGCAGCCCACCGCGTGGCGGCTGCCCGGGCGTCGGCACGGCGCTGGCCCAGGCGGCGTTCCTGCACCGGCGGCTCGTGACCCAGCGCGATGCCGGCGAGGTCGGCTGGGCGCAGTCGAGCGCGATGCTCGTCCGCCGCGAGGCCGCCGCCGAGGTCGGCTACCTGGACCCGCGCGTTCTTCGTCTACTCGGACGAGACCGACTTCCAGAAGCGCCTGCACGACGCCGGCTGGCACATCGCTGCTCGTGACCGGGGCGACGGCGATCCACCACGAGCAGCTCTCGACCGACCTGGCCGCGGCCGGCCGCCGGATCGTCGAGTTCCACCGCAACCGCGACCCCTACATGCGCAAGCACCACGGCCGGGCCGGCGGCGCTCGCGGTGCGCGTCCTGACCGCCTGGTCGTACGCGGTCCGGGCGCTCGCCGCGCTGGTGCTGCCGGGCCATGACGCGTCCCGCTACCGTCTACACGCGCTGCAGGCGCTCCTCCCCCGGCGGGGCGAGGGAATCCGCGAAGCCGCCGTCGAATACAACCGGCGACTCGACGCGCGCCGCAGCCAGTAACCCCCCATGCGCTCGCTTCTCGCCTTCCTCAAGCGCCGGTGGCCGTTCGTACTCGCGGCGGTCGTCGTGCTGGGCGGAATCACCGCGCTGCGTCGTCTACAACACGTGGATCAAGGCGCCCGGCGACGTCACCGACGAGAACGCCGAGTTCCAGGACACCGAGCGACCAGCCGGCGCCCCGCCGCCGAGCCGGACAAGAAGAAGAAGCGCAAGGCGCGAGACGTTCGTCTGGCCCGACTTCGGCTACACGCCCAACCGCGCGCGCTACCTGCGCGCGGAGTCGAGCCGCCGTTCAAGCCGATCTGGAAGTACCGCGGCGACCGCCAGCTCATGGAGTTCCCGCCCGTCCTGGCCAAGGGCGTGCTCTACATCGTCGCGCAACGACGGCGTGGCCGTCGCCCTGAACGCGCAAGAGCGGCAGCGTCAGGTGGCAGCGGCGCATCGGCAAGCTGAACGCGTCGTCACCGGGCTACGACCGCGGCCGCCTGTTCATCGCCACGCTGTCCGGCCACATCACCGCGCTCGACGCGCAAGACGGGCCGGATCCTGCTGGCGCAAGAAGCTGGCCAGCCGCTCGGAGTCGTCGCCGATCGTCGTCAACAACCGCGTCTTCTTCGGGTCGGAGAACGGCACCGTCTACGGCGATGGACGCGAGCACCGGCAGGATCGGCCTGGACCTACAAGGCGGGCGGCGCGGTCAAGGGCGCGCTGGCGTTCTCGGACGGCAAGCTCTACTTCGGCGACTACGGCGGGTCGGTGACCGCGCTCGACCTGCGCGGCAAGCGCATCTGGAAGACCGGCACGAGCGGGCGCTCGTTCGGGCGCGTCGGCCGCGTCTACTCGACCCCCGCGGTCAAGTTCGGCCGCGTCTACCTCGGCAGCCTCGACGGCCGCGTCTACTCGTTCGTCGCCCGCAACGGCAAGCTCGCCTGGAGCCACTCGACCGGCGGCTACGTGTACGCGTCGCCGGCGGTCGCGCGCGTCGCCGGGCACCGGCCGACCGTCTACATCGGCTCCTACGACGGCAACTTCTACGCGCTCGACGCGCGCAACGGCAAGGAGCGCTGGAAGCTACAGCGCGGGCGGCAAGATCTCCGGGCTCGCCGACGGTCGTCGGCAAGGTCGTCTACTTCGCGAACCTGGCCGCCAAGGAGACCAGCGGCCTCGACGTGCGCAACGGCAAGCGCGTCTTCAAGTACCCGCCGCGGGTCGTTCACGCCGGTCATCTCCGACGGCAAGCGCCTCTACCTCACCGGCTATACGACGCTGTACGGGTTCGTTCCGAAGGACTCTCCAGAAGCTCGTCCGAAGAAGAGGAAGTCGAAGCGGCGGGAGTGAGCCGGATCGCGATCCCGAGGCCGATCAGCGTCCAGGTGATCGGGTCCTCGAGGAACGCCGCGTAGGTCATCGTGTGGAAGACGAGCGCCGTGAACGCAGGCGGCGACGATCGTGCGCCCGAGCGGCGGCAGCGTCGGCGGCCCGCGGCGGTGGGTCCAGCGCAGCCGGCTCGAACATGCAGCTGGAACGCCAAGAACAGCACCGCGCCGTAGGCGATCAGGCCGATGATGCCCTGCTCGGCCGCGATCGTCACGGGGATCGTGTGCGACGCCGACGCCGCCCGGCGCGAGCTCGCGTTCTCGCGCTCGCGGAAGCGCTCGGCGAACGCGCCCGACCCGTACCCCGCAGACGGGCCGGTCGACGAACATGTCGAGCCCGCCGCGCGAGCAGCTCGAAGCGGCCGCTCGTCGCCTTGTCGAGCGGGTTCTTCGACCCCGTGTCGATGCCCACCGCCCCCGGCGCGGCGACCACCACGACGAGCGCGACCAGGCCGACCGCGCCGACGCCGGCCAGGATCGGCCACGGCCGCCAGCGCACGCAGGCGATCACGATCAGCCCGACGAGCAGCGCGGCGAAGCTCGACTGCGAGAACGTCAGCACCAGGCCGCCCCACAGCACGGCCAGCACGAGCGCGGTCAGCGCGATGTCGCGCGGTCGCCTCTGCCACAGCAGCACCGCCGCCAGCGCGACCATCACGAGCGCCAGGTAGCGGCCGTAGATGTTCGGGTCGAAGAACAGCGAGTTGACGCGGAAGTAGCTCTCGAACTGGTTCGACTCGATGACCTTCTGGTTCCACAGCAGCTCGCGCGCCTGGTACTCCCAGAAGCCGATCGCGGCGAAGCAGACGGCCAGCCCGACGGTGATGCCCAGGCAGCGGACGGCCAGCCGCCTGCGTCCACGCGACCGCGGTCAGGAGCTTCAGCAGCAGCGCGAACGGGACGTAGAAGAACGCGACGTTCTTGACCGCCTGCTCGAAGTCGCTCGAGTAGCCCGCCTGGAGCGCGTACAGCGGCCAGGAAGGCGACCAGCGCCAGCTCGACGCGCGCGCGGCTCGACCGGCTCGTCGATCCAGCCCTCGCGCCCGCCGCGCAGGCGGACCCACGCGTAGGCGGCCACGCCGCCCGCGACCACCGCGTACAGCGGCACGAGCAGGTTGGCCGACTCGCCGCCGGTCTCGACCGGGATGCGGAACGGCAGCGCCGCGAACGCCAGCAGCGGCAGCAGCGGCGGGCTAGCGCACGAACAGCACCGCCGAGCGCGACGATCACGCGCGACGCCCAGCGATCAGCGCGACCGCCAGCGCGGCCGGCCGGTCGCGCAGGCTCTCGATCTGCGGGTTGCCCCACAGCTCGCCGAGCAGCAGCGCGGGCGCGAGCACGAGCGCGGCGATCGCGGCGATCGCCCGCGCCGCGCGAGGCTGGGCAGCGCGAAGACCGCCGGCGACCGCCAGCGCGGTGGCGACGATGCCCGCGCTCGGCAGGAGCGGGGCTAGCGCGAGAGGAGCGCCCATATCCGCTTCGTCACCTTCGCTTCCTCGTCACCGTCGTCGAGCGCCGCGGCCCAGCCGCGCACGCCGACCCGCACCACCACGCCGTCGCCCAGCCGGTAGCCGACGAACGCGGGCTTGCCCGGGTCGCGCCCGGCGGCGGTCTCGAGCCGCGCGCCGCCGGCGAACCCGTCCGAGCGCTCGAAGCTGCGAACAGCGCCGATCAGCCCGTCCGTGCCCTCGAACAGCTTGCAGGCCGTCGCGCTCGCGCACGAGCGGCGCCGGGCTCGCGGGCGTCCGCCGGGCTCGTCCGCTCGCCGAACACGTTGGTGCGCTCGGGGCGGCTCGGGTCGGCGCAGCAGCTCGTCGGTCACGCGTGACGCGGCGCCGGAACGCGTCGCGCGCCGAACGACGCGACCTTGCCGCCGCCCTGCACGTACGCGCGCAGCCGGCGGTTGAGGGTCGGCGGGCAGCCAGCGCTCGTCGCCCGCGAACATGCAGCCCCTGGTACGCGCGCAGCTTCGGGCCGCTGCCCGCGCGCCAGCGCCAGGTCGGTGGTCAGGTCGTAGTCGCGGCGGCCCAGGAAGCGCATGAGCGGCGCGACCTGCGGCGGCGAACCCCGCGGGCGGGCGCCCGTCGGCGAACGCGCGCGGTCGACGCCCGACCGCGCGCGAGTCGTCGAGCGTCTCGTCGAACCCGTCGCGGTCGCCGTCGACCGCGTTGCGGCCCTGCCAGGCGATCGCCGGCAGGACGACCAGGACGGGCGCCGGCGCCGCCCTCGCGCACGGCGATCGGTGCCGTGGCCCGGTGGCCCGCGCCCTCGACGGCCAGCGTGTAGACGCCGGTCGGCGCGTCGGCCGGGACGCGGAAGGCGAGCGTGTGCCCGCTGCCCTTGCCCGCGGCGCAGCGGCCGGATCGACCCGAGCCGCGTCAGCTTCCAGCGGAACCGCCGCGACGGGCCGCCGACCGCGCACGCGCGCGACCGTGCCCGACGCGGATCGGCTCGAGCGGCGGCGCCAGGTCGAGGTCGGTGAACGTCACGCCGGTGCGCGGCTGCGAGGTCGTCGCGCGTCGGCGGCAGCCTCGGTCGGCCACGAGCCCGCGACGAGCGCCTTGTTCTGCACGGTGACGCCGAACGCGTAGTCGCCCGGCGGCAGGCGCTCGAGGCCGACGAAGCCGTCCCAGATCTGCACGTTCTGGTCGCGCACGCCCGATGAAGCGCGCGACCTCGCGCGCCTTGCCGCCGTCGGTGCGGTAGACGCGTCATGACGCGGCGGCGGGCTGCTCGGCCCCGTGTAGCGCAGCCGCACGCTGCCGTCGCGCAGGCGCTGGGCCGACTGGAGCCGCGGCCGCGGCGGCGTCGTCTCGAGCGTGATCGGGCGCGGCCCGGTGACCGCGCGCGCCTGGCGGCGCAGCGACACGCGCACGTAGTAGGCGCCGTCGCGCAGCACCTGGCCGTCGTCGTCGCGGCCGTCCCACGTCGACGCGTCGTGGCGGCCGCGGCCCAGACGCCGGTCGTCCAGCAGGCGGCCGCCGCTCGTCGCCGCCCGCGGTCACGAGCGCGACGGTCGTGCGGTCGCCCTTGGGCAGCTCGAAGCGTGATCCTCGCGGTGTCCTTGCGCCCGTCGCCGTTCGGGGAGACGACCAGCGGCGTGGCGATCCGCTTGACGACCGGGTCGGAGTCCTTCAGCCGCTGGGTGACGAAGAACGCGGCGAACGTGGACGCCGCGAGCAGCGCGAACGCCGACGAGCGCGAGCGGCGGGGTGCGGACCCGCGTCACGCCGCGCGCGGCCTCGCCGAGCGGGATCAGCTCGGCGTTCGGCACCGCGATCGACCAGAACGCGTCCAGGCCGCTCGGATGGTGCGCGCAGATCGCGCAGCGGATCGTGCCGCCGTGTGCCACGACCAGCGCAGGCTGATCGCCGCGCGCGGACGGCGTCGAGAGCGGCCAGCACGCGGCGCTGGTGCTCCAGCAGCGACTCGCCGCCGGGGAAGCGGAAGCCGGGCCCGCCGCGCTTCCAGGCCGCCCACGCGTCGGGCTCGCTCGCCTCGATCTCGTCGAGCGACGCGGCCCTCCCAGCGCGCCGCGGCGCGACTCGGCCAGCCGGTCGTCGACCCGCGGCTCGACGCCGATCGCCTCACCCACGATCCGCGCGGTCTCCGCGCGCGCGGGCGAGCTGGCTGGTCCAGATCGCCGCGATGCCCATGCCCGCCGACCCGCTCGGCCAGCTCGCGCGCCTGCTCGCGGCCGCGTTCGTTCAGCGGCGTGTCGATCCAGCCCTGCACGACCCGACGGGCGTTGTCGTCCGTCTCACCGTGGCGGGCGAGGTAGATCACTTCGCGTCCGTGGAACAGCTTCAGGGTGTCGGCGCGCAGGCCGAGCCGCAGCGTCTCCAGCGAGATCACGTCCTCGGGCAGCACGTTGCCCAGGTTCACGTCGGGCCCGAAATGCTGGATGAACCAGACCTGCTGGTGCTTCTGCGGCGCCTCGAAGATCAGCTTGCTCGGTGTCGATCTCGTGGACGATCTCGTCGATCAGGCCGGTGCGCGCCTCGCCGTCCGGGCGGTACATGCCGGCGTCACCGGTGGCGCGGCCCTCGCAGATCACCTGGTCGGCGCCGGCGCTGAGCGCGTCGCGGATCAGCTCCACCCAGCGGTAGGGGGCGAGGATCGCGGCCGGGTCCTTCTCCCCCACCTCGGCGAAGACCGTGAAGTCGGCGGCCAGGCGCTCGATCAGCTCGAGCTTCTCGCCCGGCGGGATCGTCACCGTGCCGCTCGAGACCTCGACGTGGTCGATGCCGAGCTCGTCGAGCCATCGCCGCAGCCCGTCGATCGCAGCCGCGCAGCCAGGCCAGCTCGGTGAGCGTGCCGCCCAGCATCACTTCCACGCCCGCGTCGCGGTAGGCGTCGAGCTTCGCGGGCAGGTCGCGCGTCACGTACGCGGATCCCCAGCCCAGCCGGACCAGGTCGACGTAGTCCGCGGCGCCGGCCATCAGCCCGGCGGCCGCGTCGCGTGCTCAGCCCGGTGTCGATCACGTGCGTCACCCCGCGCTCGCGCGGCTTGGCTCGGCCGAGGCGGACAGGTCGAGGAAGTCGGGTTGGGACACGCGGGGACCGTAGCGGCCCCGCCAGAGCGGAAGCGGGGACCGGAGGCTGGTTAGGGGGTCTTGTTCGGCGCCGATGACCAGGACCACGTCGGCCTGCGGCGCGAGCCCGCGCGACGGCGCGTCGACGGGCTCGATGTTCGACACGTCGAACTTGCGGGCCACGAGTCGGGCCTCGCGCTGCTTGCCGGGCGCGTACAGGACGACGGACTCGGCGCGCTGCTCGCCGCCGGGCGCGTTGCCCACGTTGTCGCGCTTGAAGCCCGGCGGCCTGCGCCTGGTCGCCGAACTGCTTGGCCAGGCCGGGGACCGCCGGTCGCGTTGAGCACCGCCACCGACACGTCGCCGGGCCGGACGCGGCGTGCGCTTGGCCTTCTCGCTCCCGGCGGGCAGACTCGGTGTCGGCCGCACCGCCACCGCTGCTGCTGCTGGACCCGCCGGTCGAGTCGTCGCCGGACAGCAGCTGCACGGCGCCGACCGCGATGCCGCCGCCCACCACGAGCACGCCGGCGACGATCAGGGCGATGTAGCGCGGCGCGATGCGGCGGTACCAGGGCCCGCGGGGCTCGTCCCGCGGGCCGAGGATCGAGGTCGCGCTCGACGAGGGGCGGCCGCCGACGGGCGGCGGGCCGCCGGTGCGCGGCATGCCGGGGACGCGCGGGCCGCCGGTGCTGGCGGCGGGCTTCGCTCCGGCGGCCGCGGCGGCCGTGAGCGCGGCGTCTTGGCGGGCGTGGCGGTGCCGCTCGAGTTGCCGCCGGAGTTGGCCGTGGCGGCTCGGCCGTCGCGGGCTGGGCGGTGGCCGGCTTCGCGGCGGCGGGCTGGCCGCCGGTGCGGCGGCGCCGAGTTCGCCGGCTGGGCCGCTGGTGTCGCGGTGGCGCCCGAGTTCGCGGGCTGGGCGGCCGGGGTCGGAGTGACAGCGGGGGCCGTGCCCTGGCGGGCCTGCCCGGCCGGGGTCGCGGCCGCCACGCGCGCGCGCGCCTCGGCGTCGCGCTCGGGCGCGCGGCCGGCCCAATCGCGCAGGCGCTTGACGTCCCGCGCCTGCGAGAAGTAGAGCGCCGACGAGCACGGCAAGGCCGAGCACCGCGGCGAATCCCGCGTACGAGCCGATCTGCTCGATGCTGATCGTCGCGTACGCGCCCATTGCCTGGATCGGGTCCACGAGCCCTAGAACCTTAGAAGGGGCGGTCGGCGGTTGTGGTCGACCCCGCGTAGCGCTCGCGCGCCAGCCGGGCGATCATCGAGGCCAGCCCGGCGGCGTCGCCCGAGTAGACAGGTCCTCGACCAGCGAGAAGGTCTCGTCGACCCAGTCGGGATCGAGCGGCGCGCGCTCGGCGACCAGGATCTTCTCCGCCGGGGTGGGCTGGGGTCGCTCGCCGGGGTTGAACAGCTCCTCGTGGATCTTCTCCCCGGGCCGCCGGCCGACGACCTCGATGGCGATGTCCTCGCCGGGCTCGTGGCCCGACAGGCGGATCATGTTGCGGGCCAGGTCGATGATCTTCACCGGGTCGCCCATCTCCAGCACGTAGACCTGCCCGCCGCCCTCGCAGCGCGCCCGCGCGGATGATCAGCTGCACCGCCTCCGGGATCGTCATGAAGTAGCGGGTCATCGCCTCGTCGGTGACGGTCACGGGGCCGCCCGCGGCGATCTGCTTGCGGAAGATCGGGACGACCGATCCCGACGACCCGAGCACGTTGCCGAACCGCACGGTCGCGAACGCCGTCGCCGGCGTACCGGTGCGACGCGGCCTCGACCGCCCACTCGGCCAGCGCCTTGGACGCGCCCATCACGGTGGCGGGCGTGACCGCCTTGTCGGTCGACACGAGCACGAACCGCTTGACGCCCAGCTCGCCCGCCGCGGCCGCGACGATCCGCGTGGCCGACCGCGTTGTTGCGCACGGCCTCGACCGGGTTCTCCTCCATCAGCGGCACGTGCTTGTAGGCCGCGGCGTGGAAGACGACCGACGGGCGCTGCTCGTCGAACACCTCGCGCACGCGCACGGCGTCCTTGCAGTCGGCCAGCACGGCCACCGTGCGGTGGAAGTGGCGGTCGTCCTCGAGCTCGCGGCGGATCTCGAACAGCGCGTTCTCGGCCTGGTCGAGCAGGATCAGCTTCTTCGGGCCGACGCGCGCGATCTGGCGGCACAGCTCGGAGCCGATCGACCCGCCCGCGCCGGTGACGAGCACGACCTCGTCGCGCATGTAGTTGCCGACGCGGTCGATCTCGACCCGCACGGGCTCGCGGCCCAGGACGTCCTCGACCTGCACCTCGCGCACCTGGCGCATGACGTTGCCGCCGCCCTGGAGCAGCTCGAACACCGTCGGCAGCGTGCGCACCGGGATCGACCGGCTGGCGGCAGGCGGTCACGACCTTCTGGCGCACCACGCCGGGGGCGGAGGGGATCGCGATGATGACCTCGTCGGGCTCCACGTCGTCGAGGACGCGCGGCAGCTCGTCGGTCGTGCCCAGCACCTTCAGGCCGGCCATGCGCATGCCCTGCTTGCGCGGGTCGTCGTCGACGAAGCCGATCGGCACCTGGCGCAGCTCGGGGTTGCGGCGCAGCTCCGCGGCGACGAGCTGGCCGCCGTTGCCGGCGCCGACGATCAGCACCTCGCGCGAGTCGCGCCGCGACAGCGATCCCGCGCAGCGGCCGCTCGGTGACCGTGCGGACCAGGAAGCGCGACCCGACGACCAGGCCGAGCGTGAGCAGGAAGTCGCGCGGCGATGACCCCGCGCGGCGGGTCGACCGCGACCGACGGCGGCAGCAGGAAGAAGACGCACGACCATCGCGAACGTCGAGAGCACCACCGCGCGCACGATCGCCTCGAAGTCGCGCGCGTCGACGAAGCGCCAGAGCTTGGAGTAGAGCCCGCTGGCGGAGAAGAACAGCAGCTTGCCGGCGATGACGAACGCGACCGACTGCCACATCAGCTCCTCGTAGCGCTGCGGCATCGTGTCGTCGAAGCGCAGGACGAACGCCAGCGCACCACGCCGCTCGCGATCAGGCAGAGTCGATCAGCACCTGAATCAGGCGCCGGGCGGTGACCGAGGTGGCGAGTCGGGATCTCATGTCGACAGGAGAAGGTCCACGAGAATCTGCGGGTCGCGCCGGACGCGTTCCGCGGCGGGGCCCGAGCGCTTGTCGACCTTAACCGCCGCCGGGTCGTCGAGCCTGCGCAGCCGTCCTTCGGCCAGCAGGCGCTCGTCGACCGCTCCCGAGCTTGCCCTCGAACGTCGTGTAGACGGGTGTGCCGAGCGCAACCGCTTCGCGGTTCATCGTACCGCCCGCGGAAACGACGAGATCGGCGAACGCGACCAGGCTCGGCGCGTCGATCGCACGCTCGGGGACGATGAACCCGCCCGCCGGACGCCAGCTCCTCGCGCTGGGCCGGCGTGCGGGGCAGGACGACGGTCTGCACGTCGCGCAGGCGATCGAGCAGCCGGGCGAAGACGTCGTTCTCGAAGCGGTGGTAGAGCGACACGTCGGGCGGGGTGCGGACGACCGCCAGCGGCTCGTCCGCGTTCAGGCCCAGCTCGTCGAGCACGGCGCGGTCGGGCTCGAAGTCGGCCAGGTAGTACTCCTCCTTCAGGCCCTCGTAGCGGCGCAGGCTCGCGTCGGTGGCGCCGTACGGGTACAGCCGCTCGGGCGGGATGACCTCCGGGACCATCGACCACGCGCGCGAGGCGGCAGTTGACGGTGTGCTGGACCTTGGCCCACTCGTAGTCGAACGCGGTCGCGCTGGGGATGCCCAGCAGCTTGGCCGCGACGGTCACGTCGTTCGATCCGTGGCCCATCGCCACGTCGAACCCGCGGCCCCGCGCGCCCAGCGCGCAAGCGCCAGCGACCGCTGCACCAGGCCCAGCACCCTTGCCGGCCAGCTTGCCGCCGCGGTGGTGGCCGATCGCGGTGTGGTCCATCCGGTGGCGATCGAGCAGCTGGAGCGTCTGCGCGAAGTCGCGCGCGGTCACCTGCACCTCGTGGCCCGCCGCACGCATGCGCTCGATCAGCGGTCGCATCACGAGCACGTGCGGCGAGTTGGTCAGGTCGACCCAGATGCGCATGCGGCGACCACTGCCTCGACCTGCTCGCGCCCGAGCTGCGTGCCCATCGGCAGGGCCAGGTGCGTCCGTGCGACCTCCATCGTCCCTGGCAGTTCGATCTTCGTCGCCGCCGAGTCCTGCCATCGAGGGCTGCAGGTGGACCGGCGTGCGGTAGTAGCCGCGGGCGCCGATGCCGGCCGCGCCGAGCCGCTCGGCCGAGCCCGTCGGCGTCGTCCGAGCGGACGACGTAGAGGTGGTAGACGGGCTCGTCGCCGCTCGCCACGGCCTGCGGGCTCGGCGTGCTCGCGGATGCCCGCCTCCTCGTACGCGCGCGCGGCCGCGCGACGCGCGTCGTTCCAGCCGTCGAGCTCGGGCAGCAGCACGCGCAGCACCGCGGCCTGGAGCTCGTCGAGGCGCGAGTTGTAGCCCACCTCGGTGTAGGTGACCTTGTCGGTCGACCCGTGGAAGCGCAGGCGCCGGGCGCGGTCGGCGACCTCGGGGTCGTCGGTGACGATCGCGCCGCCGTCGCCCAGGCCGCCCAGGTTCTTCGAGGGGAAGAAGCGAGAACGTGGCGGCGTGGCCCAGGGACCCGATCCGGCGGCCGCAGCGCCGCGCGCCGATCGCCTGGGCGGCGTCCTCCAGCACCGGGCACGCCGAACCCCATCAGCTCGTCGACCGGCGCGGGGTTGCCGAACAGGTGCACCGGCAGGATCGCCGCCGTGTCGTCGGTCAGCTTCTCCTGCACCGTCGCCAGGGTGACGTTCATCGTGGCCGGGTCGACGTCGGCGAAGACCGGCAGCGCGCCGGCGTTCAGGATCGCCTCGACGCTGGCGTAGAAGGTGAAGCTCGGGACGATCACCTCGGTGCCGGGCTGGACGCCCAGCGCGCGCAGGGCGATCGTCAGCGCGTCGGTGCCGTTGCCGACCCCGATGGCGTGGCCCACCCCGAGGTAGTCGGCGAGCTCCTGCTCGAAGGCCTGCACCTCGGGGCCCAGGATGTAGCGGCCGGACGCGGCGACGGCGCACAGGCGCTCGGCGATCCGGCCCTGGTACGCGTCCAGGGACGTTGCGAATAGGGGGACCGACACGGGTCGCTACCCTACTCAGCTACTCGTTTTGCTCCTCGCCTCGATCACCGATCCGATCGTGAACGTGGCCGTGGACATCGTTGACGCAATCGGGCTGCTGGGCGTGTTCGTCCTCATGGTCCTGGAGAGCGCCTGCATCCCAGTGCCCAGCGAGGCCACGATGCTGTTCGCCGGCTTCAACGTGTCCGACGGCCAGTATTCGCTGTTCGCCGCCGTCGCAGTTGGCTCGATCGCCAACCTGGTCGGCTCGTGGATCGCGTACGCGATCGGCTACTACGGGCGGGTCGACATCCTCGAGAAGCACGGCAAGAAGCTGCACATCAAGAAGTCGCACCTCGCGACCGCCGATCGGCTGGTTCGAGCGCCACGGCGACGCGACCGTGCTCTTCACCCGCATGCCTGCCGATCATCCGCACGTTCATCTCGCTGCCCGCGGGCGTCGCCCGGATGCCGTTCTGGCGCTTCTCCGCGCTTCACCCTGGCCGGCTGCGTGCCGTGGGTCTTCATGCTCACGTACATCGGCAAGGAGGCCGGCGACAACTGGGAGACGTGGAAGGACAACCTCCACTACGTCGACTACGCGGTCGCGGCGTGCATCGTCGTCGCCGCGATCTACCTCTTCGTCCGCTGGCGCCGCGGCCGGACCGGCCCGGACCGCGGGCCCTCCGGCCGAGCCCGGGACAGAGTCCGCCTGAAGCTGAGCCAGGCAGCCGCTCTCGGGGTCCTTCAGGGGCCGACGGAGCTGTTGCCGGTGTCGTCGTCGGGGCACACCGCGCTGCTGCCGCAGCTGCTCGGCTGGTCATACGCAGAGCTCGACGACGAGCTGCGCAAGTCGTTCGAGGTGGCGCTCCACTTCGGCACCGCCGCCGCGCTGCTGATCGCGCTGCGGAACGAGGTGCGCGAGGTGGCCCGCGACCTCGACGCCCGCCGCGTCGTGCGGCACACGCTCGAGATCCTGCCGCCCGCCGTCGCGGCCAGGTTCTGGGAGCGGCCGATCGAGCAGCGCTGCGGCACCGCGCGCGGCGTGGCGGTCTCGCAGATGGCGGGCGGCGTGGCGCTGGCCCTGGCCGACCGGCGGCCGGCGCTGCGGGTTCACGGCGACGCCGGCGTGGCCGACGCGCTCGCCATGGGACTCGGGCAGGCGGCCGCGCTGGTGCCGGGCGTGTCGCGCAACGGGGCGACGCTGACGGCCGCGCGCCTGCGGCGGTTCGAGCGCCGCAGCGCGAACCGCCTGTCGCGCCACGCCGCCCTGCCGATCATCGTCGCCGCCACCGGACTCAAGGGCGCACGGCTGGCCCGCCGCGGGCTGCCGCGCGAACTGCGAGCACCGTTCGCGGTGGGCGCGGCGGCGGCGTTCGCGTCGACGCTGGCCTCCGCGCGGCTCGTCCGGGTGGTCGACGCCGCGCCGTCGTACGCGCCGTTCGCGGCGTACCGGGTCGCGCTCGGCGCGTTCGCGGCGTGGCGGACCTCGTAGGGCGCATCGCATACGTCCGCTGACGTAGGCCGATCACGCCGCGCGACGCATGACGACTGGGCGCCGGAGTCCTACGCTCCAGGTGGTGCGTCCCCCGGTCACATGGAGAGACGTGGCCGCCGGCGGAGCGGCCGCGCTGGCGGTCTGCGTGTTGATGGTGGTGGCGCTCCAGCCCGATCCGGTCAGCACGCTCGGCTACGCGATGAGCATCCTGGCCGGCGGAGCCTTCGCCCTGCGCCGCCGGGCCCCCGCGCTCTGCCTGGTGATCGTCGCCGCCGCAATCGTGGCCTACACCGCGGCGGACGAGCAGGGCGGACCCATCTACGGCACGGTCTTCATCGCCGCGATGAACCTGGCCTTCAGGACGAAGCGCACCCGCGACTGGCTGCCGTGGGTGGCGGCAGCGGGCGTGGCGCTGCTGATCGCCGAAGCCGCGGCCGGCCAGTTCGAGTGGCACTTCCTGCCGGTGCTCGCGCTGCTGGTCGTGCTGCCGAAGATCGTCGCCGACCGGGCCCGCGCTCGTCACCTGCACGAGCGCGAGCTCGAGGCACGGGTCGAAGCCGCGGAGCACGACGCCCACCGGCGGATGGCCGAGGAGCGCCTGCGCATAGCGCGGGAGGTTCACGACGTCGTCGGCCACGGGCTGGCGGCGATCAGCCTGCGGGCGGGGGTCGCCGACCACGTGCGCGACCGCGACCCCGAGGAGGTGGCCGACGCGCTGCGCGCGATCCGGGATACCAGCCGGCAGTCGCTCAGCGAGCTGAGCGCGCTACTGGAGGCGCTGCGCGACGGCGAGCCGGCGGAGCACGCGCCGGCCCCCGACCTGGAGCGGCTGCCGCACCTGGTCGGGACGCTGCGCGACGCGGGCCTCGCAGGTTTCGCTGGAGCGCCGGGTGAACGGCGAGCTGCCCGAGATCGTCGGCTGCGCCGGCTACCGGATCGTGCAGGAGGCGCTCACGAACGTGGCCCGGCACGCCGGCCCCGGGGCATCGGCGCAGGTGGGCGTGCGGCAGCGCAACGGGTCGCTCGAGGTCGAGGTGATCGACGACGGGCGCGGCGCCGGCGCGCGGGTCCGCCCCGGCGGCGGCATGACCGGCATGCGCGAGCGCGCCGCCGCGCTCGGCGGCCGCTTCGAGGCGGGCGACCGGCCAGACGGGGGCTTCCGCGTGTGGGCCGAGCTGCCGGTGAGCCAGCGATGACGCGCGTCGTCATAGCCGACGACCAGGCGATGGTCCGGGCCGGGCTGCGAGCGCTCCTGAGCGTCGAGCCCGACCTGGAGGTCGTGGGCGAGGCGGCCGACGGCGAGAGCGCCGTGGCCACCGTTCTCGCCACCCGGCCCGACGTCGTGCTGATGGACATCCGGATGCCCGGCGTCGACGGCCTGGAGGCCACGCGGCGGCTGGCCGCGCACGACGAGCTGGGCGACGTGAAGGTCCTGGTGTTGACCACCTTCGAGCTGGACGAGTACGTGTTCGAGGCGCTGCGCGCGGGCGCCGGCGGCTTCCTGCTGAAGGACGAGGAGCCGGTCGAGCTGCTGCGCGCGGTGCGCCTGGTCGCCGCGGGCGAGTCGCTGCTGTCGCCCAGCGTGACCCGGCGGGTGGTCGAGGCGTTCGCCGAGTCCCCGCCGCCGCCGGGCGCGACGTCGCTGGACGGCCTCGACGAGCTGACCGAGCGCGAGCGCGAGATCGTCGCGCTCGTCGGCACGGGCCTCTCGAACCACGAGATCGCCGAGCGCCTGGTCATCAGCCCGGCCACCGCGCGCACCCACGTGTCGCGCTCCATGCTCAAGCTCGGGGCGCGCGACCGGGCGCAGCTGGTCGTCTTCGCGTACGAGGCGGGGCTGGTCGCGCCCGGGCACACCGCGCGCGCGGACGCGTAGCTCTGCGCTGACCTGGGCACAACCCAGGCCAGGCATGGGGACGCGTGGGGTACTTTCGATCGTGGTCGTGGGCGTGTTGTGCGCGCTCTGGCCCACTGCCGCCGCGGCCGAGCCGGTAAGCGGCCCGCGCGAGACGATCGACCAGAGCTTCACCACGACCGCGCCCGCCACGCCGACGGGCGTCTCCTACTCGGGCACCTACCACGCGGCGGACGATCCGAACGGCAACCCGCCGTTCCTGCGCCGGATGGTCTTCTACCCGCCACCTGGGATGGCCTTCGACACGAGCGTGCCGGATCGATGCACCGCGAGCGACGCCGAACTGCAGGTCCGCGGGCCGGACGCGTGCCCGCCCGGCAGCCTGATCGGGACCGGCAACGCCCAGGGCATCGTCTTCCTCCCGTTCACGGGCGGCGAGTTCCACCGCTACACGCACGACGTGTTCGTCCTGAACAACGCCGGCGAGCAGATCCTGCTGGTTCAGTCCGAGGGCTACACGGTCACGCGCGGCACGGTCGCGCCCGACGGCACGGTCGACTTCAGCCCGCCGACGTGCTTCCCGCACCCGCCGGCCGGCGGGTGCCCCGACGACAACGTGCTCCAGCTTTCATCGTCCACCTTCCTCCCCGCCTATACGCGGGACACGGCGGACGGCCCGCGCAGCTACGCGACGACCCCCGCCACCTGTCCCGACACGGGCAACTGGCAGTCGAGGGTGAAGTTCTGGTGGTCCGACGACTCGGTCGACGATGTCGTCACCACCCAGCCGTGCAGCGCCGGCTGAAAAAGCGGTAACAGGCCCCCGGCAGTACGGCAATCCAGCCGATGTGGAGCCCGGTGCGCGGCCGTACGGTCGTTCGTGCAACTGCAAACGAAGCACGGAGGGAACCACGATGAAGACCTACGTCATCGAGCGCGAGATCCCCGGCGCCAGCAACCTGACCGACGAGGAGCTCTTCGGGATCTCCGACAAGTCCAACCAGGCGGTCGAGTCGCTCGGCAAGCCGTACAAGTGGCTGCACAGCTACGTCGCGGGCGACAAGGTGTACTGCTTCCACCAGGCCGAGAGCGCCGACGTGATCCGGGAGCACGCCCTGGCCGGCGAGTTCCCCGCCAACCTCGTCGCCGAGGTCACCTCGGTGTTCGGGGCCCAGGGGCCCCGCGGCCTCCCCGCCTAGCCCGCGAAGTCGAGGGCGAGCTGCCACAGCTCGCCCTCGGCTCCCTGGAGTTGCGGCTCGGAGCGCTGAACGCATAGGGTCGCCGAGTGAAACTCCTCCGTAGGTCTGCGCTCGCAGCAGTGGTCGTAGTGCTCGTCATGCCGGCGGCGGACGGACACGCGGTGACCGCCCAGGAGGCGATCGACCTCCTGAACGCCCAGCGATCCGCGAACGGCCTGCCGGCCAGCATCGTGGAGAACCCGGACTGGTCGAGCGGCTGCAGGCAGCACCTCGCCTATCTCGACCGCAACCCCGACCAGTGGAACAGCAATGCGCACGACGAGGAGCCGGGGGCGCCCGGATTCACGGCCAGCGGGCGGGAAGCCGCCCAGTCCTCGGTTCTGGACCAGCTCAACGGCTACGCCGCAACGCGTGGTTCGAATCCGTGGGAGTCGGCGCCGGTTCACCTGATGCAACTGCTCGCCCCGGCTCTCTCCGTCACGGGGTACGCCGACACGCCGGGAGGGTGCATGTGGACGTTCCCCGGTTACCAGCGGGTCGGGCCGGAGCCTCCGGTGCTCTACACCTACCCCGGTGACGGAACGACGATCTACCCGTCGATGAGGGCCGACGAGGAGCCGTTCACACCGGGCGAGTTCGTCGGCATCCCCCGATCGACGTCGACCGGCCCGCACCTCTATGTCCTGCCTCTCGGCCAGGACGAGGGAGCGACGCGCGGGAGGATCGTCTCGGCGAGCCTCACCGGGCCGAGCGGCCCCGTCGAGGTGCGGACGGTCGACAACACGACCGCCGGCTCGCGCGGGGACGTCGGGTCGCTCATGCCGTCGGGCGGCATCGTCATCCCGGTGCGACCACTGGAGCCGAACGCCACCTATGCGGCCAGCGCGAGCTTCGTGACGGGAGGCGGCGCGACGCTGACGCGCAGCTGGCAATTCCGCACCCGACTGCCAGAGCAATCGGTCAAGCTTCGCTCGCGCCGGCAACGGAGCGGCCGCTTCTTCGTCGTCGACTACGCCGCCGAGGACGGCGGCAAGATCACCGTCACCCTTCTCCGAGGGCGCGCGAAGCTCTACAAGCAGACCTTCCCGTCTTTCGCGGGGCGCAACTCGATCAAGATCCGCGCACCCGCGAAGGGGCGCTACACGATCAAAGCGGTGCTGAAGACGACCATCACGACGCGGTACAGCGCCACCGTGCGCGTCACCCGCTAGCGACGCCGGACTCGCGGTCAGGCTGCCAGTTCCCAGAGCCAGCCGGTTAGGACGCGGGTCGGCTTGACCTCGAAGTCGAGGGCGAGCTGCCACAGCTCGCCCTCGGCGCGCGGTCCCTTGAGGCCGCAGACCTCCTCGACCTCGCGGGTGGCCATGCGGCCGAACCGGGCCAGGGCCTCCTGCACGCCGGGCCTCCGGTCCACCGCGGGCGTGGCGCCGGCCTGTTCAGCGGCCGCGCGGTAGTCCTCGTACGCGGCCGGGCCGTAGACGTCGTGGCGCGCGCCGTCCTCCCCGGTGAAGTACATGGACGGCAGGGGCACCCTCTCCCTTCCAGCCGTGGTCTCCACCATGCCCGCGGCGCGCGCCCTCTCCGGCACGTCGCGAGCGCTCTCCAGGTCGTTGCCGAAGGCCTCGACGACCGCGTTGCTGGCGATGTCGAGCTTGAAGCGGTCGACGTTCAGGCCCGTGCGGCCGGCCAGGTCGGTGAGCGCGTCCGGGGTGTCGAGCTTGCGCCGCTCGCAGAAGATCGCCTCCCGCAGCGCCCGGAGGTACGGCTCGCCCCTGCCCTGGTCCTGGGCGGCCTTCATCGCCATGCAGGCCGGGTAGGACGACTTCAGCGGCGCGTCCCGCCAGAGCAGCGGGTCGAGCGGCATGCGGCTGCGGTCGGCCTGCTCGAGCCAGGTCGCGACCAGATCCGGGTAGTCATTCAGGCCCCATTCGCGCGCCAAGCCGCCCATGACGTACCGAAACTCGAGGTTCCCGCCGAACTCCGCCATGAGGCGTCGTACCATCGGCTCCACTCCCCATGACGCTGCGCAGGCCGGATCGGTGATGTAGGTGACCCGCGTTGGCACAGGTCGCGGAAAATAGAGAAGAGTGCTCGGAACCCTCCTAAACGGCCGCTTCCGCCTGGAAGAGCAGATCGGCTCCGGCGGCATGTCGACGGTCTACCGCGCGTTCGACGAGGTCCTGGAGCGCTCGGTCGCGATCAAGGTGATGCACGCGTCGATCGCCGAGGACGGCATCCAGCTCGAGCGCTTCCGCCGCGAGGCGCGCACCGCGGCGAAGATGTCCCACCCCCACGTCGTCACCGTGATCGACGCCGGCGAGGACGAGGGGCACCCGTTCATCGTCCTCGAGTACGTCGAGGGCGAGACGCTGAAGGACCGGATCCGCCGGTGCGGGTCGCTGCCCGTCCCGGAGGCCGTCGCGTACGCCATCGAGATCGGGCGGGCGCTGCAGGCCGCGCACGGTGAGCGGCTCGTCCACCGCGACGTCAAGCCGCAGAACGTCCTGATCGACCCCGAGGGCCGGGCCAAGGTCACCGACTTCGGCATCACCAGGTCGCTGGACGACGCCGAGGGGCTGACCGCGACCGGCCGCGTGCTCGGCACGACCGACTACGTGTCGCCCGAGCAGGCGCTCGGCGAGGTGGTCACCGAGCAGTCCGACGTCTACTCGCTCGGGATCGTCCTGTTCGAGATGCTGGTCGGGCGGGTGCCGTTCCGGGCGGAGTCGCAGGTCGGCGTGGCGATGAAGCACGTGCGCGAGCCGATGCCCGACGTCCAGCGCCTGCGGCCCGAGATCAGCGCCGCGCTCGCCGCCGTCGTCGAGCGGGCGACCGCGAAGGAGCGGCGCAACCGCTACGCGACCGTCACCCAGATGCTGGACGACCTGGAGCAGGCGCTGGCGATCGAGGTGGCGCGGCAGCGGGCACCCAACCGGCGAGGCGACCTCGGTGATCCGCGCGCTGCCGCGCAGGTCCGCCGCGATCGTCCCCGCGCGCTGGCGCAACCCGAAGCTGTGGGGCGCGACGCTGGCGCTGCTCGTGGTCGGGGCGGCGCTCGTGGTGGTCGGCATCCTGATCCGGGCCAAGGAGGACAAGCGCCCCGTGGCCGGTCGCCCCGCCCCGGTCGCCCCGCCGACCAACGTGAAGCTGACGGGTGCCGAGGACTTCGATCCCGGCGGCGACGGCCAGGAGCACCCCGACGAGGTGTCCCGGGCGATCGACAACGACCCCGCGACCACCTGGTCCACCGAGAACTACTCGCAGGGCGGCGGCTTCGGCGGCAAGTCGGGCGTCGGCCTCTACGTCACCGCGGAGCGCTCCGTGGCCGCGACCCAGCTCGACCTGCAGACGCGCACGCCGGGCTACGACATGACCATCTACGGCGCGGACACGCCGGGCGACGCGAATCAGCGAGTGGGGCAAGGCCGTCGCTCGCGTGAAGGACGTCGGCCAGAAGGAGCAGATCAAGCTCGACACCGGCGGGCAGCCGCGGCGGTACTACCTGCTGTGGATCACCAAGCTGCCCGACGGCAACAAGGCGGACATCGCCCAGGTTCGGCTGCTGGGCCCGGAGTAGACCCTTGGCGCCCGCTTTGGGCAAAGCCCCTTGACTGGCGCGCCGGACCTTGCGAGTGTCGAATTACCCGGCACCGGGGTCCACGTCCTGGGGAGGAACGATGCGACGCCTGCTCCTGCTAACTGCCATCGCCGCGCTTTTCGCGGTCGCTGCCGCGCCGGCCATGGCCAAGCCCGGCCACGGCAACTCGAACGGCCACGGGTCCAAGGGCAAAGGGCCCAACTCGGCCGTCTACACGCAGACGCAGAACCCGGCGGGCAACGCGATCGTCGTCTACCGGCGCGCGTCCAACGGCAAGCTGACCGAGCTGGCCCGTGTGCCCACCGGCGGCGTCGGCGCGGCCATGACCCCGCCGTTCAACTTCCCCATCGTCGACTCGCAGGGCAGCGTGGAGCTGACCGACAACCACCGCCTGTTGTTCGCGGTCAACGCGGGCGACGACACGATCAGCTCGTTCAAGGTGGGCAAGCGCGGAAACGTCAAGCTGGTCGACCGCAAGTCCTCCGGCGGTGACCTCCCGGTCAGCATCGACACCAAGGGCAAGCTGCTCTACGTGGTCAACTCGCTGAGCGGCGACATCAGCGGATTCCGCTTCAACCCGAAGGGGAAGATGACGCCGATCGCCGGCTCGACCGAGCCGCTCTCGACCACGGGGCCCGGCGGCGTGCCCGCGCAGGTCGGGTTCGCCGCGCACGCGCGCTATCTGACGGTGACCCTGCGCGGGACGCAGACCATCGACACGTTCAAGCTCGGCCAGGACGGCACCCCCGGGCCCGCCCAGCCGAACCCCGCGACGGACATGAACCCGTTCGGCTTCGAGTACCGCAACGACGACACGCTGGTCATGTCCAACGCCGGCGAGGCCGGGGACCCGATGGACCCCACGAAGTTCCTCGGGCGGGCGTCGACGTACGACCTGAACCCGAACGGGGCGCTCACCCCGATCGACAGCATCCCGGTCGACGGGCAGCGCGCGGCCTGCTGGGTCGTGATCACGAACAGTCAGCGCTACGCGTTCATGACCAACACGCTGTCGCAGACGGTGTCACGGTTCCGCATCGCGAACGACGGCAAGCTCACGCTGCTGGGGCACACGGCCACCGGGCCCGGCTTCGCGTCGGATGAGGCGCTCAGCTCGAACAGCCGCTACCTGTACGTGCTGCTCCCGTCGATCATGGGCGGGATGAGCCACATCGACTACTACAAGGTCGGCAAGGGCGGGAGCCTGACCCAGATCGGGGCGACCGCGAGCGACCTGCCGCCGGGCGCATCCGGGCTGGCAGCGCGGTGAGCGCTCAGACCGGTCCGAGGTAGCGCATCAGGATCTGCTGAACCGAGCGGTTGTGCGCGAAGCCCGGCAGCCCGAGCGGCAGCCCCGCGTCGCCGCCGACCGGGGTGTCGAAGAAGACGTAGTTGGCGTACCAGCTGGTTGAGGGGTTGCTGCCGCCGCCGTCGAGCGGGATCGCCTTGTCCTCGACCGACTGGACCAGGGTCAGGTCGCGGACCGCGGTGTACAGGTAGGCGTCGGGGCGGTCGTTGGGGTCGCCGAGGCGGCCGAGCGCGTTGACGCCCAGGTTGGAGGCCTCGGACTCGAAGGTGATGTAGAAGCCGGAGTTGCCGATCGACGGGTCGGTCGAGTCGCCGTTGCCGAGCCGCCCGTCCTGGTTCTTCGATGCGAACTGCTCACCGGGCTTGTCGAGCGCGTGGCAGGCGACGCCGGTCGCCGAGCGGCCCCACTTGCTCGGCGCGTCGCCGAGGTAGCGCCATGCGACCTGGGTGTGGCCGCCCTGGTTCGTCTCGTAGGTGACGACGCGGCACTTCACGTCGTTGTAGCTGGGGTTGCGGCCGCCGGGCGCGACGAGCCTGGGCTTCTTGACGCCGTCCTTGATCAGGTAGACGCCGGGGTCCGCCGCAACGACGAGGTCGTCGGTCTGGCCGGTCGAGAACTGAGCGCCGCTCGCGGTGCCCGGGAGCTTCATCGCCAGGTTGCGCTGCTTCGTCGCCGCGCGGCGCCGCTTGGCGCTCATGCGCTTGAGCTTCGACGGGGCGATCGTCGGCTTGTAGCGGACGTACAGCTTGCCGCCCGTGACGAAGGCGATGTGGGTGCAGTCGATGCTGACCGTGATCTCCGTCGTGGGAGTCGCCGACTGCTTGCCCTTCGGCAGCGATACGCGCTCGACCGAGCCGCCGGGGCCGCGCGAGATGAACGCGTCGGTCACGCCGTTGGTGTCGCCTGCGACCAGGTTGCTGGCGTCGCTCAGGAAGCCGATGCACTTCGGGTAGGTCGGGTTGTCGCCCGGCTCGGGGAACCCGCCGTCGATGGCGGCGCCCCAGGACGGGCCGTTGGCCGGCGCGCCGGCGACACCGCGCGAGACGAGCTGCGTGTCCCCCGGCTGCCAGGGCGAGCCCTCGTTGTCGATGTGGCCGCTGCGGCGGACCATGAAGATGTCCTTCAAGCCGTTCGAGTCGCCCTGGACCAGGTCGCTGGCCTCGGACTCGAAGGCGAGAACCGTCGAGTAGCGGCGGTCCTGCGAGATGACGGGATGGGAGGAGTCGCCGTTGCCCTGGGTGATGGCGACGGTTTCCTGAAGGTCGGCGCGGTCGGTGCCGGCGGAGGCGGGCGCTGCCGCGGTTGCCGTCAGGGCGAGGGCGAGGGCAGCGGAGGGGAGAAAGCGGCGCATGGTGTTGTTGTCGGCACAAGTAGGCCGAAACCGAAGGGGTCGTGGTGTGCGGCGAACCACGCGCGCGGTGGGCGCGTGTTAGGTCGTAGGTGGTCCGGGATTCGGCCACCGCCGCCGCTAGGTTCCGGATGTGTCTGTGGACGAGATCGCGGTCGACGACCCTCGCGACGATCGCATCCGCGAGTTGCTCGAGCGCCACCTGGCGTTCGCCCGAGCGACGACTCCGCCCGAGGACGTTCACGCGCTCGACGTCGACGAGCTCGCGGATCCGTCGGTGACGTTCTTCAGCTTCCGCTCCGCCGGCGAGGTCCTGGGAGTCGCGGCGCTCAAGCGCCTCGATGACGAGCACGCGGAGATCAAGTCGATGCACACCGCGGAGACCGCACGAGGGCAAGGGATCGGCCAGGCGCTGCTGGATCACGTGCTCGCGGTCGCACGCGAGCGCGGCTATCGCAGGGTGAGCCTGGAGACGGGAAGCGGCCCCGAGTTCGCTCCGGCCCGTGCGCTTTACGCGAACGCGGGGTTCACGCCGTGCGAACCGTTTGCGGACTACCGCGCCAGCCCGAACAGCGCGTACCTGACGCTGCGCCTCCCGGGCGGGCGCGCTCAGGCGTAGCGTAGGAGGTGCAGCATGCATGGTCGCCAGGGCCGCGGGGTTCTCGGTGGGCCGACCCCGAGGTCGAGATCGAGAGCCCCACATGGGCCTGTTCGGCAACATGTACGACAAGCGCAAGGCAAAGATCGACGCCAGCGCGCAGCCGTTCCTGGGCGACGGCGAGGTCGCCGGCGTGACGGCCATCTGCCAGTCCGAGAAGCAGGCGATGCAGGCGGTGTTCGGGAAGAACCCCTACGAGCAGTACCTGGTAGCCGCCACCGACGTCAGTCTCTACATCTTCCCGATCAGCCCCATGAAGAACGAGGTGTTCGGGGACCGGGTGGAGACGCGACCGATCGGGCCGCTGGAGGCCCGGATGGATGGCAAACGCGGGGTCATCGGCGAGTTCCGTCTGGCGCCCCTGCGCGTCGACGAGGAGGTCCAGGACCTCGTCGCGTTCGTCCAGCAGCACAACGGGCCGTAGTCGGCTAACTGCCAGGCGGGCGTACGATGCCCCGGTGCACGAGGTCGCGTTCGGAGACCTGATCCATGGCCAGCTTGTGCTGACGTTCGACGGTCGCGTCGTCGAGTGCTTCAAAGAGGGGCGCGGCAGCATCAGTCGCATTCACCTGCGGCAGCTCCTATGCGAGGCCACCGGCCCCAACGCCAAGGGTCACTACGAGGTCAAGTTCTCGATAGCGCCATGGGGCGGAGGGTTCGACATCACGGTCACCGCCGACACCTGGCGGAGCTTGCAGCCCCTCGTCGCGGAGATCTACGCCGCGAACCGGTAGCTCGCTGCCGCCGACGATGGGCTTATTCGACGACATCGACCGGGCGAGAGCAATCACCGCCGATCAGGTGGCCGTCACGCCGGCCCAGCGGGTTGACTCACTCGTCACGGATCCGGACAGCGGCGAGCAGCGCCGCCGGACCGACTACGCGGGCACCGTCTGGTACGGCGGACGCCCGCAGCTCCGCGGCAGGCATCCCCTGCCCGGTGATACCGCTGCCCAGATCAGCTCCTCGTTCTGGCTGCCGGACAGTCACGCCTATGACGCGGCAGCGGGTGAGAGCGTCCAGATCCAGGCGACGGCTGCCGTGCAGGGTGGGCTGGCCACCACCGCCGGCGGGAATCTCCTGATCCTCGACGTGAGCGCCGGCCTGGGCGCGAATCCTCATGACAGCGGCACGACGCTCGTCTACGTGACAGTCAACGCGGCCGCCAGCCTTCCGTTCGGTGTCGCCTACCGCGTCATCGTCATCTGCGCTCCCAGCGTTCTGCGCGCGACTTCCTGACCTACCGGGACAGGAGCCCGGTAAGTCGGCATTTCGACGGCCCGTCCGTCCCGTAGGGTGCCGAAGAGCTGCCGAGGGTGTTTTCGGCGAGGGCGGACGTCGCGCTGCCGCGCGGCACCGCGCAGGATCGTGCCCCCGTCACGCAGGTGCGGAGAGCCCGCGCTGGGCTGGTGTGACGCTGAGGCGTGCGGCGAGCGCCCGCCGCTGGCGCTCGGTCATCGAGCCGATCGACTTGCTCTCTTCGAGCCCGGTTGCCAAGAGCAGCCTTCGGCACCGCACCCTGCCCCACTGTCGTTGGCTGGCCAGTACGTCACCGACCGGCATGCTTTCGATCTCCCGCGGGTGGAACAGGATCACCTCCGCGGCGCTGACTCCCCCGTCGGCGATCCGCCGCTTGACTTCGGCGCGCGCGACGCGCGCCCGGTTAGCGCGCGCGAGCGCCTCGGTGCGCTGCGCGTTGTGCACATCGAACGGTGCCGTGTCCACCTTGTCCTCCAAGGGTCGCGGGATGGCTTGTCCGTCCAGCGCGAGCAACCGCCGTCGACAATCACGCAGAGCCAGAAGTCAGGGCCGCCCCGAGTTCGGCACCTTGCTTCCGCCCTCGTTCCCGATGCAGAGACGCGAGTCCGAGTCGAGGAGACACGCTAAGGCGTCCAGACTGCCTGTCAAGCATCCCGCGCCCGGACGGAGCGGACTATTCCTCGCTGCGGTCGCCTACGACTGACGCGCTGTTGTGACGACTTCCGCACACAACTTCGGGAAGGGTCGTTCCACACACGGCGCGCGTTGACCGGTCCCGGTCACCCGCGCACACTGGCCCAGTAACCAACAGAGGACAGTGAGATGAAAAAGCAACTGGAACAGCACGACGGATCCGAAGAGCGCGTCGACGACCTCGAGGTTCCCGCGGAGGACGCGGAGAACGTCCAGGGCGGCCTCAACTTCACGAAGATCAAGTACGACCTGCGCTACAGCAGCAACGGCTGAGCCGAACCCCAGCGCGCAAGACGTGTAAGGCCGCCGCGCGGGCGGCTAGAACGAGTAGGCTGCGCTCCGCCTCGAAGCGCTCGACCGCCAGCGCCAGCAGCCGGTCCAGCAGCTCCGGGTACGCCACGCCGCTCGCCTCCCACAGCTTCGCGAACACGCGACGTCGGCGTGAAGCCCGGCATCGTGTTCAGCTCGTTGATCAGGACCTCGCCCGACTCGAGCACGAAGAAGTCGACGCGCGCGAGGCCGGTGCAGCCGACGCGCAGGAACACGTCGCGGGCCAGGTCCTGCACGCGCCCGCGCACGTCCTCCGGCGACGCGCGCCGGCACCACCAGCTCCATCCCGCCCGGCTGGTACTTCGCCTCGTAGTCGTACCAGTCGGCCTCGATCACGATCTCGCCCGGCGTCGAGGCCGATCGGGGACGCGTTGCCGATCACCGAGCACTCGACCTCCAGGCCCACGTCGCCATCGCCTCGACGATCGCCAGCGGGTCGTGCTCCCAGGCCACGCGCAGCGCCGAGGCCAGCTCGTCCTCGGACGTCGCCTTCGAGATGCCCACCGACGACCCGAGCCGCGCCGGCTTGACGAAGCAGGGCAACCCGAGGCGCGTCGCCGACGCCCGACCAGTCGTCGCCGTCGCGCAGCGCCACGTAGTCCACCTGCGGCAGCCCGGCCTGCGCCATCAGGTCCTTGAACGATGACCTTGTCCATGCACAGCGCCGAGGCCAGGACGCCGGCGCCGACGTACGGGACGTCGAGCAGCTCGAGCAGCCCCTGGACCGTCCCGTCCTCGCCGAACGGGCCGTGCAGCACGGGGAACGCGACGTCGGCGTCCGAGCAGCCCGCCGCCGGGCGTCAGCGACAGCGAGGAGCCCTCGAAGCGTCCAGTCGCCCGAGCGCGCGATCTCGATGTCGAGCGCCTCGTGCCCGCCCTCGGCCAGCCCGTCGCGCACGGCGGCGCCGGAAGCGAGCGAGACGTCGTGCTCGCTCGACCGGCCGCCTGACAGAACGGCGACCCTCACAGCCGCCGCTCGACCCGGCGCGGCGCCGTCCCGCCGATGTCGTCGCCCTCCGAGCCCGTCTCGTCGTCCGGGCGGCACCGGCACCTCGGTCCCGCCGTTCTCCTCGTCCTCCTGCAGCTTCCCGACGATGATCGTGACCGTCGTGCCCTTGGGGCGCTCGGAGCCGCCCGCGCGGCCGCTGCGAGAGCACCTGGCCGTCCTCGAGCGGCTCGGTCGTCTCCTTCTCCTTCGTCTGGACCCTGAAGCCGGCCGCCTGCAGCGTCGCCCGGGCGGAGCCCGACGAGCGGTCGGTCACGTCGGGCACCTCGACCAGCTCGCGGCCCTTGGACACGGTCAGCGTGACCGTCGACCCCTCGGCGCACCGACGACCCGCCCTCGGGCGACTGCCGCGAGCACCTCGCCCTTCGGCTTGTCCGACTCCTCCTCGGCGACCGACACGCGACAGGCCGCGCGCCTCGACCGCGCTCTGAGCCGACGACTGCGTCAGCCCGACCACGCGCGGCACCTCGACCCTCTCGGGGCCGGACGAGACGACCAGCGCGATCCGGTCGCCGTACGGCGCATCGCGTCCCGCCCGGTGGCGACGTGCGGATGACACGGCCCTTCTCGACGGACGACGACGGCTGCTCCTTCGCCTCGACCTTGAAGCCGACCTTCGCCAGCGCCTTCGTGGCGCGCGACTCCGAGAAGCCCTCGACCGTGGGCACGGTCACCTTCCCCGGCCCGGACGACACGATCAAGCGTGACGGTCGACCCCTTGTCCTCCGACTTGCCCGGCGGCGGGGTCGGAGCCGAGCACGATGCCCGGCTCCTTCTTGTTGCGCAGCTCACGCGTGGCGACCTTGAAGCCCTTGCGCTCGAGCCGCGCGCTCGCGCGCTCGACGTCGAGCCCGGTGACCCGCGGGACCTCGACCTGGTCGACCTTCGTCGTCGCCTTGAAGATCGCGTAGCCGCCCAGGGCGAGCGCCAGGAGGGCAAGCGCGATCAGCGGCCACTTGCCGCGCCGGCGCTCCTCGTCCTCGTCGTCGCCGGGCCAGTCGCCGTTCACGGGGGCGACCGGCGGCGGTCCGACCGGCGCGAAGCCGGTCGTGTGCTGGCCGGGCTTGCCTGACGCGATCGCGCGGCGCGCGTCGTCGAGCGCGAGCACGAACTCCTCGGCCGACTGGAAGCGCCCGCCCGGGTCCTTGACCAGCGCCCGGGCGACGATCGCCTCGAGGGCGGGGTGCACGTCGGGGCGGAAGTGCGAGACCGGCGGCGCCGGCTCCGACACGTGCTTGAGCGCGATCGACACGGCGCTCTCGCCGGTGAACGGCACGCGACCGGTCAGCAGCTCGAACAGGATGATCCCGATCGAGTAGAGGTCGGAGCGGGCGTCGACGCGCTGCCCCTGCGCCTGCTCGGGCGACAGGTACTGGGCGGTGCCCATGATCGACCCGGTCTCCGTCATCTCCGACGCGCCCGCGCGGGCGATGCCGAAGTCCGTGACCTTCACGGAGTCGTCGTCGCCGACGATGACGTTGTGCGGCTTGAAGTCGCGGTGGATGACCCCGCGACGGTGCGCGAAGCCGGCGGCGACGAGGACCTGCGACACCAGGTCGATCGTGCGGCGCTGGTCGAGCGGCGCGTCCTCCTGGACGACCTGCTTGAGCGTCCGCCCGCGCAGGCGCTCCATCGCGATGTACCAGGTGCCGTCGTGCGACCCGCGGTCGAAGACGCCGACGACGTTGGGGTGCTGGAGCCCGGCGGCGGCGGACGCCTCGCGGCGGAAGCGCTCGACGAACTCCTCGTCCTGCGAGAACCGCCGGTGCAGCACCTTCAGCGCGACCTCGCGCCCCAGGTGGGTGTCGTCGGCGCTGGTAGACGTCGGCCATCCCGCCGGACCCGATCCGGCCGATGATCCGGTAACGGCCGTCGACGATCGTCTGGTTGGCGACCTCAGCCATCTGGCCTGCGCTCCGATCAGTGCCTCCATCACCTGCTTGGCGATCGGCGCCGCCACCGTGCCGCCCTGGCCCTGTGTGCGCTCGACCGTGACCGCGATCGCCACCTTGGGATCGTCCTTCGGCGCGAACGCGATGAACCATGCCTGGTTCGACGTCGCGTTCTGCCACCTCGGCAGTGCCGGTCTTGCCCGCGACGTCGATGCCCGTGAGCGCGGCCTGCGGTGCCGGTTCCCTCCTTGACCACCTGGCCCATCATGTCGGTCAGCCGCGACGCTGTCTCGCCGCTCATCACCTGAGACTTCTCCTGCTCGCGGTAGCGGCTCGCGAGCGCGCCCGTCGGGCCGGATGAAGCGGTCGGCCAGGTGGGGCTTCATCAGCGACCCGCCGTTGGCCACCGCGGAGGCGACCATCGCCATCTGGAGCGGCGTGACCTGCAGGCGCTCCTGGCCGATGCCCACGCGCCCGATGTCGACCGGGTCCTCGTCGTCCAGCAGCCGGCCCTTCGCGCTGTAGACGCCGCTGGCGGTCAGCTCGTCGCCCGGCAGGTCGATCGGCGGCTTCTGGTTGAAGCCGAAGCGGCGCATGTAGCGGTACATGGTGTCCGGGCCGAGCTTGACCGCGACCTCGGCCCACACGGTGTTGACCGAGTTCGTCAGCGCCTCGGTGAGCGAGATCGTGGGGAAGTCCTCACCGCCCGAGTTCTGCAGCGGGACGCCGGAGATCTTCTTGTTGTTCTTCCCGTCGACCAGCGAGTCCGGCGTGTACTTGCCGGTGTCGAGCGCCGCCGCGGCGGTCACGACCTTGAACGTCGAGCCCGGCGGGTAGCGCGCCTGCGTCGCCCGGTCGAAGCGGCCGGAGCCCTGGCTCTCGCCCTGCTTCTGCTGCTCGACGACGCCGTTCGGGTCGTACGACGGGACGTTCGCCATCACCAGCACCTTGCCGGTCGACGGCTCGAGCGCGACGACCGATCCGTTGCGGCCCTGTAGCGCGGACAGCGCCGCCTTCTGGCCGCGCGGGTCGAGCGTGGTCCGCAGGTCCTGGCCCTCCTTGCGCTCGCCGAGCACCTGGTCGAGCAGCGATCCGAACTCGTCCTTGTTGCCGGCGAGCTCGTCGTTGTAGTAGCGCTCGAGCCCGGCGTCGCCCGCCTCGATGTACGAGTAGCCGACCGCGTGCGCGAACACCGACCCCTGCGGGTAGCGGCGCTTGTAGACGCGGGTCTGGCCGCTGCCGGTCCTCGTGTTGGTCGCCAGCCGCGTGCCGTCGGCCGCGCGGATGATGCCGCGCGGGATGCTGCTGCTGCTCGAGCAGCGGCCGCTGGTTGACCTGGGTGCCATCGATCTCCTGGTGCTCGAGCGAGTCGGCCTCGAACACGGTCCACCGAGACGTGAAAACCACGAGCAGGCCGAAAAGAACGACGATCACCGTGAACAGGCGCGCGATCTGCTGGTTCACGGCGCCAGCCCCCCGCCCTGTTCGAGGGGATCGCGGCGCGCTGCGTTGGAGGCGATCAGGAGCAGCGCGAGCAGCACGAAGTTGGCCAGCACCGACGACCCGCCGGCGGACACGAACGGCAGCGTCACGCCGGTCAGCGGGATCACCTTGGTCACGCCGCCGACGATCACGAACACCTGGAGCGCGAACACCGCGGACAGGCCGCAGGCCAGCAGCTTGACGAAGCCGTCATGGGCGACCATCGCGGTCTTGAAGCCGCGCGCCACGAACACCAGGTACGCGCACAGCAGGCCGACGCCGCCGAACAGCCCGAGGTCGTTGACGATGATCGCGTAGACCAGGTCGGTGTGGGCCGCGGGCACGAGCACCGTGCCCCCGTCGCCGATCTGGAGCAGCGACTCGCCGAGCCCCTGCCCGAACAGCCCGCCGTCGGCCTGCGCGAACAGCGACTGCGCGAGCTGGTAGCTGCCGCCCGTCGGGCGTTCGTAGAGCTCCATCGAGTTGAACGGGTGCTGCCATGCCTCGATGCGGTCGTGGACGTGGGAGATGTTCTGCGCGATGAGCCATGCGCCGCCGATGAACGCCGCGACGCCCGGCGACCACCAGCGAGATCCGCGACGTCGCGACGTAGAGGAGGGCCAGGAACGCGCCGAAGAACATCAGCGACGAGCCCAGGTCGCGGATGAAGATCAGCATGAGCATCGACATGCCCCAGATCACGAGGAGCGGGCCGAAGTGCTTGAGCGAGAGCTGCGGGACGCGGCCCTTGACCAGCACGTCCCTGAAGTCGTTCAGGTAGCTGGCCAGGAAGATGACGATGCCGATCTTGGCGAACTCGGCGGGCTGGAACGCGAGCGGGCCGATCGTCGACGGCCAGGTACGCGCCGTTCGTCGCCCCGCCGATCCCGGGCACGCGCGGCGCAGCAGCAGGCCGATCGAGACCAGCGCGATCGTGTACCGGTAGCGCTCGAGCGTCCGGTAGTCGTCGCAGGAACAGGATCACCAGGCAGAACAGCCCGAGCCCGACCGCGAACCAGGTGGCCTGCTTGATCGCGAACGTGGGGTCGATCCGGTACAGGATCACCAGCCCCATGCCGGCGATCAGCGCGGCCAGCGGGAACAGGTAGGGGTCGGCGTCCGGCAGCCGCACGCGGATGAAGATGTGGCCGAGCACGCAGGCGGCGAGGAAGATCGCGCCGTAGGTCAGCGTCGCCGTGCCCGTCTCGCTGCGAGCGGGTGATCAGCACGGCCGTGAATCCGGCCGTGACCAGCAACGACACCGGCACCAGGCCGAACAGCTCGCGGGTGCGCGCGCTCATCAGTTCTCGATGCGGTCCTGCTCGACCTGGCGCACCAGGTCGCGCGCGTCGCCCTTCGACCGCAGGGAGTGGTCGATGATGCGCTTGCGCTGGCGTGCCGGGAGCGATCGGGCGGGGACCGGGCTGACGTACTCCTCCGAGTACAGGTCGATCCCGAAGGGGAGGTCGTAGGGCAGGCCGCGGTAGAGGGTGACGAGGCCGGAGCCGTTCGTGCCGACGAACCAGAACTGCCGGCTGCCGGCGTAGAGGCCGATGATCAGGGCGGCGACGATCATCAGCGCGAGCGCGCCTCCGAGCGCGCGACGGGTGGGACGGCGGCGCTCGCGGGGCGGGCTGCGCGGCGGGACGCTCGCGGTCGCGCCGCTCGGGCGGTCCTCGCCGATCTTGACCTGGCGGCGGGCGCGGGTCGCCTCGCGGCCGGTCAGGTGCAGCGTGTGCTCGTCCTCCGGCACCTCGGTGGGGATGTCCCCCGGCACCGTCTTTGCCGGGACCGTGCGCTGCGAGGTCGCGCGCCCGTCCTCCTCGGCGACGGCGGTGCGCACCTCGTCGGCGCTCAGGCCGACCTGCGTCGCGTGCCTCGCCGAGCGTGTCCGGGTCCTCCGCCCCGTCCGGGTCGTCGTCGAGCCGGAACAGGACGACCGTGATGTTGTCGCGGCCGCCGTTGCGGTTGGCGGCGTCGATCAGCGCCTGGGCGGCCTCGTCGAGCGTCTGCGCGTCGCGCAGGATCTCCGCCACGTCGCCCTCGGAGATCATCCCGGTCAGCCCGTCCGAGCAGGCCAGGTAGACGTCGCCGGCCCGGGCCGGGTAGGTGAACGTGTCGACCTCGACCTGCGGCTCGGGCCCGAGCGCGCGGGTGATGATCGACCGCTGCGGATGGACCTCGGCCTCCTCGGGCGTCAGCTTGCCCTGGCGGACGAACTCCTCGACCAGCGAGTGGTCGTCGGTCAGCCGCTCGAGCTCGCCCTCGCGCCAGCGGTAGAGGCGCGAGTCGCCGACGTGGCCGATCGCGATCTCGTTGCCGGTCGACCAGCACCGCGGTGAACGTCGTGCCCATGCCCGCGTGGGAGGCGTCCTCCTGCGCGAGCTGGTAGATCCGCTCGTTGGCCGCGCGTCGCCACTGCGGCCAGGCGCTCCTCCGGGCTGGCGTCGGGCTGCGGCTCGTCGTCGAACGTCGCCGACCGCGATGCCGGAAGCGACCTCGCCGGCGCGCGCGCCGCCCATGCCGTCGGCGACCGCGAACAGGGGGCTGCGCTCGAGGAACGAGTCCTCGTTCCCCTGCCGGGCGCGCCCGACATCGGACAGCGCCGCCTTCTCAACCACACGAAGCGCCAAGCGTTACTCCTGGTATCGGTACTCGGTCTCGCCGATGCGAATGCTGTCGCGCGGTCTTCAGCTGCTCGGGCCGGCGCAGCTGCGCGGCCGTTCAGGTAGGTCCCGTTGGTCGAGCCCATGTCCTCTATGTACATGAACTGGCCGCGGGGAAAGATCCTGGCGTGGGCGGACGACGCGAACGGGTCCTCGATCGGGACGTCCGCGCTGGGCGCGCGGCCCATCGTCGCGGAGTCGCCGATCTCGAACTCCGTGCCGGGCGCGAAGTTCATCGCCGCGACGACCTCGAGCCGCGGGCGGATGCCCTGGCGCAGGTCCATCGCCGCCGCGCTCGCGCGACGGCTTCGCGGCCGCGCCGCCGGCCACCGGGACGTCCGCGTTCGCGCCGCCGGCCAGGTCGCGGCGCGCGCTGCGCACCACCCAGAGCAGGAACAGGTAGAGGACGGCCAGGAAGCCGAACTGCAGAGCGACTGCTATCGGGTCGTCCAAGGTCTTCCTACTCCCGCTCGAAGCGCAGACGCACGAGGCCGAGGGTGACCTCGTCGCCCGGGTGCAGCTCGGCCTCGGCGACGCGGCTGCCGTTGACCTTGATGCCGTTGGTCGATCCCAGGTCGGCGACGACCCAGGCGTTGCCCTCGCGGCGCACCTCGGCGTGGCGGCGCGACGTGTTGGGGTCGTCGAGCTGGATGTCGCACTCGCGGCTGCGGCCGATCAGGATGCGCGCGCCGCACGAGCACCGTGCGCTTGCCCGCGCCGACCAGCATCGCCTTGCCGCGCGACGGGTGACTCGACGGGCTCGAGCGGCCGCGCGTCCTTGGACGGCGAGTAGACCATCGTGTGGCCGAAGTCGGCCTGCTGCGGGCTCGGAGTGCTCGTCGTCGGGCCCCTTGATCAGCATCGCCTGGATGCCGAACTCGCCGACGCCCAGGCGGTCGTCGGTGGCGAAGTCGACGGTCGGGCGGGTGGTCAGCGTCAGGCCCTCGTCGCGCGCGTACTGGAGCAGGTAGTCGGACAGCTCCTTGCGCGCGGCGTCCTCCCAGCCCTCGAACTGGCCGCGGTCCTGGGGCGAGAGGTAGACCGTGTACTGGTTCGGGACGTACGTGCGCGAGATCGAGATCGTCTTGTTGTCGCGACATCTCCTTCGCCAGCTTGCGGGCGATCTCGATCGGCTGGACCTCGGACTTGAAGGCCTTCGAGAAGGTCCCCTCGAAGAGGCCCTCCAGCTTCTGCTCGATGTTGCGCAGCACGCTCACTCGCGTCGCCATCCTAGGACTGAAGCTTTCCTCGTCATCGGGCGGCGAAACAAGGCCCGCCCCCGCCGCGGCGACGGCCAGGACGACCGCGAGCACGGCGCCGGCGATCGCGCCGCGTGCCGTGTCGAGCGGGACGTCCGGCGCCTCGAGCTGCGCGAGCAGGCTGTGCGCGGCGACCAGCCCGGCCGCCCAGACCGCGGCGCCGAGCAGGTCGAGCACGAGCGCCCGGCCGCGCACCAGCACCGGCAGCAGCACGGCGAACCCGGCCCAGACGGCGATCGGCAGGATCGCGGTCGAGCCGATCGCCGGGAACAGCGCGTCGCTCGCGCCGCCGCCGAGCGAGGTCTCCCACGCCGACCGCGGGTCGACGCCCGTCGGCACGCCGAACAGCAGGTCGCTGCCGGTGACGACCTCGGCGACCAGCAGCCAGAGGAAGCCTGCCGCGGCGGCGCCCGCACGGCGCCAGGGAGTCGGCGCGAGCGCGGCGACCGCGACGTAGAGCGGTGCGATCCCCGCGGCGCCGAGCAGCGGGGCCAGCGCGGGCACGGACCACCACAGGCCCGCGCGCGGGAGCAGCAGCGGGACCGGCGCGGCAGCCGCGGTCAAGAGCAGCGCGGTGCCCTCGCGATCGGTGCCGGGCGATCCCAGCCAGCCGATCACGACGCACATGCCGGCCACCCAGCCCAGGCGCGGGGCGATCGCGGTGAGCAGCGCGACGATGCCGGCGGCCAGCAGCGGCGACCAGTCCGGCGCGGGGCCGAGGGCGGTCAGCCCGGCCAGGGTCAGGCCGCCGGCGGCCAGCCCGGCGGCCACGCGCGCCGCGACGCGGGCGGGAAGCGAGTCGGTGGTGAGCGGATCGCGCACGCGCGCGCGGCCCACGCGGGTCAGGCCGAAGCGCTCGAGCGTCGCGGGCTCGACCAGGCCGCCCTCGTCGGACAGGTCGTCGTCGACGCCGTCGAGCGCCTTGCGCAGCTGGGCCAGGGTCGGCCGGCAGTCGGGGCGCGGGTCGAGCGCGGCGTCGATGGCGCGCGCCAGGTCGTCGGGCAGCTCGCGCCGGCGGCTGCGCAGCGGCGGCAGGTGGGTGCCCAGGCGGCGCGCGGTGGCCACCGGGCCGTTGCCGCGCACGGGGTTCACGCCGGTCCAGCCCTCGTACAGCATCAGCGCGAGCGAGTAGACGTCGGCGGCCTCGGTCACGCGCTCGCCCTCGGCCTGCTCGGGCGCCATGTAGGCGAGCGTGCCGACGACGTCGCCGGTGCGGGTCAGCGGGTCGCCGACCGCCAGGTGGGCGATGCCGAAGTCGGTGAGCTTGGCGAAGCCTGCGCCGGCCGCGGGCTCGGCGACCACGATCACGTTCTGCGGCTTGACGTCGCGGTGGATGACCTTCTTCTCGTGTGCGTGGCGCAGCGCGTCGCAGAGCGCGGTGCCGATCATCGCCACGTCGCGGTCGGACAGCGCGCCGCCCTTGAGGAGCTGGGCGAACGTGCGGCCGTGCACGAGCTCGGAGACCAGGTAGACGGCGTCGTCGTCCTGGCCCAGCTCGTACAGGGCGACGATGCCCGGGTGGTTCAGGCGCGCGGCGACGCGGGCCTCGCGCGCCGCGCGGCCGGGCATCGGGCCGTCGCCGTCCTTGGGGATGACCTTGACCGCGACCTCGCGCTCGAGCTTCTCGTCCCAGGCGCGGTAGACGACGCCGAACCCGCCGGCGCCGAGCTTGCCCTCCAGGCGGTAGCGGCCCAGGACCAGGCCGCCGCCCGGATAGCCGCCGCGGACCGGGTCGAGCTCGAGCGGCTCGACGCCCATCGCGGAGGTGGCGACGCGCGAGGGCGGATCGTCGCCGGGGTCCCCGGCTGCCTGCCCGTCGTCGCTCAGGTGCGAGGTGTCGTCCTCGAACGGGTCCGCCGCCGGCTGCGCGGCGCCGGCCCAGAGACCACCGGCGCGGCGCCCGCGCGAGCGGCGACGCCGAGGCGTGCGCTCGTCGAGCACGTGGGTGCCGGCGTCGTCGGGGAGGTCTTTCTGCGTCGCGGGACGTTCCATCTCAACTTGGAAGGTTCTGTTCGCGCGCGAGCGAACCTTCAGCTAGGCGGCTGGGAGGCTCGCGGTAATGGCCGGTCGAACCTTCATACTTCCCCATATCCTCCCAGGCGGCGTCCACCCGGGAGGCCATTTTTCGTGAGCTTCCTCGACGAAAGCGACGACCCACAGAGGCGTAGCGGCGCTCGGCGCGCGCCCCGGCGTCCCACCGGTCCCACCGACCGCAACCAGCTGATGGTGCGGCGTGGGCTCGCGCTGGCCGGCGCCGTGCTGCTCGTCTTCCTGCTGTTCCTGGCCGTCAAGTCGTGCCGCAACGCGGCCAAGGAACAGGCGTTCAAGGACTACAACCGCGACGTCGGCGCGTTCGTCCAGGAGTCCGAGGACCAGAGCAAGGGCCTGTTCGACCTGCTCGAGAACGGCGGCCAGTCGCCCGTCGAGCTCCAGAACACCGTCAACGGCTACGCGTCCGAGGCGGCGCAGCTCGTCGACCGGGCCGAGGGCACCGACCACCCGGGCGAGCTCGACAGCGCGCACCGCTACCTGATCGAGACGCTCGAGTTCCGCCGCGACGGCCTGAAGGGCATCGCCGACCAGCTCCCGCGCGCGCTCGGCGACCGCGGCGAGGAGGCGACGAAGAACATCGCCGCGCAGATGCAGAACTTCCTGACGCAGCGACGTCGTCTACTCGCAGCGCTTCTACCCGCGGCTCGAGAAGGGCCTCAAGGACGAGGGGCTGCTCGGCTCGGAGAAGCCGCCCAAGAGCGAGTTCCTGCGCGACGTCGAGTGGCTCGTACCGGCCACGGTCGCCGACCGCATCGGGCGGATCGGTTCGGGCGGAGGCGGCGACAGCCAGAGCGGGCCCGTCGCTCCGGGCCTGCACGGCACCGGCCTCGGCACGGTCCAGGCGCAGCCCGGCGGGATCACCCTCAACGAGGGCGGGGCCACCCAGATCAAGGCGGCCCCCAACCTGTCGCTCGACGTCCAGGTCGCCAACCAGGGCGAGAACGACGAGAAGAACGTGACCGTCAAGGTCAGCCTCAAGGGCGCCGGCAAGCCGATCGACCTCGAGGAGAAGCTCCCGGAGCTCGCGGCGGGCCAGACCAAGACGGTCTCGGTGCCGCTCTCGTCCACGCCCCCGGCCGGCCAGCCGGTGACGATCCAGATCACGATCGCCGCCGTCCCGGGCGAGAAGAAGACCGACAACAACAAGGGCTCGTTCCCCGCGGTCTTCTCGAGTGAATCTGTTCCGCATGGTCGGCGCTTGGGGCGCGCAGAGTGTGTCCGCGACTTAGCAACTGCGCTGTAGCCACCAACCAAGTCCCGCTGGTGCGCGCGGTACCCTGAGGTCGTGGTGGACGACCTGACCACAACTCAGGGCATCGTGGCGCTGGGCGGCGGCGGCCGTGGCGCTGATCGCGCTCATCTTCGCGATCGTGCTGGCCGTCAAGCTGCGCCGGCTCCGGGCCAACCAGCTCGCCGTGCTCGGAGGAGCCGACCGGCGCGACCTGATCGAGCACGCCGCCCGGCTCGAGACCGGCTTCACGCGAGCTCCGCGACTGGGTCGAGGACTCGCTCACCGGGTCCGAGTCCCGGATGGCGGCCGCCGAGCAGCGGATCGACGGCTGCATCGCCCACGCGGCGATGGTCCGCTACGACGCCTACAACGAGCTGTCCGGCGCGCAGTCCTCGTCGCTCGCGCTGCTCGACTCGCACCGGACCGGCGTGATCCTGACCTCGATCGTGCACCGCGACCAGGCCCGGATCTACCTCAAGCAGATGCAGGCACGGCGAGCCGGAGACCGAGCTGTCGCCGGAGGAGCAGCAGGCGGTCGACCGGGCGCTCAGCTCTCCCGCCTCGCAGGCCGCCTAGCCCTTCGCTTGCGCGTCGCGTTCCTGGGACCCGCGGGCACGTTCGCCGAGGAGGCGCTGCGCGCGTCGGCTCCCCCGGGCATCGACGAGATCCCCTACCCGTCGATCTTCGAGGCGGTGATGGCGGTGCAGGCCGGCGCCGTCGACCGCGCGGTCGTCCCGATCGAGAACTCGATCGAGGGCTCGGTGAACGCGACGCTCGACGCGCTCGCCCACGAGGCGACCGGGGTGCGGATCATCGAGGAGGTCGACCATCCCGTGCACCAGACGCTGATCGCGGCGAACGGGGTCGAGATCGGGGAGGTGACCCGGGTGATGTCGCACCCGCAGGCCACCGCGCAGTGCCAGCGCTTCATCGCCTCGCGACTGCCGAGCGCCCAGATCGTGTCGACCGCGTCGACGGCCGAGGGCGTGCGGATCGCCGCCGAGGCGACCGAGCCGTGGGCGGCGATCGGGCCGCGCCTGGCCGCCGACCTGTACGGCGGCGCCGTGCTGGCCGAGCGCATCGAGGACCACCCGGACAACCTGACCCGGTTCGTCTGGCTGGCGCCCGAGGGCACCGAGCCGACGGGGCCGGCGAGCAAGACGTCGGTGGTCTTCTGGGGCTTCAACGACCGCTCGCCCGGCGCGCTCATGCGGGTGCTCGGCGACTTCGCGGACCGCGACATCAACCTGACCAAGATCGAGTCGCGGCCCCGGCGTACGGAGATCGGCCACTACATGTTCTTCGCCGACCTCGAGGGCGCCGCCGGCGACGCCGCGGTGACCGAGGCGCTGGGCGCGCTGAGCCGGCGGGTCGAGGTCCTGCGCGTGCTGGGGTCGTATCCGGCGGCCGTTACGAGTATGTGAAGTGCCTCAGGCCGCCGGACCTCGCTTGTAAACTGGCCTCAGCTTGGCGGTCACGACTCTGCACCAGTCGAGGAACCAGCCCCTGGGGAAGACACCCCAGAGGGGGTCCCCGCGCTGCCGGACGGGCGGCAGGCGCAGCGCGGGGGAACCAGCGGCCGCGTCCTGGTGCTGAACGCCTCCTACGAGCCGATCAACGTCTGCACCGTCCGCCGGGCCACGGTGCTCGTGCTGAAGGAGCGCGCCGAGGTGCTCGAGCACGCCACCTGGAGCCTCCACGCCGAGAGCTTCACGATGGCGCGACCGGTCGTCATCCGCCTGGTCACCTACGTGCGCATCCCGCGCGACGCGCACTCGCGCAAGATCACGCGGCGAGCCGTGTTCGCCCGTGACGGCTGGGCCTGCCAGTACTGCGGGTCGAAGTCACGGGTCGCTGACCGTCGACCACGTCATCCCGCGCTCCAAGGGCGGCGGGTCGACGTGGGAGAACATCGTCACCTGCTGCGCGCCGTGCAACCGGCGCAAGGGCGACCGGCTGCCGAAGCAGGCGGACATGCATCCGCGCAAGGTCCCGAAGCCGCCGCCCGCCACGATCTTCGTGCACGTCGCCACGCCGCGCGTGCCCGACCAGTGGCAGCCGTACCTGCCGTCGCTCGGCAACACGGCCTGAAGCCCGGTTTAGGCACGGCTGCTGTCATTAGCGGTGTCGTGCGCCGCGCGCTGCCGTACATCGCCGCCACGCTGGCCGTCGCCTGCCTGCTCGCCGCCGGCGTCCTGGCGGCGCCGGACCCGCCCCCGCCGAGCCACAAGCAGCCGGGCAACGGCCCCTTCGCTCTCATGGGCGAGCGACCGACCGAGGCGATGCCCCGCCTGCAGGAGTTCCAGGAGCCCGAGCCGCCGCTGGCCCAGACGTCGAATCCCGCGCCGCCGCTCGAGCCGATCGACACGCTCGCCCCGAACCTGCCCAAGCGCCCCTCGCGGGCGATCGGCCATCCCGCCAACGGGCGGCTGAAGAACGGCGTGCAGTTCCCGGTCAACGGCGTCGCGTTCTTCACGTTCGACTCGGCGCTGCGCAGGTCGCCCAGCCGCGGCTTCCGGCGCTGGGGCACGGACGTCAACGTCACCCGGACGCTGCACGTGCTCCGCGAGTTCCGCGCCGCGCATCCCGACGGCGCCGCGCATCGGCGTCGGGCGACCTGAGCCGCCCGCGCGGCGGCCCGTTCGGCCGCGAGTGGGGCGGCCTGGGCCACGCCTCACACCAGAACGGCCTCGACGTCGACGTCTACTACCCGCGCCGCGACCGGGTCGAGAAGCCGCCGGTCAAGCCCAGCCAGATCGACCGGCCGCTGGCGCAGGACCTGGTCGACCGGTTCGTGGCCGAGGGCGCGCAGATCCTGTTCGTCGGCCCGCGCACCGGGCTGCGCGGCCCGCGCGGTCGCGTGCAGCTGCTCGTGCACCACGACGACCACGTGCACGTCCGCTGGCCGGGCGGCTGAGCGCGCGCCGCCCTCAGCAGAGCGGCGCGGTGACCAGGTCGCCCTGGCCCTCCTCGGGCTCGAGCACGGCGTCCTGGTTCGCGCCGCCCGCGCGCGACGGCGACGGGCTTGCCGGCCTCGCCGCCGACCTGGCCGGTGCAGGGCGAGATCACGACGGTCTTCGCCTCACTGCCGTTGGGGACCACCGCTTGCGACTCCGCGCGGAGCGGCGGCACCTCCAGCCGGTTCTCCCGGGTGCCGACAGGCAGCACGAAGGCCGCCGCCGGCAAGCCGCTGTTCGCTGCGGACACCCCGGCCTTCGGGCTGCAGTCCGGTACCAGCACCGCGCGGTCGCCGCCGCCACGCGGGAACACGAACCGCACCGTGTTCGGAGTGGCCCGGTCCTCCCGGGCGTCGTCGGCGGACTCCCTGGGATCCGTGCCGCACGGGGCGATGACCACGGTGCGCGCGGCGTCGTCCGAGGGAAGGACCAGCGCCCGCGCGTTGGCGGGAACCGGGGGCTTCTCCATCGCCTCCTCCTTCTTCTTGCCCACGGCCACGCCGATCCCGATGAACAGCAGCGTGACGACCGTCCATGATCACGAACACCGTCCGGTTCGGCGCGCCTGCGCCGGGCACCTCCTCCTGCGGCTCGTCTGCCACCGGTCGCTCAGCCGCCGCTGGAGCTGCTGCTGCTGCTCGACGACGCGGAGACCTCGCACGGGGGTGCGGTCACCGCCTTCTGGCCGCCCGACGAAGGCAGCGCGAGCGAGTTCGTCGCGGTGCCGGCGCCGCCGCTGGACGAGGAGGACGACGACGATGACGAGGCGATGATCACCTGGCAGGCCGGGACGATCACGCGCTGGAGGTCGGAGTTGTCCGGGATGATGAGCTGGTTCTGCTGCTGGGCCTGACCCTGCTGGGTCTGCTGCTGCTGCGACTGGCCCGCGCCGCCCGGAGTCATCAGGATCGTGCCCTGCCCGGTCAGCTTCTGGCCCTCGACGCACGGCTGGATCGCGATCGTCTGGGCGAGCGTGTCCTTGGGCACCACGATCTGGTTCGAGCCGGGCGGGATGTCCGTGCTCTCCTGGTCGACCTGGGTCGCGTTGCACGGCGGTACGACGATCGTCAGGTCGCCGCGCTGCTTGGGCACCACCACGGTGCGGACTCCCGGCGCCTGGAGCGCCTGGGCCACGGGATCGGCGACCGCGCCGCCACCGCTGCTGCTCGAGCTCGAGCCGCCGCAGGCGCTGACCCCCACGGTCAGCAAGGCAGCGAGTCCGAACGCAACCGCCCGTCGCGCTCCCGTACCGATCCCCACCATCGACGCTCCCCCTCAGATTCGCGCGGCGCCACTCCCGGAGGCGCCGTCTTGCCCGGCAAGTTACACAGGCACTCTGCCCCTAGGTCGCGCCCACGTAACCATCAGTTGCTTACCGGTCCGGGCTCGGGGGTATGGCGAGCGTGGTGAGGGGATCGATGGGTGCCGTCCGCCGGGTCGTGCCGCGAGTCGCGCGAGCAGCGCGCCGCGCTGGCCGGACTGCTCGCGCTGCTCCTCGTCGGAGCGGTCGTCCGCGCCCTGTTCACGGTTGCCTGGAGCCCGGCGTTCATGGGGTGGCCGGACGCGAAGAGCTACATCGACGTGTCCCACGGCGAGCTGTTCGGCAACCCGCTGCGGCCGGCCGGCTACCCGCTCTTCCTGGTCGCCCTCGACGCGATCTGGACCAACATCCACTTCGTCGTCGCGGTCAACCACCTGCTCGGGCCTGGCCACGGCGGTCGTGCTGTACGCCACCGTCGTCCGGGCCGGGGGGCCGCGCTGGCTCGGGCTCGTGCCGGCGGCGATCGTCGCGCTCGGCGGCGACCAGATGTTCCTCGAGCACTCCGTGCTCAGCGAGACGCTGTTCACGTTCCTCACCGCCTGCGGCGTGTACGCGGCGGTGCGCTGCGTGGGCGACGCGGCGGTCCTGGGCCTGGCCCGCGCTGGCCGGCGTCGCGCTGGCCGGTGCCACGAGCGTGCGCGTGGTCGGCATGGCCACGATCGTGATCGTCTGCGTCTGGCTGGCCTTCGGCGCGAGCGGCGCGCTTCGGCGGCGGCTGGCGACCGCGGGGGTGGCCGCGCTCGGCGCGCTGGCCGTCCTCAGCAGCTACTGGATCGCCGAGTACGCGACCACCGGCGCCGTGGGGATGAGCCGCAACGGCGACTACCACCTGTACGGGCGCGTCGCCCCGTTCGCGGACTGCACGAAGTTCACCCCGCCGCGCGGCACCGAGATGCTGTGCGAGACGAAGCCGCGCTCCGAGCGCCCGATCACGGACGCGTACATCTTCTCCTACTGGCACTCGCCGGCCGTGCGCGCGTTCGGGTCGCCGTTCGAGGCGACACCGCAGGCGAGCGGCAGGGTCGGGGACTTCGCCCGGGCGGTGGTGATCGGGCAGCCGCGTCGACTACCTGACCGAGGTCGGCGCGGGGATGCTGCGCTACGTCGCGCCCGAGTCCGACTGGCTGCACAGCTACGGCGGCGGGCCCGGCTACGAGGCGCTGACCGGCAGGAACATCCTGCTCAACCCGAACTTCCGCAGCCACGCGATCGACTCGCTCCAGCGCTACTACGGGTGGCACGAGAGCGACTACGCGAAGCACTCGGGCATGCTGTCCGTGCTGCGCCACTACGAGCGCTATCACGCGCATCCAGGGGGTGTCGTTCGTCCTGCTCGCGCTGCGTCGTTCGCCGGGCTGCTCCTCGCGCGCGGCCGTGAGCGCGCACCGGTGGCTCTCCTGTGGCTGGTCGCCTGGTGCCTGCTGACCGCGCCGGTTGCGTCGCTCGAGTTCAGCGCCCGCACGGCGGTGCCCGGGCTTCGGCTTCCTGGGGGCGTCGGCCGCGCTGGGCGGCTTCGCGGCAGCCCGCGCCTGGCGAGCGCGGCGGGAGCGCCGCGGTGCCGGCGGCGCGAGCCGCGGTCCGGGCCTTCAGCCCGAGGTCGCCGGCTAGAACGACGAAGGCCGCCCCGCAGGACGGCCTTCGCGCACTTCTTTGCTGGTAATCGGCGGCGGCCCGAAAGCGCCATCGCCTCGCTCGCTGACTTCGCGGCACTCAGCTCCGGTGCTCAGTCGGTGGGACCAAGCCCGACCTCCGCATGCCGACGGTGTCTCGGAAGAAACTCCGCCCGGCGGACCAGCTTCCCGACCTAGCGGCCGGACACCTCCAGGGTCCCGTAAGAACTGTCACTCAACGTACGGACCACCTCCTTTCCCTGGTCCCGCTAATTGAAGCAGACGCGGGAGGCCGGAGCGAAGCCGGGCGCTGCGCGCGGCGTTCGACGAGCGGCTACTCGTCGGCGTGGCGCGGCCGCCGTCCGTCGGCGAGGCGCTCCGGCCGAGCCGTCGACGCCTCGACGGCCGTCATCACCGGGCGACGGGTCGACGTGCGCGCGGCTGCGCCGTCGTCTCGCCGGCGTCGACCGGGCCGCTCCTCGGCCGCGACCTGGGCCGCGGTCTCGGCGGAGTCCTCGACCACGAGCGCCACCGCGCTGACGCGTCCTCGTCGCGGATGTTCATCAGCTTGACGCCCTGCGACGCGCGGCCGTAGCGCGAGATGCCGCGCACGCCGGTGCGCTGCACCATGCCGTTCTGACGAGATGAACACGAGCTCCTGGTGCTCGCGCACGATCAGCGCCGCGGCCAGGCCGCCCTTCGTCTCGGTGAGCTGGATCGTCTTGACGCCCATCGCGCCGCGGCCCTTGCGCGGGTAGTCGGAGATCGAGCGTGCGCTTGCCGTAGCCGTTCTCGGTCACGACGAGCAGCTCCGTGTCGTCGACCGCGACGTCCATCGCGAGCACCCAGTTGTCGCCGCGCGAGACGTTCATGCCGCGCACGCCGCCGGTGTCGCGACCCATCGGGCGGGCCTCCGACTCGTGGAAGCGCGATCGCCTGGCCGGAGTGGGAGACCATGATGATGTCGTCGTCGCCGCTGGTCCTGCGCACGGCGACGAGCTCGTCGTCGTCGCGGATGTTGATCGCGATGATGCCGTCGGCCTTGATCGGCGTGTTGTAGGCGATGAACTCGGTCTTCTTGATCTGGCCCTTGCGCGTCGCGAAGACCAGGTACTTGCCCTCGGTGAAGTCGCGCGTCGAGAGCACCGCGCGGACGAACTCGCCCTCGCGCAGCGGCAGCAGGTTGACGAGCGCGCGGCCCTTCGACGTGCGCGAGCCCTCGGGCAGCTCGTAGACCTTCTGGCGGTAGACCTTGCCGCGGTTCGTGAAGAACAGCAGGTAGTCGTGCGTCGAGGTGACGAAGAGGTGCTCGATGTAGTCGTCGTCCTTCATGTCCATGCCGGTCACGCCGACGCCGCCGCGGTGCTGCTGGCGGTAGGTCGACAGCGGCAGCGACTTGATGTAGCCGGACTTCGTGATCGCGATGACCATCTGCTGGTCGGCGATCAGGTCCTCGATGTCGATCTCGTCCTCGGAGGCGGTGATCTCCGTGCGGCGCTCGTCGCCGTAGGTCTCCCTGATCTCGAGGAGCTCCTCCTTGATCAGGCCGTAGCACGCGCTGCTCGTCGCCGAGGATCTCGCGCAGCTCGCGGATCCGCTCGACCAGGTCGGCGTGCTCCTGCTTGATCTTGTCGGCCTCGAGCGCGGTCAGGCGCTGCAGGCGGAGGTCGAGGATCGCCTGCGCCTGCTCGCGCGAGAGCGAGAAGTGCTCGATCAGCCCGTCGCGCGCGGTGTCCGGGTCGCGCGATCCGCGGATGATCTCGATCACCTTGTCGAGGTCCGCCATCGCGATGAGCAGGCCCTCGAGGATGTGGGCGCGGGCCTCGGCGCGGCGCAGCTCGAACTTCGTGCGCCGCACGATGATCTCGCGCTGGTGGCCGACGTACTCGCTCGATGATCTCGCGCAGCGAGAGCGTGCTTCGGCACGCCGTCGACGAGCGCGACCATGTTCACGCCGAACGTCGTCTGCATCGGCGTGTGCTTGTAGAGCTTGTTCAGCACGACCTTGGGGATCACGTCGCGCTTCAGCTCGATGACCAGGCGGATGCCGGACTTGTCGGACTCGTCGCGCAGGTCCGAGACCTCGGGGACCTTGCCGTCCTTCACGACCTCGGCGATCTTCTTGATCAGGCCGCTGCCGTCGCCCTTGCCGTCGCCCTTGTAGACCTGGTAGGGCATCTCGGTGACGATGATCGCCTCCTTGCCCTGGCGCAGCGGCTCGATGTGCGCGCGGGCGCGCACGACGACGCGGCCGCGGCCGGTCTCGTAGGCGTCGCGGATGCCGCCGAGGCCGACGATGATGCCGCCGGTCGGGAAGTCCGGGCCCTTCGGACGTGCTTCATCAGGCCGACGGTCGATCTTCGGGTTGTCGATGTAGGCGATGACGGCGTCGATCGTCTCGCGCAGGTTGTGCGGCGGGATGTTCGTCGCCATGCCGACGGCGATGCCGGCCGAGCCGTTGACGAGCAGGTTCGGGAAGCGCGAGGGCAGGACCTCGGGCTCCTGGCGCGACTCGTCGTAGTTCGGGTTGAAGTCGACGGTGTCGGCGTCGATGTCGCGCACCATCTCGGTGGCCAGCCGCGCGAGCCGCGCACTCCGTGTACCGCATGGCCGCGGCGTTGTCGTTGTCGATCGAGCCGAAGTTGCCCTGGCCGTCGACGAGCGGGTAGCGCATCGCGAACGGCTGCGCCAGGCGCACGACCGTGTCGTAGATCGACTGGTCGCCGTGCGGGTGGTACGAGCCCATCACGTCGCCGACGACGCGCGCGCACTTGCGGTACGGGCGGTTCGGCTGCGAGGCCGGCCTCGTTCATCGAGAACAGCACGCGGCGGTGGACGGGCTTCAGGCCGTCGCGCACGTCGGGCAGCGCGCGGCCCGACGATCACGCTCATCGCGTAATCGAGGTAGGAGGAGCGCATCTCCTCCTCGAGCCCGCGCGGCTCGATGTTGCCGCCGGTCAGGTCAATTGAGCTCAAGTGTCAGTCACCTCAGACGTCGAGATTCGTCACGTCGCGTGCGTTCGCCTCGATGAACTCGCGGCGCGGCTCGACCTTGTCGCCCATCAGCATCGAGAAGACCTGGTCGGCGGCCGAGCGTCGTCGACCGAGACCTGCTGCAGGGTGCGCTTGGACGAGTCCATCGTCGTGTCGTAGAGCTGGTCGGGGTTCATCTCGCCGAGGCCCTTGAAGCGCTGCAGCTGCACGCCCTCCTTGGCCACGTCGAGGACGGCGCGGCGCAGGTCCTCGAACGACAGCGCCTCGTCCTCCTTCTTGCCGAGCGTCACGTCGGAACGGCGGGGTGCCGGCGAGCTCGCGCAGCTCCTGGTGGACGCGCACGAACCTGCGGTACTCGTCGCCGGTCGAACAGCGAGCGCGGGATGTGGCGCGTGTTGGCCGAGCCGGTCTTGCGCTCGACGACCTTGATGACGATCTCGGTGTCGCTCTCGCGGATGACCTCGGTCTCGTACGGCTCGCCGGCCGGGACCTCGGCGCGGAACACCTCGAGCGCCTTCTCGTCGTCGTGCACGCCGGCGTCGAGGATCTGCGACTCCTCGAGGAACGTGACCAGGTCGTGGCCGTAGTCGGCGCGCAGCGACGACGCCCAGCCCTCGTACTGCTTGAGCAGGCGGACGAACTTCTGCCAGCGCGCGTGCGTGAGGCTGAACGAGCCGCCCTCGCGGTCGCTGACCTCCATCTTCTCGAGCTTGTCGCGCAGGAGGAACTCCTCGAGCTCCGACTCCTTCTCGATGTAGAGGTCGCGCTGCCCGGACTTGATCTTGTAGAGCGGCGCCTTGGCCAGGTAGACGTAGCCGGCCTCGATCAGGTCGGGCATCTCGCGGAACAGGAACGTGAGCACGAGCGTGCGGATGTGCGCGCCGTCGACGTCGGCGTCGCACATGACGATGATCTTGTGGTAGCGCGCCTTCTCGATGTCGAACTCGTCGCGGATCGACGTGCCGATCGCGGTGATCAGCGCCTGGATCTCGTTGTTCGAGAGGACCTTGTCGATCCGGTTCTTCTCGACGTTGATGATCTTGCCGCGCAGCGGCAGGACCGCCTGCGTGTTGCGGTCGCGGCCCTGCTTGGCGGAGCCGCCGGCGGAGTCGCCCTCGACCACGAACAGCTCGGCGAGCGCGGGGTCGCGCACGGAGCAGTCGGCGAGCTTGCCCGGCAGCGTCGAGTTCTCGAGCGCGGACTTGCGGCGGGTCAGGTCGCGCGCCTTGCGCGCGGCCTCGCGGGCGCGCTGCGCCTGCACGGCCTTGGTGATGATCTGCTTGGCGTCCTGGGGGTTCTCCTCCAGGAACTCGGCCAGGCCCCGGTTGACGGCCGACTGGACGAAGCCCTCGACCGGCGGGTTGCCGAGCTTGGTCTTGGTCTGGCCCTCGAACTGCGGGTCCTGGATCTTCACGGAGATGATCGCGGTGAGGCCCTCGCGGATGTCCTCGCCCTGGAGGTTGCCCTCCTTCTCCTTGAGGACGCCCTTCTCGCGCGCGTACGCGTTGACCGTGCGCGTCAGAGCGGAGCGGAAGCCCGAGAGGTGCGAGCCGCCCTCGTGCGTGTTGATGTTGTTGGCGAACGAGAGCAGCGACTCCTGGTAGCTCTGGTTCCACTGGAGCGCGACCTCGACCTCGCCGACGTCGCTCTCGTCCTCGAGGTAGATGACCTTCTTGTGCAGCGGGTCCTTCGTGCCCTGCGAGTGCAGGAACGCGACGAAGTCGCGGATGCCGCCCTCGTACTGGAACTCGACGTGCTTCGTCTCGCCGCGCTCGTCCGCGAAGGTGATCTTCAGGCCCTTGGTGAGGAAGGCCATCTCGCGGAAGCGCTGCTCGAGGACCGAGTAGTCGTACTCGATCGTCTCGAAGATCTCGAGGTCCGGGAGGAAGGTGATGCTCGTGCCGCGCCTGTCGGTCTTCGCGCCCTTCTTGAGCTCGCCCATCGGCGCGCCGCGCTCGTAGGACTGCGTCCACTCGTGGCCGTCGCGCCAGATCGTCAGGTCGAGGTGCTCGGACAGCGCGTTGACGACGGAGACGCCGACGCCGTGCAGGCCGCCGGAGACCTTGTAGCCGCCGCCGTCGCCGAACTTGCCGCCCGCGTGGAGGACGGTCAGCACGACCTCGGCGGCCGGCTTGCCCTCCTTCTCGTGCATGTCGACGGGGATGCCGCGGCCGTTGTCGGTCACGGTCACGCGGTTGTCCGGGATGGATCGTGATGTCGACGGTGTCGGCCTCGCCGGCGAGCGCCTCGTCGACCGAGTTGTCCATCACCTCGTAGATCAGGTGGTGGAGCCCCCGCTGGCCCGTCGAGCCGATGTACATGCCGGGCCGCTTGCGGACGGCCTCGAGGCCCTCGAGGACGGTGATGTCCTGAGCGCCGTAGGTCGACTTTCCGTTGTTCTCGGGGGGTGTGGTGGCCAACCCGTGCCTTTCCTTCTTCCTACATGAAAAAGCCCGGCCCGGCGTGGACTCCGCGCGGGTCGGGGCGGTGCGATTTCGCTACGTGAAAGATAGCAGGTCGGGTGCCAGTTTCGGCCGTGCGAGCGGCCCCGAAAAGCCCTGCAAATCGGCATGTTTTGCAGGGCGGCTGACGGAGGCGTCGGTTTGCACGCGTTACAGCGCCCCTCCAGAGGTCCCCACGACGAACCGAGCTCCTTCACGACGGGGTCCCCGGCGGCCGCTCCGAGGGCCTCGTTCAGGCGCTCGCACGAGGTCGGCCGCGAGCAGCGCTGAGCTCCTGCGCCCAGACCGCCGAGCGGCACGCGATCGTCACCGTGCCGGCGCGCTCGGAGACGGGCTCGGCCTCTTCGCCGCAGGGCGGCCGGTCGCGTCTCCCGCCAGGCGCGCTGGACGCGGGCGATCGGGGTCTTCGGCTCGAGCTCGCGGGTGATCGCGGCGAGCGCGGCGCCGACCGGCCGGGGCGCCCGGCGCCTCATGGCTCGACACCCGTCGCGGGGGCTCGCGTGCGCGAGCTGGCCGTCGAGCACGTCGAAGACACGCACGTCGCTCTCGCCGGCACCGGGGACGTGGTCGGCGTCGGTGGTCGTGATCAGCGTCTGGCCGCCGGCGCGCACGAGGTCGGCCAGCCGCGCGCGCCGGGTCGCGTCGAGCTCGGACATCACGTCGTCGAGCAGCATCAGCGACGGGCGCTCGCGCTCGAGCAGCGCGTCGCGCTCGGCGAACAGGAGGGCCAGCAGGCCCGGCGCGCTGCTGGCCCTGCGAGCCGAGCGTGCGCAGCGGCCGGTCGCCGTGGACGAGCGCGAGGTCGTCGCGGTGGGGGCCGTGCTGGGTGAAGCCGCGCTCGAGGTCGCTCTGGCGGCGCTCCTCGAGCTCGGCGACCAGGCCGTCCGCGTCGTCGGCCTTCGAGCGCGGCTGGTAGCGCAGGGCGCACGGCTCGGGCAGGCCGAGGTCGGCGGCTCGCTCGCGTGAACGCCGGCTCGACCAGCGCGAGCGCGTCGGCGCGGTTGCGCATGAGCGGCGATGCCGTGGCGGGCGAGCTCGGCGTCCCAGGTGTCGAGCAGGTCGGCGCGTGCGGCGCCGGCGCGGACGCGCGCCACCAGCGCGTTGCGCTGCGCGAGCGCCTTCGAGTACGCGGCCTTGTCGTCGGCCCGGGCCGGCCAGAGCGCGGTGACGAGCTGGTCCAGGTGCGCGCGGCGGCTGGCGGGGGCGCCCTTCACGAGCTCCAGGCGGTCGGGGAGGAAGACGCCCACCAGCGGTCTGACCGGGACGCTCTGGATCCGCTCGACCGGCGCGCCGTCGACCAGCATCTTCTTCTCGGTGCCCGGCGCGAGCCCGACCTCCAGGCGGTGCAGGCCGTCGTCGGCCTCCACCTCGACCTCGACCCGAGCCGCAGGCTGGCCGAAGCGCACCACCTCGCGCTCGTTGCTGGTGCGGCACGAGCGGCCGGTCAGCCCGAAGTAGAGCGCCTCGAGCAGGTTGGTCTTGCCCGCGCCGTTGGGCCCGGCGAGGACGGTCAACCCCGGGCTCAGGTCGAGGGCCGCGCGCTCGTAGTTGCGGAAGTCGCGGACCGTGAGGGTGGTCGCGCGCATGCGGCCCGGCCTCCCCGCTAGACGTTGAGCCGGATCGGCATGACGAGGTAGACGAAGCCGCCGTCGTCGCCGGACTGGATGAGGCCCGGGCGCAGCGGGCTGATCAGCTTCAGGATCAGGTCCTCGGACTCCGTGCTCTCGAGGCCGTCGCGCAGGAACTCCGGGTTGAAGCCGATCTCGATCGGCTCGCCCTTGAACGGCGCCGGCAGCGACTCGCTGGCCTCGCCGACGTCGGGCGTCTGGGCGGAGATCTCGAGCGCGCCGTCGCGTGAACGCGCAGCCGCAGCGGCGCGTTCTTCTGCGCGAGCAGCGATATGCGCCGGACGACCTCGGCCAGCTCCGCCCCGTTCATGCGCAGCTCGTGCTCGAAGGTCTCCGGCAGCAGCTGCTTGTAGTTCGGGAAGCGGCCCTCGACGAGCCGCGACGAGAGCACCACGTCGCCCACGCGTGAAGATCACCTGGTGCTCGAGCGCGGTGATCGCGATCTCCTCCGCGCCCTCGCCGCTGGCGATGCGGCTGAGCTCCTGGAGCGTGCGGGCGGGCACGTTGGCCTCGATCGACCCGTCGAGCGCCTGCTCGAGCGTCGTCTCCTTGACGCTCAGCCGGTAGGAGTCGGTCGCGACCATCCGCAGCTCGCGCTCCGGTGCCGAGACGAGCACGCCGGTCAGGTGCGGCCGCGTCTCGTCCCGCGAGGCCGAGCGCGCCACCCGGCCGATCGTCTCGATGAACGCCTTGGCCGGCACGCGGACCACGTCGCCGCCGCCGGCCTCGGGCAGCTTGGGGAAGTCGTCGAGCGGCAGCGTGCGCAGGTGGAACTTCGCGGGGCCCGAGACGACCTCGACGTCCTGCTCGGTCGTCCGGTGCTCGATCGAGACCTCGTCCTTAGGCAGTGCGCGCACGACGTCGAGGAGCAGCCGGCCGGGGACGACGACGGAGCCGTCGCGCTCGGGCGCGGCCTCCACGCTTCACGCGGACGCCGAGCTCCATGTCGGTGGCCTGGAGCTCGACGGCGCCGTCACCCGCGCGCAGGAGGACGCCGGAGAGCGTCTGGATCGCGCTGCGCGTGGACACGCCGCGGACGGCGATACCGAGCTGCTGCAGGAACTTGTCTCTTGAGATCGTGAACTTCATTGAGTTGTTCTAGTTGAAGTAGGGCCTGTGGATATGCGCAGAGGGCGGCGCTACTTCGCTCCCCGAGAGGGCCGGCGGCGACACGGTCCCTGCGCGCAGCCTGTGGATTGTCGCAGCAGCACCGGTCGTCAAGAGGGGCGGTGCGAGGCGGCCGCGGACACCGTCGACGGCGCGCGCGGTTTCGCGCGTCGGTCTCGATGCTGCGCCTTGATGCGCCGGTGGGCGTGCATGACCGTCGAGTGGTTGCGGCCGCCGAAGCCCTTGCCGATCTCCGGGAGGCTCTGCGTCGGTCAGCTCGCGCGCGAGGTACATGGCGACCTGGCGGGCGAAGGCGACCTTGGGGCGGCGGTCCTGGGCGAGCAGCTCGTCGCGGGTGACGTCGAGCGTCTCGGCGGTGGCGGCCTGGATGTCCGCGAGGGTGGGCGGCGCGTCGGCCGCGCGCGGGTAGAGCTTGTGGAGGAGCGTGGCGGCCAGGGCCGGCGTGGCGGGTCTCGCCGCGGATGCGAGGCGTAGGCGACGACGCGGATGAGCGCGCCCTCGAGGGCGCGGACGCTCGAGATCACGTGGCGGGCGATCTCGGCGAGCGTGTCGTCGGGGACGCCCTGGAGGGCATCGAGGCGCGCGCGTGTGCGGAGGATGGCCAGGCGCACGTCGAGGCTGGGCGGCTCGAGCTCGGCTATCAGGCCGCAGGCGAAGCGCTCGCGGAGGCGCTGCTCGAGGGCGTCGAGCTCGCCGGGCGGGCGGTCGCTCGTGAGCACGAGCTGGCTGCCGGCCTCGTAGAGCGCGTTGAAGGTGTGGAAGAACTCCTCCTCGGTCTTCATCTTCTCCGCGAGGAACTGGACGTCGTCGATGAGGAGGACGTCGGCGTGGCGGAAGCGCTCGTGGAAGGCGGGCATTCCGCCGCCGCGGCTGGCCGACACGTACTCGCGCGTGAACATCTCCGCGGTCGCGTAGCGGACCGTCAGCCCGCCGCCGTACGAGCGGACGTAGTTGCCGATGGCGTGGAGAAGGTGGGTCTTGCCGAGTCCGGGCGGTCCCTGGATGAAGAGCGGGTTGTAGGTCTGCCCGGGCTGCTCGGCGACGGCGAGGGCCGCGCCGTGGGCCAGCCGGTTGCCGTCGCCGATGACGAACTGCTCGAAGGTGTACTTCGGGTTGAGGCAGCGAGTCGTCGCCAGGCGGGCCGGCCGGCGGCGGTGATGCGTGCGCGTGCCGGTCGTCGTCCGCCTCGGGCGTCCACTTGTCGTCGACGATGTCGAGCCGCGCGGAGCCGCCCAGGACCTTCGACGCGGCCCCGCGAAGGAGCGGCAGGTAGCGCTCCTCGACCCAGGTGCGGATGTGGTCGGGCGCGCGGACGAAGAGGTGGGTCCCGCGCCGCGCCGGCGAGTTCGAGCGGGTCGATCCAGATGTGGAAGGTCAGGTCCGGGACCTCGGCGCGCAGTTCGCGCCGGACGCCGTGCCAGGTGCGGCTCAGGTCGTCGTCGGTTGCGGCTGAGACGTGATCGGGCACGGGTGAACGGCTGCCCTCCGGGCGGCTGTCGAAGTCCTGGCAGAAGCGGTCCCGAAGGCGGCTCTGGAGACCAGTGGAGCACCTCGGGGGTGGGGCAATATACCGCCGCCTCGCGAGCGGTTGGACGGCGTCGAGGGGTGCCGTCGAGGGGACGCCCGCAAATTCGACGGGAAATCGTGAATCCGGTGTGAAGGCCTGCGGCCGGCGGAGCTGTCGACAGGCTGTGCACAGGTCGTCTCCCGGCTCGTCGGAGCGCGCGCGGCGGTGCCGCGCACAGGGCGGGCCCAGGGCGTCCGGGGCGCGCGGCGGTGCCGCTATGCTTCGCCGTCGGCGCCCTCCCACCGGCCGCGCCGTCTCCTTGCCATGAAGCGCACCTACCAGCCGAAGAAGCGCAAGCGCGCACGTACCCACGGATTTCGTGCCCGCATGCGCACGCGCGCAGGGCGCGCGCTGCTCAAGCGTCGGCGCGACAAGGGCCGCAAGCGGCTCACGCCGTAGCGATGCCGCCGCGCGGAGAGCGCGGCCGCGCGCGCCGCGGCAAGCGCAACAGGCTCTCCCGCAGCGCTGACTTCGATCGTGTCTACCGCGAGGGGCGCTCGCACGCGAGCCGCCATCTCGTCGTCTACGCGTTCCCGCGCAGCGCCGAGTCCCAGGAGGAGCCGCGCCTGGGCGTCTCCGTCGGCCGCAAGGTCGGCGGCGCGGTCGAGCGCAACCGGATGAAGCGCCTGCTCCGCGAGGCCTTCTGGTCGGCGTCGGAGGGGCTGCCCGAGGGCTACGACTTCGTGCTGGTCGCGCGTCCCGACGCCGGCGAGCTCGCGCGCGAGCGCGGCGAAGAGGGGATCGAGACGGCGCTGCGCGAGGTGCTCGCGAAGGCGGGGCTGGCCACGGACGGGGCGTCGTGAAGGCCGTCTTCCTGGCGCCGATCAGGCTCTACCAGCGCGTTCTGTCGCCGTTGCTGCCGGCGCGCTGCAAGTACCATCCGACGTGCTCCGAGTACGCCGTGCAGGCGATTCGCACGCAGGGCGTGATGCGCGGACTCGTTCTGGCCGGGTGGCGCGTTCTGCGCTGCAACCCGCTGAGCGACGGCGGGCTCGACCCCGTCGAGGATCAGCGCCTCTTCAAGCCGCGGCCGCGGCCGGTCGCCCACTAGATCGCCTAGAGAATGCTCGCGAACATCTTCCAGCCCCTGATCGACGTCGCCGAGGCGATCCTTCGCTTCTACCACGACACCGATCGGCGTCGGATGGGGCTTCTCGATCGTGCTGCTGACGTTCACCGTCCGGCTCGCGATCCTGCCGCTGACCTTCAAGCAGGTCCGCTCGATGCAGGCGATGCAGCGGCTCCAGCCCAAGATGAAGGAGCTGCAGAGCGGTACAAGGACGACAAGCAGCGGATGAACCAGGAGCTGATGAAGCTCTACCAGGAGCACCAGGTCAATCCGCTCGGGTCGTGCCTGCCGCTGCTGCTCCAGCTGCCGTTCTTCCTGTCGCTCTTCTACCTCCAGCAGAGCGAGGGCTTCCGCGCGCTCGTGCGCGACACCGGCGGATCGCTCGGCGTCCTCGGCGGCGGCGGCCCCCTCGACGCCGCGGCCGCGATCCAGGGCGGGCGAGAAGTTCCTCTTCATCCCGGACCTGACGGTCCCGCCGAGCGGCGGCGTCCTGGTCGCGCTGATCCTGATCTACATCTGCACGCAGCTCGGGCTCGAGCACGGTCTCGGCGATGGCGATGACCGACAAGAACCAGAAGCGCCTGATGTTCGCGCTCCCGTTCCTCTTCGTCCCGTTCATCATCAACTTCCCCGCCGGCCTGCTCGTGTACTGGATCACGACGAACACGTGGACGATCGGGCAGCAGCTGCTGATCCGGAAGGTGCTGCCGCCGCCGCACCTGAAGGACAAGGAAGGCCACGAGATCGAGCTTCCCGAGGAGGAGGAGCACAAGAAGGGCCTCGGCGGGATGATCGCGGCGGTGCGCGAGAGCGCCGGGCTGTCCGACGAGGACCTGGGTCACGAGCAGGACGCCAAGACGCGTCGCGGCGGCGCGCCGGCCCGCGGTGCGGGCGGCGGCCGGGCGCGTGGGGCGTCGGCGAAGGCAGGCGGCCCCAAGAAGACCTCGGGCCGGGGCGGCAGCGGCAAGGCAGGCGCCGGCGGCAAGGCGTCGGCGGGTGGTAAGCGCGGCAGTGACGGCAAGGCCGAGGGTGACGGCGCCCGCGGCGGAGGCGGCAAGAAGACTGCCGGGGCAAAGGGCGGCCGCGGGAACGGCAGCCCGGACGCCAAGGGCCAGACCGACTCGAAGCCCGGCGGCAAGGCAAAGGGCAAGCGGGCCGGGGCGGCCGGCCGGGACGGCGCGAAGGCGTCCGAGGGCTCGGGCGGCGACGGCGGAAACGGCGGGCCGGGAAAGGCTCCGCCGCCCTCGCCGCGCAAGAAGAAGAAGCGCTCCGGCCGCCGCCGGTAGGCCGCCGGCCCGCCGTTGTTCGTCGTTGAGCAACCGCATGAGCCGGGGACCTCAGGCCTCGACCCGCGCGCGTTTCGAGCCGCCGGCCCGCGACTTCCCAGGGGCCAAATGACGCGGGTGGACCCCACGACCCCGCCCGGTCGGGCAGAATGCGCGCCATATGGAGGCTTCTGATGATGCGGCCGCTGCCGCGAGCGGCGATGTCGACGCCCTGCCGGACAAGCCGGTCGATCGCGTACGCGAGCTGATCGAGCGTGTGGTCGAGGCGATGGGCCTCGATTCCCGGGTAGACGTCGAGGAGAACGACGAGGAGATCCGGGCTACGTGCACGGCGAGGACGTCGGGCTGCTGATCGGCAAGCACGGCGCGACGATCGACGCCCTGCAGCACCTCGCGATCCGGATGGCGTACCTCAACCTGAGCGGCGACCGCAAGTCGGTCGTCGTGGATGCAGCGGGCTACCGCGAGCGCCGCGAGGCTGCGCTCAAGCGCGCCGCCGACCAGGCGGTCTCCGACGCCGTGCGCAACGGCCGGGCCGTGGAGCTCGAGCCGATGGGCGCCTACGAGCGCCGCACGGTTCACACCTACCTGCGCGATCGCACCGAGGTGCAGACGCACAGCGAGGGCGACGAGCCCGACCGGCGGCTGGTCATCACGCCGGTGCAGGGCACGGACGAGCTCTAGGGTCGCGGCCGACGTCGGTGGGCTGGGCGGCTCGGGGCCTTCCACCGTTTCACGTGAAACGGTGGCCCGCGACACCCATGCTGTCGCCAGGCCTTCCGGGTCCTCGTCACCAACCGCGGCTAGGCTCCCGCGCAGGGATGGGGAGTCTTCGTTGAGCGCTGATCTCGAGCTGTGGACCCGAAAGGGCGACGATGTCGCGTCCCACCTGCCGCGGGCAGACGAGTGGGACTCGTTTGGCGACGAGTTTCAGTTCATGGGCGTCGGCTGGATGGTCTCGGTCTTTGCGCCGGAGCCCGTCGAGCCCTACCAGGCGCCACTGGAGGTCCGAGAACTGCTCGACGACCTGCATTTCCGCATCGAGATTGGGCTCGAGGAGAGCGGCGCGGACTCGGACGCGCGGGCGTTCCTCCGCGAGGTCGATCAATTCGCTCGGGCGTGGACTCGGAGGCGCCGGCCTCGATCCGGAGACGCACGAGCCGCGGTCCTGGGCCGATTAGGGCCCGCGAGGGCTCTGCGACGAGGGCGAGCCGGGCGCACGGGTGCGGTCCCGGCATGGCCCGCGACGCCGGCCCTACCGTGAAACCCCCGTGGGGACCGTTTCACGTGAAACGCTAGTCAGGCTCGGGGCCGATCTCGGCCTCCCGGAGCGCGCTCCCGACCAGCTGGGCCGGCTGCTGACCGCCCTCGCGGCGGAGCCAGACCCTCACACGACGGTCAGCGAGCCGCAGCGGGCGCTCGACGTCCACGTCCGCGACAGCCTGGCGGCGCTCGACGTTCCGGCAGGTGCGGGAGGCGCGAGCGGTGGTCGACATCGGCTCTGGAGCGGGGTTTCCCGGCCTCCCGCTTGGCGGTGGCCCTTCCTGACGCGCGGGTGGACCTGGTCGAATCCGCCGTGCGCAAGGTGCGGGTCATCGAGCGGCTCGCGGCTGCGGCCGGCATCGACAACGCGACGGCCGTCCACGCCCGGATCGAGGAGTGGGCGTCCGGCGATGGGTCGGCGGCGTACGACCTCGCCACAGTCCGGGCCGTCGCTTCGTTGCCGGTCCTCGTCGAGTACGCGGCGCCCCTCCTTCGCGCTCGGCGGGCTGCTCGTCGCCTGGAAAGGCGCCCCCGACCCCGCCGAGGTGGCCGCTGGATCGGCCGCGGCGGCCGAGCTCGGCCTCGAACCCCTCGAACCGCGACCCGTGGCGCCGTATCGAAGCGGCGCAGCGACTCACTCTCTACCTCTACTCGAAGGTGCGGGAAACGCCGCCTGGATTCCCGCGAAGGCCCGGTATCGCGCGAAAACGTCCGCTCGGTGCGTAGAAACGAGCCGACGCACCCTTGACCTGACCGTCAGATACGCCAACCTGGCGCGAAATACGCCGATGGCGGGGGCGAAAGCAGGACTCTCGGGCCCTTTATCGAAGGCGCGGGTGAAAGCCGCCTTCCGACCGCTCCCGCGGCTACTTTCGAGGACGACCAATGGGCACGATCTACGCCATCGCCAACCAGAAGGGCGGGGTGGGCAAGACCACCACCGCCGTGAACCTCGCCGCCTGCATCGCGGACGCGGGCTACGAGACCCTGCTCGTCGACCTCGACCCGCAGTGCAATGCGACGACGGCGCTCGACCGGCCCAAGGACTCCGAGCCGAACGTCTACGACTGCCTGGCCGGCGACCTGACGCTCGACGACGCGGCCCAGCCGACCGGCGTCGAGCGCCTCTCGCTCGTGGCGTCGACCCCGGACCTGGCCGGCGCGAACGTCGAGCTGCCGCGGCTGCCGGGCTCCGAGCGGCGCCTCAGCGAGGTGCTCGGGCAGCGTCCGGGATCGCTACGACTTCACCCTCCTCGACTGCCCGCCGTCGCTCGGCCCGATCACGGTCAACGCGCTCGTCGCGGCCGACCGGGTGATCGTGCCGGTGCAGACCGAGTACTTCGCGCTCGAGGGGCTGGCGGGCCTGCTCGACACGCTCTCCCTGATCCAGCGCGAGCTGAACCCGCGGCTTACCGTCGCGGGCATGCTGTTGACCATGCACGACGGCCGGACTCGCCTCGCCCAGGACGTCGAGCGCGAGGTGCGCGCACACTTCCCCGAGCTGGTCTTCGAGACCGTCATCCCGCGGAACGTGCGCATCGGCGAGGCGCCGAGCTTCGGGCTGCCGGTCACCCGCCACGATCCGCGCTGCTCCGGGTCGGTGGCCTACGTGAACCTCGCCAAGGAGGTGGCAGCACGTGGCTGAGCCCGCCGCAGCACCCGCACGTGGCGGCCGCGGCATGGGCCGCGGGCTCGCCGCGATCCTGTCGTCGAAGGACGAGATCGCGTCTGCCGGCCTGCGCGAGATCCCCGTCGAGCTCGTCCAGGCGAACCCGGACCAGCCGCGCACGCAGTTCGACCCTGAGCAGCTCACCGCGCTCGCCGAGTCGATCAAGGCGCGCGGCGTGCTCCAGCCGATCGTCGTGCGGCCGCTCCCGGGCGGCTCCTACGAGCTGATCGCCGGCGAGCGCCGCCTGCGCGCGTCGAAGCTCGCCGACCAGCCGACCATTCCCGCGGTCGTGCGGGACACCGACGAGCAGGAGCGCCTGGAGCTCGCGCTCATCGAGAACATGGCGCGCGCCGACCTGAACCCCGTCGAGGAGGCGCGCGCGTGCGCGACGCTCGTCGAGGACCTCGGGCTCACCAAGGAAGACCTCGGTCGCCGCGTGGGCCGCAGCCGGGCGGCGGTCTCGAACCTGATCCGCCTGCTCGAGCTCCCGACGAGGTGCTCGGCGCGATCGGCGATCGGCGGCTCTCCGAGGGACACGGCCGAGCCCTGCTTCGCGTGAAGGACCACACGGTGCGCCGCCGCATGGGTCGTGACGCGATCGCGGGCGGGTGGTCGGTCCGCGAGACCGAGGAGCGCGCCCGCGTCGCCGAGGAGGGCGGCCGCAGACACGGCGCGCCGCGCCGACGTGCTCATGCATCCCGACCTCGAGGAGGCGCTCGCCGCCGCCGAGGACGCGCTGTCCGCGGCGCTCGGCCGCGAGGTCAAGGTGCGCGCGAAGAACGGCGGCTACCGCGTCGAGTTCGAGCTGGAGCACGCCACCGAGGGCGTCGACCTGGCCGAGCGCATCCTGCGCCGTCGCGGCCCCTGACGCCGCCGCTACGACGCCGCCCGGACGCGGCACCGCCTGCGGAGGGCAGCCCGCCGCCGCTAAAGAGACGACGCCCGCCGCCGACAACCGGGAGAGGCCGGGCCGGGAGACTGGCGCTAGAATCCCCGGCCGCGAGGGCGATTAGCTCAGTCGGTTAGAGCGCATCTCTGATAAGGATGAGGTCCCTGGTTCGAATCCAGGATCGCCCACTCGCAAGGCTCGCTCCGGCGGGCCTTTGTCGTTCCTGGGGCGAAGCCGTGGGCAGTCGCGCGCGGTGACGCCCGCGTCACGAACCGGCTCACGCGCGCGCGCGCGCGGAGTACCTTCGGTCGCCTCTTGAGGAGCGGGGGGCCCATGAGGCAGGCAAGCGTGAGGGGACTCGCGGCCGTCGTGGTCGCGACCCTGTGCGCGGCCGTGCCCGCCGTCGCGGTGGCGTCGTTCGACGACCCGGCCGACCACGAGACGTCCCAGCAGCGCGAGCCGCCGCCGGCGGCGAACAACGTCCAGCGCCGGGACATGCCCAACGACCCGGACTACGACCAGGCCGAGCCCGACAACGAGCCGGACACCGGCACGCCGTCGACCAGCATGTTCGACGAGCGCTTCGACCTGTTCGGGTTCCCGTCCTCGAAGAGCGCGACGACGGCGAAGTACCACGACACCGGCGACCCGCTGCACCAGCGCCCTCTGGAGTCGCCGCAGATCTCGGGCTTCAACGCAGCCGGCGCCTGGAAGGCGACGCGCGGCAGCCCCGACGTGTCGGTCGCGATCCTCGACACCGGCATCAACTGGGACAACTGCGGCCTGCGTGACAAGGTGCGGCTGAGCCGGGCCGAGCTGGCCGGCGACAACCGCCCGCAGACGGCCGACGGCACCTACGACGAGTCCGCCGGAACTCGGCGGCCGTGACCTGAACGACGACGAGCGCCTTCGACGTCGACGACTACGACGACCGACCCGCGCCTCCAGGACGGGCGTCTGCTGCCGGCCACGCAATGCGGCGGCAAGCTCACGGCGAAGGACCTGATCGACGAGTTCTCCGACGGCGACCGACGCCGACGGCAACGGCTACGTCGACGACATCGCGGGCTGGAACTACTTCGACGACGACAACGACCCGACCGACCGCTCGAGCTACTTCGCGGCCGAGAACCACGGCACCGGCCGCGCCGAGGAGGCCGTCGAGAAGGGCAACGACGGCGAGGGCTCGATCGGCGTCTGCCCGAAGTGCCAGTTCGTCCCCTTCCGGGTCTGGGACACCTTCGTCGCCGACGCGAACAACTTCGGCATGGCGGTCCTGTACGCCGCCGACAACGGCATCGACGTCATCGAGGGCGCCGACGGCGCGCTCTACCACTCCGCGTTCATGGAGGCCGCCTCCCAGTACGCCTACGAGCACGGCGTCGCGCAGGTCTACTCGGGCAACGACCTGAACACCGGCAACCACAACTACCCGGCGAACTACGACCACACCATGCTGATCCAGGGCGTGGCGGCCGACGTCGAGGGACTCGGGCAGGACGCCGGCGACGCGCGGGCAGATCTTCGCCGGGCTCTGCAACCCGCCGCTGACTCCATGCCTCGGGTCGATGGCGCCGGTCGGCACCTTCTTCCGCGGCGCGAACACGACGCAGTTCGGCGGCCACTCGTCGATCGCCGATGCAGGGCCCGACCGGATCGACCAACACCGGCAAGGCGGCCGGCGCGGTCGCGCTCGTGATCGCCGCCGGCAAGGAGCACACGCCGCCGATCGACCTGTCGCCCGACGAGTCGCGCGCGATCCTCGAGCAGACCGCCGAGGACGTGACGCAGCCGAACACCGCCGGCGCCGGGCACCCCGACCCCGCGCAGCCCGGCTGGGACGAGCACTTCGGCTACGGGCGCGCCGACGTCGGCGAGGCGGTCGAGGTCGCGAAGAACGGCACCCCGCCGCCGGAGGCGTCGATCGACTCGCCCGACTGGTACGCGCCGCTGACCGGCGCGACGGCGAGCCTGACGTGGCCGGCTCCGCGCGCAGTACGCCGACAACGACGGGCACTTCGACTACAAGGTCGAGTGGGCGCCGGGCCTCGCGCCTGCCGAGGACGCCTGGCAGCCCGTGCCCGGCGGCGAGGGCGAGTCGAGCGGCACGGTCACCGACCTCGGCAGCCCTGAACCTCGACGAGGTCCGCGCCGCGCTGGCCGCGTACACGGCCGCCGCCGGACCTGGCCGGGCCCGACGTTCTCGCCCACGTCCCGCAACCCGTTCAAGGATCAGTTCGCCGTGCGCGTGACCGTCACCGGCGACGGCATCCCGACGAAGGGCGTCGACCGCAAGGTCCTGACCGCGCTTCCCGACGGCCAGCGGCTGCGGCCCGGCTTCCCGAAGCGGCTCGGCACCGGCGGCGAGGCGCCGCTGCGCTACGCCGACCTGAACGGCGACAACGAGCAGGAGCTGATCGCCCCGCTGGAGGACGGCACGATCCACGCCTACAGGCCCGACGGCAGCGAGCTGCCCGGCTGGCCCGTCGAGACGCGAGACCCAGTACTCCGCGACCGGCCACACGCGGCGCTCCGGCCTTCGGCGACGATCGACCCGCCGCGCGAGCCGCCGCGCGCGCCCACGATCGCCGACCTGGACGACGACGGCAGCCCCGAGGTGATCACCGCGGCCGGCCTGCGCGTCTACGTGTTCGAGGCCGACGGCAGCCTGCGCGACGGGTTCCCCGTCCGCAACGACCCCGAGTTCTGCAAGCCGTCACTCCAGCGCAAGGAGAACAGCGTCGGCGGCGCATGGCACCGCAAGTGCGGCTTCCTGGCCACGCCCGCGGTCGGCCACGTCGAGGGCGCCGACAAGCCGCTCGACATCGTCGCCCCCTCGCTCGACGGCCACCTCTACGTCCTCCGCGAGGACGGTCACGCGGTGCCCGGCTTCCCGGTCGACCTGGTCGACCCGGCCAAGAGCGCGGACGAGAAGCGCTACGCGGAGTCGATCAACCAACCGGCGATCGCCGACATCGGCGGCGGCCCCGGCAACGAGCCCGACGGCAAGGACGACATCGTCGTCCCCACCAACGAGGCCTACGGCGGCCCGAGCAGCGGTGACGGCGACGTCTCGTTCGCGGGCATCCTCGGCGGCGCGGCCGGTCAAGAGCACGCGCGTGTACGCAGTCGACGGTGCGACCGGCGACGTTCCTGCCCGGCTGGCCGATCTCCATCCCCGGCATCATCCGAACGTCCTGCCGCTGATCGGGCCGGGCCACGACCCGGCGATCGCGACGATCGAGCGGCGAGACGCGGATCGTCGCCTCGGCGACGAGCGGGTCGCTCGCCACCTACGACACGCGGCGGCGAGCTCCAGGACACGATGCAGCAGGGCACGTCGCTGAACCTGTTCGAGTCGGCGTCGATCGGCGACGTGACCGGCACGGGCGGCGACCCCGACGTCGTGAAGTACCAGGTGGAGGCCGGCCAGGCCGCCAACCTGCTGCTCGTCGGGCAGAACGTCCCCTACCGCCACCAGATCGGCGCCTGGGACGGCGAGACCGGCGCGCCGCTGCCGGCTACCCGACCATCGACCGACGACTACCAGTTCCTGTCCGGGTCGACGATCGCCAAGGTCGATCCGGACGGCGGCCACGAACCAGGTCGTGGCCGGCACGGGCCTCGGCCTGCTGCACGCCTACGACGGCGCGACCGGCCAGGACGTCGCGCGGCTTCCCGAAGGTGACCGGCGGCTGGATGTTCGCGCCCGCGTCGATGAGCGACGACGGCCGGATGGCGGGCATCACGCGCGAGGGCTTCCTGTTCGAGTGGGAGACCGACGCGCCCGCCTGCCAGTCGGAGTGGCCCTCGTTCCGCCACGACCCGCAGGGCAGCGGCAACTACGACCACGACGGCACGGCGCCGGGCGCGCTCGAGGACTTCAAGGTCACCAAGCTCGGCGGCGACTCGTACCGCGTGTCCTTCGCTGTCGACCGGCGACGACGGCGGCTGCGGCACCCCCGCGAAGTACACGACCCGCATCGACGGCACGAAGGCCGACCTGACGCTGAGCCCGCCGGTCGAGGGCGGCCAGCCCTACACCACCGATATCACCGTGCCCGCGGGCACGAGCCCGACCGCGCGGCTGTCCTTCCAGGCCTACGACGAAGCGGACAACGGCGGGTTCCGTGGCATCGGCGCCGCTGAGCGAGCCCGCCGCGCAGGCGCACCGGCATCGCCGAGCGGCCAGCCGGAGGGCGGGCACGCCCGGCAACGGCAATCCGGGCCAGCCCACGTGCTTCGACCAGGAGACCCCGCGGGCAACGCTCGACGACGCCCGCGTGTCGCACCGCCGCGTCAACGTCTTCGGCAGTGCCCGTGACACCGGCTGCTTCACCGACGGCCGGGTGGCCCGGGTGCAGGTCGCGATCGCGCAGGAGGTGCGCGGTCGCTGCCGCTATCTGAAGCGCAACGGCCGCCTCAGCGCGCGCAAGCGATGCGCCAAGCCGCACTTCCTGACCGCGAAGATCGGCTACTCGCCTCGCATCCGGGCCTCCCGCTTCCGCCTGAAGCGGACGCGGCTGAAGCTCCCGCCAGGTCGCTACCTGGTGACCGTCAAGGCGTCCGACGCGGCGCGCAACGCGCGCTCGACCCGCCGCCGCGTCCGCGTGCGCTGAGCGGCGAGGACGCAACCGCCCGCCCGTACCCACGTCGAGACCCGTTTGCACCCGGAAACCCCCGGGAATCCCAAGGGCTGCATCGACAGGAAGTCAACGCAATCGGCCTTTTGGGGGCGGAGGAGCAAGCAATGCCAGATTTCATGAAGCGATTCAGTCGCAGCGACACAGCCGGCACGAACGCGGGCGGGCGCGGCGGAAACGTTGCGGTCGACGAGCGCCAGGCAGCGCCGGCGCAGGGTGAGACCGCACCGGTTCAGCAGGCGCCGCCGCCGAGCGGACCGCGGCGCGAGCCGGCCGGTGAGCGGGCTCGCGACCACGCGCACGGCGATCACGACCACGACGGCGTCCGCGACCGCGACGAGCGGCGCGGTGGGGTCATGAGCCGCGACCGCGACCGCACGGCGGCCCCGGCGGCGGCCGGCACCGCCGCCACTGCCCGCGACGTCCGCGCGCGCCAGCGTGACGAGTTCGGCGGCTTCAACTGGGGCTCGGCGTTCTTCGGCTGGCTCGTCGCCGTCGGCCTCGGCGCGCTGCTGACCGCGCTGCTCGCCGCGGCGGGGACGGCCATCGGCCTGACCAGCGTGAGCGAGAGCGACGCCAACTCGAACGCCGACACGATCGGCATCGGCGGCGGCATCCTGCTGCTCGTCGTCGCGATGATCGCCTACTACGCGGGCGGCTACGTCGCCGGACGCATGTCGCGCTTCGACGGTGCCCGCCAGGGCTTCGGCGTCTGGATCTTCGGCCTGATCGTGACAGTCGCGATCGCAGCGGCCGGCTGGATCCTGGGCGACAAGTACAACCTGCTCGACCAGCTGAACCTGCCGCGGATCCCGGTCAACGCCGGCGACCTGACGACGGGCGGCCTGATCGCGCTGGGCGCGATCCTGCTGGGCACCCTGATCGCCGCGATCTTCGGCGGCAAGGTCGGCCAGCGCTACCACAACAAGGTCGACCGCCACGGCTTTGGCGAGCGCGTCTAGATCAGCGGGCGCACTCGACTGACGGAACGGGGCCGCCATGTGCGGCCCCGTCTCGTTTGCAGTTACTCGGCGAGCGGCGTGTCGTCGATGCGCTCGCGCAGCTCGGCGATCGACTCGAACACGCACGCCGCGCCCGCCTCGCGCAGCTCGGACTCGGCGAACCCGCCGGTCAGGACCGCGATCGTCTTGACGCCGGCGCGCCCGGCCGCCTCGATGTCCCAGGTGGTGTCGCCGACCATGACGCCGCCGCTGCCGTCCGCCTTGTCGAGCGCCGCCTTGACCAGGTCCGGCGCCGGCTTGGTCGACTCCACGTCCGCGGACGTGGTCCATGCGTCGGCGAGCTCGCGCACGTCGAGCAGGTCCAGGTAGTAGTCGACCTCGGCCTCCTTCGCGGAGCTGGCGAGCACCACGTCGTGCCCGCGGCGCTTCAGGTCCTCGATCAGCTCGCGCGACCCCTGCATCGGGGCGCACTCCTCGATCAGCTCCATGTAGAGCACCTTCTCCGCGGCGCGCACGTCGTCGCCGGTCTGCTCGTCGAACGCCTCGCTGGTGAGCGACTTCACGAGCTTGTCGCCGCCCATCCCCATGTGCCGGTGGATCCGCCATATGGGCAGCGTCACCCCGTTCTGCCGGAACGCCCGGTACCAGGCGACGGCGTGGTGGTAGTTGGTGTCGACGAGCGTCCCGTCGATGTCGAGGATCGCGGCTGGTGGCATGCGAACCGTCTTACCCGTCGGCACCGCGGGGTATGTAACGGGCCGTGCGCCGCATGTTCATCGTCTACTCGGTCACGATCTTCGGCGGGCTGGCCTACTTCATCGTGATCGGCCTCACCCACCATTGAGCGACGCGGCCGCCGACCGCGAGTCGCTGACCGCCGCGCTCGAGGAGCTCGAACCGGGTGACCGCGCGCTGCTCGAGCTGTCGCTCCAGCGGGGCTTCGAGGACGACGAGCTGGCGGGGCTGCTCGGCACCGACGCGGGAGACATCGCCAAGCGGCGGCGCCAGATCCTGGCCGCCGTGGCGGCCGAGCTGGACCGAACGCCGCAGGACGTGGAGAAGGAGATCCGCGCGCTCCCGCCCGGCAAGGTGGCGCCGCAGGGCGACGAGCGGGAACAGGCGGAGGACGCGTCCGCCGCGCTCCACGGGGGCGAGGCAACGAGCGAGCGCAGGGAGGAGGCGCGCGCCGGGTTCCTGCGCTCGCACGGCCTCTCGATCTTCTTCCTCGCGATCTTCCTGGCCGCGCTGGCCGGCCAGTCCTACGCCGGGTGGCGCGACTACAACGCCGACCAGCACGACCACGAGGAGAGCGGGATCTCGTACGGGCGCTACCTCACCTCGTCCGAGTTCGGCCAGGCGGTGACCGAGAACTGGCAGTCCGAGTACCTCCAGTTCGTGCTGTACATCATGGCCACGATCTACCTCGTGCAGCGCGGGTCGCCGGAGTCGAAGCGCGTACGCGACCGCGGTCGCGAGGGCGAGGCCGACCAGGAGATGGACGGTCACGCGCGCCCCGACTCGCCGGCCGCCGCGCGGCGCGAGGGCGGCCTGGTCCGGCTGCTCTACTCCAACTCCCTGCTGCTGTTCATGGGACTGATCTGGATCGGGTCGTGGTTCGGGCAGTCGGTGACCGGCTGGAGCGCCTACAACTCCGAGCAGCTCGGGCACGGCGAGAGCGGCACGAACTGGATCGGCTACGTGGGGTCGTCGGACTTCTGGGAGTCGACGCTCCAGAACTGGCAGTCGGAGTTCCTCGCCGTGGGGTCGATGGCGATCTTCTCCGTGTACCTGCGTCAGCGCGGGTCGCCGGAGTCGAAGCCCGTCGGCGCGCCCCACGACGAGACGGCCTCCTCAGGCTGACCTCCGGCATCCCCGCGGCCGCGGTCAGTAGGCCAGCCGCGGGCGGGGCCGCCAGACGAACACGTCGCCCGCGGCCTCCCCGAGCAGCCCGAGCGCGGTGATCGCGTCGGTGACGCCCGGGTAGCGCTCGTTCTGCCAGTCGTGAAAGGCGATCGCCCCGCCCGGCGCGAGCACCCGCTGCCAGGCCTCGAACGTGGCGATCGTCCGCTCGCGATCGTGGGACCCGTCCACGAACACGAAGTCGACGCGGCCGTCGCGCGGACGGCGCGCCGGCCTCACCCACGCGGGTCACGAGGTGGATCCGGTTGCGGGCCGGCGCCCCGGCCAGGTCCAGGTACCAGTCGCGCTCGGGCCGCACGACGGGGTCGAACGAGACGACCGTGCGGAGGGGGTCCGCGAGCGCCCCGGCGATGGCCGTCCACGCGGTGCCCGTCCCGATCTCCACGAACCGGTGGTGGCCCCGCGCGGCGCGCAGCACATAGGCCAGCGAACGCGGTCCGGTGGCCGATCGGAGCGACCACTCGTCGCCGCGCCGGGCGGCGAGCCGACGGGCCCGCGCGAAGAACACGGCGACGCTGGGCGGCAGCCCGACGAGCTGCCGGCGGCGCTCGATCGCCTCGGTGAGCGCGGCCGCGTTCCTCACCGCGCGCAGCTCCGCGCGCCGTCCGGCTTGGACCTGCAGCCCTCTAGCTTCAGGGCGGCGCGCCTGAGCGCGGCGAACGCCGGCTTGCGCACGACCTTGCCGTCCTCGAGCGTGGAGGCGCCCGCGTAGTCGAACGGGTAGTCGTCGCGCCGGTCCTCGGTCAGCCACGTGTACCAGTAGACGCTCTCGAGGCGCAGCGACCGGCGGCGCGCCGCGAGGCCCGGCAGCGCCTGCTCGAGCTTGGCCGCCTGGCCGCGCTCGGTCGTCTCGATCCCGTACGTGCGGAGGGTCTTGCCCTTCGCGGACGGCCAGCTCAGCTCGGTCACGAGCAGCGGCTTCCGCCGGTCGCCGTAGCGCGCCATCACCTCACGCCCCTTCGCGAGGATCGTGAAGACGCCCTCGACCTTGGCGGTGAACGGGTGCAGGGCCACGGCGTCGAAGTAGCGGCCGCCCCGCGCGCGGTAGATGCGCGCGAGGTCCGTCCAGCTCTTGTTCGGAAGCCCCGCCAGGATCAGTCGCGCACGCGGGTCGACGGTGTTCAGCTGGATGCGCGTCGCGCGCATCAGGGCGACGTAGTCGCGGACCCATGGGTCGTCGCTCCAGAAGTCGCGCAGGCTCGGCTCGTTCCAGACCTGCCAGTCGCGCACCGCCTGCTTGGGGATCTCCGGGTGCTCGGCCCAGAACGTGCCGTCGGGCCCGTACCGCCGCGCGAGCGCCCCGACGAAACGCGCGTACGGCGCCGGGTCGCTCGGCGGCGAGTTGAACGCGCCGGGGTGGCGGGCGGCCCAGCGGGGGGCGATCAGCACCACCGGCAGCACGCTCATCCCGCGCTGCGCGGACAGGCCGACGATGGAGTCGATCAGCGAGTAGTCCGTGGGCACGCCGCCCTCGTCGCGGTACCTCGAGCGCTTGTCGGCGGGGACGTCGTCGAACGACGCGTACGGCTGCGCGGTCCGCCAGTCGACCACGACGCGCACGGACTCGACGCCCGCGCTCACCATCGCGTCGGCCTCGGCGGGCAGGTCGATCCAGGGCTCGAACAGCGGGCCGTCGGCGACGGCGCCGACGAAGCCGGCCGGAACCGTGCGCTTCGCGCGCGCGGGCGCGGCTCTGGGCTCCCGAGTCGCGCGCTCCGGCGCCAGCCGGCGAATGACACCGCGGAGCGCGCGGAGCGCGGGCTTGGGCTCCAGGCCGTCCGTGTTGTCGTACTGGAGCAGCCCGGCTGAAGCTGGAACTGCTCGCAGCAGTAGCGCGAGGCCCACGTGTACCAGTAGACGCGGTTCACCCTGGTCGACCGCCTGCGCCGGGCGGTCGCGAGCGCATCGTAGGACCCGCTCAGGAAGCTGGCCATGCCGCGGTCGGTGGTCTGAAGGCTGCTCGTCGAGCCGAGCTTCCCCTGCGACGCCGGCAGGCCGAGCTCGGTGATCCACACCGAGCGGCGCGGGTCATGGAACTTGCGCCATGACCTTGCGGAAGCGCCGCGTGAGCTCGACTACGCCGTCCGGTGTCGCGGTGTAGGGGTGGAGCGCCGCGACGTCGAACGAGCCGCGGATCTTCCCGCGGCGGTAGAGGGCGTTGAGGTACGCGAAGGAACGGTTCGCCAGGCCGGCCAGCACGATCGTCGCGCCCGGGTCGGCCGCGCGGATGGCCCGCTTCGACGCCTTCAGCAGGACCCCGTAGTCGTGCGCCCAGTCGTCGCCGGGCGTCTCGTCCCACTGGAAGGCCAGGTGGGGCTCGTTCCAGATCTGCCACCGGCGCACCGGGCGTCGCGGCACCTCCGGATGGTCGGCCCAGTACGTGCCGGCGGGCCCGTAGCGCTGGATGAGCACGGCGAGGAAGCGTGTGTAGTCGGCCGGGTCGCGCGGCGGCGACGCCTCGTTGCCCGCCCGCTCGCGGGCCCAGGCTGGCGCGTACAGGACGACCGGCAGCAGGTCGACGCCGTGCACGGCGGCCAGGCGCACGAGCCGGTCGCTGGTCGTGAAGTCGTAGCGTCCGCGGCTCGGGCTCGATCCTCGCCCACCTGAACGCGGTCCGCCCGGCGGTCACCCCGGTATCGGCCATGCGGCCCCATTCCCGGTCCTGGCTCGCGTCGGCCAGCTGGCTGGAGATCTCGGCGTCCCAGTTCGTGCCGAAGAAGGACGCGGGCACGCGCGCCTGCACAGCAGAAGCGGACAAGCCCATCAGGCCGGTCGCGGCGACTGCTACCACGACCGAGCGCACGATCCCCCGGCGACCCACACCAGGGAGGCTATACAGGCGGCTACGCCACCTTCTCGATGACCGGCGAGGCCTCGTCGCCGCGCGATCAGGTCGAGCACCGCTTCCTCGACCTTGCCGTGAAGCGATCCCATGTCGCTGGTGTCGCCGATCTCCTCCAGGACGCCGCCGATCGTCAGCCCCGCGTCGAAGCGGTCGAACACGCGCGGGTCGATGTAGGACGCCCGGCACACCGCGGGGGTGTTGCCGAGGTAGTGGGCGACCTCCTTGACCGCGCGGGTGACGGCCCGCTTGCGCGCGGTCTTCGACCGCGGTGGCCGCCTCACCGCTGACGGCCAGCCCGACGGAGGCCAGCACCGTCGCGTTCCAGGTGCGGAAGTCCTTCGCGGTGAAGTCCCCGCCGGTGACCTGCTTGACGTACGCGTTGATGTCGGCGGACTTCACGTCGACCCAGCGCCGCCCGTCCTTGTAGGCCAGCAGCTCGGGGCTGCCGCCGCGGCGCTTCTTGAGCCGGGCGACGATCTCGGCCACCTCGGGGTCGACGACGTTCTGCACGCGCCGCTCGCCGCTCTTCGCCGGGTAGTCGAAGCGCAGCGCGCCGTTGACGAGCGTCACGTGCTTCTTGTGCATGGTCGCCAGGCCGTAGGTCTCGTTCTCGACCGCGTAGTCCTCGCCGCCGACGCGGAAGAAGCCGCGGTCGAGCAGGCGCACCGACGGCGGCCAGCACCCGGTCGCGATCCATGCCGTCGCCCGTCAGCCGGCGATTCACCCGCTTGCGCATCAGCGGCAGCGCCCGCGCGAACGCGATCATCGAGTCGAACTTCTGCTGGTCGCGGCGCTCGCGCCAGGTGTCGTGGTAGCGGTACTGCTTGCGCCCGCGCACGTCGACGCCGGTCGCCTGGATGTGGCCCATCGGGTAGGGGCAGATCCAGACGTCCTCCCAGGCGGGCGGGATCACCAGCTCGGCGATGCGGGTCAGGACCTCGGGATCGGTGATCTTGCTGCCCTCACCGTCGATGTACTCGAAGCCCTTGCCGCGCCGTCGGCGCCGGATCCCGGGCGAGGAGCAGTCGACTCGTCTCAGGCGTGCCACGGAGATTGGTGGTGCCCGATCGGGGCGTCGCGCAATCCCGCTCAGGCGCCCAGCACGTCGCGGGCCAGCTCGCGTCGCCAGCGGGTGGGCGCGGGCCGCCACGACCGTGGAGCGCATGTCCAGGTCGAGCGGCGCGGACAGATCGCCGCCCTGCGCGTCGGGGAACACGACCGCTCCGCCGGCCTCGCGAACGATCAGCTGACCCGCGGCGGCGTCCACTGATCGCACGCTGCGCAGCGACAGCAGCGCGTCGAAGCGGCCGCCGCCCACCCAGCAGAGTCCGAGCGCGAGCGACCCGATCAGCCGCAGCCGGTGGGCGGTCGTCGCCGCCAGCGCGGTCGCGTGCCGCGCGATCCGCCGCGGGTCGCCCGACTCGATGCCCAGCACCTCGACCCGCTTCCCGGTCTCGCGGATCGGAGGCAGCAGCTCGCCGTTCAGGAACGCGCCCTGTCCGCGGGCGGCCCACCACTCCTCGCCCGAGCCGAAGTCCTTCACGTAGCCGTACTCGACGTCGCCCATGGTCAGCCCGTCGGCGACCGCGATCGACATGCAGTAGAGCGGCATCCCGCGCTTGGCGTTGAGCGAGCCGTCGATCGGGTCGACCACCACCTGCGTCGGGCCGCCGCCGCGGATGGCCACGCGGCCGCGCTCCTCCGATACGACCGTGAGCGGCTCGCCCAGCGCCTCGAGCTCCGCGAAGATCGCGTCCTCGGCCGCCCGGTCGATGATCAGCGCCATGTCGCCGCCCTCGCCGCGGCCGGTCTTCTGCGACGCGGTCCTCCCGGCGCGGGAAGCGGGCGAGCGCTGCCGCGGCGCCGTCGGCGGCGCGCCGGCAGAGGGCCAGCCATTCCTCGCTCTGTGCGGGATTCGGTGCCATGTCGGGTGCCTGGGGGCGGCGTATCCTAGGGACCGGATGCCGGAGGTAAGCGACGGGCTCAACGCAGCGCAGCTCGAGGCCGTCACACACCCGGGCGGCCCGCTGCTCGTGCTGGGCGCGGCGGGCACCGGAAAGACCTCGACGCTGGTCGAGCGGTTCGCCTGGCTGGTCGAGCAGGGAACCGCGCCCGAGTCGATCCTCGCGCTGACCTATTCGCCGGCCGCCGCGGGCCATCTGCGCGAGCGCCTGGAGTCGCGGGTGGAGCGCGCGCACGAGGACCTCGCGGTCAGCGCTTTCCGCGAGCTGTGCGAGCGGCTGCTCCGCGACGAGGCGCTCGAGGCCGGGCTCGACCCGTTCTTCGCGCGCGTGACCCCGGCCGACCGGCTGGCGCTGCTGCTCGAGCGGATCGACGAGCTGACGCTGCGCCGGCACGAGATCCGCGGCAACCCCGCGCCGCTCATCGCCTCGTTCATCAACCGCATCGACCGGCTGAAGGACGAGATGATCGAGGCGCGCGAGTACGTCGCCTACGCGCAGCGGCTGGAGGCGGTCGCGGCCAGCGACGCCGAGCGTGCGCACGCCGGCCGCGAGCTGGAGTTCGCGCGCATCTATGCCGACCACGACGCGCTGCTGGCCGAGCGCGGCGCGCTCGACTTCGGCGACCTCGCGCTGCACGCGTTCAAGCTCCTGCACGAGAAGCCGCACGTCCGCGAGCGCCTGGCCGCCCGCCACCGGCAGATCCTGGTCGACGAGCTGCAGGAGCTGAAGTTCTCCGAGGGCCTGGTGCTGCGGATGCTGGCTCAGGACCACCGCTCGATCTGGGCCGCCGCCGACGACGACCAGGCGATCCACCGGCTGCGCGGGGCCTGGCGCAAGAACATCCGCGACTTCCGCCGCGAGTACACGGACGCGCGCGTCGTGCGGCTCGAGCGCTCCTACCGCTACGGGCGCCGCGTGATGCGCGCCGCCCGCGCCGTGCTCGAGGAGGACGCGGGCGAGCGCGAGCCCAAGGAGGTGCGCGCGCGCGGCACCGGCAGCGTGTCGTTCTGGCGTGCCCGGTCGGAGCGCGCGCAGGCCCAGGCGGTCGCCGCCGACGTCGAGCGGCTGCTCACCCAGGACGGCTGCCCGCCCGAGCAGGTGGCGATCCTCGTTCGCTCCGTGCGCGACGAGGGCCAGGTCGTCGCCTCCGCGCTCGAGGAGCGCGCGATCCCGTTCCGGCTGACCGGCAGCGCCGCGTACTTCCAGCGCAGCGAGGTGCGCGACGTGCTGGCCTGGCTGCGCCTGCTCGCCGACCCGGCGGACTCCGGCGCGGTGGTGCGCGCGCTGTCGCGGCCGCCGATCGACATCCGCTCGGTCGACATCGCGCGCCTGACGCAGATCGCGCGGCGGCGCAAGCTCGACATGGTCAGCGGCGTGCAGGCGGCGCTCGAGTCGCCGCAGCTCTCGCCCGAGGGCCGCGACCGCGCGCTCCAGTTCCTGCGCATCCACCGGGCGGCCGTCGCGCGCGTCCGACGAGATGCGGCCCGAGGCGTTCGTCCACCGGCTGATCGAGTGGATCGGCCTGCGCCGCCGCCAGGTGTTCGCCGCGCAGGCCGACACCGTCGAGCGGCTGGTGAACATCTCGAAGCTCGCCGACCTGGCGATCGCCTACATGGCGCGCGAGCCCGACGCGACGACGCGCGACTTCACCCGCTACGTCGCCGCCGTGGCCGAGGCCGGGCTGCCCGAGGACGAGGCCGTGCCGCCGGTGCTGCCGAGCGCGGTGCGCGTCATGTCGATGCACGCGGCCAAGGGCTGCGAGTGGGACCACGTCTACGTGATCGGGCTGTCGGCGGCGCGGGTGCCCGGCCAGTACCGGCCCGACGCGGCCGCCGTGCCCGAGTCCCTGCTCAAGGAGGCGCCGGCCGGCCCGGTCGACCCGCGCGCAGTCCACGAGGGCGACGTCCGGCGGCTGGTGCACATGGCGATGACCCGCGCGCGCCGCGGGCTCGCGCTCGCCTGGGCGGAGGGCGCCGAGCGCGGCGTGCCGCCCCGGCCGTCGTCGCTGTACGAGGCCGCGCGGCGCGGCGGTCGACGGCGAGGAGGAGCTGCACGAGGAGCAGCTGTTCGGGCCCGCCGAGGGCCTGCACTCGACGTTCCGGATGATGCGCGACGAGCTGCTCGACACGGTCAGCGAGGTCGGCGGGCGGCCTGTCGGAGATGCGGCTCGACACCTACCTGGACGTGTCGAGCTCGGTCGTCCGCTACCTGGAGCTGCTCAAGCTCGCCGCGCTGATCGAGCGGGCCAAGCAGGGCCAGTCCGTGGCCGAGGCGCTGCCCGAGGTCAACGACCTGCTGCTCCAGGAGGCCACCTCCGGCCAGCGCGACCTGTTCCGCACGAGCGCGCTCGACGACTACCTGCGCGACGCCGAGGCCGACGAGCGCCGCCGCGCGGCCGCCATCGCCGCGGGGTCGGACTCGTCGCTCGAGCCGTTCATCCCCCGCCGCGGCGACGGGCTGATGCTGTCGGCCTCCGACATCGAGACCTACCGGCTGTGCCCGCTCAAGTACAAGTTCGCGCGCGTCTTCCGCATCCCGCAGGAGCCGTCGATCAACCAGCGCTTCGGCATCGCGCTGCACCAGGTGCTCGAGCGCTACCACCAGGGCGGCGGCGGGTCGCACGAGGAGCTCATGCAGCTGTTCGAGGCGTCCTGGCGGCGCTGCGGGTTCGGCGACGCGAACGACGACCTCCAGTACCGCCAGAAGGCGATCGCCGCGCTGCGCCGCTACTGGGAGATCGACCAGTCGCGCGAGGCGGAGCTGGCCTGGGTCGAGCGGTCGTTCGCGTTCAAGATCGGGCCGCACCTGCTGCGCGGGCGCGTCGACCGGGTCGACCGCCTGCCCGACGGCACGCACGAGCTGATCGACTACAAGACCGGCAAGCCGAAGACGGCGGACGACCTGCGCCAGGACATCCAGCTGTCCGTCTACCAGATGGGCGCGCGCGAGGCCTGGGGTCTCGAGACCTCCGCGCAGAGCTACTACTACGTGCTCGACAACGAGAAGGTGCCCGTCGAGCACTCGCAGGAGGAGCTCGATCGCGTGCGCACGACGGTGGCCGAGATCGCCGAGGGGATCATGAGCCACCAGTTCGAGCCGCGCCCCTCGCCGGAGCTGTGCGCGTTCTGCGACTACCGCATCGTCTGCCCCGCGGCCGAGAAGTAGTTAGATTCCCCGCGGCTGCCGCAGAGACTTCTAGGAGGCGTTGAATGTCGTTCCAGTCGATCGTCGTCGGAACCGATGGGTCGGATACCGCGAAGAAGGCGGTCGAGCGGGCTGCCGATCTGGCCAAGCAGGGAGACGGTGAGCTGCACATCGTGATGTCCGCAGCGACGGTGCCGGAGTCGCGTCTGCGCTCCGAGCGCGCCGGCGTGCCGGACGACGTCGCCCACACGGTCAACCCGACCGAGGACACGGAGGCCGAGCTCAAGGAGGCCGCCGAGCCCTACGAGAGCTCCGGGATCAAGGTCCACACGCACGCGAAGTCGGGTGACCCGGCCGACGCGATCATCGACGTGGCCGAGTCGAACGGCGCGGACCTGATCGTGGTCGGCAACAAGGGCATGACCGGCGCGAAGCGGTTCTTCCTCGGCGCGGTGCCGAACAAGATCTCGCACCACGCGCCGTGCAGCGTGCTGATCGTCCGGACTACGTAGTCAGGCGTCGTCCGGGCCCTCGGGCCCGCGCTGCTTGAGGAAGCGCTGGAAGTCCCGCGCGATCGAGTCCGCTGACGGCAGCTGCTCGGGCTCGATGTCCTCCTGGGTCTCGTCGAGCGTCTGCTCCAGGCGCTCGACGAACGCCTTCACGTCCGGGTCGGTGGCGACCGCGGCGTTGACCTGGCGCTCGTAGTCCTCGGTCGACTCCTCGAGGGCCGTCGCGTCGATCGCGATCTTGGCCACGCCCTCGAACGAGCGGATCAGCGACAGCGCCGCCTTCGGGTTGGGAGCCGCGGCGACGTAGTGGGGCACCGACGCCCACAGGCTGGCCGACGGGAGCTGCTGCTCAGCGCAGATGTGGTGCAGGACGCCGACGATGCCGGTCGGCCCCTCGTAGGTCGATCGCTCGTAGCCGAGCTTGCGCGACCATCTCCTCGTCGCTGGCCAGGCCGGTGATCGGCACGGGGCGGGTGTGGGGGACGTCGGCCAGCAGCGCGCCGAGCGTGATCACCATCTCGACGCCGAGCTCGCGGCTCGCCTCGACGACCAGGTTGCAGAACGCCTTCCAGCGCAGCGACGGCTCGACGCCCTGGACGATCACCAGGTCGCGCTCGGCGCCCGGCGACCCGCGCGGCATGGATCGAGTTCTCGGGCCACTCGACCACGCGCGACATGCCCTCGCTGAGCGAGACCGTCGGGCGCACGGCGGTGAAGTCGTAGAACTCCTCGGGGTCGATCGCGGCGATCTGCTCGCCGTCGAACTGCTCGAGCAGGAACCCGAGTGCCGCGCTCGCCGACTCCCCGGCGTCGTTCCAGCCCTTGAAGGCGGCGACCATCACGGGGCGGCGGAGCTTTGGCTTGTCGGTCCAGACGATGTCGGGCACCACTCCCACGGTACCCGGTGCGGGGAATACGTACGGAACCTTGGACGCAGCGCTGACGAAATGTCCGACCCCGCTCGCAATATGGGCTGGTGGCCGCCACCGCCGAGGACCAGACGACGATCGCCGCCCTGCGCGCGGGCGGGGAGATCGACGGGGTCTACGCCTGCTCGCGCAAGGACCGGCTGCTGACCCGGGCGGGCGCGCCGTATCTGGCGCTCGAGCTGCGCGACCGGTCGGGGGCGATTCCCGCGCGCGTGTTCCGCGACGCGGACTTCCTCGCCGGCCGCTTCGACCGCGGGGACCTGGTTCGCGTGCGCGGGCGCGTGGAGCGGTTCCGCGACGAGCTGCAGGCAGAGCTGACCGAAGTGCGGCGCGCCACGCCGGAGGAAGGCGATCCGGCCGACTTCCTGCCGCGCGCCTACCGGGACGTCGAGGAGCTCGACGGCTTCTGGGACCACCTGGCCGGCGAGGTGTACGGCGCGGACCTGAAGCGCCTGGTCGACGCGTTCGGAGGCGATGCGTCCTTCCGCGACGACTTCCGCCGCGCGCCGTGCACGCGCGGCGGCCACCACGCGTACCTGGGCGGGCTGCTCGAGCACACCGTCGCGGTGGCGACGCTGGCCTCCGAGGCGTGCGCGCTCCACCCGCGGCTCAACTCCGACGTGCTGATCGCCGCCGCTCTCGCTGCACGACGTGGGCAAGGTGCGCGAGTTCACGTACGGGGCCGATATCGCGCTGTCCGACGAGGGCCGGCTGCTCGGCCACCTGGCGATCGGGCAGCGGATGATCTCGGAGCGCGCGGCCGCCGCGGGCGTGCCCGAGGAGAAGGTCCTGCCGCTGCTCCACTGCGTGCTCGGGCATCACGGGCCCGACGGACTGCCGGGCCGGCGGTTCGGCTCGGCCGAGGCGCTGGCGCTGTACCGGCTGAACGCGCTCGACGCGTCGGTCAAGGGAGCGCTCGAGCACGGCCTCGGGCCCTGAGGCCTGAGGCGGTCACGCCATCTCTCGTGAACTGGGCGCGCCATGGGCTATCAGACGAGATGACGCTGCCGACATACTCGAGTAGATGGCCCACGACCCGACCGACCGCCTCCGCCGTGCCTACGACGCGTTCAACGCGGGCGCCGACCCGGACTGGTCGATGTTCGACCCGGCGATCCGCCTCGACCAGACCGAGGGCCTGTTCCTGGACGGCGTCTTCTTCGGCGAGGAGGGCCTGCGCGCCGCGCGCGAGGAGGTCGAGTCCGACTGGCAGGACCTTCGCTACGAGCTCCTCGAGATCGCCCAGACGGACGACCGCGTGCTCGTGCTGCTGCGCATGCACGCGCGCGTGCGCGACTCGGAGGCCGAGCTCGACGCCCAGGTCGCCCACCTGTGGCAGTTCCGGGAAGGGCGCGCCGTGCAGTGGAGCGTGTACGGCGACTACGCGTCCGCGCGCCGCGCGTTCAACGCGGCGAGCTCGTCGCCGCCCCCGCCGCGCGCGCTGCTGTAGCACGGCTGAGAACGGTTTGACACCGATCTGACACTGGACGCGCCGCGGCGGTGAGTGGAGGATGGCCCCAATCGCTCAAGGGCAGTCGTCCGGAAGGGGCAGACGGTGAGAAAGAGCAGAGTCGCAGCCTTCGCAGGGATAGTCGCCGCCGGGGGAGTCGCCGCGGGGGTGGTCACCTCCGCGGGAGCGGATCAGGGGGGCGTGACGAAGATCAAGTGCACCGTGCACCTCGCGGCCCAGACCAGCTTCCCGCCGCCGCCGAACGTGGAGGCGACCGACTACGGGCAGGTCACGTGCGACGGCCCGTTCGGATTCGGGTCCCGGTTCGACACCTTCGTGGACCATCCGCAATCTCAGACGGAAGGGTTCGCGGACCTGAAGTTCAAGGACTACTTCGACCGCGGCCGCATCGACGGCACCTGGCTCGTGCGGTACGTCGTGACCCCGAACGCCGAGGGGCCGCCTGACGTCAACTACACGATCACGGTCAACTTCAAGGGCGGCACCGGTGCGTTCAAGCACGCCCGGGGCTCGGGAACGGGGACCGGCCACATGACGGACTTCACGATCCCGCGGGCGACGTTCGAGTTCACCGCGACGCTGCGTGGGATCCCCAAGGGTCCCTGACCTAGCATCGGAACCGGAGCGGCAGGGGTCTGGTGGCCCATCCGGTCTTCAAAACCGGCAGGGCGGGGCAGCCCCCCGCTTGGATGGTTCGATTCCATCGCCGCTCCGTGGGGGCGAAACGCAGCCTGTGCAGCGATACACCGCTGGTGTAGCGGGGAATTTCCGGGGGCGCGTGGCGTCCTGCGGATCGCAAACGGGCGGCTGAACCCGCCGTGCACGACCCGGCCGCGAGACGAGCGGGTCTGCGGGCGGTGTGACCGCGCGGCACAAATGGGGCCTCCCGGTCTGGAATCTCGCACAGACGTACGATGGCGACACCACCTGCGACCGCCAATACTCGCATTACAGGGACGACGATACGGGCGCGCTGCTTTCGCCTTCACCGGTTCGCCTGCGGCCAGTCGACCGACTGGCCCCCAATACGAGGAAGCCTCATGCGTAAGCTCATCATGACCGGCATGGCCGTCGCCATGCTTGCCGTTCCCACCGCCGCGATGGCGGACTCCCCGACTGCCGACTATTGGCAGTTCAAGGACAACACGACGTACAACCAGCCCAACGGGGTCGGGCACGACAACGCCCAGATCACGCACAACGGGTGGTCCGTGGGCGGCAACAAGCACTACACCGGCCCCGACGGCATTTGGTCCGGCGGCGATCAGACGACGAGCCCCGGCTCGCGCGCCGACAACGTGAGCGGCGTCAACAACGGCAAGTAGTCCGTAGGCAACACCGACATAGGGAAATGGACGGGCTGGCTTCGGCTGGCCCGTCCCCATCCTGAACGGGCCGCTGGAACCCGTGGCCACACGCTGGCCACAGCATCTCGGCGGCGACCCGATCGCCCGGGACGGGCACTTGTTGGCGCGAATAGGGCGATCCGCGGTCCGCGCGAAGATCCATCCAGCCAACCTCCTGCGATCTCGGTCGTTTCCAGGACAAACGCCCCGCAGGACCCCGGGCGCCGCCGGCGGCGTCGCGGGAGGGGCAGACGGTGGGGAATCGACATGACAAGGCACCGCGCCCAGCACCTCCGATCGTTCTTGCTCCTGCTCGTCGCGACCGTGGCCGCGAGCGCCGTCGCCGCCGGCCCAGCGGTCGCCGCCGGGCCGCCGTCCGCGTCGACGAATGCGGCCACAAACGTGACCGCGACCTCGGCGACCCTCGAGGGCACCGTCTTCCCGAACCAGAACGACACGACCTACTACTTCGAGTACGGCACGACCACCGCGTACGGCACGCAGACCCCGACCCAGGGGCCGGTCGGGGGCAACGCCGGCAAGAGCGCGACGGCCGACGTGACGGGGCTGACTCCGAGCACCACCTACCACTTCCGAGTCGTGGCGGTGAACTCGGCGGGGACCTCCGTCGGCAACGACATGACCTTCACGACGCTTGCCACCGGCGGTGGCCCGGGCGCCCAGAACGCCGTGACGATCGGGGCGACCCCGACGACCGTGACGTTCGGCCGTGCGACGACGATCGCCGGCCAGGTGACCGGGCCGGGCAACACGGGCGTCCAGGTGACGCTCGAGGAGGATCCGTTCCCGTTCGGCGACGGCTTCAAGGCGACCACGCTGACCGCCACCACCGACGCGTCCGGCAACTACACGTTGACCGTGATCCCGGGCCTCAACACCCACTACCGGGTCGCCGCCAAGACCAGCCCGCCGGTGACGAGCGGCGAGGTCGCAGTCAACGTCCGGGTCAAGGTGTCACTGCGGCTCAGCGACTCGACGCCCGCTGCCGGGCAGGTCGTTCGCTTCTCTGGGCTCGTCTCGCCGGCCCACAACGGCAAGACCGTCCAGATCCAGCGCCGCACCAGCACCGGTCGCTACAGGACGATTGCAACCACGACGCTGGTCGCGACGACTCCGGCGAAGGGCGTCGAGAGGTCGAAGTTCGCCAAGCGCATCCGCGTCCGGTCGAACGGGCTCTACCGCGCTCGGGTCGCACCGGGTGACGGCGACCACATCACCGGCCTGAGCACGCGCAGGCGAGCAACGGTGCACTGACGCAAGGCGCGAGGGCCCCGCTCGAAAGCGAGGCCCTCGCCCTGCTGCAGAAAGGCGCCGCCGTCAGTAGGCGAGGGTGGAAGCGACCTCGGCCAGGAACAGGCCGACCAGCCGCGCGTTGAACTGGCTCCCCGCGCCCTCGACGAGCTGCTCGCACGCCCGCTCGTACGAGAGCCGCATGGCGTAGGGGCGGTCGCTTGTCATCACCTCGTAGGCGTCGGCGATCGCGAGCATCTGCGCCTCGATCGACAGGTCCCGCTGGGTCAGGCCGAGGGGGTAGCCGCTGCCGTCCGGCCGCTCGTGATGGGTGAGCACCCAGCGCCGGACGTCCTGCAGGTGCGGGTCGGTGATCAGGTCGGCGCCGAGCTGGGGGTGCCGGGCCATCTGCGCGGCCTCGGACTCGGTGAGCGGCCCGCGCTTTTCGACGATCGCCGTGGGCACGAACACCTTGCCCACGTCGTGCAGCAGGCCGGCCAGGCGAACCCGGTCGGCCCGGTCGGAATCGCAGCGCGCCGCTCGGGCCAGCGCTCCGGCCAGCGCGGCGACGCGATCGCAGTGCGGCTCGTCGAGCCCGGGGCTCCGGTCGACGGTCCGGGCGAGTACGACGAGGTCCTGCACTCGCCAGGCCCCGGTATGCACGACGGCCGGCGAGGGGGGAAAGGGGAGACTCACATTCTGTAACACGGCGGGGCGCCGGAGAAGTAAGAAGCTAATTGCGAGGCGGACCGTGCCCGCCGCCGAGGTGGTCTAGGCGCGCGGCTGCGAGTTGCCGTTCCCGCGCGCGACCGGCGCAGGATCTTCGAGCGGGAGGTCCTCGACGACGGGGTCCTTCCGCGGGCGGCCGTGCTCAGGCTGGGGGTCGGCGGGCGGTACGGAGGCAGGGGCTTCGCCCGCCTGCCCGCGGCCGGGGTTGTCCTGCGGCTGTCCGCGTCCGGGGTTGTCGCTCGGGGGGATCACGGGCCCGGTGGTGTCGTCCTGCGAGTGTCCGCGTCCGGGGTTGTCGTCGCCGGAGTTCCCGTGTCCCGGCTTGTCTTCCTCGGAGTTCCCGCGGCCGGGCTTGTCGTCCCCGGAATTCCCGCGTCCCGGATTGTCGTCGCCGGAGTTCCCGCGTCCGGGGTTGTCGCTCGGGAGCTTCACGGAACCGGTGTCGTCGTCGCCGGAGTTCCCGCGCCCGGGCTTGTCGTCGCTGGAGTTCCCGCGCCCGGGCTTGTCGACCGTCGACTCGCCACGACCCTCCCCGCTTCCCGGCCGCGGCAGCGTCGTGACCGTGGGGACCACGGGCACGGGCACAGGTGCGGCGGGTAGGTGCGGCGGCGGCACCACGGCCGGAGGTGTCGTGGCCACCACGTCGGCGGCCAGCGTCAGGTCGGGCACGGGCGGGACGACGTCGGCAATGGCGGCCACGGTCTCCGCCGGCCCGGCCGGAGGCGCGGCGACCTCGGCCCGATCCTCGAGTGGCGGCGCTGCGGGCGGCTGCGGCGGGGAGTGATCCACGACCGGCGACGGATCGGCGACCTCTGGCAACTCGACGAGCGGCGGGACAGAGCCTGGCGCCGCCCCCTCACCCGACTTCGCTTCGTCGCCGCCCACACGGGGCGCGGACCCGAGGCGTACGGGCACCTGGAGCTGGTCCTTCAGCGTGCCGCGCGTATTCAGGTGCCCGAGCGAGCCGGCGAGTTGACGCTCGACGACGTAGCGCCCGTGGGGCGCCCGCATCGCGTCGGGGTCGGCGTGTGTCGACGCGTCCGAGGCGACGAATCCGGTGGCGACGGCGAGCGTCGTGAACGCCGCGGCGGCGTTGAAGGTGCTGCCCGACACGGCACCAGCGGCGCCCGCCCAGCCGACTGCGCCGCCGGAGGCTCCTCCGCCCCCGCCGCCTCCTCCGCCGCCGAGCAGCGCCTTGAGGATCCCGACGATGCCGAGGCCGGGCAGGGCGGGAGCGATCGCGCCGAGCTCGGCGGGACGCTGGGCCAGGCTGCGCTCGAAGTCGCGGCACCCGGCGCAGATGCGCAGGTGGGCGGATATCCGTCGCCCGCGAAGCACGCGGCGGTCGCCCTCGGACAGCTCGCCGCGCACGCGCGAGCACGACGTCTCGCGCCCCTGGCGGCGATCGTGGAGCGCGAGCCGGGCGTCGTAGACGGACTGCTTGGCGGCCGCCGGAGTGCTGACCAGCACGACCGCGATCTCCTCGTAGTCGAGCCCGCTGAGCTCGCGCATGACGAGCGCGGTCCGCTGCCGCTCGGGAAGCGTGAGCAGGTCGTCGACCAGGTCCCTGAGGTCACGGCGCTCGGCCGCGAGCTCGTCCGCCCCTCGGCTCGCCCCGGAGCCACCGAGCTGCTCGGGCTCGGAGCGGCGGCGGCGCCGGTGGACGGAGATCGCCTCGTTGTGGGCGATCCGGAACAGCCAGGCTCGCAGCGGCACCTGCGGCCGCTTGGCGGGTATCGCCAGCAGCGCCTTCATCATCGTGGCCTGCACGGCGTCGCTCGCGTCCTCGTGGTCGCGCAGGATCGACTGGCAGTAGCGGTAGATGCCCTGGTGGTGGCGCTCGTAGATCGCGGTGAACGCGCGCTGGTCGCCTTCGGCGGCGAGCCGGGCCAGGCGTCCGTCGGTGAGCAGTCGCAGCGGGAGGGCGACGGCCTGTCCGCCGGGGCGGGGAAGAGCAATCTCGCTCAAAGGGGGACCGGTCCTTCACGGGAGGGGGGCACGTCTTACGTGACGCGATAGGAGGCCAGAGGTAAGACAGTACGTCATGCATGTCCCCGAAATGGGGCCATGTTGGCGCGTCGAGTACCGATGGAGGCCGAACAGCGGGGACCGCGGCGGCTCTGGCGCCGAGCGCCCGACCCGTCGTAGCATCGGCTGGTGGGAATGGACGCTCGGGCATCCGTCGTGGTGCCCATTCTCGACCGGCCGGGGTCGCTCGCTCGCTGTCTGGCGGCGCTGAGCGAGCAGGCCGTGCCCCTGGACGTGATCGTCGTCCACGACGGCGACCGGTGCGCGGCCCAGGTCGACGACCTCTGTCGCGCGCACGGGGCGCGCGTGGTGCGGATCGCGCCGAGCGGCCCGGCGGCGGCCCGCAACGCCGGGATCGCCCGCGCCCGCTGCCCGTTCGTCCTGTTCCTGGACGACGACTGCGAGCCCGTCCCCGCGTGGGCCGAGCGCATGGTCGCCGAGCTCGACGCGGGGGCCGACGTCGTCGCGGGCGGGGTGGCGAACGCGTCGCCCGGCGATCCGCTGGCGGCGGCCACCCAACTCATTCACGACCACCTGACGGAGAGCGGGAGCGAGCCGTTCGCCACCACCAACAACGTCGGCTGCCGCCGCGACGTGCTCGACGCGGTCCGGTTCGACCCGGACTACCCGCTCTCCGGCGAGGACCGCGACTGGTGCCACCGGCTGGTCCGGGCGGGCTTCGCGATCGCGCGCGCCCCCGAAGCCGCCGTGCTCCACCGGCACGACCTGACCCTGCGCTCGTTCGTGCGCAAGCACGTGAACTACGGCCGGGGATCGCAACGGTTCCGGGCGCGCAACGAGCCGACGCCGAACGGGGCCCGCTGGTACTGGGCCCTGCTCCGCCGCGGCTTCCGGCACGGAGTCGCGGCCGGCCTGCTGGTCGGCGTGGCCCAGGCCGCCGGGGCGTACGGCGCCGCGCGCGAGCGCCTATGAGCGACCCGCGCCTGGCCTGCGTCGTCATGAGCCTGGCCAACGAGCCCGGCCTGCCGGACGCCGTGCGCTCGCTGACGGCGCAGCAACCCGCGGTCGAGATCGTCGTCGTCAACTCGGGCGGCGGTGACCCGACCGCCACCCTCCGTGCGGCCGGGCTCGACGTTCGCGTCGTGAACCGGGCCGAGCGCCTTCTGCCCGGCGCCGCGCGCAACGCCGGGATCGACGCGACGCAGGCTCCCTACGTGGCGTTCCTGGCCGCCGATTGCCAGGCCGAGCCGGGCTGGGCGGCGGGCCGCCTCCGCGAGCACGACGCCGGGGCCGGCGCGGTCGCGAGCTCGGTCGTGAACATGCACCCCGCCAGTCCCGCCGCGGCCGCCGCCGGGCTGCTCATGCACCACCGGCGCGCGACGAGCGGCAAGCCGCGCCGCATCGACCTGTACGGCTGCTCGTACGACCGGGACCTGTTCGATCGCCACGGACGCTTCCGCGACGACCTGCGCGCGGGCGAGGACACCGAGTTCAACCGGCGGCTGCCCGACGAGGTCCGGATCGCATGGGCGCCGGACGTCCGCTGCGCCGTGCGCTACCCGGTGACCGTCGAGGCGATGGTCCGCGACCAGTGGACGCGCGGGCGCGTCCAGGCGCGCGCGGCGGCCCAGATGTTCGACCGGCCGCTGACGCTCAAGTTGGTCGACCGCACGCTGCGCAACGCCCGGCCGGCGCTGGCCCAGGCGCTGCGCTCCCCGGGCGAGGGCGACGCCCGCCCACCCGCGCTCGCCGCGGCGCTGGTCCCGGTCGCTGCGCTCGCGCGCGCGGCAGGCGTGGTCGCCGAACGGCGCCGGCCGGGCGACGGTGCCCCCCGGACCACCGTCGTGGGGATCCTGGACCGCGACAGCTGGGAGGGCGACACCGACAACCTGGTGGTCGTCGACGCCGCGCGCCGGACGCTGACGTGGATCCCCCGCGACCTCTGGTGCGACGAGCACCGCGACCGCGTCAACCAGGCGTTCAAGCGCGGTGGCCACGTCCGGCTGCGCGCTGCGCTGGCGGAGCTGGGCTTTCAGGTGGACGCGGGGGTGTGCCTTCAGCGGTCGGCGGTCGAGGCGGCGGTGGCCGAGCTCAGCGTCACCGTTCCGGTACCCGAGCGGATCGACCTGCGCTACCCGCTGACCCCGCGATCGATGCTGCAGGACGGCGAGAAGGTGGTCTCCTTCCGGCCGCCTGAGGAGGCGCTGTCCGGCGAGCGAATCCACCAGTGGATCGGCGCGCGGACGCAAGTGGGCAAGCCCGGGTCCGACCTGATCCGCCTACAGCGTCAGCAGGTGCTGGTGCGGCGGCTGGTCGAGATCGGCTGGGACTTCCGCCGGGCGCTCGCCGACCCGCGGCTCGTGTCCCTCTCCCGCCCGGACGCGCTGGCGCCGCTGAGCGCGGTCGGCCCGGGCTGGTCGTTCCGGATCGCCGGCGGCTTCGCGCCCGCGACGATCGACGGAAAGGCGGTGCTCGTGCCCCAGCCGCTCAGTCGACGAACCGCCGCGCTCGCGCGACGCGTCGCAGCTCGATCCCGCGATCGTCTGTCAGGTACTCGTAGCCGACGCCCGGCTGCCAGCGCGACTCCGGATCGAGCTGCTCGTAACGGCGCCGGCGCTCCTGGCGATCCGCGGGCCGCAGCATCCCCAGGTGGTACAGCCGCAGGTCCGCGAGCGGGAACCGTCCGCGCCAGCGGGCCTGGAGCGGCGCCTTGACCCCGTGCAGCTCGGCGGTGTCGAAGTCGTGATCGGGCCGCGCTCGCCAGAGCCGGGGCGGGGCCTTCGGGTCCCACACGCCGTCGACGCGGTAGGTCGCACGCGAGTCCCACAGCTCGTGCATGCGGACCCGGAAGGCCTCGATCCCGAGCAGCCGCCCGCGGGCGATCGCCCGCTCGGCCCGCGCCCGGAACGAGTGCTCGACGCGCTCGTCGGCGTCGATGGCGAGCAGCCACTCGGCCCCGTGGCGGATGCCCGCCTCGACGAGTGCACGGTGCAGCCCGGGCTCGTCCCAGCCGCGGTGGTCCGTGATGCGGAGCACCTCCAGGACCGCGGGGTCGGCCTCCAGGAGGTCGCCGGAGCCGTCGCTCGAGGCATCGTCCAGCGCCACGATCCCGTCGACGTGCGGCCTGAGGTTGCGCAGCAGCGCGGGGATGTGCTCGCGCTCGTCGCGGACGGGGACGATCGCCAGCAGGCGCACGCGCCTGCGGCGGACCGGGAGGCCGGCGGTGGGCAGAGGCGGGAGCCGCACGCGGCGAGTCTGCCGCACGCGGGCGACGCCGCGGACCCCGAGCTTGCGGTCGTCCTGCTGTCGTACGACAACGAGGCGACCATCGTCGCGGCGGCCACGTCCCTGGTGGATCAGGGCGTGCCGCTCGAGATCGTGGTGTCGCACTCGGGTGGGGGCGACACGCCGCGCCTGCTCGCGGAGGCCCACCCGGGACTGCGGGTGCTCGGCAGCGAGCGCCGGCGGCTGCCCGGCGAGGCGCGCAACGTCGGCGTGGCGGCGACCAGTGCGCCGTGGGTCGCGTTCCTGGAGGGCGACTCGCGCGCCGAGCCCGGCTGGGCGGCCGCGCGCCTGGCCCGTCACCGCGCCGGAGCGGACGCCGTCGGCGGGGCGGTCGCGCCCGACACGCGCGCGCCGGCGGCCCTGGCGGCACACCTTCAACGCAACAGCCAGCGGATGCCGCACATGCCGCCCCCGCCCGCCCACCTGCGCTTCACGGTGTCGCTCGCCCGCGCGCTGCTCGACCGGGTGGGCCCGTACCCGCCCGACATCGCGCGCTCCGAGGACACGGTCGTGAACAACCGGCTGCGCGAGGCGGGCGTCGAGATCGCCTGGGCGCCGGAGGTCGTGCTGGTGACGAGCTACCCGCGCACCGCGCGCGAGCTGTGGCGCGAGCAGATGGAGCGGGCGCGCATCTACGGGAGCCTGGCCGGCGCGCTTGCCTGGCGGCTGGCCGCCGCCGCGCAGGTGCCCGTGGACGCGGCCGTCGGAGTGGTGCGGGCGCTTCGCCCCGGCTGCCCCGTCTCCCGCGCCGACGTCGCCCGCGCGCTACCGCACGTCGGCCTTTGCGCCCTGGCCACGATGATCGGCCGTGCCCGCGGCGGGCCGGCCCCGGCCGGGGCGGACCTGGCGGCGGCGAACGCGGCCCGGCGCGCGCGGATCGCGGCGGTCAGGCGGCGGGTGCCGATGCCGCGGCGTCGGCCCTAGCCAGGTACGCGGCGCGCACCTCCGCGAACGGGCCGTCCATCTCGAGGCGCCCGTTGTCGAGCCAGAGCGCCCGTTCGCACAGCTGCTCGAGGATCGCGTGATCGTGCCCCGCGACGACCACGACGCCCCCGGCGGCGACGACCTCCTGCGCGGTGCGCTCCACCTTCGCGCGGAACTCGTGGTCGAGCGCCTGGTGCACCTCGTCGAGCAGCAGCACGTCCGGCCGCCGCACGACCGCGGTGGTGAAGCCCAGCCGCCCGCGCATCCCCTCTGAGTAGCTCGATACCGGCAGCTCGAACGCGTCGCCCAGCCCGCTCCACTCCTTGATCGCGGGCAGCGAGTCCTCGGCCTCGGCGTGGGACAGGCCGCCGAGGACGCCCAGGAGGACGGCGTTCTCCCGCCCGGTGAGCTGGCTCATCACCCCGGCGCCGACCGACAGCAGCGATGCGATGCGGCCGCTGACCGCCACCTGGCCGCCGTCCGGCACTAACACCCCGGCCAGCGTCCGCAGCAGCGTGGTCTTCCCGGAGCCGCTTGCGCCGAGCAGCGCGACGGCCTCGCCGCCGCCGATCGAGAACGACACGCCCGCGAGCCCGTAGCTGTCCGGGCCGCGCCGCCGGAGGCGGGCCAGCCGCGGCGTGACGACACGGCGCTGGCGATCGAACATGAAGTGGATGCTGAGGTCGTCCGCCTGACGCGCGCGCTCATCCGAGCACCTTCGCGAAGTCGGGAGCCTCGCGCCGGTAGATCGGCACGAAGACGGCCGCGAGGAGGGCCGCGGCGCCGAGCGGGTAGAGCAGCTCCCAGGCCGCGGGCGACTGTCCGTAGAGGAACACGTCGCGGTAGGCCTCGAACAGCCCGGTCAGTGGGTTGAGCTGAAGCCACTTCTGCGTGCTTGGATCGATCTCGGACAGCGGGACGATGCCGGGAGCGATGAAGAACAGCGCGCGCGTGCAGTTGATCGCGAACGCGCGCAGGTCGGCGAACCACAGGCCGAACAGCGCCGCCGGGAACGAGATCGCCACCGCCACCGCCAGGTTGACCGCCATGACGACGGGAAGCCAGAGGATCGCCGGAGTGGGCGCGACCCCGTACACGGCCATCATCAGTGCCAGCAGGATGAGGCTGGCGCCGAACGCGGCGCTCTCGGTGAGCGTCGACGACACGGGGATCAGCGTCCGCGGGAACGGCATGTTCAGGATGATCGTGCCGCGCAACATCACGCATGCGAGCCCGGCGATGGTCGCGAGCATCACGAGCTGGAACGGCACGACAGCGCAGGCCAGCGAGAGCCCAGCCGCCTTCCAGTCGCGCTCCAGCACGAACGCGGTCATCAGCAGGTAGACGCCGACGAGCGCGAACGGGTCGAGCATCCACTTGAGCACGCGATCGCGCCCGCGGCCGTAGCGCGCCCGCAGGTCGGACTTGGTCAGCGCCAGCAGGACGTCGGCGCCGCGGCTGAGCGCCGCCGCGCGCGAGCCGGCGCCCGGACGGGCGAGCGGGGCGATCACAGCCGCGTCGGCCTGTGCCTCGGAGCCTGACGCCCGCCCGCTCACGCCGGCGCCGCCGCGGTCCGCTCCGCGTGTTCGAGCAGCGGCCGGCCGTCCAGGTCGTCGACGGGCAGCCCGAGGAGCGCACACGCCGTGGCCGGGATGTCGAGCACGGCCGGCCGGGCGACGTCGCGCATCCGCGATCCGCCGGGCAGGAGCAGCGCCCAGGCGTCGGTCGTGTGGCCGCCCGAGCGCCCGGTCCCGGGCCCGTCGCGCCGGACCTCGCCGAACCCCGGCGAGCGCGACACGCCGTCGGCCGGCATCGGCGTGGCGGCGAAGCGCACGACCAGGTCCGGCAGCAGGTCGAGCGCCGGGGCGCCGGGCATCAGGTCGCGCGTGCGCCAGACCTCGGCCACCGAGCGCGTGCCGTCGGGCTCGCGGAACGACATCAAGCCATCGGTGATCTCGGCGGCCAGCGCGTCGGCGTCGTCGCGGTCGACGATCCCCTCGCGCTCGCGGCCGCGGATGTTGAAGCGGATCTGCCCGTGGTGGTCGCTCGGCAGCATGAACGCGCGGGTCGAGTCCCAGTCGGTCCCCAGCAGCGACAGCCGGCAGGTGAGCTGCTGCGTCAGGCGGCGGCCGGTCAGGCGGGCGACCGCGGCGCGGGCCTCGACGGGCACGGCGCTGCGCAGGCGCCAGAGCGCCCCGCCGCCGCCCGGCTCGGCGGGCCGCCCGGAGAGGACCGCGCCGAGCATCGCCGGCAGCAGGTCGACCCGGCTGGTCTCGCGGCCCATGCCCATCGGCGAGATCACCATCAGGTCGCTGTCCTCGGGCAGCGAGCGGACGATCCGGCCGATAGCGGCGTCGCACGCCTCGTATACCTCGGCCAGCGTGCCTGCCAGCAGGCTCCGCGCGTCCGGGTCGAAGGCGGCGGCGACCTCTGTCGTGTCCCAGAACAAGTGGCCGGCGAGGTGCGCTGACAGCAGCGTGATCCAGGCCAGGTCGGGCTCGTCCCGCGGGATCAGGTGGGCCGCCGCGGACGCCACCCGCGCGGGCCCGGCCAGCAGGTGCCTGCGCATGCCGAGCAGGTACCGGGCGGTCGGCCGGCCGAACACCTCCTGGATGAGCGGGGCCCGCCCGAACAGGCGCGCGAGCTCGCGCTGGGCCGCCTCCGGCCGGGACCAGCGCTCGAGGCTGATGACGTTCTCGAACTGCCAGCCCGAGAGCACGGTCCCGCGGTCCGGCCGCGACGGCTGCGACTCGTACGGGTCGATCACGAGCGTGCGGCGGCCGGCCGCCGCGGCGCGCTCCCAGACCGGCAGCGGATTGGCGAAGTGCGTGCGGTAGTCCAGGCGCTGCTCCTCCGCGCGCCACTGGAACGCGTAGTGCTGGCCATGGCGGCCGAGCTCGTGGCCGCTGTAGAGCGAGTGGTACGTGCCCGCGGGGAAGTGCTCGGCGGGCGTGTCGAGCACGGCCCAGTGGCCGCGCTCGCGCAGCGACGCGAGCGCGGGCAGGCGCCCGTCCGCGATCAGATCCTCGAGTAGGGGAGTGGCGGCGCAGTCGAACTGGACGATCGCGAGCATCTCAGGCGATCGCGCGCCGGCCGACCGCCTCGCCGGAGTGCGCGATCCACGTGCCGCCGTGGCGGGCGGACACCCTCGCGGCGTCGATCGCGGCCATCGCCGCCACGCCGTCGGCGGCGGTGGCCAGCTCCGGCGGGGCCGACGAGCGCACGGCGTGGCCGAACGCCTCGAGCTGGCGGGCCAGCGAGTGGACGAGTGGATGCGGGGCCGAGGGCCGGCGCAGGCGCGCGGCGTGGGCCCGCATGCCGCCGGCCGCATACGCGGCCAGCGTGCGGCCGCGCGTGTCGCGCACGTCGAAGCGCTCCCGCCATGCCCGGTCGCCCGCGCACTCGATCGTCGCCTGGCCGCGGGCGCCGAGGTCGACCTCGAGCCACGCGACCTCGCCGGTCATCCGGGCGCGTACGCGCTCGATCTCGGCGCCCGACAGCCAGCGCGCCAGGTCGACCAGGTGCGGGCCCAGGTCGAGCAGCACGTCATCGCCCGGGGTGTGCGGCCGCCAGGCGGCGCGCCGCGCGGCCAGGCTCAGCGAGAGCTCGAGCGGCTCGCCGCCGGGAACCTTGCGGGCGAGCGCCGCGAGCGCCGGCTCGAACCGGCGGTTGAAGCCGAGCCACGGCGCGGGGTCGAGCGCGGCGAGCGCGGCCGATCCGGCGGCGTCGGCGGCGGGCGGCTTCTCGACGAGCGCCGGCAGGCCCGCCGCCGCGGCCAGCCGCGCGACGCCGAGGTGGGTGTGCGCGGGCGTGGCCACCACGAGGGCGTCGACGCTGCCCGCGGCGATCAGCGCCTCCGCCGTCGCGAACGCGGGCACCCCAGGTGCGGCGACGGCGCACCGCTCGGGCTCGGGATCGGCCACCGCGCTCAGCCGGATCCCGCCGGCCAGCTCGGCCGCCGCGACGTACGCGCGCTCCGCGAGGCGACCGCATCCGACCAGGCCGATCCGCACCTCGTCACCGGCCCGCGAGCGTCTTGCGGCCCGGCGGGGGTCGTGTGACACTGGCCGAGCGTTGGGCTTTCGTGCGACACGTGGATCCCGAGTCCGCGGCCGCTCGGCTCGCGCCGTCGGACGACGCAGGTGCAAGGCCGCCCCTGCCGGGACCGACGCTATGGCGGTGAGGTGGTGGACCACATGAAGACCGATGCCGAGCGCAGCCTCGGGCGCGCCCCGGCGGCGGACCAGCAGGCGGTAGAACGCGGCGTTCAGGCCGAGCAGGGCGGCCAGGGCCACGCCCGCCGCGACCGGTCGCCTGAGCCCCACCGACGCGGCGCCCGCCAGCGCCGCGACGCTGCTCGCCCGGTGGCGCCAGCCCAGGTTCAGCACGGCCGGCGCCTCGCGCCGGTCGATCAGCAGGCGGGTCCAGGGGATGCCGCGGTCGGTGAAGTCGGTCGACACCATCCGGGCCAGCGTCCAGCGCTTCAGGTGGCAGCCGCGAATGCGCGGATCGAGCTCGATCGCCGCGCCCGCGCCACTCAGGCGCAGGCCCAGCTCGATGTCCTCGACCGACGGGCGCGGATAGCGGCCGGCCCCGAATCCGCCGGCCTCGAGGAAGGCGTGGCGCCGGACGGCGCCCAGTCCGGCCCAGAACGTCTGAGCACGTCCAGCGGACGAGCTGTGCACGTGATGGTGCAGGAGGTTGCGGAAGTTCGACACGGCGCCCGGCGCGGCGGGTGTGTCGTCGTAGCTGCCGAACACCGCGGCCAGGCCGGCGTCGTCCGCGAAGCGGCGGCGGATCAGGTCGAGCGAGTCGGCATGGACCTCGACGTCGGCGTCGACGAACACGAGCACGTCGCCGTGCGCCTCCTCGGCCCCCTGGTTGCGCGCCTCGGCGGGCCCGGCGCCGGGCGGCTCGCGGACGACGATCAGCTCGTCGCCCCCCTCGAGCAGCGGCGACAGCGCGCTCAGGCAACGATCGAGCGTCGGCGGCCCGTCGGTCGCCGGGACGATCACGCTCAGGCGCGGGAGCAGGCGGACGACCGTCCCCTGCCGGGCCGACTTCATGCGAGCCTCACCCAACTGTCTTACACCCGATGGGCGCTAACGGCCACTCGTTCGGTAGGCGAATCGACGCGATGAAGGCATCCCCGTTCCCGGTTGAGTGGTCGGCCGAGCACACGCTCACGCGTCGTCAGCGCACGGTCCTGATCGTCCTCGCCGCGCTGTGCGCGGCGGCGTTCGTGCTGGACCCGGCGGCCGCCGCGGCCGTGGTGATCGCGGGGTTCACCGCGGCGTTCCTGGTCAGCACCACGTACCGCATCGCCTGCTACTGGAAGGGCTACCGGCGCCTGGAGTCCGGCCACCCGGCGCCGGCGCCCGCCGCGCTCCCCAGCTTCAGCGTGCTGGTGCCGCTCTACCGCGAGGCCAACGTGGTGCCGGCCCTGCTCGACGCGCTCGACGCGCTCGAGTACCCGCGCGACCGGCTCGAGGTCCTGCTCCTGGTCGAGGCCGACGACCCCGACACCGAGCACGCCTGCCGGGAGGGCCTGCGTCCCGGGTGGCGGGTGATCGTCGTGCCCCACGGGCATCCGCGGACCAAGCCGCGCGCGCTGAACGTCGCGCTGGCGGAGGCGACCGGCGATCTGCTGACGATCTACGACGCCGAGGATCGCCCCGACCCGGGACAGCTCGTGGCGGCGGCGGGCGCGTTCGCCGCGCTGCCCGAGACGGTCGCGGCGCTGCAGGCCCGGCTGGACTACTACAACGAGGGCGACAGCCTTCTGACCCGCTGGTTCGCGTGCGAGTACGCGACGCACTTCGGGCTGTACCTGGAGGGCGTGGCCGCGCTCGGGCACCCGCTGCCGCTGGGCGGCACGTCGACCCACTTCCGCACCGCCGCGGTGCGCGCGGTCGGCGGCTGGGACTCGTGGAACGTCACCGAGGACTGCGAGCTGGGGATGCGGCTGGCGGCGCACGGCCTCGCGGTCGACACGCTCGACTCGGTGACCGCCGAGGAGGCGGTCGGCCAGCTGCGGCGCTGGGTGCGCCAGCGCTCGCGCTGGATCAAGGGATATGCGCAGACGACGCTCGTGCTGCTGCGCACGCCGGTGCGGACGGCGCGCGCGATGGGGCCCCGCCGCTACGCGGCCGCGCTCGCGGGGGTCGGATGCGTCCCGGTCACGCTGCTGGCGCAGCCGTTCTTCTGGCTCGCGCTGTGGGGCTACATCGGGCTGCGGGTGTCCGGCGCGGACGTGACCTGGATCGAGTCGCTGTTTCCCGGGGCGATCCACGTGCTGGCGTTCACGAGCCTGCTGGTCGGCAACTTCGTGATCGTGCTCGGCCACGTCGCCGCGCTGTACGAGCGCGGGCGCTACGGCCTCGTGCGCTATGCGCTCGTGATCCCGCTGTACTGGGCGCTCGCGTCCGCGGGCGCCTGGGTCGGCGTGATCCAGCTGGTGCGCCGGCCGCACTTCTGGGAGAAGACCGCCCACGGCCAGACCGCGGCCGCGCCCGAGCCGTCGGGAGCGCAGCCGTGAGGCTCCGCCAGGTCGATCCCGCATTCATCGCCGCGCAGGCGGCGGTGGCCGCCGGGCTGGCCGCGGCGCTCGTCCTGACGATCCTGGGCGACGCATTCTTCGACTACTCCGACGCGCCCTCGCACGTCGTCACCGCGCGGCGCGTGTGGGACAACGGCGACGCGTCGATCGCGCAGCTCGGCACCCACTGGACGCCGCTCTACCACGTGCTCCAGCTGCCGTTCGTGTGGCTCGACTGGCTCTACTCGAGCGGCGCCAGCGCCATCGGCGTGTCGGTCGCGGCGTCGCTCGTGACCGCGGTACTTCATCTACAAGCTGGCGCTGCTCGTGACCGAGGACCGGGTGCGGGGATTCGTCGCGGCGGGGATGCTCGCCGCCAGCCCGAGCTTCCTCTACTTCGGCGTGATCCCGATGCTGCCGGCGACGGTGATGGCGGCGACGACGGCCAACGTCTACTACCTGACCCGCTGGGCGCGCGACGGGCGCGGACTGTCGCTGCTCGCCGCAGGGCTGACGCTGACGCTGGCGACGCTCGCGCACTTCGACACCTGGGTCCTGGCCCCGCTCGAGCTGGCGGTGGTGCTCGCGTTCGCGCACCGGCGCTGGCGGTCGCGGACGCGCACCGAGGCGACGACGCTGCTGTGGCTGCGTGGCCGGCGGATACGGGATCGCGGTGTTCCTGCTGATGAACGTGCTGATCTACGGCGACCCGCTCGCGTTCCTGTCCACCTACACCGAGTCGAACGGCCCGCAGGCGTTCGCGAGCGAGTCGCGCACGCGGGGCGTCGGCGAGCCTCAGCCGGCTGCTCGACTACCCCGCACGCCGCGTGGCTGAACGCCGGGCCGGCGCTGGCCGTCGCCGGCGTCGGCGGGAGCGCTCGCCGCGCTGGTGCGCTGGCGGCGCGACGCCGCGAACCTGGTGCCGCTGCTCCTGTTCTACCCGCTGCTCTGGTACACGCTCCAGGCGGGGTCGACGGGCACCTACATCAAGCCCGGCGACGCGCTCGGCGACTGGGTCAACCTGCGCTACGGCGTCACGCTGCTGCCCGCGCTCGCCTACTTCGCGGCCGCGGCGCTTCCGCGGCGGGCGGGCGCGATCGCCGCGCTCGTCGCGGTGGTGGTCGGCGGATCGCTGATGCTCGCTGACGGGCGCGTGGCCGGGTGGGAGGACGCGGTGCACGACATGCCCGCCGACAAGGCCGTGCTCCGCCCGGCCGCCGACTGGCTGAACAGCCGCGCCGGCGAAGGTCGCGTGATGTTCCCGGTGCACGACCGCCTGGTCGACCGCTTCGAGCTGCGCTCAGGCCTGCACCTGGGCAACTTCGTCGACGCCAACGACCGGCTGTACGGCGAGCTGCGGGCGCACCCGGAGCGGATCCGCGCCGCGGGCGTCCGCTGGATCGTCTGGCTGGGCCTGGGCGGCCAGGTGGTGGTCGACCGCACCGTGCGCGCCACCGGCGCACGGCTCTGCTACTCGTCCGCGTCACCGCGGGTCGAGCTGCGCCGCCTGAGGATCTACTCGCTCGACCCAAGCTGCGGCGCCTGACCCGTGAGACGATCGAAGGCTGTGACCCGCCCGGCCGCCGTCCTGTCCGCGATGCTCGTGACCGTCCTGCTGGCGGCCGCGCCGTCCGCGCAGGCGGCCACGAAGCGCGTGCCGTTCCAGCGCTCGATCACGCTGGCCGAATGGGGGCCGACGGCGTACGACCCGGCCCGCACCCGGGCCGTGCTCAAGCGGCTGAAGGAGCGCCAGCACGTCGACACCGTGACCCTGCTGGTGGTCTGGACGCAGGCCGGCGAGACCTCCACGGACGTCCGCCCCGGCAGCGTCACCACCCCAGAGGCGCGGGTGCGCGGAGCGATCCGGGCGGCCAGGAAGCTGCGCCTGCGCGTGGTCCTGCGGCCCTACATCGACCGCGACGACAGGGGCTGGCGCGGCGATCTGCACCCAGAGTCGGTGCCCGCCTGGTTCGCGAGCTACGGCCGCTTCATCCTCCGCTACGCCTCGATCGCCCGGCGCGAGAAGGTGAGCGGCTTCGTCGTCGGCTCGGAGATGACCACGTTGTCCGACGAGGAGGGCAGCTGGCGCGACCTGGTCGGCGCGGTGCGCCAGCGCTTCGGCGGCTGGGTCGCCTACCAGGCCAACTGGGGCGGCGAGGAGTCGAACATCACCTGGTGGGACGCGGTCGACGTGATCTCGCTGTCGGCCTACTACCCGATCGCCGCCCGGCCCGGGCTGAGCGCCGCGCAGCTGGCCGAGGGCTGGAAGTCGCTGATCGACGAGTACGGGCAGGAGCAGCACTGGTACGCGCGCATCGAGGCCCTGAAGAAGCGCTGGGGGCGGCCCGTGATGTTCGGGGAGATCGGCTACCGCCCGGTGCCGGAGACCGCGGTCGAGCCCTGGAACACGCAGCTCACCGGCAGCGACGACCGCGTCCAGCCGGCCGCCTACGACGCGGCGCTGCGGGTCTGGTACCGGGTGCCCTGGTTTCGCGGGATGCACTGGTGGTACGTGACCCCCAACGACGACGCGTTGAACGGCCGCCTGGGAGCGGACCACCGGCCCGGGCCCGCCGCCCTCAGGACGATCAGCCGCTGGTACCGGCGCCCGCCGCGCTAGGCCGATGCAGGTGCGTCGCGCCACCCGCGTGCCGGCGGCGGCGCTGCGAGCCGCGCGCACTCGCTTCCCCGCAGGCGTCCACCTGACCTTCGACGACGGGCCCGACCCCGAGTGGACTCCGGCGGTGGCCGCGCGAGCTCGAGCGGGTGGGGACGCGCGGGACGTTCTTCGTCATCGGCGAGCGGGCCGCCGAGCACCCGGGCGTCATCCGCGACCTCGTCGCCCGCGGCCACGAGGTCGAGCTCCACTGCATGCGCCACGTCCGCCACACCGATGCGTCGCGGGCGCAGATCGAGGAGGACACTCGCGAGGCGCTCGGCGTCCTGCGCGAGCTCGGCGTCCGGCCCCGGCGCTGGCGCACGCCCGGCGGCGCCGTTACCCCGTCGACGCGCGCCGTCGCGCTCCGGCACGGCCTGCGGCTGGCCGACTGGACCGCCGACCCCCGCGACTGGTCCGGCGAGGTCGCCGGCCTGCTGGTCGAGCGAGCCGCCCAGGACCTGGAGCCCGGCGCCGTCGTCGTGATGCACGACGGCCTGGGGCCCGGGGCGAGCCGGACCGACTGCTCGCAGACGGTGGAGTTGATCGAGCCGCTCGTCGCGATCGCGCGGAGGCGCGGATGGCGGCCCGGCCCCCTCGGGTGCAGGAGCGTGCTGCGCGACCGGCTGCTGGCCCAGCGCCCCGGGTCACCCCGCCGGCGGACGACTCCTCCGGGTTCGAGCGTCTCCTGCGTCGACGAGGACGACCTGACCGAGTCCGACCTGGCCGCGCTGAGCGCGCTGCTGGCCGCGTCGATGACCCGGCTGGGCGCGGAGTACCGCGAGCGCCCGTGGCGACGGTCCGGCCCGAGCTGCGTGCGATCGCCCGGCAGGACGGGCGGATCGTCGGCGCGCTGTCGGCGTCCCGCGTCGCCACCGACCCGCCGCGCTTCCTCTACGGGCTCGGCGACCTGGCGGTGGACCCGGCCGCGCGCGGCCTGGGGGTGGCGGGCGCGCTGGGGGCGGCTCTCCGCGTGGAGTGCTGGCGACGCGGGGCGGAGATCCTGCTGATGGACTCCGTCGTCATGCTCCACCAGGGGCTCCGCCAGGGCTGGGTGCCCGTGCCGCGCTTCCGCTTCTGGTACGAGCGCGACGGCGCGTGCCACTGGCATCCGAACTGGACGGCGCTGATCCGCCACCCCGAACGGCGCGCCCGGCTCCAGCTGGAGGAAGGCGACTTCTGAGGCGGACCGGTCAGCGAACCCGGAACGCGAGCTTGACCGACCGGGCGGGACCGCAGGCGCCCCGCACGACGGCGTCGGCCTGGTAGCGGCCGGGCCGCAGGCGGCGCAGCGCGAAGCGGAAGTTCCCTGCCGCGGTGGCGTGCGCGGTCTGCGTCCGCCACGAGGCGTGCCGCGGTCCGCGCCGCGCGCGCCGCAGGCGGATCGTGACCGGCGTCGGGCACGGGCTGGCGCCGCGGTGGACCGTCCCGTCCAGCCGCCGTCCCCGCCACACGCGCAGCCTCAGCCGAGCCGGCCCCTCCACGGCGGGAGCCGGCGCGGGGGCAGGTGAGCCGGCGGCGGGCGCCCCGGCCGGCGGCGCGCCCGTGGGCGCCGGCGCCGGTGCGGGCGCCGGTTCGGGCCGCGCGGTCGCGTTCCACGCACGAACGATGCCCTCGGCCGCCTTGCCGGCGAACGGATGGCCGCCCGGGTCGCTCGCCCCGGTCGCCGACCAGTCCCACCAGTAGATGCCCGCGAACCAGGGCGCGTCCCAGAACGCCCGGTAGGCGGCCTCGTACGCCCGTGCCTGGGCCTCCTGGTCGATCGCTTCGGTCGCGCCGCCCCAGGGGGTGACGGCGGTGTCCAGCCGGCTCTGGTAGCCGAGCTCGGTGAACAACACCGGCTTGCCCACGCGGGCGTGAAGATCGGCCAGTTCGCCGACGTACCCGCGGTCGCGCCACGCGGCGGCCAGTTCGTCGACCGTCGATCCGGAGCTCGTGGCGAGCGGCATGTAGGCGTCGACGCCGATGAAGTCGAGCGCGTCCCAGAAGCCGATCCGGCGTGCGCCGTCGACCCAGTTGGCCGCGAACGTGAGCCGGCCGCCGAAGCGCGCCCGGACCCCGTCGATCACGCGGCGCCACTCGCCCTCGTAGCCCGACATGCTGGTCAGCTCGGTGCCGACGATCAGCATCTCGGCGCCGCCGGCGGCCGCCAGGTCGGCGTAGTGGTCAGACATGCGCCGGTAGGCGTCGAACCACGCGGCGGGATCGGCTGGCGCGATGTCGCCCCGGAAGCTGCCGTCGGCCACGTCGACGTGGGGCTTCAGCACGACGTGCATCCCGAGCGCGCGAGCGGTGGTCATCGCGTGCACGCAGTGAGCCGTCGCTCGGCGTCTTCTGCGCGACCGGCTGGATGTCGCTCGACCCGGGCGTCGCCATGTACCACGTCGTCACGATCGCGACGCGCTCCGTGCCGGTCGCCGCGAGGGCGCGTAGCGACTCGTCGGAGCGCGGCTGGTCGTAGGCGTCGTGCCACCAGGCGGTGAAGTTCGCGCCCTTCTGCCACGGCTCGGCGGACGCCTGAGCAGGGGCGGTCGCGACCGCCAGGGCGATCGATCCCGCCAGCACTGCGCGCGCAAGACGTCGCACACGGTGAGTGATCGACCGGCATCAGCCCGGCCTTTACCGCCCGGCGGGGCGCGGTCAGTCGCTCAGGACGGCAACGGTCTCCGCGAACGCGTCGTCGGTCGCCTTCGGGTCGTAGCGCGGCCCGATGTCGCGGCCGAAGGCGTGCTCGGCGTCGTACAGGCTCCAGCGGAACGACACGCCGGCCGACTCCAGGCCGCGCTTGATCACGTCGCGCCCCTCGGCCGGCGTGTGCGGGTCGCGCGTGCCGAAGATCAGCAGCATCTCGCCGCCGACCTCACCGGCGCGGGCCAGCGACCCCGCGTCCGCGTCCTTCCCGAGCTTGCCGTCGTGCAGGCCGGTCGGGTACCAAAGGGCGGTGGCGCGGACCCGCGGGTCGAACGCCGCGCGGAAGCCCAGGTGCCCGCCCGTGCAGTGCCCGGTCGCGCACAGGCGCCCCGAGTCCACGCGCTGGTCGGCCTCCAGCCAGTCGAGCGCCGCCCGGATGTCCTCGTCGAAGTCGGCCACCGGCGTCGCGTCGGCGTCGGCCTGGCCGCGGCGCTTGCCCTCGTCGTCGAACTCGAGGATCGTGCCCGGCTCCTCGATGCGGTGGTAGATCTCCGGCGCTGCGACCACGAACCCGTAGCCCGCCAGCCGCATGCACCAGCGGAGCGTGGACTCCGTGAGCTGGAAGATGTCCGAGTAGAAGACGACGCCCGGATACGCGCCCGCCGCTCGCGGTGCGGCCACGAACGTGCGCATCGCGCGGTCGCCCACCGGCACGTCGGCGTACTCCTGCGAGATCACCATCGGCCAAGTGAATCATCGGGCGCTGTACGGTGCGCGCGATGGAGGCGTCCCACGAGGCGGACATCGCCGTAGCGCAGCAGCTCGCAGACGAGGTGCGGGCGATCGACGAGGGCATGACCTGGCGGAAGGTCACGACCCTGCTCGACCGCTTCGGCGCCTACCGGCTGACCCCCGAGGTGCGGAGCCGGATCAGCCACGCTCTGGCCGCCGCGGAGCTTCAGGTCAAGCCGCCGATGGACGACGTGCAGCGGTTCGAGACCGTGCGGCTGTCCGTCCTCGAGGCCGAGGCGGCCGGCCAGGGCCGCACCCGCACGATGAGCCACGTAGTGCCGGTGGACCAGGCGATCCGCGTCACCGAGTGGTGCCCAGGCGAGCGCGGCCGCGAACGGCGCCTGTTCGAGGCCGCCCCGCCGGAGGGCCCGCTGTGGATCGACCTCGACGTGGGCCATACGGAGCCGGACGTGGTGTTCGCGACGCTGGAGCCGCTCTGCCCGGGCCTGACCGTTGAGATGCTCGACGAGCTGTTCACCGTCGACCCGCGGCCCAAGGTGGCCGAGTACGACGACGACGGTGACCTGCGGTTCGTGTCCGCGTTCAGCGTCCACGCCGAGGAGTCGGAGCGCGGGGGCAGCGACGCCGAGGCGAGCAAGGCCGGCGCGCTGGTCTTCCAGCTCGTCGAGATCGCGGCCGGCCGCGGCTGGCTCATCACCAGCTGGCACCGGAGCAAGCGCTACGAGGGCGCCGAGGAGATCGACGAGGGCGCGCCGCTCGGGCACGACGCCGTCTACCGCGGAGTCGAGCGCCACTGGGTCCGCGACGAGCTTCGCACCGCCGGCGACCTGGCGACGCTGATCCTCTACGAGCTCGTCGGCACCTACCCGCAGGCCAGCAGGGTGCTGATGTCCTGGCTCGAGCAGTGGGAGCTCGACTTCCACCGCCGCTTCGACGAGACCGAGCGCAACACGCTGATCGCGATCCGGTCGCTGCTCGGCGAGTTCGAGGAGCGGCTCAGCGCGTTCGAGCGTCCAGAGGTCGAGGCCAGCGAGTCGTGGTTCATGGGGATGAGCGACGACCGCTGGGCCGGCCGCGTCGAGCGCCTCGTGAGCAGGGCGCTGGCCGACCTTGCGGACGTAAGCGGCGCGCTGCGCTCGTCGCTCGACCTGCTGGGCGTGCACAGCGCCGCGCAGCACCTGCGCCTGGCCCGCCGCCAGACCGCCCAGACCGAGCGGCTGCAGGGCACCGTGGCAATCGTCACCTCGGTCCTGCTCGTGCCGACGCTGATCGCCAGCATGTTCGGGTCGAACACGGCGATCCCCGGCGAGGGCGAGTGGTCGGGGTTCGCCGCGATGATGTGCCTGATCATCGTCGGAGCGACCGCCGCCTACTTCCTGATCCGCCCCCGCCGCCGGTAGGCCGTCAGCGCAGCTTGCGCTCCTGCGTGGCCGCGCGGGCGATCACGCTCAGGTCGATCACCTGCGTCTGCTTGCGGCCCGCGTCGCCGGCGACCGACAGGCGGAACAGGCAGACGGTGATGTTGTCCTCGCCGCCCTTCTCGTTGGCGGCGGCGATCAGGCGCTCGCTTGCCTCGGTCAGCCCCGAGGAGGCGAGCAGGATCGCGCTGATCTCCGGCTCCTTGAGCATCTTGGTCAGTCCGTCCGAGCAGAGCAGGAAGACGTCGTGGTCGACGGCCGCATGGGTCTCGATGTCGGGCTCGACGTCCTCGCGCGTGCCGAGCGCGCGCGTGATCAGCGACGCGTGAGGGTGCTTCTCGGCCTGCTCGGGCGTGAGCGCTCCCATCCGGAGGAGCTCCGCCACGTACGAGTGGTCGTGGGTCATCACCTCGAGCTCGCCGTCGCGCAGCCGGTACGCGCGGCTGTCGCCGACGTGAGCCAGCGTGATCGCGTCGTCGTGCACGAGCGCGGCGATCACCGTCGTGCCCATCCCCTTGTACTCCAGGTTGGTCAGCGACTTCTCGTAGATCTTCGTGTTGGCCTCGCTGACCAGCTGGCGCAGACCGTCCTCCACGTTGGTCTGGCAGTAGAGGTTGCCGTGCTCGCGGAAGACGTCGACCGCCAGCGATGCCGCGACCTCGCCGCCCTGGTGGCCGCCCATGCCGTCCGCGACGACGAACAGCGGCGCCTCGGCCAGCAGCCGATCCTGATTGGTCGCGCGTCTCTGGCCAGGGTCGCTGTCCCCCGATCGCTCGACGACGCGCGCCTGCGATTCGGAGCTCACCGCGCAACCCTCCGCGAGCGAATGCGGAGATGTCAAGGGGGGCGGTGGCGATGCTGACAACGCCACCCGGATGGTGGCTCCTACTCTGTCTGGGCTATGGCCAGGAAGACCGCTCTGATCGTCGTGGACATGATCAACTCCTACGACCACCCGGACGCCGAGAAGCTGACCCGATCGGTGGAGAAATCGCTGCCCCAGATGGTGGACCTCGTGAAGCGCGCCGACGACGAGGACGTCACGACGATCTACGTCAACGACAACTTCGGCGCGTGGAACTCGAATCGCGAGGAGCTGGTCGAGGCGGCGCTCGACGGTGAGTACGGCGAGCTGGTGGAGCCGATCCGCCCCGAGAAGGACACGGCGTTCGTCGTCAAGGCCCGGCACTCGATCTTCTACGAGACACCGCTCGCGCACCTCCTGCGCGAGAACGACATCGACCGTGTGGTGCTGATCGGGCAGGCGACCGAGCAGTGCATCCTCTACTCCGCGCTCGACGCCTACATCCGCGGGTTCGAGGTCGCGGTCCCGCGCGACGCGGTCGCGCACATCCACGAGCACCTGGCCGACGCGGCGTTCGAGATGATGGAGCTCAACATGGACGCCGACGTCTGCGACGCCGAGGGCTGCGAGCTGAGCTAGCGGCGGACGGTCACGCGGACCGTGCGCTTGGAGGTGTTGCCCGCCGCGTCACGCGCGACGATCAGCACCTTGTGCCGGCCCGGGCGGACGCGCTTGAGGTCCCAGCGCACCTTCAGCTTGCTGCCCGGCCGGGTGGCCAGGCGGACCTTGTCGACCCAGAGCTCCATGACCTGGACGCCGACCGTGTCGTTGGCGTCGGCGCGGACGACCGCGCTTCGGCGCAGCTTCGCGCCGGAGCCGGGGGCGACGACCCTGACCGACGGCGGCGTCACGTCCGGGGGCGGCTGCGTGACAGTGCCGGCCGGGGGCGGCTGCGTGGCAGTGCCCGAGTCGCTGGTCGGCGGCTGGGAGCTTACCGGGGGGACGTAGTGGCCCGGCACCGTGCACAGGTCGCTCGAGCGCGTGTTGCCCGCGGCGTCGAAGGCCTCCAGGCAGTACGTGTAGTCCGACGAGGGGGAGACGTTCCAGTCGCGGTGGGAGGTGCTCGTGACGGTCGCGATCGTCTGGCCGTTGCGGCGCACCCGGTAGCCGGCAACTCCGACGTTGTCGGCGGAGGCGTTCCAGGCCAGGTCGACGTAGCCCCCGTAGTGGGTCGCGCTGGTCATCACCGGCGCGCTCGGCGCCTGGGTGTCGGGGGCGGCGCCGCCGGTCCAGGCCACGTCGACGGTGGCGACCCCGTTGGACACGGCCACCGTCGTGATCGACACGGTGCCGTCGGTGAACGTGCGGCCCGGGGCGAGCGGCGCGTCCAGGTAGCGTCGGACGTGCTCGGGTTCGTGTCGATCAGCTTGGACTGGAGCCGGGTGGTCGGGCCGTTGCCGATCCGCAGGGTCACGCCCTTCACCACATGGTCGTTGACCCCGAAGTTGTCGAACACCCCGTTCGTCGCGCGCAGGTCCAGGTAGTAGTACTCGGCGGGCGATCCGGCGGGCGTGCGCGGGATCTTCAGGAGCTGTGCGTCGCCCGACTGGGTGGCGGTCGTGCGCAGGTCGTAGGTGCCGTTGGTCGTCACGGTCTGCACGTTCGCCGCCTGCATGTAGCCGAGCTGCTGGAGGTGCCAGCTGGCCATCCGCCGGGTGGCGTTGCCCATCGAGGAGAACGGGTCGCCGTACTCGCTCGTCGTGCAGCTCGAGCTGATCGGCACCGCCACGCCGCCGCTCGTGCAGCGCAGCGACGAGGCGTGGTGCACGCCCATGTTGTGGCCCAGCTCGTGCGACGCGACGCGCACGCTGATGTCGCCGTTCAACCAGAGCTGGTCGCCGGGCAGCTCGGCCAGGCCGGCCCAGGCGCAGTCGTTCTGGTCGGGGAAGACGTAGGCGATCGAGTCGTACGCGGCCAGCGGCACGCCCGCGGCCGTCGCGGCGGCCTCGGCGGCGGACGCGTACGAGTCCTCGTTGCAGCCCGCGCCGCTGATCGACAGCGGGTACCAGCCGTAGACGGCGCCGGACAGGTCCACCTGGTCCCACGACTGCTCGCGGAAGAACTTGTCGGTCGAGTTCGTCGGGTTGAAGAACGCGTCGTCGACCTGGGCCGGGGTCCACGGCTCGCTGCGGTCGTTGGTGAAGTTGAACAGGAGGACCGCGACCTTGTACTCACCCAGCGGGGCGGCGGCCGCGCGCACGCCGGGCCGCGCCTTGACGTTGCCGCTGATCACGCGTCCCTGGCGCCGGCCCCGCACCACGACGCGCGACCCTGACGGGACGTTCGGCACGAGCGACGGCCGCACCACGAAGCGCTTCGACTGCGACTGGCGCAGCGTGTAGCGGGTCGACGACTCGCTGTGGCGGAAGTCGTCGGTGTGGCGGATGTCGAGCTTGCCCGGGTAGGCGGTCTCCGCGCCGGCCGGGGCGGCGGCTACGGCGAGCAGGCAGACGAGTAGGGCGACCGCGGTGGAGCGCACTCCTCTGACATCGGCCGAAACGGCCCTTTTCCGCACCCTTTCGGACGGCTGTTTGACAACCTGGGCCGGTGGCTATCGGCGCGATGATCTTCGACATGGACGGGGTCCTGCTGGACTCGGAGGCCGCCTGGGACGCGGCGCGCGAGGACTACGCGCGTGAGAGCGGCGGCACCTGGACCGACTCGGCCCAGCGGGACATGATGGGGATGAGCTCGACCGAGTGGTCGCGTTACATGCACGACCGGCTCGGCGTGCCGGCGGACCCGGACCGGATCTCCTCCGACGTCGTCGACCGGATGATCGCCTCCTACGAGGAGCGGCTGCCGCTGATCGACGGCGCGGTCGACGCCGTCGAGCGGATGGCGGAGCGCTACGGGGCGCTGGGGCTGGCGTCGTCGGCCAACCGGCCGCTGATCGACCTGGCGCTGCGGGAATCCGGCCTGGGCCGGTTCTTCGGCGCGACGGTCTCCTCCGAGGAGGTCAGCCGGGGCAAGCCCGCGCCGGACGTCTACCTGGAGGCGGCGCGGCGACTCGGGGCCGACCCGGCGCGCACGGCCGCGGTCGAGGACTCCCACAACGGCATCCTCAGCGCCAAGGCGGCCGGCATGTTCACGATCGCGATCCCCAACCCGGCGTTCCCGCCGGGCGACGACGCGCTGGCGGCCGCCGACCGCGTGCTCGACTCGATCGCCGAGCTGTGATCGCCGGCGCGCTGATCGCGGCGGCGCTCGGCATGGGCTGCGGCCCGCACGATCGCCGTCGACCCCGGCCACGACCTGCGGGCCAACACGTCGACCGAGCCGATCGGCCCCGGGTCGAAGCGGCGCAAGATCAAGGACGGCGGCGGCACCCGCGGCGTGGCGACCGGCACGCCCGAGCACCGCGTCAACCTCCAGGTCGCGCTGCTCCTGCGCGACGAGCTCGAGGACCGCGGCTACTGCGTGGTGATGACGCGCACGACCTCGAGCGGGCGCTCGATCGGCAACGTCGCCCGCGCGCGGATCGCCAACCGCGCCCGAGCCGCGCTGTTCGTGCGCATCCACGCCGACGGCAGCACCGACCGCTCGCGTCACGGCACCTCGATGCTCTACCCGTCCTTCCACCGCGGCTGGACCGACGACGTTCTGCCCGAGTCGAAGACCGCGGCGAAGGTCATCCAGCGCGCGCTGGTCCGGGAGCTCGGCTCGCGCGACCTCGGCACGGTCGCCCGCTCCGACCTGACCGGCTTCAACTGGTCCGACGTCCCGGTGGTGCTGGCCGAGGTCGGCTTCCTCACCAACCCGCGCGAGGACCGGCTGCTCGCGAGCCGCTCCTACCAGGAGGCGCGCGGCCCGCGGCCTGGCTCAGGGGATCGACGCAGACCGTGAAGACCGCCTCGAAGGCATCGCCCGGCGCGACGCTGCGCAGTCCCTGACCCGACTCGAGCGCGTTGGTGGGCGCGGCCATCGGCTCGAAGCAGACGACCTCCTCGGCGGGCGGCGCGAAGACCTGCGCGTACGGGTAGCCGCGGACGAACTCGACCTCGATGCGGCGACCGCCGCCGGCGACCGCGAACGTGGTCCCGTCGGCCACGCCGGAGTAGCCGTCGTCGAAGGCGCGGTCGCCCAGGCGCAGCGGGCTCGGGTACTCGACGGCCTCGACCTCCCCGGTGGGCAGCATCCGGTCGTCCAGGACCAGGCGCTCGCGCAGCGGCAGCGTCAGCTCCCAGTCCGCGCGCGGGACGCCCGGGATGCGCAGGTAGGGGTGCCAGCCGAAGGCCAGCGGCACGGCGACGTCGCCCGTGGGCGTGACCCGGGTGGCGACCGTCTGTGAGTCGCGACGCGATCCTCACGTCCACCTCGAGGACGTGCGGGAAGGGGAACACGTCCATGTACTCGGGGTGGGCGCCGTAGTCGAGCCGCGCCTGGACCCGCACCTCGTCGTGGCGCAGGACGTCCCAGTGGGGAGAGGCGGCCAGGACGCCGTGGATGGCCAGGCCGTTCGGGTCGCGCCGGACGAGCGGCGAGTCGACGTCACGGTCCAGGCGGTTGGCCCACGGATAGAGCAGCGGGATGCCGAACGTCGAGCCCGTCCGCCGGTACTTCTCGAGCCCGCCGCGCTAGCCCGAGCAGCTCCTCGCCGCCGACCTGCCACGAGCTGCACACCATTCCCACCTGCGGTTGCCACTCGGCCATTGCGGCAGGGTAAGCGAGTCGCGGCGGTGAATCCCACCCGGGATGACCGGAGTCGAGGATTACGAGCGCCAGTTCCGCCGCGCGGGGCTGCCCGCGTTCATCGACGACTACAGCGCCTCGCGCGACGTGTTCACCCGCGCGGCGCCGCTGCTGACGCTGGTCTTCGTGGGCGAGATGTTCGGGGCGATCGACCTGGACTGGGCCTGGTACGTGAACGTCGCGGCGGCGGTGGGCGGTCTGGCGATCCTCGTCGCCGCCTGGGCGCTCGGCAACGTGCTCCGCGGGCGGCCGCCCCTGGCGCTGCCGCAGGACGTGGGCAAGGTCGAGCTCGCGCTGTTCGTGCTGGTGCCGGCGCTGCTGCCCGCTCATCTTCGGCGGCCAGTGGACCGAGCGCGGCGGTGACGGCGGGGGCGAACCTGCTCCTGCTGGGCGCCGCGTACGCGGTCGTCGGCTACGGCGTGCTGTCGATCATCCGCTGGGTCGCGGTGCGCCTGGTGGGCGAGCTGGGCGCTTCAGCCAGTCGCCTGGCCCGCGCGATCCCGCTGATCCTGGGCGGCTCGGTGATCCTGTTCCTGACCACGGAGCTGTGGCAGGTGTTCGCGGAGATCCCGCTCGCTCACCTGGCGCTGCTGGCGGGGTTCCTCGCGTCGCTCGGATCGCTGTTCCTGGTCGCTGCGGCTGCCGGGCGAGGTGCGGCGGCTCGAACAGGACGGCCCGGAGCTGAACCGCCGGCAGCGCATCAACGTCGGGCTGGTCCTGTTCGTCTCGATGGCGCTCCAGGTCCTGCTGGTGTGCGTGGGCGTCGCCGGGTTCTTCGTGATCCTCGGCGGCCTGGCGGTCAGCGACGCGGTGCGCGAGTCGTGGCTGGGCGGCCAGGGCAACGTGCTGTTCTCGGTGCCCGTGCTGGGCAACAACGTCGAGGTGACCGAGGAGCTGCTGCGCGTGGCCGGCGGGCTGGCCGCGCTGTCCGGGCTGTCCTACGCCGTCCAGATGCAGACCGACGACACGTACCGGCGGCTGTTCTTCGACGAGGTCGAGCACGAGATGCGGGCCAGCTTCGAGGCCCGTGCGGAGTACGTCCAGGCCCGCTACTCGTAGACGACGATCTCGGGCCGCGGCCGCATGGCCAGCACCTGCGGTCGGCGACATCAGGTTCGTGTCCTCCTCGTAGAAGAGCTTGAACCCGTGGTGGAAGCCGGGCGCGCCGGTCGCGAACTCCTCGTACTTCGCGATCTTGTCGGGCTGGTTCGCCGAAGCCGTCGACGTTGATCGTCACCGCCAGCTCGCGCGGGCGCAGCAGCCGTTCCTTGCCGGCGATCATGTCGTCGGTGAACTGGTGGATCAGGAGCAGCTTCTGCGGAAGCTTCCGGCGGCGGATGATCGCGCGCACGTAGCGCGTCACGCGGTTCACCTCGTCGGCCGTCACCGAGCCGATCACCTTGCCCGGGATCTGGCCGGGGCCGACCCGCCACTCCGGGTCCAGGGCCAGCGACACGTCGGGCTGGGCCAGCCAGGGCCCGAGCCGCTTGACCTCGCGCATGAAGTTCGCCCGCCCGGGCTGCACGTCCAGGACCAGCAGGGCGCGCTCGCGTCGCGCCGCCGCCAGATAGCGGTCGATCACGGCCGGGGACTGCCGGTAGGAGTACGACCCGTCGTCGCCGGGCGCCCCGGACGCCACCACCGCGATCAGCTCGAACGCCGGGAGGATCGGCCGCCCGCCCCGGCGGTAGGGACGGGCCTGCTTGCGCAGCCGCGCGGCCATCTTCGCGGGCGACCCGATGCCCAGGGCGCCGAGCGCGTCGTCCTGCGGAGCGCCGTAGAAGCCGACGATCCGGTAGCGGGGGAAGATGCGCTTGCCGCCTCGCGGCAGCTCGGGCGGGGGCTTCGGCTTCGCCGGCGGCCTGTCCGCGTCGGCCGCCGCGGGACGCTCCCCGCCGTCGTCGCCTCCGCCGGAGGCGACCACCACTCCGGTCACCACGAGGGCGGCGATCAGCACGAGCGCGGCCAGCAGCCGCTGGCGTCGCACCCGCCTGCGCGCCTCCGCGCGCCGCTTGCGCCTCTGAAGCTCGTCCACGAGAGCCCGGCACGGTAGCCGGTGCCCTCACCGCGCCCGGTCAGGGAACGTCGACGCGCACCCTGCTGATGCGGCGGCTCTCCTCCAGCGTCGTCGGCACGTACGACACGGTCAGGCGCGCGTTGAAGTCGCGCCGGCCGATCCGCTTGCGCGCGGCGGCCGTCAGCGGCAGCTTGATCTTCTTCGTGCCCTTGCGGATCGAGGCCCGCGACGTCGTGTTGACCATCACGCCGCCGCCCAGGTTCAGCGTCAGCCCGACGCTCTGGCAGCCCCGGGTGCAAGCCACGGGCACGGTCACCGAGCGCTTGCGCTTGTCGACGGTCACTTCCTTCGGGGCCTTCAGCGGGCAGGTCGCCGCGGTCGGCGGCGCGACCGTGCCGTCACCCAGGTAGAGCGGCTTGCTGCCGCACTCGTAGGCGTGCCATACGACCTGCGACCCCTCGGCGTCCAGCCCGAGCATCAGGTTGGGGTTGGCGAACCGGGCGAGCACCTTGACGTCGCCGCCGTTCAGGTCGGCGTTGACCAGCTCGGCGCTGCCCCCGCCGGCGTCGCGCATCATCGTCACGCGGTCGCCCGAGAGGACCACGTCCGCGCCGCAGGAGGTCATCGGGTAGAGGCGCCCGGCCGGCTCAGCCGGGGTGAAGATCGCGACCGTGACGTTGCAGATCTTGCGCGACTGGAGGCGGGTGGAGTCGGTCTGGGCCAGCTTGCCGTCGGGCTGGAGGCTGTTGCTGAACGCGACCTTGCCTCCGGGTAGGCGCCCGCTCGTGCTGTAGACGATCTGGTCGCTCGCGTGGTTGTAGACGGCGTCGCCGCCGCCGTTGGTCGAGTAGGCGATCAGGTCGCCGGACAGGTCGAACAGCACCGGGCTGCCGTCCAGGCGGCGCGTGTAGCCGGCAGTGAGCGAGCGCACGGTGATGCCGTTGCGGTCGCAGCCCAGGCCGGTGAAGGCGACCGCGTTCGCGCCCACGCTGATCGTGCGGCCGTTGGCCACCAGCGGCATCGCGTCGGTCGCGTCGCAGCGGTCGATCTCGGTGGGGGCCGCTCCCGGAGCGCCGGTCGAGATCGTGTTGAACAGCGAGCGGTCCGGCGGGGCGGGGCGGTTCTCGCCCTGGTACTGGCTGTAGCCGACGCGCCCGTCCTCGGCGTCGAACCGGACGCCCAGCTCGGCGTTCGGCTGGGCGCGCGTGAACCGGGCGAGTGTCGTCTTGCGGCCGCTGCCGCTGAGCGGCACCGCGGACACCGTGGCGCGGGTGAAGTCGAACTGCGTGACCTCCATCCAGGCGACCTGGCCGCCGACGATCGCCGGCGGGCTGATCTTGGTCGCGAGCGCGTCGGTCTCGGCGTGCGCGGCGAGCTGCCGGGCTGCCTGCGCGGGCGCGGCGGCGATCGCCGGCGCCAGGCAGAGAAGCAGTATGGGAAGCACGCCGCGCCGCATCGCGGCGCGAGCCTAACCCGGCGGGCGGCTACTCGACAACGACGTGGCGCACCGGCGTCGATCCGAAGCGCTGCTTCGCCTCGTCCACCAGGCCGTCCTCCTGCCAGTTGCCTTCGCCGCCCGGATGCGTGAACAGGACGATCTCGTCGGCGGGATAGGTCGCCAGAGCGTCGTCGAGCGCCTGGAGCGGGTCCTCCTCGCCGGTCGTGCCGCCGGGCGCCGCGTCGACGCCGCCCTCCGACAGCCGCTCGACCGTCTCCTCCTGCACCTGCTCGGCCCGGTCGATCGCCGGGTCGGGGTCGGCCAGCAGGAAGCGGGTCTTCGTGTTGAGCGCCGGTGCGACGACCAGCACCTCCGCCTCTTCGGCGACCTCCTCGCCGACCGCGCTCTTCAGCGCGTCCGCGGAGACCGCCTCGGATACCAACGCCAGGATCTTCTTCGCCATGCCGGGCTTATGCCCGGTCTTCGTCCGGGCGAAGCGCGCGTCTGGCCAGCCCGACCGCGAAGACGATCTGCACCGCCGCGAAGCCCAGCTCGAGCGGGCGTTCGGGCAGCGAGTCCGCGAGCAGCGCCCCGCCGACGACGCCGGGCAGCGACAACACCCCCACCACCAGGCCGTCGCGCACCCGCAGGTTGCCGTAGCCGCGCTGGCGCATGGCGCCGACGATCGCCACCGGGATGATCGCGACGAGCGACGTCGCCTCCGCGGTCAGCTGCGACAGCGACAGGAAGAAGACGAGCCCGGGCACGAAGATGATGCCGCCGCCGATGCCGAGCAGCCCGCTCGACACTCCGGCCGCGAAGCCGATCACCACCGCGCCGATGACGTCGGTCTCGCTCACAGGACGAGCAGCACCGCCGAGACGACCAGGAGAAGCGCGAACAGGCCGGCGATCGCGCGGGTCGGGGTCCGCTGCTGGAGCCAGGTCCCCGCGACGACGCCCCCGACGGCCGGCACGCCCACCAGCACGCCCTTGGCCAGGTCGACGTTGCCGAGCAGCCCGTGCATGGCCGCGGCGGCCAGCGCGATCACGCAGATCGCCGCGAGCGACGTGCCGGTGGCGGTGCGCTCCTCGTAGTTCAGCCACAGCACCAGCAACGGGACGATGATTGCGCCGCCGCCCACGCCGAACAGGCCCGAGAACGCGCCCGCGACGATTGCAATGGCCGCGAGGCGAGGCAGTCGCTGCGACATCGCGCGGCATACTAGGCCGCGTGCCATCGCCTACGGCCGACACCCTGGCCGAGGTCCTGCGCCCCTTGACCGAGGACCCCGGCCGCGCGGCGATCCTCGTCGACGTCGACGGGACCCTCGCCCGGATCGTGGAGCGCGCCCAGGACGCCCACGTGCCCAAGGAGAGCGCCCGCCTGATGGCCGCGCTCACCCGCCGCTACGGGCTGGTCGCCTGCATCTCCGGCCGCAGCGCGCTCGACGCCCGCCGGTTGGTCGGGGTCGGCCGCATCGCTTACGCCGGTTCGCACGGAGCCGAGCTGCTCGAGCCGGGCGCCGCGAAGCCGACGGTCCTGCCCGCGTTCGAGACCTGGACCGGCCGGGTCAAGGAGTTCACCGGCGAGCGCGACACCGCCGAGCTGCGCCGCCTGCGCGTGCGGATCGAGGACAAGGGGCCGATCCAGGCCTTCCACTGGCGGGGCGCCCCGGACGAGGACGCGGCCCGGACCCGCATCGAGGGCATCGCCCAGGAGGCCGAGGCCGCCGAGCTCATCACCCACTGGGGACGCAAGGTGCTGGAGGTCCGCCCGCCGGTACCGGTGGACAAGGGCATGGGCGTCGACGAGCTGCTGCGCCGTGCCCCGGACATCCGCACCGCGATGTACGCGGGCGACGACGCCACCGACCTCGACGCCTGGGACGCGCTGGACCGGCTTCTGGACGACGGCCGCCTGGACTCGCGCGTGCGCGTGGGCGTGCGGTCCGACGAGGGCCCGGCGCAGATCGTCGAGCGCGCCGACCTGGTCGTCGACGGCATCCCGGGCTTCGCCGAGGCCCTGGAAGTCCTGGCCAGTTGAGGTTCCCGGACTTCCTGCGCACGGCCGTGCTGCTGTTCGGTGGGGCCGCCACCGCGCTCGGCGTCGTGTCGATCGCGGGCGCGAACGCCGACGACAACGTGACGCTGCTCTACATCGCCGTGGGCTGGTGGGTGGTGGCTGCGACGGGCGGCATGTGGACCGGTCGCGGAGCCGGGACCAGCGAGGGGTTCCGCACGCTGCTGGCCGACGCGCGCACGAGCCCGACCCTGCCCGAGCAGCGGCCGGGCGCGATCATCGTCAACCGGCTCTGGGTGCTCGGCCTGTTCACGGTCCTCTGCGGATCGGTGGCGTTCCTGATCCCGCAGGTGCCCGCCATCGCCACCGGGTTCCTGATCTTCATCGGGCTCCAGTGGCGCAAGCAGCCCGGGGCCGTCGAGGCGATCGAGGGCCGCGACGGCGTTCGCTTCTACGTCGAGCCGACGTCGCCGTTCGCACCGATCAAGCTGGTGCGCACGCCGGGCTTCAAGCGCGCCGAGCCGGTTTGAGCCGCGGCGATTTGCGCATCGCGTCGAGCTCGTCCCAGGGGCGGGTGTTGGCGATCGACTCGGGGCCGATCCACGCGCGCCGGGCGGTGGCCACCCCGTAGCGGGCGTTCGCGAGCGTCTCCGTGCCGTGACCGTCGGAGTCGATCGTCAGCGTGGCGCCCGCCTCGACCGCGCGCCGCGCGTTCACCTCGTTCAGGTCGCGGCGGTCCGGGTTGCCGTTGATCTCCAGGAAGGTGCCGGTGCGCACGGCCGCGGCGATCACCGCGCCGACGTCGAGCGCGTACGGCTGCCGGCGCTCGATCAGACGCCCCGTGGGGTGGCCGATCACGTCGATGTAGGGGTGCTCCATCGCGGCGATCATGCGCTCGGTCTGGTCCTTCTCGGGCAGGCGGAACGACGTGTGCAGGCTGCCCACGACCCAGTCCAGGTCGGCCAGCAGATCGTCGTCGTAGTCGGGTGAGCCGTCGGTCAGGATGTTGGTCTCGGTCCCGATCAGAACGCGGATGCCCTCGATGCGCGCGTCGACCTCTCGGACCAGCTCGATCTGCTCGCGCAGCATCTCCGGGGATACGTCGTTGCCGAAGCCGTGCGTGGCCGAGTGGTCGGTGATGACGATGTACTCGTAGCCGCGCGCGCGGGCGGCCTCGGCCATCTGCTCGACGGTCTGGCGGCCGTCGGAGGCGACCGTGTGGCAGTGCAGCTCGCCGCGGATGTCGCCCTCTTCGACCAGCCGCGGCAGGTCGTGTGCGCGGGCGGCCTTCAGCTCGCCCCGGTTCTCGCGCAGCTCGGGCGTGATCCAGTCCATGCCGAGCAGCTCGTAGACCTCCTCCTCGGTGGCGCAGGTCCGGGTGATGCCGTCCTTGTCGTCGAGGATCCCGTACTCGGAGACGTGCAGCCCGCGCTTGACCGCCTCGGTGCGGAGCGCCTCGTTGTGCTGCTTGGATCCGGTCAGGTGCTGGAGCAGGTTGCCGAACGCCTCGGGCGCGACGATGCGCAGGTCGACCGCGATGCCGTTGTGCGTGAGCGCACGGGCGCCCGCCTCGCCGGAGCGGCCGGCCTCGGCGATCAGCGGCAGCTTGCAGAACGCGGCGGAGAGCGCGGCCGGGTCGCTCGAGGTCGCGATCAGGTCGATGTCCTTGACGGTCTCCGCCCAGCGGCGCGCGCTGCCCGCGACCTGCACCCTCTCGCAGGCCGGGTGCTCGCGCAGCGCGGAGGCCAGTGACTCGGCGATCCCCAGCGCCTTCGACAGCAGCAGGCGCGGCTGGGGCCGGCCGTCGGCGCCCGCGGCCAGGGCGGCCAGGATGCCCTCCTCGGCCTTCGCCCCGAAGCCGCGCAACCCGCGGATCTGCTCGCTCTCCGCCGCCGTGCGCAGCGCGTCGATCGAGTCCACGCCCGAGCTCGTCGAACAGCTTGCGCGCCTTCTTCGGGCCGAGCCCCGGGATGCGCGTGATCTCGACCAGGCCTGGCGGGTACTTCGCCTTCAGCTTGGCCGCGGACGGGATCGACCCGGTGTCAAGGAGGGCGTTGATCTTCTCCTCGATCGTCTTGCCGATGCCGGCGAGCTTGGTCACCTCCCCGGCGCGGGTCAGCTCCTCGATCGACGCCGACGACTCGCGGATCGCCTTCGCAGCGTTGCGGTAGGCCAGCACCCGGTGCACGATCGCGCCGTCCAGCTCGTAGAGGTCGGCGAGCTCGTCGAAGTGGAGCGCGATCTCGGCGTTTCGCATCGCCCGGCTACCTTAGGCCGCTGTGTCCGGGACGTGGCTCGTGCTGCCCACATACAACGAGGCCGAGAACATCGGGCCGATCGTCGAGGCCTCGCTGGCGGAGCTCGCGAAGACCGGCGATCACCACGTGCTGGTCGTCGATGACAACTCGCCGGACGGCACGGGGCGGATCGCGGACGACCTCGCGGCGACGGGCGACGCGGTCAGCGTCCTGCACCGGCCCGGCAAGCAGGGACTCGGCCGGGCCTACATCGCGGGCTTCGATCACGCGCTCAGCGCACGGCGCGGAGCGGGTGATGGAGATGGACTCGGACTTCTCGCACGACCCGCGCGACATACCGCGGCTGGTGCACGAGGCGCACCACGGCGCGGACCTGGTGCTCGGGCTCGCGCTACATCTCCGGCGGCGGCGTCCAGAACTGGGGCGCCGGGCGGCGGGTGGTGTCGCGCGGCGGCTGCCTGTACGCGCAGATGATCCTCCGAGTGCCGGTGCGCGACCTGACGGGGGGCTTCAAGTGCTTCGACCGGCGGGTGCTCGAGGCGATCGGGATCGAGCAGATGCACGCCGACGGCTACGGGTTCCAGATCGAGCTGACCTACCGGGCGCTGAAGGCCGGCTTCCACGTCCGCGAGGTGCCGATCGTCTTCCACGAACGGCGCGCCGGCGCGTCCAAGATGAGCACCCGGATCGCGGTCGAGGCGGTGTGGAAGGTGCCAGCGCTTAAGCTCCGGCTTCCGTAGTCGCCGATGGCTACACTTCATTTTGTATAGCGAGACCGACTTAAACCGAGGAGCCACTGTGGCCGCCAACATCACCGAAGTCACCGACAACAACTTCCAGGCTGAGGTGCTCGAGAACGACAAGCCGGTTCTGGTCGACTTCTGGGCGCCGTGGTGTGGTCCGTGCCGGGTGATCGCTCCGAGCCTCGAGGAGATCGCCGAGGAGCAGGCCGACTCGCTGCGCATCGTCAAGCTCAACGTCGACGAGAACCAGCAGACCGCGGCTCGCTACGGCGTCATGTCGATCCCGACGCTGATCGTCTTCAAGAACGGCGAGGCGGCGCACACGATCGTCGGCGCGCTACCCAAGAAGCGCCTCGTGCAGGAGCTCGAGCCGGCCCTCGCGTAGCCATGCCGGTCGTCACGATCGAGTGGTACGCCGGCCGCACGGCCGAGCAGAAGAAGGAGATCGCGGAGAAGGTGACGGCCGCGATCTCCGAGGTGGGCGGGTCGCCGCCCGACCAGGTCTGGATCAAGTTCGTCGATCTGCCCAAGTCCGAGTGGGCGATCGGCGGCGAGATTCAGGGCTAGCGCGTCAGGGCTGACTACACGGCATCTGGAAGCTCAGCGTGTCGTGCGAGCCGTCGGCCCACCAATACTCCATCCCGTTCGTCCAGTAGCCCGACTCCGGACAGGTCGGCGGGGTGGTCAGGTAACCCCGGCCGTCGCGCACGATGGTGTCCAGCACCATGTGCGACCCCAGCTGGAGTGCGTTGTCCACCGGGCACCCCGCGACGCTGACGTTCGGGAAGCACGTGGGGGTCTCGAACGTGAGCGACTGGTCGGCCCCGATCTTGCCGCGGGTGACCGAGTACACGCCGGGGGTCGAGACGATCAGGATCTCCTCATCCGTGTTGTTGAACAAGTCCATGCGCGGACTCGACACCTGGCCCCCGAACTTGCCCGTCGCGCTGCCAGCGCCCAGCCGGCTGTCCGCGGGGCACGCAGCCGGACCCCGAAGGGCGATCTCCGCGTCGCTGGCCGTGCACCGGCCGGGCACGCTCGTGTCGTAACGCGAGCCCGGGTGCGCGAGCCACTTCATCTTGCGCATGTAGGGCGGGTCGCCGTTCGGATCCCCCGCCGCGTGGTAGGTCGCGGTGAAGGTCGTACCCACCGGCGTGCCAGGCTGGGTCGTCGTGCCCGTCATCTCCACGGTCCCGCGTGGAAAGCTCACCGTCGTGGCCCCCGCCACGGCCGGCCACGTCGCCAAAGCAGCGATCACCAGCGCCACCACGACTCGACCCCTCACCCCATGCCTCCCCATTCGCGTGAGGCCCTAGTTCCCAGGTACTCAGGAAGTAACGCCCTTCGGGCGCACTGACACAAGCCGTCCTACGAAGCCCGCGCGACGGCGATCGAGAGCGGGCGGCCCTCGATCTCGGCGGCCTGGCCGCCGTCCGCGCCGTCCAGCACGAGCGAGGTGGCCAGCGTCTCGCCGGTCACGTACTCCTCGTGCGCGCGGACCGCTTCGAGCAGCTCGCCATCGCCGCCCAGGGTGAGGGCGATGCGGTCCTCCACGTTCAACCCCGCCGCCTTGCGCGCGTTCTGGATCGCGTGGACGACCTCGCGGGCCAGCCCCTCGCGGAGCAGGTCGTCGTCGAGCTCCAGGTTCAGCGCGACCGCGTGCGTCCCGGCGCGCTCCACCTGGTAGCCCTCGAGCGGCTGCAGCACCATCTGCACGTCGTCGGCCCCGAGCGGGTGCTCCTCGCCGTCCAGGAAGACGCCGACGGTGCCGCCGTCGCGCAGCGTCGCCGCCGCGCGCGTGGCGTCGAGTGACGCGACCGCCTCGGCGACCATCGGCATGCGCTTGCCGAAGCGCGGCCCGAGAGCGCGGTAGTTGGGCTTCAGCTCCCAGCGCCCCAGCTCCTCGGCCTCCGACACGTAGCGGACCGCCTTGACGTTCAGCTCCTCGCGGACGATGTCCTCGAAGCGGGAGATCGCGGCGCGCTCGCGGTCGGCGGCGACCACGATCGCCTCGGCCAGCGGCTGGCGCACCTTCAGCTTGCCGTGCGCTCGCGCCGCGCGGCCCAGCTCGACCGCGTCGCGGGCGATCGCCATCGCCTCCTCGAGCTCGACGTCGCGCTCGCCCGGCTCGGGGAAGTCGCACAGGTGCACGGACGGCTCGCTGCCGTCCAGGTTCTCGTAGATCGCGTCGGCGATGAACGGGGTCAGCGGCGCCAGCAGCTTCGACACGGTCAGCAGGCACTCGCGCAGCGTCGCGAACGCGGCCGGCTCCGCGTCCCAGAAGCGCCGGCGGCTGCGGCGGATGTACCAGTTCGACAGCTCGTCGACGAACGCCGCGATCGACCGGCCGGCCGACGTCGTGTCGTAGTCGTCCAGCCGCTCGATCACGGTCTCGGTCGTCGCGTGCAGGCGCGAGAGGATCCAGCGGTCCATCTCGTGGTCGGACGGCCCGCTCGCGTCGGCGCCGGAGACGCCGCCCGCGTTCGCGTACAGGACGTAGAAGCCGTAGGTGTTCCACAGCTGCAGGAAGAACTGGCGCACGGTCTCGCCGACCGCCTCGACCGAGAACCGGTAGCCGTCCCACGGCTGCTTGGAGGTGAAGTAGTACCAGCGGAAGGCGTCCGCCCCGTGGGCGTCGATCACCTCCCAGGGCTCGACCACGTTGCCCTTCGACTTCGACATCTTCTGGCCCTCGAGGTCGAGGATCAGCCCGAGGCACAGGCACGTCTCGTACGACGACCTGTCGAACAGCAGGGTCGACACCGCGAGCAGCGAGTAGAACCACCCGCGCGTCTGGTCGAGCGCCTCGCAGATGTAGTCGGCCGGGAAGCGCTCCTCGAAGACGTCCTGGTTCGCGTACGGCGCGCCCCACTGCGCGAACGGCATCGACCCGCTGTCGTACCAGGCGTCGATCACCTCGGGCACGCGGCGCATCTGCCCCGAGCACTCGGGACAGGCGAAGGTGACGTCGTCGATGTAGGGCTTGTGCAGGTCCTCGGGCACGTTGGCCGCGTCCAGGTCGCGGAGCTCCTGCACCGACCCGATCGCGTGCTCGTGGCCCTCGGCGCAGCGCCACACCGGCAGCGGCGTGCCCCAGTAGCGCTCGCGCGACAGCGCCCAGTCCACGTTGTTCTCGAGCCACTTGCCGAAGCGCCCGTGCTTGATGTGGTCCGGGTACCAGTTGATCTTGTCGTTCTCGGCGACCATCCGGTCGCGGATCTGGGACGTCCGGATGTACCAGGACGGCTTGGCGTAGTAGATGAGCGGCGTGCCGCAGCGCCAGCAGTGGGGGTAGGCGTGCTCGTACTCGGTCGACTTGAACAGGCGGCCGGACTCGCGCAGCGCCTCGACGATCTCGGGGTCCGCGTCCTTGACCCACTTGCCGGCCCACGGCTCGATGCGCTCGTCGAAGGTGCCGTCGGGCCGCACGGGGTTGTGCACGGTCAGGCCGTACTGCTCGCCCAGGCGGAAGTCGTCCTCGCCGAACGCGACCGCGGTGTGCACGACGCCGGTGCCGTCATCGGTGGTGACGAAGTCGCCTTCGAGGACGGTGTGGCCGCGCGGGCCGTAGTCGGCGATGAACGGGAAGGGCGGCTCGTAGGAGAGGCCGACCAGGTCGGATCCGCGCACGGTCGACTCGACCTCGTACTCGCCCTCGCCGAGCACGCGGTCGGCCAGCGGCTGCGCGACGATCAGCACCTCGTCGCCCACGCGCGCACGCACGTAGGTGATGTCGGCGCCGACCGCGAGCGCCGCGTTCGACACGAGCGTCCACGGCGTGGTGGTCCAGCCCAGCAGCGACACGCCCTCCTCGCCGCGGACCGGGAACCGGACGTAGACCGACGGGTCGACGACGTCCTTGTAGCCCTGCGCGAGCTCGTGCGACGACAGCGACGTGCCGTCGCGCGGGCAGTAGGGCACGACCTTGTGCGCCTCGTACAGCAGCCCCTTCTTCCAGATCTCCTTGAGCGACCACCAGACCGACTCGATGTAGTCGTTGGTCAGCGTCGCGTAGGCCTGGTCGGTGTCGATCCAGAAGCCGATCCGGTCGGTCAGGCGCTCGAAGTCGTCGATGTAGGTGAAGACCGACTCGCGGCACTTCGCGTTGAACTCCGCGATGCCGTACTCCTCGATGTCGGCCTTCGACTGGATGCCGAGCTGGCGCTGCACCTCGATCTCCACCGGCAGGCCGTGGCAGTCCCAGCCGCCCTTGCGGTGGACCAGGTGGCCGCGCATCGTCTTGTAGCGCGGGAAGACGTCCTTGAACACGCGCGCGAGGACGTGGTGCGACCCGGGCCGGCCGTTCGCCGTCGGCGGCCCCTCGTAGAAGACGAACGGCGGCCCGCCCGCGCGGCGGCGGATCGACTCGTGGAAGACGTCGCGCTCGCGCCAGCGCTCGAGGACGCCCTCCTCGAGCTCGGGGAACGACTGGGCAGGGTCGACTGGTTCGTAGCGGCGAGTCATCGCCGCTCGATTCTAGGTCGGCCGCCCGCTAGCGAGCGACCGCGCTCAGGCGCGTGTGGCCCGAGTTGCGCGCGGGCTGCACGTCGACCATCGCGCGGAGCGTCTGCGTGGCCTCGATCGGCGTCTGCCCGAGCGTCGGGATCGAGTGCGATCCGGTGACCGGCATCGACCCGCGGTACTCGTACAGGGGAGCCGGCGAGCCCTGCTGGCGGACCGCGTAGACCAGGCGCCCGACGATGTCGAGCGTGGCGTCCTTCCCGCAGAGCACGAGCGCGGTCGGGTCGAGCACGCGCATCGCGCGCGACACCCGCTCCTGGGCCAGGCCGATCGACAGCAGCAGCACGCGGAAGCCCGCGCGGCGCAGCGCCAGCTCGAGCGCCTGCACGTGCAGGCCCTCGGCGGTCAAGCCGCTGCTCGCGTCGAAGAGCAGGATGCCGTCGTCGCGGGTCGCGGGCGGGGCGACGCGCCGGGCGGCGTGCAGCCAGCCCGTGGCCCAGCGGCAGGCGAACTCGTACTCGGCCTCCCGGGCCTCGCGCTCCTCGGCCTGCTCGACGGCGGGCAGCAGGAGCTCAACGACGGTGCGCTCGACCGAGCGCAGCGACAGCGACTCCTCCATGTGGCGGTCGGCCTGCGCGTCGTCGAACGCGTCGAACGCCTCGAGCAGTCGCGACGCGCTGCTGGGGCCCTCGCCGCGCTGCTGCGCGACCTGGATGGCCGAGGAGATGTTGTGCGTCTCGAGCAGCGCGCGACGCAGCGCCTCGAGCTCGGCCAGGTCGTACTGGCGGTGGCCGCCGGCGGTGCGGCGGGGCTCCGGGTAGCCGAATCGCCGCTCCCAGGAGCGGAGCGTGTTGGGGCTGACACCGAGGAGCTCGGCCGCAGCGTTCGTTCGGATGCCACTCATAGGGAGGTTTCCTGGAGGGTGCGTGGACAGAAGCTGCGGGAACCTTCGGCATTCCGCGCTTCGACCTTGAGCGCCGGACCCCCGCACGTCCATTTTCTCCCTGATTCCCACTTTTGCCTCCGCGCTGAACGCGCGGTTGCACGAGGTTTACCGGTTACACACGTTCGAGCACGACGAGCGCGGCCGGGGGAAACCCGCATTGGGCGACCCGCAGGCGCATGTTGTCGCTGTGCAACATGACCGGATGGGGCCGCCCGGCGGCGGCCAGCGCGACCGCCGATGGGAGCTCGGGCGCCGACAGAAGTTCGCCGACCCGGCGGCCTACCGGCGAGTCCAGCATGCGCTCGGCCGCGGCGCTCGCCGCGCTCACGACGCCGTCTCCGCGAACCACCAGGAACGGCGCGCCGGGTGAGCGCAGCACACCGGCGTCGGTGTGCAGCCGCACGCCGAGCCCGCACTCGGAGCACACGCGTGCGTCATCGACATCAAGCCGCCCACAGTACGAGCAGAATCCGACTTCCTGATCGTGGCTTCCTGCCACAGCTGCCAGGTGCATCACCAGGCTCACCTCCTTGTAGGGAGCGATCCGAACACGGGCGTCCCGATCGCGCGACGGCGCGGGAGGTTTTGCAGCGGATCGCCCCACCAATACGATCGCGGACCGTGCGCCGCCTGCTCGCCCTCGTAGCGCTTGCGTCACTGCTGCACGCCGGCTGTCGCGAGAAGGACGCGACCTACCCGGCCGAGTGCTCCGACGGGCCGCGCGCCGTGCGCGCCGCGCTGGCCAAGGCGCCCGACGGCGAGGTGGCGATCGAGGGGACCGTGAAGCTCTCCGAGTGCCTGGTCCCTTCCAACGACGCGGGGCCGCTCGCGTCGTTCGGCGGAAGCACGATCGAGGTGGCGACGCCGCTCGTCGCGCGCGCCGCGCGCGGGGACGAACGTGCCGCGCTCCAGCTCGGCTACCTGCACGGCGCCCTCGAGCGCGGCGCCGACCCCGGCGTGCACGACGAGCTGCTGTTCCGCCTCGACCAGGAGCTGCATCCGGGTCGACCGGCGCTCGCCGGCGTTCAGGCGCGGCGAGGCGGCGGGGCGGGCGCGCGGCTGACTAGCGCCTGACGACGCGGAACGCGACGTACTTGGTCGCCGAGCGGTTGTCCGCTCCGTCGACGGCCGCGATCGCCGCGCGGTACGTCGCGGGCTTCAGCGCCTTCTTGCCGATGCGGCCGCTGAACGGCACGGCGTTCGCGCCGGAGACGCCGTTGCGCGCCAGGGCGCCGACCTTGACGTAGCGCGTGCACTTCTTCGCCTTGCGGTTCTTGCTCGTCGGCTTGGTGCACGAGCGCCCCTTGCGCCGGCCCGGCCGGCCGCGTTGGATCGTGAGCGTCGTCCTCGCCTGTTCGGACAGGCTGAACACGAAGGTCGTCCCCTTCTTGGCCCGCGCCGTCACGGCGGTCGCCTTTGCCCCCACGGCGAACTTCTTGTTCGTGATCCCCAGTGCGGTGAGCGCCGGGGCGGTCTGGTCGGCGACCGGGGTGGTCACGCCGGGCTGGGGGCCAGGCTCCGTATTGCCGCCGGGTGTCGTGGGCTGCTCGGCGGGTGGTGGCGGGACGAACTCGTAGGCGCCGATGTCGGGCGCCAGGCCCACACTGCGGGCGAGCCCATCGAGGTCCGTCGGGCCGTTGTCCGGGTCGTTGATTCCGGCGTCGATGGCGGGTGACCCGGCCTTGGGGCGGAAGTCACCGCCGGCCGCGTTCGTGAACTGCGGATCGGCCGTCTGATTCGACCCGCTCGCGGCGTTCAGCGGGCCGGTGGCCGCTCGGAAGTTCGAGTGGTCGATCGTCAGGTTGGAGGTCTGCGTGTCGACGCACACGGCCGGGTCGAAGGCCAACGTGCATTGGATGCTGTTGGGTGGGAAGACCGCCGGCGCACCCATCTGGACGACCAGGTCGTTCGCGGCGCTGTCGCCGCGAAGGATCGAGTTCTTGACCGAGACCACACGCGTTGAATTCACCGCCCGGACGAGCAGTGCCCGCGACCCTGTGCCGGATGCGATGGCAGTCACGTTCCGGAACCTGCTGTCGCCTGCCGAGGCTATGGCGGAACCGCCCGGCTGGGCAGCCGGGCTGTCGGCGCGTACGAGCGTGTCGCTTACCACCGTTCCCGCGTCCAGCCGCAGCCCGGTCTCCCCGCCGAACGGCGAAGCGACGGAGATGCGCGAACGCCGGATGGTGGACGCCCCGGGTACGCCCGGGCTCGTGGCGATGCCCGGCCCCCTGGCGTTGACGTCGACGTCGCTCACCGCGACTGGTGCCAGTGCGCTGACGGCGACCGCGCCGCCGGGCGCCTCGAGCTTCAGATGTCGCAGCTTGCCGCCGGAGGCGCCGGCCCCGAAGACGATCCCCTGGCCCGCCGCCGTGCCCGTGAGCTGGAGTTCCGGCTTGGTGCCGTCCGCGCCGACCACGTCGACGTTCGGCACCCCGACGGTGAAGCCGGGGTTGGCCAGGTACGTGCCCGACTTGACCACGATCGTGTCGTTCGCAGCGGTGAGCGTGAGCGACCTTCGGGAAGTCGCAGGGCGCGGCGTCGGTGCAGGGCGACGCGGCCGTGCCCGTGGGGGAGACGAACCGCGTGGTAGCCGAGGCGGCCGGCGCGCACACCAGCACGCCTGTGAATACGGCGATCGCGACAACGATTGAATGCCGTCTCACTTCTCGACGCTGTCACGGAACCGGGGGCGCCTGCACGCCAATCGCCGGATTCGCCCCGATAGCGTGTCGAGCCGCGTACAAGACTTGGAGAACAAGGGAGCTTCCAAATGGGCGAGCAGCTCTGGGGCGGCGAGACAGACAAGGCGATCAACAACTTCCCGGTGTCGGGCGAGCGGGTTCCGCCGTCCGTCGTCCACTGGCTCGGGCGGATCAAGGCCAACGCCGCGCGCGTGAACGCCGAGCTGGGCAAGCTCGACGGCGACGTGGCCGAGCGGATCGGCCGCGCCGGTGACGAGATCGCCGAGGGCAAGCACGACGACCAGTTCCCGATCGACGTCTTCCAGACCGGGTCGGGCACGTCGTCGAACATGAACGCGAACGAGGTCATCGCCAGCATCGCGGGCGAGGGCGTTCACCGGAACGACCACGTGAACATGGGGCAGTCCTCGAACGACGTGTTCCCGTCGGCAGTGCATCTGGCCGCGCTGAGCGAGGCGTCCGACACGCTGCTTCCCGCGCTCGAGAAGCTCCAGGGCTCGCTGGAGGCGAAGGCGGGCGAGTTCGCCGACATCGTCAAGGCGGGGCGCACCCATCTCATGGACGCCGTGCCCGTGACGCTCGGTCAGGAGTTCGGCGGGTACGCCGCGCAGATCCGCCTGGGCCGCGAGCGCGTCGAGGCCGCGCTGCCGCACGTCGCGCAGATCCCCCTCGGCGGCACCGCCACCGGCACCGGCCTGAACACGCACCCGGAGTTCGCCTCGCGCGTGCGCGCGAAGCTGACCGAGGCGACCGGCCACGAGATCTCCGCTCCGGCCGACCCGTTCGAGGCGCAGGGCAACCGCGACGCGCTCGTCGAGCTGTCCGGCGCGCTCAAGGTGGTCGCCGTGTCGCTGACGAAGATCGCCCAGGACCTGGCGCTGATGGGCTCGGGCCCGCGCACCGGGCTCGGCGAGCTCGCGCTGCCGGAGCTTCAGAAGGGCTCGTCGATCATGCCGGGCAAGGTGAACCCGGTCATCCCGGAGGTCGTCCTCCAGGTCGCCGCCCAGGTGATCGGCAACGACACGGCGATCACGATCGGCGGGATGCAGGGCCAGTTCGAGCTGAACGTGCGCGTGCCGATGATCGCGCGCAACCTGCTGCACTCGATCGCGATCCTGTCGAGCGCTTCCACGCTCCTCGCCGAGAAGGTCATCGACGGCGTCGAGGCGCAGCGCGAGGTGCTCGAGCACAACGCCGGCTCGACTCCGGCGATCGCCACCGCGCTGAACGAGTACATCGGCTACGACAAGGCGACCGAGATCGTCAAGGACGCGGTCGAGTCGAAGCGGACGATCCGCGAGGTCGCGCTCGAGAAGGGCGTGGACGAGGAGACGCTCGACAAGGCGCTCGACCTCACCGCGATGGCGCGCCCGCACGATCAGGTGACGAGCTAGGGAGAGGGACGCCCGCGCAAAGCGGCCCGGCCCCGGCCGACGCCCTCCCCAGGGCCGGCCGGGACCGCTCCACGCTTTCTGGGACCCGACTCGACCCCGCCCCCGGCCTGTTCGGCCGGCGGGACCCCCGGCGCCGTGCCGGTCCCTCGAGCGGCTTTAACACCGCGCGCTCACGGAGCGTAAGCGGCGAACGGTGGTTCCGGGGGCCACGTTGGCGCGTCGAGACAACGGTCGAGCATGTTTTCGATGCGACAAGAACTCGGGTCGACCCTAGGGCGGTCCCCGCGTACCCCACGTTGTGGTTTCCTGGGGTCGTGGGTCAGGCTCACGGACACGAACGGGCGGACGAGCTCCTGGACCGCGCGCGAACCTGCCTGGCGGAGGGCCGAGTCGACCACGCGGTCGTCGTCCTGCGGCAGGCGATCGCCGAGCTCGAGAGCGGCGGATCGCCCAACGGCGACGCCGCGGACCTGCTCACGCGCAGCGAGCTTCGCGTCGCCCGGATGGCGGCCGACGGGATGAAGAACCGCGAGATCGCCGAGGAGCTGACCGTGACCCTGAAGGCGGTCGAGTTCCACCTGGCGAACACCTACCGCAAGCTCAGCATCCACGGGCGCACGGAGCTCACCCGGTTCTTCAACTGGGTCGCTCCCGTGCTGACCTCCGTCGCTACCGCCGGCTGACGCTCAGTCCGAGTTCTTGTTGCCGGGCACGGCCTCGCCGATCGGCTCGCCCTTGTAGTCGTCGGGGTTGTCGACGGCCTTGCCGTCGATCGTGACCGAGCCGTCGTCGTGCCGCGCGAGGTTCGCCGGCCCGAGCTTCTCGGTCGCGCCCTCGCCGTACGCGTCGTCGTCGAGGCCGAACGTCTCGTACTTCGCCGGCCCGCTCGGCCAGTCCGACAGGTCCGTCGGCAGGTCGCCCTGCTCGAGCTCCTGCATCTCCTGCTTGGCCTGCTCGCTCTCTTCTTCCTTCTTCTGAGCGAGATCCTGGGCGCTCTCGCCGTTCTGGCTCTCCGAGCTCATTGGGGGGACCTCCGTGTGTCGTGTCGAGCCCCCGCCCTATGTCGCCAACGCGCAACTGTCCGCGATGTTGACCGCTTGTGCCGCGGATGTGATCGCCTGGCGCGCCAGCGGTGGCGGTTCGCCGATCAGGCGAGCTCGACTCAGCGCTCCAGCCGGCCGAACAACAGCTCGAAGACGGCGGGGTAGGTCTCGAGGGGCACCTCGTCAGGATCGACGGAGTGCTGGATCGCGAGGCCGACGTCGAGGGCGATGCTCGCGGTCGCGATCCAGCTGGGGTCGATCGGCGGATCCTCGCCGCGCGCGGCGTACTCCTCGCGGATCCCCTGCGCCGAAAGTGCTCGGGTGCCGCGCCAGAACTCCGCGGCGATGCTGCGGAACTCGGGGTGCCTGGCCGCGTGCGCGAGTAGCTCGAGCCACAGCACGAACAGCCATTTGCCCTCGGGCGCGCCGATGATGGCCGCCAGTCGTTCGCCTGTCTGGCGCGGTGTCGGCCGCTCGGTGGAGTCCTTCCACTCGGTGGCCATCGCGCGATACACCTCGTACACGCGCTCCTGCAGCACCTCCGCGAACAGCTCCTCCTTCGAGCTGTAGTTCGCGTAGAAGGCGCCCCTGGAGAAGCCCGCGCGTTCGCTGATCTGCTCGATGCTCGTCGCTTGCAGGCCCTGGGCGACGACCAGCTCGGCCGCGGCCTTTCTCAGGGCCGCGCGGGTGAGCTCGCGATTCTCGGCGCGACTCAGGCGTGTCATGCGCTCAACATACAGACCTGAATTCAGATACAGTGCTGTATGTGAACGTGGTCGACCGCATGAAGGCGGGCACGCTCGTACTCGCGATGCTCGTCGCCTGCCTGTCGCTGTGGACAGCCAACCCGCTCGTCTGGCTCTGGATCGCATCGCAGATCGACGAGGGCGGGCCCCCGTCGATGACCGCGATCACGGTGGTCGTCGTCGGCGTGCTCGCTCACGGCCGCGAGCGCTCGCGGTGCTCCTGGCCCGGCTACATCACCGCTACCGCCAGATCCAGGGCGCCCGTGAGACGGTCAAGCTGCGGATGCCGTGGCTCTCGACTCCCTCCGGCCAGCGCGCCGGTCAGCCGCGCGAGCTCGAGCTCACCGTGCTCGACGTCATCCTGATCGCCTCGGTGTTCCTCGCGCTCGGTCTCTACGAGTGGTGGTACCTGTTCCACGCCGGCTCGCCGATCGACCAGCGAACCGGTCGGGACTGACCGGCCGGTACGTCACACCCCGGCGCCCTTGAGCCCGGCCCGCACCTCGCCGGCCGAACCGAACTTCTCTCTGCTCACGCGCTGAAGCGCGTCGATCAACTCCTGAGGTGCTCCATTCGTCTCGGCTTCGGCGATCACGTCGAGCTTGCTCGCCGGGTAGTGGACGTTGGCTATGTAGCGCAACGCGTCGGTGTTCATTTCGTGGTCCTCCCCGTTTGGTAGCGAGGGCGGCGAGCGCGCGTATCCGCCTGCGCGCGCCCGCCGCCCCTACCCCTGCGTTCGCCTAGTTGCTGCCCTGATCGCCCGGGCCGCCCTGGCTGTTGCAGCTCGCCGGCCGGTCGGCCTGCGGGCCTGTGCACTGCTTGCTCTGTCCGCCTCCGTTGCCGGGGCCCTCGCCCTGCGCCGCCACAGCGGCTGGGACTGCGGTCGCTCCGAGCGCGGCGACCGCGAGCAGAGCAGCGAAGGTCCTCTTCGCCTTGGACATGGGGGTACTCCTTCCCTCCTTGGTGGACATGTCGGACGCTTGAACGTCGATGTACCCGGGAGGTTGGAGCCAACAGAGATCGGCGGTTTACTTGGCGCGCCGACCCTGGACTCCAGGTCCCGCGGTGGCACCTTGGCCCATTGCAGAACTGCGATCTGCAGAGGTACGGTGCTGTCGGTCGCCACTTGCCGCACGGCTCGCGACCGAATCAATCGGAGGGGGAAGGTATGCGCAGGAAGTTGCTCGCACTCACCCTGACCGCGGGCGCTCTCGCGATTCCCGCTTCGGCCTTCGCTGACCCGGACTTCGGCCCAGGCAACAGCAGCAAGGGGCCGAACGACGGGGGCTCGAAGTGCCACGCGCCCGGTCACGGCACTGGACCCGGGTCGAATGACGCGGTGCCGGGCTGCAAGGGGAAGTAGGGAAACGGGATCGGCGCCCGTCGCAAGGCGGGCCCATCCCCACGCGTTCACCGGGGTACGGGACCCGGAGGCTCGTGGGCGGCCACCTCTGACATGACGTGAACGAGGAAGCCGTAGGTCCAGGCGCGCTCGAGGTCGGCGCGGTCGACGCAGCCGTTTGTCGGTGCTGCGTCGCGGAGGACCGCGGAGGCGATCTGGCTGCGCGCCGTCGGGTCGAGTCCGGGGACCAGTGACAGCGGCGGCGCACCGTCGTGGCCGCCGTGCGGCGGCGCCGCGGCCAGGCGGGCTGCCGCCTGCATGATCTGCCGGGCGCCCGCGGGCTCGCTGGTGCCGCTTGGCATGAGGTGATCGGGAAGAGCGTCGAGCACGTCGCGGCCCGCATGCACGTCGGAGACGTGGCGGCACTCGGCTGCCCGGCTGACGTATCCGAGCCGCGCCGCACGCGCGCCGGCCCGCACGGCAGGCGTGCCCGCGGTCAGGCTCGCGTTCGAGAAGCTGTGCAGCGGAGCCATCTCCAGGATGCGCTCGAAGGCCCGTGGGACCGGCTGCGCAGATGCTTCGCGGGTCGCCGAGACGACCTCCTGAACCAGGGAGCCAGTCGCGGTGTGTTCCCGCTGCGCGCTACTGGATGGGTCTCGGCCCGGCCGCCGGATCCTGAGCTTCCAGCGCGCGCTGATGCGTCGGCGGCGCCTCATACATCCACAACGGGGTCGCCCGGCAGATGTTGGCTACTTGGGAACCACGGGTTTTCGGGTTGGGCGCCCCCGGTACATCATCAGTACTCAGAGCGACGAAGCCGACGGGGCTACCCCTGCCAGTCCCGGCGGTCAGTAGGCGCGTCGCTCACATGGGGCTCGGAAGCCGCCGCTCAGCGGCGGCTCTTCGGGTGCCCGCGTACTCGGGGTCCTCGCCGGCCTCCGCGAGCACCGCGGCGCGGTCGAACCGCCCGCCAGAGCGCGCGCCGGCGAACGCACGCCTCCGCCGAGCGACGCGGTACATCAGGGCGACGACCGCGACGTCCAGAGCGACCCACACGACCAGCAACATGAGGACAAACAACGTTGTGCTCATTGCAACGCGGATGTCTAGCTGTCTGCGCGGACGTCACCGACGGCAGGCAGGAACTACACAGCTTCCTGTGCTGAAACAGTGCGCGGTCCCGTGCTCAGGGCCGCCGCCGGGCCGACATCGGCTAGCGCCCGGCGTGCGACCGCCTGTCATGGCTGACGACCACGGGGCCGACCCGACGACCCACGGCGCGTAGCACGTATGCGTCGCGCGCCCGGCTGTAGCGGAACCCGACCAGTGGAAGAAAGCGCGCAACGCGCGGTTTGACAGCGTGACGCGGGCGCACCGTCACTCCCCAGCAGCGACCGAGCGGCTCGACGGCGAGCTCGTCGCTGCCCGCACTGTGGGGGTCCACCGTCGCGTTCTCGCAATCGGATCGGGCTCCGGGATCGTCTCGAACGCATCGTCTGCGAGCGGCGATCCGCAGGATGGGCAGACCCCTACGGTGGCGTAGCTCGCCGAGCTGTACGCGTTGACACCGCAAGCCGTACACCGGTACTCGAACATCTGGACCTGCTCCTCTCGCCCCCCGCCCGACGGTGGTCGGGGAAGCGTCGAAGTGGTCCGGCAACTCCACGGTCCGCCCGCAGCTGTTCGGCCGCAGAACGTCCCGCCAAAGCGTCGGTTGGTCCTAAGAAGGTACCCATGTTGCCGGCCAATTAGAAACTGCGCGTAATAGTGGGCGCGCCGACACAGTGCGACGCAGGCGCCCTGGCTCGGCGCACCTCCCGCATACGTAACATCCGGGCGATGCGGGTCGCCGCCGCCATGGCTGTGGTCGCAGTGCTGGTGGCCATGCCATCCGTCGCGCTCGGGCAGGGCGAGCCGGATTGCACCGGCCCTGCCGGCGACCCCGCGCCGGGGACGCCGGAGTGGGACCGACGGGAGGATGACAACGTGTTCTGCGCGTCGCAGCGCAACGCGGACACGGCTGCCAACCCCGCGTACCAGCAGGCGCTCGGCGAGCCGCGCCCGCCGGGCCGCGACCCCGCGATCGATCCGTTCCGCGAGCCGACGCGCTGGGACGGCAGCCGGTTCCGGTTCGAGGAGGTGCGCTTCGTGGACGGGGCAGGCAAGGAGTTCCCGGGCATGCTGTTCCGGCCCTGCGACAGGTCGTGCCGCGACATGCCGGCGGGGCTCCAGCGGTTCGAGCCCCCGTACCCGGGCGTCGTCGTGATGCACGGCGGCTCCGCGAACCAGGAGATGTACCTGTGGGGCGCCGAGGCCCTGGCCGAGGCCGGCTACATGGTCCTGACGTTCTCGATCGGGCGCAGCGACGACACCCACTACGAGGACACGAAGACGGCGCTCGGCTGGTTCGCGTCCGGCGACAATCCGCGGCGGTCCGAGCTCGACGCGGCTCGCATCGGCCTGGCCGGTCACTCGGCCGGCGGCGTCGCAGTCAGCCGCCTCGGCCAGGAGGACGCGCGCGTGTCGGCGATCGTGTCGTGGGACCGCGCCCAGTCGGGGCCGATGCCGGCCGACCTGCGACTGCGCACGCCGGCGCTGTTCCTCACCGCCGACTTCAACTGCCAGCGCGTGCCGATCTGCCTGCCGGAGCGGCGGCCGCAGCCGGTCGACCCGCATGGCCCCGGCAACAAGGACGAGGACTTCCAGCGCGTGAGCGCCGCCGGGGTGGACACGATGAAGGTGTCGCTGCGCGCCGCGACCCACCTGGACTTCACCGAGTTCCCGCAGGCGAATGGCAGCCGCTACGGCGTGGTGACGGCGCTCTACTACACGCTCGCCTGGTTCGACCGCTACGTGAAGGGCTCGCCGCAGGCGGTCGAGCGGCTCACCGCCGCGCGCTTCGACGACTCCGCCGACGTCCACAACATCAGCGGCGGCCGGGCCGACCCCCAGACCGGCGGCAACCTGCCGGCGCGGATCGCCGGCCAGCCCGTCGCCGATCGTCTGTCGTTCCACTTCCGCTCGGCGTGGTTCCTCGACGGCGGCCGCCACCGCTGCGAGGACATCCGGGCCGGGTGCGCGCCGTGTCCGCCGCCCTGGGCCGACCCCGGCTCAGGCTGCGGATCCGCTACCGCGGGCGGACGTGCGCGCGGCGGCGGGTGATGCTCGTCGGCCTGACCGGACCCGATGCCGCGGCGGTGCGGCACGTCGTCCTGCGCTACCGCGGCCGGGTGGTGGCGCGCGGCACCCGTGTCGCACGACTGCGGCTGCGGCGGCTGCGGCGGTCGGGCGTGCTGTCGGTCGACGTGGCGCTCGGTGACGGGCGCCGGGCCGAGCTCAGACGGCGGCTGGTCGTGTGCGGGAAGCGGCGCTGAGGCGCTACAGGTTCACAGCGATGTACTTCGTCTCGAGGTACTCCTCGATCCCCTCGTAGCCGCCCTCGCGCCCGAACCCGCTCTGCTTCACGCCGCCGAACGGCGCCGCCGGGTTCGACACCATGCCCTGGTTCAGGCCGATCATCCCGGTCTCGAGGCCCTCGCACACGCGTAGCGCGCGCTTGATGTCGCGCGTGTAGACGTAGGCGACCAGGCCGTACTCGGTGTCGTTGGCGGCGGCGATCGCCTCGTCCTCGTCGCCGAAGCCCTTGACCGGCGCGACCGGGCCGAAGATCTCGTCCTTCAGCAGCTTCGCGTCGTCGGGGATGTCGGTGAGGACGGTCGGCTCGAAGAAGTAGCCGGCGCCGTCGACGCGCGATCCGCCGACCGCGACCGAAGCACCCTTCGACTTCGCGTCCTCGACCAGGTCCGCGACGATCGTCCGCTGGTCGTCGTCGATCAGCGGGCCGACCTCGGAGTCCTCCTCGGTGCCGCGGCCGACCTTCATCGCGCCCATCTTCTCGGCGAGCTTGGTGGCGAACTCGTCGGCGACCTTCTCGCCGACGTGGAAGCGGTTGGCCGCCGTGCACGCCTCGCCGATGTTGCGCATCTTCGCGATCAGCGCGCCCTCGACCGCGTCGTCGACGTCGGCGTCATCGAACACGAGGAACGGCGCGTTGCCGCCCAGCTCCATCGACACCTTCAGGATCTGCTCGGCGGACTGCTCGATCAGCTTGCGCCCGACCTCGGTGGATCCGGTGAACGTCAGCTTTCGCGCGCGCGGGTCCTTGATGAGCGGCCCCATGATCGACCCGGACGACGAAGCGGTGACGACGTTCAGGACGCCGCCGGGCAGGCCGGCCTCCTCGAGGATCTGCGCGAGCGCGAGCATCGACAGCGGCGTCTGCTTGGCCGGCTTCATCACCATCGTGCAGCCGGCGGCGACGGCGGGCCCGATCTTGCGCGTGCCCATCGCCATCGGGAAGTTCCACGGGGTGATCGCGATGCAGGGCCCGATCGGCTGCTTCATCGTCAACAGGCGCCCGGCGCCGTTCGGCGCGACCGCGTAGCGCCCGTCGATCCGGACCGACTCCTCGGCGTACCAGCGGAAGAACTCGCCGGCGTAGGTGATCTCCGCCGCGGACTCCTTGATCGTCTTGCCCATCTCGAGCGTCATGAGCAGCGACAGGTCGTCCTTGCGCTCCTCGATCATCTCCCACGCGCGGCGCAGGATCTCGCCGCGCTCGCGCGGCGGGTGCTCCGCCCACTCCTTCTGCTTGTCGTGAGCCGCGGCCAGCGCCGCGATCGCGTCGTCGGGCGACCCGTCGGCCACCTCGGCGATCGCCTCGCCGGTGGACGGGTCCTCGACCTCGAGCGTGCCCTCGCTCCCGTCGCGCCACTCGCCGCCTATGTACAGCTTGCGCGGTACCGCTTCGACGACGCTCTGCTCCTTTGTGGTTGTGCTCATGTGGCAACCGTCTCCGTTCCGAGTTCCTCGACGAACGCGACGTCGAGCGAGTAGTCGATGGGCAGCACGATCAGCGACGGCAGCTCCTGGTCGAGCGCCTCGCGCAGCCGGGCCGGGTAGTCCTCGACGGACTCGCAGCGCCAGGCCGGCATGCCGAACGACTCCGCCATCTTCACGAAGTCCGGGTTCGTGAAGTCGACGCCGAAGTGGCGGCCGAACTTCTTGTCCTGCTTCCAGACGATCGACCCGTACTGCCGGTTCTCCCAGATGACGTTGACGATCGGGGTCTTCAGCCGCACGGCGGTCTCGAGCTCCTGGTTGTTCATCAGGAAGCCGCCGTCGCCGTTGACGGTCACGACCTTGCGCTCCGGGTGGACGAGCTTCGCCGCGATCGCCGCCGGCAGCGCGAAGCCCATGCCCGCCAGGCCGTTCGCGATCAGCACGGTGTTCGGCTCGTAGGCCGGGAACATGCGCCCGATCCACAGCTTGTGCAGCCCGACGTCCGACACCAGGATGTCCTGCGGGCCGAGCACCTGGCGGATCTCCCACAGCGCCCGCGGCGGCTGCATCGGCCAGTGGTCGTCGCTCGCCGACCCGGAGAAACGGCCGTCGACCATCTTGCGCAGCCGGTCCGATCCGCCCGAGTGCGGGACGTGCCGGCACTCCTCGGCCAGCCGGGCGAGGATGTGGTAGATGTCGCCGACGAGCTCGACCTCGGGGATGAAGTTCTCGTCCACCTCGGCCGCGACCGAGTCGATGCAGACGATCGTCTTGTCGCGGTGCGGGTTCCAGTGGGCGGGCGAGTGCTCGACCAGGTCGAAGCCGATGGCGAGCACGACGTCGGCCTCCTCGAAGCCGGCCATCTTGTAGTCGTTCGACTGGAGCCCGACGGTGCCGAGCGCCTTCGGGTCGGTGGGGTCGATGACGCCCTTGCCCATGAACGTCTCGGCCACCGGGATGCCGGTCGCGCGGACGAACTCGCGCAGCGCGGGCGCGGCGCCGCCGCGGATCACGCCGTTGCCGGCGAGCGCGACGGGGTTGAGCGCGCCGCGGATCAGGTCGGCCGCCTTGAGCAGCTCGCGTGCGGCGGGCTCGGGCCGGACGGGCTTGCGACGCGGCAGCGGCTGGAGGTCGTCGACCTCCTCGGCCATGACGTCCTCGGGCAGCTCGATGTGGGTCGCGCCGGGCTTCTCGGACTCGGCGACCTTGAACGCCTTGCGAACCGCCTCGGGGATGATCTTCGCGTCCTGGAGCCGCGTGTTCCACTTGGTGATCGGCTCCATCACCTGCACCAGGTCGATGTACTGGTGCGACTCCTTGTGCATGCGCTCCAGGTCGGCCTGCCCGGTCAGTGCGACGAGCGGCGCGCGGTCCAGGAACGCGTCGGCCACCGGCGTGGTCAGGTTCAGCGCCCCCGGCCCCAGCGTCCCGAGGCACACCCCGGCGCGCCCGGTCAGCCGCCCGTACACGTCGGCCATGTAGCCGCCACCCTGCTCGTGGCGCACGGGAACGAACTGCACCGAGGAGTCGGCGAGCGACTCGTTCAGGTCGAGCGTCTCCTCACCCGGGATGCCGAAGACGTGCTTCACACCCTCGGCCTCGAGGCATTCAACGAAGACGTCCGACGCTTTGCGTTTCGCCACCAAGATCCTCCTACCCGGGAACCGGCAGCGGAGACTAGTACCCGCGCAACATCGGAGGTTGCAGGGGGTTCAAGGAAGCTCGGTACCCTGCGAAAAGATGTTCCGCGCCGCCCTGACAGCCACCCTCGCCGCGCTCCTGCTGCTCCCCGCGAGCGCGGGCGCCGCGACCCGCTGGGTCGTCAAGGGCGGCGGCTGGGGCCACGGCATCGGGATGAGCCAGTACGGCGCCTTCGGGATGGCGCAGCAGGGCTCGAGCTACCGGGAGATCCTGACCCACTACTACACGGGCACGGAGGTCAGCCGGGCCGACACCCAGACGATCCGGGTGCTGCTCCAGACGAACCGGCCGAAGGCGTCGTTCACCGGCGTCGCGCGCGCGGGCGACAGGACGCTCAAGCCCGCCAAGACCTACCAGGCGCGGGTGGCCGGCGACGGGGTCGAGCTGCGCGACAGCGAGGGCAAGAAGGTCGGCTCGTTCGGGGCGCCCGTGGCCGTGTCCGCGCCCAACGGCTTCCGGCTGGGCGGCACCGCGATCAACGGCGTCACGAGCGGCACCTACCACGGCACGATCGAGCTGCGCCCGTCCGCCGGCGGCGGCCTGACCGTGGTCAACGCGCTGTCGCTCGACTCCTACGTACAGGGCGTCGTGCCCGGCGAGATGCCGTCGAGCTTCCACCCCGAGGCGCTCAAGGCCCAGGCCGTCGCCGCGCGCTCCTACGCGCTCACGACCGACAGGGGCGGCGAGGTCTTCGACCAGTACCCCGACACGCGCTCGCAGGTCTACCGCGGCGTGTCCGCCGAGACCTCGAAGACCAACACGGCGGTGGCCGAGACCGCCGGCGAGGTCGTCAAGTACGACGGCAAGGTCGCGGTCACCTACTTCTTCTCCACCTCCGGCGGCCACACGGAGAACGTCGAGAACGTCTTCTACGGCGGCCAGCCCGCGCCCTACCTGAAGGGCGTCGAGGACCCGGGCGACGAGATCGCGCCCGCGCCACCGCTGGACGTTCAACTTCACGAACGGCGGCGATGTCGGCCAGGCTGCGCCCCTACCTGAGAGGCAAGCTGAAGGCGATCAAGGTGCGCCAGCGGGGCGTGTCGCCGCGCATCGTCGCCGCCGACGTGGTGGGCAGCAAGGGCACCCGCCGCGTGACCGGCACCAACCTGCGCCAGGCGCTCGGCACCTACGACAACTGGATGAAGTTCAAGCGGATGACCACCAACGCCACGGAGGCGACCAGCGCGCGCAAGGCGGGCCTGGCCGCGCTCGTCTTCGGCGGCGGCCGCGGCGTGGTGGGGTCGGTCGATCCCGCCAAGGCGGGCAGCAAGCTGATCGTCGAGAAGCGCGGGCGCCGCGGTCGCTGGCGCCGGGTCGAGGTCGCGACGACCGGCGCGCGCGGCCGCTACCGGGTCGCGCTCAGGCGCGCCGGCACCTACCGCGTGAAGTCGGGCGGCGCCGCGGGCCCGCCGGTACGCGTGCACTAGATTCGGCGCCGCTGATGGCGGCCATCGAAGTCGACAACCTCAAGCGTTGCTTCGGTGACGAAGTCGTCGCGGTCGACGGCGTGGACCTGCAGGTCGAGGAGGGCGAGATCTACGCGTTCCTCGGCCCGAACGGCGCGGGCAAGACGACGACCGTGCGGATGCTCACGACGCTGCTGCGCCCGAGCAGCGGGACAGCGCGCGTCGCCGGGCACGACGTCGTCCACGAGGCCGGCGAGGTGCGCCGCGCGATCGGCGTCGCGCTTCAGGAGGCCGCGCTCGACCCGCTGATGACCGGCCGCGAGCTGATGCGCCTGTCCGCGGTGCTGCACGGCATCCGCGGCAAGGCGAGCCGCGAGCGCGCGGACGACCTGCTGGAGCGCGTCGGCCTGACCGGCGCGGCCGACCGCCGGATCGGCACCTACTCGGGCGGCATGCGCCGCCGCCTGGACCTGGGCACGGCGCTCGTGCACGAGCCGCGCGTGCTGTTCCTCGACGAGCCGACGACCGGGCTCGACCCCGTCTCGCGCGCGTCGATCTGGGACGAGGTGCGCAAGCTGAACGACGCGGGGACGACGGTCTTCCTGACCACGCAGTACCTGGAGGAGGCCGACCAGCTGGCCGACCGCGTGGGCATCATCGCCGCGGGCCGGATGGCCGCCGAGGGGACGCCGTCGGCGCTGAAGGCCGAGGTCGGCGTGCCCCGCCTGGAGGTCGCGATCGCCCGGGGCGACATCGAGCAGGCCGAGGAGGTGCTCGGCCGCCACGGCGAGCTGCTGCCCACCCGTCAGGGCACGGTGATGATCACGCTGCCCGGCGGGGCGACCGAGGTCGCGGGCATCGTGCGCGCGCTCGACCAGGCGGGCCTGCCCGTCGAGTCGCTCGACGTCGTGAAGCCCACGCTCGACGACGTGTTCGTCGTGAAGACCGGCCGCTCCCTCGAGGGCGCCGCCGAAGCAGCCCCCGCGTGACCGCGGTCGTCGCCGCGCTGGCCGGGCGCTCGATCCGCCAGACCTTCCGCCGCCCGCAGTTCATCGCCCCGATCCTCCTGATGCCGACGCTGTTCCTGGCGGTCAACACCGGCGGCGCCGACTCCGCGCGGACGCTGCGCGGGTTCCCCGACGTCGACTCGTTCCTGGACTTCGCGCTCGCGGGGGCGATGATGCAGGCGTCGATGCTCGCGGGCGTGGCCGGCGGCATCGCGCTGGCGATCGACATCGAGATCGGCTTCACCGACCGGCTGCTCGCGGCGCCGATCGCGCGGCCGGCGATCGTGCTGGGGCGACTGGGCGCGACCGCCGCGATGGGGCTGCTGCTGTCGGCCTGGTTCCTGGCGATCGGGTTCGTGTTCGGGGCGCGCATCCAGGCCGGCGTTCCGGGCGTGCTCGTGATCGTGGCGCTCGTGCCGCTGGCCGCCCTCGCGTTCGGGTCGGTGGGCACCGGGTTCGCACTCTGGGCGGGCCGGGCGAGCGTCGTGCAGGCGATCTTCCCGCTGGTGTTCGTCGTGGTGCTCTTGTCCTCGGCGTTCTTCCCGCGCGGGCTCCTGTCCGAGCCGGCCAGCTCGGTCGCGGACTACAACCCGATGAGCTTCATCGCCGAGGCCGTCCGCGACCCGATCATCAGCCCGCTGACCGCGACCGACACCCTGAAGGGCCTGCTCGGCATAGCGATCGTCGCGGTGATCGGCACCGCCGCGTCGGCTACCGGTATGCGTCACAGGCTCAGGGCGACATGACCGCGTCGCTGGCGGTTACCGGCGCACTGATGCGGCGCTCGCTGAACGAGGTCGTCCGCGTTCCGGGCGCCGCGATCCCCGGCGTGATCGCGCCGACGATCTTCCTGATCGGACTGAGCGCCGCGTTCGGAAAGCTCACCGACGTCAGCGGCTTCGGCAGCGACGACTACCTGTCGTTCCTCGCGCCCGTGACCCTGCTCCAGTGCGCGGGCTTCACCGGCGCGGCGACCGGCGTCAACCTCGCGCGCGACATCGAGCAGGGCTGGTTCGACCGGCTGCTCGTGGCCCCGACGCCGCGGGTGGTCCTGCTCGGGGGCGTGGTCCTGTCCGCCGCGCTGCGGGTGCTGATGCCGGTGGGGTTCATGCTCGCGGTCGGCTTCGCCGCGGGCGTGGACTTCCCGGGGTGGAAGGGGATGGTGATCGTCGCCGTGCTGGTGCCGGCGATGGCGGTCGCCGCCGCCTGCTGGGGGGCGTCGATCGCGCTGCGCTTCCGGACGCAGGCCGCGGGCCCGCTCATCCAGTCCGTGATGTTCATGTTCGTGCTGTTCACGGCGTCGTACGCGCCGCTCGAACTGCTGGCCCCGTGGCTCGAGGCGATCGCCCGGGTCAACCCCGTCAACCAGGTGATCGAGGCGCTGCGGCAGGGCTTCGTGGGCGACGTGACCTGGCGCGAGACGTGGCAGGGAATGCTGGCCGTGCTCGGCCTGGGCATCGTCTTCGGCGCGCTCGCGCTGCGCGGACTCCAGCGAACCGGCCGCTAGCGGGTTACGCTGGGCCTCTCTCAGGGGGAGGTGACGGGCATCCACACGGACGGAGAGCTGCTCGCCCAGATCGTGCGCCGCGTCGATCTGGAGGAAGTGGCGCGGCGAATGGTGACGGTCTTCCAGGCCGAGATACCGTCGTACCGGGATCTGCCGGACTCGATGGTCCAGGGCGAGATCCTCGAGATCGCGCAACGCAACCTCGGCCAGTTCTTCCGGTCGCTGATCGACGACCGGCCGCTCAGCGATGAGGAGCTGACCCCGTTCTCCGACTCCGCGCGCCAGCGCGCGGCCGAGGGGCTGCCGCTGGAGGACCTGCTGCACGCCTACCGGCTCGGCGGCCGGCTCGGGTGGGAGGCGCTGGTCGCGGTGGCCACCCCCGACGAGCAGACCACCCTGCTTCCCAGCGTCGCGCGTCTCATGGAGTACATCGACCGCGTGTCCGACGCGGTGACCGAGATCTACCACGACGAGCGGGCGCACATGGTCTCCGACGACGAGCGGCGCGTGCTCGACCTGTTCGAGGGCCTCCAGCACACGGCGCCGCTCGACCCGCGGACGATCGAGCTGGCCCACCAGATCGGCTTCCCGCTCGAGGACCGCTACCTGCCGTTCAGCGCCTGCCTGGTGGACGAGCCGGCCCACGCGAACGCGCAGCTGGCCGCGTCCCTGCGCGCCCGCGGCGTGCTGGCCGTCACGAACGGCGACCGGGTGAGCGGGCTCCTGCCGCAGGACGGCGACCCGGCCGCGCTCGGCGGCGCGGGCGCTCTGCTCGCGGTGGGACCGCCGACCCCGCGCGCGGAGCTGGCGGCGATGCTGCTCGACCTGAGGCTGCTGATCGACGTCGGCAGGCGCGACGGGCGCGAGGGCGACCTGCGGCTCGAGGAGTTCCTGCCCGAGCTGCTGCTGGCCCGGTCCCCGCACCTGGCCGCGATGCTCGAGGGCCATGTGTACGGGCCGCTCGAGTCAGCGGCGGAGAAGGGCGGCGCCGACCTGCTGACCACGCTCGAGGCGTTCCTCGAGGCCGCGCTCGACCGCCGCGCCGCGGCCGACGCCCTGCACGTGCACCCGAACACCCTGGACTACCGGCTGCGCCGCATCGAGGAGCTGACCGGGCTTCAGTTCGCGGACCCGGACGCGGTGATGCTGATGGCGCTCGCGATCCGGCGAAGGCGCCTGGAACGGGCGCCTGAGCGCCACGGTTCGTGACACGTCACAAAGGACGGGCCCGCATTTCGGTCCCCATCCCTGTCGACTGACCAATCGGTCAGGGAACCTTGAAGGAGATGGACAACCTTGCCTGCCCCACCTGCGGCACCACCTACTACTCGGCCGCGCTCGACACGATGCTCGCGCGCGGCGAGCGCTGCGACTGCGGCGGCCTGCTCAGGCCGCTGAAGCTTCTCGAACCCGTCGAGGCAGGCGACGGGGCGCCCGTCGGCGTGCGGCCCCACCCGCGGGGACCGGGCGACGCGCCGCACGCCGACGGGCCACGCTTCGCGCGCAGCTGACCGCTACGGCGTGAACTTGACGGTCATCACGTCGCCGTCGCCCATCTGGTAGTCGCGGCCCTCGAGCCGCAGCAGCCCCTTCTCCCTGGCGCCCGCGTAGCCGCCCGATTCGACCAGGGCGTCGCAGGCCACGACCTCGGCGCGGACGAAGCCGCGCTGGATGTCGGTGTGGATCTTGCCGGCCGCGCCCCAGGCGGTGGTGCCGCGCTCGATCGCATGCGCGCGCGCCTCCTTGGCCTCGCCCGCGGTGAAGAACGAGATCAGGTCGAGCAGCTCGAACGCCGCGCGGATCACCCGGTCGAGTCCTGACTCGCCTGCGCCCAGGTCCTCGCGCATCGAGGCCGCCTCGTCGTCGTCGAGCTCCGACAGCTCGGCCTCGAGCCGGGCGCTCACGGCCACCGCGCCCGCGCCGCGCGCCTCGGCCGCCTCGGCAATGGCCACAGGCGGCTCGAGCGCCTCGCCCTCGCTCACATTCGCGACGAACAGGACCGGCTTCGAGGTCAGCGGCTGCAGCAGCCGCTCGGCGTCCGGCGCGTCGGCGGGCGCGGGGACGGTGCGCGCGGTCCGGCCCGACTGGAGAGCGTCGATCAGGTCGCGCAGCCAGCGCTCCTCGGCGACCGCGTGCTTGTCGCCCGACTTGGCCTCCCGGGCGATGCGCTGCACGCGCCGCTCGGCCTGCTCCAGGTCGGCGTAGATCAGCTCGGTCTCGATCGTGTCGAGGTCGGCTCCCGGGTCGACGCGGCCCTCCGGGTGGACGACCTGCGAGTCGTCGTGCGCGCGGACGACGTGGAGGATCGCGTCGGTCTCGCGGATGTTGGCCAGGAACTGGTTGCCCAGGCCCTCGCCCTCGTGGGCGCCGCGGACGAGCCCGGCGATGTCGTGGAAGGCGATCGTCTCGTAGGTGATCGGCTTCGATCCGAGCGTGGCCGCCACCTGGTCCAGGCGCGGGTCCGGGACCGGGACGATCGCGATGTTCGGCTCGAGGGTGGTGAACGGGTAGTTGGCGGCCTCGGCGCCGGCGCGCGTGAGCGCGTTGAAGAGCGACGACTTGCCCGCGTTCGGCAGGCCGACTATGCCGATCCTCATACCGCCAGCTCCGCGACCGCGGCGCCGAGCGCGGCGCCCGCGACGATGTCGGAGGGGTAGTGCACTCCGACGTACGGGCGCGAGAGCGCCATCGCGGCGGCGGCCGCCCAGAGCGGGCCGGCGGCGGCCGGGCAGGCCCGTCCGAGCGCCCGCGCGCCGGCGAACGACGTCGACGCGTGTGCGGACGGGTAGGAGATGCGCGAGCCGGTCGGCACGAGCGGCGGCAGGTCGTCCAGCTCCGGGCGGCGCCGGCGGACGGCCAGCTTGATGAGCTGGTTGGCCGCGTAGGCGGCGGCGATCGCCGCCAGCGCGCGCGTGAACGCGCCACGTCGGTCCTCGTCCAGGGCGGCGCCCGCGGCGGCCAGCGCCAGCCACATCAGGCCGTGCTCACCCAGGCGGGTGAACGCCAGCACGCCGCGTTCCAGAGCAGGCGCGTGCGCGCGCGTGCGGAACTGCCTCAGGAGCGTCAGATCGATCGGTGCCGGCATGGCGCGGGAGGATAGGTCGCGCGGCTACGCCAGGCCGCTTGTCAAGGGGCCGGATCGGGTTTAGCGTGGAGTCGAGGCCGCCGGCGAAGTCGTTTCGCGGCCCGTGAGCAGTCGTCCCTCCTGAAGGATCGGCACCGGCAGCGGGAGCGTCGGACCATGCCCGATACATCAACGACAACACGGTCAGGCCCCCGGCGGCGCCTTGCGCTCGCCGGACCGATCGCTGTGCTGGTAGCGCTGGCGCTCGGAGCCGCGCCCGCCCAGGCGGCGCCGCCGACGGCCTGCTTCACGGTCACGCCGGCCTCGCCACTGACCGGCGAGGCGACCGTTCTCGACTCGACCTGCTCGACCGACGACCACGCCATCGAGGCGCGCGCCTGGGACCTGGACAACGACGGCTCGTTCGACGACGGCACCACCACGAAGGTCACGACGACCTGGACCACCCCGGGGACGTACACGGTGCGGCTGGGCGTCATCGACCCGGCGGACCAGTACGACATCGAGACGAAGACGATCGTCGTGCGCAACCGCGCGCCGGCGGCGGCGTTCACGATCAGCCCATCGGCCACCCAGGCGACGGGGCAGGCGTTCACGTTCACGTCCACTGCGACGGATCCGGACGGGACGATCCAGAGCCAGGCCTGGGACCTGGACGGCGACGCGACCGCCGACTTCAACGACGGGACCGCCGCGACCGCGTCGAAGTCGTTCCCGACGGCGGGCACGTATCCGATCCGGTTGCGGGTGACCGACAACAGCGGCGCCACCCATACCATCACCCAGAACGTGACCGCCACGAACCGCGCGCCGACGGCGGCGTTCACGATCAGCCCGTCGGCCACCCAGGCGACGGGGCAGGCGTTCACGTTCACGTCCACTGCGACGGATCCGGACGGGACGATCCAGAGCCAGGCCTGGGACCTGGACGGCGACGCGACCGCGGACTTCAACGACGGAACGGGTGCGACTGCCGCGAAATCATTCGCCACGGCGGGCACCTACCCGATCCGGCTGCGGGTGACCGACAACAACGGCGCGATCCACACGACGACCCAGAACGTGACGGCCACCAACCGCGCGCCCACCGCCGCGTTCACGTCCAGCCCGGTCGGGGCGACCACCGCGTCGACCATCGTGTTCACCTCCACGTCCACGGATCCGGACGGGACGATCCAGACCCAGGCCTGGGACACGGATGGCGACGCGACCGTCGACTTCAACGACGGGACCGCCACGACCGCGTCGAAGTCGTTCGCGACGGCGGGGACCTACCCGATCCGGCTGCGGGTGACCGACAACAACGGCGCCACGAACATCACCACGCGCAACGTCGTCGTCGGCAACCGATCGCCGAGAGCCGTGTTCAGCATCGACCCCGCGTCGATCCTGGAGGGCGACACGGTCACGCTCACCTCGAGCTCGGCCGATCCCGACGGCTTCCTCGTCTCGCAGGCCTGGGATACCGACGGGGACGGCGCGTACGACGACGGGAGCGGATCGATCGCGAGGTTCACGGCCGGGCTCGCGGGGAATTACGAGGTCGGCTTGAGGGTCGTCGACGACAAGGGCGCCTGGACCGTGACGCGGCAGACCATCACGGTTGGCGCGCCGCCTCCGCTGCCGGAGACGCGCACCGACCCGGGCCCGCAGACGTTCGACATCGTCCAGCCGAACGTGACCACGCCGTCGCCGGCCGAGCCCGAGCCGCCGGCACCGGCGCCGGTCGCGCCCTACCGGTTCCTCGACCCGTTCCCGGTCGTTCGGATGAAGGGGCGCACCACGTCCAGGGGCGTGCGGCTGACGGCGTTCACGGTCCGCGCACCGCACGGGTCGCTGGCCCAGCTCACCTGCAAGGGCGGGGCCTGCCCGTTCAAGCGCGTGCGCAGGACGATCAAGACCAAGAGCCGGACGGGCAGCGCGACGATCCACTTCAAGCAGGCCGAGCGGTCCCTGCGGGCCGGGGTCGAGCTCCAGGTCGCGGTGACCCAGGAGGGCATGGTCGGCAAGTTCACGCGGATCAAGGTGCGCCGCATGGCGCTGCCGCTCCGCTCGGACCGCTGTCTGCTGCCCGGCAGCACCAGGCCGTCGACGTGCCCCGCGGCCGGATGAGCGCGCACGGGAAGACCCGCGGCGCGCGGGTCGCCTCCGCCCTGAGACATTGGGTGGTCTGGCCGGTGCTCGATGCGCGCGACTGGATGCTGCGCCGCGACGTCTCGAAGCCCTGGAACGAGGCGCACCACCCGACCCTGTTCAGGCGGTCGGCGTGGGCAGTGCTGGATCGCAAGGACGACGCCGCCAGGGCGATCAAGCACTCCACCCACTTGATCACGTTCCGCATGCGCCGCCTGAGCCCCGAGCTGGGGCGGACGACCGCGATGCTCGCGCTGGCCGTGCCCCTGCTGCTCGTGTCCGGTCTGGTCCTGGCCGCCTTCACCAGCCAGGACGTAAAGGCGACGCGCGCCGCCGACAGAGCGGCGCCCCCGCGGATCGAGGTCGCCGGGGTGGCCGACAGCTCCCAGGCCCGCGAGGAGCGGCGCGCCGAGCGCCGGCGCGCGGCCCGCCGCCGGGCCGAGCGCCGCGAGCGCGCGGCCGACCGCAAGCGAGCCGCCCGCAGGCGCAGGGCAGCCGCCCGCCGCGAGCGGCGGGCCGCGCGGGCCCAGGAGGAGGAGGCAGCGGCCGCCGCGACACCACCCGCGGAGCCGACGCCGCCCGCTCCCGAGACGCCGAGCACGACGCCGACCTCCCCGTCCCCGTCGGCGCCGTCGGGCGGCGGCACGCCGTCGAACGGCGGCGGCGGGTCGTCAGGAGGCGGAGGCGGCGGGGGCGGCAGCACGGCGCCGACCAGCCCGCAGCCGGAACCGGGCGTCGAGTTCGAAGACGAGGGCTGAGCGCGAACCGGGCTAGTGCCCGGCCGGCTCGACGATCTCGGTGAGCACCCCGCCGGTCGACTTGGGGTGCAGGAAGGCGACCCGTGAGTTGCGGATGCCCGTGCGCGGCTTCTCGTCGATCAGGCGCAGCCCGGCCTCGCGGACCCGCTCGAGCGCGGCGTCGATGTCGTCGACCTGATAGGCGACGTGGTGCATCCCCTCGCCGTGCCTCGCGATGAACTTGGCGACGCCGGTGTCGTCGGAGAGCGGCTTGATCAGCTCGATGTGGCCCTCGCCGACCTCGAGCAGGATCGCCTCGACGCCCTGCTCCTCGACGGTCTCGCGATGCTGCTCGGCCATGCCGAACGAGCCGCCGTAGAGCTGTACGGCGGCGTCCAGGTCGTTGACCGCGATGCCGATGTGGTCGATCCGCCCGAAGAGCACGGGCCGGAGTCTAGGACAGCTTCTGGGAGGGCGGCTCGATCGCCGCGGCGGCGACGAGCACACCCGAATGCGACGACACGATCGCGCTGATGTCCTCGCGCTCGAGCACCTCGTGCTCGAGCAGGCCCTGGGCCAGCGCCTCGAGCAGGTCGCGGTTCGCGCCGATCAGTGCGTGCGCGCGGCGGAACGCGAGGTCGGTGATCTCCTGCTGCTCCTCGTCGACGATGCGGCGCGTGTTGTCGGAGACCGAGTAGTCGTCGGCGGGCAGGCGGCGCGACGACACCGTGGTGCCCATCGCGTACTCCGTGACCATCTGGCGCGAGATCTCGTAGACCCTCTTCAGGTCGCCCGACGCGCCGGTGGTCACCGAGTCGAAGATGATCTGCTCCGCCACGCGGCCGCCGAGCAGCACGACCATGTAGTCGATCAGCTCGTCGCGCGACTTCAGGTAGCGGTCCTCCTCGGGCAGGTTGAGCGTGTAGCCCAGGGCGCCGCCGCGGGGGACGATCGAGATCTTGTGCACCTGCTCGACGCTCGGCAGCAGCTCGGAGCAGAGCGCGTGGCCGGCCTCGTGGTAGGCGACGACCTTCTTCTCGTGGTCGTTGATGACCTTGCGCGACTGCATGCCGGCGACGACGCGCTCGAGCGCACCCTCGAAGTCGTTCATCAGCACGACCTCACGGCGCTGGCGCCCGGCGAAGATCGCGGCCTCGTTGCAGATGTTGGCCAGCTCGGCACCGGTCAGGCCGCTGGTCTGGCGGGCCACCGTCTCCAGGTTCACGTTCTGGAGGGGCATGTTCGCGGAGTGGACCTTGAGGATCTCGACGCGGCCCTTCAGGTCGGGCGGGGACACGAAGATCTGGCGGTCGAAGCGGCCCGGGCGCAGGAGCGCCGGGTCGAGCTTGTCGAGCAGGTTGGACGCCGCGATGACGACGACGTTGTCGGTGGTGGAGAAGCCGTCCATCTCGACCAGGAGCTGGTTGAGGGTCTGGTCCTTCTCACCGGAGACGTCGTTGCCGCGCGTGGCGCCCACGGCGTCGAGCTCGTCGATGAAGATGATCGCGGGGGCCGACTTGCGGGCCACGCGGAACAGCCGCCGGATGCGCGCGGCGCCCAGGCCGACGAACATCTCGACGAACGACGCGGCCGACTGGGCGTAGAACTGGGCCTTCGACTCGTTGGCGACGGCGCGGGCCAGCAGCGTCTTGCCGGTGCCGGGCGGGCCGTGCAGCAGGATGCCGCGCGGCACGGTGGCGCCGAGCTTCTTGAAGCGCTTGGGGTCGCGCAGGAACTCGACGACCTCGCGCAGCTCGTCCTTGGCCTCGTCGGCGCCGGCGACGTCCTCCCACCGCGTCGCCTGCTTGGAGTCGGGCTTGATCTCCTGCGGCTTGGTCCGCGGCATGTACCGCATCGTCATGAAGATCAGGCCGCAGATGACGCCCATGAAGACGATCGGCAGCCAGGTGAGCATCCAGCCCTTGATCGAGCCGAGGAAGCCGGTGTTCTCCTCGCCGCCGGCGGCCGGGGCGGCGGCCGGGTCCTTCGGCGGCGGCTTCTTCACGCCGCCCTTCGGGTCGGGGACGTCGACCTCGTAGGACGAGTTGCCGGTCTGGACCCGGATGACGTCCTCGCCCTTGTGCCCGGCGGCCTCGTCGAAGGCGTCCTGGATCCCGGTGGTGCCGTTCTGGCAGCCGGTGGCGGGCGGGACGCAGTAGGTGTCGGCGTTCGCGGCCGGCGCGACCCACAGAAGGAGGGCGACCAGACAGGGCAGGATCAGCGACACGCGCACACGTGCGCTATCGGCCGCTGCCGCCCCGGGGTTTAGCTGACGAGCTCCAGGCGGTCGTTGGGCCGGTACGAGCGGCCCACCTTGGCGCACGGCCGGCCGTCGACCAGGACGACGTCGGCGGTGTAGTCGTTCGACCCGCGCAGGAGCGACGAGCCGACCCCGTAGGAGTCGACGGGGACTCCCTGGCGCTCGAACGACCGGATCCGCTCGGAGTCGAAGCCGCCCGACGCCACGATCTTGACGCGCTCGTGCCCGGCCTCGTCCAGCGCGTCGCGCACCCGCCGCACCAGGACCTCGTTCACCCCGGTGGGGCGGAAGTCGCCCATGTCGTGCCACAGCGACCGGTCGACGATCTTCTCCGAGGTGTCGAGCCGGACGCCCCAGAGCTTGTCGCCGAGCGCGTCGGCCACGTCGAGCGCGGTGCGCACGGAGTCGTTGTGGAAGTCGACGAGCACGGTCACGTTCATCTCGCCCGCGTAGCGGTCGGCGAACAGCCGCGCGGCCGCGACCGTGTCGCCGCCGAACGCCGCGATCAGCCCGTGCGGCACCGTGCCCACCCCGCGGCCGCCCCACCAGGAGGCCTGCGCGTCGGTCGACACGCCGATCGCCCCGGCGACGTGCGCGGCCCAGCCGTCACCGGTCTGCACGAGCCAGTGGTCGTGGCGCGCGGGCATGAACAGGATCGGCTTGCCGGCCGCCGCCTCGACCACGTCGCGCACGTTCTTCATGATCAGGCTGCGGCGGGCCAGGCTGCCCAGGTACACGGTCTCGAGGTGCGCGAACAGCGCGTAGTCGCCCTCGATCGTCATGACCGTCTCCATGGCCTCGACCTGGTCGCCCTCGTAGAGCGCGCGGACCTCGAGGTCGTCCCAGCCGGGCTGCCATCCGCCCTGCTCGTCGTGGCAGCCGGCGCACTGCTTGAGCACCGCGATCGCCTCGTCGATGCCGCCGACGATCGTGGTCTCCTTCTTCTGGAAGACCTGCATCAGCACGCGCGGCCGCGTCCCGGTCTCCTCCAGCAGCTCCTTCGTGAAGTTGAAGTACGCGTCGCTGTAGTAGCCCTCGCGAATGCGGTCGATCGGCAGCCGGAAGACCTCCGGCGCGAGGCGCTCGCGGGTCGCGGGGGCGGTCATGTCTGGATGTTATGCGGGCCTGCGTGGGCAGGTTGCCCCAATTGGTACGGTGGCGCCGAGATGCCGACCCAGGAGAGCCGCAAGGTCCTTCACCGGCTCCGCGAGGAGCTCGACGCCGCGGGGCGCGAGCCCGAGGTGCTCGCGCTCGACGAGCTGATCAACGGGGCCGGCGAAGCCGTCTTCCTCAAGCTGCGCAAGCGCTGGTACACGCCGGCGGAGGTCGCGGAGCGGGTCGGCGTGTCGCGCCAGACGGTGGTCAAGTGGATCGAGCGCGGCGAGCTCGACGCCGAGCTCACGCCCGGCGGGCATCACCGGATTCCGGCGTCGGCTTTTACGACGCGGCGGTCGGTGGACCGGGCGGACCAGCGCCTGGTTCCGGCCCGGCGTTAGGCGCACGCGGGCGAAAGCCTTGGCGAGCTGCTCAAGCTCCTGGAGCAGAGCTGAACCAGCCGGTCAGCGCCGACGTGTGCGCGCGACGTAGCGCCGGCCGGCCCTGACGGTGACGTTGCGTCGCTTGGCGAGGTCGCGGACGACGACCGTGCCCACGCGGACCTGCGTGGTGGTGGTGGTGCAGGTGTCCTTCGTCAGCCATTGGGTGCCGCGCACGGTCGCCGTGCTGTACCGGCCGCGGGTGCGGAAGCGGCCGCGGCCGTTGCCCCAAAGGCGTCGCGAGCGCGCCGCCGCCGGTTGCAGCCTGCCGCGGCGGGAGCGGCAGGTGAGCCGCTCGCTCAACACCATCTCGGTCACCGGCCGCGAGGACCCGCCGGTCTGCCGGACCTGGAACTGGCCGGAGTAGAACTCGCCCTTCTGGATCTCGCCGGGCCGCGACGTCCCGACCGCGGTCTGCATCTCGACGCGGCCGCGCTTGGTGTCTACCAGCGAACCGAGCGGGATCTGCGTGGCCTCGGTCAGCCGGATGAACCCGTTCGCCTGGGCCGGACCGAGGCCGTACCGGCGCGGGCTCGCCCCGGCCGGCGGCTTGATGAGCACGATGCCGGAGATCGGCGCGGCGTTCGCCGTCTGGTTGACGACGGGCGGAGGCGGGCCGGCCGGGACGTCACGCAGCCGCAGCACCCGGTTGCCGATGTTCGGCTGGATGTCCGTCAGGAACAGGTCGTCGGTCGGGCCGAACGCCAGCCCGTAGGGGCGGAAGCTCTGCTCGGGCGCGGGTCCCACCGAGGTCGTGCGCGCGACGAAGGTGCCGTCGGACGTGAACTCCTGCACCGAGCGCCGCGAGTCGTCGCCGACGAACACGTGCCCATCGGACCGCACCGCGATGCCCTGGGGCTCGCCGAACTGGCCGTCGCCGGCGCCGAACGTGCCCCACTTCGTGAGGAACCGGCCGTCGCTGTCGAACTTCTGCACGCGCGTGTTGCTGCGGCCGTCCGCGACGTAGACGTTGCCGGACCGGTCGATGGCTACGGCGTTGGCGGCGGAGAACTGCCCGTCACCGGAGCCGTCCCCGCCCCACGCCCGGATGAACGTCCCGTCGTTGGTGAACTTGTTGACTCGGTGTTCGTCCGTCACGTAGACGTTGCCCGCACCGTCGACGGCTATCCCCTCCGGGTTGCTGTCGAACTCCCCGGGCCCCGGGGTCGGGCTGCTCGAGAGGTTGCCGATTCTGCGGATGAACGTCCCGTCCGGCCTGAAGACCTGGACGTAGTAGTGCCCCGCGTCGACCACGAAGACGTTGCCCGCCGGGTCGAGCGCGAGCCCGGAGGGGCTGTTGAACTGCCCGTCGGCCGAGCCCGGGCCCCCGAACTTGGAGATGAACGCGCCGTCGGAGCCGAACTTCTGAATCCGGTTGTTGTTGCCGTCGGCGACGTAGACCTCGCCGGCGCCGTTCACGGCTATGCCGCGGGGGGAGTTGAACTGGCCGTCAGCGGAGCCGGGGCTGCCCCACTGCGTGACCAACGTGAGGGTCGCCCACGCCGGTCCGGCGAGCACGAGCACGACGATCGCCACCCCTGCACAGACACGCCGCCTCCCAAGCCGCATAGGTACAACCTACATTCGCCGGCTGCTGCTTGTTGCCCGTGCAAAATGCTGACTTACCGGGCTCCTGTCCCGGTAAGTCAGGAAGTCGCGGGCCGCGAGGTCTCGCTTCGGCCCGAGGCTGCGGCCGAAGCGCCCTCCACCCGCAGGATCTCCTCCAGCGCGGCGCGCCCCACCTGCAGCTGCTCCTCGGTCGGCTCGCGCGTCCCGACCGCGCGCTGGATCTCGTACCCGGGCTTGCGCAGCCAGCGGGCGAGCATGGACTCCGGGTGGCGCTCGCCCCACGAGAAGACCTCGACCGCGAACGCCATCGACCCGAGCGCGACCGCGCCCTCCGCGGCGGGGCCGCGCAGCCCGGCCTTGCGCACCGCGACGTTGCCGAGCGCGGTCGACGCGAGCATCGGCGCCACCAGGTTGGACCCGCAGCGGTCGTGCTCCTTGGTCGCGTCGGCGGCGTCCCCGTCCGACTCGTAGGCGGCGATCGCCTTGTGCTCGACGCCGTGGTAGGAGGCCAGGTCGCCCGAGCGCAGCGCCGCCAGCGCGGGCACCAGCGACATCGCCGCCACCGCAGCCTCGCGCCCCAGCGAGCGCGCCGCGTCGGGGCGTCCGCGCAGCGCGCGGCCGCCGGCGGCCGCCACCGCGACCGCGCCCAGCGTGCGCGCGTCCTGCATCGGCAGCTTGGCCTGCGGCAGCCCGCGCTTGACGAGCGGGATGACCGCGAAAGCCTCGGCCAGCTTCGTCACCCCGCGGACGCCGGGCACGCGCTCGGTGCGCGCCGACCCGAAGCTGGGCTTGCGCCCGCTCGCGACCTTGATCGACCCGTCCTTCGTACGCACGGCCGCCGCCCAGTGCGTCGGGCCGTGCACCAGCAGGCCGTTGCCGAGCGCCATGCCGCCCAGGCGCAGCTTCTCCTCGGGGACCGGCCGCGTCACCCGAGCACCTTCGGCGCGAGCTCGGCGAAGAAGCGCCCGGCCAGGCCGAGGTCGGAGATCGGGATGCGCTCGTCGGCGCCGTGGATGAGCGGCGCCGCCTCGAACAGGTCCATCTCCTTGCGGGGGAAGAAGCCGTAGGCGATGCAGTCCGGGAACGTGTCGCGGAACGATCGCGAGTCGGTGAACCCCGGCAGCACCGTCGGGGCGACGATCGCGCCCGGGTCCTCGCGCTCGACGAAGTCGCGAATGTGCTGCATCAGCTCGGTGTCGATCGGCGAGCGGCTGCCCTCGACCATCTCGTCGAACTCCAGCTCGTACTCGGCGTCGCCGATCGCCTCCTCGATCCGCTCGCGGGCGTGGTCCGCCCCGCGCTCCGGCGGCACGCGGCAGTCCACGCGCAGGCGTGCCCGCGCGGGGATCACGTTCACCTTCGACGACGCCTCGATCATCGTCGGCGTCATCGTCACGCCCAGCGTCGGCTCGACCAGCAGCGCGATCCCCGGGTTGCGCCGCTCCAGGTCCGCGAACGCGTCAGCGATGTCGCCGTTCAGGTCGATCCCCAGCGCGCGCATGAACGCCTCGGGCTCCTCGGACAGCTCGAGCTTGGGCCGGCCGCCGCGCAGCGCCTCCAGGATCGGCGCCATCTTGACCAGCGCGTTGTCGCCGATGCGCGGGATCGACGCGTGGCCTGCGCGCCCGTGGGTCAGGATCGAGAAGCGGAAGACGCCCTTCTCCGCGACCCCGCCGAAGTAGACCTTGCGGCCCTCGAACTCGACCGAGTCGCCGCCGCCCTCGTTGATGATGAAGTCGCAGCGGACCTTGTCGGGATGCTGATCGCACAGCCAGGCGGCGCCCTTCGACCCGCCGGCCTCCTCGTCGGCGGTGAAGATCAGCTTGAGCTCGCCGGACTCGGGCCGCCACCCCTCCTCGGCGAGCAGCAGCGCAGCCGCGGCCTCGGCCGCGACCTGCGACTTCATGTCGAGCGCGCCGCGTCCCCAGACGCAACCGTCGCGGATCTCGCCCGACCAGGGGTCGACGGTCCAGTCGTCCGGGTCGGCGAGCACGGTGTCCACGTGGCCCATATAGCCGAGTACCGGACCTTCGGACCGACCCGACAGGCGGGCGATGAGATTGGGCCGGCCCTCGACCGCCGACAGGAACTCGCACTCGAACCCGGCCTCCTCCAGCAGGCCCCGCAGCCATTCCTGCGCGGCCTGCTCGTTGCCGGGCGGGTTGACCGTGTCGAACTGGATCAGCCGCTGCAGCAGCTCGGTGGTACGGCGCTCCAGTCGCTCCCTCTCCGGCACCCCGCGAGTATAGGTAGAGACATGACGCGCTATGGCCAGGAATGGAAGTCGGAGGAGTGGGCTGCCCTGTACCGCGAGGAGCAGCTGCCCGCGATCCCTCACGTCGCCGAAGGCGACTCCGTGCTGGTCGAGCTTCTGCCCGCCACGGTGACCCGCATGCTCGACGTCGGCTGTGGCGACGGCCGGCTCACCCGCCTCGTGCGCGACGCGCGCGGCGACGTGGACGCGGTCGGCATCGACCTCTCGCCGCCGATGCTCGCGGCGGCGCGCGAGCGCCTCGGCGACGACGCCGAGCTGATCGAGCACAACCTGGCCGATCCCCTGCCGGACGTCGGCACCTTCGACCTGGTGGTCTCCGGCTTCGCGATCCACCACCTGCCGGACGAGCGCAAGCGGGCGCTGTACGCCGAGTTGTTCGACGCGCTCGAGCCCGCGGGCGTGTTCCTGAACCTCGAGCACGTGGCCTCGGCCACTCCGGCGCTGCACGCCGAGTTCGAGGCTGCGATCGGCATCGACGCCGACGACCCGTCGAATCAGCTCGTGATGGTCGAGACGCAGGCCGCGTGGTTGCGCGACATCGGCTTCGAGGACGTCGACTGCATGTGGAAATGGCGGGAGCTGGCGCTGCTTCTGGGTAGGAAGCCCGCGTGAGCCTGTTCGACGCCGAGCCCGGCGCCGCGGGGGCGGCGGTCGACCCGACCCAGCCCCTGGCCGCGCGCATGCGCCCCGTCACGCTGGCCGACGTCGTCGGCCAGGACCACGTGCTGGGCGAGGGGTCGGCGCTGCGGCGTGCGATCGAGGAGGGCCGCCCGCACTCGATGATCTTCTACGGCCCGCCGGGCACCGGGAAGACGACGCTCGCTCGGCTGGTCGCGAGCCACGCCAACGCCGCGTTCGAGGAGCTGTCCGCCGTGCAGGTCGGCAGCAAGGACGTGCGCGAGGTGATCGCCCGCGCGCGGGAGCGGCTCCAGGGCGGCCGCTCGACGGTGTTCTTCCTCGACGAGATCCACCGCTTCAACAAGGCGCAGCAGGACGCGCTGCTGCCGGCGGTCGAGGACGGCACGCTCGTGCTGATCGGGGCGACGACCGAGAACCCGTACTTCGAGGTCAACTCGGCGCTGCTGTCGCGCTCGCGCATCTACGAGCTCCAGGGCCTCTCCGACGCCGACGTGATCACGCTGCTCCGGCGTGCGCTCGACGACTCCGAGCGCGGCATCGCGGACCCGCCGCCGGTAGACGACGACGCGATCGAGTTCCTGGCCGCCCGCGCGGGCGGCGACGCGCGCACCGCGCTGTCGGCGCTCGAGCTGGCCGCCGAGACCGGCGACCGCGTGACGATCGGCGTGGCCGAGGACGCGCTCCAGCGCAAGGCGGTCCTCTACGACAAGGGCGGCGACAAGCACTACGACCTGATCTCCGCGTGGATCAAGTCGACGCGCGGGTCGGACCCGGACGCGGCGCTGCTCTACCTGGCGGCGATGCTGGAAGGCGGCGAGGACCCGCGCTTCATCGCTCGGCGGATGGTGATCCTGGCCAGCGAGGACATCGGCAACGCCGACCCGCGCGCGCTCGAGGTCGCGGTCGCCGGGGCGCACGCGGTCGAGCACGTCGGCCTGCCGGAGTGCGCGCTCAACCTGGCGCAGGTGGCGGTCTACCTGGCGCTCGCGCCGAAGTCGAACGCCTCCTACGAGGGCATCAAGCGCGCCCGCCGCTGGGTGCAGGAGCACGGCCCGGTGATTCCGCCCGCCGCGCTCCAGTCGGCCGCCTATCCGGGCGCCAAGGCGCTTGGCCGAGGCAAGGGCTACGACTACCCGCACGACCGGCCCGAGGGCGTGTCCCCCCAGGAGCTGATGCCGCAGGAGGCCGAGGGCGAGCGCTTCCTCGAGCTGTCCGATCACGGCGAGGAGGCCGCGATGCGCGAGCGGCTGGGCGAGATCATGCGCAGACGCGGCAAATAGGCGGTCTTTGCAGCAGTTTCGGGTCGCATAGCGCCCCAGCGCCGATCTTTATGCATGCCTTCGGAACCGCCGCCTAGTCTCGGAGGTGAGTGTTCTCCCCCGACCTCCGACACGACCTGATCGACCCCGGCGCGTTGCTCGCGTCGACGCACGAGCTGCCCGACGGCTCGCGCGTCCGCCTGCGCCTGGCGCGCCCCACGGACCTGGCGCGTATCGAGACGTTCCTCGAGCGCGCCGGCGCCGACGAGCGGGGCCGCCGCTTCACGTTCTACGACCCGCGTGAGCGGCTCGTGCTCGCGGCCACGTCACCGGCCGACCACGGGGAGGAGATCGCCGGGCTCGCTGACGTGACCTTCCGCGACGATCGCGCGGCCGTCGACGTGCTGGTGGACGGCGATGCCGGGGGACGCGGTCTGGGCGCGCTCCTGGCGAAGGCCGCCGCATCGCTCGCGCGGCGGCGCCACGGCGCTACGCACGTCTCGCTCGGCCGCAACGCCGCCTAGCTTCGCCCCCGTCGTCAGAATGGACGCGATGGAGGCCGCGACCCAGTCGTCAGCCGCCCCGGCGGCCCCGGGCACGCTCGACTCGTTCAGCCCCGTGACCGGGGAGAAGGTGGGCAGCGTGGCGACGATCGCGCCCGATCGCGTGCAGGCGGTGGTCGACGAGGTCGCCGAGGTGCAGCCGTTCTGGGCCCAGCTCTCGCTCGACGACCGCGCGCGCTACATGCGACGGACGGCCCAGGTGATCATCGACTCGCTGGACGACCTGTCGTCGCTGCTCGCGCGCGAGCAGGGGAAGCCCCGCAGCGAGGCCTACACGATGGAGCTGCTGCCGACGATCGACGGCCTCCACTGGATCGCGGACAACGGGCCGAAGCTGCTCAGCGACCACCGCATCGGCTATCCGCAGATCTTCTGGAAGGCGAAGAAGTCGTGGACCGCGTTCGAGCCGCTCGGCGTCGTCGGCGTCATCGCTCCCTGGAACTACCCGTGGTCGATCCCGTTCGGCGAGGTCGCGATCGCCCTGATGTGCGGCAACGGCGTGGTGCTGAAGCCCGCGTCGCTCACCCCGCTGATCGGCGAGCGGATCCAGCGCGTGTTCGAGCGGGCGGGCGTGCCCGAGGGCCTCGTGCGCACGGTGCACGGCGGCGGCCGCGTCGGGAACGCCGTCGTCGAGGCGAGCACGGCCAAGGTCTTCTTCACCGGCTCGGTCGAGGTCGGCCGCAAGGTGGGCGCGGCGGCGTCCGAGCGCCTGAAGGGATCGGTGCTCGAGCTCGGCGGCAAGGACCCGATGATCGTGCTGCAGGACGCGAACCTGCGCAACGCGATCGCCGGCTGCGCGTGGGGCGGCTTCGCCAACGCGGGCCAGACCTGCTCGGGCATCGAGCGCGTCTACGTGATGCGCGGCGTCTACGACCGCTTCGTGGAGGGCGTCGTGTCCGCGGCGCGGCGGCTGCGGCTGGGCGATCCCTCCGACCCGGAGACCGAGATCGGCCCGATGGTCTCCCAGGAGCAGTACGACCTGGTCGTCGAGCTCGTCGACGACGCGGTCGCCGCCGGCGCGAAGCTCCACTGCGGCGGGCCGCAGGCCGTGGACGGCCTGGCCGGCGCGACGTTCTACGCGCCCGCCGTGCTGACCGGGGTGACGCCCGACATGCGGCTGATGCGCGAGGAGATCTTCGGGCCGGTCGTGCCGATCGTCGCGGTCGACTCCGAGGAGGAGGCGATCGAGCTGGCCAACGACTCGCCGTTCGGCCTGGGCGCCTCCGTGTGGACCGACGACCGCGACAAGGGGCGGCGGATCGCCCACCGGATCGAGTCGGGGATGGTCTGGATCAACGACCACATGTACTCGCACGGGGCGATGCAGACGCCCTGGGGCGGGGTCAAGGACTCCGGCATCGGCCGCTCGCACGCGGCCTACGGCTTCCACGAGTGCGTCAACCTCAAGCACGTCGCCTGGGAGCCGGGCTACGCGAAGCAGTTCTGGTGGCACCCGTACGGCGACAGCCTGGTCGATGCGATGCGCAACGCGGGCAAGCTGCTCTACGGCCGCGACGCGGACAAGCTCGACGCCGTCAAGCAGGGTGCGGGCCCGCTCGTGCAGGTCCTGCGCAAGACGCTCCAGCGCTAGTGCCCTAGTTGAACTGAGGGCGCTTCACGAGCCTGTCCGCCATCTCCACGACGTCGACCACCGACGACGCGAACACGACGCCGTGCGTGGGATCCAGGCGCCACAGCTCGGAGCGCGCGCCGACGATGATCCCGGTCCCCGGCGCCGCGTGCTCGACCGCGCGCACCGCGCCGGACAGCTGAGCGGCCGCGGCGCTCATCGTGAGAGTGAAGGCCACGACCTGGGGCCGGTGCTCGCCGACGATCTCGCCCAGGACGACGGTGGGCACGTCGGGCCCGAGCATGACGACGTCGTAGCCGGCGTCCTCGAGCAGGTCGGCGGCCATCTGTAGCGCGACGACGTGCTGCTCGCCCTGGACGGCGGCGAGCATGACCCGGTGGCGCGACCGCTGGCGCGTCACCCGGAAGACCTCGCGCAGCAGTGCGAGCACCCGCAGGCTGATCTGGGTGGCCAGGTGCTCGTGAGCCACGCCGATCTCCCCCCGCTCCCAGAGCTTGCCGATCCGATGGAGCGCCGGGGCCACGACCGCGTCGTGGATCAGCGCGTACGGCAGCCCCTCGTCGACGGCGTCCCTGACGGTGCGCTCGGCGGCGGCGGCGTCGCCGTCGAGCAGCGCCAGGCCGTACCGCTCAGACAGCGATTCGGCCAGCATCCGCCTCTTGAACTCGCGGCTGTTAGCCACGACGGCTCATCCTCCCTCGGGCCCCTGGAGACAGCCTAACCCTGCTGTGACCCGACGCACAGTCGGAACGGGGATCCGTGGGAACACTCGTTCCCATGGAGGAAATCTTCTCCCATCCACGCATCCACGAGCACTTCGCCGGCCGCTCCGAGGAACGCCTGTCGATCGACGCGATCCTGGCGGACCTGAACGCGATCGGCGAGGTCGGGCTCGACGTCTACCGCGAGCACGAGACCGTGCTCTACACCTGCACGCTCGTGCTGCGCACGGGCGAGGGCTCCGTGGTCGTCACCGCCGAGTCCGCACTGGGCGCGGCGCTCGGCTGCCTGCTGGAGACCCTCCTCGAGCTGCGCGACCACACGCGCGACGGGCTCGACGACATCGAGCAGTTCCTCGCGGGCCTCTAGGGCCGCCGGTCAAGCCGCGCGGGCGGACGGCACCAGCCGCACGCTGTCCGGCAGCAGCGGGATCAGCACCCGCTTCATGTACTCCGCGCCGCCGGCGACGAGCGCGCGCCGCAGCAGCATCGGCGGCAGCGGCCAGTCGCCCAGCCGGTACTGGCGGCGGATCTCGTCGGGCAGCAGCGCGATCGTCACGAAGTTCGCGGTCTGCACGAGCGGGCGGAACTGCACGGGCACCGGCGGCTCGAGGACGATCTGCCGCGCGCGGGTGCGCGCCCAGTCGGTCACGACCAGCCGGCCGCTCGCGAGCATGTCGCGCTTGTAGTCGCGCAGGTCGCCGAGCGTGTCCGGCATGTCCGCGCGCGCGAGGCCGAAGAGCTCGCCGACCACCTTGTAGTCCGTCCCAGTAGGCGGCCTGCTCGGCGTCGCTCATCGAGCGCACGTACTTGTCGTAGACGACGATGCCGGAGTCGACCAGCGTGAACAGCACCCACAGCAGCAGGTCGGGCTGGTCGGCGGCGTACGGCGTGCCCGCGGGGTAGGGGCCGACGCCGTCGATGATCTTCCCGCTGACGCGGCGGTGCATCGCGCGGACGCCCTTCGTCACCTGATCGGCGTCGCGCTTCGTGCCGAAGCCGATCGTGTTCATCACCTCGGCGGTGCGCGCCAGCCGGTCGTAGGGCTCGTCGACCGCGGTCGAGTGGGCGAGCAGCCCGGAGACGGCCAGCGGGTGCGCGGCCTGCATCAGCAGAGCGCGCGGGCCGCTCAGGGCGACCGCGCGCTCGCGGTGGACGCGTCGCAGCATCGAGTCGTCGGTGAAGTAGCCGTCGGGCACTGCCTCGAAGTTACGGGGCGGCCTGCGTGAACGGCTCACGCAGCGCGCGCGTATCCTCAAGGTCATGCCGGCTCAGGCCTACGCGGGCAAGGAATGCGTCTGTCAGTTCAAGCGCGGGATCTGCGATCAGACCTGCGTCCGCGGCATGCTCGAGACGCCGTTCTACATCGCCTGCCTGAAGCTCACGGGCCGCCGCTGCGTGGTTGTCGGCGGCGGTGACATCGGCCTCGAGAAGGTCGAGGGGCTGCTGGCCTGCGACGGCAAGGTCACGCTGATCGCGCCCGACGCGATCGAGCCGCTCCGCAACCTGGCCGACGAGGGATCGATCGACTGGATCCGGCGCGAGTACCGGGAGGGCGACCTCGAGGCGACGTTCATCGCGATCGCCGCGACCAACGACACCGACGTGAACATCAAGGTGTTCGAGGACGCCGAGAAGCGCGCGATGCTCGTGAACATCGTCGACGTCCCGCCGCTCTGCAACTTCATCCTCCCCGCGATCGTGCGGACCGGCCCGCTGGCCATCGCCATCTCCACCGCGGGGGCCAGCCCGGCGCTGGCCAAGCGCATCAAGCGCGAGATCGCCGACACCTACGGAGAGCACCACTCGCGCCTGGCCGAGCTGCTGAACGAGGCGCGCGGCTGGGCCAAGATGACGCTGCCGACCTACCAGGACCGCAAGGTCTTCTTCGAGTCGATCGTGAACGGCGATCCCGACCCGATCGAGCTGCTGCGCGCGGGTGACGAGCAGGCCGTCCGCGACCTGATCGCCGCCGCGCAGCGCACCGCCGCGCCGGCGTGAGCGACCAGCCCGCGGCCTCTCCCACACCGACTCCGAGGGCAGCGCCCGCATGGTCGACGTCGGCGGCAAGCCGGTGACCGACCGGCGCGCGGTCGCCCGTGGAGTGGTGCGGATGACCCCGCAGACCGCCGCGCTCGTGGCCGAGGGCGCGGCGCCCAAGGGCGACGTGATCGCCGTGGCCCGCATCGCCGGCATCCAGGCCGCCAAGCGCACGGCCGAGCTGATCCCGCTCTGCCACCCGCTGCCGCTGTCGTTCGTGGACGTCGACATCACGGTCGACCCCGCGACCGGCATCGTCACGCTGATGGCGGAGGCGCGGACCACGGGCCGGACCGGCGTCGAGATGGAGGCGCTCACCGCCTGCTCGGTGGCAGCTCTGACCGTCTACGACATGGTCAAGGGCGTGGAGCGCGGGGTCGAGGTGGCCGGGATCGCGCTGATCGAGAAGTCGGGCGGGAAGTCCGACTGGTCGCGCGGCGACCTGCAAGATCCTTAACAAACGCGGAGCGCAACTCGTCGCGATCTCTAGCGTTGGGGGCGAAGTGCCGCTCCCTCGGTCGTTCCTCCCTGCCCTGCTCGGGCTGCTAGCGCTGCTTGTCGCCGCCGCCCCGGCGGATGCGGCAAAGCGCGTCGTCAAGCCGCCCGACACCCAGGTCTCCCAGGACGGGGCCGACGGGCGCTACCTGCTGAGCGGCAGCGACTGGCTCATGCGGCGGGACCCGTCGGACAAGGGCCAGAAGCGGCGCTTCTTCGCGCAGACGAGCTCGTCGGGATGGACGACCGTGTCGGTGCCGAACGCGTTCAACGCCGGGGACTCCTCGCCGGCGTCGCAGGCCGGCTCGGTGGTCTGGTACCGCAAGGACTTCAAGGCCCCGTCGGCCAGCAAGGGAGTCGACTGGGCCGTCCGGTTCGAGTCGACCCGCTACCGGGCCGACGTCTACCTGAACGGCAAGCTGATGAACTCGCACGACGGCGGCTACCTGCCGTTCGAGGTGCGCCTGAGCGGCGTCGACCCCAAGAAGACCAACCGGCTCGTGGTGCGCGTCGACAACCGCCGCCGCGCCACCGACCTCCCGCCCAGCGTGGTCACGATCGACGGCGCGCCCGGCGGCGGCTGGTGGAACTACGGCGGCATCCTCGCCGACGTCTACCTCCGCAAGATCGACCGGCTCGACTTCGGCGACCCCGTGGTGCGCCCGATCCTGCCCACCCGCGGCGGCCCGGCGCGCGTCGAGTACTCGGTCCCGGTGGCCAACTTCGGCAAGAAGCCGCTGAAGACCACCGTCGAGAGCACCTACGGGGGCCAGCGGATCAAGCTCGGGACGAGGAAGGTCAACCCGGGCCAGACGCAGACGTTCACCGGCACGCTGAACGTCGCGCAGCCGCACCTGTGGAACCCCGCGGACCCGTTCCTGTACGACGTCGACATCCAGGCGAAGGTGGGGCGCCGGTCGCTGGCCGGCTGGAAGCTGCACAGCGGCATCCGCTCGCTGACCGTGCAGAACGGGCGCCTCTACCTGAACGGACTGCCCGTCGACCTGCGCGGCGGCTTCCTCCACCTGGACGACGCGGCCGTGGGCGGCGCGGTGACCCCGGAGATGCAGCAGCGCTACATCGACCGGCTCAAGTCCGTGGGCGGCACGGTGCTGCGCACGCACTACCCGTTCCCGCCGGTCATGCACGAGCTGGCCGACAGGATGGGCGTGCTGCTGTGGTCGGAGATCCCCGTCTACCAGGTGCCGAGCGCCACGCTCAAGAAGACGGCGGTGCGCAAGGAGGCGCTGTCCCAGCTCCAGGAGATGATCGGCGAGTTCCAGAACCACCCGTCGGTGTTCACGTGGTCGCGTCGGCAACGAGCTGAACCCGGAGCCGACGATCGCGGAGAAGCGCTACTTCGACCAGAGCGCCGCCGAGGCCAAGCGCCTGGACCCGACGCGGCCCGTGTCGCTGGCGATCCAGGGCTATCCGCTCCAGGGCCCCCAGGCCGCGTACGCGCCGTTCGACCTCCTCGGGATCAACGACTACTTCGGCTGGTACCCCGGCCCGGGCGGCTCCGTGGCCGACCGCGACAAGCTCTCCGGCTACCTCGACGCGATCCGCTCCTGGTATCCGGCGAAGGCACTGATGGTCACCGAGTTCGGCGCCGAGGCGAACCGCTCCGGCCCGTTCGAGGAACGCGGCACCTATGAGTTCCAGGCCGACTGGCTGGACTTCCACCTCGGCGTCTACGCCACCAAGCCGTGGCTCTCCGGAGCGGTGACCATGCTCCAGGAGTTCTGGTGCCGGCCCGCATGGAGCGGCGGCAACCCCAAGCCGCAGTCTCCGGTTCACCAGAAGGGCGTCTTCGACATGGCCGGCAACCCCAAGCCGGGCGCGGCGATAGTCGGCGACTGGAACCGGCGCACTCAGCAGTTCGACATCCCGGAGGGCGGCGGATGAGGCGCGCGCTGCGGGTCGCGATCGCCGGGACGGCGCTGTCGCTGGCGCTGCCGCTTGCGTCGGCGCAGGCGGCCTACTTCCCCGGCCAGTCCGTCGACGGGCCGAGCGCCGACATCGCCGAGCTGGGCGGGGTGGCGCTGTCGCGCGACAGCGACGGCCAGCTCGTCTACCTGAAGCGCGACGCCGGGGTCAACCACGTCTTCGTGTCGTTCCTGGCCGCCGGGTCGCCGCGCCAGCCGCGCCGGCTCGACACCGGCCAGCTCACGCCTTCCTCGCAGGCGCGGATCTCGAGCGCGGACGACGGCCGCGCGGTCGCGGTGTGGCTGAACGGCGGCTCGGTGTGGGCGTCCGTGCGCCCCGAGGGGTCGAGCGACTGGAGCGCGCCCGAGGCCGTCTACGCCGTCGCGCCGGCCGCCCCGGGCGCGACCAACCCGTCCCTGTCGATGGGCCCGAGCGGCGCCGCCCACGTGGCCTTCGAGGTCGACGGCGACCTGCGGGTCGCGCGCCTGTCGGGCACGACCTGGAACCTGCTGCCCGACCCGCTCGACATCGAGCGCGCCCGCTCGGCCGGCCAGGTCCAGATCGCCACCTCGGCGGACGGGACCGCGATCGCCACCTGGACCGAGGCCGGCCATGTCTACGTGCGCCGCGTCATACGCACGCGGCTCTCGCAGGTCCCGCAGGAGGTCGGCGTGCCATCGCTCGACGGCCGCGCCGCGGGCGCCGCGAGCGGGTCGTCGGTCGACATCGAAGACGACTCGTCCTATGCCTGGGTCGTCGCTCGCCAGGACTTCGACGGCGGCTCGCGCGTGTTCGCCCGCCGGCTGATCGGCTCCGAGCTGGGCCCGCCGGTGCCGATCGACACCGGCACGTTCGGCGTCGGGGCGCCGGCCTTCGACATGACCGGCAAGGGCCGCGGCCTGGCCGCCGTGCCGGTCCCGGGGCCCAACGCCGTGATCGGCGGGACGCTCGGCTCCGACAACGAATGGGACCCCTCGCAGTTCGTCGCCCCCGGTAGCGACCTGCCCCCGGACACGGTGTCGGCGCTGGCCGAGAACGGCCGCGGCACGATCGCCTGGCAGGCGCGCGACCCGGCCGGCGCGCCGTCGCTCGTCGCCCGCCACTGGAACGCCCGTCGCTTCGACCCGCCGGTCACGATCAGCGATCCCGCCCTCGGGCCGGTCGATACCCCTGCCGGGATCGACGCGAGCGCGGACTCGTACGGCGACGTCGCGGTCGCCTACGTCCAGGGCTCGGGCGCCGGCCGCCGGATCATGGTCGCGGTGTTCGACCGCGAGCCGCGCGAGGTCGGCGGCAGCAACTTCGACGACTGGACGCGCAAGCGCTCGTTCAAGCTCAAGTGGAGCAAGGTCGAGGACCCCTGGGGCGACATGCAGTACCGCGTCGAGGTGGACGGCCAGCCGATCACCACCACCGCGAGCACGTCGGTCACCGCGAGCAACCTGCCCGACGGCGCGCACGCCTGGACGGTGTACGCGGTGGACTCGCGCGGGCAGACCAGCGAGGGCCCCGACCGCGCGCTCTTCGTCGACACGACCGCGCCGACGATCGACCTGACCGCCCGCAGTTCGAAGATGCGCCGGCCGGCGAACATCGAGCTGAGCGCGTCCGACGGCGAGGCGATCGCCGGGTCGGGCGTGAAGACCGTGTCGGTCCGGTACGGCGACGGTGGGCGGGGCACGCTGGCCGTGCCGCGGATCGGCTTCGTCGACGGGGCCAAGCTCGGCTACCGCTACCGCAAGCCCGGCCGCTACACCGTGCGCGTCGAGGTGCGCGACCTGGCCGGCAACAAGCGCGTTGCGACCGCGCGGGTGGTGGTGCGCAGGTGAGGCGCTCGCTGCTCGTCGCCTTCGTGATGCTGCTGGTCGGCGCCCAGTCCGCGCACGCGGCCAAGGGCATGGAGATCGCGGTGCAGGACGACCCGGTGTTCCTGTCCCGCGCCTACTACGACCGTGACCGCGCGCTCCAGCAGGCGCACGACATCGGCGCGACGCGGGTGCGCGTGAACATGCTCTGGGAGAACGTGGCGAACGCGCCGAACGACCGGACGCCGCCGTCGCCGGTCGCCTACGACTGGGCGCCGTACGACTCGCTGGTGGACGCCGCCGCGGCGCAGGGCATCCGCGTGCAGCTCACGCTCACCGGCCCGGCGCCGGCCTGGGCCACCTACAACCGCAGGCGCGGGGTCTACGGGCCGCGGCCGGCCGCGTACGGCGAGTTCGTGCGCGCGGTGGCCACCCACTTCAAGGGCCGGGTCGATCGCTACTCGATCTGGAACGAGCCGAACTACGTGTCGTGGATGCAGCCGTTCGCGAAGGCGCCGGCGCTCTACCGGGAGCTGTACGAGGCCGGCTACAAGCAGATCAAGCGTGCGGACAAGCGGGCGCTCGTGCTGATCGGCGAGACCGCTCCGTACGCGATCAAGAAGCGATCGATCGCGCCGCTCGAGTTCATCCGCGACGTGACCTGTGCGACCGGCGCCAAGGGCGGCGGCGGCGGCGACAGCGGCGCGCTCGACCCGGGCGTCGACCCCGACGAGGTCGACTCCACGCGTGCCTCGTCCGCTCGCGTGCGCGCCGCCGCGACGCGGCCGCCGAAGCTGAACCGCGGCCCCTGCAAGCCGCTCCGCGCGGACGGCTTCGCGCACCATCCCTACGACTACCGCCACAAGCCCAACTACGCGTACAAGGGCGCGGACAACGCGACGCTCGGGTCGCTCGACCGGCTTACCGGCACGCTGACCTCGCTGCAGAAGATCCGCGCGCTGACGACGCCCAAGGGCAAGGTGCCGCCCGTCTACCTGACCGAGTACGGCTACTTCCAGAGCGGCAAGTACTCGCTCGGCGACCACGTGCGGAGCGCGTACCTGAAGAAGGCGTACACGATGGCCCAGCGCGACAAGAACGTCGTGCAGATGCTCCAGTTCACGTTCGTCACGCCGCCGGAGGGCTTCCCCGGCGGCTACTTCGACCTGTCGCTGGTCCGCCTGGACGGGTCGCCGACGCTGCCGTTCGAGTCGCTGCGCGGCTGGGCGGCCACCGCGGGCAAGCGCGGCCAGATCAAGCTGCCGGGCGGGCCGATCGCCCTGCCGCCGGCGCCGCCGTCGAAGCGCGGGCGCTAGGCGACGCGGTCACTCCCGGCCGGGCACGACGAGCCCGGCCTCGTAGGCCAGGATCACGGCCTGCACGCGGTCGCGCACGCCGAGCTTGAGCAGGATCGACGAGACGTGCGTCTTGACCGTCTTCTCGCTCAGGACGAAGCGCTCGGCCAGCTCCGCGTTCGACAGGCCGCGCGCCACGGCGGCCAGCACCTCGCGCTCGCGCGGAGTCAGTTGGTCGAGCTCGCGGGCCCGCGCGGGGGCGGCGCCGGGCGCGTCGGCAAGCCGCTCGATCAGCCGGCGGGTCACCGACGGCGACGCGAGCGCCTCGCCGGCCGCCACGGCGCGGATGCCGTCCACGATCTGCTCGCGCGGCGCGTCCTTGACCAGGAACCCGCTGGCGCCCGCGCGGAACGCGTCGAACACGTGCTCGTCGTGGTCGAAGGTGGTGAGCACCAGCACGCGTGCCGTGGTGCCCGCCGCGGTGATCCGGCGGGTGGCCTCGATGCCGTCCATCACCGGCATCCGGATGTCCATGAGGACGACGTCGGGTTCGAGGCTCTGCGCGAGCTCGACGGCCTCGGCGCCGTTGGCCGCCTGGCCCGCGACCGACAGGTCGCCGGCGGCCTCGAGGATCATCTCGAGGCCGGCCCGCACCAGCTCCTGGTCGTCGGCCAGCAGGACCTGCACGGTCACGGGCGCGTCTCCAGGGGCAGGTGGGCGTGCACGCGGTAGGAGCCGTCCTGGAGCGGGCCCGCCTCGAGCCGGCCGCCGACCAGTTCGGCGCGCTCGCGCATGCCGATCAGCCCACGACCGCCTCCGGGCCCGTTCCCGTTCGCGGGCGGGGCGCCGTCGTTGACGACCTCGATGTCGAGCGCGGTCGGCGACCAGTGCAGCGTCACGTACGTCGCGGGATCGCGGGCGTGCTTGGCGGCGTTCGTCAGCGCCTCCTGCACGATCCGGTAGGCCGACAGGCCGACGCCTGCGGGGACCGGGTGCGGCTCCCCCGTGGTGTCGAGCCGGACGTCGAGCCCGGCGCCGCGGGCGTTCTCGACCAGCTCGGGCAACCGATCGACGTCAGGCTGGGGCGCGCGGTCGGCGGCCTCGTCCGCCGGTGCGATCAGGCCCAGCAGGCGGCGCATCTCCGTGAGGCCCTCGCGCGCCGTGCGCTCGATCGAGCGCAGGCTCTCCGCGGCCCGGTCCGGGTCCTTGCGCATGATCCCCTCGGCCCCGCCGGCCTGCATGGCGATCACCGCCAGCGAGTGGGAGACGGAGTCGTGCAGCTCACGGGCGATGCGCTCGCGCTCGGCGGCGACCGCGGCGCGCGCCTCGTCCTCGCGCCGGCGGTCGAGGGTCCACGCCGCCGCGTAGCGCGTGCCGGCCACGCGGCCGATCGCCCAGACCACTCCCAGCAGCACCATCACCGGCACGAACTCGGGGCTGGCGTCGCTGCCCGAGCCCTCGATGGCGGCCACCGCGACGCAGGGGACGGTGAGGGCGATGCCGCCGATCGCCGCGCGCAGCGACCCGTAGGCGGCCACCGAGTAGACCGCCACGACGCCTGCGAGCGGGCCCGTGTAGATCTCGAGCGGATCGGCGACGAGCGCCCGCAGCGCGAGCGTGGCGAACACCGTCGCGACGACCGCGAACGGCGCCACCCGGCGCGCCGCGAGCGGCAGCGTCAGCAGCGCCACGGTGACCACGTTCAGGCCCGTGGGGCCTTCGACCACGTCCTCCGCGAACGGGGTGTCGATCACGAACCAGAGCCCGGTCCCGAACAGGAGCAGGGCCAGGGCGGCGTCGGCGATCTCGGACAGGTGGGCGCGGCTCGGCACGGGATCACCGTAGCCGTGCTCGCGGGCGTGCGGATCGGTCGCAGGACCGATCCGAAGATCGGTCCGCGGACCGATGTCGGGCCTGGCGGGGGCGGCTTACGGTGCGGCGACACCAACCGGAAAGGACGTGCTCATGAACCGCAACCAGCTGATCCTCCCCCTCGCACTCGCCGCCGCGGGCGCCTACGCCGTGACCGGGGCCATCGGCCTGGTCGACGAGCAGGGCACAACGTTCACGGACACGCTCGACTACGTGCTCGAGTGGTTCTTCGTGGCCGCGCTGGCGGCCACGGCCGGAGCGCTTGGGCTGTTCGCCCGCGCCGCCGCTGTCCGGCCCGCCCGCATCGGCGCGAGCCTGGCCGCGGTCGGCAACGCGCTGCTGTTCGTCGCCGCGTTCGCGACCGCCGTCAACGGCGGCGAAGCGCTCGGCCCGCTGTTCGGCATCGGCGTGCTGGCGATCGTCGCGGGCTACATCACCCTTACCGTCGCCGACGTCCGCAAGCGGCTCGACCCCGCCGGGCTCGGGCTGGTGCTGCTGATCGGCTGGTTCGCCTCGATCCCCGTCGACGTCCTCACGGGCGCGGGCGGCCTGGTGCTGGCGGCCGCGTGGGCGGGCGTCGCGCGACTGGTGGCCGCGGACCGCGAACCGGCGGCCGTGGCCGCGGCCTGAGGTCCTGATCAGGTACCCGGCCCGCCCTCGGCCAGCGCCTCCGCCAGCCCGCGCCGCCCTGCGGTGCCGAGCTTGCGGTAGACGCTGGCCAGGTGGGTCTCCACGGTCTTCGTGGTGACGAACTGCGCCTGCGCGATCTCGCGGTTCGTCATCCCGGAGGCCGCCAGCTCGGCGATCCGGCGCTCGGTCGCGGTCAGAGCCGACGGCCCCGAGGCGCGCGTGCGCCGCGGGCGCGCCCCGGCCGAGCGCAGCTCCCCGCGCAGGCGCTCCTCGATCGTGGTGGCGCCGCAGCGGTCGGCCAGGTCGAGCGCCTCGCCGAGCAGCTCGCGGGACTCGGTCCGCTGCCCGGCGCGCCGCGTCGCGGCCCCGAGCTCCGCGAGCGACTTGGTCAGCTCCAGGTCGAACGGCGTCCCGCGCAGTTCCGTCACCGACTGCTCGAGCAGCTCGAGTCCGGCGTCGCCGCCGGCGAGCAGCCCCGCCACCCGCAGCGCCGGCCCGACCTCGCGGGCGCAGTCGAACGCCCGCGCGAGCTCCAGCTCCTCCTCCGCCAGCCGGCGCCCCTCGTCGAGGTCCTCGCCGGTCGCGTGCAGAGCCAGCGCGAGCGACGACCGCCAGGGGGTGTGCGCGTGGTTCAGCCGGCTCGCGTTGCGGTCGAGCTCGGCGTGGGTGCGGAAGTCCTCGATCGCCTCGCGCGGGCGCCCGAGCGCGAGTCGCAGGCGTCCGCGCACGAGCAGCGGGAACGACACCACCGCGCCGATCTTGTCGCCCCACATGTCGTGCTCGTCCATCAGCGCCGCCGCCTCCTGCGTGCCCTCGCGCTCGATCATCGGATGGACCAGGACGGCCAGGCTGATCGGCAACATCACCTGGTTGACGTCGCCGGCCGCGGCGCCGAGCGCGTCGCGACCGTACGCCTCCGCCCGCCAGAGGCGCCCGCGGGCGTACTCGACGAGCGCGAGCAGCAGAGACGAGAGCTGGAAGTCGATCTGGAGACCGCGCTCGCGCGCCCGGTCGAGCGCTCGCTGGACGTTCCGCTCGGCCAGGTCGAGCTCCCCGCAGAACATCGCGACCCACACCGCCTGGGCGAAGGCGATGAAGTTGTCGCCCGCCTCGTCGGCCAGCGTGAAGTCGTACAGCGCGCGCTCGACCAGGTCCGCCACGTAATCGCGCGGCTCGTTCTTGAACGCGGCGCCGTTGGCCAGAGTGGCCAGCAGCCGCGCGGAGCTGAGCGTGTCGCCCCTGCGCGGCGGATCGGACCGAGCCAGCTCCGCGTGGGTCGCGCCCGCGGTGTCGGGCATCAGCAGTGCGATCCCGAGCCGGGTGTGGGTCACGTCGCGCGCGGCGGACGGGTCGAACTCGGCGAAGGCGTCGGCGGTGACGCTCCACGCCTCGAGCGCCTCCGGGAGCCGGCCGCTGAGGCCCAGCGCATGAGCTCGGTCGTACAGTGCGGCCGCGCGCTCCGGTCCGCTCAGCAGCCGCACCGCGTCGTCCAGCGTGTCGACCGCGTCATGGGTCGCGCTCAGGAGCTGCGCCCGGCCGAGCTCGTGCAGCAGCGTGCCGCGCTGATCGTCGCCCGGCGGCTCGCGCAGCGCGCGCTCCAGGTAGGGCACCGCGGCGGCGGGCGTGCCGGTCTGGAACACGCTCGCGGCGGCCTCGGCCAGCCGGTCCACCACCCAGGGATCGGCGGCGGGCTCCGTCTCCAGCAGGTGTGACGCGACGGCCTCCGGCGCGGCGCCGGCCTCGCGCAGCAGCCGGGCTGCGGCCCGGTGCGTCAGCGCGCGCTCGGCCGGGTGCTGCTCGCCGTAGATCGCCCCGCGGATCAGCGGGTGGACGAACTCGATCGTGGTCTCGGGCTGGATCAGGTCCGCGCGCGCGAGCGCGTCGAGCGCGGTGGCGGCGCGCTGCTCGTCCAGCCCGGCGAGACCGGCGGCCACCGGCAGCGCCGCTCCCTTCCCGAGCACCGCTGCGGCCCGCGCCAGCTCGAGCGCCTCGGGCGGCAGCCGCCGCAGACGGCGCACGACGCTGCGTGCCACGTCGACGAGGGTCACGTCGGTGACGCGGCCGGCGTTGGCGTCGACCGGTGCGATGCCCTCGTCGCGCAGCGCGACCGCCAGCTCGCCGATCAGGAACGGGTTGCCGCCGGTCGCGTGCCCGCAGGCGGCGACGAACGCCTGCTCGGGCTCGGTGCCGAGCAGCTCGCGCAGCAGCTCGGACACGCCCTCGACCGTGAGCGGCGCGGGCTGGAGCAGCACCGTGGCGGGGTCGAGCCCAAGCTCGTCGAGCATCACCGCCGCGCGAGCCTCGCCCAGCCGCCGCGCCAGGATCACGACGACAGGCAGGTCGGCCAGGCGGCGGGCCAGGTACTCGAGCCACTGCACGGACTGCACGTCGGCCCACTGCACGTCGTCGACGAGGATGGCTAGCGGCGACCGCGTCGCCAGATTCGCGGTCAGCCAGTAGAGGCCGTGCAGGGCGGGCAGCGTCCGGTCGCGGCCGCCCTCCTCCGGCGCGCCGGATCCCAGCCCGAGCGCGTCACGCGCCAGCCCGGCGCTGCCCGAGAACGCGGCGTCGAGGTCCGCCTCGGACGCCCGCGCCAGGCGGCCCTCGAAGAGCTGCCGGGCGATGCCGAACGGGAACTCGCCCTCGAGCTCGCCGCCGCGCGCGGTGAACACCTCAAGGCCGGCGGCCTCCGCCAGGCCGCGCGCTGTCAGCAGCAGCGTCGTCTTGCCCGCGCCGGCGGGTCCCTCGATGGCCACGAGCGTCCCCCGCCGGTCCGCGGCGGCATCGACGGCTTCCCGGAGGGCTGCGATCTCGCGATCGCGCTCGAGGGTCCGCGGGGGCCCGGCACCGTGCGGCACAGAGGCGGATGCTAGTGATCGGCCGGTGGGGGCCCGTAGGCTCTGCGCCCGATGCGAGCGGCGGTTCTCACGATCTCGACGACGCGCGCCCGCGGCGAGGGCGAGGATGTCTCCGGCACCGCGCTGGTCGACCTGTGCCGCGACGCGGGCCTCGAGACCGTCCACCACGTGCTGCCCGACGACCGCGCCGCGATCGCCGCCGCCCTGCGCCGTCTGGCCGACGAGGACGACGTGCGGTTCGTGTTCACGACCGGGGGCACCGGCATGACCGCCGACGACGTCACCCCCGAGGCCACGCGCGACGTGATCGAGCGCGACGCGCCGGGGTACGCGGAGACGATCCGGGCCGAGTCGCGCCACCACACGCCGCTCGGCATCCTCACGCGCGGCGTGTCCGGCATCCGCGGTCGCACGCTGATCGTCAACTTCCCGGGCTCACCGAACGGCGTGCGGCAGTCGTGGCCGGTCGTGGAGCCGACGCTGAAGCACGCCGCCGCGACGCTCGAGCGTGACTGATCCCGAGCCCGCGATCGCGCTCGAGGGTGCCGTACGCCGCTACGGCGAGCGCCTGGCCCTGGACGGCGTCACGGTCGCCGTGCCGGCAGGGCGCACGCTCGGCGTCTTCGGCGCGAACGGCGCCGGCAAGACGACCCTCCTGCGCGTGCTGGCGACGCTGCTGCGGCCTCACGACGGATCGGTCCGCGTGCTCGACGCCCACCTGCCCGACGACGCGTGGAAGGTGCGCGGCCGCATCGGCTACCTGGGCCACGAGCCGCTCCTGTACCGCGACCTGACCGCGCGCGAGAACCTGGCCTTCCACGCGCGGCTGCACGGCGTCGAGGCGAAGCGGATCGGCGAGGTGCTCGAGCAGGTCGGCATGCAGCGCCGCGCCGACGACCCCGTGCGCGACCTCTCGCGCGGGATGGTCCAGCGCGTGGCCACGGCGCGCGCCGTGCTGCACGACCCGCCCGTGCTGCTGCTGGACGAGCCGCGAGCCAACCTGGACCCGGCCGCCGCCGAGCTGCTCGAGCCGCTGATCGGCAGGGCCAGCGGCCGCACACGCGTGCTCGTGACCCACGACGTCGAGGGCGGCCTGGCCGAGTCCGACGTCGTGCTCGGGCTGGTCCGCGGCAAGCCGCGGATCGCGGGCTCGGAGGCGACGATCGACGACCTGCGAGGGCTCTACCGGTGATCCGCGCCGCGGCCGCGATCCTGCGCAAGGACCTGCGCATCGAGATCCGCACGAAGCAGTCCGTGCCCGCGATGGCGCTGTTCAGCGTGACCGCGTTCGTGCTGTTCCACTTCGGCCTGGACCGCGATCGCCTGGACGGCGAGCTGGCCTCGGGCGTCTTGTGGGTGACGCTGCTGCTGGCCACGGTGCTTGCCGTCAACCGCCTGTTCGCCCACGAGCGCGAGCAGGGCGGGCTCGACGGGCTGCTGCTGGCCCCGATCGACCGCACCGCGGTGTTCGTGGCGAAGGCCACCGCGATGTTCCTCTACCTGACCGTGCTCGAGCTGGTCGCGATCCCCGCCTACGCGATCCTGCTCCTCGGGCCGAGCCCGGTCGACCAGCTCCCGGCCCTGCTGGCGGTGCTCGCGCTGGCCAACCTGGGACTGGCGACGGTGGGGTCGCTGGTCGCCGCGCTGGCCGCCGAGGCGCGCGCCCGGGACCTGCTCGTGCCGCTCCTGCTGCTGCCGCTCCTGACCCCTGTCCTCATAGCGGCCGCGCGAGCAACCGAGCCGTTGTTCGCCGTACACCCCGAGACGGGCGATCTCGCCCGATGGGTGGCGGTCCTGGGCCTCTACGATCTAGTGTTCATGCTGCTGTCGACAGCCGTCTTCGACTTCCTCCTGGAGGATTGACCCGTGCGGTACGGGAAGGGCCTGGCCCCGCTGGCGTTCACCACCGCAGCCACCTTTGCGCTGGCGCTCGGGCTGATCTTCTTCTACGCGCCCCTGGACGCCGACCAGGGCTTCATGCAGAAGATCTTCTACCTGCACGTGCCGATGGCGATCGTCGCCCTGTTCGGCTTCGTCGCCGGAGGCCTCTTCGCGATCCAGCACCTGCGCACGGGGGAGCGGAAGTGGGACGTGCGCTCCTACGTGGCGATCCACCTGTCGATCATCCTCGGCCTGGGCGTGCTGGTGACCGGGGCGATCTGGGCGCGCGCCTCCTGGGGCCACTGGTGGCTGTGGGACGAGCCGATGCTCGTCTCGTTCCTGATCATCTTCCTGCTCTACTGCTGCTACCAGCCGCTGCGCTTCTCGATCGAGGACCCGGAGCGCCAGGGCCGTTACGCCAGCGTGTTCGCGATCACCGCGGGCGCGTTCGTGCCGATCAACTTCATCGCGGTCCGGATGGCCCAGCAGTACACCCACCCGCGGGTGCTCTCGGAGACCGGGGGCGCCCTGCCCGGCGAGATGCGCCTGACGTTCATCGTCGCGCTGATCGCGATGGCGATGCTGTTCGTGACGCTGTGGAAGGTCGAGCTGACCTCGAAGAACACGAGCGACCATGTGCGCAGGCTCCGCCGCCGCCTGGAGGGCGCCGCGGACGAGGAGCCGGCGGACGAGCCGGTCGCCCAACCGCTGGGGGCGGTGAACTGAGCCGATGACGAGTTTGCTGGCGGTCGACGTGCCGCTCGACGACAACGGCGGCTACGTGTTCGCGGCGTACTCGGTGTTCGTCGTCCTGATCCTGATCTACGTGGGGATCATCGGGCGCAAGATCTCGCGGACGGAGAAGAAGGTCGCGGAGCTGAACGAGGCGGCGGAGAAGCGCGGGCTGTGAGCGCCGGACTGCTGGCCCTCGGGGTCTCCCACAAGACCGCGCCGCTCGAGCTGCGCGAACGCCTTGCGCTGCCCGAGGGCCGCGCCGCCGGCGTGCTGCGCGAGCTGCTGCTGCACACCGCGGTCCAGGAGGCGGTGGCGATCTCCACCTGCAACCGCACCGAGCTCTACTTCGTGACGAGCGACCCGGTCGGCGCCGAGAACGAGGCGCTCGGCGTGCTCTCCCGCCAGGGCGAGATCCGCCCCACCGAGCTGATGGGCCACGTGTACTCGCTGCGCGACGGCGAGGCCGTCCGCCACCTGTTCGAGGTCGCGGCGGGGCTCGACTCGATGATCGTCGGCGAGGCCGAGGTGCAGGGCCAGGTCAAGCGGGCGTATGAGCTCGCGCTGGTCGAGGGCGTCACCGGCCCGATCGCCAACCGTCTGTTCCGCGACGCGCTCGGCGCCGGCAAGCGCGCCCGCACCGAGACCGCGATCGGCCGCTCGCGCGTGTCGGTCTCGTCGGTGGCCGTGCAGCTGGCCGAGGCGACGCTGGGCGAGCTCTCCCACCGCCGCGTGCTGATCATCGGCGCGGGCGAGACCGGCGAGCTGACCGCCCGCGCCCTGCACGAGCGCGGCGTCGAGACGGTGTTCGTCGCCAACCGCCGCTACGACCGCGCGATCGGGCTGGCGCAGCGCTTCGACGGGCACGCCGTGCGCTTCGAGGAGCTTCCGGCGCAGCTGGCCGCGGCCGACATCGTGGTCTCGTCCACCGGGTCGCCGCACACGCTGGTCGGCCGCGAGGAGATGGAGACCGTCATGGAGCTCCGCGACAACCGGCCGCTGCTCCTGATCGACATCGCCGTGCCGCGCGACATCGATCCCTCCCTTCGCAGGCTCGCCGGCGTGACGCTCTACGACATGGACGACCTCCAGCGCCAGGTGGCCCGCAACCTGTCCGTGCGCGAGGCCGAGTCGAGCAGCGCGCGCAGGATCGTCGAGGAGGAGGCGCAGCGCTACGAGAGCTGGCTCGCCACGCTCGAGGTCGTCCCCACGATCACCGCGCTGCGCGAACAGGGCGAGGCGATCGTCGCGCAGGTGCTGCGCGAGAACGAGCCGCGCTGGGAGTCGCTGTCGGAGGCCGACCGCGAGCGCCTGGCCGTGATGGCGCGGGCGATCGTCTCCCGCCTGCTGCACGAGCCGACCGTGCGGCTCAAGGGCATCACCGAGGGCGACTCGGGCTACGCCTATCTCCAGGCGGTGCGCGAGCTGTTCGGGATCGAGTCGGCCTTCGAGCCGGGGTCCGGCGCCGAGGTCCGGTCGCTCGAGGACCACCGCCGTACCAAGCGGTCCTCCTAGGTGATCCGCCTCGCGACGCGGGGCAGCGCGCTGGCGCTGGTGCAGGCCACGCACGTGGCCGGCCTGCTGGACGACGAGGTCGAGCTGGTCGAGGTGCGCACGTCCGGCGACGCCCGGCGCGCGATCGGCGACAAGTCGCGCTGGGTCAAGGAGATCGAGGAGGCTCTGCTCGACGGCCGGGCCGACCTGGCGGTCCACTCGGCCAAGGACGTGCCCGGCGTCCTGCCCGACGGCCTGGCGATCGTCGGCGTGCCCGAGCGGGCCGACCCTCACGACGTGCTCTGCGGTGGCTTCGACGGCATCGACGCGCTTCCCGAGGGCGCGGTGATCGGCACGAGCGCGCTGCGCCGCCGGTCGCAGCTCCTGGCGGCCCGCGCCGACCTGGACGTGCGCGATCTGCGCGGCAACGTCGACACCCGGCTGCGGAAGCTGGCCGAGGGGGACTTCGACGCGATCGTGCTGGCCGCGGCCGGGGTCGACCGCCTGGGCCTGGCCGCCGGTCGCGCCGTGATCGACACCACCGTCCTGACCCCGGCGCCCGGGCAGGGGTGCCTGGCGCTCGAGGCGCGCGCCGACGACGAGCGCGTGCGGGCGCTGGCCGCGGCGATCACCGACCGGGCCGCGCTTACGGCCTACACCGCCGAGCGGGCCGTGGTCGACGCCCTGGACGCCACCTGCCAGACGCCGGTCGGCGCCCACGCCGAGCTGATCGACGGCGGCGAGCGGCTGATCGTGAGCGCCTACGCGGGGATGCCCGACGGGTCGACCTGGATACGTGACGCGCTCGAGGGCCCGGCCGGCGAGCCCGCCGCCATCGGGGCCCAGGTGGCCGCTCGGATGCTCACAGCGGGCGCCGGCGAGGTGCTCGGGTCCGTCAGGATCCCCCCGTTGCAGTAGTGGCGATATCGCCGGACCGCATGTACTGTCGAACATCCGTGGAGTCTCTGCGACGCACATTCATGCTTGCTGCCTGCGCAGGTGCGCTGGCCGTCTGCGCCCCCGTGGCCGTGGCGGACACGCCGCTGCCGGACGCGCGCACCCACGTCGACCCCGCCGGGGTCGAGGCCGCCGGGGGTAACCCCGACTCGCCCAAGCTGACCTTCATCAAGTCGGACACCACCGCGCGCGACGTGCGGAGCGGCTACCTCTACGTCCGTGTCCGCTGCGACGCGCGCTGCGAGGTCGAGGTGACTGCCACGATCAAGGTCGGCAGCAAGACGCGCGAGGTCGGCACCGCGAGCAAGACGCTGCCCGCCAACACGATCCGCCGCGTCAAGGTCAGGATCCGCTCGGCGTACCGCGCCCGGCTCGCCGCGGGCGCGAAGTTCCGCTTCAACGTACAGCCGCTGCCGGCGCTCGACTGAGCAGCGCGCCGGGGTGGCGCGTAGTCCGTAACGAGAGACGGTGCCGATGTTCATCCGCAACGGGCTGATCACACTCGCGGTCGTGCAGGGCCCGATCGGGCTGTGGGCGCTGGTGGCGCCGCACTCGTTCTACGACGACTTCCCGCTCGGCCGCGGCGGCTGGGTGTCCGCTCTCGGCCCCTTCAACGAGCACCTGACCGTGGACTACGGGTCGCTGACGCTGGCGCTCGTGCTGGTCCTGGTCGCGGCGGCCGTGGTGATGGAGCGCACGCTGGTGATCGTGGCGACGGGCGCCTACCTGGTCTGGTCGGTGCCGCACTTCGTCTACCACATGTTCACGCTCGACGAGTACGGCACGGGCGACGCGATCGGCAACGTGATCACGCTTGCGTTCACCGTCGTGCTGCCGCTGGCGATCCTGCTGAAGGCGCGCGCCGAGCCGCGGGTCAAGAACGGCATGAGCAGCCCCCGAGTGCCGGGCGTCCCGAAGTCCGAGGCGGGCCCGATGGTCCGGGCCGCCTACGCCTACACGGCACGCCGGTATGGGCGGGTGCTCGAGCCGCTGGCGGTGTCGGCGCACCACCGGCCGACCATGCTCGGTATGGGCGCCTTCGAGGCGGCCGTCGACCGGTCGCACGCCGTGCCCGAACGCCTGAAGCTGCTGGGTGAGCTGAAGGCTGCGCTGATGGCGGGATGCGAGTTCTGCATCGACATCGGGTCGTGGCTGGCACGCGGGCACGGCGTGACGGAGGCGGAGCTGCGCGCCTTTCACGACTACCGCACGAGCGACCTGTTCTCCGAGCTCGACCGGCTCGTCATCGACTACGCCGCGGGCATGACGTCGACGCCGGTCGACGTGCCGGAAGAGCTGGTCACGGCGCTGCGCGATCACCTCGACGACGAGCAGATGGTCGAGCTCACCAACGCGATCGCGTGGGAGAACTGGCGGGCCCGCTTCAACTGGGCACTGGGGATCGGCGCGCAGGGCTTCTCCGAGGGCGCGTACTGCCCGGCGCCCGAAGCGGGGTAGATCCGGGTCGTCCCTCCGGGTGATCCCCGGAGGGAAGTTCGTCCCCAAGGGTGAGGACGAGTCGTCTCGCGGGATCGATGGTGGGGGCGTACGCCGGGTCACCGGCGCCTCTTTACATCACCGGAGGTCCCGAACGATGATTGCCCACATGAAGTCGGAGCTGCGGCGAGCCGGTGTGGTCGACGTCCTGATCGCCGTCCTCATGAGCGCGGTCGCGATTCCGTACATGATCGCCGACGTCAACGACGACACGATCGACGCCAGCCCGTGGGCCGTGGCGCCGTTCCTGGCCATCACCGTGCCACTGCTGTGGCGGCGGACGGCGCCGATCGCAGCGCTCGCGGCCGTCCTGGTCGGACTGCTGATTCACGCAGCGCTGTTCGGAGACATCGTGCGGTGCGGGATCGTGATCCCGGTCGCCTGGCTGATGGTCTTCCCTGCCGGATCGCGGCGCGACCGCCGCCCGGCGTTGCTGGGCCTTGCGCTGGCGCTGGCCTTCCTGACCGTGATGACCCTGACCGACGGCCCCGAGGGAGCTCCGATCGAGGCGATGACGTTCCTCGCGCCGATGACGCTGCTGGTCTGGGGGATCGGCCGCCTCGTGCACTCCCGCGCCGCGATGATCGACCAGCTCGAGGCGCGGACGAGCGAGCTGCGGAGAGCCCGCGACGAGCGAGCCCGGCTGGAGGTTGCCGGGGATCGCGCCCGGCTGTCCGCCGACCTCGACGAGCTGCTACAGCGGCGGCTCGAGGAACTCGCCGCGCTCGCGGACAGCGGCGCGCGGAACGGCGACGCCGACGCGGCGGTGGCGACGCTCGCCGAGATCGAGCGGGACAGTCGGCGCACCCTCGAGGAGATGCGTGAGGTCGTCGGCGTTCTGCGCCACGATGATGCGCCGATGGCGCCGCAGCCGACGCTGACCCATCTGGAGGCGCTGCTCGTGCGCAGCAGGGGAGCCGGTGCGTCGCTCCGTGTCGAGGGGCGCCCGCGGGCCCTTCCCGCGGGGCTCGAGTTGTCGGCCTACCGCGTGGTCGAATGCCTCCTCGACGCCCTTGCGGACGCCGACGGCGTCGAGGTGTGCGTGCGGTTCGCGGACGACGCCCTCGAGCTGAACGTGGCCGGGCCGGCGAAGCGACGGGGCGACGAGGCGATCGAGCGCGCGCGTGAGCGGGTGAAGCTGAACCACGGCACGCTCGCGGCGACGACCAGCCGCGGCCGGTCCGAGGCCGTGGTGTCGCTTCCGATCTACGCCACCGTGTGAACATGCGCGCCCCGCGACGGGACCTCCTCGTCGCGGCAGCAGGTGCGGCGCTGGGCGCGGCCGCGGCGTTCGTGTGGAGCTCGGCCCCGGACTATTCCGTGGCGATCGCGCTGGGAGCGCTGCTCGGCGCGGCGCGCCGCCACCCGCAGGCGACGTGGGCGGCCGCGAGCGCCCTGGTCCTGGTGGGAGCCGCGCGCGGCGCCCTTCCGGGGAACGACACGTTCCCCGCGATCATCCTCGTCGCGGCGCACAGTTTCTGCGCCGGCCGCTGGGACAGCCGCTGGGGCGGGTACGGAGGCCTGGTCGCACTGATCGTCGCCACGGAGGTCGGCGCCATTGCGGCTGGTGACGGGGAGTACGTGCTGGCCCTGGTGCCGCTGGCGGGCTGGGTCACGGGGCGGGTCGTCCGCGAGCGCGAGCGCGTGGCGGCGCAGCTCGCCGAGAGGGCGCGCGAGCTGGCGGACGAGAAGGAGGCCTACGCGACGCTCTCCGTCCGCTACGAGCGGGCGCGGATCGCATCGGAGCTGCACGACATCGTGGCCCACGCCATCAGCGTCATGGTGGTGCAGGCGACTGCCGGGCAGCGGCTCGCGCCGCACGATCCCGAGGCCACCGCGGAGGCGTTCGACGCGATCTCGGGCGCGGCCCATCAGGCGAGGGCCGACATGGAGCGGCTTGTCGCGCTGCTGGGTGACGAGGACGCCATCGGCCCGGCTCCGGACCTGGAGCTCGTCCAGGAGCTCGTGGCGCGGGCGGTCGGGAGCGGCCTGGACGTGACGCTGCGCCTCGAGGGCGAGCGCGAGGGGCTGCCCGCTCCGGTGACCCAGGTCGCGTACCGCGTTGTGCAGGAGGGGCTGACCAACGCGCTGCGCTACGCGTCGGGCGCCGCGGTGTCCGTGCTCGTGCGCGGTGGGACCGCGGATCTCCTCGTCGAGGTCGAGAACGCTCCGGCCGGCGCCGACGCCGCACTGTCCGGCGTGGGCACGGGCAACGGACTGCTCGGGCTGCGCGAGCGAGCGGCCGCCTGTGGTGGGCAGGTCGAGGCCGGACCGACGCCCAACGGCGGCTGGCGCCTGCGGGCCCGGCTCCCACGCCGCGTGGCGGCCGCGGCAGCCACGTGACCCGGTGCGTCAGGGCGTGACGACCTCGGTGGACAGCGGCACGGCGCGCGCGAGCGCGTCGCGCACCGGCGAGCGCGACTCCGCGCGGTAGGCGAGGGCGCGGAGCTGGTCCTCGCCGGCGTTGCTCGCAGCGAGCTCGATGCGCACGACGACGCGCTGCGGACCGGCGGGGATCGAGTCGTCGATGCCCAGCAGGCCGCGCGAGTCGGACTCGCTCGTGACGGTGACCTCGAGGCGGGTCAGGTCGATGCCCTCGCGCGCCGCCTCCATCGCGACCAGCGACGCGTCGCACGACGCGAGCGCGGCACGGAGCATCCAGCCGGGCGAAGGCGCGGTCTCGCCCCCACCGACCGACTGCGCCATGTCGGTGGTCAGGGCGCCGTTCGGCCCCTCAACGCGGAACCGCAGGCCTCCCTCGTGGACCGCGACCGCCGCGGAGTCGGGACCCGAGCCCAGCGCCGGATCGTCCGCGATACGGCGGGAGACATCCTCGATGGCGCTGCGAATCGACTCCAAGTGACACCTCTCTGTCGGACGGCCGGGCTCATTCTCGCGCGAGTCGCGCACTAGGGTTTGGGCACATGCCCGGAACCGTCTACCTGGTCGGCGCGGGACCCGGCGACCCGGGCCTGATGACCCGGCGCGCGCTGGACCTGATCGCGAGCGCCGACGCGATCCTCTACGACCGCCTGATCCCGCCCGGAGCGCTCGACGGCGCGCGACCCGACGCGGACCTGCGCTACGTGGGCAAGCAGCCCGGCGGGCACTCGCACACCCAGGATGAGATCAACGCGCTGCTCGTGGAGCTCGGCCGGGCGGGCGGAGTCGTCGTCCGCCTGAAGGGCGGCGACCCGTTCGTGTTCGGGCGCGGCGGCGAGGAGGCCCAGGCCCTGGCCGCGGCGGGGGTGCCGTTCGAGGTCGTGCCCGCGGTGACCGCCGGTGTCGCGGCGCCCGCGTACGCGGGCATCCCGGTCACCCACCGCGACGACGCGTCAGCGGTCGCCCTGGTCACCGGGCACGAGGACCCGACCAAGCCGGAGTCGGCCCTGGACTGGCCGGCGCTCGCGGCCTTTCCGGGCACGCTCGTGCTCTACATGGGCATCAAGAACCTGGCGGGCATCGCGGCGTCGCTCGTCGACGGCGGCCGGCCGGCCGACGAGCCGGTGGCCGTGGTCGAGCGCGGGACGCTGCCCGGTCAGCGCACGGTCGTCGGGACGCTGGCGGACATCGCGGAGCGGGTGCAGGCGGCCGGGATCCGCCCACCCGCGATCACGCTGGTGGGCTCGGTGGCGCGCCTGCGCTCCGAGCTCGAATGGCTCGAGCGGCGGCCGCTGTTCGGCCGCAGCGTGGTCGTGACGCGAGCGCGAGCGCAGGCGAGCGGCCTGGCGGCGCGGCTGACCGATCTGGGTGCGGCGGTGGTCGAGACACCGGCGATCCGCATCGAGCCGCGCACCGACGACCCCGACATCGACGCCGCGATCGCCCAGATGCACGAATACGCGCTGGTCTGCGTCACGAGCCCGAACGGCGCGTCGCTCTTGATGGACGTCGTGGAGCGGGCGGGCGGCGACGCGCGCACGTTCGCCGGTGTGACCGTCGCCGCGATCGGGCCGGGCACCGCCGCCGAGCTGCGCCGCCGCGGGATACGGGCCGACGTCGTGCCGCCGAAGTCGATCGCCGAGTCGCTCGTCGAGTCGTTGTCGGGCGTCGCGCTGCACCGGCGCCGAGTGCTCGTCGCGCGCGCGGCCGAGGCGCGCGACGTGCTCCCCGACGCGCTGCGCGAGCGGGGCGCGCAGGTCGACGTCGTCGCCCTGTACGACACCGTCGCCGCCCCGCTCACCGACGACCAGCTCGCGGCCGCCGAGAGCGCCGACTACGTCACGTTCACCTCGTCGTCGACCGTGCGCTTCTACACCGAGGCCGGGGGCCGCGTCAACGGCGCGCGCGTCGTGTCGATCGGCCCGGTCACGAGCCGCACCGCGCGCGACCTGGGACTCACCGTGGACGTCGAGGCCGAGCAGCACGACATCGACGGGCTGGTGGACGCGCTGCTGCGCGACGCGGCGAGCCGGTGATCGTCACGCTGCTCACCGACTACGGCCTCGACGACGAGTTCGTAGGCGTCTGCCACGGGGTGATCCGCCGCGCGGCGCCGGACGTCGCGATCGTCGACATCACCCACGGAATCCCGCAGTTCGACGTGCGCCACGGGGCGATCGTGCTCCGCAACTCGCTGCCCTACATGCCGCCCGGGGTGCACGTCGCGGTCGTCGATCCGCAGGTCGGGACCGAGCGGCGCGCGGTCGCGGTGCGCTGCGCCGACGACGAGCGGGTGCTCGTCGGGCCGGACAACGGGCTGTTGTCGCTCGCCTGGGACCGGTTCGGCGGGGCGGTCGAGGCCGCCGACGTGTCGCGGTCGCCGCACCGGCTCGAGCCGCTGTCGGCGACCTTCCACGGCCGCGACCTGTTCGCGCCGGTGGGCGCCGCCCTGGCGGCGGGCGCGCCGTTCGCCGACGCGGGGGAGCCCCTCGACCCGGCCGAGCTGGAGCGGCTGGCGCTGCCCGAGGCGCGGCGCGAAGGGGACGCCCTGGTCACCCACGCGTTGCTGATCGACGGCTTCGGCAACGTCGCGCTGGGCGTGGGCCACGCCGACGCGATGGCGGCCGGCCTGCGCCTGGGCGACCGCGTCGACGTCAACGGCCATGAGGCGCTGATGGTGCACACGTTCGCGGACCTGCCCGCGGGCCAGCTGCTCGTCTACGAGGACGCCTGGCGGTCGCTGGCGCTGGCCGTCAACCGCGGGTCCGCCGCCGAGCTGCTCGGGCTGCGCCCGGACGGCGAGGTGCGGCTCAGCCCGCGATGATCGGCTACCCGCACGTCCACCACCGGTCGACCGACTCGACCAACGAGCGGGCCAAGGCGCTGGCCGCGGCGGGGGCGCCGCACGGGACGCTGGTCACCGCGGGCGAGCAGACCGCCGGCCGCGGGCGGCAGGGCCGCCAGTGGGTGGCGCCGCCGGGGCGCGCGCTGCTGATGTCGGTGGTGCTGCAGGTGGACGAGCGGACGCCGCTCGTGCCGCTGGCCGCCGCTGTGGCGGTCTGCCACGCCTTCCCCGAGGCCGACGCCATCAAGTGGCCGAACGACGTGTGGGCCGGCGGCCGCAAGCTCGCGGGCATCCTGATCGAAGGTCGGCCCCAGGACGGCTGGGCGGTGCTGGGCATCGGCCTGAACGTGGCGACCGAGCCCGGCGAGTTCCCGGAGGAGCTGCGGGGCCAGGCGACCTCGCTGCGCGCCTGCGGGTCGCCGGTGGCGACGCCCGCCGCGGCGCTCGACGAGTTGCTGCCCTCGCTCGACGCCTGGCTGGAGGCGCCGGCCGACGCCGTGCTGAGCGAGTGGCGCGACCGCGACGCGCTGCGCGGGCGGCGGGTCAACTGGGCCGGCGGCGAGGGCGTCGCCACCGGGATCGGGGACGACGGATCGCTGCTCGTCGAGACCGACGACGCCGGCGTGCAGTCGCTGCATGCGGGCGAGGTCCACCTCGAGCGCGCCGGCTAGGAGAGGGCGCGCCGCTGGGTCAGCCGACGCCCTTGCCGCGCACGGTGGCCGAGCTATTGCGGCCGCGGGTCCGGAACCGGCCCGTCCCGCCCAACAGCCGGCGGACCCTTCTGGGCGACGAGGTCCGGCTGCCCGTGTCCGCGATGTCCACCTCGCCCCGGCGGATCTTGACGTCGGTCTTGTCGCACCGGTCGACGGTGACCCACGCGGCGGGCCCCGAGGTCGTCATCGTGGCCATCCGCCCCGCCAGCACGACGAAGTCGTCGTCGTCGGTTCGGGTGGCGAGCCGGCGCTGACGCGATCCTCGGCACTCGCGCGACCCGGAGCCGCCGAGCGAGAGCACCGTGGCATCGCCCTCGTCCTGGTTGACCGCGACGAGGCCCTGGGAGAAGCTGCCGCGGCTCATTTCGAAGCCGTCCTCGTCGTCCGCGGACTCGATGGTCGCCGAGCCCTTGGTCGTGTCGATGCTCGAGCCGACCGCGACCTCCGTCGGCTGGGTGATCGTCTTCCGGTTGCCGCGCCGGTCGAAGACGCGGATCTTCCCCTTCGTGGGAGTCACGACGACCGTGCGGCCGGAGCGCGGGCGGGGCGTGGCCAGCAGGACGAGCTGCAGGGAGACGTCGTCGAAGTAGACGTCGCCGGTGCCGCCGTCGGTGTCGCGCGCGGTCATCGTCACGCGCGCGAGGCGAGCGCCCGGCGGCACGGGAACGCGAACGCGCGCGGGAGTGAGGGAGGGGGAGCTGCCCGGCAGCGCCCGCGTTCCCGAGACGCCGCCGCGTAGCAGCACCGTTCCTCCCAGGTCGAAGAACTCCACCGCGATCCTCTCGCCGCCGCGCGGTCCCGTGAGCCCGGAGAGGTCGACATCGACCCGCCGGGCGTCGATCTCGGACGCCGACGCGCTCAGGTCGACGGTCTGCGCGGCGCGGGCGACGCCGCTCTGCGGGCCGCCTGCGAACAGGTGGGCGCCCGACCCCGCCGGCGGGGTGGCGTGCCCGGGGTGCCGTACGCGACGACCGTGAAGCCGCCCTCGGTCACCCAGCCCGGTACGGGCACGGGTCCACCGTCGAGCGAAGCGGCACCGTCCTCGGCACCGGGGTTGACCAGGACGTTGCCGGGAGGGACCACCGCGTGTGCGACCCCGCCTCCGCAGACCGACAGGGACAGGCCGAGTGCAGCGATGAACAACCGCGATCTCATCGCACCTCGATCGTACTCCGACCGCGCGGCTTCGCCGCGCCAGTCGGGTGGCCGTCGCCGTGCGTCAGGCGGCGGCGGGCTCGTCGCCCTCGGACGGCGTCGCGTCCGAGGTCTTGCCGTCGCTGTCGCTCTTCGCCTTCGCGGGCTTGCGCCGCCCGCTGCGCTTCGGCTTCGCGGGCCCTGCGCCGTCGCTGTCGCCGGCGTCCGCCTGGACCTCGGCCTCCGGCGCCGGCTCAGCCTTCCCGCCCGGGTCGGCGTTCACGGTCTTGCGCCGGCGGCGTGAGCGCTTGGGCCTGGGAGCATCGTCCGGGCCTCGACCCCGCGCCGTCGTCCGAGCCCTCGGCCCCGACCACCGCCTCCTGCTGCTGCGCGGCCTCGGCGCCCTTGGCCGCCTCGTCGCCTCCGCCACCGGAGCCCTTGCCCTTGCGCCGCCGGCCACCGCGCCGCCGCCGGCCCTTCGGGAAGTTCCGCAGCAGCTCCCGAGCCAGGGCGGACGGCTTGCGGGCCATCCGGGTGCGCGCGCCGCGCAGCACCTCCTCGGCCTCGGGCGTGTGGGCCAGGGCGGCGGCGAGCAGGGCGGCCGACAGCCGCCGGTCCTGCTTGCGCGACGCCTGCACCAGGCGCCGGGCGTTGCGCGCGTGTGCGCCACCCGACGAGTTGACGAGCAGGCCGAGCAGCCGCTTGGTCTCCGGCCAGCGCTGGACCGCGTACTCCTCGTGCACCTCACGGGTGTACTCGGCCAGGCGCCAGAGCCAGGCGGTGGCCTGGTCGCGGCGCCCGATCGAGCGCTCGGCCAGCGCCTGCAGCAGGACCTTGACGCCCTCGCGGCGCTCGTCGCGCGGCCAGCCGCCGACGATCTCGACGGCCTCGTCGAACGCCTCGGCGTCGCGCGCCGCTGCGATCTCCTGCAGCGCGCGCACGCGCAGCTGCGAGTTGCGGTTGCGCTGGAGGCAGGTGATCACGAACCGCCGGCGCAGCTCGCCGGTGGAGTCGAAGTGCAGCATCGCCTTCGCGCGGCGCCAGTTGTTGGAGGCGACGCGGGCGCCGGCCAGGGCGGCCCACACGTGCTGCTCCTGCCACGACAGATGCTCGACCGCGATCCGCCAGAGCTCGCGCTCGAAGACCGTCGCCCGCCGGTCCGGGTCGTGGGTGACGGGCAGGACGCGGCGCTCGACGCGGAGGCGCCGGCCGCGGCCGCGGCGCACCGGGCCGACGACGATCGCACCGCCGCGGTAGACGTCGCGGTCGAGCAGCGAGTGCAGGGTCACGACGGGGTCGTCATGGGTCGTGGCCGGGTGGACGAAGTCCACCACGATGCCCGCCTCCTTGCCGGGGTGCCGGCGCGTGACGCGGCCGACGCGCTGCTGGTAGATGCGCTTGGAGGCGGTGGGCGCCAGGTGCATGCACACCGTCGCCCGCGGCGAGTTCCAGCCCTCGGCCAGGAGCTGCGCGTTGACCAGTACGTCGATCTCGCCCCGCTCGTAGGCGGCGAGGATGCGGGTCAGCTCGCGCTTGGGCGTCTCACCGGACACGCCCTTGGCCTTCATCCCCGCGTCCTGGAACGCCTTGGCGACGTTGTACGCGTGCTGCACGCCGGCGGCGTAGACCACGCCAGGGAGGTCCTTGAAGCGCGACCGGTAGAGGTCGGCGACGGCCGCGTTGAACGGGCCCTGGTCGAGGAGTGCGGCCAGCTCTTCCTGATCGAAGTCCTGGTCGACCTCGCCCTTGCGCAAGGGCACCTTGGCGATCGTGCGGACGCCGACGCCGGGTGGGATCCGCACGTCGCGCAGCGGCGCGATGACGCCGCGACGGGCGGCCTGCGCCAGGTCGAAGCGCGAGGTCTGGGTGGGGAAGAGGTCGGTGACGTGACGGGCGATCAGCGCGCCGGTCGCCGTCATGCCGACGAACACCGGCTCCTTCCACTTGCGGATCGACTCCGACGTCTTCTCGCCGAGCGCGGTGTGCGCCTCGTCGCAGATGACCACCGTGTAGGCGTCGGAGATCTTGCCCGAGTTGCGGACGAACCACTGGTAGGTCTCGACGGTCACCGGGCCGTTGGCGCGGGGCTCCTTCTTGTGGTCGACCAGGAGCGCCGGCGAGATGCGCTTCTTGTAGCCGCGGTCGGTCAGCTCGCCGATGAACTGGTCGACCAGGTTGCGGCGGTGGGTGAGGATCAGGATCCCGCCGGTGCGTGACGCCTCGGCGAACCCGAGCGCGGCGACGGTCTTGCCGGCGCCGGTCGCGTGCTCGAACCAGAAGCGGCGGGCGGCGTTGGGGTCGTCGGCGGCCTCGGCGGCCAGCGCGGCGTCCTCTTCCTGCTCCTCCTCGCGCGGGTCCCAGTCGAGCGGCTCGTCGTCGTCGGAGATCTCGTCGTCGCCCTCGAGCTCGACCTCGCCGGAGGGGAGCTCCTCGACCCGGCCGTTGCCGCTGCCGTTGCCCGATCCCTTCGACCCGTTGCCATTGGCCTGCGCCTCCGCGAGCAGCGCGATCAGCGTGCCGGAGAGCGCGTCGACCTGGTGCGCGGACAGGACGGTCCCGTCGACCAGGTGTGGCTCGTCCTGGGCCATCAGCCGCTCGAGCCCGAGCATCAGGGAGTAGTGGCGGCGCCACTCGACCGACGGCTGATCCCGGCCCGACTCGATCTCGGCCAGGGCATCCTCGAGCGCGCGGCGGCGCGGGGTTCCGGGTGCCAGCGCGGCGGCCTTGTCCTCGCCCTCGTGCACGAACGGCTCGCTCGTGAACTTCTCGGCACGAGCAAGGTCATCCGCCGTGAACGGCGCGGCTTCTAGGACAGAAGTGGTGTCAGCCATCGTGGCTTCCCGATGTGAACGAAAGGGGCGGGGAACGCAGCGACGTTCGCGCGGACAGCTACTTCATCCGCAAGCCTTTGCCTCCCCGTGGCAGTTGCCGCTTCTGGGCCAGTTGCTTCCCTGGAGCGGCGGGCGCCCGTCTTCCCTGCGGGTCTACGAACGCTGAGTGAATCTTACCGCACGGCAACGACTCTGTCCGGTCCTGGGGCAGCTGATGCACGTATGCCAAGGTATGGCCGCGATGCGCACGAGAGCCCTGGTCCTCGCTGTCGCCGCGCTGGTGGCCGTGATCGGGATTGTCCTGCTCACGGGGGGTTCCTCGGACTCGGGCGACAAGTCGCAGAACACCGACCCGGCGGCCGAGCGCGCGTATGCCGATGCCCCGCCCCCATTGCGGGCGCTCTACGCCGACCGCAACCAGCTCCTGGACGGCGGGCCGGACGCCTTCAAGCGGCGTATTGCCGAGCTGCGCGGGTACCCGGTCGTCGTCAACAAATGGGCGTCGTGGTGCGGTCCCTGCCGCGCGGAGTTCCCCGTGTTCCAGAAGGCGGCGATACAGGAGGCGAAGCGGATCGGGTTCGTCGGCGTCGACTCGACGGACAACGTCGACGACGCCACCGAGTTCCTCGGGGAGTTCCCCCTGACCTACCCGAGCTACAAGGACCCGGACCTGAAGGTGGCGCGCGTGTTCAACGGCGTCGGTGCATTCCCGACGACGGCCTTCTACGACCCGCAGGGCAAGGTGGCCTACGTGCACCAGGGGCCGTACCACTCGGTGGACGAGCTCCTGAAGGACGTGCGCCGCTATACAGGCTCAGGGGCCTGATTCCCTCAGCCGTGCCTGATCTCCGTATAGACCCGCTCACGGGCCTCCGCACGATCGTGGCCGGCGAGCGCGCCGACCGCCCGGGCGGAGGTTTCACGGTCGAGCCCCGCCCGCCGGTCGACCCGGAGACCGACCCGTTCCTCGAAGGTCACGAGGACCGCACGCCGCCGGAGGTGCACGCGCGGCGCACGGACGGCAGCGCGCCGGACACGCCGGGCTGGGTCGTCCGGGTCGTGCCGAACCTGTATCCGGCGCTCGCGCCCGGCGATCCCGAGGACGCCGAGGACCCGCTCGCGAAGGGCCGCGGCGAGCCCGCGCTGTTCGCGTCCAGGCCCGCGCTCGGGGCGCACGAGGTGGTGGTCAACGCGCCGCAGCCCGTCAGCTCGATCGCGGAGCTGGAGGTCGGCCAGCTCGAGGTCGCGATGGACGTCTGGCGCGAGCGGATCCGCGCCCACGACGGCGCCTCCTACGTGCACGTGATCGTCAACGAGGGCCGCGAGGCGGGCGCGTCGCTGCCCCACACGCACGCGCAGGTCTACGCGCTGCCCTATGTGCCGGCCGCCGTGGCCCGCGAGCGCGAGCGCTTCACCGCGTACTCCGACCGCACGCACGGGCGCAACCTGCTGGAGGACCTGGTGCAGGAGGAGGTGCGCCTGCGCGAGCGGCTCGTGGACTACGACTCCGACGCCGTCGCGATCTGCCCGTTCGCCTCGCGCGTGCCGTTCCAGCTGCAGATCGTCCCGCGCGCGCCGCGGGCGCGGTTCGAGGACGCGGGCCCGCTCGCCGCCGGTCTCCTGCACGCGACGCTCGGCCGGCTGGAGAAGACGCTCGGGGCGCTGCCGCCGCTCAACCTGTGGGTGCGGACGGCGCCGCGCGGGGCGCAGTACTTCTGCTGGCGGATCGACGTCATGCCGCGGCTGACCTACCTGGCGGGTCTCGAGCTCGGCGCCGGCCTGCACCTGAACGTGCTCCCGCCCGAGCGGGCCGCCGAGCTCCTGCGCGCGGCGTGATCCCGATCGCCGCCGTCATCGGCGCGGCGACGGCGATCGGCGTAGGCGCCGAGCACCGCTGGGCGGATGGCGCCACGCGCCTCGCCGGGCGGTTGATGAGCTGGGTGCTCTGGTTCGCGATGCCGGTCGCGGCGTTCTTCAACCTGGCGGCGCTGCACTTCGACGCGCGGATCGGCGCGGGCCTGGTGTTCGCGTACGTCGCCTTCGCGGTGACGCTCGGGCTGGCGTACGTCATCGGCACGTACGTCCTGCGGCTGGGACGCCCCGCGGTCGGCGCGCTCATGTGCGTCGCGGTGTTCGGCAACACCGGCTACCTCGGCCTGCCGTTCAACGCCGCCCTCTTCGGCTTCGACCACATCGGCACGGCGGTCGTCTACGACGTGCTGGTCTCGTCGTCGCTGCTCGTGACCGTGGGCTTCTCGATCGGCGCGGCGTTCGGCACGGTCGCCTCGCGGCCCAGCGAGCGCGTCCGCGCGTTCATCAGCCGCAACCCGCCGCTGTGGGCGACGATCGCCGGACTGCTCGCGCCCGAGGCGCTGGCGCCCGACTGGGCGGTCGACGCCTCGCGGATCCTCGTCTTCGCCGTGCTGCCGATCGGCTTCTTCGCGGTCGGGGTCACGCTGTCGCGGGAGGCAGAGGAGGGCGCGGCCAAGTTCCCGCCGCCGATGAACGCACCGGTCCTCACCGGGGTCGTCCTCAAGCTCCTGGTGGTGCCGGGGGTGCTGCTCGCCCTGGCCGCGCTGATCGCCGACGTGCCCGACACCTACCCCGTGCAGGCGGCGATGTGCACCGGCATCAACACGATGCTGATCGCGGACGAGTACGGCCTCGACCGTGGGCTGACCGCGGCCGTGATCGCGTGGACGACGGCGATCGTCGTCGCGGTCGGGCTGGTCGTCGCGCTGTTGTAGCGTGCCGCGCGCATGGCACCTGAACCGCGACCGATCCCGCGCTTCGTCGCCGAGCCGCCCCACGAGGGCCGCCCGTACGGGCGCTGGGCCGAGGCGCTCTCCCGGCACTTCCTCGAGGCGGTCGAGTCGATCGAGGCCGACGAGGACCTGGGCGAGCCCGCCGAGGTCGTCTGGTTCCCCGACCGCACCTTCGCCGGGCGCACTTACGTGCCGGCGAGCGCGACGACGTCGACCGGCTACGAGCTGCTCGGCTACGTCTCCTACACGCGCGAGCACGACGGCGCCGAGGCGCGCGACTTCGAGTCGTTCGCGGACTTCACCGACGAGACCGCGGAGGCCAATCCCGACTGGGAGCTCGACCTGTCCGACCGCGAGCTCACGGCCTTCAACGGCGGCGACAACCGCCGCGGGGAGATCACGCTCGTCTGGGGCGTCGCACTCATCGACAACGGCGTGCTCGCGACCGCCGAGCTCGGGCCCACGAACGTTGACCAGTGTCAGCTGATGGACGACCGCTTCACGCTGGTCGCGCTCGACAACTACACGGGCGACTACCTGGACGTGAAGCTGTGGGGCCAGGGTGGCGGCGAGCTGGCCACCGAGTCGCTCTACGAAGACGATTGATGAGAAAGGGTCGCCATGCGCCCCGAGCTTCGACCCGGTTTCGCTACAGCGCGGGCCTGGCGCATAGCGACTAGCCCGGCCAGCGGTCCTGCACGTCCGGCGTCGCGTCGTACAGCGCGCGGGCCGCGCGCAGCGCGTCGGCGTCGCGCCAGGGGGGCGCGGTGATCTGGACGCCGATCGGCAGGCCGTGCGGGTCGAAGCCCGCCCGCACCGCGACGCTCGGGAAGCCGGTCAGGTTCTGGGGCATCGTGTAGGGCATCACGGTGTCGCGCAGCTTCGCGGTGTCCTCCGGGGTCGGGGGCGGCACCGCCGACACGGGCGTGATCAGCAGTGCGCCGCCGTGCAGGAGGCGGCCCATGGCCGAGCGCAGCCGCTCGCGCGCGGCGGTCGCGCGCACGTAGGCCGTCGGCGGCACGGTCGCCGCCTGCTTGAGCCGCGCGCGCACGTCGCTTCCGTACTCGCCGAGCCGGTCCGGCACGAGCCCGGCGCTCGTGTGCACGTGCAGCGCCTCGCTGAGCTGGATCGTGCGGAACGTCGGCACGACGTCCTCGGCTCCCGGCAGCGGGCGCTCCTCGATGCGCGCTCCGAGCCGCGCAAGCCGGTCGACCGCCTGGCCGAGAGCGCGCCCCACCGGCAACGTGGCCGGCGCCAGGTGCAGGTCGGGGCAGGTGACGATCGTGATGCGGCCGAGGCCGCGCGGGATGGGCTGCGCGTCGCGGCCCTCCATCGCGCCGAGCAGAAGCGCAAGGTCGCCGGGCGTGCGGGCCATCGGCCCCGCGTGGTCGAGCGAGTGCGCAAGCGGCCAGACGCCGCCGACGTCGACCCTGCCGAACGTGGGCTTCAGCCCCATCACTCCGCAGAAGGCCGCCGGGATGCGTATCGACCCGCCGGTGTCGGTGCCGAGCGCCAGCGGGACCATCCGCGCGCCCAGAGCGGCGCCGGAGCCGCCGCTCGACCCCCCGGTGATGCGCGATCGGTCCCACGGGTTGCTGGTCGATCCCGCCTGGTTGATCGAGGTGATCCCCCAGGCGAACTCGTGCGTCTGGGTCTTCCCGACCAGGATTCCGCCCGCCGCGCGCACGGCGGCGAGGGCGCTCGCGTCCCGCTCGGGCACGTGCCGTTCGAACAGCGCCGATCCGTAGGTCGTGCGCAGCCCGGCCGAGTCGTACAGGTCCTTGGCGGCGAACGGGATCCCGGCGAGCGGCCGCGGGTCGCCGGCGACGTCGAGCGCCGCGGCCTCCTCCCGCGCGCGGTCCAGGCAGAGGGTGGTGAACGCGCCGAGAGACGGGTTGAGCGCCTCGATGCGGGCGGCGATCGCGTCGACCACCTCGACGGGCGAGAACGATCGCGAGCGATATCCGCTCCGGAGCTCCGCGGCCGACAGCTGCCAGAGCTCGCTCACGCGTGCAGCTCCGCCAGCGCATCGGCCTCGTCCGCCAGCGCGCGCCGGTCGGCGCCGTCGATCCGGCCGAACGGCTCGAGCTCGATCCGTCCGTTGTCGTGTCGCCAGGTGCCGGCGACCGCGCCGTCGACCAGGAAGGTGGCGAACGACTGCGGCGCCTTGGTGTGGAAGATCCGCGCCCGGTGCTCCTCGGGGAGCACCTGGGTGCGGCGCGCGTGCGCCAGCAGGACCGCGTCCCAGTGGGGCAGGAAGCGCACCGGCGCAGGCGTGTCGCCGTCGGGGATCGGCGCGCGAGGATGGTCTACCAGCTCCTCGCCGTCGGGGCCGCGGAACGTGCGCAGCTTCAGCGTCTCCAGGGCCGGGGCGATCTCGGACACCTGCAGGCCGGCCCAGTTCGCCACGTCCGCGCGGGTGGCCGGTCCGAACGCGGTCAGGTAGCGGCGCACGAGCAGCTCGACGCCCGCGGCGGCGGTCGCGTCGCCCGGCGGGCCGACCCACTCCTCGGCCAGCCCGTACAGATCCGCGCGCCGCCGCTCCCAGGTTCCGAGCGGCGGGACCCGCACCAGGTCCACCCAGAGCCCGACACCCTGCGCGCGCGGCTTGCCGACGAGCTCCTCGACCTCGCGGCGGTGCAGCTCGCCCGCGTCGCGCAGCCGTGCCTCCACCGTGCGGGCCGCCTCCTCCATCGCGCTCGCCGGGATCTTCTCCGGGCGTGTGCGCAGCCAGTGCCGCCGGCGCGCGTCCCGGATCGCCAGCGCGATCGGCCAGTAGTCGCGGCGCGACACCAGGTGGATCGTGATCCGCATCAGCGTGCCCTGCACGACCGCGCGGCGCTCGATCGCGCGGGTCACGCCCGCGCGGGTCAGACCGTCCAGCCGCGACCACAGGCCGACGTACATCGACGGCGCGTACTGCGCCTGCAGCCCGCCCATCCGCTCGACCATCCGCGGCAGCGGCACGCCCGAGCGTTCCAGCAGCCCCTGACGCGCGAGCAGCGCGCGGTTCAGCTCGCGCCGGGTCAGCTGGCGTGCCGCGGCGCTCAATGCCCGGGCGTGGCCGGCTTGAGGACCGGGCGCCAGGGCGGCGTGCGCAGGCCGCCGGCGGGCTCGACCGCCGCCGCGTAGAGCTGCCACTGACCCGGAATGCCCTTCAGCTCGTGCGTGCCGCGCTCGTCGAACAGGAGCTGTGAGCCGGCCACCAGGTCGACGACCGTGCGCGACACCACGACCTCCCCGGGGCCGGCCTGCCCGAGCACTCGGGAGGCGATGTGAACCGCGATGCCGCTGACGTCGTTGCCGCTGAAGTCGCATTCGCCGGTGTGCACCCCCGCCCGCACGTCGAGTCCCGCGTCGTGGGAGTGCTCGGCGATCTCGATCGCGCATCGGACCGCCCGTGCCGGGCCGTCGAACGTGGTCAGGAAGCCGTCGCCCAGGGTCTTCACCTCGCGCCCGCCGTACCGGGCCAGGAGGCTCCGGACGAGCGCCTTGTGCTCCTCGAGCAACTCGCTCCAGCGGGCGTCGCCCAGTGACGCCGCCCGGCGCGTCGAGTCGACGATGTCCGTGAACAGCACGGTGGCCAGCACGCGCTCCTGGGAGTAGGTCCGCCGCGTGCCCGTGATGAACTCCTCGAGAGTGTCGGTGACCTCGGCGACGTTCCCGGCGAGCACCAGCGCATCGGCGCCGTCCACCTCCACGAGCCGCGCGTCCGGCACCTGGTCGACGACGAACTCCGCGTGGCGGCGGTCGACCCAGCCCTCGTGGCGGCGGCGGATGACGAGGGTCGGGACCCCGATCAGAGGCAGGACCTCGCGTACGTCGTTCTGCCCCATCTGGTGGAGCGCGGCGGGCACCGCCCCGGGGCCGCAGGCGAAGCGCTCGAGCCGGGCGGCCCAGTCACGGAAGGCCTCGTCGTCGACGAGGCTGGGTGCGAGGAAGCCGATGTAGTTTCCGTCGCCCCAGCGCATCTGCGTGGTCCGTATCCAGTCGACGCGGGTCTCCGGGTCCGCGCCCCATTCCCAGTCGTCGTCGCGGACGACGCGCGGCATCGGGGTGAACAGCGCCAGGCCGCTGACGAGCTCGGGATGGCTGGCCGCGAACAGCGCCGCCATCGCGGTGCCCTCGGTCTCCGCCCAGACGAAGGCCCGCCCGGAGCCGGCTGCCCGCATCACGGCGCGCACGTCGTCGATCTGGGTCTCGAGCGGGCCCGGGTCGACGCGGTCGGAGAGGCCGCTGCCGCGGCGGTCGAACAGGATCACGCGAGCGAACCCGGCCATGCGCTCGATCATGCGGGCGAAGGGCGGGAACTCCCAGAGCTGCTCGATCTGGGACACCCAGGACGGCACGAACACCAGGTCGACAGGCCCGCTGCCCAGCACCTGGTACGCGATGAAGACGTCGCCGCTGCGCGCGTAGTGGGTGCGGGGCCGTCGCATTCCCGCGAGGCTAACGCGAAGGCCGCCTCGTGGCTCGAAGCGTCACGTTGGTTTCAGCTCTCCAGCCGGATGGGCAAAGGGCCGATGGGAGGCAAGTGACCCATCGAGCTCGACACCTCATCGCGGTCCTCTGTGGTGCCGTCGCGCTCCTGCTCCTGGCCGCGGCGCCGGCGATGGCCGGGGGTCCAGTCCTCCAGAAGTCCAAGGCGCGCAGCGTGGCCCTGAAGACCGCCGACAAGGTGCGCCAGGACCTCGAGTCCGAGGGCGCGCAGGACGCCGGGGTCGCCGGCTGCTGGCGCAACTCTGTGCGGCGCGTGTCGTGCTATCTGAAGGTCAAGGGCTACGACTCGGAGCTGGATATGCGCTGGACCTGCATGCTCCGGATGGTCGTCGAGCTGCGGGTCAAGCGCAGCGGCGCACCGCAGCTGAAGTCGCGGTACGGGCAGGCCGTCTGCGGCTGATACCGCAGACCCTCTGATCCACCTGGCTCACAAAGCGTTCAGGATTGAACGCTTCCTGAATGCAGGTGATGACGCTCCCCTGAGCGCGGGTCTCCGCCCGCGCGGTCCGAATACGCCTGATCGGTGAGCAGTGTGGCGCCCAAGCCCTCAGCCTTGGACTGAACGCGCGTTCAGCGGCTGAACGCAAAGTGAGCCGCTGGGGCCATGGGCGGCTGGTCCGACAGCACATTGACTCGCATTGATGCGGTTCAACTTCAAAGGACAGGGATCCATGTTCAAGCGCCGGTACGTCGTCACCGCGCTGGCCCTCGTCATCGCGATGTGTTTTGCGATGCCGGCGGCTGGTGCCACATCTCCGACCAAGTTGGTCAAGAAGGCCCTCGGACTTTCGAAGAAGGCCGACAAGCGCTCGAAGCAGGCGCTGAAGCTTGCGAAGAAGGGCGGCCCGAAGGGCGAGCAGGGCGCTCAGGGCCCGCAGGGGGCGCAGGGCGCTCAGGGTCCGCAGGGCGGCCAGGGCGCTGATGGCGCTCAGGGCGGCACCGGTGCCACGGGCGCGACTGGCGCCAACGGCGCGACCGGCGCGCAGGGCGCGCAGGGCGCCAAGGGCGATCAGGGCATCCAGGGTGAGGTCGGCAACAACGGCCAGAAGGGCGACAAGGGCGACAACGGCAACAACGGCGTCAACGGCATCGACGGTGCCACCGGCGAGCGGGGCCCGAAGGGTGACCCGGGCGAGAACGGCCGTGACGGTGCGCCCGGCCTCGACGGCCGCGAGGGTGACCCCGGCCAGAACGGTCGCGACGGCGCTCCCGGCCTGAACGGCGAGCGCGGCCTTGAGGGTGCGCCCGGCCAGCAGGGTGAGAAGGGCGACAAGGGCGACCAGGGCAACAACGGCCAGAACGGCGAGAACGGCGCCAAGGGCGACAAGGGCGACAAGGGCGACCAGGGCAACAACGGCCAGAACGGCGAGAACGGCGCCAAGGGCGACAAGGGCGACCAGGGCAACAACGGCCAGAACGGCGAGAACGGGGCCAAGGGCGACAAGGGCGACAAGGGCGACCAGGGCAACAACGGCCAGAACGGCGAGAACGGCGCCAAGGGCGACAAGGGCGACCAGGGAGCTCAGGGCAACAACGGCCAGAACGGCGAGAACGGCGCCAAGGGCGACAAGGGCGACAAGGGCGATCAGGGAGCTCAGGGCAACAACGGCCAGAACGGCGAGAACGGCGCCAAGGGCGACAAGGGCGACCAGGGAGCTCAGGGCAACAACGGCCAGAACGGCGAGAACGGCGCCAAGGGCGACAAGGGCGACAACGGCAACAACGGCATCAACGGCATCGACGGTGCCACCGGCGAGCGGGGCCCGAAGGGTGACCCGGGCGAGAACGGTCGCGACGGTGCGCCCGGCCTCGACGGCCGCCAGGGCGATCCCGGCCAGGCCGGTCGCGACGGCGCTCCCGGCCTGAACGGCGAGCGTGGCCTCGACGGTGCGCCTGGCCAGCAGGGCGCGAAGGGCGACCAGGGTCCCCAGGGCCCCAAGGGCGACCAGGGCCCGGCGGGCACCGCAGGTGCCATCGTCCAGACCCAGACGTTCGCCGACGGCGACGAGGTCACGATCTCGTGCCCGGCGAACTACATCGCCACCGGCGGCGGCGCGATGCCCGGCAACTCGGTCAACCGAGTCCGCGGCTCCGTGCCGGCCGGCCTCTCCGGCGCGGCGGGCCAGCAGCACGCCACCGGCTGGACGGTCGCGACCCAGAAGAACAGCCAGAACAACAACGGGACCAGCACGGGGCACGTCGTGTGCGTGCCTGCCGGCTGACCCTCGGCTACAGCAACACGCAGCAAACGGAGCGGCCGCCCATTCGGGCGGCCGCTTCGTCGTTCAGGACACTAGGAGCCGACCCCGGCGATACGCGCGATGCGCCACTCCCCGTTCTCGCGCTGGAAGAGCACGGCGGAGCGGCGATCCTCCTGATCCACGAGCACGGCGGTCGCGTTGTTGCCCTTCACCGTGAGCTTCTCCAGCTCGTAGGCCGCGTCGTCGCTCGTGACGTTGTCGGCGACCTCCTTCGCGCACGACTGTCCCGACGCGCGCTTGACGCTGATCGACAGGTTCTCGGTGAATAGCCGCGTGCAGATCGTGTCGCCCTCACCCTTCCGGCTCGAGTCCTGCAGCTCGGCGACGACCGCGTTGATGTCTGCCTTTGGGTCGTTCGAGTCGTCGTCGCCGCCGCACCCTGCCAGCAGCGCCGTACACAGAACCGCGACCGTGACTCGCTTCATGCGTCTCCCGTTTCGATGACTTTCTGCATCCTGCCCCGAGCGCGGCACTCTCTCACGCCCGCGGGCCGAATCGCTCCTCGCTGCGGGTACGCTGGCCGAGCGAGCCCCGATAGCTCAGCTGGATAGAGCGACTCCCTCCTAAGGAGTAGGCCGCAGGTTCGAATCCTGCTCGGGGCGCTGGGGGCTGCGGCGCGTGGAGGTCAGGGCCGCAAGGTCGACGGTTACAGGGTCGGCGATGCCTTGTCGACCCTGTGGGTGAAGTGGAAGTCCTGAAGCTGCGCCTTGCCACCCTTGACGTCGTCGGACTCCTCAGGCGGCACGTCCAGGTCTTCTACCTCCGTGTGTTGCTCGGCCTTCTCTACGTCCTTGGGTTTGTCCTTCTCGCGGTCGCTCATCTCGCCTCCTGGGGCGTAGCTCTGCGGCTCCCGCTGCGAGCATGATCCTCGGTCGTCTGGAACGCAAGCTTGGCCTCGTCTTGACGTGACTCTCCCGGTTCAAGAGAATCGCGCGCCGTGAGACCGGGGGGCTTGGGCGCATGACGCCGATCGGGACGTTGCGCGTCGCGCAGGGCGACGGCACCGAGCGCACGTTCGAGCTGGCGTCGGACGTCGTGGTCGGCCGCCACGCGAACGCCGACGTCGTCCTCAACGATCGCCAGGCCTCCCGGCGGCACGCGCGGATCGTGATCCGTGGCACGGAGGCCGTGCTTGAGGACCTCATGTCCAGCAACGGCACGTTCGTCAACGGCCAGCGCCTCGACGGGCCCTACGTGCTGCGCGCCGGCGACAAGGTCCAGATCGGCGACTCCACGCTCGAGTTCGTGCCCGCCGCCGCACCCGCGCAGACGCCTCCCGGAAGCGAGGGCGAAGGCACGCTGACGATCAGCAGCGGGCCGGGCGCCGGCGAGTCGACGAAGCTGCGCGGCACTGCGACGATCGGCCGTGACGAGGGAACCGACCTGCGGGTGGACGACCCCGAGGTCTCCCGGCGCCACGCCAAGATCACGGTGCAGGACGGCACCGCCTGGGTCGACGACCTCGATTCGACGAACGGCACGTACGTCAACGGCGGGCGCGTGGTGGAACGCCAGCGCCTGTTCGGCGGCGACCGGATCCAGATCGGCCCGGCGATGATCGAGCTGACCCTGCCGGTCGACGAGCGGCCCACGACCATTCGCGAGCGGCCGACCGAGATCGCGCCCATCGTGGGCCCCGGCGCGCCGCCCACGGCCGTCGTCAGGCGGCCCGAGCTGCCCCCGCAGCCCTCCAAGCTCAGCGAGGTCCTCAGCCAGCCCGTGGCGCTGCTCACCGCGGAATCGGGCACCCGCAAGTGGTGGACGCTCGCCGCGGTCGTCGTCTGCTCGTTCATGCTGCTGCTCGACGTAACGATCGTCGCCGTGGCGCTGCCGGACATCGCGGACTCGCTGGATCCCTCGTTCGCGGAGCTGACGTGGGTCGTCGACGCGTACACGCTGACCCTCACCGTCGTGCTGCTGACCGCGGGCTCGCTGGGCGACATCTTCGGGCACAAGCGGCTGCTCACGATCGGCCTCGTCATCTTCACGTTCGCCTCGCTCGGGTGCGCCCAGGCACCCGACGCCCTGTTCCTGGACATCGCCCGGGGGGTGCAGGGCATCGGCGCGGCGGTCATGTTCGCGACCGCGCTCGCGCTGATCGTGCAGGAGTTCCCGCCGCAGGAGCGCGGCATCGCGTTCGGCGCGTTCGGCGCGGCAAGCGGTCTAGCGGTCGCGTGCGGGCCGATCGTCGGCGGTCTTCTCACGGACAACTTCGGCTGGGAGGCCGTCTTCTACATCAACCTCCCGATCGGGATCCTCGCCTTCATCGTCATCCAGGCCAAGCTGGTCAACGTCGCCGGCCGGCCCACGCGGGTCGACTACCCCGGTGTCGTGACCTTCTCCGTCGCGATGTTCCTGGCGGTCTTCGCGACGATCCGCGCCAATGAGGCAGGCTGGACGAGCGAGGAGACCCTCGGACTGTATGGCACGGCGATCGTCTTCTTCGGCGCCTTCCTCATCGCCGAAACGATCAGCAGACATCCGATGATGGACCTCAGCCTGTTCAAGAAGCGCACGTTCGTCGGCGCGAACCTGGCCGCGTTCACGATGGCGTTCGCGTCGATCACGCTCCTCTTCTACCTGACGGTCTGGTTCCAGTCGATCCTCGGGTACTCACCGATCGAGGCCGGCCTGCGCCTCGTCGTCTTCACCGGGGCAGGGCTGTCCGTCGCCCCCATCGCAGGCGCGATCTCGGAGACGAGGTCCCCGCGCGTCACCTTGACGTTCGGGCTCCTGCTCATCGCCGTCGGCTCGTTCTCCATGTCGTGGGTGCTGGAGTCGGACTCGGCCTGGACGGCGATCGTTCCCGGGATGCTCCTCGGCGGATGGGGGACCGGGATCATCAACCCGATCATGGCCGCGGCGTCGCTCGGCGTGGTCCCCCCGTCTCAGGGCGGCATCGCCTCGGGTACCAACAACACCTTCCGCGAGGCTGGGCAGACAGCTGGGATCGCCGTACTCGGGACGCTGCTCTTCCAGACCGTGGAATCGGAGATGGAGTCCGAGCTGAACGGGACGCTGCTCTTCGGCTCGGCCTCCGAGCTCGGGGAAGCGGTCGCGGGCGGACTCACGCAGAGGGCCGCCGCCACCTTGCCCCCCGACCTGCAAATGACGTTCCTCGACGCCGCACAGGTGAGCTACGTGGCCGGCCTGAAGCAGATCTTCATCGTGTCCGGTGCCGTCGCCCTGCTCGGGGCGATCTCGACGTTCGCGCTCGTCCGTAAGGAGGATCTGAAGTTCCCCACGCAGGGCGCCGGGCACTGACCTCCGACTAGTCCCCTACCGCCCGCCCGATCCGGTCGCGCACCTCGCGCAGCTTCTCGATCAGCTCCGGCGGCTCGTGGACGTCGTAGTCGCACCCGAGCATCGCGATCCGCATGGCCAGCCAGTCCAGGTTGTCGTCGCCCGTGCGCAGCTCGCAGCGCTCGGCCGACACCTCCTCGATCGTGCCGCCGAGCCATCGCCGAGTCCGCAGGTGCGCGGCCGGCGCGTGCACGGTCACCCGGGCCTCGTAACGCGACGGGGCGGAGGTCAGGCTGCGCTTGACGAACGCCGCCGGGTCGCGGCCGGGCAGCTCCCGCGGATCGAAGCGCACACTGGTCGAGGTGGGACGGGCCAGCCGGTCGAGCCGGAAGGTCCGCCAGTCGTCGCGGCCGGTGTCCCACGCGACCAGGTACCAGCGGCGACCGGCGTTGACCAGCGAGTGCGGCTCGACCTCGCGGCGGCTCTCGGTGTCGTCGCGAGCGCGGTAGGTGAAGCGCAGCCGCTCGTGGTCGCGGCAGGCGGCGGCGATCAGCGTCAGGTCCTGGGGGTCGGCCAGCTGCGCCCCGCCGCCGCCGTCCCAGGTCAGCCGTGAGGTCGATGTCTGGAGCGCGCGCACGCGGCGGCGCAGGTGCGAGGGCAGCACCTGCTCGAGCTTCACCAGCGCGCGCACCGCCGTTTCCTCGATCCCGCTGACCGACGCCCCGGCCGCCGTGCGCAGGCCGACCGCGATCGCGATCGCCTCGTCGTCGTCCAGCAGCAGCGGGGGCATCGCGGTGCCGGCCCGGAGCTGGTATCCGCCGGCCGGGCCGGTCATCGACTCGACGGGATAGCCCAGCTCGCGCAGCCGCTCGATGTCGCGCCGGATCGTCCGCCCGGACACGTCGAGGCGTTCTGCCAGCTCGGTCCCGGGCCAGTCACGCCGGGCCTGGAGGAGCGACAGCAGCGTCAACAGGCGGCTGGAGGTGGTCTCGCTCATCGGGTCGCACGATCCCACAGATTGAGGACAGATCCTGGCCTAAATGCTTGGAATCATCCATCGGAGCGATGAATCGACCTGCCCCGGCCGGTCTATCCCGGCAGACGACCTCGGTGGCAAGGAAGGAACGCATGGCAAGACTTCACGAATCGAGCAGTGCACCGGCGATATCGGTGCGCGGGCTCGTCAAGTCATACGGCGACGTTCGCGCGCTCGACGGTGTCGACCTGGAGGTCGCCCAAGGCACCGTCTTCGGGCTGCTCGGCCCCAACGGCGCGGGCAAGACCACGGCCGTGCGCGTGCTCACCACGCTGCTCGCGCCCGACGCCGGCACCGCGCGCGTAGCGGGGCTCGACGTGGTCAAGGACGCGGCGGCCCTGCGCGCCCGGATCGGGCTGGCCGGGCAGTACGCCGCGATCGACGACAACCTGACCGGCATCGAGAACCTGACGATGGTCGGGCGGCTGTACGGCATGAAGCGGCGAGCGGCGAAGGCCCGAGCACACGAGCTGCTCGAGCGGTTCGACCTGAGCGACGCCGGCTCCCGGATCGCCAAGACCTACTCGGGCGGCATGCGCCGCCGCCTGGACCTGGCCGCCGCGATCGTGGCCCAGCCGCCGGTTCTGTTCCTGGACGAGCCGACGACCGGGCTCGACCCGCGCAGCCGCCTGGACCTGTGGGCCACGATCGAGGACCTGGTCGCCGACGGGACGACCGTGCTGCTCACCACCCAGTACCTGGACGAGGCCGACCGCCTGGCGAACCGCATCGCGGTCGTCGACGAAGGCAAGGTCATCGCCGAGGGCACGTCCGACGAGCTGAAGTCGCGCGTCGGTGGCGAGCGCGTCGAGGTCACGCTGGCCGACGAGAACGACGCCCCGGAGGCGGCCACCGCACTGGTGGCGATGTGCGCGGACGCCCCGCAGATCGAGGGCGACGTCGTGCGCGTGACGGTGCCGAGCCGCGACGGCGCGGTGATGAGGGCCGCGCGGCTGCTCGATCAGACGAGCGCGGCGGTCGAGGACATCGCGCTGCGGCGCCCGACCCTCGACGACGTCTTCCTGACCCTGACCGGCCACAAGGCGGAGATTGCCGAGGACGTGGACCCTGAGCAGCAGGCCGACGAGCAGATGGAGGTGGCGGCATGAGGCGCCTGGCAAGCGACACCGCGGTTCTGGCCCAGCGCAACCTGGTCCGGCTCCCGCGCGCGCCCGACATGCTGATGGCGTTCACGATCCAGCCGATCATGTTCGTGCTGCTGTTCGCCTACGTCTTCGGCGGGGCGATCGGCACGCCGGGCTTCGGGAGCTACATCGACTTCCTGATCCCGGGCATGGTCGCGCAGCAGATCGCGTTCGGCGGGTTCGCCACCGCGCTCGGCCTGTCCGAGGACATGACCAAGGGGCTGATCGACCGGTTCCGCTCGCTGCCGACCGCCCGCGCGTCCGTGCTGATGGGCCGCACGCTGGCCGACGTGGCGACCAACACGCTGTCGATCGTCGTCCTGGTCGTCACCGGGCTGATCATCGGGTTCAGCTTCGACGCGAGCGTCCTCGAGATCATCGCGGGGTTCGCGCTGCTGCTCCTCTGGGGCTACGCGTTCTCGTGGGTGTTCGCGCTGATCGGCATGTCGGTCTCGTCGCCCGAGGCCGCGAACGGGGCCGGGTTCACGCTCGTCTTCCCGATCACGTTCATCTCGTCGGCGTTCGTGCCGGTGGAGTCGATGCCGGCCGGGCTCGAGGAGTTCGCCCAGGCGAACCCCGTCAGCCAGGTGGTCGACGCGATGCGCGCGCTGTGGCTCGGCGCCCCGGCGGACAACCACATCTGGCTGTCGATCGTCTGGTGCTTCGTGATCATCGCGATCTTCGCGCCGCTGGCGGTGTCGAAGTACCGCAAGGCGACCGCGCGCTGAGCAGGTCGTAATCTCCCCTCGCATGGGCGAGGGGAACGAAGACACCCGCTGGAAGCGCTTCGGCTCCAAGGTCAGGCAGGGCGCGGGCAAGCTCGACTCAAGCCCCGCCCTGCTGACCGCCACGAAGCTCGTCCGCCAGCTCCTGCCCGGTGACGAGCGCTACGGGGACCCGCTGTCGACCGCGGGCAGCGAGAGCCCGCAGGTCCTGGGCCGCCGGCTGGCCCGGCTGACCGAGAAGCGGCCGGGGGCGATGCGCGAGGCCGGGATGGGCGCGCTCCAGATGTGGCAGGCGGTGTCGGAGGCGCAGGGCCGCGGCCGCGGCGACACGGAGCTGACGATCGTCTTCACCGACCTGTCGAACTTCTCGGACTGGGCGCTCGAGGCGGGCGACGACCAGGCTCTCGAGCTGCTGCGCGACGTCGGCCAGGCGATCGAGCCGCCGGTGGACGACAACGGCGGCCGGGTGGTCAAGCGGCTGGGCGACGGCATGATGGCGGTGTTCCCCGATCCCCAGGCCGCGCTCGCCGCGGTGCAGGCGGGCCGCGCCGGCGTCCGCGAGGTCGAGTGCGACGGCTACGAGCCCAAGCTGCGTGCCGGCGTCCACGTCGGCAAGCCGCGCAAGATCGGCGGGGACTACCTGGGCGTGGACGTGAACATCGCGGCGCGGCTCGCGGAGAACGCCGGCTCCGACGAGATCCTGGTCTCGCAACTCGTGCTCGAGAAGCTCGGCGACACGGGCGACCTGAACGTCGCGAAGAAGCGCAGGTTCAAGGTCAAGGGCGTGCCGAAGGACCTGACCGCGCACGTCGTGCGCTGACGTCCAGGTCGTCGACCACCGGCTCCAGCTCGTCGAGCTCGTCCACGACGGCGTCCGCTCCCGCCGCCAGCAGGTCGTCGCTCGTGTAGCGGAAGCCGGCGACGCCGATCGACCGCACGCCGTCGGCCTGCGCGGCTGCGACGTCGAGCGGCGTGTCGCCGATCACCAGCGTGTCCTCGCGCGGGTGGGGGCGGCCGTCGACCGCGGCGCGCCGGCGGGCGAGCGGCACCAGCTCGGCGCGCGCCTCCGCGTCGGACCCGAACCCTCCCTGGGCCGGCGCGAAGAACCCGCCCAGGCCGGCCAGGTCCATCTTGTGCCGGGCGATCCGCTCGAGGTTTCCGGTCAGCAGGGCGAGCAGGTGGCCCGCCCCCGCCAGCGCCCGCAGCACCCCGGCGGTGCGGGCGCGCTCGTCGCCCGACCAGCACCTGGTCGCGCGATGCGGAGTGGAGCTCGCAGGCGATCCGCTCGAACTCGCCGAAGCCGGCGCTCACGTCGCCGGGCGCGACACCGCGCGGCTCGAGCATCTCGCGCACGATCTGGCGGTCGGTCTTCCCGTTCGGCACGACTTCCCCGATCGGGTCCTCCTCGGGCCCGAACGACACGCCGTAGACCTGCTCGACGGCGCCGAGCATCGCCCGCTGGTGCGCCTTGGGGCTCGCGCGGATGAGCGTTCCGTCGATGTCGAAGAGCAGCAGCACGCGCCGCGCTCAGCGGCCCGTCGCGCGAGCGGCGACGTCGTGCCCGGCGAACAGCACGAGCTCCAGGTGGAGGATCGTGTCCTCCAGTTCGGGGAGCTGCTCGGTGCGGCCCACGCGGACGTACTCGTAGACCAGCTCGTTGATCGCCCCGACGGCGGCGCGCGCAACGGCGGGGGGCGCGTCGGGGAGCTGGGGCATCTCGCGCCGCACCTGGTCGTTCATCGTGGCGAGCAGATCGGCGAAGCGGCCGTGCACCTCGCCCCGCCGGGCCTCCGCCTGCGGCCCCGCCGCGACGACCTCGATGAAGAACGACCGCGCGAACGCCGGCTCGGCGGCGAGCGTCTCCAGATAGGCGCGCACGCCCGCGCGCATGCGCTCGATCGAGTCCGCGGCCGGGTCGCGCGAAGCCGCGATCGCGTCGAACAGCACCTGCACGCCCACGTCCCAGGCGGCGAGGAAGCACTCCTCCTTGTCGGCGAAGTGCTCGTAGAAGGTCTTGCGCGACACGCCGGCGCCGCTGACCACGTCGCCCACGGTCGTAGCCGCGTAGCCCTTGGCGGCGACCGCCTCGGCGATCGCGTCGAGCATGCGCCCGCGCTGGGACTCCAGCACGGTCTCGCGCGTGAGCCGGTGCGGCCCGCGCGGCAGCGGACGTGTCTCCACAGCCTGCATCTGCCCTGGCGCCATGTGCGAAACGCTAGAGGACAGGCGCCGGCGGGGCATCGACGACCCAGCGGACGTCGAAGTCCGCGAGCGCGCCGAGCATCGCCTCCGGGTCGAACGCGGCGGCCGGGCCGAGCGCGCCCGCGCCGGAGTGCTCGCCGTCGGCGATCCGCGCCGCGGCCCACGCCAGCGCGCGCGCCGTCATCCCGTACACGTCGCGGCCGCGCACGGCCGCTCGGGTGGCCACGCCGTCGGCGCCGCGGCCCTGGGCGACGACCGCCCACTCGACCGAGCGGCGCGCCTCCTCCTCCGGGCCCTCGGGCAGCAGAGCCGACCCCGCGCTCGAGGAGCGGCGCGAGCGGCGTGTCCAGCACGCGGGAGAACAGCGGCATCGTGAACGGCGCGAGCGGCACCAGCGGGCCGGGCACCACCGTGCTGGTCGACAGGACGGTGGTGACCGTGCGCACGTCGGTATGCCGCGGGACCGTGATCATCTCCCCGGCGGGGTACGGCGCGACCGGCACCCGGCCGATCGGGGGCGGGAACTCGAACGACGCGCGGTAGATGCCGGGGTCCCAGTCCTGCCAGCGGCCGTCGCGGTACTCGACGGCGTTCCCCGGCTTCAACATCTCCAGCGCGGAGATCAGCGTGCCGTGGGTCATCCCCATGTCCTTGACCCAGTAGGCGACGAGCATCTCGTCGAGCGGCTCGTGGCCGCGCGCCGCCAGCCGCGCGATGCAGTCGCCGGGCACGTAGTCGAACCCGCAGGCGGGAACGAGCGCGATGCCCTTCTCCTCCGCCGCCGGGCCGAAGCGCTCGAAGACCATCTGGATGAACGGCTGCTCGCCGGTCGAGTCGACGTAGTGCACGCCGGCGTCGACCGCCGCGCGCACGACCGGCTCGCCCGCGCGGGTGAAGGGTCCGGCGCAGTTGACCAGCACGTCGGCGCCTTCCAGCAGGGCGCCCAGTGATTCCGGGTCGTCCACCGACGCGACCCGCACGGTCGCGCCCTGGCCCTCCTTGGTCGCGAGCCGCTCGAGCTTCTCGCGGTTGCGCCCGCCCAGCACGGGCCGCTCGCCCGCCGCGATCAGCTCGCGCGTCACCAGCCGGCCCGTGTAGCCGGTGGCTCCGTAGAGCACGATCCGCCCTTCCCGCATCGGGGCATTATCGTGCTCGCTCGCATGAGGCGCGTGGCGGTCACCGGAGCGAAGGGGTTCATCGGCGCGGCCACCTGCGACCGGCTGCGCGCCGACGGCCACGACGCGGTCGAGATCGACCTGCCCGAGGTCGACGTGACCGACGCGGCCGCGCTCGAGCGGGCGCTGGCCGGCTGCGACGGCGTCGTCCACACGGCGGCGATCGTCGACGAGGGCGGCGACATGGACGAGTTCGTGCGCGTCAACGTGGGCGGCACGCGGAATGTTCTGGACGCCGCCGAGCGGGCGGGCGCGTCGCGCGTCGTCCACCTGGCGAGCGTCGCCGTCTGGGGCTACGACTTCGACCACGACATCGGCGAGGACTCGCCGCCGCGCACGGTCGGCAATCCCTACATCGACACGAAGGGCGCGTCCGAACGGCTGGCGCTGCGGCGCGGCGCAACGGTCGTGCGGCCCGGCGACGTGTACGGCCCGCGGTCGCAGCCCTGGGTGCTGCGGCCGCTGCGCGCGTTCCAGGCGGGGCTGTTCATGCTGCCCGGCAAGGGCGACGGAATCATCACGCCGATCTACGTCGACGACCTGGTCGACTGCATCGTGCGTGCGCTCGACCATCCGGACGCGCCCGGCCAGGCGTTCACCTGCTGGGACGGGACGCCGGTGGCGGCGCGCGACTTCTTCGCCTACCACGCCCGCTGGACGGGCAAGCGGCTGCGGACGGCGCCGCGCGCGCTGGTGATGGCGGGCGCCGCGCTCGGCGACCTGACCGGCCGGGCCGAGGTCCACCCGGCGTCGATCCAGTTCATCTCCCGCAAGGCGGTCTACCCGAACGCGCGCGCCCGCGAGGTGCTCGGCTGGGAGCCGAAGGTGGCGCTCGACGAGGGCATGCGCCGCGTCGAGGAGTGGCTCAGGAGCGAGAGTCTGATCTAGCGCGGGTGCCCGCGGTCCCGTCCGCGCGCATGTGCTCGCCGTCGCGCACGCGCTCGAGCCCCAGCCAGCAGAAGTCCATCGCGGAGTCGAGCACCACGCTGCGCGGAACGTCGGGGTTGTCGTCCCACCACAGCGCCAGCGCCTGGATGCCGCCGGTGAGCTGCTGGGCGAGCATGCCGATGCCGAGCTCGCGCGCCTCGCTCGCTGACCACCGGCGCCATCGGCTCGGTCGCCATCAGCGCGGCGACCGCCGCCGTCGCCTGCCCTTGCACGCGCCTGACGACGTCGGACACCTCGGGGTCGGCGGCGTCGCGGAAGACCATGCGGAAGGCGCCGCGCTGTTCCTCCACCCAGCCCAGGAACGCGTCGAGCCCGTTGCGCAGGCGCACCGCGCCGGGCTCCTCGGTCGCGGCGTTGGCGGCCAGGCGGTCGAACAGCTCCTGCACGTGCATGTCGAGCAGCGACACGTGCAGGTCCTTCTTCGACGGGAAGTGCTCGTAGATCAGCGCCTTCGAGATCCCGCCGGCCTGGGCGATCTCGTCGATCGATGACCCGTGGTAGCCGCGCAGCGCGAACACCTCCTGCGCGGCGGTCAGGATCGCGCGGCGGCGCTCGTCCGCTGTCAGGCGGCGGCGCGGTTGGCTGTCTTGCGTGGAACGGGTCACAGGGTGTGCTGGCGGGGTGTTCAGCCCTCTAGCATGGCGGGAATCCTGGACGGGGGACGAGTCAGCCTGATGTCAGCCGAAGAGATAACCCTGCACGGACACCGTGTCTCGTACCGCCGTGAGGGGTGGGGACCCCCGATCCTGCTCATACACGGGGTCACCGGCAGCTCGGCGACCTGGGACGAGGTGATCCCGTTCCTGTCCGACCGGTTCACGGTGATCGCGCCCGACCTGCTCGGCCACGGCGACTCGGCCAAGCCGCGCGGCGACTACTCGCTGGGCGCCTACGCCAGCGGCATCCGCGACCTGATGCGCGCGATCGGCCACGACCGCGCGACCGTCGTCGGGCACTCGCTGGGCGGCGGCGTGGCGATGCAGCTGGCCTACCAGTTCCCCGAGATGTGCGAGCGGCTCGTGCTCGTGTCGAGCGGCGGCCTCGGGCGCGAGGTGTCGATCTTCCTCCGCGCCGCGACGCTGCCGGGATCCGAGTGGGTGCTGCCGCTGCTCGCGTCGAACGGCGTCCTGAGCGCCGGCGGCTCCGTCGGCAACCTGCTCCGGTCGATCGGCCTGCGCGCCGGTCCCGACCTGCAGGAGATGTGGAAGGGCTTCTCGTCGCTCGGCGACGCCGAGGCGCGCCAGGCTTTCATCTACACCCTGCGCGGGATCGTCGACCCGGGCGGCCAGCGGGTGTCCGCGCGCGACCGGCTGTACCTGGCGGAGACCGTCCCGACGATGCTCCTCTGGGGCGAGCGCGACCCGATCATCCCGGTCGTCCACGCCTACTCGACCCACGACCAGATCCCCGACAGCCGCCTGGAGGTCATCGAGGGGGCCGGGCACTTCCCGTACCGCGACGAGCCGCGCCGGTTCGCCGAGCTGCTCGCCGGGTTCATCGACGACACGGAGCCGGCCGAGGCCGACTGGGACCACCTGCGCGAGCTGCTGCGCAGCGGCGGCGCATGAGCGACGTCGACTGGGAGAAGGAGGGCCTGCTCGAGGGCGTCGAGGGCGACGAACGCGACGCGCGCGTGGACCTGCTCGAGCAGCTCCACGACGACGGCGTCGAGCTCGACGAGCTGAAGAAGGCGGTCGAGGAGGAGCGGCTGACGCTGCTCCCGGTCGAGCGCGTGATCGGCAGCGAGCACAAGTACACGCCGCAGGACATCGCCGACAAGGCGGGCGTCGACCTGGAGATGACGCAGCAGCAGTGGCAGGCGCTCGGCCTGCCGCACGTCGAGCCCGACGACAAGCGCCTCGGCGAACGCGACCTCGAGGCCGCGAAGCAGCTCAAGGCGTTCATCGACGCGGGCCTGCCGGTGAAGGGCATCATGGGCGTTGCGCGCGTGATGGGCGAGGGCATGTCGCGCACGGTCGACGCCGTCCTCCACCTGGCGGCCGAGGCGTTCCTCGAGCAGGGCATCACCGAGCGCGACCTGGGCCTGCGCTACGCCGAGGCGGCCAAGCAGCTGATCCCGCTGATGGAGGAGCAGCTCGACTACGTCTTCAACCTGCACATGCGCGAGGGCATCCGCGCCGACGTCGTGACCGCCACCGAGCGCGTCGACCGGGCGCATCCCCGGGTCGCAAGGATGTGGCCGTCTGCTTCGCGGACCTGGTCGGGTTCACCAAGCTCGGCGAGAACCTGGATCCGGAGGACATCGGCGGCGTGGCCGGCGAGCTGGCCGAGATGGCGCAGGAGGTCGCCCAGGGCCCGGTCAGGCTGGTCAAGACGATCGGCGATGCGGCGATGCTCGTGGCCGAGAAGGAGCCTGAGGCGCTGATCGAGGCGGCGATCGACCTGGTCGAGTGCGCAGACCAGGCCCGGGAGGGCTTCCCGCAGCTGCGCGCCGGCGTCGCCTGCCGGCGCCGCGCTGAACCGCGCGGGCGACTGGTACGGGCACCCCGTCAACGTGGCCTCGCGCGTGACGTCGATGGCCCGCCCGGGCAGCGTGCTCGTGCACGGCGACGTGCGCGACGGCATCGAAGGACTCGTTCGACTGGTCGTTCGCGGGCAGGCGCAAGCTGAAGGGCGTGAAGGGCGAGCAGCCGCTCTACCGCGCACGCCGCCGTAACGGCGGCTCGGACGACGACGACTCGTAGCGGCAAAAACTCGGGGTGCCAACCCTGATGACAGCGCGGCCGAAGCGGTGTCTGATAGCGCAATGGCACGCAGGGCTCTGGGCATCGCGCTCCTACTGCTCGCGTTCGCCCCTGCGCAGGCTGCGGCAGCCGACTTCCCATTCGCGCAGCTGACCGGCGTCAGGGGCTGCCTGGCCGAGACGGGCGGCGGGCTGGACGACTGCGAGGACTTCCGGAGCCTGGAGACCTCGAGCTCGGTGACGATCAGCCCGGACGGCCTGTTCGCCTACGTCACCTCGCCGCATGTGAACAGCGGCAGCGACCCGTCGAACGACACCGGCGACGCGATCTCCGTGTTCTCGCGCAACCAGACGACGGGCGCGCTCACCCAGCTCCCCGGTACCGCGGGGTGCGTGAACCTCGACGGGAGCGACGGCTGCACCGCGGCCCGCGGGCTCGACGGCGTGCGCGCGTCGGTCATGAGCCCCGACGGCGAGTACCTGTACGCCGTCGGCGGCACGCAGGACGGCACCGACCAGCAGGGCAACGTCCTGTCCTCCGGCGGCGTTACGAGCTTCGACCGCAACCCCTCCACCGGCCAGCTCACGCAGCTGCCCGGCCGGGACGGCTGCTTCACCGACGACGGTGAGAACGGCGCCTGCCAGACCACGTACGCCCTCAAGAACGCGAGCGACATCGCGATCGACCCCCAGGGCGAGTCGGTCTACGTGGTCAGCCGGTTCTCGGACGCGCTACGGCTGTTCTCGCGCAAGGCCGAGACCGGCCAGCTCTCCGACACCGGGGTCGTGGGCGACCCGGACTGCATCTCGGAGACCGGGGACAGCGGCAGGTGCATCGACGGCCGCGGCCTGGATGGGCCGACGTCGGTCACGGTCAGCCCGGACGGGCAATCGGTGTACGTGGCGAGCGTGACCAACGACTCCGTCGCGGTCTTCAGGCGCTTCAGCGGGGGCGCGCTGGAGCAGCCTGCGGGCATCCACGGCTGCATCAACGAGACGGGGGCGGACGGCTGCCTCGACGGCGCGCAGCTCGACGCCGCCACCGCGGTGGAGGTCAGCCCGGACAGCAAGCACCTCTACGTGGCGAGCGAGCTGAGCGACGCACTGACGATCTACGCCCGCGACCTGACCACCGCAGGGAACCCGATCGGCACGCTGACCCGCCTGGGCGGCGCGAGCGGCTGCGTGCGGCACGGCAGCGCGGGCGCCACGTGCGCGCAAGCCCAGCCCCTGAACGGCGTGGTCGACGTGACGGTCAGCCCGGACGGCAAGAGCGTGTACGCGCCGTCGGTGTTCGACACCGACGCGGTCACGATCTTCTTCCGCAACACGTCGACAGGTGTGCTCACGCGCCTGCCGTCGGTGGCCGGCTGCGTTTCCCACACCGGGACCGGGGGCACGTGCACCGACGGCCGGGCGCTGGACGGGCCCAACACCGTCACGGTCAGTCCCGACGGGACGAGCGCGTACGTCCCCTCGTTGCAGAGCGACGCGGTCGCCGTGTTCAAGCGCCAGCCCGACGACGACGCCGACGGCGCGGCCGATCCGACCGACAACTGCCTCGGCCTCTCCAACTTCGACCAGATCAACAGCGACGGCGCGAACGACGGCGGCGATGCCTGCGATCCCGACAACGACAACGACGGCGACCTCGACGGCGCCGACAACTGCCCGGTCAACGCGAACGCCAACCAGGCCGACAGCGACGCCGACGGGAAGGGCAACGTCTGCGACACCGACGACGACAACGACAGCTTCGAGGACACCGTCGACAACTGCGATGTGACGCCGAACCCGGACCAGGCGAACACCGACGGCGACACGGAAGGCGACGCCTGCGACAAGGACGACGACGGCGACGGAGTGCAGGACGGGTCGGACAACTGCCCGCTCGCGGAGAACCCGGGCCAGGAGGACCTGGACAGGGACGGCAAGGGCGACGCCTGCGACAACGACGCCGACGCCGACAAGGTCCTCGACGACGTCGACAACTGCCCGACCGTCCGCAACAACGACCAGGCGAACACCGACGGCGACAGCCAGGGCGACGCCTGCGACCCCGACGACGACAACGACAACAAGGCCGACGGCGACGACAACTGCAAGCTCGTCGCGAACGCCGACCAGGCCAATACCGACGGCGACGCCCGGGCGACGCGTGCGACTCAGACGACGACAACGACACCGTCCTCGATGGTCGCCGACAACTGCAACGCTCGTCGCGAACCTGGACCAGGCGAACACCGACGGCGACGCGGACGGCAACGCGTGCGACGGCGACGACGACAACGACTCTGTCGGCGACGACGACGACAACTGCGCGCTCGTCGCGAACCCGGGGCAGGAGAACACGGACGACGTGCGCGACGGCGGCGACGCCTGCGACTCCGACGACGACGAGGACGGCGTGGCCGACGGGTCCGACAACTGCGCGCTCGCTCCCAATCCCGGCCAGGAGAACACCGACGGCCAGGGCGACGGCGGCGACGCGTGCGACGGCGACGACGACCAGGACGGCGTCGCGGACGGGTCCGACAACTGCGCGCTCGTCGCCAACGCCGGGCAGGAGAACACGGACGGGCTGGGCGACGGCGGGAACGCGTGCGACGGCGACGACGACCAGGACGGCGTGCCCGACGGCGCGGACAACTGCCCGACCGCGGCGAACCCGGATCAGGCGAACACGGGCGGCGGCGCCGGTGGGGACGCCTGTGATCCGCCGGCGGCCGACCCTGGCCCGGGTCCCGGTCCAGGTCCCGGTGTCCCGCTCGAGCCGCTCGCGCCGCTCGAACCCGACCTGGACTTCGACGGCGTCCCCGACGCTGTGGACAACTGCGCGGGCGCGGGCAACGGCAGCCAGGCCGACGCCGACGGGACGGGCGGCGGCGACGCCTGCGACGGGGACGACGACAACGACGGCGTCACGGACGTGATCGAGGCCCAGGCGGGCACGTCACCGTTCGACCTGGACACCGACGACGACGGCATCGCCGACGCGCGCGAGCGCAAGACGAGCCCGACGCGGGCCGACAGCGACGGCGACAAGCTCCTGGACGGCACCGAGAGCGGCGTGGCGCGCCCGGTCGCCGACCCGCCAGGCGCCGTGACCGGCACCAACCCGCGCAAGTTCAAGAAGGACGCCGACCCGCGCACGAAGACGAAGCCGGACAAGGCGGACACCGACCGTGACGGCTTGAAGGACGGCGCGGAGGACCGCAACCGCGACGGCAAGTTCTCGGGCGCCCGCGAGACGAATCCGCTGGCGAAGGACACCGACCGCGACGGGGTGGGAGACAAGAAGGACCGCGCGCCGCGGGACAAGCGGCGGCGGTAGGCGCTCCGTCCCTGGGCCGGGTGGGCGCTTTTCACTCCCCATGTGGGGGTCAAAAGCGCCCAGCGCCTCGGCTCACCGATCCGGCCGCTCCGGATACACCTCGTCGATCGTCGTCAGCGCGACGTAGGGCGCATCGCCTACCGCCGACTGGATCGTCTCGCCGCCGCCCGCCAGCCGGTCCAGGATCGCGACGACGCCCACGATCTGGTGGCCCTCGTCGCGAACACGGTCGATCGCCTTGATCGTCGACCCGCCGGTGGTGACGACGTCCTCGACGATCAGGCAGCGGTCATCGCTCGTCAACGGCGGCCCCTCGATCGAGCGCGACAGCCCGTGCTGCTTCACCTCCTTGCGCACGAAGAACGCCTTGCCGTCGAAGCCGCCGGCCAGGGCCGCGCAGGCGATCGGGTCCGCGCCCATCGTCAGCCCGCCCACGGCCGTCGCCCCGACGTCGCGTGCGACGCCGGCCACGAGCGACCCGAGCGCGGCGAACCCCGCGGGCAGCAGGATCGCCCGCTTCGCGTCGACCAGGTACTGCGCCTTCGCGCCGCTCGTCAGCGTCACCTCGCCGATCACGAGCGCGTGCGCGCGGAGCTCCGCGACCAGCCGCTCGCGCGTGCCGTCGGCGCCGCTCACGAGCGCGCCCTCCGGCCGTGGTCCCAGCCCAGCCAGTACCACAGCGGGTAGGTCGCGAAAGCGAGCGCGGCAAGGGCATGCGCGCGAGTCGTCGGCTTCCGGGCGGCGTCCACGCTCACGACCCCGGATCCGAGCATGAAGTCGCGCCCGTCGCGCGCCCGTGACAGCCGCGAGTACGCCCTGACCCAGGGCAGGTCGAGCCACAGCGAGACGGACACGGCCAGGAACACGGTGACGACGCCGGCGCCCGCGACCGCGGCCTCGCGGCCCTGCGCCGACTCGGGCGCGGCACGGGCGTAGGTCTCGCCGGCGGCGTAGAGGGCGGGAGGGTCGAGGAGGAACGACACGGGGCGGGCCGTATCCTACGGCCGCGCATGGCGCTGGAGGCTCTCGACCCGTTCAACGTTCGGCGCCAGCTCGCGCGGCTCGGCTCGCTGCCGGGCGTGCGATCGGCGGCGTCCGACGTCTCGTTCCTGGTCAACGCGCGCGAGGCGTTGCTGCCGTTGCCGCTGGTCGACCGGCCGAAGCCGATCGACCCGCATGTCTTCCCGCCGCTCGAGCACCGGCCCGCCCGCAAGCTCGAGGGCAAGCGGATCGGCGTCGTCGGGTCGGGGGGCAGCGGGGCGAGCATCGCGCTGGTCGGCATGGCGCGGGCGTTCGAGGAGGCCGGCCTGCGCCCGGCCGCCATCAGCGCGTGCAGCGGGTCCGCGGTGTGGGGGTCGATGTGGGCCGCGGGGATGACCGCGCAGGAGATGGCGGAGTTCTCGCTGTCGTGGCGGCCGCAGGACTACCTCGACACCGGCTGGACGCGCATCCCGCGCGTCGCGCTGTCGGCCATGCGCGGATTCACGGGGGTCGCGAAGGGCGACGCGCTCGAGCGCCTGTTCGACCGCAGGCTCTGGCACATGTGCGCGGGCGAGACGGATGTTCCGATTCACACAATCGTCTACAACCTCGATCGCGGCCGGGTCGAGTACTTCGGTTCTGCCGATACACCCGAACTGATGCTCGGTGAGCTCGTGCGCATCGCGGTGGCCCTGCCGATCCTGGTGGAGGCCGTGCGGGTGGAGGGCAACCTCTATGTGGACGGCGGCGTGGTCGACGCCTTCCCGGCCGAGCCGCTGCTGGACGAGCAGGCCGACCTGGACCACGTGTTCGGCCTGAACGTGCTGCTGCCGCCCGGCCTCGAGGGCGAGGACATCTCCGGGTGGGAGCGCGGCCGCGTGCGCGGCATGGTCGCGGCGGGGCGCCAGCTCGGGCGCGCGTCGCACATCGAGCTGGCTCGCCGGGCCAAGCGCCGCCTGGGCGACCGCCTGACGCTGGTCGAGCCCGTCGACCTCGACGAGGTGACCGGCCTGAACTTCTACGACCTGTTCCTCGACCGCCGCCGCTGGCCGGAGCTGATGCGCCGCGGTTACGAGGCCACCCACGCCGCACTCGAGCCGTTCCGGACGAGCTCGAGGCGCGGCCGCACGGCGGGAGCCGAGGCATGATCGACATACAGGCCATCCTGCGGCTCGCCTCCACCGTGGCGTGCGGCATCGTCCTCGCCGCGTTCGCGATGTGGGCCACCGACGAGGCCAAGGCGGGGTCCGACCAGCAGATCGCCGCGGTCGCGGAAGGTGGCGGCGCGGTGCGCGCGGGCGACGCGCCGGCTGCGCTGCCCGCGGCCCAGCCCGAGCACGGCGGCGTCCGCGGGGCGGTCGAGAAGGCAGGCGACGCGCTCGTGTCGCCGTTCGACCACGTGGGCGCCGACAGCGGGACGTGGCCCGCGCACGCGCTGCCGGCGCTGCTCGCGCTGCTGACCTACGGCCTGCTCGGCAGGATCCTCATCGCGTACCTGCCGCGCTGACTAGCGGTACACGAAGATCCGGTCGCCGAGCTTCACCCAGCGGAAGATCGACAGGGCGTTCGGGATCGGCACCCGCAGGCAGCCGTGGCTGGCGTTGTAGGTGGGGACCGACTTGTACCCGTGGATCGCGTAGCCGCGGATGAAGTACGACGAGTGGACCATGCCCTTGGCGTTCGTCCCCGGCTGCCTGCGGTAAAAGCGGAACGACCCGGTGACCGTCGGGGTCGACGCCGTGCCGGACGAGGTGTGGTAGATCCGCTCGGCCCGTCCGTCGCGCGCGAGCACGAGCACCTGCCGCGACAGGTCGGCCTCGACGTGCTTGCCCGCGCCGGGGTACTTCAGGCGGAAGCCGCCGTGGCCGCTCAGCAGCATCTCGAAGACCTTGCCGGACACGCTCGAGTTGCGGCTCATCCGGTTGGTCTTGCGGAAGGCGATCACCGCGCGCGCTGTCGCGCCGTCGAAGTGGCCGCTGGTCGACGTGACGTAGGCGAGCCGCTTGAGGCCGAGCTGGACAAGGTGGATCCGCTTGCGACCGGAACCGCTCCCGACGCTGCCCTTGAGCGCCTGGAAGCGCTTGTTGGCCAGCGTGAATCGCGCCTGCTGGTCGGTCGCCTGGTGACGCGCCTTGACCGTGTAGTTGCCCGCGCTCTTCACCCGGAAGACCACCGCGAACGCGCCGTTGCCGTCCTTGGCCTGCCCGACCTCGACGGTCTTCGTCGCCACCTTCTTGCGGTTGCGGAACAGCTCGACGACCACCTGCTGGCCGGCGACGAACGGCTTGACGCGGCCCTTCAGGCGGACGCGCTGGCCCGCCGCGACGTAGCGCCGGCCGCCGTCGGAGAGGCCCGAGGCGATCTCGAAGGATCCCTTGCCCTCGGCCGGGGCAGGGGCGGGAGGGGCCGGCTGGGTGGGCGGCGCCGGCTGGGTCGGCGGCGGCTGTCCCGGGTCCGTGGGGAGCTGAGCGGAGGCGGCGGGGGCTGCTACGAGCAGCGCGGCGCACGCGGCAAAGAGTGTCTTCACGCGACCATTCTTACCCGAGGCCCCGGTTTTACGCGCGAACCGAGGCCGCCGATCAGACAAAAGAGCAGCATTCCCGCGCCCATTGCGAGTGCTATTCCACTTACGCGGTCGAATTCCGCCGCCGAGACGATCGAGTTGTTGAGCGCGTGCAGCGCGATGCAGGGGTAGATCGACCCGCTGCGCTCGTACACCAGGCACAGCAGGAACCCGAGCGGCGCGATCACGGCGACGGCCAGCGGGCCGCCGGAGGTCAGGTGCACGGCCCCGAACAGCGAGCCGTTCAGGATCACCGCGGGCCACAGGCCCAGGTGCCCGCGCAGGATGCGGTAGAGGAATCCCCGGAAGAAGATCTCCTCGCACAGCGGCGCGACCACGATGATGATCACGCAGGAGCCGATCAGCGTGCCGTAGCGGTCGCCGGTCTCGATCGGCTCGCCCGACTCGGGCTGGAGGATCAGCGTGTAGAGCACCGTGACCGCGATGTAGGTGCCGATCGCGATCAGCGACCACCCCACTGACGCGCCCAGTCGCGGGCGGCGGAAGCCGAACTGCCAGGCCTCGGGCTTGCGGATCGTCGCCGCCAGCAGGACCGCGCCGATGACCCAGCCCAGGTCCTGGAAGAGCGTGGCGACCAGTTCGAGCACCGGCAGCGCGTCGTCGATGTCGGCGCCGAAGCCGCGCGTGACGATCAGCAGGACCGGCAGCAACAGGAGCGCCGCGACGATCCCGGACCCGACGCCGATCGTGAACCCGGCCGCGCCGAACCAGGCCGGCCAGCGCGGGTACGGGTCGGCGCCCGCCGGAAGCTCCGGCGGGTCGGGCACCCGGGTCAGCTCGTCTGCGGTCGCGGTGGCCTGCGCCATGCGAATCGGGGGACGAGTGAGCAGGCGCCGACCGTGAAGGCCGCCATCCCGATGGCGATCCCGGGCGGCACGTCGGTGAGCCCGGCGTAGGCGACCATGTTGTTGAGCGCGTGCAGCGCGATGCAGGGGTAGAGCGACGCGGTCAGCTCGCGCAGCAGGCACAGCAGCACGCCGAAGACGACGAGCGCGGGCACCGCGCTGACGCCGGTGGTCACGTGGATGGCCCCGAACACGAGCCCGCAGATGATCGCGGCCAGGGCGACCGGCAGCCGCGTGCGCAGCGCGCCGTAGAACAGCCCGCGGAAGAACAGCTCCTCGGCCACCGGCGCCAGCACGACGAAGATCACGCCGGCGGCGATCAGCGCCGCGTCGCTCTCCTTGACCCCGAGGTCGTCGGCGGTCGTCTGGTCGGGCGGCTCGATGATCGCCCCCCACAGGATCGCGAACAGCAGGAACGCCGCGAGCGCGGCCACAGTCCAGCCGGCCGCGGTCCAGAAGCGCGTGGGCCGCAACCCGAACTGCCACGGGTGGAGCGGAGCGATCAACTTGGCCGCGAGCAGCGCGCCGCCCACCAGGCCCGCTTCCAGGATCAGAGCCGAGCTCAGGTCGAGCCAGGCCGGCGTGTCGTCGGGATCGGCGCCGCTCGCCGACAGCAGGACGGCGTACAGCAGGTTCGTCACGACGAACACCGCGAGCAGCGTCACGATGCCGAGCCACGGCGGCCAGTCCGTCTCTCGTGAAGGAGGAGCGGCCGGGGGCTCGCCGTGCGGCGGCGGGCCGGCCATCCGGTAGCCCTGGATCATCCGCCTCCCAGCATACGGCCGCCCGCGCCGAGCACGGCCGGGAGCTCGACCAGCGAGCGGATGACCGGCACGCCCGGCGGCGCCTCGCCGCCGCGCACCAGCAGCAGCGCGGCGATCCCGGCGGCGGTCGCCCCGGCGTAGTCGTTGTCGATGCTGTCGCCGACGTGCAGCGCGTCACCCGCACCGCAGCCCGCGGCCTCGAGCGCGGCGGCGAACAGCCGCACGTCCGGCTTCGCGGCGCCCGCCACCGCGGACGGCACCACGGCGTCGATCAGGTGCAGCAGCCCCGCGTCCGCCAGCACGTCCGGCAGCGAGCAGTCCCAGTTCGAGGCGACGACGATCCGCAGACCGCCCGCGCGCAGCGCGCGCAGCGCCGGCGCGGCGTCGGCGTAGGCGTCGAACCTGATCGCGTCGAGCATCGCCTGCCGGACGACCGCGCGGTCGATGCCGGCCGCGGCCGGCCCGAGGGCGTCGTGCAGCACGGCGGCGGCGCCGTCGCGCAGCCGCTCGAGGCCCGCTGGGTCGCCTCCCTCCAGGTGGTGCGCCAGGTACCAGTCGATCTCCGCCCGGAACGCCTCCTTGGCCTGGCGTCGGGTCAGCGCGGCTCCGGCCGCCTCGCGCAACCCGGCGCGCAGGCGCTCGTGCGGCGGCTCGAGGGCGACGAGCGTCCCCATGCCGTCCAGCAGCACGGCTCGCGGGCGCCGCGGCAACGCGCCGAGTGGGACGTGCTGTCTAGCCTCCTCGAACTCCATGCAGGCTCTCCATGTACCCATAGCCGGCTTCTGGACCGACTACCGCAACGAGATCACCGCGGTGGTCACCGTCGTCCTCGCGCTCCTGTTCGCCCGCTTCGTCGACCAGTACCTGGTCAAGCGTGCGGGGCGGATGGCCAACGCGGTCTCCGGCCCGTTGTCGCCGGTCGCGACCACGCGGCTGCGCCTGGTTCGCCGGCTGCTCACGGTCGTGATCATCCTCTTCGGCCTGCTGCTGGCGCTCAGCCAGTTCGACGGCATCACGCGCGTCGCGACCGGGATCCTGGCCTCGTCGGCGGTCATCGGCATCATCGTCGGCTTCGCCGCCCGGCAGACGCTGGCCAACGCCATCGCCGGGATCCTGCTGGCGATCACCCAGCCGATCCGGATCGGCGACCTGGTCACGTTCGAGGACGACACGGGCACGGTCGAGGACGTCCGCCTGACCTACACCTACCTGCGCTCCGAGGACGGCAGGCGCATCATCATCCCCAACGAGCGCCTTGCCCAGAACACGATCCAGAACCACACGATCATCGATCCGCGCGTCCGCGTCAGCGTGTCGGTCTGGATCCAGCCGGACGCCGACGCGACCCGGGCGCTGCGTGCGCTGCGCGGCGACGAGATCGACGTCCAGGTCGCCGAGATCGACAAGGAAGGGGTGCGCCTGGAGGTCGGCACGTGGGCGCGCTCGTACCAGGAGCGCAGCGCCGTGGCGGCAGGACTCCGGGTGCACAGTCTGGAAACACTCCGTCGTGAGGGGCTATCCTCGAAGCCGGACGGCTGATCCGACGCGCACGCGCGCGCGTAGAGCTTCTCTCAGCCGGCCCCGCCGCCGCACCCCTTCCGGATGACCCGCCGCCAGAGACAACTGCGCCGTCGCAAGAGCAAGCCGCACCTGCGCACCAAGGCAGGATTGGGACTCCTGCTCCTGCTGACAATGGTGGCGATCGGCGCGCTGTCGGTGGTGGGCTACCTCGTCGCGATCGCCGCGACCGGCCCCGACATCGAGGAGCTCAAGCCGATCGACAAGGGCGAGAGCTCCGCGGTGTACGCCTCCGACGGCTCGCTGCTCGGCTATGTGCAGTCCGACATCGTCCGCCAGGAGATCGCGTGGCGGGACATGCCCGTCGAGATGCGTCAGGGCACCGTCGCGATCGAGGACGAGCGCTTCTACGAGCACAGCGGCGTCGACCCCGAGGGCATAGTCCGCGCCGCCGTCAAGAACCTGACCTCCGGGTCGACCGTGCAGGGCGGGTCGACGATCACCCAGCAGCTCGTCCGCGCGCTGTACATCCACGACCCGCAGCAGGACATCAAGCGCAAGATCCGTGAGGCCAAGCTGGCCCAGGAGCTCGAGACCAAGCACTCCAAGCGCTGGATCCTCGAGCAGTACCTGAACTCCGTGCCGTACGGCACCGTGCGCGGGCGCACCGCGCTGGGCGCCGAGGCCGCCGCGCAGATCTACTTCTCGAAGCACGCCAAGGACCTGTCGCTCGACGAGTCGGCGTTGCTCGCCGGCCTGCCCCAGGCCCCCTCTCAGTACAACCCGTTCCAGAACCCGCGCGCCGCGCTCGAGCGGCGCAACGACGTCCTCCAGGCGATGGCGGACAGCCACTTCGTCTCGCAGGAGCGGGCGACCGCGGCGATGCAGAAGGGCCTGTCGCTCAAGCGCGGCACCAAGTTCGAGCGCCGCCGCGAGCCGTACTTCTTCGACTACGTCGAGCAGCTCCTGATCGAGAAGTACGGCGTCGCCGTGTACCGCCGCGGCGGGCTCAAGATCTACACGACGATCGACCCGAAGAAGCAGAACGAGGGCCGCGCGGCGATCCAGTCGCAGCTCGGGCAGAAGGGCGACCCCAGCTCGGCGGTCGTCTCGATCGAGCCGAAGAACGGCTACATCCGGGCGATGGCCTCGAGCGGCACCTACAACGACCGGACGTTCAACCTGGCCGCGCAGGGCCACCGCCAGCCCGGCTCGGCGTTCAAGACGATGGTGCTGACCACCGCGATCCGCGAGGGTGTCGATCCGCACCGGACCACCTACGTCTCCAAGCCGCTCAACCTCCAGATCCCGGGCTACGGCTTCTGGAAGGTCAAGACCTACGACAACAGCTACGGCGGCACCATGGACCTGGTCCGCGCCACCTTGAAGTCCGACAACTCGGTCTACGCGCAGCTCGACGTCGACCTGGGCCCGAAGAAGGTCGCCCAGACCGCCAAGGACCTGGGCATCACCTCGAAGCTCGAGGGCGTTCCCTCGGAGGGCCTCGGCGGTCTCGGTCAGGGCGTGTCGCCGCTGGAGATGGCGCGCGCCTACGCGACGCTCGCGAACGGCGGCAAGCGCCACAAGCCGATCGCGATCCGCAAGGTCACGTTCCGCGACGGCAAGACCGACGACTCGCTCGGCAAGAGCAAGGGCAAGCAGGTCGTCCCCGACTGGGTCGCCTCCGAGGTGACGAAGATCCTCGAGAAGAACGTCCAGGCCGGCACGGGGACAAAGGCGCAGATCGGCTGCCCGGCCGCCGGCAAGACCGGCACGACCGACAACTTCAACGACGCCTGGTTCGTCGGCTACACGCCCCACCTGGCGACGTCCGTCTGGGTGGGCTATCCGAATGCGCTCCGCGAGATGCGCAACGTGCACGGCATCAGCGTCGCCGGCGGCACGTTCCCCACCCAGATCTGGGGTGCGTACATGAAGCAGGCCAAGGGCAGCGACTGCGGGGACTTCAAGAAGGCGTCCGGCTCGCCGCAGTGGAAGCCGTTCTACGGCAAGAACGCGCGCACGGGCAAGCCCCGCTCGGGCGACGACGACGGGTACGGCGGCGGAGGCGGAGGAGGCGGCACCTCCGCGGGCGGCGGCGGCTACCGCGGCTATGACCCGCGCCTGTACGCGAACCCGCCGCAGGCGCCCCCCTCGACCAAGTCGCCGGACCGCGGCGGCGGGCGCGGCGGCGGTGGCGGCAATGACAACGGCGGCGGCAACGACGACGGCGGTGGCAACGACGGCGGCGGCGGTGGTGGCGGTGGCAACGACACCGGCGGCGACGCGCCCGCGGGCGACACCGGCGGCACCGGCGGCACGGGCACCGGCGAGTAGCGGGCCGCACGCGCCCGGGTGCAGGCGGTGGGCGAGCTCGACCTGATCCGGGCGTTCGTGTCTGGCCTGGCCACGCGCGGCGACCGTGTGCTGCGCGGCCCGGGCGACGACGCGGCGGTCGTGCGCGCCGAGGGCGTGCAGGTGGTGACCACCGACACCGTCGTCGACGGCGTCCACTTCAAGCTCGCGACCCACTCGCCCGCGGACGTGGGCTGGAAGGCCTTGGCCACCGCGCTCTCCGACGTGGCCGCGATGGGCGCCGAGGCCGGCGAGGCCTACGTCGCGCTGGGAATCCCGGAGGGGTTCGGCGACGCCGCCGCCCGTGAGCTCGTGGGCGCCATGGAGCAGCTCGCGGAGCTCTGCGGGGTGACGATCGCCGGCGGCGACGTGACCGGGTCGCCCGTCCTGTTCGCCACCGTGACCGCGACCGGCTGGGCGAGCGATGCGGAGCAACTCGTGGGGCGCGACGGCGCGCGCCCGGGCGACCTGGTCGGGGTGACCGGCGCGCTCGGCGCGTCGGCGGCCGGGCTCGCGCTGCTCGAGCGCGGTGCCACCGACGACCCCGACGAGCTGATCGCACGCCATCGCCGGCCCTGGCCGCTGCTCGGCGCCGGCGCGGCGCTGGCGCGCGCCGGGGTCAGCGCGATGATCGACCTGAGCGACGGGATCGCGACCGACGCGCGTCACCTGGCCGAGTCGAGCGGCGTGGCGCTGCGCGTCCGGCTGGACGCGCTGCCCGTGGCGGCGGGGGTCGAGGCCGTGACCGCGAACCCGGCCCAGCTGGCCGCGACCGGCGGCGACGACTACGAGCTGTTGTTCACGTGCCCGCCGGAACGCGCCGACGCGATGCACCCCGCGGTGATCCCGGCCTGGATCGGCGAGGTGCGCGAGGGCAGCGGGCTAGAGCTCGTCGACGCCGCGGGGCGAGTTGTCGCCCTCGCCGGCTTCGAGCACCTCTGAGCGGGTCTCGGCCGCCATGGCGCGGTCCGCGGCGCCGAACATCGCCTCGGCGATGGCGCCGGCATCCAGCCGGTACTCGCCGGCCGCAATCCGCGCCTTCAGTTCGCTCAGTTCTGCCATGGACCGCTCCATCTGACCTTTCTCACGAGGAGGTATCGACCGCGCCTCGTGGTCGAGCCACAGAACGAGCGGATTGATCGGATGCGTGTCCATGAACGGATTGGCCGATTGGCCGATCCCTATCTTCGCGCGCCTGACCGCGTTCCGCCAAGGGCGCCCGGGCCCGCGTGGCCGCCGGGGCCGAAAATGGTCTGGCGGGGCCGGCTGTCGCGGCGTGCCTCCGTCCGGGTGGGCGGCGGGTCGCGGCGGGCGATCGCCAGCGCGAGCACGGCCCCGAGCAGGCCTGCCACCACGCAGCCCAGCAACGTGGCCAGGATGCCGGCCTGGTGGCCGGTGACCAGCAGGAACGCGTACCAGGCGCCGTCGAGCGGGCCCAGGTCGAAGCGCATCATGTAGAAGAGCGCGAGCAGCGCCGGCCCCAGCAGGCCCGCGGCGACCAGCCCCAGCGCCCCGCCGCGTCGCACCCGGGTCAGCGACGCGAGCGTCCACGCGTGGACGGCGGGCAGCAGCACCAGGGCGGCGAACGGGTTGAGCGTCCACACCGCGACGCCCACGAGCGCCAGGGACAGCGCGATGGCCACGCCGGCGCCCGCGCCCGGGCGCTCCATCAGCTCGAGCCGGTGGGCGACGAGCCGCTGCCCGAAGAACCACGCCAGTGCGGCGACGAGCAGCGTCAGCCCCAGGCCGGCGGCGGCTCCCCCGTCGACCGAGACCTGGCCGGGCTGGAGCGGAGCGGGCGGCGGGTCGGGCACGGCGCCGGCTACGACGTACAGCTCGGCGACGAGCCAGGCGAGCACCGCGGCGCCCACGCCCGCGCCGATCCAACCGAACCAGCGCGCGACCGGCTCGCGCTGGCGGCGGGCGCGCGCGAACGCGTCGACCGAGGCCACGATCGGCGGCAGCAGCAGGGCGGCCACCAGCAGCGTTATCGCCCAGCCGGGCATCAGCTTGGTCGACGCGGTCAGGTACGAGCGCGGCCCGTGCTCGGGCTCGCTGCCGCCGTCGACGGCAGCGAACAGGCGGACGACCGACTGGCCGAGCGAGCCGAAGCGCTCGTCGTCCAGGTCGCTGGGCCCGCCCTCGGCGTCCAGCTCGCCGCTGCCGGAGATCCGCACCGCGGAGATCCCGTCGGGGATGAGCACGCCCTGCGCGCCCAGGCCGATCGGCAGCGCGAGCCGCGGAATCTGCTCCAGGAACCCGTCGGCCTCGGGCGCCGATCCGAGCTCCGCGCGCAGCGACGCCTGCGCCGTGCGCTCCAGCCCGAGGTTGCCGCGCGTGTGGTCGTTCGACCAGGAGACGACGAGCGATCCGCGTGATCGCCGCGCGCCCAGCTCGTCCATCACCACGACCGCGTCGACCAGCTCGGGCTCGTCCAGCTTCTCGACCAGTCGGCGCACGCCCTCCTCGCCGCGGCTCGACCCGTCCACGCTGGCCAGGACGACGGTCTTTCGCTGCGCGCGCCCGCCGAGCACGTGCGCCAGCTCGAGTAGCGCCGCGGTGTCCGCTGCGCTGCCGTTCAGGTCGGGCACGGAGTCCGCGTCCCGGGCGGCGATCACGAGCACCTGCCGGCGCGAGGCACCGGCCCGGCGCCCGAGGACGTTGACCATGTCGGTCTGGCCGCTGCCCTCCCAGCGATCCACCGAGGTCGCGAAACGGCGCGAAAGGAACGCGCGCCGGACCAGATCCGCCACCGCGCGGTCGCCGTCGGTCCCCACCCGCCGGTCGGGCGTCACGCGCGCCAGCTCCCGCGCCTGCGACGCTGCGGCGTCCACGTCGAACAGGACATCGCCCGGAAGTCCCTGCCCCAGCGCAGGAGGACGAGCCTGGAAAGAGAACGCCACCAGCAGCACGGCCAGCGCCGCGGGCAGGAAGGCCGCGCGATAGACGCGCGGCTCGATCATCGTCGATGCTCCAAGTGGTCCAACCTACAATCTCGTGTGTTAAGGCAGGTGATGCCTACGGACACGCCACGGATCCTGTTGGTCGATGATGAGGAGTCGCTACAGAAGCTCCTCTCCTATCCCCTGCGCAGTGACGGCTATGAGGTAGTCGCCGCGGCGGACGGACAGGAGGCGCTCGACCGCTTCGACGAGGCCCAGTTCGACCTCGTCGTCCTGGACGTGATGCTGCCGCGCGTCGACGGTTTCGACGTGTGCCGCAAGCTGCGAGCGCGCAGCGCGGTGCCGATCATCATGCTCACCGCCAAGGCGGAGGAGTTCGACAAGGTGCTCGGCCTCGAGCTGGGCGCCGACGACTACATCACCAAGCCTTTCTCCATGCGCGAGTTCCGCTCGCGCGTGAAGGCCGTGCTGCGTCGCGCGGAGCTGGTTCAGCGCGACGACAACGGAGACGAGCCGCTCGTCCAGGGTGACCTGGCGATCGACTTCTCCAAGCGCCAGGTCGAAGTGCGCGCGGAGCCGGTGCGGTTGACGTACGTCGAGTTCGAGATCCTCTCCACGCTGGCGCGTGCCCCCGGGCGCGTGTTCAGCCGCACGATGCTGCTCGAGCGGCTGTGGGGCGACTCGTCGTACCGAGACCCGCGCACCATCGACGTCCACATCCGTCACCTGCGCGAGAAGCTCGAGGTCGACGCGAAGTCGCCCGAGTACCTGTTCACCGTGCGCGGGGTCGGCTACCACTTCCGCGATCGGTGAACCTGCTCGGGCGCCTTGCGCCCCGATCGCTGACCGCGAAGCTGGCGCTGCTGTTCTTCGCGATCACGGCTTTGGCGTTCGCGGTGGTCATCTTCGTTTTCCTGCCCCGGCTGGAGGCGAGCCTGGAGGAGCAGCAGGTAGATGACCTGACGAAGGTCGTGAAGGCCTCCGCGCCGGAGCTCGAGCGGCTGATGAACACCGACCTGACCGGCGCCCGCCTGGACGACTCCGTGGCCTCGCTTGGCGACCGCACCAACAGTCGCATCACCGTGCTCGGCGTGCAGCGGTCGACGTTCCGGCCCGAGCAGTTCTACGTCATCACCGACTCCAACACATCCCCGCGCGTGCGGCCGAACCTGGACCTGGCCCGTGCCGCACTCGCGGCGCCCGGCCGGCCCGTGGGCGCCCGCACCAACGAGGTGGGGCAGGTGGGCCGGGCCCTGCGCTACCGCAACTCGTCGGACTGGATCGCGATCTACGAGCGGCCGTTCGACGAGGCGTCGGCCGCGGTGGAGTCGGTGCGCTCACGGCTCCTGCAGGCGAGCGCCGTCGCGCTGGCCGTCGCGACGCTCGCCGGGTACTTCCTGTCCCGGGCCCTGGCCAAGCGCGTCCGGGCCGTGGAGCGGGCGGCGCGCGAGCTGGCCGCCGGGCGGCCGACCGCGCCGCTCCCCGTGACCAGCGACGACGAGCTCGGCAGCCTGGCCCGCGCGTTCAACGAGATGCAGGTGAAGCTCGATGCGGTCGACCGAGCTCGGCGCGAGTTCATCGCCAACGCATCGCACGAGCTGCGCACGCCGATCTTCTCGCTCGGCGGCTTCGTCGAGCTGATGCGCGACGAGGACCTCGACGAGGAGACCCGGCGCGAGTTCCTGGAGACGATGGGCGAGCAGGTCGGGCGGCTCCAGAAGCTCGCGGTCGACCTGCTCGACCTCTCCCGCCTGGACGCGGGGTCGGTGGAGTTCGAGCGCGAGGACGTCGACCTGGCCGTGCTGGCGAGCGAGGTGGCCGGGGAGTTCCGGCCCGCGATCGCGCTGCGCGAGGCCGACCTCGACCTCCAGCTGCCCGACGACCCGGTCGGCGCCCGGTGCGATCGGGAACGCGTCGCCCAGATCATGCGGATCCTCCTGGACAACGCCCTCCGCCACACGCCCGAGGGCACCCACCTGACGGTCACCGCCGGCCGCGACAACGGGTACGCCGAGTTCGCCGTGTCGGACACCGGCCCGGGGGTGCCCGAGGTGTCGCGCGGGCAGCTCTTCGAGCGCTTCTACACGGGCGACAAGGCCAGCGGTTCGGGCCTGGGACTGGCGATCGCGCGTGAGCTGGCGGAGCGGATGGACGGCCGCATCGCGCTCGACTCCCGGCCGGGGGAGACGAAGTTCTCGCTCGAGCTGCCGGCGTCGGACGGCATCGGCCCGCCCTGAGCCGGGCCCGGCGCGTCAGCGCGTGTGCCACCGTAGGGCGGATGGCGCGCCGCATGCGGATCCTTCTCGTACTCGCCTCGATCGCCGCTCTTTCGGCCTCCGGCTGCTCGCTGTCCGACGACGAGCCCTCCGGCGGTGACGCCGATCCGGGCGCCGCGGTCGACGGGCAGACGATCACCGGCACCCGGACCGTCGAGAAGACCAAGGTCAACGTCGTCGAGGACATCGGCAAGGACGGCGCCTTCGACCCGCGGGCGATCTACGACCGCCTGGGGCCCGGCGTCGTCACGATCATCTCCACGTTCGGCCAGAAGCGGCTGCCCGGCGGCGCCGAGGGCGGGCTGGGATCGGGCTTCGTGATCGACGGCGAGGGCTATGTCGCCACCAACGCGCACGTCGTGCTGGGCGACGCTCCGAAGTTCGAGCGGGCCAGGAACGTGTACGTGGAGTTCAGCGACGGCAACCGCGTCCCGGCCAAGATCGTCGGCACCGACCTGAACGCCGACGTCGCGCTGCTGAAGATCGATCCCGAGGGGCTGACGCTGACGCCGCTCCGGCTGGGGGCGTCGCACGACCTGCGCGTCGGCGCGCCGGTGGCGGCGATCGGCTCGCCGTTCGGCGAGCAGCAGTCGCTGTCGATCGGCGTCATCTCCGCGCTCGACCGCGACATCGAGTCGCTCACCCAGTTCCGGATCGGCGACGCCATCCAGACCGACGCCGCGATCAACCGCGGCAACTCGGGCGGGCCGCTGCTCGACGCGCGCGGGCGCGTGCTCGGGATCAACTCGCAGATCAAGTCGTCGAGCGGCGGCGGCGAGGGCGTCGGCTTCGCGGTGCCGGTCGACACCGTGCGCCGATCGCTCGACTCGCTGCGCGAGGCCGGGAAGGTCGAGTACGGCTTCCTGGGCGTGAGCGCCTCGCCGCTCTACCCGCAGCTCGCGCGGCGGCTGGGGCTGCCCGTCCAGCGCGGCGCGCTCGTGGGGTCGGTCGAGAGGGGATCGCCCGCCGCCAAGGCCGGGCTGTCGGCCGGCAAGGGCAAGATCGAGTTCCAGGGTCAGCGCGACATACCGCGCGGCGGCGACGTCGTCGTGGCCGTCGACGGGCGCGCGGTCACCCAGAAGGCCGACCTGGCCGACCTGATCGGCTCGAAGGGCCCGGGCCAGAAGGTGCGGCTGGACGTCGTCCGCGGCAAGAAGCGACGCACGGTCACGGTCAAGCTGGCGCCCCGTCCCTCGACCCCGCCGCCCGAGGGATGAGGGACCTGATCCGCGACCTGGCGCTCGCCCTGCGCGAGTGCGTCGTGCCGATGCTCGGCTCGCACGCGGGCCGCGCGCACGGCGAGGCCGGTGAGGGCGGCGACGTGACCTTCGCCATCGACACCGAGGCCGAGGAGCTGCTCGGGTCGTTTCTGCGCGATCGCGCCCCCGACGTCGCGTACTACTCCGAGGACCAGGGACTGGTGGCGCCTGACGGCGCGTCGACGGTGTTGATCGTCGACCCGATCGACGGCACCCGTCCGGCGATGGCGGGGCTCGAGTCGTGCTGCGTGTCGATCGCCGCCGCGCCGCTGCGCGACGGCGTGACGATGGGCGACGTCACGCTCGGCTGCGTCGTCGAGATCCCGTCCGGCGTGGTGTTCCTGGCCGAGCGCGGCAAGGGCCTCCTCGAGGGACCGCCCGTGCGGCTGTCGGCCAACGAGCGCCTGGACCGGATGTTCTGGACCTACGGCTTCCGGGGCCGCCCGGCCCGCCCGACGATCGAGGTGATCGGCGACCTGATCGACCTGTCCTCGGTGGGCGGAGGCCAGTTCGACCTCGGGTCGGCCTGCTTCGACATGACCCGCCTGGTCACCGGGCAGCTGGACGCCTACGTCGAGCCGGGCCCGCGGCTGATCGCCGACGTGCCGGCCACGCGCGCCGAGTTCGAGCGCGTCGGCGGCGGGGCCGTCCTCAACAACTCCCCCTACGACCTGGCCGCGGCCGCGCTCGTGCTCACCGAGGCCGGCGCGATCGTGACCGACGCCTACGGCCGGCCGCTCGACGATCGCGAGCTGCTGGGCTCCGGCGCGGACTTCCAGATGTCGATCGTGTGCAGCGCCAACCGCGGGCTACACGACGCCATCCTCGAACAGGTCGACCTTGGTATCGAGCGCCTCCGAGTAGGCTTCGGCGCGGAAGTGAGCGACTCCTCGTGACAGCCACAGCCGAGAGCACCCGAGCGGTTTCGCTGACGGTGCCCGCCAAGCCGGACTACGTCGTGCTCGCGCGGCTCGCGCTCGGCGCCGTCTGCCGGCTCGCGCCGCTGTCGCCGGAGGAGGTCGGGGACCTGAAGCTGGCGATGACCGAGGCCGCCGCGATGGTGGTCGCATCGCCGCTCGACGAGGACACCGACCACCCGCCGATGCAGTTCCGCTTCGACGTCCAGGACGACCGGGTCGTGCTCGAGGTCTCGGGCGGCGGCAGCCCCGTGATGGCCGAGGACGAGCGCGAGCTGTCGGCCGCGATCATTGCGGCCACCGTCGACGAGTACACGCGCGACGACGAGCGCATGTTGCTCGTCAAGCGGCTGCGGCGCGCCGGCGACCAGTAGTCCCGCGGCCGATCACTAGTCTCACCGCCGACCCCCGTTCCCCCAGTACGCGAAGGAGCGTCCCGTGCTGCAACCGGTAGGGGTCGGCCACAAGGCTCTGGCCGACTACACCCACCTCGTCGGCCGCCCGCTGGTGGAGGAGATCAACGAGCTCGCCGACGGGCTGAAGGGCCTCAAGGTCCTGCACCTGTCGGCCACCGCGTTCGGCGGCGGGGTCTCGGAGATCCTCTACACGCTGGTCCCGTTGATGCGCGACGTCGGCATCGAGGCCGAGTGGCAGGTGATCATCGGCCGCGAGGAGTTCTTCAACGCGACCAAGCTCATGCACAACGCCCTCCAGGGCAACCCGCTCGACCTCTCCCCGTCCGAGTGGAAGGTCTACGAGGAGTACAACGAGATCAACGCGGGCTACCTGACCGAGGGCTGGGACGTGGTGATCGTCCACGACCCGCAGCCGCTGTTCGTGCGCGAGCACGTGCCGGACAAGTCGCGCCACTGGATCTGGCGCTGCCACATCGACCTCTCCACGCCGCACCCGCAGACGATCGAGCGGCTGGTGCCTCACATCGCGCAGTACGACGGCAGCGTGTTCCACCTGCAGACCTACGTCCCCGCCGATCTGAACGGCTCGGACGGCGGCGCGCCCGTGCACATCTGCCCGCCGGCGATCGATCCCCTGTCGCCGAAGAACATGGCGCTGTCGCCCGAGGACGCCGCGTTCGTGTGCGACCAGTTCGGCATCGACGTCGACCGGCCGCTGATGTGCCAGGTCTCGCGGTTCGACCCCTGGAAGGACCCGCTCGGCGTGATCGACGCCTATCGCAAGGTCATCGAGGAGCTCCCCGAGGTCCAGCTGGCGCTGGTGGGGTCGATGGCCACCGACGACCCGGAGGGCTGGGAGTTCTTCAACTCGACGCTCGAGTACGCGGCCGGGGACCCCGACATCAAGATCCTCAACAACCTGAACAACGTAGGCTCGATCGAGGTGAACGCGTTCCAGTCACAGGCCGAGGTGCTCGTGCAGAAGTCGACCCGTGAGGGCTTCGGCCTGACGGTGTCCGAGGCCCTGTGGAAGGCGCGCCCGTTCATCGGCGGCAACGTCGGCGGGATCCCCCTGCAGGTGCAGGACGGGACGACCGGCTACCTGGTCGATTCCCCCGAGGAGTGCGCCGACCGCGCCATCCGCTTCCTGCGGGAGCCCGAACACGGGCGTCAACTGGGCAGAGCCGGGAAGGAGCACGTCCGCAAGCACTTCCTGACGCCCCGGCTGCTGCGCGATTGGCTCAATATCTTCAAGAACCTGGGATGAACGCGGACGTTCCACTCGTACTCGTCTCGAATCGCGGCCCCGCGAACTTCGAGCGCGAGGAGGACAGCGGCGAGCTGGTCGCCCGCCGGGGCGGCGGCGGCCTCGTCACGGCCCTGACCGGCCTCGTCAACCACCGCGACGCGCTGTGGATCGCGTCGGCGATGAGCGCGGAGGACTCGCAGGCCAGCAAGGAGCACGGGGGCAAGGCCTTCGAGTGCGACGTCGAGGGCACGTCGTACCGCGTGCGGATGGTCGACTCCGACCCCGACGCCTACGACCAGTTCTACAACGTCATCGCCAACCCGATGCTGTGGTTCATCCAGCACTACCTGTGGGACCTCTCGAACGCGCCGGACATACGGCAGAACGAGGTCGACGCCTACGAGCGGGGCTACGTGGTCGTCAACCAGGACCTGGCCGACGCCGTCCTCGACGAGATCAAGGACGAGAAGGAGGTCGTCGTGATGCTCCACGACTACCACCTCTACACGGCGCCGCGGGCGATCCGGAAGGCGCGGCCCGACGTCTTCCTCCACCACTTCATCCACATCCCGTGGACGCAGCCCGACTACTGGCGGGTGCTGCCGCGCGACATCCGCGAGGACCTGTTCGAGGGCATCCTGGCCAACGACCTGGTCGCCTTCCACACCCACCACTACAAGCGCAACTTCCTCCTCTGCTGCCGCGAGCTGTTCGACCTCGACGTCGACGAGGAGGCGGGCATCGTTCGCATCGACGACCGCGAGGTGTGGGTGCGCGCCTACCCGCTGCCGATCTCGGCGGAGACGTTCGCGAAGAACGCCCAGCGGCCGAGCGTGCACGAGTACGAGCGCCACGTGCTGCGCCGGCGGCGCGACCACATGATCCTGCGCGTCGACCGCGCGGACCTGTCGAAGAACGTGCTGCGCGGGTTCACGGCGTTCGACCTGTTCCTCGAGCAGCACCCTGAGTTCCTCGAGCAGGTCACCTTCATCGCGCACCTCGTGCCCTCGCGCCAGGACGTGCCCGAGTACGCGGAGTACCTGGAGAAGATCGAGGCGCTCGTGGCGGTCGTCAACCACCGGCACGGCACCACCGACTGGATGCCGATCGACCTCAAGCTGCGCGAGAACCTGGAGGAGGCGATCGCGGCGTACAAGCACTACGACCTGCTGATCGTCAACGCGATGTTCGACGGGATGAACCTGGTGGCGAAGGAGGGCCCGCTGGTCAACGAGCGCCACGGCGTCTCGCTGCTGTCGGAGAACACGGGCGCGCACGAGGAGCTCGGCGAGTTCTCGCTGTCCGTCAACCCGTTCGACGTGCAGGAGCAGGCCGACGCGATCCACAAGGCGCTGACGATGTCCGCCGAGGAGCGCTCCTGGCGCGCCGAGGGGCTGAAGAAGATCGTCACCGCCCGCAACCCGGGCGACTGGGTCGACGATCAGCTGCGCGACATCGAGGCCAAGCGCCAGGGCATGCGTCCCCAGGAGCGGGACGCAGCGGCCTGATGCCGCTGCGCCCGGCGCCCGGCTAGCGCTTCAGGGCGGCCCGCGCCGACGGGCCCTTCCCGTTCGCCTTCGTCAGGCCCGTCACGGTCACGGTCGCCTTGACGCTGCGCGGCACGCCCCGCAGCGTGAACGACCGCCGCTTCGCGGGCACCACCTGGACCTGCTGGGTGCCGTCCGAGAGCGCGAACCGGAGCGCGTGGCGGAACCCGCGGGGGTTGGGCTGCCACGTAACGACAAGGCGCGAGCCGCTGCGCTTGATCTTCAGCTTGCGCGGCTTGCCCGGCTTCGCCATGCCCGGCGCCCGGTAGGAGCCGGCGGTCTCGTTGCGCCGCGGTCGGCCGCCCTGCTCCACCATCGCGACGATCCTGCGCTTGCCGGCCGGGCCGTCGGCGGGGCGGAAGCGCACCGAGCCGTTCGGGGCGTTCGTCGTCGTGATCGCGTTGCGGACGTCCTTGCCGATCTCGACGAACGTCACGCGCTGGCCGCTGATCGGCTTCAGGTTCCACGAGAGCACGCGCGAGCGGCCGCGCCCGCGGACCGTGGCGCGAGGCGCCGGGTCCGGCAGCCCGCGTCCCTCGCGGACGCGCGTGACTCGGGCCGCGCCGTCGTCGGACAGCGTCCAGCGCCCGCGGGCCGGCTTGTCGACCAGCACGAACGTGGTGCCGTCCTCGCGCAGCTGTGCGTAGAACTTGTCGTTCTGCACGACCGGCTTGTCGCGCGACACGGTCACGGACTCGCCGCCCGGGCCCTTGAGCGTCACGCCGGTGGGGCCGCCCTGGGCGGCGACCTCCCAGGCCGCGCTCGGCAGCCCGGCGGGCAGATTCGTCTCCCTCAGGGCGCCCGATCCCGCGGCGCGCAGACTCGCCGGCTTGACCTCGCGGTAGGGGGTCAGGTCGCAGCCGGTGAACGCGTCGAAGTCGAAGTCCCAGGTCGCCCCGGCGCCGACGTAGTAGCCGTACGCGCCGATGCATCCCGCGACGCCCTTGCTGGACAGCAGCGCGATCGCGCGGCCGCAGGGGTCAGGGCCCCAGACGTCGAGGCAGGCGCTGACGGAGCCCTCCACGTTGAACGCGTCCAGGCCGTCGACCCAGCCGTCGACCTTGCCGTTAAGGCCGAGTCGCCACAGGTTGAACTTGGCCTCGGCGCCGAACTCGAACAGGCCCGTTGAGGAGTAGCGCACGAACGCGCTGGCGAGCTCGAACCGGTCCGCGACCTTGGCCTTGCCGGAGATCTCGGCGACCCACGGGTCGGCGAGGACCGCCTTGAGCTGGCCGTTCACGGTGACCGCCTTGACGCCGGCGACCTCGGGGCCGCCGGACAGGCCTATCTGGCCGATCAGCGCGAGCGGGCTGCGCTGCACCTCGAAGCCGATGCTCTGCAGGAAGATGCCCGTGCCGATCGGCTGGTTGAGCCCGCCGACGCTGCCCCGGATGAAGTCGAACTCGCCGTTCTTGAGCCCGAAGCCGGCGCCGATCTCGTAGGTCTTGCCGAAGCGGAGGACGACCTTCGCGCCGCCCGACCAGGTGTTGCCTTCCTTCCACTTCAGCTCGACGTCCTTGAGCTCGAGCGCGAGCGCGTTGACCTTCGAGATCTTCAAGGTCATGCCGCTGAAGTCGGCGCCACCGTCGTTGCTGGTGGTGAACGTCGTGGTGGTGGTGATGGCCCCGAAGTAGTTGAAGGGCCAGAAGCCGAGCTTGATCGTCGGCGTGATGTTGGTCTTGCCGCTCTTCAGGAACGCGACGTCGGCGCCGGTGACCGGTACGCCCTTGAGCTTGTCGAAGCCGCTGATGTCGAAGCCGGTGACCGAGCGCGGCTTGTCGCCGTCCCCGGTCGAGAAGTCCCACTTGATCGGCCCGGCGTAGATGGGGATCTCGGGGTTGCTGGCCACCGAGACGCGGAAGGGCTGCGTGAGCGTCTCGCCCTTGACCATCTTGTTCTTCGGGTCGACGACCAGTGTCGGCAGCGAGTCGTCGGCCGGCCGGATGATGAGTCCGTTGACGCGGACGGCGGTGTTGGTCGCCTCGTAGGCACCGTCGTCGCGCTTGACGAGGCAGTCCTCGCTGCGCGCGTCGAGGTAGTCGGCACGGATCGTGCGCTCGCAGTTCTCGCGGATCCGGACCTGCTTGGTGATCGTGCGCGGCCTCTCGCCGACCGCCGCTCCGGAGGGCGTGGCGGTGATCGTGATCTCGCTGTACTGGTCGGAGTGGGCGGCGCCCCTCGCGGCGCTCAGCGTCAGCGTGGTGCGAGAGTCGGAACCGCCCAACGGCTGCGGGTTGAAGCTCGCAGTCATCCCGGTAGGCAGGCCGCTGACCGAGAACGAGACGTCGCCGTTCGACCCGTTGATGCGGTTCAGGTCGACGGGGACGTCGACGGACGTGCCGGTCAGGACGTCGACGACCTGCTCGCCCGGATTGAGGGTGAAGTCCGCCGGCATCGGCGCGTCCGGCGTCGTGATCGAGAGGTCGTCGACCGCCAGGTACTTGCCCCCGGACTGGTCGCCCGCGTCCGCGATGACGTCGAAGTAGTCGATCCGCTGGCCGGCCGGCGCGGTGGCCGTGACCTGCTGGCTGAGCGGCGCGCCTGAGGTGACCGTCACGTACGGGCTCTCGCTGACCAGCGCGTCGTCCGAGTTGTAGGCCCGGATCCGGACCTGGAAGGAGTCGTTCGGATTCGGATAGGCGGGGTCCACCCAGTACCCGACGTAGGCGCTGACCGAGGTCGCCGACCTGTTCAGCGCGGCGCGCAGCTGCGGCGTCGAGAAGCTCTCCCCGCATCCGGGGAGTCCCTCGCAGCTGTAGACGCCGACACGGTCGCCCGAGCGCGCGCTACCGGGGAACGTCTTGACGAGCGGTCGCCTGCCCGGATCGGCCGGGAAGGTGATGCCCTGCGCTGCGTACTCGTTCGTTACGCGCGTGCTGGGCGCGAGGTCGTCGAAGCTGACCGTGCTGGTGGCCGCATCGGCGGGGGCGGCGGCGATAGCGACAATCGCCAGCGCGAGCAAGGCACACAGCCAGGCGCGCGCGCGGGAGGACAGGGGCTGGGGGTGGGGGGTGCGGATCGCGGGCATGCCTCGATGGTTGGCGAGGCATGCCCCTAGGGCAACGTCAGGGTTTTCTCAGCGCCAACCTGAGGTTTTTCACTCGCCCTTGGCGTAGCTGCTGGCCCCGTACCAGTCGATCACCACGGCCGGCTCGTCGCCCACGACCCATCCGTCGTGGCCGGCCGGCAGAGAGGTGATGTCGCCTGGGCCGGCGATCAGCTCGGTGCCGTCGTTCATCCGGATCCCGAGCCGCCCGCTCACGTGGTACTGGAAGTGCGGTACCTCGCAGCTCTCCGTGCCGGCGATCGGCTTGACGTGGTCCGACCAGCGCCAGCCCGGCTCGAAGATGAAACGGCCGACCTGCGCATCGCCGATCGACAACACCTCCGCCCTCCCGAGAGGGAACTCGCGGACCTCGTCCGGCTTCTCGAAGTTCTTGTGCTCGGTCTCGTGTGCCATTTGCAGGCTCCTTTCGGTCACGCGTGCGCGACCAGGTAGGTGAATACGTTCTCGATCCGGCATCCGCCGTCGTTCGTGCGGTACGGCGCCACCGCCTCGAGCACGGCCTCGGCGACCGCGTCCTCACCGGCCGCCTTCGCCGCCTCGACGGCGAAGCCGGTCGACTTCAGGCCCCGCAGCAGGGCCTCTTCGTCCGGGAAGGTCCAGACGCAGAGGACCGCCTCGCGGTCGATCGGCGTCAGCCCTCCGCGGGATGCGAAGTCTTCGATCTCGCCCTCCTCGGACAGCGCGAACGGCCCCAGAGCACCGGGCGGCGGCGGGGGCAGCAGGCTGCCGATCGCCCTGAGGTAGCCGGCGGCCTCGCACAGCTCGGACCGGCCCCAGGCGGCGATGACGACCGGCGCGCTGTCACAGGCCACGCGCCGTGCCTGCTCCAGCGCGCGCTTCGGATCGGCGGCGAGCTGGAACGACTCGAAGCCCGTGATCACGTCGAACGAGTCGTCGTCATACGGGATCGACTCCATGTCGCCGGTCGTGAGGTCGGCGTCGGGTAGGCGCTCCCGGGCTATCTCGATCAATGCCGCAGCGGCGTCGATGCCCGCGACCGTTGCGCCTCGCTGCGCGGCCAGGCGCAGGAACAGACCCGGGCCGCAGCCGACATCGAGCACCCGCGTGCCGGCGCCGACGTCGATCCGCTCGAGCACCGACTCGTACAGCGCGATCTGCTTGGGCTCGAGCGTTGTGAAGTCGCGCGCGCGAGCGCCCCAGAGGTCGCCCTGCGCCGCGGCCGATCCGGGGCGGGCCCGGTCGGTGGCGGTCATCGTTTCGTTTCCCTTCGGATGCGGACGAAGCGAGTCTGCGTCCTCGGCGGGCCGGGTTCATCCCCCGAACGGGCCATCTTTGGGCCACGCGGGCGAATGGCCCGCCGGCGGCGCTTCAGGCCAGTAGCTCGCGCTCGGCGGCCAGCGCCACCGCCGCTGCACGGGAGGAGACGCCGAGCCGCGTGAAGATGTTCGCCAGGTGGCGATGCACGGTGTGCTCGCTGACGACCAGGCGCTCGGCGATCTGCCGGTTGGACAGCCCCTCGGCGACGAGGGCCAGGACCTCGACCTCGCGCCCGGTCAGGCCGGCTCGCTTCGCCGCCGCGCGTTCGCCCTCCGAGCTTCGCGACGAGCTTTCCGGCCTCGCGCGCGGCCGGCCCCGCGCCGAGCCGTTCGAACACCGCCAGTGCGGCGGCCGCGGTGTCGACTGCGGCCTCGCCTCGACCTTGCGATGCGAGCGCCCGCGCCAGCTCGACCGCGGCCTGCGCCGACTCGAACGGCGCGACACTGCGCTCGTACAGGTCGCGGGCGTCCTCGAACGCCCGGCGCGCGTCGTCGTGGTCGCCGTCGGCGAGCGCGATCCGGCCCGCCGCAAACCGCTCCGCCGCTCGCACCGAGTCGGTGCCCACGGCGTCGGCGATCGCCGCCAGCCGCGCGTGCGCCTCGCGCGCCGGCTCCGGCTCGCCGAGCCGGACCCGGATCGGCACGAGCAGCTCAAAAGCGGCGGCACTCTCGATCGGCTGGTCGCCGGCCAGGCTCCTGAGGTACTTCTCGGCGTAGCCCAGAGCCGCGGACGGATCGTCGTCGTCCAGCGCCAGCGCCGCCTGCATCAGCGGGACGAGGACGTGGGTGCCCGCGGCCGCCAGCAGCTCGCGCGCCTCACGGTGCCTGCCCTGGCGGCGGCGCAGGTCGGCGAGTCGAGCGCGCGCATAGCCGGCGAGCGGCGGCCTCAGCGTCGACAGCTCCCCGGCAGCCCACGCCAGCTCCTCCTGCGCGCCGTCCCACTCGCCGCGCATCGTCAGCACGGTCCCGTGGTGCGCCCGGCAGAGCGCGAGCAGAGGACGGTGCCCGGTGCGCTCGCAGAAGGCGGCGAGTTGCTCGCACCACTGGCCCGCGCGGTCGAAGTCGCGCGAGCGCTCGCACGCGATGATCATGTTGCAGCAGCACGACCCGATCGCGATCGGGTCGTGGAGCTCGCCGGCGGTGGCGGCCGCCGTTCCCTCGTCGAGCAGACGCGTGCCCTCGTCCACCCGGCCAAGGCTGACCAGTGCGAGTCCCTTCAGCGTGCGAGCCGTCATCTCCACGTCGAGCCCGCCCAGCGCCCGGGCGAGTTCCGCCGCCTGGCTGCTCAGCCGCAGGACCTCGCCGGCGTCGGTGTCCAGGTGGAATGACGCCTCGATCAGATCCAGCCAGGCGTGCTCTGCGGATGGCGGCAGGTCGTCGGTCAGACGCCGTGCCCGCTGGAGCCAGCCGTTGGCCACCGCGCTGCTTCCGCGCATCGCTCCGTAGTCCCAGGCGAGGAAGGCGGCCACCCGGGCGGCCTCCATGACCTCGCCGTTGTCGCGCCGCATCACGTAGGCCCGCTCGCGCGCGGTGATCGCGGCGCTCACGTCGTCCTGCCACCAGCTCGCGATCGCGAAGCCCTCTAGCGCCTCGGGGGAGGTGTGGTCCTCGAGCGCCCGGGCGTACAGCTCGTGCGCCTCGGCCCACGCCCCGCGCCCGAGCGCCATCGCCCCCGCGCCCAGCAGTTCCTGGTGTTCGCTGCTCTGCGGCTCTGCCGTCGGCATCGAGAAGCCCCTGAACGAGCCTAACCGCGATGGCCCGATCGGCGTACATCACCGTGAAAGGCACCCCGGATTCGTGGGTATGTAGCCTTGCGGGCGTGACTTACGTAATTGCCGGAAGCTGCATCAAGGACGACTCGTGCATCGAGGTCTGCCCGGTCGACTGCATCCACCCGAAGCCGGGGGCTCCCGACTTCGAGACCGCGGAGCAGCTCTACATCGACCCGGCGGTGTGCATCGACTGCGACGCCTGCGTCGAGGCCTGCCCGGTCGACGCGATCTTCGCCGACTTCGAGCTGCCCGAGAAGTTCGACTACACGCTGGAGCTGAACGCCGAGTTCTTCGCCGAGGCGAGCACCGAGGAACGGACAGCGGCGTGACGGCCGGAACGCGACCCCGGGTGGCGATCGTCGGCGCCGGGCCGGCCGGGGCATTCGCGGCCGCCTCCCTTCTGCGCAGCCGCGGCGAGGCGGAGATCGACCTGTTCGAGCGGCTTCCGACGCCGTGGGGGCTGCTGCGCGCGGGGGTGGCGCCCGACCACCAGGAGATCAAGCGCCTGGACGAGACCTTCGACCGTGAGACCCTCGCGCGGGGCTGTCGCTTCTTCGGCAACGTCGAGGTGGGCGTGGACATCTCCCACTCCGAGCTGATGCGCCACTACAACGCCGTGATCTACGCGACCGGCGCGCAGACGGACAAGTCGCTCGGGATCCCCGGCGAGGACCTGCCGGGCAGCTGGGCCGCCACCGAGTTCGTCGCCTGGTACAACGGCCATCCGGACTACCGCGGGCTCGAGTTCGACCTGTCGGTACGGCGTGCCGTCGTCATCGGCAACGGCAACGTGGCGGCGGACGTGACCCGCATCCTGACGCTCAGCCCGCAGGAGCTCGAGCGCACGGACGTGGCCGAGCATGCCCTCGAGGCGCTGCGGGAGAGCCGCATCGAGGAGGTCGTGGTGCTCGGGCGGCGCGGTCCCGCCCAGGCGGCCTTCACGAGCACGGAGCTGCGTGACCTGGGGCACCTCGACGGGGTCGATCTGCGTGTCCCCGCCGACGAGGCCGAGCTCGACCCGCTTTCGCGCGGCTGGCTCGCGGACAAGGGAACCTTCACCGCCCGCAAGAACGCCGCCCTGGTCAGCGAGTTCGCGGCCCGGCCGGAACGAACCGACGCGCGGCGGCGGATCGTGCTGCGCTTCCTGCGCTCCCCGATGGAGATCCGCGGCGACGGCCGCGTGGCCGCGATCGACGTCGGCCGCAACCAGATCGTCGAGGGCGACGACGGCTCGCTGAGGCCCCGTCCCGTGGACGAACCCGTGGAGACCATCGAGTGCGGCCTGGTCCTCCGCTCGGTCGGCTACCGCGCCGTGCCGCTCCCCGACGTGCCGTTCGACGAGCGCAGCTTCGTGCTTCCCAACCAGCACGGCAGAGTGCTGGCACCGGACGGCAACCCGCTGCCCGGGGTCTACACCGTGGGCTGGATCAAGCGCGGGCCCACCGGGATCCTGGGCACCAACAAGCGCGACGCGGAGGAGACGGTCGCCTGCCTGGCCGAGGACCTCGACGCGGGCACGGTGCCGGCGCCGCCGGCCGTGGATCGCGAGCCAGATCGACGAGCTGCTCGCCGAGCGCAAGCCCGGCCACATCACGATCGAGGGCTGGCGTGCGATCGACGCGCACGAGCTCGGCCGCGGGGAAGAAGCGGGGCGCCCGCGCGTCAAGCTGGCCTCGCGGGACGAGCTACTGGCCACGGCGGACGCCGCGCGCGCGGCCGCCGGCCCCGCCTGACGCGGCCGGTCAGCCCACGCCGTTGGCGCGCAGGACCTCGACGGCCCTGACCGTCGCGTAACCGCGCCACTCGAGCTCCGCCTGCGGCGAGTAGCTCCCGAAGTCGACGACCCAGCCGCCGTCGTCCTGCTGCTCGCCCGCCAGGCGCTCCAGGTCGCTCGCGATCGCGTCGTCGTCGATGTACCGGCGAGCCGGGCTGTCCGGGCGGGGCGCCAGGTCCAGCGGGCGCATCATCTCGTCGGGCTTGCCGCCGGTCACGGGCACGCGGCCGTCCCGCGGGACGAAGCGGCCGAGGGTCTCCGCCGCTTCCGGGTGCTCGTCGTGGATCTCGGCGGCCAGCTGGAGCGACGCGTTCAGGACGAGCGCGAACGGGCGGTCGCTCAGGGCCGCGATCGCGTCGAGGCAGTAGCGCGTCGCGGCGGCCGGCCACGGGTGCTCCGCCACCGCGGGGTCGTGCTTCGCCACCCGGTGCGCCGCGGCGGCGACGTACGCGGTGATCTGGAGCGAGGAGGTCGACGGGTCCGCGCCCGCCCAGAACGGTGCGACGCCCTCGGTACTCGTCACCGGCAGCGCGAACGGCAGGCCTCCGTCGGGCAGGGAGTTCGCGGCGAGCCAGTCGCAGAGCGCCGCGGCGTGGGGCGTGGTCGCGGGCGCGGCGTCGCCCATGGCCTCGAACGCGTGGAGCGCCCCGCCGGGCTGGCTCTCCGGCGATCGCAGGTCGGGCTCGAGGCCCCAGCCGTAGCCGCCGTCGGGATTGCGGTAGCCGTCGACGGCGGCGAGCACCGCGGCGGGTTCGGCGCCCGGCTCGGTCAGGAGCTCGAACCGGCGGCGGTCGAGCGTCCGGGCGTGGGTGGCCATGAACGAGCGAGCGGCTGGGATGTCCATGCGCACAGGGTTGCGCGCGGCGGGCGCGAGGCGTCTTGAACGTTCCGGACACGGGCGGGCCGCTAGGGCCCGAACTCGCCGCGACCCGCCGAGGGGGCCGGCCGGGGTGACGGCACGGGAGTGGGCGCGGCGGGTGCGGCCGGGGCGGCGGGCGGCGCGGGGGCCGTGGGCGCAGCCGGTGATCTGGGTGCCGGAGGACGCGCGGGCGCGCTCGGCCGCGTGGCGTCCGCGCGCTTCGCGCGGCGCGCCCGCCGGTGGTGTCGGCGCCGCTTGGCGCGCCGGGTCCGGTGCCGGGGCCGCGCGGGCTCGCGGGGAGCGGCCCTGGGCGTCGCCACGGGCGCCTCGCCGGCCGGCGCCGGAAGCGGCGGCCCCGGGTCGACGGGACCCGCCTGCGGCTGCGGCACGTCGCTCCCGCAGCCGCGCGGCCCGGTGAGGATCAACAGGGCGGCGGCGAGCAGAGCGGTCAGCCGCCCTACGTTGCCCCAGCGGACCCTGGCCAGAAGGCCGGGCCCTCCGTCTGCTCGCCGCCGCTCCATGCCTCTCTAAGCCAGAGCGGAAGCGGATTCGCCCCCCTCCGGGCCCCATCGCGCTGCTATCGTCCCGCGCCGCATGGCACGGCTCTACGACTTGACGCTGCTCCTCGACCCGGAAGCCCCGGAGGAGCGCCGCAACGCGATCCTCGGGAACATCCAGCAGGCCATCGAGGCCGGCGGCTCGATGATCGGTGTTCACGACTGGGGCCAGCGCAAGATGACGTTCGAGATCGACCACCGGCCCGAGGCGGAGTACCACCTCTTCCAGTTCGAGGCGGGCGACAACTCCCTGCTCGAGCGCCTCGACCACAACCTGAAGATCACGGACGGCGTTCTGCGCTTCCGGATCATCCGGCTGAAGCCCGGCTCCCCGCCGCCGCCCACGCCGACGGCGACGACCGGCACCGAGCGCGGCGTCCGCGACCGCGACGACCGCGACGACCGCCGCGGTGGACGCCGCGACGCCCGGGTCGGAGCACGCAGCGCCGCCGACGCGGGCTAGTCGTTCGTCACGACTCCGTCACGAAACGTGACGGCTCTGCAAACAGTCTGCATCCTGCGCGTTAAACCTGGGCGCAGGCGCTCATTCGAGCCGATTCGCTCTGTACCCTCGCCAGACCAACTCAGCTTCGCCGCCGATAGCAAGTAAGGAGCGCCGAATGGCAGCCACCAACATCAACAGGGTCGTCCTCACGGGCAACCTCACACGCGACCCCGAGCTGCGCAACACGCCGTCCGGGACCTCCGTGTGCAGCATGCGCCTCGCGGTCAACACGCGCCGCAAGGACGCGCAGGGCCAGTGGATCGACAAGCCCAACTACTTCGACATCACGGTCTGGGGAGCGCAGGGCGAGAACTGCGCGCAGTACCTGGCCAAGGGCCGCCCGGTCGCGGTCGACGGCCGCCTCGAGTGGCGTGAGTTCACCGACAAGGACGGGAACAACCGGCAGGCGATCGACATCGTCGCCGACTCCGTCCAGTTCCTCGGTGGGCGCGAGGACGGCGGCAACGGCAACGGCGGGAGCTCCCGCTTCGCTCCCCAGAGCGACGTCCCCGCGGACACCGGCGACTTCCAGCCGGCGGGCGCGGGCGCGAGCAACGACGACGACATCCCGTTCTAGGGAAGAAGCCGCTCGCAGTGCGGTCTGGCGGCGGGTGCCCGTACCCCGCCCGCCGCTAGACTCCAGCGCTTTGCGGCCAGAGACGATTCGACAGACGAAGGTAGGCTTGTAGGCGATGGCAAAGCAGCGTGGAGCCCGTCCGACTGGACGCCGGCGTGACAAGAAGGGCATGGCCGGCGGAGGCCGGTTCAAGCCGTGCCCGTTCTGTCGCGACAAGATCGACGTCGTGGACTACAAGGACTTCGGCACGCTGCGCCGCGCGATGAGCGAGAAGGGCAAGATCCGCTCCGCTCGCATCACGGGGTCCTGCCGCCGGCACCAGGTCCAGCTGGCCCGCGCCGTCAAGCGCGCGCGTGAGCTCGGCCTCCTGCCGTACGTCGCCGACCGCTAGGAGGCACGATGGCTCAGGCGATTCTGCTCCAGGACGTGGAGAACGTCGGCTCGCGCGGCGAGGTGATCGACGTGTCCCCCGGATACCTGCGCAACTACCTGCTCCCCCGCAAGCTCGCGCACCAGGCCACGCCGGGCGCGCTGGCCGAGGCGCAGCGGCGCATGGAGGCGGCCGAGCAGGCCGCCCGCGACGCCGCCGACCGCGCGCAGGAGAACGCGGCCCTTCTCGGCCGCACGGTGCTGACCATCTCGCAGCCCGCCGGCGAGGACGGCCGGCTGTTCGGGTCGGTCACCTCCGAGGACATCGTCAACGCCGTGAAGCAGGCGCGCGGACTCAAGCTCGACCGCCGCAAGGTGCACCTCGAGCAGCCGATCCGCACGACCGGCACGCACATGGTCACGATCGAGGTTCACGACGGCGTGACCGCCGAGGTCAAGACCATCGTGACCCCGGAAAGCTGATCGATGGCGGCTGCGAAGCGCCGGATTCCGGCGTCCTCGGTTCTCGCTCGTCGTCGCTCGGCCCGATCTGTCAGCAACCCCATTCACGCTTGACAGACCGTGGCCATCTCAGTCCCGCCTTCTGAGGCGCCAGGCAAGGTCCCTCCCCAGAACCTCGAGGCCGAGACGTCGGTGCTCGGGTCGATCCTGCTGTCCGAGCAGGCGCTCGACCCGCTGCTGATCGACGTCAAGCTCCGCGCGGACGACTTCTACCGGCAGAGCCACGGCCTGATCTTCCAGGCGATGATCCGCCTGAAGGAGAAGACCGACCCGGAGCCGGTCGACGTGCTGACGGTCTCCGAGCAGCTCTCCAAGGAGGGCAACCTGGAGGACGCGGGCGGCACCGCCTACGTCCACTCGCTGCCGAACCTGGTCCCGGCGGCGGGCAACGTCCGCCACTACGCGCGCATCGTCAAGGACCACGCGCTGATGCGCCGCCTGCTCTCGACGACGCGCGACATCCAGGACGACGTCTTCGTGTTCCAGGGCCCGGTGCGCGAGCTGCTCGAGCAGGCCGAGTCGAAGCTCTTCCACATCGCGCACGAGGACCGCACGGGCGAGCTGCGCTCGATCGCCGACGTGCTGCACGACGAGCTGGACAAGCTGGAGCGCGTATCGCGCGAGGGCATCTCGGTCACCGGAACGCCGTCCGGGTTCCAGGACCTGGACGAGAAGACCGGCGGCTTCCAGCCCGGCAACCTGATCGTGCTGGCCGCGCGCCCCGCGATGGGCAAGAGCGCGCTGATGCTCAACATCGCCGAGAACGCCGCGGTCAAGCACGGCAAGGCCGTCGCCGTCTTCTCGCTCGAGATGTCGGAGACCGAGCTCGCCCAGCGCTTCATCGCCTCACAGGCCAAGATCGACGGCGACGACCTGCGCAAGGGGCGCGTCAAGCAGGACCGCTGGCCGAAGGTCGTGTCGGCTACCGAGAAGCTCGCGAACTCGCCGCTGTACCTGGACGACTCCAGCGACCTCGGCATCCTCGAGCTGCGGGCCAAGGCGCGCCGCCTGCACGCTCGCCGCGAGCTCGGGCTGATCTTCGTCGACTACCTCCAGCTCATGCGCCCGGAGGACTCGAGCGCCGCGCGCGTCGAGCAGATCGGCCAGATCTCGCGAGGGATGAAGATGCTCGCCCGCGAGCTGGGAGTGCCCGTCGTGGCGCTCTCGCAGCTCTCGCGCGCGGTCGAGTCGCGACCCGACAAGCGCCCGCTCCTGTCCGACCTCCGTGAGTCCGGCAACATCGAGCAGGACGCCGACCTGGTCATGTTCATCTACCGCGACGACTACTACAACAAGGAGTCCGAGCGCCCGGGCGAGGCGGACCTGATCATCGCCAAGCACAGGAACGGCCCGATCGGCGACGTCGCGCTGACGTTCATGCCGCGCTACCCGAAGTTCTCGACGCTCTTCCGCGACCCGAGCTACGGCGACGGCTTCGGCGGAGGCGGCCCCGCCGGCGGCGACGGCTTCTCCAACGGCGGGGCTCCCTAGCCGCTCCCTACACTCGAGGAGAAATGCCGGGACTTGTCGTAGTGGGCGCCCAGTGGGGCGACGAGGGGAAGGGGAAGGTGACGGACCTGCTCGCCGAGCGGGCCGACGTCGTCATCCGCTACCAGGGCGGCAACAACGCGGGCCACACGATCATCCGCGACGGCGAGACCTACAAGCTCCACCTCATCCCCTCGGGGATCCTCTACGCCGGGAAGATGTGCGTGATCGGCAACGGCGTGGTCGTCGATCCGAAGGTCGTGACCGACGAGATCGTCGGCCTCCAGCGCCGCGGCGTCGACGTCAAGGGCCTGCGCATATCGGCCAACGCGCACGTGATCATGCCCTACCACCTGCTGCTCGACCAGGCGGGCGAGGCGCGGCTCGGCAAGCTCCAGATCGGCACCACCCGGCGCGGCATCGGGCCCTGCTACGCGGACAAGGCGTCGCGCCTCGGCATCCGCGTGCAGGACCTGCTCGACGAGAAGATCCTGCGCAAGAAGATCATGGCCGCGCTCGAGCCCAAGCGGCTGTCGCTGCGCCCGTACGCCAAGGACCCGATCCTGGACCTGCACACGATGACCGAGGAGTACCGCACCTTCGGCCACCGCCTAGAGCCCTACATCGCCGACTCGACACGCATCGTGTGGAACGCGCTCGACCGCGAGCGGCTCGTGCTGTTCGAGGGCGCCCAGGGCGCGCTCCTCGACATCGACCACGGCACGTACCCGTTCGTGACGAGCTCCAACACGCTCGCGGGCGCCGCGTGCGCCGGCGCCGGCGTCGGGCCCAAGGACATCGACGAGGTGTGGGGCGTCGCCAAGGCGTACTCCACGCGCGTCGGCTCCGGCCCGTTCCCGACCGAGCTGCACGACGAGACCGGCGACCAGCTGCGCGAGGCCGGCGGCGAGTTCGGCACCACCACCGGCCGCCCACGCCGCTGTGGTTGGCTCGACCTGGTCGCGCTCAAGTACGCGGCGCGCATGAACGGGCTCACGGCGCTCGTCCTGACCAAGCTCGACGCGCTCACCGGGTTCGAGCCGCTCAAGATCGCCACCCGCTATCTCGGGCCCGAGGACGCGTCGTACGACGAGTTCCCCTACCACCAGTCGATCCTGCACAAGGCCCAGCCCGAGTACCGCGAGTTCCCCGGCTGGACCGAGGACATCACGGCCTGTCGCTCGCTCGACGAGCTGCCTCAGAACGCGCGCGACTACCTGGACTTCATCAGCGAGTCACTGAACCTGCCGATCGCGCTGATCGGCGTCGGGCCGGGGCGCGACCAGATCATCTGGACCGACACCTCCAAGGCGATCGAGCAGCCCGCCGCCGCGGCCTGAGCGCGCCGCTAGGCGTCCGGCAGCTCGAACTCGCCCTCGAAGACCAGCACCGCCCGCCCGCCGACGCGCACCTCGGTGGGCGTGCCCGCCTCGCCGTCGACATCGACCCGCATCTCGCTCGGGCGCCCGATCTCCTCGCCCTGGCGAACCACCACCGGTCCCGGTGCCGCCCCGCGGAAGACGCGCAGCGCCCCCAGGGCACCGGCCGCCGACCCGGTGGCCGGGTCCTCGGCGATCCCGAGCTGGGGCGCGAACCCGCGCTGGGCGACCTCGCCGTCGGCCACCTCGCACCAGGCCGACAGGACGTCGACGTTCTCCAGGCCCGCGACCAGCTCCTGGTCGGGCACGAGCGCGGCGAGCGCGGCCCGGTCGCGCACCTCGGCGAACAGCTGGCGCACGCCCGTGGTCGTGCACATCTGAGGCGGGGAGGCGAGCGCGTCGGCATCGACCTGCAGCGCCGCTACGACGGCCGCGAGGTCGTGCTCCAGGCCCAGCTCCGGCTCGGCCTGGGTCATGGTCGCTACGCCACCGGAGACATGCACGGGAATATCGCCCGCGCCGGTCTTGAACACCCAGCTCCCCTCGGCGGGGATCCGCCCGGTACGGGCCAGCTCGAACGCGCAGCCGACGGTCGGGTGGCCGGCCAGCGGCAGCTCGGCGGCCGGGGTGAAGATCCGTATGCGATGGCACTCCTCGAGCACGAAGACGGTCTCGGAGATCGCGAGCTCGCGGGCGAGCGTCTGCATCTGTTCGGTGGTCAGCCCGTCCGCGTCCACGACCACGCCGAGCTGGTTGCCGGCGAACGGCCGGTCGGTGAACACGTCGAGCCACGACAGCCGGAGCCGCGCCGACCCGCCATCGCTCATGCGGCGACTACGCGCGTGTCCGCGGCCAGGTCGTACAGGCAGCGGTGCTGCTCGTCCCAGGTCGGCCACAGGTAGTTCAGGATCCAGGGGAAGAGCGGCACGAACGTCGAGGCCACGAGGAGGCCGAAGCTCTTGTAGACGATCTGGCGCAGAGCCGCATCGCTGAAGCGCATGGGGCGACCGTCCGCGCGGATCACCCGGATCCCGCAGATCTGCTTGCCGAACGTCTGGCCGTTGCGCCTGCCCTTGCGCTTCATCAGCAGCGGGGCGTAGAACAGGTGCGCCCCGATCACCAGGAAGACGACGACGATCGAGACGATCAGCCAGGTCGTCTCCGCGCCGCTGCCGTCGCGGGCGGCCTCCGCGGCCAGCACCGGGGCCACCAGGAGCACCGCGGCCGGGAGCCACACGAACAGGAGGTCGAGGAGCTGTGCGCCCACCCGGATCCACCAGCCGGCGAGCCGCCACGGCAGCTCCTCTGCGTGCTCGCCGGGCGGGGCCTTGTACGCCGCGGGCTGGGCGACGGGCGGCGGCCAGACGGGCGGCGGATAGCCGTAGGGGACGGGCTGGTAGCCGTACGGCGTCTGGCCCCACGCGGGCGGCGGTGGCGGATGCGCCTGCCACGCCGGCCAGCCCTGTTGCGGCGGGGGCGGCTGCTGCTGCTGGGGCGGCGGCGATTGCTCCTGAGGCGGTACCTGGCCCTGCTCCATCGAGTCCAGGCTACCCGGCGTCCGCGTCTTCGAGCACCAGCTGCTCGCCGCGGCGCAGGAACCGGACGGCCAGACCCACCGCGCCGAGCAGGGCGATCACGGTCAGCGTGATCTGCACGCCCAGGAGGCCCTCCTCGGTCCAGTAGACGTCCTCGAGCTCGAGCAGCAGCGCGGACTCGTCCAGCGTCAGGCCCATACCGGCGCCGAACGCCAGCGCCAGCTTCGGCTCGATCTGCTCGTTCTCGGTCAGGATCGCGACCGCCCCCGACACGAACGCGAGCACGATGCCGGGCACGTAGTGGTGGATGTGGCGCTCGGCGACGTGCAGGTCACGGAACGGGCCGACCGTCGGGCGCGAGCGCAGGCCGAAGGCGATGCCGCGCGCCAGCACGAACGTCCCCGCGAACGACACGAGCAGGTTGAACAGCGCGTTGGCCCGCTCCGGCGCGTCCTCGTAGCCGCGCCGGGCCACCTGCACGGCCTCCTCGACCGCCACCTCGGCGGCGAACACCAGGCTGTCGGTCTCCCGGGGCAACGGTGCCGATCCTCGCTTCCACACGCGCCCGACCTCGCCGGCGATCAGCGTGATCGTCGTCCCGGCGGCCAGCACCCCGAGGCCGATCGTGCGGCGCTCGCCGGGCGACAGCCGCGCGAGCAGGGACTTGGGGCGGCGCGCGAGCACGGTCTCAGACCGCTGCGGCCCGGCCGCTCGACTCGAGCGAGCGCTGGAGCGCCTCGAGCACGCGCACCACCCGCAGCCCGCTCTCCGGGCCCGACCGCGGCGCGCCGCCGTCGCGAATGCGCTCGACGAAGTGGCGGCACTCGATGCGCAGCGGCTCCTCGTTCGGGACGCGCGGGGACCAGACGTCGCCCGAGCGCGCGATGTACTCGCCGTACGAGGAGAAGTCCTGGTCGAAGCCCTTGTCGTAGACCGTGAGCTTGCGCTCGGTCGCCATGTCGTCGAACGTCGCCATGCGCTTCGACCCGACGACCGTGAAGCGGCGCTCCTTGTGCGGGTCGAGCCACGACAGGTGCAGGTGCGCCGCCAGGCCGGACGGGAAGCGCAGGAAGCAGAACACGACGTCCTCGACGCCCGGGCGCATGTAGCTCTCGCCCATCGCGTGCGCCTCGGTCGGCTCCTCGCCGGTCAGTCGCAGCACCACGGACACGTCGTGGGCGCCGAGCGACCACAGCGCGTTCTCGTCGGCGCGCAGCTTGCCCAGGTTCAGGCGATTCGAGTAGATGTAGTGCAGGTCGCCGAGGTCGCCGGAGTCCGCGATCTCCTTGAGCCGCTCGATGCCCGGGTGGTACTCGAGCAGGTGGCCGACCATCAGCACCCGCCCCGCGTCGCGCGCGGCGGCGACGACCTGCTCGGCCTCGGCCACGGACTGCGCCAGCGGCTTCTCCACGAAGACGTGCTTGCCGGCCTCGAACGCGCGCTGGGCCAGCACCGGGTGCGAGGGCACGTGCGTGGCGATCACCACCGCGTCGAGCTCGGGGTCGGCCAGCAGCTCGTCGAAGTCGCCGCGGATGCGCGCGTCGAGGGGAACTGCGGCCGCCAGCGCTCGCGCTTCTCCTCGTCGCCGTCGCAGATCCAGCGGAGCTCCGCCCCGGGCAGGCGGTCGAAGTTGCGGGCCAGGTTCGGCCCCCAGTAGCCGAGGCCGACGACCCCGACCTGGACCGGCTTGTCCGTCACAGGCGGACCAGGTGCGCGGCCTCGATGCCGCGCGTGACGCCGCGGAAGTCGACGACGAGCGGCGCCCTGTCGACCACCGCCTGCGTGTCGAGGTCAGGGTGCGCGGTCACGATCACAGCGCAGTCCGCGCCGTCGAGCGCGGCGTCGAACGGCTCGGACCGCAGGCCGAACTCGGGGAGCTCGTCGACGTAGGAGTCGTGGTAGACGACCTCGCCGCCGCGCTCGCGCAGCAGCTTGATGATCTTCAGCGCGGGCGACTCGCGCATGTCGCCGACGCCCGCCTTGTAGGAGACGCCGAGCAGCGCGATCCGCGAGCCGCGGATCGGCTTGGTGTGGTCGTTGAGCGCGTCGATGACCTTCTCGACGCAGAAGTACGGCATCCGCTGGTTGACCTCGCCGGCGAGCTCGATGAACTCGGTGGGCGTGTCGTACTCGCGCGCCTTCCACGACAGGTAGAACGGGTCGACCGGCAGGCAGTGGCCGCCCATGCCGGGGCCGGGCGCGAACTTCATGAAGCCGTAGGGCTTGGTCGCGGCGGCCTCGACGACCTCCCAGATGTCGATCTTCATCCGGTCGCAGAGCATCGCCAGCTCGTTGACGAGCGCGATGTTGACCGAGCGGAAGACGTTCTCGAGCAGCTTGGTCAGCTCGGCGGCCTCGGGCGTCGACACCGGGACGAGCTCGTCGCACACCTCGCCGTACAGGCGCAGCGCGCGCTCCAGGCACTCGGGCGTCAGCCCGCCGACGACCTTCGGCGTGTTGCGCATCGTGTAGTCGGTGCGGCCGGGGTCGACCCGCTCGGGCGAGAACGCGACGTTGAAGCCCCTCGCCCGCCTTGAGGCCCGACTCCTCGAGCAGCGGGACGAGCCGCTCGCGGGTGGTGCCGGGGTAGGTGGTCGACTCGAGCACCACGAGCTGCCCGTCCTGGAGAACGCGCGACAGCGACTGCGCCGAGGCGACCAGCGCGCCCAGGTCGGGCTCGCGGTTCTCGGTGAGCGGGGTCGGGACGGCGATGATGACCGCGTCGGCCTTCGACAGGTCGGCGTAGCGCGTCGTCGCGCGGAACGAGTCGCCGAGCGCCCGCAGGCGGTCGCTCGCAACGTCCTCGATGTAGCTCTCGCCCGCCTCGATCGCGGCGATCTTGCGCGGGTCGGTGTCCAGCCCGATCGACTCGTGGCCCGCTTCGCAGAAGGCGACGGCGAGCGGCAGCCCGACGTAGCCGAGCCCGATGATCCCTACCTTCATGACCGAGGAGTGTAGAAAGCCAGGCTGTCGACAATGGCCTGCCCGGCCCGCCCGCCGCCGTACAGCTCGGGGCGCTCGGCGGGTAGGTCGCGCTCCAGGGCGGCGAGGGCGGCTTCGCGGTCCAGGTCGACCAGCACGTTCCAGCCCGTATCCACCGTCTCGACCCACTCGGTCGAGGGCCGCATCGTCACGCACGGGGTGGCCAGCAGGTAGGCCTCCTTCTGCAGTCCTCCGGAGTCGGTCAGGACCGCGCGGGCGTTGCGGGTCAGCTCGAGCGTGTCGAGGTAGCCGAGCGGCCGCGTCAGGTGCAGGCGCGGCGAGTCCTCCAGGCGGGGGAGCAGCGCGGCCGCCTCGAGCCGTGCGCGCGTGCGCGGATGGAGCGGGAACACCGCGTCCACGGGCAGCGCCTCGATCAGCTCGACCAGCTTGCCCAGCCGCGCCGGGTCGTCCACGTTGCCCGCCCGGTGGGCCGTGATCAGCACGTACCCGCCGGGCTCCACGCCGCGGTCGGCCAGGGCGGTGGAGCGCTCGCGCGCGATCGGGGCGAACCGCAGCGTCACGTCGGCCATCGCGTCGCCCACCAGCTCGACCCGCCCCGCGACCGACTCGGCCCGCAGGTTGGCGACCGCGGTCTCGGTCGAGCACAGCAGCAGGTCGCTGGCGTGGTCGGTCAGGACGCGGTTCAGCTCCTCCGGCATCGAGCGGTCGAACGAGCGCATGCCGGCCTCCACGTGCGCGACCGGCACGTGGCTCTGGGCGGCGGCCAGCGCGCCCGCCAGCGTGGAGTTCGTGTCGCCGTACACCAGCACGAGGTCGGGCGCGATGTCCCGCAGCTCCGGCTCGAGCGCGGCGAGCATGCGCGCGGTCTGGTCCGTGTTCGTGCCGTCGTGCACGCCGAGCTGGCGGTCCGGAGCCGGGATCCCCAGCTCGTCGAAGAAGATCCGTGACAGCTCGTCGTCGTAGTGCTGGCCCGTGTGGATCAGCACCTCCTCGTGCAGCTCGCGCAGGGGCAGCGACACGGCGGCTGCCTTGACGAACTGGGGGCGGTTCCCGATGACGGTGGCGATTCGCATGCGATGTGTCGCACTTTGGGCAGCGCGCGTGCACAATCATGGCGATGGAGGTTGCGCGAAAGGTCGTCGGGGGCGTGCTGGTGGCCGTGACAGGCGCAGCCAGGCACGCGGTCTGGTACCTGCGCTACCAGGTCGACCGCGTCCCCCGCGACGATCCGCCCTCCGCGCCGGAGGACACGGCCGAGAAGTAAAGCGGCTAGGCCCGCTCGAGGAACTGCAGCCGCGCGCTCTCGCCGATCGGGGGCGGATCACCGGCGGGCTCTATGCGGACGCGATCGCCGGCCTCAACGTGGATCGCGCACGGATAGGTGCGGCCGGTTCCCTCCACGACGCCGCTGTAGCGCCCGGCCGGGGGGACCGCGAAACCCGACCCGATGCGGGCCTCCAGGACCGGGCCGGCCCGTTCGACCACGGTGGCGTCGAGCTCGTGCGGCCGGCCGAGCAGCTCCCGCGCGGATGTCACCTGCCCCTGCTCCACCGCCGCGCGGGCGCGCGTGCTGGACGCCTCGTCCGCGTTGTCGCCCTCGCGGTCGAGGGTGATCACCCGGAAGCCCCTGTCCTGCCCCAGGTCAGCCAGCAGGCCGACGTCTCCGGCCGCACGGTGGCCGAACCGCCAGTCCGAGCCGACGATCACCGCGCGCGCGCCGAGCGCGTCGACGAAGACCTCGTCCACGAACCGCTCCGGCGACCACTGCCTGTGCTCCTCGTCGAGCGGCACCACGAGGACGACGTCCACCCCGCTGACGGCCAGCAGCTCGATCTTGCGCTCGATGGTCGTCAGCAGCGGCGGAGCGGCGGCGTCCGGCACCACCGACTTCGGGTGGCGATCCCAGGTCACGGCCACCGACCGGGCCTGCAGCTCCTCCGCCTCCTTGATCGCACGCGCGATCAACAGCCGGTGCCCACGGTGCACTCCGTCGAATGTGCCGACGGTGGCGACGCTCGGGCCCAGCGGACGCTCGAGCGCGTCCAGGCCGCGGACCACCAGCCCCGGCGTCACTAGTCGTCCAGGCGGAAGCCCAGCTTCATCGTGACCTGGTAGTGGCCGACCTTGTCGCCATCGACATGGCCGCGCACCTCGGTGACCTCGAACCAGTCGATGTTGCGCACGGTCTGCGAAGCCTTCGTGATGGCGTTCGAAATCGCCGGTTCGATGCCCTCGGTGGACGTGCCCGTGACCAAGACCTGCTTGTAGACCCTGTCGGTCATTCGATTCAGCTCCTCTCAGTGGCGGCCGCGGGCCACCCTACCGGGAGGGCAATCACGCAGGCTGGGCGATGGCCTCCATGAACAGGCTCTCCATGCCCGCCGCCGGCGTCTGGCGCGCCTCGGCGACCGTCATGCCCGAGTCGATGATCAGGCGGTCCGCCTCCCAGCGCGAGGGGTCGAGGCTGATCCCGTACGGGTTGATCTTCTCGTCCTCGCCGGGCCGCTCGCCGTCCGGCAGCGCCTGCGCGGCCCGGTTGAAGGCAAGCACCGCGTAGGCCTCCATCAGGTCGGCGTTCGCGGCGAGCTTCTCCTTCAGCGCCTCGTCGTCGAAGCCCGCCACCATGTCGGTGTGCTTCTCGAACATGGCCGGGAAGTACGACGTCGGCACCATCGCGCGCCGCCACTCCTGGTCCTCGAGCTTGTTCCACTCGCGGTACATCGCCTCGAGCCTGCGCTTGATCGCCCAGATCCGCTCGATTTCCGGCCGCACCGACGCCATGAACTCGAGGTCGGTGAGCTTGCGGTGGAAGAACAGCAGCCCGAGCACGCCCCAGTAGTAGATGTTGTTGCCGCCGATCTTCACGTTCATCACCAGCGGGTTGTGCCAGAACTCGTACTGCTGGTCGTACAGCGCCAGGTGCATGCGGAAGGCGTTCAGGTAGAAGTCGTCGTGCGCCTCGGCCCGCTCAGCAACGTCCTCGCCGGCCAGCTCGCGGGTGACCAGGTCGGTGGTCAGCGTGTTGGCCATCGCGATGTAGTCGGACCCGGGCGAGTAGAAGGGGTCGAGGAACGGGCCCGCCTCGCCGACGAGCGCCCAGCGCTGGCGGCCGTCGAACGCCTGCTTGGTGCCGTAGGAGAAGTGGCGTAGGCACAGGAAGTCCGCGACCTGGTCCTCGCGTCCCTCGATCGACTCCGCCAGCTGTGGCTCGTGCTCACGGATCCAGTCGAGCGCGCCCTCGAGCGTGTTGATCCGGTCGAAGGGATGGAAGCGCTGATCGGCGACGATGCCGACCGAGATCGGCCCCGAGGCGAGCGGGATGAGCCACACCCAGTAGCCACGCCCGCAGATGTGGTTGGTGCTGAGCATGCGGAGCCCGCGCTCCTCCATGCGGCCCATGAACTCCTCGTCCGAGGGGTCGGCCCAGTCCTCGATGTCGATGCCACCGCCGAGGCGGAACCAGGCGGCGTTGACGTCGTGGTCGTTCTCCTCCGCCAGGCCCAGCTTGTTCTTGACGAGGAAGGCGCGGCCGGCCGCGTCGACGATCCAGCGGGCCTTCGTCTCGAGCGTCTCGTCGCCGCGCGTCAGCGTGATGCTGTGCATGTCGTCGCCGAGCTCGAAGTCCTTCACGAGGCAGCCGCCGAACAGGTCGATCCCGACGTCGACGATCTTGTCCCACAGGAAGTTCTCGAAGCGGCCGCGATCGACCTGGTAGCTCGGCACCGGGGGATGCTTCTTCGGGCCGCGCTCGACGCGCTCCGTCAGGTCGCCGTTGTCGCCCGCCGGCCACCAGAACCGAAGCCCGCACTTGTGGATGTGGTGCTCGTCCAGATGGTCCTGCAGCCCCAGGACCTCGCCCCAGTAGTTGGGAGCGATCTCCTGGGTCGACTCGCCCACCTTCCAGGCAGCCTCGGGCGCGGGCTCGTCGCGCCGCTCGACCAGCATGACGCTGGCCTCGGGCCGCGCCTGCTTGATCTGCAGCGCGCAGGTGAACCCGGCGAGCCCGCCGCCGAGTACGGCGACGTCGTAGCTGTCGGCCGGGTTCTTGTGGTTGCTCACGTGGCTCTCCTGTCGCCGAGGCGAAGTTCCTGGTGAGCCGATCCTAACCCCGACCCGCGGCCTGTCCGTAGTGGCGCGGCACGCCAGGTTTTGAGCGCGCTGAATCGCTGCGCGAACGAAGAAACCCCGCGTTAGCGGGGCTTTTCAAATGGGCCGTGAAGGAATCGAACCTTCAACCTTGGGATTAAGAGTCCCCTGCTCTGCCAATTGAGCTAACGGCCCCTATGTCCCCGCCCGTCCCTGCCTGCCGGACGGACGCGTCACATTCTAGCTACGAGGTGCCGCCGGGGGGCACCGATGCGCCGCCCAGACTCTGCAGGGCCTCGTCGCGCGACTTGTGGATCGGGAAGACCCGGTCCAGGCCCGTGATCTCGAAGATCTTCGAGATGTTCTGGTCGGTGCAGACGAGCGCCAGCGAGCCGCCGGACGGCCGCAGCCGCTTCACTCCGCCGACCAGGACGCCGAGCGTCGTGGAGTCGATGAAGGTCGCCTTGGAGAGGTCGACGACGAGATGCTTCTTGCCGTCTTCGATGACCTGCACCATGCGCTCCTTGAACTCGGGCGCGGTGTAGAGGTCGACCTCGCCACCCAGTTCGATGACGTGCGTGTCGCCGTCGATGGATTCGTCGTTGATCTGAAAGTTCACCTGGCTCCTCGGTCTCGGTGAGGTGGAATTGTTGCGTTTCTCACGCGAAGGCGCGTTACGGGCCGCCCGTTGGCGGCGCCGCTCCGTTCCCACCCGCTCCTGAAGCGTCGGTCGAGGCGGCCGCCTTGGCGGTCTCGATGCGCTCCTTGACAGTGGCCTTCTCGTCCTTCGACGTCGTCAGCGACAGGGCCTTGCGCTCCGCAAGCCCCGCCGTCCGCGTGTCGCCGGCCTGAGACGCCACCCCTACCAAAGTGATGTACGCGTCGACGCTGTTCTCCTTCTCCGCGACAGCGCGCGCGGGCGCGACGTACAGCGCGTTCTTGTCCTTCTGGTCCGATGGCAGGCCCACGACGCGGTAGATCTGGATCGCGGTGAGCGCGAGGCTCGAGTCGATCGGGTCCGGGTTCGTGGCGATATAGCGCCGCCAGGCCTGGTCGGCCTTCTTCATCTCGGCGACGCCCTGGTCGGTGATCCGCGTGGCCCCGCTGTCGTCGGTCTCCTGCTCGAGGCCCGCGAGACCGAAGTGGGCGCGCACCAGCGTGGCGAGCGCGGCCTTGTCTTCCGGATTGGCCTTGAGCTTGGCCTCCGCGGCCTTGATCTGGTTGTTGAACGGCTTCTTCGCGTCGCCGCTGTCGCTGCTGCTGTCGCCGCCCACGAGGGCGTCCAGCAGGCCGCCGCTCGCGTCGCTGCCGATGCCGGACAGGACCAGGCCGCCGCCCATCAGGACGGCGAGTCCGACGTACGTCACTTGCACGACGCGCCTGCGTCTGCCTTTGAGATCGAAAAGCATGGAGAAAGGCGGGCGCTACGAGCCCTCGGCTGATGCCAGCCGGTCGCCAACATCGGCCTCCGCGTCCTCGGACGGGCGCCCGAACGCGGAAGCGAGAAGAATACTCAGCTCGAACAGGATCAACAGAGGCACCATCTCCAGCAGCATCGTCACCGGATCGATGGTGGGAAGCAGGGCGGCGACGATCGCGATCACCAGCACCGCGTAGCGGCGGTTCTTGCGCAGCTTCTCCGGCGTCGTGATTCCGAGCTTGGTCGCCGCGAGGATCGCCACCGGCACCTGGAACACCGCCCCCATCGCGATCTCGGTCAGCGCGACGAACGAGTAGTAGTCGCGCGCGCGGACTTGGTTCTGGAACTCGTCGGCGTTGAAGTCGAGCAGGAAGTTGAGCGCGCCCGGGAGCACGACGAAGTAACAGAACACCACGCCCGCGATGAACAGGGCCGGGACCAGCAGGAGCAGCGGCACCGCGACCTTCTTCTCCCGCGGGGTGAAGGCCGGCAGCACGAACGCGTAGAGCTGGTAGAGCAGCACCGGCATCGCGAGCAGGATCGCGAAGTAGGCCGACACCGTCATCGTCGTCGTGAACGCCTCGCTAGGGCCGAGCGTGATCGGCTCGTCGATCTTCGACGGCAGCGGGTCGTTCGCGATGTCGAGCAGCAGGTGGTTCTGCCAGAAGCAGACCGCGAACGCGGCGATCACGACGAACGCGCAGATGATCAGTCGCGAGCGCAGCTCGTCGAGGTGCTCGACTATCGAGAGACGGTCCTCGTGGTCGATCGGCTTGATGCGGGGCACTGCGTGGGAGCTCAGCTTCGCCGAGCTAGGAGGCGTCGGCGATCTTCGCCTCGCGCTGGCGGCGGGCGGTCTCGGTCTCCTCCTCGGAGGCCGCGGTGGCGGTGGTGACGTTCGAGCGGTCCGGGCCCTCGATCACCTCGGGCTCGTCGTCATCGTCGTCGTCGCCCTTGCTGCTGACGGAGTTCTTGAACTCACGCAGGCCGCCACCCAGCGAGCGGCCGAGCTGCGGCAGCTTCTTGGGCCCGAAGATGATCAGCACGATCACCAGGACGATGATCAGCTCTGTTGCTCCAATACCGAACGGCACGGGTTACCTCCCCGACGTGGTCCCCTGATGGTACTCGCCGCGGAGGCCGGTGGATCAGGATCCGTCGCGCTGGAAGTTCAGGTAGAAGCGCGACGGGGTCGGCTCGGCCTGGCCCTGGTACTTGCTGCCGGTTTCCTCCGAGCCGTACGGGTGGTCGACCGGGGCGTCCATGCGCATGAACGACATCTGCCCGATCGGCATGCCCTGGTAGATCGTGATCGGGAGGTTGGCGACGTTCGACAGCTCGAGCGTCAGGTTGCCGGAGAAGCCCGAGTCGACGAAGCCGGCCGTCGAGTGGATCAGCAGGCCCGAGCCGGCCTAGCGAGCTCTTGCCCTCCAGGCGCGCGACCAGGTCGTTCGGCAGCGTGACCCGCTCGAGCGTCTGGCCCAGCACGAACTCGCCGGGGTGGAGGATGAACGGCTCCTCGCCCTGGATCTCCACCGGCTCGGTCAGGTCCTCCATCGGCTGGCGCACGTCGATGTACGGGTAGCGCGAGTTGTTGAAGACCCGGAAGCGGTTGTCGACCCGGACGTCGACGCTCGAGGGCTGCACCAGAGACGGGTCGTACGGGTCGATCACGATCCGGCCGCCGTCGATCTCGGAGCGGATGGTCTTGTCGCTCAGAACCACGGGCGCGGAGTCTATTCAGGCACTGGCGCGAAAAGGTGCTCAAGAATCCCGCGGGCCTGTCCGATTACCCAGCGCAGATGGCAATGGCCGGGCACAACGGACACCAGCTCAAGCGGATCGTGCTTCCGAGCGGCAAGACGATCGAGGTCGTGTACTTCGACCACGTCGACGCCGCCGAGGGTGCCGAGCGCGCCCCCGAGACGGCCGTTCAGCCGCAGCGCACCGAGCGCGAGCTGCACCTCTGCGACCGCTGCGAGTCGGACCTCGTCTACCCCACCACGTGGGAGGAGGCCGACGAGAAGCACTGGCAGGTCTCGCTCCGCTGCCCGAACTGCGAGCACTTCGAGCAGGGCATCTTCTCGCAGGACGAGTGCGATCGCTTCGACGATCACCTCGAGGCCGGCACCGACGCCCTCACCCGCGACTTCAAGCGCCTCATGGCCGCCAACATGGCGGAAGAGATCGACCGCTTCGTCGCCGCGCTGGACGCGGATGCCATCCAGCCGATGGACTTCTAAGTAGCCGCTGCGGTTCTGGCATCCGCCTCAGGCGCGGCCCCTGCAAACCTTCGCATCTCGGGGTCATCGGTCGCTCGCGGCCTGGCGGCCGCCACGCTCCCTGCTTCCCCGACCTGCTCGGTTTTCGGAGCCGTTCTCGGGACCCTCGCGCTTCGCGCTCGCATCTCGCGCCGGCTACCGGAGAACGTGACACACGTCGCCTCGCGTGAAGGGGTGGGCCACCTTTTCGGTCTATGCCAGGGAGAACGTGACCCACGTCCGGTGGCGGGTGGGGGTGGGTGACGTTTTCCGGCCGAGGAGATCGACCTGACGAACGTCGCACACCCCCGTCGTTGGAGGACGTGTGTCACGTTCGTCATGACAGTCATGCACAACTTCACACACCCCCGGCGTCGCCGGACGTGTGTCACGTTCGTCTATGTCGGCTGTGGCCGAGCGCCTCTGCGCTACGAGTAGCGCTCCACCACGCCGTCGGCCACCAGGTCCAGCAGCTGCTGCTGCTTCGCCGGCAGGCCCAGGCCCGCGACCACGCGCCTTCGCGTCCGCCACGAGCGGAGCGCCTCCGATCGCGCCTCCTCCAGCGCTCCCGTCGCCGCTATGCGGTCGCAGACCGCTTCGGCCGAGGCCGCGTCGGTCACCGACTCGCGCAGGTCGATCGTCGCCAGCGACGGGTCGCGCGCGCGGGCCAGGATCAGCGGCAGCGTGACCGTGCCGTCCAGGAGGTCGGTGCCGCGCGCCTTGCCGGTGCGCTCCACCGGGCCGGAGACGTCGAGGACGTCGTCGAAGATCTGGAACGCCACGCCGATCCGGCGGCCGAAGCCCGCCAGCGCGTCGGCGGCGTCCGGGCCCGGGCGCCCGAGGCCGGCGCCCAGCCGGCAGGCCGCTTCGAACAGCCGGGCGGTCTTCAGCTCGCAGCGCTCGAGGTAGCGCTCGACGGAGACGTCGCTCGCCCACGCGTCGGCGCGCTGCACGAGCTCGCCGCGCGCGAGTGCGGACGACGCGCGCGAGAGCGCCCGGACCGCGTCGGCGTCGCCGGTGCGGACCAGGACCGCGAACGCGCGCGAGAACAGCAGGTCGCCGGTGGTGGTCGCGGCGTCCCGGCCGCCCGACAGCGAACACCGTCGGCCGGCCGCGGCGAAGGTCGGCGCGGTCGAGCACGTCGTCGTGCACGAGCGTCGCCATGTGGAGCAGCTCGACGGCCACGCCGGCCGACAGCACCGCGTCCGACGCCGGCTCCTGGCCCGCGCAGATGTAGACCAGCATCGGCCGCAGCCGCTTGCCGCCGGCGGACAGCGTGCCGGAGGCGTAACTCGCCGAGGACGGCGCCGTGGTCGGCGATCGCCGCGCGCAGCCGCTCCTCGGTCTGCGGCCATCGACGACCGCAGCGCGTCACCGCCGACCTCGAGGATCGGCGTCGAGCTGCGCCGGCGTGCTCACGCCCGCGACCGTGCCGTGGTGGATCGCGATGATGCCGCCCGCGGTCAGGATCCAGCCGACGTCGCGCAGGCCCGGCGCCGGCGAGCGAGGCGGCGAGGTCCCGCGGCCCGGGGAACCGCCGCACCGACGACGGCAGGTAGGTGTAGGCGTCGGCGTCGCCCGCCACGCGCCCCAGGGCGGGCACGATCGTGTCGAACCACGCCCGGAAGAAGAACGACAGCGGCGGCTTCTGCGGGGTGGTGATCTCCAGCACGACGACGCGCCCGCCGGGCCGCACGACGCGCACCATCTCGCGCAGGCCGGCGTCGAGGTCGGAGAAGTTGCGGGCGCCGAAGCCGACGGTCGCGGCGTCGAACGAGTCGTCGGCGTACTTCAGGTCGAGCGCGTCGCCCCACTCCCACTCGACGGCCCCGCTCTTGTCGCGCGCCAGGTCGAGCATGCCCTCCGAGAAGTCCGACCCGACGACGCGGCCGGACGGGCCCACGCGGCGGCGTGAGCTCGATGGCCAGATCGCCGGTCCCCGTGGCCACGTCGAGCGCCGAGTCGCCCGGCGACAGCCGCGCCAGGTCGGCCGCCCGCTCGCGCCAGCGGTGGTGCATCCCCACCGTCATGACGGAGTTCATCGCGTCGTAGACGCCCGCGATGCGGTCGAACATCGCCCGGACCTGCGTCTCGGGCAGCGTGCCGGCCGCGGCGTCGCCCCCCGCGCTCACAGCGTTACCGGAGCGATGCGAGGTACGCGACGAGCTCGTTGAACTGCTTGGGGTTCTTCTCCGAGAGCCCGCGGTACGACGGCATCGGCGACGTCGGGTTGAGCAGCGTGCGCCGGATCGCCGGGGCTCTGAGCTTGATCGCCGATGTCGGTCAGGTCCGGGCCCGGCCCGGAGTTGCCGTTCTCGCCCACGCGGTGGCAGCCGAGGCAGCCGGAGGACGCGACCACGCTCCTGCCGGACTCGTACTGGGGCGCCGTCTCCAGCTCGATCTCGGTCGGCGCGCCGGCCAGGGCGCCCTCGATCGTCAGGTAGCGCCATCGCGCAGGATCACGGCGATGCCGGTCAGCGTCGCGATCGGCCGCTTGAGCGGGTGGCGCTCCGGGTTGCGGTCGATGAACGGCAGCAGGAGCAGCAGCACCAGGCACAGCGTCGGGATGCCGATCGTCGCGATGAACACCAGCTCCGGCGGCTTGACCACGCGCAGCAGCTCGAAGAGGAAGAAGAAGTACCACTCCGGTCGCGGCGTGTAGGTGGTCGTGGTCGGGTCGGCCTTGGGGCCGAGCTCGGCGCCGAACAGCGCCGCCATCAGGATGATCACGGCCAGCACGAAGACCGCCATGAACGAGTCCTTGGCGACCGCGTAGGGGAAGAACGGCTTGCCCTGCGACTTCAGGACGTGGTACTCGCGGAGGTACTGCTCCTTCTCGCGTGCGTTCATGGGCGGCCTAGATCTCTTCCTTCGCCAGGTCGCGCTTCTTCTCGGCCTTCAGCCACGGCGGGGCCGTGGTGCCGAGCTTGGCGACGAGGTACAGGTGCGCGCCGATCAGCGCCGCGATCAGGCCCGGGACCAGCAGCATGTGCAGGGCATAGAAGCGACTGATCGTGGTCGCCCCGAACTCCGCGCCGCCGCGTAGGAAGTCCGCGAGGTAGGGCCCGATCACCGGCCCCGACGCGTTGATGTTCACGGCCACGACCGTCGCCCAGAACGACCGCTGGTCGAACGGCAGCAGGTAGCCCGTGAGCGCCATCATGAGCGTGAGCAGCACGAGCACCACGCCGATGATCCAGTTGAGCTCGCGCGGGTACTTGTAGGCGCCGAAGAAGAACGTCCTGCCCATGTGCAGGAAGACGAGGACCACCATCACGGTCGCGCCCCAGCGGTGCATGCCGCGCACGAGCTCGCCGGCGAAGACCTCGTTGTTGATGTGCTCGATCGACGTGTAGGCCTCGTCGGCCGACGGGCGGTAGTACATCGCCAGGAAGACGCCGGTCACGGCCTGCGAGAGGAACGCGAACATCGACGCCGAGCCGAGCGTGTAGAACCAGTTGGTCCCCTTCGGGACCTTGCGGAACATGAAGCCGCGGGTGAACGGGCCGAGGCCGGTCCGCTCGTCGACCCAGCCGACGACGGTGGCGGGCACCTCGACGGCGGCCTCCTTCACGCGCTCGCGCTGGAGGGCCTTCTGCTCCTGCTTGGTCTGCTCGTTGCCGTTGCCGCCGCCCGTGACGGCCTCGTCGCGCTCGCGCGAGACCAGGAGCGCGCCCGGGATGTCCGGGTTGTCGTTGCCGTTGCCTTCCTTGGGCTTCGTCGCCGTTCTTGCGGCGCAGCGGTCCGGGGATGATGCTCATGTGCTCGGCCTCCCGGGATAGAGGTACTGCCACAGCCCGTCGAGGTGGTTCGAGGGGTCGCGCGGGTGCGGGAACCGCTCGAGCTTCGAGTTCAGCGAGAAGCGCTTGCCGATGTAGACCCGGCCCTTCTCGGCCTTCGTGTAGAAGCGGTCGAGCGGACGAACGGGCGGGCCGCCGTCCACCTGACCCTCCTTGCCGTAGACGCCGCCGTGGCACGGGCAGATGAACTTCTCGGACGCCTGCACGTAGCGGACCGGGCAGCCCAGGTGGGCGCAGCGGGTGGAGATCGCGACGTAGGGCGGGATCGCCTCGACGTTCTTGTCGCTCGGGCTGCGGTCGGCCAAGGTGGCCTTGCGGATGTAGACGGTGGTCTTGCCGGACTCGCCGACGTTCGTGACGAGCGTGGCGACCTTCGCGACGTAGGTCTGCTCGTTGAAGTCGTCCTCGGCGCCGATGTCCTGCCACTCGTCGTTGACCTCGTCGTTGTTGAAGATCGGGCCGAGTGCGAAGCCGAGGGCCGGCAGGGCGAAGGCGGCGGAGGCGATGCCGCCGGCGGCCAGCGCGCCGCCGGTCATCAGGCCGCGGCGGGTGACGGTCTCGCCCTCGAAGGCGCCGGGCATTCCGCGGTCGACGGTGTACGGCGACTTCTTCTTGTGGGGTCGCTTGGTCGGGTCAGCCAATGGGGGAGTTCTCGGTCAGATGAACGGGAGATGAAGCGGCGCGGAACTTTACCGCCCTAAGGAGTACGGGCGTCGCTTTGCCCGCTGCTCAAGCGGGATTCAGCGGCCCGGCGCCAGCTTCTTCGCCGCGTCCGCCCAGCGCCCCTCCGCCTGCTCCGGGCGGCTTTCCGCGTGGGCCTGGGCGCATGCCGAGATCAGGTCCGCGAGCTCGGCGACGGCCGCCAGGTCGCCGGTCTGGGCCAGGCGCGTCGAGGCCCAGCGCGTAGAGCGCGTCGCCGGCCAGCAGCCGCAGGTCGTCGTCCATGCCGTCGAAGGCCGCGCGGCGTGCCGTAGTGCATCTCGTAGCCCTCGCGGACGGCGTCGAGCACGAAGTCGCCGTATCCGGGCCCGCGCGGCTCGTCCAGCGCGTACTCGCGCAGCGCCGGGTCGGACGCGGCGGCGACCGTCGCGCAGGGCGCTCACAAGCGTCGCGAACGCCTCGCGCGCGGCCGCCACCGTGCGCTCGACGTGGTCGGCGGTGTGGGCCAGCGACGGGAACCAGGCCTCGAACTGCGAGGCGGGCGGGTAGATGCCGCGGTCGAGCATCGCCCGGCAGAACGCGGCGTAGCGCTCGGCGTCGGCGGCCTTGGCGCCCTCGTAGTCGCGGACCGGCTCGCCGGAGAAGAAGACCGTGAACAGGCCGGGCATGTAGCGGCACCTGCGATCTCGATGCCCGCGTCGGCGGCCGCGCCGGCGATCCCGTCGGCCAGGGCGAACGTCGTGGCGGCCAGGTGCGCGTAGGCCTGGTCGTCCAGCAGCTCGGAGCGTGGCCAGCCCGGCGGCGACCGCGAGCGGGTTGCCCGACAGCGTGCCCGCCTGGTAGACGTCGCCGGCGGGCGCGATCCGCTCCATCAGGTCGGCCCGGCCCGCGTAGGCGGCGGCCGGGCAGCCCGCCGCCGATCACCTTGCCGAGCACGGTCAGGTCCGGCGTCACCCCGCTGCGCTCCTGCATGCCGCCGCGGGCGACGCGGAAGCCGCTGATCACCTCGTCGAAGATCAGCAGCGCGCCGAACTGGTCGGCGGCCGCGCGCAGGAACTCCAGGAAGCCGGCGGACGGCGGGACCAGGCCCATGTTCGCGGGCGCGGGCTCCAGGATGATCGCGGCGGGCGGGCGCCTCGTGCAGCGCCTCCGAGACCGCGTCGCGGGTCGTTCCAGGGGACGATGTCGGTGTCGGCGGCCTGCGCGGCGGTCACGCCCGGCGAAGCGGGGATGCCCTGCGTGGCCAGCCCGCTGCCCGCGTCGGCCAGCAGGCCGTCGACGTGGCCGTGGTAGGCGCCCGCGAACTTCAGGATCGGGTCGCGGCCGGTGGCGGCGCGGGCCAGGCGGATCGCGCTCATCGACGCCTCGGTGCCCGACGAGGTCATCCGCACCATCTCGCGCCGAGGGAATCCGGTCGACGATCTCGGCGGCGAGCTCGACCTCACCCGGCGTCGGGGCGCCGTAGCTCGTGCCGCGTAGCGGCGGCCGCGGCGACCGCCTCGACCACCGCCGGGTGCGCGTGCCCGGCGATCAGCGGCCCCCACGAGCAGACGTAGTCGACGTAGGTGTTGCCGTCGACGTCGGTCAGCTCCGCGCCGGCGCCGCGAGGCGATGAAGATCGGGTCGCGCCCGATCGAGCGGAACGCGCGGACGGGCGAGTTGACGCCGCCGGGAAGGAGTCCGGTGGCGCGCTCGTAGAGCTCGGCGGACCGGGAGCTCAGGCCCGTGCTGCTTCCCACTGCTTGAACTCGTCCGTGAAGTACAGGAGCCGGATCTTCTTGAACTCCGTCGACGAGTAGAGCGTGGCCGCTCGGCGATGCCGGTGTCCTCGGCGATCGAGTCGAGGATCGCGTCGCACTCCTCCTTGGAGCGGCCGTGGGCCATCGTGAAGACCGAGTAGGGCCAGTCCTCGTAGGTCGGCCGCTGGTAGCAGTGGGAGATGCCGCGGAACGACGCCATCCGCTTGCCGACTCGAGTCGATCCGGTCGTCCGGCACCTTCCAGACGCCCATGCCGTTGGCGGAGAAGCCCGGCCCGGCGGTGGAACAGGATCGCGGCGACGCGGCGCAGCAGCCGGCGCTCCTGCATGCCGGCGAGGTGCTCGAGGAACGTGTCCTGCGACGACGCCCACGGCGTCGGCGGCGTCCGCGTAGGGCTCGGGCACGACCGGCATGTCGCCCTGGAGCGCGCGGATCACGGCGATGTCGAAGTCGTCGTAGGGCTGCGGCTCGGTCTCGGCCGGCTCCTGCGCGACCGCGGCGCTGCTCAGCGCGTCGGTGTCGCCGACCATCTCCAGGTCCATCCGGATCTTGAAGAGCTTGATCGTCGGCAGCATCCGGACGGACTCCGCGCCCGCCTCCTCGGCCAGCATGTCGAGCGTGCCCTCGAGCCCCAGCTTCGAGTCGGGCTCCGTGGCGATCGTGAACCACAGGTTGAACTCGTGGTTGCGCAGGTAGTTGTGCGACACGCCCGGGTGCGCGTTGATCACCTGCGCGGGCCGGTGCGGGTTGTCTGCGTCGACCTTCGCCGCGACCAGCATCGACTTGTAGCCGAGCGCGCGCGTGTCGAAGATCGGCGTGACCTGGCGGATGATGCGGTCGTCGATCAGCTCCTGCACGCGCTTGAGGACCTCGTCCTCGGTGGCCCCGAGCGCCTCGGCCACCCGCAGGTAGGGCCGCGGCTCGAGCGGGAACGCGCCCTGCATCTGGTTGAGCAGCTGCTTGTCGTGCGCCGGTGAGCGGGACCGCGGCGCCGTCCTTGCGCGAGCGCAGCTTCGGGATCGGCGCGCGGGTTGCCGCCGATCGCGTCTAGCGAAGCCAAGTAGCTGCGTCTTTCGCGTGGTAGGTGATCACGATGTCTGCCCCGGCCCGGCGGATGCCGGTGAGCGCCTCGAGAACGGTGGCGCGCTCGTCAAGGTATCCGTTCGCCGCGGCCGCCTTGATCATCGAGTACTCGCCCGAGACGTTGTAGGCCGCCACCGGCAGGCGTGGTGGCGTCCTTCACGCGGCGGATCACGTCGAGGTAGGGCAGCGCCGGCTTGACCATCACGACGTCGGCGCCCTCCTCGACGTCGAGCAGCGCCTCGCGCACCGCCTCGTCGCCGTTGGCCGGGTCCATCTGGTAGGCTGCGCCGGTCGCCGAACGCGGGCGTCGAGTCGGCGGCCTCGCGGAACGGCCCGTAGAACGCGCTGGCGAACTTCGCGGAGTAGGCGACGATCGGCGTGTCGCTGTGGCCCTCGGCGTCGAGCTGCGCTGCGCAGCGCGCCGACGCGGCCGTCCATCATGTCGCTCGGGCGCGACGATGTCGGCGCCGGCGGCGACCTGCGAGACCGCGGTCCGGGCCAGCAGCTCGAGCGACGGGTCGTTGTCGACCTGGCCGTCGGGCGTGAGCACGCCGCAGTGGCCGTGCGAGGTGTACTCGCACAGGCACACGTCGGTCATCACCAGCAGGTCGGGGTGCGCGTCCTTGATCGCGCGCGTGGCGAGCTGGACGACGCCCTCGTCGTCGTAGGCGCCCGGTGCCGACCTCGTCCTTGTGCGCGGGGATGCCGAACAGCAGCACCGCCGGGATGCCGAGCGCGTGCGCCTCGCCCGCCTCCTCGACCGCGTGCGAGATCGACAGCCGGTCGATGCCGGGCATCGCCTCGATCGGCGTGCGCCGGTCGGTCCCGAGCTCGACGAACATCGGGTAGACGAAGTCGCGCGGGGTGAGCTCGGTCTCGCGCACCATGTCGCGCATCACGCCGGTCTTGCGCAGGCGGCGCATGCGAGTTGCAGGGAAAGCCATCGCCACGAGTCTAGGCCCGGTTACCCTCGATGGCATGGGCAAGGTCTACGAGGGCATCGACGACCACTGGCGCGACTGGATCGCCAGGCAGTCGATGTTCTTCGTGGGCACCGCTCCGCTCGACGCCGACGGGCACGTGAACGTGTCGCCCAAGGGGCCGATCGGATCGCTCCAGGTGATCGACGACCACACGGTCGCCTACCTGGACGTGGTCGGCAGCGGCGCGGAGACGATCGCCCACCTGCGCGAGAACGGCCGCATCGTCGTGATGCTCTGCGCGTTCGAGGGGCCGCCGCGGATCCTGCGCCTGCACGGCCGCGGCGAGGTCGTGCTGCCCGACGACGCGCGCTTCGACGGAGCTGATCCAGCGCTTCGACTTCGACAGCCCGTCGCTCGACGAGGCGCGCCGCTCGATCGTCGTCGTGCACGTCAGCGCGGGTCGCGGACTCGTGCGGCTACGGCGTGCCGCTCATGTCCTACGAGGGCGAGCGCGAGCACCACGCCAAGTCGTCGGCCAAGCGGCTGCGCACGATGGGCGCCGACGGCTACGAGGACTTCGCGCGCGAGCGCAACGCCGAGTCGATCGACGGCCTGCCGGCGATGCCGCCCGTGCCGGCCCGCGACTAGTAGATGTCGGACTCGACGTAGGGCGCCGGGGCCGACTCGGTCTCGCCCTCGTCGAGCTTCAGTCGCCTGCGCGCGGAGAACATCGACCCGCGTGCGGGCTCGACCGGCGCGAACGCGGTCATCCCGAGCGGCTTCTCCACGTTCGCGTAGATCGCCTCCATGCCGCCGCGCATGAAGTAGGTCTCGTGCCAGAAGCCCGTGCCGGCCGTGTCCTTGACGTAGTTGCGCCACCACTCCTTGTGGGGCAGCGTGCGGGTCCAGGCCTCGAGCGAGTCGAAGTCGCGCCAGTACTCGCGCATCCCGAAGTGGCGGGGCGAGAACAGGAGGTCCTCGTGCAGCAGCAGCCCGTCCGGCTCCTCCTTCCACGCGGCGCGGATCTTCGGGCCGAACCCGAACAGGGTGCCCAGGCCGCGGAACGTGTTGGCCCGCATGCCCAGGTAGATGACGACGAGGTCGGGATACGCGGAGAGGTCGACGGTGCGGCGGACGGCGCGAGCCACACGCTCGACCGTAACGGCGACTACGCGAAGCGCCGCAAGCCCAGCCGCGCCAGCGCGGTGAACGCGACGGTCAGCACCACCAGGTGCAGGAGCGGGCCGGCCAGGTCGCCCGAGTCGTTGACCGCGGCGTTCAGCGCGTCGAGCGTCGGCTTGAACGGGAACAGCGCCGAGATCACGCGCAGCACGTCGTAGAGCCCGCTGGACACCGCGCCCGAGGGCACGAGCGCCAGCACCGCGATCGGCAGCGACGCCATGAACGCGAGCAGCGACGCCGCCCGCACCTCCTGCGCCAGCACGCCCATCGCGACGCCCATCGCGCCGAACGCGAGCGCCCCGAAGGCGAGCGCCACGACCCACAGCGGCGCGCGCCCCCAGCCCAGGTGCACGCCGACGACCGACAGCCCGCGAGCAGCAGGAACCCGACCAGCGTCGAGCAGAACGGCCGCCAGCCCGACCTTCTCGACCAGCAGCCCGGTGCTGCGACACGAGCCCGCGCACCAGCCGGCGGAACGCGTTCTCCTCGCGCTCGAGCGCCAGCGCGCCGGCGGCCAGCAGCAGCGTCACGAACATCAGCGTCACCGTCACCGCGATCACCACCGCGAACGCCCCGAGCGGCTCCGACCCGCCCTTGACCACGGTCTGCTTGACCGTCAGCGGCGACCCGACCGCGTTCAGCACGTCGTCCGACAGGTCGAGGTTGTCCGACGGCCAGCCGCGCGAACGTGATCACCTGGTCGAGCGCCGGGCGCGACTCCGGGCGGCACGTCGTCGCGGATGCCCTCGAGGATCGCCACGCGACTTGTTCAGCCCGAGCACGTTCAGCGTGCCGCCCGAACAGCTCGAACGTGCCGCCCTCGGTGATCAGGCCCGAGGTAGCGCGACCGCGACCTCGGTCAGCTGCTTGGACAGCGCGATGTTGGCCTTCTGCACCTGCGCCTCGATCGTGTTCTCCACGAACGAGCGCTTGGCCGGGTCCTCGGCGTTGTAGTAGACCTCGACCTCGGCGGGCTGGAACGTCCCGCGGCGCCGCCGACTGGAGCTTGGCCGTGACGTCCTGGGGGATGATCAGCGCGGCCAGCACGTCGCCGTCGCTTGACCTTCTTGAGCGCCTCCTGCGCGCGAGCGCACGCGGACCGGGTCGATCGCGTCGAACAGCGGGCTCGCCTCCTTGGACACGTCGACCTTCTCGCCGCCCAGGTCGACGATGTTCGCGTCGCGCGGGACCTCGTTCAGGAACGCGACCTTCGGCTTGCCCGGCCCGCTCGTGACCGCGAAGCCGACCAGCGCCGGCGATCACGATCGGGTAGAGCACGAGCAGCGCGACCAGCAGCGGCGAGCGCCGCAGGATCTGCAGGTCCTTCAGGAGCAGCCAGCGCACGCTCAGTGCCCGCGCTGCCTTGAGGAAGGCGACGAACGACGCCTCGAAGCTCGCGGCCTGCTCGCCGGAGGCCTCGTCGACCACCCGCTCGAGCTCGCGCGGCGAGCCCGCGAACAGCCGCTCGCCGTCGGCCAGCACGACGACCGTGTCCGCGTAGCGGTCGGCCTCGTCGATGTAGTGGGTCGCGTAGACGATCGCCGTGCCGGCTGGCCGCCAGCTCGCCGATGAACTCCCAGAGGTGCTCGCGCTGGCGCGGGTCGAGCGCCGCGCTCGGCTCGTCGAGCAGCAGCACCTCGGGGCTCGGCCAGCAGGCCGATCGCGATGTTCACGCGCTGGCGGTTGCCGCCCGACAGCACGCCGACCTGGTCGTCGGCGCGGTCGCGCAGGCGCGTCTGGTCGAGCATCCGTCGACCGCGCTCGCCGACGTCGGGGCAGCGCTCGAGGCGCGCGAACAGCTTCAGGTTCTCGCGCACGGTGAGCTTGGAGTAGAGCGCCGCCTGCTGGGGGACCCAGCCGATCTCCTTCGGGCGCGTGGCTGATCGTGCCCTCGTCGGGCTTCTGGATCGCCGGCCAGGATCGACAGCAGGGTCGTCTTGCCCGCGCCGTTCGGGCCGATGATCGCGACCCGCTCGCCGCGCCGGCGCGGTCAGCGAGACCTTGCGCAGAGCCTCGCGGCGCCCGTAGCGCTTGGTCAGCGTCGCGGGCCTCGAGGAGCGCTCGTCGGCGTGCCTCGTCGGCTGGTGGCGGCATCGGACGCATGCACGCCTGACACAATGCCACGCCGTGAAGCTGCTCTTCGTCGGCGACGTCGTCGGCGCGCCCGGCCGGCGGACGCTCGCCGCGCTGCTGCCCGAGCTGCGCCGCACCCATGAGCCGGACTGGGTCGTGGTCAACGGCGAGAACGCCTCGGGCGGCATCGGGCTGAACGCGCGCAACGCCCAGCGACATCCTCGACCTGGGCGTCGACGTGATCACGCTCGGCAACCACGCCTTCCGCCACCGCGACATCTACCCGGTGCTCGACTCGGACGCCGCCGATCATCCGGCCGGCGAACTACCCGAAGGGCGACCCGGGCCGCGGCCACGTCGTCGTCGAGCGCGACGGCGCGCGCGCTGGCGGTGGTCAACCTGTCGGGCACGGTGTTCCTCGAGGCCGCTCGCTCGCCGTTCTCCGAGGTCGACGCCGTGCTGGCCGACCTGCGCGGGCAGCGCCGACCACGTGCTGGTCGACTTCCACGCCGAGGCGACGAGCGAGAAGGTGGCGATGGGCTGGCACCTGGACGGCCGCGTGACCGCGTGCGTCGGGACCCACACGCACGTCCCGACCGCCGACGGCCGCGTGCTGCCGGGCGGCACCGCCTACATCACCGACGTCGGGATGACCGGCGCGCGCGGCGGCGTGATCGGCGCCGACCGCGAGCACGCGCTGCGGCGCTTCCTGACGCAGACGCCGGTCAAGCTCGAGACCGCGACCGAGGACCCGTGGCTCATGGCGGTGCTGATCGAGGCGGGCGACGACGGGCGCGCGAGGCGCATCGAGCAGGTGCTCTCGCCCGGCCCCTGAGCCGCTAAAGACGCCTTAGAACGCGGCGATAACGGGTATCGCCCAGCCTCATGAACGATGCGGAGCAGGGATGCGTCGCGGCGCCGTGCGGTGATCGCGGCATCGCGCTGGTGGCGCTGGCCGCCTGGTGGCGATGAGCGCTCGACGAGCGCAGGAGGCGCACGGCATGGCCTGGCCGACGGCCGCGGAGCGCCTGCTCGCCGAGCTGACGACGCTGAAGCGATGGGGAGCATCGAGCGGCGTGCGCGGCGAGCTCGAGGCCCGCATCGCCGAGCGCGAGCGCGCGAGATCGTCGAGGCGCGCGACGCGCTCGCCGAGGAGCGCCGAGGCGGCCGAGCGCAGCGCGAGCGCGAGCACGACAGGACGAGGTGCAGCGCGAGCGCGAGCATGCGCGCGCGCGGATCGAGCGGGCGCATCGAGCGCGCCCGTGCCGAGCGCGACTGGAACCGCGAGCTCCGCAGCCAGATCGTGCGCATGCACCGCGAGCGCGGCGCGCTGGGCGACATGTCCGACATCCGCCAGCTCGTCCTGCGCATGGCGGTCGTGCTGGTCGAGGCCGACGAAGGGCATCCTCCTGTCGCGCGACGACGAGGACGGCGACGGCGTCGCCGCTCGACGTCGTCGCGCACGAGGGCTTCGACAACGACCCGACCGAGTCGGCCGTCGCCCACGCGTTCGCGTCCCAGGTGATCGAGCGCGACAAGACCGTGCGCGAGGACGACTCGCGATCGATCGAGCGCGAGGGCCGGACCGCCGCCGACGACGAGATCGACAACCTGGTCGCGATCCCGATCTACATCGCCGACGACTTCCACGGCGTCGTCGTCTGCGCGAACCGCGAGGGCGGGTTCGAGGAGTGCGACGACGACGTGCTGCTCGCGCTGGGCGACCACGCGGGCGCGGTGCTCGAGAACCAGCCGCCTGCACGGCGCGCTGCGCACGTCGTACCTGGCCACGGTGGCGATGCTGGCCGAGGTCATCGAGGCCAAGGACCCGTTCCTGCGCGGCCACTCCGACGAGGTCTCGCGCTACGTGAGCGCGGTCGCCGAGCGGCTCGGCGTCGACCAGCGCCGCCGCGAGCAGCTCGTGTTCGGGTCGCTGCTCCACGACGTCGGCAAGGTCGGCATCAGCGAGCGCATCCTGCTGAAGCCCGCCGCGCTCACGCCCGAGGAGCGCAGCGTCATCCAGCTCCACCCGCGGATCGGCTACCGGCTGGTCGAGCGCGTGCCCGCGCTGCGCGACATCGCCCCGGCGATCCTGCACCACCACGAGCGCTACGACGGCGACGGCTATCCCGTCGCGGCTCTCCGGCGAGGAGATCCCGCTCGAGGCCCGCATCATCTGCGTGGCCGACTCGTTCAGCGCGATGACCGCCGAGCGCCCCTACCGGCCGCGGATGACGCTCGAGGACGCGTGCGCGGAGCTCGAGCGCTGCGCCGGCACGCAGTTCGACCCGCGAGGTCGTGCGCGTGTTCGTCGAGGAGGTGCGCGCCCGCCCGATCCGCGACGACGACGAGGCCGTCGCGGCCGCGCTCGCCGCCGACCCCGAGCTGCAGGTGCGCCGCGACGACAACGAGCCGCTGCTGGGCCACGGCCCGCTGGCGGTCACCGACAACCTGACGCTCCTCTACTCGCACCGCTACTTCCACGAGGTCGCCGCCAAGGAGGCCGAGCGCGCGCGCGTGCAGGACGACTCGTTCGGAGTCGTGCTGGTCGAGCCGGCCGACATCGCGCGAGATCAACGCGCGCGACGGCTACGCGGCGGGCGACGACGCGATCCGCGCGTCGCCACCGCCGTCCAGCGCGTGGCGGTCCGCGTGGGCGGCACCGCCTGCCGCCACAGCGGCCGCGCGCATCGGGCCTGATCGCGCCCGGGCGCCGACGAGGCGCGGGCCGACGAGCCTGGCCTCGGAGATCGCGCGCCGAGCTCGGCGAGTCGCCGCGCGTCGACGTGCGGCGAGGCCGCCTGGCGCGCGCGGCGAGTCCGGCGACGACGTCATCGCGCGCGCGCAGCTGGCGCTGGACCGCGTCAGCGCCTGAACATCGCCCCGCAGCGGCGATGACGGCGAACTGTTCGGCGGCGCCGCCGCGCTGGCGCGTCCCCTGTTCGAGGAGGTCGGGCAGCTCGACGATCGCGACTTCTCCCGCCTGCACGGACTGCACTGGCTCGCCGCCAACCTGGCAGAGCAGCGGCCGCTCTTGATCGCGGTGGACGACGCGCAGTGGTGCGACGTGCCCAGCCTGCGCTTCCTCCTCTACCTCGTGCAGCGCATCGACGAGCTGCCGATCGCGGTCGTCGCCGGGGTGCGGACGGGCGGCGGGGGCCCGCAGCTCAAGCTGACCACGCGCCTGGGCGCCCACCCGCTGACGCAGCGGCTGGCCCTGGAGCCGCTGAGCGGCGAGGCGGTGGCCCAGCTCGTCCGGACGTCGCTCGATGCCCAGGCCGGCGACGCGTTCTGCGAAGCCTGTGCCGCCGCGACCGGCGGCAACCCGCTGTTCCTGCACACGCTGGTGGCCGGCGTCCGGGAGCGCGGCGGCGACGTCGACGACGCGGCCGCGGAGCGCGTGCCGGACGTCGGCGCCGACGCGCTCGCCCACGAGGTGACCGCGCGGCTGGAGGCGCTGCCCGACGGCGCCCGCGAGCTCGCGCAGGCCGTCGCCGTGCTGGGTGACGGGGTCGCGCTGTCGCAGGCCGCCGAGCTGACGGGCCTCGACGAGGGCGCCGCGGAGGCGCGGCTCTCGTCGCTCATCGGCGCGGGGATCCTCGAGCACTCGGCGGGTGTGGCGTTCGCCCACCCGATCCTGCGCGCCGCGGTCCAGTCGGGCATCGACCCGTCGCTGCGAGCGACCGCCCACCGCCGGGCCGCACGGATGCTGCGCGCGGCGGGGAGGACGCCGAGCGCGTCGCCTCGCACGTGCTCGCGAGCGGCGAGGGCGCTCGCGACCCGCAGGCGGCCCAGTCGCTGCGCGAGGCGGCCAAGCGCGCCTCCGCACGCGGCGCGCCGCACGCGGCCGCCCGCTACCTGCGCGAGATCGCCGACAGCACGGGCAACGGAAACGGCAACGGCCGCGCGGACCCGGCGCTGATGCACGAGCTCGCGCTGGCGGAGGTGCGATCGCATCACCGCGAAGCTCCTGCTCGGGTGGCGAAGGCCCTCGACGCCGCCGGCCCGCCGCGGGAGCGCGCGGCGGTCGCGCTGCACCTCGGGCTCGCGCAGTTCGACGCCGGCGCGCACGAGGAGGCCGCGGCCACGTTCGCGGCCGGCCTGGAGGATCTGCGGGACGACCTGGAAGTGGCGCGCAGGCTGCGCGCCTGCCTGTCCGCCGCGAGCGGGCTGGGCCCGACCGGCGGTCCGACGGCGGACCTGGACGCGGTCGTCGAGCGAGCGGAGCTCGGGCTGGCGACCAGCCCGGAGCGCCTCCAGCTCGGCCACGGCGCGATGGCCGCGGCGTTCGCCGGCCGGTCGATCGACGAAACGCGCAGGCTCGCGCAGGCCGCCCTGACGGGTGAGCCGCTCGACGCGGGCCGCGCCAGCGAGATGAGCGCGCTGATCCTGGCGGCGGTCGCGCTCGTCGTGGCGGACGACCTGGACGTTGCCGAGACCGCTCTCGACGAGGCGCTGGCCAGCGCGCGGGAGATCGGAAGCGTGACCGGCTATGCGTCCGGCGCCCACGTGCGCGCGTGGGTGTACTACCGGAGCGGCCGGCTGGCCCAGGCGATTGCAGATGCAGAGGGCGTCGTCGACACGGCGCGCTACGGGTGGGAGCCCGCCCTGCCCGCCGCGCAGGCGGTCCTGGCGCTCGCCCATCTCGAGCGCGGCGATCGCGCGGCGGCGGCGGCGTCGCTCGACCTGCCCGGCGGCGAGGAGCGCTGGCAGGCGACGTTCACCTACAACGACTACCTCGACGCGCGTGGCCGGGTGCACCTGGTCGACGGTGACGCGGCGGCGGCCCTGGAGAACTTCACCGCCGCGGGCAAGGCCCTCGAGGCGGTGGGCGCGTCGCACGCCTCGGTGGTCGCGTGGCGATCGGGGGCGGCGCTCGCGTCCGCGGCGGTCGGCGACCGCGACGCGGCGCGGCGGCTGGCGGAGGAGGACATCGAGCGCGCGCGCGAGTACGGCGCACCGCGCGCCCTCGGCCTGGCGCTGCGCACCGCCGGCAGGATCGCCGCCGGCGACCGCGGCATCGCGTTGCTCAGGGAGGCCGAGGAGGTGCTGGTCGCCTCACCCGCGCTGCTCGAGCTGGCGCACGCCCGGGCCGACCTGGGCGCGCTGCTCCTGGAGAGCGGCCACCGGATGGCCGCGCGGGAGCCGCTCAAGGCGGCGCTCGACGCCGCGCACGCGTGCGGCGCGACCGTGCTGCAGGAGAAGGCCCTTGCCACGCTGACCGCGGCCGGGGCGCGGCCGCGGCGTCCCGCGCTGGCCGGCCGGGACTCGCTGACGCCGCGCGAGCTGCGCCTGGCGGGGATGGCCGCCGAGGGGCTGACCAACCGCGAGATCGCCGAGGCGCTGTTCATCACGACGAAGACCGTCGAGACGCACCTGCGCCATGCCTACGACAAGCTGGGGATCTCCTCGCGCCGCGAGCTCTCCGCGGCCCTGTCCTCCGGGTAGTCCAGGCTCGGCGGGTCGAGCGGCCCCGGCTCCGGGTCGGTGCTCCAGGGCAGGAACGACGCGACCAGCACGAGCGGCGCGAACCACACGATGTAGAGGTAGAACCAGTGCTCGGCGGTCAGCTCGATCGCCACCATCACCGCCGCGGCCAGCGCCGCCACCTGCATCGGCGACTTGCGCCGCGGCACGAACGCCACCGCCAGCGCCAGCAGCCCGGCGAACGCCACCAGCACGCCGACGTGCAGCCAGCTCGAGCGCCGGCTCCTGGCCCCAGATCGAGAACGGCGAGTTGCGCCCGGCCTGGTAGCCGAGCGTGCGGTCGTACAGCTCGCGCAGGCCGCCGTCCGGGATCCAGGGCACGAACGCGGCGGCGATCACCGCGAGCATCACGACAGACGACAGGATCGCCCGCCGCCACCAGCGCACGCCGTCCGCCGACGCGGTCGCGAACAGCGGCGCGAGCACGAGCGGCGTGAACTTGGCCGCCGCGGCCAGGCCGATCATCGACGCCGCGCCCGGCCGGCGATCTGAGGAAGACGAGCGCCCACACCACCAGCGCGGCCACCAGCGTGTCGTTGGAGTTCGACTGGAGCACGAACGTCGTGTACGGGTAGGCGGCCCACGCGTAGGCCAGCGCGACGCCGAGCATCGTCCCCGACGGCCCGGCCCGCAGCCGGCGCCCGAGCACCAGCAGCCCGAGGAGCGTCAGCAGGTCGAACGTGATCGCCGCGGCGTGCGCGGCGGGCAGCGAGTCCCAGCGCCCCTTCCAGGGCATTGCCTGCTCCCACGGCAGGTAGGCCAGGTAGTTGACCGGCCCGTAGGTGTCGCCCTTCTCGATGCCCTTCGGCCACTGGCCCTCGCCGTAGAGCTGGTCGCCGTCCGCGATCCGGTCCGCGCCGACCACGCCCGCGTAGCCGACGTCGATCACGCGCCCGTCGGTCACGTTCAGCGCGATGCGGAAGCCGACCAGGAACAGCAGCCCGAGCGCCAGCGACGAGGACGGGGAAGTAGGGCACGAGCGGCCCGCTCCGCGTCCGCGGCCGGAACCCGATCCACAGCATTCGCGCCAGCAGGTAGAGCAGCGGCGGGTACGCCAGCGGCGTCGACGTCGAGATGTCCGCCTTGTTGAAGTAGATGTGCGAGACCGCGAACGAGAGCAGCACCAGCAGGTCCAGGTGCACGATCCGGAACGGCCGCCGCGGGTCGACGAACGGCAGCAGGAACAGCACGCACAGCGGGATGAAGATGTACGGCGGCGTTCAGCTTGCGGCCGAACTGGCCCTCGTAGCCGCGCGCCATCTTCCAGGCCACCTGCGGGCCGGTCCACTGCTCGAGCACCCAGCCGTTCGCGTCGAGCAGCGCCACCTGGGCGCGCTCCTTGCGGCCCTGGAAGTACGAGACCTGCCAGCGCCCGGGGCCGTTCGTGTAGGCGATGCCGTACAGGCGGTCGCCGTACTTCTCCTTCTGGGAGATCGCGGCCTCGGTCCGGTCGGCGATCTTCAGCACCTTCTGGGCGCTCAGGCCGTAGCCGCGGCGGCGGCGTGTAGAACCGCTTGGGCTGCTTCAGGTCGGCCGCGCCGGCGGACGCCGGGACGGCCAGCAGGACGAGGAGAAGGGCGAGCGCCGCCGCTAGGCGCGTCGCGACTGCGGGCCGCGCGAAGCTCCACATCTTGTTCCCGACGAAATTGAGCGGGGTCGCCACGATGATCGAGATCGCCTGGGCGGTGACCTCGGACACGTGGGTGAAGCGGACGAGCGACTCCAGGACGGTCGCCGCGAACACGAACGCGAACACGCTGACCGTGAAGAAGCGGGCGGCCTGGAAGCCCGCGTGGCCGTCACCGGCCTCGAAGGTCCAGTGGCGGTTCCACCAGAAGTTGTTGGCGACGGCGACCACGAACGCCGCGGAGGCGGCCACCAGGTGGTGGACGCCCACGACCTGCAGGAAGAACGTGAAGACGATGAGGTTGACGACGTAGCCGGAGCCGCCAACGGCGCAGAACTTGAAGAGCTGCAGCCAGTTGTCGGTCTTCCGCACGCCGTGGCGTAGGCGACGGTGCATCGGGCATCAGGCTAGCTTCTCCGGCTGCTGGTGTTCGCCGGAGATGCCGAAGTGGTCGAGGATCGCCGGGGTCACGTCGGTGATCGACCATTGCTCGCGCTCGGGCATGTCGACCCCGGCCATGACCAGGCGCCCAGGGAATCGCCCCGGTGGAGCGACCCGTGGCTGCCGCCGCCCACGTGCGGCACGCCGCCCCAGTCGACGAACTCGTAGCCGCCGCCCGCCGACAGCAGGACGTCGCCGGTGGTCGGCGAGCAAAGCGCCGACCACAGACGCCCGAGTCCGTCCGGGTATGAGCCCGAGCCGACGCGGCCGTCGCCGACGTCGAGCCCTAGCGTGTCCAGTTCACCGTCCACGCTCCACGAACACCCGCGCGGGTCGATCAGATCGGACGCCGGGCCGAAACGCAGCTCGCCCCGCGGCGACCAGACGGCGGCCTCGCCGCTCGTCGACCCGGCGGACGACCAGGTCGACGCCCTCGACGTCCTCGAGGTCGCTGGCCACCTCCTTGACCAGCGACTCGCGCCGCTCGTCGTCCAGCACGTAGACCTGCGCGGAGCGCTGCGACGGGCACACCGCCAGCTCGCGCCCCTCGAGGCGCACGTCGAACGGGGTCAGCACGTCGTAGTCCGCCAGCGCGACACCCAGGTTCACCCGGTCGACGACCGCGATCTGCGAGTGGTCGCTCATGACGATGACCGCGTGCTCGTCCAGGAACTCGTCCGGCCCGCCGCCCGCGTGCATCAGCCGCTCGAGCGCCCGGTCCGCCGACGCGATCGACGTCACCTGCGCGTACGGCCCGCGCTTGTGCGAGTACGTGTCGTTGTCGGGCAGCGAGAACAGCATGAAGTCGAACAGGTCGTTCTCCACGCAGTGGGCGCCGACGCAGGCCGTGTGCTGGTCGCGCTGGCCCGGCATGCCGAGCGCGCCCGCGGCAGCCCGTCTTCCGCGACGCGAACACGTCCGCGTAGAACAGCTCGTCCGGGCCCCAGACCGCGTGGCGGAAGTTGGCGAAGCGCGCGAGCTTGCGGGTACATGCCCTCGTCGGACGCCTCGTGGCGGGTTCGACCGCGGAACATCAGGTAGGTCGTGCCGACGGTCCTGCGGCCCGCGTCCTGCAGGTGCTCGAAGACCGTCTTCACGTCCCGCGACAGGTGGGCCAGGTTCATGTTGTAGACCGTGTCCTGGAGCGACCGCAGCAGCCCGAACTGGCGCGAGGCCTCGAACGACGAGCCGTACTCCACGTAGCGCTGCTCGCCGCGGTGGAACCAGTTCATCGACGGGATGTGGTGGTCCGCGGGGCCGGTTCCGGTGGCGATCGCCGCGGCGGCGACCGGCGTGACCGACGGGAACGTCGACACGCACTCGGGCACGTAGGTGCCGCGCTTCATGATCTGCTCGAGCGCGGGCGCGCGGCCCTGCTCGACGGCGCGCTCGAGCATCTCGGGCTTGAGCGCGTCGATGACGGCGAGGACGAGCTTCTTCACCGACAGGATGCGCAGGCCCTCGTACTTGCGCTCGCCGCCGCGCTGAGCGCGCAGCAGGAGCACGACGAAGGCGACGAGGACGACGTAGCCGAGCGGCGGGAACAGGATCGTCAGGCCCGCGATCACCAGCGCGGTGACGTCGGCGTAGACGTTCAGCAGCGCGGCGGCCCCGCCCTCCAGGCGCGCGCGGGCGCGGGCGAACAGCAGTGCCACCGCCGCGAAGCCCAGGAACGCGCAGGCCATGCCGGCGATCACGCCGGGCCACTCGGTCTCGCCGCCCTCGGCCAGCGACGCGCCGAACAGCACGGCGCCGAGCACCATCGCGATCAGGGCCAGGATCGCCTGCACCTGCGATCGCTCGCCGGGCTCGGGCTTGGGCGGCCCGCCGCTCGTAGAAGTAGACGGCGACGGCGACGCGCGAGCACCACCAGCAGGAACCCGGGCGACTCGACCCAGTCGAAGCGTCGTGCCGTCGAAGTCGACGCCGATGTCGCCGCGCGCGAGCGCGCCGGTCAGGATCGGCGGCAGGAAGGGGCGGACGCCGGTGGCGCCGGCCAGCCCTGCGCCCTGTCCGATGTCGAAGCCGAGGGACACTGATTCGAAGGCGAGGTCTACCGGGAGCGGTACGCTCCAAAGCGCCATGACGATAGACGACCGCCCACCGCGGTCGACGTCGCGGGACCTCGAGCGCTACGCCGGCCTGTTCGCCTCGCGCACGCGCGTCATGAAGTCCTCCGCGATGCGCGACATGATGTCGATCACCACGCGACCCGAGGTGATCTCGTTCGCGGGCGGCCTGCCGGACACGAGCACGTTCCCGCCGGAGACGTTCGCCGCGATCACCGGCCGGATCGCCGACGAGTCCGTCGCCCGCGCCCTCCAGTACGGGCCGACCGAGGGCCTGCCCGGCACGGTCGAGTGCATCCGCGAGGTCATGGCCGCCGAGGACATGCGCGTCGACCCCGAGGACATCTGCGTCACGACGGGCGGCCAGCAGGCGATCGACCTCGTCACGCAAGACGCTGATCGACCCGGGCGACGTGATCGTGGCCGAGGCGCCGACCTACCCGGGCGCCGTGCCGACGTTCGCGAGCTACGAGGCCGACGTCGTGCACATCGAGATCGACAACGACGGCATGCGCGTCGACCTGCTCGAGGAGACGCTCGACGCGCTGGCCGCCGACGGGCGCAAGCCCAAGTTCATCTACACGATCCCCAACTTCCAGAACCCGGCCGGCGTGACGATGTCGCTCGAGCGCCGCCACCGGCTGGTCGAGATCGCGCACGAGCGCGAGCTGCTCGTGCTGGAGGACAACCCGTACGGGCTGCTGCGCTACGAGGGCGCGCCCCACCCGACGCTGCTACTCGCTCGACGGCGGCGTCTACGTCATGTACCTGGGCACGTTCTCGAAGATCCTGTCGCCGGGCATCCGCCTGGGCTGGATCGTCGCGCCGCCGCCGGTGCTCGAGAAGATCAACACCGGCAAGCAGGGCGCCGACCTGTGCACGTCGACGCTGTCGCAGCTGATGGTCGAGGCGTACTTCGAGGAGGCGCGCTGGCGCGACTACGTCGAGACGCTGACCGAGCTCTACCGCGCCCGCCGCGACACGATGCTCGACGCCCTCGCCGAGCACTTCCCGGCCGCAGGCCGAGTGGACCCGGCCCAGCGGCGGGCTGTTCATCTGGGCGACGCTGCCCGAGTACATCGACACCACCGACCTGCTCGCCCGCGCGCTGCGCGACAACGTCGCGTTCGTCCCCGGCGCCGGGCGCCTACCTCGACGGGCGCGGGCACGCGTCGATGCGGCTCAACTTCTCCGCGTCGGGCGAGGACGAGATCCGCGAGGGCATCCGCCGCATCGGCAAGGTCGTCGAGGAGCAGGTCGCGCTGTACGGCACGCTGACCGGCGAGGAGCGGCCGAAGGTGCGGGTCCGGCGGGCGCCCACCGAGCCGTCCGACGACCAGGTCCGGCACGCGCGCGTCGTGCCGCTGCCCCGCCGCGCTCAGGGCGGCCGATGAGCCGCGTCGCGGTACTCAAGGGCGGGTCGTCGCTCGAGCGGCAGGTGTCGCTGCGCTCCGGCGCGCGCGTCGAGGACGCGCTCGGCCGCCTCGGCCACGAGACCGTGGCGATCGACGTCGGCGAGGACCTGATCGACCGCGTGCGCGAGGAGCAGCCCGAGATCGCGTTCGTCGCGCTGCACGGCCGGGACGGCGAGGACGGCACCGTGCAGGAGCTGCTCGAGATCGTCGGGCTGCCCTACACGGGGTCGGGGGTCCTGGCCTGCATGCGCTCGATCGACAAGGTGCTGGCAAGCACCTGTTCGTCGAGGCCAACATCCCGACGCCCGAGTTCTTCGCGTTCACCGAGGCCGCGTTCAAGACGCTCGGCGCCGCGGACACGCTGCCCGCGATCGAGGAGCGGCTCGACTTCCCGATCGTCGTCAAGCCGGCGACCGGCGGGTCGGCGCTCGGGATCAAGTTCGCGGAGTCGGCGGCGGCCGTGCCGGCGGCGCTCGTGTCCGGGTTCTCGTACGACTCGCGCGTGCTGCTGGAGCGCCACGTCCGCGGGCCGCGACCTGGCGGTGTCGATCGTCGAGGGCGCCGACGGCCCCGAGGCGCTGCCGATCGTCGAGGCCGTGCCCGCGCGACGAGGACTTCTACGACTTCGAGGCCCGCTACGAGATCGGCCGCACGGAGTTCGTCTGCCCGGCCCAGGTGCCCGACGCGGTCACCCGCCGAGCGCAGGGGCTGGCGCTCGACGTCTACCGGCTGCTCGGCCTGTACGGGTTCGCCCGCGTCGACCTGATGCTCGAGGAGGACTCGCAGTGCCTCTACGTGCTCGAGGCCAACGCGATCCCCGGGCTTGACCGAGACGTCGCTGCTGCCCCAGGCCGCGGAGGCGGCGGGCATCGGCTTCGACGAGCTGGTCGAGCGCATCCTGGAGCTCGCCTGGGCGCGAGCTCAGGGCGAGCTGGCGGTCTAGCCGGAGCCGGAGCCGCCCGCGAAGTCCTCGGGCGAGACGTTGTCGAGGAACTCCTTGAACTTGTCGACGACGTCTTCCTGGTCCTCGACCTCGTGCTCGAACTCGATCGCGGACTCGGCGATGACGTCCTCGTGGGCGAAGATCGGGGCCTGGGTGCGGACGGCGAGGGCGAGCGCGTCGCTGACGGGCGCGAGTCGATCTCGACCTCGCGGCCGTCGATCCGGAGCTGGATCGACGCGTAGAAGGTGTTCTCGCGCAGTTCGGTGACCGAGACGCGCGTGCACTCGATCTGGAGCTTCTCGAGCATGTCGTCCATCAGGTCGTGGGTCATGGGCCGCGGGCGTGTTCGCGCCCTGGAGCTTCATGAGGATCGCGGCTGCCTCGGGGTGGCCGATCCAGATCGGCAGGAACTTGTTGCCGTCGCGCGTCTTCAGCAGCACGATCGGCTGCTTGCCGACCATGTCGAAGCTCACGCCGTAGATGACCATCTCCTGCATCCGGATGCCTCGGTTCCCAGGTCGAGTGCTGGCCCGGCGAAGTCTAGTCGGGCCAGCCCCGGACTAGCCTCGCTCGGCGTGAGTACCCGGATCCGAGTGGCCGTGTGCACGAATCGGGCGCCCGAGGCGGTGTCGGAGGCCGTGGCAGCCCTTGAAGCCCATGCGCCTGACGCGCCAAAGGCGCTGGTCACGAGCGGCCTCGCGGGCCCGGCTGTGGAGGCCCACCGCGAGGCCGCTGCCGGGGTGGACCGTGCTGGCCGAGCCGCGCCCCGGGCTCTCCCTCGCCCGCAACCGGGCGCTGGCCTGGGTCGAGGACGACGACGAGGTGCTCGCGTTCGTCGACGACGACGCGGTCGTCGACCCCGGATGGGGCGCCGCCCTGGCCGCCCGCTGGGACGATGCGCCGGAGCGCGTGGCCTGCATCGGCGGCCCGATCCGGCCCCGATTCGACTCGCCGCCGCCCGCCTGGGTCTCCGACCCCATCCTGCCCGCCCTGACCGTGCTCGATCGCGGCGCCGCCGTGCTCGACCTGGATCCGGCGCGCGAGGAGGCGGTCTACGGCGCCAACATCTCGTTCCGCGCGGGCCCGCTCCGGCGCGTCGGCGGCTTCGACCCGGCCTGGGGCCACAGCGGCGGACGGACCTGGTTCGGCGAGGAGAACGAGGCGCAGGTGGCGCTCGCCCGCCTGGGCTACACGACCCGCTACGTCCCCGACGCGGGCGTCGACCACGTCATCCCGGCCGAGCGGCTCACCCGCGGCTCGTTCGTGCGCCGCCGCTACGCGTTCGGCGAAGGCGCTCGGCGCGAGGGGCGGGCGGGGCCGGGCGCTGGCCGCACGCCAGGTGGCCGCGGCGGCGGCGGGAGTCCTGTTGGCCGCCGCTCAGCGAGACGACCCGAAGGTGATGGAGCGCGCCGTGCGCGGCGCCGAGAACCTCGGCGCTCTTACGGCTCGACGAGGCCGCGCTTGATCGCGTAGCGCACGAGCTCGACGCGGTCGCGCATGCCGAGCTTGGCCAGCACGTTGCCGCGGTGGGACTCGACGGTCTTCTCGGACAGGTGCAGGATCTCGGCGATCTGCTTGTTCGTGTACGCCTCGGCGATCAGCTTCACCACGTCGAGCTCGCGCGGCGTGAGCGGGTCCTTCGGCCCCTCGTCGTGCTCGGCCAGCCACTGCTCGGCGCCCTCGGCGTGGGGGGAGACGAACGGGCGCCCACCGGCGACCGCCTTGACGGCGTCGACCAGGTCGGCGTCGGCCGCGCGCTTGAGCACGTAGCCCGACGCGCCGGCGCGCAGCGCCTCGAACACGTAGCGCTCGTCGTCGTGCATCGAGAGCAGGAGCACGGAGGTCGTCGGGCGTCTGGGCCTTGATCTCGCGGGCCGCCTGGATGCCGGTCATCCGGGGCATGGCGACGTCGAGCACGGCGACGTCGGGCCGCTCGGCGATCGCCTGGGCCACGGCGTCGACGCCGTCCTCGGCCTCGGCGACGACCTGCATGTCGTCCTGGCGGTCGATCAGCATGCGCACGCCCGAGCGCACGATGCCGTGGTCGTCGGCGATCAGGATCCGCAGCATCGTCAGGGCACCTTCAGCGACAGCGCGGTGCCCTCGCCGGGCCAGGAGTCGATCTCCAGCTCGCCGCCCACCAGGCGCGCGCGCTCGGCCATGCCGTTGAGCCCCAGGCCGTTGCTGGCGCCCTCGGGGAAGAAGCCGCGCCCGTCGTCGCGGACGGTGAGGGCGACCCCGTGCGTGCCGAGCCGCTGCACGTCGACCTCGACCGACGACGCGCCGGCGTGGCGGGCGACGTTGGCCAGCGCCTCCTGGGCGATCCGGAACACCGCGATCTCGCGGTCGGGGTCGAGCTCGGCCGGGTCCCCGTGCGTGCGCAGGTCGGCCGCGATGCCGGTCTGCGTGCTGAAGCGCCGCACCTGGCCCTCGATGGCCGAGTACAGGCCGTGGTCGTCGAGTGCCGTCGGGCGCAGCTGGCGGGCCAGCCGCAGCAGCTCGTCCATCGCCTGGTTGACGAGCCGGCGGACCTCGGCCAGCTCCTCGGCGATCTCCGGCGACGCGTCCTGGGACACCGCCTGGAGGCGGAGCAGGATCGCGGTCAGGGCCTGGTTGACCTCGTCGTGCAGGTCGCGGGCCAGGCGCTTGCGCTCCTCCTCCTGGGCGCGCAGGGCCAGCCGCCCGCTGCGCCGGCGCTCGGCCTCGATCCGGCCGAGGAGCCGGCGGAACGACGCGGCCAGGCGGTCGACCTCGTCGGATCCGGCGCGCACCTCGGGCGCGGCGAACTCGCCGGGCGCCTGCGGGTCGATCGCCTCCACGCGCTCGATCAGCCGCTCCAGCGGCGTGAACCGCCGCTGGATCATCAGCATGTTGGTCAGCAGGATCAGGACGATCGTCAGCGCCAGCAGCGCGAACTGCGTGCGCTGGTCCTGCGTGGAGAGGTTCAGGCTGGCGGCGGCGCTCGCGGCGAACAGTGTCGCCACGACCAGCAGCACATTGACCGCGACGACCTGACCGATCAGTGAGTTGGTGGAGCGCTTCATTTGGGGTCCCCACCCCATATCGGCAGAAGCGCGCGTTACCGACAACCCTGAATAGAAAGCTTGAGCGCAGAGCCGGCGCCGGGCTAACGCAGTTGGGTTCTTGGGTCAGAGTCGAGGCGCCTCCGGGCGCCTCGACCCGTTTCCGGAGCCGGTTCTCCGCTAGCGGACCGGCGGGGGCCAGGACTTGTCGGTGACCACCGCGACGTTGCGGTCGTCGCGCTCGCCTCCCGCGCTGCGGCTCCCCTGGTAGTCGTTGTAGGAGATCTCACGGCCGATCGAGGCCAGGCGCTGGACCTGGTCGGGGCCCTGTCCCTCGCCGGGATTGGGCGGCGCCGGAGTGGTCGATCACGGTCAGCACCACCGCCAGGCGCCCGGCCGCGGTGCGAACCAGCTCGATTGTCCGCGCCTGCTGGGGCCAGTCGATGTGAGCGGCCGTCGACACCTCGAGGAACGCGTTGCGGCCGTTCTGGGCCGGCGGCCCGTCCTCGCAGTTGTGCGGGAGCACGTAGTTCTGGTGCTCGTGGCCGTTCACGTGCGCCACCACGTTCGGGTGGCGGCAGAACAGGTCCTCGAGCGTGCTCTCGGGGGGTGCGTCGGGTCGCACCGGCTGCGGCGACGAGCGGTCCTTGCGATCCAGTCGCTCGCCGTAGTGGATGGGCGTCTCGGTGCCGTCCGTGGACGCCATCCTCGTGGTGCGCAGCGTGTGGTGCGAGAACACGATCACGTACTCGCGCGCGGCGCGCGCCGCGGTGATCTGACCCTCCAGCCACTGGTACTGGGCGTCGTCGACCGATCCCTCGGCACAGACCGGTGCTCCGCACTCGTCGGTGATCGTGTCGAGCACGGCGAACCGGATGCCCGGGCGCGGCGAGAACGAGTAGTACCCGTCGTGGTTCTCGCGGGCCTGCGGCGGCCGACCGGTGCCGGTCTGGGGCGACTTGCGGTCACCGGTGGTGAACGCCTCGAACCCGTGGCCGCGGGGCAGGCCGGTCGTGCGGCTGTGCTCCTGGATCCAGCCGCTCGGGCCGCAGGGGGACAGTCCGGTGTTCGGCTGGTCCTTGGCCTGGTAGCAGCGTCGCGGGTCGGGCGGCACGACCACCGGCTCGGAGTCCGCGATGTAAGCGGCCGGGTTGGCCGCGAAGTCCGCTGCAGACACGCCGGTAGGCAGCTTCGTGGGCTTGAGACAGCCGCGCGCCAGCCCGTCGAAGATGGGGTTGACGACCTCCGGGGCCGGACCGAGGGGACCGGCGTAGGCCTCCGGGCTGTTGCCCTGTATCAGCGCGTCGTGGTTGCCGAACGCGGAGTACCAGGGCATGCCGATGCCGACCGCCTCGAACGGCTGCTGGGCCTCCTCGAACAACTCCGGGAAGTCGCGGACGGTCACGTCGCGCCCGACCTCGCGCTGGTTGCGGGCGCGGTCCGGCGAGTAGCCGTCGCCGTCGTCGTCACCGCCGTCCGGGTCGTAGTAGCCGGCGTCCGGGGTGTCCGGGTTCCCGCCGCCCTGCACGCCGTCGTAGGGCGACGCGTTGTCGCCGTAGCCGGAGTCCTCGCCGCAGACCTGCGTGACCTGGGAGTGGATGCCGGAGTCGGGCACGATCTTGCGATCGCTGCTCGGGTTGTCCGGGTCGTCCATCTCCGGGTCCGGGTTCTCGCCGCCGCCGGTGCCGTCGAGGATGTCGATGAACCAGCGGGTCTCGTTGTGCTGCTGGGAGTCGGCGTTGTCCCCGGTCAGCATCGCCAGGGCCAGGGTGGCCCCGGTTATCGGCGAGGTCGTGTTGCGGACCTGGCGGACCATCGCCTCGGTGACCTGCGTGCTCAGGGACTCCTGCGGGCGGTAGGCAGCCGAGAAGGGGGAGCCCGGCGCGCGCTGCGTCGAGTCCACGGGCTCCACGCGGCCCGGGGACTCCTCGTCCACGGCCTGGAAGTCGGAGAGCTGGAGGAAGTTGAGGATCGAGGTGGGGCTGCCGATCGAGCCGGTCAGGCACTGCGACGGCGGGGTCAGCGTGAGCGCGAAGACGCAGTGCTTCTCGCCAGGCGCGAACTCGAGCAGGTTGTCCCCGTCCGTGTCCTGGATCGTGCGAACTGTCGTGTCGCGTGGTGCTGCGGTCGCGGTCGCGGTCATGGTGACCGCGGCGACCAGCAGCACGAGCATCGTCCCCCAACGGCGCATCGTCTCGGCTCCTCCCCCGTAACGCTTTCACAGGAGTTTCACGACCTCTTGCAGCCGATGCGCCGGTTGGAGGAGTCTCCGGACGCCAAGCGAAAACCGCCGCCGATGCCTTCGATCGAGATCTCGCGAACGCTTGTGAAGTCGCCGCCCGAGTTGTGGGCGGAGCTGGAGGGCGACCGGCTGGCCGATGCCGTCGGCGCGGTGACCGTACGGCCGACGGAGCACGAGCGCGAGCTCGCGTGGGAGGCCGACGGCGCGTGCGGCACCGCTCGCCTGGAGCCCTCGAGCTGGGGAACCCGGGTCACGCTGACCGCCGACGTCGAGGAGGTGGTGGCCCGCCAGGGCCTGTGGGCGCGGCTACGCGGCCTGGAGCCCGAGCCGCCGCGCTACCCCGACATCGAGGAGCGGCTGGGCGAGGTCCTGGACCGCCTGGGCAGCGATCACAAGAAGCCCTTCGCCCGGGACTAGCTCCCCTCCGTCCTAGGCGGCGACCTTGGCGCGCTTCGGCGCCGAGCCCGCGGCCTCGCGCTCGCGCTGGCGCTCGGGCGTGATCGTCACGACGTTGCTGGCCCAGCCGACCTTCTCCATCCCGCGGATGATCAGGCCGGAGATGTCGATCTCCCACCAGCGCAGGCCGTGCCGGGCCGAGCGCGGGAACGCGTGGTGGTTGTGGTGCCACGACTCGCCGAGCGAGGGCAGCGCGAGCCAGAACACGTTGGTCGACTCGTCCTCGAGGTCGAAGCGGCGGCGCCCGAAGTAGTGGCACACCGAGTTGATGCTCCAGGTCACGTGGTGGACCAGGAACACGCGCACGAGGCCGCCCCACAGGTAGCCGGTCAGCGCGCCCATGAGGCTGCCGCCGGTGAGCACGAAGCCGAGCACGGTCGGGATCAGCAGGCCGGCGAGCACGAGCCAGCGGGAAGTTGCGGCTGATCCGGCGCATGCCCTTGTCCTCGAGTAGGTCGCGGGCGTAGCGGCGCTTCTCGGCGGAGCCCTGGGTGTCCAGGAGCCAGCCCATGTGCGCGTGCAACAGGCCGTGGATCGCGCCCTTCAGCCCGCCGCCGTGACCGTGGGGCGAGTGCGGGTCGCCCTCCTCGTCGGTGAAGGCGTGGTGCTTGCGATGGTCGGCCACCCAGTCGATGACGGAGCCCTGCACGGCCATCGAGCCGAGGATGGCCAGCGTGTACCTGACGGGCTTTGGCGCGTCGAACGCGCGGTGGGTCAGCAGGCGGTGGTAGCCGACGGTGATGCCGATCGCCGTCGACAGGTACATCACCAGGAGGATCGCCAGGTCGGTGGGGCCGACCCAGTCGTTCCAGAGGAGGGCGATGGCGGCGACGAACGCCGCGAACGGGATCACCACCGCGGCCAGGTTCAGGTTGCGCTCAAGCTTTGACATGCTTTGAGCGTACGCACGGCCTCTGGTGCCTCCTAGGCCCTGTCGCCACAACTTTCGGCGTCTCTTTTGAGCGATTGAACAAGAATCCATCTGGATCGAGTGCCACCCGAGGTGGCCCGGGCCCTCCGGCCCGCCCTCCCGGGCGTGGTGGACGAGGTGATCGCCGCCGTGCAGGAGGCGGTGCCCGTGTACTCCGGCGGGCTGGACCCGACCGTGCGCACCGGAGTGCACGCGGCGCTCGACGGCTTTCTCGAGTTGATCGAGGGCGGCGAGCCGGGACTGCCCGAGCGCGACGTCTACGTCCGCTTCGGCCGGGCCGAGCGGCGCAACGGGCGGTCGCTCGACGCGCTGCTGGCCGCCTACCGGGCGGGCGCACGGCAGGCGTGGCGCGCGCTGGCGGAGGCGGGCGACCAGGCGGGGCTCGACCCGCGCGACATGTACACGCTGGCCGAGGCGATCTTCGCGTTCATCGACGAGATCTCGTCGGCCTCCGCCGAGGGGCACGCGTTCGAGGACTCGCTCGTGGCGCGCGAGCTGGCGTCGCGGCGCCGCCGGCTGGTCGAGGCGCTGCTGGCCGACCGCGCCCGCGGCGCCCGAGGAGCTGGCGCGGCTGGCGTCGGACGCGGACTGGGCGGTGCCCGAGCGCGCGGCCGTGCTGGCCTTCGACGCGCCCGGGGCCCGGATGCCGACGGACGCCGCGGTCGGCGAGGTGGGCGGGCGGTCGTGGGCGGTGGTGCCCGGGCGCCGGGCCGCATCGGCGAGCTGCGCCGCGCTCTCCGTGGCGGTCGCGGGGGCATCGGTGCCGGTTGTGCCGCTGACGGGCCTGTCCGCGTCCGCGTCGCGGGCGGCGCTGGCGCTGGAAATCGCTGGGGAGGGGGAGCTGGTGGTGGCTTCGGAGCGCCTGCTCGACCTCTTGCTCCGCGCGGATGTGGCGTCTGTCGGCCGATCTGGCCGCCGCGCCCTGGCGCCGCTCGATGCGCTGCCCGAGGGTCAGCGCGACCGCCTGCTCGAGACGCTCGCCGCGTGGCTCGACGCGCACGGCGAGGCGCGGCCGGCGGCGGAGCGCCTGCACGTCCACGTGCAGACCGTGCGCTACCGCCTCGACCGGCTGCGCGAGATCCTCGGCGACGCGCTCGACGACCCGCAGCGACGCCTCGAGCTGGCGCTGGCGCTGCGGGTGCGGGACTCGACCGCACCGATCGCCTGACCGCGGCGAGCTCCCAACCCGCTGGAACGTGCATTCACCTTCGCGGCACCGGCGCGTGCACGAAAATGCGGCCTATAGCCCGCTGGAACGTGCATTCACCTCGCCTCGTGCAACGCGTGCACGAAAATGCGGGTTCGCCGGCGGGCTCCGCCGCCTACCCGTAGCGCTTCTTGCACTTCGCCCGCGCCTCGCACACGCGCGCGATGCGTCTTCTTCTTCCCCGCCCGTTTGCGGCAGCGCTTGAGCGCCGCGCGGCGGCGCGCCTGGGCGCGGCGGTCGGAGGCGGTTGCCGGAAGCGTGGTCCGCACCGGCTCGGAAGAGGATCCGGCCGGAGGCGACGACGGCAGCGGCGCCGGGGCGTCGCCCGTCGGCTGCGCGCCGCTCGCCGCAGGCGCCGAGCGCGGCCACGCGGTCGAGCGCGCCGGTCACGTTCAGGTAGCCCGCGCCGACCTGCCAGCGCTCGTAGGGCTTGCCCGTAGTACCGGCGACCTTGTCACCGCACTCGATGATCACCATCGGCACGGTCCCGCACGGCCAGTCCCACAGCCCGTCGACGCCGGTCATCGGCGTAGCCGAGTCGACCAGCGCGGCGCGGACCTCGGCGGGCGTGAGCCGGCGGCCGAGCGCCGCCACGCGCCTTCGACTGCAGCACCGCCACCGCGCCCGCGACGTGGGGCGACGACATCGACGTGCCGCTCAGCGGCATGTAGTACGGCTCGTACTGCTCGGCGCCCGGGGGCGGCAGGCAGGCGGGCGCCTCGGCCGACAGGCAGGCCGCGACGGCGGTCGTGTTCACGCCGGCCAGCATCCGGTCGGAGCGGATGTTGGTGCCGGGCGCGGTGAGCGTCGGCACGTAGTCGATCGTCTGGCCGTCGATCGACTGCTGCGGGGAACGGGTCGCCGCGCGAGGAGGAGAAGTTCAGGTGCTGCGCGCCCGGCGCCGCCGGACTCGTCCTTGCGGGCGTTGGCCACGGAGATCGCCCACGGCGCGACGGAGTACGGGTTGATCTTGCACAAGCCGTCGTTCGGCTCGCGGCCGCCGCCGTCGGCGGGCCGCGTGCCGCAGTCGGAGCCGCCCTCGGGATCGGTCCGCTCGCCGGTGCCGCTGTTGCCGGCCGCGAACACCACGGACAGCCCGGCGTCGATGAGCGCCTTCGTCCCGACGTTGACGGGGTCCGACGCGTCGAAGCGCAAGCTCGTCGCTGGTCGGGCCCCACGAGTTGTTGACCGCGACGATCCCGTACTTGTCGTGGTTGGCCAGGATCCACTCGAACGCGCCGACCGCGTAGAGCACCGACGGCCCCTCGCCGACGCCGAGCCCGACCAGCCCGGCTCCCGGGCCGACGCCGCGGTAGTAGCCCTCCGACGCGCCGCCGTCGGCCGCGACGATGCCCGCGACGTGCGTGCCGTGGCCGCCGGTCGTGTCGGTCGAGCAGGAGATCGGGCACTCCAGGTAGACGGGCTCGCCCGAGTCGAAGATGTCGCCCGGGTCGAGGACCTTCACGTTCGCGGCCATGCGCCCGGCCAGGTCCGGGTGCGTGCCGTCGACGCCCGAGTCGACCACGGCCACCGACCCGCCGCGCCCGTCGATGCCGGACGACCAGGTCGGCTCGGGCGATCCGCCGTAGACGAGCGGCACCGACTCGTGCAGCAGGAGCTTGATCGGCGCGTCCATGTGGGCGGCGCGCACGCCGGGCAGGCGAGCGGCGCGACGCAGCTCGACCGCGGTCCCGCGCACGGCCACGAGCCGCTGCCGCGGGAAGAACACGGTGCGCGCGCCGACGCCGCGCAGCGCGCGGTCGAAGGTGCCCAGGTCGGCGGAGCGAGAGCCGTCGTAGCCCAGGATCGCGGTGCCCGAGCGGAGCGTCGCGACCTGCAGCGGACGGGGCCGCGGCGCCGGCCGGGGCGGCGCAGAGCAGCACGGCGGCGACTACCGCCACGACCCCCGCGAATGCCCTGCGCGTGCCCCTCATCAGCGCTCCCACCGGCGAGATTACGGACTCCCCAAATACAATGCGCCGCCTCCATGCGCGAACACACACCTCAGACCTTCGAAGAGAAGCTGGCGCAGCTCGACGAGCGCCGCGAGGCCGCCCTCCAGGGCTCCGAGGCCGCCGTCGAGAAGCACCACGCCAAGGGCAAGATGACCGCCCGCGAGCGGATCGAGAAGCCTGCTCGACCCCGGCTCGTTCCAGGAGCTCGACACCTTCGTCCGGCACCGCACGCACGACTTCGACATGCAGAAGAACAAGCCCTGGGGCGACGCGGTCGTCACCGGGCACGGCCTGATCGACGGCCGCCCGGTCTGCGTGTTCTCCCAGGACTTCACGGTCTTCGGCGGGTCGCTCGGCGAGGTCATGGCCGAGAAGATGTGCAAGGTCATGGACCTGGCCGCGAAGATCGGCTGCCCGGTCATCGGCATCAACGACTCGGGCGGCGCGCGGATCCAGGAGGGCGTCGTGTCGCTCGGCGCCTACGGCGACGTGTTCGTGCGCAACGTGCAGTGCTCGGGCGTCATCCCGCAGATCTGCGCTGATCATGGGCCCGTGCGCGGGCGGCGCCGTCTACTCCCCGGCCATGACCGACTTCATCTTCATGGTCAAGGAGACCTCGCACATGTTCATCACCGGCCCCGACGTCATCAAGACGGTGACCGGCGAGGAGGTCGAGTTCGAGGAGCTCGGCGGCGCGATGACCCACAACACGAAGTCGGGCGTCGCGCACTTCGCGGCCGACGACGAGGAGCAGTGCATCGAGGACGTCCGCTTCCTCATGTCGTTCCTGCCGCAGAACAACCTCGAGCAGCCGCCGCGGATGGACTCGGGCGACGACCACGACCGGATGGACCCGGACCTGGACACGCTCGTCCCGGACAACCCGAACAAGCCCTACGACATGCGCGAGGTCGTCACACCGCATCGTCGACGACGGCGAGTTCTTCGAGGTGCAGGAGCACTTCGCGCAGAACATCATCATCGGCTTCTCGCGCCTCGGCGGGTTCCCGGTCGGCATCGTCGGCAACCAGCCGATCGCAGATGGCCGGCGTGCTCGACATCGAGTCCTCCGAGAAGGCCGCGCGCTTCGTGCGCTTCTGCGACGCGTTCAACATCCCGCTCGTCACGTTCACCGACGTCCCCGGCTTCCTGCCCGGCACGAGCCAGGAGTGGGGCGGCATCATCCGCCACGGCGCGAAGCTGCTTTACGCGTTCACCGAGGCGACCGTGCCGAAGCTGACCGTCGTCACGCGCAAGGCCTACGGCGGCGCCTACGACGTCATGAACTCGAAGCACATGCTGGCCGACTTCAACTTCGCCTGGCCGCAGGCGGAGGTCGCCGTGATGGGCCCGGAGGGCGCGGTCAACATCATCTACCGGCGCGACATCGCGAACTCGCCGACGCCCGACACAGCGCCGCGAGAAGCTGATGGACGACTACAAGGCGCGCTTCGCGAACCCGTACTCGGCGGCCGAGCGCGGCTACATCGACGACGTGATCCGCCCGCAGGAGACGCGGCCGAAGCTGATCCGCGCGCTCGAGACGCTGCAGACCAAGCGCGTCGAGCGGCCGAAGCGCAAGCACGGCAACATCCCTCTCTAGGGCGTGACTGCAGCCGCTCGGCCGGGCTACGCTTCGCTTCGAACTCCATGCCGTACCGAGAGGGCGCCGCTCGAGACGGCGCCCTTCGCCGTTCTCAGATGCTCGGACGCGTCTGCGCCTTCCTGCGCCGGCGTCGAGCACGGCGTGGCACAGCGCCAGGTCCTGGATGGCCAGGCCGGTCGAGTCGAACAGCGTGATCGCGTCGCGATCCGAGCGGCCGGGGGCGCGGCCCGTGATCACGTCGCCCAGCTCGGTCACGTCGTCGGGGGTGACACGGCCCGCCTCGGCCGCGCCGGTCAGCTCGCCGCCGTGGGACGCCTGCCGCCACTCGTCGGCGAACAGCGTGCACCGCACGACCGCGTCGACATCCATCTCCGCCTTGCCCGGGCCGTCGGCGCCCAGCATGTTCAGGTGCATGCCCGGGCGCAGGTCGCCGGTCAGGACGACGGGCTCGTGCCCGGGAGTGACGCAGGTGACGACGTCGCAGGCCAGCGCGTCCTCGCGCGACCCGGCCTCCCAGCCGGGGAACTCGCCGGCGAGCGCGCCCGCGCGCGTCCGGATCGGGGTCGAAGCAGACGCCCGGCCCGTACTCCGCGCGCCGCCAGGCAGCGCGCCGCCCAGCTCCCGTAGACGCCGCAGCCGATCAGCCCGACGCTCGCGGCGTCCTCCCGGGCCAGCTCCTGCGCGGCCACCGCGGCGACCGCGCCGGTGCGCAGCGCCGTGACGGCGCGCGCGTCGATCAGGGCGAGCGGCTCGCCGGTCTCCGCGCGCGACACGCTGATCACTCCCTGGACCACCGGCAGCCCGCGGTCGGGGTTGCCGGGGAACGACGTGATCCACTTGAGGATCGCCAGGCCGCCGCCCTGCGCGGGCATCGCGCGGAAGTCGCCGTTCGGGACCGTCACGTAGGTCTTGGCCGGCATCGCCCAGTCGCCGTGGGCGTAGGCGACGAAGCCCTGGCGAACGCGCTCGATCGCCTCGCTCGGCGTGACCGCGGCCAGGACGGCCTCGTGGTCGTAGACGGGGATCTCCGGCACTGGCCGCGCTAGGTTACGGGCCGTGGCTCGCAACGGAAGAAACCGGCCCCGCCGCCCGCGCATCGAGATCGCGCAGTCGGCCGCGTCGCCGGAGGAGGCCGCCGCGATCGCCGCGGCGATCGAGCAGTTCCTCCACGACACCGCGCCGCCGCCCGCGCGCGCCGATACCCGCGTCAACCCGTGGCTGCGGGCGGGCCTGTTCGAGGGCGTGGGCCGCGCAGCGGGCGACCCGTCGCCGTGGGGCGACCCGGACCCGTGGGGCAGCACGACCGGCTGACGCCGCCTTGCGGGCCGGAACTTGCGCGCTAGCCTGCATGGCCTGATGGCAGAGCACCTGACACCCGAGGACGCGGCCGACCTGCTCGACCAGGGCGTCGCCCAGTTCATCGACGTCCGCGAGGACCACGAGCACGAGGCCGGCCACGTCGCCGGCGACCGCCACGTCGTCCTTCCCGAGCTCTCCGAGCAGGCGGGCAGCCTCGATCGCGAGCGCCCGGTGGTCGTCTACTGCCGCACCGGATCGCGCGCCGAGGTGGCCGCCGACGCGCTCCAGGCGTCGGGCTACGACGCCTACAGCCTCGAGGGCGGCTTCGTCGCCTGGCTCGAGCAAGGGCCTGCCGGCGGAGCCCGAGGGCGCCGTCGCGGCCAAGCAGTCGGTCTGGATCAACTGACCCCCGGCTGATCCGGGTAAAGAAACCCGGAATCCGGGTCGACTTTACCTTGTATAGTGGGTCCCCTTCGCCGGGCCCCTCGCGCCCTGACGTCCCCGGAAGACCCAGGAGAAGCAACCGCGCAATGGAACCCACGACGACCCAGCTCCCGCAGGCAGAAGGGCCGCACGGGATCGCTGAGCAACCCGGAGGTCATCAAGGACGTCCCGGGCCACGTCATCCCGATCATCGAGCGCGAGTTCGACGACTTCGACACCGAGGCCGACAAGTTCCTCGACGGCCACACCGCCGAGGACGAGTTCATCAAGTTCCGCCTCAAGCAGGGCGTCTACGGCCAGCGCCAGGCCGACGTCCAGATGATCCGCATCAAGCTGCCGATGGGCGGCGTCACGCCCGAGCAGATGGAGATGTTCGCGGACGTCGTCGAGGAGTGGGTGCCGCTGAACAAGGGCCACATCACGACCCGCCAGAACATCCAGCTGCACCACGTGCCGCTCAAGCACGCCGCGGAGCTGATCCGCAAGGCGTCCGAGGCCGGCCTCTCCTCGCGCGAGGGCTGCGGCAACACCGTCCGCAACGTCACCGGCGACCCGTTCGCCGGCGTCGCCCCCGACGAGCTCTTCGACCTGACTCCGTACGCCGCCGCGTACGCGCGCTACTTCGTCCGCCACCAGACGACGCAGGCGATGCCGCGCAAGATCAAGACCGCGTTCGACGGCTCCCCCGAGGACCGCTCGATCACCGGCATCCACGACATCGCCTTCCTCGCCCGCGAGCGCGACGGCGTGAAGGGCGTCGAGGTCCGCGTCGGCGGCGGCACGTCGATCATGCCGCGCGTCGCGCCGACGCTCTACGAGTTCGTCGAGCTCGAGAACGGCGACTACCTGAAGGTCTCCGAGGCCGTGCTGCGGATCTTCGACCGCCAGGACTGGCTGCGCGTCAACCGCGCCCGCGCCCGCATCAAGGTGCTGATCGACAAGATCGGCATCGACGCCTTCCGCGAGCAGGTCGAGGAGGAGCTCAAGGGCGACTGGGTCGAGCGAGCGCGACTTCGACCCGACGCCGCTGATGCTGATCCACGACGAGGAGGCTCACGCGCCCGAGCGGCGCACCGACTACGCATCGCCCAACGGCGACGTGTCCGAGTTCGAGAAGTTCCGCGCCTCGAACGTCAAGCCCGCAGCGCCAGCAGGGCTTCTCGACCGTGCAGGTGCGCGATCGTGCGCGGCGACCTGTCGCCGGAGCAGTTCCGCGGCCTCGCGCGACATCATGCGCGAGTACTCGGGCGGCGCCGCGCGCATGACCATCGAGCAGAACATGGTGCTGCGCTGGGTCCGCGACGAGGCGGTCTACGAGGTCTGGCAGGAGCTCGAACAAGCTCGGCCTGGGCGGCGCGGGCGCCGACGAGATCGTCGACACGGTCTCCTGCCCCGGCACCGACTCGTGCAAGCTCGGCATCACCGAGCTCGATGGGCCTCAACAACGCGATCATGGATCGCGTCGAGGCGATGAACATCACGGACCCGCTGACCAAGCGGATCCACATCAAGAACTCGGGCTGCCCGAACGGCTGCGGCCAGCACCACATCGCGAACATCGGGTTCTACGGCGCGTCGATCAAGGTCGGCGACAAGGTCATGCCGGCGTACGTCGCCCACATCGGCGGCCAGTACGAGGGCGGCGAGGTCATCTACGGCACGCGCCTGAAGGTGCGCCTGCCCGCCAAGCGAATCCCCGACGTCATCGAGAAGTGGATCCACTTCTACGAGGCCGAGCGCAACGAGGGCGAGGAGTTCAACGACTTCGCCGAGCGCGTCGGCGCCGTCGAGTTCGAGGCGATCGCCAAGCCGCTCGCCCTCCCGGCCGAGTTCAACCTGGAGAACCTCCAGCAGTTCGTCGACTGGAACCGCAACGTGCCGTACGCAGGTCATCCGCGGCGAGGGCGAGTGCGCGGTCTAGTGGCCACGTCCACACCGATCGCGCCCGACCTCGAGAGCGCCTCCGCGGAGGAGGTGCTCGCGCACGTCGTCCGGCAGTTCCACCCGCGCATGTACGTCGCCTGCTCCTTCCAGAAGGAGGCGTCGGTGATCATGGACATGCTCGTGAAGATCGAGCCGAGCGCGCGCTTCTTCACGCTCGACACCGGCTTCCTGTTCGACGGAGACGACGGGCGACCTGGCGCGCGCTCGAGAAGCACTACGGCATCACCGTCGAGGCCGCCGCCGGCATGAGCGTCGAGGAGCAGGCGCGGCGTGCACGGCGACGAGCTGTGGAAGCGCGACCCCGACGCCTGCTGCGGCATCCGCAAGGTCGTGCCGCTGCAAGGAGCGCCTGGCGACCGTCGACGCCTGGGTGGCCGGCCTGCGCCGCGACCAGTCGCCGTCGCGCGCGGAGACGCCGAAGCTCCACTGGGACGACAAGCACGCCCTCTGGAAGGCCAACCCGCTGGCCGACTGGACCGACCGCGACGTGTGGAACTACATCGCCGCGAACGGCGTGCCGTACAACCCGCTGCACGACCAGGGCTACTCGTCGATCGGCTGCACGCACTGCACGCTGCCGTCCGAGACGCCGCGACGGCCGCTGGGCCGGCTCGCGCAAGCTCGAGTGCGGCCTCCACGGCTGAGCCCGGCTACCGCAACTGCGCTAATCGTGGCGGGCTTAACGCGCGCCCCGCGCCTGCGCGCGTAGGGTCATCCCATGACAACTCCCCGCAAGATCGTGCTTCTTGCGCTCGCGGCCCTCATGCTCGTCCCCGCGACGGCGATGGCCGGAAGCAGCAAGAGCACGACCACCAACGTGAAGGTGATGACGCGCAACCTGTACCTGGGCGCCGACATCATCAAGCTCGCCACAGCGAGCGACCGCAACGATTTCGAGAACAAGTCGGCCCAGCTCTTCGAGACGGTCAGGAAGACCGACTTCAAGTCGCGCGCCGCCCTGATCGCCGACGAGATCAAGAAGAACAAGCCGGACTTCGTCGGGATGCAGGAGGTCGCCCTGTGGCGAAAGGGCGCCGACGGCGTCAAGGACGGGTCGGCGACGCCGGCCACCGAGGTCGTCTACGACTGGCTGGCCGACCTCCAGACCGAGCTGAAGAAGCGCAACCTCAAGTACAAGGTCGTCCGCAAGCAGACCGAGTTCGACTTCGAGGGGCCGACCGCGCTCGGCTACGACATCCGCTTCACACAGCAGGACGCGGTGCTCGTCCGCACCAGTAGCGACATCAAGGTCAAGTCGCCGAAGAGCGCGAACTTCAAGGCGGCGCTCGCGGTGCCGCTGCCTTCGATCGGCGAGACAGCCAACGTCAAGCGCGGCTACGTCCGCGTCGACGCGAACGTGCGCGGCGCGAAGTTCCGCTTCGTCAACACGCACCTCGAGGCGTACAGCGAGGCGATCGGCCTCCAGCAGGCCAAGGAGCTGACCGCCGGCCCGCTGCGCGGCAGCGGCCAGAAGGTGCTCACCGGCGACATGAACTCCGAGCGGAACTCGGAGGGCTCGGACCCGATCGACCACCTGCTGGACTTCGGGCTGAACGACACGTTCTTCACGAAGACGCGTCGGGACACGAAGACCTGCTGCCAGGCGGAGGACGTCGCCAACCAGCAGTCCGAGCTGAAGTCGAGAATCGACTTCGTGATGGCCAAGCCGAAGGTGCCGGTCGTGAAGTCCCTCGTCGTCGGCAACAACCCGGACGTGCGAACCCCGGCCGGCCTCTGGCCGTCCGATCACGCGGGCGTCGTCTCGACGCTCAAGCTGAAGGTCAGCCGCTGACCTGAGCGCTCAGGGCGCGCGCATGGATCCCGTGCGCGCGCCCGAGCGCTGCGGCTAGCGGACCTTCGGGCGCGGCCACTCCGGCCGCAGCTTCGGCTTCTCCGCCTTGCCGCCCAGCTCGATCTCGGGCGGCGTCGTGTCGACGATCCGCATCTTGAAGCGGAACCGCCGGCCGCCGATGCGCCCCGTCAGCACGTTCGCGGCCGCGGTACTCGACGGTGCCCGCCACGGCGGGCGATCCTGACATCCGGAAGGTCCCGATCCGGCCCGAGCGGTTCAGCAGCCGGCCGGACACGCGCACGCCCGGGACGTAGAGGATCCGCTGCGAGCGACACGCCGCGCGAGCCGGCACGGAAATGGCCGCCGCGCAGCCCCCCGCCGCGCACGGCACTCGCGTCGCTCGAGTTGAACGACAGGATCGCCTGCGTGGCGACCTGATCCTCGACGTCGCTCAGCGTCATGTCGACCGCCGTGAGCACGCGCGCGATCGAGCGCGGCGCGCGGCGCATCCGGTCGACCTCGGCCAGGCTCAGCGGCGCCGGTCGCTCGGGGGTGACGGTCTCCGGCCGCGTCGGAGCAGGTCGAGCGCACCGCTCGCCGCTCGAGGAAGCGCGTGACCGCGTTCAGCGTGCAGGAGCGACGTGTCCGAGCCGAGCGTCGAGTGCCCGGTGGCCGGGATCGTCAGGAGCGTCGACTGCGGAAGCTGCGGCCGCGACGCGCTCGCGCCCTCGAGCGGGGTGCGCAGGTCGAGCTCGCCCTCGAGGATCAGCGTCGGGCACGTCGGGCAGCGGCGGGCGACACGGACGGCGGGCCGGGCGAGGCCTCCATCCAGCGGCGGCACAGCTGGATCAGGTCGGTCTGCAGCCGCGGCGCTCGGGCCGAACGGCGCGAACGCGGACTCGCCGAGCGCGCGCGATCGTCTCGTCCGTCTGGCGCTGGCGGTCGTCGAACGGGGCACCGCGCTGCCACGGGAAGCTCGACCTCCTCGCAGATCGTCGCGGTGAAGATCGCGGTCGAGAAGTCGCGCGGGTTGGCGGGCTCGGCGCCGGTCTCGCTGAGCGTCGCCAGGCGCAGCAGCGGCGCGGGGTCGCCGCGGCGGGCGTTGTAGATCGCGGCGGGCAGGGCCGCCCGGATCCGCGGCGCGAAGTCGCCGCCCAGCATCAGGAACAGCAGCCGGGTGGAGCTCACCGACTGGGTCCGCGCGCCGCCCGTTGCGGTCGACGACCGGCGCCGCGGGCCGGCCCGGCGGCCAGCTGGCCCGCGAACACGGACAGGTCCTCGCCGGCGTCGGCGGTGAAGTCGCACTCCGACCCGCAGGAGGCGCGCGCCACGCGCGGCGTGGCGGCGAACGTGTCGCGGTACAGCGGGTCGGGCCCTCGGGCGTGACGACCGAGTCGAGGATCAGCCGCTCGACGTGCTCGGGGTAGCGCGCCGCGTAGGCCAGCGCGACCTTGGTGCCGTAGGACGCGCCGTAGATCGCGATCTTGTCGACGCCGATCTCCTGGCGGACGGCCTCCATGTCGTCGACCGAGTCGCTCGTCGTGTAGAGGCCGCGGCGGTCGCCCAGGCGCTCCGCGCACCTCTCGGCCGGCCTCGGGGTAGCGCGACAGCAGCGTGACCTGCTCGATCTCCGGGCAGCGCAGCAGCCCGGAGCGCCCGGTGCCGCGCTGGTCGAAGGTCACGACGTCGCGCCCGTTCGCCTGGTCGCCGAACGCGAAGACGAAGTCGCTCGTGAACTGCGTGGCGGGCTGGCCCGGCCCGCCGGCCAGCGCGAATATCGCGCCGTGCTCGGCTGTCCGGCGCGACGGGGCGCCGCCTGGCTGCGCCTCTCGCCGGAAGGTCGCGCGAGACCGGCACCTGCTCGACGTACAGGTCGAGGCTGCCGGGCACCCGGCCGCTGCGGTCGAGCGGCACCGTCGACGGTCCCGCAGCGCACCGCGGAGTCGCGGGTCGCAGCGCTTCAGGCGCGCGTCAGCGGTCGCGGGCACCGCCGCGGCTATGACCAGGAGCGCTGCGGCGACCCGCGCGATGCCCCTCACGCCGCCCATTGTGCAACGGCGACTCTCGATCCGCGCCTACTAAAGTCCCCGCGCGTGTTCACCAAGGTACTGATCGCCAACCGCGGCGAAATCGCAATCCGAGTCATGCGCGCGTGCGAGGAGATGGGCATCGCCACCGTCGCCGTCTACTCCGAGATCGACCGCGACGCCCCCCACGTCCGGCGCGCCGACGAGGCCTACCTGCTGGGCCCCGCGCCGGCCGCCGAGTCCTACCTCGTCGTCGACAAGATCCTCGAGGTCGCCAAGGAGTCCGGCGCCGAGGCCGTCCACCCCGGCTACGGCTTCCTGGCCGAGAACGCCAACTTCGCGCGCAGCTCGACGAGGCGGGGATCAAGTTCATCGGCCCGCCCGCCGACGCCATCGACGCGATGGGCTCGAAGACCCGCGCGCGCGAGCTGATGAAGGAGGCCGGCGTGCCGATCGTCCCTGGCACGACCGACCCGGTCGACACGGTCGACGACGCCCGCAAGATCATCGACGACTCGATCGGCTACCCCGTCGCCATCAAGGCCGCGGGCGGCGGCGGCGGCAAGGGCTTCCGCGTCGCGCTGTCCGAGGACGAGCTCGAGAAGGCGTTCGAGGGCGCGGCGCGCGAGGGCGAGAAGTTCTTCTCCGACGCGACCGTCTACATCGAGCGCTACCTGCCCGACCCGCGCCACGTCGAGGTGCAGGTGCTGGCCGACGAGCACGGCAACGTCATCCACCTGGGCGAGCGCGACTGCTCCGTCCAGCGCCGTCACCAGAAGCTGATCGAGGAGAGCCCGGCGCCGGCCGTCGACGAGAAGCTGCGCGAGCGGATCGGCAAGATCGGCACCGAGGCGGCCAAGGCCGTCGGCTACCGCTCCGCCGGGCACGATCGAGGGCCTGCTCCAGGACGGCGAGTACTTCTTCCTCGAGATGAACACCCGCGTGCAGGTCGAGCACTGCGTGACCGAGATGGTCACCGGCATCGACATCGTCAAGGAGCAGATCAGGATCGCCGCGGGCGAGAAGCTGTCGATCGCCCAGGACGACGTGCGCTTCTTCGGCCACGCGATCGAGTGCCGCATCAACGCCGAGGACGCGTCGAAGAACTTCGCGCCCGCGCCCGGGACGATCACCGACCTACCGCGAGCCCGCCGGCCCCGGCGTGCGCATGGACTCCGGGCGTCGAGGCCGGCCTCGAGATCTCGCCGATGTACGACCCGATGGTCGCCAAGCTGATCGTCTGGGACATCGACCGCGAGCCGGCGACGCGCCGCGCGCAGCGCGCCCTCAAGGAGATGGAGGTCGGCGGCGTCAAGACGCTGATCCCGTTCCACATCGGCCTGCTCGGCACCGAGCAGTGGGGCAAGGGCGAGACCTGCCGCGACCTGATCGAGGACAAGGAGTGGCTCAAGCAGTTCGCCTTCGAGAAGCCGCCCGAAGCCCGCCGAGGACGAGGAGGACGAGGAGAAGGTCGAGCGCTCCTACGCCGTCGAGGTCTCGGGCCGCAAGTTCGACGTCAAGGTGATCGGCGCGGCCCCCGTCGGCGGCGCTGTCGCCAACGGCGCGGGCCCGCGCCAAGAAGGCGCCCAAGCGCCGCGAGCGCGCCGGCGGCGGTGGCGGTGGCGGCGGGCGACACGCTCGCGTCGCCGCTCCAGGGCAGCATCCTCAAGGTCGCCGTCGAGAAGGGCGCGGACGTCGAGGAGGGCGCGCTGATCTGCGTCATCGAGGCGATGAAGATGGAGAACGAGATCACCGCCCACAAGGCCGGCACGGTCGAGGAGCTCAACGTGAGCGAGGGCGGCTCGATCTCCACCGGCGACACGATCGCCGTCATCAAGTAGCGCCGCGGCCGGCGGCGAGCAGGCGGCTCCTGCCGCTGGTCCTCGCCACCACGGCGACCCAGTCGAGCATCGTCGTCCTGACGCCGATCGTCGTCGCGGTCGGCCGCGACCTGGACGCGTCGGTCAGCGCGGTCGGGCAGGCGCGCACGGTCCTGGCGGCCGTCGCCTGCCTGGCGGCTTTCCGGGCGGGCGTCGCTGATCGACCGGTTCGGCGTGCGGCCGCTGATCGTCTGGGGGTCGCTGCTGGCGCTGGCCGGCGCGGTCGGCGACCGCGGCTCGCCCCGTCGCTTGCCGTTCTTCTACGCGGGCCACGCGGTCGTCGGGCTGGGCGTCGCCGGCGCTGCTGTCGGCCGGCTTCGCCGGCGTCGGCGCCTGGTTCCCCGAGCGCGACGCCGCCTGGGCGCTGGGCTACGTGGTCGGGTCGCAGTCGCTCGCCTGGATCGTCGGGCAACCCGATCGTCGGGCTGCTGACCGACGCTGGGGCTCCTGGCGCCTGGCCTACGCGGTGCCCGCGACGATCGCGCTGCTGTCGCTGGCCGCCGGGCTGGGCGCGCCGCGTCCGCGGGACAGGCGCGTGGCGGCGCCCGGCGGAGGGATCGCCGGCGTCGCGCGCGACCCGTCGGCGCGCCGCTGGGCGGTCGCCGAGCTCGTCGCGTACGCGGCCTGGACCGCCGAGCTGACCTACGCCGGCGCGTTCTACATCCAGACCTACGGGGTCAGCGAGTCGACGCTCGGCTTCCTGCTCGCCGTCGGGTCGTTCGCCTTCCTGGTCGCGACGCTGTCGAGCCACCGCGTCATCGCACCGCGGTTCGATCGCCGCCGGCTGATCGCCGCGACCGGGGTCGCGATGGGCGCGCTGCTCGTCGTGTTCTTCAACGTCACGCCGGCGGTCGGGTTCTCGCTCGCCGTGATCTGCGTGGTGGCCGTCTGCGCCGGGTTGCGGTCGACGGGGTCGAGCGCGCTCGGCCTCGCCCAGCTGCCCGCCCACCCGGGGTCGATGATGGCCGCGCGCACGGTCAGCGCGCAGCTCGGCTACATGATCGGCGCCGTCGCGGGCGGGATCGTGCTCGCGGTCGCGGGCTTCGGGGCGCTCGGCTGGATGCTGTTCGCGGGAATGACGCTCTCGGCGCTGCTCGTCGGCAGGGTGCGCGACCGGCCGCCGCCCTTGCGCACCGCAACTTGAGCGGTGGACCCTTGTTTGGATCGCCGCGAGGGTTCTGCAAACCAGGCGCGGAACCGAGTTCGCGGGCGCCATGCGCCCGGCAAAAGGGGACGGTTCAGGTGATCAGGAAGCTTTCGGTCGGTCGCGGCGGCGCTGGCAGCGCTGGGGGCAACGGCGGCTCCCGCATGGAGCCAGGGCGAGGTGCTGGCAGGCCACTCCGGCTGGAAGTGGGCCAACCCGCAGCCGCAGGGCAACACGCTGACGCCAGCTCGAGTTCGCGCCGGGCGTCGGCTATGCCGCCGGCGAGTTCGGCACGCTGCTGCGCACCGACAACGGCGGACAGGACTGGGCGGGCGTGCCGACCGGTCTGACCGCCAACCTGACGGAGCTGCGCGCCGTCGACTCCGACACTGTGATCGTCGCCTCCGGGTGCGTGATGCGCCGCTCCGACGACGGCGGGCAGAACTTCCGCCGCGTGCCGTTCGTGGCCCGCGAGTCGGGCTGCCCGTCGGGCGTCGCGGCGCTGCACTTCCCGTCCGACCAGACGGGCTACGTGGCGCTGGCTGACGGCACCGTGTCCAAGACCACCGACGGCGGCGGCTCGTTCGGCGGCAAGCGGGAGATCCCGGGCACCGCGGCCGCCGGGGGCGGCAGGTGCCGTCCCGGCCGACCTCTTCTTCGTCAACGACACCACGGGATTCGCCCTCGCCGGCGGCAACCTGTTCCGCACGACCGACAACGCCGACAACTGGGTGCTGAAGGCCACGATCCTGGGCGGGCTGCGGAGCGTCTTCTTCCCCGACGCGACGACCGGCTACGCGGTCGGCGACAGCAACACCATCCTCAAGTCGACCGACGGCGGCGACACGTGGGACCCCGTCGCGGTTCCGCCGGACGCGTCGGGCGGCAACCTGACGCGCGTGCGGTGCGCGAGCGCCGACGTCTGCCTGTTCTCGACCGAGTCGGGCGACAAGGTCCTGCGCACGGACAACGGCGGCACCACCGTCACGGCCGTCGACCCCTCGCCCCGGCCGATCTTCGCGTCCGGCTTCGCGTCGCCGACGCGCGCCGTGCAGCGTCGGGCAGTTCGGCGCCACCGTGTTCTCGCGACGCCGGCACGACCACAGCACGCCGGTCTTCGCCGGCGTCGGCGAGCGCCTCGGCGGCGGGTGAGGACATCACCCTCTCGCGCGTCCGCTCGACCGGCGGGGTGCTGATCCACGCGACAGGCAATCGCGGCCGGCTCGGCCGCTCGACCGACGCGGGCAAGACCTGGTCGACGGTGATCGTGCCGAGCGGCGCAGGACCTGACCGATGTGTCGTTCCCGGACGCGAACACGGGCTTCTCGATCGACGTGTCGGGGGCCCTGCGCTTCACCGACAACGGCGGCGCCCAGTGGACGCCGATCGACACGGGCGACACGCCGAGCGTCAACGCCATCCACGCGGTCGACCGCAACATCGCGATGCTGTTCACCGATCGCGGCATCTTCCGGTCGACGTCGGCTGCCGACACCTCGGGCGGCGGGACCACGTTCGAGGCGATCGACAACTCGAAGGTGCGCCGCACCGCGTTCGCGGACTTCGACCGCACCGACGGCGAGGCGCTGTTCGCGATGAGCCTCTCGTCGATCTGGGTCTCGGGCGACCGCGGCGCCACCTGGCGCACGGTCCCCGGGCCGGTGAAGAAGCCGCGCTACCGGAGCATCGACTTCGTGACCTCGCGCCAGGGGTTCGCGCTGACGACCGACGGCCGTCTGTGGACCACCCGCAACGGTGGCCGCACGTGGAAGGAGCTCCCGGGCACCGGCACGAACCGGGGCACGGACCTGGCCTTCGGCGACGCGCGCCACGGCTATCTACTGCTGCCGAGCTGGGGCAACAACACGCTCGCCGGCTGGGTGCTCGCCACCTCGGACGGCGGCGCGACGTGGCGGCCGCAGCTCGTCGGGCTCGACCGCCCTCACGCCGCGCGGGCTCGAGGCACCGGGCGGCACGTTCGCGCTGGCGCTGGCGTCGGGCCCGGGTCGCGGCGCGGACATATTCCGCACGGACACGGGCGGCGACCTGGGCGAAGCATCGGCGGTCACGATCAAGCCGTCGGTCAAGCGGCTCCGCAGGGCGGGCCGCGTGCGGCTGACCGTCCCGATCACCCCGTCGTGTCGGGCGCCCGGGTCGCGGTGTTCGCCCGGTCGGCCAGGAGCACGCGCTGGACGCTGCTCGCGGACGGGCTGACCACCGCGGGGCGGATCACCGTGGACACGCGCGTCCGGGCGACGACGCAGTTCGTGGCTCAGTGGTTCGGCGATGCCGATCGCAACGGCGACGGCAGCCCGGTGACCACGGTCACCGTCAAGAGGTAGGCAGCAGTTCCGTACAGGCGCGAGCGGGCGGTCCCGGGCGGGGCCGCCCGCGGGCGTCAGGCCGCGGCCGGCGCACCCTCGGGCGCGGTGGCCACGAAGTCGCGCCGGCGGACCAGCACCACCGCGGAGACCGCGCCGACGATCGCGATCGCCACCGCGACGAGCAGGATGTCGTTGAACCCGGAGATGAAGGCCTCGTTTGCCGCGTCGGTGATGCGGCCGCGGAACTGTGGCGGCGCCCCCTGGATCGCCTGCTTGGAGCCGCCGGAGGCGATCGCCTCCGCGAGCTGGTCGCTGCGCCCCGCAGCCGGCGTGCCGGCGAGCAGGTCGGTCAGCTTCGACTCGACGCGCGTCTGAAAGATGGCTCCGAGCGCCGCGATGCCCGTGGCGATGCCGACCTGGCGGAACGTGGTGTTGATGCCGGATGCCATGCCGCTCTGCTGCGGCCGGACGACGCCGATGGCGGTCGAGGCGAGCGGCGGGTTGATCAGGCCGATGCCGGTGCCGGCCAGGATGAAGCCCGCCGAGCAGCGCGGTCCACTCCGAGTCGATCGTCACGCCGTGCATCAGCAGTAGCCCGCCCGCCACGAGCAGGAGGCCGCCCGCCATGAACCAGCGCACCGGCAGATGCTCACTGAGGCGCCCGGAGATGGCCGCCGCGAAGAACGACAGGACCGACAGGGGCAGGAAGCGGAGGCCGGTCTCGAACGCCGTGAAGTCCAGGACGTTCTGCAGGTAGAGCGTCACGTACAGGAACATCGAGAACATCGACGCGGACAGGGTGAAGGCGACGATCGACGCGCCGGTGAAGGTCGGCTTGCGGAACAGTGCGAGGTCGAACATCGGGTTGGCGACGCGGCGCTCGACCAGCACGAAGGCGACCATCATCAGGGCCGACACGACGAGCAGCGCCGACGATCAGGCCGCCCCAGTCCTCGGAGTTGCCGCGGATCAGCGCGAAGACCAGGCAGAACAGCGCGATGGTGAAAGTCACGACGCCGGGGATGTCGACGCCGCCCTGGCTCGGGTCGCGCGTCTCGCGGACCTTGGTCGAGCGAGATCCACAGGCAGAGAGCGCCGATCGGCACGTTGATGAAGAAGATCCACTCCCAGCCGATGCCGTCGACCAGCGCGCCGCCGACCAGCGGGCCGATCGCGATCGCCAGGCCCGTGGTCGCGCCCCAGATGCCGAACGCGGTGGCGCGCTCCTTGCCCTCGAACTCCTGGGCGAGCAGCGCGAGCGAGGTCGCGAACATCGCCGCGCCGCCGATGCCCTGCAGCGCCGCGGGCGATGTCGAGCAGCGTCGGCGAGGTCGAGAAGCCGCAGAGCAGCGAGGCCACCACGAACAGCACGAGCCCGGCCGAGAAGATCAGCCGGCGCCCGTAGCGGTCGGCCAGCGACCCGGCGGTCAGGAGCAGCGCCGCGAGCGTCAGCGCGTAGGCGTCGACCACCCACTGCAGGTGGCTGAAGTCGGCATCCAGGTCGCGTCTGGATCTCCGGCAGCGCGACGTTCACCACCGTGATGTCGAGCAGCAGCATGAAGATCGAGATGCAGACGACTATGAGCGTCCACCACTTGCGTTCCATGAGCTCGTGCCTCCGTTTCGTCGAGCAGGTTAGAGGCGGGCCAGATTGTCCCGGTGGATCTCGCGCTGGCGAGCCGTGTCGCGTCCCTTCGGCAGCTTGGCGCTCGGGTCGCCCCGCTCGAGCGCGTCCAGGTAGGCCACGTCCTCGTCGAGTATCCGCAGCGCGGTGTCGCGCGGGTGAGGGGATCCGTGGCCGGGCACGACGACGCTCGCCTCCTCGACCAGCGGCGCCAGGCGCGCGAGCGTCCCCCGGTAGGCGTCGAGCGACCCGCCCGGCGCGATCATCGGGATCTCGAAGTCCGACAGGTAGTCGCCGCAGACCAGCAGCCCGGCCCAGCGCGCGAAGAACGCGGTCCCGTCGGCGGTGTGGCCGTCGGCGATGTGCATCTCCAGCTCCTGGTCGCCGATCTCGATGAAGCCGGGCACCGGGAGCGACTGCCATGCGCCCAGCGACAGCGGTGCGGGACGCACGACGTAGTGCTCGGCGTCGGCGGCGCGCAGCTCGCGCTGGGCGGCGCCCGGCTCGGCGCGCAGCCGCTCGGCGGTCGGCTGGCCGGCCCCCAGGGCCAGGCCCGGGAACGCCAGGCGCCCGAGCAGGTGGTCCCAGTCGGCGTGCGTGCAGAGCAGGCCGTCCGGCTCGAACCCCGCCTGGCGCAGCAGCGTCGGCAGCAGCTCGAGCTCGTCGGGGAAGTAGGGCGAGTCGATCAGCATCGACTCGCTCCCCGCCCGGATCGCGGTGGCGGTGGTCTGCCAGATGCGGCTGGTGACGACGATGGCGTCCGGGTGGACCCCGACCGCGCGCATGCGCGCTGGCCCCGGCCCGGCGCCTACGCCACGCCGAGCAGCTTGGCGGCGTCGCGCAGCGTCTTGACCTCTTCGGTCGGCTTCTTCTGGCCGGACTCGAGCTGCTCGCCGTGCCGGTTCACCCAGATGACCGGCACCTTGAGCTTCAGGCAGGGGTCGACGTCGGTCTCGTAGCCCGACGCGATGTGGACCCAGCCGGTCTTCCCGCCGATGCGGCGCTGGCACTCCTTGAAGTGGGCCGGGTCCGGCTTGTAGGAGCGGACCTGCTGAGCGGTCACGACCAGGTCGAAGTCGGCGCGGAAGTGGCGGCGCGTCGCGCCCAGCAGCTTGTCGTCGATGTTCGACAGGATCCCGATCTCGTACTTCTTGGCGAACCGCTCGAGCTGGGCGTTGGTCTCCCGGAACGGGGGCCAGGCGGGCACGCTCGAGGGCAGGAAGCCGGATCGCGAGGGCTCCAGATCCCAGCCGAGCTCGCTGGCCACGCGCACGGCGGTGCGGCGGAGCACCTCGGCGTAGAGCTCGTACGAGCCGCTCTGGATCTCGCGCGCGATGGTCAGGAACTGGGGGACGAGCGCGTTCTTGTCGATCGTGAAGCCGTCGCGGTCGGCCTCCTTCTGAAACGCGTCGTGAGCGCCCGTTTCCCAGTCGATCAGCGTCCCGTAGCAGTCGAACGTGACGAAGCGAATCTCCTTCGGTAGCGGCACAAGTCTCCTAGAGGGTGTTCTAGACGGATGGGATAGGTTTCGCGCCGCTCAGGCCCCTGCGCCCTCGGCGCGGCGCCCGACATTCTAGGTTTTTCATGGACCTCCTCGAGTACCAGGGCAAGCAGCTCTTCAAGAAGCACGGTGTTCCCGTGCCCGACGGCCGTCCTGCGACGACCGTCGACGAGGCCGTCGAGGCGGCCGAGGAGCTCGGCTACCCGGTCGTCGTCAAGGCCCAGGTGCTGATCGGCGGCCGCGGCAAGGCCGGCGGCATCAAGCTGGCCAAGGACCGGGCCGAGGTCGAGGAGCACTCGAACGCGATCCTGGGCATGGACATCCGCGGCTTCACGGTGCACGAGCTGTACATCGAGAAGGCCTCCGACATCGCCGAGGAGTACTACGCGTCGATCATCTTCGACCGCTCGGCCAAGAAGCCGATGCTGATGCTGACCAAGCACGGCGGCATGGACGTCGAGCAGGTCGCCGAGGAGCATCCCGAGTCGATCGTCAAGGTCCACGTCGACCCGCTGATCGGCTTCTCCGACTACCACGGCCGTGAGCTGGCCTTCGGGGCGGACATCGCCGACGACGTGATCCGGCCCGTCGGCGCGATGCTCGGCAAGCTCTACGAGGCGTTCATCGCCGAGGACGCGATGCTCGTCGAGGTCAACCCGCTGCTCGTGACCGGCGACCGCAAGGTCGTGGCGCTCGACGCGAAGGTCACGATCGACGGCAACTCGCTCTACCGCCACGAGGACACCGCGGCGCTGCGCAACGTCGGCGCCGAGGACCCGCAGGAGCAGATGGCCAAGGAGAAGGGCCTGACCTACGTCAAGCTCGACGGCAACGTCGGCATCCTCGGCAACGGCGCCGGGCTCGTGATGTCGACGCTCGACGTCGTCGCCCAGGCCGGCGGGTCGCCCGCGAACTTCCTGGACGCCGGCGGCGGCTCCAAGGCCGAGGCGATCGTCGACGCGGTCGAGGTCATCCTGTCCAACGAGAAGGTCACGGCCGTCCTGTTCAACATCTTCGGCGGCATCACGCGCTGCGACGAGGTCGCCAACGGCCTGGTCGAGGCGTTCAACAAGATCAAGCCCGACGTGCCGTTCGTCGTGCGCCTGGACGGCACGAACGACGTCGAGGGGCGCAAGATCCTGGCCGACGCCGAGCTGCCCAACGTGCACGTCGAGGAGACGATGCTGGGCGCGGCCGCGAAGGTGGTGGAGCTCGCCGGATGAGCATTCTCGTCGGATCCGACACCAAGCTCGTCGTCGCCGGCCTGACCGGCCGCGAGGGCTCGTTCCACGGCGGCAACAACAAGCGCTACGGCACCGACCTGGTCGCCGGCGTCACGCCCGGCAAGGGCGGCCAGGACGTCGACGGCACGCCGATCTTCGACACGATGCACGAGGCCGTCGAGCAGGCCGGGGCCAACACGGCGATGATCTTCGTGCCGCCGCGGTTCGCCGCCGACTCGATCCTCGAGGCCGCCGACGCCGGCGTCGACCTGGTGATCGCGATCACCGAGGGCATCCCCGCCCACGACATGCTCCGCGTCTACACGCACCTGAGGCGCGGGTCGACCCGGCTCGTCGGCCCGAACTGCCCGGGCGTGCTGTCGCCGGGCAAGGCCAACGTCGGGATCATCCCCGCCGACTTCTTCACCGAGGGCAACGTCGGCCTGGTGTCGCGCTCGGGCACGCTGACCTACCAGATCGGCAACGAGATCGCCCGCGCCGGGTTCGGCAACTCGTCGATCGTCGGCATCGGCGGCGACCCGATCGTCGGCTCGTCGTTCATCGACATCATCTCGCTGTTCGAGCAGGACGACCAGACCGAGCTCATCGTCATGTGCGGTGAGATCGGCGGCGACGAGGAGGAGAAGACCGCCGAGTACATCGGCGAGCACGTCTCCAAGCCCGTGCTGGCCTACATCGCGGGCTTCACCGCTCCGCCCGGCAAGACCATGGGCCACGCGGGCGCGATCGTCTCCGGGTCGTCGGGCACCGCCGCCGCCAAGGCCGAGGCGCTCGAGGCCAAGGGCGTCCGCGTCGGCCGCACTCCGACCGAGGTGTCGGAGCTGGCGGTCGAGATGCTTTCCGGCGCGCGCGCCTAGTAGCGAATCGGGGCTTCCCGGGTTAGCGTGGCGCCCTGGCCACGAAACGCGCATTCCTGCTTGCCTTCTTGCTGCTGGCTGCTGAGCCCCGTGTCGGCGCACGCCGGCAACGCCCAGCTCGACCCGGGCTTCGCCGATGTCGGCTACTCCGCAAACATCGGCGACAACGTCAACCACCTGACGGTCACCGCGCCGGTCGCGTCGGGCAACTACCGCTTCACCGACACGGGGGCCGGCGTGAACATGACCGCCGACTCGCCCTGCGCCGCCGACAACGTGGCCAAGGTGGCGGAATGCCCGAACCGGGACCTGAAGACGATGCTGCTCGGGCTTGGGGACGGCAACGACTACGCGAACACCTCGGCCGTCCAGATCAACCAGCTCGCGTTCGGGGGCGCCGGGAACGACGACTTCACGCTCGGCCCGGGCGACGACATCTTCATCGGCCTCGACGGCAACGACATCGTCCACGCCGGTAACGGAAACGACTCCATGGGCGACGCGTTCTTCGCGTTCTTCCCGTTCGGCGGCGGGTCGTTCTTCGGCTCCGGCAACGACCAGTTCTTCGGTGACGGCGGCGACGACAAGTGGGTGATCGGGAATCGTTCCTTCGACGGCGCGGGCGCGGACCTGATGAACGGCGGCACCGGCGTGGACTCCCTGGAGTACACGGACCGCCCGGGCGACCTCTCCGTGACCGTCGACAACCCCCTGCTGGGCGACGGCGAGCCGGGCGAGAACGACAACGTGCAGCAGGTTGAGATCGTGCGGACGATCAGCGGCAACGATTTCATCGCCGACAGCAGCGCCGGTGCCTTGAACAACACCTTCTACGGAATGAAGGGCAACGACACCCTCCGGGGCGGGAACGGCAACGACAAGCTCTACGGCGGTGACGACCAGGACCTCGAGGGGTCCGGCAACGACACGATGAACGGCGGTGCCGGGGCGGACCGATTCGACGGCGGCGACGGCACCGACACCGCGGACTACGGCGACCGGCCGGATGCCGTGACGGTGACGATGAACAACGTGGCCGACGACGGCGCGACCAACGAGAAGGACAACGTCCTGGAGAACGTCGAGATCCTGCGGGGCGGCAACGGCCGCGACATGCTCACCGGCAGCGACGGCCGGGACACCGTGCGCGGCGGGCCGGAGGGCGACTCGATCGACGGCGGCGACGCGGCCGACACGCTCGAGGGCGAGGCCGGCGACGACGTGATCGCCGCCCGCGACGGCGCTCCCGACACGATCACCTGCGGCGCGGGCAGCGACATGGTCAATTCCGATCAGATGGATGCCGTCGACGCTGACTGCGAGCTGGTCGACCGCCTGGTGGTGTCGAGCGGCGGCAGCGAGGGCGGATCGACCGGCGGTGGTGGATCGACCGGCGGCGGTGGATCGACCGGCGGTGGGACCGTGGACGACCCGCCGATCCTGTTCCTGGTCGCGGAGGGCAAGGCCAAGCTCAAGAAGGGCCTGAAGGTGCACACGGCCTGCAACGAGGACTGCTCGGTCAAGCTCGACGTGCAGATCGCCTCGAAGACCGCGAAGAAGTACAAGGTCAAGCCTTCGCTGGTCGCCCGGACGCGCTCGCTGAAGATGGCCCAGCAGGTGACGCTGTCGCTGAAGACGTCGAAGAAGAACGTCCGGCGGCTGCGCAAGCTGAAGAAGGTCAAGGTCACGCTGGTCGCGACCGCGACGGACCCGGCGGGCCACGTCCGCAAGGTCACCAAGAAGCTGTCCCTGGCCCGCTAGGGCTGGAGCTTCTTCAGCTCGACGCGCATCACTGACTGGCCGCCGTGGTTGGCGTTGCCGTCCGCGGGCTCGCGCGAGACGTCGAGGTAGCGGTAGTCGCTTGCCCCCGACGGCAGCTTCACGGTCGCCTTGCCCGCCTTCAGGGTCCCCACGCGCTGCGCGTCGATGATCGAGTTGTAGAGCCAGACCGTGTATGTGGCCCCGCCGGCCGCGGGCAGTTTCCGGACCTTGAGCGTGACGCGATCGCCGTCCACAGTGGCGGTTCCGGTCGCGTTGCCGGAGCCCAGGGGTGCGAGGCGGGTCGGTTTCGGTTGCTCGCCGGCCTCGGGCTCCTCCGGCTTGGGCTCGTCCGGCTGAGAGGCCTGCTGGGCGGGGGGCTGAGTGTTTTCGCTGCCCTCGTCGTCGCCCCCGCCGGCCAGGACGATGATCACCACGGCCACGGCGGCGACCAGGAGGAGCGGCAGCAGGATCAGGAGCGGGGAGCGCCGCTTGCGCTCGCGCGGGCGGCCCATGGTGGGCTCGTGGCCGGCCCACGCGGGGCTTGTCTTGGCGCGCGCGGCCGCCGGCTCCGGCTTCGCTTCCGCCTCGTCCTCGTCCTCCGGATGCTCCTCGGCCTCGTCTTCGCCCGCCTCGTCCTCCGGCGCCGCCTCCTCGGGCGTCTCAGCCTCGGCGGCGGCCTCGACCTCGTCGGGCGCTTCTTCCTGCTCCGCGTCCGGCTCCGCGGGGTAGAGCTCCGCGGCCACCGCCGCCTCGAGCTCGGGCAGATCGGCCTCGGCGTGCTCGGGCGCGACCTGCTCGGCCAGGTTGCGCAGCAGCCCCACGCGGACCTCGAAGACCGACGCCTCGTCGGTGCCCAGCACCTGGGCGATCTCGGCGTCGTCCATCCCTCGCTGCACGGACAGGTCGAGCAGCGCCCGGGAGAGCGGGTCGAGGCCATTCAGTACTTCTGCTGAGGGATTTGGGAAGGAGTCCACCGTCATGCCTAGAATCGCCCTCCGATGCCGCCGCGCCTCAACCCCAGGGTCATCGGCTGCACCGTCGGCCTGACCGCGATGCTACTTCTCGTATCGGCCGGTTCCGCTCTGGCATCTGCCTCGGTGCGGTTCGTGCATGCCGTACCCGGCGCGGAGACGGCCACGCTCAGCGTTTCGGTCGACGGGTCGGGAGCGTCCACGGCTCCGGTGTCCTTCGGCGGGGTCAGCAATTCCCTGAAGGTGAAAGCAGGCGCGGCGAACCTCACTCTCGCGCCCGTGGGCGGCGGCGACCTCAAGGCCAAGACGGACGAGACCCTCGAGGACGGCAAGAGCTACACCGTCGTCGCCCTGCCCAAGAAGGACGGGGACGGGGCCGACCTGCGCGTCTACCCCGACGAGAAGCCGAAGTCGGGCAAGGCGCTGATCCGGGTGATCCACGCGGGCGCCGAGATCGGTGATCCCGACGTGCGCGTCGGCGACCGGGTCGTGGCCGAGAAGGTCGCGTTCGGCGACGCCACGGAGTACACCGACGTCCCACCGGGCACCAGCGACGTCTCGGTCACCCGGGCCGGCGGCGAGGGCGGCCCGCTCGCCACGAAGAACGACGTGCCGCTGACCGCCGGCACCGCGACCACCGCGCTCATCGTGGGCAGCGGCGGCGAGCCGGCCCGGATCGTGACGATCAGCGACGGGACGGCCGCGCCGAAGGGCGGGCCGGCCACCGGGTTCGGCGGCCTGGCCGGCGAAGGAGACGACCCCTCGCGCCTGGCGGTGGCACTGCTGTTCGCGTTCGCCGCCGCGGCGCTGGGCGCGACGGGCTGGGCGCTCGCCGGCCGGCGATGAGCCGCCGGCTCACGCGCCCGCGCGAGGTCACGCTCTACGACAGCGACGCCGGCGGCCGGGTGGCCCCCCGCACGCGCCGCGGATCCCTGCTGACGGCCACCTGCGTCCCGGCCCTCGTCGCCGGCGTCCTCGGCGCTCTGCTCGCTCCGATGTTCGGCGGGTCCGACGGGCAGCGCCTCGGGCCCGACACGGCGACCGCCGACGTGCTGGCGCGCCAGGCGGCGCAGCCCGGCGAGCTGCGTCCCCTGGTCCCGGTCGTCGAGCGCGGCGGCCGCCCGCGCCTGGCCGCGCACGGGGCCGCTTCCGGCGCCGCGCGGGCGCGCCCGGCCCCGCCCGACTGGATCTCGATACCGGCAGCCGGGGTCGGCGCTCCGGTCGACTCCCTGCAGGCCGGGTCCACAGGCCTGAGCGTGCCCGGGTTCGGCCGGACCGGCTGGTGGAACGGCGGGCCGCGGCCCGGGGAGGACGGCCGCGCGGTGATCATCGGCCACCTCGACTCCCACAAGGGCGGCGACGTCTTCGCCCGCGTGCCGGCGCTGGCCAAGGGCGACCCGATCTACGTGCACGACCGCGCCGGCGAGTTCCACGGCTACTCGGTCGTCGGCGTCACGCGCGTGGAGAAGGCCGCCTTCCCGACGAAGGACGTCTACGGCCCCGCGACCCGGCCGGTGCTGGTCCTGATCACCTGCGGTGGCCCGTACGACGCGGCGCGCGGGCACTACCGCGACAACGTCCTGGTCTACGCGCGCGCGATCTAGGACACAGGGCGCTAGCGGCGACCGAAGAGCAGCCGCAGAACCGCCAGCAGCAGCCCGATGATCAGCCCGCCGCGCGCGAGCCGCCGGCGCGGCTCGCGCTCGACCGCGGGAGGGACGGTGAGCGGCTGAGCCGGCCGGTCGGCCGCGGGCGTCGGGGTACGGATCGCGGGGGTCTCGACGGTGGGCTGGTCCTGGGAGGCGGACTCGGGCGCGCGCCTGTCGGTGGCCTCGCGCTCCGAGGCGGCGGCCGCGGCCAGGGCGGCGGCCAGCGGCGGCAGAGCGGCGGACTCGTCCTCGACCTCGACGGCGAACGCCGGGTGGTGGGAGAACGCGGCGGCCATCGGGGTGGCGGCGACCGGCTGCCAGGCCTCGGGCTCGGGCGGGAGGACGATCGCCTCGCTCTCGACGGTGGGCTGCTCGGCCGGGTTCGGCTCCGGATCGGCAGGCTCCTCCGGATCGACCTGGGGCGCCGGCGCCGCGGCCGCCGACCACTCTCCGTGCTCGGCGACGTCGCTCTCCAGCCGCACGACCTCCATCTCGACGGTGGGCTGGTCGTGCAGGTCCATGCCGGCCGCGAGGCTGGCCGCCCGGATCCGCTCGCGGGTCTCGCGCAGCTTCTCCATCAGCGCCCGCGCGGCCTCGGCCATCTCCTCGGCCTGTACGAGCTCCTGCACGTCGACGGCCGGGGCCGGAGGCGGAGCGGCGAGGCTCCGGCGCGACCGGAACGCCCCAGGCGTCGTCGGGCAGCCGCGCCAGCGCCGCCTTGACGGTCGCCACCACGCCGGCTCCCTCCAGGTCGAGCTCGGCGGCTATCCGGGCGACTGCTCGCGCGCGGCGACGCGCCAGATCGAAGGGGTCGGTGTGGAGGACACCGGCCATCACCTCGAACGGCAGCCGTCGCCGCAGCGAGAGGTCGAGCAGTGCGCGGCTCCCGGGGTCGAGCGCGCGCACGCACATGGCGAGCTCCTCGAGCGACAGAGCAGGCCGTCCAGGCGGGGAGGACAGGAACGGCGCATGGCTCGGGAGCGCATTCATCTGCGCGCGTGATGCTAAGGAGGCCATCGGTCGGCAAACGGGCGCGAAGCAGACGCTCTCGTTATCGTCCGTGCGCGATGACCACCTCCGCTCCGATCTCCTTCGCCCGCGGCGCCCCGTCGCTCGACATCGTCGCCGTCGACGCCCTCAAGGCCGCCGCCGACCGCGCCTTCACCAACGACCCCGCGCGGCACCACCGCCTACGGCACGAGCCGCGGCTACCTGCCGCTGCGCGCCTGGATCGCCGAGTACCAGCAGGTCGCGCCGGAGCAGGTCATCCTCACGAACGGCTCGATGCAGGCGGACGCGTTCCTGTTCGACCTGCTGGTCGAGCCGGGCGACACCGTCGTGGTCGAGGCGCCGAGCTACGACCGCACGCTGCTCGGGCTGCGCAACCGCGGCGCGGACATCCTCGCGATCCCGCTCCAGGAGGACGGCATCGACGTCGAGGCGCTCGCGCATGCGCTCGAGGCCGGCGCGCGGCCGAAGCTCGCCCACATCATCCCCAACTTCCAGAACCCCGCCGGCTACACGCTCTCGCTCGACAAGCGCCGCCGCCTGCTCGAGCTCGCGGCCACGTACGACTTCATCGTCTTCGAGGACGACCCGTACGTGGAGCTGCGCTTCGAGGGCACCTCGCTGCCGACGATGCTCTCGCTCGACGAGAACGACCGCGTCGTCTACGCGTCGAGCTTCTCGAAGACGGTGTGCCCGGGCATCCGCGTCGGCTACCTGGCCGGCCCCGAGACGATCATCGCCCAGATCGAGACGCTCGCGACCAACACCTACATCTCGCCGAACATGGTCGCCCAGTCGATCGTCAACGAGTTCTGCCGCGGCGGTGAGCTCGAGCGCTCGATCGAGACCGTCAAGACCGCGCTGAACGAGCGCCGCGACCGCCTGGCCGCCGCGCTCGAGCGCGATCTGCCCGAGGCGAAGTTCCGGCCCCCGGAGGGCGGCTACTTCATGTGGGTCGAGCTGCCCGAGGGCACCGACGTCGACGCGCTCTTCGGCGCCGCCAAGGACGCAGGCGTCGTGTTCGTGAAGGGCACCGACTTCCTGATCGAGGGCGGGCAGAACGCGTTGCGCCTGGCCTACTCGGGCGTCACGCCCGACCAGGTGGACGAGGGCGTCAGCCGCCTGGCCACGGCCTACCGGAGCTTGACCGGCGCCCCGGCGTGACCGCCCCGCAGCCGCCGCGCGCGCCGCTCGACCTGCGGCGGCCGCGCGACATCGGCGCGCTGATCGGGGACGGCTTCAGCCTCTACTTCCGCGAGTTCCGGACGTTCTTACTGATCGCGATCGCGGTGGTCGTGCCGGTCGAGCTGATCGTGGGCGGGATCGGCCTCGGGCAGTTCACCGGCGACTACGACTCGACTCCGTCGGTGGCCGAGAACGTGATCCCGATCCTCACCAGCTTCCTGGTGATCGCGCCGCTCACCTCGGCGATGTCGATCTACGCGCTGCTCGACGTCTCCGAGGGCCGCAAGCCGCGAGCGGGCGCGACGATCCAGCGCGGCCTGGACGTGTTCGCGCCGCTCGTACTGGTCATGCTCCTCTACGCGGCGGCGGTGTTCGTCGGGCTGCTGGCGCTGATCATCGGGGCGATATACGCGCTGGTGGTCCTCTCGTTCTGCATCCAGGCCGCGGTGATCGACGAGCGCCGCGGCGTCGACGCGCTGCGGCGGAGCTGGGACCTGGTGCACGGGTCGTTCTGGCGGGTGCTCGCGATCACGCTCGTGGCGAACCTGCTGGTGGGAGCGCTGAGCGCTGTGGTCGGAGCGCCGTTCCTGGCGGCGGCGGACTCGACCGGCGAGGCGGTCTACCAGCTCGTCGGGCAGATCCTGGGCGGCGTCCTGTTCGCCCCGCCGGCCGCCCTGATCACGACGCTTCTCTACTTCGACCAGCGCCGGCGCAAGGGCACCTGAGTCAGCGCCCGTAGCGCTCCTTGGCCAGCACGAGCTGCGCGGGCAGCGCCGTGCGCGGCGGGGGCGAGGGGTCGGCGGTCACCGACACGGTCTCGGCCACCGACCTCGTGACCGTGTGCGAGTCGCCGCCGGATGCTGTGATCGTCACGTCCTCGTCGTTGCGATCGGAGAGCGTGCCGGTCAGGCCCGGCTCCAGCCCGATCTCCATCAGGTAGTGCAGGAGGTCCTCGGCCTCGTTCTCGAAGCGCAGAACGCGGACCTTCGCGCCCTGCTCGACGTCGGCCAGCGGGACGCCCGGCTCGCGCTCGACGTCGCCGATCGGGTGGCCGTGCGGGCAGGTGCGGGCGTCGCCGATCGCCGCCAGCATCCGCTCCTCGAGCGTCGGTGACATCGCGTGCTCGAGCCGTTCGGCCTCCTCGTGCACGTCGTCCCACGGGATCCCGAGGACGTCGGTCAGGAAGCGCTCGACCAGCCGGTGGCGGCGCACGAGCGCGGTCGCGTGGCTCGCGGCCCTCGTCGGTGAAGAAGATCGACTTGTCGGGGTTGCGCGAGATGTAGCCGTCGCGCTCGAGGCGCCCGATCATCTCGTGGACGGTCGGGGCGGAGAGGTGCATGGCGCGCGCGAGGTTGGCGCCGGTCATCGGCAGCCCGGCCTCCTCGAGCCAGTAGATCCTCTCCAGGTACTCCTCTTCGGCGACGGTCGCCTCGTGCGACAAGCGGGTCCTCCTCGTCCGTGGGCCACAGGCCCCGAACCGGACTCTAACTAGGATGCCCAGCCATGGAGATCGGGCCGACGACGCGGGTGGTGGTGACCGGCGCCTCGCGCGGCATCGGGCGCGCCACCGCGGTCGCGTTCGCGGAGGCGGGCGCCGAGGTCGGACTGCTCGCGCGCTCCGAGGAGGAGCTCAACGAGCTGGTGCTGGCGCTGCCCGGCGACGGGCACGAGGCGATCGCCGCCGACGTCGGTGACCGGGAGGGCCTGCACAAGGCGATCGCCGAGTTCGGGCCGGTCGACGTGGTCGTGGCCAACGCCGGCGTCGCCCACTACGGCCCGTTCCGCGACATGGACCTCGACGAGATCGACCGCATGACGCGGGTCAACTGGCTCGGCACCGTGAACACGGTGACCGCGACGCTGCCGGGGATGCTCGACAGGGCGCGCGGCCACGTCGTGATCGTGTCCAGCGGGGCCGGGGTCCGCTCGTTCCCCTGGGCCGCGGTCTACGGCGCGACGAAGTCGGCGCAGCGCGGCTTCGCCGAGGCTCTGCGCCACGAGCTGTCCGGCACCGGCGTGTCGCTGACCACCGTCTATCCCGGCGAGGTCAAGTCGCACCTGCACGACCACGAGCAGGAGAGGATGCCCGACTGGTACCGCGGCAAGGAGAAGGCGGCCCCGGCGGAGCCGCTCGGCCGGGCGATCGTCGACGCCGTCCGAGCACGACCAGCGCGCCGTCTACTACCCGCCGCTCGTGCGCCTGCTGCGCGTCGTCCACGGCATCTCGCCGCGTCTCTCCGACCGCATGCTGCGCACGATGCGCGGCGGGACCGCGGCGCCGCGCACGGACTGAGCCGCGGCATGGCCCTCCCGCTCAGCCCGCCGCTCAAGCCGCAGCTCGCCCGCCCCGCGAAGGAGCTGCCCGAGGGCGACGACTGGCGCTACGAGCCCAAGTGGGACGGCTTCCGCACGATCGTCTTCCGCGACGGCGACGACGTGTACCTCCAGAGCCGCAACGGCAAGCCGATGAACCGCTACTTCCCGGAGATCCCGCCCCAGGTGATGGGGCTGGACGCCGACCGCGTCGTCCTCGACGGCGAGCTGATCCTGGTCGTCGACGGGATCCAGGAGTTCGACCTGCTCGGCCAGCGGATCCACCCGGCCAAGTCGCGCGTCGAGATGCTGGCGAAGGAGTACCCCGGCCGCCTTCGTCGCGTTCGACCTGCTGGCCGTCGGCGACGAGTCGCTGCTGGAGCTGCCCTACACCGAGCGCCGAGCACGGCTCGAGGAGGTCGTGCGGGCGCGGCCAGGCCGTCCAGCTCACGCCGATGACCGACGACCGCGACGGCGCGGGCACCTGGCTGACCGGCAACTCCGAGGGCGTCATCGCCAAGCAGGCCGGCGCGGCCTACCACGCCCGGCGAGCGCACCGGGATGCTGAAGATCAAGCGCCTGCGCACGATCGACGTCGTCGTCATGGCGTTCCGGTTCGGCAAGGAGGAGGGCACCGTCGGGTCGCTGATCCTGGGCCTCTACGACGAGGACGACCAGCCTGCACGTGGTCGGCCACACCTCGGGCTTCACCGCCAAGCAGAAGCGCGAGCTGATCGATCACCTCGAGCCCTACCGGACCCACGAGCGCGGCGCGGGCGAGCCGAGCCGCTGGAAGGCGGACGAGGAGCTGGTGTGGGAGGGGCTGCGCCCCGAGCTCGTCGTCGAGATCGCGTTCGACCACATCACCGGCAACCGCATACGCCACGGCGCCAAGTTCAAGCGCTGGCGCACCGACAAGGACCCGCGGGACTGCTCGATGGAGCAACTCCGGTCCTGACTGCGTATACCTCCCCGTGATGTCCCCCCGCCGAGCAGGGACGCTCGTCGCAGCCCTGGCGATGCTCGCTGCCGCCCTGCCCGGCGCGGCCGTCCGCTGCCGTCACGGCCACGCCCGTCGCGGACGGGTTCGAGCAGCCCGGTGGCCGTCGCGGGCGGCCCGGCCGACCCGCATCGCCTGTACGTGGTCGAGCGCGGCGGCACGATCCAGCTCGTCCGCGACGGCGCCCGCACCGGCGCGCCGTTCCTGGACATCGCCGGGTCCGTGCGCTCGGGCGGCGAGCAGGGCCTGCTCTCGATCGCGTTCGCGCCCGACTACCCCTCGAGCGGCCGGTTCTACGTCTGGTACACGGCCCCCAAGGCAAGCGACCCCAACGGCTCCATGCTGACGCTCGACGAGTACACGCGATCCCCCGACCCCGACCGCGCGGACCCCGCGACGCGGCGCACCATCCTGCGGATCGACCATCCCCAGGCGGGCAACCACAACGGCGGTCAGCTCATGTTCGGGCCGGACGGCTACCTGTACGTGACGGTCGGCGACGGCGGCGGGGGCAACGACCCGTCGGGCAACGCGCAGAACCTGAGCTCGCTGCTCGGCAAGGTGCTCCGGATCGACCCGCGCAGCGGCGACCCGTACGCGATCCCGCCGGGCAACCCGTTCGCGGGCCCCGCCGACCCAGGCCGCGACGAGATCTGGGCCTACGGCCTCCGCAACCCGTTCCGCGCATCGTTCGACCGCCTGACCGGCGACCTGACGATCGCCGACGTCGGCCAGAGCCGCGCCGAGGAGGTCCACTTCGCGCCGCAGGGATCCGGCGCCGGCGCCAACTACGGCTGGCGCTGCTACGAGGGCTTCGAGCGCACGAGAAACGCCTGCACGGCGGCACAGCTGGCCGGGGCGACCCCGCCCGTCATCGAGCAGGACCGGGGCACGGGGTTCTGCGCGATCATCGGCGGCTACGTCGTCCGCGACCCCGGCCTGCTGGAGCTCGACGGCCGCTACGTGTACGGCGACAACTGCCAGCCTCGGCTGCGATCGGCGGTCCTGCGGCGCCCGCGAGCGGCCGGCGACAGGCGGCTCGGCGTCACCGTCCGCGGCCTGTCGTCGTTCGGGGAGGACACCTGCGGCCACGTCTACCTGACCTCGCTCTCGGGAACGGTCGCGCGCCTGGACGGCGAGGCGCCGCCCCGCCCCTGCCCCGAGGGCGGCGCGGACCCCGACCCGCCGTCGGTGGCGATCAGCCGCCGCCGCTCGCAGCGGGTGCTGCGCCAGCGCGGCTTCGTGGTCGCGCTCCGCTGCGACGAGGACTGCGGCTTCGTCGCGTCCGGGCGGATGCGGATCAGCGGGTCGAAGGCCCGCTACGGGCTGAGCAGGGCTTCGCGGCTGGTCGCGGGCGGGAAGCGCGTGCGCGTGCGCCTGGCGCCGTCGAGGAGCGGGACGGCCGCGCTGCGGCGCGCTCTGGCGCGGCGCCGGCGAGTGTCGGCCACGGTGACGATCAACGCACGCGACGCCGCCGGGAACGCGTCCACCCGCCGGGTCGCGGTGCGCGCGACCGGCTAGACCGTTCCGCCCGGAAGGGTGGCCGGTTACGGTTTGCACGCACCCGGCGCGACGGAGGACGACATGGCCGAGATGGGATCGCCGCTCGACCGCTACAAGGAGATCGAGACCGGCGAGGCGTTCACGCTCCAGAACAAGCGCTTGCTCAAGGTCGAGCTGTCCGCGACGTCGGTGATGGCGAAGAACGGTGCGATGGTCGCCTATCAGGGCGACGTCCACTTCCAGCACAAGGGCGGCGGCTTCGGACGGCTTCTGAAGAAGGCGGCGACCGGCGAGTCGCTGCGCCTGATGGAGGCCACCGGCTCCGGCGAGGTGTTCCTCGCCCACCAGGCGATGCTGATCCACGTGCTGCGCCTGAGCGACGACTCGATGACCGCGAACGGGCGGAACATCCTGGCGTTCGAGCGTGGCATCGAGTGGGACGTCACACGCGTGAAGGGCGGCGCCGCCGGGATGATCGCGGGCGGCCTGTTCAACATCCATCTGCGCGGTAGCGGCCTGGTTGCGCTGCTCTCCGACGGCGAGCCCGTGCGCCTCGACGTTGCCGAGGCGCCGACCTTCGCCGACCCGCAGGCCGCGATCGCCTGGTCGGGCGGCGTGACGACGAGCCTGAAGGCCGACGTGCAGGCCAAGACACTGATCGGCCTCGGCTCGGGCGAGAGCTTCCAGCTCGGCTTCAGTGGCAGCGGCTGGGTGCTGGTGCAGCCGTCCGAGGGGCGAGCGGTGCTGCAGGCCTCCTGACGCGCGCCCGCCCGGCGTCCGACGCCGGCACGGGCCCACCGCCCATACGAGCTCCGCGTCGGGGGCCGCTAAAGCTGCCCATGATGTCCCCGACCCCTCGCGGGCAGCTTTTCCGTCCCTATAGGGCAGGTAACGCTGCCCACGACACGCCGGGCCCCGGGCGGGCAGCTTTTCCGTCCTTCGGATCGCGCTCCCTCCCGGCCTAAGCGGGCGATGCGCGGAGCATCACCCTCACGCGCCGCGCGCTAACGTGCCCGGTGGGGAGCTGGGGACATGCGCGGATACGTCAGGTGTGAGCGGTGTGACTGGTCACGGACCTATGCGCGCTTCTCGGTTGCCCGGCTGCCGACGTTCTGCCCGGCGTGCGGAAGGCGGGTGATCAGGGAGCGCGAGCCGAGCGTCGACTCCCACGCCGTCGCGCACTGGCGAGCGATCGCCGAACAGCTGAGCCCGCCGAAGGGCTCGACACCGCCCGGAGCTGGGTCAGAGGGCCCGCGGGCCGGGCGGTAGCGAGCGGCTCTCCGCCGCCTGCCCAGGCGCTCCAGCGATCGCAGCAAGCCCGCCGGCGCGCAGGCCACGCGCGTGCGGCTGACCTCGCGTCAGGTCCCGGCGAGCAGGCCGCGCGGCCTGGTCATCCGCCTGTTCGGCAAGCGCGAGGTGGGCGGCAAGCTCGACGGCTCGCTCGAGCGGCTGGCTCAGGTGTCCTCGCGCGCCCGGCCGGGCTGAACTCGCTTCGGCGCGCCCTTCGGCAGCATGGGCGACGATGAGGTTGCTCCCGGCGCTGGTGGCGCCCGACTCGTTCAAGGGCACGTTCGCGGCCGCCGAGGTGGCGGCGGCGATCGCGCGCGGCCTGCGCGACGCCGGCCAGCCGGCCGACGAGCTGCCGGTGGCCGACGGCGGCGAGGGCACGCAGGCCGCGCTTCTGAACGCGCTCGGCGGCGAGGAGCGTGTCGCCGCGGCGACCGATCCGCTCGGCCGCGCGATCGACGCGAGCTTCGCGCTGCTGGGCGACGGGAGCACCGCGGTGGTCGAGGTCGCGGCGGCCAGCGGGCTGACCCTGGTCGACGAGTCCGAGCGCGACGCGTTCGCGGCGTCCTCTTACGGGACCGGCGAGCTGATCGCCGCGGCGGTCGAGGCAGGCGCCGAGACCGTGCTGGTCGGCGTCGGCGGCTCGGCGACCACCGATGGCGGCGCCGGGGCGATCGATGCGCTGCGCGACTCTGGCGCCACGCCTCGCGAGCTGATCTGCATCTGCGACGTGCGGACTCCGTTCGAGAGCGCCCCGCGCGTCTTCGCCCCGCAGAAGGGCGCGGACCCGGACACGGTCAAACGGCTGGAGCAGCGCCTGAGGCGGCTGGCCGCGAAATGGCCGCGCGACCCGCGGGGCGAGCCGATGACCGGCGCCGCAGGCGGCCTGTCCGGCGGTCTGTGGGCGGAGCTGGGCGCGAAGCTCGTCCCCGGGGCGCCGTACGTCCTCGACGCGGTCGGCTTCGACGCGGCCATGCGCGGGGCGCGCTACGTCGTCACCGGCGAGGGCCGGGTAGATCATCAATCGCTGACCGGGAAGCTCGTCGGCGAGGTCGCGACCCGCTGCCGCCAGGGCGGCGTCTCCTGCCACGTGTTCGCCGGCCAGAACCGGCTCGACCTGTTCGGCGGGCGAGTGCTCGACCTGGGCTACGTGCGCGAGGCGACGACGCTCGAGGAGCTCGAGCAGGCCGGGCGCGAGCTGGTCGGCCTGGTCGAGGGCGAAACGACGCGCGCCCGGAGCTGAGTCCGGGCGCGCGGTTCAGTGCTCGGTCTGTGCGACCGGTCAGTCGACGCCGGCCGGAGCCTGCGTGCGAATCCACTCGCGCAGCGGCGCGTCCGCCACGCGGGCGTAGACGCCGGGCTTGTTGGGCCGCGCGCAGCCCTCGCCGAAGCTCGTCGTGCCGACGATGCGCAGGCCGCCCGACAGGCTCTGGCCGAACATCGGCCCGCCCGAGTCGCCCTGGCAGGTGTCGACGCCGCCCTGCGGGAAGCCCGCGCAGACCATCGTCTCCGGGTCGAAGTCGCTGTACGCGTCGGCGCAGTAGGCGTCGGTCGTGATCGGGACCTGGCCCTCCTGGAGGGTGTCCGGCACGTCGCCGCCCTCCTCGGTCACGCCCCAGCCGACGATCGTCTCGAGCGTGCCGGCCGACCAGATGCTGCGGTCGGCGGCACCGGCCACCTTGACCGGCGTCTTGCTCGACGGCTGGGTCAGCTTGAGGATCGAGATGTCGGATCCCGACCCGCCCAGGTACTGCGGCGGGATCGTGACCTTCGACACCGAGGCGGACTCGCCCTCGCCCTCGTGGGTGCCGCCGATCGTGACGTCGATGAGCGGAGCGGGCCACGCGATCGGCGAGGCGACGGCCGCGCCGGTCAGCGAGCTGCAGTGGCCGGCGGTGAGCACGGTGTCGGGCGCGATCAGCGTGCCCGTGCACTGGAACACCTGGTAGGTGATCTTCGCCACCGCCGGGTACTCGCCCGGTTCGGCGTCGTTGCCGCCGACGATCGCGAAGGAAGGCGATGCGGTCATCGCCAAGAGAGAGCACGCAAGAGCGAGCATCAAAGAGATACGTCGCAGAGACATCCAGACCCCCGTCTGAGAAAGCAAGTTCGAAAGCACAGCCGCGCTCCCGCGCGCGGCTACAACGGTCCCTTCCCAGGGACATCGCGTTTCGAAACCTGGCCGCCACGCTGAAACGCGTCTGAGCAATGCGCAACAATCGTTGTCATGAGGCGCCGAGGCCGTAACGGCATCTCGACCGCGGTGGACGGCAAAGCCGGCTCCCTGCGGTTGCACGGTGAGGTCGACATCACCGCCGTGGTGCTGATCGAGCACGCGTTCGCCGACCTCGTGGACCGCCGCGTAGACCGCATCGTCGTCGACTTCTCCGACGCGCGGTTCGTCGACTCCAAGGCCATCGAGGCGGTGATGCGGGGCGGGCAGTCCGCGCAGCTCGCGGGCGTACGCGTGGCGGCCGCCGGCGCCGGGGGACAGGTCGCGCGCGCCCTCGACATCTGCGGCATCGAGCACGCGATGCCGCTGTACGCGAGCCGCGGCGAAGCGCTCGCCGCCATCTAACCGGCGCGCCGTTCCCTCGCGCCCTCTAACTTCCCGCCCGTGCGGGGGCGCATTCTGGGTATCGCGGGAGCAGTGCTGGCTCTGATGGGCGGGATCGCCGACGCCGCTTCGGCCGCGTCGGCGTACCAGGCCAAGGTCCGCCGCACCGCGTACGGGATCCCGCACATCGAGGCGCGCAACTACACCGGGCTCGGCTACGGGTACGGCTACGCGATCGCGCAGGACAACATCTGCGTGCTGGCCGAGACCTATGTGACCGTCGACGCCGAGCGGTCCCGGTGGTTCGGGCCCGACGAGTCCTACGAGCAGCGCGGCAACGGCGTCAGCCCGAAGAACATCGACTCGGACTTCTTCTTCCAGCAGATCATCGACTCGGGGATCATCGACACGCTGCTGGCGAAGCCGCCGCCCGACGGGCTCCAGCCTGCGGCCAAGCAGGTCGTGCGCGGCTACGTCGCGGGCTACAACAAGTACCTGGCCGACGTGGGCGGGACGAACGGCGTGCGCGACCCGAACTGCAAGGGCAAGCCGTGGGTGCGGCCGATCACCGAGAAGCAGGCCTACCGGCGCTTCTACCAGCTGACCGAGCTGGCCAGCGGTGACGTGGCGATCCCCGGAATCGCGAAGGCGCAGCCGCCGACCCCGTCGGCCCCGCTGCCCGGGCTGGGCGGCGCGCTCGACGTCGACGCGACCGCGCGCGGGCTGGCCGAGAAGCTGCCGATCAAGGCGGCGGGCAGCAACGCAGTGGCGATCGGGCGCGACGGCACGCGCGACCGCAAGACCGGCCTGCTGCTCGGCAACCCGCACTTCCCGTGGCTCGGGCCCGAGCGCTTCTACCAGACCCACTTGACCATCCCGGGCAAGGCCGACGTGGCCGGGGCGTCGCTGTTCGGGGTGCCGGCGATCCTGATCGGCCACACGAAGACGATGGCCTGGAGCCACACGGTGTCGACCGCGTTCCGGTTCACGCCGTACCAGCTGACGCTCGTGCCGGGGTCGCCCACGACGTTCCTGCGCGACGGCCGGCCGGTGCAGATGACGAGCCGCGACGTGACCGTGCAGGTGCCCGCCGACGGCCAGCCGTGCGCGGCCGCGGACTGCCCGGTGCAGCCCCAGACGCGCAAGCTCTACTCCGCCCCCGGGATCGGGCCGGTGTTCAACGAGCTGGTCGGCATCCCGCTGCCCTGGACGCCCAGCGTCGCCTTCGCGCTACGCGATGCGAACGCCAACAACTTCCGCGTCTTCAACCACTTCTTCGACACCAACAGGCAGAAGACCGCGAAGGGCGAGCTGGCCGTCCTCGAGCGCTACCAGGGCATCCCCTGGGTCAACACGATCGTGGCCGACAAGAAGGGCGACGCCCTGTACGCGGACATCGGCGCGATCCCGAACGTGACGAACGCCAAGGCGCAGGAGTGCAACGCCGCGCTCGGCACCGCGACGTTCCAGCTCCTGGGGCTGCCGGTGCTCGACGCGTCGCGGTCGTCCTGCGACTGGGGCACCGACGACGACGCGCGCGAGCCCGGCCTGTTCGGGTCGAAGAACATGCCGCGGCTGCTGCGCTCCGACTTCGTGACGAACTCGAACGACTCGTACTGGCTGTCGAACCCCAAGCAGCCGCTCGAGGGCTTCAACCGGATCATCGGCGACGAGCGCGCGGCCCGCACGCTGCGCACGCGGATCGGGCTGATCATGACCCAGGCCCGCATCGACGGAAGCGACGGCCTCGGTCCCGCCGGCTTCACGCGCCAGGACATGCAGAACATGGTGTTCAGCGACCGCCAGTACGGCGGCGAGCTGGCGCGCGACGCAGCCGTTCAGATGTGCCGGTCGTTCGGCGGCAACGCGCCCAGCTCCAACGGGCCTGTGCCGGTGGGGAACGCCTGCGACGTGCTCGCGGCCTGGGATCTGCGCGAGAACCTGGACTCGCGCGGCGCGATCCTGTTCCGGCGCTTCATCGGCCGCGCGCTCGGGTCGAACACGTCGCCCTGGTCGACGCCGTTCGACGCGGCCGACCCGGTAAACACGCCGCGCGACCTGAACACCGGCAGCCCCGAGGTGCAGCGCGCGTTCGGCGACGCGATAAGCGACCTGAACGGGGCGAGCATCCCGCTCGACGCACCGGTCGGCGCCGTGCAGTTCACCACCCGCGGCGACCGCAAGGTCCCGATCCACGGCGGGCCGGGTGATCCGAACGGCAACTTCAACGCGATCTCCGCGCCGTTCACGCCGGGCAAGGGCTTCACCGACGTGCAGCACGGGTCGTCGTACGTGCAGGTCGTCGGCTGGAACAAGACGAAGTGCCCGGACGCTCGCACGATCCTGACCTACTCGGAGTCGACCGACCCGACCTCACCCCACTACGGCGACCAGACCGAGCTCTTCTCGAAGAAGCGCTGGGTGCGCGGGCTGTTCTGCAAGCGCGACGTGCTCCGTGGGACAAAGACGACTACGAACGTCGTACGCGGGAAGAAGACGCGTACGGTGAGGCGGGGTGGCTAGCAAGAAGCTCGCGGCGGCCGCGCTGGCTGCCGCTCTCGCAGTCGCGGGCTGCGGCAAGAGCCAGGAGAAGACCGAGACGATGCCGGTCACGGGCCCGGGCGCGCCGACGGGGGCGCCCACGCCGCGCGACGCGATCGTCCAGTTCTTCGACGCCAAGCGCAGTGGCAGCACCGAGGCGGGCTGCGCGCTCGAGAGCGAGGACTTCCAGAAGGCCCAGTACAACGGCACCGGTGAGGCGTGCCTCAAGTCGTCGGTCAACCAGCACCCTCAGGAGGTCTGGGCCGAGGACATCAAGATCGACAAGCTCGACGAGGCGCCGGACTCCGCGGCGGCGAAGATCCGCCCGAACGCCGGGTCGGACACGCCCGCGGAGATCACGCTGGTACGCGGCCAGGGCGGCTGGCTCGTCAACTCGCTGCGCTGACCCCCCGGGCGGGGTTAGGGTTGCCCTCCCCCGACCAAGTGAGGTGGCTCGATGTTGGCGCGCGTGGCGAGATGGGAAGGCGCGAAGGGCGACGCTCTCCGTGCGTCGGCCGACGACATCAACGCGCGAGCGCATGAGGGGCCGCCCCCGGGAGTGCCGGCGAAGGGCTTCCTGATGCTGATCGATCCGGACGGCGGCCGCAGCCTGGCGATCGCGCTGTTCGAGACCGAGGAGGACCTGCGCCAGGGCGACGCCGCGCTCGACGACATGAACCCGAGCAGCGATGCCGTCGGCAGGCGCGTGTCGGTGGAGAAGTACGAGGTGGCCGTCGACATCAGGAGCTGACGCCTGGGCTCAGGCGCCCCAGTGGCGAGCGGTCTCCTCCGGCTCGTGCGCGATCCCGGCCGCCAGTAGCGCGGTCAGCGGCACCGGGTCGAACGGCTCCCCCGCGGCGACCGCCAGGCTGAGCGCTCCCAGCAGGCCGGCCGCGATCGCGGCGGCAGCCTTGTCGCCGAGTCCGGAGTCGCGCCGCAGCGGCTCGGCGATCGCGGCGCGCAGCCGCCGCATCGCCGCCGGCGAGGCGTCGACGACCAGGATCAGCCGCGCGCTGTCGCGGTCGCAGTCCGCGAGCTCGGCGCCGAAGGCGGCGATCCGCTCCGCGATCGCGGCGAACCGGGTGCGGTCGGCCGCGTCGTACAGCCGGTCCAGCAGCCGCTCGACGGCGGCCGCCGCGGTGGCGCGGAACAGCTCCTCCTTGCCGCCCACCCGCTCGTAGAGCGTCGGCTTGGCCAGCCCGCCCGCCCGGGCCAGGTCGTCCACCGATGCTCCGTGACGACCGTCACGCGCGAAGACCGGCGTCAGGCGGGCCAGGTCCAGTTGGGCTCTGGGACGGGGCATCGCCACGTATTCTTACCAGTCGGTTCAGATTCGACCGCCCGGTGATTCGGGGCCGCCGGATTTCCGACCTGATGTCGTAGAGGCGCCCGTCCGGGATGTCCAAGGTGTGCCCTCATGGACATCAAGAGCTTTCGGAAAGCCGGACACACGCCGTCTCTCGTAGCCGCACTGGCGCACTTCGACGTCTCGTTCATGGTCTGGGTGATGCTGGGCGCCCTCGGCGCCTACGTCTCCTCCGACCTGGGCCTGAGCGCGAGCGAGAAGGGCCTGCTGGTGGCGGTCCCGCTCCTCTCCGCCGCCGCGTTCCGAGTGCTGCTCGGAGTGCTCGGCGACAAGTTCGGGCCCAAGCGCATCGGCATGCTGTCGCTGGCCTTCGTCTCGCTGCCGCTCCTCTACGGCTGGCTGGCGCGCCGGCTCGTACGCCGAGCTGCTGGCGGTCGGCATGATGCTCGGCGTCTCGGGCGCCAGCTTCGCGATCGCGCTGCCGCTCGCCAGCCGCCACTACTCCGCCCAGTACCAGGGCCTGGCGATGGGGATCGCCGGGGCGGGCAACTCGGGCACGGTCCTGACGACGCTGTTCGCTCCGCGCATCGCCGAGAAGCTCGGCTGGCACGCGGTCTTCGGCCTCGCGCTGATCCCGCTCGCGCTGGTGTTCGTCGCGTTCACGCTGCTGGCCAAGGAGCCCCCGCGCCCGGCTCGCCCCACCCGCTTCGCCGACCTCGGCCGGATCCTGCGCGAGCGCGATGCCTGGCGGCTGTGCGGCCTGTACGCCGTCACGTTCGGCGGCTTCGTCGGCCTGTCCAGCTTCCTGCCGATCTTCTTCCACGACGAGTACGGGCTGTCGAAGGTCGACGCCGCGTCGCTGACCGCGGTCGGCGCGGCGCTCGGGTCGCTGCTGCGCCCGGTCGGCGGACACCTGGCCGACCGCCACGGCGGGACCGTCGTCCTGACCGGCGTCTACGGCGTGGCGGCGGCGCTGCTGCTGTTCACCGCCGGGCTCCCGCCGATCGGCGCGGCGGCCGTCGCCTTCCCACTTTGCATGGGCGCGCTCGGCGCGGGCAACGGCGCGGTGTTCCAGCTCGTGGGCCTGCGCTTCCGCGAGCGGATCGGCGTGATGACCGGACTGGTCGGCGCGGCCGGCGGCCTGGGCGGCTTCCTGCTGCCGACCGTGCTCGGCACGCTCAAGGACGCGTCCGGCACCTACGGCGCGGGACTCGGGGTGATCGCCGCGGGCACCGCCGTCGCGCTCGTCGCCACGCTGATCCTCCGCGGACTGTGGCGCACCGGTTGGGCCTCAGGCGCCGCGGAGTCGGTGGTCGGGGTGAAGGTCTGATGGGCGGCGGCATCCTCGTCATCGGCGGCGGCATCGCGGGCCAGGCGGTCTGCGAGGCGGTTCGCGAGCTCGACGCGCAGACGCCCCTGACGCTGGTCTGCGGCGAGCCGCACCTGCCCTACGACCGCGTGCAGCTGTCGACGCTGCTCGCCGGCGGCGGCGGTCTCGACGCGCTGCGCCTGCGCCCGGCTGACTGGTACGACGACCGGCAGGTCGAGGTCAAGCTCGGGACGCGAGTCACCGCGCTGGACCTGGACGCCGGCGCCGCCACGCTCGACTCGGGCGAGGCGCTCACCTTCGAGCGGGTGGTGCTGTGCACCGGATCGGACCCGCTCGTCCCGCCGATCGCGGGCTCGGACCGGCCAGGGGTCCACGTCTTCCGGGGACCGGAGGACTGCAGCGCGATCGCTGCGGCGGCCGAGCGGGCCGAGCGGGCCGCGGTGATCGGCGGCGGCCTGCTCGGCCTCGAGGCCGCCTACGGCGTGGCTGCTCAGGACTGTCCCGTCACCGTCGTCCACCTGGTCGACCGGCTGATGGAGCGCCAGCTCGACGCGGGCGCCGCCCAGATGCTGCTGCCCGCCGTCGAGGCGCTGGGCGTCGAGGTGATGCTCGAGCGGGCGACCGAGCAGATCCTCGGCTGGGAGGAGGACGGCCCGGTCGGCGGCCTCCGCTTCTCGGACGGCAAGGTGCTGACCTGCGACCTGGTCGTCATCTCCGCCGGGCATCAAGCCCCACGTGGGGCTGGCGCGCGACGCGGGACTGCGCGTCGGGCGCGGGATCGTGGTCGACGACGCGCTCGTCACCTCGCACCCGCGCGCGCTCGCGGTCGGCGAGTGCGCCGAGCACCGCGGCGTCGTGCACGGCATCGTCGCCCCGATCCATGCCCAGGCCCGGGTCGCGGCGCGAACGCTGTGCGACGCGGAGGCGGGGGCGACGTACGAGGGCTCGGTCCCCACGGCGAAGCTCAAGGTGATGGGCGTCGACCTGGTCTGCGCCGGGGCGTGCGAGAGCCGGCGTGCGGTGGTCCAGGCCGACAGCGACGCCGGCACGTACCGCAAGCTCCTGATCGACGCCGAGGGCCGCGCCGCGGGCGCCGTGCTGCTCGGCGACACGCGCGGCGCGGAGCTCTTGATGGAGGCCGTGCGCACCGGGCGTGAGGCGCCCGACCCGCTGGGCCTCCTGGTCGAGGCCTCGCAGGCGAGCGCCGCCGACCTGCCGGACGCCGCGCAGGTCTGCAACTGCAACGGCGTGTGCAAGGGGCAGATCGTCGACGCGATCCGGGACAAGGAGCTGGGCTCGACGGCCGAGGTGATCTCGGTCACCCGCGCGGGCTCGGGCTGCGGGTCGTGCAAGCCGCTCGTGGCCGAGCTGCTGCAGGTGGAGCGCGGCGGCGCGGTCGAGGAGGCGACCTACCTGTGCCCGTGCCGGCGCCAGACGCGCGAGGAGCTGGCCGCGGTCGTCCGCGAGCACGGCGTCGAGTCGGTCAGCGAGCTTTCGGAGGCGTGCGGCGCCGGCCGTGACTGCGGCGCGTGCAAGCCCGGCCTGGCCTACCTGGTCAGCGAGATCGCGGGCAACAGGCACCGCGAGGAGCGGCACGCGCGGTTCATCAACGACCGGGTGCACGCGAACATCCAGCGCGACGGGACGTTCTCGGTCATCCCGCGCATCCGCGGCGGCGTGACCTCGCCCAGCGAGCTGCGCCGCATCGCCGACGTGGCCGAGAAGTACGAGGTCCCGATGGTCAAGATCACCGGCGGCCAGCGGATCGACCTGCTCGGCATCCCCAAGGAGAACCTGCCGCACATCTGGGAGGAGCTGGGGATGCCCTCCGGCCACGCCTACGCCAAGGCGGTGCGCACGGTGAAGACCTGCGTGGGCACGGACTTCTGCCGGTTCGGGCTGGGCGACGCGATCGGGGTGGGCATCGAGCTCGAACGGCTGATGGAGGGGCTGTACACCCCGCACAAGGTCAAGTCGGCGGTGACCGGCTGCCCGCGCAACTGCGCCGAGGCCTACGTGAAGGACATCGGCCTCGTGGCCGTCGAGGGCGGCTGGGAGATCTACGTGGGCGGTGCGGCAGGCGCCACCGTGCGCAAGGGCGACCTGCTCGCCTCGGTGGAGACGTCGGACGAGGCCATCCGCCTGGCGCTCGTCTTCCTCCAGCACTACCGCGAGAACGCTGACTACCTCGAGCGCACCTACGGCTATGTCGGTCGCGTCGGGATCGACGCGGTCAAGGAGCAGGTGCTCGACCCGGCGCAGCAGGACGCGCTGTTCGAGCGCTACCGGATCGCCAAGGCGGCAGCCGACCCCGACCCGTGGCGCGAGCGCCACGCCCCGGTCCACCCGCGCCAGTTCGCTTCGCTCGACGGCGTGGCGCTGCCGATGGCGGGTCAGCGATGAACGGGTGGGTCCGGATCGGAACGGTGGACGACGTGCCGGTGCTGGAGGGCCGCAGCGTCACGGTCGGCGACCGGCGCATAGCGGTCTTCAGGCTGAACGACGGGTCGTTCCGGGCGATCGACGCGGAGTGTCCGCACGCCGGCGGCCCGCTGGCCGACGGGATCGTGGCCGACGCCTGCGTGACGTGCCCGCTCCACAACCGGCGCTTCGACCTGTCGACCGGCCGGTCGGACGGCCCGGAGCAGGTCGACGTCCACGAGGTCGACGTGCGCGACGGCGAGCTGTGGCTGCGCGTCGCGGTGCCCGTGCCGGTCGCCGCGTGAGCAGGAAGGAGACCCGCACGGTCTGCCCGTACTGCGGTGTGGGCTGCGGGTTGATCGCGGAGACCGACGGCGACCGCCTGACGAAGGTCAGCGGCGACCCGCTCTACCCGGTCAACCGCGGCGCGACCTGCCAGAAGCCGCAGCGGCTGCCCGACGCCGTCCACGCCCCCGACCGCGCCCTCGTTCCGATGCGCCGTGGCGCGCTCGACGAGCGCTGGCGAGAGACCAGCTGGCGGTCCGCGGTCGGCGAGGTGGCGGGCCGCCTGCGTCAGGTCGCGGGCGATCACGGGCCGGAGTCGATCGCCTTCTACATCTCGGGGCAGCTCCTGACCGAGGACTACTACGCGGTCACGAAGCTGGCGAAGGGCTACCTGGGCACCAACAACGTCGACTCGAACTCGCGCCTGTGCATGTCGAGCGCGGTGGCGGGCTACGTCGGCGCGCTCGGATCGGACGGGCCGCCCGCCTCGTACGCCGACATCAAGCAGACCGACTGCCTGCTGCTGCTCGGCACGAACACGGCCGCGTGCCACCCGATCGTCTGGTCGATGATCCGGCGCCGTCAGCAGGAGGGCGCGACGGTGATCGTCGCCGACCCGCGCCGCACGCCCACCGCCGAGGCCGCGGACCTGCACCTGCCGGTGCGGCCGGGCGCGGACCTCCCGCTGCTCAACTCGCTGCTCCACGTGCTCGACCGCGAGGGGATGCTCGACGACCGCTTCGTCGAGCGCCATACCGAGGGTGCCGAGGCGATGCTCGCGGTGGCCGCCGAGTGGCCGCCGGAGCGCGCCGCCGAGGCTTGCGGCGTCGACGCCGAGGCGATCGTCGCGGCCGCTCGCCGGTTCGGCGGCGCCCGCCGGGCGATGGCGCTGTGGTCGATGGGCGCGAACCAGTCGACCGTCGGGACGCTGAAGAACCGGGCGCTCAACAACCTGTGCCTGGCCACCGGCAACATCGGCCGGCCCGGCACCGGACCGCTGTCGCTGACCGGGCAGCCGAACGCGATGGGCGGCCGCGAGGCGGGCGGCCTGGCGCACCTCCTCCCCGGCTATCGCACCGTCAACGACGCGGACCACCGCGCGGAGCTGCGCCGTCTGTGGGACCTGCCCGACGACCTGCCCGGCATATCGCCCTCCTCCGGGCTGGCCGCCACCGAGCTGGTCGATGCGCTCGAGGCCGGCCGCGTGAAGGCCGTGTGGTTCGCCGCGACGAACCCGGCGGTGTCGCTGCCGGACGCCGCGCGGTTCGCCGCCGCGCTCAGGCGCGCCGACCTGGTCGTCTGCCAGGACGCGTACCACCCGACGGAGACGAGCGCGCTCGCCCACGTGGTCCTGCCCGCCGCGCAGTGGCCGGAGAAGGACGGGACGATGACCAACTCCGAGCGCCGCGTCGGCCTCGTGCGCAAGGCGATCGAGCCGCCCGGGCAGGCGCTCCCGGACTGGGAGATCTTCGCGCGCGTGGGGCGCGCGCTCGGGCACGGAGATGCATTCGGGTGGACCTCGGCCGCCGAGGTCCACGCCGAGTACGTGCGCACGACCGAGGGCCGGCCCTGCGACCAGAGCGGCCTGTCGCACGCCCGGCTGCGCCGCGAGGGCGGCGTCCAGTGGCCGGTGCCTGCGCGCGGCCCCGAGGGCGAGGACCACGACGGCACCGAGCGCCTGTACGCGTCGCGGCGCTTCCCGACGCCCAGCGGGCGCGCCCGCCTGGCCGCCACCCCGCACGCCGACCCCGCCGACCGCCCGGACGCCGACTTCCCGCTGGTGCTGACGACCGGCCGCGTCGCGCAGCAGTGGCACACGATGACCCGCACGAGCAAGTCGCCGGAGCTGATGAGCGCGGAGCCCGAGCCGTTCCTCGAGCTCCATCCGGACGACGCCGCGCGCGCTGGGGTGACCGACGGCGACCGCGTACGCGTGCGCTCGCGCCGTGGGTCCGCGACCCTGCGGGCGCGGGTCGGCGACGTCGTTCCCGAGGGCGTCGCGTTCGCGCCGTTCCACTGGGGCGCGCTGCACCTGGAGCCCGGGGCGGGCGCGGTCAACGCGGTCACGTCGCCGGCCTGCGACCCGGTGTCGAAGCAGCCGGAGCTCAAGGCGTGCGCGGTGCGCGTGGAGCCCGTGGGCGCGCGTCCGAGCGCCACGTCGCCGGACGCCGTCCGCGATCGCGAGCGCCGCCGCGTCGTGATCGTCGGCGCGGGCATGGCCGGGATGGCGGCGCTCGAGGCCGCGCTGTCCCACGGGAGCGACGCTCAGTTCACGCTCGTCGGCCGCGAGGCCGAGCTGCCCTACAACCGCGTGGGGCTCTCGCAGCTGCTGGCCGGCGGGCGGAGCGAGCAGTCGGTGCTGCTCCGTCCCGAGCGCTGGTTCGCCGACCGCGGCATCGACGTGCGCAGCCAGGCGGGCGCCCGGTCGATCGCGCTCTCCGACGGAGAGGTGGAGCTCGACGACGGCGAGCGCGTGCCCTACGACGACCTCGTGATCGCCACCGGATCGACGGCCTGGATGCCGCCGATCGCGGGCCTCGGGCTCCGCGGCGTCTTCCCGTTCCGGTCGCTGGCGGACACGCGCCGCATCCTGGCCGCGGCCGCCGCCGCGCGGACGGCGGTGGTGATCGGGGGCGGTCTACTGGGGCTCGAGGCGGCCCGCGCGTTGCGCGAGCGCGGCCTGCGGGTCACGGTCGTGCACCTGGCGGACCGGCTGATGGAGCTTCAGCTCGACGGTCACGGCGCGCGGCTGCTGCGCCGGTCGATCGCCGAACTGGGCGTCGAGGTCCGCTTGAGCGCGCGCACCGAGCGGGTGGCCGGCACCGGATGCGTCGAGGCCGTCGAGCTCGTGGGCGGCGATCGCATCGCCGCGGACATGGTGGTCGTCGCGACCGGCGTGCGGCCCGACGTGGCGCTGGCCCGCGACGCCGGGCTCGAGGTCGCGCGGGGCGTCCTGGTCGACGACTCGGGCCGGGCCAGCGCGCCCGGAGTGTGGGCGGTCGGCGAGTGCGCCGAGCACCGCGGCATGACCTACGGCCTGTGGGCGCCCCTGCTCGAGCAGGCGCGCGTCGTCGGTGCGGCGCTGGCCGGGCGGCCCGCCGCGTTCCACGGCGCGGTGCCGGCGACCACGCTGAAGGTCGCCGGCGTCGACCTGTTCTGCGCCGGCAACGCGGCGCAGCCCGAGGACGACTGCGAGGAGGTGGTGGCGCTCGACTCACGCCATGCCCGCTACCGAAAGCTCGTGTTGCGCGACGGCCGGCTGGTGGGGGCGACGCTGCTGGGCGACCTGCGCGACGCGCGGGCGCTGCGCGAGCTGATCTCGGGCGGCGGCGTGGTGCCCGACGAGCTGCTCGACGCCGGCGCGTCCGGGAGCGGCGCCGTGGCCGCGCGGCGACGACGACGAGCTGCTCTGCTCGTGCAACGTGGTCTCGCGCGCCGACGTCGTGAGCGCGGTGCGCGACCGGGCTCTCCAGACCGCCGATCAGGTCGGCGAGCACACGCGCGCGGGCACGGGCTGCGGCGGCTGCCGCCCCCAGATCGACGAGCTGCTCGAGCGCGAGCGCTCCGCGAGCCGCGAGCCGCTGGTCGCCGTCCGCGAGCCGCGGTAGGCGCGCCGGCGGCCCGGCGCGCCCCGGGCAGAGCCCTAGGTGGGCATCGCCTCCTGCTCGCGCGGCTCGTTGGTGTAGGCCTCGGCCGGCTCGAGGAACTCGCGGACCTGCTCGCGCATCTCCGGCGTGTCCTCGTGGCCGTGCACGGACGCGGCGTGCTCGGCGGCTGCGCGGACGACCTCTTCCTCCTCGCCGATGATCGTCAGCGAGCAGTTCATCTCGCTGGCGAAGCGGCGACAGTCGGCCATCACTCGGGCCATCGGGGACCTCCTTGTTGGTCGGCGCGATCGTCCTCCCGCCGCCGGGTGCGCGTCAACCCCTCCCGACGTGCCAGATCGGCGGGTGTCACGCCGCCGGCAGGGTGACCACGAACTCGGTGCCGCCGTCCCTGCCGTCGCCCACCTCGATCGTGCCGCCGTGGCGCTCCACGATCTCCTTCGAGAGGGCCAGGCCCAGGCCGGTGCCCTTGATGCCGCGCTGGGTCGCGGTCGATGCGCGGAAGAAGCGCTCGAACAGGTGCGACCGTTCCTCGCGCGGGATGCCGATGCCGCTGTCGGTGACCCGCAGCACGGCCGCGCTGCCCTGCGGTTCGAGCGCGACGGTCACCTGACCGCCGCGGGGCGTGTACTTGACCGCGTTCGAGCACAGGTTGTCGATCACCTGCGAGAGGCGCGAGCCGTCGCCCCGCACCGCGACGCCGTCGGCCACCGAGCTGTCGATCGTCAACCCGGCGCCCTGCTCGCTGGTCTCGATCGCGTGCACCGCGTCGCGAACGCACGCGGTCAGGTCGACGGTCTCCGACCGCATGCTCAGGTCGCCGGTGTCGACCCGCTGGAGGTCGAGCAGGTCGGACACCACGCGCACCAGCCGGTCCGTGTTGCGGCCGATGCGCTCGAGCGCGTCGGCGTGGCCCGGATCCATGACCTCGCTCTCCTCGATCAGGAGGTCGAGCCAGCCGCGCATCGAGGTCAGCGGCGTGCGCAGCTCGTGCGAGACGGTCGAGACGAACTGGTCGCGCATGCGGCCGAGCTCCTGAAGCTGATGACAGCTGCTCGCGCTCGGCCTGCAGCGCCAGCCGCAGCTCCATCTGCGCCATCGCCTGGCGCCCGAGCGCGGCCAGAGCGCTCTTCTGCGCGTCGTTCAGGTCGCGCGGGACGCGGTCGGCCACGCACACCGACCCCAGCCGGTACCCGTCGCGGTCGGTGATCGGCGCCCCCGCGTAGAAGCGCAGGTAGGGGTCGCCGAGCACCATCGGGTTGTCGGCGAACCGCGGATCCTCGTAGGTGTCGTGGACGATCATGATCTCGTCGTCCCACTCGATCGTGCGCGCGCAGAAGGAGTCCTCGCGCGGGGCCTCCGTGTCGTCGAGCCCGACCATCGCCTTGCCCCACTGCCGGTCGGCGTCGACCAGGTTGATGATCGCCATCGGCGTGCCGGCGATCTGCGCGGCGATCTGTGGGCATGGCTCGCGTATTGAAGCGGCTGGCGCGCTGCAAGACCGCGCCCGCAATAGCGGACCCGGGACCCGAAGTCCGAAACCCACCCCGAAGTGCGTTCCCTCCCGCTCTTCATCGTGCTGTTCGCATCGCCCCTGACCGCGCCTGCCGTGGCGGCGACCGGCCGGCGGCGCGTCCATCCAGGTCGACGACAGCTCAGCGGCGGCACGTCGGCAGGCAGCAGCGGCCGCCCACGGGCCACCGGCGCGCTGAGCGGCGGCACCGCACCCAGCAACGCCGCCGAGCAGCCCGGGCGGGAGCCGAACTCCGGCGCGGCGCAGCCGACCCCGAGCGCCCCGGCGCGGTCGGCCACCCTGCTGCCGAACGGCAAGGCCCGCCCGCCCGCGGGAGCCCCCGCCGCGGTCAAGCGCGCGATCCGCCTGGGCAACCGCCTGCAGAAGAAGCCCTACCGGTTCGGCGGCGGCCACGTGCCCTGGGAGGACACGGCCTACGACTGCTCGGGCGCGTCGTCGTATGCGCTGCGCGGGATCGGCGGGCTGAACTCACCGCTCGACTCGAGCGGCTTCATGCGCTGGGGCGTGGCCGGGCCGGGCAAGCTGGATCACGACCTACGCGAACCCGAACCACATGTACGTGGTGATCGCGGGCCTCCGGCTCGACACCGGCAGCGGTGGCGAGAGGGGCCCGCGGTGGCGGACGACGCCCCGGCCCCCGGGCGCGTTCACAGCGCGGCATCCCGCCGGGCTCTGACGGCGCGCGCTACCCCTCGAGCTCCTCGTACGCGGGCAGCGTCAGGAACTCGACGAACTCGTCGCTCAGCGCCGACCGACTCGAACAGCCGCCGCGACTGGTCGGCGCGGCCGTGCTCGTCGAACCACTCGGCGCCGACCTCGTCGCGGATCTTCTCGAGCTGCTCGGTCTCGCGCCTGCTTGACCTTGTCCGCGTCGTAGATGCCGTGGTGCACCCACTGCCACACCTGCGACCGCGAGATCTCGGCGGTCGCGGCGTCCTCCATGAGCCCGTAGATGCCGGCGGCACCGTTGCCGCGCAGCCATGACGAGATGTACTGGATGCCGACGTTGCAGTTGGAGTGCAGGCCCTCGTCGGTGATCTCGTCGCGCCCGCCGGCGGACTGCGCGTCCAGCAGCTGCTCGGCGGTCACGTTCACCTCGGGGCGCTGACGGTCGACCTGGTTGGGCCGATCGCCCAGCACCTTGTCGAACTCCTCCATCGCCCACTGCACCGAGTCGGGATGGGCGACCCAGGCGCCGTCGAAGCCGTCGCTCGCCTCGCGCGACTTGTCGGCGCGCACCTTCTCCTCGGCCTGCTCGTTGGCCTTCGCGTCCTTCCGGCTCGGGATGACTGCCGACATCCCGCCCATCGCGTGCGCCCCGCGCTTGTGGCAGGTCTTGACCAGCAGCTCCGTGTAGGCGCGCATGAACGGAACGGTCATCGTGACCTTGGTGCGGTCGGGCAGGATGAACTCCGGCCGCGAGCGGAAGCACTTGATCATCGAGAAGATGTAGTCCCAGCGCCCGGCGTTCAGGCCCGGCGGAGTGGTCGCGCAGCTCGTAGAGGATCTCCTCCATCTCGAACGCCGCGGGGATCGTCTCGATCAGGACCGTCGCCTTGATCGTGCCGCGCGCGATCCCGAGCCGGTCCTGCGCGAGCACGAACGCGTCGTTCCAGAGCCGCGCCTCCAGGTGGCTCTCCATCTTCGGCAGGTAGAAGTACGGCCCGCTGCCCTTGTCGATCAGCTTCTGCGCGGACGTGGCCATGTAGAGGCCGAAGTCGGCGAGCGACCCCGACGACCGGCGCGCCGTCGACCAGCAGGTGGCGCTCGGGCAGGTGCCAGCCGCGCGGCCGCACGAGCAGCGTCGCGGTCTCCTCGTTCAGCCTGTACTCCTTGCCCTCGTCGGAGGTGAAGTCGATCGTCCCGTCGATCGCGTCGCGCAGGTTGCGCTGGCCGCCGAACATGTTGCGGCCAACGTCGGCGAGTTCGAGTCCTCGAAGTCGGCCATGAAGCCGCGCGCGCCGGAGTTGAGCGCGTTGATGACCATCTTGCGGTCGGTCGGGCCGGTGATCTCGACGCGGCGGTCCTGCAGGTCGGCCGGGGCGGGGGCGACCTGCCACTCGCCGTCGCGGACGCCCTGCGGTCTCGGGCAGGAAGCCGGGCAGCTCGCCCTCGTCGCGCTCGGCCTGGCGCTCGCCGCGCGCGCGGCGAGCAGCTCCTCGCGCCGCGGCCCGAGCTCGCGCTGCAGCTCGGCCACCAGCGCCAGCGCGTCGTCGGTGAGGATGTCCTCGAACCGGTCCTCGGCGCCGTCGGGCGGCCGCACCTCAACGTCTGCCATTCATCTCCTCCGTCGATCGATTGCGCCAGCAGCTCGATCGGGTGATACACGGTCAGCGGATCGCCCGTCGCCTCGGCGTGCGCGGCGATCTGGATCGCGCAGCCCGGGTTGGCCGCGGCGATCGCGGTCGCGCCGGTCGCGCGCAGGTTCGCGACCTTGCGGCGGCCGAGCTCGGCCGCCGGCTCGGGCTGGGTCAGGTTGTAGATGCCGGCCGACCCGCAGCAGATCTCCCAGCCGTCGGGGTCGACCACCTCGAGGCCGGGGATCCCGCGCAGCAGCTCGCGCGGCTGCGCCCGGACGCCCTGCGCGTGGGCCAGGTGGCAGGCGTCGTGGTAGGCGATCCGCTCGATCCCGGCGCAGCGGCGCCGCGCTCGGCGCGCGGCTCGACCTCGGCCAGGAACTCGGTCACGTCGCGCACCTTGGCGGCGAACGCCTCCGCGCGCTCGGCCCACTCCGGCGTCGTCGCGCAGCACGTGGCCGTAGTCCTTCATCGCCGACCCGCAGCCCGCGGCGTTGACCAGCACCACGTCGTGGTGCTCGAACGCGGCGATCGTCTCCTTCGCGCGTGCGCGCGCGGGCGTGTCCTCGCCCGGAGTGCAGCTGGAGCGCGCCGCAGCAGCGCGGCGCGCGCGGCGCGTGCACGTCGAAGCCCTCGGCCGCCAGCACGTCGACCGTCGCCTGGTTGACGCCGCTGAACAGCACGCGCTGCACGCAGCCCTGGAGGAAGCGCGACGCTGCCGCGCCGGTCGCCGCGGGCCGGGGTGAACTCGGCGAGGCGCGCGACCGCGTCGCGTCAGCCTGGGCTTCGGGCGCCAGGCGCCATGAGCTGCGCGATCGCCTTCGCCGCGCGGGCGCCGCGGCCAGCCCGCTCGACGGTCGACCTTGCTCTGCAGCCACATGCCGGGCACGAGCGCGCGCAGGCGGCCGGGGTGGGGGAACACCGCGAAGATCGCGCGGCGCAGCAGGCGCTCGCGCAGCGGGCGGTCCCAGTTGCGCTCGACCTGCGCGCGCGCGTCCTCGATCAGCTTGTCGTACTGCACGCCCGACGGGCAGGCGGTCACGCAGGCCATGCAGCCCAGGCAGCGGTCGAGGTGGGTGACGAGCGGCGCGGACAGCTCGCTGCCCTCCTCGAGCCCGGCGCGCATCAGCACGATCCGCCCGCGCGGCGAGTCCATCTCCTCGTTCCACAGCGTGTAGGTCGGGCACGTCGGCAGGCAGAAGCCGCAGTGCACGCAGTCGTCGATCAGCTCGGCCTGCGGCGGGCGGATCTCGTCCCAGGCGCGTCGTCGCCTCGCTCATATGCCGCCCACGTAGAGGCCGGGGTTGCAGACGCCGCGCGGGTCGAAGCGCTCCTTGGTGCGGCGCATCAGCGTCAGCTCGGGCCCGTCCTCGACGCCCCACGGGTCGACCCGCTCGCGCACCGCGGCCGGGCGCGTCGAGCACGACGCACGCCGCGGGCGCCAGCGTGCGGCGCATGTCGCGCACGGCGGCGGCCGCGTCGTCCGGGCTCGAGGCGGGCAGCGTCACCCACGACACGCCCGAGCGCCACGCGGCCGACGGCGGTCGCGCCCTCGACGCTCGGCCATGCCCGAGCAGCGCGGCGAGCTGCGTCTGGTGTGCGACACGCGCACGACCGTGCGCGTCCGCGGAGCGCTGCCGCGCCGCCTGGTCGCGCCACAGGGACGTCGTCGTCGTGCGACCAGGTCGGTCGCGCCGCCGGCCTCGCGCGAGCACCGTCGCCGCCTCGCGGCCTGGGCCTCGGCGTCGACGCCGCCGAAGCGCATGTAGACACCAGCCCTGCGACCCGCGCCAGTCGTAGTCGAGCGCGATCGGCTCGAACTGCGCGTGCGACGCCGCGCGCGCGATCCGCGCGAGCGCCGCCGGGTCGTCGGCCTCGCCGTAGGCGGTCACCGTGTCGCGCGGCAGCGGGTGCAGGCGCACGGCCACCTGGGCGATCACCCCGAGCGTCCCGTAGGCGCCGGTCATCAGCTTCGACAGGTCGTAGCCCGCGACGTTCTTGATCACCTTGCCGCCCGCGCGCGCGACCGTGCCGTCGGACAGCGCGACGCGTGACGCCGAGCACCAGGTCGCGCGGCCCGCCGTAGCGGTGGCGCAGCGGGCCCGAGTCGCCGGTGGCGACGATGCCGCCGATCGTCGCGTCGTCGCCCGGCGGGTCGAGCGCGAGCATCTGCCCGTCCTCGGCGAACTTCTCGCGCAGGCGCCCGAGCGTCACGCCGGCCTCGACCACCGCGGTCAGGTCGCCGACGTTGTGCTCGACGATCCGGTCGAGCTCGCGCGTCGACAGCGACGGCGACGCGTCGATCGGCGTTGCCCCACTGCGCCTTCGTGCCGGCGCCGGCGATGCGCACCGGCCCGCTCGCGTCGCGAAGCGGCGCCGCATCGCGCAGCGCCTGCATCTGCGACTGTCGACCGTCAGCTGGCATCAGAAGCGCTCCGCCAGCCCGGCGGCCTCGAGCGGATGCTGCCGGTAGGGCCCGGGCACCTCGCCGCACAGCCGCGGCGTCGGCATCAGCTTGTCGGGGTTCGCCAGGCCGGCGGGGTCGAACGCGCAGCGCAGCATCTGGAACGCGGCCAGGTCGGGCTCGCCGAACATCGACGGCATGTAGCGCTTCTTGTCGACGCCGACGCCGTGCTCGCCGGTGATCGACCCGCCCAGGTCGACGCACGCCTTGACGATCTCGCCCGCGCACTCCTCGGCGCGCTCGGCCTCGCCCGGCTTGGCGGCGTCGTACAGCACGAGCGGGTGCAGGTTGCCGTCGCCCGCGTGGAAGACGTTGGCCACGCGCACGTCGTACTCCTGCGACGAGCTCCTCGATGCGGCGTCAGCACCTCGGGCAGCTGCGTGCGCGGGATGACGCTGTCCTGCACGTAGTAGTTCGGCGCGAGCCGGCCCATCGCCGCGAACGCCGCCTTGCGCGCCTTCCAGATCAGCGCGCGCTCGGCCTCGTCCTGCGCGATGCGGATGCCGGTCGCCCCGTTGCGCTCGCAGATCGACTTGATCTCGTCGAAGCGCGGCGTCGCACTCGGCCTCGGGGCCGTCGAGCTCGACGACCAGCGCCGCGCCCGCGTCGGTCGGGTAGCCGGCGCCGGTCGCGCCCTCGGCGGCCTGGATCGAGAGCTTGTCCATGATCTCCATCGCGCCCGGGATCAGCCCCGCGGACACGATCTCGGACACCGTGCGCCCGGCCTCCTCCATGTGCGCGTAGAAGGCGACCAGCGTGCGCCACGCCGGCGGCGCGGGGATGACCCGCAGCGTGATCTTCGTGGCGACGCCGAGCGTGCCCTCGGAGCCGACGAACGCGCCGAGCAGGTCGTAGCCCGGCGCGTCGACCGCCTTGCCGCCGCCGAGCTGCACGACCTCGCCGTCGGGCAGCACGACCTCGAGCCCGGTCACGTAGTTGGTCGTGAAGCCGTACTTGAAGCAGTGCGCGCCGCCGGAGTTCTCGGCGACGTTGCCGCCGATCGAGCAGACGACCTGGCTCGACGGGTCGGGCGGGTAGTAGTGCGACGGGCCGACCGCCGCGCCGACCTCGAGGTTGGTCACGCCGGGCTCGACGACGATGCGCTGGTTGTCCAGGTCGACCTCGAGGATCCGCCGCATCCGCGACAGCACGATCAGCACGCCCTCGTCGTGCGGGAGCGCGCCGCCGCTCAGGCCCGAGCCCGCGCCGCGCGCGACGATCGGCACGCCCGCGTCGTGGCACGCCGTGACCACGCGCTGCACCTCCTCGGCGTTGCCCGGCAGCACCGCGGCGCGCGGCAGCGCCGCGTACTGGAGCAGCCCGTCGGACTCGTAGGTGCGCAGCTGGTGCTCGTGGGTGATCGTGTGCTCGGGGCCGCAGATCGACCTGAGCTGGGCGACCAGCTTGTCCGCGGTGGCGACGGCGACCGTCATGCCCGGATGATCGCCGATCGGCAAGCTTGGTCAGCCGGATCGGCCCTTAACACAGCGAAAACAGACGCCCGGTTTGGGGCTCTTCCGCGGAGGGAACTAAGCCAGTGCGATGCGGTAAGGCGGGAGCTTGGCGGTCGCGGGCACGGATGCCCGCGCTGCTCACTTTCCTCGCTGTTTGCGGGATCGGCTCGAATGGCCCTCGAGCCGCTCGCGTCCCCGGTCCGGGTGCCTCGGCAGACGAGTCGATCCCCGCCGGGTGCAGGCGGATCGCCGGCACGCCCCGGCCTGTCCGCCGACCGCGGCCTACCCCAGGCCCCAACCGGCCCGCCCCCATCTGCGGTCTGGCGCGGCGGCGCTCCCCGGATCGTACGGTCGCCGCCGGACAAACGGACAGGGGAACTTATCAATGACGACGATCCAGGGCTCGCGGCGCGGCCGCGGCGCACGGTCGCGGCGCTGGCGACGGCGCTCGCCGCGGCGGGCGTCGCGGTCGGCTCGGGCGCCGACTTCACGAGCCGCAGCGCCAACCCGAGCAACACGTTCACGGCCGGCACGCTGACCATCGACAACTCGCGCGACGGCGCGGCGATCTTCAGCCCGGCCGAACATGGTCCCGGGCGGCGCGCCGCAGACCGGCACCGTCGACATCGCGAACGCCGGCAGCATCGGCGCGGCGTTCACGCTCACGCGCGACCGCTCGAGCCACCGACACCGGCGAGTCGAACCCGACCCCGTTCGCGGCGAAGGTCAACCTCGTCGTGACCGACTGCGGCGCGTTCGGCGGCGACGGCGCCCGGCTGCGGCGACGCGCGGCGACCGACCGGTCTACGACGGGACGCTCGCGGCGATGGACTCGGCGGTCGCCGCTCGGCGACTACGCGGCGGGGGAGAAGCACCGCTACTTGTTCGCGGCGGCGCTCGACCCGTCCGCGGGCAACGAGTACCAGGGCGACGGCGCCAGCGCGCGCTTCGTCTGGGACGCGGCGCAGGACTGACGTGCTCCGCGAACGCTGGCCGTCGCGGTCGCCCTCGCGCTCGGCGCGCTGATGTTCGTGCCGGCGCTGCTGGGGCTACGAGCGCTACGTCATCACCGGCGACTCGATGGGCGACACGATCGGGCGCGGCTCGATCGTCTTCGCCCAGGCCGTGCCGGTCGCCGACCTGCGCGTCGGCGACGTGATCACCTACACGCCGCCCGGCGCACGGCGGCCAGGTGACGCACCGGATCGTGTGGGCGGGGCGCGGCGCGAGCGGCGTCCGCGCGTTCCGCACCAGGGGCGACGCCAACGCGCGCCCGGACCCGTGGCGGTTCGAGCTGCGCGGGCCGAGCAGGCGCGCGTCGTGGCGCACGTGCCGTAGGCGGGCTACGCGCTGGCGGCCCTCTCGGTCCGCTGGGTGCGGGTGCTGGTGATCGGGGTGCCCGCGGCGCTGGTCGCGGTCGCGGTGCTGGCGGGCGCCTGGCGCGACCGCGGGCGGCGGAGGAAGCCGCCACGTGAGAGCGATCGTCGCCGCGGCCGCCCTGGCCGCCGTGCTGGCGGCGTGCGGCGCCGAGCCGGCGATCGCCGGTGAGTACACGGTGCAGGCCTGCACGGACCAGGTGGAGCGCAACGACGCCCTGACTCCCGGCTGGAACGGCCACGCGTCGGTCGCCCCGGCCACGGGCTGCCTTCCCCCGGCCGGCGTCTTCGGCGGCCTGCGCATGGGCGCCTTCACCGCCTACGCGGACGCCGGGTTCTGGAGCCTGTGCGCTCCGGCGGGGACGCGCATCACGGGCTGGAGCGCGTCGCACAGCTCGTGGTGGTACGGGACCGGCTACCGGCGCCAGGTCGACACCGGCCCCTGCGGCGGCTACGGCCTGCTGCGCGCCGACCCGCTGCCGCCCAGTCCGGGCGGCGAGTCGCAGACCGGTTGGCTCGACTGGTCCGGGACCGCGAACGCAGCGGGCATCCGCTTCGCGACCTGGTGCGCGCTCGACCCCTGCACGGGCGCCTACGCGTTCACCGAGCTGCGCAACCTCCGGTTCCAGATCGACGACCCGACCCCGCCCTCGCTCACCGGGCCGCGCGGGCTGTTCGGCCGGACCGGCTGGGTGCGGGGCGACTGGGACGTCGCCTTCGACGCGTCCGACACGACCGGCATCAGCACCCTGGCGGCCGAGGTCGACGGGGACGAGTGGGTGACCCAGGCGCTGCCCTGCCAGCCCGCCGGCGCGATCACGCGGCCGAGCCCGTGCGAGCAGACCGCCGCCTCGTTCGGCCGCTCACTCGACACGCGCACGCTGGCCGACGGCGAGCACACCCTCGCGCTCTCGGCCCGCGACGGCGGGTCCAACCGCAGCGATCCGCGCGTCCACGCGTTCAACGTCGACAACACCGCGCCGGACGCCGCCGCGCGGGTGAGCGGGCGCGACGTGACCTGGGCGGTCACCGACGCGGCGTCCGGGATCGACGGGGCGTCGCTGGCCGCGACCTGGTCGGCCGACGGCGGGGCCACATGGCGGCCGATGGACGCCACCGGATGGGAGGCGTCCTCCGGCACCTACACGGCGCGGCTGCCGGCGGCGATGGGCGACGGCATCGCGCGCGTGCGGCTGTCGGGTGCCGACAACGCCGTCCCCGGCGGCAACGAGTTCGCGACCGTCCGCTCCGTGCGCGTCGACGAGACGCCGCCGGTCGTCTCGGTCGCCGGCGCCGGCAGCCCCGGAGTCCCTCACCCCGGTCCCGTCACCGTGACGCTGAGCGCGCGCGACGAGGGCAGCGGCGTCGAGGACCTGCTCTGGCGCCTGGACGACGAGCCCGGCTGGACCCGCGCGGGCAGCGACGAGGCCCAGGTTCACGTCAGCGGCGTGGGCGACCACGTCCTGCGCTGGTACGCCGTCGACCGCGCGGGCAACCGCTCCGCGGAGGAGAGCCGCGTGGTCGCCATCCGTCCCGGAGCGGACGGGCCGCCGCCCGCGAGCACCGGCGCGGGCGGGTTCGGTGACCGTTCGGCCGGCCCGGCGAGCACATTCACCGCGGCCCGCCGCTTCGGAGCGCCCTGCCCGGAGGAGGCGACGATCGCCGCCGACCGGACGGCCCGCCTCGGCGATCGCGAGCTGCTGATCGGGTTCCCGCTCCCGGCCGCGCCCGACTGCGCGGTGGCCGACGCGACGCTGCGGGTCTACGCCTCCGAGGCCGGCGGGGGCCCGGCCGAGGCCGTGCGCGCGGCCGCCGCGTGGACCCCCGAGGACGCGGACGCCGACACCGCGCCCGGCGGCGTCGGCCCGGTCGCCACCGCGGTCGCCGCCGCGCCGGGCTGGGTGGAGTGGGACGTGACCGCCCAGGTCGGAGCGCTCTATCGCGTCGGCGACACCGGGCTCTACCTGCGCGGCGTCGCCACCGACCGCCCGGCGGAGCTGACCGTGAGGTTCGCGGAATGAGGCGCACCGCGTGCCTCGCCGCCGCGCTGCTCGCCACCACGGGCGCAGCCGTGGCGCTCCCGGATCGCGACGACGCGGGGAGTCCCCGGCCGGTGCTCGCGCGGGCCACCGCACCGCTCGCCCACTCGAACTCCCGGGACGGTCACGCGATCCTGTCGGCCGACGGGATGCGGCCGGGCGATCGGCGCTCGGGCCAGGTGACGCTCCGCAACGAGGGCGGCGCCGGGCAGCTCGCGCTCGTCACCCACGCCGCGGGCGCGCTGGCGGGCCGGCTCAGGCTGACCGTCGCCGAAGCGGGCGGCGGCCCGGCGCTGATCGACGCGCCGCTCGCGGCCGCTCCCCTGTGCCAGGTCGTCGGCGATCTGCCCGAGGGCGCTTCGCGCACGTATCGCTTCACGGTCGCCTTCGAGCGCGGCGACGGCGACGACGTCTACGCGGGCGCGTCCGCGCGCGCGGACTTCGAATGGCTCGACCGCTGCGAGCCTCGGGCCGGCGCGGCGCTGTCGCTCGGCGACACCCGGCTCGCGGTCGATCCCGGGCCCTACCGCTTCTCCGCGCGTGGCGGGACGGCGCGCGTGGCGGTCCGCTGCGACGAGTCGCCCTCGGGCTCCTGCGCGGGCCGGATCGAGCTCGAGCGCCGGAGCCCGGGGCAGGGCCGCGGCATCGCGCTGGCCCTGGGTCGCTTCCGGGTCGCGGCGGGCGCCCGGCGCGCGGTCACCCTGCGCCTGAACGCGCGCGCCCGGCGCCGGATCCGCAGCCGCGGGCTCGTGTCCGTGCGGGCGTACGTGACGGCGACCGACGCCGCCGGGCGCAGGCACCGCGCGGCCTACCGCGACCGGCTGCTGTACGGGCGAGCGCGCCGGTGAGCGGCAGCTCGTGCCCTAGGCCGGGCGCCGCCGGGGTGTCCCCGACTGCGCCGCGGGAGCCGCCACGGGCGGCTCGTGAGGCAGCGGGTTGGCGGCGGCCGGCCGCATGCCGTCGAGGGCGAGCGCCAGGTAGCGGGTCCACAGCTCGGGCTGGGCCTCGAGGCGCCAGCGCGGCATCCGGGCGGCGACCTGGCTGAGCACGCCGATGTCGTCGGGCACCACGTCGTCGCGCACCACCCCGGCCTCCTGGGCGCGGGTCAGGATCCGTCCGACGGTGCCCATCAGCTGCTGCCTCGACTCGCGCGCCATCGGTATGAACTCCGGCGTCCCGTGGATGACCTCGTAGAAGCCGCGGTCGCGGGCGATCGTCTCGGCGAGGGCCCGCACGGTGTCCTCGAAGGCCTGCCACGGGTCATCCTCGGACTCGATCTGCTCGACCGCCTCGGACAGGCGGCAGATGCCGTCCTCGATGACCGCCGCGAGCAGGTCCTGCTTGGTGGGAAAGCGCCGGTAGAGCGTGCCCACGCCCACGCCCGCAGCGCGCGCGACCGCGTCGACGCCGACGCCCAGGCCGTGGTCGGCGAACACGTCGCGGGCGGCGTCGAGGATGCGGCGCCGGTTGCGCTCCGCGTCGGACCTCAGGGCGCGGGAAGTGGTGCTCATCGTCACACAGGATAGAGAAACGGAGCCCTCCGCTCCGGTTTTGCTGGATTCGCCCGATGCGGCCCTCCTGCCGGCGCCGGCCTGAATCGAGCGCCGCTAGGGTCCCGCCCGTGCCGCACGCGGAGGTCAACGGCCAGCGCCTGTACTACGAGGTCCACGGGGAGGGCGAGCCGCTCGTCCTCGTGATGGGACTGGGCGGCGACCTGCTGGCCTGGGCGCGCCAGATCCCGGAGTGGTCGACCCGGTACCGGCTGATCGCGATCGAGAACCGCGACGTCGGCCGCTCGTCCTACGCCGACGGCCCCTACGAGATCGCCGACATGGCCGCGGACACGCTGGCCGTGGTCGACGAGCTGGGCATCGACACCTTCCACCTGCTGGGCGTCTCGATGGGCGGCGCGATCTCGCAGGACCCTCGCGCTGTCTGCGCCCGAGCGGGTGCGGACCCTGACCCTGTGCGTCACCTGGGGCGGCAGCGGCCCCTACGGCGCGGCGCGGTCCGAGATCCTCGGCCGCCAGTACGCCCGGATGTCGACCGAGGAGCAGGTCGACTTCCTGATGCTCCTGACGATGTCCGAGCGGGTTCTACGCGGACCCCGGCGGCCGTCGCCTGGCTCAGGGGTGTCCTCAGCAACCCGAACCCGCAGAAGAGCGAGGGGTTCGTCCGCCAGCTCGACGCCTGCGGGCGCCCGACGTGCGCGACCGGCTCGGGGAGCTCTCCATGCCGGTGCACGTGATCGGCGCCGCGCACGACCAGATGGTCCCGCCCTGGAAGTCGACCGAGCTCGCCGACCTGATCCCGGGCGCGAAGCTCACGATGATCGACGGCGCGCCGCACATGGTGAGCATCGAGGACGCCGAGCGCGTTCAACGCGGCGGTGGTCGAGTTCCTCGAGGAGCACGCGGGCGCGCCGGCGCCGTCCGGCCTGATCGGCCCGGCAGCCGGCCGCCCGGGCTGAGCGGCCGCCGTCCCGCACGGCGGCCGCACACCTACGGTCGCATCAATGCATCGCCGCGGGACGGAAGCCGCGCCATTCGGGCGTGTGCTCCCAGTCCGCGTCGGTCTCGCGCAGGACCATGAGGCCCGTCGCGCCGAGGCCCACCAGCAGCAGCGCGGCACCGATGAGGCCGACCGGGATGCTCGCAGCGAGCGCCGCGATGACGAGCATCACCGGCGCGATGCCGATCATCGCCGCCATCCAGCCCTCGACCGCCTTCGCGCCGAGCATGCCCATGCTCAGCACCACGTAGCCGGCGGCGGTCAGCACCGGCATCCAGAACAGCACCAGCGCCGACCCGAACGAGTCGGCCAGGCCCTGGTAGGCGGTGACGTCGGAGGGCTGCACGCCGTCCTTCGTCATCTGCCAGAGCATGAAGCCGACGCCGATCTGGCACAGCCAGGCCGCGAGGCCCGCGAACGCGAGCGCGCCGCCGATCGCCGCGTGCATCGGCCTGCGCTCGCGCAGCATGTGCATGAGGCCGATCGTCGCGACGATCGCGCACACGACGGCGGCCGCCGACAGCAGCGTCGCCGCCATCCAGCGATCGGCGTTCGCGGCGATCGAGCCGAGCTGCGCGCCCTCGTCGGTGTGCAGCTTCGGCGTCGTCACGTACGCCAGCAGCGCGAACAGGGGCGCACCGATCATCGCCGCTCCCGCGACCATCTTGCGGAAGTGGTGCGAGTCCGAGAATCCGCCCATGGAAACCCTCCTTCGGGTGACCGGTTGACTCAGGCGCTGGATCTACACCACGCTGATGCGAATCGTTACAAGCTCCCGGTGGGGTCAGCGGGACTCGGCCAGCGAGCGCACGACGGCCTCGTAGAAGCCCTCGCCGTTGCGGCCCTCGGTCACCTCGACGTGGGCGCGGTCGCCGATCGCCGTGCGGATCTCCGGGTCCTTCTCCACCGCGTTGGCCACGAGGAAGAAGCGGCCGACGACCTCGGCCACCTCCAGGTCCTCGCGCGAGTCGCCGACCGCGATGCACTCCTCGGGCCCGTAGCCGCGGATCTGCATGTGCCGCGCGACCGCGCGCGCCTTCGACCCTCCGCGCGGCATCAGGTGGTAGGCGTGGACCGGCCCGTCGATGTTCAGGTTGCCGCGCTCGCCGATCACGCCGTTGTCGACCAGCCGCAGGTTCGTCGTGCCCGTGCGCGTCGAGCAGCGTCGTCCGCCTCGGCCGGTCGACCGACCCGCGCAGCAGGTGCGAGATGTCGCGGTCGCGGTGCCAGGGCGTGTGGTACTCGAGCCGCCCGCGGTAGTGCCCGATCAGCAGCATCGGCGCGCCCGACTCGTCGATCAGCTGGAAGATGTCCTCGCCGTCGCGGGCACCAGGCCGTCGGTCAGGAGCTCCTCCTCGCCGTCGACCACCAGGCCGCAGCCGACCTCGTAGATGAACGAGCGCTGGCCGAGCAGCCGCGCGGCCGCCATGACCGACGACCTGCGCCGGCCCGACTTCATCACGACCTCGGCGCCGACCCGCTCGCACATCTGGAGCGCGCGCATCGGCATGTCGGTCCAGTGCCCGTCGGCGTCGTGGACGAGCGAGCCGTCCTTGCCCAGCAGGGTGCCGTCGAGGTCGGTGTAGACGCAGCGGATCGCCACCGCTCAGAACTCGCGCGTGAAGCCGCGCGACTCCTCCAGCCGGCGGTAGATCTCCTTGAAGTCGAACGCGTAGTCGAAGTCGTCCTGCTCGGCGGCGCGCGTGCCCTGATGTCGAGGTTGTGCACGAGCAGCAGCTCCTCGTTGAACCGCGACGCCTGGATCAGGCAGATCCCGGACGGCGCCCAGATACCCGAGCCCCCCAGAACGGCGCGCCCGTGATCCCGTGCGCCCGACGCGTTGCAGGCGATCGTCCACACCTGGTTCATCGCCGAGTTGGCCGGCATGACGAAGTCCCAGAGTCGCCGTAGTAGTGGTCGGTCCTGACGTTCATGCCCGCGTACTCGCGGTTCGCCGCCGCCCGCCAGGAGGCGATCTGGATGATCGCGTCGACCTTGTCCCGGATCGCGTACTCGCGCAACAGGGTGTTGAACAGGTAGTCGTAGCAAGTGGTGAAGCCGAAGTTCCCCTGCGGCGTCTCCACGATCAGCCGGTCGTCGCCGGCCGCTCTCCGTGTACTCCTTCTCGATGCCCGGGAGGAAGACCTTGTCGTACGAGTTCTCGGGAGCGAGGTAGTCCCGGCCCTCGCCGATCGACGATCGTCCGGTTGAAGAACCGCCCGTCCTGCCCCTCCGCGACGTTGTTCAGGACGACGCCCTTGAACGTGTCGTCCAGCAGCGCCTTCAGCTCCTTCTCGATCCAGTCGACGTGCGCTCCGTCTGCGCCTCGCGCATGTAGGCCAGGCAGTCGTCGCGCTCGTCCCAGAAATATCCGGACAGAGCGAACTCCGGGAACACCGCGACGTTGGCGCCGTGCTCCTTGAAGGACTGGCACGCGCGCAGGATCTTGTCCTTGTTCGCCTCGATGTCGGGACCGTGGGCGTGAATCTGCCCCAGCCCGACCGAGATTTCTCCGGGTCGTCGGAGAATGCGCGCTGCACGATCGGTGGATCCGCCACGGCTGCCGCATGAGTGCCTACCATCGCTGACGCGATGGCCCGAAGGTCTCCCAGACGCCTCCCCTGGCACGACGTCATCGAGCAGGGGCGCGGCGAGCAGCTCGTGCGCGAGGCGCGCTACGGCGCCCGGCCGCCGGAGGTCGAGCCCGCTCCCGGACGACCTCCACCCGGAGCTGATCGAGGCGCTCGCTGCGCACCGGCGTCGACCGGCTCTACTCGCACCAGGCCGAGGCGCTCGCGCGCCGCGCGCGAGGGCCACACGATCGTCACCACCGGCACGGCGTCGGGCAAGTCGCTCGCGTTCAACCTGCCGGTGCTCGACACGCTCGCCCACGACCGCAAGGCGCGCGCGCTCTACCTCTACCCGACGAAGGCGCTCGCCCAGGACCAGGCGCGCAAGCTCACACGAGCTGCAGGCGCCGTTCCTGCGCCACGCGATCTACGACGGCGACACGCCGAAGGAGGAGCGCGGCGCGATCCGCCAGCGGTCGAACCTGATCCTCACGAACCCCGACATGCTCAACGTGTCCGTGCTGCCGAACCACCGCCAGTGGGGCGACGTGCTCGCGAACCTCGCCTGGATCGTGGTCGACGAGGCGCACGTCTACCGCGGCGTGTTCGGCTCGCACGTGGCGAACGTGCTGCGCCGCCTGCGCCGCGTCGCGCGCGCCTACGGCACCGAGCCGCGCTTCGTGCTCACGAGCGCGACGATCGCCAACCCGCTCGAGCTGGCCGAGGGGCTGACCGGCCACGACCTGACGCTGGTCGACCGCGACGGCGCGCCGCACGCCGAGCGCCGCGTGGTCATGTGGAACCCGGAGCTGCTCGACGAGAAGTCCGGCAAGCGCCGCTCCGCGCTCGGCGAGGCCGCCGACCTGCTGGCCGACCTGGTCGAGCACGACGTGCGGACGATCTGCTTCATGAAGTCGCGCCGCGGCGTCGAGCTGATGCAGAAGTTCGCGAAGCTGCGGCTCGAGGACGAGGGCCGCGCGCGACCTCGCCGAGCGGATCGCGCCCTACCGCGCGGGCTACACGCCGCAGCAGCGCCGCGAGATCGAGCGGCGGCTGGCCGAGGGCGAGCTGCTGGCGGTGTGCGCGACGAGCGCGCTCGAGCTCGGCATCGACATCGGCGAGCTCGACGCCGCGATCTGCGTCACCTTCCCCGGCACGGTCGCGTCAGCTGCGCCAGATGTGGGGCCGCGCCGGCCGCCGCCGCACCGGCCTCGCGATGTACGTCGCCGGCGAGGACGGGCTCGACCAGTTCTTCTGCCGCCACCCCGACGAGTTCCTCGACCGCGCCGTCGAGGGCGCGATCCTCGACTACGAGTCCGAGGAGATCCACCTGGCGCACCTGGCCGCCGCGGCCTACGAGCTGCCGCTGACCGGACGAGGACGCGGACATCCTCGGCCCGCGCTGGGAGGCCTACGCCGCAGCGGCTCGTCGGCTCGGCGAGCTGCGCGAGCGCGCGGCGTGCTTCACCCCGCGCGGCGCACGACTTCGCCGCCGGGCGGATCGCGCTGCGCGTCGTCGTCGATCGACGCCTACGCGGTCGTCGACCGAGCGCAGGGCGAGCTGGTCGGCACGGTCGAGGCCGGCGCGCGCGTTCTCGACGATCCACCCGGGCGCGGTCTACATGCACCTGGGCGCGTCCTACGAGGTCGACGAGCTCGAGCTGCACGACCGCCGCGCGCTCGTCGAGCCGTTCCACGGCGACTGGTACACGCAGCCGAAGACCGAGACCGACACGTTCATCGAGGAGGTCCGCGAGCAGCGGATGCTCGGCGACGTCGAGCTGAACTTCGGGATCGTGTCGGTGTCCGAGGAGGTCGTCGCCTACCAGCGCAAGCGCGTGACCGACCACGAGCCGCTCGACCTGCCAGCCGGTCGAGCTGCCCGAGCAGCACTTCGTCACCCAGGCGCTCTGGTACGTGATGCCCGAGAAGCTGCTCGACGACGAGTTCCCGCTCGACGTCCTCCAGGGATCGCTGCACGCCGCCGAGCACGGCGCAGATCGCGGTGCTGCCGCTGATCGCGATGTGCGACCGCTGGGACATCGGCGGGCTGTCGACCGCCTACCACCCGCAGACCGGCCGGCCGACGATCTTCATCTACGACGGCCACCCCGGCGGCGTCGGCATCACGCGCACGGGCTACCACCAGTTCGAGCGGCTGGTCGACGACGCGCTGCGGCTGATCTCCGAGTGCCCGTGCGAGTCCGGCTGCCCGTCGTGCGTGCAGTCGCCGAAGTGCGGCAACCTGAACGAGCCGCTCAACAAGAACGGCGCGATCGAGCTGCTGAAGCGCGTCGGCGGGGTCTGATCAGGCGAGCATGCCGGGCGGCAGCACGAAGCGGCGCGGCTTCTCGGCGTGCCGGACCGCTCGAGTCGGTGAACCGCGGACCGTGCAGGCCCTGCCGCGCGCCCCGCGGCCCGGCGCGGGCATCTCCTCCGGCTTGCCGCCGTGCTCCTCGATCCACTGCATGACCTCGGCGAAGTCGTCGCCCTCGGCGAGGATGGCGACGCGCTCGACGACGTCGCCGCCGGAGGGGTGGGGCCGGGCCAGGCGCGCGACCAGCGCGCGGATGTCGTCGTCGTCCATGGCATCCACCCTAGCCGCGGCCTCGTAGCGCTGACGGCGTGACCGTCCCGCCGGCGAGCACAAAGGAGGAGTGACGATGGTCGGCGACATGTCGTTCATCGCACTGGGTGTCGGCGACCCCGAACGCGGGCGCACGTTCTTCGAGGGCCTGTTCGGCTGGCGCGTCGAGCCTGCGCGACAGGGCTTCGGGATCGAGATGCCGAACGTGCCGGCGGCATGCACGGCGGCGACGCCGAGGCGGCGCCGGACGCGTTCATCGCCGTCGACGACATCGAGCAGGCGCTCGAGCGCGTCAAGTCGCTCGGCGGCCTGAAGAGGAGATCAACGTCGAGGGCGCGGGGAGTCAAGGCCAGGTTCGGTCGCTTCAAGCTGTGCCGCGATGACCAGGGCTCGAAGTTCGGCCTGCAGCAGCGCCCGGCACGTGAGCCCACAACGACCGGCGCCCGCCGGGGGCGGGCGCCAGTGGGCAAGCGGGTGTCGGCGGAGGAGGGGCCTACTCGGGGGAGGGCTTCGCCTCGAGCTCTGAGCGACCTTCGTGGGGTGGGAAGTCCTCACGTGATCAAGCTCTAGCTGAAGGGTGGTCAACTTCATGCTCGGAGCTTCGCCGTTGGCGGGGCGCCGGACATCGGGGAGGCCCCCTGACCTGCTCGCCAAGCTTTCGGGAGGAGCCGCCTACGGGACCTAAGGGCGGGTGCCGCCCGTCGCGGGCGGGCCATCAGTCGATCAGCTTGCGCTGCATCCCGGCGATCGCCACCCGCCACACGAGCAGGCCGAAGCCGACGAGCACGCCGAGTGGCCGACGTCGACCCAGCCCTCGAAGCCGAAGACGGCGTCGCGGACGAGCTCGCACGCAGTGGTAGAGCGGGTTGAGCTTGGCCAGCGACCTGCGCCCACTCGGGCAGCCCGATGATCGGGAAGAACGTGCCGGCGACGAGGAACAGCGGCGTGATCACCGCGCTCGTCACGTAGTTGAAGTTCTCGATCGACTTCAGGAACGCGGCGATCGAGATGCCGAAGCAGCGCCCAGCCGTAGCCGGCGGTGAAGCGATGAACGGCACGAGCAGCATGCCCCAGGCTCGGGTCGAGGCCGAACAGCATCGCCACGAGCATCGGCGCGTTGCCGTAGACGCCGGCGCGCATCGCGATCCACAGCGCCTCGCCGGTGACGAGCTCCTCCGTGTCGACCGGCGCGGCCAGGATCGCGTCGTAGGTGCGCTGGAACTGGTACTTGACGAACGTCCCGAACATCGCCGGGAAGACCGACGAGAACAGCACCGCGGTGGCGACCGTGCCGGTGCCGACGAACTCGACGTAGTCGTAGCCGCCGACCTCCGACACGAGCGAGCCGAAGCCGAAGCCGAACGCGAGCAGGTAGATCGTCGGCTCGACGGTCGACGAGAACGTCGTCGACCGCCAGTAGGAGGAGAAGTTGACGACCTCGCGCACGAGCACGCCGGCGAGCGCCGGCCGCTCGAGGCGGCCGAGCGCGGGGCGCGGCGGCGCGGTGGCGGCGGCGACGTCGCGCTCACGCGATCTCCTCGCCGGTCAGCAGCACGAAGACGTCCTCGAGGTTGGGCGGGCGCCGCTCGCCCTCGGGCCGTCGCCGTTGCGCCGTTCGGCGTCGAGCAGCGTGATCGACGTGCCGGTGCGGCGCGTGCGCACGCCGTCGCGCGCGGGCGTCCGCCTCGACCTCGGCCAGCCGCGCGGGCGGCCCGTAGACCTCGACCGCCTCGCGCGCCGGCGTGCTCGCGCACCAGCTCGGCCGGGCGTGCCGCTGGCGACCGCCTTGCCGTGGGACATGATCGACGACCGTGTCGGCCAGCCGCTCGGCCTCCTCGATGTAGTGCGTCGACATCAGGATCGACACGCCCTCGGAGCGCAGCCGGTCGATCAGCGCCCACAGCTCCTGGCGCACCTGCGGGTCGAGGCCCGACGGTCGGCTCGTCGAGCAGCACGAGCCGCGGCTCGTGCACGAGCGCGCGCGCGATCAGCAGCCGCCGGCGCATGCCGCCCGACAGCTCGTCGACCTTCGCGTCGCGGCGGTCGCGCAGGTGGGCGATCTCGAGCGCGCGCTCGATCGCCGCCTTGCGGCTCGCGCGCGCGGCACGCGGTACAGGTAGGAGAAGACGAGCAGGTTCTGCTCGACGGTCAGCGTCGTGTCGAGGTTGTCGAGCTGCGGCACGACGCCGCACTCGCGCGCGCGCCGCCTTCGACTCGTCCGGGCAGCGCGGTAGCCGAGCACCTCGAGCTCGCCCTCGTCGGCGATCGCCTGCGCGGTCAGCAGCCGCATCGTCGTCGACTTGCCGGCGCCGTTCGGGCCGAGCAGGCCGACGCACGTTCCCTCCGGCACGTCGAGGTCGAGCCCGTCGACCGCGGTGATCGCGCCGTAGCGCTTGACGACGCCGCGCAGTTGGATCGCGTTGCTCACGCCCTCGACGCTACTCAGCGGCGGCGGCTCTGCAAGATCGCTTGCAGCCGCTTCGCGCCACGGCCGCTGTGCCGACGCAGACTCGAGATGCGCCTCCCTCCCGGACCATTCCGGCGCGCTCGCCGCCGCGTCGCCGTCGGCGCCGTCGCCTCCTCGCCGCCGCTCGCGGCGGCTCCGGCGGCACCGCCGCGCCGCGCGCTCGGGCGCCACGCCGCGGCACCCGCGCCACGGCGGCACCGCGCCCGGCGACCGCGCCCGCCCAGCCGCGCGACGAGCGCCGCCGCGCAGGCGCGCAGGCGGCACGCGCGGCCCGTGCTCGCCTCGTTCCAGCGCGAACGCCGCGCCGCTTCTACGACCTCGGCCGCCCGGCGCGGGTCGCCTTCCGGATCGACGGCCGCGCGCCGCACCGTGCGCGTCAAGCTCCAGGTCCTGCGCGGCGGCAAGCGCGTCCGCACGATCGACCTCGGCGACCGCACGACGCGAGCGCAGCCACATCCGATCTCCTTCACCGGCCGCGAGGGCGGCCGCCTGCCCGAGGGCACGCTGCAGCTGCGCCTGACCGCGCGCGACTCCCGCGGCCGCGGGCTGCGCGCCGCGCGAGCCGCGCGAGCACCTACCGACTCGCTCGGCTTCTACCGCGCACCGCTTCCCGATCGCCGGCGCGTTCTCCTACGGCGGCGACGGCGGCCGCTTCGGCGCCGGCCGCCCCGGCCACGTCCACCAGGGCCAGGACCTGACCGCGCCGCAGGGCACGCCGGTCGTCGCGCCGCGCGGCGGCATCGTCACGACCGTCGCCTACCAGGCGGGCGGCGCCGGCCACTACATCGTCCTCGAGGCGCCGGCGAGAACCGCTCGTACGTCTTCATGCACCTGCGCGAGGGCTCGACGCGCGTGCGCGAGGGCCAGCGCGTCGCGCACCGGCGAGCGGCTCGGCCGACGTCGGGTCGACCGGCGCCGTCGAGCGGCCCGCACCTGCACTTCGAGATCTGGGTCGGGCGCCTGGCAGGCCGGCGGCACGCCGATCGACCCGCTGCCCGAGCTGCGCCGCTGGGACGCCTGGTCCTAGCGGCGGCCGGCTACTCGATCTTCAGCTTCGCGCGCCCGCGCATCCCGTCCGGCGCGGCGGTCACGTAGGCGGTCAGGTCGCCGACCGGCCCGGTGAACAGGCCCGCGGCCGCCGTCCTGCCCGCTCCGCTCGAGGACCGCCTTGGCGATCGCCTCGCCGTCGGCCACGAACACGACCGCGCCCTTGGCGCCGCTCACCGGCTTCGGCTCGACCGTCGGCGATCGCCTTCGCGCGCGCCGGGCGTCTGCCGGCGGCGACGAACACGTCGCCGACCATGCCGAAGTAGGGCTTGTCGCCGTCGCTCGTCGGTCGCCTCGACCAGGCCGCCGGCCTCGGCGAACTCGAGGTCGCCGCCGCCGCCCGCCTTGACGCACTTCGCGAGCGTCTTCTTCATCGCGGCCGGATCCTTGACCTCGCTGCGCACCGCGACGCTGCCGTCGAGCCCGCCGGCGACCGTCGTGTCGCCGGTGAACTGGTCGATCACGTCCTGGTCGAAGTCGATGCCGAGCTGCTTGCCGGCCGGCCTTGCTTGCCTCTGTCGTAGTCCTTGAACCCCTCCGGGTCGGCCGTCGCCGCGACGCTCTCGACGAACCGGCACGACTGCGCCAGGTCGCGCTACGCCGAGCGCGTAGTCGCCGAGGCGCGCGACCGCGCGGCGCCTCGTCGCCGGCCGCGAGCGGCAGGTCCTGCGCGCCGACGCCCTCCGTGTTCACGCGCGCCGTCGAGCGCGAGGCCGTCGCCCTCGGCGCGTCGCCGTCACGCCGAACTTGCGCAGGCCGGCGACCCACTTGACCTTCCGCGCCGTCGGCGGTCTCCGGGTCGGCCTCGAGCAGCTCCTGCGCGTCGCCGTAGACGCGCACGAGCGCGTCCGCCGGCAGGCCCGCGAACGCGCGCGTTGAAGTCGTCCTCGGTCAGCTTGTCGTCGCCGTCGTGGCGCTGGAGCGGCGGCCTCGAGCGTCGGCGCGGTCGCTGGCGCCGACCAGCGTGTCGCCCTTGAGGACCGACGCCGATCCGTCGCCGCGACTCGTACACGTCGTCGCCGTCGATGCTCGCCGGACTTCTTGCGCGTCGCCCTCCTTCTCGATCAGCTCGCGCGAGCTTGCCGCCGTCCCGAGGGGAAGACGACGACGTACTTGTCCTCCGCCGCGTCGTCCATCGACCGCCTGCGCGTCGGGCGACGCCGACCACCAGCTCGTTGCCGAGCAGCGGCTTCACGTCCTTGTCGAAGTCGACGCCCTGCTGGGTGAGCGACTGCTTGATCTGGCTCTTCACCTGCCCGCCGAACGGGAACTTCGCCGAGCAGCTTGTCGAGGTTCTTGCACTGCTCGCCGTCGAGGTCGGTGTCGACGTGACGACGACCGGCGGCGTTCTTCGGCAGGTAGCCGAGCGAGTCGTCGAGCGAGCGCTCGACCCGCCGTCGTCACCGCCCGCCGCAGCCGGCGACGAGCGCGGCCAGCGCGAGGAGCAGCAGGATGCGTCAGCCGGCGGGCGCGTCACGTCGGCCTCTCGATCAGCTCGATCCGGTAGTCGTCCGGGTCGCGCACGAAGCAGATCCGCGAGCCGCCCTCGCGCACCTGGTAGGGCGGCTGCTCCGGCTCGATGCCCGACGCGACGCGAGCTGCTCGAGCGTGCCGTCGAGGTCGTCGACCGTCACCGCGATGTGGCCGTAGCCCGTGCCGATCGTCGTACGGGCCGTCCTGGTCCTTGTTCCAGGTCAGCTCGAGGCGGGCGCCGTCGCCGGGCAGGCCCATGAAGACGTTGATCGCCTCGTCGCGGATCGGCAGCCGGCGCAGCTCCTCGAAGCCCAGCTTCTCGTAGAACTCGACCGACCGGTCGATGTCGGTGATCCGGTAACAGGTGTGGATCAGCTCGCTCACGGCCCCGGACGCTACCGGGGCGGGCGGCGCCGCTACCATCGTGCCGCTGCGGCGAGGTAGCTCAGTTGGTAGAGCACACGACTGAAAATCGTGGTGTCGTGGGTTCGATTCCCACCCTCGCCATCTGGTTGGCTGCGGGCACACCGACTGGCTGCGTCCTCGGTCACTCGCTTGCCAGGGCAAGCGTCGTTCTCTGCGTCCTTGCCATTCGGGTGTCCTCGCACTGAGATGACGAGGGCGAGCCCTCGCCATCGCATCAAACTGGATTGATGTAATCTCGTGGAGTGATCGCCGCCGCAGCATCCGGCGAGACCTCGCCGCCGCCCTTCCTGCGGCTGGCCGGGCACCCCTTGCGGTGGCGGCTGCTGAGTGAGCTGGCGCGCAGCGATCGCCGCGTGGGCGAGCTCTGCGAGCTGGCGGGCCGGCGCCAGAGCCTGGTCTCGTACCACCTGCGCCAGCTGCGTGACGGTGGCCTCGTCTCGATGCGGCGCAGTGCCGCCGACGGCCGCGACAGCTACTACGTCCTCGACCTCGTCCGCTGCGGCGAGCTGCTCTCGAGCGCCGGCGTGTCGCTGCACCCGGGACTGACGGCGGCGCCGCGCTCACCCACGCCGCGCGAGCGCGGCGCGCCGCTCGCGCGCGTGCTGTTCCTGTGCACGGGCAACAGCGCGCGCTCGCAGATCGCCGAGGCGCTGACCGAGCGGCTGTCCGGCGGCGCGGTGCGGGCGGCCAGCGCGGGCAGCCACCCCAAGCCGCTGCACCCGAACGCGGTGCGGGTGCTGCGCGAGCGCGGCATCGACATCGCCGGGCGTCGCTCGCGGCACCTGAGCGAGTTCGCCGGGGAGCGCTTCGACTACGTGATCAGCCTGTGCGACCGCGTGCGCGAGGTCTGCCCCGAGTTCCCCGGCGGGCCCGAGCTGATCCACTGGAGCATCCCCGACCCCGCGCGTGAGCCCGGAAGCGACGAGGAGAAGCTGCCCGCGTTCGAGCGCACGGCCGATGAGCTCGGCACCCGCATCGGCTTCCTGATCGAGGCGATCGAACAGAACCACCAACACCCGGGAGGTGACCGGACGTGACTGACGAGCTCGTGAACGTCCGTTACATGGTCGACGACGTCGAGGACGCCGTCGCCTTCTACACCACACACTTCGGCTTCGAGGTGCGCACCAACGCCGTGCCCGCGTTCGCCGACGTCGTGCGCGGCAACCTGCGGCTGCTGCTCAGCGGCCCGAAGAGCTCGGCCGGGCGGCCGATGCCCGACGGCCGCACGCCAGAGCCCGGCGGCTGGAACCGCATCCACTTCGTCGTCGACGACATCGCGGCCGACGTGGAGCGGCTGCGATCTGCCGGGTTGACGTTCCGCAACGACATCGTCAGCGGGCCGGGCGGGCAGCAGATCCTGCTCGAGGATCCCGCCGGCAACCCGATCGAGCTGTTCCAGCCGGCGAGCGCCTAGCTGGAGGTCGCGCTCGGCGGCCACGGCGACTGCGCGGCGCGGGAGGACACGCCCAGCCGCGCGTAGATGTTGGCCAGGTGGCGGTGCACCGTGTGCTCGCTGACCACCAGCCGCTCGGCGATCTCGCGGTTGGAGAGGCCCTCGGCGACCAGCGCGAGCACCTCGACCTCGCGGTCGGTCAGCCCGCCGCGCTCGGCGGCCGCGCTCCGCCCCCCGAGCCGCCCGACGAGCTTGTCGGCCACCTTCGCCGGCCCGCTCGGCGCCGAGCTCCTCGAACGTGGCGCGGGCCGCGCAGCGCCTGCTCGAGCGCCGGCCGCCGGCGCGGTCCTCGCGCCGCCAGCGCCCGGGCCAGCTCCAGCCGGGCCTGCGCCGCCTCGAACGGCGTGCCGCTGCGCTCGTACAGGTCGATCGCGTCCTCGAGGGCCCGGCGGGCCGCGTCGGCGTCGCCGCTCGGCGAGCGCGATCCGGCCGCCGGCGCGCGCTCGGCCGCGCGCAGCGGACTCGGTCGCCGACGGCCTCGGCGATCGCCGCCAGCCGCGCGTGGGCGTCGCGGGCCGCGGCCCAGCTCGCCGAGCCTGATCCGGATCGGCACGAGCAGCTCGAGCGCGGCGGCGCTCTCGATCGGCTGCTCGCCGCCGAGGCCGCGCAGGTAGCGCTCGGCGTGGCCCAGCGCCGCGGACGGATCGTCGTCGTCGAGGCCAGCGCCGCCCGGACCAGAGGCGCCGAGCACGTGCGCGCCGGCCTGCGCCCAGCAGCGCGCGCGCCTCCCGCGGCCGGCCCTGCCGCCGCCGCAGCTCGGCGAAGCGGGCCCGGGCGTAGCCGGCCAGCGGTGGCCGCAGCGTCGACAGCTCGCCCGCCGCCCACTCCAGCTCCTCCTCGGCCGCCGTCCCAGTCGCCGCGCATCGTCAGCACCGTCCCGTGGTGGGCCCGGCAGAGGGCCAGCAGCGGCCGCTGACCGGTGCGCTCGCAGAACGCCGCCAGCCGCTCGCACCACTGGCCGGCCCGGTCGAAGTCGCGCGCCGCTCGCAGGCGATGATCATGTTGCAGCAGCACGAGCCGATCGCGATCGGGTCGTGCAGCTCGCCCGCCGTGGCCGCCGCGGTGCCCTCGTCGAGCAGCTGGGTGCCCTCCTCGCACCCGGCCCAGGCTCACGAGCGCCAGCCCCTGCAGGGTCCGCGCCGTCATCTCGATCTCGAAGCCGCCGTGGGCCCGGGCGTGCTCCGCCGCCTCGGTGCTCAGCGCAGCACCGCGCTCGGCGTCGGTGTCGATGTGGAACGACGCCTCGATCAACGGCAGCCACGCCTGCTCGGCCGACGGCTGGCAGCTCCCGATCAGCCGCCGCGCCCGCTGCAGCCAGCCGTTGGCCACGGCGTTGGCGCCCCGCATGGCGCCGTGGTCCCAGGCCAGCAAGCCGGCGACGCGGCCGCCTCGACCGTCTCGCCCGCGCTCCCGGCGCAGGGCGTAGGCCCGCTCGCGAGCCGTCGATGGCGGCGTCGACGTCGTCGAGCCACCAGCTCGCGACCGCGAAGCCCTCCAGCGCGTCCGCGCTCTCCTCCCCCCCCCCCCCCCCCAGCGCCTCCCGCCGCCCCCCCCCCCCCCCCGTCCGGCGGTCCTTGCGGTCGCGGTCGCGCGACGGCTGCACGCGCTTGGGCTCGCCCGGCATCTTCGGGTAGTCCGGCGGGTACGGCATGTCCCCCGCGCCCTCGGCTTCATCGCGCTCGTACATGTCCAGCAGCGGCTGAAGCGAGTGGGCCTCGTCGTTGATCGCCGCGTGGCGATCGCCCACGTCGGCGAAGCGCGCCGGCATCGTCGCGACCGTGAAGTCCTCGGGCCGGCACTCGCCCAGCTCCTCCCACATCAGCGGCGCCGACACCGGCGCGCCGGGCTTCGGGCGCACGCTGTAGGCCGACGCGATCGTGCGGTCGCGGGCGTTCTGGTTGTAGTCGACGAACACTCGCTCGCCGCGCTCCTCCTTCCACCACTTGGTGGTGACCTGGCCGGGCATGCGGCGCTCGAGCTCGCGCCCGAACGCGATCGCGGCGTGGCGGACGTCGGTGAACGTCCAGCGCGGCTCGATCCGCACGTAGATGTGCACGCCCCGGCCCCCGGAGGTCTTCGGGAAGCCCGTGTAGCCGAGCTCCTCCAGGAGCCCGCGGGCCTCGGCCGCGATGCGCACGGCGTCGTCGAAGTCCGTGCCGGGCTGCGGGTCGAGGTCGATGCGCAGCTCGTCCGGGTGGTCGACGTCGCCGCTGCGCACCGGCCACGGGTGGAACGTGATCGTGCCCATGTGGGCGCACCAGCCGACGACCGCCACCTCGGTCGGGCAGATCTCGTCGGCGTGGCGCCCGGAGGGGAACTCGATGCGCGCCGTCTGCACGTATTCAGGGGCGCCCTTCGGGATGCGCTTCTGGTAGAAGGCGTCGCCGCCGCCCCGCTCGCGCGTCGACAGGCGGATGCCCGGGTGCACGCCCTTCGGCCAGCGCTCGAGCGTGGTCGGCCGCCGCTCGAGCGCGCGCATGATCCCGTCGCTGACCGACAGGTAGTACTCGACGATCTGGAGCTTCGTGACCTCGGCCGTGTGTTCGGTCGACGGGAAGATCACCCGATCGCCGCTGGTGACCCGCAGCTCTCGCCCGCCGGCGTCGAGGAAGGTGGCGTCAGCCTTGGCCATGTCCACGGGAGCATGCCGTACCGGGCCGCCTAAGATCACGCGCCGGATGGCTGCGCCCACCGAGAACTTCACAAGCGCGTACCGCGCCGCGATGGCGGCGTGCTCGCCGATCGTGCGGCAGTGGGGGCGGCTCGAGGTGACCGGCAGGGAGCACCTGCCCGAGTCGGGCCCGGTCCTGCTGGCCGGCAACCACGACTCCTACTGGGACCCCATCGCGGTCGGCATCGCCGGGCATGCCGCGCCGCCAGATCCGCGCGCTGGCCAAGCGCGAGCTGTGGAAGATCCGCGGGCTCGACAAGGTCCTCGACGGCATGGGCCAGATCCCGATCGACCGCGGCGCGGGCGACGCGCACGCGCTCGACACCGCGATCGCGGAGCTGCGGAAGGGCTCGTGCATCGGCGTGTTCCCCGAGGGGACGAGGTCGCTCGGCCGGACGCTTCGCGCTCGCAGCGGGTTCGGGCGCCTGGCCGAGGCCGTGCCCGAGGCCGAGATCGTGTGCTGCACGGTCACCGGGACAGGGGACATCCCGCGCTTCCCCAAGCGGCCGTTGGTCGCGGTGCGCTTCTTCCGCCCGGAGGGCGGCGGGAAGCAGCCGGGAGAGTCCGCCGGCGAGTTCGGGGCGCGCCTGCTCGAGGAGATCCGGCGGACCGCGCCGATCGACGCGGCCGGGCGCAAGAAGAAGTCGGCCCGGCGGCGGGCCGAGCAGGCCGAGGCCGCTCAGACGGCCTGAGCGGTCGGCCGGCGCCGCTACAGCGACGCGACCGCCTCGCCGATCGGCGTGTCGCCGCTCACGAGGTCGAAGTCCTTGCCGATCGTCGCGTCGGCGCCGAGCACCGCCAGCAGCACCTCGGCCACGTCGTCGCGGGGAATCGCCCCCCGGTCGAGCCGCTCGCCCACCGACACGCGGCCGGTGCCGGCGTCGTCGTTCAGCATGCCGGGGCGCACGATCGTGTAGTCCAGGCCGCTCTCCTTGAGCTTCTGGTCGGCGTCGTGCTTGGCCTGGAGGTAGACCGCGAAGCCTCCCTCGGCGCCCGTCGCCGCCGGGTCGGCCGCGCCCATCGACGACACGATCACGTAGCGGCGGATGCCCTCGTGCTGCGCGGCCTCGATCAGCTTGACCGCGCCTCCGTAGTCCATCGACCACTTGCGCTCCTCGCCGCTGCCCGGTCCCGCGCCGGCCGCGAACACCACCGCGTCGGCTCCCTGGATCGCGATGGCCAGGTCGGGCACGGAGGTCTGCTCGAGGTCGACGACCGCCGGCTCGCCGCCGGCTGACAGCAGGGCCGCGGCATGGTCCTCGTTGCGGATCAGCCCGCGCCCGCGGTGCCCGTTCTGGTTCAGCAGCCGCAGCAGGCGCAGACCGATTTTGCCGTGGCCACCGGCCACGACTACGTCCACGGTGTCACCGGCGCTAGCGGGCGCTCACCATCGCGGCGAGGATGCTCGCGTCGAACGAGTCCTCCTCGAACGAGTCCAGGAGGACGTCCTCCCGGCCGGGGACGGGACCCAGCCCGCCCACCATGGCGTCGAGCTCCTGACCGGCCGCCTCGGCTTCGTCGAAGTCCGACAGCGGCTGTGCGTCGAGGGGTAGGAGCGTACGGTCCATCGCACGGAACCTTTCGTGTCGAATGCGGTCCGACACGAACCATACGCCTCACGAGGGTTACGCCAAACCCTCGGCCTCGTACTCGCGCAGGAATCCCTCGAAGAGCCTGCGATGACCCTCCTCGTCGCGGAGGATGGCGATGACCATGTCGTTGGTCACCGGGTCGATCTCGTCGGTGAACTCGATGATCTTGTTGTAGTGCTCGATCGCGCCCGACTCCGCCTGGATCACGCCCTTGATGACGTGCACGATGTCGGTCTGGTGATCGGGCGGCTGGAGGAACGACTGCTCGGCCTGGAACTCGAGCGAGCCCGGCACGACGCCGTACAGCTCCTTGATCCGGTTGCCGAACTCCTGCGCGTGCCCGAGCTCTTCCTGGACGTCCGCCTTGAGTGACTCGATGATCTCCTGGGCGCGCACGCCGTCGGGGTTGATCGAGTTCGCGATGTAGGACATCACGGTCTCGATCTCCATCCAGTAAGCCTTCTGCAGCATCTCGATGAGCTGCTCGCGCTCCTGTGAGCGCTCGGGGGAGAGGATCCCCTGTGAGGGTGTGGTGTCAGTGGCCATGTAGGGAACCTACCGTGCGCGCGGGCGAGGCAAACCAGCCGTCCGATCACCCATCTACGGTGGCTCATCCCATGCATCAAGGAGCCCTGATCGACGACCGTGAGCTCGATGTCGGAAAGGCGTTCGCGCGCGAGCTCCGGGATGGGCAGGTCGTCGACTCCGTGTTCGTCGTCCGCGACCGGGTGCGCCGCGAGAAGCGCAACGGCGACCAGTACGTGAAGCTCCGGCTGTCCGACGTCACCGGCACCGTCGAGGGGGTGGTGTGGGACGACGTCGACGCGTCCGCCGGCGCCACGGCCCCCGGCACGATCGTGCGCGTGGAGGGGCGCTTTGCGGTCGACGCACGCTACGGCGGCTGCATCACCGTGCGAGACATCCGCCCGGCGGCGGACCACGAATACGACGCGCGCGACCTGCACGACGGGCCGCCGCATCCGCCCGACGCGATGGTCGCCGACATGCGCGACCTGATCGCCACGGTCCAGAACCCCCATCTGCGCGCCCTGCTCGACTCGTTCTTCGGCGAGCGCTCGCCCGAGTGGGCCCGGTGGCGCGAGGCCCCGGCGGCCAAGCACTACCACCAGGCCTACCGGCACGGCCTGCTCGAGCACTGCCTGTCGGTGGCGCAGGGTGTCAGCGCGCTGTCGGCCACGTTCCCCGGCATCGATCGCGACGTCGCAGTCACCGGGGCGCTGCTGCACGACATCGGGAAGATCGAGGCGTACGAGTCGCAGGGCCTGTCGATCGAGATGTCGGACGCGGGCAAGCTCCAGGGGGAGATCCCGCTGGGCTACTACATGGTGCGCCGGCGGATCGAGGACCTGCCCGGCTTCCCGCCCGACGTCGCGCAGGCCGTGCTCCACATCATCCTGTCCCACCACGGCAAGCTCGAGCACGGGTCGCCGGTCGCTCCCTGCACGCGCGAGGCCACGCTCGTCCACATGATCGACAACCTCGGCGGCACGCTCGGGTCGTTCGACCGGATCGAGAAGTCGCTCGGCGCCGGAGAGTGCTGGTCGGGCTACGACCGCGGCATCTCGTCGTCGGCGTACTTCGGCCGCCGCGCGGACGCGGCCTGAAGTAGGGGCCTAGCTCTCCTCGCCTCCCGCCGGCGACAGCTCGCGGGCGACCAGGCCGCTCTCGTAGGCGACCACCACCGCCTGGACGCGGTCGCGCAGCCCCAGCTTGCTCAGGACGTGCGCGACGTGGGTCTTGATCGTGTTCTCGCCGAGCACGAGCTGCTCCGCGATCTCCGCGTTGGACAGGCCGCGGGCCACGAGCCGCAGGACGTCGACCTCGCGTGAGGTCAGGTCGGCCAGCGCAGAGGGGACCCCGGCCGACTCGGGGCGCGCGGCGCGGGCGAACTGCTCGATCAGCCGGCGGGTGATCGACGGGGCGAGCAGCGCGTCGCCGGCGGCGACCACGCGCACGGCGTCGAGCAGCCGGTCCGCCGGGGTGTCCTTCAGGAGGAAGCCGCTCGCGCCGACCCGCAGCGACTCGTACACGTACTCGCTGCGGTCGAAGGTGGTCAGCATCAGCACGGCGGTGTCCAGGTCCGGCTCGGAGAGCAGGCGCTCGGCCGCCTTGAGGCCGTCGAGCTCCGGCATCCGGATGTCCATCAGCACGACGTCGGGGCGGCGGCGCAGCACGACGTCGACCGCCGCGCGGCCGTCGGCCGCCTCGCCCACCACGCGGATGTCGGGCTCGGCGTCGAGGATCACGCGGAACCCCGTGCGCAGCAGGCGCTGGTCGTCGGCGATCACGACGGTGATCTCGCGCGCGGGCGCGTCCGGCTGCTCGAAGGCCGGCGGTTCGTCCGCCTCGTCCTCGCGCCAGCGCACGTCGGCGGTCATGACCCGGTCCGCGAGCCCGCGCAGGCGGAGTGGCCCGGCCGCCTGCATCAGCTCGGCGACGCGATTGCCGGCCACCTGGCGCACCACGTCGGACGCGAGGATCTGGCCGGGCTCGGCCGCGTCGGCCAGGCGGCTCGCGACGTTCACAGGGGTGCCGTACAGGTCGCCGTCCTGCGCGAGCGGCTCACCGGCGTCCAGCCCGATGCGGAGCCCCAGCTCCGGGGTCGCCGCGGCGGTGGCGCGCTGCATGTCGACGGCGCAGCGCACGGCCGCGACCGCGCTCGAGAACGCCACCATCAGCCCGTCGCCGGTCGTCTTGACCTCCCGGCCGTCGTGCGCGGCGAGAGCGGTCCGCAACTGCGCGAAGTGCTCACGCCGGACCGCGTCAGCCGCGTCGTCGCCCTGGCGGTCGAAGAGCGATGTCGAGCCGACCAGGTCGGTGAACAGGATCGTGACGAAAGGGCCGCTCACTGCCACGGGACGATCATCGCTGTTCGGCGCCTGCGCGTCATCCCCGCGGGTGAAACGGGCGGAACCGGTTCATCCGGCCGGGTGATCCCGGTCCCCTCCCTTCGGTGGATCCTCGATGCGCAGACCGCGCCGATCGGCGGCGTGGGCTTTACACGAAGGAGGTCCCACGATGATGATCGCTTCCATGAAGGTCGCCGGCAGCCGGATCGCCAGGCGCGACGTGGTGATCACCGTGGTCATGACCGTGCTCGGCCTGCTGCTGATGTACGACAACGTCTGGGGCGGGATCGCCGACGCGGTCGAGTCGAGCGACCCCGAGGCGAAGTCCGCGGTCCACATCGGCAACCTCATGCCGCGGGAGCTCGCGTTCGTGCTGTTCCCGCTGGTCACCGTGCCGCTGCTGTGGCGACGCGTCGCCCCCCTTCAGGCCGCGGGTGCCGCGTATTGCGGACTCCTGGTGAACATCGCGCTTCTCGGCACGGAGTTCCTGCGCTGTGGTGTCGTGCTGCCGACGGCAATGCTGTTCGCTTTCGCCGCCGCGTCGCGGCTCGACGGGCGCGAGGCCTGGGCCGGGCTCGCCCTCTCCGCGGGGTTGGGCGCCACCGACATGTTCCTCACGTTCGACCCGGTGTCGGCGACGGTCATGACCGGCGCGATCGTGGTCGTCTGGTCCATAGGCCGGGTCGTTCACTCCCGTGGCCGCCTGGTCGACCAGCTCGAGGAGCGCACGGCCGAGCTGCGCAGCGCCCGGGACGAGCGCGCGCGCCTGGAGGTCGCGACCGATCGCGGCCGCCTGTCGGGAGAGCTCGACGAGCTGCTTCAGCGGCGCCTCGGGGAGCTGGCGCGGCTAGCCGACGACGCGCCGCGCGGCGACTCGGAGGCCGCCACGGCCACCCTGGTGGACATCGAGCGGGAGAGCAGGCGCACGCTGGAGGAGATGCGGGGGCTGGTGGGAGCGCTGCGTGATGACGAGTCGGCCTCGACCACCGAGCCCCAGCCGACGCTGACCCACCTCGACGCGCTCCTGACCCGCGCCAACGCCGAATCGCGGCTCGTGGTCGAGGGCAATCCGCGCGTTCTGCCGCCGGCGATCGAGCTGTCCGTCTACCGGATCGTGGAGCACCTGGTCGGCAGCCTGGCCGACTCGGAGAGGGTGGAGGTGCAGATCCGATTCGGCGAGAGTGCGATCGAGTTGACGGTCTCCGGTCCCGCGCGGCGCCGCTCGCAGGCGGCGATCGAGCGCGCACGAGAGCGCGTGCAGCTCCACCACGGAACGCTCGAGACGACCACGCGCGGTGGCCGCGCAGCGGCGGTCGTCCGGCTGCCGGTGCTAGTGGAAGCCTGACGTGACGCGGCCGCGTGCGCAGCTCGCCATCGGCGCGGTGGGAGCCGCTGTCGGCAGCGTGGGCGTGGCCGTCGAGGGCGCGAGCGTATGGGCCATCGCGGTGGCCACACTGCTCGGCGGGCTGCTGGGAGCGGCGCGCGACCACCCGCGGGCGACGTGGGTGGCGGCAGCCGGAGCCGTCGCGGTGCTGCTCACCGGGGGCGAGGCGTATTTCTTCACGCTTGCGCTCATCGTTCCGGCCCACGCGTTCGCCGCGGGCCGCTACGACGCGCGCTGGGGAGGCGTCGCCGCGTTTGCCTGCCTCGCCGGTGCCTGGGACAGCGCCGCGCTCATTGACGGTGAGTCACCCGTACCGGCGCTGCTCCTGACGGGGGCGGGATGGGGCGCGGGCCGCGCCCTGCGCGAGCGCGAGGACGTGGCGCGCCGGCTGGCGGAGCGGGCAAGCGAGCTGGAGGAGGAGCGTGAGGCGCACGCCTCGCTCGCGGTCCGCTACGAGCGGGCGCGCATAGCCTCCGAGCTGCACGACATCGTCGCGCACGCGATCAGCGTCATGGTCGTCCAGGCCGGCGCCGGGCAGCGCCTGGCCGCGCAGGATCCGGAGCTCGCCGGCGAGGCGTTCGACGCGATAGCCGCCGCTGCGCGGGAGGCCGAGGAGGACATGGGGCGTCTTGTCGCGCTCCTGGGCGACGAGCGGGCCACGGGGGCCGCGCCAGACGTCGCGCTGGTCGAGGAGCTGGTTGCCCGGGCCGCCGGCAGCGGGCTCGACGTCAGGCTGCGCCTGGAGGGCGACCGGGAGAACCTCCGGCCTGAGCTCGGACAGGCTGCCTACCGCGTGGTGCAGGAAGGCTTGACCAACGCGCTGCGCTACGCGTCGGGAGCAGGCGTCACGGTCCTCGTCCGCGGCGAGCGGGAGGCCGTCGTGGTCGAGGTCGAGAACGAGCCGCCAGGGCCCACCGGTCCCGACGCCGCCCTCGCGGGCGCCGGCACGGGCAACGGCCTGACCGGTCTGCGCGAGCGCCTGGCCGCGGTCGGCGGAACCCTGGAGGCCGGTCCGACCACCGCCGGCGGCTGGAACCTGAGCGCTCGCCTCCCCCGGCTCATCCCAGTGGGTTAGTCGCCGCGCGGAGGTTCACTCGCGAGGGTGACGACGCACGAGGGCGCCCGACAGATGCTCAGCGGGCATCGATCAACCCCAGCAGGAGGCCCTCATGTCACAGCTCGCCCACTCTTCCGCCCAGCTCGTCCGCTCGCACCGGACCATCACGCTGGCCGCGCTGCTCGCGCTCCTCGCAACGATCGCGATCGTCCTGATCGTCGCGATCGGCGGCGAGTCGACCAGCAGCTCGAGCGACGTCGGCGTCGTCACTTCGCAGCCGACCTCGCACCCCGACGAGAGCAACGTCGCCGCGGCCGTGACCGGGTCCAGCGCGTCCACGACCGCCGACAACCGCCCGGACGAGAGCGACGTCGCCGCAAGCGTGACCGGCTCGAGCCCCTCGACGAGCTCCGACGAGCGCCCGGACGAGAGCGCCGTCGGCCAGGCCATCACTCCGTAAGGAGGGCCCCGAGAACGTGACACACGTCCCGCTCCTGGCGACGTGTGTCACGTTCGTCATGACTGTCATGCACAACGTCACACACCCCCCGGGCGACCAGGGGGTGTGTGACGTTTGTCAGGTCGCTCAGCGCGTGGCCGAGGCGGTCAGCGCATCCACCTGTTCGCCTCACCGGGCGGACGCGTGCTCGCTGAGCGCACTGGCTTCATCCGCTGGCTCCTCGACTACTGGAGCGCGCGCCCGTTCGACGACGACGTGGCCGAGGTCTACGTGCGGCCGGCCCAGCGTCCGGGCTCCGCGAACGCCGTGCACCTCCGCGATCGCAGCGTGGTCACCGTCGAGATCCCGCACTACCTCCGCGCCGCGCCGAAGCTGCGCCTACGGGTGCCGACGCTGCACCTGAACGGCGCCCACGATCCGCTCAGCAAGGGAGTGCCCGACTCCTACATGGACCACGCGGACGACATGCGCCTGGAGACGGTTCCCGACGCCGGCCATTTCATCGCCGACGAGAACCCCGGCTGGGTCGCGGACCGACTGATGCGCTTTCTGGCCTAGCGGGCCTCCGACCCGTTCCCGCAACTTGCGACTTTTTCTGCGCCGGGGGCGAAAGTCGCGCCCGCCTCGCCTCACTAACCTGAGCGCACATGGCAAAGGACACCGAGAAGCTCATCCGTCAGCTTTCGCTGATCTCGTTCCTGATGGCCGAGCGCCGCCCCGTAACGGCGCTCGAGATCAAGCAGGAGGTCGAGGGCTACTCGGGCATGAACGACGACGCCTTCGCGCGCCGCTTCTACGCCGACCGCGCCGAGCTCGAGTCGCTCGGCATCGAGCTGAAGGTCGAGAAGCCGGCCGAGGGCTACTACGAGGCGGAGAACTACACGCTCCCGCCCGAGAACTTCTACCTGCCGGCGATCGAGTTCACCGACGAGGAGCTCGGCGCGCTGCGCACCGCGCTGTCGCTGCTCGACGGCGAGTTCGCGTACGCGGAGCCGCTGCGCCTGGCGCTGCAGCAGCTCTCATGGGGCAAGCCGTCGCCGCTGCGCGCGCCCGAGCAGCGGAGCGTGGCGCTGGCCGTCACCGCCAACGCGGGCGGCCGCGAGCTGTCGCAGCGGCTGTCGAAGGTCGAGACGGCGATCTTCCGCCGCAAGACGATCGTCTTCGAGTACTACACGATGGGGCGTGACGCGACCGAGAAGCGCAAGGTCGACCCGTACCACCTGCTTTTCCAGAACGGCCAGTTCTACGTGGTCGGCTACTCGCACGAGCGCGAGGCCATCCGCGTCTTCCGCCTGTCGCGCATCCAGGGCAAGGTCGGCTACTCGTCGAAGGCCGAGCACGACTTCCAGCGGCCGGAGTCCGACGACTTCGAGCCGCGGGAATTCGCGACCCGTGCGGCATGGCAACTCGGCGAGACCAAGGACACCGCGCGCGTCTGGGTGTCGTCGAAGATCGACTGGCTGGTGCAGCGCCACTTCGGCCACGCGGGCACGGTCCTCGACCCGTCCGAGGTGGACGGTGCGCCGGACGACGGCATCGTCTTCGAGACCGAGTACGGCGACGCCCGCCAGCTCGTCTCGTGGGCGCTCGGCCTGGGCGACCGCGCCCGCGTGCTGAGCCCGCCCGAGCTGGTACAGGAGACAGACGAGCGAATCCGGCTGGTGGTCGCCCGCCACAGCGAGGGCCCGGATGTCGCCGCGCCGGTCGAGCGCAAGCCGAGCGCGGCCGCGCCGGTCGCCGACGCGGACGGCAAGCGCGACACCCCGATCCGGCCCGAGCGGTTCGCGCGGCTGGTGACTCTGGCGGGCATCCTGATCGAAGCGGCGCGCGGCGGCGCGAAGCTCGATCTCAAGCAGGTCACCGACTCGCTGCAGATCACCGAGACCGAGCTGCGCGAGGACATCGACGTGCTGAACGTCGTCAACTTCGGCGGGGGGTCGTACGTGCTCTATGCCGAGGTCCAGGGCGGGGAGATCGAGGTCGACCCCGAGCCGTACGGCGACAACTTCGCGAAGCCCGCCCGGCTGCTGCCGCTCGAGGCGAAGGCGCTGGTCGCCGCGATCGACCTGATCGGCGACCACCTGCCGCAGGGCCAGCTCCAGTCCGCGCGCGACAAGATCGTGGCGGCGCTCGGCACCGACCCGGCGTCCGACGGCCTGCAGATCACGAGCGCGAAGGGCGACGACTCCGAGATCGCGCGCGTGGTGTCGACCGCGATCACCGGCCGGCGCCTGATCGAGATCGACTACTACAAGGAGAACGAGGACCAGGCGACGCCCGGCCGCCGGATCGAGCCCTACTTCCTGATGAACGGTCAGCAGGGCTGGTACGTCCACTCCTACGACCCGGCCAAGGACCAGTCGCGCTCGTTCCGCCTCGACCGCATCAGGTCGGTGCAGGTACTCGACGAGACCTACGAGCCGCGCCCCGGCATCGAGCCGCCGGTCGACGGCTGGGCCCGCACCGGCGTGGTGCCCGAGTCGCGTCCGGTGCGCGTGTGGATCTCACCCGAGCGTGCGCGCTGGGCCCGCGAGGACAAGCGCGTGATCGACGAGCTAGCCGACGGCGCCGTCGTAGTCGAGCTGTTCTCCGGGAGCGACGAGTGGCTGGCCGGCGAGATCCTCAAGGAAGCCGGCGACGCCGCGGTGCTCGAGCCCGAGGACGCCCGCGCCGCCGTGCTGCACGCGGCGGAGTCCCTCGCCGGCGCTGTGCGGCACTAGCAGCCCGGACGACCGGGGGCGGTCAGCCCTCGCGCGCCTGCCGCGTCGCCTCGGAGATCGTCTTGACGACATACATCACCGAGAGCACGAAGAACGTCACGCCGATCGCCGCGCGCACCTGGTCCGCCTCGACCGGCGCCCGCTTGGCGACGGGCTCCGACACCACGTCGGCGACCTTCTCCCGCCAGCCCTGAAGCCCGGCCTGTCCCATGTTCGTTGCTGTGGCCATGTGCCTGGGGTGCCCGGGACCGGCGATGCGCACACGCGTGCGACGATGCCGCCGTGCTGATCCGCCAGGACGTCCTGCGCCGCATCGAGGCCGGCGAGGTGGACCTGGCCTTCCGCCGCTGGACCCGCCCAAGCGTAAAGGCCGGCGGCCATCTCAGGACACGGCTCGGCGAGCTGGCGATCGACTCCGTGGAGCGCGTCCCGGTGTCGTCGATCACCGCCGCCGACGCGCGCCGCGCCGGGCACTCCTCGCTGGCCGAGCTGAAGCGCATGCTCGCCGTGAAGAAGGCCGGTCACGTCTACCGCGTCGAGCTCCGGTTCGCTGGACCCGACCCCCGGGTCCTGCTCCGCGAGCAGGCCTCGCTGACCGACGAGGACCGGGCGGAGATCGACCGCGCGATCGCGCGCCTGCCCTGGGCGCTGCCGTATCTGCGGACCATCGAGCAGCACCCCGCCGTCCTGGCCGCGACGCTTGCCGAGCAGCACGGCATGGAGAAGCGCCCGTTCAAGCAGCGCGTCCGCCGTTTGAAGGAGCTCGGCCTGACCGAGTCGCTCGAAGTCGGCTACCGGTTGTCGCCGCGCGGTGCGGCGTACCTGCACGGCACTTAACCTCTCGCCGCGATGGCCCGCACCCTCGCCTATCTGGCCCGCGCCCGCGAGGCTCTCGACAAGGGAATGATCGACGAGGCCAAGGGCTTCGAGCGTGTCGCCCTGAGCGAGGCCGACCGTGCCGGCCGCGCGCCCACGCTGGACCACTCCGAGCTCCACGGTCAAATCGCCGAGCGGCATCTCGCGCAGCGCAACTACGCCGCGGCGGCCGACGAGCTGCGCACCGCGATCGCCATGCGGAGCGACTTGGGCGTCGAGGACCGCCGCTCCTACGACTTCACCCACCGCCTGGGCATGACGCTCCGCGAGCAGGGCGACGCGCGGCGGCGGTCAAGTGCTTCGCCGACGCGCTCGAGATGAGCCGGCGCCTGTTCGGCGAGAACTTCGGGCCCTCGGTCCCCACGCGGATCGGGATGGCGTACACGCTGATCCGCCTGGGCCGCCTGGACGAGGCCGAGCAGGCGCTGCTCGCCGCGCGCACGGTGTGCGAGAACGTCGGGCCGGCCAACTGCGGCCGCGGCCTGGCGATGGTCAACGAGGCGCTCGCCGCCCTGAACCAGCACCGGCACCGCACGCGGCGCGGCCGACGCCGACGCCGGCCGCGCGCGGGACGCCCTCAAGGCGCCCGAGGAACGGCGCGCGCGCGAGGAGACGAGCGAGGCGAACGCCCGCCTGGCCGAGGAGCTCGAGATCATCGACGGCCCGTCCGAGCGCGAGGAGATCGACGCGATCCTCCAGGAGATGGACGACAAGCTCGTCGGCCTGGACGAGATCAAGCGCCAGGTCCGCAAGAAGGCCGACTTCCTGCGGGTGCAGGCCCGGCGCAAGGAGGAGGGGCTGAAGTCCGGCCGGCGCGCCTTCCACCTGCTCCTGCTCGGGCCCTCGGGCACCGGCAAGACCACGGTGGCCTCGTACCTCGGCCGGATCTGCTTCGCGCTCGGGCTGCTCGAGACCGGCGACGTGGTGGTCGTCACCCGCGGCAAGCTCGTGCGCGGACACATCGGCCAGACCGCGATCCGTACGAACGAGGTCGTCGACTTCGCGCTCGGCAAGGTCCTGTTCATCGACGAGGCCTACACGCTCTCGCCGCAAGGACGCGGGCTCCGACTTCGGCCCCGAGGCGGTCGCCGAGCTGATGGTGCGCATGGTCTCCGACTCGGAGCAGCTGGTCGTCGCGGCGGCGGGCTACACGCGCGAGATGACGGAGTTCCTGGAGTCGAACACCGGCTTCCAGTCGCGCTTCACCGACGAGTTCACGTTCGACCACTACGAGCCCGACGAGCTCCACTCGATCTTCCAGGGGATCGCGACGGCGAACGACTACCGCCTGACGCCCGAGGCCGACGGCCGCGTCCGCGAGGCGTGCGAGCAGCTGCACGCCGAGCGCACGGAGTTCTTCGGCAACGGCCGCACGATGAACAACCTGTTCTCGGACGCGATCGAGGAGCAGGCATCGCGGCTGGTCGATCAGGGCCGCGTCGGCGACCGGGACGCGCTCGTCACGCTCGAGGCGCAGGACATCGTCGTGCGCGATAGCGCGGTGGCGCCCAAGCCGGTCGACGCGGGTGGACCGGCCGGCGCAAGGTGAGATAGTCCGCAGGGCGATGCACCACCGCGCCTCACGCTCCGCGATCGGCATCCTGGCCGGCGCCGGCGCCCTTTCGCTGGCCGCGTGGCAGAAGCTGTTCCGGCGCCCGCTCCCGCAGACCCGCGGCGAGCTCCACGTCCAGGGCCTGGAGTCCGAGGTCCGCATCGGCCGCGACGCGCTCGGGGTACCGCGGATCGTCGCCCGCTCGCGCACCGACCTCGCGTTCGGCCAGGGCTTCTGCCTGGGGCAGGACCGCCTGTTCCAGCTCGAGTTCTTCCGCCGGGCGGCCGCCGGCCGCATCTCGGAGTTCGCCGGTGACGAGGGCCTGCAGAGCGACCGCCTGATGCGGACGCTCGGCCTGCACCGCCACGCCCGCCGCGAGGCGGATCAGATCGATCCGTGGGAGCGCCACCTGCTCGACTCGTACGCGGCGGGCGTCGATGCCGCCGTCGCCGCCGCGCGGGCGCTGCCGCTCGAGCTCCAGCTCCTGCGCATCGACCCCGAGCCCTGGACGCCTGCCGACTCGCTGGCGATCGGCAAGCTGATCGCGCTCGGCTTCAGCACGAACATGGAGTCCGAGCTCTTCCGCGCCGACCTGATCGCGCGGATCGGTCCCGAGAAGGCCGCGCGGCTCGAGCCGCGCTACCCGCAGGGCTCGCCGGTGGTCACTCAGCCTGGGACCCCGTGGAGCGGCGATGCGCTCGGCGTGATCGATCAGCTCCAGGCGGTGCGCGAGGCGATCGGACTTGGCCCGCCGCCGGCGGGGTCGAACAACTGGGTGGTCTCGGGCGACCGCTCGACCACCGGCAAGCCGCTCCTGGCCGGCGACCCCCACATCACGGCCGGCATGCCGAACGTCTGGTACCGGGTCGAGCTGCAGGCGCCCGAGATCGACCTGAGCGGCGGCTGCATGCCCGGCTTCCCCGGCGTCTTCATCGGCCAGTCGCGCCACGTCGCGTGGACGTTCACCAACGTGATGGCCGACGTGCAGGACCTGTTCGTCGAGCGCATCCGCGAGAGCCACAACGGCGACGGACCCCGCTACCTGTTCAGGGACGAGTGGCTGCCGCTGGACGTGAGCCGTGAGGAGATCGTCGTCCGCGGGCGGCCGGCGCCCGAAGTGCTGGAGGTGCGCGAGACCCACCACGGCCCGATCGTGAACGAGGCACTCGGCGCGCACGAAGGCGCCGAGCCGCTGGCCCTGGCCTGGACCGCGCTGCGCGAGCCGTTCTTCACCCGCATGGCGCTCGACGTCGGCTATGTGCGGACCGGCCTCGAGGTGGTGGTCAACTTCGACGAGTTCCACGTGCCGGCCATGAACATGTTGTGGGCCGACTCGAGCGGCAACATCGGCTACAAGCTGGTGGGCAAGCTCCCGCGCCGCCGCGGAAATTGCCCGGACCTGCCGAAGCCCGGCTGGACGGGCGAGTACGAGTGGGATGGCTACGTCCCCTACGCCGACCTGCCCGAGATCACGAACCCGCCGGGCGGCGTGCTCGTGACCGCCAACAACCGGATCGTGGCGGCGGACTACCCGCACCACATCACCAGCGAGTACATGGACGGCTGGCGCGCGCAGCGGATCGAGCAGCTCCTGGCCGAGAGGGAGCGGCACTCGCTGGACGACTTCGCCCGCATGCAGCTCGACGTCTTCTCGATCCCGGGCGAGATGACGGCGCACCGCCTGGCTCGGCTTCGCCCCCCGCGCCAGCGCGAGGTGCGCGCGATCGAGCGGCTGAAGAGCTGGGACCACCGCCTCGACACCCATTCGGTGGCCGGCTCGATCTACCACTTCTTCACCCACCACTTCGCGGTGCTGGTCTCCGAGGCCGTGATCGGGGACGCGGAGGACGCGCGGCGCTGGCGGTCGAAGTCACAGCTCGGCTTCTCGCCGATGAACGCCGCGCTGTGGCGCTTCCACGCCCGCCTGCTGGAGCTGTGGGACGAGGGCGACCAGGAGCTGATCGGCGGCCGCGACTGGAACGACCTGGCGATCAACGCGCTCACCCGGGCGCTCGACGACCTGGAGGAGCGCTTCGGCGCCGATTCCGAGGGCTGGCGCTGGAGCCGCGCCCACCCGATCCGCTTCGCCCATCCGCTGGGCGAGGGCCAGGGGGCACCCGCGCGCCTGCTCGACCGCCTGCTGTCGCGGCGGCGCCCCGCGCCCGGCGGCCACGAGACCGTCAACGCGATCGGCTTCATGTCCTACGACGGCTCGTTCACCGGGATCTACGGGCCGACCTACCGGCTGCTGGCCGACGTCGGCGACGCGGACTCCTCCCGCTGGCAGCACATGACCGGGCAGTCGGGCCACCCCGGCAGCCCGCACTACGACGACCTGATCGACCCCTGGATGGTGGGGCGGACGAACCCCGTCGCGCTGCCCTCCGAGGAGACGCTGACGCTTCTGCCGTAGCGCCTGCGTAACATCGCGCGCCGATGTTGCGGGGGACGTGCTCATGGATCGCCGCGTGCGCGGTGCTGGCCGTCCTGCCGGCGCCCGCGACCGCGGGGTCGCTCTACGACGGCCCGGGCCCGCGCCCGGGTCCCGACATCCTCTACGCCGACGCTCCCCGCGCCCCCCAGCTGGAGAACACCGGCGAGTGGCGCGCCGCTCCGATCCTGGTCTCGGGCGCGACCGCCTACCGCGACGGCGAGTTCCTCTACCAGGACTACCTCTACGACGACCACGGCGCGCGCTACGTGCGCGACCCGGACGACGAGCGCTCGGGCGACGACACGTTCTCCGCGCCGAACGGCACCTACCGCTACCCGACCGACCCCGCGTACGCGCAGAACGCCGCCGACCTGGTCGAGCTGCGAGTCAAGCCGTCGGCGGGCGCGACGCTGATCCGCCTGACGCTCAACACGCTGCTCGACGCCGAGCGGGTCGGAGGCGTCATCGCCATCGGCGACTCCGCCGCCCCGCTCCCGATGCCCGACGGCGCGAACGCCACCGTGCCCGCCCAGTACTTCCTGACCTGGCACGGGACGACCGCGACCCTGATTGACGCCGTGACCCGGGTCCCCGTCGGCCCGAGCCCGGCGGTGACCGTCGATGCCGAGCGCCGCCAGGTGCAGATCAGCGTGCCCCACGCGGCCTGGAACCCAGGGACCTCGACCGTGAAGATGGCCGCCGGCGTGGGGCTCTGGGACCGGGCCGCCAACCGGTTCGCCCAGCCCCAGCAGAGCGCCACCGACTCGCGGCCGGGCGGCGCCGTGCCGGGCGCGCCCGCCTTCTTCAACGTCGCGTTCCGCACGTCCGAGCCGGTGCCCGACGTGGGTGACACCGCGTCGCTGCTCGGCAACCCGGCCTGGTGGCGCGACCGCCAGCAGGGCGAGCAGCTCCGGGCCGGCAGCCTCTCCGCCTTCCGCGCGAGCGTCGACTTCGGCAAGCTCGCCGCGGGTGCGAACGACGACAGCGCCGTGCCGCAGTCGGGGTTGCTCAACCGCATCTACGCGTCGCGCTTCGAGACCAAGCAGGGCGTCGACTTCGGCGGCGAGTGCGGAGGCTCGGACGAGTGCAAGGGCGAGCTGCGCGGCCGGCTGCAGCCCTACGCGATCTACGTCCCCTCGAAGCGCGGGCCGGACGGCTACGGGCTGACGCTGGCCCTCCACTCGCTGGGCGCGAGCTACCAGCAGTTCTCCGGCTCGCAGAACCAGCGCCAGTGGGCGGAGCGCGGCCGCGGGTCGATCGTCCTGACCCCGTCGGGTCGCGGCCCGGACGGCTGGTACTACGACCAGGCCGCCGCGGACACGTTCGAGGCCTGGGCCGACGTCGCCCGCCACTACCCGCTCGACCCCGACTACACGTCGATCGGCGGCTACTCGATGGGCGGCTACGGCACCTACAAGTTCGCGACCCAGTTCCCCGACCTGTTCGCCCGGGCGCAGCCGACGGTCGGCCCGCCCGGCGTCGGCGTCGCCCCGACTCCCGAGAACCCGAGCCCGGGCGGCCCGCAGAGCAGCACGTTCCCGATGCTCGCCTCCCTGCGCAACATCCCGATCATGATGTGGGTCGCGGTGAGCGACGAGCTGGTCCCGTTCACCGGCACCCAGCTACACGCGCGCGGGCTGGACGAGCTCGACTACCGCTACGAGTTCTGGGCGTTCGCCCCGGCCGAGCACCTGACGCTCGCCGCCTTCGACCAGTACGACCCGTCCGCGGCCTTCCTGGGCGACCACGAGGTCGACCGCAATCCCGCGCACGTGACGTACGTCCGCAACGACACCATGGACTTCGCCGACAACGGCACGACGGCCGACCACGCCTACTGGCTGTCGGGCATCGCGGTGTCGGATCGCGAGACCTCGCCGTTCGGCACGATCGACGTCCGCTCGGAGGGGTTCGGTGTCGACGACCCGGCGGCGGGGGCTACGCAGGCCGACGCCGGCCAGCTCAGCGGCGGCAACTTCGGGTCGCTGGGCTACCAGCGCCAGCGCAAGGAGTGGGGATCCACCCCGCGCGCCGCGACCCGGGACCGCCTGGTCATCGACGGCAGGAACGTCGCGACGGTGACGATCGACCCGAAGCGCGCGCGGGTGACCTGCGACGCCGAGCTGGCCGTGACCACCGATTCGCCGATGACCGTCAAGCTCGCGGGTTGCCCGGGGCGGCGCAGTGCCTTCGGCCAGGCCGCTGTCTGCGGCGCGAAGGGCCTGCCGCGCTCGAGCGTGTCGCGCCGCCTGCGGGCCAGCCGGCGCAGCGGCGTGACCGCGACCGGGCGGGCGATCGGGTTCCGCTGCGTGCGCAACCGCCGCGTGCCCGGCACCGTCGCCCGCGTCGAGGTGGCCGTCGCCCGCAAGTCCGGGAAGCGCTGCCGCTTCCTGTCGGCCCGCGGGCGGCTCGGCCGGGCCCGCTCGTGCAGCCGCAACGAGTGGCTTCGCTCGCGCCTCGGCCGCCGCCGCGGCGGCAAGGTGCCGTGGACGTTCCGCACGAAGGCGAGGCTCCCGCGCGGCACCTACGAGCTGCGCGTCCGCGCCACCGACAAGACCGGCACGGTCGAGAAGCAGCCGCGGCGCCAGGCGCGCAAGCGCTTCCGGATTCGCTGAGTCCCCACGCGAGGGTCTGTAGCCTCAGCCGCCGTAGATGGCGTCCCGACGCGACCAGATCCGCATGTCCGACGACGAGCTCGCGGCCTTCCTGGCCGAGCAGAAGATCGTCTCCGTCGCCACCGTGGGGCCCAAGGGCCGCCCGCACCTGGTGCCGCTCTGGTACGTGGTCGACGGCGACGAGCTGACGCGGCTGGACCTACGCGAAGTCGCAGAAGGCGAAGAACCTGGAGCGCGACCCGCACGCGACGCTCCAGATCGAGGACGGCGTCGACTACGCGGAGCTGCGGGGCGTCATGTTCGAGTGCGACGTCGAGATCGAGCGCGACCCGGAGAAGGTCGCCGACTACGGCATGGCGCTGTTCGCCCGCTACGGCCCGGGAGAGGACGGCGAGCTCCCGGACGAGGTGCGCGAGATGGTTCTCCAGCAGGCAGAGAAGCGAATCGGCCTGCGGTTTGTTCCCACCAGGACAGTGACCTGGGACCACCGCAAGCTGGGCGGCACCTACTGATGACCGACCGCAGCCGCTGAAGGGCCTGATCCTGTCGGGCGGCAAGGGCACGCGCCTGCGCCCGATCACGCACACGAGCGCCAAGCAGCTCGTGCCGGTGGCCAACAAGCCGGTGCTCTTCTACGGCCTCGAGGCGATGGCGGCCGCCGGGCATCGAGGAGGTCGGCATCATCATCGCGCCGGAGACCGGCGGCGAGATCCGCGCCGCCGCCGGCGACGGGTCGCAGTTCGGCGTGGCGATCACCTACATCGAGCAGGACGAGCCGCTCGGCCTGGCGCACGCGGTGCTGACCGCCGAGCCGTTCCTGGGCGACTCGCCGTTCGTGATGTACCTGGGCGACAACCTGCTGCGCGACGGGATCACCGAGCTGGTCCAGCAGTTCCGCGCCGAGGCGCCCGACGCGATGATCCTGCTGACGCCGGTGCCCGACCCCGAGCACTACGGCGTCGCCGAGCTGACGGCGACGAGCGCGTCACCCGCCTGGTCGAGAAGCCCAAGGAGCCGAAGACCGACCTGGCCCTGGTCGGCGTCTACATGTTCACCCCGCAGATCTTCGACGCCGCGCGCGCGATCGAGCCGTCCTGGCGCGGCGAGCTGGAGATCACCGACGCGATCCAGCACCTGGTCGACGGCGGGCTGCGAGTCGACCCGCACATCGTGCGCGGCTGGTGGAAGGACACGGGCCAGGTGCAGGACATGCTCGACGCCAACCGGCTGATCCTCGACGACCTGGTCGAGCGCGTGGAGGGCGAGCTGATCGACTCTCGCATCGAGGGCCGCGTGGTGATCGAGCCCGGCGTGGTGCTGGAGCGCGCGAGCGTGCGCGGGCCCGCGATCATCGGCGCCGGGTCGCGCATCACCGACGCCTACATCGGCCCGTACAGCGCGGTCGGCGAGAACGTCACGATCGAGCGCGCCGAGGTGGAGTACTCGATCGTCCTGAACGGGTCCTCGGTCCGCGACCTCCAGGGGCGCATCGAGGCCAGCCTGATCGGCCGCAACGTGTCGATCGGCCGCTCGCCCACCCTGCCGAAGGCGTACCGGTTCGTGATCGGCGACAACGCCGAGATCGCGATCCTCTGACGCGCCCCTGGTATCTCTCTACGGCTCCATGAAGGTCCTCGTCACAGGTGCGGCCGGCATGCTCGGCCAGGATGTCGTGCGCGCGGCGGAGTTCGTCAACCACGAGGTCGTCGCCTACACGCGCGCGGACCTTGACGTGACCGATCCGAGCGCGGTGCGGCGGGTCATGCGCGACGAGTCGCCGGACGCGGTCGTCAACTGCGCGGCCTGGACCGACGTCGACGGAGCCGAGCAGGCCGAGGCGGAGGCCACCGAGGTGAACGGCGCAGGCGCCGGCATCGTGGCCGCGGAGGCCGCGGACGTCGGCGCGGTCGTGGTCTACCCGTCGACCGACTACGTCTTCGACGGCCGGTCGCGCCGTCCCTACGTCGAGTCCGACGCGGTTTCCCCGATCCAGGCCTACGGCCGCTCCAAGGTGGCGGGCGAGCTCGAGGTCGCCGCCGCCAACGACCGGCACTTCATCGTCCGCTCCTCGTGGCTGTTCGGGGCCGCGGGCGGCAACTTCGTGGAGACGATGCTGGGGCACGCGGACAACGCCGCGCCGCTGCTGGTCGTCCGCGACCAGATCGGCGCGCCCACCTACACCGCCCACCTGGCCGACGCGATCGTCCGCCTGCTGGACGGCAATGCCTACGGCATCCACCACATCGCAGGCAGCAACGAGTGCTCCTGGTACGAGTTCGCCGTGGAGATCTTCCGCCAGGCGGGCACCGGCACGCAGGTGATGTCGTGCACGAGCGAGGAGTTCCCGCGCCCGGCCGCGCGGCCGCCGTACTCGGTGCTCGGCACCGAGCGCGACTACCCGATCGTCCTGCCCGACTGGCAGGAGGGGCTCGCCGGCTACCTGCGCGAAAGGGCACCGATCTCGTGAGGACGCTCGTCACCGGCGCCGCCGGATTCATCGGGTCGGCCTACGTGCGCGTCGCGCTGGAGGCCCGGCCCGAAGCCGAGGTCGTGGTGCTCGACAAGCTGACCTACGCCGGCCGGCGCGAGAACCTGGCCGACGTCGAGGACCGCATCGAGTTCATCGAGGGGGCGATCGAGGACCGCGAGGTCGTGGCGCGCGCGATGGAGGGCTGCACGCACGTCGTCAACTTCGCGGCCGAGTCCCACGTCGACCGCTCGATCGCCGACCAGGACGCGTTCGCCCGCGCCCACGTGATCGGCACCTCGGTGCTGCTCGACGCGGCCCGCGCGAACGGCGTGGAGCGCTACCTCCAGGTCTCGACCGACGAGGTGTACGGGTCGATCGAGTCCGGGTCGTTCACCGAGGAGTCGCCGCTCGCGCCGTCCTCGCCCTACAGCGCCACGAAGGCGGCCGGCGACCTGCTCGTCTCCGCCCACGTCCACACGTACGGGATCGAGGCCGTGATCTGCCGGGGGTCGAACAACTACGGCCCGCGCCAGTATCCGGAGAAGCTGATCCCGCTGGTGGTGCTGAACGCGCTGCACGGCGACAAGCTGCCCGTCTACGGCGACGGCCGCCAGGTCCGCAACTGGCTCTACGTGGAGGACTTCGCGCGAGCGATCGACCTCGCGCTCGAGCGCGGCCGGCCCGGCGAGGTCTACAACGTCGGCGGGCCGAGCGAGGCGGAGAACATCGACGTCGTCCGCCGGATCCTGGAGCTGACCGGCCGCGACGAGTCGCTGATCGAGTACGTGACCGACCGGCCCGGCCACGACCGCCGCTACTCGCTGTCCTCGGACAAGCTAAGTCGGAGCTCGGCTGGGCACCGCAGATGGCGTGGGACGAGGGCCTGGCGCAACACGGTCGAGTGGTACCGCGACAACGAGTGGTGGTGGGCGCCGATCCGCTCGGGCGAGTACCGCGAGTACTACGAGCGCCAGTACGGCCGCGCGCTGGGATGAACGAGCAGCCCCGGCACTCGAGATCACGGGGCTGACCAAGCACTACGACGACGGCACCGTCGCGCTCGACCGGTTCGACGTGACCGTCCCGGCCGGGGCGTTCTTCGGGCTGCTCGGCCCGAACGGCGCGGGGAAGACCACGCTGATCAGCGCGGTCTGCAACCTGATCCGCATCACGGCCGGGGACGTGCGCGTGTTCGGCGAGCCCGCGGACTCGCTCACGGCCCGTAGCTGGGTCGGCCTGGCCGAGCAGGACGTCAACCTGGACCGGTTCCTGACCGTCGAGGAGACGCTCGTCTACCACGGCGGCTACTGGGGGATGGACAAGGACGACGCCGAGCGCCGCGCCGCCGAGATGATCGAGGTCTTCGACCTCCGGCCGAAGGCGGACGTGCGCACGCCCAAGCTGTCGGGCGGCATGAAGCGGCGGCTGCTGCTGGCCCGGGCGCTGATGCACCGCCCGCGCCTGGTGATCCTCGACGAGCCCACCGCCGGCGTCGACTTCGAGCTGCGCACCGAGCTGTGGCGCTACATCCGCCGGCTGCACGAGGCCGGTACCACGATCCTGCTGACCACGCACTACCTGGAGGAGGCGGAGGCGCTCTGCGAGGAGATCGCGCTCATCCGCGGAGGTCGCCTGATCGCCCGCGACACGGCGGCCGGGCTGCTCGAGCGCTACGAGGCCGAATCGCTGGCCGACGTGTACGTCAAGGCAATGGCCGCCTGACCACACCATTTTTAATGTAAGACGCGTTTCACCTGCATGGTGGCCGGGGAAGATCCGAAGGACACCGCGGAACTGGTGACCAGGCGGAGGAGCCGCTGGGAGGTGGACCCTGACCGTCGCCTCGGCACCGCGGACGTAGCAATAGCTCTTGGAAGGGGACTCCAATGGTCGCTGTCGAGCGAACCAGCCGCTACGCCGATCTTTCCTGCTCGATCTGCCAGCAGCAGTTCAAGCCTGGCGATCTGGTTCTGCCGTCGTTCCGCAACGGCGAACGCCGCGTCATCCACGCGCACGTCTGCAAGCGCGCCCGCGCCCAGAAGGCGCCGGCCGATCGCGCCGTGCAGATCGCCGCTGTCGCCTGAACGAATCCCGGCGCAAGCCGACGCGTGCCCCGAGCCGGTTGCGGGTAGGGCCGCACCATGGGGGTACGACTTCTCGCAGTATTCGCGGTAGCGGCCGCCATGGGCCTCGCGGCCTGTGGTGGACGGAACGACGCGGCTGAGCCGCCCACCACCGCTCCGCCCGCAGCCCGCCGACACCCGGCCCGTGTCGCCGGAGGAGCAGAGCTTCCCGGCGGAGTTCGTCAAGAAGGTCGACCCGGTGTGCGTCAAGGCGCTCGGCGAGGTGGACAAGCACGCGGGGGCCGGCATCGAGATCAAGGACCCCGGCACCCTCGAGAAGATCGCAGCGGCGTACGAAGACGCCGGCACCGAGCTCGACGGGCAGAAGCCGCCGGAGAAGAACGCCACCGCGTACGGGCGCTTCACGCAGGCCTTCCACGACGGCGGGGACCTGTTCACCCGCATGGCCGACGAGGCCGACGCGCGACCCGAAGACCTACACGCGGGTCCCGAGCACAGTCGATCAGGTCAACACCGACGTGAAGGACCTGGCCGACCAGTTCGGCTTCACGGAGTGCGCGGGGGCCTGACCGCCCGCTCCGGTGCGAGGCCCGAGTAGCCTCGCTTACATGTCGTCAGTGGAGCACGCAGCCGAGCCGCTCGCCGCGCCCGCGGCCCGGCCCACCCGCTGAGCGGCCGCCGCGGGCTGGTCTGGCTGATCAAGCGCGAGACGCTGCGCGTCTCGAAGCTCTGGACCCAGACGGTGCTGGCCCCGATCGTCTCGGCCAGCCTGTTCATCGTCGTCTTCGGCCTGTCGCTGGGCGGCCGGATCAAGGAGATCGACGGCGTCCCCTACAAGCAGTTCATCGTGCCCGGGCCTGATCGTGATGGCGATGGTGCAGGCCGCCTACTCGAACAACTCCTCGTCGGTGTTCCAGGCGCGCTCCGACCGCTACATCCACGACGTGCTGTCCGCGCCGATGCGCCCGTGGCAGGTCAACCTGGGCTACAACGTCGGCGGCGTGCTGCGGGCGCTGGCGATCGGCATCGGCATGGCGGTCGTCGCGATCCCGATCACCGACGTGCCCGTCCGCGAGCCGCTCGTGCTGATCCCGGCCACGCTGTTCGGCCTGCTGCTGTTCGGCGCGCTGGGCACGATCGTCGGGATCTTCGCGGAGACGTTCGACCACCACACGTTCGTCAACAACATCGTGATCCTGCCGCTCGCCTTCCTGGGCGGCACGTTCTACTCGGTCGACTCGCTCGGCGCAGCCCTGGCACGAGCTGTCGCACTTCAACCCGGTCTTCTACCTGGTCAACGCGGTGCGCTACGGCTTCCTCGGCACGAGCGACGCCAACGTGTGGGTCTGCCTGGGCGTGACCGCGGCGCTGGCGATCCCCACCTACCTCTGGTCGCAGTGGCTGTTCACGAGCGGCCGGAAGCTGAAGGCCTAGCCGCGCCTCGAGCGCCGGGTCGTCGAGTGCCGGCGCTGCCCGCGGCTCGTCGAGTGGCGCGAGCGCGTCGCGCGCGAGAAGCGCGCCGCGTTCCGCGACCAGGTCTACTGGGGCCGCCCGATCCCCGGCTTCGGCGACCCGGCCGCGCGCGTGTACGTGCTCGGCCTGGCGCCGGCGGCGCACGGCGGCAACCGCACCGGCCGCATCTTCACCGGCGACCGCTCGGGCGACTGGCTGTTCGCGTCGATGCACCGCACCGGCTTCGCCAACCAGCCGGTCTCGGTCGCGCCGCGACGACGGCCTCGAGCTGCGCGGCGCCTGGATCGGCGCCGCGGTGCGCTGCGCGCCGCCCGCCAACAAGCCGCTGCCCGTCGGAGCGCGACAACTGCCTGCCCTACGCGGCCGAGGAGCTCGAGCTGCTCACCGAGGCGCGCGTGATCCTCTGCCTGGGCGCGTTCGCCTGGCAGGCCGCCTGCCTGCTGCTGCGGCATCAGGCCGCGGCCGAAGTTCGGCCACGGCGCCGAGCACGAGCCGGCCGGGCGGCGGACCGGTGCTGCTCGGCTGCTTCCACCCGAGCCAGCAGAACACGTTCACCGGCAAGCTCACCGAGCCGATGACCGACGCGGTGTTCCTGCGGGCGCGGGAGCTGGCGGGATACGAAGAGGTCTGAGGGCCGGTCAGGCCTTCAGCAGCCGCTCGCGCAGCTCGCGGTTCTCGCGCTGGAGCTCCGTGAGCCGCTCGGAGAGCGCCTCCAGGCCGCGCTCGACGCCCACCCGGGCGGAGCGCTCGCGGCGGAGCTGCTCCTCGAGCTTGCGTACGCGCGCGTCGCTGACGGCGTCTAGGTCGATGGTCGGCTGCGTGAGTTCCATGGGTCCCCTGCCCTGGTCGGGCCGACTCCTTACCTACCGGTTCCCGCCCCGAGCCAAACTCCCTTCCCGATCTGCGTGCATGAGAGCCGATCGGCGCTCAAGAGTGCTCGACCAGGTGCCGATTGGGCTAGTGACCTTTCGCCGCGGTCCCGGCCTGGAGAACCACTTTCGTGAAGCTAGCTCGTTCGATGCAAACCGACGTCCTGCCCGATCCCCACGTCGACGCATCGAGCACGCACATCGTCCGCCAGCCGATCTACGACGCGAAGGTCCGCGTCGTCGGGTACGAGCTGATCGTCGAGAGCGATGACTCGAGCCCGGAGTCGGCCGCCGCCGCGGCGGACACGGTCAGCCAGATCGGGCTGAACCTGGTCGCGCGCGGCGCTGCCTGGGTGCCGCTCTCGCGCGAGTTCCTGTTCGGCGGTCACGCCGACGCCCTGCCGCCCGAGCGGGTGGTCTTCGAGGTCGAGCGCGAGCTGGGCGACGACGCCGACCGCGTTCGCGGCGGTCGCGCGGCTCAAGGCCATGGGCCACCGGATCGCCATCGACCCGTTCGAAGAGGCGGAGGAGACCGTCACGCCGCTCCTCGGCATGGCGGGCACCGTCAAGATCGACGCCACCCACGACCGCGCCACGATCGGCGACCTGGTCGGGTTGGCGCGCCGCGCCGGCGCGCAGGTCGTCGCCAAGAACGTCGAGACCCACGAGGCGTTCGAGATCTGCAAGTCGCTCGGCGTCGACCTGTTCCAGGGCTACTTCTTCTGCCAGCCGCGCGCGGTCGAGGGCCGTGGCATCGAGGTCAACAACCTCAACAAGCTGCGCCTGATCGCCGAGCTCCAGGACCCGGACGTCGACATGGACAGCCTGGGCGGCATCGTCTCCCGCGACGTCGGCCTCTCGTACAACCTGCTGCGCTTCGTCAACTCCGCGTTCTTCTCGGTGCCGCGCCGCATCGACTCGATCCGCGACGCGCTCGTGCTGCTCGGGCTCCAGAACGTGAAGCGCTGGGCCACGCTGATGGCGCTGGCCGGCACCGACGACAAGCCGCACGAGCTGATCGTCACCGGCCTCGTCCGCGCGCGCATGTGCGAGCTGGTGGCCACCGCTCGCGGCGAGAAGCGCGAGGCGGAGGCCTACTTCACGCTCGGCCTGTTCTCGGTGGTCGACGCGCTGATGGACGTGTCGCTGGTGGAGCTGCTGCGCCAGCTTCCGTTCTCCCAGGAGACCATGGACGCGCTGCTCAACTACGACGGGCCCAAGGGCCAGCTGCTGCACGGCATCCTGGCCTACGAGCGCGGCGACTTCGCCGAGCTGATCGGCCTGATGCCCGCGGGCACCCCGCCGGCCGACTTCTACATGCAGGCCGTCGAGTGGGCGACCGACGCGGGCGGCGGCCTGGTCGCCGTGCCCGACGCGGCCTGACCCCGGTCAGCTCGCCAGCGAGACCGGCATCCGCTCGTCCGCGTACAGCTCGGTGACGGGCAGCGTGCCCGCGTCGCGCATCGCCTTCGCGTCCGCGCCGGGCAGGTCCGCGACGGTCGTGTAGACGACCTCCTCCGGGTCGACCCCGATCCGCTTGCCGTCGGCGACCGCCAGCCGCTCGACCAGCGCCTTGGACGCGAGCAGCGCGCCGTCGCGCGCCGACTGCTGGATGCGCGCGCCCTCGTTGACCTCGTCGCCCAGCGCGGTCACCTCCAGCCGCCCGCCGGTCACGACCTGGCCCATGAACAGCGTGCCGCCCCAGTGCAGGCCGACGTTGACCGCGCAGTCCGTGGCCTGGAACAGGCCGGTGCGGGTCGCCATCTCGTCGGCCACACGGGCTGCCGTCAGGCGCACCTGGTGCGCGGCCTCGATCGCGCCCGCGGCGCAGGCCGACGGCGTCGGGAAGTCGTCGGCCAGGAAGAACGCGGTCACCCCGTCGCCCGCGTGCTTGCCGACGATGCCCCGATGGCGGATCACGGCCGAGTCCATCTCGGTGGTCAGGGCGCGGATCAGCTCGAAGTAGGCGGCGCTCGGCAGGCGGCGCGACAGCGAGCCCGACGCCTGCAGGTCGGCGAACAGCACGGCGGCGCTCCGCCGTCCCGGCTCGACCAGGGCGGCCATGCGCTCGAACATCGCCTCGTTGCCCCGGGTCACCAGCGCGACGAGCCGCGCGGGCAGGGTCGACCCGTAGAAGTAGATGGTCCCGGCCAGCGATCCGTCGTCCGCGATGATCCGCACGGCGATGTACTGGACGGGGAAGGCGGGCTGGCCGGGCAGCGTGAGAGTGATGCGCGCGCTCCAGAGCGGCGGCGGCTCGCGCACCTCGAGCCCTGGCGGCGCCGGCCGCCCGGTCGCCTCTCGGTACAGCTCCCGGACGCGCTCGATCCCGCCCGGCGTGTCGTAGGCGATGTAGGGCAGCTCGAACTCGATGAGCTGACGGCGCGACTCGTCGTCGACCGAGCTGAGCCAGGGCTCGGACCAGCGCGCCTCCAGCACGTGCTGGCCGAAGCCGATCTCCTCGTCGCCCAGGTGGCCCAGCACGGCGCGCGACTCGTTCGACACGTAGACGAGCCGCCACTGCGCGTCCCACAGCTCCGCACCCCAGCGGGTTCCCTCGAGCGCCTCGGCGATCGAGGCCAGGCATGGGTTGAGCAGCTCGGTCATATCTCCAAGAGCCAAGGTAACCGAGAACTCCGTAGATACCCTGGATGGTTATGCCGCCGGCTGCGCTCGCATCGTTCACACCGCAGGCTCGCGCCTGGTTCGAGCATGCCTTCGAGCGCCCGACGGAGGCCCAGACGAAGGCCTGGCCGGCGATCGCCGGCGGCGACAACGTGCTGCTGTCCGCACCGACCGGATCGGGCAAGACGCTGGCCGCGTTCCTGTGGGCGCTCGACCGGCTCATGGCCGACCCGCTGCCCGAGGGCGAGCGCAAGACGCGCCTGGTCTACGTCTCGCCGCTGAAGGCGCTGGCGTACGACATCGAGCGCAACCTGCGCGCGCCGCTGAAGGGCATCGGCGGGGACATCGAGGTGGCGATCCGCACCGGCGACACCCCGCAGCGCGAGCGCGCCGCAGATGCTGCGCAAGCCGCCGGACGTGCTGGTCACGACGCCGGAGTCGCTGTACCTGATGCTCACCTCCCGCGCGCGCGACATCCTGACCGACGTCGAGTGGGTGATCGTCGACGAGATCCACGCCGTCGCGCAGACCAAGCGCGGCGCGCACCTGGCGCTGACGCTGGAGCGTCTCGAGCACCTGGCCGGCCGCCCGGTCCAGCGGATCGGCCTGTCGGCCACGCAGCGCCCGCTCGAGGAGGTCGGCCGGTTCCTGGTCGGTGCGGGGCGCGACTGCACGGTGGTCGACACCGGCATCCGCAAGCCGCTCGACCTGAAGATCCACGTTCCGGTCGAGGACATGCGCGAGCCGGGCGCCCACGACATCACCGACCCGGCCCACGGGGTGATCGGCACCGCCGGGGGCGGCGGCGACCTGGTCGGCCCGGGGCTCGGCGAGAGCGACCCGAACGCGGCGACGCGCCGCTCGATCTGGCCCGCGATCTATCCCGAGCTGCTCGAGCTCGTACGGGAGCACCGCTCGACGATCATCTTCGTCAACAACCGCCGCGGCGCCGAGCGGCTGGCCGTCCGCCTGAACGACCTGGCCGGCGAGGACGGCGAGCCCGCCGACATCGCCCGCGCCCACCACGGGTCGCTCGCGCGCGAGGAGCGCCTGGTCGTGGAGGAGATGCTGAAGTCCGGCGACCTCCCCTGCCTGGTCGCGACCTCGTCGCTCGAGCTCGGCATCGACATGGGCGCGGTCGACCTCGTGCTCCAGGTCGAGTCGCCCGAAGTCGGTCACCGCCGGCCTCCAGCGCATCGGCCGCGCGGGTCACGGCGTGGGCGAGACCTCCAAGGGCCGGATCTTCCCGAAGTTCCGGGCCGACCTGCTCGAGTGCGCGGTGGTCACCAAGCGCATGCGGGCGGCGGAGATCGAGACGACCGTCGTCCCGCGCAACCCGCTCGACGTGCTCGCCCAGCAGATCGTCGCGATGGTGGCCACCGGCGACGAGTGGAAGGTCCCCGAGCTGCACGACCGGGTGCGCCGCGCCTACCCGTACTCCGACCTGTCGCGCGAGCTGCTCGACCAGGTGCTGGACATGCTCGACGGCCGCTACCCGTCCGAGGAGTTCGCCGAGCTGCGGCCGCGCATCGTGTGGGACCGCGTCGAGGACGTCATCCGCGCACGCAAGGGCGCCCGCCAGCTCGCCGTCACCAACGCCGGCACGATCCCCGACCGCGGGCTGTTCGGAGTGCACCTGCCCGACGGCCGCCGGGTGGGCGAGCTGGACGAGGAGATGGTCTACGAGGCGCGGCCCGGGCAGGTGTTCCTGCTCGGCGCGTCCAGCTGGCGGATCGAGGAGATCACCCGCGACCGCGTGATCGTCACGCCGGCGCCCGGCGCCCCGGGAGCGGTCCCGTTCTGGAAGGGCGATTCGGTCGGGCGGCCGGTGGAGCTCGGCAAGGCGATCGGCGAGTTCGCGCGCTGGGCGGTCGACCGCGAGCCCGCCGAGCTGGTCGACGCGGGCTACGACCTGGACGAGCGCGCAGCGGCGAACCTGGTGACCTACCTGCGCGAGCAGCGCGACGCGACCCGCGTCGTGCCGAGCGACCGCACGGTGGTGATCGAGCGCTTCCGCGACGAGATCGGCGACTGGCGCCTGTGCGTGCTGACGCCCTACGGCGGCCGGGTCCACGCGGCATGGGGCCTGGCTCTGAGCGCCCGCATCCGCGACGAGTTCGGCCTCGAGGCCGACGCGATCTGGTCGGACGACGGGATCATCGTCCACCTGCCCGACGCCGACGAGCCGCCCGGCGCGGAGCTCGTGATGGTGGAGCCGGACGAGCTCGAGGACCTGGTCGTGCGCGAGCTGTCGGCCTCGGCGCTGTTCGGCGCGCGCTTCCGCGAGAACGCCGCCCGGTCGCTCCTCCTCCCGCGCGCCTATCCCGGCAAGCGCACGCCGCTGTGGCAGCAGCGCCTGAAGGCGCAGTCGCTGCTCGAGGTGGCCAAGCGCTACGGCCAGTTCCCGGTCGTGCTGGAGACCTACCGCGAGTGCCTGCGCGACGTGCTCGACCTGCCGGGCCTGACCGACCTGCTCACGAAGCTCCACCGGCGCGACCTCTCGCTGGTCGAGGTCGAGACCCAGCGCGCCTCTCCGTTCGCCTCGTCGTTGCTGTTCGACTACGTCGCGACCTACATGTACGAGGGCGACACGCCCAACGCCGAGCGGCGCGCGGCGGCCCTGTCGCTCGATCGCGACCTCCTGCGCGAGCTGCTCGGCCAGGAGGAGCTGCGCGAGCTGATCGACCCGAGCGCCCTGGCCGAGGTCGAGGCCGACCTGCAGCACCTGTCCGAGCGCATGCAGGCGGCGAACATCGACTCGGTGCACGACCTGCTGCGCGGGCTGGGCGACCTGACGACCTCCGAGGTGCAGGCGCGCTGCATGGCAGACGTCGCCGCCGAGCGGATGCTCTACGAGCTGAAGGGGGAGCGCCGCGCCGTCACCATGCGGATCGGCGGCGAGGAGCGCTGGATCGCGGCCGAGGACGCGGGCCTCTACCGCGACGCGTTCGGCGCCGTCCCCCCGGGCGGCCTGCCCCAGACCTTCCTGGAGCCGGTCGACGATCCCCTCACCCGGCTGGTCCGCCGCTACGCGCGCACCCACGGCCCGTTCACCACGGGCGAGCTGACCTCGCGCTACACCGTCGACCTGGGGCCCGTGCTGCGCGAGCTCGAGCGCGCCGGCAACCTGGTCCGCGGCGAGCTGCGGCCGGAGGGCACCGAGCGCGAGTGGTGCGACCCCGAGGTGCTGCGCCGCCTGCGCCGCGCCTCGCTCGCGTCGCTGCGCCGCGAGGTCGAGCCCGCGGAGCAGAAGGCATACGCGCGCTTCCTGCCGGCCTGGCAGGGAGTGGACTCGGCGCCGCCCGGCGGGGCGGGCGTCGACCGGCTGCGCGAGGTGCTCGTGCCGCTCCAGGGCCTCGCGCTCGCGCCCGCGGTGTGGGAGCGCGACGTGCTGCCCCGCCGGGTCGGCGCGTACTCGCCGGCCTGGCTCGACCAGCTGACCGCCGGCGGCGAGGTCGTCTGGGTCGGCGCGGGATCGATCGGCCGGTCGTCTGGGCGGGTGGCCCTGTATTTCCGCGATGACGTCCCCTACCTGGGCCCGCCGCCGTACAAGGGCGACTCCCCGTCGGAGCCGGTGCACGACGCGATCCGCGAGCGCCTCGAGCGCGGGGCCTCGTTCTGGACCGACCTGCTGGCCGACATCCCCGAGGCGGGCGGAGCCCGGCTCGAGCCCGTCGAGCTGCAGGAGGCGCTCTGGGACCTGGTCTGGGCGGGCGAGGTGACCAACGACGCCTGGGCGCCGCTCCGCGCGCCGAAGCTGTCGCTGGCCCGCGCGGCGTCCGATCACGCGGCGGCCCGCCGCGGCCGCTTCGCGCGCCGCCGCCGGCCCGCGGCCCCGCAGATCCAGGGCCGCTGGTCGCTGACCCGGTCGCTGTTCGCCGACGCTCCGGGGCACGGGCAGCGCATGCGCGCCGTCTCGGAGATCCTGCTCGAGCGCTACGGCATCGTCACCCGCGAGCAGGCGCTGGCCGAGGGCATCCCCGGTGGCTTCTCGTCGGTCTACCCAGAGCTGGCCAACCTGGAGACGCTGGGCACCGCCCGGCGCGGATACTTCGTCGAGGGGCTGGGCGGCGCGCAGTTCGCGCTGGCCGCGGCGGTCGAGCGGCTGCGCGGCCTGCGCAGCGACGAGCCCGCCGGCGGCCTGGTGCTGGCCGCCACCGACCCCGCGAACCCCTACGGCGCCTCGCTGCCGTGGCCCAAGCGCGACGACTCCGAGGCGACCGGCCGCCGCCCGCAGCGCGTGCCCGGCGCGTACGTCGTCACGCTCGACGCCGAGCCGGTGCTGTACGTCGAGCGGTCGGGCAAGGGCCTGATCGCCCTGCGCGACCCGGCCGAGGGCGGGGCGGCCGACGGCTGGCTGCACGAGGCGCTCGGCGCGCTGGCCGACGCGGTCCGCCGCGGCCGGTTGCCGCAGCGCCTGCAGATCGAGCGCTTCGACGGCGAGCCGATCGTCGGCTCGGCCTTCGAGCCGATGCTGATCGACGCCGGCTTCCGCCAGGGGCCGCGCAAGCTGACGCTCAGCGCGTAACTCGAGTCAACCGCGTCTGGACGCTGACGGCCGTCCGACAAAGGTGTCCACGCCGTTGTCTTGGCGCGCCAAGCAGGTAGCCAAACCGCGCCAAGCGGGTTCAGATGGAGCCCTCGGAAAGGGGCGACTGGATGTCGGCGAATCTTGAGGGCAACGGACACGGCTGGACGAATCGACGGCGCGGAGCGCTCGCCTTTGCGGCGGCGCTGATCGCGACCTGCGCGTTCGCCGTGCCCGCCGGCGCCGCCACCTACACGCCCACGACCTTCGCGGACGATTCGCCGTCGACCCCGGACGACTGCCTGCCAGATTCCACGGCGAGCTGCTCGCTGCGCGAGGCGATCGACAAAGCCACCTCGACGCCGGCCGACGACCTGGTGACCCTCGCCGCCGGCACCTACACCCTCGACCCGGGCCGGACCACCATCTTCGCCGACGGACAGGGGTCTGCCGGCGCGCTCGTGATCCGTGGTGCGGGCGCGCGCGCGACGACCGTGGACGCCGGCGCGGACGATCAGAACCACGCGCTCGCGTTCGAGTTCCGCGCGATCGATGCCGATCTCGAGGACCTGGCGATCACCGGCGGCAACAACCTCGGCCCCGGGGGCGCGATCGCCGTCGACGGCTCGGACGGGATCGAGGACGCCGACGTGACGCTGACGCGCGTGCGCGTCCACGGCAACGCCGCGATCACCGGCGGCGCGATCTCCAACAACGGCAAGCTGACGATCGTCCAGAGCCTCGTCGACGACAACACCGCAGAGAGCCATGGCGGCGGCATCGACAACAGCGACGAGCTGACCGTCGTGAACTCCACGATCAGCGGCAACGAGGCGGGCGGCAACGGCGGCGGCATCTACAACACGGGCGCCGACAGCCTGGGCCAGGAGGAGACCTTCCTCCGCGTCGACAGCAGCACGATCGCGTTCAACACGGCGACGGGCAACGGCGGCGGGGTCGCCAACCCCGGCTTCTGCGAGGTCTTCCCCTTCTTCTGCGAGGGCACCTTCCTCGTCGCACAGGAGCAGGACCAGCTCACGACCGCCCACTTCCACAACTCGATCGTCTCCGACAACACCGCCGACGGCGACACGAACTGCTCGGGCAACCAGCCCGCCGGCTCGGGCGACGTCGACCTCGTCCGAGGGCCACAACCTCGAGGACGGCGACTCGTGCCTGTTCACCGCCGAGGGTGACCTCGACCAGGCGTCCGGCCTCGCGCCGCTCGCCGACAACGGGGGCGGCACGGACACCCACAAGCTGAACGACGGCAGCGCGGCGATCGACACCGGCGACTCGGCCGACTGCCCCGCCGCCGACCAGCGGGGTACGACGCGTCCCCAGCGGAACGGCTGCGACATCGGCGCTTTCGAGCGTGAGGCGGACCCCGTCCAGGAGCAGCAGCAGACCCCGCAGCAGGTTCCTGCCCAGCAGACGCCGCAGGCCCGCGGCCCCCGCTGCCTGGACACCCAGCCGCCGCTCACCACGCTCGACCGTGACGGGCTGCGTGTCACCAGCACGAGGGTCACGCTCAGCGGCATCTCCCGCGACCGCGGCCTGCCCTGCGCGAGTGGCGTCCAGCGCGTCGAGGTGTCAATGGCCAAGGTCAGCGGCACCGACCTGAACTGCCGCTTCATCCGGCGCTCCAACCGCTTCGTGCTGAGCCCCTTCCAGAACTGCCGGCAGCCGATCCGCTTCGTTGCCGACGGCACCAGCCAGTGGCAGTTCCGCTTCCGGGTCAAGCTGAAGCCGGGCAAGTACCGCGCCCAGGCCCGCGGCTACGACCAGGTGCGCAACAAGGAAACCCCCAAGAAGCACCAGAACATCGTCACCTTCACGGTGAAGTAGTTCGCCCGCGAAGCGAGCGCCCGCGGCCCGCCGCGTTCGTACCCTTGGGGACATGCCCGAGGGCGACACCATCGCCAGCGCCGCCAGGCGCATCCGCAAGGCCGTGATCGGCAAGCCGATCGAGGCCGTCGAGACCCGCCATCCGCGGTTCGCGATGGACCGCTGGGACGAGCGCCTGGCCGGGCGCGACGTGCGCGCCGTCGACACCCACGGCAAGAACCTGATGCTGCGCTTCGAGGGCGGGCTGACCGTCTACTCGCACCTGCGGATGGGCGGCTGGTGGGGAGTGTTCCGCCACGGCGAGCGCTGGCGCCGCAGCCCACGGAGGGCGTGGCTCGTGATCCGGACGGCCGACCACGAGGTCGTCCAGTTCGACGGCCCGATCCTGGAGTTGATGACCGACGGCCGCACGCGCATCGACCAGCGGATCGCCGCGCTCGGCCCGGACATCCTCGCGCCCGGGGAGTTCGACGAGCGCGAGTTCCTGCGCCGCCTCCGGGACGACGATCCGACGCGCTACATCGGCGACGCGCTGCTCGACCAGCGCAACGTGGCGGGCCTCGGCACGATCTGGCGCTCGGAGGGCTGCTTCATCGCCGGCATCGACCCGTGGCGGCGAGTGAGGGACGTCTCCGACGACGAGGCGCTCGCGGTGCTCGCCGCCGCGCGCCCGCTGATGCAGCTGTCCGTCGAGAACGACGGCCGGCCCGTCACGTGGCGACCCGAGGTGCGCCCGCGCGGCCGCGAGAACCGCTTCTGGGTGTTCGGCCGCGAGGGCCTGCCCTGCCGGCGCTGCGACACGCTCGTCCGCCAGCGCGGCCAGGGGGATGACAACCGCCGCTCGTTCTGGTGCCCGGAATGCCAGAGCTGACCCGCCCCGGCCACCTGCCGCCGCTCCGCCGGGTGGGCCACAAGGGCGCCGACCACGTCGCACCGGGCAACACGTTCGAGTCGTTCCAGGCCGCGCTCGACCTGCGTGTCGACATGATCGAGTTCGACGTGCTGCGGCTGCGCGACGGGCGCCTGGTGCTCGCCCACGACTACGAGGACGCCGAACGTCGCACGCCGCCCACGCTGGCGGAGGGCCTGGACCACTTCGCCGACGACGCGTACGCGGACACGGAGCTCGACGTCGACCTGAAGCTGCCCGGCTACGAGCGCGAGGTGGTCGAGGGCATCCGCGACCGCGGCCTCTCCGACCGGGTGCTGATCTCGTCCCAGTACGTCGAGTCGCTCGAGCGCGTCGGTGAGCTGGCCCCGGAGATCCGCCGCGGCTGGTCGGTGCCGAAGGTGCGCCGCGACTACACGCGCTCGGTGCTCGCGCCGGTCGCCTACGGCTGGGCCTACGTGATCAGGCGCCGCCTGCCCGCACAGGCCGCGCGCATGATCGAGAGTGGTGGCGCCGAGGCGCTCATGTCCCACGTGATCCTGGTGTCGCCGCGCCTGGTCGACGCCGTGCACGCCGCGGGAGGGCAGCTATACGTGTGGACGGTCGACGACGCCCGGAAGATCGCCTGGCTGGAGGGCATCGGCGTCGACGGCGTGATCACCAACGACCCGCGCCTGTTCGGCCCGGCCGGCGGCTAGGGCTCGACGAAGCGCGGCGCGGTCTTCTGCGCCGGGCCGTTGATCCGGCAGCGCGCCTCGGAGTAGCCGCGCGGGTCGGCGCCCGTCGTGCGGTGGCCCTTCTCCGTGAACTTGCGGGTACGCCGCACGACCGTGCCGCCCTTGCTGCGCCACTGGAACTCGACGACGCCGCGCAACAGGAACGTGGACCCCGCCGCGGGCGGGTCGAACGTGAACTCGTACCCCGTCTCCTTGTACGCGAAGATCGCCGACCCGACCTCGACCCAGGGGGACCGGCCGCCGGAGCTCACGTACTTCCACGAGAAGTCCTGGTCGGAGTAGAACTGGGTGCGGAAGCGCATGAACATCCGCCGCCGGGTGCCGTCGCCGGGCATGCGGGCGCGGATCCCGATGGCGTCGGGGGACTTCTCGGTGTCGCAGACGTTGACCGTCGCCCACAGGTGGCTGGCCCCGCCCGCCTCGGCAGCGGCCGGCAGGGCGAGGACGATCGTCAGCGCCAGGAGCAGGGGTACGCGCAGGGGCATGCTCCTAGGAGGTTACGCAGCGGCGAAAAGTTGCGGTCGGTCTCAACCCTGACAATCCGCGCGTGATGAAACGCCGGCTGCGCCGTAGTGAGGCCATGAGCGAAGCCGCACTCATGGCCGAGCCGGCGCCCACCACGGCGGCCCCGGCCGACACCTTCGAGGACCTGTACCGGCGCGCCTTCCCGCGCGTCTACGCCTACGTCGCCACGCTCCTCCGCGACCGGTCGGCCGCCGAGGAGGTGACGGCGCAGGCGTTCGAGCGCGCGTACCGCAAGCAGCGCACGTACAAGCCCGGGCGCGGCACCGCCGACGCCTGGCTGTTCGGCATCGCGCGGAACGCCGCGCTCGACGAGTTGCGCCGGCGCAAGCGCCGCGCGGCGATGGAGGCCGACCCCGAGGATGCCGCCGCGCTGAGCGCCGAGGAGCACGCGGAGCATGCGCTGCGCCGGGAGACCGTTCGCGCCGCGCTCGCGACGCTTGAGCCGCGTGAGCGCGACCTGGTGGCCCTGAAGTTCTCCGGCGGGCTGTCCAACGCCGAGATCGCGCGCATCATCGGCGCGACCGAGTCGAACGCCGGAACCCGACTGCACCGAGTGATCGAGAAGCTGAGGAAGGCCTGCGATGTCGACGCCTGACACCTTCATGGACCTCCTGGAGGAGGAGCTCACGCCCGAGCCCAGCCCGCGGTTCGCGGCCGAGATGGACGAATGGGTCGCCGCCGGGTTCCCCCGGCGCGGCCCCCGCCGCCGCCCGGCGTGGCTGGCGCGGGCGACGCGCGCGGTGCGCACCCCGGCGGGCATGTCCGCCGCCGCGACCGCGGTGGCCGGGCTCGCCGTCGCGCTTGTGCTGGTCGCCGACAGCGCCCAGCAGGGCACGACTACCGACAGCGGTCCTGGGTCCCTGGCCGAGCCCACGGTCGAGACCTCGGGCGATGCCGCGGCGCCGATGGAGCGCCAGGCCGTCCCGCCCGCGGCGGCAGGAGGGTCGATCGCCCCCGGCGAGCCCGGCCGTCGCATCGAGCGCTCCTCGCAGCTCACGCTGGCCGCCCCCGCCGACGACTTCCAGTCGGTGGGCGACCGGATCCTGCGCATCACCGACAGCCACGACGGTTTCGTGCTGCGCTCGAACGTCGCGACCGGTGAGAGCCCGTCGGGCGACTTCCAGCTGCGCGTCCCCGGCGACCAGCTCCAGGCGACGCTCCGGGACCTGGCGGCACTGGGCGACGTCCGGGCCCGCAACGACATGGGTCAGGACATCACCCGCGAGTACGTGAGCGTGACCGACCAGTTGGCGGCGACCCGCGCCGAGCGGCGGGCGCTGCTGCGCCGGCTGGCGGCGGCCGACGACGACGCCCGCATCCAGCAGCTCCGCGACCGGCTCGACGCGAACGGGCGCGAGCTGGCCGGCCTGCGAGGCCAGGTCCGCGACCTGCGCGAGCGCACGAACTACGCGTCGGTCTCCGTCACGCTCGTCGAGAAGAAGGGCGACGAGGGCGGCGCCGGGGCCGGCGGGTCCGGCACAGACGACGCGCTGGACGACTCGCTGGGCCTGCTCGTCGGGTCGTTCAACTGGCTGCTGCGGGCGCTCGGCGTGCTGATCCCGGTCGCGATCGTGGGCGGCGCGGCGTGGTGGGCGGGCCGCACTTTCCGGCGGCGGCGCCGCGAAGCCGTGCTCTTCTGAGAGAATTCCCGGCCATGCCGCCGGGGGAGGAGACCGTCGAGCTACTCGCGCGAACCCCGATGTTCCGCGAGCTCTCGCGAAAAGACCTCGAACAGCTCGCACAGGTCGCTGTGCCGCGGTCGTACGGCCGCGGCCAGGTCGTCTTCCGCCAGGGCGACCACGGCGACACGTGCTACGTCGTGCGCAGCGGGTCGGTCCGGGTGACCCACGACCACACCGACGGCCGCACGATCACGCTGGCCGAGCTGCGTCCGGGCGACATGTTCGGCGAGCTCGCGATGTTCAACTCCGAGGTGCGCTCGGCCACGGTCCAGGCCCTCGAGGACGCGTCGGCGCTCGCACTGCTCGCCGGCGACATGCGGCGGATGCTGCTCTCCCACCCGCACATCGCGGTCAACATGCTGTCCTGGATGTCGGACCGCCTGCGCGCGGCCAACGAGCGAATCGCCCGCCAGTCGTTCCAGACCGTGGCCAGCCGCGTCGCGGGGGCGCTGCTCGCGCAGGTCCAGGCCCGCAGCGACGAGGACTCCGCCGGCGAGTCGCCCAAGGACGTAGTCGTCCGCGCCACGCAGGCGGAGATCGCTCAGCTGGCCGGCGCGTCGCGCGAGTCCGCATCGCGCTTCCTCGCTCGCCTCGAGCGCGACGGCGTGGTCACCACCGGGCGCGGGAAGGTGCTCGTGCATGAGCCCAGCGCGCTTCGGAACTACATCTACTGACGCACGCCGGGAGATGGTGGAGCGCCAGCTCCGCCGGCGGGGGATCGAGGACGAGGCGGTGCTGGCCGCGATGGGCGAGGTCCCGCGCGAGCGGTTCCTGCCCGAGAGCGCGCGCCGCGACGCCTACCGCGACGGCGCGGTCGGCATCGACGAGGGCCAGACGATGTCGCAGCCCTGGATCGTCGCACGCATGACCGAGCTGCTCGAGCTGCGGGGTGGCGAGACCGTGCTCGAGGTCGGCACCGGATCGGGCTACGCGGCCGCGGTCCTGGCTCGCTGCGCCGCCCGGGTGGTGACGATCGAGCGGCACCCGAGGCTGGCGGACCACGCCCGGGCCGTGCTCGCCGAGCTCGGCTTCGAGAACGTCGAGGTCCGCGTCGGCAACGGCACCGAGGGCGCGCCCGACCGAGCGCCGTTCGGCGGCATCTCCGTGACCGCGACGGCGGAGGAGGGACCGCCCGCGGCCCTGCTCGACCAACTCGCCCCTGGAGCCGCGCTGGTGTGCCCCGTGCGCGCCGCCGGGCGCGAGCTCCTGTACCGATTCCGGGACGGCGAGGCCGAGCCGATAGTGCCCGTCCGCTTCGTTCCGCTGATGCCCGACGCGCCTTAGTGACTGCTATCGGGGAAGCCCGCTAGGCTCCCCGCGTCGTGTACGTCCTGAACTTCTACTCGCCCGTCTTCGTCGACCAGCTCAAGCGCGGCCGCAAGACCGCCACGATCCGTCTGGGAGACAAGTCCAGCAAGTACAAGAAGGGCCATGTCGTGCTGATCACGGTGGGTTTCCAGCACTCGCCGCGCGAGCGGATCTTCGAGGCCGTGATCGACGGCGTCGAGGTCAAGCGCGTCGACGAGCTCTCCCCGCGCGACATCGAGCACGACAACCCGGAGTTCCGCCGCCTCGAGGAGACCACCCACTTCCTCGAGCAGATCTACGGCCGGTCGGTGGAGAAGGACGACATCGTCACGGTTGTCCGCTTCAGCGCGATCATGGATCGGCCTTCAGAGATCTCGGATCGCCTGCGGCCGAACGATCCCGCACAGAACTAGCCGTCGGTTCCGCTCGCTCGGGCGGGCAGTGGGCGGTGGACAGTGGCAGTAGGTTGGCGCTCTAGACCGCGCTCTGCCAACTGCCCACTGCCCACTATCTGCCCACTGCCCTCTGCCCGCTGCCCACTCGCCCTGGAACCCGCTCGCAAAGCTCCACCTTCATAGGCTCTTGGCACTCCCCTTGCTAGAGTGCCAGCCGGGACTCCAGCAACTTACGACCGGAGGTTCGCAGCATGAATCTGAAGCCCCTCGGCGATCGGCTGATCGTCAAGGCGGTCGAGGAGGAGGAGACGACTGCCAGCGGCATCGTCCTCCCCGACACCGCGAAGGAGAAGCCGCAGCGCGGCAAGGTCCTCGCCGTAGGCGACGGCAAGTTCGGAGATGACAACGAGCGCGTCCCGCTCGATGTCTCGGAGGGCGACGAGGTCCTCTACTCCAAGTACGGCGGCACGGAGATCAACATCGAGGGCGAGGATCTGCTCGTTCTCCGCGAGTCCGACGTGCTCGCCAAGGTCACCGGCTAGCCCCACAGACTGAGACTGACGGAGGAATAGGTAATGGCTCACAAGGAGCTCAAGTTCGACGCGGAGGCACGCGCGGCGCTCGAGGCGGGCGTCGACGCGGTGGCCAACGCGGTCAAGGTCACGCTCGGCCCCAAGGGCCGCTACGTGGTCCTCGACAAGAAGTTCGGCGCCCCCACGATCACCAACGATGGCGTGACCATCGCGCGTGAGATCGAGGTCGAGGACGTCTTCCAGAACCAGGGCGCGCAGCTCGTCCGCGAGGTCGCCACGGCGACCAACGACGTTGCCGGCGACGGCACGACGACCGCGACCGTGCTCGCCCAGCAGATCGTGCGCAGCGGCCTGAAGAACGTGGCCGCCGGCGCGAACCCGCTGGCCCTGCGCCGCGGCATCGAGAAGGCCGTCGACCAGGCCGTGGAGAACATCCGCGAGCAGGCCAAGGAGATCTCCGGCAAGGAGCAGATCGCTCGCGTGGCCGCGATCTCGGCCGCCGACGACGACATCGGCGACGTCATCGCCGACGCCATCGACAAGGTCGGCAAGGACGGCGTCGTGAACGTCGAGGAGGGCCAGACGTTCGGCATGGACCTCGAGTTCACCGAGGGCATGCAGTTCGACAAGGGCTACATCTCGCCGTACATGGTCACCGACCAGGACCGGATGGAGGCCGTCCTCGAGGACCCCTACATCCTGATCGCCAACCAGAAGATCGGCTCGGTCCGCGACATGCTGCCCGTGCTGGAGCAGGTCATCCAGGCCGGCAAGTCGATCCTGATCATCGCCGAGGACGTCGAGGGCGAGGCTCTGGCCACGCTCGTCGTCAACAAGCTGCGCGGCACCTTCACGGGCGTCGCGGTCAAGGCTCCCGGCTTCGGCGATCGCCGCAAGCGCATGCTCGAGGACATCGCGATCCTCAGCGGCGGCGAGGTCATCACCGAGGAGATGGGCCTGAAGCTGGAGAACACCCAGCTCAACCAGCTCGGTCGCGCCCGTCGCGTCGTCGTGGCGAAGGACAACACCACGATCGTCGACGGCGCCGGTGAGGGCGAGGCGATCAAGGGCCGCATCAACCAGATCAAGAACGAGATCGAGAACACCGACTCGGACTTCGATCGGGAGAAGCTGCAGGAGCGGCTCGCGAAGCTCGCCGGCGGCGTGGCCGTGGTCAAGGTCGGCGCTGCCACCGAGACCGAGATGAAGGAGAAGAAGCACCGCGTCGAGGACGCGCTGCAGGCCACCCGCGCGGCCCTCGAGGAGGGCATCGTGCCGGGCGGCGGCACCGCGCTGCTGAACGCCTCGGATGCCATCCAGGTCGAGGCGCTCGAAGATCCCGACGAGCAGACCGGCGCGAAGATCATCCTTCGCGCGGTCGAGGAGCCGGTTCGCCAGCTCGCGCACAACGCGGGCCTCGAGGGCTCGGTCGTGGTCAACGACGTCCGCAATGCCGGCAAGGGCAAGGGCCTGAACGTCGACACGGGTGAGATCGTCGACCTGGTCGAGGCCGGGATCATCGACCCGGCGATGGTGACTCGCTCGGCGCTGCAGAACGCGGCGTCGATCGCGAAGAACATCCTCACGACCGAGGCGATCGTCGCGGAGATCCCGGACAAGGAAGGCGCCGGGGTCGGCGGCGGCATGCCCGATATGGGCGGAATGATGTAGCAGCGCTAAGGCGCTGATCTTTGCGGAGGGCCCGGCGTGAGCTGGGCCCTCCGTCGTTAGTAGGGTCCGGCCGGTGGGCAGCGGGCAGTGGGCAGTTGGCAGCTAGTTGGCGGTTGGCGGTTGGCAGATGAGCGATCGGTACAAGGAAGCTGGAATCGACTACGGCGTTCTCGACGCCGCCAAGCGGCTTGCCCTGAGCCAGGCGATCGCCACGTCGTCGCAGCTCGAGGCGCGCGGCGGGCGGGCCCACGACGACTCGCGCGGGCAGTCGGCGTTCACTTTCGAGTTCGGCGGGCAGACGCTTGCACTCGTGGTCGAGGGCCTCGGGACCAAGGCGATGCTCGCGCGCGCGTACATGGACGCCACCGGCCGGGACTTCTTCGGGGCGATGGCCTACGACACGGTCGCGGCGATCGTCAACGACCTCTGCTCGGTCGGGGCGCTGCCGCTGGTGGTGAACGCCTACTTCTCGACCGGCGACGCGGCCTGGCTGGAGGGCGGGCCGCAGTTCGAGTCGCTCGTCAAGGGCTGGCGCCAGGCGTGTGAGGACGCCGGCGCGACCTGGGGCGGCGGCGAGTCGCCCGCGTTGCCCGGCCTGGTGTCCCCGAACGACGTCGAGCTCGCAGGCAGCGCGGTCGGGGTGGTGCCCCGCCGGCCGCTCCTGGGCGACGCACTCGAGCCCGGCGACGAGATCGTGCTCGTCGCCTCGAGCGGCCTGCACGCCAACGGCGCCTCGCTCGCCCGCATGCTGGTCGACCGTCACCCCGACGGCATCGAGGCGAAGATGGACGACGGCGAGTCGTTCGCCGAGGCTGTCCTGACCCCGTCGATCCTGTACGCCGATCTCGTCCGCCGGCTGCTCGAGGCAGACGTCCCCGTGTCGTACTTCAGCCACATCACGGGCCACGGATTCCTCAAGGTCATGCGCCCGCTTCGGTCGCTGACCTATCGCATCGACGCGCTGCCGCCCGTGCCGCCCGTCCTGGACTTCATGGCGCGAACCCTAAGCCTCGACCTGAGGTCTGCATACACCACTCTGAACATGGGTGCGGGGTGGGCCGTCTACACCCGGCCGGGGTCGGCCGAGCGGGTCGTCGAGATCGCCCGCGAGGCGGGCCTCGAGGCGCTCGCGGCAGGCGTCGTCGAGGAGGGCCCGCGCCGGGTCGTGATCGCCCCGATCGACGTGACGCTCGAGGGCGACGAGATGGTGCTCGCGCCCGAGTAGGACCGGCTCAGCCGGCGGCCTGGACGTCGGTCTCGCTGCGGTGCAGCAGCGGCGCCAGGACGTCCCCGACCGCGGCCTCGCCTTCGGCGGGGTGGCGTAGCGGCTGGTCCGGGTGGACCTCGTAGAAGTTGCGCGCCCCCAGCTTGTGGCGGGTCAGGTAGCCCGCCTCCACCAGGTCACCCACGATGCGGTGCGCGGCCCGCTCGGTCAGCCCCAGATGCACGGCCACGTCGCGGATCCGCACCCCCGCGTGCTCTGCGATGAAGAGCAATGCCCGCATGTGGGGCGTCAACAGTCCCCAATCGCCCATGAAGGCCGAGTTTAGGCGACAACTGCTGATCCGCCAAACATGAACTTCATGACAGGTAGTGCTTGCCAGGTGCGCCGACCGGGGTTAGCGTGAGTCAGTCAACCTGGACGAGGGTTCGAGGGGAACCATGGACGTTCAGGCCAGGAGAAAACGCGCCACGGAAGGCCAGGAAGAACCGGCGAAATGATCCACTCTCACGCATCAGCACGCGGCCTCACGATCGCTTCCCTCCTCCAGGGGGGCAGCCCAAGGGGCCGTCGTCTCTTCGTTGTGCTCGCGACGCTTGCCGTCGCGGCCTTCGCGATGCTGGCCAACGCGTCAGGTGCGATGGCGGTGGAGCAGGGCGACCTCGACCAGTGTGGGAACGGGACGCTCGCCGCCCCCGAGCAGTGCATCAACTCGGCATGGGTGAACGGCAACCTCGGCGCCAGCAAGGCGCACTACCTCGAGGGCGATTCGGTCCCCTACCGCCTCAAGCTCACGAACCTGATTCCCGGCACGGTCTACACCGCTGAGATCGAGTGGGACACGACGAAGGGCGGCAAGCACGCGCTCGACTACATCACCAGCTTCGACCGGACCGAGACCGACGCTGACCCCTGCACCGGTGTCCTGGCGGCTGGCCTGTGTGCCCTCGCGCCGTCGACGACCGCCATCCCGGTCGACTCGCAGGCGACCGCCGGCCAGGACCAGATCCCGGGCAACGGCGACGACATCACCCAGGTCCCCGGCGTCTTCTCGCTGTGGGGCGGCAACCTCACCGGGACGTCGGGCTACACCCGCACCGGGTCGTACGCCGGCGACAGCGCGACGAGCATCAACGTCACGTTCATGGCGACCGGCACGACCGCCGTGCTCGCCTGGGGCGGCCACATCGCCAGCCGCGTGGACTGGGGCCCCACGAACTCGGCGATCGCCATCCCCGGCTCGCCGTACCACATGCGGCAGCTGACGCTCACGCCCCCGGGTGGCGGCGGCAACCAGGACCGTTCGCTCTCCACCGACGCCGTGATCTTCCCGGCGACCTTCACGGTCATCAAGCAGGCCACCCCGGAGGGAGCGACGTCGTTCCCGTTCACCACGAACTTCACGACGGCAACCTTCAACGGCAGCTTCAACCTTGTCGACGACGGCACCAGCGCCAACACGAAGACGATCAGCGACATCGTCAACTTCGTGAACACGCCGAGCACGGTGACGGAGGGCGCGGTCCCGAACTGGACTCTCAACTCGATCGCCTGCACGCAGACGGCCGGGTTCACCGGGGCGGTCACGAACTTCAACGGCGACGTCGGCACGCGCACCGCCGGCGCGACGATCAATGAAGGCGACACGGTCGTCTGCACGTTCACGAACAGTCGGGACCAGGGCAAGATCGAGGTGGTCAAGGACCTGAACCCGGGGACGGACACCGGGCGGTTCAACCTGCAGATCGACGGGATCACTGAGAAGGCGAACGCGGGCGACACCGACACGACGGGTGAGAAGACGGTCAACACCGGCACCCACACGGTCGGCGAGACCCAGGGCAACGCCGGCGTGCTGAGCGACTACCAGAAGTCGATCGTCTGTCTCGACACCGCCAACCAGAATCAGCAGGTCGCCGCCACCAACGGCGACAACGCCGGGCCGTTGGACGTGCCTGTGACGGCGGGCTCGGACATCGTCTGCACGGTCACGAACACCCGCGAGACCGGCAAGATCGAGGTGGTCAAGGACCTGAACCCGGGGACGGACACCGGGCCGGTTCAACCTGCAGATCGACGGGATCACTGAGAAGGCGAACGCGGGCGACACCGACTCGACGGGCGAGAAGACGCGTCAACACCGGCACCCACACGGTCGGGGAGACCGCAGGGCAACGCCGGTGTGCTGGGCGACTACCAGAAGTCGATCGTTTGTCTCGACACCGCCAACGGGAACCAGCAGGTCGCCGCCACCAACGGCGACAACGCCGGGCCGTTGAACGTGCCGGTCACCACGGGCTCGGACATCGTCTGCACGGTGACCAACAACCGCGAGACCGGCAAGATCGAGGTGGTCAAGGACCTGGATCCGGCTGCGGACACCGGCCGGTTCAACCTGCAGATCGACGGGATCACTGAGAAGGCGAACGCGGGCGACACCGACACGACGGGTGAGAAGACGCTCAACACCGGCACCCACACGGTCGGCGAGACCCAGGGCAACGCGGGCGTGCTGAGCGACTACCAGAAGTCGATCGTATGTCTCGACACCGCCAACCAGAACCAGCAGGTCGCCGCCACCAATGGTGATGACGGGGGCCCGCTGAATGTGCCGGTCACCACGGGCTCGGACATCGTCTGCACGATCACGAACGTGCGCGAGACCGGCAAGATCGAGGTGGTCAAGGACCTGAACCCGGGGACCGACACCGGCCGGTTCAACCTGCAGATCGACGGGACGACCGAGAAGGCGAACGCGGGCGACACCGACACCACGGGCGAGAAGACGCTCAACACCGGCACCCACACGGTCGGCGAGACCCAGGGCAACGCCGGCGTGCTGAGCGACTACCAGAAGTCGATCGTATGTCTCGACACCGCCAACCAGAACCAGCAGGTCGCCGCCACCAACGGCGATGACGGCGGGCCCGCTGAACGTGCCGGTCACCACGGGCTCGGACATCGTCTGCACGATCACGAACACCCGCGAGACCGGCAAGCTCGAGGTGGTCAAGGACCTTGATCCGGCTGCGGACACCGGGCCGGTTCAACCTGCAGATCGACGGCACGACGGAGAAGATCGACGCGGCCGACGGCGACACGACCGGTGAGAAGACGCTCAACACCGGGACGCACACGGTCGGTGAGATCGCTGGCTCGGTCGGAGCGCTGAGCGACTACCAGAAGTCGATCGTCTGTCTCGACACCGCCAACCAGAACCAGCAGGTCGCCGCCACCAACGGTGATGACGGGGGCCCGCTGAACGTGCCGGTCACGCACGGGTCGGACATCGTCTGCACGATCACGAACGTGCGTGAGACCGGCAAGCTCGAGGTAGTCAAGGACCTCGATCCGGGCACGGACACCGGGCGGTTCAACCTGCAGATCAATGGGGCGACCGAGAAGGCGAACGCGGCCGACGGCGACACGACCGGTGAGAAGACGCTCAACACGGGCGGCCACACGGTCGGGGAGACGCAGGGCAACGCCGGTGTGCTGAGCGATTACCAGAAGTCGATCGTGTGTCTCGACACGGCCAACCAGAACCAGCAGGTCGCCGCGACCAATGGTGATGACGGGGGCCCGCTCAACGTCACGGTCACGCACGGGTCGGACATCGTCTGCACGATCACGAACGTGCGCGAGACCGGCACGATCAAGGTCACGAAGGTCACCGACCCCGCCGGTCTGACGGATGCGTTCGCGTTCACGCCGACCGGCTTCGGTGCCGGCGGGTTCAACCTGCAGCACGGCCAGACGCAGACCTTCAACAACGTGCCGACCAACACGAACGGCGCGTACAAGGTCAGCGAGGCATCCGCGAACGGCTACCGCCTCGTCGACATCGCGTGTGACGACAACGATTCCACCGACCGCGCGTCGGCTGCCGGCCTGAACGGCGGCGACCGGGAGGCGACGATCAACCTGTCGCACAACGAGACGGTGGAGTGCGTCTTCACCAACCGGCAGATCAACTCGAGCACGGTGCTCGTCAAGGCCGGCAACGAGTTCGTCTATCACGGTGACAACGTGACCTACGACTTCACGGTCACGAACACCGGCGATGGTCCGCTTCACGACGTGGTCCTGACGGACACGAAGTGCACGGACATCCAGGGTCCGAACAAGGGCGCCGACGCGACGCCGGCGACGCTCGATCCGGGCGAGAGCTGGACCTACACCTGCACCAAGCCGGTGCCGGATCACGCCGATGGCGAGGAGAACCCGATCGTGAACACCGCGACGGTCACCGCCAAGGACGAGTTCGACCGCACGCGCACGGACACCGACGATCACTCGACGGTGATCAGGCATCCGGCGATCGCGCTCGACAAGACCGGTCCCGCAGGGGCCACGGCGGGCGAGCTCGTCGAGTTCACGATCGTCGCGACCAACCCGGGCGATCGGCCGCTCAGCGGCGTCGACGTCAACGACAACCGCTGCATTTCGAAGCCGGCTCTGCAGGCGAAGAACCGCGGCGGCGGGGTCGATCCGACGCCGGACACGCTGGATCCGGGTGACTCGTGGGTCTACACCTGCAGCTCCCAGACCCAGGCCGGTCAGACGACGCTCGAGAACACGGCGACGGTGACGGCCACCGACGGCGTGCGCGGCGTGTCGGCCAGCGACACCCACACCGTCACGCTCACTCAGCTCATCATTGCCGGTGAGCGTGTGACGCCGGGCAGCGCCCGCCTGGGCGGCCGCACGGGCTGCCAGGCCAGGCCGTTCACGGTTCGCGTCAAGGGCAAGCAGATCGTCCGGGTCGAGTTCTCGGTCGACGGAAAGAAGAAGAAGACCGTGCTGGCCGCGGACAGCGCGGGTCGCTGGACCTACAAGGTCGATCCGCGCAAGTACAAGGCCGGCCGCCACAAGCTGGTCGCTCGCACGGTGTTCGATCCGGAGTCGGGCACCGCGGCGAAGAAGCTGACGCTGAAGTTCTCGCGCTGCGTGCGCGCGGCTCAGGCGCCGGCCTTCACCGGCTGAGCCAGCGAAGCGCTGCACGAGCCGACCGCCGGCCGTAAATCGGCCGGCGGTCGCTCTGCGCGGGGCCCCGAAACGGTCCCTCGGGCAGGCCTTGGCCTATCCGCCAAGACCTGACATACATGACAGGAAGTGGTGGACAGGTGCACCGGTCGCCTGTAGCGTGAGTCGGTCGGCCTGGACAGAGGTTCGAGGGGCTACCTGGACGTTCAGGCCACGGAAATCTCGTCACGGACGGCGAGGGGGAGACGAATGACCCACATGCGCTCGTACACATCTTCGAACTTCCTGACCGGGGCAGGCGGGCGCCGCACGCTCACGCTCGCCCTCGTGCTCATGGCGATGTGCACCGCGCTCATGGTCAACGCCGCCGGCGCGATGGCCGTGGAGAAGGGCAACCTCGATCAGTGCGCGAACGGCCCGCTCACGGCGCCCGTGCAGTGCATCGGCACCAACTGGGAAAACGGCAACCTCGGCCCCAGCAAGGCGCACTACCTCGAGGGCCAGTCGGTCCCCTACCGGATGGGGCTCACCGACCTGAACATCGGGACGATGTACACCGTCCGCATCCAGTGGGACACCACCAAGGGCGGCGACCACGCGCTCGACTACCTCACGAGCTTCGACCGTACGGAGACCACGGCGAACGCCTGCAGCGGCCTTCTGCTCGCCGCCCAGTGCCTGCTCCCGCCGACGACCGCGGCAATCCCCGTCGACCCGAACGTCACCAAGGGTCACGACCAGATCCTGGGCAACGGCGACGACATCACCCAGGTGGGCGGCCAGCAGTTCAAGATGTGGGGCGGAACGCTCACCGGGACGGCGCCCAACTACGTCGTAAGCGGTACCTACGCGGGCGACAGCGCGACGAGCATCGACATCCAGTTCACGGCCACGGGCACCGAGGCCGTGCTGGCCTGGGGCGGTCACATCGCCAGCCGCGCGGACTGGGGCGCCGGCAACTCCGCGATCGACATCTCCGGGTCGCCGTACCACATGCGCCTGCTGACCCTGATCCCGCCGGACAGCGGTGGCAACCAGGATCGCTCGCTCTCCACGGACGCCGTGATCTTCCCGGCGACGTTCACCACGATCAAGGACGCCACGCCGAACGGGTCGACCTCGTTCCCGTTCACCTCGAACTTCACGACCAGCACGTTCACCGGCAGCTTCAACTTGGTCGACAACGGCACCAGCGCCAACACCAAGACCGTCAGCGACATCCTCAGCTTCGGCACCAGCAAGAGCGTCACCGAGGGCTCGGTGACGGACTGGACGCTCGACTCGATCGCGTGCTCGCAGATCAACGGCTCGACCCAGGCGGTCACGAACTTCAGCGGCAACGTCGGCACCCGGACCGCCGCGGCGACGATCCAGGAGGGCGACACGGTCACGTGCACGTTCGCCAATAGCCGCGACAAGGGCACGCTCGAGGTGCGCAAGCAGCTATCGCCGACCACCGACTCCGGCCTGTTCAACCTCTTCATCAAGCAGGGCGCGACGACGATCGACTCGGCTTCCGACCAGACCCACAACGGGACCACCGGGTCGAACAGCGTCGACACCGGCACCTACCAGGTCTCGGAGACGGCCGGCACCGGGACCAACCTGAACGACTACTCGGCGTCGCTGTCCTGCGTGGACCAGAACGGCGCGGTCACCTCGACGGGCGGCAACGTCACCGTCGCGAAGGGCCGCAACGTGGTCTGCACGTTCACCAATACGCGCAAGGCCGGCTCGATCGAGCTGCGTAAGCAGCTGTCGCCCACGAACGATCCGGGCAAGTTCGACCTGTTCGTCAAGCAGGGCGCGACCACGATCGACTCGGCGACTGACCAGGGCCACAACGGCACCACCGGGCCCACCAGCGTCAGCACGGGCACCTACCAGGTCTCGGAGGCGGGCGGGACCGGCACGACGCTCAACGACTACTCGGCGTCCCTGTCGTGCGTCGACCAGAACGGGGCGGTCACCTCGACCGGCGGCAACGTCACCGTCGCCGACGGCCGGAACGTGGTCTGCACGTTCACGAACACGCGCAAGACGGGCTCGCTCGAGGTGCGCAAGCAGCTGTCGCCGACCAACGACCCAGGCGTCTTCAACCTGTTCATCAAGCAGGGCGCGACCACGATCGACTCGGCGTCGGACCAGACCCACAACGGCACGACCGGGTCCAACAGCGTCGCCACCGGCACCTACCAGGTGTCCGAGACCGCCGGCACCGGCACCACGCTGGGCGACTACACCCCGTCGCTCTCGTGCGTCGACCAGAACGGGCCCGTCTCCTCGACGGGCGGCAACGTCTCCGTCACCGACGGCAGCAACGTGGTGTGCACGTTCACGAACACGCGCAAGACCGGGACGATCGAGCTTCGCAAGTCGCTGTCGCCGACGAACGATCCGGGCAAGTTCAACCTGACGATCAAGCGCGGCGCGACCACGATCGACACGGCGACGAACCAGGGCCACAACGGCACGACCGGGTCCAACCCCGTCAACACCGGGACCTACGACGTCTCCGAGGCCGCGGGCACCGGCACCGACCTGACGACTACCAGTCCTCGCTGTCCTGCTCCGACCAGGACGGCACCCTGAGCTCGACGGGCGGCAGCGTGTCCGTCGGCGACGGCAAGAACGTGGTGTGCACGTTCACCAACACGCGCGAGACCGGGACGATCCAGGTGGTCAAGCACCTGTCGCCGACCGACGATCCGGGCAAGTTCAACCTGTTCGTCAAGCAGGGAGCGACGACGATCGACTCCGCGACGGATCAGACGCACAACGGATCGACCTCGCTGAAGACCGTCAACACCGGCACGTACCAGGTCTCCGAGACCGGCGGCACGGGCACCGACCTGAACGACTACTCCGCGTCGCTGTCCTGCACGGACGAAGACGGCGCGGTCACGTCCACCGGCGGCAACGTCGCTGTCCGGTTCGGGAAGAACGTGGTCTGCACGTTCACCAACACGCGCGAGACCGGGACGATCGAGCTTCAGAAGCATCTGTCGCCGACGGACGATCCGGGTCTGTTCGACCTGACGATCAAGCAGGGCACGACGACGATCGACTCCGAGAACGACGCGTCGCACAACGACACGACCGGCGCCAACACCGTCAACACGGGCACCTACCAGGTGTCGGAGGCCGCCGGGACCGACACGGATCTCGACGACTACGACTCTTCGCTGTCCTGCTCCGATCAGGACGGCACCGTCACATCGACCGGCGGGAACGTCGCCGTCGGCGACGGCAAGAACGTCGTCTGCACGTTCACGAACACGCGCGAGACCGGGACGATCGAGCTGCGCAAGCATCTGTCGCCGACGGACGATCCGGGTCTGTTCGATCTGACGATCAAGCAGGGGTCGACGACGATCGACTCCGAGAACGACGCGTCGCACAACGACACGACCGGCGCCAACACGGTGAACACCGGGACCTACCAGGTGTCGGAGGCGGCCGGCACTGACACGGATCTGGACGACTACCAGGCCGCCCTGTCGTGCACGGACGAGGATGGCGCTGTCGACTCGACCGGCGGGAACGTCGCGGTTGGTGACGGCAAGGACGTCGTCTGCACGTTCACGAACACGCGTGAGACCGGCTCGATCGAGCTGCGCAAGGAGCTCTCGCCGACCGATGATCCCGGCAAGTTCGACCTGTTCATCAAGCACGGGTCGACGACCGTCGACTCCGCGTCCGACCAGGGCGACGACGGCACCACCGGCGCGAACACGGTCAACACGGGGACCTACAGCGTCTCCGAGGCGGCCGGCACCGACACGGATCTGGACGACTACCAGTCGGCGCTGTCGTGCACGGACGAGGACGGCGCTGTCGACTCGACCGGCGGCGACGTCGCGGTGCGGTACGGGAAGAACGTGGTGTGCACGTTCACCAACACGCGTGAGACCGGGTCGATCGAGCTTCAGAAGCACCTGTCGCCGACCGACGATCCGGGCAAGTTCGATCTGACGATCAAGCAGGGCTCGACGACCGTCGACTCCGCGACCGACCAGGGTCACAACGGCACCACCGGTGCGAACACCGTGAACACGGGGACCTACAGCGTCTCCGAGGCGGCCGGGACCGACACGGACCTGGACGACTACCAGTCGGCGTTGTCCTGCACCGACGAGGACGGCGCGGTCGACTCCACGGGTGGCGACGTGGCGGTCCGCTTCGGTAAGCACGTGGTGTGCACGTTCACGAATACCCGGGAGACCGGGACGATCGAGCTGCGCAAGCACCTGTCGCCGACGGACGATCCGGGCGTGTTCGACCTCGCGATCAAGCAGGGCGCGACGACGATCGACTCCGAGAACGACGCCTCCCACAACGACACGACAGGCGCCAACACCGTCAACACGGGCACCTACCAGGTGTCTGAGGCGGCCGGCACCGACACCGATCTGGACGACTACTCCTCGTCGCTGTCCTGCACGGACGAGGACGGCGCTGTCGACTCGACCGGCGGCGACGTGGCCGTGCGCTACGGCAAGAACGTGGTCTGCACGTTCACCAACACGCGCGAGACCGGCACGATCGAGCTCCAGAAGCACCTGTCGCCCACGGACGATCCGGGCCTGTTCGACCTGACGATCAAGCATGGGTCGACCACGGTCGACTCGGTCGACGACGCGTCGCACAACGACACGACCGGCGCCAACACCGTCAACACCGGCACCTACCAGGTCTCGGAGGCGGCCGGCACCGACACCGATCTGGACGACTATCAGGCCGCCCTGTCGTGCACGGACCAGGATGGCGCTGTCGACTCGACCGGCGGGAACGTCGCGGTGGGTGACGGCAAGGACGTCGTCTGCACGTTCACCAACACGCGCGAGACCGGCACGATCGAGCTCCAGAAGCATCTGTCGCCGACCGACGATCCGGGCCTCTTCGATCTGACGATCAAGCAGGGGTCGACGACGATCGACTCCGAGGACGATGCGTCGCACAACGACACGACCGGCGCCAACACCGTCAACACCGGCACGTACCAGGTGTCTGAGGCGGCCGGCACCGACACCGATCTGGACGACTACCAGGCCGCTCTGTCCTGCACGGACGAGGACGGCGCGGTCGACTCGACCGGCGGCAACGTCGCCGTCCGCTACGGCAAGAACGTCGTCTGCACGTTCACCAACACGCGTGAGACCGGCACGATCGAGCTCCAGAAGCATCTGTCGCCGACGGACGATCCGGGTCTGTTCGATCTGACGATCAAGCAGGGCTCGACGACCGTCGACTCGGCCGCCGATCAGGGCCACAACGGCACCACCGGCGCGAACACCGTGAACACGGGGACCTACAGCGTCTCGGAGGCGGCCGGCACCGATACCGACCTCGACGACTACCAGGCCGCTCTGTCCTGCACCGACGAGGACGGGGCCGTCGACTCCACGGGCGGAGACGTGGCCGTCCGCTACGGCAAGAACGTCGTCTGCACGTTCACCAACACACGTGAGACCGGCACGATCGAGCTCCGCAAGCATCTGTCGCCGACCGACGATCCGGGCCTCTTCGACCTGACCATCAAGCAGGGGTCGACGACGATCGACTCGAAGGACGACGCGACCCACAACGGCACGACCGGTGCGAACACGGTCAACACCGGCACCTACCAGGTGTCCGAGGCGGCCGGCACCGACACCGACCTCGACGACTACCAGGCAGCGCTGTCCTGCACCGACGAAGACGGCGCCGTGACCTCGACGGGCGGCAATGTGGCCGTCCGCTACGGCAAGAACGTCGTCTGCACGTTCACCAACACTCGTGAGACCGGCACGATCGAGCTTCAGAAGCATCTGTCGCCCACGGACGATCCGGGTCTCTTCGACCTGACGATCAAGCAGGGCGCGACGACGATCGACTCGAAGGACGACGCGACCCACAACGGCACCACCGGGGCCAACACGGTCAACACCGGCACGTATCACGTGTCCGAGGCCGCCGGAACCGACACGGACCTCGACGACTACCACGCCGCGCTGGCCTGTGAGGACCAGGACGGCGTAGTCGACTCCACGGGCGGCGACGTCGCGGTGGGCTACGGCAAGAACGTGGTGTGCACGTTCACGAACACGCGTGAGACGGGGACGATCGAGCTGCGCAAGCACCTGTCGCCGACCGACGATCCGGGCCTCTTCGACCTGACGATCAAGCAGGGGTCGACGACGATCGACTCGAAGGACGACGCGACCCACAACGGCACGACCGGTGCGAACACGGTCGACACGGGCACCTACCAGGTGTCCGAGGCGGCCGGGACCGATACGGACCTGGACGATTACCACTCGTCACTCGAGTGCACGGACGAGAGCGGCACGATCAGCTCGACGGGCGGCAACGTCTCCGTGGCCGACGGCCGCACCGTGGTGTGCACGTTCACGAACAGCCGCGAGACCGGCACGATCGAGCTGCGCAAGCATCTGTCGCCGACGGACGATCCGGGTCTCTTCGATCTGACGATCAAGCAGGGGTCGACGACGATCGACTCGAAGGACGACGCGACCCACAACGGCACGACCGGTGCGAACACGGTCGACACGGGCACCTACCAGGTGTCCGAGGCGGCGGGCACCGACACCGATCTGGACGACTACCAGTCGTCGCTCGCGTGCACGGACGAGTCCGGCACGATCAGCTCGACGGGCGGCAACGTCTCCGTGGCCGACGGCCGCACCGTGGTCTGCACGTTCACGAACACGCGCGAGACCGGCACGATCAAGGTCGTCAAGCATCTGTCGCCGACCGACGATCCGGGCCTGTTCGACCTGACCGTCAAGCAGGGCGCCACCGTCGTCGACTCCGCCACCGACCAGACGCACAACGGATCGACCTCGGTCAAGACCGTCAACACCGGCACCTACCAGGTGTCCGAGGCGGCCGGCACCGACACCGACCTGGACGACTACCAGTCGGCGCTCTCGTGCACCGACGAGGACGGCGCGGTCAGCTCGACCGGCGGCGATGTCGCGGTCCGCTACGGCAAGAACGTGGTGTGCACGTTCACCAACACGCGCGAGACCGGCACGATCGAGCTCCAGAAGCATCTGTCGCCGACCGACGATCCGGGCCTCTTCGACCTGACCATCAAGCAGGGGTCGACGACGATCGACTCGAAGGACGACGCGACCCACAACGGCACCACCGGGGCCAACACGGTCAACACCGGCACCTACCAGGTGTCCGAGGCGGCCGGCACCGACACCGACCTCGACGACTACCAGTCGTCGCTCGAGTGCTCGGACGAGTCCGGCACGATCAGCTCGACGGGCGGCAACGTCTCCGTGGCCGACGGCCGCACCGTGGTGTGCACGTTCACGAACACCCGTGAGACCGGGACGATCGAGCTGCGCAAGCACCTGTCGCCGACGGACGATCCGGGCCTGTTCGACCTGACGATCACCCACGGCGCGACCCCGGTCGACTCGAAGGACGACGCGAGCCACGACGACACCACCGGCGCGAATCCTGTCAACACCGGCACCTACCACGTCGCGGAGGCCGCCGGAACCGACACCGACCTCGACGACTACCACTCGTCGCTCGAGTGCACCGACGAGACCGGCACGATCAGCTCGACCGGCGGCGACGTCGCGGTGGCCGACGGCAAGAACGTGGTGTGCACGTTCACGAACACCCGCGAGACCGGCACGATCGAGCTGCAGAAGCATCTGTCGCCGACCGACGACCCGGGCGTGTTCGACCTGACCATCAAGCAGGGCTCGACCACGATCGACTCGAAGGACGACGCGTCGCACAACGACAGCACCGGGGCCAACACGGTCAACACCGGCACCTACCAGGTGTCTGAGGCCGCCGGCACGAACACCGATCTGGACGACTACCAGGCCGCCCTGTCGTGCACCGACGAGGATGGCGCCGTCGACTCCACCGGCGGCAACGTCGCGGTGCGCGACGGCAAGGACGTGGTCTGCGTGTTCACCAACACGCGCGAGACCGGCTCGATCGAGCTCCGTAAGGAGATCTCGCCCGACAACGACCCGGGTGTGTTCAACCTGTTCATCAAGCAGGGCTCGAACACGATCGACTCGGCCACCGACGTCGGCCACGGCGCGAGCACGGGCCCGAACACGGTCAACACCGGGACCTACACCGTGTCCGAGGCCGGCGGCACGAACACGAACCTGGACGACTACGGCGCGAGCCTGTCCTGCACCGACGAGGACGGTGCAGTGGCGTCCAGCGGCGGGAACGTGAACGTTCGCTTCGGCAAGCACGTGGTGTGCACGTTCGTCAACACGCGTGAGACCGGGACGATCGAGCTGCGCAAGGAGCTGTCGCCGACGGACGATCCGGGCGTGTTCGACCTGACGATCAAGCAGGGCGCGAACACGATCGACTCCAAGGACGACGCGAGCCACAACGACACGACCGGCTCGACCAAGGTCAACACCGGCACGTACCAGGTGTCGGAGGCCGGCGGGACCGATACGGACCTGGACGACTACCACTCGTCGCTGGCCTGCGAGGACCAGGACGGGCCCGTCAGCTCGACGGGCGGCAGCGTCGCCGTCGGTACCGACAAGGACGTCGTCTGCACGTTCACAAACACTCGCAAGACGGGCACGATCGAGCTGCGCAAGGAGCTCTCGCCCACCAACGACCCGGGCAAGTTCGACCTGAAGATCGAGCACGGCCAAACCACCGTCGACACCAAGGACGACGCCGGCCACAACGACACGACCGGCGCCAACACGGTCAACACCGGCACCTACCACGTGTCGGAGTCCGCGGGCACGAGCACCGACCTGGACGACTACAACGCCGCCCTCGAGTGCGAGGACGAGAACGGGCCCGTCAGCTCCACCGGCGGCGACGTCGCGGTCGGTGACGGCCAGGACGTGGTCTGCACGTTCACCAACACGCGCAAGACCGGCACGATCGAGGTCAAGAAGGCGCTCTCGCCGACCAACGACCCCGGCCGCTTCAACCTGCAGATCGACGGCGGCACCCAGAAGTCGAACGCAGGCGACGGGGACACGACCGGCGAGAAGACCGTCAACACCGGCAACCACACGGTGTCCGAGGCCCAGGGCAGCAACGGGTCGCTGAGCGACTACCAGAAGTCGATCGTCTGCACCGACACGTCCGAGCGCGAGCAGCAGCAGCAGTCGCAGCAGGTCGCCGCCACGAGCGGTGACTCCGCCGGCCCGCTGACCGTCCCCGTCACCGAGGGCGCCGACATCGTCTGCACGATCACCAACGTCCGGGAGACCGGCACGATCGAGCTGCGCAAGGCTCTGAAGCCCAGCTCGGATGCGGGCGTCTTCGACCTGACGATCAAGCTGGGCTCGACGACCGTGGCCGTGAAGAAGGACGCGGGCGACGGCGGGACGACCGGCCAGCAGACCGTCAACACGGGCACCTACGACGTGTCCGAGGCGGCCGGCACCGGCACCGACGCGGCCGACTACAAGTCATCGCTCGAGTGCTCCGACCAGGCCGGGCCCATCAGCTCGACCGGCGGCACGGTGACGATCGGCCACGGCAACAACGTCGTCTGCACGTTCACCAACGAGCGTCTCGACCCGGCGATCGCGATCGACAAGACCGGGCCCGCCACGGCCACCGCCGGCGAGCTCGTCGAGTTCACGATCGTCATCACCAACCCGGGCGATCAGCCGCTGACCGGCATCGACGTCAACGACAACCGCTGCGTGTCGAAGCCGGCTCTGCAGGCCAAGAACCGCGGCGCCGGCGTCGACGCGTCGCCGGACACGCTGGATCCGGGCGACTCGTGGGTCTACACCTGCAGCGGCCAGACCCAGAGCGGCCAGACTGCCTTCGAGAACACCGCGACGGTGACGGCGACGGACGGTCGCCACACGGTGACGGCCAACGACACCCACACCGTCACCCTCACCCAGCTCGTCATTGCCGGGGAGCGTGTCACGCCGGGCAGCGCCCGCCTGGGTGGCCGCACGGGCTGCCAGGCCAGGCCGTTCACGGTCCGGGTCAAGGGCAAGTCGATCCTCCGCGTCGAGTTCTCGGTCGACGGCAAGAAGAAGAAGACCGTGCTGGCCGCCGACAAGGCCGGTCGCTGGACCTACAAGGTCGATCCGCGCAAGTACAAGGCCGGCCGCCACAAGCTGGTCGCTCGCACGGTGTTCAATCCGGACTCGGGCACGCGGGCGAAGAACCTGACGCTGAAGTTCTCGCGCTGCGTGCGCGCGGCTCAGGCGCCTGCCTTCACCGGCTGACGGTCGACTAGCGCTTGCGAGTGCGGCAGGCGGTCGCCTTGCGCGTCCGCTTGTTGGCCTTGCGCGACTTCGAGGAGCGCGACTTCGAGCACCGCTTGCGCTTCGGCTTCGCCGGCGTCGCCGGCCGGCTTCGGGGCGGTCGCGTCGCCGAAGACCGTGACGTAGGTCAGGCCCATGGTCGAACCGGCGGCCGGGCTGCCGGCGGCGATGCCGACGCCCAGGCGGTCGAACGCCGAGTAGAGGATGTTGTCGCGATGGGCCGGGCTGTCCATCCAACCCCGGACCAGAGCCCGCGGGCTCGACGAGCTCAGCGAACCCCAGCCCAGGTTCTCGCCGATCTCGTCCCATGCGGCCAGCGAGCCGCCGGCGGCGCTGACGCGATCCGCGACGTGGTGGCCGTCGATGTCCACGTGGTCGAAGCGCTGGGTGGCGTTGATCCGGTTGGCGTACGCGCTCGCCGTCTGCTCGAGCGTCGCATTCTCCGACAGCGGCGTCCGGCCGGCGGCCTGCCGCTCGGCGTTGATCAGGCACAGCGTGGAGGCGGCGAGCTGCGCGGTCGTGGCCGTCGCGTCGGTGTCGTCGGCGTTCGCGCAGTTTGAGTCGGCGGCCGAGGCGGTCGCGGGTGCGAACGCGATCAGGGCGGCCGAAGCGAGCATGGCGAAATTGACGCGCAGAGCGCCACGGACTGACACAGCGAGTTCCTCCCGGCTTCTTGGGGGCGTCCCCAGCCCCCTCAAGTGCTGGCGTTTTTATTGCCACCCCTGAGAAAGACGAAACACGGCAACTTGCACGCCACGTTGCAGCCCGCCAGACTGGCCTCGTGTTCGGCCGCAGGGACTGGATTCCGGGGCGCGCGTACCCCCTTTCGCACAGCGCTTACGAGTTCACGGACTCCCAGGGCCTGGGCGACTGGTTCGAGGCTCGGCTCGCCGTCGACTGGCAGGTGCACGTCGAGGGCCGCGAGCCCTACGAGTTCTCGGAGGTCCGCCGCGCACCGTTCTGGACGATGAAGCGATCACGCCACGGCCGGCGCTGGTACAGCACGCGCTGGCGGGCGACCCACGGGCTGCTGCGCGATGTGGGCGTGCCCTGCCGGGTTCATCCCGCGAAGCCGGACAAGATCGACATCGACTGGTCGCGGGCCTACGACGAGCACAAGCCGGCGTGGGACCGGCTCGACGCCCACGGCAAGGCCTACACCCAGCGTGCGGACGGGCTGGTCGGCAAGGTGACGGCACCCATCGAGTACCTGGGCCTGGGGAAGCTCTCCGCGGCCGAGCAGGCGGAGGTCGACCGGGCAGTCGAGGAGCGCATCGAGGTCGAGCAGCGCCTGCCGCCGGAGGTTCAGGCCCAGGTCGACGAGAGCGAGTGGATCGCCGCTCAGGGGATGGAAGCGCGGCGGCTGCTCGCCGAGGGCGATCGCCGGCCCGCCCGGGTCACGGCGCTGGCGCCGCCGCCGTCCGGGTCGCTGGTCTACACGATCTCGCTGGAGGTCGAAGGCATCGGACCGGTCGAGCACCGCCAGGCGCTGAACGACCGATGGGCGGCGATGCTCGCGCCCGGCAGCCAGACGGCCGTGATGATCGACCGCTCCGACCCGCGGCGCCTGACACTGGGCTAAGCCGTCACGCCGTGCCCCGCGGCTAGCAGCGCCTCGATCGCGTCGGCCAGCCGGTCGGACGGGACCAGGAAGTAGTCGGTGTCGTGGCTCGCGATCGGCAGCACCGACACGCCCGCCTCGGCCAGCGGGGCGGTCAGCGCGGCCGCCACCCCGGTTGTCGCGAAGTCCATCTCGGTCGTGACGACCAGCGCACGCCACCCGCGCTCCGCGCGCGGCGCATCGGCGGGAACCGCGCCCGCTGCGCAGATCACCGAGAGCTCACCGCGCGCGCGGGTGATCGACACGAGCTCACCCCGCCAGGCCCAGTCGGGCACCGGGTCGTGCTCCTCCAGCCGGCAGACGGCCAGCTCCTGGCTCATGACCGCGAGCTCCACGTTCGCCCATCCTCGCGCAGAAATCCGGTTTGCGGTGGGCAGGGGTGGGCAGAAGCTATACACTCCGACTAAGAAAACTTCAACAAGTTGAGGAAGACAGTCATGACGGACCTGCGCGACCCGGTTCAATTCAATGAGGCCTACCGCAAGCTGGCTCCCATGGCGCTCGCCGCTGCCAACCGCGTGCTGCGCGACGAGGCGGCCGCAGAGGATGTTGTCCAGGATGTCTTCATGCAGCTATGGCTCCGCCCGTCGTCGTTCGACCCCGCCCGCGGGACGCTGACGAGCTACATCACGATGCTCGCTCGCTCGCGAGCGGTCGACCGCTGGCGAACCCGGTCGGCGCGCGAATCGGCTGTCGAGCGCTCCGCCGAGCAGGAGCGCGTCCACAACACCGATCAGGAGAGCGCCGCCGAGCCGGTCATACGCCGTGAGCGCTCGCGCACTCTGCTCGGCGCGCTCCAGAACCTGCCGACCGACCAGCGCGACGCGGTGCTGCTGGCCTACGGTCGCGGGCTGACCGCGCAGGAGATCGCCCGCGCCGCAGGGATCCCGCTCGGCACGGCCAAGAGCCGGGTCCGGCTGGGGCTGCGCAAGGCCCGCGAGAGCCTGCAGGCCGCCGCGTGAGCGACGCTCCGACCGGGCTGACCATCCGGGAGATGGCGGCCCGCACCGGCGTCGCCCAGGGCACGCTGCGCATGTGGGAGTCCCGCTACGGATTCCCCGTGCCCGAACGGCTGCCGAGCGGCCACCGCCGCTACGACGAGTCGCAGGTGGACCTCGTCAGGCAGGTGGCGCGCGACCGCGAGTCCGGGCTCACGATGAAGGCGGCGATCGAGCGGGCGCAGCGGGCCTCCGCCCCCGCGGAGGAGTCGATCTACGCCGCGCTGCGGCGCCGCCGTCCCGACCTGGTCCCCTACACGCTGCCCAAGAGCACGCTGATCGGGCTCTCGCACGCGATCGAGGACGAGTGCGCCGCGCGCGCCGAGCGCCCGATCCTGTTCGGCTCGTTCCAGCGCGAGCGCTTCTACCGCGACGCCGAGCCCCGCTGGCGCGAGCTGTCCCGCACGGCGGAGCTCGCGGTGGTGTTCGCCGACTTCCCCGAGCGTCGCGAGCCCGAGGGCGCTCCGATCGAGGTCCCGATCGACCGGACCGACCCGCTCGGTCGCGAGTGGTCGCTGGTCTGCGACGCGCCGCAGTACGCCGCCTGCCTGTCGGCCTGGGAGCCGCCCGGCCAGGCCGAGGTGCGCGACCGGGACCGGCGGCTCGAGACCATCTGGTCGGTCGAGCCGGCCGTCGTCCGCGAGGCCGCGCGGATCTCGCAGGGAATCGCCTCGCGGTCGGCCCCGGACCTGGTGGGGCCGATCGGGGACCGGCTCGACCGCACGCCCCCGCCCAGCGGCGAGGAGTTCCGGCTGGTGTCGGCGCTGACGAACCGGATGGTCGCCTACGTCGGCACCGGGACCGCTAGCTCGCTCCCAGCACCTCACGCATCGGACGCGGGTTGACGCCCAGCGACCGGGCGTCCGCCGCCCCGGTCGCGCTGGTCATCGGCGCCTCCATCAGCTCGACCTCGTCCCAGGTGACGGGGGACGCGGCGCCCATCGCGGCGTGCACGGTCTTCAGCGTGGAGCGCACCACGGGGATCGGCACGTGCAGCAGCCGGCGCCGGCGTCCGTGCGATCGCAGCACGGCGCGCGCCACGTCGTCGTAGGTCAGCGTCTCGGGGCCCGCGAGCTCGTAGCGGCCGGCGGCGCCGCCGTCGCGCTCGAGCGCGGCGAGCACGCAGCTGACGACGTCCTCGGCCCAGATCGGCTGGTAGGGGGCGCGGCCCGATCCCGAGATCGGCACGACGGGCAGGAGCGTCAGCCGCTCCATGAGCCCCACCCAGTAGTCGTGCGGCGAGTAGACGATCGACGGGGCGAAGATCGTCGACGGCACGCGCGAGTCCGCGACCGCGCGCTCGGCCAGCGCCTTCGCGCGGAAGAACCGCATCGGCGCGTGCTGGCTCGCGCCCATGGCCGAGAAGAAGACGAAGCGCTCGGCGCCGGCGCGCTCGGCGGCGCGCACGAGCCGGTAGGTGGCGACGCCGTTCAGCTCCTCGATCGATCCGCGCGGCTGGTCCCTGATCGCCGCCGCCAGGTGGATGACGGTCTTGACGCCGCGCATCGCGTTGCGGAACGAGCCGGGGTCGGACAGGTCGCCCAGCGCGATCTGCACGCGGACGCGCTCGGGCCCGAGCCGGCGCGGGTCGCGGACCAGGCAGCGGACTCGCGCGCCGTCGTCGGTCAGGCGGCGCAGCAGCGCGGAGCCCACGTTGCCGGTGGCGCCGGTGAGGAGGATCACGGGCGCCCGCGGCCCATCAGAACCAGTGCCGCTGTTCCTGCCAGGGGTCTGCGTCGTTGTGGTAGCCGTTCAGCTCCCAGAACCCCATGCGGTCCTCGGTCATCAGCTCGAGCTTGCGGACGAACTTCGCCGACTTCCAGAAGTAGCGCTTGGGCACCAGCAGACGGAGCGGCGCGCCGTGGTCGGGCTCGAGCGGCTTGCCGTCGTAGGTGTGGGCCAGCAGCACGTCGTCGTCGAGGGCCACCTCGAGCGGCATGTTGGTCGTGTAGCCCCCGTCCGAGAAGGCCATCAGGTGGGTCGCGCTGTCCTTCACGCCCGCGCGCGAGAGGAGCTCCGACACCGGCACTCCGCGCCATCGCGTGTCGAGCTTCGACCAGCGGGTCACGCAATGGATGTCGGTGACGACGTCCTTCTGGGGCAGCTCCATCAGCTCGTCCCAGGAGAGCTTGAGCCGGTGCTCGACCTCGCCGAATACCTTGAACTCCCAGGTCTTCAGGTCGAACTTGGGGTTCGGGCCGACGGTCAGGACCGGGAAGCGCTCGGTCAGGTACTGGCCCGGCGGGACGCGCTTGGGGTCGATGCCCAGCTTCTGGGCCTGCTTGCGGCCCCGGTCGCCGAGTATGCGGGAGGTGATGGCCACGAACGAAGGATAGAATCGCCGACCGCCGGCCGCTTCCGGGTGGTCTGCGCCGAAACTTCGACAAGGAGCACCACGGACACATGGCCTACGTGATCGCAGAGCCGTGCATCGGTCAGAAGGACAACTCGTGTGTCGAGGTCTGCCCGGTGGACTGCATCCACCCGACGCCCGACGAGCCCGACTACGACAGCGTCGAGATGCTCTACATCGATCCCGACGAGTGCATCGACTGCGACGCCTGTGTCGAGGCGTGTCCCGTGGACGCCTGCTTCGCGGAGGACCAGCTGCCCGACGAGTGGCAGAAGTTCGCGGAGATCAACGCGAACTACTACAAGAACGCCGGCTAGGCCATCGGAAGCTGCGTGGGCGCCGGCTTGTCGGCGCCGGCGGGCGCCATCGGCAGCGTGAGCGTCTTCACCAGGCCGCCGCCCTGCTCGGGCTCGGGCTCGGCGGCCGGGGTCACGTCGCCGAGCGCGATCAGGCCGCGCGCGGCGTGGAAGAGCGCCTGGGACGCGGGTGCGTCCGGATCGGTCAGCACCAGCGGGCGGCCCTCGTCGGCGCCCTCGCGGAGCTCCTCCTGCAGCGGGATCTTGCCGAGCAGCGGCACGTCGAGCTCGTCGGCCAGGAGCTGACCGCCGCCCTCGCCGAAGATCGTGAACCGCTCGCCGCTGGGCGTCACGAAGCCCGACATGTTCTCGATGACGCCCGCGATCTCCAGCTTGAACTGCTTCGCGGTCCCTGCGGCGCGCTGGGCGACCTTCTGGGCCGCCGGCTGCGGTGTCGTGACGATCACGAAGCGCGCCTGGGGCAGCAGCTGGGCCAGCGTCATCGTCACGTCGCCGGTGCCCGGGGGCAGGTCGATCAGCAGGTAGTCGAGCTCGCCCCAGTCGACGTCCTCCAGGAACTGGCGGATCGCCTTGTGGAGCATCGGCCCGCGCCAGGTGATCGCCTGGTCGCGGCCCTCGATGAAGTGCTCGATCGACACGGCCTTGATGCCGCCGGCGGCCTCGAGCGGAAGGATCTTGCGAGCGGCCGACACGCGCGGGCGGCCGTGCACGCCGAGCATGCGCGGGATCGAGTAGCCCCACACGTCGGCGTCGAGCGCGGCGGGCGCCTTGCCCTCGACCGCGAGCGCCGCGGCCAGGTTGGCGGTGACCGTCGACTTGCCGACGCCGCCCTTGCCCGAGCCGATGCAGATGACGTTCTTGACGCCCGCGAGGGCGTCCAGGGCCAGGTCGCCCTGACCCTTCGCCGGGCCGGCGCCGGCGGGGCCGCGGCGCGGCGCGGGCGCCTTCGGCTCGGTGAAGTGCACGTTGACGGCGCGCACGCCGTCCATCTGGCCGATGCGCTGCTTGATGGCCCGCTCGAAGTGCGCGCGCGGGGCGCAGCCGGGCTGGTCGAGCGTGACCATCACGTCGACCCGCCCCTCGGCGGAGACGGCGATCGATTTGGCCAGACCCAGCTCGACCATGTTGCGGCCGAGCTCGGGGTCCATCACGGAGCCGAGCGCCTCGCGGACCTGGTCCTGTGTCGGGACGTTCATCACCGACGATTCAAGCAGACGCGGGTCGGGCGAAGGACCCCAAAAAGTAACCGGCGGGGCCCGAAGGCCCCGCCGGCTGAGGGAGGAGAGATACTGCACTACCGAGCGGAAATATGAGGCTCGGCAGCCTTACCCCGCGGTCCGTCTCTCCGGGTCGGTGCGGGGGGAAGTGGTCGTCCTAGACCAGGCTCGTGACCTGCTTCTGGACGTCCTGCGCGACGGCGGTGGCAGCCGTCCCGAGGCGCTCCGCGCCCTTCTGGACGTTGCCGTTCCGGACGTCGGTGACCGCGCCGGTGGCGGCGGTCTCGACGCGGCGGCTGCTGCGCTTGGCGGTGTTGGTCACCTGGCGCAGCTGACGCTCGACGCGCGTGCGGGTCCGCTTGACCTCACGCTCGAGGCGGTTGCGGGCGACCGTGCCACGACGCTCGAACTTGCGGACGTCGGTCTTGGTCTTCCGCTGGAGCTTCTGGATCTCCTTCTGCGCGGTCTCGCGGCGCAGGTACGGCTTGACCGAGTCGACGACGTTGTCGCGCGCGATGAGCGCGGCACCGGTGCCGATCAGCACGCCGCGCTCAGCCGTGAGCGCGAGCGACTCGAGACGAGTCTCGGCGGCGTTTGCCGACGTGCTCGCGGTGCGAGCGGCGCCGCGGGCCGTGGTCTTGGCCGACGTGCGCGTGCTCTTGGCGCTCGAGCGAGCGGCATTGCTCTTCCGCGTAGCGGCGCTCTTCTTGGCGCTCGCGCGGCGCTGGGTCTGAGTCTGGTTGTTGCGAGCGCTCGTGCTGCGCGCGGTGCTGCTGCGCGTGGTCGAGCCGCTTCGTCGTGTGTTCTGGGTGGTAGCCATCTTGGTGGGAACTCCTCCTCGGGCGGTGTCGTTCGTAAGCTTATTAACTTTAAGCTCCATAGGAGTATAGCCGCGAACGCGTGTTCGAAACAGGCGTGCGTGTGCGGGGGGTCACAGAACACGAATTCGAGGCGCCAACCCGTATACGCGGCCGGAGCGCCTAGTGGTCTGCGGCCCGCGGCTCAGGCCGCTTCGGCCAGGCCGTCCGTGCGGGCGAGCCAGGCCGTGTGGTCCCCGAGCTCGCTCAGGGTCGGCAGCGCCTCCGGTGAGGTCCATACCCGGTTCAGCGTCGCTACATCGCGATCGTTCACGACCGCGTCGCAGAACGCCTTGCCGACCTCGTACTGGCGCATCTTCATGTCCATGCCGAGCAGCTTCTGGAGCAGGCGCTCGGGCGCCGAGCGGTTGTTGCGGCGGCGCTGCATCGCCGTCCGCAGCCCGTCGTAGTGGGGCAGCGCCTGCTCGCCGACCACGTCCATGACGTGCTCGGCATGCCCCTCGATCACGGCCATCGTGGCCTGCATGCGGTCCATGATCGAGCGCTGCTCGTGGCTCTGGACGAGCGCGGCCAGCCCGCCCTCCCGGAACTGCTCGACCAGGCGCGGCAGGTTCGGCAGCGAGGGCAGCCCGCCGGCGGCTCCGCGCTCGAACTTCACGTCGACCGTGGCCAGGTACTGCTTCAACAGCCCGCCCAGGTGGTCGCGCAACCAGGGCGCGCCGACGAACTGGAGGGCGTGGGTCAGCTCGTGGAAGACGATCCAGTCGAGGAACGATCTGCGGTCCACGTCGAGGTCGTGGATCGCCTTGCCCAGGTTCGGCGCGACGAACAGCAGGCGCGGCTTGACCTCGGGCTGGAGCAGCGACAGCTCGTACTGACCGAGCACGCGCTGCGACATGTAGCCGACGACGAGCCCCGCCTCGGCGGCAAGCGTCGCGCCCGCCGCCATCCGCAGCGGCCCGGCCAGTGGGCCGGCGGACTCCAGGCGGTCCTCCAGGCGCTCTGTCACCGGTGCCAGCAGGCCGGCGATGCCGTCCAGGTTGACCTGCGCCCACTCCTCGCGGTCGACGGCCTCCGGCTCGGGGAGCGGCTCGGCCGGCTCGATTCCCGTGTAGCCCATCACGTGCGCCTGCGCGTCGCGCACGCGCGCGTCCAACTCGAGGTCGAACGTGGGCGCGTCTGCACTGCCCGCCGCGAAGCGCGCGATCTGGCGGGCGAGCGACCAGTCGACCATCTGTTTCCAACGGTAGCGGCCTCGGTAGCCTCAACCGCCATGACCACCCATGGCAACGGCGGCCCCGTCGAGCCGGTCGACTACGCGAAGCTGAACGCCGCTTACGGCGTCCTGTTCGTCGCGGTGGTGGCGGCGGCCCGGCACCGGAGGGATTCCGAGGAGCCGATCCCGGTCCGCGAGCTGATCCCGCTCAGCGCCGCGACGTTCGCCCTCTCGAAGGTCGTGGCGCGCGAGAAGATCGGGACCTGGGTGCGTGAGCCGTTCGTCGAGGAGGTCGACGGCGGGCGCCGCCCGCGCGGACGGCGACTACAGCGCGCGATCGGCGAGCTGGTCACCTGTACGCGCTGCGTGGGCGCCTGGAGCGCGCTCGGCATTGTCGGCCTGCGCGTGATCGAGCCCCGGTCCGGACGCATCGTGACCAACGTGCTGGCCGCGTCGGCCGCGAACGATTGGCTGCAGGCCGCCTTCAAGCTGCTGACCTCCGAGGTCAGCGAGGTGGAGCAGCGGGTCGCCAGCGAGGACCGGGAGTTGGCCGAGCGGCCGTAGGACGCGAGCCCTATTGGGCGATTCAGCTTCTGGCTGGGTGGATAGGATTCCGGGCAACGGTATGGAGACGCTGCGTTACACAACTACGCAACGTAACGGCGCGGCCGTCCTGTCGCTGAGCGGTGAGCTGGTCTTCGAGACCGCGCGCAAGGTCGAGCGCGAGCTCCGCATCATCGAGGAGCGCAAGCCGACCGCTCTGGCCCTCGACCTGAGCGGGCTGTCGATGATCGACTCCACCGGGCTCGCCCTCGTGGTCAGCGCCGACTCCCGCGCGCGCAGCGAGGGACGCCGGCTGGTTGTCGTCGAGGGGCCCGACTCCGTTCAGCGCGTGTTCCGGATGACGCGCCTGGACGACCGGCTCGAGATGGTTCCGTCGGTCGACGCCGGGTTCGACGACGCGACGCCCGCCGCCTAGAGCTCGGGGAGCTCCTGCTCGAGCTCGACCACGGGGCCGAACAGGTCGCCGTGGCGCTCGACCCGGTCGAGTACGTCGGCGGAGTCGAACGTCAGCCGGCCGGCGTCGCTCGCGGCCAGCGCGTCCTCGACCTCGTCCCAGGTCACCGGGGTGGAGACCGTCGGGCGCTCCTTCGCGCGCAGCGAGTACACGCAGACCGTCGTCTTGTGCTCGTCGTTCTGTGACCAGTCGATCAGGACCTTGCCGTGGCGCAGGTCCTTGCGCATGTCGGATACGACGGCCTCCGGGTGCTGCTTCTCGAGCAGTTGCGCGCACGCGCGCGCGAAGGTCTTCGTGCCCGGCACGTACCCGACGTCGGGCCGGTTGAGCGGCACGTAGATCTGCAGCCCCTTCGACCCCGACGTCTTCGGGAACGACCGGAGGCCGAAGTGATCGAAGATGCCGCGCAGCCAGCAGGCGACGCGCGCGCAGTCGACGATGTCGGTCTCCGGCCCGGGGTCCAGGTCGAAGACCATCTGCTGCGGGTTCTCGGGCGCCGTCGCGTAGGCCATCGACGTGTGCAGCTCCAGGTCGGCGAGCTGCGCCAGCCACACCAGGGTGGCCAGCTGGTCGACCACGCAGAAGTTGATGTCGCCCTTGTTGTGGCGGGAGTAGACGGCGATCGTCTTGACCCAGTCCGGCCGGTGGCTCGGGCACTGCTTCTCGTAGAAGAACGTGCCCTCGACCCCGTTGGGGTAGCGCTTCAGGGTCAGGGGCCGCTCGGCCAGGTGCGGGCCGACGTACGGGTAGATCCGCGTGTAGTAGTCGATCACCTGGCCCTTGGTGAAGCCGGTCCCCGGATACATGACCTTGTCGAGGTTCGTGAGCTTGAGCTGGTGGCCGGAGACCTCGACTTCGATGGCGCTTGCGGGCGGCACGCCGGGGAGGCTACTTCGGGTCACTGCTCCGGCTGGTCCGGCCCCTCGCGCACGACCGCGTTCGCGTCCTTGTCGTCGCGCAGGCCCTTGAACGACGGCTGGCGCACCGTCCCGCCCTGGGTCCACTCGCTGAACTCGACCTCGGCCACCAGCTTGGGGTCCACGTACTTCCCGCCCTTCGGCGGCTGCCGGCCCTCGAACGGCGAGTCCTTGCGCACCAGCGGCTCGAGCTCGCGCTGCAGGTCGGCGAGCGTCTTCTCCGTGAACCCGGTGCCGACCTTGCCCGCGTACTTGAAGTGCTGATCGCGGTCGTGCTCGCGCGCGTCTGCCGGCGTCGTGTCGTAGTAGCCCAGGAGCAGCGACCCGATCCGCCCGCTGCGGTTGCCCTCGCCGGGAAGCCAGCCTCCGACCACCAGCTCCTGGCGCTGGTGGTTCTTCACCTTGATCCAGCCGCCGCCGCGGCGCCCGGGCGTGTACGGGCAGTCGAGCCGCTTGGCGATCACGCCCTCCAGCTCCTGCGCCTTGCTCGCCTCGAGCATCGCCTTGCCGTCGCCCACGTGGTAGCCCGGCACCTTCCAGTTCGGCCCGTCCAGCTCCAGTGACTCGAGCAGCTCGCGCCGCTCCGTGTAGGGCAGCGCCGTCAGGTCGCGCCCGTCCAGGTAGATCAGGTCGAAGATCATGTAGATCGCGGGCGTCGACTTCACGCGCCGGCGGACCGCCGACTCGCTGGCCAGGTGCATGCGCGACTGGAGCAGCTGGAAGCTCGGCCGCCCGCGGTCGTCGAGCGTGACGATCTCGCCGTCGAAGACCGCGTCGCGGGCGCCCAGCTCGCGGCCGAGCGCACGCAGCTCCGGCCAGCGCGAGGTGATCTCCTTGAGGTTGCGCGACTCGATGTGGAAGTCGCCGGGCTGCGAGTAGTAGATCGCGCGGATCCCGTCCCACTTGATCTCGTAGCCGTACTTCGCGTCGTCGCGCGCAGGCGGCAGCTTGCCCAGCCGCGCGAGCATCGGGATGACGTGCTCGGGGAACGGATCGCGGTCGGCGTCGACCGGCGGATCCATGCGGTGGATCATCCAGTCCTTGTCGCGCGTGTGGAAGAGCACGTAGCGGCCCTGCACGCGCTCGCCGTGGAAGGTGATCATCACCTCCTTCTCGCGCCACTTGTGGGTGTCGTAGGTGCCCTCGTCGAAGATCGTCATCTTCCCGGCGCCGTAGTTGCCCTCCGGGATCTCGCCATGGAAGTCGATGTACTCGATCGGGTGGTCCTCGGTGTGGACCGCCAGGTGGTTGTCGTCGGGGTCGGTGGGGATCCCCTTCGGCACGGCCCACGAGGCCAGCACGCCGTCGCGCTCGAGCCGCAGGTCCCAGTGGAGCCGCCGCGCGTGGTGCTCGTGGATGACGAACCGGTTGCGGTCCTTCTTCCCGGGCCTGCCCGCCGGCTCGGGCGTCTCGGCGAAATCGCGCTTGCGCTTGTATTCGTCGAGCTTGCGCGCCATCGGGGAGATCTTGACGATCGGGCACTCGACGCATCCGGTCGAGCGCTTCGTCGCGCTGCTCGAGCGCAACCAGGTCACGCGACTCGTCGACGTGCGGACGGTCCCGCGGTCGCGCCGGATGCCCTGGTTCGCGGGCGAGTCCCTGGCCTCGCTGTTGCCGTCGGCCGGGATCGAGTACGTCCACGAGAAGCGACTCGGCGGATTCCGCCGCCCGCGCCCGGACACGCCGAACACGGGCTGGCAGGTCGAGGCGTTTCGCGGCTACGCCGACCACATGGAGTCCGACGACTTCCGCTCCGCGGTGACCCGGCTCGAGTCGCTGGCCATGTCCGCGCGTACGGCTGTCATGTGCGCCGAGGCGGAGTGGACGCGTTGCCACCGGCGCCTGATATCGGACGCCCTCGTGGTCCGTGGCTGGCAGGTGCTGCACATCGACTCGCACGGGGCCCCGAAGCAGCACTCGCTCACCCCGTTCGCGGTCGTGCACGACGGCGACCATCTGCGTTACCCGCCGGAGCAGCAGTTTCTTGACGTCTAGTCCGGGGAATACCTCCGTCCGAGCAACACGGATTGTCGCTCAACGGGGGGAAGGGAACAGTGGCACTACGAAGGGAGTCAGAATGATCGGCATTCTCATCGCCGTCCTGGTGGCAGCGCTCGTCTACGCGATCTGCGTGGCCCTTGGCCTGCCGAGCATCGTCGGCATCGTCGCCGCGATCCTCGTCCTGCTCGCCGGCATCCCCACCGGGGGTTACGGCTTCGGGGACCGCTTCGGACACAGGCGCGTCTAACGCTTGACGGCACGGCCCGGCCCCTCAGCCGGTGCCGGGCCTGTTCCGTCAATGACAGCCGCCGGCGTGCGGGACGCCGGCGGCGGTCGTTTTTGCCTTCTCTCCCGTGGGTACGAGGGCGCCCGTGGCTGACGCGGTCGTGATCGGGGCGGGCCCCAACGGGCTCACCGCCGCGAACGTGCTCGCCTCCGCCGGCTGGGACGTCGTCTGCCTCGAGGCCCAGCCCGAGCCCGGCGGCGCCGCTCGCAGCGGTCCGCTCACCGGGGAGCCGGGCTTCGTCCACGACTACTTCTCGGCCTTCTATCCGCTGGCGGCCGCCTCGCCCGCGTTCGCTCCGCTCGACCTGGAGTCCCACGGGCTGCGCTGGCGGCGCACCCCGCTCGTGGTGGCCCACCCGACCCTCGACGGCACCACCGCGTCGCTGTCGATGGACCTGGAGGAGACGTGCGCGTCGCTCGACGCGTTCGCGCCCGGCGACGGCGACGCGTGGCGCCGGCTCTACGGGTTGTGGGAGAAGGTCGGCGACGACCTGGTCGACGCGCTGCTCGGCCGCGTGTTCCCACCGATCGGGCCCGCGGTCAAGATGACCGCCTCCCTGCGCCGCGACCTGGTCCGGTTCGTTCGCTTCGGGCTCCTGCCGGTGCGCCGGCTGGGCGAGGAGGAGTTCCGCGGCGAGGGCGGCCCGCGGCTGCTCGCGTCGAACGCCCTGCACGCGGACCTGACGCCCGACTCCGTCGCCGGGGGCCTGTACGGCTGGCTGCTGTGCTGCATCGGCCAGCAGCGCGGCTGGCCGGTTCCCGAGGGCGGGGCGGGCGGCATCACGGACGCGCTGGCGCGGCGCTTCCGGTCCGAGGGCGGGACGCTCGAGTGCGACTCGCGCGTGACCGAGATCGTCATGCGCCGCCGCCGCGCGGTCGCCGTGCGGCTGGCCGACGGGCGCGAGGTCCAGGCGCGCCGCGCGATCGTCGCCGACGTCGGCGCGCCGCAGCTCTTCCTCGACCTGGTCGGGCGCGAGCACCTGCCCCAGAACCTGCTCGACGACCTCGATCGTCGATTCCAGTACGACAACGGCACGGTGAAGGTGGACTGGGCGCTCGACGGGCCGATCCCGTGGACGTCGCAGGACGCGCGGCGCGCGGGGACCGTGCACATCGCCGAGGGCATGGACGCGATGTCGGAGTTCACGTCGCAGCTCAACCGCAAGCTGATCCCGAGCGACCCGTTCCTGCTGTTCGGCCAGTACTCGATGGGCGACCCGACCCGGGCGCCCGAGGGCAAGGAGACCGCGTGGGCCTACACGCACACGCCGCAGGAGGTGCGCGGCGACGCGGGCGGCGACGGCCTGACCGGGTCGTGGGACGAGCGCGAGACCGAGATCTTCGTGCGGCGGATCGAGGACCAGGTCGAGGCGCTCGCGCCCGGCTTCCGCGACCTGATCCGCGCGCGTCACGTGTGGACGCCGGTGACCATGGAGCAGGCCGACCAGAACCTGGTCGGCGGCGCGGTGGGCGGCGGCACCGCGCAGATCCACCAGCAGATCGTCTTCCGGCCTGTGCCCGCGCTGCTCGGCCGGCCGGAGACGCCGGTGCGCGGCCTGTTCCTGGGCTCGGCGTCGGCGCACCCCGGCGGCGGCGTGCACGGCGCGTGCGGCGCCAACGCGGCGCGCGCCGCGCTGGCGTGGTCGCGCGCGGGGCGGACCGCGGTGGCGCTAGGCGGCGCCGCTGCGCTCGCGGGCGCGGTCGGCAGTGGCCGGCGCCGGCGTGGCTAGGCGAGCGGGCGCCGCCTCCGCCTCGGCGCCCTCGGCCTGGCGCATGAACGGCTCGAGCCGCTTGATCACGTCGTAGTAGCGCCGCGGCGCGATCCGCTGCAGCAGGTCGGTCGCGACCGCGTCGAGCCCGACGCGGATGCGCTCGTTCCCCCGCTCGACGCCCCTGACGATTATCTGCGCCGGCCCGGTCGGGCGACAGATGCGCCACGCGCTCGAAGTCGCGCTGCAGGGTCTCCTGGTTGCGCCCGCCCCTGTCGTCGACATGGAAGCGCGCGTTGCGCACGATGTTGGTGGCGACGCCGCCGGGATGCACCGACACGGCGTTGACTCCCGTCTCGCGCAGCTCGTGCCGCAGAGCCTCGGTGAAGCCGCGCACGGCGAACTTCGTCGCGTTGTAGGAGGCCTGGGTCGGCCAGCCGATCAGGCCGAACACGCTCGACGTGTTGACGACCGTGCCGGAGTTCTGATCCAGCATCCAGGGCAGGTAGGCCTTCGTCCCGTGCACGACGCCCCAGAAGTTGATGTCGACGATCCACTCGAAGTCCTCGGGCGTCACGTCGGCGACCGTCTGCGACAGCGTCACGCCCGCGTTGTTGAACACCGCGCCGAGCGGCGCCGGGCTCCACTCGCGCACCTCGCGCGCGAGTGCGAAGTGCGCGTCGCGGTCGCGCACGTCCAGCGTCCGTGACAGCACCGGCGCCGCCGATCGAGCGCTCGGTCTCGGCCAGCCCGGCCTCGTTCACGTCGGTGATCACGACCGGGCAGCCGCGGCCGGCCAGCAGCTGCGCCAGTGACCGGCCCATCCCGGACGCCGCTCCCGTGATGACGGCCGTCTTGCCGTCGAGCTTGTTCGGCTTGCGCTTCATGCCGCCACCCTCTCACGTTCGGTCGCGGGTTCGACCGCCGGGACCAGTTCGTAATTGTCGCGGTCGAAGCGCGCGGTCGCGGCGCGGTACTGGAACGTGAAGCTGGGCCACAGCGTGACGTTGCGCCCGTTCGGGTCGAGGTACCAGGACGAGCACCCGCCGCGCAGCCACACCGTCCGCTGCATGCGCGACTGGACGCGGTCGTTGTAGTCGGCCTCGGCCTGCTGCTTGACCTCCACCGACGCGAGCCCCTCGTCACGCATCGTGCGCAGCGTCGACAGCACGTACTCGTACTGGCACTCGATCATGTAGAGCTGGCTGTTGTGGCCCGTGCCGGTGTTCGGGCCGGTGAGGACGAACAGGTTGGGGAAGCCGGCGATCGTCGTGCCCTTGTGCGCGTGGATCGCCTCGCGCCAGGCGTCGTTCACGTCGACGCCGCCGCGGCCCCTGAGCTGCAGCGGCGTGAGCAGGTCGGTGGGGCGGAAGCCGGTGGCCAGGACGATCGCGTCCGCTTTGCGTTCCTCGCCATCCGCGATGACACCGTCTTGCGTGACCCCCTCGACGCCGTGCGCGATCAGGTCGACGTCGTCGCGGTCGAGCGCCCGGTACCAATCGTTCGAGATCAGGATGCGCTTGCAGCCGATGCGGTAGTCGGGCGTGACCGCGCGCTGCAGCTCGGGGTCCTTGATCTGGCGGCGGATGAACGACCGGGCCCAGGCCTCGAGGGGCGCGTGCAGCCGCGGCTCGATCGTGTTGCCGATCGCGACCGACTCGTGGATCGCGTAGATCAGGCCGCGCAGCGCCTTCTGGGTGAGCGGCACGGTCCTGAACAGGCGCTTGGCCAGGTCGTCGAAGCCGAAGTCGAGCCTCGGCAGCACCCACGGCGGGGTGCGCTGGTAGACGTCGACGTGAGCGGCCTCGCGCGCGATCTCGGGGACGATCTGGATGGCGCTCGCGCCGGTGCCCACGACCGCGACGCGCTTGCCCTTCAGGTCCGCGTCGTGGTCCCAGCGCGCGGAGTGGAACAGGTCGCCGGTGAACGTGCCCAAGCCGTCCAGGTCGGGGATCGACGGCTTGGTCAGGCCGCCCAGCGCACCGACGAGGACGCGGGTGGTCAGCTGCTCCTCGCCGTTGATCTCGACTCGCCAGAGCTGCTCGGCGTCGTCCCAGCGCGCGTCGGTCAGCTGGGCGCCCGTGCGGATCCGGTCGCGCACGCCGTAGTCGTCGACGCAGTCCTCGATGTAGCGGCGGATCTCCGCGTAGCCCGCGTACATGCGCGACCAGTTCGGGTTCGGCGCGAACGAGAACGAGTAGAGCGGCGCGGCCACGTCGCAGGCGCAGCCGGGGTAGTGGTTGTCGCGCCAGGTGCCGCCGATGGCGTCCTCCTGCTCGACCAGCAGGAAGTCGTGGATGCCCTCCTGCTCGAGCCGGATCGCCATGCCGATGCCGGCGAACCCGCTGCCGGCGATCAGGACGTGGTGGTCGGGGGTCGTCACTGGGATCGAGCTCCTTCGATCTGGGTCCGGGGGGAATGGGCGCCGCGACGCCTGCGCGCGCGGGTTGGTCTGCGGCTCGGGTCACGGGTGTGCTCGCTCGTGCGCGCGACGCGGATCAGGCCCCAGCCCTGGAGGGCCAGGATCGCGGCGACCAGCAGCCCGATGACGGCGCTGGCCGTCGGCCACAGCCAGGACGCGGTGTCGAGCTTGCGCTCGCGCTGGAGCATCACGATGTCCGACTCGAACGACCGGGTCACGCCGCTGCGGGCGGGCACGCCGGCCACCGGGATCGCCGCGTCGGCGGGCAGGTAGACCGGCACCGACATGCGCGTGCGCCCGCGGTGGATGCGCACGACCGACTTCCAGGTGCCGTGCAGGGGCAGCGGGTCGGTGGTGCGGTAGACGCCGGGGCCGACGTGGCGCATCGACGCGGTGACCAGGCGGTGCTCCTCGCCTTGCCAGGCCAGGCCCTGAACCCACTCGGCGCCGTCGGCCGCGGTCGACGGTGTCAGCCGGACGGTCACCTGCGCGCTGTCGGGCGACGTGCGGTCGAGTGTGATCAGCGCCTTCGCGTCCCTGGGCGGATCGTCGGTGGGCAGCAGAGCGAGCGCGGGGATCGCGATGGCGACGACGCCGAGCGCCGGCGCCATCCACGCGCGCGGGGTGGTGCCCGTGGCGTAGTCGGGCCGGAGAGCGCCCGCGAAGAACGCTCCGACGACCGCGGCGCCGGTGGCAGCGGGCACGGCGACCAGCATCGCCTCGGGGAGCATGTGCGCCGGCCAGGCGATCGGCATCGCTGCGTCCGCCCAGGCGTACTCGGCCATCGTGCCGATCACGCCGATGAGCGGCCCGGCGGTCAGCGCCAGTCCGTACGGGCCGGTTCTGCGCAGCGTCGCCAGCGCGACCAGCTCGACGACGACCGCCTCGGCGGCGTAGAGCGGGATGGACGCGACGGGCTCGCCGAACCCGACGCCCACGATCAGCACGAGCAGCCCGCGCACGATCCAGAAGAACAGGACCGCGCCGAGCGCACCGCCGGGTCCCACCAGGACGCGCGCGGCGACCAGCGCCAGGCCGGCCGCGATGGCCAGCGACAGCGGGTGGAACAGCAGGCTGTACTGCGGCACGCCGAAGTCGAACTCGCCCTGGAACGCGGACAGGCCGGCCAGCAAGCCGCCGCCGGTCGACAGCGCGATGAACGTGCGCAGGCCGGTGCTCCACAGGCGCTCGATGCGGTTCGGCCGTCGCGGGGGGTGCTCGCCGCGTGTGGCGCGGCGGCCCTCGGCCAGCAGCACGACGATTCCCGGGATCGTCAGCACGCCGCCGCCGATCAGCATCAGGTGCGTCGGCCCCCACAGGGTCACGTCCTGGCCGAACAGGCGGTGCCACATGTCGTCGAGCGGGAAGCCGATCAGCGCGAAGCTGGCCGCCGCGGCCAGCAGCACGCCGCCGACGGGCGCATACCAGTCGCCGCTGATGCGCACGGCCGACGGGCCGGGGCGCTTGCGCGGCAGGACGATCGCGGCCCAGCCGGCGCCGAAGATGCCGAACAGGCCGGCCAGGATCAGGTAGTGCGACGGGTTTGCGAGCGGCCCGGCGTCCCGGCCCTGCGCGATGTGCAGAGCGACGTCCCAGTACAGGCCCAGGCCGGCGATGCCCAGCGACGCCGTGGCGAGAGCGGCGGGGAACGCCGCCCAGCCGGGGAAGCCGCTGAGGCGGCTGGAGAGTCGAGCGACGTACGCGAGGGCGCTGCTGCGGCCGCTGCGGTGGCCGTGCCCGTAGAAGAGCAGAGCGCTCGTGAGCACCAGCGCCGCGAGGGTGACGCCGATCACCTGCGTGGTCTCGGCGCCGCCCGCCGGCGGTGCCGCTGCGTACGTCATCACCGCTCGGCCCTCCTGCCGTCGGGACGATTGCTACACCAACGTAGCTACGGCACTGTAGCTTAAATCGACTGTCGGCGCGAAGTCGCCGGGACGGGCAGTACGATCCCGCGCCGATCACCGATAGGGAGGGCTAGGGAATGGCGCGACTGGTACCGAATCCGCTGGGCGACCTGGGGCCGTCTCTGGGACGGATCGAGGGGGCGATCGTCGACCTGCGCGGCGACCTGACGCACGTCGAGGAGCTGCCGTCCATCCACGAGCAGCTGGCCCGGGTCAACACGTCGCTGGACCAGCTGATCGAGCTGATCGAGGGGCTGCGCGGGGACCTGGTGGCGCTGGCCGCTTCCCGTTAGCCGGCGCGCGCACACCGACGCGGTCGCCGTCGGCAGCATCCTCGCGGTCGTCGTCGCGTTCGCGACGGTCCTCATCGTTCGCTGGCAGAGCCACTACTCGAACGTCGACGACTACCTCTACGCGCTCCAGACGCAGGGCTACTACGACGGGCTGAGCGGCGGCCCGGGCGGGCTCCTCGACGCTTGGCGCGACTACGGCACCAACACGCCGCTGATGCCGATGCTGGCGCTGCCGGTCGCGCCCGTCAGCACGTCGCCGCACGTGCTGGTGCTCGTGCAGGTCGTCCCGCTGCTCGCGCTCGTGGCCGGCGTGCGCAGCCTCCTGGGCCAGGTGGGCGTGGAGCGCCGCGCGGCGTGGCTCGCGACCGCCGCGATCTCGACGCTGGCTCCGGTTCTGGCCTACGCCGCGATGTGGCATTTCGCGCTGGCCGCCACCGCCTGCACGGTGTGGGCCGTGGCGGCCTACGCGCGGTCGGACCGGCTCGCCCGGCTGCGGCCTGCGCTGGCGCTCGGCCTCGCGCTCGGCCTGCTGTCGCTCACCCGGGTGATGGCGCCCGTCTACATCGTGGCCCTGGCCGTCCCGATCGCCATCGACGTGCTGGCGAGCGGCGCGGACCGGCTGCGCCGGGTGCGCAACGGCGCCGGGGCGGCGCTCGTCGCCGCGCTGGTGGCGGCGCCGTGGTGGCTCGCGACGGGCGATGACGCTTTCGACTACCTGCGCTCGAGCGGGTACGAGCAGACCGTCTTCACGCCTGACACCTCGCTGTTCGACCGGGCGATCGACCGCCTGGAGTGGACGGCCGAGGAGACGGGGTGGCTGCTCGCGCTGCTGCTGGTGGCGCTCGGCGGCTGGGCGCTCGTGTGCGTGGTGCGCCGGGTGCCGGGGTGGCGGCTGCTCGCCGTGCTGCTCGGGGCCGTGGCCGTCGGCATGGCCTTCCTGGCCACGAGCTCGAACCTGGGCACGGCGTTCGCGCTGCCGTTCGTCGTGTTGCTGGCGTGTGCGGCGGTTCCCGCGCTGCTCCAGCTCGGCCGCCCGCTGCGGACGGTGGCGCTGGCCGCGTCAGCCGCGGTGCTGGCGGTGTCGCTGCTGGCGCTGACCGGCGCGCTTCCGAAGGCGACGGTCGCCGACCACCGGCTGTGGAACGAGGCGCTGCCGGGCGTCGAGCAGGCGCGCGCGGTTCTGCGCTGCGACGACTGCCGCCCGCCCGACAGCGAGCGGCTCGCCGAGGACGTGCTCGCGGTGATCGGCGAGCGCCCGGCGCTGATCGTGCGCGAGGACGCCGTGCTGAACTCGGAGGGATTGCGCCACGTGGCGGTGGAACGCCACGCCTCCGCGAACGTGTCGCCGCCGGCGGCCGGGGCGACGGTCCCGCCGGCGCAGCTGGCGCGCGTCGACTTCGTGGTGACCGGTCTGACGGTCGGGCCCTACCGCCCGGGTGTCGACGTGGCAGGGCTCGACGCGCGCATGCGGGCCGCGGGCTTCCGGCCCGTGCTCGACAAGCGGCCGAGCGCGTGGAACACGGTCACGGTCTGGGCCGCGCCGAGCCGGCGCTAGTCGCGGCCGATCTTCCCGATCAGCGCCTGCGCGAACGCCGCGACCCGCTCCGGCGTGAACTCGTCCGGACGCGTGAGCACCAGGCGGCCCGCCTCCTCGCTCAGCGCGAGCATCGCCCGGGCCAGCAGCTCGACCTCGACGTCCTTCGGGCCGCCGCGCACCTCGATGCCCCAGGTGATGAGCATCTCGACCTGCTCGAGCAGCTGGCCGCGGGTGCGCTCGACCCGATCGCGCAGGGACCGCGGCGTGCCCTCCACCGGCAGCAGGATCAGGCGCCAGGTCAGCGGGTTGTCGGCCACCGCGTGCAGGAACGTCGACAGCGCGACGACCACGATCTCGTCCGGGTCGCGCGCCTCGGCGCCGGAGTCGCCGGGCAGCGCGGGCATGGCGCTCGCCACCTGTTCGAGCGCGCGCGACTCCTCGCGTTCGAGCAGCGCGTTCATCAGCTCCTCCAGGTCGGCGAACACGCCGTAGACGACCGGCCGCGTGACGTCGGCGCGGCGGGAGATCGCCTCGATCGACACCGCGCGGATGCCCTCCTCGGCGACGATCTCGAGCGCGGCGTCGAGCAGCTGGGTGCGCCGCTCCTCGGGAGGCAGGCGGGGCGCGTACGGGCGGCGTGGCGCGGTCGACATCGTGGTGCCGAGGCTACAGCGGATGCTCGTCGTCCCAGGCCTTGACCAGCCGCTTGGGCGCGGTCATCCGCCAGGCCTCGATCACCAGCTCGCGCAGCTCGCCGGGGTCGACGCGGTCGAGCACGATGCCGATCCAGCCGTGCTTTCCGACGTAGGCCGGCACGAAGAACGTCTCCGGGTCCATCTGGGTGAGCGCCCGCTGCTCGTCGAGTGTCGACTTGACCGTGGCTGTCGACAGGTCGGTGGCCGCCGACGCGAACATCTTGTTGCGCACGCGGAAGGTCGGGTGGCCCCAGGTCTCCTTCTCGGTCGCCTCAGGCAGCGAGAGCGCCAGCTCCCGGAAGTCCATCGCGCGTGCGGGTCTAGTAGCGCAGGAGGGCGCCGATGCTGCCGAGCGGCTCGAGGTCGTCGCTGTGGTGGCGGACGACCACCACGTGCGCGGACTGGGCCAGCGCGCGCTCGATCGCGGACTCCATGATGCCGTCGCGTGCCTCGGTGGCCGTGCCGTCGGCCGGGCACTTGGCCACGCCCGCGCCGAACAGCGAGCCGCACTGCGGGCACTGCGTCCCCGGCTCGTTGAAGCCGTGGTTGACGAGGAGCTTGCCCACGCGCTGCTCGTTGAGCGCCTCGAGCGTCGGCCCGAGGCCGGCGACGCCGCGCCCGCCGGTGCCCGCGCCCTCGACGAGCTTGTCGAGCGCCTCGCGCTCGCGCTGCGACTCGTGCTCCTCCATCTTGGGCTTGGCGGCCTCGAAGACGGTCTGCGGGGAGCTGTTCTCCACGTCGACGTCGAAGCGGCCGACCAGCCTCTCCTTCAGGTAGGCGTGGAGCGACCCCTGCACGTCGGGGTAGAGCTCCTCGTTGCAACCCACGAGCAGGCAGTCGCGCGGCGCGCGCTTCTGGTGCTCGAACAGCACGTCGCACACCGCGCGCACGTGGGAGTTCTTCTCCTCCTCGACCGAGCGCTGGTAGCGCGCCTGTGACCAGCCGCCCTGGTCGTGCTGGCCGTGGGTGTCGTCCCACACCTGGTCGACCTCGCGGAAGCCGTCGGTGGTGCCGCTGAGGATGCGGCCGTTCTTGCGCGACACGAGCAGCACCCACCAGCGCGCACGCGAGCCCAGGTCGGCGATCGGCTCGATGTAGGGCGAGTCGTCGACCACGACGTTGGTCTGGACCGGGCGGGGCAGCTTGACGACCTCGAACAGGTCGGCGGGACCCGCGACGTAGACCGCCAGGCCGTGGGCGCCCTTGGCGTCGAAGTCGCCGTTGTTGAAGTAGCGGTCGACGCGCTCGACGTCCTCGCGGAGGGCGGCGAGCTCGGCGTGGCCGATGCCGTTCTCCTCCTTGACCAGCCGGTTGGCCTGGTCGATCAGCGACCGCACCTCCGCCCCGCGCGCCGCGGGCGAGGCGAACTCGGTCGGCTCGAGGTTGAGGAAGAGGCTCAGCACGCGAGCGTTGTCGGGCTTCAGGTCGGCCAGCTCGCGGAGCTTCTCCGGGGTCAGGTCGTTGGTCTGCATGTTGCGCACGTTACCCGCGCGCGCGGGAGAGGAACCAGCTGCCGGTTACGACGCGTTACCGCAGACCGGTGAATGGGCCGATTGGCTCCCGGTCACCTTGCTCAAACGGCGTTGCGCAATAACTCTGCAATTTGCGCAGAACTCGTTGAACGCAGGGTTGCGTAAGTGCGCGCAGCGATTGCACGCTCGGCGGCGTCTGGCGGGCAGGGGGGCGAACTTTCGCCGGCTCGCAACTCAGGCAGGTGAAACCACTTGTCGGCGCGTGTCGCGCGGGAGGCTTGATGAATCGCTTGATCGGAATCTGGGGTAGGGCCGCGCTCATCTGCGTGGCGTTGATGGTGGGGCTGCCGGGGGCGGCCCACGCTCAGTCGTACTGGGTCGAGGCGGACTGCTCGACGGGTGGCAAAGCGTGGAAGGCGTACAGCGACCACCCAGTTCCTGGCCGCCTATTCCGCACTGCGGCGAAGGCAGCCTGCACGGGATGAAGACGTACGTGAGCCCGCAGAACCAGCAGGTCACCGGGCGGGGCACGGCGTCGCACATCTTCAGCGCCGGGCCGGGTACGCGCATCACGGCCCTCCAGTGGGCCGGCCGCAAGTTCTACGGGCCGTCCGTCGTTGGGATGGTTCGGCGCCGGCTGGGCGTTCAAGACCGGGATGTTCGGGGACGGCTTCCGCCCGATCGACGGAGAGGCGGACTGCGGTACGCACAACTTCGGCGCCTGCTACAGCCAGTCGCGGCTCGAGCGCGCTGTTCAAGGCTGTGCCCGACCACTACGTCGGTGGCCTGAACGATGGGACCGTCGGCTTCTACACGCCAGTGCACACCGACGCCGAACGACTGCCCGATGACGACCGACGGCGACGTCGGCCACGGCTACACGCGGGCGGCTCTGGTCGTGGAGTGGCGCGCGCGTCCAGCTCCGCGACGACTGGGATCCGAATATCAAGAATCCCGGCGGCAGCGTCACCGCGGGCGGCTGGCAGCGCGGGACCGTCGACTTCGGCTACGACCGCCGAGGACAACAGCGGCATCAGCCACGCGGCCGCGTACGTGGACGGGACCACGAACGTCCGGCAGACGTCGCGCGCCCGGGACAACTACGCAGGCTGAAGCCGCTCCCCGACCTGCCGTGGCGTCGGCTATCTCGTGGGACACCTCCAGCTGGCCCGACGGCCGTCACACGGTCTGGGGCCGGGTGCTCGACGCGGCCGATCGAGTCGCACGGACCGGCGAGTACGAGATCTACACCGACAACACATGCGCCGGCGGGTCCGCACGAACCTGACGATCGACGGCGGCGAGGGCTGGGAGTCGACCGAACAACCGGATCGTGCGCTGGACGAACCCGGACCAGGGCAACGGGTCGCCGATCGTCGGGCGCTCGGCTGCACGTCTGCAAGACCGGAACGACGAACTGTCGAGACGCACGACGTAGGGCCGCGGGCGGTCGAGCCGGGCGTCGGCGGCTTCGACGGGCCGGGCGACTACACCGTGCGCGTCAGCCTGAAGGATCAGGCGGGCAACCACGATCCGACGGCGCTTTCGAACAGCGTGCGCCTGCGGTTCGACAACCTCGCGCCGGGGGCGGCTGAGCCCGGGGTCGCGAACGGCTGGCTCAACGCGGTGGAGCGCGCGGCGTTCCAGCAGCACGTGAAGCTCGACGGACGACGGCGTTCAAGCCCGTGTCGGGCATCGCGGGCTACTCGATCACGACGAACGGCACCGACCCTGACAACAAGATCGAGGCGCCTCGGCGACGTCGTGAACTACCCGATCAACGATCTTCCCGAGGGCGTGAACACGATCAAGGCGCGCGCCGTGTCGGGCGCCGGTGTCGGCGTCGGCACAGGTCAAGTCGGTCGAGGTCAAGGTCGACCTGTTCGAAGCCGACGGCCTCGGTCGATGGGGCGCCCGATCCCGCGCGGTGGCAGGGCGGGCCCGTCGACGTCGTCGTTCGAGGGCGTCGACCAGGTCGAGCTCTCCGGCATGGCACGCTGCCGACCCGGACCGCGGCCGATCGAGGAGGGCGCGTACATCGCCTACAAGATCGACGACGGCGAGCTGGCAGAAGGTCCGCGGGGGACCGCTCCGGTCACCGTGGCCGACGAGGGCGAGCACACCGTCACCTACTACGCGGTCGACTTCGCCGGCAACGAGTCGGAGACGCAAGACCGTGCAGTTCAAGATCGACCGCACGAGCCCGACGGCTGCGGCGCACCTCGGACGCGGTCGACCCGGCGGCCTGGCAGCGCGAGTCGGTCACCGTGTCGCTCACCGGCGACGACGGGCAGGGCCGCTCGGGCATGGACCCGGCACCCGAGGGCGAGCCGGTCGAGAACGGCGCGCGAACTGGTCTACCGGCTCGATGCCGGGACCGTGCAGACCGCCCGTGGCGGCGCGACGACCTTCAAGGTCGACGCCGACGGGGACCACGCGGTCACCTACTGGGCGGTGGACGGTGCCGGCAACGAGTCCGAGTCACAAGAGGTCCGGTTCCGGATCGACAAGACCGCTCCGAGCCCGGTGGTCCTCGAGCAGCTCGGGGCGGACAGGCGGCGGCTCGAGGTCGAGGCCGGAGACGCGACCTCAGGAGTCGGTGAGGTGCAGATCGGCCTCCGGCGCGTCGGGTCGATCGGCCAGACGGCGGCGCTCGCAGGCTGGCCGAGGTCGAACCCGGCCCGCTACCGGCGCACGAAGCTGCGCCGGCACGCGGACCGTCGGCAACCGCCTGGTCGACTGCCGGCGCAAGCGCGGCGCAGGCCCAGCGGAAGTGCCTGAGCCGGCGGCGGGCGCAGCTCCGCCGCCACCGGATCGCCTCGCTCGGTTCGGATTGGCGAATGGTCCCCGCAACGCGCGAGGGCGGCAAGTGGGTCGCGTACGTGCCCGAACGACCGGACCCTCGAGGAGGGTGTCTACCAGCTCCAGGCGGTCGCGCAGGACCAGGCCGGGAACGAGTCGTCCACCGACCGATTCCGCTCGGGCCAGCCGGCGGTGATCCCGATCCAGGAGTCCGATCAGCGCGGGCTGCTGCACCGACGGTCCCGGCGCGACAGGGGCCGCCGGCGGCCCTGGTGTCGGTGTCTCCGATAGCCCGAGCGCGCTCGGGCCCGACACGGGGACGATCGAGACGAAGATCGACGCCGGGGCGCTCAAGAAGGTGAAGGTCAAGCCGAAGCTCCCGAGCTACTGCAAGAAGCCCAGGACCAAGGCGCAGAAGAAGCGGTGCGCGAAGGCGCGCAAGCCCCGCTACCGGCAGCAGTACGTGAACAAGCTGAAGGTCCCGTTCGGCAAGAAGGCAGCTCATTCGGGGCTCGCTCACGTCCAGCACTGGGGCGCCGGTCGCCGACGGCACGATCGACGTGATCACCACGCCCAGCGCCGACAGGCGGCCAGGCGCGGGTGATCGGCGCTGTCACGACCAACCGGTCGGGGGCGTTCTCGTACACGGCTCCCGCCGGCTACAGCCGCAAGGTCACGTTCCGCTTCCGCGGGCTGGCCGACTACCGGCGTTCGGAGGGGAACGTTGACGTCCTGGTCCCGGCGGCGGCGACGCTCAAGTCGAGCAAGCGGCAGGTGGCGAACGGCCAGTCGGTCGCGTTCAGCGGCAAGTTGCTCGGGCAAGCCGCTCCCGGCCCGCGGCAAGGTCGTCGACCTTCAGGTGTTCTACCGCGGCAAGTGGCGCACGTTCGGCACGCCGCAGGGCGAACGAGAAGGGCCAGTTCCAGTTCCGCTACCGCTTCGAGGCGACCCGGGCCACCACGACCTACAAGTTCCGGGCGCGGCTGCGTGCGAGAGTCGCGTACCCGTACGAGCTCGGCTACTCGAAGGTCGTCCAGCGTCAGGGTGCGCGGGCGGTAGGCGGCGACGTCAGCCCGGCGACGCGGCGCGGCGGGGTCCGAGAGGGGCCCCGCCGTGCTCAACTCGGGGAGCCGCTCAGCCGATCTAAAGCGCTGATGGATCCTCGCCGCTCCAGCAAGGCGGCCGGCCTCGCGGCCGGCGCCTGCTGTCCTGCTTGCCGCTGCCGTCCCTCGTTCGCCCGCGATGCGGCGCACGCGGCGCGTCCCGACCGGAGACGGTTGCCGCCTGCGCGGTTCGTCGAGCAGGGGCTCGATCCCGCCCTGCGCGGCGCGCGGGGACGGGTACGGGTGCGGATCGCGCTCGACGCGGATCCGGTCGGCGATCGCGCACGCCGGGAGCGACCTGCGCCCCGCGCTGGCGGGCGCGGCTGGAAGCCGCCGATCAGCGCGCGCTCCGCAGGGATCCGGAGGCGGGTGTGCACATCGCGCGACAGGCAGGAGCGTCTCCGCGACCGGGCGCTCGCACGAGTCGCATCCGGCGCAGGCGCGCCGACGCGCGTCGCAGCGCCCGATCTGGCGCGGCGATACGAGCCGATGGCGGTCGCGTCCTCGAGTCCGACCCGGTCACGAACACGCTCGTGGCCAGCATGCCCGGGCAACGCGCTCGCCGCGCTCGCGCGCTCGACCGGGAGTCCAGGCGATCGAGCGCCGCGCCGCGCGAGAAGCCCCTGGTGGCGCTGGGCCTCGGGCTCTCGACGGCGGCGGTCGGGGCGCCGTCGTTCTGGGCCGCCGGCTACACCGGCGGCGCCGGCCCGAGCGATGCCAGTCCGGTCGACCTGGCGATCATCAACGACAAGATCCAGCAGGACCATCCCGCGTTCGCCGGGGTCGACTTCCAGACGCCGCCCGGTCGCGGGCGTCGACGTCGAACGACGACCACGGCCCGGCGGTGGCGAGCCTGGCGATCAGCCGCGGCGCGGCGGGCTGCGCGCAAGTGCGTCGCCGACGACGCGGACCGCAAGGGTGTCGCGCCCGGGCGTCGACTCCGTCCTCGATGCCGAGCCGCACGACGCGAACGCCTACGCGTGGGCGCTCGGCGTCGCGCAGCGGCGCCCGGTACGGAGGACGAGCTGCCCGGCGCCGCTGACCCGGCCGAGGTGATGAACGACAGCCATGGGTCCGACGCCGACTGACGACGACTCGATCGAGCCTCCAGAACATCGACGCCTACGCCTCGACCTTCGGCACGACCATCGCGTTCCCGGCCGGTAACGATGGGCCCGGCGCGCACGGTGGCCAGCCCGTGCATCGCCTACAACAGCCTCTGCATGGGCGCCTATCGACCACTGGGGCACCGAGGATCCAGCCGACGACCGCATGGCCGACTTCTCGTCGCGAGGACCGTCGCCCGGCGGGACGCAAGAAGCCGGACCTCGTCGCTGTCGGCGTCACCCAGTACGCCGAGCGCCGGTGGGCGACCCGACCAAGGGCCTGTGGGCGTGGAGCATGGAAGGCACCTCCTTCGCCTCCCCGCAGGGCGCCGGCGCCGCCGCCCTCCTCGCCGGCAGCGGCCTCAGCGACCCCAACCTGCAGAAGGCGGTCCTCATCAACAGCGCGCGCCCCGGCCGGAGCGACGCCGCCCAGCCCGATGGGGACCCAGACCACCTGGCAGCCGGACTGGGGCTGGGGCGTCGTTGAACCTCGATCAGGCGCTCGCCGAGCGCACCAACGGCGTCGCCACCACGGTCGCCGGCGGCGGCGTCCGCTTCTTCCGCGCGACCGGCGTCGGCGCGACCGACCGGGCGACGCTCGTGTGGCAGCGCCGTGCCGTCGGGTGCTATCAGCCGGGCTGCTTCCCGCGGGCGATGACGCTCACCAACCTCGACCTTCAGCAGCTCGACCCGGCGACGGGCGCCGCGGTCGCCCAGAGCAACAGCACGATCGACAACGTCGAGCAGGTCCGCTCGCCCGGCGCGGCCGCGACCGCCCTCTACAAGGTCAAGGCCGCGACCGCCGTCGACGGCCTCGCCGCGGAGCCGTTCGCGGTCACCGGGCGCCGCCCGCTCACCGCCCTCGCCAACCCGCAGCCGGCCGTGACCCTCGACGTCGCCGCGGGCACCCAGCGCGCGGGTGAGCCCGCCACCGTCACCGCCACCGTGCGCAATCCCTCCGCCGACCTGACCGCGGAAGGAACGACGCTCGACCTGGAACTGCCCGCCGGAGTCGAGCTCGTCGACGGCGCGCCGACCCGCAGCCTCGGGACGCTGGGGACGAGCTCCGCCCCCCAGACCTTCACCTGGACCGTCAAGGGCACGACCGACGGCCTGAAGAACGTGATCGCCACGGCCCAGGCCAGCCGTTACGGCGAGACGTTCACCGGCACCGCGGCCGATTCGTTACACGGTCGACGCGACCCCGCCGGCACCTACGCTCGCGGCACCCGCCGGCGCCACCACCGAGACCACGCTCGGGCTGGCCTGGGGCGCGACCGACGCCCACTCCACCGTCACGACCTACGACGTCGATCTGTCCACCGACGGCGGCCCATGGACGCCGTTGGCTGACCGAGACCACCGGCACGCAGGCCGCGCACCCCGGCGCCCCTGGCCATCGCTACCGCTTCCGCGTGCGCGCGACCGACGCCCTCGGCAACGTGTCGGGCTGGGTCGAGTCCGCCGAGACCGCGATCAGCGAGCCCGCGAGGCCACCGCAGGGCGGATCCCCCGACACACCGGTCGCCACCCCGACCCCGCCGGCCCTGGCCGTGCCCGCCCTGAAGCTCGCCGCGGTCAGGCGCTCGCGAACCGGCCTCAGCGTCAGCGGGAGAATCGACTCGGCCGCGACCGGGCGCGTGCTCGTGAGGTTCAGCACCAGGATCGGCCGCAGGACATACCGCGCACCCTCGGTACGCGCGCGCGATCAAGCGCGGTCGCTTCACCGCGAGCCTGAAACTGCCTGCAAAGGCGCGCAAAGCCCGCCGGGGCACGATCGAGATCCGCTACGGCGGCGACCCGCGCTTCGGCGCCCGCACGCTCAAGCGCACGGTCACCACGCGCTGATCCCGGGCAACGCCGGCGTGCCATGTGTAGCTCTGTGCACGTGTGGTCACACTCGAAGAGATGCCTCGTTTCCGAAGGACAGCCGAGAACGGCCACGACCGCCCGCGGGTGATGCCCGCCAGAGGGGCCCAGGCCGCCCGCGCACTGCGCGAGCAGGCCACCCGCCAGGCCCGGCGCGCCCGCCTCCAGCTGCTGCTGGCGCTCCCGCTGGTGGTGGCGGTGATCCTGGCCTACAAGTACCGCGTCGAGTTGTTCGGCCTCGACGAGCCGATCCGGATCGTGGCCGCGTTCGTGCTGGCCGCGCTCGGCTGGTGGGTCGCCCGCGAGGTCGGCCGCCTGATCGCGCCGACCGTCTCCAAGCGGGTCGACGTGTCGAACGCCGGCACGATGGGCTTCCTGATCCGGCTGGTCCTGCTCGGCCTGACGCTGCTGATCGCTCTCCGCATCGCGGGCCTCGAGGCGCGCTCGCTGGCTCTCGGCGGCGCCTTCACCGCGGTCATCCTCGGTCTGGCGGCGCAGAACACGCTCGGCAACGTGCTGAGCGGCCTGCTGCTGATCAGCGCCCGCCCGTTCAAGGTGGGCGAGCGCGATCCGCCTCCAGGCCGGCAGCCTGGCCGGGCAGATCGAGGGCACGGCGACCGGCTTCGGGCTTCTGTACGTCACCCTCGCCCGCGGCGACGACACGATCATGGTCCCGAACAGCACGGTGCTGATGTCGGCGATCGTGCCGCTCAAGGAGCCCGACCGCCGTCGACCTGCGCGCCCGCCTGCGGCCGGAGATCAAGCCCAGCGAGCTCCAGCGCCTGCTGGAGGAGAACTTGACCGTCGCCACCCGCGACGACCCTCACATCGCCGTCGAGGAGGTCGACGACGAGGAGGTCGTCATGCGGGTGAGCGCCGTGCCCGAGCGCGACGAGGACGGGCCGCGCCTGGCCGACGAGGTGCTGGCCGCGATCGGAGCGGTCACCTCCTCGCACAACGGCCACCTCGCCGGCACCCGCTGAGCGCCGCTGCGCCCACATAAAACACCGGTGTCCATCGGTGCCGCGTCAGGTTTACCCCGATCGGCCCCGGATACCAATCAAGTACTCGACGACGATGGGTCCCGCGGGTCTTTCCTCTCTTTCTCTCGCCGGGTCCGAAAGAGCATCGTCCGACATGCGGATCGGAGGCCGCCGGAGACCCGGCGGCCCTCCGGTGCGCCGCCTCGCAGGGACTATCCGCGGCGCTTCGTGTTAGCTCCGGTGGATGTCGCGCGCCAAGTTCACCCGCCGGTCGCTGCTCGCTTCGGCGGCGGTCGCCGTCGTTGCGCCAACTGCTGTACCGGCTGCTCCGCGAGCGCGGCTACGACGATGAGCGCCGACGCGCCTACTCGGCGCTGATCGACGCGCTCCTGGCGGCGGGCGCGCTGCCCGGCGGAGGCGAACGCCGCGCCCGCGGCGACCGACCGCCTGGGCCAGGCGTACGCGGCGGCGCTGCCGCGCCGGCGGGCGGAGATCGACGCGGTGCTGGACGCGCTCGCCCGAGCCGGGTTCGCGGATCTGGCCCCGCACGCGCGGCTCAGGCTCCTGCGCCGCTGGGGCGCCGCGGGCGGAGAGCGGCGGGCGACTGGCCGCCCGGGCGCTCGCGCTGGCGGGCGCCGCGTTCGGACCGGCCGACCGGCCGCTGCCGGTGGTGATCTGAGGTGGGCGACGCGCTGGCCCGCGGGATCGCGCTCGGGCCCGGCGGCATCGGCGACGAGCAGCGCTACGGGATCGAACCGCCGCTTCGTCGCGGAGACGGGCTGCACCTGGGTGCGGCTGTGGGCCGAGTGGCCGAAGCTCCAGCCCGACCCCTCCGCGCCGCCCGACTTCGGCCCGCTCGACGCCGAGATCGACGCCGCGCGCGCCGACGGCCTGAAGGTGATGCTGACCTCCTGGCGCTTCCCCCGCTGGGCCAACGAGACCGCGGCGCTGACGCCCGAGCAGGACGCGCGTGTTCGAGCTCGACGCCCGGCTCCGGCGCGGCGTCGACCCGGCGCGGCGCAAGGACCTGACCTTCCGCACCCCGCGCGACCTGGGCGAGGGCAGCGCGTTCGCCCGCTGGATCGGCCGCGCTCGGCGAGCGCGGCGCCGACGCGATCGAGGTGGTCAACGAGCCCAACCACCAGCTCTGGCCGCAGGCCGGCGTGCACGTGGCGGTGGCGCGGATGATGGCCACCGCGCGCGCGGCGCTGGCCGGGCGGGACGTGACGCTGGTCGGGCCCGGCGACCGCGGACCGCAACGGCAGCGGGCCGCTCGACACCGACCACCTGGAGTTCGCCCGCGCGCTGCTCGACGAGCTCGAGTCGATCGGCTTCCGCCCCGACGAGCGCACCGCCTGGTCGCACCACAACTACGGCGACGTCGAGTCGGACAGCGCCGACCGCCTCGCCGCCGCGGGCGCGCTGGTGCGCCAGCGCTGGCCGGGAACGCCGATCCTGGTGACCGAGACCGGCGCCCGGCTGACCTCGATCGCGCGCGACGAGGGGCTGACCGACGACGTGCGCGTGCGCCGCCGCCAGGCCGAGCTGATCGCGCGCGGCTACGAGCGCCTGCGCACCCGGCCCGAGGGCGCGGGCGTGGCGCTGGTCCTCCAGTACCTGTTCATCACCGACATGAACTACGACTCCGGGCTCTGCGAGCTCGACGGGCGGCCGCGGCCCGCGTACTACGCGTGGGCGCAGCTGCCGGCGGTGCCATGACCCGGCGGCGCGCACTCGTGGTCGTCGCGGTGGTCGCCGTGGCCGGCGCCCTGGTTGCGCTGATCGTCCGCGGCGGTGGCGACCAGAAGGACGATGCGGTGACCGGGCGCGCCGTCGCCCTCGCCGTCGCTCCGGGCGGCGAGCGCTACGCGCTGATCGAGCGGGTCGAGTCCGGGCGCCGGAGCCTGGCCGCGGGCCCCGTCGATGACGACGGCTCGATCGACGCGCGGCCCGTCGACCTCCCGCTCGATCACGTCGCCGCGCTGGCCGCCGGGAGCGACGGGGCCCTGGTGGTCGCCGGCGACCGCGTGGTCGGGGGACGGCGGAGGCTGGCGGTCGCCCGGATCGACCCCGACGGCAAGCCCGACCCCGGCTTCGGGACCGGCGGCGTCGTGACGGTCGCTGCCGGCGACGGCGACGCGGTGGCCCGCGGCGTGGCGCTCGCTCCCGGCGGCGCGATCGTCGCCACCGGCGACGCCGCGCGCGGCGACCGGCACGCGATCGCGGTGGCCCGCGTCGACTCCCGCACCGGGCGGCGCGCGTGTCGACCTGGTGGACGATGCGACCGCGGGCGGGGCCGCGGTGGGCCGCGACGGCGCCGTCGTCGCGGCGGGCACCGCCACGCGCGACGGCGGCCCGGTGCTCGTGCGCGTACCGGCGAGCGGCCCGCCGCAGGTCGTCCGCGCGCCGACGGGGCTGACGACGGCGGCCTGGCGCGCGGTCGCGGCCACCAGCGACGGCAAGGCGGTGGTCGCCGGCAGCGGCCGCGACGCGAGCGGGCGGTCGCTGGTCGCGCTCCAGCGGTTCGGCCCGCGCGGCGCGGAGGGACCGCCCCAGACGTTCCCGCTGGGCGAGGGCGACGCCTACGCCCGCGACCTGCGCGTCGACCGCGAGAACACCGTGGTCGTGGGCGCCGACGGCGTTGAGGACGACCACCCGGCGGCCTTCTCCGTGACGCTCGTGACCGGCGAGCGGCCGGCCGTCCGACGGCGGGATTCGGCACCGGGTCGGCTCGCCGGGGTGGCCGCGGACGGCGCATTCCTGGTCACTCGCTGGGATGGAGAGCGCCAATCCGTCGCCTTCGACCGATGAATCCGGTTTACAAAAGGCCCCCAGCAGGTTAGAAACATGCAAGTACTTGCAGGTCCAACTTTTTAGGCAGGGGTGCCTTTCTATGGAGCATGAGCCCGAGCGGGCCGTGCCGCGCAAGCTGCCGCCTGGACGGCACGGGTTACCGCGGCAATTCGTCCTACACAACCAGCGGGGCCGACTGGTCGACGCCGCGATGCACGTCTTCGGAACCCGATCCTTCGGCGAGGCCCGCGTGGCCGACGTGCTGGAGCGGGCGGCGATCTCGCGCAAGACGTTCTACGAGCAGTTCGCCGACAAGGAGGCGTGCTTCATGGCCGCCTACGAGGCAGCGGCCGTGCGGGCGCGCGACGCCGTGCGCATCGCCGCCCGTGAGTAGGACGACTGGGACACGTCGGTGCAGGCGGGGGTCGAGGCGCTGCTGGCCTTCCTGGCCGACGAGCCCGAGCTCGCGCGCCTGCTGGTCGTCGAGGTGACCGGCGCGGGGCCGAGCGCCATGCGCCGCCGCACCGAGGCCGTCCGCTCGTTCGCCGCGATGCTCGCGCAGACCAACGAGGACGAGACGCCGCTGGGCGCGCAGGTGGCCGCCGGCGGCATCTGGGAGGTCGTGCACGCGCTGCGTGCTCGACGGTCGGGCCGAGGAGCTGCCCGAGCTGGCCGACGCGCTCGTGGAGTGCGTCAAGGCGCAGATCGAGACGGACGACGACAACGTCCGGGCCGCCACCGCCTAGCCCGGCCGCGCGGGTACGCTGCGCCGTGTGACCGGGATCCCCGTCACCGGCGTCAACGAGCTGGTCCTCGAGGTGGTCGACCTCGAGGCCTCCGAGCGCTTCTACGCGGACGTGCTGGGCTTCCCGGTCGTCGACCGCTGGCCCTCGCGGCGAGGCGGTGTGGGTGATGGCCGGCGACCGCACGCGGATCGGCCTCTGGCGCCCGCAGGTCGGCTTGTTCGGCGGGCGCGGCGGCCTGCACGTGCACTTCGCGATGCACATCGCCGACTCCGACTTCGACGCCGCGGTCGAGCGCCTGGAGAGCAAGGGCATGAACGTGAACCAGACCGCGTTCGAGGGCGCCGGCCGGTCCGTCTACGTGGACGACCCCGACGGCAACGTCGTCGAGCTGTGGACCTGGGACGTGGCGGGGCACCTGCGATGAGCTCGCTCGTCGCCGCCGACCTGCACGCGGTGATGCCCGGCGTGCGCGCGGACCTGGAGGGCCTGGTGCGGATCCCGTCGATCGCGTTCGACGGGTATCCCGACGGCCCTGTGCGCGAGGCCGCCGACCTGACCGCCCGGATCCTGACCGACGCGGGGCTGCCGGGCGTGCGGCTGCTGGACGTGCCGGGCGGCCCGCCCGCGGTCTACGGCCACCTGCCCGGCCCCGACGGCGCGCCCACCGTCCTGCTGTACGCCCACTACGACGTGCAGCCCGCGGGCCCCGAGGACGCGTGGACGTCCCCGCCCTGGCAGCCGACCGAGCGCGGCGGGCGCCTGTACGGGCGCGGTGCCGCCGACGACAAGTCCGGCATCGCCATGCACGCGGCCGCGATCCGCGCGCTGACCGACGCCTCGAGCGGCGGCCCGCCGGCCGTCGGGATCAAGGTCGTGGTCGAGGGCGAGGAGGAGACCGGCGGCGGCACGTTCGAGCGCTTCGTCGCGGCCGACCCCGACCTGTTCGCCGCCGACGCGATCGTCGTCGCCGACTCCGGCAACTGGAAGATCGGCGAGCCCACGCTGACGACGACGCTGCGCGGCCTGGCCGAGGTGGGCGTCGAGGTCTCGACGCTCCAGAGCCCGGTGCACTCCGGGCTGTTCGGCGGAGCCGCGCCGGACGCGCTGATGGCGCTGGTGCGGATGATCGACTCGCTGCTCGACGCCCAGGGCAACGTGGCCGTCGAGGGCCTGGCCGGGCGGCCGTGGACCGGGCTGCCGGTCGACGAGGCGGAGTTCCGCGCCAACGCCGGCGTGCTGGACGGGGTCGAGCTGATCGGCGGCGGGACGATCGCCGAGCGCCTGTACACCCGCCCGGCGGTGACGGCGATCGGCATCGACGCGCCGGCGACCGCGAGCGCGGCCAACGCGATCATCCCCACCGCCCGCGCGCGCGTGTCACTGCGGCTCGCGCCGAGCCAGGACCCGGCCGCCGCCCAGGACCTGCTGCGGCGCCATCTGGAGCGTCACGTCCCCTGGGGCGCGCGGGCGACGTTCACCGACAACGCGGCGGCGCACGGGTACGAGGCGAGCACCGACGGGCCGGCCTACCAGGCGGCGGTGGCCGCGATGGCCGACGCCTACAAGCGGCCGGCCGTGCAGGTCGGCAGCGGCGGGTCGATCCCGCTGGTCACCGCGCTCGCCCAGGCGATCCCGCAGGCGGAGATCATCGTCTGGGGCGCGCAGGACGAGGCCGCGGCGATCCACTCCGCCGACGAGAGCGTCGACCTGGCCGAGCTCGAGCGCGCGGCGCTGGCCGAGGCGCTGTTCATCGAGCGGCTGGCCGACCGCTGAGTGCGGCGCGCGTCACCTGGGTAGGCCACGCCACCGTGCTGCTCGACCTGGGCGGCCGCCGCCTGCTCACCGATCCGCTCCTGCGCGGCCGGCTCGGGCACCTGACCCGCCACGGCCCGCCGCCCGCGCCCGAGGCGACGCAGGGGATCGACCTGGTCCTGATCTCCCACCTGCACCTGGACCACCTGGACCCGCCGTCGCTGCGCACGATCGACCGGACCACCGAGCTGATCGTGCCGAGCGGCGCCGGGGACGTGGTCAGGCGGCTCGGCTTCGCGCACGTCTACGAGGTGGTGGCGGGCGACGAGATCCGCACGAAGGGCATACGCGTCCTGGCCGTGCACGCCGAGCACGAGGGGCGGCGCCGGCCCGAGCGGTTCGGCGGCCCCGAGGCCGACACGCTCGGGTACGTCATCGAGGCGGGCGGCGAGCGGGTCTACTTCGCGGGCGACACCGATATCTACCCCGGGATGGAGGAGCAGGTCGGCGCGACCGACCTGGCGCTCCTGCCGGTGTGGGGGTGGGGGCCGTCGCTGGGCGACGGGCACATGGACCCGCGCACGGCGGCGGAAGCGGCGGCCCTGCTCACACCGCGTGTGGCCGTCCCGATCCACTGGGGCACGTTCTTCCCGGTCGGGCTGAAGCGCTGGCGCGGGGAGCGGCTGACCGGACCGCCGCGCGAGTTCGCGCGCTACGCGCGCGAGCTGGCCCCGGAGGTCGAGGTCAGGGTCCTCGACCCCGGCGACTCCACCGCTCTGTAGGACTCCTGCCCCAGCGAGGCGAGCCAGCCGGTCATCACCCGGTGCATCGCCTCGGCGCCCACGACGGGCGACTCGGGGTAGCGCAGCTCGGATGGGAACAGCACGAACGGGTACGACTGCCCGCCGCCCATCCCGCCGTGCGATCCGACCAGCTCCTCGAACGCGGCGACCTCGTCGGATCCGTCCCAGTAGGTCGAGTTGACGACGATGTCGGGGCAGTGCGGGAAGCCGTCGGTGCGGCGGACGTGGTGCGCCGCGTTCGGCCCGAACGGCGCGAGCGGGTCGTCGCCCACCACGGTCCCCGAGTCGAGGTAGTGGACGCCGCGGGCGCCGATGACGACCGCGCCGTCGAACTCGGAGCGGACGAGCGCGAACCCGATGCCCGGGTGGCCGGCGAGCGTGGGGACGAGCCGGGGGCAGATCTCCTCCAGGCGCTCGAGCGTGACCCGCCCGGGCTCGCGCGGGAACGTGACCAGGCCCAGGCAGCCTGACGCCATCACCGACAGCTCGGGCAGGCCGATGTCGCGCTCGCGGGAGGCCTCGATCTCCTCGCGGCGCTCGGCGCCCAGCTCGACGGCTCCGTCGGCGCGCCGACGGCGGGTCGCGCGGTGCATCGCTCGCGCGGTGGCCGTGTCGTCGCGGGTCAGCTCGGTCAGGCCGGCGCTCAGGTAGGACAGCGCCTCGTCCTCGCCTCCCGCCGCCGCGTGCGTGCTCTCGGCCTCGAACGCGCTCTCGACCAGGTCCTGGAGCGTCACGCCGTAGCGCTGCAGGAACGTCGCGCCCTGAGACTGCCCGTGATCGGAGAGGACGACGACCTCGTAGGGCCGCGGCGCGTCGGCCCGCGCGGCGTCGATCCGCGCGATCGCGCGGTCGACCCGGGTCAGCACCTCGACCGCGTCGCGGCGCTCGACGCCCGAGTGGTGCGCCACCTCGTCGTAGGCCAGGAACGTGCTGTAGACCACCGGCCGCCCGGCCAGCACGTCGCCGATCACCGCGGCGACCTGGAGGTCGAGCTGGACGACGGTCGCGTACGCGCGCACGAGCGCGTACACGCGCGAGCGGTCGATGCGCGGCTGCACGTCGCGGCGGCGCTGCTCGCCCGCGGCGCGCCGCTCGCGCACGTAGTCGACCAGCGCCAGCAGCAGCGTGCGCGCCACCGCGTACGGGCGCGCGAAGTAGGCGCCGTAGTCGCGCCCGATCGGCCGGCGGCGACGCAGCACCGTGCTCATCGTGAGCATCGAGTGGACCGCGTCGCCGGACAGGATGTTCGCGCGGCTGGCGCCGTCCGCGTGCAGCAGTCCGCGGCCGTCCGAGTGGCGGCGCTCGAGCTCCTCGGCATCGCGCGGGTGGTTCGTGACGATCGCGGCGCCGCGATCCTTCTCCCACCAGCGGAACGCCGGCATGTCGTCGTTCGACCCGTGCAGCAGGCCGGCCTGGCAGGCGCCCGTCTGCGACGACCAGTCCGTCTCCCAGCGCTCGAGCCGGTGCGACTCGCGCAGCCAGCGCCCGAGGGTGGGCGCGTTGCCGTCGCGGATCGCCCGCTTCAGGACGTCGTGGGCCAGCCCGTCGATCTCCAGGAACAGCACCCCGGGAACGTCACTCTCGACCCCGCCCGCGGACCTGCGCACCTGGCGCCGCACCACGTTGCGGTACCAGGTGTCGTCGTCGTCGATCGCCAGCAGCGCGTGGGTGAGCGCGGTGAGGGCGGTGACGCCGACAGCGACCACGATCCCCGACCAGACGCTGTTGATCTCCGCGCCCGGGCTGACCAGCGCGGCCAGGGCGACGAGGGCCCCGTTCAGGGCGAGGGCGGCGAACCCCAGCGTCAGCGTGTTGATCGCCAGCGTGTAGCGGACGACCAGCGGCCAGACCACCGCGTTCAGCGCACCGGCGACTCCCGCGACGACCACTGCGCCCCAGAACCCCTGGACCTCGAACCCGGGCAGGATCGGGCTGAGCAGGAGCAGCGCGACGGCGTCCACGAGCAGGACGGCAAGGAGCCGGAGCGAGAGCCGCGGGCCAGTCTTCGTGCTCATCGCTGCGCATCATCCCCGATGCCCGGGATGCCGCGCCCGGGTGGGTTGTCAGCGGAAGCGCGCGCCGCGCTTGGCCAGCACCAGCCGGTGGGGCAGGGCGGCGACGACGGGCTCGAGCGCTTCGACCACTCCGCGGGCGGTCGGCCGCCGATCGGGATCCGGGTCGAGCATCTGCTCGAGCACCGCGACGACGCGCGCCGGCACACGCTCGGGCAGCGGCACCGGCGGCTCGCAAAGCTGCGGGAAGCGCACGTACGGGTCGTCGGACTCGCGCGCGCCGTCCTCGCGCGGGAACGGCGAGTGCCCGCTGAGCGCCCACCACGCGGTCGCGCCCAGTCCCCACACGTCGGCGGCCGGGCCGACGGTGCCGCGCCCGCCCTGTGGGTCGCACTGCTCGGGTGCCATGTAGGGGTCCGTCCCGATCGGCCCCGACATCCGCGCCGCGCGCTCGAAGCTGCGGGCGACGCTCAGGTCGATCAGCCGCGGCGGCACGCCCATGATGATGTTCGCGGGCTTCACGTCCAGGTGGACGACCTCCGCGACCGCCATGTAGTGGAGCGCCGCCGCCACGTGCACGATCAGCGGCAGCAGCTGCTCGGGCGGCAGCGGCCCGCCCCGCTTGACCAGCCGCCGCAGGGTCGGCCCCTCCAGGTGCTCGATCAGCACGTGGGGATAGGGCCCTTCCAGCACCGCGTCGAAGCCGCGGACGAGCACGGGATGCGCGAGCCGGGTCAGCGCGTCGGCCTCACGCTCCAGATCGCGCAGGGCTCCCGCGTCGGTCGCGTGGTCGGGGCGCAGGACCTTGGCGACCATCACGGCCAGCAGGCGCTCGTCCCAGACGAGGAACACCTCATAGGCGCTGCCGCCGCCGAGCGGTTTGAGCACGGTCCGGCCGGGAGCGATCTCGGCCCCCGGCTCGAGGTCCCACGATGGGCGGCGGTCTGCCGCCGCCGGGCTCGGAGCGTCCCGGTCGGCGGCAGGGTCGCCGATCACTTGGTCGTGTCTCCTCCGCGGCCGGTGCTGGTGCCGGTGCGCGACGTGCCCTGCTTACCGCTCGTCGTGGTGTTCGAGTCGTCGCGCGTCGTGTCGTGCTTCTTGTTCTGGCGGCCGGTCGTCGTGTGCGTGCGAGTTGTGCCCCGCTGGCCGCTGGTGGTGGTCTTCGTGTTGGAGTCGGTCGTGTCGCCGTGACGGCCGCCGGTCGACGTGGCGGTGCGGGTCGTGCCGCGCTTGCCGCTCGTGGTCGTGCCGTTGGTCGTCGTCTCCCCGACCGCTCCGGGCCGCGCGTCGGTCGTGGCCGTGCCGGTCGTGCCGGCGTTGCCACTCGTGGTCGTCGCGTCGGCCGTCTCGTCGCCCGGCTGCATCGGCGGCTGCTCGCCGGCGGGCTGGGTGTCGGTTGTCGCCGTGCCGGTCGTCGCGGCGTTGCCGCTCGTCGTCGTCTCGTCGTCGTCGCCCGAGCCGGGGCCGGAGCTGCCTCCGCCACCGGGGCCGGAGTTGTCGTCGCTGTCGTCGCCGTCCTTCTGGGCGACCACGGCCACCGGGTCCTGGGTCGAGCTGCCGAAGGCCGATGAGACCCACAGCATCGGGGCGGCCAGCACCCATACCCCGATGGTGAGCAGGGCGAAGGCGACCCGCGGAGCCGACCGTTGGCTCGGCGCCTCCCCGCCGTTGTCGGCCAGCGCGAGGAATGCTCGCGCCGCCGTGGGGACGTCGTCCTTGCGATCCATGCGTCTCCCTCCTGACTCGTCGCTGGAATCGCTGCTGCAACGTCTGGAACGCGCGCGTCTGGAGAAGATCACGCGGGGAGAGCAAGCTGGCGTCCGCGGCAAAGATCGCCGCGGCCGCGACTACGGGTGGTGCCCGCGGCGCCCGCCGTGACGGTGCCCGCGGAAGTGCTTCTTGATCTCCGCGCGCAGCGCCTTGCGGTCGCACTCGTTCGGCTTGTCCCAGCAGGCGAGCGCCAGGTCGCGGCCGCGCTCGGTGATTACGCCGAACGCCACGCCCTTGTCGAGCATGCTGGAGAGCGTCGCGCGGGCGGCCGACTCCACGTCGCCGGGCTGCTTGCCGAGCTCGGCGGCCAGGTCGTCGATCAGCTGCGACTTCAGGCCGGCGGCGTCGGTGCGGGCCCGCTGCTTGAGCGCCCTGTGCAGCTTGCGGTGCGCCGCGCGCGCCTTGGCGCGGTCGCAGCCGCTGCCCTTGCCGCGCGACTTGAAGCACGCCTCGAGCGCGTCGCGCTCGTCCTGGCTGATCGTCCCGTCGGACACCGCGCGGTCGAGTGCCCGCTTCTTCACGCCCTTGACCGCCTCGCGCAGTGCCTCGGGGGACACGCCCAGACGGTCGGCGAAGCCCCTGAAGGCGATCGCCAGCGGGCCGAAGCGCATGCCGTGGCCGCCGCGGTGGCCGTGCCGCCCGCCGCCGCGCCGGTGGCCGCGCTTGCCCTGCTTCGCCGCGTACGCGGAGACGAACGAGCTCTTCTCCGGGGCCGCCGCGGAGCCGGAGCCGCTCGACGAGGAGGATCCGCCGCCCGCCAGGCTGATGCCCGCAGCTACGGCCAGGCCCATCAGGGCTCCGGCGAGAACGGCGATCAGGACGGAACGGCGCATGGGGTCTCCTCCTCGACGTGCGCCCTCCAGCATGACGGACTCGGCGTAAGTCGTTGATAAGAAGCTTTAAGGAGGCCATTCGTCGCGCCTCGAGGCCACCCCGCTGTGGTCAAAGCTCACAGACGCGCCTAATCACGCTTCCAAACTGGGCAAGGCGGGCAAAATCTCTTTGCGGGGCCCCCTGCGCATTTGCGCGCGGCCTCCGCACCGCATCGCCTTTTCAGCATCAGCGAACCCAGGAGCCAGAGCGTGTCAACGCATGTGAGCGAGCAGGAGGCGCGACAGGTCGCCGAGGCGGCCCGCGAGACCGAGTGGGAGCTGCCGAGCTTCGGCAAGGAGCTTTTCCTCGGGAACTTCCGCCCGGACCTGATCTACCCGCAGCCGGAGATCGACCCGGCCAAGGCCAAGAAGGGCCAGGAGTTCCTCGAGCGGCTGCGCAAGGTCCTGCTCGAGAAGGTCGACCCGCTCCAGATCGAGCGCGACGCCAGGATCCCCGACGACGTCGTCGACGCCCTCAAGGAGATCGGCGCGCTCGGCATGAAGACGCCGGAGGAGTACGGCGGGCTCGGCCTGTCGCAGGTCCACTACAACGAGGCGCTCGCGATGGCGGGCATGGTCCACGCCGCGATCTCGACGCTGCTGTCGGCGCACCAGTCGATCGGCGTCGGTGAGCCCCTGCGCCTGTTCGGGACCGAGGAGCAGAAGAAGGAGTGGCTCCCGAAGGTCGCCAAGGACCACATCTCGGCGTTCCTGCTGACCGAGCCCGACGTCGGCTCCGACCCGGCGCGCCTGGGCACCACCGCCACGCCGACCGACGACGGCAAGGGCTACCTGCTGAACGGCCTCAAGCTGTGGGCGACGAACGGCGCGATCGCCGACATCGTCGTCGTCATGGCCAAGGTCCCGAAGAGCGAGGGCCACAAGGGCGGCATCACGGCGTTCATCCTCGACTACAAGACCGAGGGTGTCAGCGTCGAAAGCCGCAACCAGTTCATGGGCCTGCGCGGCATCGAGAACTCGGTCACGAAGCTCGAGAACGTCTTCGTCCCGAAGGAGAACATCATCGGGAAGGAGGGCATGGGGCTGAAGATCGCCCTGACGACCCTCAACACGGGCCGCCTGGCGCTGCCCGCGATCTGCGTCGGCGCCGGCAAGTACGCGACCAAGGTCGCCCGCGAGTTCGCCGCCGAGCGCGTCCAGTGGGGCCAGCCCGTCGGCAAGCACGACGCGGTCGCGCAGAAGATCGCGTTCATCGCCGCGACGGCGTTCGGCCTCGAGGCGATGGTCGACGTGTCGAGCCGCCTGGCCGACGACAAGAAGAACGACATCCGCATCGAGGCGGCGATCGCGAAGCTGTACGCGTCGGAGATGGGCTGGAAGCTCGTCGACGAGCTGATGCAGATCCGCGGCGGCCGCGGCTACGAGACCGCCGAGTCGCTGAAGAACCGCGGCGAGGCGCCGATCCCCGTCGAGCAGATGATGCGCGACATGCGCATCAACCGGATCTTCGAGGGGTCGACGGAGATCATGCACCTGCTGATCGCCCGCGAGGCGGTCGACAAGCACCTCGAGGTCGCCGGCGAGATCCTCGAGGGCGACGGCGGCCTCCAGGAGAAGGCCAAGGTCGGCGTGCAGGCCGCGAAGTTCTACGCCAAGTGGCTGCCCCAGCTGACGGTCGGCGAGGGCCAGCGGCCCGGTGCGTTCGACGAGTACGGATCGCTCGCCGGGCACATGCGCTTCGCCGAGCGCGCGTCGCGCAAGCTCGCGCGCACGACGTTCGCGACGATGACGCGCTACCAGGCCGGCCTGGAGAAGAAGCAGGCGGTGCTCGGGCGCATCGTCGACATCGGCGCCGAGCTGTTCGCGATCTCGTCGGCGGTCGTCTACGCGAACACCGTGGCGAAGGAGCATCCCGAGCGCCACGACGAGGTGTTCGAGCTGGCCGACGTGTTCGCCCAGCAGGCCCGCCGCCGCGTCGGTGACCTGTTCCGCGCGGTGTGGCAGAACGACGACGACGCGAACTACAAGCTCGCGAGCCGCGTCCTCGAGGGCCGCTACTCGTTCATCGAGGAGGGCCTCGTCGATCCCGCCCACAACGAGGACAAGCCGCTCGTCGCCGGCCAGCCGGACGGCGACGGGGCGCCCGCCGAGGCGACCAACGGGTCGAACGGCGGGCAGCCCGTCACCGCGAAGGTGCAGTAGCCCGAACTACAGATCGGGCGGCGAGTCGAGCAGGAAGACCACCGTCTCCAGTCCGTTCGCCGGGTCGGCCGCCATCGTCATGGCGGTCACCCGGCGGCCGAGCTGTTCCTCGGCGATCGCCCGGGCCTCGCTCTTCATCGCCTGATGGAAGGCCTCGCGCACCTTCGTGGCCGCTTCCGATTTGCCTCGGTCGAGCAGCGTCTGCTCGCCGTGCGTCAGCCCGTCGGACATCAGGCAGACGACCGCGTTTCCCGACGCCACGCAGCGGGCGTTGTTCGGCCCGCGACCGCAGATGTCCTTGTGCAGCCTGACCAGGGCGTCGGATAGGGCGGCGAGCTTCATGCCGCACGAGAGGTCGGATCTAGTCGAGTCGAAGGCAGTCGCCATGAGCGGCTCCTAGTAGGTCGGCTGGGTCCTGGTCGGTCTCCAATTTTATGACCATCTCGGGGTTTTCATCAAACCCTTACCGACTGTTGGGGGAACTCTCAGGTTGCTCCCGTACGGTCGATTACAGGGTCATGAGAAGTCGCTCGACAACGCACTCCACGCTCGCGGCCGGACATCACCGGCGCAGCCGCTCCAACCCGCGGCGGTCGGTGCGCGTCTCCGGCGACCATGCGGCGCTTACCGACGTGGGTCTCCGGCGCGAGGTCAACCAGGATGCGCTCCTCGCAGGCGAGCGGCTCTTCGCAGTGGCCGACGGCGTCGGCGGTGGCCCGAGCGGCGAGGTCGCCGCCCGGATCGCCGTCGATGCGCTGGCGCTCGGCGCCCCCGTGACCCGCACGGCCGACGACCTCGAGGCGCTGGTGGCCGCGGCCTCCGCCGCCGTGCACGACGCGTCGGACGTCGACCCGACTCTGCGCGGCATGGCCACCACTCTCACCGCCGGACTGTTCCTGCCCGGCGGGCAACTGGCCATCGCCCACGCCGGCGACTCGCGCCTCTACCGCCTGCGCGGCGGCGCGCTCGAGGCCCTGACGACCGACCACGCTCTCGTCGCGCAGCTCGTGGCCGGCGGACTGCTCGCGCCCGATCGGGCTGAGAGCCATCCGCTTCGCAACATGCTGATCCGCGCGCTCGGCCGCGACCGCGACACCGACTTCGACCTCAGCGTGGTCGACGTGGAGCCCGGCGACGTCTTCCTGTTCTGCACCGACGGCCTGACCAAGATGGTCGACGAGGACGCGATCGCGGCGATCGTCGCCGCCGCGCCCTCGCTCGACCACGCTGCCGTCCAGCTCGTCTGCGCGGCCAACCGGGCGGGCGGCCGCGACAACGTCACCGTCGTCCTGGCCGCCGCACCCGCGGTCGACTCCGCGCTCGCCGCCTAGGACGCCTAGGCCGGGCTGGCCTGCGCGGCGCGATCGCCCGCGATCCGGGCCAGCGTCGCCCGGTGGCGGCGCGACCCGCCGATCAGCTGCGCGTCGAGCTGGGCACGCTTGTACATCCAGTGGACGTCGGCCTCCCAGGTGAAGCCGATGCCGCCGTGCGCCTGGATGGCGCTCGCGGTGGCCTCGCGCCCGCCGTCGGCGGCGGCCGCCGCGGCCAGCGCCGCGGCCTCGGGCAGCCGCTCCGGGTCGGCGTCGACCGCCCAGGCGGCGAAGTACGCGGTCGACCGGGTGCTCTCCACGTTGCGCAGGATCTCCGCGCAGCGGTGCGACACCGCCTGGAACGCGCCGACCGGCGTGCCGAACTGCTTGCGGTCCTTGACGTACTCGAGCGTCATGTCGAGCGCCCGCTGCGACAGCCCGACCACCTCGGCCGCCACGGCGGCGTAGAAGCGGTCGGCGCGGCCGTCGAGCGGCTCGCCGTCGCCGCCCGCGATCCGCGCCGTACGGCGCGTGCCGTCCACGGTCTGGCGGTCCTCTACGTCGGCGTTCGCGCGGTCGATCAGCTCCAGCGAGCCGTCGTCGCCGATCAGCACGATCACGGCCGCGTCGGCGGCGTCGGCGGCCAGGTCGCGGGTGCCGATGCCGGCGGTCTGCTCGCCGCTCGCCAGGCCCGGCAGCCAGCGCGAGCGCTGGTCGTCGGTGCCGTGTGCCTGGATGATCGACGCGGCCGCCGCGGTCGACAGGAACGGGGTGGCCGCGCAGGCGTAGCCCAGCTCCTCGAGCAGCACGGCCAGCTCGACGGAGCCAAGCCCCTGGCCGCCGTGCTCCTCCGCGACGGCGATGCCGGGCCAGCCCAGCTCGCTGACCTCCTTGTAGAGCGCGTCGTCGTACTTCCCGCTCTCCGAAGCCTCGCGCACCTTGTTCCACGGCGAGCGGGCGTCGAGCAGCGACCGTGCGGTCGACTTGATCTCCTTCTGGTCCTCGGTCAGGTCGAAGTCCATTTGGTCACTCCCTCCTAGCGCGCCTTGGGCAGGCCGAGCACGCGCTCGGCGACGATGTTCTTGAGGATCTCGGTGGTGCCGCCCTCGATCGAGTTGCCGCGGGCCCGCAGCAGCTCGTAGGCCCAGCGGTCACCCGAGCCGATCGCCTCGGGGCCGAGCAGGTCGGCGGCAAATTGGGTCAGCTGCTGGTTGGTCTCCGACCACATCCACTTGGTCAGCGACCCCTCCGGTCCCGGCACGCCGTACTTCTCGATCGCGGTCAGGCCGCGGTAGGCGGTCAGGCGCAGGATCTCCGCCTTCAGGTGCAGCTCGCCGAACTTGTCGGCGACCACCGGGTCGTCCAGCAGCCCGCGGCGGCCCGCCTCCTCGAACAGGTCGTCGAGCATCTCGCGCAGGCGCACCTGGAGGAAGAACGCCAGGCCGGCCCGCTCGTTCATCAGCGTCGTCAGCGCGACCTTCCAGCCGTTGCCGACGCCGCCGAGCACGTTGGCGTCGGGGATCCGCACATCGTTCAGGAACAGCTCGTTGAACTCCGGCTCGCCGGTGATCTGGCGCAGCGGGGCGACCTCGACTCCGGGGTCGTCCATGTCCATCAGGAAGTAGGTCAGGCCCTTGTGCTTCGGGACCTCGGTGTCGGTGCGCGCGACGAGCATGCACCACTTGGAGAACTGGGCGCCGGAGGTCCACACCTTCTGGCCGTTGACGACCCACTCGTCGCCGTCCTTGACGGCTCGCGTCTTGAGCGCGGCCAGGTCGCTGCCCGCCTCGGGCTCGGAGAAGCCCTGGCACCAGATCTCGTCGGCGGTCAGGATCGGGTTGAGGTAGCGGTCCTTCTGCTCGTCGGTGCCCCACATCATGATCGTGGGGCCCGCCAGGAGAAGGCCCAGGACGTTGGCCGGCAGCGGCGCGCCCGAGCGGCCGAGCTCCTCGAAGAAGATCGCCGACTGGGTCATCGTGGCGCCGCGGCCGCCGTACTCCTGCGGCCAGTGCACGCCGGCCCAGCCGCCGTCGGCCAGCTTGCGCTGCCAGTCGCGCAGGAAGCCGTAGCGCTCCGCGTCGTCGGCCCGCTCCGGCGGGTCGCCGGGGGCGTTGTCGGCCAGCCAGCCCCGCAGCTCGTCGCGGAAGGCGGTCTCGGCGTCGTTGAAGGTCAGGTCCATGGTTCCTCCTTCGTGGCGAGCCGCAGCGCGCAGCCCACCAGCGTGTCTTCGAGGTCGGTGACGTCCTGGCCGTCGCGCAGGCGCGCCTTGACGAGCTGGTCGATGCCCGCGGAGAGCACGAACAGCGCGTCGGGTGGCGGCACCGTGCGGGCGGCCTTCTTGAAGCTCTTGCCGTAGCGGCGCCCGAAGTGGGCGATCGCCTTCTCGCGCTCCCCGCCGAGCGCCTCCCACTCGAGCAGGTGCACGCGCGCGAAGCGGGGCTCGTCGTTCAGGGCGTGCAGGTACGCGCGCAGGCCCAGGCGGATCTCGTCGTCGCCGGTCGCCGCGTCCTTGACCGCGTCCGCGATCCGCTCCTCCAGGACCTCCACGCCCAGCCGGTAGGCCTCCATCAGGCAGGCCTGCTTCGACACGAACAGCTCGTAGAACGTGCCGCGCGAGACCTTGGCCACGCGCACGGCGTCGGCGACGGTGGCGGCGGCGTAGCCCTTCTCGGCGACTACCTGGACCATCGCCTCGAGCAGCTTCGCGCGCTGGGCGCGTTCGGTCAGCAGCGGGCCGACCGTGGGGTGACTGGCGACGAGCGATTCACTCATGGCGCACTCCGTACCCTACAGGTACAGGGCAATACCCGTTAGGTTTTCAGGCATGGACAACCTTCAGGACAAGGTCGTGCTGATCACCGGAGGCGCGGGAGGGATCGGCCGGGCGACGGCGCTCGCTGCGGCCGAGTCCGGTGCCGTGGTCGTGGTCGCCGACCTGAACGAGCAGGACGGGACAGCGCTCGCGGAGCAGATCGGCGGGCACTTCGTGGCCGTCGACGTGACCTCGCTCGAGGCCAACGAGGAGATGGTGGCGTTCGCGGTCGAGAAGGCCGGCGGGATCGACCACGCGTTCCTCAACGCGGGCATCGCCAGCGGCACGAATCTGGGCGAGGAGTTCTCGCTCGGCGCCTATCGCCGGGCGATGGGCGTGAACCTCGACGGCGTGGTGTTCGGCGTGCAGGCGGCGCTGCCGGCGCTGCGCTCGCGCGGCGGCGGGTCGATCGTGGCGACGGCGTCGCTGGCCGGGCTGACCGGCATGCCGATGGACGCGATCTACACGGCCAACAAGCACGCGGTCGTGGGGCTCGCGCGCGCGCTCGGCCCCTCGCTCGCCGGCGAGGGGATCCGGGTCAACGCGGTCTGCCCCGGCTTCACCGAGTCGGCGCTGACGGCGGGCCTCGACGAGGGGATCGCGCAGTACGGCGTCCCGCTCATGCCGGCGTCGGACGTGGCCACGGTTGTGCTCGGGCTGTTCACGGGCGACATGTCGGGCGAGGTGTGGTTCGTGCAGCCGGGCCGGACGGGCGCGTTCGAGTTCCGCCACGTCCCGGGCCCGCGACTCGAGCCCTCATCGTCCGAGGAGGCGTCCCCATGAACTTCGAGCCGACCGACCGCGCGAAGGAGTTCGCCGAGCGCCTGGAGGCGTTCATGGACGAGCGCGTCTATCCCGCCGAGGAGGTCTACCGCCAGCAGCTCGCCGACTCGGGCCAGCAGCACTTCCACCCCCCGGTGATGGAGGAGCTGAAGGAGGAGGCGCGCAGCCGCGGGCTGTGGAACCTGTTCCTGCCCGACGACGAGCACGGCGCCGGCCTCAGCAACCTCGAGTACGCGCCGCTGGCCGAGATCATGGGCCGCACGTTCATCGCGTCCGAGGCGTGCAACTGCAGCGCGCCCGACACCGGCAACATGGAGGTGCTGACCCAGTTCGGGTCGCCCGAGCAGAAGGACGAATGGCTGCGGCCGCTGCTCGACGGCGAGATCCGCTCGGCGTTCGCGATGACCGAGCCGGACGTGGCCTCCTCGGACGCGACCAACATCGGGCTGCGGATCGAGCGCGACGGCGACGGCTACGTGCTGAACGGGCGCAAGTGGTGGACCACCAACGCGCTGCATCCCAACTGCCGGGTGCTGATCGTGATGGGCAAGACCGATCCCGACGCGAACACCTACCAGCAGCAGTCGATGATCCTGGTGCCGCTCGACACGCCCGGCGTGACGATCGAGCGGTCGCTGCCGGTGTTCGGCTACATGGACCCCGAGGGGCACGGCGAGCTGACGTTCGAGGACGTGCGCGTGCCCGAGCGCAACCTGATCGCGGGCGAGGGGATGGGCTTCGCGATCGCCCAGGCGCGGCTCGGGCCGGGGCGGATCCACCACTGCATGCGGGCGATCGGCGCGGCGGAGCGCGCGCTGTCGCTCATGTGCGCGCGGGCCGACGAGCGCGAGACGTTCGGCAAGCCGGTCTCGCACAACTCGAACATCCGCGACTGGATCGCCGAGGCGCGGATCGAGCTGGAGATGCTGCGGCTGCTCGTGCTGAAGACCGCCTGGCTGATGGACACGGTCGGCAACCAGCACGCGCGGATCGAGATCGCCGGCCATCAAGGTCGCCGCCCCGAACATCGCGCTGAAGATCATCGACCGGGCGATCCAGGTGCACGGCGGCGGCGGGCGTGTCGAACGACTTCCCGCTGGCGTTCATGTGGGCGCACATGCGGACGCTGCGGCTGGCCGACGGGCCGGACGAGGTGCACAAGCTGAGCGTCGCTCGTCAGGAGCTGCGGCGGCAGCGGGGCAAGGAGTGAGCGGCTAGAAGCTGCTGCGCGCGCTGCGGTGCACCGACTCGCGCATCGTCGTCGTCCACCAGATCAGGAAGGTGCCGAGCATCGTCAGCACGGGCAGCTCGCGTACGCGACGCGGCGGGCGCGTGCATGTCGGTCCAGATGTCCGAACCCGTCTTGCCCGTGCTGCTCGACGTGTACTCGAACTCCTTGCCGAAGATCTTCTTCTTGTTGATCCGTATGGCCAGGCGCACGCTGCTGATCGGCGCTCGATCGGGCCCGTACCAGACCCAGACGCCGTGGGTGGGGTCGTAGTCGGCCGGGCTCGTCACGCCTTCACCTGCCAGCTCCGTGGCGCGCGTCAGCCGGAACCAGCGGCCGTCGCGGAAGCGCAGCGTCCCGTCCGTGCCCGTGCCGATGCCGTCCCAGTCGAACCGCCCGATCTCCTCGTTCGACGGCTGGACGACGACCCGCGCGGCGCCGCGGACGATGCCCTCGCGATCGAACAGCCACGCGCCGCTCGCGGTCTCGGCCGTGATCTCGCCGAAGTGAGGCTTGTGCATCAGCCCGACCGGCGTCTCCTCGCACTTCAGGACGTCGGTGCCCGCGCCGAACTGCTGCTCGAGCTTGACCGACCTGCCGACCACGGTCTGGAACGGCGCAAGTTCGGGCGTCTCGCGCGCGGGCGCAACCTGGCTCGTCCACGTGCCGTCCCACAGGCGCCATGACGCCTCGCCGATCCGATCGGGGTGCCAGACACCCGCGGCGGTCATGTGTCGACAATAGGCGCGTGAAGCGCGTCCCGCTCATCCTGGCCGGCGTGTTGGCGCTCGCGGCGCCGCTGCCCGCGCCGGCGGTCGCGGCGCCCTGGCGCCCGCACGTCCACGACGCGCAGGTCTACGCCAAGGAGCGGCGCGGCACGATCGCCTTCCACGTGCGCACGCCCACGCGCGCGTGGGGCTGGCGCGCGTCGCGGACGTTCCCGTCCGCGTCCGTGCTCAAGCCGATGCTGATGCTGGCCTACCTCGACCGTCCCGGTGTGCGCGACCGGGCGCTCAGCGCAGACGACCGCGCCCTGCTCTCGCCGATGATCCGGCGCTCGGACAACGCCGCGGCGTCGCGCATCCTGGGCATCGTCGGCACCAGCGGGCTGCGCCGCGTCGCCCGCCGCGCGCGGATGGAGGACTTCACGCCGGCGACGCCCATCTGGGGCAACTCGCGGATCACCGCCGCCGACCAGACGCGCTTCTTCCTCGGGATCGAGGGGCTGCTGCCCGCGCGCCACCGCGACTACGCGCTCGACCTGCTGGCGTCGATCGTGCCCTCGCAGCGCTGGGGCATCGGCCGCGTCGAACTGCCGGGCTGGCAGGTCCACTTCAAGGGCGGCTGGGGATCGGGCAGCGGCGCGGTCGACCACCAGGTCGCGCTGCTGCGCCGCGGCGACGAGCGCGTCGCGGTCGCGGTCATGACCGCCGATGACGGCACGCACGCCTACGGCAAGGAGACGCTCCGCGGGGTCTTCAAGCGGCTGCTGCGCGGCCTGCCCGCGCGAGGGCGCGGTGCCCTAGGCCTGAGTCGCCTCGCGGGCCGGCGGGGTCTCCGGCACGGGCTGCTCCGGGGGCGGGCCGGCGTCCTCGATAACCGGGATGTCGACCTCGCTCCAGCGCGGCGGCCCGGCCTCGGCGTCCGGGGTGACGAGCTCCGCCTCGTCCGCGCGGAACGGGCGCCATGCGTTGGCCAGCGGCAGGCTCAGGTCCTGGCCGAACGCGCGTGCGGTCACCTTCACGCCCGGCGGGGTCTGGCGGCGCTTGAACTCGGCGTCGTCGACCAGCTGCAGGATGCCGCGCACGAGCGCGGGGTCGAAGCCGTCGGCCACCATCTCGTCGAGCGACTCGCCGCCCTCCAGGTAGCGCTGCACGATCGGGTCCAGCACCTCGTAGTCCGGCAGGTCGTGGACGTCGTCCTCCTGCACGGTCGGCATGCGCTCGATGATCGCGTCGGGGATCACGTGGCCGCGCTCGTTGCGGGAGCGGGCCAGCTGGTAGAGCAGGGTCTTCGGCACGTCCTTGAGCGGCGCGAACGCGCCCGACATGTCGCCGCCCAGCGCCGCGGACCCGATCGAGAGCTCGCTCTTGTTGCCGGTCGCGAGCGGCAGGTGGCCGAGCCGGTCGGCGACCGCCCACAGCACTGTCGCGCGGGCGCGGGCCTCGAGCGCCTCGCGGGCGCCGGGCAGCGGCTCCTCGTCGAGCAGGCGGCCCAGGCTGCGCTCGACCGAGGCGGTCACCCCGCCCAGGCCGAGCACGTGGAAGTCGATCCCCAGGTTGCGGGCCAGCTCCTGGGCCAGCTCGAGCTCCTCGGGCGGCGACTCGGGCGCGGGCATCGCCACGCCCAGCACGTTCTCGGGGCCGAGCGCCTCGGCGGCCACGGCTGCGGTGACGGCGGCGTCGATGCCGCCGGACAGGCCGAGCACGGCGGTCGAGGCGCCGTTCTTGCGCACGAAGTCACGGGTGCCCACGACGAGCGCGCACCAGACCTGCTCGTCGCCCGCCATCTGGGGCGGCGAGGGCGGCGGCGGCTCGACCGGCCGGGCGGGCCGCGGCCGGCTGTGGACGGTCGTCGGCTTCGACGTCACGGTGCGCGGCGGGCCGAGCGGGACGTCGACGCAGAAGCGCTCGGTCTCGAACTGCCCCGCGCGGTAGAGCAGCTCGCCGTTCGCGTCGACGATCAGCGACCCGCCGTCGAACACCAGCTCGTCCTGCCCGCCGACCGAGTTGACGTAGACGAACGGGGTGCCGGTCCGCTTGGCCACCTGCGCCGCCAGCTCCTGGCGCCCGTCGGGCTTCTCCAGGTGGAAGGGCGATGCGTTGGGGACGAGCAGGATGCGCGCGCCGGCGGCGGCCTGCAGCTCGGGCGGGCCGTCACCCGACCAGGCGTCCTCGCAGATCACGATGCCCGCGACGGCGTCGCCGATCCGCCAGAGCTTGTCCGGCATGTTGCCGGGGGCGAAGTTGCGGGCCTCGTTGAAGACCTCGTAGTTCGGCAGCAGGGTCTTGTGGTACATGCCGCGGAGCTCGCCGTCGCAGACGACCGCGGCGCTGATCGCCACGTCGCGGATCCGCGTGTCCCAGGAGCGGCGGGGCGGGACGCGGTCGATCGTCCCGATGACCGCCGGTGTCGACCCCGACTGCTCGGCGATCGAGAACAGGGCGGCGAGCGCTGCGTCGACGAACTCGTTGCGCAGGGCCAGGTCCATGAGCGGGTAGCCCGTGAGCGCGAGCTCGGGGAAGACGACGACGTCGGCGCCCTCGGACTCCGCCCAGCGCATCCCGTCGAGGATGCGCTCGGCGTTGCCGTTCAGGTCGCCGACGACGTTCGAGCACTGGACAGCAGCGACGCGGAGGGTGTCCGGATCGTTTCCTGCGCTGGCCATGAGCTGATGCTCGCATGCCGGCGCCGTTTGCGCCGGTGTGAGAGTCAGCCTGCGTGGGTCAGCGCTTGCGCGAGCGCGCGACGTAGCGCTGGCCGGCCTTGACCGTCACGTTCTTGCGCTTGCCGAAGTCGCGGACGACGACCGTGCCCTGCTTGACCGAGGTGGTCGTGGTGTCGCAGTTGTCCTTGGTCAGCCAGATCGTGCCGCGCACGGTTGCCGAGGAGTTGCGGCCGCGGGTGCGGTAGCGGCCCTTGCCGCTGCCCCACAGGCGCCGCGAGCGGCTGCGCGCCGGCGAGAGCTTGCCCTTGGAGGAGCTGCAGCTGAGCGGGCCGGTCATGACCATCTCGGTGATCGGCAGGCTGCGGCTGCCGCGCTGGGCGAGCGAGAACTGGCCGGAGTAGGCCTGCACGGTCTGGGTCACGCCGGGCTTCGAGGTGCCGACGGCGGTCTCCAGCAGCACGCGCCCGCGCGTGGTGTCGAGTATCGACCCGAGCGGGATCTGCCGTGGGTTCTTCAGCTTGACGCGGCGGCGCTTCTTGGCGGCTGCGCTGAGCTTCTCCTTGCCGCTGGCCGGCAGCGTGATGTAGACGGTCCCCGAGACGACGCCGGCGTTGGCGGTCTTGCCCACCTGCGGCTCGGACAGGTCCGCGAACGGGTCGGAGCTGGTGTCGCCGCCCGCCACCTCGCCGCCCAGGTAGCGCATGAAGACCTGCGGCGGACCCTCGGTCGCGCCCAGCGGGGCAGGCGAGTCGAAGGTGATGTAGTTGTTGTAGAAGTTCATGCTCGGGTTGACGCCGCCACCCGGGAGCGGGACCGCCTTCTGCTGCACCGACTGGACGAGCGTCAGCTTGCGCACGTCCGTGTACAGGTAGACGTCGGGCCTGCCGTTCTCGTCACCCTGGCGGCTGAGGGAGTTGACGCCGAGGTTGCTGGCGTCGGTCTCGAACGTGAGCGAGTAGCCCGAGTTGCCGATCACCGGCTTGCGCGAGTCGCCGTTGCCGGGCGTGCTGTTCAGCCCGCTGGCGATGATCTCCTTGTCGCCCAGGTCGCGGAAGAAGACCTGGACGTGGCCGCTCAACTGCTTCTCGTAGGCGACGGTCTGGCGCTTGACGTCGTTGTAGGCAGGGTTGGCGCCGCCGGGGGCGACCAGCTTCGCGCTCGTCTTGCCCTCCTCGAGCAGCGACACGCCACTCGGGGTGGCGAACACCAGGTCCTGGTTGCGGCCCACTCCGAACGACGGGTCGGCGACCGGCGTCTCCGTGTTGATCAGCCGGGTCGTCCCGCCGGAGGTCACGTACAGGCGACCGCCGGTCACCGTCGCGATCACGCTGCAGTCGCCCGAGACGGCCACCGCGGTGGTCGCGCCGGCCCCGTCGGGGGAGACCCTGCGCGGCGCGCCGCTGTCGATCGGGGCGACGAAGGCGTCGACCACTCCGTTGGTGTCCCCGCCAACGATGTTGGTCGCCGCCGACAGGAAGCCCACGCACGACGGCGCGACCGTCTCCGCGTCCTGGAAGGCGCCGTCGATCGATGCGTTGAACGACGGGCCGTTGGCCGGCTGGCCGCTGGCCGTCCGCGAGATCAGGACCGTGTTGCCCGGCACCCACGGCGATCCCTCGTTGCCGAAGCTGCCCGCGCGCCTGACCGCGAACACGTCGCGCTGGCCGTTGGTGTCGCCCGCGACCAGGTCGGACGCGTCGGACTCGTACGCGATCACGCGCGCGTAGCGCTTGTCACCGGAGATGACCGAGTTGCCCGAGGCACCATTTGGCACTCCGCCGCTCGGGCTGCGGGAGAGGAGCTCGGTGGTCTGGACGTCGGCGCGGTCGCCGGCCATCGCCGCGCTGGGAGCGGCGAGGAAGACGATTGCGAGCAGGGGGAGGAAGCTGAGGCGGCGGGGTGTGAGCAATTGATGCGGTCGCTGGATTCGGGGACGTTGCTGGGGCCGACCGCCCCGCCCGACGGTATGACGGGTTCAGGTCGTGCGCAATCCCTCAAGTCAGGATGGCGACGGGGAGCGGTCGTCTGGCGGGTTAGAACCCGCCGGTCCGCTCAGGGATGCGGCGGATGGGGGCGAATTCGGCCCGCCTGGCACTTGGCACCAGGACGCTCGCGCAGCGCTACAGCTCGGCGCACTTCTGCAGCTTGTCCACGTCCCCGCGCGCCTCCTGCACGCAGCGCAGGCGGCGCTGGCCCTCGCGTCGCCGGCGCTCGATCTCGTCGCGGTCGGGCGCCGGGACGGGCTTCGCCGGCTTGTCCGGCTCGGGCTCGTCCGCCGGCGACGGCGAGTCCTCGGGGAGGACCCCGGAGAGCTTGACCGTGTTGGCCGTCTTGCCGCCGCGGCTCTTGAATCCCGCCTCGACGTCCTTGAGCTCCGCTGCGCTCAGTGCGCCGTCCGTCACCTTGCCGGGCGACAGCTCGCGGATCCCGATGATTTTCGCGTCGTGCGGGTCGAGCGATTGGTCGAACGTGACGAGCAGCACCGCCGCCCCGCGTTCCGAGCGGAGGAACAGCGTCGTGGTCCACCACGAGACCTGGCTGGCGGAGTTCGTGGAGTTGCGCCGCGAGACCTTGCGAGCGTCGACGACCTTCAGGTCCCGGACCGGCCCGAAGTACTTCGGCACGCCGGTCGCGTAGTCCGCCGCGTCGTCCGGCGCCTTCCCCGGGTCCTTCTGCTCGATCGCGGTGATCAGCTCGTCGGACGCGTCGCGCACGGCGTCCTCCTCGCTGCCCAGGTACCACCAGAGGAAGCCGCCGAGGGCGGCCATGAACACCAGCGTCCCGAGCAGGGAGGCGATGACGATGTTGCGCGCGCGGTTGTCCGTGCTCATGGGCGGAGCATCTAACGGGTTGGCGGTTCGCGCCAGTGGGGATCCCCACCACGTCGCTCGTTGGGCAGAGGCCGTAGGTTGCTGGCGGTTGAGCCGGGTGGGAGGGACATGAAGCGGGTGCTGGTCACGGGGAGCGAGTACCCGGCGGGCCTGGCGGCGCTGCGCGCGCTCCGGCGCGCGGGGTTCGAGCCGTGGGCCGCGGTGACCTCGCGCGCCGCGCTCGGGGCGCACTCGCGAGCCGCCGCCGGGATCGTCGACGTCCCCGATCCCCGAACGGCGCCGGACGAGTTCACGCGCGTGTTGGCCGCCGCTGCGGCCTCGCTCGAGGTGGACGCGGTCCTGCCCGGGACCGAGCCCGCGCTGCTCGCGCTCACGGGGCGCGAGGATGCCTTCCCGCCGGGCGTCGCCGTGGGCACGCCCCCCGAGACGTCGCTGCGCCGCGCGCTGGACAAGACGGCGCTCGCGCTGCTCTCGCTGCGGGCCGGGCTGGAGGTGCCCCCGACGCGCATTCGCATGGCCGGCGAGCCGGGCAACCTCCGACGGTGTGTCGTTCCCCGCCATGGTCAAGCCGCTGCGTTCCGAGCTGTTGAGTGCCGGCCACCTGCAGCGCTTCGAGACCTGCCGCGTCGAGTCGGCCGCGCAGATGGAGGAGGCCCTGCGCGCGCTCCCCGACGAGGTCGGCTTCGTCCAGTCCTACTTCGAGGGACGGCTGATCAGCGTCAACGGGGTCGGCTTCGAGGGCCGCCTGCACGGCGTGAACCAGCACGTGGTCCACCGGGTCTGGCCGGATCGCGCCGGGTGCGCCGTCTACGCCGAGACGATCCCGATGACACCCGAGCGCGAGCGGACCACCGCCGCGCTGATCGAGGCGCTGGGCTGGTCCGGCGTCTTCAACCTCCAGATCATCGAGCGCGACGGGCGCGACTACGTAATCGACCTGAACCCGCGCTTCTACGTGTCGCTCTCGCTGGCCGTCGCCGCCGGGCTGAACCTGCCGGCGATCTGGGCCTCGCTGCTGCTCGGGCTACCGGTGGAGGCGGAGGGGTACCGCGCCGGCGTCCGCTACCGGCACGATCGCGACGACCCGCGCGCGGTGCTGGCGCAGCTGCGGCGCGGGGAGCTCAGCGCCGCCGCCGGGCTGGTCCCGCGGCGGGGCACGGTGCATGCCCTGTTCTCCGCTCGCGATCCGCGGCCGGGGCTCAGCATTGTGCGGGATGTGGTGGCGGGGGTTGGGCAGGCGTTTGCGGCGGGGGCGGAAGGGCGCGGGGTAGCGCTGGGAGCGCAGCATCAACTCGGGGGCGGGGTCGCGCCAGAGGGAAGCTCTGCTCTTGGTTGAGCGCTAAGGTGCTGCTGCGTGGGCGAGTTGCGGGCGGGGCTGAGAGACGAGCTAGTGACCGCTGCGACCGCTCGGGCTCTGGATGGGGTCGACACCGGCCTGGTCACGCGGGCCTCGGTCGAGTCTGCGGAAGCCCCCGAGCGACTCGCGCGCCATCTCGCGGCTGTTGCGAGACGTCTGCTCGGCCAGATGAGCGACGGGGAGGTCGAGGGCCGAGGAGCAGGCCGTGATTGTCAACCGCGCGATCGAGCTACTGGCCGCGGGAGAGGCCGCGGAGGAAGATCTTCTGGAGCTGCCGCCCGACGTGCTCGCAGGGATCGCTCGCCCTGCTGAGGGACTCGGCGTGCCGTACCTGCCGCCGCGGCCTGCGATCCCGCTTTCGGTAAACGAGCTGCTCGTCAACGGGCACGGACAGCCAGCGATCGGCCAGCAGCTCGCGCACCGAGCTGCCAAGTGCCGTCGACGTCGACCTGCTCGTGAGCTTCGTCATCTGGACGGGGGTTCGCACGCTGCTTCCCGAGCTGCGTGCGGTTGTCGAGCGCGGTGGGCGAGTGCGGGTGATCACGACTACCTACATGGGGGCCACGCAACCCAAGGCGCTCGACGAGCTTGCCGCTGCGGGTGCTCAGATCCGCGTTGCGTTCGATGCTGAGCGGACCAAGCTCCACGCTAAGTCCTGGATCATTCACCGTCCCGGCGCGCTCACCACGGCGTTCCTTGGGTCGTCGAACGTCTCGTTCACCGCCCTGCACCAGGGGCTCGAGTGGAACGTGCGGCTCAGCGAGGCGGACGCTGGACCGCTTGTCGACCGCATGCGAGCAACCTTCGAGTCGTACTGGGGTGACGATGCGTTTGAGGCCTACGACCCGGCCTTGGATGGCGACCGTTTGCGCCGAGGCGCTCGGCCGCCAGAACGCTCCGGACGCCCGGCGCTTGGGTCCGGCTATGTCGCGTTCGACGTGCACCCGCTCCGCCATCAGGTGCGCATGCTCGAGCAGCTCCAGGTTCAGCGGGAACGACACGATCGCCACCGCAACTTGCTGGTGGCCGCCACCGGAACCGGCAAGACAGTCATGGCCGCCCTTGACTATCGCCGCCTTCGGAAGGCAGCGGAGCGGGATCTCTCGTTGCTGTTCGTCGCCCACCGGCGCGCGGATTCTGGAACAGAGTCGCGCCACGTTCGCCACCGTCCTTAAAGACCCGGAGTTCGGCGAGTTTCTCGGCGAGGGTCGAGCGGCCGACGCGCGGCCGGCACGTGTTCGCGATGGTCCAGTCGCTGCGCAACGACGTGGTCGAGTCACTCGATCCCGATCGCTACGACGTGGTGATCATCGACGAGGTCCATCACGCCGCGGCGCCGAGCTACCGAGCGCTTCTGGAGCACCTCGATCCTGACGAGCTCCTCGGCCTGACCGCGACTCCCGAGCGGATGGATGGGGAAGACATAACGCGCTGGTTCGGCAGCCGGACAGCCGTCGAGCTTCGTCTATGGGAGGCGATCGACGACAACCACCTCGCCCCGTTCCAGTACTTCGGGATCCACGACGATCGTCGATCTCTCTGAGTTGGAATGGCGACGCGGCGGCTACCGCGCCGAGGATCTGGATCGGGTCTATACCGGCGACCACGCGCGGGTCACCCGCGTCATCCAGGCCCTCGAGCGGATTCTCGTGTCACCGGAAGAGATGCGCGCCCTGGGCTTCTGCGTGTCGGTCGCGCACGCCGACTTCATGGCGCGTGCCTTCTCCGAACGAGGGTTGCCCAGCCGCGCTCTCACCGGTGAGGTCGACTCGGCCGAGCGCAACCGTGTGCTGGCTGCGCTCGAGCGCGGCGAGATCCGCTGCGTGTTCAGCGTCGACGTCCTCGGCGAAGGAGTTGATGTCCCGTCGGTCGACACGGTTCTCCTGCTGCGGCCGACTCAGTCGGCGACGGTCCTGACACAGCAGATCGGGCGCGGGCTGCGTCAGCACAGCGAGAAGACCACGCTCACGGTCGTCGACCTGATCGGGCAGCAGCATCGGAAGTTCCGCTTCGACACGAAGCTGCGGGCGCTTATCGATCCTCGCAACGGGCGGCTGGTCGATCAGGCCGAGCAAGGGTTCCCCTACCTCCCGGCTGGATGCGAGATCAACCTCGACCGGATGAGTCGTGAGGTCGTCTTGTCCAGTCTTCGGGCTGCTGCTGGCTCGCGGATGTGGTCGGTTCTTGTCGACGATCTCCGCGGCCTGGGCGACGTCGATCTCGCCACCTTCCTGCGCAACACGGATCGCCTGCCGGCCGACCTGTACCGGGATCGGGAGCGGTCGTGGACTCGCCTCCGCCGCGACGCGGGCCTCCCGTCTGCACGCGGTAACGAGTTCGAGACCGGGCTCCTGCGGTCGCTGCATCGTCTAATGCACATCGACGACCCTGAGCGCGTGGCGTACTACCGCGCTGCTCTGTCACAACTGGTGCCCCCGCCACTCAGCAGCGAACGCGATCGTCGGCTCTGGTCGATGCTGGCTTTGGGCGTGTTCGGTCGTGGGCATGGGATCGCTTCCCTCGAAGACGCATTGCGCGTGATCTGGGACAACGGATCGTTCAAGGACGAACTCGCCGAGCTACTCGGAGTGCTTGACGAAGAGTCCGAGGTAGCGCCTAGGGCACTCAGGCTTCGCCCGGGGATCCCCCTACAGGTGCATGGCCGGTACACGCGGCCGGAGGTGTTAGCAGCGCTGGGCGATGGCACGTTCGAAAAGCCCCCGACGGCACGCGAGGGAGTTCGTTGGCTGCCGGCGATCGAGACCGACGTCTTCTTCGTCACGTTGCGAAAGAGCGATCGCCACTACAGCCCGTCGACTCGGTACCGCGACTATGCGATCAGCTCCCGGCTGTTCCATTGGGAGTCGCAGAGCACGACGAGCGCCGCGAGTCCGACCGGCCAGCGTTATCGCCGCCAGCGCGAGGACGGCACCAACGTCCTTCTGTTCGTGCGCGAGAACCCGACGCTTGCGAACGGCGCGGGCGCGCCGTTCACGTGCCTGGGGCACGCACGCTTCGTTGAGAGCAAGGGCGAGCGACCCATCCAGATCACTTGGGAGTTGCAGGATGCGATGCCGGAGGCGTTGCTCGAGGTCGCGCGTCTGGTCGCGGCTTGATCGTCATCAGATCCGGGTCTTGCCCGCCACCACTCGAGGTCCGTGGCTGGCCGTCTCCGTATCCATCTCGGACTCGAGCGGCTGGTAGCTTCACCCCGTGGCCGACCGCGACCCCTTCCCCGACTTCGACCTCCCCCTAGCCGGCGGCGGGCGCCTGACCAACGCCGACCTGGCCGGACGGCCCTGGATCGCCTACCTGGCCCGCCACCCCGGCTGAAGCGTCTGCCAGCGCCACCTCCGCCGTGCCGCGGAGGCTCATGACGAGATCGAGGACCGGGGCGCGAGCCTGGTCGTCTTCTACAACGCCGACCTCGAGCTGGTGGAGGACTGGCGCGACGGCGCCGACCACCTGCCGGCGGACTACCGGGTCGTCGCCGACCCGGACGCCCACCTCTACGAGGCGCTCGGCACCACGCGGCAGAACCCCGTGTCCCTCATGACGAAGGCCGTGGGCGGCGCGCTCAAGAGCGCGAGGGAGGGCATCTTCGCCAAGCCCACGCGCGCGGACATGCTCCGCCTGGGCGCCGACGTGGCCGTCGACGCCGACGGGGACATCCTGCTGCTCCACCTGGCCGGAAGCCCGGACGACCGGCTGCCGATCGCCGACCTGATCGCTGCGATCGACCGCGACCGCGATCGCGACCAAGACGGCCCCGCCTGACCAGAGGCGGGGCCGCCCAGGCGCAACCCAATCCCTACGCCGCGGCTCCCGCGGCCACGGCCGGCGCCTCGACATACGTCTCGCCGCGCTCGGCCTTCTCGACCAGCGAAGCCGGCGGCTCGAACCGCTCGCCGTACCGCTCCGCCAGCTCACGAGCGCGCGAGACGAAGCCCGGCGGGCCCGCCCTCGTAGCCGTTGATGTACTGGAGCACCCCGCCGGTCCAGCCGGGGAAGCCGATGCCCATGATCGAGCCGATGTTGGCGTCGGCGACGGACTCGATCACGCCCTCGTCGAGGCACTTGATCGTCTCGAGCGCCTCGGCGAACAGCATGCGCTCCTCGAGGTCGCGCAGGTCGATCGACGACGGATCGTCAACAGGCGGGAACGCCTCGCGCAGACCCGGCCACAGCCGCGTGCGCTTGCCCTCCTCGTACTCGTAGAACCCCGCACCGGCCAGCTTGCCGCCGCGTTCGAACTCGTCGAGCATCCGGTCGATGACGCTGCCGGCCGGGTGGTCGGGCCAGTCGCCGCCGGCAGCGATGACACCGGCCTTCGTCTCGTCGCGGATCTTGCGCATCAGGTTCAGGTTGAGCTCGTCGCTCAGCTGAAGCACGGGCGCCGGGTAGCCGGCCTGGTTCGACGCCTGCTCGATCGTCGGCGGCGGGGATCCCCTCGGTGAGCATCGCGATGCCCTCGAGGATGAACGTCCCGATCACGCGACTCGTGAAGAAGCCGCGCGAGTCGTTCACGACGATCGGCGTCTTCTTGATCTGCTTGGCGACGTCGAGCGCCCGGTAGAGCGTCTCGTCGCTCGTCTGCTCGCCCTTGATGATCTCGAGCAGCGGCATCTTGTCCACGGGGGAGAAGAAGTGCAGCCCGATGAAATCGGCGGGACGGTCGACGCCCTCGGCCAGGCCGGTGATCGGCAGGGTCGAGGTGTTCGATCCGAGCAGGGCGCCGTCGGCGAGATGCGGCTCGACCTCGGCGAAGACCTGCGCCTTCACCTTCGGGTCCTCGAAGACCGCCTCGATGACGAGGTCGGCCCCGGCGGCATCGGCGGCGTCAGTAGTCGGGGTGATCCGCGCCAGCAGCGCGTCGCCCTTCTCCTGCGTCACCTTGCCGCGCTCGACGCCCTTGGCCACGAGCTTCTCCGAGTACTGCTTGCCCTTGTCGGCCGCCTCCTGCGCGACGTCCTTGAGCACGACCTCGATCCCGGCCTTGGCACAGACGTAGGCGATCGCCGCGCCCATCATCCCCGCGCCGAGAACGACGACCTTGGAAGCCGCGAACGGCTCGATATCCGAAGGCCGGCCACGAGAGCCGTTCACCGTCTGGAGGTCGAAGAAGAACGCCTGGATCATGTTCTTCGCGACCTGGCCGGTGGCGAGGTCGGTGAAGTAGCGCCCCTCGATCTCGCTGGCCGTGTCGAAGTCGACCTGCGACCCCTCGACCGCCGCGGCCATGATGTGGTGCGGGGCCGGGTAGTTCGCGCCCTTGATCTGCTTGCGCAGGTTGGACGGGAACGCGGGCAGGTTCTGGGCCAGGCTCGGGCTCGACGGGGTGCCGCCGGGGATCTTGTAGCCCTTGACGTCCCAGGGCTGCACGGCCTCCGGGTTCTCGGCGATCCACTTCTTGGCCGCCGGGATCAGGTCATCGACCGAGGAGACGAGCTCGTCGACCAGCCCGAGCTCCTTGCCCTTGGCCGGCCGGTGGCGCTTGCCCTCCATCAGCCACCCCATCAGCGCGTTGACGATGCCGACCATGCGCACCGTGCGGGTCACGCCGCCGGCGCCCGGGAGCAGGCCCAGCTGCACCTCGGGGAAGCCGAGCTGGATCTTCGGGTCGTCGACCACGATGCGGTGGTGGCACGCCAGCGTGATCTCCAGGCCGCCGCCGAGCGCCGTGCCGTTGACCGCGGCGACGACCGGCTTGCCGAGCGTCTCCAGCCGCCGCAGCTGCGCCTTGCCGCGGCGCACGCCCGCGGCGACCTGCTCGCCGTCCTCGGGGCGCGCCTGCTTCAGGTCGTTCAGGTCGCCGCCCGCGAAGAACGTCTTCTTCGCCGACGTGATGATCACGCCGGCGATGTCGTCCTTCTCGGCCTCGAGGCGCTCGACCGTGGCCTCCATCGACTCCGCGTACGCCGCGTTCATCGTGTTGGCCGACTGGTTGGGTCGTCGAGGGTGAGGACGACGATCCCGTCGTCGCCCTTGTCCCAGCGGATCGTCGTGCTCTCGGCCATCAGAGGGCCTCCACGACCGTCGCGATGCCCATGCCGCCGCCGATGCACAGCGTCGCCAGGCCGTACTTCCCGCCGGTGCGCTGAAGCTCGTCGATCAGCGTGCCGAGGATCATGCCGCCGGTCGCGCCGAGCGGATGGCCCATCGCGATCGCGCCGCCGTTGACGTTGACCTTCTCCATGTCGAGGCCCATGTCGCGGACGAAGCGCAGCACGACCGCCGCGAACGCCTCGTTGATCTCGACCAGGTCGAGGTCGTCGACCGTCAGGCCGGCCTTGTCGAGCGCCTTGCGCGACGCCGGTGCCGGGCCCGTCAGCATGATCGTCGGGTCGGCGCCCGAGACCGCCGTGGCCAGGATGCGGGCGCGCGGCTCGAGGCCGAGGTCCGATCCCGTCTGCTCGTTGCCGACCGCGACGAGCGACGCGCCGTCGACGATGCCCGACGAGTTGCCCGGCGTGTGGACGTGGTTGATCTGCTCGAGCCAGTGGTACTTCTGGAGCGCGACGGCGTCGAAGCCGCCCATGTCGCCGATGCCCGCGAACGAGGGCTTCAGCTTGCCGAGCGTCTCGACCGTCGTACCCGGACGGATGAACTCGTCGTGGTCGAGCACGGTGTGCTCGTTGATGTCGACGACCGGGACGACCGAGTTTGCGAACTTGCCCTCCTCGCGGGCGGCCGCGGCGCGCTCCTGCGAGCGGACGGCGTACGCGTCGACGTCGTCGCGCGAGAACTCCTCGACGGTCGCGATCAGGTCCGCGCTGACGCCCTGCGGGACGAACGAGGTGTCGTAGTTCGTCTCCGGGTCCATCGCCCAGGCGCCGCCGTCGGAGCCCATCGGCACGCGCGACATCGACTCGACGCCGCCGGCGAAGACCAGGTCCTCCCAGCCGGAGGCGACCTTCTGGGCGGCGATGTTGACCGCCTCGAGGCCGGAGGCGCAGAAGCGGTTGAGCTGCACGCCCGCGACCGTGTCCGGCAGCCCTGCCTTGATCGCCGCGGTCTTGGCGATGTCGGCGCCCTGGTCACCCACGGGGGAGACGCAGCCGAGCACGACGTCGTCGACTCGGTTCGGGTCCAGCTTCACGTGGCGGCCGAGCATCTCGTGCATCAGGCCGACCACCAGGTCGACAGGCTTCGTCCCGTGCAGGGACCCGTTGTGCTTGCCCTTGCCGCGCGGTGTCCGAATCGCGTCGAAGACCAGGGCCTCGGCGTTAGCCATCGTCGTGCTCCTCAGCTCAGAAGAATCAGGGTGTGGCGGCCGATCACGATATCCGGCCGGGGCCGGCGATGCCTGAGGGTGACGCTGGCGTCACCTTCACGGCGCCGTCGAGAGGGCTACGTGTAGATCCAGGCCGAGTCTGAGCCGCTGCTCTGTAACGCCGATTGAGCCGAGAGGACTGAGCTGCTGACGAGATGCCCCGCGCAGGCGGCGACCGCCACCACGAGCCCCCACTCGGGATCGGGGGCCGGCCACGGCGACAACGGCTGGGTGATGTGAACCTGCGTGTTCACCCCGGTGACGTGGAAACTGAGCCAGGTCCGATCCCACGCGTCGACGAGCGCCCAGGTGTCGTCCCGCTTCAGGCTCAGTAGCTCGCGGAGCGACCGCGTGTCGGGGCCGGGCGCCGGGGGCGTCTCCCACCGCAGCGACATGTCGAACTGCGGGCGCCACGCGGGCTCGTTCACCACGAGCCGGCGCGTCGGCCAGCCGTTCCCGTTCGCGGGCGTGAAGGCGAGGCGCGCGACCTCGGCGTCGAAGACGAGGTCCCACAGGACCGTGTCGGACCCGACCGGCCACACCCGCCACTTCTGGGCGTCGATCTTGAAGATGAACTGCGTTTCGGCGAGGCCCTTGACGCGCATGTGGCCGAGGACCTGCCCGTTCCTGCGAAGCGTCCGCTTCTTACCGAGCGGCGACGAGAGGAGCGTGAGCGCGGGCGCGGCCTGCTGTTGTGGCGAGACCACGACCGCAATCCCTATCAGCGCGATCGGCTAAGCGCCACCACGTGACTGCCGCGCGCGGCTTCACGGCCGAGGCCCCGCCGCGTTGCGGGGCCTCGGGTACGCGCGTAGAACGTCGTGCGGTTAGCCGCGGACGGGCTGGTTCTTGCCGCCCGTGGCGATGTAGCTGACGCAGTCGCCCTGGTTCTTGAACACCGGGCCGTAGCTCTTCCAGCCGTCCTTCTTGCACTGGGCGGCGTTGGTCGGCATCGAGGCCGGGGCCGGGCAGCCCGTCGGGGCAACACCCGGAACAGTCGGGCAGTCGTCGGTCGCGTCCGGCACGCCGTCCTGGTCGCCGTCGGCCGGCGGCGTCGGTGTGTCGCAGGCGTCGCCGAGTCCGTCCTGGTCTGTGTCAGCCTGGCCCGGGTTCGGGACTGCCGGGCAGTTGTCGAGGCTGTCGCGGACGCCGTCCTGGTCGGTGTCCGTGGGAGCGATGACCGGCGGATCGACGGTGTACTGCACGGTGCTTCCGCAGCCCGGGTTGCAGGAGCTGTTGGGCGCGGTGCCGTCACTCGCGAACGCGGTCATCCAGGTCTGGGTGCCCGGCTGGCCAGCGCTCGTGTCGGTCGTCGGCTGGCGCAGCACGTCGACGGTGTAGTCGACAAAGCAGGAGCCGGTGATCGTGAACGGCGCCGGCGGGTCGAAGCTGTACTGGTCGGTCGCCGGATCGATCGGCGTGACCGCGAACGTCATGCCCGCGCACTGGCTGCCTGCGCGGCCCGTGGCGGTCGCGGACGGGCGCAACACGAGTGGGTCGCCGGAACCGGCCGGACAGCCGTACTGGCTGCCGTTGGTCGAGCAACTCATGCTGACGGTGATCAGGCCGACGGTCGCTGTGCTGCCGGGGGCACCGGAGTTGTGGATCGCGATGCTGGCCGGAACGTTGGTCTGCCCGACGGCAGCGGGGTTCGGCGGCGACGGGACGGCGTAGGTGCTGGCGGACGCGGAGCCCGCGAAGGCGAGCAGCGGCACGCAGCAGAGCGCTACGAGCAGCAGCGCACGCGACGGCTTGCTCCGAGGAGCAGCAGTGGACGACATGAAAAGGTTCCCTTCGTTGCTGGAAGCGACTCAGGGAAACGGGGTGGATGCAACTCCCCCTGGCCCGCGCCTGAACAGGCGCGTCTCGCCACACTGTCCTACTACTGGCCCCGTGTCTACCCCGCCCGACGCCGCGGGCGGGCGGAAAGGCGCGGA